>OZ242314.1:0-1437851 GCA_965207815.1 Tepidiformaceae bacterium
AGGACTCGATATTCGCGACGAACAGCGAGTCCCGTTCCACATCGAAGACGAAGTAGTTCACGCTCCCCGGACCGGTGAGCGCTCCGGTCGCCAGCCGGTGAAGCTCCAGGGGCGCGGCGAGATCCCTCGTCGCGCCCGGCTCGTCGGGGATGAGCGGGTAGAGCGTGAAGGACCCGCGCTCGGGAGACTGCACGTCGACGTAGTACGTTCCGGGCTGCAGGGGCGTATCCGTGCGGATGATGGTCGCGCCGGGAATCTGCCGGTACCTGTCGTTGTCGTCGTATTCCGAAATCAGGGCGGTACCCGGCGGATGGTACGGGTGGCCCGGCTGCGCCAGGTAGCTGACCTGCACTTCGGTGTCGATGCGCGAGGAGCCGGCGCTGTCTCCAATGGCAAACACGAAGAGGTGGGAAGCCTCGGCCAGCGTGAACTTGAAGAAGTTGCGTTCTCGCGGGTAGCCCGTCGAGCCGTTGTGGCCGCGAGCGGGCCGGCCCAGCGTGATCTCGGGGGCGGCCTCCCTGGTCTCCGCGGGTTCCACCAGGGACACGATCCGTACTTCGTAGGGACCGGCACCGGACCCGGCCACGCGCAGCACGTAGGTCGTGCCGGCGGTGAGGGTGGCCTCGAACCCGAAGTTGTGTGTGCCGAACGGCGAGGGGACGTTGTCATTGGAGGCTACGGTCGTGCTACCACTCAGAAGGGAGGCGCGCGTATTCGTGGCGCCCGTGGAGTACACCCAGACCCTGGTGGTCGTCGCGACCTGAATCTCAAACCAGTCGGCATCGCCGGCGGGCTCGATGCGTCCGGACGCGGGCGCTTCGGCGCTGAGCGGCGTCGCGGTCGCATTGGTGTTGCCGCGATCGGACGTCTCGGCCACATGGGCGGGGGACGACCATGGCCCGTCGCCGGCGCCCGTGACGGCGCGGACCTGGATGTCGTACGAGGTCTGGTCGCGGAGGCCGGTCAGCGTGTGCGCCAGCGCGCCTCCGCCGGTCTCCCACACATCCTCGAGGAGCGTCCAGTTGGCGTCGGCCTTGTCGGAAGCGCTGCTCGGAACGTACCGCAGGTCATACGCCGTGATGGCGGACCCCCCGCTGTCCGCCGGGGCCGTCCACGTGACCGCAAGGGTGGTCGCGGTTGCGGTCGTGGCGACGCCGGTCGGGGCACCGAGCGCACCCTGGGCGCCAGCCCCAACCCCATTCGCCACGAGCAGGACAACCGCCGGCGGCACGGCCAGAAGCCAGCGCATCAGCGGGCAGGCCCTCCTCACTCTGCCCCTCCCCGGCCGCGTGCGCCCAGGGCATCCGGCAGCGGGCGTCGGAGCCCGCGCGAGAGGAGGCGCCCCGGGCCGGGGAACGGGGCAGGCCCAGCGGCTCCCCGGTCCCCGTTGCCGGCGTGCGCTGGCTGTACGTCGAGCGTTGCTTCGGAACCTGCGGCGTCCCCGCCCGTCGGTGGATTGCGGTACCCGCTGCGACGTTGTGCGCTGCTCAAAGGTAGCCTCACGGAACGGCGCCCCCCGCCATGAGGACGGGGTCACTGATACGTCTCGAAGACGTTACAACAGCCTTTGATGACAAAAATGTGACTACATAGGATTAGTCATTACGATTCCATGGCATCGAGGGAGTTCCCGCTCTCACCACCCTGCGCGACCGCGAGATGCCAGCCGAAAGCGGTAGCCCCCGCGCCGGGCATGGAGGCGCCACCACCAATCGCGCACGGCCTGGTACCCGGCCATCGGTTGCTGGCTCCGCTTCGTTGCAAGAGCGGCATACAGGTGAGGGAAACATCACCGCGGATCGGGATGCCAGCGGGCGTCACGGCAGTCTCAACGGGGGTGCATCACGAAAAGGCTGCCCATCGTCACCGGGAGCCGGGGCGCGGGGCTGGAAGAAGAAGGGCGGCTCGCTGCCGGCGGAAAGTGACTGCGCGCAGTCGAGGGTTGGAGTTCAGCTCCCGGTGGCGGGCGAGGGCGGGCTGTCGGGCCTGGCGAGGCGATAGCCGACCCGTTGCTGGGCGAAGAGGTAGGTCGGGTTGGCGGCTTCGTCGCCGAGCTTGACACGGAGCCTGCGCATGTGGGTGCGCAGGGAGGCGCGGTTCTCGGACCGCCTGGAGCCCCAGACCCTCCACAGCAACTGGTCGTGGGTGACGACCCGCCCGTCGCCCATCGAGAGTTCGGCGAGCAGGCGGTACTCGGTGGGAGTCAGGGGAACGGGCGCGCCGGCGATGGTGACGAGGCGGTCGGCGTAGTTGATGGTGAGGTCGCCGCAGACGTAGGGCTCGGAACGCTCGGCCCGCTGCTCGCCCCGGCTGGCGCGCAGCGCCGCCCGCACCCTGGCCACCAGCTCGGTCGATGAGAAGGGCTTGACGATGTAATCGGAGGCGCCCGCCTCGAGCGCCTCGGCGATCACGTCGTCGTGGCCATAGGCGGAGATGAAGACGACCGGCACCGGGGTGATGGCGAGGATGTCGCCCATCAACTCGATGCCGTCCGAGCCCGGCAGCAGCAGGTCGAGCAGCGCCAGCCGGGGACGGGTCTCGGCCAACAGGGAGAGGGCTTCTCCGGGATCGGGGGTCACGGTGGGATCAAAGCCCGCCGCCAGGAGGGCGGTCCGCACGGTCTTGAGCGTGCGGGGGTCGTCGTCCACGACCAGGATGGACTCTCCGGAGTGATCGCCGCCCGGGGAGGGCCGGGGGCGCTCGGAACGCTCGGCCGCGGTTTCGTCGGCCACGGGCAGGGTGAAGGTGAACCGCGCCCCCATGCCCCGGCCGGCGCTCTCCGCCCAGATGCGCCCGCCGTGCGCCTCGACGATGCCCCTGCAGATGGCCAGGCCCAGGCCGGCGTCCCCGGCGGAGTCCTCATCCTGCAGGGCGCCGTACTTGCCGAAGAGGCTCGCCAGGCGCTCATCGGGTATGCCCCGCCCTTCGTCGATCACCGAGACCTCGACCTGGGCGCCCGTGCGGACCGCGGAGACCGTGATCGGCGATGACTCGGGCGAGTGCCTGGCGGCGTTCGTGAGGAGGTTGGTGATCACCTGCGCGACGCGGGGCCGGTCCGCCGCCACGAGCGGCAGATGCGGGGCGATGTCGAGTTCCAGCGCACTGCGCCCTCCGGCGCTCTGGAAGGTGCTCCTGGCACGATCCACGAGCATCCGCAGATCAACGGGTTCGGGGTTGACGGGCAGCGTCCCCGTCTCGATCCGGGCGACGTCCAGGAGGTCGCCGATGAGGCCGTTCATGGTGTCGGCCTGATCGACGATGATGCGCAGGAACTGCCGCACCTCGGCCTCCTGAAGCTCCGAGCGGGCCTCCAGCAGGCTGGTCGCCGACCCCCGGATCGAGGTCAGCGGCGTCCGCAGCTCGTGGCTCACCATGCCCAGGAACTCGGCGCGGAGCCGCTCGGACTCCTCCAGCGGGGTCATGTCCTGCATCGTCACCACCACCGCGTCCACCGCGCCCCCGGCGGAGCGGACGGCCGTGGCGCTGAGCAGGACGGTGACGCCGCGGCCATCGGGCGCCTCCAGCACGATCTCCTCGGCCCGCAACGTCTCGCTCGTGCTGAGCACCTGGGCCAGCGGGAACTCTTGCAGCGACACCTCGCGGCCGTCCGCGCGGCGGACGGTCATCAGGCCCAGGAGGTCCTCCGGGGAGAGGTCCGGATTCGAGAGGCCCTCGACGATCCTTCTCGCCTCCTGATTGAACGTCACGGGAGCGCCCGTGCTGACGTCGAAGACGGCCACGCCCACCGGCGACGTGTCGATAAGCGCCTCCAGGTCGGTCCTGGCGCGGCGCTCGTCGCGGTACCGGCGGGCATTCGTCAGGGCCAGGGCGACCTGGGGGGCGAACATCACGAGGGTCTCCTCGTCTTCCCGGCTGAAGTCCTCGCCGGGCTCCTCCCGGGCCACGTGGAGGTTGCCGATGCTGGCGCCCCGGTTGCGGAGGGGGACGGTCAGAAACGCGCTCACGGGTGAAGGGGGGCGAAACTCGGGGAGGCCGCTCGCCCGGGCGTGGCTGGCGAAGTCACCCACCCGGAAGGGGTCGGGAATGGAACTCAGATATTCGAAGAACCGCGGCCCGCCGGGCATCTCCCAGAGCTTCTGTGCCTCTTCATCGGACAGCCCCGAGACGACGGAGTCCTCCAGGCGGCCGGAGTCGTCGAGCGTCGTGATGAGGGCGTAGCGCGCGTCCGTCAGCGAGCGGGCGCTGTCCAGGACCTCCCGGAGCACCTCGCCAAGGTCGAGGCTCTCGCTAATCCGCAGGGTCGCCTCGCTCAGCCTGGCCAGGCGGTCCCGGCGCAACCGCACCCCGCGAGCGCCGCCTTCCCCCTGCATTTCAGCTACCACTCTTCTTTCGACCGCTTCCCGATGCGCTGGGGCGCAGTTCCACGGGCCCGGTGCGGACCGGCCTCTTCCGCGCTGACAATCCGGCTTCACAGACTTCGCCCAATGGGTACCGGGATTCGTCCGGGTAAACGCTAGAACCGCCGCAACGAGAAACCAAGAGTCATACGCCACCTCCCGGTGGCGACATTTGGACACAACGTTTGGCCCGAGAATCGGGGCACTCATGGGGTTTAACGCATCTCGTTTGTCGTCGCGCCGGCTGCGGCCGTTCCGTGGCCGTTGCCCAGGACGGCAATGCATCGGCGAAACAGGCGACCGAGCCCCATCCTCCAGCGCCTCGTCGTCGCAGGCAGGGCATTTCCGCCGGGGCGCCCGCTGATGATGTCCGGCGCGGCCTACGGCCCCTTGCAGCAGTCGGCGTTCCCGCTCGTATCGCGGTCGCGCACGCCGTAGGAGCGTGCACGCCGCAATGGAGGCACGCTGAGGCCGCCGGCACCCCGCGGGCTGGGGCCGGGAGCCGCCCGAGCGGCACCCAGTTCCTGCCAGCAAGAGTGGCCTAACTTGACAGTAAGCAGTACCACCTTCGAGGTGCTGTTCAGCCTGTCGTCGCTGGCTCGACAGCCCGCCTGATCGCGTCCGGCAGCATATGCCGTTGTCAACCCTGACGTCCGGTGAAGCGCCGGAAGGTGCGGACTCAAACCTGATTCTGTCCGTGGCCTACCCCGCGCAAGATCTGTGTGTCGCCGGCGAGCGGGGTCACCGTCCAAAGGCGCTTTCAACCTGGAAGAGGTAGGAGTAGGCAGTGACCTTGTCCGAGTTGCCAGCCCCCACCCCCAGGACATCTAGGATCAGCCCCGCGGCCCCTAGGGCCGTCCCGATTGGGTCGCCAGCCGTAGCCGACCAAGCGGTTCCCGCAATTCCCAAGGACCACGAGGGAAGGTTCTTCCCGAGTGCCTTCCGAGTAGATTGTTGGAGTTCATGAGCCGCATCAGCCAATTCCTGCCGTCGCTCCAGTAGCAGGGCTTCCCGTTCCTCTGGGAGCCCCACATCGGCAAGTTCCACCATGAACCCCCGCAGGTCTCGCATGTAGGCGCGATGCGCAGGTCGATGTTCGGCCCGGAACTGCAGGAGGTCTTCGAGCGGCACCGACTCCAGGTCGAAGCTGACAGCTTCGAGGTCGAGAGCTATTACCCGGTCGCGTGATGGCAGTCGCTCCAAGGAAAGGGTGTCGAGGAGGGACTTGAGCGCGCGCCGATCGTTGGTCGCGGGATGCACGGATAGGTTCTGCCTGTGGCCACCCGCCCGCGCGAGTTGTGCGAGGATGACCAGGATAGTCGTCCGCACGACTGGCTGAAGGGGAACGGAAACGCCGTCCTCGCTGGGTCTCGCAAGTCCCCGAGCCTGCAACTCCTTTACCAGTGACTCGGCCAGTTCGACATCCGCCCGGTAGCCCATGCGGGACTGCGACAACTCGTTGAACGCAACGTCCCTTGGCAGGTCGTCGAACACGCCGTTGGCAAGCAGACCGCTGACCGCTTCGGCCAGCTTCGTCGCCATGTCGCGATCTATCCAATGCGTCGGTTCCAGCACCTCCAACAACCCTTGGGCCTCAAGCGGCTCGGCCAGGACTGGATCGGCAAGATGGTGACGCCCATACATGTAATCCGGCAGCAGGATGGACACCTTGTCGAAGAACAGCAGCAGCGACTTCACCCAGCCGCCTTCGCCCATGCGCCAGTAGGGCGCTGGATAACAGTAGGCGACGTCCAGTCGCCGGCTCTTCGCTTCCACTCCGGGAGGGCTCACCTCTACGGTCGAGCGCTAATGAGAACGCGGCCGCCGCTCTCGACTTCGATGCTCAGGTCGTGTCTGTTGAGCAGCAGCATGCCCACGAGGGGAGTGGTGTCGGCCTCGTCGATGAGTACAACCTTCGGCTCGCCGTCCCAGAGCACCGTGGCTTCGTAGGCATCGAAGGAGACTTCGCTGCCATCGGCCAACGTCCCCTCGCTGGTGCCCTTGAGAACCAGCCCCAACTCTGCCACGACCGAGGGCGGGAGGGTCAGGAACCCGGTGAAGCCGGTGTCTACCACGGCCTCGACTTCACGCGCCTCCCCCGCCGTGCCTTGCAGGGAGAGGGGAATGACGGCCTCGTACACGGCGTTGACCACGCCTTCGATCACTCGGCCATCCGCCAGGGCCGGCCCCCAAAGTTATGCAGCGCCCGATGCCCGACCCGAAGGAGGAAGACGTCCAGCGCCTCCGGGCACTGCTCCCGCAGACTGTTCGCAGCGGATAGAGCATCGTCAGATAGGGCCCAGTTGCCGCTCCCCACGTCGATGGCGACGTACTCGCCTTGGTGGGCCGACTCGACCTGTGCCTTGATCTCCCGTTCGTAAATCTCCCGGCCGAGACGGGTGGTTTCCTCCCTGGGCCTGCGCTCGCGGGTGGGAGTCTCTGTGTTCGTCATCCGTCCTCCTTCGCGGGCACGCTCCTACGTCTAATCATTCTACGGTGGGAGCACCTCGGCGGTGCAGGGTCGCTCTGCTGTCCTAACGGTCGAGGTGTTCCCATGTCGGCCCAACCACGAAGACACAGCAACGCCCTGCGTTTCGGCGCGATGTGAGTAATATGGAGCGCCGCGCCTGCCACCCAGGACCGCATCCCATCACGCCCGCCGAGGAGGTACCGACCCGTCATGACACCAGCCAAGAGCGCCGACACCGTTGAGCGCAAGATTCACTTCTTCCGTGCCGATGCTGGTGTGAACGATGGTGGGATTCCCCTTCCGTTCGACCCGTGCCCGGCGTTGGACGTGATCCAACGCCTGCCCTTCACTAACGACGAAGCCGGCCGGTACCAGTTCGACGACGAGGGCAACGCCGTTTGCATCGTGGACCACTCGCCAGTCGGCGACACGCACAATGTGCGGTTCTGTCGTGTTCGGCGATCCGGACTCCCCCAGCTCGAACAAGCAGGTTCGATCACTGACCTCGATCTAACTGCCGATACAGGTCTCCTCGAGACCGTCCACCTGGTCTTCTTCCCCGAGCCGACCAGTGGAACAACCATCGTCGGTGCCGAGTACAATCACTTCGGGCCCCGTATTTCCCGGCTGGGACACTACCTACACGATAGGTCAGATGGCGCGGTCCCGTACGCTACCTTCTCCCCGCTGCTCAGCGGTGACGCTGCGGGGCAGTTGGACCGCCTTGGCGAGATTCGTCTCTTGGACATCAGCGTTCGTCCCGCCTTTCGAGACGTTCTCGAGCAGCGCGACAGCTCGCTGAACGACGCGTTCGAGGTGACGGCTGGCTTGGTCGATGAGCCCGAAACCCTCCAGATAGTCATGAAGCCACAGCCGCGAGCAAGACGATCAACGTTGGAGAGGCTCCGGGGGTCCCTTCAGGGCTTGCTCGACCAGGACGACTCTCGTCAAGGCTTGGTGAGGCTCCAGGCCAGAGGCAGATGCGAGGACACTGGCCGTGTCGAAACGCTAGACCTTCTCAAGGATCACCTGATCTCGACAAGGCGGATCATGCGATTGAATCCACGTAGTCGTGCGCTCAGTCCCGACTCGGCATTTCGGGCGATTCGGGAGGCGTATGCGGATCTGGAGGACAGTATCCGCTCGGCCGCCGGAGCCTCGCTCTGATGTCCGCACGCGCCTACTGGCGTAGACACTTCTTGGGAGTCGAGGCGGTACTAGCAATCGCGCCCGCACTGGTGTTGGTGGCCTGGTTTGTCTTCGGCGCCGGTCGGGAGTGGGTGGACGGGCTGATGTCCGACGTCCGTGCTGACGTCTACAGAACGACCGCCACTATCTCAGGCACGCTGCTCGGATTCCTGATCGCCGTTGCGTCGCTCGTTATGAGCTTCGTGTCCACAGAGCGTCTCACGCTGTTGCGAACCAGTAAGCACCACCCAGCGATGTGGGAGACCTTCTTCCAGACAACGAGAGTGCTCGGGGCACTGACAGTCACATCTCTCGTGTGCCTGGTGTTCGACAAGGACGGAGGGTCGCTGCCTTGGCTAGTCGTGCCGTTCGTCCTCTTCTTTTCCCTATCACTGGCTCGATTGCTCCGGGTCATCTGGATCCTCGAGCAGATCATCGGGATCGTCTCGCGACCTTCGCCGGCGTCGCCATTGCGGTCCTCACAGTGACCAACGACGCCAGCGGCCTCCCGGGAGCCACGGAACCGCGGAGCCTCTTCTGAGGGTGCGGAGAAGGCCCTCCTGGAAAGTCTTCCCCGAAGTGTCACCACTCTTCTCCAAACGTCATCGATACGTCACGGACTTGCTCTGGCCAGCGGCTGTGCGGGTGCCCTAGCCTCCTTCCCAGGCGCCCGGCAGGGCGCCGCCTGCCGGGAGGGGCCCCCGTGACACTGGCGCGGATCACCGGCTCCACCTTCCGCGGCGGGCTGCTCCGGGGAGTGGTCGCCGGGGCGGTCGCCGTGCTGGTCGTCTACGGAGTCCTCGCTCTGACCCCGGGCGAGCAGACGGCCACCGCGCAGGAGCCCTGTGCGCGGGGAACGGCCGTGCCCAACCCGGCCGCCAACCCCGGCCTCGTGAGCGACTGCGCCGTCCTGCTGGCGGTGAAGGACACCCTCCGCGGCACGGAGACGCTCAACTGGAGCGCGGAGACGGCCATCGCCGACTGGAGCGGCGTGACCGTGGACGGCGAGCCCCGGCGCGTGGTGAGCCTGGACCTGGAGGGCGCCGGCCTGAACGGGACGATCCCGGCGCGCCTGGGCGAGCTGGCGGCGCTGCGCACCCTGGCCCTCCAGGACAACGCCCTGACGGGCACGATCCCCGCGCAGCTGGGCGACCTCCAGCGGCTGGAGCGGCTGCGCCTGCAGGGGAATGCGCTGACGGGCGCGATCCCCGCCGAGCTGGGGTCGCTGGCCGCGCTGCAGCTCCTCTACCTGCAGGGGAACCAGCTCACGGGGGAGATCCCGAGGGCCCTCGCCGCGCTCGCCAACCTGGTCGCCCTCGACCTCAACAGCAACCGCCTCACGGGCTCCATTCCCGCCGAGCTGGGGGAGCTCTGGAGCCTGCGCGACCTCTACCTGGAGCACAACCAGCTGAGCGGGCAGATCCCCGAGGTGCTGGAGGACCGCAGCCTGCGCTCGCTCTACCTGGCGGGCAACCGCGGGTTGACGGGCTGCCTGCCGCAGGGGTTGCGCGGGGTCGCCTTCACCGACGTCACGGCCCTCGGCCTTCCCGCCTGCGCGCCCAGGCCCGCGTTCACGCTGACCACCTCGGTGACGAGCGGGGGCACGATCACGCCCGCGCCGGGACGCCATACCTACGGCCGGAACGCGCGCGTGCGGGTGCGGGCGACCGCGGCGGGATGGGACATCGAGCTGCAGTCGTGGGGCGGGGCCTGCGCCCGCACGCCCCTCACGGAAACCGACTGCATCGTGACCATGGACGCCGACAAGACCGTGAGCGTCGCCTTCGAGCGGGCCATGCACACGCTCACGGTGGAGGCCACGGCAGGGGGCAGCGTCACTCCCGAGGGGACGACCACGCACTTCGCGCGGAGGGACGTGGCGGTGACGGTCACGGCCACGCCCGACCCCGGCTACCGGGTGGCCTCCTGGGGCGGGGACTGCAGCGCCAGCGGCGCGAACCTGACCTGCGAGGTGACGATGGACGGCGACCGCACGGTGAGCGTCGCCTTCGAGGAAGGAACGGCCTACGCGCTCACGGTCACGGCGGGAGCCAACGGCGACGTCAGCCCGGCGCCGGGCACGTCCACCCACCACGAAGACGCGCAGGTGACGCTGACGGCGGCGCCGGACGCCGGCTACCGGGTCGCCTCCTGGGGCGGAGACTGCACGGCCAGCGGCACGAACCTGACCTGCCTGCTGACCATGGACGGCGACAGGACCGCCGCCGTCACCTTCGAGCAGGGGACCGCCTACGCCCTGACCACGACGGCGGGCGAGGGTGGGAGCATCACCCCCGCCGGGACGACGACGCACCACGACGGCGCCGCGGTCACGCTCAGGGCGAGCTGGAACGACGCCACCCACAGCTTCTCGCGCTGGGGCGGCGACTGCAGCGGCACGGCCTCGACCTGCGTCCTGACGATGGACGCGGCCAGGACGGTGACGGCGACCTTCGCGGCGCTTCCGGCGGACCGCTGCGCGACGACGACGGCGACCGACTGCATCCGCGCCGTCTACCGGGGCGCGCCGGGGGACTACGCCCAGGTCCAGGACATCCCCGCCGGCGTGCTCCTGACCCCCAACAGCGACGGGCGCTACTACGTCGAGCGGGGCCGGCAGTACACGGTCGTGACGGCGGCGCCCCTGCCCGAGGGCTGGTCGCGCTTCTACCTGGAGTGGAGCCCGCTGGGGTCGCCCTCGGTGGGGGAGCCCTGGACGCTTTCGGCCTCGCAGCTCGTTCCGCCGGTGGGGACCACCTACACCTTCACGGTCACGGAGGACGAGGCCGCTGCCACCCTCATCACCTTCGACCTCAAGCGGGCGCGCCCCTTCGTCCGCCCCAGGCCCGACGGCAAGCCCGAGATCGGCGCCACCGTGGTGCAGTCCACCTTCCAGGTCGTGAACTGCCAGTCGGGCGTGGCCGTGCCCAGCCCCACCACCAACACCGGGCTGGTGGAGGACTGCGAGAGCCTGCTGAAGGCCAAGGACCGACTCGCGGGCACCGCCATCCTCAACTGGAGCGCCGGCAGGCCCATGACGGCCTGGGAAGGCGTCACCGTGGCGGGCACGCCCCGGCGCGTGACGAAGCTGGAGCTGGCGAGTAGCGGGCTCACGGGGGAGCTCTCAGCCTTGCTCGGGGACTTGACGGGCCTGACTCACCTCCGCCTCGACGACAACTCACTCACAGGCCGGATCCCCTCCAAGCTGCAGCTGCTGACGGCCCTCACCCACCTCTACCTGGCCAACGATGGCCTCACCGGCTGCCTCCCGGCTTCCCTCCGGACTGTCAGCAACAACGACCTCGCCTCCCTCGGTCTTCCAGATTGCGGAGCTCCACGCGTAGCAAGCGGGCATGGACGAAAACTAAGTCTCGCAGGAGGCCAGACTGTCAGCTACCAGTACCTTGGGGCGGGGCCCTTCCTTGTCGTGGACCTTCCAGAAGGCTACACCTTCGCGATTCAGGTGGCCCTGGGCGAAGGGAGCAGGCCAGACTCGCCTTCAGGGATCATCGCTGTTGCTGTCACCAACGAGCGCGGATACAGGTCCTGGGTGGCGTTCGATCGAGACACAGGCAAGGAGTACTACCGTTTCATCAGCGGCGAGGGGGGCATCCACGCTGACGGGCGTGCTCACGGGCAGCGTGCGACGAGGTCGGCGCCGCTGCATCCCCTCAACGAGGTGTTCGACCGCATCTCCGAATCCGCGTGGTTGCGGGAGTAGCGCATAGGGGATTCGAACCCCTGATCTCCGCCTTGAGAGGGCGGTGTCCTAGGCCGCTAGACGAATGCGCCGCCGTCTTCAATCTAGCGCAGGGAGCGCGGACCGGGCAAGAATCGCGGCGGGCGGGACGGGGGGCGTGGCAATCGGCCGGCGGTCAAGGGTAAGGAAGCGGGCGGGCGGACAGGGGAGCCGGTCTGGCGGGGTGGCCGCGCAGCGGGCCAGAATGGATCTGCCCATGATGCGCACGGTCGCGACGCTGCTTGCCACGCTCCTGCTCACGCTGGTGGTCGCGGCGTGCGGCGGCGAGGACACCGCGCCGGCAACCGACGCCCCGTCTGCCACTCCCACTGACCCCGCGCCAACGCCCTCCACAGCCGCAACGCCGCAGCCGTCCGCACGAGGAGACGCCACGCCCGCAGGGGAAGCGCCGCCACTTCCGGACTCCATCCGGGAGCTGGTGGAAGAGGTGGCGGAGGTGCGGGGGTTGGAGGCGCCCGAGACGCTGGTCGCCCTGACGGTGGCGCGCGCCGACCTGCCCGACACCTACCTCACGCTGGTGACGGAAGAGGACCGGCTTGAGGCCGACACGCTGACGGAGATTTACCGGCTTCTGGGCTATCTCGACGACGACGAGCACCTCTGGGACATCCAGACGTCGTTCTTCGACCTCGTGCTGGGGTTCTACTCGCCCGACCACAAGACCCTGTGGGTGGTGACGGAGGAAGCGGGCGTGGGGCTGGAGGAGTTGACGCGGAGGCAGCGAGAGACGCTGGTCCACGAGATCATCCACGCCCTGCAGGACTACCACTTCGACCTGAACGGGACCTTCGACGGCCTCACGGGCAACCTCGACGCCGAGTTGGCGTTCACGTCCGTGGTCGAGGGGGACGCGGTGGTGCACACGAACCAGCACGCCATGCGCTCCCTGGCCCTCCCGGGCGCCGGCGGCGTCTTCCTCCTGGCCGTGGGGAACCAGCTGGCCAGCATTCCCGCGCCGGTCCTGCGGACGCTCTACTTCCCCTACAGCACGGGCGCGAGCTGGGCGGGCTTCGTGCTGGTGAACGAGGGCATTGAAGCGCTGAACGCCCTGCTCGCGGAGCCACCGCCGGCGACGACGCTCATCCTCCATCGCGATCTGCTCGACGCGGGTTGGGAACCCGAGGATCTGGGCGAGTCATCCCTTCCGGCGGACCAGATCCGGGAAAGCCTCGGGGTGAGCTGGCGCGTGCGGGTGGCGGGTTCCCTGGGCGAGTTCCACCTCATCAACTACCTGATGGGAGACGAGCCGTACATACCCGGGTGGCTCTTCTTCCCCACGAGTCGGCTCGCGAAGGAGGCGGCGAGTGGTTGGGCGGGGGACCGCTACACGCTGTTCGAGCATGAGGACGGCGGACGGGTACTGATCGCACGAGTGCGCTTCACGAGCGAGGAGGAGGCCGGTGACTTCGCAAAGACACACTTCAGCGTAGCGACCAGGCGGGCGGACATCGTCGAGGAAGACGGTCTCGTACTGGCGACGCGGCCGGACGGCAAGGTCGTGGGGCTCCTGGACCCGGTCGGGCGCGACGTGATCTTCGCCGTCGGCACGAGCGCGGACGTGACGCGCGCGGCGCTGGAGCCGCTGGTGAAGGGTTAGGGAACGAGGGTCGAGGCGGGGCGCTTGCGCTGGCGGGGCCCGACGCACGCGGCAAGAATGGAGCGCATGCCGCTCCTCGCTCTCCGCCTGCTGCTCCCGACCCTGGCGGTGCTCGCGCTGGCGGCCTGCGGGGGCGAGCCGGAGTTACCCCCACCACCTTCGGCTACGGCGAGCCCGGAAAGCTGCGAGGCGAGCGAGGCGGGTTGCGAGACTGCGACACCGGCCCCGGCAACGGCGACGGCGGTCCCCACGCCAACGCCAACGCCCACGCCCGCAGGCGTCGAGGCAACCCCCACCGCCACGGCGACGCCCACCGCTACGGCGTCGCCGTCGGCCACGCCTGCCGACGCGGCACCCCGCGACGTGGGGACACCGACCACGACCCCCACACCGAGGTCTGCCGCGGCGGCCGTTGACGAAGCGACGGAGTCGCCGGCGCCCGAGGGTGTCGCGGTGCCGCTCTCGGGGGCGCTCCTCGAGATGCTCGACGAGGTGGCCGCCGCGCGGGGGCTGGAGGCGCCCCCAGAGCTAAGGGTCCGAACGATCGCACAGGCCGACATGGCCGAGGCATACACGGGGCTGTACGACGAGGACCAGCGGGAAGCGCTGCGGCAGGGCGGGGCGCTCTACCAGCTGCTGGGCTACCTGCAGCCGGGCGAGTCCATGTGGGACGTGACGGTCTCGACGGCCGAGCTTGTCGCGGGGTTCTACTCCTACGGCAACAAGACGCTCTGGATCCCGAGTGACCGGGAAGCGTTCGACCTCGGCGCGCTGAGCGCGGAGGAGCGGGAGATCCTCGCGCACGAGATGCTGCACGCCATCCAGGACTACCACTTCAACCTGCGCGAGAGCGGGCGGGACGCGACCACGCGGGATGCCCGGCTGGCGTGGACGTCGGTTGTCGAGGGGGATGCCGTCCTGCACACGTCGAGGTGGAGCGAGCCTTCGGCGCTGTTGCCGGGCGGGTTGGGGCCGGGCAGAGACCTGCTGATGCTCGCGAACCTCCACCAGATCCTCGACATTCCACCCCAGATCCTGCGGCTGTTCACGTTTCCCTACGTGACCGGGCCGGTTGCGGTGGAGGCGGTCGTGGAACGGGACGGGCTGGAGGCGCTCAACGCGCTGTTCGGCGACCCGCCGGACGCCACGGCGGCGATCATCCACACGTACCTGCTCGACACCGACTGGGTTCCCGATGCGGAGGCCGACCTGCTGCTGCCCTCCGACGCGATCGCAGGGAGCCTGGGCGAAGGCTGGAGGGAGAGCGAGTCTGGCGTGCTGGGTGAATTCCACCTGATGAACTACCTGGTTGGGGAGCGGCAGGCCTACCCCTGGCCCGCCTATGGCTACGAGGGTCGGGACTTCAGGGCCACGGAGACCCTCGTACAGCGTGCCGGGGACGGGTGGCAGGGGGACTCCTACCGCCTCTTCGAGAACGGTGAGGAGCGTGTGCTTGTCGTGGCGGTGCGATTCGACACGACGATCGACTCGCGCCAGTTCGAGGAGGCGCACAGCGTCGCCATCCCTGGCGGCGAGGTGGCGGTCGAGGATCCGTACACGTTCGTCACGCGGGAGGACGGGTTCGTGGTCGCCCGCATCGCGCCGGTGGGACGCACGGTGTTCTTCGCCATCGGGACGAGCGCGGAGGTGGCGCGCGCGGCGCTGGAGCCGCTGGTCAGGGGCTAGACTGCCAGCCGTGGCGCACACAGTCCGCACGTTCCTCGCCCTGCTGCTCCTGGCGGCGCTGGCGCTCGGCGCCTGTGGCGGCAGCGAGCCGGAAACGCAGCCTCCGGAGATACAGTTCGGTCCTATAGGGGAGGAGGCGACGGCAGAGGCAGCGCCGCTGACCGACGACCTGCGCGCGTTGTTGGAAGAGGTGGCGGAGGTGCGAGGCCTCGAGGCGCCGCCGGACCTGCAGGCCCGAGCCGTCGCGCCGGAGGATGTGGAGGAGGCCTACTGGGAGGGCTGGACGGAGCAGGAGGTGCGCTACTGGCTGGAAACCAGAACCATCTTCCTGTGGATCATGGGCCACCTCGAGAGCGACGAGCCGCAGGAGCTGATGGACCTCCAGCTGGGTTTCATCGGGGGCTTCTACTCGTACGACAAGACGCTCTGGGTCGTGACCGACAAGGACCAGATCGAACTCGATGAGCTCAGCCAGTGGGAACTGCTCACCCTCGTGCACGAGATGGTGCACGCCATCCAGGATCACCACTTCGATCTCGCCAGAACGGGCGGGGCCGCCGGCTACACGCTCGACGCATCGCTTGCCTGGTCGTCGATCGTCGAGGGCGACGCCATCTATCACGAAGGCCGGTGGGCGGAAGCCGCCCTCGGCCTCCCCGCAGACGAGGTTCTGGGGGATGTGTCGTGGAACGACATCCCCGCGGGCCTGCAGCGCGAGCTCTCCTTCCCCTACACGGCGGGAGCGGATGCTGTGGCGTGGCTCATCGAGGCACACGGTCGCGATGCGCTCAACGCGCTGCTGCAGGATCCACCTTCGGCGACCTCCCAGATTCTCCACCCGGAGCTGCTCGCCTCCGGCTGGGAGCCGGAGTACCTCTATTCCTTCTCCACGCTGCCGATGCGCCAGATACGGGCGAGCCTCGGGCTCTTGTGGAGCAACAGGCAGTTCGGGACGCTGGGCGCATTCCAGCTCGCCAACTACCTGCTCGGTGATGCGCCCTTCGATCGCGACTGGTTCAAGCGCGACGAGAACCGTGAGGTGCTCGAGGCCGTCGAGGGCTGGGCCGGGGACCGCTACTACCTGTTCGCGAACCCCGAGGGCGAGGCAGCCGTGGTCGCCTACGTGCGCTTCGCGGACGAGGCTGAGGCGCGCGAGTTCGCGGAGACGCATCACGCCATCGCCACGCGGGACGCGGACATGGCGACGGAGGGCGAGCTGACGCTGGCGACGCAGGACGACGGCCGCGTGGTCGCGCTCCTCGAACCGGCGGGGCGCGACGTGGTCTTCGCGATCGGCACGAGTGCGGAGGTGGTGCGGAAGACGCTGGCGCCGCTGCTGGAGGGCTAGGCGGGGGCGGTCTCGGGTTCCTCGAGGTAGGCGGCGAGGCCGGAGTGGAGGTGGCTGCGGATGAAGCCGGCCTGGTCGAGATGGCCGAGGTACTCCTCGACCTGGCGGCGGCGCAGGGCGGTGAGGGCGGCCTCGCCGGGGGCGGCGTTCTCGCGGCTGCCGCCGAGCAGCAGAACCAGCGGTTCGCGCACGGCGGGATCCTTCCACTCGCGGGCGAGGCGCACCTCGGCCTTGGCCAGGTAGCGCTGCTGCTCCTCGCGACGGTCGGGCATGGCCTGGAGGAACGCCTCGAGGCGTTCGACCTGGTACTGCATCAGCCGTTCGCGGTCGCTGGCGACGAGGGCGTAGAGGTCGCGCTCGAGCTGGTTCTGGGCGAGGTCGCCGGCGTGGCGGAAGAAGGTGAGGAAGGCGCTGTCCTGGACGAAGAGGTAGGCCATGAGCTCAGGGTAGGTGCGCGCCTCGCTGGCGCCGCGGATGAGGTCGGTCGGGGCCTGCAGGCCGAGCCCGCCGCCGTTGGAAAGGGCGCGCTTACGGAAGGCCTCGGCGTGGCGGGCGAGGTCGTAAATGACGGCGCCCATGAAGAGCTTCATCTCGACGAAGCCGTAGCTGATCTCGGGGAGCCAGCGGCCGAGGACGCTGGCCTCGGCGTAAGCACGCTCGCTGTGCTCGGTCATCACCTGGCAGATGGCCTTCTCGATGTCGTCAGGAAGGGCCTCGAGGCTGCGCCAGCCGAGGTCGGTGGCGGGGGCCCAGCGGTCGCGGATGGCGCGCTCGTACAGGTCGGCGACGGAGGGTGACCAGACGACGGCCTTCTCGAAGATGGTGTAGCCCATGTCCTCCTGGCCGATCTGCGGGTTCGAGCCGCGCGCGATCTCGGTGCGGTCGGTCCAGAGGTCGGGGACCTCGCCGTAGGAGCCGACCATGATGTCGCCCACGGTGAGGCCCATGTCGGGGTCGGCCTGCTCGGCGCGGATGCCCCACTCGGTGGGGGCATCCATCCAGGAGAGGTCGGGCTTGAGGGGCTCGCGGTCGAGGAAGCCCTTGGCCTGCCCCGGATCGAGCTTCGCGCTCAGGGCGGCGACGAGCGTGCGGGGGTGGTAGCCGAAGTCGAGGGCGCGGTCGAGGAGGCCTTCGTCCCAGTCGAGCGCCTGCGCGGCGGCGCGCATCTCCGCGGTGATGGGCCCTTCCGCGGGCTCGCCTTCGGCCACGGCGCTAGTTGGCGTACTGCGCGAGGGCCGAACCGAGGCGCTCGCGGCGGTCGCCGAGGCCGGCCACATCGAGGCGGTGCAGGTATTCCTTCACCTGGCGCCGGCGGAGGAGCAGGAACTTGGCGACGCCCTCGTCGAAGCGGTCCTTGCCGCCGCCGAGGAGGATGCAGAGCGACTCGAAGACGGGCGGGAAGGTAACGTCGCCGCTGCCGCCCCCGGCGGAGCGGTCCTCGGCCTTGTCGAGGTAGTGGTGGATCTCCTCGCGGCGCTCGGGGGTCTCGGCGAGGACGTGCTTGAGGTGCATGACGCCGAAGGCGAGGTGGCGGGACTCGTCCTGGGCGGCCATGCGGAAGATGCGCTTGTCGGCCTGGGTAGGCCCGATGAGCTCGCCCATGCGGAACATGGACTGGACGAAGCCCTCGGCCTGGACATGCATGAGCACGGACATCTCGGTGAAGTCCTGGGCCTCGATGAGGTTGCGCAGGCCGAGGCCGGCGCCCTGCTGGAGGAGGCCGCCGCCATTGGCGAGGGCGCGCTTGCGGAAGACGTCGGTGTGGCGAGCCTCGTCCATGATCTGGCTCATGAGGAAGAGGCCGACCTCGAACTCGTCGCCGCTGATGTGGGGGAGCCACTGGCCGGGCACGTCGCCGGCGATGAACTCGACCTCGGCGAGCATGGTCGCGACCTGGCACATGGCGCGCTCCTTCTCGTCGGGGAGCTCCTTGAGGGTGTCCCAGGGGATGTCGCGCGCGGAGGACCACTGGCGCTGGACGGCCTCTTCGTAAAGGGAGAGGCACTGGTCGGCCCAGACGTCGTGCTTGGTGTTGTAGGTGAGGCCCATGCGATGGGCGTCCTCGCGGGCGGTGGCGCCGCGGAGGCGGGGGGTCATGTCCCGGGGCAGGTCCTCCCGGGAGGCGTAATCGCCGATGTCGATGGCATCGAGCGTAAGGCCCTTCTTCGTGGGCTCGGCCGACGTGGGATCGTCGTAGAGATCGAGCCAGGAAAGGTCGAGTTCCGGTGTGGTGGGTTCTGCGCTCATGGTCCCCTCCCTCGCGACGAGAGATGCACGTCGAGTGTACGGCTGGACGTGCCTGAATAGAAGGGGCGTTCGGTCAAGACAACGGCGGTGTGACGTGGCACGATCAGGGCGATGCCGAAGCAAGTCGTCAACGTCGCCAGCGACGACTACCTGAGCACGATCTACCGCCTCAACCACGACGAGGGGGAGAGCGTGATCGCGGTGCGGCTGGCGGATCGCCTGGGGGTCACGCCGCCGTCGGTGGCGGGGATGCTGAAGCGCCTGCAGCGCGACAGCCTCGTGTCGATCGACCGTCGCAAGATGATCGAGCTGACGCCCGAGGGTCTGCGCCGGGCAGAGGAGATGGTGCGGCGTCACCGCCTCGCGGAGTGTTTGCTGACAACCGTGCTGAAGGTGCCCTGGTGGCGGGCCTACGAGGAGGCGCACCTGCTGGAGCACGGCATCTCCGACGTGACGGAGCCGCACCTGATCGAGACGCTGGGGAATCCCGACCGGAGCCCCTTCGGCTACCCGATCCCGGGCCTCGCGAATTCGGGCAACCTCTCGATGACGACCCTTGCGGACGTACCCGAGGGCGAGACGATCGAGATCGAGCGGGTGTTCGAGGAGGACGAGCAGCTGCTGCAGTTCTTCGACGCCGAGGGCATTCGCCCGGGGCAGGTGGCGATGCTGGAGTCCTCGGAGCCGTACCGGGGCACCGTCACGATCGCGATCGACGGACGCGAGATCGTGATGGGGACGCAGGTGGCGAATCGGGTCTGGGTGCGCGAGGGCGACGCCGCCTCCGCGCCCGCCTGAGCGCCGCTTCCGCGCCCTCGGGCCTTTCCGCTCCCACGTTCACGGCGAAGCTCGTAGGATGCGCTGACGCGTGCGCCAGCGTGCGCCAAACCATCTGAAAGGCAATCCGCATGGCCGACGACGACTACAAGGGCCCCGTGCCCGTCCCCACACCCGAAACCCAGGACTTCTGGGATGGGGCGAAGCGAGGTGAGCTTCGCCTCCAGCGCTGCGACGAGGACGGCTGCGACGACGTGATCTTCCCGCCGCGGCCCTTCTGTCCGGGCTGCGGCACGCGTGAGGTCTCGAGCTTCACGGCGAGCGGCAAGGGCAAGCTCTACAGCTACGTGATCAACCACCGGCCCCCGCCGGGGTTCGGTCCGGAGCCGCACGCGATCGCCATCGTCGAGCTCGACGAGGGGCCGCGGATGATGACGAACATCATCGACTGCGAGCAGACGCCGGAAGCGCTCGTGCTCGATATGCCCGTCGAGGTGGCGTTCACCCCGATCACCGACGAGATTTCGCTGCCGAAGTTCCGGCCGGCGGGAGGTTAGCCATGGAGCCCCGTTCCGTAGCCATTGTCGGAGCCGCCGAGACGACCGAGCTCGGCCGCATCCCCGATCTCTCCCAGATTCAGCTGCACGCCGACGCCGCCCTCAACGCGATGGAGGATTGCGGGCTGAAGCCGAGCGACATCGACGGCGTGGCGACCGCGGGCGAAGCGCCCGCGGCCATCGCGCACTACCTGGGCATCACGCCGACGTGGGTCGACGGCACGTCCGTGGGCGGCTGCTCGTTCATGCTGCACGTGCGCCACGCGGCCGCGGCCATCAACGAGGGCCTCTGCGATGTCGCGCTCGTCACGCACGGCGAGAGCGGCCGCTCGCGCGTGGGGCGGGGCGGCTTCGCCGGGGCGCCGGCCTCCCTGGCGGGCCAGTACGAGGCGCCCTACGGCCTGAGCGGTCCGCCCTCGATGTTCACCCTGGGCGTGCTGCGCTACATGAAGGAGACGGGCATGACGCACGAGCAGCTCGCCTCCGTCTCGGTGGTGCAGCGCGAGTGGGCGGCGCTCAACCCGCGCTCGACGTTCAAGGACCCAATCACGGTCGACGACGTGCTCAACTCGCGCATGATCGCCTACCCGTTCCGGCTGCTGCAGTGCTGCCTCGTGACGGACGGCGGCGGCGCCCTGATCCTCGTCTCGAAGGAGCGGGCGCGTGACTTCCCGACGAAGCCGGTCTACCTGCTGGGCACGGGCGAGAGCGTGGAAACGCCGATGATCAGCCAGATGGAGGACATGACGACCTCGCGCGCCTTCCGCGTGGCGGGCTCGCGGGCCTTCGCCGAGGCCGGCATCACCCACGACGACGTGGACCACGTGATGATCTACGACGCCTTCGCGCACCTGCCGATCTACGGGCTCGAGGACCTCGGGTTCGTGGGGCGAGGCGAGGCGGGCGCCTTCATCGAGGCGCGCAACACGGCCCCGGGCGGTCCCCTGCCGGTTAACACGAACGGGGGCGGCCTGAGCTACATGCACTCGGGCATGTACGGGATGTACGCCCTGCAGGAGAGCGTCCGCCAGATGCGGGGGACGGCTCCGGCGCAGGTGCCCGACGCGAAGATCAGCGTCTGCCACGGCGTGGGCGGCATGTTCATGGCCTCGGGCACGATCATCATGACCAACGAGTGATTCTCTGGGCCGGCGGGAACTTACCCCTCCGCAAGGCTATCGCCGCGAGGGGTGAATTCCCGCCTTCCCTGACTCAGGAGAGGGCTGCAATGCGTGGGAACAGTGTGAAGGCTCGCTGGCGGGCGGGGGAGGTGGCCCTTGGGAGCTGGCTGTCCCTGCCCAGCTCCCTCAGCGCCGAGATCATGGCGGGCGAGGACTTCGACTACGTCTGCATCGACATGCAGCACGGAGGCATCGACTACCAGACGGCGCTGACGATGCTGCAGGCGATCAGCACGCGGGAGACGATGCCGTTCGTGCGCGTTCCCTGGAACGAGCCGGGCATCATCATGAAGATGCTCGACGCGGGCGCGATGGGGGTGATCATCCCCATGGTGAACAGCGTGGAGGAGGCGCAGGCGGCGGTCGCGGCCTGCCGCTACCACCCGGAGGGGAACCGCAGCTTCGGTCCCCTGCGGGCGACGATGTACGCGGGCGGGGACTACTTCGCGCACGCGAACGCGGAAGTCGCGTGTATCCCGATGATCGAGACGGAGCAGGCGCTCGACAACCTCGACGACATCCTCTCGGTGCCGGGCATCGACGCGGTGTACGTCGGCCCCGCGGACCTGAGCATCACGCTGGGGCTGCCGCCGGGGATGGACAACGGGGGCCGCTTCGAGCAGGAGCGGGTGCGTATTGCGGAGGCATGCAAGGCGCACGGCGTGATCGCGGGCATCCACGCGAACGCGCAGCTCGCGGCGAAGCACGCGGCTGCGGGCTTCCAGCTCGTGACGATCAGCAGCGACCAGGGCGGGATGCGCGTGGCCGCACGCGCCGACCTGCAGACGGCGCGGGGCGGCTAGCCGACCTCCCCACGAGGCACGTTTCCCACTCCGGTTAAGGGCCGGTTAGGGGGCGCGTGAGCGCGCCCACCCGCCTGCTCCGGAACCGCCACAAGAGCCTTTCGGGACCTTGTACGGTGGATCGGGAGGAGTGCCATGTGGAAGCCCGCACTGCTGCTGTCGATGAGCGCCCTGGTCGTGATGACGGTCCCGGCCCTGCTCCTTACGGTCGTCTTTGCCGATAGCGAGGTCGATTCGATTACGGGCACCGTGCGGTACCTGGACGGGGAGGTCGACCTGCCCGCGGGCGCGTGCGTCGAGGTGGTGCTGGTGGACGTGTCCGACGAGGACTCGCTGGCGATCGCGGTGGGGCGGCAGGTGATCGAGGGCGCCAACACGCTGCCGGTCGACTTCAACGTGACTTACCGGAGCGACCGTCTGACGCCGGGGGCCGCCCACGAGCTCTGGGTAGCGGTTCGGCACGAGGGAGAGCTGCTCTACACCACGGCGCGTGACGTCGAGCTCGACCGAACGGTGGGGGATGTCGAGGTGGCGGTGACGCCACCGCTCGCGATGCCCTAG
Source organism: Tepidiformaceae bacterium (assembly GCA_965207815.1). Lineage (GTDB taxonomy): Bacteria > Chloroflexota > Dehalococcoidia > Tepidiformales > Tepidiformaceae > UBA2991. The sequence continues at coordinate 22,534 of OZ242314.1, forward strand.
GGGCCTGCTTCTCCGGCGGCCGTGCGGTCGGCGGCGACTTCGTCGAAGGAAGTCGTGCGGGGGGCAACCTCGGCCCCGGAGCGAACCCAGTAGGCGCGACCGTTGCGGGCCTCGGCGGGCTCCTGGCCCTCGAGCAGGTTGCGGGCCATGCGCAGCATCATGCGGCGGAACTCGATGATGGCGACGTCGGTCGTGCCGAGGTGCTCCTGCGTGCGGTCGTAGATGAGCCCCTGGCTGTCCTGGATGCAGGCGTCCTGCTCGGAGATGCCCTGGACGCCGGTATAGCTGCTCGTGCGCTGGGCCTCACGGTCGATGAGGTAGTCGTTGTCGCGGTTGCGGATGGGGTGGTAGTGCTCATCGACGATGGAGTGAATGCTGGCCTTGCCGCCCTTGATGATGGCCAGCTCCTCCTCGGTGATGGGGCGGTCGGGATTCCAGGTGTAGGTGTAGATCCAGCAGCTGTGGTCGTCGATGGGGACCCAGGTCTGGCCGTTGATGTTCTGGCCGCGCTCGGCGCCGGGGGCGAGGCTGTGGTTGGGGACGAGGAACTGCGTGATGCGCCAGTAGAAACTGTCTTCCTCGGCGAAGCGTGCGCCCCCGATGACGAAGCCGGCGTCGGTGGGCTTGATCGTGAACTTGGGTGAGCCGTCGGCCTTCATGTAGCGGAGGGCGGCGGGGGCGTCCGGGGGAAGCTCGCCGACGAGCATGTGGAGGAAGGAGAAGTGGGCGGTGTCGATGGCGCCCTCGACGGACTGCGCCCAGTTGCACTGCTGGAGCTTCTTGGACACGTAGCGGTGGCTCTCGGGGACATGCGCCCACTCGAACTCGGGCAGCTCGGGGAGGGGCAGGTCGGGCGGCCCCAGGTACGCCCAGATGTAGCCGCCCCACTCACGCGTGGGGTAGGCGGCGATCCCGACCTTGTCCCTGAACTGCGACTCGGGCGGCTCGGAGGGCATGTCGACGCAGTTGCCGTCCACGTCGAACTTCCAGCCGTGGTAGACGCAGCGCAGGCCGCACTCCTCGTTGCGGCCCCAGAACAGCTCGGCGCGGCGATGGGGGCAGCGCCCCTCGATCAGGCCGACCGTCCCCTTCGTATCGCGGAAGGCGACGAGCTCCTCGCCGAGCACGCCGACGCGCACGGGCGGGCAGTCAGGCTCGGGGAGCTCGCTGGCGATGAGCACGGGCACCCAGAATCGTCGGAAGAGGTCGCCCATAGGCGTCCCCGGGCCGGTGCGGGTGAGCAGCTCGTTGTCGTTCGCGCTCAGCATCGGGGGGCGATGGTAGCACGGGCGCCAGCGGCGGCACCGTTGGGGGACGCGACTTGTAGGTTGGTGGACGGGGCTGGGTCCCGCAAGAATTCCTTGTTCTAATCCCGGCCGCCTGCTGCCCCGCGCAATCCGCGAGCCACTTTCCATCTCTAGCGCTGTACTAGCTCGCAGTTCTCTAAAGTAATCCCATACTCTGCAATCGAGTGAATCTTCCCGATGACAGAGATTTGGTCACCAATATCGAGCGATATCAGTTTGTCTTTCCACGCGCTAGCAGTAAACCCTAGACTGATGAACTTAGGGGGACCTTCTATCTGCAAGTGCACCGTCACTTCATCCAAGTCATCCCTGACGTCCCTAATAAAGCCGTCAACCGCTATCCAGTGGCCTCTGTGGCGATCACTGATACGTTCCGCGAAAATTGTCGTCTTATCTTCTATCTCGGCAACAAGCTCAGCTGGCGTACGGCGGGAAAAGAACCTTCCAGAATCAGTGAAGGTCGCTGTCCCTTGCTCTGGAGAGTCACTGACTGGCCCAAGTGTGATGAGCAGATACAGAACAACGGCCGTGACCAGTCCTCCTAATGCAGCACTCGCTATGGGCACAACCCCAGAGACTCCATCCGTGACGACAAATTCGACCACAGCGGCTAGGACGCCAGGAAGCACCGCGCCTATCACCACGAGAGGCACAGGGCGTGCTTTCACGAACCTGAGCACGGTTCGCCAGTCAATCAAGAACAGCAGATCGAGAATCGCCATCGCGTGCGTCTAGACCCCGTTGTACTCCTGGGGGTAGCGCCACGGGTTCTCGGGCTGCTCCGCTTCCTCGTCGAGGGTCCACATGGGCAGGGCGAGGCCCTCGGACACGTCGGCGAAGACCATGCGCATGCGACTGCCAATACCGACCTGCTTCACGAGCTCGGGTGGGGCGAGCTCGCCGTCGGCGGTGACGAGGTTGCCGGCGACGCGCAGGGCCTCGTGCTCGCTCGGCTCACCCTTCTGCGTGTCGAGGTCGACGATGAGGATCATGTAAGGCGCGTGCTCGCGGAACTGGGTCTGGATGGCCTGGTGGACCTCGCCGTAGGAATGCACGGTCCCCGTGCCCTCGACGGGGGTCCACTCGAACTCGCGGTTCTGGCACCAGGGGCAGGCGGTTCCGGGCGGGTAGCGCAGGAGGCCGCATGCGGTGCACTGCTGGAGGTGGAAGTCGTGGTCGGCGCAGTGGCCGAAGTAGGCCATGTTCTCGTGGTCAATGTCGAGGATAGTGAGGTTCATCCCGCGGTATTCGCCTTGAGGCATGGCCCTATCCCTTCCGCATGACCATGGACGAGCCGGTGCCCGGCATCGCCCAGCCGAGGTTCATGGAGATGTTGGCGTCGGGCACCTGGCGACAGGCCCCGCCGGAGTAGTCGAAGGTGTGCTGGCGGCGGCCCTGGTCGTCGACGGGGCAGTAGTCGTCGACCTCGCCACGGAGCTGGCGCACGTTCTCGATGATCATGTTCATACCGTGGGTGTACCCCTCGCAGAGGTGCCCGCCGCTGGTGTTGTTGGGGCGCTCGTTGCCGAGCCGCATGATGCCGCTGCTGACGTAGTCGCCGCCCTCGCCCTTCTTGCAGAAACCGTAGTCCTCGAGCTGGAGCATGGAGGTGAAGGTGAAGGCGTCGTAGGCGCCGGTGAGGTCGATGTCCTCGGGGCCGACGCCCGCGTTCGGCCAGATGATGTCCTTGATGTAGTAGCCGGCGACGGTGGAGATTGGGCCGTGCTGGAAGTGCATATCGATGCGCGGCTTGCAGACGCGTCCGGCGACGCCAAGGATGCGGGCGGGGGTGTTGCGGTAGTCGTAGGCGCGCTCGGCGCGGGTGACGATGACGGCGGTGGCGTTGTCGGTCTCGACGCAGCAGTCAAGGAGGTGGAGGGGCTTGACGATCATGCGGCTGTTGAGCACGTCGTCCACGGTGAGGCGCTGCTTGTAGTAGGCCTTGGGGTTGTTGGAGGCGTGCTCGCTGTGGATGACCTTGACCATGGCGACCTGCTCGGGGGTGGTGCCGTAGTCGTACATGTGGCGCATGAAGCTGGGGCTGAAGTTCTGGCCGGCGCTGAGCCAGCCGTAGGGGGAGGTGTGCAGGGCGTCGCCGCCGATGGGAGCGGCCGCCCGCACGCCCGTCCCGCCGACGCGGACCTGGGAGTAGCCGTTCATGGAGCGGAAGACGACGACGGTGTTGCACATGCCCGCCTCGATGGCGCCGATGGCGAGACCGATGAGGGCCTCGCTGCTGGAGCCGCCGCCGTAGACGTCCATGTAGAAGTTGAGGCGGATGCCGAGGTCGCCGGCGATCATGGGGGAGGGGGTGGAGTCGTTATTGGAGTACGACATCATGCCGTCGACTTCGGAGGCGGGAATGCCCGCGTCTTCCATCGCGTTCTTGACGGCCCAGGTGCCGAGGGCGCGGGTAGTGAGGTTCGAGCCACGGGTGTAGGTGGTCTCGCCGACGCCGATGATGGCGTACTTGTCGCGCAGGTACTTGGGGGCGGTTGCGTCGACGTCAGAGGTCATTGAGCACGCTCCCTGGCGGATTCCGGCGCAGTCTAGCGGGGCGGGGTGGGCGGTGCAGGCGGCAGGGGCCTGGACTAGAATCCGCCGCCGGGGAGCGACGCCATGGCTGGAGAGCTAGTTTTCACCGTGCATCCCGGGGCCGCGAAGCCAGCGAAGGAAATCGACCTCAAGGACGCGGGTTTCAAGGAGCGAGCGGACCTGCAGGAGTGGGTGCGTGCGAACCCGGAGATCCTGGGCCCTGGCATCAGAATCGTGACCTTCGAGTTCGCGGCCTGGCAGGCCCGGGCACAATCGGCAGCAGACCGTCTCGACCTGCTGGGTCTCGCCGACGATGGCCGGCTGGTCGTGGCAGAACTGAAGCGTGGACCGGCGCCGGACACCGTTGAGATGCAAGCCATCAAGTACGCGGCCTTCGCCAGCCGCTTTACCCCCGACACGCTCGCAGAGAGGCACGCCGAATACCTGTCCAAGACCAATGGCGCGGATGTTTCCGCGGACGACGCAGCAGCCCAACTCGAGCAGCACATCGGAGGAGAACTTGAAGACGAACTGCTTCGCCAACCCCGACTTGTACTGGTTGCGGCCAGCTTCCCGCCACAGGTAACTGCAAGCGCGGTCTGGCTCACCGAGATGGGCATCAGCGTCACGCTCGTGGAGTTCAATGCCTACCAGACCGAGCACGATGTCGTCCTCACCGTCTCTCAGACGTGGCCGCTGGCAGATGTCGAGGACTTCACCGTTACGCCACGCGAGCTAGAGCGTCGCGAAGCTAACGAGCGGGTGAGGCGACGCCGTGAGACGAACGCTGTGACCACACTCGTGATGGACGAGACTTTGGAAGACGGAGAGGAACTCTCCATAGACGTGAACCTGCTTCCCGCTGCGGCCAGAGGTCAGGTGGAGTCTTGGCTAGCAGAGGACTCCAGCCGGTCCCGAGCCACTTGGCGAAACGACAGACGTGCACCGTTGACTTGGGCAGTCGACAACGAGAGTTGGAGCCCGACAGGTCTCGCTAGGGAGATACTCTCGCGAGCAACTGGGGAGCACCGATACACCGTGGCCGGCCCAAGCGTGTGGAAGACCGGCAGCAACGAGACCCTCGCCATGCTGGCTGGATTCAAGAGGTCACTGGCTGGGCGAGACTGGTCTGACCTGCACGCGCTGCTGCACCAGGTCCTTCCAGGCGAATGGACCACCTACGGGGAACTCGCCGAAGCCATCGGGAGCTCGGCCAGGGCTGTCAGCAGGCATGTACAAGTATGCGAGGCTTGCCCCAACGCCTATCGAGTCCTTACCAACAGCGGTGGGGTTTCCGAAGGGTTCACGTGGGCCAACGTGACCGACACCCGTGATCCATTCAGCGTTCTCGAGGGCGAAGGCGTCACCTTCACAGACGGGCGCGCCAGTCCCTCCCAGCGAGTTGAGGCGCCCGAGCTAGGCCGACGACGGGCAGTGCCTACGGCCTAGCGGGCGGTGTAGCCGCCGTCAACGGGGAGGGTGATGCCGGTGATGAAGGAGGCGTCGTCGCTGGCGAGGAAGGCGGCGGCGGCGGCGATCTCCTCCGGTTCGCCGAGGCGGCCCAGCGGGTGCAGCGCCTCGAGGAAGCCGGAGGCACCCTCATCTTCCTGCAGGGCGTCCTCGATCATGGGTGTGCGGATGTAACCGGGGGCGATGGCGTTCACGCGGACGCCGTGGTCGGCGTAGATGAGCGCGAACTGGCGCGTCAGGCCCACAACCCCGTGCTTGGCGGCGATGTAGGCGCCGGAGCCGTCGACGGGAGGGAACTCGGTCACGCGGCTGCTGACGAGGCCGACGAGGCCCGCGATGGAGGCGGTGCTGATGATGGCGCCGCCGCCGAGCTCGGCCATGAGAGCGCCGCCGTGGCGGAGGCCGTAGTAGACGCCGCTGAGGTTGACGGCGATGGTGAGGTCCCACTCGGCGCGGCCGACGCCGGCGTTGTTGTAGAGCACGTCGAGGCCGCCCAGCTCCCGGGCGGTCTCCTCGCAGGCGGCCCTGACCGCCTCCTCCTCGGTGACGTTGACCCGGAGGGCGGCGCTGGAGCCGCCGCCCTCGGCGATGGTGGCGGCGGTGGCCTGGGCGGAGGCTTCGTCGAGGTCGACGCACATGACGGCGGCGCCCTCGGCGGCGAAGCGGAGCGATGTCGCCCTGCCGATCCCCGAACCCGCTCCCGTGACGAGCGCAACCTTCCCCTCGAGTCGGTCCATGAGCGTCCCCCTGGCCGCGATCGCGGCGCCCGATTGTAGGCTCCCGGCGGGCCGCCCCGCGCGGGGCGTACGATGGCGGCCACCTCACGCGGAGGGCACGGCGTGGCAGAACTGAACGGTGGACAGATCATCGCGCGGCAGCTGAAGGCGGCCGGCATCGACACGGCTTTCGGGGTGGTGGCGGGACCCATGATCGAGGTCATGGCGGCGATGGAGCGGGAGGGCATCACGGTGGTGAACTGCCGCCACGAGGTGTCGGCGGGCTTTGCCGCCTCGGCCTGGGGCTGGGCCCGGGGGAAGCCGGGGGTGCTCGTGGTCGGGTCGGGGCCGGCGCTGACGAACGCGGTCACGCCGATGTACGTCGCCACGGAGAGCGCCATGCCGCTGGTCGTGCTGGGCGGCTCGTCCGCGGGGAACCAGCGGGGCCTGGGCGCGTTCCAGGAGGCAGACCAGGTCGCGTTCGCGGCCCCCGCCTGCAAATGGGCGACGCAGGTCGACAGCCAGGCGCGCATCGCCGAGTACGTGCACCTCGCGCTGGGACGCGCCCTGAATGGGCGTCCCGGCGCGGTCTACCTCGACTTCCCCGCCGAGCTGATCCGCACGCCGTTCGAGGAAGCGGACGTCGAGTGGCGCACGAACGAGCCCGAGATCTCGCGCCCCCACCCGGATCCCGCCGCCCTCGAAACGGTCGCGGACATGCTGGCGGAGGCGGAGCGGCCCCTCGTCATCATGGGGAAGGGCGCGGGCTGGGCGGAGGCGGGGCTGCCGCTGCAGCGTCTCGTGGACCTGGGCATCCCGTTCGTGTCGTCGCCGATGGGGCGGGGCGCGATCCCCGACGACCACGCGATGTTCATGAACGCCGCGCGCTCGGCAGCGCTGGGCGGGGCGGACGCGGTCCTGATGGTCGGCGGGCGCTTCAACTGGGTGTTCCAGTTCGGCAAGCCGCCGCGCTTCGCCGAGGGGGCGCGCCTCGCGCACATCGACATCGTGGCGGAGGAGTTTTACAGCGGCGCGGACGTCGAGACGGGCATCGTGGCGGACTGCGCCGTCGCCGTGGAGCAGCTCAACGGGCTGCTCCACGGGCGCAGCCTGCGGGTCGCGAGCAGCGACTGGGTGGGGACACTGCAGGAGGCGCGCGACCGGAACGAGGCGAGCTCAGCGGAGGCGATGGCCTCGGACGAGGTACCCATCAACCACTTCCGGCTGCTGCGCGACGTGCGTGACTGCCTCGACCGGGACGCGACCGTGACCGTCGACGCGGAGCTGACGATGGGCGTGGCGCGGGCGGTGATGCCGAGCTTCGGCTCGCGGCTGCGGCTGAACTCGGGCACGACGGGCTGCATGGGCACGGGCCTGCCCTACGCCATCGGTGCGAAGCTGGCGCGTCCGGACCAGCAGGTGGTGGCGGTGCTCGGGGACTACGCCTTCGGGGCGGCGGCCATGGAGGTCGAGACGGCGGCACGCATCGGGTGCAACGTCGTCATCGTCGTGTCGAACAACGGGGGCATCGCGGGGCACTCGATCCAGGACCGGACGTTCGCGCCGGATGCGCCCCCCATCGCCGCCCTCCTCCCCGTCGCCTACGAGAAGACGGTGGAGATGGTGGGCGGCTGGTCGCGGCGCGTCGAGGACCCGGTGGACATCGCGCCGGCGGTTCGGGAGGCGCTGGCGGCAGACACGGTCGCGCTGGTGAACGTGCTGACGGACCCGAAGGGCCGTCGGTCGGGGTCGGCGTACCTGGGGTAGGGGTAGACTCCCGGCATGACTGATACGCCTACCCCACACATCCGGCTTGCGACCGACGACGAGCTCCCGGAAGGGCTTCGCGGTCGCGGCGACGACTTCACCCGCGTCTTCGGGCACAACGCGACGCTGTTCGAGCGCTGGAACGAGTGGTACCGGCCGCTGATCCGGGACGGGGCCGTTTCGGCGCGACTGAAGGAGATGGTGCGGCTGCGGGTCGCGCAGTTGAACGCGTGCGACTTCTGACAGGCCGCCCGGCTTCCCCTGTCAGGGGAAGGTGACACGCTCGAGGAGAGCACCGTCGGCAAGATTTCGACGTGGGGCGACCAGGACTTCAGCGAGGCCGAAAAGGCGGCGTTCCACTACGCCGAGCGGCTTTTCGTGGATCACGCCAACATCGACGGCGATCTGTTCGACGAGCTGGCGGAGCACTACACCGAGGAGCAGATCCTCGAGATCGGGTGGGCGGTCGTGAGCTACATGGGCTACGGGCGCCTCATCCACTCGTTCGGCCTGAAGCCCTCCTGAGGAGAACCACGATGACCTTCGATTCGAGCGCCTTCGGCGAGGACGCCATCGGCCAGGAGACGCGCGAGTTCGTGGCGGCCTCGATGGCGATGCGCGAGCAGATGCCCTCGATGGCGAACACCGACCTCGTTGAGCTGCGGCGGTTGATGGACGAGGGCGGCGGGGCGTTCCCCGTGCCCCCGCCGGTCGACAGGGCGGAGGACCGCGCCGTGCCGGGGATGGGCGAGGGGGCGACCGTCCGCATCATCCGGCCCGAGGGGCGGGAACCGACCGGGGTCTACCTCGACATTCACGGGGGCGGCTGGGTGATCGGGCGGGCGCGCATGAGCGACCAGGCCAACCTGGCGCTGGTCGAGGCCTTCGGCCTCGCGACGGTGAGCGTCGACTACCGGCTGGCGCCGGAGCACCCGTATCCCGCGCCTCCGGACGACTGCGAGGCAGCGGCGGCGTGGCTCGTCGAGAACGCGGCAGCCGAGTTCGGGACGGAACGGCTGCTGATCGGGGGCGGGTCGGCGGGCGCGCACCTGGCGGCGGTCACACTGCTGCGAATGCGGGACCGGCACGGCTACACGGGCTTCCTCGGGGCGAACCTGGTGTACGGCGTGTACGACCTCTCGATGACGCCGAGCCAGCGGCTGGGGGTCGGGCCGGAGGGCGGCCTCGACCGGGCCGCGATCGAGGCGTTCCTGGGGATGTATATCCCCGACCAGGACCCGATCGACCCGGATGTCTCGCCGCTGCACGCTCACCTGCACGACATGCCGCCGGCGCTGTTCACGGTTGGCACCTACGACCCGCTGCTGGACGACTCGCTCTTCATGCACGCGCGCTGGCTGGCGGCGGGCAACGAGTCCGAGCTGGCGGTCTACCCCGGCGGTCCGCACGGCTTCGATGCGGCGCCGATCCCGATCGGGCAGCAAGCGCGGGAGCGTGTCCAGGCGTTTATCGGGACGAGGCTCGGGCAGTAGCGCCCTAGTCCAGCGGGAGCTCTCCACCGCTCGCGAGGGCGACCGCCGCGCGGACGGACGGCTCGCGCGCCGCGACGATGCGGACGCCGGGCACGTCCTCGCCGAGCCACGTGCGGATGGCGTCTGCGTCGCCGGCGAGCTCGGCCCAGGCGAAGCCGGTCGGTCGAACCCGGTGGCGGGCGTCTCCGCGGGCGGGGTGAAGGTCGGGGGGCACCTGCCAGTCGATGAAGAACGTGCGGGAGGGGTCGGCCATGGCCTCGGCGAGGCCGGCGAGGCGCCAGCTGAGGGTTACGCCCCCGGGTGCGTCGCGGGACATGGGGAGGGGCCGGAGGCGGAGCCGTTCGGCGGTGGCGTCGAGGCCGCGGGCGTCGGTGCGGAGGCAAAGGGCGGCGACGCGGTCGCCGTCGGCCGTCTGGTCGCGGAGCCAGGCGCCCATGGGGCTGGCGGCGGCCTCCTCCTCGTCAACGATGCCCATGATCTCGATGTAGGAGTCCCCCAGGGGGACGATGCGGTTTCCGGTGCCATGACCGGCGTGCCTGCCGCCAGGCAGCGACACCAGTCCGTGGTCGCGCTCGAGGCGGGCGGAGGTGGCGTAGATGTCGGCGGTGGCGAGGATGATGTGGTCGATGGACAGGGGCGTCATGCGTGCGATGGTAGAGAATTCGGGCGCGTCCGGGGCGGCGGGTTGCGGGGGCGGGCCGGGGGCGTCAGGATCGGGGCATGAACGAAGAGATCTTCCGCGAGATCCAGACGGCGCTCGACCGCGAGGAACCGGTCGTGCTGGCGACGGTCGCACGGACGCGCGGGTCCACGCCGCGCAAGACGGGCGCGAAGATGGTGGTCCGCAGCGACGGATCGTTCTTCGGCACGATCGGCGGGGGCTGCGGGGAGGCGGAGGTCTGGCAAGAGGCGATGGAGGTGCTGGAGGACGGCTCCCCGCGCATCGTCACGGTCGACCTGACGGAGCCGACGGACGGCGAGGACAAGATCTGCGGAGGCGTCATGGACGTCTTCGTCGAGAGGCTTACCTGAGGGAACCTGGGCCAGGCAGGAGCTCTGCGCGTCAGGCAGGAGCCAGTTGCTCGTCGACGGCGATCGGAATTTCCCACTTCTCGACACGTTCGGGAAGGTGATCTCCCTCGTCTTCGAGGTGCGCAGCCAAGCAGGCTTCAATTGCCTCAATGATGTTCGCCCTGAGTTCATCGAGCGTCTCGCCCTGGGAAGCGCAACCGGGCAGTTCGGGTACCTCAGCCCAGTAGCCACCCTCTTCCGCAACGTGTACCAGGACCGTAAATGAGTGCATTGGGACTCTCCTCAGCGCCCGGCTGCCTTCAGGAACTCCTCTTTCGGTGCAAGCCCCACACGCCCTTTCCGTTGTCAACGTACCTTATCGCGCGGGTATGCGACGCTTTCCCCCATTGCAGCATCATGTACCATGATTGGACTGATTCTCCGGCGTGAGCCGGGGGACGAGGAGGGCGTTATGCCTGGTCCGCTGCTTATCGGTCCGCTTGGGCCGCTGGAGCTCGCCATCATCGTCGGCGTCATCGTTTTGCTCTTTGGCGTCGGGCGCATCAGCAGGATCGGCGGCGATCTGGGCTCCTCCATCAAGGAGTTCCGGCGCGCCGTCCGGGAGGACGACGAAGAGGAAGGGGCCACCGAAGAGGCGCAGGCGCAAGTTCAGCCGGAGCAGCCCGCTCCACAGCAGCCCGCCCAGCAGGCTGCACCTCCGGCCCAGCAGGCGGCACCGCCAGCTGCCCCTACCGAATCCGCCCCACAGGGCGACAGCACCACCCGGAACGTCTTCTAGCGCTTCCGCGACACCGAAACACACCGAAGCCCCCGTTTCCGGGGGCTTCGTGCATTCCGTTGTCGCTCCTGGGGTCCGGCGCGCGCCCGACTAGCCCCCTCGCGGCGAGAACCGCGGGGAGGCAACGTCCGGAGCCGGCCTCAGGATGAACCGCCGGCGACGGCGGGGACGATACTGACCTCATCGCCGTCGTTGATGGCGGTGGCGAGTCCGTCCTCGAAGCGGACGTCCTCGCCGTTGATGTAGACGTTCACGAAGCGGCGCAGCTCCCCTTCCTCGTCGAGCATCCGCTCGGCCACGCCCGGGAAGCGCGCCTCGAGGTCCGCGATGCAGTCCGAGAGCGAGCCGGTGACGCCGTCGACGGTGGCCTGGTCGCCGGTGAGGGGGCGGAGGGGCTGGGGGATGAGGACTGTTGCTGCCAAGTGATGGTCTCCGTTCGTGTCTGTGTGGTGGTGGCTAGCCTTCGATGACGTCGCCGGTGATGGGATCCACGCGGACGCCCCGGCTTTCGGCCCAGGCGACGCTGCGTGCGATCTCGTCGGCCTCGCCTTCGAGCTCGAGCACGACCCAGCCGGTCCTGTCGTCGACGTCGGCCATGCGGATGTTGGTGATGACCTCGAACTGCTGCCCGATGAGGTAGATCACGGGCTCCTTGATCAGGTCGGTCGGGAAGGTGAAGCGAAGTCGCTGGACAGCCATCAGGCGGGTACCCCCTCACGATCCTGGTAGGCGGCCTCGAAGCTCTCGACGGTCGCGTCGATTTCGAGGGCGGGGCCGAGGCTATCGGCGACGGCCTCGGCGGTCTTGAACCCCGCGCCCGTGATGAAGGCCACCACAAGCTCGCCGGGGTCGATTCTACCGGCGGCGGCAAGCTGCTTGACGCTGGCGATGGTCACGCCGCCGGCCGTCTCGGCGAAGATGCCCTCGGTCTCGGCGAGCAGCTTCATGCCGGCGACGATCTCGTCGTCGCTGACGGAGGCGCAGGCGCCGTTCGTGTCCTTCAGCTGGACGAGGCTGTAGTAACCGTCGGCGGGGTTGCCGATGGCGAGCGACTTGGCGATGGTGTCGGGCCGCTGGGGGCGGAAGTTCATGCTGCCCTCGGCCCAGGCGGTGGCGACGGGCGAGCAGCCGGTCGCCTGCGCGCCGCTCATGCGCGTGTGCGGCTCGTCGATGAGCCCGGCCTTCGCGAACTCGTTCAGGCCCTTGCGGATCTTGACGAAGAGCGAACCGCTGGCGATGGGCACGACGCAGTGGTCGGGCGCGCGCCAGCCGAGCTGCTCGGCGACCTCGTATCCGAGGGTCTTCGAGCCTTCGGCGTAGTAGGGGCGCACGTTGACGTTGACGAAGGCCCAGTTGCGCGTGCCGGCGAGCTCGGCGCAGAGGCGGTTCACGGCGTCGTAGTTGCCGGCGACCTTCACGAGGGTGGGGCTGTAGATGCTCGAACCAAGCACCTTGCCGGCCTCAAGGTCGTTGGGGATGACGACGACGGCCTCCATACCGGCGGCGGCGGCGTGGGCGCTGACGCTGTTGGCGAGGTTGCCGGTGCTGGCGCAGGCGAGCTTCTCGTAGCCGAGCTCGCGAGCGCGGGAGCTGGCGATGGCCACCACGCGGTCCTTGAAGGACCAGGTGGGGTTGGCGGTGTCGTTCTTGATGTAGAGGTTGGGGAGCCCCAGCGCCTTGCCGAGGTTCTTCGCGTGGATGAGGGGGGTGAAGCCCGCCCCGATGTTGATCGCGGTGTCTGCGTCGCAGGGCAGAAACTCGCGGTAGCGCCAGAGGTTGGCCGGACGCGAGGCGATGGCCTCGCGGGAGACGGCGGCCTTGATGCCGTCGTCGTCGTACACGACCTCCAGCGGTCCGAAACAGAATTCGCAGACGTGGAGCGCTGCGAGGGGGTAGTCGCGGCTGCATTCGCGGCAGCGCAGATTTTGTGCGTAGGTCATGCCTTTCTCTCGTGCATCGGGTGTCGCGTGGGCGGAGCGCCCGCAAGGGGCGCGGGCCGGCGCGAGGCGGAGGGGTCGCGAGGGTGGTCCCCTACGGGACCAGGGACATGAACATTCGGCCCAGAGGTGCTGACATCTTCTCTCCTCGTGCGCGGGCCGGGTCCTTGAGCACTGGCGCTCTCATCGTTCTCCCCGTTAGGGGATTCCGGCTTTGGCACCTTGTCTCCGGGGAGACAGGTTGCCCGGGCTTCACGGGGCCGGTTCCCTCCACCCGTCTGGATAAGGGCGGCACGCAGGCACTACTTGACGGAAACGGTACATCCGATCGGGGTGTGAGGGAAGGGAGGGGGTTGGAACGCGCCCGTCGGTCGCGCCGAATCGAAGGCCGTAGACTCGCGGGGATGGAACGGGAGCACTTCCGGGAGCTGGTGCACGAGGCGGTGGAGTCGCTGCCACGGGAACTGCTGATGCGCGTCCAGAACGTCGACATCGTGATCGAGTGGCGGCCGACGGCGCAGGACCGGCACCAGGCGGGAATCGGACCGGGGAGCACCCTGCTCGGGCTCTACCACGGCGTGCCGCTGCCCGACCGGGGGGAGAACTACAACCTCGTCCTACCCGACAAGATCAGCATCTACCAGGGGCCGATCGAGTCGATCTGCCGGACGGACGACGAGGTGCGGGAGCAGGTGCGGACGACCGTCCTGCACGAGATCGGGCACTACTTCGGGATCGACGACGACCGCCTGCACGAGCTGGGGATGGGGTAGTGAGGAAAGCGCCGCGCTCGCGCGGCTGAGTGGGAGGAGAGCGCCGCGCTGGCGCGCGGCTGAGTGGGGGAGTGGAGAACTCCCACCGCGGGGCTAGTCGTCGAGGGCGCGGCGGGCGAGTTGCTCGAGGGCGCGGTCCTCGAGCGGTGGGTTGTGCAGGCCGGCGCGCACGTCGCGGTAGTAGCGCTCGATGGGGCGGCTCTTCTGCAGGCCCACGCCCCCGACCACGCGCATGGCCTCGTCGACCGCCTCGATGGCGTTATTGAGCGCGTCGACCTTGGCGACGGCGACACGGTCGGCGGCGGGCATGCCGCTGTCGTCGCCCGATTCCCAGGCGGCAGCTGCGTCGGCGATGAGGGCGCGGTTGCGCTGCAGGAGCAGGTCGATACGGGCGACTCGGCGGCGGACACCGGGAAACTCGGAGATGGTGCGGAGGCCGGTGGGGGTGCGCTCGCGGGCGAACCCGACGGCGTAGTCGCGGGCGGCGCGGGCAACGCCGGTGGTGGTGGCGGCCACGCCGAGGGCGAACCAGACGCCGCTCGCGCGGCCGCGGGGGCTCGGTTTGGCGCGGTTGCGGTAGCCGAGGAAGCGGTCCTCGCCGAGGCGCACGCCTTCCAGCACAAGGTCGTGGCTGCCGCTGGCGCGCATGCCGAGGGCGTCCCAGGTCTCGTCGATGCGGACGCCGGGGTCGTCGCGCAGGACCATGAAGTCGGCGATGTCGGGGGCGCCGCCGTCGGGGGAGTCGAGACGGGCGAGGACGGGCATGTACCAGAGCTCGGGCGCGAGGGTGACGAACGTCTTGCGCCCCTCCAGCACCCAGCCGCCCTCGACGGGTGAAGCAAGTGTGTCGGGGATGCCGCCCCCGGCGGGGCTGCCGAGCCCCTCCTCGGTGGCGGCGGTGTTGACGAGCTTGCCCTCTTCGACGGCGCCCCGGCAGAGCTCGTCGAACCACTCGGGCGGGTAGACGTGGGCCTCGCGTTCGGCGCCGAAGCGGATGAGGTGCATGTTGAGGGCGAGGGCGGTGGAGCCGTCGCCCGTGGCGAGCGCTTCCTGCACGCGCACGAACCCGGAGAGGGGCAGCTCGAAGCCGCCGTGGGAGCGCGGCACGGTCAGCTTCATGAAGCCGGCCTCGCGCAGCTCGGCGAAGTTCTCGTGCGGGAAGGAGCCCTCGCGGTCGTGGCGGGCGGCGCGTTCGGCGAAGCGCTCGGCGAGGGAGGCGGCGAGGGCGACCCAGTCGGACTCGGACATGGCCCGCAGTCTAGCGGCTTGCCCGGCGGAGGCGAGCGATCCGTTGCTATACTCACCCTTCGCCGCCTGACCTGGCACGGAGCGAAGACTTGGAAGAGCCGAAGCTCGTTTCCCAACGAATTATCGAGAACGTCGAGAAGGTCATCATTGGCAAGGACCGGGAGCTGCGGCTCGCGATCACGGCCCTGCTCTGTGGTGGCCACATGCTTGTGGAGGACGTCCCCGGCGTGGGCAAGACCATGCTCGCGCGGGCCCTGGCGCTGTCGACCGGGTGCAGCTTCAAGCGCATCCAGTTCACGCCGGACCTGCTGCCCAGCGACGTGACGGGCGTCTCCATCTACAACCAGAAGTCCATGGACTTCGAGTTCCGCGCGGGGCCGATCATGGCCCAGATCGTGCTCGCCGACGAGATCAACCGGGCCACGCCGAAGACGCAGTCCTCGCTCCTCGAAGCGATGGAGGAGCGGCAGATGTCGGTGGACGGCGTGACGCACGTGATGCCGTCGCCCTTCATGGTGATGGCGACCCAGAACCCCATCGAATACGAAGGCACCTTCCCCCTGCCCGAAGCGCAGCTCGACCGCTTCCTCATCCGCGTGAACCTCGGGTACCCGAGCGCGCAGGACGAGGTGACGGTGCTCGACGAGCAGCAGGTGGCCCACCCCATCGACGCGCTGGAGGCGGTGACGGACGCCACCGAGATCCGGCAGCTGCAGCGGGCCGTGCGCGAGGTCTACATCGACCCGCTGATCAAGCAGTACATCGTCGGGCTCTCGGGGGCGACGCGGACGCACGAGAACGTGTACCTGGGCGCGAGCCCGCGCGGGTCGATCGCGCTGTTCCGCACGTCCCAGGCCCGGGCCCTGCTGGAGGGACGCGACTACGTGACGCCGGACGACGTGAAGGAGCTGGCGTTCGTGACGCTGGGGCACCGCGTGATCGTGAGCCCGGGGGCTCGCGTGAAGGGGGCAACGGCGGCCGACGTGGTGGCCGACTGCCTGGCGCGCGTGCCCGTGCCGGGCGCCCGCGCCCGCGCCTGAGGTTCCGGTGCTGCGGCGAGTGCTAGCGTGGCCCTTTGCGCCGCAGCGGCGCACGCTCACGGTGCTGCTCGTCATCCTCGTGGCGGCGGTGTTCATCGCCACGGGCACGGGCTTCTGGCTGCTCTACCGCATCGCCTACATCGTGGCGATGGGCATCCCCGTCGCGCTCCTGCTGGCCTGGCTGAACACCCGCGCCCTGGAGGTGGACGTGGAGCGGCGGACGCTTCGCGGACAGGTGGGACAGGAGGCGGAGGAGTTGATCGAGGTCCGCAACCTGAGCTACATCCCGAAGATGTGGGTGGAGCTGGAGGACCCGAGCGAGCTGCCGGGGCACCAGTCGCGGCGGGCGGTGGCAATCCCGAGCCGGGGGCTGCGGAGCTGGGTGGTGAGCACCACCCTGCAACGCCGCGGGCTGTTCGACTGGGGACCACTGCGCGTGCGCGGGGGCGACCCCTTCGGCATCTTCTACACAGAGCGCACCTACGGGGTGCGCCAGCAGATCCTGGTGTACCCGCGGGTGGTGGACCTGCCCCGCTTCCAGACGCCGCCCGCGAGCCTTCCGGGCGAGGGCCGCTTCCGCCGCCGGACGCACTACATCACGCCCAACGCGAGCGGCATCCGCGACTGGGCTCCGGGCGATCCGCTGAGCCGCATCCACTGGCGCTCGACCGCCCACACAGGCGAGCTGATGGTGAAGACGTTCGAGCTCGACCCGACGAGCGACATCTGGGTGATCGCGGACATGGAGGGCGCCATCCAGGCGGGCGAGGGCGACGAGAGCACGGAGGAGTACACGGTGACGGTGGCCGCGAGCGTGGCCCAGCGCTACATCGCCGCGAACCGCTCGGTGGGGCTCATCTCCTTCGGCGAGGATTACACGGTGGTGGAGGCGGAGCGGGGCCAGCAACAGCTGGCGCGCATCCTCGAATCGCTGGCGGTGGCGAAGGCGTCGGGGGAGGCGCCCCTGGGGAACCTGCTCATCGAGGAGCAGCGGCGCTTCGGGCGCCACACGACGCTCGTGCTGGTGACCGCTTCCACGGACAGCAGCTGGCTCTCGCCGCTGCAGTCGCTGGTCCAGCGGGGGGTCCGCGCGTCCGTGGTCCTCATCGACCCGAGCACGTTCGGCGGCGAGGGTTCGCCGCTGGTGCTGTACGGGGAGCTGACGGCGAGCGACATCCTGACCTACGTGGTGGCCCAGGGGGATGACCTCTCGTACGCACTGAGCAGCAGCGCCGTGGGGGCGGAAGCATGGCAAACCTAGAGGCGGTCCGGGACGCCACGGTGAGCGGGCGGCTGCGCCGCTTCTTCATCGACACGCCGCGCCTGCTGATGAGCTGGGAGGACTGGCTCACCTTCGCACCCGCCCTCGTGGTCTACATCGCCATCGCCATCGCGATCCAGCAGGCGGAGTGGGTGCGGGACTTCCCCTCACTGGTGCCCGCGGTGATCGGCGGGCTCATCATCGGGTTGCTGGCGTCGCGCACGCGCGCCAGCCACTTCCTCGTGCATCCGGTGGCGCTGCTGCTAGGCCTCATGGTGATCACGCTGACAGCCACGCCCTACGGCGACGGCGGCTCGATCGTGGCGCGCGTCGAGGACGTGGTGGCACGCATGAACGAGTGGGTGCTGGTCGTGCGCGAGGACGACGTCAGCAACGACAACCTGCCGTTCGTGCTGCTGGTGCACACGCTCGGGGTGTTCGTCTCCTACCTGGCGGCGTGGGCGGTGTTCCGCTGGCGGAACGCGTGGCTCGCGGTGGCGCCAGCCTGCGCGGGGCTGCTGGTCATCATCGCCACCACCAGCGGGCGCCCGAGCGGGGCCTTCCTGATGTTCTCCTTCGGGGCGCTCCTGCTGATCTCGCGGCTGCACCTGCAGCGCGCGTTCGTGCGCTGGGACCGGGCGCGCGTCGAGTACCCGGAGTGGCTCAGCCTGCAGTCGGCGCAGCTCACGCTGGTGCTCACGGTCGCGATGGTCGTGATCGCGTGGCAGGTGCCGCTGGGGAAGCAGGCCGACGCCATCGACACGACGATCGACTACGTGACGGACCCGATCGAGGACGCGATCGAACCGGTCAGCCAGCTGTTCAACAACCTCGCCGGCAGCGGCGGCAACTTCCACAAGTTCGGGCGCACCCTGCCGATCCGGGGCGACGTGAGCCTGGGGCAGAAGGTGCTCTTCGAGGTGCGGGGCGAGAGCCTCGGGCTGGTGCGGGGCACGAGCTACGACGAGTACACGGGCTCGGGCTGGCGCTCTTCCGACCGCCAGGAGGAGGAGGTCAACGCGGGCGACCCGACCTCGGGCGAGATCCAGGCGCGCGCCTACCGGGAGCGCATCATCACGACGCTCGACATCGAGGTGTACGACGACGAGGAGACGCTGTTCTCGGTGGGGACGCCGCTGGGAACCAACATCGATTCGATCGCGGACCTGCCGGAGTCGTTCCCGGGCGACATCGAGCGTATCCGCAGCCAGGAGGACCTGCAGGAGGGCGACCGCTACCGGGTGGCGGGCACGCTCAGCATCGCCACACCGGACCAGCTGCGCGCGGACGGCGTCAACTACCCGAGCTGGGTGCGCGAGCGCTACCTGCAGCTCCCGGACGACCTGCCCGACCGCGTCCACGACGAGGCGGCGCGGGTGACCGAGGGCGTGACGAACCCGTACGACCTGGCGAAGGCAATCGAGGCGTACATCCGGGAGTTCGAGCTGGACATGAGCGTGCGGTCCGCCCCGTCGCGCCGCGACGTGGTCGACTTCTTCCTGTTCGACCTGCAGCGCGGCTACTTCGACTACTTCTCGACGGCGATGACGGTGATGCTGCGGACGCAGGGGGTGCCGGCGCGGGTGGCGGTGGGGTACGTGCTGGACCCGGAGGACCTGAACGTCAGCACTGGCGTGTTCTCCGTGCGCAAGAACGACGCCTACTCGTGGGTCGAGGTGTACTTCCCCACGTACGGCTGGGTGGACTTCAATCCATCGGACGAGCTGACGCTCGTGGGGGCGGATCTCGGGTCCTTCATCGGGGAAGTGACGAACCTGCCGTTCGATGAGGTACCCGAAATTCCCCTGCCGATCGAGACCATCGACGACGACGCCATCGATCTCCTGGCCGACCTGTTGACGCCCGTGGAGCTGGAGCGCGAGGCGGGGCCGCCCTGGACCATCATCTGGAGCGTCGGGGGCGCGCTGGTGGCGCTGGTGGTGGTGTCGATGGGCGCGCGCGTCTTCTGGGTCTGGGGTCTGCGGGGCCTGAACGGGATGCCGCGGCAGTGGGGCGGCATCGAGCGGCTGGCGGGCTGGGCCGGGCTGCAGGCGGCCGAGTCGGAGACGGTGCGGCAGTGGGGCACGCGCCTCGGCGACGCCCTCGAGCGTCCCGCCGAAGCCGCGGCGCTGAGCACGGCCTTCGAGGAGGCGCGCTACGGCCCGCCCGACCTGGAGCGCACAGACCAGGAGGAAGCGGGCGAGGCCTACCGCATCCTGCGAAACGCGCTGGCGGCGCGCATCTTCGGCCGCCGGTCGGCGAGCAGGGCCGAGGAGGACGAGGAGCCGGAGGCGGAGGTGTCGGAGGACGACTTCGAGGACGGAACCGAGGAGATCGTCGAGGACGAGGCCTAATCAGACGTTGAAGAGGACGTGGACGACGTCCCCGTCCTGCACCTGGTACTCCTTGCCCTCGGTGCGCTGCAGGCCCCGGCGCTTCGCCTCCGCTTCACTCCCGCACTCGACCAGGTCGTCATAGCGGGTGACCTCGGCGCGGATGAAGCCGCGCTGGAGGTCGGTGTGTATCTTGCCGGCGGCCTCGGGCGCGGTGGCGCCCTCGGTGACGGTCCAGGCGCGGCACTCGTCGGGTCCGACGGTGAGGAAGCTGATGAGCCCGAGCAGGGCGTAGCTGCGCTGCACGGCCTCGGCCATGCCGCTGTGCTCAACGCCCGCCTCCTCCCGGAACTCGGCGGCCTCTTCGTCGCTCAGCTCGTTCAGCTCCATCTCGAAGCGGCCACCCATGACGGCGAGGTCGCGGCCGGAGGCGCCGCGAGCGGCGCGCAGCTCCTCTTCGATGGTGAGCCGCCGGGGCAGGTCCTCTTCGCCCACGTTCACGAGGTCGAGGAGGGGCTTGTCGGTGAGGAACTGGCTCCCGGCGAGGAGGCGTCGCTCGTCGGCGGAGAGCGTCATCGCACGGATGGGCGTCTCCGCTTCAAGCTCGCCCCGCATGCGGTCGAGGAGGTCGCGCAGGGCCTGGAGTTGGCCGCGCTCGCCGGCCTTGAGGGTGCGCAGCTCGGGGTCGATGCGCTCGATCCGGCGCTCGATGAGGGCAAGGTCGGCGAAGGCGAGCTCGAGGTCCATGATGCCGATGTCGCGGCCGGGGTCGACGGAGCCCTCCGGGTGGGGGGCCGAGTCATCCTCGAAGGCGCGCACAACGTGGATGAGGGCATCGACGGCGGCCAGCTCGTTCAGGAAGCTCCCGCCGAGGCCCTGTCCCTGGCCGAAGTGCTCGCCGGCGGCGGGGAAGTCGACGTACTCGACGGTGGCGTAGGTGCTCTTCTTGGGCTCGTAAATCTCGGAGAGGCGGTCGACGCGCGGGTCGGGGACGGCCACGGAGCGGATGTTGGGCTTGCTCGCGCCGCCGAAGCCCCCGACGGGGGCGAGCCCGCGGGAGACGGCGTTGAAGACGGTCGTCTTGCCCGCCCGCGGCAGCCCGATGATGCCGACCTGCATCGGGGGACCGTACCCGCGCGGGGCTCAAGGGGGTAGGGGCGCGGACGAGGCGAAGGCGCAGTGCGGGGCGAGGTTGCAGGCGCCGCAGCGGGGGCGCCGCGCGAGGCAGAGCCGCTTGCCGTGCAGCACGACGAGGGCGTGGAAGCGCGCCAGCGCCGGCGCATCGCCGGGCAGCTCGGCCGCGAGGTACGCCTGCCAGGCCGCGTAGGGGTCGTCGGGGGGTGGTCCCAGCCCGAGACGCGAGAAGAGGCGGCGCGTGTAGGCATCGACGACGACGGCGGGCCGGCCCGCGGCGTAGAGAGCGATGGCGTCCGCCGTCTCCTCGCCGATGCCCCAGGTCGCGAGCAGCTCCGGGCGGAGGCTTTCCGGCGCGAGGGCGAACAGCGCGTCCAGCGACCCGTGCCACGCCACCAGGTCGAGGAAGGCGCGCAGCTTGCGGGCCTTCGTGCGGTACTGGCCGCTGGGCCGGATCAGCTCCTCGATGGCGTCGTCCGGCAGCTCCGCCAGCCGGACGGGGTGGAGCACGCCGGCGTCGCGGAGGCGGTCGACGGCGCGCTCGGCGTTGGTCCAGGCGGTGTGCTGGACGAGGATCGCCCCGACAACAACTTCGAAGGGGTCGCTCTCAGGCGTCCAGTGCCAGCGCTCGGCGCCGTGCATGCGCTCGAGGGCCGCGACGACGTCGGGGACGGGGGGCGGTGCGACGGGCATCTTCGCCAGCCGGCTAAGCGATGCCGAGGCGGCGTTCGATGGCGGCGAGCTCGGGCAGGAGGCGGTCCGAGGCGCGGGCGATGACGCGCTCGGCGCGGGCGGCGGCGGCGAGGTCGGCGGGGCTAAAGGCGCCCTCCGTGCGGAGTTCCACGAACTCGTCGCGGTCCTCCTCGATGAGCGCGTTCTCCGCGGTGAGCCACCAGTCGAGGGCGAGGTCGCGGTAGGCCACCTCGCCTTCGCCGATGCGCACGCCGGTGACGGCGTCGAAGCGGTGGGCGATGATGCGCTCGCCATCGCGCATGCGGTAGACGGTGTAGGGACGGGCGCGCCAGAAGTAGCCGTAGGAGACCGATCCCGGGGGGATGTCGATGGGCGTGCCGAAGACGGCCCCGCCCTGGCGCATGACGTAGCTCACGACGACGAGCGAGGCCGAGGCGTGCTCGAGGGCGCAGGTGTAGCGGCGCTCGCTGCCATCGGGCTTGCGCTTGCGCTCGACCCAGGGCGTCCCGCGGGGGGCTGTCGATAGGGGTGCGTCGGGGGTCACGCGCCCATCATCGCCGAGTGGGCGGGCGTCGCGCGAGTTGTTCACACCGGCGCCGCCGGGGCGCGGGGCACGGTAGGCTCTCGGCATGCATCGCGTCCTTGGTGGGGTTGTCGCGGCGCTGCTGATGGCGCTGGCCGCGTCGTGCGGAGGCGGTGAGCCGCCTCCGGCGCCGATCCGCGCACTCGAGGCGAGCGCCGAGCGCACCTACCTGGGCGAGCTGCCGCAGGCCCGCTCGGTCGTGCGGGTTCGCTTCAACCGCGCCGTCGAGCCGACCAAGCTGCGGGCGCTGAACGCGGCCTTCCGGCTGACCGCGCCGGAGGACTCGCCCCTCACCGGCCACCCGCTCACGGAGATGCCGGTAGAGGGCGTCGAGCTGATCAGCTCGCGCGTCGTGGAGCTGACGGTGGGGGCGCTGATCGTGTCGGGTTCGACCCTGCACGTCTCGACGGAGGCGCTCTCCGGGCCGGACGAAGAGGTCGCGGTCGTGGTCACGAGCGAGTTCACGGAGCTGGGCGTGGTGCTGGCCGGGGGCGTGTTCGCCTTCGGCGACCTGTCGCTGGTGGAGCAACGGCCGCCGGAGGCCCCTACGGCGGCCGATCGCGACCCGCTCGCGGTGCGCGACGCCCTGGAGGAGCACCTGGACGAGCGCGAGGCCTCGGCGGCGGTGCAGGAGGCGGCCCTCTTCCTGTACGACGGCATGGACGCCGGGGTGGTGCCCGCACCGAAGCTGCGCGCAGCCCTGGCGGCGCTGGCGGGGACGTTCGCGGACGCAGCCGTGCGTTCCCTGCTCGGTCCCGACAACTGCACGGGCGCCCCGGCGGCGTTCATCGGGTTCCAGGAACCGCCGGGCGACCTCGACCTCGTGGCGCGGGTGACCTACGACGACGAGGGCCGGCGCATCGTCTCCATCCGGCCGGACCTGGAGGCAGCGCCCTTCGAGCTGCTCATGCCGCTGCTCGCGCACGAGGCCATCCACTGCGACCGGCAGGACAGCCTGACGGAGGAGGTGGTGGCTAGCGCGATCGACGTCTTCCTCTACGTGCACCTGCTCATCTCGCAGCCGGAGCTGGCGCGGGATACGTCGCCCCTGGCGCGGAACTACAACATCGAGGCGCTGGCGATGCTGAACAGCGGCCGCGCGATCCCGGAGTCGCTGGGCATCCTGCCGAGCCCGCACGGTCGCGAGGTGCTGCCTGAATCGGGGGTTGAGTACCGCTCGTTCGTGGACGCCATCGCAGCGGCGTACGAGGACGACGTGGACGACACGGCGCCGGTGGAGCCGGTGGCGCAGCAGTACCTGGACGCGCTCGCCCAGGCGGTGGGCGTGCCGCTCGGGAGCGCGGTCGACCTGAACTACGTGGACCTGCTACTGGGGCAGGCGACGACCTTCGAGGCGATCTCGAACCTGCTGGACCTGTTCGAGCTGGCGCCCGGCTAGGCCCGTTGCCGGGGGGCTCGGGCGCGCCATGGCAGGGATGGCTCTATCATGACTCGTATGAACGGCGTCCTGCGTTTCTTCCTGACCGTCGTGCTGGCGGCGGTCCTGATCGTCGTCATCTACCTGGTGGTGGCCGTGCTCGTGGACGGGTACTTCGGCGGGAACATCTTCCCGAACGAGGCCGAGCCGGGCACATGGTCGGCTCCCGACAGCTGGAGCGAGTGGCGCGACATCGCCGTTGTGGCGCTCGGAATCCTCGTCGCGATCGCCGGAATTCTGGCCTGCATCCTGCTCGCCGTCCTCATCGGCGTGGCCCTCTCGGTCCACCGAGCGGTGAACCAGAAGGTCGTGCCCCTGCTCGACTCGACGCGCGACCTCGTGGACGAGGTGAAGGGCACGGCCGAGTTCGTGGGCGAGTCCGCGGTGACCCCTATCATCCGCGTCTACTCGGTCGTGAGCGGGATCCGGAAGGGTCTGGACTCGCTCGGCTCGTTGAGCGGACGCTTCCGGGGCGGGTCGTGAGCGCGGACGGGTCGGCGGACGGTCCGGTCATCGGCGAGGGCGGCAACAGCCCCGACGAGATGGTGGAGGAGCTCCGGCAGGCGGCGGAGGAAGCGATCGCCATCGCCCGCGAGGGCGCCCAGCAGAAGGAAGAGGAGCTGTGGGCGCGCTACCGCGAGCTGACGAAGGGGCGGCGCGAGCGCCGCGAGCGCTAACCTCCGCAAGCCCGAGTCCCGCGCCCTTGCTACGCTAGCCCGACGCCTCGCGGAGAGGTGCTGGAGTGGCTGAACAGGCACGACTGGAAATCGTGTAGGGGTGCAAGCCCCTCGTGGGTTCGAATCCCACCCTCTCCGCCAGTTACGAGTGGCTAGTGGCTAGTGAGTAGTGGCTGGGCCGCCCCCACCCCAACCCCCGGGAGGAGGCGGGGCGGACTAACCACCAGCCACTAACCACTACCACCCCCTAGTGCCGGAAGTGGCGCGTGCCGGTGAAGACGAGCGCCACGCCGTACTTGTCGCAGCAGTCGATGCAGTCCTGGTCGCGGAGGCTGCCTCCGGGGTGGGCGATGGCGGCGACGCCCGCCTGGCAGGCGTGCTCGACGGCATCGTTCCACGAGAACGGGAAGAAGGCGTCGCTGGCAAGGGCGGCGCCCCGCAGCTCGTCGCCGGCCTTCTCCATCGCAATCTCGACGCTCTTGACGCGGTTGGGCTGACCGCTGCCCATGCCGAGCAGGCGGCCGTCCTTGGCGAGCGTGATGGCGTTGCTCTTGACGTGCTTTACGCAGCGCCAGGCGAAACGCAGGTCGGCGAGCTGCTCCGCCGTTGGCTGCGTCTTCGAGACGACCTGGTAGTCGATCTCCTCTGGGGCGATCTCGTCGGCGTCCTGCAGGAGCCAGCCGCCGCCCACCTGCCGCAGCGAGCGGCCGCCGCGCGCGCGCGGCCGGGCCTCGAGGATGCGCAGTTCCTTCGACTTGCCCTTGAGCACGCGCAGGCCTTCCTGCGTGTACTCGGGCGCGATCACGATCTCGTAGAACATGCGCGTCGAGCCGTCGGTGGGGTTGCGGTACTCGCGCAGCTCGCGGGCGAGATCCTCGTCGAGCGGGCGGTTGAAGGCGACGATGCCGCCGAAGGCGCTGACCGGGTCCGCGACGACCGCGAGGCGGTAGGCCTCGCGGAGGTCGTCGCGGGTGGCGGCGCCACAGGGGTTCGTGTGCTTCACGATGACGCAGGCGGGCTCGGGGAAGTCGTTGACGGCGTTCCAGGCGGCGTCGGCGTCGAGGTAGTTGTTGTAGGAGAGCTCCTTGCCGTGGTGCTGGACGGCGGTGGCGACGCCGCCGAGCGCGTCCTCCCCCAGCGTGCCGTCGCGGTAGAAGGCCGCGCCCTGGTGCGGGTTCTCGCCGTAGCGCAGCCCGGCGACGCGCTCCAGGGGGACGCTCAGCTCGGGCGGGGACTCGTCGCCGTCCCAGAGCCACTCGGCGACGGCGCTGTCGTAGCTGGCGACGTGCTGGAAGGCCTTCCAGGCGAGCCGGCGGCGGGCGGCGCCGTCGAGCCCCCCGGTGGCGAGGGCTTCGAGCGTGGCGGAGTAGTCGGCGGGGTCGGCGAGGACGATGACGTCGGCGTGGTTCTTGGCGGCGGCGCGCAGCATGGTGGGGCCGCCGATGTCGATGTTCTCGATGCCGTCGGCGAGGGAGGCGCCACCCTCCCGGGTGACGACCGCGCGGAAGGGGTAGAGGTTGCAGGCGACGAGGTCGATGGTCCCGAAGCCGTGCTCGCCGAGGGCGGCGTTGTGCTCGGGCAGGTCGCGTCGGGCGAGGATACCGGCGTGGACGGCCGGGTGGAGCGTCTTGACGCGTCCGTCGAGCATCTCGGGAAAGCCCGTGACCTGCTCGATGCCGGTGACGGGGACACCGGCCGCCTCGACGGCCCGCTTCGTGCCGCCTGTGGAGACGAGCTCCCAGCCGAGGGCGTGAAGCCCGCGGGCGAAATCCTCGATCCCGGTCTTGTCGTAGACGCCTAGAAGAGCACGCATGGCTCACCTCCGTTGCTTCCCGTCCGGAGAAGCAAAAGGCCCGTCCGAATGAACGGACCGGCCCAGGCGAGCGACCTATGTTGTTCTGACTCGGGCTCCCCCGCGGTACTCCGCGCATTCGCCAGTCACCCGAGTGGAATGAGGATAGCAGGGCGGGGGCAGCGGCGTCGAGGGAAGGTCAGTCTTCCTGGATCGGACATCTAGACATCAGCCCCAAGAGGCATCATGATGTTTCAATGAGGACAACCTTAACACTCGACGACGACATTGCAGACGCGCTGAAGGAACGGGCGCGCCTGTTGGACAAGCCCTTCAAGCAGGTCGTCAATGAGATTCTGCGCCGTGGCCTTGCGCCCGCTTCCGAGAAGGACCGGCAAGTCTTCCGGGTGAAGCCGAACCACAGCGGCTTTCGGCCCGGCATCGACCCACTCAGACTAAACCAGCTCTACGACCAGCTTGAGACAGAGGACTTCCTCCGGAAGCAGCAACGTGATCGTTCCTGATGCGAACTTGCTCCTGTACGCCTACAACGACGGGGCGCCCCTCCATGTGCCGGCCCGCCGCTGGTGGGAGGGGATGCTGAACGGGTCGGAGCGAGTAGGAATCCCGTGGATCGTGGTAGCGGCCTTTGTCCGTCTCATGACCCAGCCGCCCTTGCTCGAATACCCCTATTCGCCGGACCAGGCCATCGATGCGGTGGAGTCATGGTTCGATCTGCCTCATGTGAGCCCCGTGAACCCGGGGCCGGAACATCTCGCGCTCATGCGCCGCGCCCTCGCTGCCGCCGGAGTCGGCGGAAACCTTGTCACGGATGCCCACATCGCAGCGCTGGCGATGGAATACCAGGCCGAGGTTCACTCGAACGACGCCGATTTCTCCCGCTTTCCGGGGCTACGCTGGCGCAACCCTCTCTAGAAGCGGGTCTACTGGAGGTCGGCCGGGGGGCGGGCTCGGGCGTGGAGCTCGTGGCCCCAGCAGACCGCCTGGCCGGTGTCGCGGATGGCGCAGGTGTGAATGGCGCCCGCGTTGACGGAGCGGAAGCGACCTTCGGGGACGTCGGTCTGGCCGTGGTTGTTCTGGCCCCAGCAGATCATGTCGCCCTCTTCGGTGACGGCGCAGGCGTGGTGCCGGCCGGTCCCCACCCAGAGGAAGCGCCCTTCGGGCGCCTCCGCCTTGCCGTAGTCGTTGGCGCCCCAGCAGGCGAGCTCGTGGTCGCTGCTGAGGGCGCAGGCGAAGTCGCCGCCGGCGCTCACGGCGCGGTAGCTCCCTGCGGGGACGTCGAGCTGGCCGTGCCAGGCGCCGCCCCAGCAGACGAGCGCGCCCGAGGTTCTGACGGCGCAGGTGTGGGCCTGGCCGGCGCTGACGAAGCGGTAGCGTCCGCGTGGCGGGTCCGCCTGGCCGAACTGGTTCAGGCCCCAGCAGTCGATCGCCCGCGAGGCGCGCAGGCCACAGCTGTGGGCAAAGCCGACGCTGACCCCGAGATACGTCCCGGACGGTGCGTCGGTGCTCCCATCGATATTCGCACCCCAGCACACCACCTCCCCTTGCCCGTTCACCGCACAGCTGTGCCAGGCGCCCGCGCTGAGTGAGCGGTAGGCGCCCGAGGGGGCGCTGGTGCGGCCGTTCGCGTCGTTCCCCCAGCAGACCAGGGTTCCCGACGCTGTCCGGGCGCAGGAGTGCAGGTCTCCGGCGGCCACCGACGCGTACGTCCCGGCGGGCGCCTCCGCGGCGCCGAAATCGAAGCGGTTCCCCCAGCAGACGACGCCGCTGGACTCGTCGACGGCGCAGGCGTGGGCGGGGCCAGTGCTGATGGAGCGGTAGGACCCCTCCGGGGGGTCGGCAACGCTGCCGCGACACAGGACCTCGTCGTCGTGACCGAGGACGCAGGTGGCGGCGCTGCTCGCGGATACGGAGCGGTAGGGGCCCGCGGACGCGTCGCGCCAGTGGCCCTCGCCCCAGCAGTCGAGCCGGCCGGACTGGCGCAGGGCGCAGGTATGGTCGGCGCCCGCGGCGATCGAGAGGTAGTGGCGGGAGGGCGGGTCGGACTGGCCCCGGGCATTGTCGCCCCAGCACTCGACGCGTCCGGAGTTGCGCAGCCCGCAGGTGTGCGCGGCGCCGGCGCTCAGGGAGCGGAAGGTTCCGGCGGGCGCATCGCCCTGGCCGTTGCCGTTGGCGCCCCAGCAGACGACCCCGCCCTGGCGCGCGACGGCGCAGGTGTGGGCCAGCCCGGCGCTCAGAGAGCGGAAGCGACCGCTCGGGGCGTCGGTCTGGCGGTTCAGGTTGTCGCCCCAGCAGACCACCTCGGCGGAGTAGGTGAGGCCGCAGGTGTGCCAGTCGCCCGCGCTCAGGGAGCGGTAGCGGCCGGGGGGCACGTTGGTCTGGCCACGCGCGTTATCGCCCCAGCAGGCGATCTCGCCGGACGCCTTGAGGGCGCAGGAGTGCTCGGCGCCCACGGCGACCAGCAGGGCGCGGTCGGGCTCCGGCGTGGGCAGGGAGAGGGTGAGGTTGCCGTAGCGATAGCGGCCGTCTGCGCTCCGGAAGTTCAGCGCGACCGGCACCGTGCCGATGTCGTACCAGTCGCCGCCCTCGCGGCGGGCGCTGATGAAGTGCTGCCCGTGACTGGAGGCCGGCTGCCAGACGCGCAGCTCGACGCCGGCCACAACGAGGTCGCCGTAGCGATAGCTTCCCGAGTCGTTGAGGCGGGCGAGCTCGACGGGGACGGTGCCGAGGTCGCGCCAGAGGCCGTCCTCGGGGCGGACGCTCAGGGCGAGGTCGGTGGGGGAGCCGGTGTCCTGCCAGAGCACGATCTGGAGGGGAGAGGCGCCGTTCGACTGCGCGCCGGTGGTCGCCTGCGCCGCGAAGGGGAGCGCGACGGCCGCCACGAGCAGGGCCGCCAGCCATCGCTTCACCGCTGCGCCATCTCAGTCACGCCAGGCGCGGACGATGGCGCCGCCGCCCAGCACCTCGTCGCCCCGATAGAAGGCGATGGCCTGGCCGGGGGTGAGGGCGCGCTGGCGAGCATCGAAGCGCACGGTGGCGAGGCCGGCGGTGGTCTCGGCAATGGTGGCGGGGGCGGCCTCGGCCTTGTAGCGGGCCTTGGCCTCGATCGGCTCGCCCGGGGCGGGCGGCTCGCCCGCCACCCACGTGACGCCCTCGACGGCGGCGTGGTCGGCGTAGAGGTCGTCTTCCTCGCCCACGGTGACGACGTTCGTGGCGGCGTCGATGGCGGTGACGTAGCGGGGCTCGCCGAGGGCGACACCGAGTCCCTTGCGCTGCCCGACGGTGAAGCCGGTCACGCCCTCGTGGCGGGCGAGCACGGCGCCGCCGGCGTCGCGCAACTCGCCGGGGCGGGGTTCGACGCGTTCGCTCACGAAGGCGCGGTAGTCGTTGCCGGGCACGAAGCAGATCTCGACGCTGTCGGGCTTCTCGGCCACGTCGAGGCCCGTGCGGCGCGCGACCTCGCGCACGTCGTCCTTGCGCAGCCCGCCGACGGGGAGCAGGAGCTTCGCGAGCTGCTCCTGCCCGAGCATGTAGAGCACGTACGACTGGTCCTTCGACTCGTCGACGCCCTTGAGGAGGCGGTGGGGGACGCCGTCCTCGCCGTGGGCGACGCGGGCGTAGTGGCCGGTCGCGAGGAAGTTGCCGTCGAAGGCGGGGAGGCGGTCGAGGAGGGCGCGGTACTTGATGTGCTCGTTGCAGCGAGCGCAGGGGTTAGGGGTGCGGCCGGCTGCGTACTCGGACACGAAGGGGTCGACGACGTGCTCGCGGAAGGCGTCCTCGAAGTTGAGGACGTAGTGGCGGATGCCGAGCTGGCCGGCGACGCGGCGGGCGTCGCCGATGTCCTCGACGCTGCAGCACTGCTGGTGGCCGCGAAGCTGGTCGGGGCGCTCCTCGGTCCAGAGGCGCATGGTGACGCCCACGACGTCGTAGCCCTGCTCGACGAGGAGGGCCGCGGCGACGGAGGAGTCGACGCCGCCGGACATGGCGCAGACAACGCGGGGGGCGCTCATAGCTGTGCTATTCTCCCAGACACCGCGTCAGGCGGAATGGAGCGCGCGCTCTGGAGTCCGAGCCACTCGCCCACCGCGTCATCGACCTACTCTCCGAGCTACAGGCTGAGGATGTCGCCTTGCTGGACATCGGCAAGGCGTCGAGCTTCGCCGACTACTTCGTGCTGGCGACGGCGCACTCGCCGCTGCAGTTCAGCGCCATCGTGGAGCGGCTGGGGCATGAGCTCAAGGAAGCGGGCGTGCCGCCGCGCCACCAGGAGGGCCGCAAGGAGAGCGGCTGGGTGCTGATCGACTTCGGTGACGTGATCGTGCACGTGTTCTCGCCGGAGAAGCGGGAGTACTACCGGCTGGAGGAGCTGTGGGGGCGGACGACGCCGGTGGTGCGGTTCACGGGTTAGGGCGAAGGGCTTCAGGTCAGTCCAGCCAGATGAAGCCGAGGAGGTCCCATCTCAGTTCCTTGGAGTGGTCTCTTGCAGAGCCTACCCTTCGGTACGCCTCCACAGTTGAATCGCAGGCCTCCAGCGCGGAGGCGCTCTCGTAGCAGCGGCCCCAATTGGCGAGAACGTTAGCGTCTTCCGCTCGCAACTGCTCCATGTAGGCTTCCCGACCCAGTGCTGTGTTCAGCGGCACGACCTCCACCTTGCCAGTGGCCAGGTCGAGAGCGTTGTAGCTAAGAACTGAACCCTCGAAAGCAAAGTACGGATGCATCGTATAGAAGTACCGACCAGACAAGGGCCCGTCCCCGGGGACGAGCGTGTGGCCTTCCTCCGCCGTAACCGTTGCCAGAATGCGATCCGTGCCGATCTCCACTACGGTGAGTGTTTCGAGAATTGCGAGCGCCCTACCGCTACCGCCCTGTTCTCTGGGGACTACCCGCTGGACCACCCGCCCGTGGATGGCATGGCGCAGGTCAGGTGAGAACCATACGGGGCTGTCGCGTCTTTCCGGAATTACATGGCTATCGCCCCCAAGGGTCAGAACGACTTGAAGAGCCTCATCCCCGAGTTCGTGTGCGACCAGGAGGGCCTCGCCATCCCTGCTCCACCGCCGCAGTGTCAGTTCCCCGACGAAGTCAAGGCGAATGTCCGCCTCCGAAACACGAAACACCTCCTTGCCGGATCGAAGGTCGAGAACAATCACCCTGTCAGCCTCGTCGCGCCAGGGCGGTGGGGCTAGGGTGAAGGAAAGCATCGAGCCGTCGGGCGACACGATGGGGTCAGAGAAAGTAGGGAAAGACCGGTCAGCCTGAAAGAGGACGGCCTCAACCTCCCCATCGAGCGCAATGAGCTGGATGCGGTCTTCGGTCCAGGCGACCAGCCGAGTTCCCGCCAGCCTTAGATTGTCGGAGATGCCTCGCAGGAACCACCGTTCGCCTGTCCCCAGGTCAAGAGCAGCAGCGCGGTACCGATGTCTCCTCTCGATCCCCAACTCATCGGTGGGCACCCCCAGCTCAGCAGCCAACTCAGCCTTTTCGCTCTCGGACATGTCCACGATGTCTTCCACCAGAAAGACAGCCACGGGACCCTCGATCTCGCCGACCCCTTCGACGTATAGGGCCTCCTCCTCGCCTCGGACCAGGGCGAGCAGAAGCAGGACGACGACGATTACGACTGCCACGCCCACAACGACGCCGAAGACGGCGAGCGGCTTTCCGGGGACGGGGGCGAGGAGCCAGAGCCAGCGGCGGCGCGGCGACGCGTCTTCCTCGCGCCAGGCGGCTAACTCATGGCGGTCCTCGAGTTCGAGTTTGGCGAGCATGTTCGACACGTGGGTCTTGACGGTCTCGGGACCGATGCCGATGCGGACGGCGATCTCGGCGTTGGTGCCGCCCTTGCGCAGCTCCTCAAGGACGCGGCGCTCGGCGGGCGTCAGGAGGTCCGGGTGCGGGGGGCGTCCGCGGCGGCGCTCTGGCATGCGGGAACGGTAGCAGCCGGGGACGGCGATTTACCTCCCCCGACCCGTGGGGCGGATGGGGGATGCGGGGCCTATACTCGGCGGCGGTCGCCGCGAGCGGCGACAGGGGGAACGATGGAGTACCGGCGGCTTGGACGGTCTGGCCTGCATGTCTCGCTTGCGGGACTGGGCTGCAACAACTTCGGCATGCGGATCGACTACGAGGCCGCCGAGAAGGTGACGAACGCGGCGCTCGATGCGGGCATCACGCTCTTCGACACGGCGGACGTGTACGGCCGGGGCGCCTCGGAGGAGATGCTGGGGCGGGCCCTGGGCGCGCGCCGGCACGAGGTCATCATCGCGACGAAGTTCGCGGCCCCGATGGGCGAGGGGCCGATGCACCGGGGCGGGTCGCGCCACCGCATCGTGGAGGCGTGCGAGGCGAGCCTGCGTCGCCTGGGGACGGACTACATCGACCTGTACCAGATGCACATGCCCGACCCGGACACGCCGATCGAGGAGACGCTGCGGGCGCTGGACGACCTGGTGCGGTCGGGCAAGGTTCGCTACCTCGGCAACTCGAACTACAAGGGCTGGCAGATCGCGGAGGCGCACTGGACGGCGGAGACGCACCACCTGACGAAGATGGTCTCGGCGCAGAACCACTACAACCTGATGGAGCGGGCGGTGGAGGCGGAGGTGGTGCCGGCCTGCAACCACTACGGGCTGGGCATGCTGCCCTACTTCCCGCTGGCGAGCGGGTTCCTGACGGGCAAGTACCGTCAGGGACAGGGGGTCGCGGAGGGGACGCGGCTGGCGGCGTGGGGCGACCGCGCCCAGGGCGTCCTGACCGACGCGAACTTCGAGACGCTGGAGAAGCTGGAGTCATGGGCCGGCGAGCGCGGGCACACGGTGCTCGAGCTGGCTATCGGCTGGCTGTCGTCGCAGTCGCACGTGGCGAGCGTCATCTCGGGCGCGACGAAGCCGGAGCAGCTCGAGGCGAACGCGACAGCGGTCGACTGGGTGCTGTCGGCGGACGAGGTCGCGGAGGTGGCGGCGCTGGTGGGGTAGGGGCTAGGGGGCAGGTTCAGAAGGGACCTCGCCCCTAGCAGGGAACACATCCCCCTGCTGCACTAGCGCTTGAAGCTCTGTTGCCAGGTCGACGGCTAACTCTCCCTGCGGTACGCCTTCGAGCTGAGCGTGCGATGGGTCATTGTCTTCCGGCCGGTGAATGGCCTCCAAGGTGCAGCCTTCGACCTTGGTGGCCGCAAGGAGGGCGGCACCAACGTTCAGCACGACAAATCTCGCCTTGGCGCCTAGCTTGTACGGCTTCTGTCTAAAGGCCTCCCTCACGCGGTCCACGGCCTCCTCACGGGACGTCGTGCCGAAGTACTCCATCCAGTTCACCGACAGGGAGTCTTCATCTTCCTTCGGCTCGAATGCACTAACTAGGGGGTTATCGCCGTCCATCCTCGCGCCGCCGCAATACCTAGCGACATGGTCTCCTGGAGCGAGGGGATCGCCATCCATCCCTCTATTGCCAGCCAAACACTGTTGCCACCTGCTGCACCACCTCGCCCCTTGGAAGTGTTCCCTGAAGCTTGCGCCGCTTCGAGTCGGCCGTCGCTGGGGCGGAGATGGCCACAAAGTGAATCCGGTCGGCGGCCTGGAAGTCCATGACCAGTCTGCCTTTCTCACAAATGGGCCACTCAGCCTGGATGGTTCCCCTGGGCGAGATGCCAACCACGGGTATCGGGAGTTCCGGTGCGCCAGTGAACGTCCGTACAAACGTAGAAACAGAACTGGGATGCGCTGTCCACTCCTCCTCTTCCTCACGGAGCAGTTCCACCACATCCACCAAGCGGTCAGCTACGTCCTCCCGGCCGGCCGTCCTGAGTTGCCTGACGGCCATGCCAATGGCGATGTCTCTCCCAACCTCTTCCGCTGTACGACTCTCGCCGACAAGAGCTGGGGCTGCTGTTCCAGTAGTGCGCGCAGTGGATTCCAGCGCTTCCGCTAGCGGAGCGTCCACGACAGCGAAACCCAAGTACGTGTCCGCAGTACCATGTACATTCGTTCGCCAGCTCGCAATCCACCTGTTCCGATCCGCGAACCAGACGTATGTCTCCCCATCACCTTGGACTTCCAAGAAGTCGTCATCGGGGGCCGTAGCAGCCTCACCATGGGCAGCATCAGTCCCGCCACGCTCTTCAAGAGCAGTGTCAGCTATAGACGTGTGTGCCATGGTTAGTGAGGTCATTCCACGTCCCCCTCGTTGGCAATTTCTAGAGCAAGACTGACCAGCTCTCCAAAAATACTCCCTGAGCCTTCCAGTGCCGCGGCCGTAGGAATGGTGTTGATATCAAGCTCAAGCCGCCGAGCGAAAGCCAGCGAAGCATCCCTTGGCACCGGCGTCTTGGAGCCTAGATCGAGCATAAGCAGGCTAGCTTCCATGACCGACCACTTGGCGAGCCGGTTGATCGATACTGCGGGGCTAAACTGAGAAGACCTACGTCGATTGACCTGATAGAGAAAGTCTGTCGAGTCCGGCGTGTAGCGCAGTGGAATAGGAATCCGCTCAGCCAACTCAGACACACCAGTCTGAAGGTCAGCAACAGGTCCAATCAGCGTAGGCGCGAAAGCCATCCGAACGACCGGAGGTCCGCTCCCAAGCCAAGACTCCACGACACGACCAAGCGCAGCCAGTGCATCGGAGGCTGGTGTAATAGTGGGGAGGACCGGCGGCTTCACAGATGGGGAGGGGGGGAGGGGCTGCAGTGCCCAGTCGACCCGGTCTGGTCGGACTAAGGACACAAGCTGAGCCCCATGCAGCGCAGCAACATGGCGAGTCAGGCCTTCTCGCGGCCTTGCATCAGTTGACTCCGGTGGCATACCGACAGCTTGGTCCCACACCCCGACCGGATCCAAAACCGGTGCGCTACCGCCATGAAAGGTAGTCACCCGGACGCGTTCAAGTTGCCAATTGGAGGGCACAAAATCTTCGAGCGGCATGGCGCGGAACAGTTCGCCCCCATCGGGCTCTGGCAACGAGGCGGACTTGAAGCCCTCGTTGCAGAGCGCCGGAGTCTATACCATTGTAGCTTCCAACGTAAGACCTCTTCCTACGCATACGGCCGCTAGCGGGGCGGCTGGTACACTGGTCCTCAGACCCGCAGGGAAGGAGCCCTGATTCCTTGGCCTACGCCGACAAGCAGATCGTCTGCCGCGATTGCAGCACCAGCTTCACCTTCACCGCCGGCGAGCAGGAGTTCTACGCGAACAAGGGGCTGATGAACGAGCCCTCGCGCTGTCCCTCGTGCCGCCAGGCACGGCGCTCGAACCGCAGCTCCCTGGAGGAAATGGACGGGTACGTGCGGTACGGGAACTTCGCCAGCTTCGGGGGCAAGACGCCGCGCCAGATGCACCCCGCCGCCTGCGCCGATTGCGGCCAGATGACGGAGGTGCCGTTCCAGCCGCGGGGCGACCGTCCCGTCTACTGCAGCACCTGCTACAACAAGATCCGGCCGCCCCGGCAGGAAGCGCCACCCCCGCGCTAGCCGCCGTCGCGGCGGAGGCGCCCCGTGCCCACCGACGAGATACGCCTCACCCAGCTCCGGAGGATGCTTGCGGAGCCGTTCGCCGATCTCGGCGCGGCGAGCGCGGCGATCGCCGCCGACCCGTGGGGCCTGGCGCGGGCGCTCGTGGCGGAGGCGGCGGCGAGCGACGACGTATCGAGCGTGGAGTCGGCGAGGGAGTACATCGAGGCGCGCCTGGAGGCGCTGGGGGAGGCGGTCCCGGTGGCGGCGGCGGAGGCGGTCAACGGGGCGGTGGAGGAGGCGCTGGCGGGGTGGGCCTAGCCCGCGCGTGACCGTGGGGCGGTGAGGGCCGATACTGGCTCGCGCACTCTGCGAGAACCCCAACTACCAACGTCAGGGAGGCGTTTCATGCCCCGACATCCGAACGAGGCGCTCTTCGAGGGCGAGCCGCCAATGCCCGTGATCCCGTCCTGCGAGCACTTCGCGGGGACGGAGCAGCGCATTGCGAAGGCGTTCGAGCTGCAGAACGAGATGGGCGGCGTCTTCGACATCACCATGGACCTCGAGGACGGGGCGCCCACGGGCGAGGAGAAGGAGCACGCCCAGATGGCGGCGCGGATGCAGAACAGCGAGGCCAACACGCACAACATGGCCGGCGTTCGCATCCACGACTACACGCACGACCACTGGCGGGCCGACGTCGACATTGTCGTGGGCGAGGCGGCGGACCGCGTCGCCTACCTGACCGTGCCGAAGTGCACGGAGGCGAGCCAGGGCGATGAGATGGTCGAGTACATCCGGGAGCGCACGCAGCAGGCGGGTGTCGACCGCGAAATCCCGATCCACATCCTCGTCGAGACGCACGGCGCGCTGCACGACGCCTGGGAGCTGGCGGCGCTGCCGAACGTGCAGGTGCTCGACTTCGGGCTGATGGACTTCGTCTCCGCGCACCACGGCACGATTCCCGCTTCGGCGATGCGCTCGCCGGGGCAGTTCGACCACCAGCTCATCCGGCGGGCGAAGGGGAACGTCGTGGCGGCGGCGCTCGCGCACGGGGTCGTGCCCGCGCACAACGTCACGCTCGAGCTGCGGGACCAGGACGTGATCTACGGCGACGCGCGTCGCGCCCGCGAGGAGTTCGGGTTTATGCGGCAGTGGTCCATCTACCCGGCCCAGATCGAGCCGATCACGCGGGCGATGGCGCCCGAAGCGCCCGAGGTGGCGCTGGGCGAGGCGATCATGCTGAAGGCTTACGAGGCGGACTGGGGTCCCATCCAACACGAGGGCGACCTGCACGACCGCGCGACCTACCGCTACTACTGGGAGGCGCTGCAGCGCGCCCGGCTGATGAACGTGCCGCTTTCCGACGAGGTCGAGAAGCTGTTCTTCAGCGACGGGTCTTGAGCGTCGTGACGCTCTACCTGATCCGTCACGGACTGGCCGCGGCCGGGCTCGACGACCTCGACCCTGGACTGGCGCCGCTCGGCCACGAGCAGGCCGCGGTCACGGCGCGGGCGCTGCGCAGGCTGACGCCTTCGCGCCTGGTTGTCTCGCCACTGCGGCGCACGCGCGAGACGGCGGACCCGATCGCGGCGGCGTTCGGGCTCGAGCCGGAGATCCGCGAGGAGGTCGCGGAAGTCTTCGACCCAACGCTTCCGCCCGAGGAGCGGAAGGCGATCATCGGGCCGTTCATGGACGGCGTCTGGAGCGAGCAGAACGAGACGCTGCAGGCGTGGCGGCGGCGCGTCGTCGAGACGCTCGTGGACATCGGCAACGGGAGCGGCGACGTGATCGTGGTGAGCCACTACATCGCCATCTGCGTGGCGATCGGTGAGGCGACCCGGAACGATCGCGTC
This sequence comes from Tepidiformaceae bacterium, assembly GCA_965207815.1. Classification (GTDB taxonomy): domain Bacteria; phylum Chloroflexota; class Dehalococcoidia; order Tepidiformales; family Tepidiformaceae; genus UBA2991. The sequence goes on from OZ242314.1 coordinate 59,857, forward strand.
GTGCCGGTGAAGCTCGGGAACACGTCCATCACGAGCATCGACGTCGTCGGCGAGAAGCTGATGCTGGTGGGCGCGGGCTCGACCGAGCACCTCCCGGACGAGCAGGTCACGGGCGTGGCGACGGCGCTTCCGGGCGGTCCGTAGCTCGCTTCCCCGTATCCGCAGCGCGTCGTACACTTCGATGCGCAAGCGATTGCCGGAGACCGCAGGTCCCCCCCGGGGGATAAGCCGCAAGCGGCGCCTGCCGAGGCGATGCGCGAGGCGAGCGCCTTTCCTGCGCGCCACTCGCATTCCTCTCTCCCCAACGCTGGACTGGAGTTTCGTTCGTGCCTGCCGCGAAAAAGGTGGCGCTCGTCGCCGATATCAAGCAGGACCTGGAGCGCGCGGAGGTCGCCATTGGCAGCGACCACAGCGGGCTCGACGTGCAGGCGTTCCAGGCGCTGCGCCGGGCCCTGAGCCCGGCCGACGTGCGCGTGCGCGTCGTCAAGAATTCGCTCACCAAGCTGGCCGCCGAAGAGGCGGGCCGTCCCGAGATGGCGGAGCTGCTGCAGGGTCCGACGACGCTGACGCTCGGCTACGGCGACCCGGTTGCGCCGGCGCGGCTGCTCATGGAGTACCTGCGCGCGGAGCGAGTCGACCTGCCGATCTACGGCGGCTGGCTCGAAGGGCGCATCCTGAGCGCCGCAGAGGTCGAGGAGCTCGCGAAGACGCCTTCGCGCGAAGAGCTCATCGCCCAGATCGCGGGCAAGCTGCGCTCGCCCGTCCAGAACCTTGCCGGCCTCCTGCAGGCCACGCTGCGCGACTTCAACGGTCTGATCGAGGCGCGCGCCAACCAGCTCGAAGAGGGCGAAGCCGCCTAGCGGCCGCCCGCCAGAAACGTCACACACACCACCAAGGGGGAACTGCAATGGCCACGAAGATCGAAGAAGCCCTGGACATCATCAAGGGCATGACGCTGCTCGAGCTCCGCGACCTGAACAAGGCGATCGAAGAGGAGTTCGACATTACGGCCGCCGCGCCGATGATGATGGCCGCCGCGGGCGCCCCGGCCGCCGGTGACGGCGCTGCTGCCGCCGCTGAGGAGCAGACGGAGTTCGATGTCGTCCTCAAGAGCTTCGGCGAGAAGAAGATCAACGTGATCAAGGCCGTGCGCGAGGTCGTGAGCGGTCTGGGCCTGAAGGAAGCCAAGGAGCTCGTCGAGGGCGCCCCCGCGAAGGTCAAGGAAGGCATCGCGAAGGACGAGGCTGACGAGATCAAGGCGAAGCTAGAAGAGGCCGGCGCGACCGTCGACGTCGAGTAGGGCGCCAAGCTGGCGACCGGCTGCGTGGAGCGCGCGGCGTTGCCGCGCTGAGTAGAGCGCTCGCGCCTGCGGCCCCTCGCTGAGGAGAGCGGCGGCTTCGCCGCCTGAGTAGGCCATCACGTAAGGCTCGCTCAGAGCCGCTAGAATCCGGCGCGCTGGAGGTGGCGCATGCCGGATATCGAGCGGCCCGATGGGGCGGTCATCCACTACGAGACGTTCGGGGAGGGGTTTCCGCTGCTGTGCTTCGCGCCGGGCGGCGTGAACAGCGAGATCGATTTCTGGTCGGTGAGCGCGATCAACCCGCTCACGGAGTTCGCCTCCGACTTCATGGTCATCGGGATGGACCAGCGGAACGCGGGCCAGAGCCCCGCGCCCGCGGCGCCCGCACCCTACGACGTGATGGTGGCCGACCAGATTGCGGTGCTCGACGACCTCGGGGTCGAGCGGGCGCACACGTTCGGGGGCTGTATCGGGGTTGCGTTCATCCTGCGCATCGCGGAGGAGGCCCCGGACCGCATCGCCTCCGGGGTGGGGCAGGACCCGGTGGGGCTGAACCACACCAACTCGGTCGACACGTTCATGGACATGTTCAAGCCGACGCTCGCGCTGGCGCGGGAGGAGGGCGTGGGGGCGGTCGTCGAGTCGGCGATGGCGAACCGGGTCTTCATGGCGAACAACGCGGCAGGCCCGTTCGCGCGGCGCATCCACGACGACGCCGCCTTCCGCGAGCAGATCGGGGGGATGAGCGCGGACGCGTACATCGACCTGATCGAGCGGTACGCCGACGCCATCTGGCCCGACCGGCCGCCCTACTTCAGCGTCGACGAGGCGTTCGTGCGCTCATGCGAGACGCCGCTGCTCATCCTGCCGGGCAGCGACGTGTTCCACCCGACGAGCATCGCCGAGCAGATCTGCCGCGACGCGCCCAACGCGCGCTGCCTCGATGTGGACTGCCGCAGCGAGGCGAAGCTGCCGGACACGATCGAGGCGGTTCGCAGCTTCCTGAAGGAGCACACGCCATGACGAGACCCGGGAACCTTCCGGGGATGGGCGTCGAGGCGACGGTGCAGGCCCAGTACTCGCGGCTCGTCGAGCGGGTGCTGGACTACTGCAGGCGCGCCGTCGCCGACCTGACCATCGAGGAGCTGAACGACACGCAGGGCCGGCGGACGAACTCCATCGGGTTCGACGTGTGGCACGTGCAGCGGACGATCGACAACATCGTCCACTTCGCCTTCGAGCGGGAGATGCCGGTGTGGCTCGTGCAGGGGTTCGACGAGGCGTGGGACCTGCCGCGCGTCGAGCAGGGTACGAACCTGACCCCGGACGAGGCGTACGACCTGCGCTTCCCCTCGGCGGAGGAGTTCGACCGCTACGGCGATGCCCTGCGGGAAACGGTCGTGCCGCGGATCGCGGGGATGAGCGACGAGTACCTGACGACGTTCCAGCTCTTCCGGCCGTGGGGCGAAATCTCGCGGATGGAGGCGATCGGCCACGGGCTCATCGGGCACGCGAACGGCCACCTCGGCCGCGTCACCTTCGCGCGCGACCTGCTGGGGAAGCAAGGCTTGCCGTTCTAGTGGTTAGTGGCTGGTGGCTGCTGTTCCACCAGTCGCCCAGGCACGAATCACTAACCACTAGTCACCAGCCGCTAGCGCCCGCTGGCGCGGTAGTCGCGGTAGGGGCCGTCGCGCCAGTCGAGGGCTTCCTTGAGGCCGCCGCCGCTCTCCATGGCCTGGCGGGTGCGATCCTGCCACTCGTACGCCTGGGCGGTGAACTGCCCGGCGGCGTCGAGGTCGGTCGAGCTGCGGATGGACGAGTAGATGCCCATGTTCTCGTAGAAGCGGTTCATGCTCGTCTTGGCGATGGCGAGGTGGTCGGCGCTGAGGTTGGCGATGCGGTCGGCGAAGGCGATGGTGCGCTCCTCGAGCTCGTCGGCAGGCCAGGCGTAGTTGACCATGCCGATCTCTTCCGCTTCCTTGCCGGTGACGTTGTCGCCCGTGTAGTAGAGCTCCTTCGCCTTCCGCATGCCGAGGACGAGCGGGAAGATGGCGCCGTTGCGGGCGACGCCGAGGCCGCGCACACCGGGGTGGCCGATGCGGACGTCCTCGGCGGCGGTGACCATGTCGGACATCATCGCCATCTCGCAGCCGCCGGCGAGGGCGTAGCCGTGGAGCTGGGCGATGGTGACCTTGGCCATGTTCCAGTAGTACATCTGGATGTCGGTGATCTGCTGCATGCCGGTGCGCATGTTCCAGAGCAGGCGGCGGCCCTGGTCGTCGACGGCGCGGTGGCGGCGGACGACGGCGTCGGCGCCACGACCCTGGGGCGGGGTGAGGTCGTAGCCGGCGCTGAAGCAGCGTCCGGCGCCCTTGATGATGATGACGCGGATGCTGTCGTCGGCCTCGTAGTCGTGGAGGGCCTCGTTGAACTCGAAGAGAAGCTCCTGGGAGAGGGCGTTCATCTTCTCGGGTCGGTTGAGGGTGATGCGTCCGACGCGGCCATCGGTGCCGGCGCGGTCGAGGAGGAGGTTTTCGTACTCGGGCATGGGTGCACTCCGGGGGGTTGAGGTGGCAGGGATTATAGGAGGGGCGGCCCAGCGAGGCCGGGTAGCGCTCCTACGCGAGGCCGAGGCGCTCGGCGAGGCCGATGCGCTGGAGCTTGCCGGTGGGGCCGACGGGGATCTCGTCGACGAAGACGACGGTGCGGGGGACCTTGAAGGGGGCGAGGTGCTCGCCGCACAGGTCGCGGACGGCGGCCTCGCCGAGCTCGGCGCCATCGTTGCGGATGACGGCGGCGGCCACGTCCTCGCCGAGGGTGGCGTGGGGGAGGGCGAAGCAGACGGCCTGGCGGACGGCCGGGTGGCGGAGGATGACCTCCTCGACCTCGCGGGGTGCGACCTTCTCGCCGCCGCGATTGATGAGCTCCTTGAGGCGGCCGGTCAGGAAGAGGTAGCCGTCCTCGTCGAGGTACCCCTCGTCGCCGGTGCGGAACCAGCCCGCTTCCGTGAAGGCTTCAGCGTTGGCCCCGGGATTGGCCTCGTAGCCAGCGGTAACGCTGGCGCCGCGAATCGAGACCTCGCCCCGCTCGTCGGGGGGGAGGAGGTCGCCGGTGGGGTCAAGGATGGCGAGCTCGATGCCGGTGGCGCGGCCCACGGAGCCGGGCTTGCGGAGGCCGGGCGGGAGGGGCTGGGCGGCCATCTGGTGGGTGGCCTCGGTCATGCCGTAGGCCTCGATCATGGGGGCGCCGAACGTGTCCTCGATGCGCTCGAGAACGACGGGCGGCAGGGGGGCGGAGGAGGAGCGGACGAAGCGCAGGTTCGCCCGCGCGAGGGTCTCGGCGTGGCGTCCGGCACGGGAGAGGACGAGCTGGTGCATGGTGGGGACGGCCGTGTACCAGGTCGGCCGGAACTCATCGAGCCACTCGAAGAAGCGGAAGGCGTTGAAGTCGCCGGGGCAGGCGATAGCGCCAGCCGCGGAGAGGGGGGCGAGCAGCCCGGCGATGAGCCCGTGGATGTGGAAGAGGGGCATCACCATCAGGCAACGGTCGGCGGCGGAGAGGGCGAGGGACTCGGCGATGTTGGCGGCGGAGACGGCCAGGTTGGCGTGCGTGAGAGGCACGGTCTTGGGGCGGGAGGTGGTGCCGGAGGTTTGCAGGACAAGGGCGACGTCGCCGGGGGAGGGGGGCGGGCCGGGGGCGGAGGGGACGGGTCGGCCGCTTTCGGTAAGGGTGAGGTCGAGGCCGTCGCCCTGCAGGTCGAGGCGGCGGACGCCGGGGAGGGAGGGGATCTCCTCCGCCCCGGGGGCGGCCACCACGACCCGGACGCCAAGCTCCTCGAAGGAGAGGGCCAGCTCCTCCTGGCGGTAGCGCGGATTGAGAGGGGCGGCGGTTCCGGCGGTGGCGGCGGCGAGGAAGGCCGCGGCCATGCCGGGGCCGTTGGGCAGCACCAGGGCGACGCGCTCACCGGGTGCGATGCCGGCGCCGCGCAGCTGACCGGCGAGGGCCTCGACGGAGCGGCGGAGGTCGGCGTAGGTGGCGTCGGGGTTCCCGGCGCCCTGCACGGCGACCGCATCGGGGGCGCCGGCGGCGAGCAGCTCGGGAACCGTCGCCGCCTGTGGCACGTCAGCGATCCGCCGTCGCGCGGGGCGACTCGATGCCGAGCGAGGCGAGGTGGTCGCGCATGTACTGCGGCGCTCCGGGCGTGCCGACCTGGTACGTGTCGCCCTCGTGGCGGGGGATGACGCCGAAGGCGGTGTTGAACTTGTGGGAGAGCTCGACGGTGCCGGTAGTGATGGCGAGCTCGAGCAGCTCGCGCTCGCTGAAGTGTTCACCGAGCTCCGCGAAGAAGGCGTCGTCGATGGAGCGGGCGTCGTCCCGCACCCAGCGCTCGACGAACATCATGGCGAGCTTCACGCGGGGTTCGAGGTCGGAGTTCTCCGGGTCGTGGATGGCCGCGATCATGCCCTCGTCCATGCCGTCCTGCTGCGCCGCAGCAGTGCGCGCGGGCGCTCAGAAGTCGCAGGCGTGGAGGGTGGCGGACTTGATGCGGATGAGGTCGCGGATGCGAGGCTCGAGGGAGCCGTACTCCCAGAGGGTGCCCCACTGGACCTGGAAGGCTTCCCAGAGCTCGCGGTGCTGGCTGTAGACGCCGGCGAAGCCGGCGCCGGAGTCATCGAGTCGAGGCATGGCCTCACCTCCTGCTGGTAGGGGGAATGGTAGCCGGTCGCGGCATGGCCGTTAACTGGCATCCGGCTCCCTGGGGAGCCGGACGAGGCGGTCGGACGGGGCACTTCGATCAGGCGGACTTGAGGGCCATGGCCTGGTTCACGTCGACGCCGATGGCGGGACCCATGGTGCTGGTGATGGTGACCGAGCGGATGAAGGCGCCCTTGACGTCGGGGCGGGCCTCGTTGATGGCCTCGATGAAGGTGGCCATGTTGTCCTGCAGCTTCTCCGCCTCGAACGAGGCCTTGCCGAGGGGTACGTGGATGTTGGCGAGCCGGTCGAGGCGGAACTCGACGCGGCCGCGCTTCGCCTCGGTGACGGTGCGGGCGATGTCCTCGGGAGCGACGACAGTGCCGGCGCGGGGGTTGGGCATGAGGCCGCGGGGGCCGAGGATGCGGCCGAGGCGGCCGACCTTTCCCATCATCTCGCGGGTGGCGATGGCGGTATCGAAGTCGGTGAAGCCGTCCTGGACCTGCTGGATAAGGTCGTCGCCGCCGACGATGTCGGCTCCGGCTTCCTGGGCCTCGCGGGCGGGCTCGCCCTCGGTGAAGACGGCGATGCGCACTTCCTTGCCGAGGCCGTGGGGGAGGACGGTGCTGCCGCGGATCTGCTGCTCGGCGTGGCGCGGGTCGAGACCCGTCAGGAGGTGCATCTCGATAGTCTCGTCGAACTTGGCGGTGGCCGTCTCCTTGACGAGGCCGATGGCCTCCTCGGGGGAGTACTTCTGGTCGCTGTTGATCTTCTCGGTGGCGGTGGTGAACCGCTTGCCACGCTTCATGGGGGTTCTCCGGTCTCCGGGCTAGTCTTCGACGTCGATGCCCATGCTGCGGGCGGTTCCGGCGATGATGTTCATCGCGCCTTCGATGTCGTTGGCGTTGAGGTCGGGCATCTTCGTCTCGGCGATGCGGCGGATATCGGCGGAGGTGACGGCGCCGGCCTTCTCGATCTTGGAAGCGCCGGCGCCCTTCTCGACGCCAGCCGCCTTGCGCAGGAGGTCGGCGGCGGGGGGCGTCTTGAGGACGAAGCTGAAGGAGCGGTCCTCGTAGATGGTGAGCTGGGCGGGGATGATGTTCCCGGCCTGGGACTGCGTGCGGGAGTTGTACTCCTTGCAGAACTCCATGATGTTGGCGCCGTGCTGGCCGAGCGCGGGGCCGATGGGGGGCGCGGGATTCGCCTTCCCGGCCTCAATCTGGAGCGTGAGCACTGCGCGGACTTTCTTGGCCATGCCTGTTGGTTCTCTCTAGTGCCTGTCCGCGGTAGCGCCGTGGCTCGCAGACGGATAGCCCGCCATACGGCGGGCCCGTTCAGTATCAGCCAGCGCGCCCGCACGGGCAACGCGGACCAGGGCCTGGCTCTGCCGGTGACTACTCCTCGCGCGCGGCCGCGGGGCGCATGGCGGCATCGGTCACGTCCACGGGGGGCAGGGCCACGCGGAAGTTCCCGCTGCGGACGAGCGAGCGGACCTCCGGCAACACCATCGAGGCGGCGACGAAGCCGACGCACCAGAGCGCGCCCGCCACGATCAACAGCGGCCGGACGCCGGTGTAGTCCGATACCCAGCCGAATCCGTAGTTCACGAAGGCCATCTGCCCGGCGGCGAGCATGACGTAGAGCGACATCACGCGTCCCCGCAGCTCGTCGGGCGTGACGCGCTGGACGAACACGACCGACACCGCCATGAAGGTCGCCTGGGTGGCCCCGGCGAGCACACCGCCGGTTACGGCGATGTGCGGCGTCGTCGCAAGGCCGAGGACAAACAGGGAGACGCCGCTCCCGAGGCTGACCAGGAAGAAGATGCGTCCCAGGGCGGCGTCGTTGCGGATCATCGAGACGATGACCGTGCCGACGATGGAGCCCGCGCCGATGCCGACGATGATGGCGCTGTAGGTGACGTCGGCCCCGCCAACGACCGTCGCGAGGGTGGGCATCATCGAGTCAAACGCCATCGTGAGGCCGCAGTGGAAGCCGACGAGCACGAGGACCACGAGCAAGCGTCTCTCGCTCAGCACGTACTCAACGCCCTCGCGCACATCGCTGAGCACGCTGCCAACGTCAAGGACACGCCCGGCGCTGGGGCCCCAGGAGCTGCGGTATTCGAGCCGCAGGAGCTGCTGCAGGGCGAGCGTCAGAAAGACGGCGGAGAGCACGAAGACCGACCCCGCGCCAATGGTCGCGAGCAGCGCGCCCCCAAGGAGCGGTCCCGCGAGGCGAGATCCGTGGCGGGTGATGCCGGAGAGCGCGACGGCGTTGAGCAGGTGCTCCCGGCGGACGACGTTGGGGACGATGGCCTGCTCGGCGGGCGTGCCGAAGGCGCGCGCCACGCCGTCGACGGTGGCGAAGAGGAGCACATGCCAGGGCTCGACGACGCCGGCGAACGTGATGACGGCCAGCCCGACGGCCATGGTGATGCCGACGGCGTCGGCGCTGATGGCGATCAGGCGCCGGTCGATGCGGTCGGCGAGGGCCCCGCCGATGGGCCCCGCGAGGGCGAGCTGGACCATGCCGGCGAACGTGACGGCGCCGACCCAGGCGCCCTGCCCGGTCAGCTCGAACACGAGCCAGCCGCGGGCGAGCAACAGCGTCCAGAACGCCGCCGACGCGAAGAAGGCGTTCCAGAAGACGCGTCGGAAGTCCGCATACAGCAGGGCCGGGTGCCGATCGGTGATGGCTGCCAGCAGTTCCGGTGCTCTGTTCACTGGGGCCTCGCGCCACGAACCCTACGCCGACCTATCCGGGAACGGGAGCCGGAAGCCCTCATTGCCACAGGAGGCGGAGAAGCCTCAACCGACCGGGGAGCGCGTCGTGTCGAGCTACGGGCTAGTACTTCGAGACGTTGATCTCTTCCATGCGCCCGGTGACCAGGTAGATCACCCGCTCGCAGATGTTGGTGCAGCGGTCGGCGATGCGCTCCAGGTTGTGGGCGGTCCAGAGGTAGTAGGTGTTGCGCTCGATCGTGCTGGGGTCCTCGATCATGCCGCGGAAGCTCTCGTCGTAGACGGCGTCCTGGAGGCGGTCGACCTCGTCGTCGGCGTCGCAGACGCGGCGGGCCTCGTCCACGTTGCGCTCGACGTAGGCCTTGAGGCTATCGCGCAGCATGGCGATGGAGCGGTCGGCCATGGCTGGGATATAGCCCATGCGGCGGGGGACGTCCTCGGACGCGCCGAGGAGCAGGTTAATGCGGGCGATACCCTCGGCGTGGTCCCCGATGCGCTCGATGTCGGTGGTGATCATGAAGGCGCTCATGACGGCGCGCAGGTCGGTAGCCATAGGCTGCTGGGAGGCAATGACGAAGATGGCGCGCTCCTCGATGTCGAAGCGCTTCTTATTGATGGCGGCATCTTCGTTGATGATCCGCTGGGACCACTCGAGGTCGGCGGAACGGAGCGACTCGACGCTGTCGACGACTGCCTTCTCGGCCATGGAGCCGAGGATGAGCACGTCATCCTGGAGGTCGGTGAGCTCCTGGTGGAAGAGCTCTCGGGCCATGGGGCACCGCCCTTCTAACCGAAACGCCCGCTTATGTAGTCCTCCGTGCGCTGATCCGCCGGCTGCGTAAACATCGTTTCGGTCGGAGCATACTCGATAAGCTGCCCCGTGATTTCCTCGTCGGTGAGCATGAAGGCGGTGTAGTCGGAGACGCGCGCGGCCTGCTGCATGTTGTGGGTGACGACGACGATCGTGTAGTCGGTCGCCAGCTCCCGCATCAGGTCCTCGATCTTGAGGGTGGCGATGGGGTCGAGGGCGGAGCAGGGCTCGTCCATGAGGATGACGTCGGGGTTGTTGGCAAGGGCGCGAGCGATGCAGAGGCGCTGCTGCTGACCGCCGGAGAGGGCGAGGCCGGACTTCTTCAGGTCGTCCTTCACCTCGTCCCAGAGGGCGGCGCGCTTCAGGGAGCTCTCGACGAGGTCGTCGAGGTTTCCGCGGAAGCCGTTCACGCGGGCGCCGAAGGCGACGTTGTCGTAGATGGACTTGGGGAACGGGTTCGGCTTCTGGAAGACCATGCCGATTCGGCGACGGACCTCGACGGGGTCGACGTCGGAGCCGTAGATGTCGGCTTTGCGGTAGGTGACGCTGCCCTCGATGGTGACGCCGGGGATGAGGTCGTTCATGCGGTTCAGGCAGCGGATCAGGGTGCTCTTGCCACAGCCGGAGGGCCCGATGAGGGCCGTGACCTTCATAAGGGGAATGTCGAGGCCGACCCGGGTCAGGGCCTGCTTGCCGCTGTACCAGAGGCTCAGATCGGAGATGGAGAAGGCGAGCTCGCCCTCCGGCTTCGCGACGTTCTCGGAGGGCCTGTGCTCAACGGCGGGCTTGCCGCGCAGGGCCTCGCGGGCGCTTTCGTCGGTTGGGGCGGTGGATCGAACGCGAATCGACATGGGGCTCTCACATCCTACTACTGTCAGTTTCGGCGCAAGCGGTCACGGACGACGAGCGCGAGGGCGTTGAGCCCGATGACGGCGACCATGAGGACGATGATTCCGGCGGCGGCATTCGCGCGGAATTCTGGCTGCGGGCGGATGGTCCAGTTGTAGACCTGGATCGGCAGCGTAGTGAACGAGTCGAGCAGGCCGCCGAAGCTGAGGGAGGGGTCGAAGGCGATGAAGGTGAAGGCGCCGATCATGATGAGGGCGGCGGTCTCGCCGGCGGCGCGGGCGACGGCGAGGATGGTGCCGGTGAGGATGCCCGGCATGGCGCCGGGGAGGACGTGGTTCCAGACCGTCTGCCAGCGGGTGGCGCCGAGGGCGAGCGAGCCCTCGCGGATACTGGGGGCCACCTGGTTGATGGCTTCGACGGAGGTGATGACGGTCATGGGCAGGATCATGAGGGCGAGGGTGAGGGCGCCGGCGAGGATGCTCGGGCCCAGGTCCATGAGCCGCACGAAGACGGCCAGGCCGAGGATCCCGTAGATGATGCTGGGCACGCCCGCGAGGTTGGCGATGTTGAGGCGGACCGTGGTGAGGATGGCGTTCTGGGGGGCGAACTCTTCCATCCAGACGGCGGCGCCCACGGCCACCGGGATGGCGAAGATGACGGTGAAGACGAGCACCCAGACCGAGCCGAGGATGCTGGAGCGGATACCCGCCCGCTCGGCGAAGCGGGAGGGGTAGTTGGAGAGGAAGTCCCAGTCGAGCGAAGGGATGCCGACGATGGCGTTGTCAATGCCGAGGATGACGAGGACGACGAGGCCGAGGAGGGTAGCGACGAGGAGGATCCAGCGCGAGGCGCGGGACAAGGCCTGGCGCCGGGCGACGCCTCCCTCGGCCTGCAGGGTGACGGCTTGCACGGTGGTCCCTGCGGCGCTCACTACTCGTACGCCTCCCGGAAGCGGCGGACGATGATCTGGGCGGCCACATTCAGCACGAAGGTCATGAGGAAGAGGAGCGCGCCGACGGCGAAGAGCGAGGTGTAATCGGTGGTGCCGCGGGCAGCGTCACCGAGGGCCACCTGGAGCATGTAGCCCGTCATGGTCTGGATGCTCTCGAGGGGCGAGAGGCTGAGGTTCGGCGTGGATCCGGCGGCCACGGCCACGATCATGGTCTCGCCGATGACGCGGGCGATGGCGAGGAGAATGGCGGCCATAATGCCGGAGATGGCGGCAGGGAAGACGACCCGGAAGGCGACCTCAAGGCGGGTGGCGCCGAGACCGTAGGCGGCCTCGCGCAGGTCGCGGGGGACGCTCGCCATGGCGTCCTCGGACACGGAGGCAATGATCGGGAGGATCATCAGACCGAGCATGATGCTGGCGGAGAGCGAGTTGAAGAACGAGACGTTCCCGCCCAGGAGCGGCAGGAGCACGTCGTCGGAAATGAAGGTGAGAGCGAAGTAGGCGTAGACCACGGTGGGGACGCCGGCGAGCAGCTCGAGGAGCGGCTTCAGGAAGCGGCGGGTCTGGACGTGGGCGTACTCGCTCAGGTAGACGGCGGCGGCGAGGCCGAGGGGGAGGGCGATGACCATCGACCAGAGGGTGACGTTGACGGTTCCCAGCACGAGCTCCCAGACGCCGAAGCTGCGCGGATCGAAGAGCGTCTGCCACTCGTTTCCGGGGTTGAAGAAGTGCCAGAAGGAAATCTCGCGGAAGAAGCCGACGGCATCCGAAAAGAGCACGTAGATGATGGCGAACGTCGTCGCGATGGAAACAACGGCGCAGAGCACGAGGGCGACGACGATGAGGTTCTCGCCGGGGCGGCGGAGGGGACGCTTGCGGAGGGCGCGGGCGAGGTCGGAGCCGTCGGGGGGGCCGGCTAGCGCCACGCGGCGCCTCCGGCAAGACCGGTCAACGGGACGGGAAGGGGGTCAGTCGCCAACACTCGCAGGGACCGTATTGACGGGCGATTAATGGCCCGTTAACGCAGCCGCACGGCTCAGCGAGAGGGGTGTTCAACCTCGTCGAGGGCCAGTTGCAGCAGCTCTTCCAGGTGGTTCCACGTATACCACGGCAGGTCATCGTTGAAGGCGCGCCAGCCGTGGTAGATGACGCCCAGTTCGAAGAGCCAGCGGGCGCGGAAGAACTCCATATCGGTCAGCTCGCCGGCGGCGCGCGCGCCTTCGTAGGCCTGCAGGAAGAACTGCTCGCGCACGGGGCCGAAGGGGGCGCCCTTCAGGTGGCCGAGGGCGAGCACCTGGCCGACGTCGTTGCGGACGTCGCCCAGACGGGCCTGCTCCCAGTCGACGACGGCGGCCACTTCCCCCCGGCGGAAGAGGTAGTTGAACACGTTGATGTCGCCCTGGCAGAAGCCGACGGGCGCGCCTTCGGGGATACGCTCGCGCAGGACCTCGAAAGCCCGGCGGAGGATGGGGGCGTCGGCGCCGGGGAAGCGCTCCATGCGCTCGCCGATGACCTCGATCTCGGCGCGGGTGGCGGCCGCGGCGGAGGCGGGGACGGCAAGCACCTCGTCGAGGGCGAGCGCTCGCCAGTCGAGGGCGTGGATGCGGACGACCATGGCGGCGTAGGCGCGGAAGCTCGCCTCCGGGCCGGCGACCCCCATGTGGGGCGCGTCGACCCACTCCAGCACGACGAAGGGCGCCCCGAGCACGGCTGCATCGGGTTCCTCGCCGACGACGGCGGGCACAGGGACGGGGGAGGGGGCGAGGCACCTCAGCACGGCGGCTTCGCGAACGACGTCGTACGGCTCGAAGATGCCGCGCTCGCGCTGGAGGCGGAGGAGGACGGCGGGGAGGGGCGCACCCGCGAGGTAGGCCCGCAGGATGACGTTGGAGGCGCCCCCTTCGACCGGATGGAGGGCGAGCACCTCGGCCTCGCCGTACCCTTCGAGGGTTCGCAGCCATGCCTGGAAGGCGGCAGGTTCCGGGGCCGGGGCTTCCATCGACGCGTCCTCCACCGGCGGCCGGCGCCGGTCGTCACGGAGGGTACGGGGAAGACACGCTCCACTCCAAGGCGAGCGGGCGGGCTCCCTATACTCACGGTGTGACCACTCGCACAGCCCCCTGCTACCGGCACGAACGGCGCTCGGCGGCGGTTCGCTGCCAGCGCTGCGAGCGGCCGATCTGCACCGAATGCATGGTCTCGGCGGCGGTCGGGTTCCAGTGCCCGGACTGCGTACGGGCGGGAATGCGGCGGACGCGGCAGTTCTCGCTCGCGGCCCAGCAGCGCCCGGTGGTGACCACGGCGCTGATCGGGGTCAACGTCCTCGTCTGGTTCGTCGTGGCGGCGGCGACCGGCGACGTGTCGCTCTGGGGCGGGCAGGTCACATCCGTGCACTTCGACTACGCCCTGCAGGGGCGCCTGGTGGACAGCGGAGAGTACTGGCGGTTGGTGACTTCGGGGTTCCTGCACTACGGGCTGCTGCACCTGGGCATGAACATGCTGGTGCTGTGGTGGCTGGGGCGGATGCTCGAGCCCGGCATCGGCGGGGCGCGCCTGCTGCTGCTCTACGCGGTCTCGATGCTGGGCGGCTCGCTGGGAGCGCTGGTGCTCGACCCGAACGCGTTCACGGCCGGGGCCTCGGGGGCGGTGTTCGGGCTGGGCGGGGTGATAGTGGTGGCGGAGCGGGCCTCGCGCTTAAACCGGCAGGACTCGGGCGTGCTCGGGTTCCTCCTGATCAACATCGTCATCTCGCTGACGATTCCCGGCATCTCACTCGGCGGGCACATCGGCGGCTTGATCCTGGGGGCGCTGGCGACCGGGGTGCTGTGGGGCTTCCGGCGATGGCCCGCCTACGCGCGGCTGGCGTCCGCGTCGTACCCGCTGAGGGTGCTCCCGGAGCTGGTGGTGGCGGCGCTGGGGGCGGGCACGGTCTGGCTGACGCTGGCGGTTGTCGCGCCGCGGTGGCTCAACCCGTTGTTCTAGGTGAAGGCTCCCCGCTCGCCTCCAGCGGGCGCTACTGTACGATAATCGTCCCTTCGACCCTTAACACTGGACCCGGGAGCACGGCAGGCCATGGCCATCGACCGCATCATCCGCGTGGATATGACCACGGGCGAGGTGACCGAAGAGCGCGCGCCCGAGGAGTATGCGCTGCTGGGTGGCCGCTCCCTCACCTCGCGGATGCTGCTGGAGGAGACGGGCGCCCGCATCCACCCCCTGAGCGAGGCGGCGAAGCTGTTCATCGCGCCGGGGCTGCTGGCGGGCACGGCCGTCACCACGAGTGGGCGCACGAGCTTTGGCTTCAAGAGCCCGCTTACGGGCGGCACCAAGGAAGCGAATGTAGGCGGGCAGCTGGGGCACCGGCTCGCGCGCCTCGGGATCAAGGCGATCGTCGTCTCGGGGGCATCCCCCGACGGCTGGAAGCGCCTCGACATCGACGGCAAGGGCGCGCGCCTCTCCGGGGCCGATGACCTCGCCGGGCGCAGCAACTACGACCTTCACCGCGAGCTGGTGGGCGAGGCGCTGCGGACGCGCGCAGCGGCGACCATCGGGCCGGCGGGCGAGCACCGCATGTCCTCGGCCTCGGTGGCGGTGACGGATCCGGAGGGCCGCCCAACGCGTCACGCGGCGCGGGGCGGTCCGGGGGCGGTGATGGGCGCGAAGGGCCTGAAGGCGATCGTCGTGGACGACGCCGAGGGCGTTCGCACGGTTCCCGGGGAGAACGCGAAGGAGTTCAAGGGCGAGGTCGTGAAGTTCAGCAAGATGGTGCTGGACGACCCGCGCGTTCATAACACGAGCCGCTACGGCACGGCGGGCGTCATCAAGTTCGTGAACCGCGACAACGTGCTCTCGATGCCGACGCGGAACCACCGCGAGGGCAGTTGGGAGCACGCGGAGTCGATCAGCGGCCAGGTGATCGAGGAGCTCGGCAAGGAGCGCGGCGGCAAGATGCTGCCCTGCATGGCGGGCTGCATCATCAAGTGCGCCATCCTCTACAACGACGAGCACGGCGAGCACGTCACGACGGCGCTCGAGTTCGAGACGATCGCCCTGCTGGGCTCGAACCTGGAGATAGGCCCCGCCGACGCGGTCGCCGAGCTGGACCGGCTCTGCGACGACATCGGGTTGGACACGATCGAGGTGGGGAACGCGATCGGGGTGGCGATGGAGGCGGGCGTGCTGGCGTGGGGCGACTGGGAGGGGACGAAGCGGCTGCTGGACGAGGACATCCGCGGGGGTACGCCGCTGGGACGCATCATCGGGGGCGGCACAGCGCACGTGGCCGCGACCTACGGCATCGACCGGGTGCCGGTCGTGAAGGGCCAGGGGCTCCCGGCCTGGGAGCCGCGCACACTGAAGGGGATGGGCATCACCTACAGCAGCAGTCCCCAGGGCGCCGATCACACAGCGGGCATGGTGACGGCGCGGGGAGCGACGCCGGACACGCTCGTGAAGCAGAGCCGCCAGGAGCAGCTCACGATGATGGCGGTCGACTCGGTGGGGGTGTGCCAGTTCACAAACGCGCTTCCCGGCGACATGGCGGCGTTCATCAGCGAGCGCTTCGGGGAGCCGCTGTCGGAGGACGAGTTGCTGGCGCTCTCACGCGACGCGATCGAGACGGAGCGCGAGTTCAACCGCCGCGCCGGCTTCGACCGCGAGGACGACCGTCTGCCCCAGTGGCTGCGGGACGAGCCCCTGCCCATGCCCGACGGCCCCTCGGTGTTCGACATCGAGGACGCGCTGATCGACGAGGTCTGGGGCTAGAGCTTCTTCTAGATGAGCTCTGCGATTGCGATCGCGATTCCCGCGACGGCGACCATTGCTCCGACCACTGTCAATTCGACCCGCCGAAGTTCCGCCCTCAGGTAGTCCCTGCCAACCAACTTCTCGGCGGCTTCTTCGATGACATCGACTGTTGCGACTGCCAGAGGCACTCAGATCAACTCTGCGATAGTGATGGCCACTCCGGCGATGGCCACTATCAGGCCCAGCATGACGCCTGACTGGATCGCCAGAGCCCTTTGCAGTTCGGCTCGCAGATAGTCCCTGCCGACCAACCGCTCCGCAGCTTCTTCGATGACATCGACTGTCGCCACCGCCAGAGGCTCGGGAGCCCCCGCGTCCTGGAGCTTGGTCACGGCACGATGGGTGTCAAGTGTTGCCACGCGATCAGTATACGCGACAACCATGGGAGGCAATCAACCCTGGAGAGCGGCAGACTCCCGTCTCTTCACCACCAACGGCCAGAGTCACGCCCCGCCTCATGCTGATGGCCCCCGTAGCGCTTGTAGCTGGGCGATGTGCTCGTCGACGTGGTCGGCGCCGAACGCGACGAGGTCGGCCACGGTGAGTGGCCCGAGCTGGGGGTGGTTGCCGGTGCGCTCCCATGCGTCGGGGGCGCACTCGCGCAAGAGCTCGGCAGTCCCGTAGCGAGCCTGCTGGAAGCCGCTCAGCGCGGCCTCGGGGTCGCGGAAGATGTAGAGGAGCTTCCGCTTCCAGAGGTCGGCGTCGTAGACCGGGAGCTCCGGTTCGTCGCCGGCGAGGACGAGGCGGAGGCGGATGGCCGCCACCAGCTCGGAGTCGGCGAGGTGGATGACTACGTCGCGCATCGACCAATCCTGCCCGGGCGGGCGGCGGTTGAGGGTGGCGGGGCCGGTCCCGGCGAGCGCTTCGCGCACGAGCGCGGGACCGCGGACGAAGCGGTCGAAGGCGTCGGCGTGGGCGTCGGGGATACGCGGCATCGGCACAGTGTAGGAGAGCGCCGGGTTGGTGGCTGGTGGCTAGTGGTTAGTGGCTGGTGGTGAACGTCACGCTCAGGCGAGCCAGTAGTCAGAGGCGTAGGGGATGAGGCCGAGCTTGCGAGCGACCGCCTGCGAGGCGGTGTTCTCCCAGGAGGTGCTGTAGAGGGGCTCGGCGCTGGTTTCGCGGACGGCGCGCGCCCAGCCTGCGACGACGGCGACGGCGAAGCCACGCCCGCGGGCGCCGGCGCTGGTCTCGACGCCGGCCTCGTGAGCCTCGGGCGTGATGCGCACGCTGCCGCAAACCGAGACGGCGCGGCCTTCGCGCACGAGCGCAACCAGCGGTTCGCTCTGCCCGATGTCCTCGAGCCAGGGTTCGAGGCCGCCGCCGCGGAGGATGCCGGCGTTTTCGTCCGTGAGGTGGACCACTTCGCGAGTGGCAGGCGGCAACGCCTCGGGGAAGCGGCAGGCGGGTCCGGACCACGCTTCTGTGATGCGGGCGTGTGCAGCCAGGAGTTCGCGGTAGCGCTCCTCGTGGCGAGGCGGGGTGCGGAGGTCGGCGGCGGGCGGCTCCTCGGCGCAAAGTGCTTCGAGACGGTCGACCAGGTCGCCGGGGAGGTCGTCTCGGAAGCGCCAGCGATTGCCGTCGGGCGTACGGCCGAGGAAGAAGCGGGGGGCGGGGCCGCGATCGAGGGCGTTACGCGTCACGATGCGGTCGCGTTCGTCGTGGACGAAGAGGGCACGGAGGTGCAGATCGAGCCAGTCGCTGGCCGGGCGGGGTGTATGGGGCACTCCTGCAGTGTAGGAGAGGGAGCCGGAGGCGGCGTCGTGGCGCTCTCCTACACGGGGCCGGTGCTACACTGCCTAACGTATGCCTCCGGCTCAGCGCGACCTGTACGAGGTGCTCGGGATCGCCCGGAATGCGTCCGCGGACGACATCAAGCGGGCCTACCGGAAGCTGGCCATGGAGTACCACCCGGACCGCAATTCGAGCGCCGACGCGGCCGAGCGTTTCAAGGAGATCAACCGCGCCTACGAGGTGCTCTCGGACACCAACAAGCGGAGCGCCTACGACCGCTTCGGTCACGCGGGGATCGACGGGGCGGGCGGACCGGCGGGGTTCGACGGCTTCCAGACGTTCGACGGCTTCGGCGACATCTTCGACGCGTTCTTCAGCGGCGCGGGGCGGGGCGGCCGGAGGCGGGGTCCGGCCCGGGGCGCCGACCTGCGCGCGCGCATCACGCTGACCTTCGAGGAGGCGGCGTTCGGCACGGAGAAGGAGCTGGAGTACACGCGGCTCGAGCACTGCGACGAGTGCAGCGGCTCAGGCGCCGCGCCGGGCAGCTCGCCCGAGGTGTGCCCCGAGTGCAACGGCGCAGGCGAGATCCGGCGGGCGCAGCAGAGCGTGTTCGGGCAGTTCGTGAACGTGTCGACGTGCGGGCGCTGCCGGGGCGAGGGCCGCGTCATCACGAACCCCTGCGACAACTGCCGGGGGCGGGGCGGGGTGCGGCGGGCGCGCGAGATCAGCGTGAAGATCCCGGCGGGCGTCGACGACGGCCAGCAGGTGCGGCTGACGGGCGAGGGCGAGGTAGGGGAGCGGGGCGGCCAGCCGGGAAACCTGTACGTGCTCCTCGACGTGCAGCCGCACGAGCTCTTCGAGCGCCTCGACGACCACATCCTGTACGACCTGCCCCTCAACATGGCGCAGGCGGCGCTGGGCACGAGCCTCAAGGTGCCGACGCTCGAAGGCGACATGGACTTCGACGTGCCCGCGGGAACGCAGAGCGGCGACGAGTTCGTGGTGCGGGGCGAGGGCGTAACACGCCTGAACAGCAACCGCCGGGGCGACATGATCGTGCGCGCGACGGTGGTCGTGCCGGAGTCGCTGACGGAGGAGCAGGAGGCCCTGCTCGAGCAGCTCGCCGACACGCTGGGCACGCCTTCGCTGCCGAGCCGCCACAAGAGCTTCCTGGAGCGGCTGCGCGACGCGGTCGCGGGCTAGCGCCAAGCCGAGCGCGCCCGCATGACCGGGCTCTGGTACGAGATCACGGCGGAAACGCCCCCCACGCTTGTCGAGACCGTCTCCGCAGTCATGCGCGAGGCGGCGCCGGGCGGACTCTCGGTCGAGGAACCCGTTGATCTGCTCGGGCCGGAGGAGGGGTACGCCGTTCGGGGCGGCGAGCCGGTGGCGCTGCGCGTCTACCTGCCGGCAAGCGAGCTGGGCGCCGTCCTGACACAGCGCCTGCGCGAGGACCTCGCGGACTACCCGGAGGTCGAGCTGACGGCGCGGCCGCTGTACGAGCAGGACTGGGCGGTCAGCTGGCGCGAGTTCTTCGGTCCAGTGGAGGCGGGCCGGATCGCGATCGTGCCTTCCTGGGTCGACTACGAGGCGGAGCCGGGGCAGCTCATCGTGCGGCTCGATCCCGGCCAGGCGTTCGGCACGGGCCATCACGAGACGACGCGGCTCTGCCTGGCGGCACTGGACGAACGTGTCCAGCCGGGGGCGCACGTGCTCGACGTCGGAGCGGGGTCGGGCATCCTCTCCATCGCGGCGGCGAAGCTGGGAGCGGCTCGCGTCGACGCGTTCGAGATCGACCCGATCGCCGCGGACGTGGCGCGGGCGAACTGCGAGGCGAACGATGCCGGCGACCGCGTGGCCGTCCACGGCGGCTTTCCCGGCGAGAACGTCCCGGCGGCCGACGTCGTGATCGCGAACGTGAGCGCCCGGGCCGACATCGAGCTTGCGGAGGCGCTGGCGGGGTCGCTCAAGCCCACAGGAACGCTCGTCGCGAGCGGATTCCTGACGACCGACCGGGACGATGTGCTCGCCGCCTTCGCCGAGCACGGCCTGTCGCTGACCAGCGAGCAAGAGGAGCACGACTGGGCGCTCCTGGAACTGGCAAGGCGCTAGGCATGGAGGCCTTGCCGCGGGTCTGCGTGCCGGAAGGCGTGGGACCTGGGCTGCTCGAGCTGGCCGGCGCCCAGGCGCGGCACCTGGCCGGATCCCGGCGACTGCGGCGGGGCGACGAGTTCCTCGCCTTCGCCGGCGATGGCATCGAGTACCGCGCGCGCGTCGAGGAGGCGTCACGGGAGCTGGTCACCGCGACCGTCGGTGAGGTCACGCGGCAGGAACCACCACCGGGGCGCGTGGTGGAGGTGTGGTGCGCGAACGTGCGCGTGAACCGCATGGAGTGGGCAATCGAGAAGTGCGTCGAGGCAGGCGTCGATATCTTCCGCCCCATCGCGACCGAGCGCTCGGCGCGCGGGCAGGAGCTCTCGGAGAGCAGGCAAGAGCGCTGGGGGCGGATCGCAATCGAGGCGGCGGAGCAGTGCGGGCGGCTCTACCTGCCGGTTGTCTCACCGGTCACCGCGTTTGGAGCGGCGCTGGAAGACTGTGAGGGGACGCTCGTGGTCGCAAGCCGGGACGGTCGTTCCTGGGGCGAGGTGGCCGGGGAGCTTCCGGATCAAGGGTCGGTCGCCATGGCCGTCGGGCCCGAGGGCGGGTTCAGCGACGGCGAACTGGAGACCGCCGTCGCCAAGGGGGCGGTGGTCGCTTCGCTCGGCCCGAACACCCTTCGAACCGAGACGGCAGCGGTGGTGGCAGTCGCGCTGGCGCGAGCCTAGCCGCGACTCGCAATCTCGCGGGCGCGGGCGAAGACGGCGTCGAACATCTCCTCGGTCAGCTTCCCCGTGAAGGTGTTGCGCTGGCTGGGGTGGAAGGAGTCGAGGAGGGTGCGGCCGTCGGGGAGTTCGGCCTCGGCCATGTGCCCGAACTTCGCGCGCGGTCGCAACCCCACGAGGTCGCAGACGGCGTCGTGGGCGTACGCGCCCAGCGCCACCACGACGCGCGCGCTCGGCAGCAGGTCGAGCTCGCGCCGGGCGTAGGGCATGCAGGCGGCCCGCTCCTCGCGGGAGGGGCGGTTCTCGGGCGGCGCGCAGCGCACGATCGCACCGATGTAGGCCCCGGACAGCTCGAGACCGTCGTCGAGGCTGACGCTCGTGCCCTGGTTCGCGTAGCCCGCGCGATGGAGCGCGCCGTACACCCAGTCGCCGGACCGGTCACCGGTGAAGACGCGGCCCGTGCGATTGCCGCCGTGGGCGGCGGGCGCGAGACCGACGACGAAGAGCTCGGCATCGGCATCGCCGAAGCCGGGTACGGGCCGACCCCAGTAAGTCCAGTCGCGGTAGGCGGCGCGCTTCTCGCGGGCCACCTGCTCACGCCACTCGACGAGCCGGGGGCAGGCCCGGCAGCCGGCGATCTCGCCGTTCAGGGAGGTGAGGGCTTCGGCGCTCAAGCGAAGGGCCGCCTAGGCCGGCTTGCGGCGGCGGCGCTTGCGACGGCGACGGGCCGCCAAGACGGGCGCGATCCAGGTCGCGCCGATGGCGGTCATGGCGATCGTGAGGTGTCGGCGCTGCTCCGCGCCCATGCCGCTGAGGCTCTCGGCGGCCTCCCGGATCTGCCGCGCGAGGTCTGACGGCAGGCCGAGCGCTCCCTCCGAAAAGTCGAAGGTGTCCTGCGAGCGGTCGGGGCCGGTCATGGGGTCGTGCGGGGCTTCCATCGGTTCGAGTATACCCGTGCGGTCAGGCGGAATGCGGGTCGGGAAGCGCCTCCGCCAGGAACGCGAGCACGTCCCCGACCTGCTCCTGACCCACGACCGCGTCTGCGGCGGCAACGACCTCCGGCGGCGTCTCCGAGCCGCCCGCGACTGCCAGGACGAGCACCTGGTCGCCCTCGGGGCGGAAGGCGGCGGCCGCCTCGAACATGGCGACATCGGTGAGGTCGTCGCCCAGGACGAGGAGCGAGCGGGGGCGGAATCGCTCGACGAGGGCGGCCAGGGCGGCGCCCTTGCCCCCGCCGTCGGGCAGCACCTCCAGCACGAGCCGGCCCGGCTGGATGCGCAGGCCCTCGGGCAGTACCCGGAGGGCCTCGCGGAGCCGGTCCGCGAGCGAGGGGTCGGCCCGGTAGTGGAAAGCGACGGAGCGCGCCTTTCGCTCGACGCGCAGGGCGGTGCCCGCAAACCGCGCCTCGACGTCCCGGGCGAGTCCCTCGAGGCGCCCAAGGAGCGATGGATCTTCCCCGGGAAGGGTGGAGGCGGGGAATGTGGCCTCGTGGCCGTGGCTGGCCACGAACTCGATGTCCGGCAGGGGAACGAGGCCACGCGCCGTGGCCAGGTCCCGACCCGTGACGACGGCGACGTGCGCGACTGTCGCGAGCCGCTCGAGGGCGGCGAGGGTGGCGGGGGGGACACGCGCGTCCTCGGGGCGCGGGACGATGGGGGCGAGGGTGCCGTCGAGGTCGCTGGCGACGAGCAGGGGCGCCGGACCGCGGGCAAGCTCGCCGAGGCGCTGGGTGAGCGCCGCGTTCAGGGTCATGCCCCGTCGAGGGCGGCGAGGAAGGTGCGCCCCCAGGCGTGGGCGTCGTGTTCACGGACGGCGGCCACGAGGCGGTCGCTGACGCGGCCCGGGCGCCCCTCCAGGGCGTCCAAAAGGGCGCACTTCGAGGCCTCAGCGCGCAGCGGGTCGAATGGCACGAGACCGTCGTCCTCGAAGCCGCCGTAGGCGGAGGAGACGCCGGCATCGCGGCCCGCCAGCACGACGCCGCGCTCGCCCGCCGGCCGCGACGACTGCGCGATGGCGGCCTGCAGCGGCACGAGGTTCATGCCGTCGGCGAGGGAGGCGGTGAAGACGACGTCGGCCTCGCGGAGGAGGGCGAGCACCTCGCTCCAGGCGAGCGCCTCACGGCTCTGGACGAAGGGCAGGCCGCGCTCGGCGGCGAGGGCGGAGGCCTCCGCCGCCAGCCGTTCGCACTCGGCCTGGAGCGCGTCGTAGGCGGGGACGCCGGGGCGGGTGGGCGCGGAGAAGCCGGCGTAGGCGAAGCGGGCGCCACCCTCGATCGCGGCCGCGACGGCGGCCAGACGCTCGGGGACGCCCTTCGTGTAGTCGGCGCGCTCGAGACCGACCACGAGGGGCAGGGAGGGGTCGTGGGGGACGGCGGCAGGGAGGGCGGCGACGGGGGCCTGGCGGGCGAGGTCGTCCGCATCGATGCCGGCGGGGAAGGCGGCGATACGGACGAGACGGCCGTTCAGGCGCAGGTCGGGGCCCTCGACGCGAGCGCCGCAGAGGCGCTCCGCGGCCTCGCGCAGGCGGTCGGCGTCGGCTTCGGTCTGGACGCCCGCGAGGTCCGCCCCGAGGATGCCGTCGAGCCAGGCGGCGAAGCGGGCGCGGGCGGGCGGCGGCAGGGAGGACTCGGCGACGGCGAGGGAGGGGAAGGGGGTGTGGAGGAAGAAGCCCGTGCGCCCCTCGAAGCCGCCCTCGCGGAGCATGGCCGGCACGAGCGCGAGCTGGTAGTCGTGCACCCAGCAGACCTCACCGCCGGTGGAGAGGGCGGCCCCGGCGAAGGCGCGGTTGACGCGTTCGAAGGCGGACCAGGCCGCCTCCGAGGGAGGCTCGGGGGTGGGGTAGTAGGCGAGCTTGAGGGGGAGGTCGACGCGCACGAGGTGGAGGAGGGGCCAGAAGAAGCCGTTGGCCACCTCGGCGTAGTGACCGCGCCAGTCGTCCTCGGGGAGGTAGAGGCGCTGGTGCCGGATGGGGCCCGCGGGGGTCTCGAGCAGCTCGAAGCCGGCGGGGTCGGTCCAGGCGCGGTCGTGGGGGCCGCGGCCGGCGCCGATCCAGGTGGTGCCGGTGGCGCCGTCCCAGGGGACGAGCACGGGCCGGACGGCCTCGACGAGGCCGCCGGTGGCGGGCGCGGGCCCGCCCGCGCCCCCGGGCGGGGCGTGGTGATCGACGAGCGCGCGGTTGGCCAGGATCAAATCCACAGCAACGAGTGTAGGGGAGGGCGGCGGCAGGGGCTGTGAGCGCTACGGCAGGGGGACTTCGTAGCGGACGGACCGATCGTCGATCACTGGCGCAGCACTTCGACGAGGGCGATGGCCGTGGCGAGGATGGCGGCGTTGATGGTCACGATGCCGGCGCCCTGGATCCAGAGGGCGCGAAAGAACTCGGCGCGCTGCTCGGCGAAGCGCATATCGAGATACTCGTTGGTGACGAGCGGGCTCGTGGCCTCCTCGATGACCTCGACGGTCGCGTCGGCGGTGGCCTCCGCCATGCCGCTTTCGCGGAGTTTGCGGGAGGCGTCGAGGGGATTGAAGGTGAGCGACATCGCGAGGCGAGTGTAGCACGATATTTGCGAATCGCAAGACGTTAGACGCGCAATAGGCACGCGGGACTACGGAATGGGGACTTCGTAGCGGACGGTGGCGGTGTAGTCGATGCTGACGATGGGGCACGTTCCGGCGACGTTGGGGGCGCCGATGAAGTTGACCAGGAACGGCCGCTCGCCGCCGGGCGCGATCGCGCCCGCGATCTCGTCCGTGACCTGCTTCATCTCGACGCCGTCCTCGTTCACGAGGGCGGCGGTGACCATCACGTCCGTGAGCGTCGCGTTCGTCTGGTTGCGCAGGGAGCCGCGCAGGATGCGGTGGAACCCGTTCGGGTGGACGTGGTCGGTGCACTCGAGGTCGAACAGCTCGATGGCGGGGGGGACGGGCTGGGGGACGGTCGCCCCGACCCAGACGTTCACGAAGCGGTATTTCCCGCCCTGGACGAAGCCGTCGTTGAGGGGCGGCACCTCGCGCGATTCGGTCCACTCGCCGCCGTGGGGGCGGTGGGAGATGTAGTGCGCCCGCGGATCCTCGATGTCCTCGTAGATGCGCACCTGGACCGTGGCCGTGCGCTGCGTCTGCGCGACGACGCCGGCGATGGAGAGCGCCAGCACGACGGCGAGGGCGGCGATGACGGCGTTCTTCATCATTCGGGGGCCGCCTGGGGCTCGTCGTAGCGGATGGTGGCCTCGTACTCGATGGCGACGACGTGGCACGTGCCCTGCCTGCCGAGGGCGCTGAAGAAGTTGATGGCCAGCGCGCGCTGGCCCCAGGGCGAGATGCCGTGCAGGGCGATGGCCGACGCCTGCGCGACCTCTACCCCCGTGCGTTCGCGCAGGGCGGCCGTGACGGTCACGTCGCGGACGGTGGCGCTGGTGACGTTGTGGATGTAGCCGTTGAGCGTGAGGAAGGCGTTGAACTGGCTGCGGTAGCAGGATGTGTCGGTGACGTACAGGCCGGTGGGGACGGGGTCGGGGACGGCGGTGTCGATGCTCAGCTGGGCGTAGCGGTAGCGGCCGTCGGGACTGACGCCGTCGTCGAAGAGGAGGCGGGGGGTGTCGGCGCCCCAGCGGGCGCCGTCGGTGCGGATGCTGACCCAGTTCTTCTCGGGGTGGTCGTACTCCTCCCAGATGCGCAGCTGGACGCGGGCCGTGGGCTGGGCCGTGCGCGACTGCGCGACGGCGCCGGCCACGAGCGTGAGCGCGATGGCTGCGACGAGCGCGGCGATGATCCAGTTCTGCACGGGGGCAGTGTAACGCGGCCGGGGGATGTGACTGGTGGATAGTGGTAGATGGGGACCAATATCTATCCACCAGTCACTGCGCATCACCATACACAACAAGAAAGGGGCCCCGGAGGGCCCCTTTCGGGTTGTGCCGTTGCGTCGCCAGGTTTAGCGGCGGCGGCGGGCGAAGGTGTAGCTGCCCAGCATGATTGCGAGGGCGGTGACACCGAGGATGGCAGCCAGCGAGGTGCTGGTGCTGGTGGCGAGGCCGGTGCCGGAGTCGCCGACCATCGGCTCTTCCGGATCCATGGGCTCTTCGGGATCCATGGGCTCTTCAGGGTCCATGGGCTCTTCGGGGTCCATGGGCTCTTCAGGATCCATGCCCTCTTCGGGGCAGTCGTCCATGTCCATGTCGTCACCCATGCCGTTTTCCATCGGCTCGGAGGGCTCGGACGGCTCGGCGGGCTCGTCAGGCATGTCGCCATCGTCCATACCGTTCATGTCGTCCGGGCACTCTTCCATGCCCTCTTCGGGCATGTCCGGCATCATCGAGGAGGCCGTCAGGTCGATGTCGCTGCGAGAGCCACCGGCGTAGGTGCCGGACTCAGCCGCATCGTAGCCACCAACCTGGAAGGAAACGGTGTCGCCGTCATCGGCGCAGGTGCCGGGTACATCGACCACGTAGGTCGACCCGGCCGAGCTTTCGATGACGGTGGCGGAGCCGCACTCGGCGCCGTTCACGATGGCGGTGACCGACGTGCCAGCGGCCGCGGGTTCACCGTCGACGGAAACGGAGCCGGCGAAGCGGTGAGGCGGGCCAGACGGCTGGGCCTCGGCCACCTCTCCACTGAAGAGGCCGGCGAGGCCAAGCAGCATGACCGCCGCTACGCCTCCCCCGAGCCACTTAAGAGTCTTGGTCATTCCGTTTTGCTCCTTTATCTGTCCGTATGGCTAAAGCCCGGACCTTCCCCGGTCCCCCGGCCCCGCGCGAGGCGGGACCGGGGGTGGGGTTGGTTACGGACAGGTTAGTCGACGACGACGATGTAGGCCTGGCCGTTGGTGAGCGAGCCAAGGGTGTTGCCACCCGGCACGTCAGCAGCGTTCGGGAAGTAGCCGTCCCAGGTGCCACTGCCGGTGTTGAGCGACCAGATGGCCGACACGCCGTCAGAAGCGCCCGCGGAGGGATCAGCACCATCTTCGCCGTTCCAGACGACGAGGTTCTGACCCGAGACGAGCTCGTTGTTCCACGTTGCCGACTCAGGCGCCGGCGCATCGCCGATGGCGAGCGTGATGGTGTCCTGGATCTGCTGACCCGCAGCGGCGTTGCCGGCGCGAATCAGGAACACGGCCTCACCCGGCGTGAGCGGGGCGAGGTACGTGAACGAGCCACGACCATCGGAGGTCATGCCGCCCGGAACGTCGTCGACGTTACCGGAACCCTCGACCTTGACAACGCTGATCGGCACGGCGCCGACGCGCACACCCTCATCGTCGAGGACGGTGATGGAGATGCTGGTCGTGCTGAGCGAATCAACGCTCGCGGGAGCATTGTGCTCGATGCTGGCAGGAGCGCCGCCAACCTCGACCTCGACCGTCACCGGCGCGATCCTCGGGTTGGTGCTGACCGCCAGGGTGAGCGAGTGCGTGCCGCGGGTGGCATCGTCAGCCGGGCCAGGCCCGCCAGCCGAAGCCGTCACCTGGATCGCGCACTTGCCGCCAAGGCTCGTGCCCGTCGAGGAGCTCGCCGGGGTATCGTCGGTCGCCGCAGTCGTGTGCGCCTCGCACGAGGGCACGTCGTTCGCGACGCCGGGGAGATCCCGGTTGGTGGTGAAGCTGGTCTCGACCAGGTTCGCCGTGTTGCCGGCCGGAACTTCCGGACCGGTCTGCGCGGGAACCAGCGGCTTGTGGTTATCCACCACGACGGTCGTGATGTTCGGGACGGGGTTGCCGTCGGCATCGGTGACGTCCACGACGATGAACGTCGAGTTGCCGATCCCGATGGTGCTCTGGTCGACCGAGGCGCTGATGCTGGCCGCGGCGCCGTGGAGGATCACGTTGACCGTGTGGCTGTGCCCCGAAACGGGATGCCGGAAGACGACTTCGGCAGTACCGGTGCCACCGTTGCCCTTGAGGACAACAGCGACCAGGCCACCGACGATGTCATCGGACGGGTCGTCCGGAGTGGTGCCACCCGCAGCCGTTGTCGCGAGGAGCGTACAGGCAGCGTTGCCCGCCACGCCGTCAGCCTGAGCTGGACAGGTGGTTCCGGGAGCGGCGGCGTTCACCGGCCGCTGCAGCCTCAGGGCAACAGGCGGATCCGCGGTGGCATCGGCTGCCTGATAGGTGACCGCCTCGGCGACCGTCAGACCGCCACGGGTCGTACTGATCTGGAGGGGAGCACCGTTGATGCCGGCGCCTCCAGCGTTCACGACCTGCACCACGATGAGGGCACCGCCGCCCGTAGCCGGGGTGTCCTTCTCGATTGCAGACGTAACCCGATTGGCGGCCTTGATCGCCGCTACCGGATTCGGCCGGTTCACCGTGATCACGAGTTCCTGCGAGACGGTGACCGCGCCGACATTGTCGCGGGCGATCCGCTGGACGTAGATCTCACCGATGGGCGAGTCCTCGTCGATGGTGACCTGGATGCCGATCTCGCCGGTATCAGCGTCGGTATCACAGCCGTTGGCCGCGTTGTCGGCGCAGCGAAGAGACTGGCCGCCGTTGAAGGCGAGCGTGGCGCTGCCTTCGCTGTCCGTGCTGATGCGGTACCGGTCGTCGGAGCCCGTGTTGAAAGTCACGGTCACGGTCTGGCCGGGAACGCCGGACTGGTCGACGCCAGGCTGCGCCTCGGCCGTTTCCGTGCTGGTGAGGACGCCGCTGAAGGCGACGGCCGCCACCATTGCTACAAGCGCCAGGAGCGCGGCGGACTTCCAGCCGGCAATGGCGCTAATGAGGTTCTTCTTCAAATCTAGTACCCCTTTTCACTTGGGTGTTGATTCGGTCTTGTCTGTGGCCCGTGCGGGCCGGTTCGTGTTCCGGACTCGCCCGGATCGTGCGGGCGGTTGCGGAGGGGTGCTCCGCTTCCTCTGTGGGGCCGCCCGCTCGTTCTGCCGCCAGTGCCTGGCGCTAGGCCTCCAGGCGGGTCCGGGCCGTTCCCCTGTGCGTGGTGTCGGTAGGTGAAACCCTCGCGTCTCACGCCTCTCGCGCCGGTCGTTTCGGCCTGCGCGCGCGCCTCGCTCAGCGGGGGAAAGCGGCCTCCTTTCTCCGTGGTACAGAAGCGGACAGAAGTGAAGCGGAGCCTACGGTTCGCATCTCCGACGGTCAACCTGTTCCGCCCACACGAAGCGCCCACGGACGCCTACGCGCGTGCATGTAATCAGGGGGTATAACGCCGGGGTCGGGAAAAGGTTACCGGGGCGAGCGAAGCTCGCGGCTGTTGGCCGTTGGCTGTTGGCCTTTGGTGGCCGGTGAGGGCGGACTGATCACCGCTATTCAGTCACAACTGCGGGGGAACGGTAAGGCGGTTGTCAACAGAGGACGGCGCGGCTTAGCGTATGGTTGCAGCCATGAAGACTGGAATCATTGTCGCGCTGATCGCCGCCATTGCCATCGGGAGCGCGCTGGGGGCGTTCGCCGCCACGCGCACGATCCAGACGGAGGCGGTGGTGGAAGTGAAGGTCTGGGAGAGCGTCCGCACCGGGAACCTCTACCTGAGCACGCGCCCCGACGGGGGTGCGTGGACCACCCACAACACCCCGCTCGACATGACCCAGCTGAACGACTCGGGCAACTTCTACGAGAGCAGCTCGGTGCTGGTGACCGTGCCGGTCGAGATAGAGGTGGAGGTGGAGGAAGCGGACCCCACGCCCACACCGACACCCACTCCTACGCCAACGCCAACACCGACGCCAACTCCTACCCCCACACCCACGCCTACGCCCACATCGGCGACCGAAGGGCCGGGCACCTGCTGCGAGGTGCTGGGCATGGGCGACTTCCCCTCCGCCCAGCACGCCGCCCTTAACCAGATGAAGGAAGTCATCAACTTCGGGGACAGGCGGTACCAGCTCGAGCACAGCGGATCGATCACGATCAATATCTCTCACACCGTCAGCGGTCTCTTCGTGCGCTACCGCGACGCCTTCGGCACGCGCCCGACGACGCTGCCGAGCGAGTGCTCCTTCCAGCGGGCCGAGCACATGTTCTTCGGCCCGGAGTGCCGGCACGACGACCACGCCTTCGCATCGGAGTGGTTCGACCGGGCCGCCAGCGGAAGCAGGGTAGGAACGGCCTGGATCGCGGTGGGGACAAAAGAATACTTCGCGCGCCACTACGCAGACGGCGAAGCTCCCTACCTGGGCGACGACCGCTACCTGCGGGTGCTGTACTACCAGGACCCGGAGGCGCTGCGCCGGGGACAGGGGAGCGCCGACCTGAAGGTGATCGCCGTCGCCTACGCGATCGATCAGCACGGCGGAACCCGGAACTGGTTCGACTTCTACCGGGCCGTCTCAGCAGGCGACGACCTGGCCGCCACCTTCGAGGAAGAGATCGGCCTGTCCCTGACGGCGTTCTACGACGACTTCGAGTCGTGGGCGGACAGCCAGTTCCGCACCCTCCGTTCGGAGTCCTACGACACGTGCGCGGAGGCGGGGCAGAGCCTGCCCCTGCGGGGCGGCGTGGCGGGCATCGACGCCGGCTACCCGGACTTTCGCGTCCCGAGCGAGGTCGACGACGACGGCGACGGCATCGTGTGCGAGGGCTTCACCCCGCTCGGAGACATCGACCGGCAGTAGCGAGGGCGTGGCCGGCGACGGGTGATCGGTAATCGGTCCCCGTCCCACCGGACACCAACGCTTGCCTCCGTCCGCTATCCTGCTCACTCCACCGATGGGGGGTGGGTATGAAGATCGCAATCATCGCCGCCGTGATCGGGGCCATCGCCATCGGCGGGGCGCTGGGGGCGTTCGCGGCGACGCGCACGGTGGAGACAACGGCGAACGTGGAGGTGCGCGTCTGGCGGCGCATCTCGGACGGGGAGCTGTTCCTGAGCACGCGCCCCACGGGCGGGGAGTGGGAGACCTCCGCCCCGCTCAACATGGCCGCGCTCAGCAACTCGGGGCGCTTCCAGCTGAGCAGCGTGATCACGGTGGACGTGCCCGTCTCGGTGGTGGTGGAGGTGCCGGACGGGACGGGGGCGGCGCCCACGCGCGTGCCGCCGCCGCGGGCGAGGCCGGACGCCACCGACACGCCCGTCGCGGGGCCCTGCTGCGAGGTGCTGGGCATGCAGGACGTCACCGGGCTGCAGGACCAGGTGGAGCGGGAGATGCAGCGGGTGGTCGACTTCGCCCTGGACGAGTACGGGATCACGCACACGGGGAACATCACCCTCCACATCGCCCACTCGCAGAGCGGCCTCGGCCTGCGCTACCAGGAGGTGTTCGGACGGCAGGCCGACGAGGTGCCGGACACGTGCGCCTACCAGGAAGGGGAGCACATGTTCATCGGCCCGAGCTGCCGCTCGGACAGGGTCGCGCTCGCCTCGATCTGGTTCGACCGCGCGGTGGGGACGGGCGAGGTGGACCCGACCTGGATCGGCCACGGCGTGCGCGACTACTTCGCCAACCACTACGCCACCGGCGACGTCCCGGTGATGACGGAGGACCGCTTCCGCCGGGTGATCTTCTACGAGCGCTCGCGGAGCATCCGCCAGGACCGGGCGAGCGACGACATGAAGACGCTGGTGATGCTGTACGCCCTCCAGGACTACGGCGAGTTCGCGGACTGGCTGCGCTTCTACGGGGGCACGGCCGCGGGGCTGGACGCGAACGAGGCCTTCCAGAGCGTCTTCAACGCGACGCTGGCGGAGTTCTACAACGACTTCGAGGAGTGGGCGGACCACCAGCAGATCATCCTGTTCTCGACGGCGTTCTCGTCGTGCCTCGAGGCGTCGCGGAGCATCAGGGCGCAGGCGGACCCGGCGGGCCTGAGCTCGGGCTACCCGGACTTCCGCGTGCCGCTGGAGCCGGACCCGGACGAGGACGGCATCGTGTGCGAGGGCTACCAGCCGCCGGAGGACCAGTAGGGGTCGGGCCGGGGGCCACTAAACACTAAGCACCAGTCACTATTAGACTGCGCGCATGTGGAGAACGATCGGGGTCCTGAGCGTCGTGTGCCTGGGGTTCATCGGGCTTTTGGTGGGGCTGTCCCTGGGCGGGATGGGGTAGGGGGCGCGGGCGAGCTGCGCTCGCGGCTGTTGGCTGTTAGCTGTCGGCTATTGGTCCCGGCCCTTCCCCAACAGCCAGGAGCCAGGAGCCAATAGCCATGACCGACGGCATTGTTTCGCGTCACGTGAACCGGCGGGTGAGCCGGCCGCTGGCGGCGGCGCTGTCGCACACGCCGGTAACGCCGAACGGGGCGACGTGGTTCACGCTGGCGTTCTCGCTGGGGGTGGGGGCGCTGGTGGGGCTGGGGCAGCAGGTGGCGGGGGGCATCGGGATCCAGCTGGCGAGCATCATCGACGGGGTGGACGGGGACCTGGCGCGGCTGACGGGGCGGACGTCGCGCTTCGGGGCGGCGCTGGACGCGATCGCGGACCGGTACGCGGACGCGGCCATCCTGGGGGGGATGACGGTGTACGCGGCGCGGTTCGAGGACTGGCCGAACGCGGCGGTGGTGGGGGCGCTGGCGCTGGCGGGGTCGCTGACGGTGAGCTACAGCCGTGCGCGGGCGGAGGCGGAGGGGGTGTGGGGGGAGGTGGGGGGAGGTCGGGGGTCGGTGGTGGGGTGGCTGGGGATGCTGGCGACGCGGGACGTGCGTCTGTTGGCGGCGGCGGCGGGGACGGTGGCGGGGGAGTGCTACTGGACGCTGGTCGCGCTGGGGGTGGGGAGCGGGGTGACGGTGGGGGTGCGGCTGGTGCGGGGGCGGTGGGGCTAGAGGAGGGCGTTGGCCACGGTGACGATGATCCCGAAGGCAGCTACGATGCCGGCACCCTGGATCCAGAAGGCTCGGTACATGTCGGCACGGAATGCCTGGAACTCAGCACGTATGTCGCAACGAAGCGCGGCGAACTCGGCGTGAAGGATCTCTGGGTTGACGGCCTCGCTGGCCATCAGTCGAGGGCAGCGGCCACGCCAACGATGACGCCGACGGCGGCGACCATCCCGGTCCCGAAAACCCAGAGGGCGCGGTAGAGTTCGGCGTGAAGGATGTCGCGGGTGACGAGTGGGGTGGTGGCCTCCTCGACGACTTCAACGATGCCGTCGGCGGCGGGTTCAGAGAGTCCGCGTCCGAGAAGCTTCTGGACGGCGCGTCGGGAGTTGAAGGTGAGGGCCATCGCGATTGCAGCATGACACACTTGTAAGTCGATGGCAACACGTTTACAATGGTTCGCGGGCAGCATCGGGATGTCATTCACGTTCGACACGTTGCGAGCAGTCCAGCGGCTCCGGGAGCGCGGGGTCGACGAGCCTGCGGCGGAGGGGATGGCGGAGATGGTGGCGGAGGCGATGGGTGAGGTGGTCACGCGGGAATTCTTGCTCACCACGCTGCGAGCGGAGATGGCAGGGTTGCGCGCGGAGTTCCACCACACGTTGATGGTGTTGGGGCTGGGCCTGGCGGGACTGGTGATCGGGACGGCGGGGGTCTCGCTGGCGGCTGCGGCGCTGCTGTTCAACTAGGGGCGCGGTCAAGAGCCAACAGCGCTGAACGCTTACCCTTAAAGGTATGGCGAGTGCGGCTGTCGGTGTGAGCGAGGAACTGGGTCCGGGGACGGGGCTGACGGAGGCGGAGGCGGCGCGGCGGCTGGCGGCGGGCGAGGGGAACGTCGACACGACGCGGCAACGCACGGACTGGGACGTGGTGCGGTCGAACGCGCTCACGTTCTTCAACGTGTTCCTGCTCGCGATGGTCGTGGCGCTGCTGGTGGTGGGGGAGTTCCGGGACGGGCTGTTCGTGGGCGTGGTCGTGTTCGCGAACGTGGTCGTCTCGACGTACCAGGAGCTGCACGCGGTACGGACGCTGCGGTCGCTGGTGGCGCTGACGGCGCCGCGGGCGCTGGTGGTGCGGGGCGGGGAAGAGCGGGAGATCGCGGCGGAGGAGATCGTGCGGGGAGACCTCGTGCACCTGCGGCCGGGGGACCAGGTGGTGGCGGACGGGCCGGTGACGGGGCGGGCGGGGGAGGTCGACGAGTCGCTCCTGACGGGCGAGGCGGACTCGATCCGGAAGGTTCCGGGGGACGAGCTGCTGTCGGGGTCGTTCTGCGTGGCGGGAGACCTGTACTACACCGCGGAGCGGGTCGGGACCGAGGCATACGCGCTCAAGCTGACGGCGGACGCGCGCCAGCTCGTGCGTCGCATGACGCCGCTCCAGATCCACATGAGGCGCCTGATGCGGGTGCTCGTCGGCGCGACAATCGTGCTGACGCTGGCGCTGCTGATCTCGTACAGCGTCGACGACCGGGACCTCGCGGAGTCGCTCAAGGCGACGACGGCGACGGTCACGACGGTCGTGCCGGTGGGGTTGCTGCTGGGGATGACGGTGGCGTTCGCGGTGGGGGCGGTGCGGGTGTCGCGGGCGGGGGCGATCGTGCAGGACATCCAGGCGGTCGAGGCGCTTAACTACGCGGACGTCGTCTGCCTGGACAAGACGGGCACGCTGACGGCGAACCGGCTCACGGTGCAGGGCGTCACGTGGGCGTCGGGGGTCTCGGGGATGGAGGGGTGGCTGGGGGCGTTCGCGGCGGCCACGGCAGACGAGAGCAAGACTGCCTCGGCGCTGGCGGATCGCTTCGCGGGGGGCAAGAACGCTGCTGTTCCGGACGCGCAGGTGCCGTTCAGCTCGGCGCGGCGCTGGAGCGCGGTGCAGCTGTCGGCGGGGCCCGAGCGGCGGACGTTCGTGCTGGGCGCGCCGGAGGCGCTCATCTCGATCGGGCAGGCGGACGAGCTGCTGGCGGCGTACGAGTCGGCGAGCGCACGGGGTCTGCGGGGGGTGGCGTTCGCGGAGGTGACGGGGCTGCCGGACCCGGACGCGCCGCTCGTCGGCGTGCGCCCGCTCGCGCTCATCACCATCGGGGACGTGCTGCGTCCGGAGGTGAAGGAAGCGTTCCGGCTGATGGAACAGCTCGGCATCGAGCCGAAGATCATCAGCGGTGACAACCCCCAGACGGTGGCGGCGCTGCTCCAGCAGCTCCGCATCGTGACGCCGGGTGGGGCGATCTCGGGGTCGGACCTGGACAAGCTCCCGGAGGAAGCATTCGCCGAGGCGGTTGAGTCGCACAGCATCTTCGGGCGCATCTCGCCGCAGCAGAAGAGCCACATCGTGGAGGCCCTGCGGGAGCAGGGACGCTTCGTGGCGATGGTGGGCGACGGCGCCAACGACGTGCACGCGCTGCGGGCGGCCGACATCGCCGTGGCGATGGAGTCGGGGACGTCGACGGCGCGAGGCGTGGCCGGAATCGTGCTGGTGGGGGACTCGTTCTCGGCGCTCATCCGGGGGGCGCAGGAGGCGACGTTCGTGCTGGGGAACTCAGCCCGGCTGAGCAAGCTCTTCATGGCGAAGAGCGTGTACGCCTACCTGCTCATCTTCGCGACGAGCCTGCTGGGGCTGGACTTCCCCTTCCTGCCGCGGCACGGGTCGCTGACGGCGATGCTCGCGCTGGGCATCCCGGCGGTCTTCATCTCCATCAGCATCCCGCCGCCGAACGCCGGGAAGGAGTTCCTCACGAACGTCCTGCGCTTCGCGTTACCGGCCGGCATCTCGCTGGCCATCGTGGCAATGATCGTGCAGGTCTTCGTGGAGTGGGCGTTCAACCAGGGCTCGGAGGAGTCGCGCACGCTGGTGTCCCTGGTAATCGGGTTCACGAGCATCGGCTTCATGATCGAGGTGCTCGGCTTCCAGGGAGCGTCGTTCCGCAGCCTGACGCGCCCCGTCATGACGCTGTTCCTCGGGGGACTGCTTGGGTTCCTGCTCGTCCTGACGGTGTACACGCCGTGGCTGCGCGACTTCTTCGACTTCTCCCCGATCAACGCGGGCGAGTGGGCGGTCGTGGGCGTGGGGACGGCGGCGGCGCTGGCCGGCCAGTACTACGTGAGCCACCACTGGCGCGAGATCATCGCCTTCTTGCTGGCCACGCCGGGAAGGAAGGACCGGCTCCGCGGCCGGCCAGCGTAGGCCGCCAGATATTACGTTGACATTTTTCGGGGCGACCGGCAGAATCCCGCGCTGCCCGGATGGCATATATGGACTACGAACAACCTCGCTGGCGCTTCGCGCGAATGACGCGCGCCGAGATCAACCAGGATCCGGTCCAGGGTGAGTTCTTCAGCCGCGAGGCCGATCTGCCGGGGCGGCTCGTGCGCGAGGCCGTTCAGAACTCGCTCGACGCCCGCCGCGATCCTGGTCAGCCCGTCCGTGTGCGATTTGTCTTCAGCGGAGAACGGGATGCCTTACCGCCAGGACGGGCCAAGCCCTACCTCGAAGGGCTGCAGCAGCACGTCGAAGCAGTGGCCGCTGCGGGGGGCATGAGCGGGGGCATTTCGGGTGGTGATGAGGATGACGAGTCTGAGGCCTTGTACGACGCACTGAGCTGCTTCGAGAAGCCATTGACATACCTCGTGGTCGAGGACTTCGGCACGACCGGCCTCACAGGCGACATCCTCCGCAACAGCGAGCGGGAACCAGGCAACGACTTCTGGGGTTTCTTTCGCAGCATCGGTATCTCCCCCAAGGGGGAGGATGCCGCCGGTTCGTGGGGGCTGGGCAAGTGGGTCTTCCCAGACGCCTCTATCCTCAATGCCTATCTGGGAATGACGCAGCGGCAGGGTGAGGACAACTGGCTCCTGATGGGGATGGCACTCCTCAAGACACACCACATAGGAGAGAACAAGCACCGCTACTACGGCTCGTTCGCTGCCCACTCCGAAGAGCCCGACGAGCGCTGGTTTCCCCTTCCGGTCGAATCCGACGACTTCGTGCAGGAGACCGTAGGTGACTTCAACCTCGAGAGGCTGGAGGACCCTGGCCTATCGGTCATCGTGCCTTTCCCGAAGGACGAACTGAAGCCGGCCGAGATCGCACGTGCGGTGCTCACCCAGTATTTCCTACCGATAGTACGAGGTGACCTGGCTGTCGAGATTGTCCACCCGGAAGAGGGCAACAGGACCATTTCTGCCGATACGATCTCTGCCGAAGTTGGCCGCATAGAGCAATCCAACCGGGACGATGAGTCAGCCGAGTCCCTTCGCAGGGTAATCGAGTTAGCAGGCTGGGCAGTCGGGACGAGCGCTGACACCCATGTGGAGCTACCCGTGAGGAACCTGGGGGACAGGATGGAAGAGCGTGCTGACCTCGCTGAACTCCGCGAACGCTACGGCCGCGGCGAACGGCTCGCTTTTCGGCTAACACTCGACGTGAGAGACCGATCGGCTGAGAGTCGAACCAACACCAGCTTCCGAGTGTATCTGGAACGCGACGAAGAACTCTCCCAAGGTCACGACTATTTCATGCGCGGGCCTCTGCGCATTCCGCGAATGGACCACATCGAGCGACAGCAGGCGCGAGCGCTCGTTCTCGTCGACGACAAGTCTCCACTGGGGCACATGCTGCGCGATGCCGAAGGGCCAGCCCATGAGTCGTGGGATCCGCACGCCCAGCGTCTGAAGGATCGCTGGATCGGGGGCTACCAGCGGGTCCAGGACGTTCGCAGGGCTGCTGTACACCTCCTTCATCGGCTTGTGGAACGACCAGCAGAACGCCAGATGGACGCGCTTGCAGACCTGTTTCCGGGTGACCCCTCACAGTTCGGGAAGGGGCGGAGCCAAAGGCGGGGCAGCCGAACGGGACTACCACAACCACTGCCATCACCCCGGCCGGCCTCCTTCCAAATCGACGCCCCCACGGGCAGGATTGTGGCGCGCCGGTCGCCGCAAGCGGCGTCTGTCGTCGTGGGCCAGAGCTGGGAAATGCGGTTCGCCTACGACACCGTGCGCGGCAACCCTTTTGGCACCTTCGACCGCGGCGTTGCACAGGGTGCCCCTGACTTTTCCCTTCTCGATGGAGACCTTCACCTAGTCGAGGAGGGATGCGCCGTGGAGAAGATGTCGCACAACTCCATTCATTTCGCAGTGAAAGAGGAAGGATTCCGCATCACTCTCTCCGGATTCGACCAACGAGACGTGAAAGTCGAGTTGCGCGAGATCCGGATTGATGCGGGTGAAGAAGGCCGGGAGGATGCGACGTGATCAAGCGGATCAACCGGACACGGCGCAAGCGGATCACGAAGGCCCACATCGACCTCGGTTTGCGCGCCACACAGGGAAGTGAGGCACCAATCTTCGATCTCGAACTCAAGCTGTCGGAGTACGACTTCCCGCCAGAGTCCCCGGTACGTGTCGAGGCATGGCGTAACAACGCCGTGCAGCGCTGGGACTTCGGAACGGTGGGGAGCCTTAGACCCCCGCCTGAGGAAGAACGCCGACTAATGGACGTGCCCATCGGCGCTCAATTCCGGGTCCTCATCGCTGCTGAAGACGGCTCCGGGCGGCTACTCGGGCACGCACCCAACATCCGGCCCGTACTACCCGTTGACTCGCGGCTGCCGCTGGAAGAGAGCGGCGAGCTCGGTGCCCAAATCTGGCGGGTCGACTTCGACGGGGAGAGCGGAAGCCCGGTCCTACAGGTCAACAGCGGGATTCCGGGCATCAGCGAAATCGTACGCAGCGATCCCGCGTTCCGCTCGCTCGTCATGCCGGAAGTTTTTCGCACGATTCTTACCCGCATGGTCCTAATCGACCGGGCGGACATCGAAGACGAGGAGGGGCCATGGGCAGACTGGTTTGCCATCGCACGGGCCTACCTCCCGGACGCGGATCCACCGATCCCCTTAGGGCTCGGCCCCGCAGCAGTTGAGGAGATCGAACGCGCGCGTGAGTGGGTCGATGCTGTCGTCAGTGCCCTTGCGGAAGGGCCCCTTGATGCGGCCAACTCGTACGAGTCAACACTCCGAGGAAATTCCCCGTGAGTGACACCGGCGAGGCAGCGAACCAGCTTCGTGAAGTACGTCGCACGCTCGCCCGCCCAAACGCGCCACGTCGAGTCGACCTTCGCAACTACGTCCCTCCGGGTTCCGCGGCGTGGCAAGCGTTCGTGGAAGAACGCCGCGTCCCCGGCCACAACGTGAAACTGAATACCATGGTCAGATGGCTCGATGAGGTAATCGCACGGTTGGATGGGGCGGTCCTTGACCTTGAGCACAGCCACCCTCCGTCGCAGGCGACGGTTGCCGCACAATCCTCAGTGCCAACCGCTTCAAGACCATCCACGCCCTCAGCAGACGCACCCTCGGCAGCGCAGCACGACGCGCCACTGCGGCAGCTGACACCGACCGGTCTTGCCCACGCCCGAGAGTTCCTTGCACGCCTTCGCGAGAGTCCTGAGGTTGATCGTGAGCCACCACACGATCTGCTCTTCGGAGACGCCTTCACCCGTCCGTTTAGCGAGGAGGTCCGAATAGAACGGCGCCCCTTCCCGACGAGACGGGAAGCCGGCGCGTACCTCTCACAAGCACTAGAACCGCTCCGACATCGCCTCGCAGACCACGCGGGGGTCTGGTCCTGGCTTGGCATGTATTACCTCCCCGGGACGGCGCCGCCAACACTCTCTCCCAACGACATGACCTTCTTGTTCGAGCCTGATGAAAGCAGCGCGCACGCCGGCCGTTCTGAGCAGCAGCGATACCGTCATTATCTGTGGGGCTCCTGGAGACTGTACGAACAGAATGCCCATCACGCCGATTTTCTTCTCGACCAAGAGATCTCTTCGTGGGACGACATCTCGGAGCGCGTGTTTGGGTCGCGCCGCGTCTTCGGATCTGCAGGTGTTGTGCCACTAATCCTGCGCCTCTACACCGACGGGCAACAGAAGAAACGTGGTCACGTCGGTCGGCCAGGAGGATTGCGCCACCTGCTCCGCGTTCTCCCCCAGCTTGAGCTTACCTACGACGTGTACGGTATGGAGCCGGACGCGCTCCTCAATATCCTGCCGCCCGTCTTCCGCGAATGGGACCTCAACGGTTCTAAGGCGTAGGGCGCCTACCAACCTCTCTTGGCGAGGACCTCCTCCTCGGGGAGGGATGCGACGGCGAGGCCGCGCATCGCGGCGCCGAGGCCGCGCGATACCTGCGCGAGCAGCTCGTCGTCCTCGTAGTGGGTGACGGCCTGGACGATGGCGTTGGCGACGGCGGGCGGGTTCTCGGACTTGAAGATGCCGGAGCCGACGAACACGCCGTCGGCGCCGAGCCGCATCATGAGGGCGGCGTCGGCGGGCGTGGCGACGCCGCCGGCCGCGAAGTTGACGACGGGCAGACGGCCTTCGTCGCGGACCTGCTGCACGAGCTCGACGGGGGCGCCGAGGTTCTTGGCGGCCGTGTAGACCTCGTCCTCGGAGAGGTTGCGAAGGCGGCGGATCTCGTCCTGGACGGCGCGCATGTGGCGCACCGCCTCGACGATGTCGCCGGTGCCGGCTTCGCCCTTGGTGCGGATCATCGCGGCGCCTTCGGCGATGCGGCGGAGGGCTTCGCCCAGGTCGCGGCAGCCGCAGACGAAGGGCACGGTGAACTCGTGCTTGTTGATGTGATGGGCCTCGTCGGCGGGGGTGAGCACCTCGGACTCGTCGATGTAGTCGACGCCGAGGGCCTGGAGGACGCCAGCCTCCACGAAGTGACCGATGCGGGCCTTGGCCATGACGGGAATGCTGACGGCCTCGGTGATGCGCACGATGATCTCGGGGTCGCTCATGCGGGCGACGCCGCCGTCCTTGCGGATGTCGGCGGGGACGCGCTCGAGGGCCATGACGGCGCAGGCGCCGGCTTCCTCGGCGATGCGGGCGTGCTCAGGGGAGACGACGTCCATGATGACGCCGCCCTTGAGCATCTGCGCCAGGCCGGCCTTGACCGTCCAGGTTCCGCGCTCGCTGGCTCCGTTCTCGCTCATGACGTACCCCCTCGCCTGCCCGGCGTTCGTCTCATATCTCGTGCTGCTAGCTTAGGCCGTTTTTCGGTCAGTGGCTGGCCCGGCGGCGGACGAGCGTGAGGCCGTCGCGGACGGTGAGCATGACCACCTCGACACGCTCGTCGCGGGCAAGCTGCTCGTTGAGGGCGCGGATGGCCTTCGTGTCGGCGGTCTGGTCGGCGTCATCGAGGACGCGGCCAGACCAGAGGACGTTGTCGAAGGCGATCAGGCCGCCCTCGGCGAGCTTCGGCAGGACGGCCTCGAAGTAGGCGGGGTAGTTGGCCTTGTCGGCATCGATAAAGATGAAACCGAAGGGGCCGTCAAGCGAGGCGATGGTGTCGAGGGCGGGGCCGAAGCAGAGCTCGACGCGGTCGCCGAAGGGGCTGGCGTCGAAGTTGCGCTGGGCGATGTCGGCGTGCTCGCGGCTGATCTCGCAGGTGTAGAGGCGTCCGCCCTCGGGCAGGGCCTCGGCCATGGAGAGGGCGGAGTAGCCGGTGAAGCAGCCGATCTCGAGGACCTGCCGGGGTTGGACGAGGCCGACGAGGAAGTTCAGCAGCCGCCCTTCGAGCCGCCCGGTGAGCATGCGCGCGCGTTCGCCGAGCGCCTCGGTCTCGCGGGCGACCTCCTGGAGGAGGGCCGGCTCGGGCGTCGTGCTCGAGGCGGCGTAGTCCTCGAGTTCGGCGGCAACGATCTCGTCCATGGGTCAGGCCTCCTCTATGAGAGGCACTGGAGCGCTCGCGGTTGAACGCCTAGGCGTCCTGGCGCCAGATCTTCGGCTCCGCGCCGGTCATCAGGTCGCTCAGGGCCGAGAGCTCGACGCGCCAGGGGATGAGCTTGAGCGCGCCGAACTCGGGGTTGTCGACCGACTGGAAGAACATCGCGGGGTCGTAGCCGACGGGCGGGGGCGCGTTCTTGATGAGGTCCCAGACGCGCTGCTTCTCGGCGGGGTCGTCGTCCCACTCGGCCTTGCACTCGGCGTAAATCTGCTGCTGGCCGAGGGGGTTCCCGGCGGGCAGATCGAAATAGGTGACGGAGACGTAGGGGTTGTCGGCGATGTGCTTGGACTTGAGGGACGTGCGGCCAGTGGCGATCCACCCGGTCGAGCCTTCCCAGACGGGGTGGAGGATGCGAGAGCGGGGCCGCCCCTTGCGGTCGATGGTGGTGACGGTGCACCAGACGAGGCGGTTGACGCGGTCGTTGAACTGCTCGGCGATGTCCGCAAAGGAATCGACTTCCATTAGTAGGTACCTCCGGCGCACCGCTCGGGCGGGCGCGAGGGGCTAGGATACGCGCTCGTCTGTTGGAGGGAACGGATGCCGGTTTACGCCGTCGGGGAGAAGGTGCCCGTTATCCACGAGAGCGCCTTCATCGCGCCCACGGCGACGGTGGTGGGGGACGTGCGTATCGAGGCGAGGGCGTCGATCTGGTACGGGGCGGTGGTGCGGGGCGACACCTCCTACGCCGTCATCGGGGCGGGGGCGAACATCCAGGACGGGGCGGTGGTGCACGGGCGGGCGACGGCCCCGGCACTCATCGGGGAAGAGGCCTCGGTCGCGCACAACGCCGTCATCCACGGGGCGACCATCGGGGCGCGGGCGCTCATCGCGAACGGGGCGCAGGTGCTCGACGGGGCGGTGGTCGGAGAGGGGGCGCTGGTGGCGGCGGGGTCGGTGGTATTGCCGGACACCGAGATCCCGGCGGGGATGCTGGCGGCGGGGACACCGGCCGAGGTGAAGCGTTCCATTGAAGGGACGGCCTCGCAGGAGTGGGTCGAGAACAACCCGGGCCGGTACGCGGGGCTGGCGGCGGAGCACCTCGCGGGTTTACGGGAAATCACCCGTGACGATGCGAGAATGCCCGAGTCATGAGGGCGCAGGGCACGGACGCCATGGCCACCGGGGGCGTGGGCTCCGGCTGGTACGCCGGCGTGCCGCTGCTGAGGCGGCTGCCGGTCGAGTGGCAGCCGAACCCGCGAGTCTTCCTGACGATGCTGCCGGTCCTCCTCTTCTACGGGCTGACGAAGGTGGCGCCGGCAGAGGTCGCGGTCGGGGGCGGCTTCGCGGCAGTCACCGTCGTCTTCCTGTTCACGCGGGAGACGCCGCTCCTGAGGCTCATCGCCATCTACGGGTACCTCATCACGGCGGGGTCGGCGCTGGCGGGTGTTCTCCTGACGAGCGAGAAGGCGTACCTTGCCGCGGGACCGATCGGCGACGCGCTCATCCTGCCGCTCTACGCGTGGACGCTCTGGCGGGGCTGGCCGCTGATCGGGGCGATCGGCCGTGAGATCTCGCCGCGGATGGTGGGCAACCTGCCCGTGAACGCGCCCATCTTCGTGAAGGTGACGCTCGTCTGGGCAGGCTACGAGGCGGTTAAGGCGCTCGTCCTGACGTGGATGCTGCTGAACCTCTCCATCGGGGAGTACCTCGTCTACGGGCGGCTGTTCGGGTGGCCGACGACGGCGGCGCTGGTGTTCATCTGCGGGACGTTCATCCTGCGCGAGGCGCGCAGGCACGGCCCGCCGCATGGCCAGGAAGCCGGCTACTCCTCAGTGTCGAGCAACCCGGCGG
Source organism: Tepidiformaceae bacterium (assembly GCA_965207815.1). Lineage (GTDB taxonomy): Bacteria > Chloroflexota > Dehalococcoidia > Tepidiformales > Tepidiformaceae > UBA2991. Next base: position 102,906 of record OZ242314.1, read on the forward strand.
CGGCGGCTTCGTAGCCGAGGGGCGACACGGCCACGTGCTTCGAGAGGGCGTGGACGTCGCGCCAGGCGCGGGCGAGGGGCGAGCCGCCGTCGAGCGAGGCGGAGCCGCCCGCCTCGAAGAGGAGCGTCGCAGCGCGGGCGGCACTGGTGGCGGCGTGGATGGAGGCCAGCGAGACGCGCGCGGCCTCGTCGGGCTCCCGGGCGTCGCCGGCAGCCACCGTATCCCAGCTCGAGCGGGCGACCTCGAAGAACCAGGCGCGGGCGGCGCTGACCAGCGCCTCCGCCTCCCCGAGGCGGACACGCGCGCCCTGGCGGTCGCCCAGCGGCTCCCCTGTATAGAGGGAGGGGCGTGACGCGAGCGCGAGGAACTCGTCGATGGCGTGCCGTCCGATGCCCAGCGCGACCGCCGCGAACGAGGTCTCCGCGTGGTGGTTGAAGGGGTACTGGTAGAGGGGGCCGCGCTCGTAGGGCCAGTCGTCGAAGACGCCGAAGGTGCGGCGCAAGGGCACGAGGCTGCTCCCGACCTGGAAGTCGTGGCTGCCGGTGCCGCGCATGCCGGCGGGGTCCCACGTCTCGACGACCTCGACCTCGGCGGCGGGGAAGGCCATCGCGCGGATGAGGGGACCGGAGTCATCCGCCGCCCGTTCGCCTTCGACGAAGCAGTTGGCGGTGAAGAAGGTGGCGTGGTGGGCGCCGCTGGCGAAGTTCCAGCGTCCGCCCGCGAGGTAGCCGCTGTCGACGGGTTTGGCCGTCCCGCCGGGCTTCCCGGAGCCGGCGATGAGCGCGCCCTTCGGCCCGAAGATCTCGGCGGCCGTCGCGGGTTCGAGGGCGCCGGCGAAGAGCCCGCCTCCCGAGCCGATGGTGACGGCCCAGCCGAAGGACCCGTCGATGCGGGAGGCGGCCTCGAACACCTCGAGGGCGGGGGGCACGTCGAGCTCGGGCTCGCCGAGCGAGCGCGGCAGGTACAGCCGGTAGAGCCCGGCGTCGACGATGCGCTCCGCGACGGGCGGGGTCGTGCGCGCTTCGCGCTCGGAGCGCTCCGCCTCGTCGGCGACGAGGGGGGCCATGGCGGCCAGGGCGTCGAGGTAGGGGGCGGCGGCGTTCACGGGGGGCAGGGTAGCAGTGGAGACCGCCAAGTGAGCGCCAGGCTGGAGCGGGTTCCATCCTGAGAAGGGTCTCGACTCCAATCGTGGTTCATGGTCTGGCGGGCAGTATCGGCCGCCGGGGTTCGGTCAACACCGCTCCTGCGTAATTGAACCCTCCCGCTTGCCGTCGCAAGGCGGCGGGCGCATTATCGCGACGAGCGCTAATGCCCGAAGCAGAACTGACTCAGGCTGAAGCTGATCGCCTCGTCGCCCTTCCTAAGCTTCGCATGGATCTTCGCGCGTGGTCCTACCCTCGGGGCGGGGGAAGGGTGGCAATCCCCCTTCTGTCCGAGGCCAGGCGCGAGCACTTCATTCTCGATCTGCGGCGGGCCCGCATTGATTTGGTCAAGAGCACGCACCAACTCCGCGCTCGCCAAGTTGTCCCCCTCATTCGGCTCTGCATCGGGACGGCGCCTCACCGGAACCCCGATGGCCAGACAGTCGTCCCAGTTCACCTCCATCGCTACCGCGAGGGATACTGGGACAAGTGGGCTCAACCAATTCCAGCCCACGCCTTCGGTGACCTGACGGACCAATCAAGAACGCTCTCCGACTTCATGTCCTACTGCAACGTCATTGAGCCGCCAACTATTCAGTCAAGCTGGATCTCATGATCGAGGAAGTGCGGGCACTGTTGGACGAATACCAAGCGTGGCTTCGGGACCAGACCGCGCTCCGTGAGATCGATGACTGCGTTGAGATCACAACACCGTATCTGGATCGGCACAACGACTGCCTCCAGATATACGCAACCCGAGACAATGGGGGGTGGGTGCTGACGGACGACGGCTTCGTCATCGGCGACCTAGAGATGTCTGGCTGCGCCTTGGATACACCCAAGCGGCGAGCGCTGCTTGATGTAACGCTCGCGGGATTCGGGGTAAGGCGGGACAGCGATGGGAATGCGCTCTCCGTGCGAGCCTCCCAAAACAACTTCGCGCTTCAGAAGCACAGCCTCGTACAGGCGATGCTCGCCGTAAACGACCTCTTTTACCTCGCCACCCCCACCATTGCGAACATCTTCCTTGAAGATGTTGCGGCGTGGTTGGAGATGTCTTCTGTCCGGTACACGCCAAAGGTGAAGTTTTCGGGCGAATCCAATTTTGACCACCTCTTTGATTTCGTAATTCCCAAGTCCGCTGCGCAGCCGGAACGGATGGTCCAGACGATCAACAGCCCGAGTCGGCAAACTGCGACAAGTGCGGCCTTCGCGTGCCTTGACACGAGGAAGGCGCGCCCCGACGACTCGCGGACCTATGCGATCCTCAACGACTCACAGGGCGCAGTATCCGCTACTGTCGTCGAGGCCCTGGAGAACTACGAGGTCCACCCGATCCTGTGGTCGAACCGGGAGGAGTTCCGTGAGGAACTAGCCGCGTAGTTGCAGCTCCCTTCCCAACAACACCAGCATTGGATTCCCATAGACATCCCCTAGCACGCCACCTAACACCCGCCTCGGCTTGCCGCCCCTACCCCTCGCGCTTATCTTTGTGGCGCAAATCACAAGGGCTTCGGGGGCGGCCCTGAGGGCCGCTCTTGCGCGGCCCGCAGCGCCCCGGCGCTCGACGGCGAAAGCGAGGCCATGAGCTTCTACGACACCTGGTCCGCCGTCTTTATCGCTTCGGTTGCCGGCTTCATCCTCGTATTCACCGCCCTCGTCGGCGCGCGGCTGCTCGGACCCTTCGCCAAAGAGCGCGGCAAGGGCGTCTCCTACGAGTGCGGGATGCTCCCGATCGGGCGCAACTGGGCGCAGGTCCACGTGCGCTACTACATCTTCGCGATCATGTTCCTCATCTTCGATGTGGAGACGATCTTCATCTTCCCCTGGGCGGTCGTCTTCTTCGACCTGCCCGTCTACGCGTTCTGGTACATGTTCGTCTTCATCGTGGTGCTGAGCGCCGGGCTGCTGTACGCCTGGCGGCGCGGCGTGCTGGAGTGGAAATGAGCGACGAAGCGACGACTCCCGCCGACGGACCGGTGATGCCGGCCTACGTGCCCGACTTCGGGAACGAGGCGGAACGCCTCACGCCCGTCGACCTGCCCGACCAGACGGCCGCCTACCGCATCGTGATGCCGGGCATCCTGCAAACGGGTGTCGATACGGTGCTGGCGATGAGCCGCAAGAGCTCGCTCTGGCCAATGACCTTCGGGCTGGCCTGCTGCGCGATCGAGATGATCGGCACGTTCATGGCGAACCACGACCTCGACCGCTTCGGCATCGTCCCCTGGCCCAGCCCCCGCCAGAGCGACGTGATGGTCGTCTCGGGCACGGTCACGAAGAAGATGGCGCCGGCGATCAAGCTGCTCTACGAGCAGATGCCGAACCCCAAGTACGTCATTTCCATGGGCGCCTGCGCCACCAACGGCGGGCCCTACACGGAGTACGACCGTGTGCTCCAGGGCGTCGACAAGATCATCCCGGTGGACGTGTACGTGCCGGGCTGCCCGCCCCGTCCGGAGTCGCTGCTGGACGGCTTCCTGCGGCTGCAGGAGAAGATCATGGAAGAGAAGAGGATGGTCGGGTGAGCGCCGAAGCGGTCATCGGCGAGCCGGAGATCGCGGCGCTCGTGCGGGAGCGGCTGCCGGACATCCCCTTCGAGGCCTCCGAGACGAAGACCTACGCCGACCTGCGCGTCGCCCCGGAGCACTTCCTCGCGCTGGTGACGGGTCTGCACGACGACGACGAGCTGTCCTTCGACCTGCTGCGCAACATCGTCGCGCTCGACATGGAGGAGGCGGGGCTCGAGGCGAAGTACCAGCTCTACTCCTTCCCCCACGGCCACGCCCTCCAGATCACGGTGGCGGCGCCCATCCCGAGCTGCGAGCTGCCGACGCTCACGGGGCTCTACCCGGCGGCGAACTGGCACGAGCGGGAGGCGGCGGAGATGGTGGGGCTCGTGTTCGCGGGCCATCCCGACCCGCGCAACCTGCTGCTGGAGGAGGACCTCCGCATCCACCCGCTGCGCAAGGCGCACCCGCTGCAGAAGGCCGAGATCCTGCAGGGCATCGAAGATGGCCCGCCCGGGGTGGAGGTCTAGATGTCGATCTGGCCCGAGGAGCGCGTCGCCACCGCCGAGGGTGATCTCGACACGGTCGACATGACCGTGAACGTGGGGCCGCAGCACCCGGCCACGCACGGCGTGTTCCGCATGGTGCTGACGGTCGACGGCGAGCTGGTGGTCGGCTGCGAGCCGTACATCGGCTACCTGCACCGGGGCCTGGAGAAGCTCTCCGAGAACGCCGACTACCGCCAGGCGATGGGCTGGTGGGACCGCACGGACTACCTCGCGGGGATGTGCTGCGAGGGCGCCTACACGATGGCGGTCGAGCGGCTGGCGGGCATCGAGGTTCCGGAGCGCGCGGACTACATCCGCGTGATCATGATGGAGCTCTCCCGCATCAACTCGCACTTCATGTTCCTGGGCGCGTTCGGGGCGGACGTGGGCTCGTTCGGCACGAGCTTCGTCTACGCCTGGCGCGAGCGGGAGCGCATCTACGACCTGTTCGAGGAGGTGGCGGGGGACCGCATGTTCCCCACCTACTTCCGCATCGGCGGGGTGACGATGGACCTGCCCGACAACTTCGAGTCGCGCTGCCGCTGGGTGCTGGGCTCGATCAAGCAGGGCCTGGAGGACATGGACGGCCTGCTGACGGGGAACGAGGTGTTCGTCGAGCGCTGCCGCGGGCTCACGCCGGTGACGCCCGAGCAGGCCATCGCGTGGGGCTTCACCGGTCCGATGCTGCGGGCCACGGGCGTGCCCTGGGACATCCGCAAGGCGGAGCCCTACAGCGTCTACCCGAAGCTCGACTTCGAGATACCCGTGGGCGTCCAGGGCGACGTGTTCGACCGCTTCCACGTGCGCCTGGCGGAGTGCTACCAGAGCGTGCGCATCATCGAGCAGTGCCTCGAGCAGATGCCTGAGGGCCGCGTGCTCGCGCCGAAGCTGCCGAAGACACTGCGCATCGATGGCGGTGAGCTGTACATGCCGACGGAGGGCACGAAGGGCGAGTACGGGGTGTATCTGATGGCCAGGGGCGGCACGAACCCGTACCGCGCCAAGCTGCGCTCCCCCTCCTTCTGCAACCTCTCGGCGCTGCGGGAGCTGGTGGTCGGCAGCTACGTGGCCGACGCCATCATCATCCTCGGGTCGCTCGATATCGTGCTGGGCGAGGTGGACAAGTGAGCGAGTTCCCCTTCGGCGAGATTCCCTTCGGCGAGGTGGTCTTTGGACTGAACTGGTTCGACGCGATCGTCCGCATCGTCATCATCGTGCTCGTGATGACGCTCGTCGTCGTTTACCTGACCTACGGCGAGCGCAAGGTGGTGGCGCGCTTCCAGATGCGGCTGGGCCCGACGCGCACGGGCCCGATCGGCCTGCTGCAGGGCTTCGCGGACGCGATCAAGCTGCTGATCAAGGAAGACATCCGCCCGCGCAACGCCGACCGCTGGGTGTTCGAGTTCGCGCCCTACCTCACCTTCATCCCGGTCTTCCTCGTGCTGGTGGCGCTGCCCTTCGCGCGCGACTGGGGCGTGCGCAACCTGGCGCTGGGCATGTTCTTCGTGTTCGCCGTGCTGGGGCTGAACATCGTGGGCGTGCTGATGGCGGGGCTGGGTTCGGGCAACAAGTACGCGCTGCTCGGGGGCGTGCGCGCCGCCGCGCAGATGATCAGCTACGAGATTCCGCTGGTGGTGGCCTTGCTCGCCGTCGCGATGGTGGCGGGCACGCTCGACCTGAACGCGATCGTGTCGATGCAGGACACGCGGCCGTTCATCCTCATCCAGCCGCTGGCCTTCGTCATCTTCTTCACGGCCATGCTCTCGGAGCTGCACCGCGCGCCCTTCGATATTCCCGTGGCGGAGTCGGAGATCGTGGGCGGCTACTTCGTGGAGTACTCGGGCATCCGCTGGAGCATGTTCCAGCTGGCCGAGTACGCCTCGCTGTGGGCGTTCAGCATCTTCGGGTCGGCCATCTTCCTGGGCGGCTGGCAGTTCCCCTTCGGCGACGACTGGGGCTGGGGCTGGCAGCTGGTCCTGACGCTGATCAAGAGCCTCATCATGATCCTGCTCATCTTCTGGGTGCGGACCACGCTGCCGAGGCTGCGCATGGACCAGCTGATGAGCTTCTGCTGGAAGGCGCTCATCGAGGTGAGCTTCGCCCTGCTGCTGGTGAACGGTCTCTTCCTCTACTACGACTGGCCGGAGCCGATCCTGGCGGCGGTCAACTGGGTAGGGGCGATCCTGTTCCTGGGCGGCATCTACATACGGGCCGCCCGCAAGCCCTCCACGAAGAATCTCGTGGGGAGCTACAAGCACGCTGAGGTTCCCAACCCATGATCGGCATCCTGAAAGGCCTCGCGACCACCTTCTCGACGTTCACGCGGCGTCCGGTGACCATCCAGTACCCGGACGAGAAGCACGAGCTCTCTGAACGCCAGCGCAGCTTCCCCGTGCTGACGTGGGACTTCGACCACGACGAGCCTTTCTGCACGGGCTGCAACATCTGCGTGCGGAACTGCCCGGTGGACTGCATGACGGCGGTGATGCACGACAACCCGAAGCACCCCGAGGGCACGAGCGACCGCCGCAAGATCATCGAGAAGTTCTGGATCGACTACGCGCGCTGCATGCGCTGCAACATCTGCATCGAGGTCTGCCCCTTCGAGGCGATCGCGATGGACAACACGTGGGAGGGGCACGAGCACTCCGCCTACGACCGCCGCGACCTCCACAAGGACATCGAGGACCTGCTGGAGGCGAGCAAGAGCGGCAGGCTGCCCAACCCCTTCCGGCCGCTGGACAACATTGAGATCAACGCGGCCCTGGCCGAGGGCGAGGAGCCGCCGGTGATCGGCTTCGCCGGAGCGCGGCCGGAGGCGCAGGAAGCGCAGGCCGAGCGCATCGCACAGGGTCTGGGCGCGGCCATCCAGGAGCGCGAGCCGGAGGTGCAGGCGCAGGCGGCGACGGCGGCCGCGGGCGCCACCGCCGAGGACGACGAGGTCGCCTCGCTCTCGCCGCGCAAGCTGCGCGCCCGCCGCATGAAGGCCGAGCGTGAAGCGCGCGCCGAGCGCGAAGCGGGCGAGGTGAGCGCTGAGACGATCGCCTCGCTACGGCGCTACGGCAGTGAGATGTACACGGAGATCACGGGCGAGCCCGTGCCGCCCATCGGCACGCCGGCGCCCGCCCCCGCCGCGGCCGCTCCGGCAGCGGCAGCCGCCCCCGCGGGCGACGTCGGCGACCCGAACTCGCCGCGCAAGGTCCGCGCCCGCCGCATGAAGGCCGAGCGCGGCGCCCGCGAGCACATCGAGAAGGGCGAAGAGGTGCCGGCGGAGCTCCTGCAGACGCTGAACGACACGGAGAGCGCCCTCTACAAGGAGATCACGGGGAACGACCCCGCGCCCGCGGGCGCGGCCCCGGCAGCGGCGCCCGCCGCCGCCCCGGCCGCCGCCGGTGCGCAGGGTGACCCGAACTCGCCGCGCAAGCTGCGCGCGCGCCGCATGAAGGCGGAGCGCACCGCGCGCGAGCACGTCGAGAAGGGCGAGCCCATCCCCGAGGACATCTTCGCGACCATTACCGAGCTCGGCGGTACCGTTCCGTCCGCCGACGACAGCGGAGGGGGCGGCAGCGCGTGACCACCGAAGTCCTCTGGTGGATCTTCGCGGTCGCCATCGTGGCGGTCTCTGCGGGCGTGGTGTTCGCACGCACGGTCATCCACTCGGCCATCTTCCTCATCCTCAGCCTCGCGGGCGTGGGGGCGATGTACCTCTTCCTCACGATCGAGTTCATCGCGCTCGTGCAGTTCCTCATCTATGGAGGGGCGGTGACGGTGCTCATCCTGCTGGCGTTAATGCTGACGCGCATGGGCATCGCGGGGAGGCCCGAACCGACCACCGGCGTGCAGGCGCCGTTCGGGGCGCTAGTGGCGGCGGGGTTGATGGCGACGCTCATCGGCGTGGCCGTCTCCACGGCCTGGCCCGGCGACCTCGGCCAGAACGCCGTGGCCGTGTCCATCGAGAACATCGGTGAGCAGATGTTCCAGAACTTCGGGGCCCCCTTCATGATCACGGCCGCGTTGCTGCTGGTCGCCTTCATCGGCGCGATCGTCATCGCCCGACAGGAGGACGAAGACTAGTGGTTCCGATGGAGAACTACCTGGTCCTCAGCGGGATCATCTTCTCGCTCGGCGTCTACGGCGTGCTCGCGCGCCGCAACGCGGTGCTGGTACTGATGAGCGTGGAGCTGATGCTGAACGCCGTCAGCCTGAATTTCGTGGCGTTCTCCGCCTACCTCGACCCGGACAAGGCGACGGGCATCATCTTCGCCGTCTTCGTGATCGCCGTGGCCGCCGCCGAGGTTGGTCTGGCGCTCGCCATCGTCATCCGACTCTTCCGCAACCGTTCGACTGCCAACGTGGACGAGGCGGCCACGATGCGGTGGTAGGGGGAGCCGTCCATGGCTGAGCACGCCTGGATCCTGGCGGCCGTGCCCGGCATCGCCTTCATCGTGATGGCGGCTCTCGGCCGCAAGCTCCCGCGCCAGGGCGACTGGCTGGCGGTGCTCTGCGCAACGGCCATCTTCGCCCTCTTCTTCGCGGTGCTGGCGAACTTCCTCAACATCGGCGGAGGCGCCTGGCCCGTCCTGAACAGCATCGAGTGGACGGCTATCGGGGACTTCGAGCTGAACATGGGCATCGCCGTGGACCCGATCACGATCGTGATGCTGGCCGTCATTACCACGGTCGCGCTGATGGTGAACATCTTCTCCGTCGGCTACATGAAGGGTGAGCCCCGGTACTGGTGGTACTTCGCGGTCCTGCAGCTGTTCGTCGCCTCGATGCTGATGCTGGTACTGGCCGACAACCTGCTCCTGCTCTACGTGGCCTGGGAGCTGGTGGGACTGAGCTCGTTCCTGCTCATCGGGCATTACTGGGAGCGGCGCTCGGCGGTGGAGGCGGCAAAGAAGGCGTTCATCACGACGCGCGTGGGCGATGTCGGCCTGCTCATCGGCATCATCCTGTTCTGGGAAGCGACGGGGACCTTCAACATCCTCGAGATCACGCACTACGTCGAAGAGGGCGCCATCGGCGACACCCGCCTCTTCGTGACGATGATGTTCATCCTGCTGGGGGCGATGGGGAAGAGCGCGCAGCTGCCCTTCCACGTCTGGCTGCCCGACGCGATGGAGGGCCCGACGCCGGTCAGCGCCCTCATCCACGCGGCCACGATGGTGGTGGCAGGCGTCTACCTCGTGGCGCGCATGCTGCCCGTGTTCGAGGCGGCCGGCGCGCTCGATGTCGTCCTGGTCATCGGCTTGCTGACGGCGCTGTTCAGCGGGGTGGTGGCGTTCGCCCAGACCGATATCAAGAAGGTGCTCGCCTACTCCACGGTGAGCCAGCTGGGGTTCATGTTCGTCGCCCTGGGGGCGGGGTACGCGAGCGCCGGCATGTTCCACCTGTTCACGCACGCCTTCTTCAAGGCGCTGCTCTTCCTGGGGGCGGGGTCGGTCATCATCGGCACCCACCACCACCAGGAGATGGGCCAGCTGGGAGGGTTATGGCGGAAGATGCCCATCACCGCCGCCACCTTCCTCATAGGCTCGTTAGCCCTGGCGGGACTCTTCCCGCTGGCGGGCTTCTGGAGCAAGGACGAGATCCTGCACGCCGTCGAGGGCCAGGGGACGCTGGCGTTCCTGCTCATCTCGATCGCCGCGATCATGACCGCCTTCTATACGGCGCGGCTCTTCATCCGCACCTTCATGGGCAAGCCTCAGGATGAGGAGGTCGCGAGCCACACGCGCGAGACCGGCCCCATCATGACGCTGCCGTTGGTGTTCCTCGCCTTCATGTCGATCGTCGCAGGCTTCTTCATCTTCAGCGGCTTCGGCAAGGCGCTCGGCTTCCCGGGCGGCTTCAGCGAGTTCGTGTTCCTGCACTATCCGTCCGTATTCCACGTGGACTGGGGCCTTGTCGGCCTCTCCACGGTGCTCTTCGTGGTCGGCACCTTCGGTGGCGCCTGGTTCTACTGGAACGGGCGCGTGGACCGCTCCACGGTCATCGCCGAGTGGCAGCCGAAGGTCTACGAGATGGTGCAGCGGAAGTTCTTCTTCGATGACCTGTACCAGTTCCTCATCGACCGCGTCGTGCTGGGCTTCAGCTACCTCGTGAGCTGGTTCGACCGCTTCGCCGTGAACGACACGGGCGTCGACGGGTCGGCGACGCTGACGGGCTACACGGGCTTCCTGCTGAAGCACCTGCAGACGGGCCGCGTGCCGAACTACGCGATGGCGATCGCGGTGGGCGTGATCGCCCTCACGCTCATCAGCCTGGCGGTCGGGAGCTAGGCATGGATACGGCGCAGGGCTACGTGCTGGTAACCGCGCTCGCGCTGCCGCTGCTGGCGGCGGGCGCGCTGCTGTTCGTGCCGGGCTCGCAGAAGATGGTGGCGCGCTACTTCTCGGCCGTCATCGGCGCGATCCTGCTGGGGCTCTCGGTCTACATCTTCCTCGCCTACCAGGCGGGCGGCGACGTGCTGCAGATGCAGCTCCGCTGGCCCTGGATCGAGAACGTCGGCTTCCTCGGCGAGTACGGCATCTCCCTGCACCTGGGCGTCGACGGCATCTCCGCGCTGATGGCGCTGCTCACGGGCGTGGTGGCCTTCGCGGGCACGCTCATCGCGTGGAAGCTGGAGTACCGCGCGAAGGACTTCTTCATCCTCTTCTGGATCCTGATCGCGGGCGTCTACGGAACCTTCTTCTCGCTCGACCTGTTCTTCTTCTTCTTCTTCTACGAGCTGGCGGTGGTGCCGCTCTACATGCTCATCGGCATCTGGGGCTCGACGCGCAAGGAATACGGCGCGATGAAGCTAACGCTGATGCTGGTCGGCGGCTCGGTCGGCATCTGGATCGGCATCTTCGCGGTCGTGCACGAGGCGGGCCTCGGCACCTTCGACCTGCCCACGCTCTGGGAAGCGGGGCAGAACGGCGCCTTCAGCCCGGAGATGCAGAAGATCATCTTCCCCTTCTTCGCCGTGGGTTGCGGGGTGCTCGCCGGGCTCTGGCCGCTGCACACGTGGTCGCCCGACGGCCACATGTCGGCGCCCACCTCGGTCTCGATGGTGCACGCGGGCGTGCTGATGAAGCTGGGCGCTTTCGGCATCATCCGGCTCGGCATCCAGATCCTGCCGGAGGGCGCGGAGTTCTGGATGCCGGCGCTGCTGGTGCTGGGCACCATCGGCGCGCTCTACGGCGCGATCGCGGCGCTGACGCAGCGGGACTTCAAGCTCATCAGCGGCTACAGCTCGGTGAGCCACATGGGCTACGTGCTCATCGGCCTGGCGACCCTGCACGAGGTCGGCGTCAGCGGCGCCGCCCTGCAGATGTTCAGCCACGGCGTGATGACGGCCCTCGTCTTCCTCCTCATCGGGGCGCTCTACGACCAGGCGCACACGCGCGACCTGAGCGACTTCGGCGGTGTGGCGAAGGTGATGCCCTTATGGGTGATCGCCTACGTGATGGCGGGCCTCGCGAACGTGGGCTTACCCGGCCTCTCGGGGTTTACGGCGGAGTTCCACATCTTCGTCGGCGCCTTCAAGACGTATCCGGTCTTCGGCGGGTTAGCCATCCTCGCGGCGGCGATCGCGGCGGCCTACATGCTGCGCATGTTCGGCGTCGTCTTCTTCGGACCGCTCAACCCGCGCTGGAAGGACCTGAAAGATCTCTCGCCCATCGAGACGATCTCGGCGGTGCTGCTCATCCTCTCCATGCTGGCGATGGGCCTCTGGTGGTCGCCCTTCACCGATCGCCTGGCGAACACGGTCACGAGCCTTCCGGGGGTGATTAGCTAATGCGCGACTTCACCCTGTTCATCCCCGAGTACATCGCCATTGCGGGGGCAATCGCCATCCTCGCGACGGAGCTGATCTGGCCGAAGATCCGGAAGGACTACCTCGCCTACGCGACGGCGGCTGGCGCACTCGGCTGGCTGGTCGCGGCCATCCCCTACATCGGTGACACGGCCGGCGACTTCGAAGGCGTGCTCCTCGCGGACGACTTCACCACGTACTTCCGCATCCTCGCGGCGGGCATCGTGATGGCGATCGCGCTCATCTCGGCGCACTACATGCGCGACCGCACGAGCACGGCGGGCGAGTACTACGGCCTGCTGCTCGTGGCGGGCACGGGCATGGTGCTGATGGCCGCCTCGCGCGAGTTGCTGACGGCCTACATCTCCCTCGAGCTGATGAGCTTCTCGCTCTACATCCTGGTCGGCTACCTGAAGCGCGACCGCCTCAGCAACGAGGCGAGCCTGAAGTACATCCTGCTGGGCGCCTTCTCCAGCGCCATGCTCCTCTACGGCATCAGCCTCATCTACGGCGTCACAGGCACGACCTCGTACGAGGGCATCGCCGAGGCGCTGGCGGCACGCGAAGGCGGTACGGACGCGGCGACCGTCGTGGGCATCATGCTGATCGTGGCGGGCGTGGGCTTCAAGGTGTCGGCGGCGCCGTTCCACATGTGGGCGCCCGACGCCTACCAGGGCGCGCCGCTGCCGATCACGGCGTTCCTCTCGACAGCATCCAAGGCGGCCGGCTTCGCCCTCATCCTGCGGCTCTTCACGGGGGCGCTGGTGGTGGATGCGGTGGAGTGGCGGGCGGTGATCGCGGCGCTGGCGGCGATCACGATGACGGCCGGCAACCTCCTCGCCATCCAGCAATCGAACCTGAAGCGGCTGGTCGCGTACAGCTCGATCGGGCAGGTGGGCTACATGCTCGTCGCCATCGCCGCGATCGGCTACGGGGACGCGGCCACGGCGGAGAGCGCCTCGAGCGCGCTGCTCCTGCACATCGTCGGCTACACGGTCTCGACACTGGCGCTGTTCACGGCGCTGACGGCGCACTACAACCGCACGGGCGATGACACGATCGCGGGGCTGCGGGGGCTGGCGGAAACGCAGCCCTTCCTGGCGCTCGTGATCACGGCCTCGCTCTTCTCATTCGCGGGGTTACCGTTCTTCGCGGGCTTCGCGACCAAGCTGCTGCTGTTCCAGGCGAGCACGACGGACGGGCTGCTGTGGCTAGTGGGCCTGGCGGCGGCAAACAGCTTCGTAAGCCTCTACTACTACCTCATGGTCATGCGACAGATGTACCTGTTCGATCCGCCCGAAGGGCAGACGCGGTTCCGGCCCGCGCCCCTGCTGGGCGCGCTGGCGGGACTGCTGCTGCTGGGCGTGCTCTTCATCGGCGTGTACCCGCAGCCCGCCTTCGAGGCCACCGACCGTGCGGCCTCAGCCCTGTTCGAGGTGAGCGCCTCCGGCCTCCTCCGCCTCCCCTGACGCCCCCGGCATGCAGGATCACAAGGACAGTCCGACTGCTTCCCGATGGTTGGCCCAAGCTCTATGGTAAGTACAGAGTTTACGGTACTTGCGCGCGGTCGTACGTCTGATCAAAGATTGACCCGTGAATGGGCCGGAATTCACCGCGATCATGGGTCACCTTGAGGCCATGCAGGAACGGATGGCCGAGATGGAAGAGAGGCTCGAGAATCGAATTCTCGCGGTAGAGAAGAAATTCGAGAAGGCGATCCGTGATGCGCTCAGCGGCGGGCCATACTCGAATGGGTCGGGCAGCGCGAATGGAGGGTGAACGTGCCTAATCGAAACAACGTGCACGTTGTTCCCACCAAGAAGGGCTGGGGAGTGATGCGAGAGGGGATGAAGGGCGCCTACTCTGACCATCGAACCCAGAAGGACGCGATCGAGTACGGCCGCACGCTGCGCGGTCCCAACCGTGGCGAGCTCTTCATCCATGGTCGCGACGGAAGAATCCGAGCCAGGGACACAGCCCCCGGGGCGCGAGACGCTCACCCACCCAAGGGCTAGGCCCTCCCGCAAGGGTTCGCACGAGGCGGCGGGCGGCTAGCTCGGGCCGATCTCCCCGAGACTGATCGTGTCATCGCCGGCTTCGGCGTCGCCGTAGACGCCGGCGGGGACGCCTTTCCAGACCGTCACGATGAAGTCTTCGCGGAAGGGGTCGGCCGTCATCGCGAGCTGCTCGTCGACGGCGTCGATGAGCTCGCGCACGCGGTCATCGCTGGCGTCGGCGGTCGTGCAGAGGGTGGCGTGGATATTGGGCCCCTGGATGTGCAGGTCCACGCGGCCGACGATCTCGCCGTCGTCCATCACCGTGTACGACTCGGAATGCGGGGTGCGCACCTCGCGGTCGAAACTGATCACGTTCGGTCCTCCGGATAGGTCTGGGGATGAGGGATCGGCATGGTCGGTCCGTTCATACGGGCCGGACATGGCCCGCGCCCAGGACCATCCACTTGTAGCTGGTGAGCTCGACGAGGCCCATGGGTCCGCGGGCGTGCATCTTCTGCGTGGAGATGCCGATCTCGGCTCCCAGCCCGAACTGGGCGCCGTCGGTGAACTGCGTGCTCGCGTTCACGTAAACGACGGCCGCGTCGACCTCGGACGTGAAGCGCATGGCGTTCTCGTAGCTGTCGGTGATGATCGCCTCGCTGTGCTTGCTGCTGTGCGCCTCGAGGTGGGCCAGCGCTTCGTCCATGGAGGCGACGACGCGCACGCCGGCGCGCAGGGCGAGGTGCTCGGTGTCCCAGTCATCTGGGCCCGCGGGCTCGACGTTCAGGCCGGGGACGTTCAGGCCCGCCAGCAGGTTGAGTGAACGATCGTCGCCGAGCAGGGTGACGGTGCCCGCCCAGCGCTCGGCGAGGGCGCGGAGCAGGTCGGGCGCGACCGCCTCGTGCACGAGCAGCGTGTCGAGGGCGTTGCAGATGCTGTAGCGGCGGGTCTTGGCGTTGTCGACCACCTTGAGGGCCATCGCCAGGTCGGCTTCGGAGTCGACGTATGTGTGGGAGACGGCCTCGCCGTGCGCGACGACGGGCATCGTCGCCGTCTCGCGCACGTAGCTGATGAGACCGGCGCCGCCACGCGGCACCATCAGGTCGACGACATCGTGCATGCGCAGCAGCTCGTCGATGTGGGCGCGATCGGGGTCGCGGACCACCTGGGCGGCCTCGGTGGGGAGATCGGAGCCATCGAGCGCGTCGCGGAGCAGGTCGCCGAGGACGGCGTTGCTGTGCACCGCCTCCTTGCCGCCACGGAGGACGGCGGCGTTGCCGCTCTTGAGGCAGAGCGTGGCGATGTCGATGGTCACGTTCGGACGCGACTCGTAGATGCAGGCGACGACGCCCAGAGGCACGCGCTTGCGCGAGATCTGGAGGCCGTTCGGAAGGCTCCGCGCGTCGATCGTCTCGCCGACGGGGTCGGGAAGGGAGGCGATGTGGCGCGTATCGGCGGCCATGCCGGCGATGCGGGCGGGGGTGAGCGTGAGACGCTCGAGGAAGTAGTCGTCGAGGCCGGCTTCGCGGCCCGCGACGAGATCCTTCTCGTTCTCGGCGAGGATCGCGTCCTGCCGTTCGAGCAGGAGCGCGGCGATGCGCTCGAGCGCGTCGTTTTTGGCGTCGGTGGAGGCGACGCCAAGGCTCCGGGACGCGGCGCGCGCAGCCTCGGCCTGCTCGCGAACGCGCGAAAGGGTGGTGGTCATGCGGATAAGTGTAGCCGCTTCCTGTTGTGTGTACGTCGGGCACGCCTACGCTTAAGCCAGCACGGGACTCCTTGAGCCCAGAGCGGCGGCGACATGCTTCTCGCCCTCGACATCGGCAACACATCGGTCCACATGGGACTGTTCGCCGGCGAGAACCTGGCAGCGACCTGGCGTGTCGGGGTAGAAGCGGAACGCTCGGCCGACGAGTACGGCGTCCTGATGCTGAACCTCCTGGCCACGAGCGACCTGACGGCGGAGTCGGTCGACGCCTGCATCATCGGCTGCGCCGTTCCGCCCCTCCTCCCCACCTTCCAGCGGGTGTGCGCGCGCTACTTCGGCGTGGACGCGACGGTCGTGGGCCACGGGCTGCGCACGGGCGTGCGCATCCTCTACGACAACCCCCGGCAGGTGGGCGCCGACCGCATCGTCGATGCGGTCTCGGCGATCAACATCTACGGGGCGCCCGCCATCGTCGTCGACTTCGGGACGGCGACGGTGTTCGACGCCATCGACGCGCAGGGCGACTACCTCGGGGGCGCGATCGCTCCGGGCATCGGCATCGCCAGCGAGACGCTCTTCAGCCGGGCGGCGATGCTCTCGCGGGTCCAGCTCGAGCGTCCGCCGGCGGCGATCGGGCGGAACACGACCCACGCCCTCCAGTCGGGCATCCTGCTGGGCTATGTGGGGCTGGTGGAGGGCATGGTGGCGCGCTTCCAGGAAGAGCTGGGAGGCGGCGCGACCGTGATCGGCACGGGCGGCTGGGCGAGCGAGATTGCCGCCGAAACAGACGTGATCGACACCGTCGACCAGAACCTCACACTGCAGGGGCTGAGGCTAATCCATGACCTCAACATTGGCTGAGCCAACCAGAACCTACCGGGAGCGTCCGCTGGACGGGCGCACGATCGCCCTCGGCGTCACGGGCAGCATCTCCGCCTACAAGGCCGCCGACCTGGCCAGCAAGCTGCGGCAGGCGGGCGCCAGCGTCGAGGTGTTGATGACCGAGGCGGCGACGCGCTTCATCGCACCGCTGACGTTCCAGTCGCTTACCGGGCAGGAAGCGATCGTCGACATGTTCGAGACGGAGGAGGCGGAGGCGCACGTCGAGGTCGCGCGCCGCGCAGACGCGTTCCTGATCGCGCCGGCCACGGCCGACTGCCTGGCGCGCCTCGCCTACGGCGGCGGCGGCGACATGGTCACGCTGACCGCACTCGCGACAACCGCGCCGGTCGTGGTCGCCCCCGCGATGGACTCGCAGATGTGGGAGAACGTGGCGGTCGAGGCGAACGTCACGGCGCTGGTCGAACGCGGCGTCGAGGTGGTGGGGCCGGCCGAGGGACGGCTCGCGAGCGGGCGCTTCGGGGCGGGACGCCTGGCGGAGACGGCGAAGATCCTCGGGGCGGTGCGCGCCGCGATCGGTCGCCGCGAGGGCGACCTCTGCGGGCGCTCGGTGATCGTCACCGCCGGGGGAACGCAGGAGCCGCTCGACCCCGTCCGCTTCATCGGCAACCGCTCGAGCGGGCGCATGGGCTTCTCGATCGCGGCGGCCGCCCGCGACCGCGGGGCGCGAGTGTCGCTGGTCACCGGGCCGTCGCAGCTCACGACGCCCTACGGCGTCGAGCGCATCGACGTGAAGACGGTCGAGGAGATGCTGGGAGCGCTGGAACCGCTGACCAGCGGCTGCGACGCACTCCTGATGGCGGCGGCGCCCGCCGACTTCCGACCCCTCGAGGCCGCCGGCCAGAAGATCAAGAAGGCCACCCTGAACGAGGACGACATGACGCTCTCGCTGGCGGAGACGCCGGACATCATCTCGACGCTGCCGGGAGGGGGCGTGCGGGTCGCGTTCGCCGCCGAGACCGAGAACCTGAAGGCGAACGCCACCGCCAAGCTGGCCGCCAAGCGCGCGGACTTCATCGTCGCGAACGACGTGACAGCGGCGGGGAGCGGCTTCGGCACGGAGACGAACGAGGTCACCATCTTCCATCGCGAGGGGGAGGCGGAGCGGCTGCCGCTCATGAGCAAGTACGCCGTCGCCCACGCCATCCTCGACCGGGTGGCCGCGCGGCTGACATAGCCAGTAGCCCTCTACGTGACGTAAGCTCGACAGCCATGACGCACTCCTCGGACGGCATGCAGCGACGCTGCACCTGTATGGCGGGGTCCCGCCGCTAGCGGGCCCCGACGGCAGTCCCCTCCGCCCAGTCCCGAGAGGTAGCGAAACCCTATGGCCCTCCTTAGCGAGATCCGCGACGACATCCGCGCGACGATGGACCGCGACCCGGCGGCCACGAGCGCGATCGAGGTCGTCCTCTTCTACCCCGGCTTCCACGCGCGCCTCGCCCACCGCTTCGCGCACGCCCTTCACCGGCGCGGTCTGCCGCTCATCCCGCGCGGCGTCATGCAGGTGGTGCGCTTCATCACCGGCATCGAGATCCACCCCGGGGCAACCATCGGACCGCGCTTCGTGATCGACCACGGCATGGGCATCGTCATCGGCGAGACCACCGAGATCGGCCCCGACGTGACCATCTACCAGGGGGTGACGCTGGGTGGCACGAGCACGCGCCGCACGAAGCGGCACCCCACGCTGATCGGCAATAACGTGGTCGGCGCCGGCGCGAAGGTGATCGGCGCAGTCGAGATCGGCGAGAGCGCGCGCATCGGCGCGGGCTCGGTCGTCATCACGAACGTGCCGCCGCGCGCAACCATCGTCGGCGTTCCCGGTCACATCGTCGCCTTCCACGACGACTCCAACGGCGTGATGCAGCGGCTGCCCGACCCCGAGTGGGATCGCCTGAACCAGCTCGACGAGCGTGTCGACGAGCTGCGCGAGCTGATCGCGCACCTCGAGGAGCACGTGGACGGCCTGCACGACGACCACCACGCCTCCGAGCCCTCGCGCACGGAAGCGCCGCCGCGCAGCTGACCATGCTCCAGCTGCGCGACACCCTCACCGGCGAGAAACGGGATCTCGCGCCGATCGCGGGCGACGTGCGGCTGTACGTCTGCGGCGTGACGCCGTACAGCGAAGCCCACCTCGGGCACGCGCTCTTCTCCATCGTGTTCGACGTGCTGCGCCGCTACCTCGAGTGGCGCGGCTACGGCGTGCGTCACATCCAGAACTTTACCGACATCGACGACAAGCTCATCGAGCGGTCCCACGAGACGGGCACGCCCGTGGAGGAACTGGCCGAGCGCTACTCAGACGCCTACATGGCGCAGCTCACGCGCCTGAACGTCCTGCCTGCAACCGAGTACCCACGCGCGACGGAAGAGATCCCGAACATCATCAGCTTCATCGAGGGGCTGGTCGGCAAGGGGGTCGCCTACGCCTCGGGCGGCGACGTCTACTACCGCGTTCGCGAGAAAGCCGACTACGGGAAGCTCTCGAAGCGAGACGTGGACGACCTCCGCAGCGGCGCGCGCGTGGACCTGAGCGAGCTGAAGGACGACCCGCTCGACTTCGCGCTCTGGAAGGGCGCCAAGCCGGGCGAGCCGCACTGGGACAGCCCCTGGGGACCGGGGCGGCCCGGCTGGCACATCGAGTGCTCGACGATGGCGATGAACGCCCTGGGAGAGCAGATCGACATCCACGGCGGCGGCGCGGACCTGATCTTCCCCCACCACGAGAACGAGATCGCCCAGAGCGAGTCGTTTACGGGAAAGCCACCCTTCGCCGGCTTCTGGATGCACAACGCCCTCCTGCAACTGGGCGAGGAGAAGATGTCGAAGTCGGTTGGCAACATCATCGGGATCGACGAGGTGCTCGACCGCTTCGGCACTGACGCGTTGCGCATGTTCATCGTGACGAGCCACTACCGCAGCCCCGTCACCTACAGCGAGGAGGCGCTCGACTCCGCCCGTTCGGGCGCGGAGCGCCTGCGGCAGGCGGCGTTCTCGAAGGGCGTCGCGAACGGGCATTCGCTCGACCCGGCGGAAGCGCGCGAGCGCTTCACGGAGGCGATGGACGACGATCTGAACACGCCCCGCGCGCTGGCCGCGCTCTTCGACCTGGCGCGCGCGATCAACCGCGCCCACGACGAGGGTCACGACGCCAGCGCCGCCCAGGCGACGCTGCGCGAGCTGGCGGGCGTGCTGGGCTTCACGCTGCACGAGCCGCCCCACCAGGACGAGAACGCGGCGCCGTTCGTCGACCTGCTGGTCGAGCTCCGGTCGGAGCTGCGGGAGGCGAAGCAGTACGCGCTCGCGGACCGGGTGCGCGACGGGCTCGTCGACCTGGGCGTCGAGCTGCACGACGGGCCCGAGGGCACCGAGTGGTCGTTCCGATGAGCCCAGCTGGGGCCGAGGGCCGCGGCCTCCGCGACTACCTGCGCCAGAAGGCGCACGCCATGCGGGCGGCGGCGGCGGCGAAGCCGCGCGCCGAGCAGTGGCGCGAGACGGTCTCGGCGACGTGCGTCGCCGACGACGGGACAGGCGTGCGCAAGCTGCGCATGCGCGACTGGGAGCTCATCGGCGACTCCGGTCCCGACTTCGGTGGCCAGGGCCTGGGGCCGAGCTCGCCGGAGCTGTTCTGCGGCGTTATCAGCACGTGCCTCACGCACACCTACCTGATCGCGGCCGCCACGCTCGACATCCCCCTCGACCGGGTCGAGGTGACGGTCAGCTCGTCGAACAATGACGCCCACTTCCTCGGCATCGAGAGCGACGACCCGGACGTGCCATTCGACATCACGGCGCGGGTGTCGCTGGAGGCGCCGGACGCGACCGCGGAGCAGGTCGCGACGTTGCACGGCTACGCTGCCGAGCGCTGCCCCCTCTCGAAGCTGGTGCGGGAGCCGAACACGGTCACGCTCGTCACGGAGTAGGCGGGGGGTGCCATTGTGAAGACCACCGACTACTTCGAGAACGTGGTGCTTCAGAAGAGGCCCTACCTGCGGCGTGAGTGGTGCGAACGAGTCCTACGCAATCCTAGCGCCGTGTTGCAACAGCCGGACGGGCGGTTCCGCTACTGGGGTCCCATTGATGAGCTCGGCGGACGGTTCCTGAGAGTCGTGACGCTCGAAGACGGAGAAACGGTACACAACGCATTTCCCGATCGCCGGTTTGCTATCCTCACAAGGAACGGCGGAACCAGAACATGAAGTTGCGCTACGACCAGGCCACCGACTCTCTCTACATCGACCTCGGGGACGCACCGAGCGTTGATTCGTTCGAGGTTGCCGACGGGGTCGTCATCGACATCAACGCCGAGGGCGGCGTCGCCGGGATAGACATCGACCATGCCTCACGGCGGCTCGATCTGGGCGCCCTCGCTGGAGTCGAAGGGCGCCCAGGGCCCGACGGCGGGGCTAGCGCAGCTCGCTGATCTGGCGGCGGCGGACGAGGTCCCAGTCGATCTCGTAGCCGAGGCCGGGCTCCTCGGGGGCGTGCACGAGACCGTTCGCGTCGACCTCGATGTCGCTCACGAGGCCGTATTTCTGGGCGGCGTCGGGCAGGAGCACCTCGAAGTACTCGCAGTTGTTCACGGCCATGATGACGTGCAGGTTGGCCACGTTGTTGAGCGAGTTGCCGCCATGGTGGACCTCGCACTTCATGCGGAAGGCGTCGGCGAGGTTGGCGATCTTGTGGAGGGCGGTGATGCCGCCGGAGACGGCCACGTCACCGCGCAGGATGTCGGTGGCCTGCTGCTGCACCCACTGCTGCATCCCGTAGAAGCTGGCCGGGGCGAACTCGGTGGCCATGATGGGGATGTCGAGCTTCTGCCGCAGCTTCACGTAGCCGTAGACGTCCTCCTCCTCGAGCGGGTCCTCGTACCAGTAGTAGTCGAGGTCCTCGATGGCGCGGCCGACGCGGACAGCGTCCTCGTAGCTGTAGGCCCAGACGGAGTCGAGCATCAGCCGCATGTCGGGACCGACGGCCTGGCGTGCGGCGCGACAGATGTCGATATCGACGAGGGGGCGGGTGTCGGGATGGATCTTGTAGGCGGTCCAGCCGCGGTCCTGGAAGGACTTCGCCTCTTCGGCGTACGCCTCGGGCGAGGGCAGGGCGGCGGAGCTGGCGTAGGCGGGCACGGAGCTGCGACAGGAGCCGAGCAGGCGGTGGACGGGCAAGCCCGCAATCTTCCCGGCGAGGTCCCAGAGGGCGACGTCGACGGCGCCGATGGCGCGGAAGGAGACGCCTCTCCGGCGCTTCCACATGGCGTGCCAGAAGCGTCCGATGTCGAGCGGGTTCTGGCCCATGACGACGGGCTTGAGGAGCGTGAGCAGCGCCTCGGCGTCCATGGTGGCGTCGCGGCTGGCGGACCCGAGGAAGGCGTGTCCCTCCGCGCCTTCGTCCGTGCGGATGGTGAGCACGCCCATCTGGCGCTCACCGCCGTAGGCGATGGAGGAACCGGGATAGGCGCCGTGGGGCACGTCCCAGCCGAAGGTGGTCAGGAATACGTCATCGATTTTCATTGTTGCTCGCTCCCTTTGGTCGCTCGGTCGCTCGTCTGCTTCGCGCTCGCTCCGTCAGCTCTCTCCGCTGCATCGCTCTGGGGTGTGGTGGACTGGCGCATCGTACGCCGACGCCCGTCGGGCAACGCGAGGCCCTTGCCCCCATGCGTAGGCTTGGCAGTGAGGCAAGGAGGCACCGACATGGGCGCGATGCAGGCATTCCGGAAACTGGTGGCGATCTACCTGGGAGTCGTGGGCGTGGGCACAGCCGGGCAGTTCGTGCTCCAGAACTTCTACGACTCTGCCGACGCGTTATCCGACGGCTGGAGGATCATCTCCTGGCTCATGGCGGTCGCGCTGGTCCTGATGCTGGCGATCGCCGGCCACGAGAGCAGGGCCGCCGGCCACGACCCCGGCGCTCCCGTGACGCGGTCGTGGCTCACGGCCAAGGCCAGCCTCTACGCCACCGCTTTCTTCGCGCTCCTCTTCTTCTGGAACTGGTTCACGTGGGAGTGGGGACGGAGCGGCGTGGAGGCCGATCTGCAGTACTGGCGGCTCATCGACGCGGGCGTGGCGGTCCTTGCCGTTTCGGCAGCGCTGCGGGCGTGGCGCGCCGGTCCTGCCGGGGACTAGGGTCGGGCCTTCTGCGCTCAGGTGTCGCTGCGGAGCGAGGCGGGGAGGTGGTCGAGGGCTGGGGCACGCTCGATGACCCCATAGCGCGGCGCCCCTTCCGGGTGGCGGCCCATGGGCCAGACGAGGATCTCCACGATGGCGGCGTTGGGAAGGTCGAACTCGTGGTACCAGGGATTACCGGCAGGGACGCTCATGGCCCAGCGGAGGATGGCGTCGTTCGTGCCCGAGTGCGAGACGATGGCGACCGCATTGCCGGTGTGGGGCGCCACGATGTCATCGCATGCTGCTGATACGCGCTCGGCGAATGCCTGCAGCGTCTCCCCGCCGGGAACGCCCGCGTGCTCCCCGCGCCAGATGGTCCAGTCGAACTCCTGATCGGGACCCCAATCGGCAAGTTCGAACTCGGTCAGCCGGTCATCGACCTGCACCTCGTGGCCCGTGACGCGAGCGAGCGGCTCGGCCGTCTCGCGCGCACGACGCATGGGGCTCGCGTAGACGGCGGCGAGGCCGGAGTGCGCAAGCGCGACGGCGACGGCCTCGGCCTGCCGCCGTCCGAGCGGGGAGAGGGGCGTTTCGTGGCCGTAGGAGCCATCGTCGGCGCGCGCCTGTCCGTGGCGCACGAGGTAGAGGCGTACGGGTTCAGCCGAGGGTGACAGCGCGACCTACCCCCTGGGGAGGCCGAGGCCGCGGGTGGCCATGATGTTGCGCTGGATCTCGCTCGTGCCCGCCTCGACGGTGTTCGCGGCTGAGCGCAGGAACACCTGCGCCTGGTCGAACCACACGCGCGAGGACTCGCCCCGCAGCATCCCGGACATCCCGAGGATGTGCATGCCCGTGAGCTGCAGGCGCTGGTTCAGCTCGCTGCCGAAGAGCTTGCTGGCACTGGCCTCGTGGTTCGGGACGAGCCCCTGGGCCTGCATCGTCGCGACGCGGTAGGCGAGGAACGTGCCCACGTTCACCTCGATGGCGCGCTCGGCGAGTTCGGTGCGCATGGTCTTGCGGTGCTGCCAGAGCTCCGGGCGCTCCTCTACGAGCCTGGTGAAGCGCTCGATCGTGCGACGGCCGCCGGCGTAGGCGCCGATGCCGCTTCGCTCGAAGTCGAGGGCCACCGCGAGGTGGTACCAGCCCCGGTTCTCCTCCCCGACGCGCTGCTCGACGGGGACGCGCACGTCCTCGAAGAAGACCTCGTTGAAGCTGTGCTGGTCGCCCAGGTTGATGAGCGGCCGCACGGTGATGCCGGGGGACTTCATGTCGAGCATGAGCAGGGAGATGCCCTTGTGCTTCGGCGCGTCGGCGTCGGTGCGGGCCGCGAGCCAGCCCCAGTCGGCGAGGTGGCCGCCCGAGGTCCAGATCTTCTGGCCGTTGATCACGTAATCGTCGCCGTCGCGCACGGCGCTCGTCTGCAGGGAGGCGAGGTCGCTGCCGGCGCCGGGCTCGCTGTAGAGCGTGCACCACCACTGGTCGGCGCTGGTGATCGGCGGGATGTACTTCTGCTTCTGCTCCTCGGTGCCGTACAGCATGAGGGAGGGGCCGACCCAGGCGATGCCCATGTTCCCGACCGGCGCGCCGGCGTACGACATCTCCTCGTTGTAGACGAGCTGGCGCATGTGGGGCGCGCCGCCGCCGCCGTACTCCTTCGGCCAGGCCATGGCGAGCCAGCCGCGCTCGGCCAGCTTCTTCTGGAAGCCCATCGTGTAGGCGTACTCTTCCTCGTTCGTCTCGAAGCCGCCGCGCCTCGCTCGCTCGAGGCGCTCCTCCTCTGGGGGAAGCTCATCGGCGATGAACTGGCGGACCTCGGCGCGGAAGGACTCGACGTCGCTTTCGTGGGTGAAGCGCATGGGGCGGCTCCGGAAGGAAGTGGGGCGAGTCTAGCAGAGGGTGGCGTAGAAGCCTGTGGCAGCTAGCCCCTCGGCAGGCCGAGGCCGCGGGTGGCCATGATGTTGCGCTGGATCTCGCTCGTGCCGGCCGCGATCGTGCCCGCGGCCGACTGGAGGTAGGCCTGGGCCTGGTCGACGCCGACCAGGGACGAAGTGCTCCGCAGCTGGCCGGCGAGGCCGAGGATGTGCATGCCCGTGAGGGCGATGCGCTGGCCGAGCTCGCTCCCGAAGAGCTTGCTGGCGCTGGCCTCATGGTTCGGGACGAGGCCCTGCGCCTGCATCGTCGCCACGCGGTAGGCGAGGAACGTGCCAACGTTCACCTCGACCGAGCGGTCGGCGAGCTCGTAGCGCACGCCCGGGCGGTTCTCCCAGAGCTGCTGGTTCTCGCCGGCGATGCGGGTGAGCCGCTCCACGTTGCGACGGCCGACCGAGTAGGCGCCGATGCCGCTGCGCTCGAAGTCGAGCGCAACGGCGAGGTGGTACCAGCCCCGGTTCTCTTCTCCGACCCGCTGCTCGACGGGGACGCGCACGTCCTCGAAGAAGACCTCGTTGAAGCTGTGCTGGTCACCCATGTTGATCAGCGGACGCACGGTAATGCCGGGTGACTTCATGTCGAGCATCAGGAGCGAGATGCCCTTGTGCTTGGGAGCGTCGGGATCGGTGCGGGCGGCGAGCCAGCCCCAGTCGGCGAGGTGGCCGCCCGAGGTCCAGATCTTCTGGCCGTTGATCACGTAATCGTCGCCGTCGCGGATGGCGCTCGTCTGCAGGGAGGCGAGGTCGCTGCCGGCGCCGGGCTCGCTGTAGAGCGTGCACCACCACTGGTCGGCGCCCGTGATGGGCGGGATGTACTGCTTCTTCTGCTCTTCCGTTCCGTAGAGCATGAGCGAGGGGCCCACCCAGGCGATGCCCATGTTCCCGACCGGCGCGCCGGCGTACGACATCTCCTCGTTGTAGACGAGCTGGCGCATGTGCGAAGCGCCGCCCCCGCCGTACTCCTCAGGCCAGGCCATGGCCAGCCAATCGCGCTCCGCGAGCTTCTTCTGGAAGCCCATCGTGTAGGCGTACTCTTCCTCGTTCGTTTCGAATCCGCCGCGCAGGGCGCGCTCCAGCCGCTCCTCCTCGGTGGGAAGCTCATCGGCGATGAACTGCTTAACCTCGTCGCGGAAGGATTCGACGTCGCTCTCGTGGGTGAAACGCATGGCGGGGCTCCGGGCAGGAAGTGGGGCGAGTCTAGCAGGGCACGGGCGCGCGGGCCCTGCCGCCGCTAGCCCGCGGTCGTCTTCGGGCGGACAGCTCCCTGCTCGCGCAGGTCGGCGATGGTGACGACCTGTCCGGTGTAGTCGAGGGGTTGCCTCGCCATCCAGAGGACGGCGTCGGACATGATGACGGGATCCTCGAAGTCTGAGCGGTCGACATCGCCGAGGGTGAAGGCGTAGCCCTCGGTCCAGACGCCGAGCTCGAGGCGGATGCAGTTCACCGCCACGGAGTCCTCGAGCTCGATCGCGAACCCTTCGGTCATCGCCTCCAGCGCGCGCTTCGTAGTCGTGTAGCTGATGCGGCGGAAGCCGGGGTTCACGGAGGCGCCCGAGGAGATGTTGATGACGCGGCCCTCGCCCGCCTCGCGCATACGCGGGCAGAAGTAGTAGATGAGGTAGAAGGGGCCGTGGATGTTGATGTCGGTGGCCAGCCGCCAGCGCTTCGTCGAGTTCTCGAGGGTGGCGCCGGGGACGCCGATGGCGGCGTTGTTGATGAGCAGGTCGCAGCGCCCGAAGCGCTCGTAGACGGTGTCGGCGAGGGCGGCGACCGCCTCCTCATCGCGCACGTCGAGCGGGGCGACGAGCACGTCGGCGCCCTGCTCGCGGGCGAGCGCGGCGGTCTCGTCGATGGTGCCGGGCAGCTTGGCCGGGGAGTCGGCGGTCGAGCGAGCGCAGACGACGAGGTCGTAGCCGTCGGCGGCGAGGTCGATGGCGAGCTGCTTGCCGATGCCACGGCTGGCGCCGGTGATGAGCGCGACGGGTTTCGACACGGGTGCCTCCAGGCCGCCCGGTGACGGCCCCGCGATCTTGGCCCACGGGCCGGTGGAGGGAAAGCGGGGTGCGTTATGCACGCATGGTTGAATGTGGGCTGCGGCAGGCCTCCATACTCAAGTGTCGCTTTAGTAAGGTGCCGCGCGACCCTCCATATTCAAGTGCCACTTGAGTATGGCGACCGACGGACCCCTGTATTCAAGCGAAGAACAACACGGAGCGCTCAGGCGACGCGGCCGAAGGCGGCGAGCTGGCGGAGGCGCTTGACCGTCAGGACGCCCTTCCAGGCAACTTCGGCCTGTTCCCAGGCTTCGGGGAACGTGCCCATCCAGCTCCAGTTGGGCGCCCAGGCGCCGTCCTCGCCCTGCGTCTCGAGGACGTGGTCGAGGTGGCGGTCGACGTGCTCGCGGAAGGGGGCGTAGAGGGGGGAGGCGGGGCCGTCGAGGAGGTCGAGGGGCTGGAGGCCGTAACCGCCCCATTCGGCAGGATCGGTCACGAGCGTGGCCTCGACGAACCCGGGGAGGTGCGCCAGCACGGCTTCGCGCGCAGCCGCGGGGACGTCGGGGGTGGTGGCGAAACGGATGTAGCACTCGAGCGCGTCCTTCTGGACGGCAGCGGGATCGACCTCGGCGGCGCGCTCCACAACGACCTCGGTAATCTCGCTGAGGAAGGCGGCGTCGGTATTCGAGTCGAATACGTGCAGGGCGGCGGCGACGGAGGGGCGGGGGTTGTCGGCGTAGAAGCCCCAGCCCTCGTCGAACTCGTCGGACCAGTGCCACCAGGGGGCGTGGGGGGCGACGTTGTCGTGGCGGGGGACCAGCGGCCAGGAGCGCCAGTCGGTCATATAGGAGGCCAGCAGGTATTCGACGGCGCGGCCGGCCATGGGGTCATCCGCGGGGGCGTCGATCTCCTCGACGATTTCGAGCGCGCGCAGGGTGCAGAGCACCGACGACGCGCCGTCCTGGAAGTCGGCCTCCATGCCGCGGAAGCCGCCGTCGTCGTTCTGGAGGGCGGACAGCTCTTCGAGGACCGTGTCGCGGTCGCCGCCGAGGAGGTGGTGGTAGAAAAGGGCCTTGTCGAGGGGGAGGGCGTGCGTCAGGACGAAGTCGACGGCGCGCTCGCGGTTCTCCGGGGTCAGGTGGTTGGCAGGCATTAGAACAAAGATTCTAACGGAGAGAACGGCCGCCGTCGACGGTGATGACGGCGCCCGTCACGTAGCTGCTTGCGTCGCTCGCGAGGTAGAGGGCGGCTCCGGCCACATCCTCGGGTGTGGCGAAGCGGCCGAGGGGCACGTCGCCCTTGAGGCGGGGGCCGTGGCGGCTCTCGAAGAGGGCGTTCGTCAGGTCGCTCTCGGTCCAGCCTGGGGCGAGGGCGTTGGCGCGAATCCCACGGTCGGCCCACTCGAGCGCGAACACCTTCGCCATGTGGATGAGCCCCGCTTTCGTGACGCCGTAGGCGCCCTGGCGCTCGTCGGGCTGGACGCCCAGCATCGAGCTGACGTTGATGATGCTGCCGGGCCGCTCCGCCTCGAAGAGTCGGGTCGCCACCTCGATGCTGCAGCACCAGGCGCCGCGCAGGTTCACACCCATGAGCTGGTCGAGCTCCTCGGCGGTGGTGTGCTCGACGCGCTTGTAGAAGGGGCTGATGCCGGCGTTGTTGACCAGTACGTCGACGAGCCCGAGGCGGCTCGCCTCTTCGACAAGGGCGCTCACGGCCTTGGGGTCGGAGATGTCGCAGGGGATGGCGATGGCGTTGGGCCCGAGGCGCTTGGCGGCCTCGTCGAGGGCCTCCTTGCCGCGTGCGCTGATGACGACGCGGGCGCCGGCGCCGACGAACGCCTCGGCGATGGCGTAGCCGATGCCGCGCGAGCCACCCGTGACGATCGCGGTCTTGCCTTCGAGATTCATACCCGGGCCCGCCTCCGTCTGCTTGCCGCCGGAGTGTACCGAGCGGGTACGATTCGCGCCGTGGCTACGCCCGACGACGTGCGCGAACTCGCCCTGGCCCTGCCGGAGACGGCGGAGAAGCCGTCGTACGGCACGTCCGGCTTCCGCGTGAAGGACCGGCTCTTCGCGCGGCTGCACCAGGACGGCGAGTCGCTCGTGCTGCGGGTCGACATGGACGAGCGCGAGGCGCTCGCGCAGGCGGAGCCGGAGAAGTTCTTCTGGACGCCGCACTACGACCGGCATCCGTGGATCCAGGTGCGGCTGGCGGAGGTCGATCGGGAGGAGCTGGGGGAGCTGCTGCGGGACTCGTGGCGGCTCCGGGCGCCGGAGGCGGTGCTGCGGCGGGCGGGAGTGAGCTAGCCCACCCGGGGGGTGACCTCCTGCTCCAACCGGTCGCCGAGCCGATCTCGCTCGACATCGAGGTCGTACTGCGCCTGCAGGTTCAGCCAGAACCGCTCGGACATGCCGAAGTAACGCGCGAGGCGCAGGGCCGTGTTCGCAGAGACGGCGCGGGTGCCGTGCACGATCTCGTTGATGCGGCGCGGCGGCACGCTGATGTCTTTCGCTAGCCGGTACTGGCTCAGGCCCAGCGGCTTCAGGAACTCATCCAGGAGCACCTCTCCGGGGTGAACCGGGGAAACCTTGGCGGTCGGCATGGGTCAGTGACCTCTGAGTCGATGGTAGACACCGATCGCGCCACTGAGAAAGTCGCGCCTGCCACCAGTTGCCGCTACCTTCCCCGGGTGGCGGCGACGATCGATATGGAGCGGGCGGTGGCGCACCTGCGCCAGGCCGACGACGTGATGGCGATGGTCATCGAGGCGGTGGGGCCGCCACAGCTGCGCGAGCCGTCGCCGACGGCGTTCCAGGCGCTGGCGCGGTCGATCATCTTCCAGCAGCTCAGCGGCAAGGCGGCGAGCACGATCCTGGGGCGCTTCGTGGCGCTGTTCCGCGAGGGCGCGACGGCGGAAGACGCCGTGGCCGGCTTCTTCCCCGAACCCGGCGAGGTGTTGGCCCTCGACGACGAGGCGATGCGCGCTGCAGGCGTATCCCGGCAGAAGGCGGCGGCGCTGCGCGACCTGGCGGCGCACTTCGCCGAGGGCAAGCTCAGCGTCGAGCGCTTCGGGGAGTGGAGCGACGAGGAGGTCATCGCGCACCTGCTGCCGGTGCGCGGCATCGGGCGCTGGACGGCGCAGATGTTCCTGATGTTCCAGCTGCGGCGGCCTGACGTGCTGCCGACGGCGGACGTCGGGATCAATCGCGCGATGATGCGCCTCTACGGCCTCAACGCGCCCGCTACGCCCGAGGAGGTCGAGCGCATCGGGGCACCCTGGCACCCGTGGGCGACCCTCGCCTGCTGGTACCTGTGGCGCAGCGAGGATGTCATCCTGCCGCTGGGGGACCCCGCATGAGCATCCTCATCGACGAGGCCACGCGCATCCTCGTGCTCGGCATCACAGGCCGGGAGGCGGTCTCGTTCACGCGCGACACGCTCGACTACGGGGGACAGGTGGTGGCGGGGGTCACGCCCGGGCGGGGCGGGCGCGACGTCCACGGCGTGCCCGTCTACGACACGGTTCAGGAGGCGGTGGGGGAACACGCGCCGAACGCCGCGGTCATCGCCGTGCCGCCGCGGGCCCTGCGCGACGCCGCCTTTGAGTGCATCGCCTACGGCATCCCGCTCGTCGTCATCGTGACGGAGCGGGTTCCGCGGCTGGACGCGGCACAGGTCGTGGAGCTGGCAGCGCGCGAGGGCGCGCGCGTCATCGGGCCGAACAGCATGGGGCTCATCTCGCCGGGGAAGGCGAAGCTCGGGAGCGTGGGCGGTCCCGCCGCCGACACGGCGCGCAGCTTTGTGCCGGGCAGCACCGGGATCATGTCCCGCTCGGGCGGGATGACGACGGAGATCGCGAGCCTGCTGGCGCAACACGGCCTCGGGGTCTCGACGGCCATCTCGATCGGTGGCGACCCCATCATCGGCTCCTCCTTCGCGGACCTGCTGCCCCTCTTTGAGGCCGACCCGGAGACGGAGGCGGTCGTCACCTTCAGCGAGCCGGGCGGGGCGATGGAAGCGGAGCTCGTCGAACTCATCCGGCCGGAGGGGACGCGGCTACGCATCGTGAGCTTCATCGCGGGGAACTTCATGGCGGAGATGCCGGGCGTGCGCTTCGGTCACGCGGGGGCGCTCGTGCAGCGCGACGAGGACAGCGCCGCGGCGAAGGCATCGCTACTACGCGCGGCGGGCGTCCACGTGGCGGACGCGCTTGCGGACATCCCGGCGCTACTGCGGGGCTAGGGGCCAGGGATCTCGCGCGAGGCCGCCCGCTTGGATACAGGCCTCCACCGTCGCGAAGCTCCTCACAGGACCTGCTATGCCGGTCCCCGGCGCAAGGGAACTGCTGGGGGTGCAGACTCCATCGATGAGATAGATGGTGTCGGGGACGTAGTAGCTTCGGTCGAAGAATGACAGGGTCAGATTCTTCTCGTACCCGGTGATCTCGATGTCGCCCCAGAGGCGGAACCCGATATAGAACTCCCACAACCGCGACGTTCGCACCTCGCCGGCATCATCGACCCATATGCACACTGCGCTAACGGAGAGCCTTTCGAACTCCCGAAAGTAGGCGGCCCCCCATCCCGGGGGATGCACCCCTGGGCATGGTGCGGGACCGTCCAGCCGGTACCACGGCAACGTCGACAGCGGGATCGTCCCGGTGATGTCGCCGTAGCGATAGCGGCCGCTCGTGCTCAGCCCGTCGTTGAGGCTGATCCCCACCCTCCCCAACATCAGCCATGAGGCCCCCTGAGGTCGCGCGCTGATGTCGAAGCGCTGCTGGTCTTCCAGGTTCTGCCAGATGCGCACGTCGATGTAGGCGGGAGGATCCTGCCGCTGGGACGCTTCTATCCTGAACTGCCCGTACCGGTAGCGGCCTTCGATCCCGTCGTCCAGCAGAAGCGGAGTCGTTCCCAGTGTCTTCCACGAGCCGCCCACCAGCCGGGCGCTCACCCAGACATCGTCCCTGTCCTCCAGGTTCTGCCAGACCCGAACCTGGAACTTCAGCGGCGAATCCGCCCGGGCGGTATCGCTGTCGGCCAGCCACGGGACGGCTCCCGCAAGAAGCGATACGACGAAGGCGGCGCTTAGCAACACCGCTCTCAAGGGAGGCCTTACCACTTCGCCTAGTCCACCAACGGCAGCAGCTCGTCGCCGGCGGCGACGGGGCGGAGGGGGAGGACGGGGGCGGCCTGCTCCTCGGCGTGGTAGGAACTGCGCACCAGCGGGCCGGACTCGACGTGCGCGAAGCCCATCCCGCGAGCGGCCTCGCCAAGCTCATCGAACTCGTCCGGGTGGTAGTAGCGGTCGATGGGGAGGTGGTCCTGGTCGGGGCGCAGGTACTGCCCCAGCGTGAGGATGTCGACATCGTGGGCGCGCAGGTCGGCGAAGACGGCGAGGAGCTCATCCTTCGTCTCCCCGAGGCCGGCCATGAGACCGCTCTTCGTGAGGCGCTCGGGGGCGGCGGCCTTCGCGCGCTTGAGCAGCTCGAGAGAGCGCTCGTACTTCGCCTTGGGGCGGACGCGGCCGTAGAGGCGGGGAACGGTCTCGGTGTTGTGGTTGAGGATCTCGGGGGCGGCGTCGAGGACTGTCTGGAGCGCGTCCCAGTTGCCCATGAAGTCGGGAATGAGCACCTCGATGGTCGTACCGGGGGAGAGGCGGCGGGTCCAGCGGATGGTGTCGGCGAAGATGCCGGCGCCGCCGTCGGACACGTCGTCGCGGTTCACGCTGGTGATGACGGCGTGGCGCAGGTCCATGCGCTGGACGGCGAAGGCGACGCGCTTCGGCTCGCCCAGGTCCAGCTCGCCGGGCCGCCCGGTGGTGACGGCGCAGAAGCCGCAGGAGCGCGTGCAGGTGTCGCCGAGGATCATGAAGGTGGCAGTACCCCGGTTCCAGCAGTCGCCGATGTTGGGGCAGCGGGCCTCTTCGCAGACGGTGTGCAGCTCCTGCTCGCGCATCAGGTCGCGCAGGCGCTCGTAGCCGCCCCCCACGGGGAAGCGCACACGCAGCCAGTCGGGCTTGCGGCCGGTCATGGCGGTCATGCAAACAGGGTAGCGGGTCGGGGAGCGAGAGCGTAGCGACGCGGGCCCTACAATCGCGCCATGCCCGGGCAGGACCTTCACCGTCTCTTCTCGCCCCGCGCGGTGGCAGTCGTGGGGGCGTCCTCGAACGTGGACTCGCCGGGGCACGACTACGTGCGGGCGCTGCGCGAGTTCGGCTTCGAGGGCGAGGTCTACCCCATCAACCCACGGGCCGACGAAGTCGCGGGCTACCGCGCCTACCCGGCGCTGGGGGACGTGCCCGGCGCCGTCGACCTCGTCATCTGCTGCATCCCGGCGAACGGCGTGCCCGGCGTGGTCGACGCCTGTGGGGAGGCTGGCGTCCCCTTCCTGCACCTGTTCACGGGGCGGCTGAGCGAGACCGGGGACGAGGAAGCGGCGGCGCTGGAGGCGGCGATCGCCGAGAAGGCGCGTGCACGGGGCGTGCGCCTGCTCGGGCCGAACGGGCTGGGCGTCTACCACCCGGGGGGGCGCATCGCGTTCCGTCCCGACCTGCCGCGCACCGCCGGCAACGTCGCGTTCCTCAGCCAGAGCGGGAACAATGCCGTCGAGGTCGTCATCCGGGGGGTGGCGCGGGGGCTGGGCTTCGGCAAGGTGGCGAACTACGGCAACGGCCTCGACCTGACCCCGGGCGAACTGCTCGGCTGGCTCGCCGACGACCCCGGAACCGAGGTCATTGGCGCCTACGTGGAGGGGGTGGCGGACGGGCGAGGGTTCTACGAGGGCCTGCGGCGGGCGGCCTCGCGCAAGCCGGTCGTGATCCAGAAGGCGGGGCGGTCGGCGGAGGGGGCGGGGGCGGCCGCCTCGCACACGGCCGCGCTCGCGGGCGAGGCGGCGATCTGGTCGGGGATGCTGCGGCAGGCGGGGGCGATCGAGGCGCACAGCCAGGAACAGCTCCTCGACCTGATGGTCGCGGCCTCCCTGCTGGAGCGGCCGCGGGGGCGGCGGGTGGCGGTGGCCGGGGGTGGAGGCGGCCGCAGCGTGCAATCAGCGGACGCCTGCGCGGCCCAGGGCCTCGCGCTCCCGCCGCTGCCGGCGGAGGTGCGCGAACGCGTCGCGGAGCGAGCCCCGGCGCTGGCGGACTGGGTCCGGAACCCGGTCGACCAGTCGATTCTGGCGGGCAGCGGGCTCTCGGCGAACGGCCTGCTCGCGATGATGGCGGGCTCCGGCGCCTACGACCTCGGCATCGCGAACGTGGGCGAGGAGTGGTTCCTCGGACGCCCCGAGGCGGAAGGGCGCCTGCGGCACGCGTGCACGCGCCTGCAAGAGGCGATCGCGGGCTCGCCCATCCCCATCGCGGTGGTGCTGGGCGCCACGGAGTTGACGGTCGAGTGGCAGCGGACGCTCATCGACTCCGTCCGCGAAGAGCTCATCGGCGCGGGCCTGGCCGTGTTCCCAACGGTCGAGCGGGCCGCCCTTGCCCTCGGAGGGCTGGCGCCACGATGACGTCGGTTCGCCCACCCCGCGCGACCGAGCCGGCGGCGCCGGAGACGGCCGTCGACGAAGAGGCGCTGCTGGCGCTCATCCCGCCCTACCGCGTGGTCCTGCACAACGACGACCACAACACGATGGACCACGTAATCGAATCGCTCGTGCAGTGCGTGCCCTCGCTCACGGTGGAGGCGGCGGCGGCGATCATGTTCGAAGCGCACAACGAGGGCCAGGCGACGGTCATCGAGTGCCCCCGGGAGGCGGCGGAGCACTACCGCGAGGCGCTGGAGTCGCGCGGCCTCACGGCCACCATCGAGCCGGCGTAGGGGTGGTAGGCTCGCCAGGTGCGCTGGTTGCGATACCTCCGGACGCTTCCGGTAGTGCTCCTCGTGGCCGCGGGAACGCTTCTCCTCTTCACCCTCATGTACGCACTCTTCGCAGTGGCCGGGTTGTTTGGCGCAGCCGCAGTGGTGCTTGCCCTCTCGCTCACCTGGGACCTCGCCGTCGAACGTCCGCGGCGGCAGGACCAACTTGCCGAAGCCTTCGCCGCCTCAAGGCTGCGGACCAACGACAGCGCCCTCCAGGATCGACCCGCGCCCGCCAACCGGCGTGAGACGCCTCCCGGACCGTGGGGCGCGCTCGTCCGCACGGCCCCCGCCACACTCGCCGCGATCCCGATGATCGCCGTCGCCTTCGGCATCGCCGACCTCCGCGGGCACTTCAGCGGCGGCGATGGGGATTCCGGCGTGTACGTGCCCATGGAGATTGGCGCGTCGGGCTCCATCGAGGTCGAGGGCGACGACAGGAGGTCACTCCGCATCACGCTCCTTGGCACCTACATTGGAGCGGAGCCACCGGATCCCTCGGTCGAGCGAAATCCCGCCATGAGGTACCTGGCCGCTGAGGTCAGGGTCAAGAACACCGGCACCGAGGCCACTTCGCTCCCCACCTGGACGCTGCTGGCGAAGGGCAAGTACAGCGGCCGGGAGTACGACGCTCTCCCCGCGGGCGCTCAGGGGCTCCCCCTGGCCCCCTTCGCCCTGTCGCCTGCGGAGGTGCGAACGGGATGGGTCGTTTTCGAAGTCGTTCCGCTTGAAGGAGCGGAATGGTTCCGCGCCAGCCTGCCCGGCTACCCGGACCTCTACTTCGCCGTCCGCTCAATCTACGAAGACAAGGTGTCCAAGTCGGAACGAGCGGTAGCGACGGATTAGTAGCGGACCCTAGGGGCGGTCCTCCTCGGGTTCGGAGGGGCTGTCGTCGTCGGAAGGTGGTGGCGGGGAGTTGGGGTCGAGGTCGCCGAGGTCATCCAGATCGCCGAGGCTGCCCAGGTCGGGTGGGCTGGCCTGGCCGGTGTCGCGGATGTCGCCGAGGTTGGAGAGGTCGGGCGGGCCGCCTTCGCCGAACTCCTTGAGGATGCGGCGCGCCACCTCGTCGAGCTGCTCCGGACCCATGCCCATCCGCTCCATCGTCTGCTGGAGGAGCCGCTGCACCTCCTCGAGGTCGCCGCGGATCAGGGCCTCGGCGAGCTCTAGCTGCGTCTCGATGGCGACGAACTGCTCGCGCCGGTCACTCTCGCTTTCGTTGCTGAGGATGGTGGCGAGCAGGCGCGTGAAGAGCGTGCAGGTGCGGGCGATGCGAATGCGGTCGTCGTGGTGCGGGGGAAACTCCCCGGTGACGGCTACCTCGAGGCCGGTGCGCTTGTCGGTGGCGACGTACTGCTCGGGCATGAATCAAGCATAGAGGACGGGGCCGATCACGTGCGGGGAGCCTTGCGCTCGCCCGCGGGCCTCCAGCCGACGCCCTCCGCGAGGATGGCGGTCACGAGCTGGTTCAGGGAGACCTCTTGCTCCTTCGCAACGGCGGCCAGCTTCCCGTGCAGGCCCACCGGCAGCCGGACCTGGAACTTCCCGCTGTGCTCGGGGAAGTGGTCCCTGGGCAGGGGAATGTCGTCCTCGTAGGAGACGGCCACCTCAAGCCAACCCTCCATCGCCTCCCGGATCATCCGGGTAGCCTCTTCGGGGGTATCGCCCTGACTGAAGCAACCGTCCAGTTCCTCAACCCAGACGACCCATGCGGGAGGCCCCCCGGGGGAGTCGTCGCGCACCATGGTGATGGTGTAGGGCAGCTTCATGTACTCCGCGACCTTCTCGGCGATGGCCGGCGGCACAGGACCAGTCAGGGGGAGTTTGCGCTCAGTCGTGACCTTCTCAGTTGCTGTCATCGTTCATCACCTCGTCTATGGCTCTCAGGACCTCTTTGACATATGAGCGCTTCACAGGCTTGTGGTAGGGGATGGAGATAAGTCTGGAGAACGCGGGATGGCGATAGTGATAGTGGCTCCCCTGAGAGCGAACCAACTCGAAGCCCACCGACTCCAGCACCGTCCGCAGCTGCTCCGGCGAGACATCGGTCTGGGAACGGCGTAGCCGCTCGATACGCCGTTCCCGCCTCGCCATCGGATGATACTACATTCAGTACTATTTAGCGAGCAACCTTTGTCCCGCTGGCTACCGCCGCGCCCGCCCCAAGGCCACCCGGGCCGCGCCCGCCGACTCGGCGGCGCGCAGGCAAAGCGCGAGCGAGACGACGTAGTCGTCGTGGCCCCGGTCGTTGCCCCAGGCGAGCCGCCCGCCGGTCGCCAGCGACGCCTCGCAGGCGGCGAGCTCCTCGCGGCAGCGGAGCGCCTCGGGGCTGCAGTCGTCGCGGGGGAGGGCAAGCCTTCCCGTGCGGGCGGCGGCGAGGAGGGCGTAGCCGAGCGCGCTCTTGGAGGCGGCCGTGAACACGATCTCGTCGAGGCGCGCGCCGAGCTGCGGCCGCAACTGCGCGACGAGCGGGGCGCCCAGACCGGTCGCGTCGGCGCCGACACGCTCGAAGCGCCAGAGGCGGTCGAGCGCGCGAACCTCGTCCAGGACGCGCGCGTAGGGCGCGCCCCGCCACTCGCGCTGGGCGACGACGCGGCAGGCGACCCCGCCTCGGTCTCCGGCGGGCGCATCGGCTCGGGCGATCGTGAGGACGGTGGCGTCGGCGTCCTCGCCCTCGCCGCCGAAGTCGAGCCCGGCCACGTAGCGCTCGCCCGGTTCGGGCGCGGAGAGCGGCTCGTGGCCGCCCTCGAGGGCGGCCACGAGGGCGCGCGTCAGGAGGCGGCCCGCGACCTCACCGGGGACGAGCTCGTACTGGCTCAGGAAGAGCGGGTGGGTCGCGCCCAGCCACTCGCGCTCGGCTTCGACGTAGGCGCCGTAAGCCGGGAGCACCGCCGCGACCTCGCGCCAGCTCGCCTCATGGTGGCGGCGCGGACCGTGAGGCGAGGCGGCGTCGCGGGCGCGGTTCGCCTCGACCGCCCGTTCGAGCAGGGTGCGCCCGTTCCAGGCCGTCCCGAAGAGAACCGTCGGCGCGCCCGTGCTGGCGGCCATGGGCCGGAACTGGCGGTTGAACCAGGCCTCGTCGATGTCCTGGGCCTCGTCCGCTACGAGGGCGATGGAGGCCGTGTGCCCGGCGACGCTCGCCTGCGGGTTCGCGCTGAGCAGCACGACCCGCGCGTGTCCCACGGCGATGGTGTCGCCGCGCGAGCGGCTGTGGCCGTCGGCGGGCACGAGCGGGTCGGTGGCGGCCAAGGCCGCACGAATGCGGTCGGCGCTGATTCGCGCCTGCGGGTCGAGCGTGGGCGCGCAGACGACCACGGTCCCGCCCTCGTGTGCGTTCGCGCGCAGGAGGCAGGCGACGAGCGCGGCGGCGATCTCGTTCTTCCCCGACTGCCTCGGCATCAGCACCGTCAGGGGCGCGGTGGGGCGGGCGGCGACGGCGCGCAGGAGTCCGCGCAGGACGCGCGCCTGGTACGCGCGCAGGGCGGGGCGGTGGGGAAGGGGGAGGAGCGGGTCGGGCACAAGGGCAGGGTCAGGCCGAAGCGGCGGAAGCGTGGAGGGGTCGGTGACAGGGCGGGGTCGGAGGTGGGCGCGGGCGGGCGGAAGGTGGGCGCCAACACCGGACACCTGGAGGTGCAATTCATGGCGCTGACGCTCACCGACGCGGCGAAGCTCAGCAACGACACCCTGCTCGCCGGGGTCATCGAGACGATGGCCGAAGAGAGCCCCATCCTGCAGCGGCTGCCCTTCATCGAGATCACGGGCAACGGCCTCACCTACAACCGCGAAGACTCGGCACCGGCGGCCGACTTCTACGCCGTGGGCGACGAGTGGGACGAGGACGCGCCCACGTTCACCCAGCAGACGGCCTCCCTCAAGATCCTCGGGGGCGACGCCGACATCGATAACTTCCTCAAGGAGACGCGCTCCAACGTGCAGGACCTCGAGGCGGCCGTGCTCCAGCTGAAGGCCCGGGCCGTGCAGGGGCTCTTCGACAAGACGTTCGTCACCGGCGACGCGACCACCGACACGGAGAGCTTCGACGGCATCGACCGCCTCTGCGCGAACGACCAGGCGGTGAGCATGGGCAACAACGGCGCGACGCTGACGCTGGCCAAGCTCGACGAGCTGATCGACAGGGTGCGCCCGGGGAAGCCGCACATGCTGCTGATGAGCCGCCGCTCGCGCCGCAAGCTGAACGAGCTGGCGCGTGACGCGGGAACCTTCCTGGAGGCTGGTCGCGACGAGTTCGGGGGGATGGTCCAGTACTACGACGGCATCCCCTTCGGCATCAACGACTACATCAGTGACGCGCAGACGGCGGGCAGCAGCCGCGACGCCTCGACGGTGTACGCGATGCAGTTCGGCGAGGGCGCCCTTGCGGGGCTCTCGGCGCCGAGCGGCCTCTCCGTCGACCGCGTGGGCGCGCTGGAGACGAAGGACGCGACGCGCCTGCGGGTGAAGTGGTACGCGGGCCTCGCGCTCTTCAACACCCTCGCCCTGGCCAGGCTGACGGGCGTCCGCCCCTAGCCCCGGCCCCTAGCCACCCCATCCGGAGGGCGCCCCCTGAGGGGCGCCCTTCGTGGTGTTTGGGTGGGGTATTTCGGCGACTACCCGCCTTCAGGAGGGACGTCGACTGTGGCGCTCAGGGGGGGAAGTGCATCAGCGAGCTGACGGCGAGACGCGCTTTCGAGTGCATTTGCCCGTTCCTGAAGTTCGACGGCTTCAATCACCTTGAGACCAAGGCTCTCGACTACCTTACGGTCGTCTGGCAAGGGAACCAGGATTTCTTTCGCATCAGCGGGCTCGATGTGGTCTACGACCGCTCCGTAGATGTTCGCCTTGAGCTGATTCTGACCCATTGGAGAGAGAAGGAACTGATAAACGTAGCCCCGCAACGCCTCGTCCTCGATCACAACGCGGATCAGGTTATTCGTTCCAACTACGCCGTCATGATGGCTCGTCGCGTATACGACTCGCCCAATAGTGCCGCTGTCGCTGATGAGGATCATTCCCCGATTCATGTAGAGCTTGTCGATCATCTTTCTTTGCTGGGCGTTGGCCTTGCCGAGATCTAGGTATTTGACGTTCTCAGCTCGCGTCTGCGTGGCTGCCGTCCCGGTGAAGTACCTGACTATCCCTGGTCCTGTAGTCACGCCCTTTTCGGCATAGGGACGCTTGAATCGGGGACCGTTGAAAACCTGCGCGATCTGGCCCAGGTGCACCACCTTCCAGCCATCGCGCTCGCCAATTTCGAGTGCATCACGACGCGACTGCTCATAGCGCGGCAGGTACCGGACCGGGTTCAGGTGCAGCCCCTCCGACAGCTTCTTGCGGGTGGTTTGGTAATAGAACTCAGAGGGTGACTCACGCCCTTCGCGAAGCGCGAGCCAGCCCTCGAATATGTCCTCGGTGTCCTGGTCGAGCACTGGCTGGTCATTGATGAGGACGGGATCGCCCTTAGCGTCGGTTCGATAGATCGGCTTCCCAACCCCGTCGTGCCCAATACCCTGCGAGATGGCCATGAAGATCGGGTAGTCGTCGTCATCGTCCGTGGGAACTGGCTTCTTCTCGCAGTAAAGCAGCGCAGTTTTCGTACCGGTGTGCGGCTTGAACGTGTCGTCGTGGCAGTTGACGACAGCGAGCACACGCGTCTCGCGTAGCAGCAGCGTCCGCAGCGGGAACGCCTTGTCGTTGTCAAGCACCCCGCGTGGCACGACCATCCCGAGCTTGCCACCAGGAGCTAGCCAGCGGATGCACCGCTCAACGAACAGGTACTCGGGGGGTGCGCCCTCAGCTGAGAGTTCCTCCGTAGGCTGGAGGCGGCCGTTTGCGTCCGTCCGCCACACGTGCCCGAGGTCAAACTGGGCCAACACCTCGGGATCGTTCTCCGGCGTGATTCTGTGCTCAGTGGTAGCGCCAAATGGGGGATTCGTGAGGATGACGCTCGGCGCAACAGCCGAGCGCGGGAGGAAGGATGGGGGGAGGTCGGATAGTCGGTGCAGGCTATCGCCCCTGACTAACCCGGCCCGCCCGTCAGCCGCGAGGATCATGTTCATCCGCGCGACCTTGACGAGCTTGGGCGACTGGTCAATGCCAAAGAGCCGACGCTGCATTGTGGTGACAGTGGCCCTCTTGGCGGTCTCACTGCGCGAGCTGCGGTTGATCTTCTGCGTAGTCATCCGCATCGCGGTGATGAGGAAGCCACCGGACCCCATCGCCGGGTCAAGAATCGTGTCCTGCTCGCCCGGGGCGACCATACGTGTCAGAAGTTGAACGACCAGCCTAGGGGTAAAGTACTGCCCCCTGTCACCTTTAAGGTGCGCCCCTACATAGACCTCGTAGGCCGCCCCTACAATGTCGTAGACCTCATCAGTCTCCTGCTCGGGCACGAACCGAAAGTCCTGCAGTTCGGAGACGACCGTAGCAACCTCGCGGTCTCCAGCCGTAATCACCTCGTCAGCGCCGAAGACCTCAGGAGCGTCATTCCGGGCGACTAGGAACAAGTTGTGCACGCGTTGAGCAACGCGCTGCCGCCCAGCGCTCGATTGGAGTTCTAGCGGCACGCATCGGAATTCACACTCACGACCCGGGTTCCGCTCATCCTGGTATTTGGCGAGGATGATTCGGACCATGTCCATGGCAATGTCTTCCGAGTCGATACCGCGCCGGTAAAGAGCGTTGTGGCAGCGGCGGAAAGTCTCCACAAGGTTGTGGGGCGCACGAAGCCCTTCCTTTGTATGTAGGCCGACGTTGTCCCACACCTCCCCATGGCGAGGCAGGTTCGGCCACTCCTGCAGCCGCGGACCGGGGTCGTCGATGCGCCGCCAATAGACAGGCGCGTCCTGGGAGTTCATCCAGACACTGCCCTCGGCAGAGCTGGCAAACACATACGATTGGAGCTGTTTCAGACCGCTCCGTTTGGGGCTTATATCCCTAACTAGGCAAGAGAAATCCGACCAACCAGAAAGAGGAGTAACCCATGAAGAACATCATGATTGCTGCCGTCGCCATGGCAGCGCTAGCGCTGGTCGCCTGCGGCGGTACGGAGCCCGCACCAGTTGACGCCCCGGTGCAGTCAGCCCCGTCAACAGCGACCCCCACTGAGGTCGTGACGCCTGATCCAACGGCAACCCCCGAGCCGACGCCTGAAATTGATCTGGGCACAACGACGAAAGCGGCTCTCTGGCTGAACTTCTACACCGGTGACTACGGCGTCGAGGTGACGGCACAGCCCGTAGTGGACCTGTCCGCATTCGACCTTGAGGTCGTTGCCACGATTGGTGGTCAGTCCTTCACGTACTGCAACGCATCCTTCATACCAAAGAGCGAGACATCCGGTGAGTTGGGTTGCACAACGGCTCGTGATCTGCGCCATACGCAGGTGTCTCGCGTCTACGCGCTGATCGGCGGCATCCCCATGCGGTGCGAGAAGAACAACCTGTCCAACTCAAGCGCGACTGTGTTCGCCTGCGTCGTCCGGTAAGAGCGAGCGGACGACGCTGTCAACCTAGGTATATAAGTCCCCTCTCGTTGGGGATTATAACCCTAACTTGACAAGTTAGCTGTTTCCTGTTATGGTTGGTTCATGGCAAAGGCCAGAAGCAGCGCACCAGGCAAGGCCCACCGTGAGGGAATCTCGCTCGTTCAGTTGACCGAGATGTTCCCGACCGAGGAAGCAGCGACCGAGTGGTTTGAGTCGCTCGTGTGGCCTGACGTGCGTGGCTGCGGGCATTGCGGTAGCACCAAGACCAAAGAGGTTCCGAACGCAAAGCCGATGCCGTATTGGTGCTCGGACTGCCGCTCCTACTTCAGCGTCCGCACCGGCACCGCCATCTCCCACTCGAAGATTCCGCTTCGCAAGTGGGCCATCGCGATCTACCTCGAACTGACCAGCCTCAAGGGTGTCTCCTCGATGAAGCTCCATCGTGACATCGGAGTCAGCCAGAAAGCTGCGTGGTTCATGCTCCATCGCATCCGCGAGTCATGGGCTGCTCCGGAGGCGGGCAA
Source organism: Tepidiformaceae bacterium (assembly GCA_965207815.1). Classification (GTDB taxonomy): domain Bacteria; phylum Chloroflexota; class Dehalococcoidia; order Tepidiformales; family Tepidiformaceae; genus UBA2991. The sequence continues at coordinate 145,403 of OZ242314.1, forward strand.
GTTCTCCGGCCCGGTTGAGGTTGATGAGACGTTCGTCGGCGGCCTGGACGCCAACAGGCACGCGCACAAGCGCAGTCGCAAGCGCGGCGGTCTGTCTGACAAGGCTCCTGTGGTCGGCGTGAAGGATCGCGAGACGGGTCAGGTGCGGGCGAAGGCCATCACCGACCTGGCACCCGAGACGCTGCGAGGGTTCGTGCGAGAGCACACCGAGCAGGGCGCTCAGGTCTATTCAGACGGCCATGCCGCGTACACGGGACTCACCGGCGAGTACAAGCACAACGCGGTCCAGCACTCGGTAGGCACCTACGTCATCGAGCAGGCGCACACGAACGGCATCGAGTCGTTCTGGGCCATGCTGAAGAAGTCCTATCAGGGCACGTACCACAAGATCAGCCCGAAGCATCTGGATCGGTACGTGCGTCAGTTCGCGGGGAAGCACAATGTCCGCAACGCGGACACGCTAGCTCAGATGACGAACGTCGTCGCCGGCCTTGTCGGCAAGCGGCTTCTCTACCGCGATCTCATCGCCGACAACGGCCTGCCCTCCGGGGCTCGGAACTCGTAGCGGGCGCAGGAGCGCCCTCGCCACATCCTCGGGCGTCGCACCCTGGTAGCGGGGGTTCTGGCTTACCGGCTGTATCGGGTCAGGCATTGCCGCCCTAATCCTTGAGAACAGCGTTGATCTGGTCGTCTGGAATGTGAAGCGCTTGGGCGATCAGGCGCAGCAGACCCTCATGCCGGTCTAGTCGCCGATCGTGGCCTTCCCAAATCTTGAGCATGGCCCCGTAATAGCCGTCCGTGTCGTTGGAGACCTTCTCCACGCCATCGGCGATGGCTTCTGCTTGGTGATCTTGCAGACCAGTGTCTCGAATGGCCTTCTCATACGGCTTGCGTTGAAAAGTCTTGAGCAGGCGATCAGTAGTCGTCATTAGCCCATCCGTTCTGTGAGAAGTTTACCGCGTCTCGCCCTAGGCGCACAGCCCCCCTTTCCCCCCACGGCGTGGCGGAACTGAAGACGGGCTTCCCCCCAGGTCGTCTCACAGCCCATGACGCTCTGAGTCCTCCCGGTTCTCGTGATGCGACGAGCTTACCTTCTACGGCTGGCCTTGCGCCCTCTTGACACCCCGCGTATACCCCGGCCTTGCGACGGTTCTAGTTTTGCGGTGAGTCCCACACCAGTGGCGGGGCACATCTCTTGCCCCCTTTGTGGCTCACCGTGAACGCAGGGAACCGTCGCAAGTGACCTGACCACTGGTCATGGAGGGGGCTCCCTGTTGTTCAAGCACTGGATCATCGTGGCGCTCATCGGAGCGCTCACACTCTCGCTCGTCACCATCGTCACCGCTCAGGACTCACAGACAGCGAACTTCGAGATTCGCGTCTGGCAGAGCACCAGCGACGCAGAGCGCCTGTTCATAAGCGCTCGCCCTGAAGCGAGCCGGTGGGGTGACACAGTGGAACTGGACATGAGCGGCCTCAACAGCCGTGAGACCTTCCGCTATGGCGACATCATCCTCGTTGTCCCATCGCCACAGGGGGACCTCACCGACTTGGAGGAAGCCTGTAGGGCCGCTGTGGCCATCATCACTGAGAAGGCGGTGGAGAGTGAGCACGTCGCCTATCTGTTCCCTCCGCCCGACTGCGTTGCGATCCCTGCCAACTTTGCGGCTGGCTCAAGCCATGATGGGCTGAACGACTACTTCGCGGTTGGCACGTTCCTCTATGCCGATGCCGAGCGCCAACTCAAGACGGCCACCTGGGACATGTGCGTCTTCCCAGAGGAGGAAGGCATTGAGTACGAGTACGGGACGCGGTTCGTGCCCGACTGGGAGTCGGAGTTGGAGTCCTATCGCCTCAGCATCGACTACGACGGGCGCGAGCGGCTGTACGAACACACTCCCTGGAACCGGCAGCGGGAGCTGAGTTTCGTCTACGCCGAAGCGGCCTACTGCCGGCGGTAAGCGCCGCCCGTCAAGTTAGGGATATAAGCCCCCTCCGTTTGTCAGGCGCCTTCGTCTCTACGACGATACGTATCTGGCTCTGGTCGCGGGTCTGGGCGGCAACTCTATTCGCGTACACCACAATATCCGCAGCCCCGCGTTCGCTTGCGCCTATCTGAATCGGGACCTCGATCGCCATAACGGATTTCGGGTAGCCATAGTCGTAGTGGAGCCGGCGCGCATAGACCTGCCGCACGCGCTCCTCGGGCGTATTGGGACGGCTCTTCTCTGGGTCAAGGAAGTCTACGATCCGCCCGTTGGTCGTTAGCCTGAGTTCGGTCGAGTATGCACCCGAGAGGTCGGCTTCGAGAGGCGCCACCGACACACTAACCATAGAGCCCCGATGGTAGGCGTGGGCCTGCCCCCACACAATGTTCGTATGCAAAGAAGACCGGGCGGACAAAGGAACCGAGCTACTCTCGCCTCCAGTACGACTGTCGGCGGGCCCAGCCCCCAACATGAGCGATCCTGCGTGTACCCGCTGCTCACCGCACTCATGTGTATGGGGCCATCGCGCCCGACGGTGCAACAGCAGTGTCCCCTCGCCTCCGCCCGCCCCCCCTCGCGCGTGAGGATGCGCTGGCGCATCCTCTGATCCATGCGGGTCGTGCAGAAGTTCGGGGGGACATCCGTCGCCGATGCGGAGCGCATCCGGCACGTGGCCGGGCAGGTCGCGGGCCGGGTGGGCGCGGGCGACGAGGTGGTCGTGGTCGTCTCGGCCATGGGGAACCGCACGGACGAGCTCATCGACCTCGCCCTCGAGGTCTCGCCCGACCCGGACCCGCGCGAACTCGACCAGCTGCTCGCCACGGGGGAGCACATGTCGGCGGCGCTGCTGGCGATGGCCCTGCACGCCATGGACCAGGAGGCGGTGGGGCTCACGGGGAGCCAGGCGGGCATCTACTCGCGCGCGTCCCACGGTTCCGGCCGCATCCAGCGCATCGACGCCGACCGCATCGAGGAGGAGCTGCGCGCCGGGCGCATCCCCATCGTGGCGGGCTTCCAGGGCGTCACCGAGGAGGCCGACTACGTCACGCTGGGGCGCGGCGCGAGCGACCTGACGGCTGTCGCGCTGAGTGTCGCCCTGGGCGCCGATCGCTGCGAGACCTACAAGGACGTCGAGGGCGTCTACACGGCCGACCCCCGCATGGTCCCCAACGCCCGCCGCCTGACCGACGTTCACTACGAAGAGATGCTGGAGATGGCGACGCAGGGCTCGCAGGTGATGCACAGCCGCGCCGTCGAGCTGGCGGCGGTGAACGCAATGCCCGTCCTGGTCGCGTCGAGCATGGTCGACGCGCCAGGCACCCTCATCCATGGAGGTCCCGAGATGGAGGAACGCAACCGCGTCCGCGGCGTCGTGGACGACCACGACATCGCGAAGGTGACGCTACGGCACGTGCCCGACCGGCGCGGCATCGCCGCCCAGATCTTCGAGCCGCTCGCCCAGGCGGGCGTGAGCGTCGACACGATCGTGCAGAACGCGAGCGAACGGAACCTGACGGACCTCACGTTCACACTCGCGCGCGAGGACCTGCGCCGGGCGGAGGGCCTCATGTCCGAGATCTGCGACGCGATCGGGGCCGACGGCTACACCGCCGACACCAACCTCGGGAAGGTGAGCATCGTGGGGGCCGGCATCCAGACGGAGCCGGGTTACGCGGCGCGAATGTTCCGCGCGCTGGCCGACGCCGAGGTGAACATCGACCTGATCACGACGAGCGAGATCCGCATCACCTGCATCGTTCACGAGGACCACATGGGGCAGGCCGTGAACGCTCTGCACACGGCATTCGGGCTCGACGATCCGGACCAGGCGTAGGTCAGCAAGCCCACTTCCCAACCTTGACAGCCGGTGTAAGGTGAGGCCAGAACACCGTAGGGAGGTCGCACGTGTACCACGTAAAGACTCACCTCCTCCACGGAGTACTGATCGTGCAGTACTGAGGCCCGCTGAGCGCGGGCCGAAGCGGGAAGCCTCCAGCCCGGAACGGGTGCAGGGCGGAGGCGGTACCGCGAAGAGACCTACACAGGCCCCGGGCAACCGGGGCCTGTTGCTGTCCCGCGATCGCCGCCGCCGCCGTTGGCCCTGCGGGCCCAGCCGGTAGACTCGCGCCATGCGTATCGCGATCGCCTCCGACCACGCGGGCTACGAGTACAAGGAGGCGATCAAGGCCTTCCTCGCCGAGCGCGGCCATGAGCCGGTCGACTTCGGCACGGACTCCGACGAGTCCTGCGACTACCCCCTCTTCATCCGCCCCGCAGCCGAGGCGGTCGGCAGCGGCGACTGCGAGCGCGGCATCGTGCTCGGAGGCTCCGGGAACGGCGAGGCGATCGTCGCGAACCGGGTGGCGGGGGTGCGCTGCGCCCTCTGCTGGAGTCGCGAGTCGGCGGAGATGGGGCGTCGCCACAACGACGCGAACGCCATCTCGATCGGCCAGCGCATGGTCACCCTGGAGACAGCGCTCGACATCGTCGCGACATGGCTCGACACGCCCTTCGACGGCGGCCGTCACGCGCGCCGCATCGCGCAGATCGACTGAGGAGAGCGGCGGCTGCGCCGCCTGAGTGGAGCGCCGCCCTGACGGGCGGCTGAGTGGGGCGGGGGGCTAGCGCTCGCCGAGGCGCGCCTCGATGCGGGTCACGGTCGCGAGGATGGTCGCCAGCATGTCGCCGTGGCTCGTCAACCGGCGGCTGTGGTCCTGCAGCATGGCCGTATGCCCATCGAGGGTCTCTGTGTGCCCTTCGAGAATCGCTGTGTGCCTGTCAAGAATCGCCGTGTGCCTGTCGAGGGTTGCAGAGTGCTTGTCCAGGGTTGCGTGGATGTCCGTTAGTTCGGCGCTGTGGCCGACCAGGGCATCCTGCAGGTCACGGAGCAAGTCGCTATGCCCGTTCACGAGCCTGGAGAGGTGGTCCAGCTCGGAGGCATGGGTCGCCAACACAGTGTCGTGCTGAACAAGCTTGGCAAGCAGGTCGGCGTTGGATGGCTCGGGCACGAGGCAAGCATAACCGTTGCTGTCCACAAAATCTAGGGACCGTACCTAAAGCTTTCGACCACCACTCCCAGGCATGGCACCACCTCAGCGCGGCAGGAGCCGCGCGCTCCACTCAGGCGGACGTAGTCCGCCGCTCTCCTCAGCGAGGCGCCGAAGGAGCGAGCGCTCCACTCAACCGCGCGCAGCGAAGCGGAGCACGGCGCTCTTCTCGCCTAGTCGAGGCGCTCGAAGATGGTGGCGATGCCCTGGCCGCCGCCGATGCAGAGGCTCACCAGGCCGTAGCGGCCGCCCGTGCGCTCCAGCTCGTGCATCAGCTTCACCGTCAGGATGGTGCCGGTCGCGCCCACGGGGTGGCCGAGGGCGATGGCGCCACCGTTCGGGTTCGTCTTCTGCGGGTCGAGCGACAGCTCGTTCGAGCAGGCGCAGGCGACGCTGGCGAAGGCCTCGTTCAGCTCGATCACGTCCATCTGGTCGAGCGACATGTCGGCCTTGTCGAGCACCTTGTGCACGGCCGGGATGGGGCCGCTGCCCATGATCGACGGGTCGACGCCGGCCTCGGCGCGGGCGATGAGGCGCATGCGGGGCTTCACGCCGAGGGCGTCGGCCTTGGCCGCACTCATCACGACCGTGGCGGCGGCGCCGTCGTTGATGCCGCTGGCGTTGCCGGGGGTCACCATGCCGTCCTTCTTGAAGGCGGGGCGCAGCTTGGCGAGCTGGTCGGGCGTGCTTGCGCGGGGGAACTCGTCGGTGTCGAAGACGCGCTCCTCGCGGCGCTCGCGCACCGTGACAGGAACGATCTGGTCCTTGAAGTAGCCCTGCTCGATGGCGTTCAGGGCGCGTCGCTGGCTCTCGGCGGAGAACTCGTCCTGGGCCGTGCGGGAGATCTCGTACTCCTCGGCCAGCTTCTCCGCGGTAATCCCCATGTGGGTGTCCTCGAAGGGGTCGCTGAGCAGCTTGACGATGCCGTCCTCGATGGTGTCGTGGCCGAGGCGGTAGCCGGAGCGCGCCTTGCGCAGGTAGAAGGGCAGGCGCGTCATGTTCTCGGCGCCGCCGGCGACGACGACGTCGGCGTCGCCCGTCTCGATGTAGCGGGCGGCGGTGTTGATGGCCTCGAGGCCGCTGCCGCAGAGGCGGTTGATGTTGACCGCGGGCGTCTCGACGGGGATGCCGGCCCTGATGCCGGAGACGCGCGACAGGTAGGCGTCCTCGGCCACCTGGCCAACGATGCCCATGACGATTTGGTCGACCTCGCCGACGTCGACGCCGGCGCGATTGACGGCCTCGGCGATGACGGTGGAGCCGAGCTCACTGGCGGGGGTGTTGGCAAGCGAGCCGTTGAACGTGCCGATAGCGGTGCGAACGCCGCTTGCGAGGACAACATCTTCCATGGCGGTACCTTCCCTGGGAGCGGCGGCGCGCGCCGCCGAAAGTGTGCGCGCCATTGTAGCCCCTCCGCCCTTGCGGAGGGCGGCGGACGCGCGAGAACGGCGCGGCCTCTAGGATGGGCGCGTGAGCCGCTTCGCCGTTCGTGCCGCCGACAGCGACGACGCACCCGAGCTGGCGGAGCTGCTGGCGGAGGCGTTCGCGGGGTCGAGCGCGTGCTACCCGGAGCCGGAACCGCCCTCCGATGCCAACCTCGCCGTGCGCATGCAGACGGGCGAGGCGTTCCTGCTGGCCGAGTGCGACGGCGATGTCGTCGGGGTGGTGCGACGGGGGGAGGAGGAGGGGATCGCGAGCTTCGACCTGCTGGCCTCGCGGGAGGCGGGGGCGGGGCGGGCGCTCGTGCGGGCCGTGGAGGCGCGGGCGCAGGACGGGGGGCTGCGGCTCGTGCGCGCGCGGCTCCCGGACGAGCCGCGGCTGGCCGACTACTTCGCCGCGCTGGGCTACCTGCCCATCGGGCGCGCGAACGAGGCGTTTCGGGGCGAGCCGCTCGCCGTGCTCACGGTCGAGCGGCGACTGCCCCTCCTGACCGTGCGGGAGCAGCGGCGCAGCGACGCCGGGGCGATTGCGGCGCTGGCGGACGAGGACCCCTGGCCATTCGAGCAGGGGCCGCGTCCGGGCTGGTTCGTCGCCTCCGACGGGGACCGGGTGGTCGGCGTCATCCAGGCGCGGGACACGGGGGGCGGTCTGGCCGCCATCCGCGAGCCGGTGCTGGCGGCGGGGTACGAGGGGCGGGGTCTGGACGCGTGGATGGTCGAGCGGGCGGCCGACTACGCCGGCACGCACGGGTCGCACACGGCGGAGCTGCCGTTCACGGAGCGGACGGCGCCGCTCCAACGCCTGCTGGAGGACCGCGGATGGGAACTGGAAAGGGGCAGTGATCGGTACGTAAAGCGGCTCAGCGGTCACCTCCGGGAGGACGTTTTCGCCGACTAAGCTGGTTGTGGGATGGCGACGGGGCACTCCATCAGCGCCCTCCGGAGGGCTGTTGCCGTGTGGATCACGTCCGAGCCGTGGCGTGACGGGGAGGGGCGAGCGCGAACGGCCACGCTCCTGCTCTACTCCAGCCCCGGGCTCCACGTCCTCCTGCTGAAGACGGGCGAGCCCCAGCCAGGGAGTGAGGTGACCTGGCGACTCGATGAAGGGGTCGAGGTGAGCGAGCCCTGGACCAGGCCCTCCTGGGCCCAGGAGGGCGACCTGCTCCCCCTCACCGCCATCAAGGTGATGCGAGAGATGAAGGGCGCCGCCCGTTTCTCCATCAAGACGGCGGCTACGCCGGAGCTCGTGTTCCTCCTGGACGGCGCCCTGGAAACGTCCTTGCAGGCGAACCTCGACAACTGGGCCGAAGGCTGGCGCTAGCGCCTCTAGGTCGCGAGCCAGTCGGGGGTGTTGTCCCAGGAGTCCAGGGCGGCGACCTCCGCGAGGGGCTTGCGGGTGAGCGGTCCGAAGCGGCCGCGCGGGTAGCCGAGGGGCACGCAGTAGACGACCTGCGCCTCGGCGGGGATGCCGAACAGCTCGTGGACGCGCTCCTCGACGACGGCGTGGAGCGTCGTGATCGTGCCGCCGATGCCGATCGAGCGGGCGGCCAGCAACAGGTTCTGGACGGAGGGGATGACGGACTGGGCCGCGCCCGCGCCCCTCGCCGTCGCGCAGACGAGGACGAAGGCGGGGGTGTTCCCGATCTCGCCGGCGAGGCGCATGGCGGACTGGCGCACGCCCTTGCCGGGCGGGATGTCCTCGGGGCCGTTGATGCCCTCGTCCTTGCGCTTGGCCCACCAGGCCTCGTGGTAGAGCTCGCCGAGGGCGGCGCGCTTCTCGGGGTCGGTCACGAGGAGGAAGCGCCAGGGCTGGGCGTTGCCGCCGTTGGGGGCCTGGCGGGCGGCGTCGAGGATGTCGCGCAGGTCGCGCTCCTCGATGGGGTCGGGGCGGAAGCGGCGGATGGCGCGCATGGTGTACATGGCGTCGCCGAGGGTCATGGTCCAGCGTTCGGGTGCGGGAATGGGCACGGGTCACCTCCGGGGGTGGTTCCGCGACAGCCTGCCACCTGGCGTCGGAGGGGGCCAGTGGGGGAGGTGAGGGGCAGGCGCCCCCGCGTCTGCTCACCGATAGGAAGGCGCCCCGGTTGGGAAGGCACGACCGAGCGCGCTCCAGTGCTGGGCGAACTCCCCCGCCGGCGTCGTGCGCTTCGGCCAGCGCTGGAGGCACCGCTCGCGATGCTCGACGCCCACCGTCTCCGCTATCCAGATCTCGTAGGCGGCAATCCAGGCACACAACTCGGGCACCAGCCGGCATGCCTCCGCAATCCCTTCCTCAGACGCCGCAGCGAGCGGAAAGGCGCTGAGACCCTTCTCAATCCATCTGTCCAGTGGAGGGGCGTCGCCGGTGGCGAGTCGCGGGAGCACGTCGAATCGACCAAGGAGAATGCCCGCGCCCCCGCTCGAGTAGAGCACCCCGGGCCCGCGCAGACAGACACTTCCGCCATCGTCGATCGAGCGGGTGTAGCCCGCCGTTCGCCCGCCCGGCGCGGCGATGCGCTCCAGTCCGTAGCGAATGAGCAGATTGCCGCGGGCGTAGAGGACATCCTGCCCCCAGCACCAGCACTGGTCGTTCATCAACGCCCCGGCCGCCTCCACCCAGCCTGCGTCGATCGACGGCGCCTGCAACGGTGTGTCCGTGCTGCTCAAGGAAACAACCCGCGAGTAACTGCTGTGTGACCGTGCGCCTATGTTACCCGACCTTGTTGATACTCAGTATCAATACAGGGGCCATGGACGTCAACTGGCCCCGCGCACCAGCACGACCGCGACGACGGCCACGTAGGCGGCCAGGAGGACGGCGCCCTCCCGGCGATTGAGGTGCGTGTCCGTCCAGGAGAGGGCGAAGAGCAGGACGGTCGAGACGGCGAGGGCGGGGACCTCGAAGACGTAGAGAGAGTTGTCGATCGAGAGCGTCGTCACGGCGCCGGTCAGGCCGAGCACGCCGAGCAGGTTGAAGATGTTGGAGCCGACGACGTTGGCGAGGGCGATGTCGTGGTTCCCGCGGAAGGCGGCGACGGCCGTCGTCACGATCTCCGGCAGGCTCGTGCCGATGGCGATCACCGTGACGCCGATCGCGACCTCGCTGATGCCGGCGCGCATGGCGATCCCGGACGCCCCCTCGACGGCGAGCTCGGAGCCGAGGGCGAGGCCGCCGATGCCAAGGAGGAGGAGCACCGCCTCGCGGGCGATTTCCGTACCCGTGAGCGGGTCGTGCGCTGCCGGGACGTGGTCGGCGGCGAGCGTCTCGGCGGCGTCCGGCTGCCGCCAGAGCGAGAGGCCGATGAAGGCGAGCAGCGCCACGAAGAGGAGCGCCCCGGCGATGTGCCCGATACCGGCGGTAAAGCCGAGCACGGCGATGGCGACCGTCGCGCCCAGCAGGATTGGCATCTCCCAGCGCAGGAGCCGGGGGTGCACGTCCATCGGCCGGATGACGGCGGCGAGCCCGAGGACGAGGGCGACGTTCGTGATGTTCGAGCCGAACACGTTGCCGACGGCGAGGTCCCCCGAGCCCTCGAGCCCCGCGACGAGGCTCACGACGAACTCGGGGGCTGATGTCCCGAAGGCGACCACCGTCGCGCCCACGAGGAGGGGCGACAGGCCGAAGGTCATCGCCAGCAGGGAGGCGGAGCGCACGAGAAGCCACGCCCCGGTGAGCAGCACGGCGAGGCCGCCAACGGTCAGGACCGCGTCGAGGAGCACGCTCGAAGCCTAGGGGAAGGTCGACTTCCCGGAAAACGACCCAGCGAGGGGAAGGGACCAGCAGGGGCCTACGGAAAGGCAGCCGCGAGGAGTCAGGTCACGGCCAGGAATCGGGATGTAACCAGACCGACGCCACCAGCAAGAAGAGCCCGGTTCCGAGCAAGAGAACGACCCCAATGATCGATCCGATCTCCAACCAGCCGAAGGGGACCCGCCTCACCCGCAACTGAATGCCCTTGGTTCCCAGAACGGCAGCGGCGACCAAGGCCGAGAAGCCCAGCACTCTGATGCCATCGCGGTGCTGCTCCTGGGAGCCGCCAACTTCGGTGCTTGAAGCCTCCAGAACGCCGCCGTTGTAGGGGAACGCAGCCAAGGCGACCACCGCGAGGAGGACGACAGCAGTGGCGAGCACCCAGCCAGTCAGGTGCCGCTCGACCTGCGGGCAGCTGGGGCTCGAAAACCCTGTCGTCAGCGAGAGTGCAGCTACGATCGGCACCCACATGAGGCCGGGGAAACCCCCCGCCTGCGTAGCTAGAAAGCCAAACACCCCGCCGGCGCCCAGGGTGGCGACACGCCAGGGGAACAGCGCCTTCCGCCAGGCAACTGGTGGACTCAACGGCAAAGGGGCCCCACGACTCCGATCCTATCGAGCCGATCGGGGAATTACCCCAGCCCCCCGGACACGCGAAGGCGCCGGCCCTGGGGCCGGCGCCTTGTCTGTGCCTGACTCCGAACGGCCGCTAGGCGTCGAAGTAGAGGGAGAACTCGTGCGGATGCGGGCGGATGTCGACCGCGGCCACCTCGTTCTCACGCTTGTAGTCGATCCAGGTGCGGATCAGGTCCTCGTCGAAGACCTCGCCCTGGAGCAGGAAGTCGTGGTCCTCCTCGAGGGCGTCGAGGACGCCGCCGAGGGAGCCGGGGAGCACGGGGTAGCCGTGCTCATGCGGGTCGATCTCGAAGAGGTCGACGTCATCGACCGGGTCGCCCGGGTCGATGCGGTTGGCGATGCCGTCGAGCCCCGCCATGAGCATGGCGGAGAAGCCGAGGTAGGGATTGCAGGTCGGGTCCGGCGAGCGGAACTCGAGCCGCTTCGACTTCGGGTTCGCGGAGAGCATCGGGATGCGGATACCGGAGCTGCGGTTGCGGGCGCTGTAGACGAGCACGTTGGGCGCCTCGTAGCCGGGCACAAGCCGCTTGTACGAGTTCGTCGTGGGGGCGCAGAAGGCCATGAGGGCGGGGCCGTGCTTGATCAGCCCGCCGATGTAGTAGCGCGCCGTCTCCGAGATCATCCCGTAGCCGTCTTTATCGAAGAACAGGTTGACCCCGTCCTTCCAGAGCGACTGGTGGACGTGCATGCCGTTGCCGTTGTCCTCGAAGACGGGCTTCGGCATGAAGGTGGCCGTCTTGCCTGCGTTGCGGGCGACGTTGCGGACGACGTGCTTGTACCACTGGAGGTTGTCGGCCATCTGCACGAGGGGCGCGTAGCGCATGTCGATCTCGCACTGGCCGGCGGTGGCCACCTCGTGGTGGTGGATCTCCACCTGGATGCCGACCTCCTGCATCTTCAGCACCATCTCGGTGCGCAGGTCCTGCAGGGTGTCGCGCGGGGGAACGGGGAAGTAGCCCTCCTTGTGCTCGGTCTTGTAGCCGAGGTTGGGGCCGCCTTCGTGCTCCATGTCGACGCCCGTGTTCCAGGCCGCCTCGACGGAGTCGACGCGGTAGAAGGCCGTGTCGCGCTCGGAGTCGTAGCTGACGCTGTCGAACACGAAGAACTCGGCCTCGGGGCCCCAGAAGGACTCATCGGCGACGCCCGTCAGCTTCAGGTACTCCTCGGCGCGCTGGGCGACGGCGCGGGGGTCCTTGTGGTAGCCCTCGGCGGTCACGGGGTCCTTGATGTCGGCCGTGATGCTGAGGGTGGTGTGGGCGGCGAAGGGGTCGAGCACCGCCGTGTCCGGATCGGGGATGAGGATCATGTCCGAGCGCTGGATGCCCTGGAAGCCGCGGATGCTGGACCCGTCGAACCCGAGCCCCTCCTCGAACGTATCCGGGCTCCACTCGCTGGGGGTCACGGAGAAGTGCTGCCACGCACCGAGCAGGTCCGTGAACTTCACGTCGATGATCTGCACGCCCTGGTCGGCGATCAGCTGTTGAACTTCTTCGGGAGTCGTCATTGCGTTACCTCGCTGGGACCGTGATCTGGCGCGCCCGCGGGGGCGCAGGGATGTACCGGTGGATCATCGCCAGCCCCGGGGCGTATGGGCAACGCTTCCCGGGGCCGTAGCGATGAAGTTCGTGTTACGGCTGGATGTCGCGTTCGCTCAGAGCGCCACATCCCCCCGCTCGCCCGTGCGGACGCGGATGGCTTCCTGCACGGGAATGACGAATATCTTGCCGTCGCCGATGTTGCCGGTGCCGGCGGCCTCGATGATGGCGCTGATGGCGGTCTCGACGGCGTCGTCGCTCACGACCATCTCGATCTTCATCTTGGGCAGCAGGTCCACGACGATGGTCTCGCCGCCGCGGCCCTGGTGGGCGATGCCCCGCTGCGCGCCGCGGCCGGTAACGGAGATGATGTTCAGGCCGTGGATGCCCTTTTCCTCGAGGGCGTCCTTCACCTCGTGCATGCGCTCGGGTCGGATGATGGCCTCGATCTTTTTCATGACTCGCTCCTGCCGATCTCCGGCTCGCCGGGATCCGGCGCCGGTTCGATGATACCGACCGGGATGGCGATACCGGCCTCATCGCTCTGATAGGCGCGTTCGCCGTGCTGGGTCACGTCGAGGCCGACCTCTTCATCCTCCTCGTTGACGCGCACGCCCATGGTCATGTCCAGCACCTTGAGGATGATGAAGGTGACGATGAAGGAGTAGGCGCTGACGGCGCCGATGCCGACGATCTGGTCCCAGAGCAGGCGCCACTGGCCGTGGATGAGCCCCTCGCGGAACTCGGGCGCGCCCACCACGGCCGTCGCGAAGAGGCCCGTGCCGATCGCGCCCCAGAGGCCGCCCACGCCGTGGACGGCGACGACGTCGAGGGAGTCGTCGAAGTGGAGGTACTGGCGCAGGCGCACGGCGAAGTAGCAGAAGAGCCCCGCGCCGAAGCCGATCGCGAGCGCCTCCATGGGTTCGACGTAGCCGGAGGCGGGTGTGACGGCGACGAGTCCGGCGACGGCGCCGGAGGCGGCGCCCACCACGCTGGGTTTCCCGGACACCTTCCAGCTGATGAGGGTCCAGGTGAGGGCCGCCATGGCGGCGGCCACGTTCGTGTTGACGAAGGCGTAGACGGCCTGGCCGCTCGCGCCCACGGCGCTGCCGGCGTTGAAGCCGAACCAGCCGAACCAGAGCATGGCCGCGCCCAGCACCACCATCGTGATGTCGTGCGGCTCCATGGGCTCGACGCCGTAGCCGCGGCGCTTCTTGAAGACGAAGACGGCGGCCAGCGCGGCCACGCCCGCGTTCACGTGAATGGCGAGGCCGCCGGCGAAGTCGAGGCCGTTGATGCCGATGTCGGCGGGAACGCCCTCGCCGGAGAAGGTGTTGAGCCACCCGTTCACGCCGAACACCCAGTGGGCGATGGGGGCGTAGACGATGAGCGACCAGAGGGCAATGAAGAGGAGGAACGGCCCGAAGCGGGCACGCTCGGCGAAGGCGCCCGTGATGAGCGCGGGCGTGATGATGGCGAACATCATCTGGAAGGCCATGAAGAGCAGGTCGGGCACGCCCCCGGCGCCGGAATCGACGCCGACCCCGCGAAGGCCGAAGTGGTCGAGGTTGCCGATGAGGCCGAGCCCCTGGTCGGGGCCGAAGGCCAGCGAATAGCCGACGACGACCCAGAGCACGCCCACCACGCCGATGGTGATGAACGAATGCATGATGGTGCCCACGACGTTCTTGCTACGGGTGAGTCCCCCGTAGAAGAACGCCAGCCCCGGCGTCATGAAGAGCACCAGGGCCGAGGCAGCCAGCATCCAGGCCGTGTTGCCAGCGTCGATTTGGAAGTCGGACACGCGCACCCCCCGCGACCCCGCGCACCGGGCGCGGGGCAGCATCCGCTTGAGTGGCGCGTATCTTGCGCGCCCATTGTTTCAACGATGTTTCGCGCGCAGCCGGAGGCTCGCCACGGGGGAACGTGGTAGCGTGCGGGCGTGACCGCCACCGCAGGTGACGCCGGCGCCGACACCCTCCCCGAGGGCCTGCAACTGCTCACCGAGACGTTCGCGTTCTCGGGCCGGGCGCGGCCTCTTCTGGGGTTCGGGCACTACGCCACGGTCATCGACACGGGCGGGCCGCAGGCGCTCGCGCTGGCCACCGACACGATCGGCACGAAGGCGCTCGTGGCGCAGGCGATGGGCACCTACGACACGGCCGGCATCGACTGCGTCGCCATGAACGCGAACGACATCGTCTGCGTGGGCGCCGAGCCCATCGCGATGGTCGACTGCATGCTCGTGGAGGAGATGGAGGAGGCGTTCCTCACGGAGATCGCAGCGGGGCTGCGGGAGGGGGCGCGACGGGCGCGCATCTCCATCCCGGGCGGCGAGACGGCGCGCGTCCCGGAGATGTTGCGGGGCGCCGTCCCCGGGCGCGCCTTCGACCTCGGCGGCACCTGCGCGGGGCTCGTCGAGACCGACCGCATCCTCACGGGCGCTGGCGTCGCCCCCGGCGACGCGCTCGTCGGCTTCGCCTCGTCCGGCATCCACAGCAACGGCTTCACGCTGGCGCGCCGGACGTTCCGGGAAGCCGGCTGGGAGCTGGGCCGCCACGTCGAGGAGTTCGGGCGCACGCTCGGCGAGGAGCTGCTCGAACCGACCGCCATGTACGTCGACCTGGCCATGGCCCTGCTGCGCGAGCTCGACGTGCGGGCGCTGTTCCACGTGACGGGCGGCGGCTTCCTCAACCTGCGCCGCCTCGAGGCCGAGGCGGGCTTCGACATCGAGGCGCTGCCGCCGGTCCCGGCCATCTTCACGGTCATCCAGGCCCTCGCCGGACTCGACGACGCGACCATGTACGCCGAATACAACATGGGCGCGGGCTTCTGCGCGGTCGTGCCGGAGACGCAGGCCGAGCGCGCCCTCGCGCTGGGCGAGGCCTGCGGCATCGCGGGCTGGCGTCTTGGCACGGCCACTGCCTCGGCTGGGCGCGAGGTCACGATCCGTGCGGGCGGCATCGCCCTGCGGGGCGGGGCGGAGGGGTTCGGGGCGGTCTAGCTGCGAGCCTGCGGGTTGGCAGCCTCGCGGGGCGGCGGTGGGGCTCGGCGGATCGACCAACGCCGGAAGCGCTCTTCCATGCGGGCGTGGCCCTGCCGCGCGATCATCTCCTCGCGCAGGCGCAGGAAGTCCTCGCGCGTGCGACCGCCAATCTGGCTGGTATGGCAGAGCACGGCCTCGAGGCGCGTCTCCCAGTGGTCGGTCACGTCGACCGTGTAGTCGGCGTCCTCGCTGCCGGCGAAGAGCACCTCGTTGACCTGGTGCGAAGGGAGGCCGTCCTCCTCGTCGCGCGGGTAGTAGAGGCGGTCGCGCACGAGCGGGTAGACGGCGTCGGCGGTGAGGATGCCGACGTTGCGGTGGTCGCGGTGGTTGAAGCCGCGGCGGAAGGCGTCCCAGGTCACGATCACGTCGGGGCGGTGGATGCGGATGAGGCGCACGATCTGGCCGCGCAACTCCTCCTCGTCGATGGTGTGGCCGTCGGGGTGGCCGAGGAAGACGCACTCCTTCACGCCGAGGGCGCGACAGGCGGCGCGCTGCTCCTCCTCGCGGATGGCGGCCAGCTTCTCCGGGCGCATCTCGGGATCGTGCGTGCCCTTGTCGCCGCCGGTGACGACGACGTAGACGACCTCGGAGCCCTCGGCGCACCAGCGCGCCACGGTGCCGCCGCAGACGAACTCGGCGTCGTCGGGGTGGGCCATCACGACCATCGCACGCTCGGGGGTGCCGAGGGCGTTGGGGTCGGGCTCGGGCTCCTGCTCGCGGCCGGCGAACCAGCGGCCGACGGCGCGGACGGAATCGGCGAGCGTCATGCCGGAACCTCCTCGCTCGCGCGGGCGGCGATGACGTCCCGGTAGAGGTCCTCCATGCGTCGGGCGACCTCGTCCCAGCGGAAACGCTGGACGGAGTCGCGGGCGGCGCGGGCGAAGTTCGCCCGCAGCTCGGGGTTGCGGATCAGCACCTCGAGCTTCTCGGCGAACGGCTCGGGACAGCGCCAGGGGATCAGGTAGCCGTTGACGCCGTCGGTCACCGTCGAGACGAGCCCGCCGACGCGCGAGGCGACGACGGGCGTGCCGCAGGCCATCGCCTCGACGGCGACCAGCCCGAAGCTCTCGTAGTAGCTGGGCACAACGCAGACGTCGGCAGCGCTGTACCAGGCGGGCAGATCCTCGTGGGGGACGGCGCCGGTGAAGCGCACGCCCCCGGCCAGGCCGGCCTCGCGCGCCTGCTCCTCGAGCTCGGCGCGCAGCTCCTCGCCGTGCTCGTCGCCGCCGACGACCAGCAGCAGGACCTCCGGGTCCTCCAGCTCGGCGACGGCGTCGATGAGGATGTCGACGCCCTTCAGCTTCTCCAGGCGTCCGACCCAGAGCAGGACGGGACGGTCCGGCTCGATGCCGAGCGCGCGGCGGCACTCGTCGCGGTCGCGGGGGCGGAAGAGGTCGGTATCGATGCCGCAGGGGATGCTGACCATGCGGGCGGGGTCGGCGCCGTAGTAGCGTGCGAGCAGGTCGTGCTCGTGGCCGCTGGCCGTGATGATGGCGTCCGCGGAGGCGGCGAGCTCGCGTTCGCGGCGGATGCGTTCGCCCGGCTCCTCCTCGGAGACGCGCGCCCGGTTCTTCACCTCGCCCAGGGTGTGGAACATGACGAGGTGGGGGGCGTCCTGTGCCCGCGCGAAGGGCTCCCCCGCGGCGATGGCCTGCCAGTAGTGGCTGTGCACGAGGTCGTACGACAGGCCCTCGCCGGCGGCGAAGCGGTTCATCTCGGCGACGAAGGCGGGCACGTAGGGCGTGAGCAGGGCCTTGTCGAGCGGCGCCGCCGGACCGGCGGGGAGCTGCACGAGCCGCAGGTTCGGCGCGAGGGCCGTCACCTCGGGCCGTTCGCCGTCGAGGCGCGTGAAGATGTCGACGTGGTTCCCCTGCCGGGCAAGCTCGCGCGAGAGCTCGTGGACGTAGACGTTCATCCCGCCGGTGTGGCGCCCGCCGAGCGGGGCCACGGGATTCGTGTGGTAGGAGACCTGCGCTATTCGCATGAGCGTCCCGATAGCGTAGCGCCTATCATGCTCACATGTATTCGGCACGCCGTGGTGTCTACGCAGCTCCTCGCGCCAGCGCACTGGCGGGCGTGCCGCTGAGAACTCTTTATCAGTGGGCGCAACAAGAGGTTGTTGTCCCAAGCATCTCGCCGGAGCGGGTGAAGCTCTGGTCTTGGTCTGACCTTGTCGCCGCGCGCGCTGTCTATTGGCTGAGACACCCGCGGGACGAACGCAAGCCCACCTCAATGGCGCAGGTGAGGGCGCTAATCGAGCGTATCGAGTCGGAAGAGGTGACCCTCGGTCAGGCCCTGACCTCGCAGAGCGTTGTCCTGTCGGTCGACCCTTCCGGGATTCCCCACCTAGAGACGAAGGGCGTACTCACGGAGGCGCGCCGAGGGTGGAGCCAGAGAGTAAGCGGGGAGGTAATGCGGGACATCCTCCATCCCTTCTCAATTGATGAGGGCATTGTCGGACCGCACCTTCTGGCTCCAGCGAAGGGCATCAGCATCATCCCCGGGAAGCTCTCGGGTGAGCCCCATGTGCAGGACACGCGCATAGAGACGCGGGTGCTTAGGGCTCTCTGGGAACGCGGCTATCGACTGGAGCAACTCGCCGACCTCTACCCCGACGCCAGCGAGCTCTCCATCAGGCGGGCCGTTCGCCTCGAGAGACAACTCCAACGAAACGAGTCCAGGCTGGCCGCGTGACCCGTCCCCGGAAGGCGGTTTTCCTGCTGGATCAGGACTTCCCCAACCCTTCAATTCCCGACCTGCCGGACATTGACCTCCGTCCCTTGCGGGACGTTCATCCCGACCTCATCAGGGACCATGACGACTGGGAGGTGCTCCGGGAGATCAGGCGTCGCGGAGGAGTAGACGGACTCATCACTCTCGACGCGGGGATGCTCAGCCAACCAAAGGAGATGGTCGTCCTTCGCCAGACACGGCTGACTCTCGTGGTCTTCCGTGGAACCAACAACGACCCGTTTGTGGCAGCAGGCCTGTTGATGATCCATGCGCCACAGATCGTGCGGCACCTGGACCGTCGCAGGGCTCAACTATGGGTGTTGAACAAGCCTTCCGCCACGCCCGACAGCTTGTGGACCAGAATCGGCGAACTCGCCCGGCACGAGTCGCTCTCAGCAGAAGCACTGATCAGGCGGGAACGAATAGCGCCGATCCACAGACTCACCTGACCCCCATCACGCTCCCGAGAGGCGCACGGTGACGATGTCGCGGGGGCGGCCGCCGAGGTGGCGCTTGTACGGCTCCGTGCCGCGCAGAAAGTCGACGGCGTCGCGGCCACGCTCGATGGCGTCGCGCACGAGGAGGGCCTTCGACAGGAGGCCCACGGCGAGCCGAGAGAGGGACGGGTCGAAGCCGCTGTTGTAGAGCATCGTCGTGCCGCCGCCTTCGAGGGCGAAGATGCGGGCGGCCGGGCGGCCGTCGAACGTGAGGGTGGCGATGCGTGCGAGGCCGTGGTCGCTGAGCCCGGTCGCGAGGTCGCGGAAGAAGGCTTCCCGCTCGGGCGTGAGGAAGACGGCCTTCTCCTCGCGGCTCTCGCGCATCATCGCGAGCAGGCCCTCCGTCACCTCGGCTACCTCCCCGGGCGCGGTCGCCGACACGAAGCCGACGTCGCCGGCGCGTTCGAGGTTGCGGAGCTTGCGGCGCAGCTCGTGACGGTACTTCTTCGGGAGCGCGGCTACGTACGCCTCCCACGTGTCCGGCAGCTCGACGGTAGGCGTGACGGCTTCGGGTTCCTCGACCGCGCTCCAGCCGTAGCGGGCGGCGGCAGCGAGGAGAGCGGGACGGAGGCGGCCACCTTCGGGCAGTCCCCACGCCTCGAAGTTCGGAGACAGGTCTTCCATGAGCCACTCGATGAGCGCGGCCGCCGCCCCCACCTCCTGCCCGGGGGAGATCAGCGCACCGGAGTGGTCGCTCAGGCCGGGGTCGCCGAGGAAGCGCGGTTCCGAACGCCCGACATCGAGGGGGATAACGCCCAGGAGTGGCGCCTCGCCCTCCTCCTCGCCGGGTGACCGGAGGGCGAGGAACACGGGGAAAGCGTCGGCGCCGCAGTGGCGCAGCCACGCTTCGTGCCAGACCGGATGGGAGAACGGCAGGGCGTCGGGAGTCGCGCGGTGCAGCTCCGCCCACTCCGGCGCGAGCGTCTCGAACGGCTCGGAGGTGATGAGCGGCAGCGGCCCGTCCTCAAAGACGGTTTCGCCGCCGTCGGGCGCGTCGGACATGGCCGCCTAGGAGGAGCCGTGGACGAGCGCGAGGAACTCCGAGCGAGTCACGCTCGATCGCTTGAACTGTCCGCGCATCGCGCTCGTGACCATGCGGCTGCCGGGTTTGCGCACGCCGCGCATGGTCATGCACAGGTGCTCGGCCTCGACGACGACCGCGACGCCGTCGGCCTCGAGCGCCCCGATGACGGTTTCCGCCACCTGGCTCGTGAGGCGCTCCTGGATCTGGGGCCGCCGGGCGAATGACTCCACCACGCGGGCGAGCTTGCTGATGCCGACGACGCGGCCGTCGGGCAGGTAGCCCACGTGCGCCTCGCCGTGGAAGGGGAGCAGGTGGTGCTCGCACACGCTGTAGAAGGGGATGTTGCGCAGGATGACCATCTCATCGTGCGCGACCTCGAAGCCGACCTTGAGGTACGCGGCAGGGTCTTCGTCGAGCCCCTGGAAGATCTCGGCGTACATCTCGGCAATGCGCCGGGGGGTGTCGAGGAGCCCCTCACGGGCGGGGTCCTCCCCGATCGCCTCGAGCAATTCCACGACGGCCGAGCGTATGCGCGCCTCGTCGATCCCTGACTCAGAAACGATTGCCATAAGCGCGGATCGTACGGGAATCACGCTCCGGTGGCGAGGAGAGCGCTCTCCTACGACTCCAGCCAGAGCACATCGCCGTGGAGGTCGGGAGCGTGGTCCCGGGAGGCGAAGACCTCGTATTCGGCCTTGCTGGCGCCGATCGTCGTGTTGCCGCCGTGGCCGGGCCAGACGGTCGTGTCGTCGGGGAGGGCGTAGAGGCGGGTCGTGATCGACGCGATCTCCTGCTGCAGGAGCTCGTTCGAGCGGGAGTGGCCGGGACCGCCCGGGAAGAGCGTGTCGCCGACGAAGGCGTGGGCGCCGTGGATGAAGGCCGTGCTCGCAGGCGTGTGTCCGGGGATGGAGACCACATCGAAGGTGAGGCCACCGACTTTCACCGTGTCGCCGTCGGTAACGGCCTCGTCGAGCGTGCCCTCGGGGATCCACGGCTCGGCCGGATCGCCGATGAGACGGCAGCCGTAGCGCTCCTTGAGCGCGACGATGCTGGCGGTGTGGTCCTGGTGCGAGTGCGTGAGCAGGATGGTGGAGGGCTCGATGCCGGCGAACTCGACGGCGGCGATGCTCTTCTCGACCTCGTCGGGGGCGTCGATGAAGGCGGCCTCGCCGGACGCCTCGTCGATCACGATGTAGATGTTGTTGCCGAATCCGGCGGGTCCTGCCCGCACGATGCTGAGATCGCCATCGACCAGCTTCTCCATGGCGTCCTCCCCTGTTGTCGGTGTTGCCGCCAAGGGTACCGGGCGGAGGGGGTCAACGGGGCGCGGAGTGCTCTCGACTCTCGCTCGCTGCACCCGTTCCGCGGGCCAGCAGGGTGACGGCGAGCTGGTTGAGGCTGACCCCTTGCCGCTCGGCCTCGGCCGCAAGCTCACCGTGAAGGTACGGGGGCATCCTCACGAGCACCTTGCCGCTGTAGGAGGCATCCCTCCGCGGCTCCGGGATGGGATCCCCTGCTTCGAGCGCGTCGTCGATCCACGCTTCCATGGCCCGGTCGACGTTGCGAAGGAGCTCTTCCCGCGTGCGTCCCTGCGCGATGCAGCCGCGAAGTTCCTTCACTTCGGCTACCCAGCCGGCGTCTCCGTCCTCGCTCTCGCTCCAGACGATCTCGATGTGGTACGGGCGCTTGAGGTAGCTCTCAATCGATTCCTTCTTCACTCCAACACCTCTTCTATTGCGCGAATGGCCTTCGATACATAGGACGGTAGCAGCGGTGTCCGGGGGTCAATGACAAGCCGCGAACCTGACCAGTCAGGATGTCGATACACCCAGTGATCGCCTTTTCCGAACCTCCTTGCGAACCCCGCCTGGAGCAGAAGCCGGTGAAGAACCTGGGGCCGCACGTTGCGGCGGCTTGTCTTCAGTCGCTCGATGTCCTCGGCGAGACCCACAGAGGGAATGATAGCTCATACGCTATCACTCCCTCCAGTCTCTCAGCTGCCCGAGGGGGCGGGCCTGGCGGTGGCAGTGCTGGTGAGGCGGCCGGCGGCGAGCCCGACGAACACGCCCAGAACCGTTTCCAGAACGTGCGTCAGGGTGCCGCGCACGCCCGCGTCGCCGTCGACGGCGCCGAGGGCGATGAGACCCACGAGCGAGACGACGAGCACAAGCGCGAGCACGGAGATGACGTTGACGATGTTGCGCCCGACGGCGATCGGCGCGCTCGTCATGCCCGCGCCACCCGGCCGGTGGTGTGCTCGATGGCGCAGTCGCTGCGAGGCCGCAGGAGGCCGTGCAGGACGAGGCCCGCGCCGGCGCGCAGGAGCACGCCCAGCGTCACCGCGTAGGTGAAGAGAAACGTTCGCATTCCATCCTCCTCGAAAGGTGTGCGGCGAGGATGGGCGCGGGGCCAGGGGAGTCCCGAGGGGTGCATGTCGCTGGGGGAAGCGGCGCGAGCGTGCGTGGTATCGTCCGCGAGCGCCGGAACCGGGCGCGGGAGAGACAGCGTGCAGAACCTGACCATCGGGACCCACATCCTCGCGCGCGACGCCAGCGGCCTCATCGATGGCATCGTGGCGGCTGATCGGGCGGGCGTGAACACGGCCTGGCTCACGAGCGGCGGCCCCGCTCCCGACCCCCTCGCCGTCTTCGCGGCGGCGGCCGGCAGCACCGACCAGATCGGGTTCGGCACGTCGATCATCCCCACCTTCCCCCGCCATCCGCTGGCGATGGTGCAGGGCGCGGTAGTCGTCGATCAGCTGGCGCCGGGCAGGCTGAAGCTGGGCATCGGCCCAAGCCACAAGCCCGCGGTGGAAGCGACGTACCGGTTCGAGTTCGTGCGGCCCCTCCAGCACCTGCGCGAGTACCTGACCATCCTGAACGCCATCCTCAAGGAGGGCTCCGTCGAGTTTCACGGCGAGCGGCTGCACTGCGAGGCGCAGCTGCAGGCGCCGACGCAGGTGAAGGTGCTCGCCTCGGCCCTGCGACCGAACGCCTACCGCCTCTGCGGCGAGCTGGCCGACGGCGCGATCTCCTGGGTGAGCCCGCTGCCGCACCTGCAGCGCGTGGCCGTGCCCGCCATGGACGAGGGCGCACAGGCGGCCGGCCGGGAGCGACCGGCGCTCGTGGCGCACGTTCCCGTCGTCGTCTCGGAAGACGCGGATGCGGTATGGGAAGCAGCGCAGCAGCAACTCGGCTTCTATCCGCGGCTCCCGTACTACTCCGCCATGTGGCAGGACGCGGGCTTCCCCGAAGCCGAGGACGGCACGTTCTCGCGTGCGATGTCCGACGCCCTCGTCATCCAGGGATCCGAGGACGCCGTTGCCGAGCGCATCCGCAGGCTGCCGTCGTCCGGCGTCAACGAGATGCTCGCGGGCGTGATCCGCCTGGAGAGCGACCGCGCCGCGGCCGACCGTACGGTCGAGCTGCTAGGAGCGCTGGCCCGGGATTCGTAGCCTCCCCGGGAGCGGTACCCGACCGGCTGCTAAGGTCGATCGAGGGACACGGCTGGACCGGCGTCCCGGAGGTACCTGTTGAAAGACCTGACGATCGGCACCCATGTCCTCGCGTTCGACGCGAGGTCCCTCATCGACGGCATCGTGGCGGCGGACCGCGCCGGGCTGAACACGGCCTGGCTCGTCAGCGGCGGCACGTCCCCGGATCCCCTGGCCGTGTTCGCGGTGGCTGCGGGCGAGACCGAACAGATCGGGTTGGGGACCTCGATCATCCCCACGTGGCCCCGGCATCCGCTGGCCGTCGTGCAGGGCGCCCTCGTCGTCGAACAGCTCGCGCCGGGCCGGCTGAAGCTGGGCGTGGGCCCGAGCCACAAGCCGGGCATCGAGGGCATGTACGGGTTCGAGTTCACGCGGCCTCTCCAGCACCTGCGCGAGTACCTGACGATCCTGAAGGCCACCCTGCAGGAGGGGGCGGTCTCGTTTCGTGGCGAGCGGCTGCACGCCGAGGCGAGCCTGCAGCCGCCGCCGATGGCCCCGGCGCAAGCGCCCCAGCCGGTCACCACGCAGGTGCAGGTGATGGCCTCGGCCCTGCGACCGAACGCCTACCGGCTCTGCGGCGAAGTGGCCGACGGCGCCATCTCGTGGGTGAGTCCGCTGCACCACCTGCAACGCGTGGCGGTGCCCGCCATGGAGGAGGGCGCGCAAAAGGCCGGTCGGGAGCGGCCGCCGCTCGTGAGCCACGTGCCCGTCGTCGTGTCCGAGGATGCGGAGGCTGTGTGGGCCGCGTCGCAGGCGCAGCTCGGGTTCTACCCGAACGCGCCTTACTACTCCGCCATGTGGCAGGACGCGGGCTTCCCCGAGGCCGCCGACGGCACGTACTCGCGCGCCATGTCCGACGCGCTCGTCATCCAGGGTTCCGAGCAGGAAGTGGCCGAGCGCATTCGCGCGCTGCCGTCGGCTGGCGTCAACGAGATGCTCGCCGGCGTGCTCAACCTGGAGGGCGATCCCGCGGCCGCGGGCCGCACGCTCGAGCTGCTGGGAGCGCTCGCCCGGGAGGCGTAGCGCGCCCCTTCGCGGCAACCTTCTGGCGTTTCGCCCGGTTATTGCCAAGTAGCGGCGAGACGCGCCCTCAGGCCCGTGCGCTGGTCGTATAGTCCAACGCCAGAGTCGCCGTGCCCGGGCGAGCGGGCTTCCTCGCGCGCCGGGCCGGCGCGCTGCGGGAGGAAGCCCTGAACGACGCCCTGCAGATCGGCCAGTTCGCAATCGTCGCCCACGAGCCCCAGGAACGCGGAGCCACCATCGGCATCGCCGAGGGGAACGGGACGGGGGCGGAGCGGTGCGAGCTGTTCGCGCTGGCGGAGGGCACCACCCCCGCCGCCCACGAGTACGCCGGGCACCTCATCTCGCAGGCGGAACGCACCTGGAAGACGCTCAACCTGAGTCTCACCGGCGCCCTCATCGCCATCTACGGCGAAGCCCAGCGCTCCCTGATGGACTGGAACACGCGCAGTGTCTCGCAGCATCGCGTGGGGCTGGGACTGGGGTGCCTCGCGCGCCAGGGCGACCGCATCGTGCTCGCCTCTCGCGGCCCCGCGAGCATCCTTCACGCCTCCGGGGACACCGTCACGCTGCACGAACCGGACGACGAGCACGCCGAGCCGATGAACGGGCTCGAACCCGGTCAGCCCCAGCTGACCTCGCTCTCGCTCGCCGCGGGCGACCGCGTCCTGCTGGTGACGACGAACATCACCGAGTCGCTGAGCGAGGAAGCGCTCGGCGACATCCTCGGCCGTTCCCTGCCGGAGGTGCTTCCCAACCTCTACCGGCGCATCACGCACCTGCGCGACGCGGCCGTGCTGCTCGTGGGGGTTCCCGAGGCGGGCGAAGAGGCGCTGCCGCCTCCCGCCCCGGCCCGGACGCTCGAGCCCGAGGACGAAGGACCCGTCATCGGCGGCGAGGCGCCGGCGGGCGGCTCCGCTCCCGACTTTCAGCCCAGCCTGTTCGTGGAGAGCAGCCCCGAGGCCACCGCCCTCGACCTGGCGCGCAGACGGCTGGAGGATGTGGACGCCCGCTCCCGGGTCGATACGGAGCTTACGCAGACGCCCCCCCTTGCGGCGGCGCAGGAGCTGCCGCCCCTGCGCCGGGCCGTCGGCGATGAGGGGGCGGTTCCCCCGCATCCCGCCTCCCGCGGAGACGAGGGCGCCAGCTTCTTCCGCCAAGTGGCGCACGTGCGCCAGGCGCCCGCCCCGCCGGTGGCTTCGCACCACACGGGAGTCGCGCCCGTCAGCCAACTCGCGGCCGACCGGCGCCTGCAGCTCTCGACCACGACCAGGGTTCCCATCTCCGGGAGCCTCGCGGCGGGACCGCGCACCGGGAGCGCCGTGGTGCGGGCGCGCCGCAGCATGGGGGGAGGGATGCGGACCGGGGGGCGCACGGAGACCGCGGGAGGGGGGTTCTCGCCGCCCGCCTGGCTCGTCGCGCTGGCCGCGATCCTGATCCTGACCGGCGTTGTCACCTGGGCGGTCCTGCCGGGCCTGCTCGAGAGTGACGAGGCGACGCGCCTCTCGCAGCTCATCGACGAAGCGGAGCGCGAGCTGGCGACGGCCAACGCCCTCAACCAGCCGGGGCTGCGCCGCGTCGCGCTCACGCGGGCGCGCGGCATCCTGCTGGAGGCCTCGGCCCTGGCGGGAGGCGCGAGCCTCGCCGAGCCCCTCCTGCACCAGGCCGAACGCGAGCTCGCGGCCCTCGACGCGATCGTGACGCCAGCGCAGATACGCACCTTCGCCGACCTCCGCGGGTTCGGCGAAGCGCCCGTCACGGCGCGCCAGCTCGTCGTCACGGGTTCGCACGCCTACCTGCTCGACTCCGCCGGGAAGCAGGTCATCTCCATCAATCTCTCGACTGGCAAGAAGGCGACCGTGTTCGCCTCCCGCGAGGAGACGCCGCTGGCGCCCGCGGCCATCACCTACGCCGACGTGTCGCGTCCGGGCGGATCGGCGCTCCTGATCGTCGATGAAGGCGGGGGGCTGTGGACGTGGAGCGACGCGGGGTGGGCCGCCGAGATCGAGTTCGCGCGGCCCGAGGGGCTCACCATCACCGACCTGTACTTCACCGAAGGCCTGCTCTACGTGCTCGATGCGCCCGGCGAGATGGTCTACAGCTTCGCCGCGGGGCCCTCGGGATTCGGCCTCGACCCGGTGGCCGCGCTCCAGGGACCCGAGCTCGCCAACGCCCGGCGCATCATGGTCGACGGCGGGGTCTTCCTGACCGCCGACGCCGACGGCTCCATCCGGCGCTACAGCGGCGACCTGATGCTGTCCCTGGCGCAGTCCGGCATCGACACGCCGCTGTTGGCGGCGGCGACCCCGTACACGACCGGCCTCGCCAACGAGATCGCGATCCTCGACGCGAGCGCCGACCGCATCGTCATCCTCGCTGAGGACGGGACCTTCGCGCGCCAGTACCGCCACGCGGAACTGGAGAACCTGTCGGCCTTCACGATGCGCGGCGGCTACGGCTGGGTGGTCAGCGGCGAACAGCTCCGCCGGATCACGTTCTAGCGGGCCAGCGCGCCCGCCAGAGGTAGGCCAGCGCGCCGCAGGCCACGCCCACGTTGAGCGACTCCACGCGGCCGTCCATGGGCAGCTGCACGCGGAAGTCGCTCTGCTCTTTCAGCAGGCGGCTCACGCCCCGCTCCTCCCCGCCCAGGACGAGCGCGGTGCAGTCCGGCCAGTCGAAGCTCGTGGCGTCGGCGACGCCCTCGCCGGGGGAGGCGGCGACCACCCAGTAGCCCGCCTCCTTGAGCTGCGCCAGCGCACGGGCAAGGTTCTGGGGAGCGGCCACGGGCGCGAGGAAGCTGAGGCCCGCGCTCGCGCGGTGGACACCGGGCGTGAGGGCCGCGCCCCGCCGCGGCGGCAGGACGACCACCTCGGCGCCGGTCGCCACGGCCACGCGCAGCACGGCGCCCGTGTTCTGGGGATCGGTGACGCCGTCGAGCACGAGGGCGAGCGAGGGGCCCGCCACCTTTCGCGGGATGGAAGCCACGGGCAGCCGCCGCAGGCGCACGAGCACGCCCTGGTGCACGCCCCCGCCCGTCAGTTCCGCGAGCCGCTCGGGGTCGACCGCCTCCACGGGCAGGCCCTGGGTGGTCGCCTCCTCGACGAGCGCCGCCACGCGGCGGCTGGAGGCGCCTTCGGCGTACAGGAGGCGCTTCGCGACGCCCTGGCGCAGGGCCTGCTCGCAGGCGTGCACGCCAAAGGCGAGGTCGTCGGGGGTGGACTTCGGCTTCGGCCGCAGGCGCGCCATCCCGCGTTCGCTCCGTTCCGGGCAGCCCGTCTCCGGCAAGAGGCCCTTCACCTGCCGGCGGGACGCTCGTGCCGGGCTGCCCTACACTCAGACCAACCTTGCCACTGCCGGTGCGCCCTGTCTCGCCCCGAGGCGCGGCGTTGGCGGCAGCGGCTGGCTTGATAACATCCACCAGCGGGGCGCGACCCCGCCAGGAACCTTCACTTCATGCCAACTACCGTGGCCCGGGCTTGAGCAAGCGCTTCGTGGCGAAACACGCGATCCGAGTCGTGGCCGCCCTGGCCCTGCTGGCAGCGCTCGTCGCGGCGCAGCCGGCCAGCGCCCCAGCCGAACCGGCAGCCGAGCACTGGGTGAGCGTTCGCCTGGCGTCCGGCGACGACGACGCGTCCTCGCTCGACGGGCGGGGCTACCGCCAGATGCCCGTGCCCGAGGGGATGACCCCCGAGGCCTACCTGGACTGGCTCGAGGACCAGCCCGGCATCGCCAGCGTCTCGCACAACCCCACGGTGACGGCCGCCGGCGACCCCAACGACGCCTTCTACACGCCCGCCCAGGAGCCCTACCTCGGCCCCGTGGGCGCGCCCGGAGGCTGGGACATCACCACCAACGCCCAGGACATTGTCGTCGCGGTAATCGACTCCGGCGTGGACCTGCAGCACGAGGATCTGAAGGCCAACCTCTGGCAAAACCCCAACGACGCCGACAACGACGGCGTCGACGACGACAACAACGGCTGCATCGACGACCGCTACGGCTGCCGGTTCCTGAACCTGACGCCGAAGCGCATCAGCGAGTGCGGCTACACCTCGAGCACGCCCAACGGGGACGTGCGGGACGACGACGGCACGGCGGACGCGCTCGGTTCGCACGGGACGGCCGTGGCCGGGATCATCGGCGCCCGCGGAAACAACCGCACCGGCATCAGCGGCGTCGCCTGGCGCGTCCGCCTCATGACCCTGAAGGCCCTCGACTGCGGCCCGGGAGATTCGCAGCCCACGGGCGAGATGGCCAACGTGGCGCGGGCGATCGACTACGCCCGGCGCATGGGCGCCGACATCATCAACCTCAGCCTGGCGAGCTCCCCGGGCGACCCCTCGGCCGACATCCCGGAGCTGCGCGAGGCGATCGAGGCGGCCCTGGCCGACGGCCTCATCATCGTGGCCGCGGCGGGCAACCATGCCTCGCGGGGCGTGGGCTTCCCCGCGGCCTACGCGCAGTATCCGAACGTCATCGGCGTGGGGGCGACCGACCCCGCCAACGACAACGCCTGGGCCGTCTACAGCTCCTTCGGGGGCGGCGTGGACGTGGCCGCGCCCGGCAGCGGCCTGGCCAGCACCATCCGCTCCGACCTGATTGACATCCCCTACGGAACCCTGCCCGGGGCAACGAGCTGGGCGGCGCCCATCGTGACGGGCCTGTTCGCGCTCGTGATGGCGCGCAACCCCGACCTCACGATGGAGGAGTACATCGACATCGTGCAGGACTCCGCCAGCGACCCCACCCCCGCCACCCACGGCGGCAACTGGGCCGGTCACGGCGTCATCGATATGCAGGCGGCGCTGGAACGCGTCCCCATGACCGTGAGCGGCTCCGCCCTCGACGACTGGACGCGCCCCCCCGCGGGAACGCCCGTGCGCGCCCTCATCGACGGCGTGGAGTGCGGCGCGACGGAGACGGAGAACGCGAACGGCACGGCCAGCTACTCCCTGCGCATCGCCGGCGAGCACGAGATTCCCGGTTGCGGCGCCCTGGGACGCGATGTCGAGATCGTCATCGGCGAGCGCCCCGCCGCGACGCGCCTTCCCTGGGGCGCCCAGAACGAGTCCCTCGCCCGCAGCGAGTACACGGTGAATGGCATCGACCCGCCGCCGGGCGCGGTCGTGGCGCAGGAGGTGGGCGCGGGGTGGAGCCAGGTCGCCTACCTCGGGCCAGCGGCGACGCTCCCCGCGGCCGCGGCCGGCTTCCCCGAGAACTGGTCCGCCATCGCTGTGTGGGACCCCGACGCGGAGGGCGGCGGCGGCTTCCAGCTGTACTTCCCCGGCGCCCCCGACGAAGCGCAGTCGCTCACCGCGCTCTCCCGCTACCAGGCGCTCTGGGTCTACAGCGACGGCGGGGCCGTCTTCGACGCCAACCCGGACACGCCTCCCGGGCGGCGCGTGGAGCTGGCGGAGGGCTGGAACGCGGTCGTCTACACGGGCGGGTCGCGGCCGGTGGAGGAGGCCCTGGCCAGCATCGCGGGCCGCTACGACCAGGTGCTGCGTTACGACAACGCCACGGGACTGTGGGACTCCTACCTACCCGGGTCGGCGCCGCAGCTGAACGACTTCGGCGGCCTCCACCCGTACCGGATCTACTGGATCCGCATGATCGCGCCCGCCACCCTCGTGATGTTCTAGGGCGCCGCGGGGCCGGCGCGTCAGGGGCGGGTTCTGGCTGCGGGGCCGCCCCCGCAAGCTCCGCGGCATGTCCCCCGACCACGATCGCTGCGGCGCGCCCACGCGCGGCGGCGCCCCCTGCCGCTTCCCCGCCGGCCAGTGCCCCCATGAGGCGCATGCGCGCGCCCGCGAGGCGCGGCCCGCCCGGACGCAGTCATCGTCACCCGTGGGGGCGATCCGGGAGCGCGACCTGCGCGGGCTCGGCTGGTGGCTGATCGAGGAGACGCTGGCGGGCCGCGTCACGCCGCCGGAGGCCTCGGCGGTGAACCGCATGATGCACACCCTGCTCCAGCTCGGACCGGCGCCCGAGGCTGAAGACCGGGCCTTGCAGGAGGTGGCCCTGCGGGGGCTCCTGATGCACGGCGTCCCGCCCCGGACCGAGGACGAGTGGCGCCGCGCCGCCGAGATCTTCGACGACGAGGCGCTCGCGGAGTTCCGGCGCTGGGCGTCGGGGGAGGAGGGAGTGGTCGGGCAGCGCGAGGCGGGCTAGTTGCCGCCGGGCGTCGGCGTGGGGGTGGGGGTGTCGTCGGGATCGGTGAGCGGCTCCGGATCCTCGTCCACGCCCGTGGTGACCGTCCCTTCGGGAGTCGGCTCCGGTGTCGTGAGCGGCTCCGGATCCTCGTCCACGCCCGTCGTCACGGTCCCCTCGGCGTCCGGGTCGGGGAGAGCCTGCGGGTCCTCGTCCAGGCCGGTCGCGATCGTGGCCTCGGGCGTGGGGGTCGGGTCCGAGGCGCTGGGCGCCTCGGTCGGGACAGGCGTCGGTTCAGGCGTGGCCCCCGGCTCCGGCGTCGCGGTTGCCTCGGGAGTCACCCCGTCGAGCGGCTTCACCTTCTCGGTGCTCACGGCGGCGTACACCTCGGCGGCGTACTCGATCGCTTCGTCGGCCTCCTCGGCGAGCTCCTCTTCGGTGTCAGCAAGGACCACCCCGGCGGTCTCGCTGATGGAACGCACCTTGGCCTGCTGGAGCGCGTCGAACGTCTCTTCCTCGGCGAGCTCGCGGATGTCGTCGAGCTCGGCCGTGAAGCTGTCGATGTGGCCCTCGCTCAGGTCGCCGCGGGCGGCGAGCGCCTGGATCTCGTCGATGCGTTCCTGCGCCAGGCGGATGCGCACGTTGATGCGCTCGTCGCCGCTGGCGAAGCGCACCTGGGCCTGCTCGGTGGCGCGCTTGAAGTTGTAGTTCCACTCGCCCGGCACGGACTCGCCGGCGGTGACGAAGCCGAAGGTAATCACGCCGAGCATGGCCGCCACCCCCAGCACCCCCACCGAGGCGACGGCGGCGCCGAACTGGCCGAAGCGGGAAGGCTCGGGCAGCGGGTCGGCCGGGCCGCCCCCGATGACGGGCGTGGCCGCGGCCAGCACCTTCGCCTTCAGGGAGCCCTCGAAGTAGTAGCTCGCCTCCTCCGCCTGGTAGGTCCCGCCGATGATCTGGCCGGTGGCGAGGAGCGGGCGCAGCCACTCCTGCACGTCGGTGGCGTAGCGCTCGAGGATGGCGGCGATCTCCAGCCCGTCCTCGTAGAGGTCGAGCGCCTCGGCGAAGATCTCGGCCTGCGGGTCAGGCGTGCGGCGGAAGTAGTCCAGGAACCGCATCATTCCTCAGCGACCATCCCTTGCAGCTTCGCGATGGCCTTGTGCTGGAGCACCTTCACGTTGTTCTGGGTCTTGCCCAGGGCGAGCGCCGTCTCGGCCACGGAGAGCCCCGCGCCGAAGCGCAGCGAGATCACGTCGCGCTGGGCGGGCGGCAGCTTCGCCGTCGCCTCGCGCACCACCTCGATCGTCGCCTGCAGCTCGTAGGCGGCCACGTGGTCCTGGCGATCGTCGGGCATCGTCTCGGAGAGCTGGGCGGGAACGCCTCGCCGGCGCTGCCGCCGCGCATGCGAAACCACCTCGTTGCGCGCGATGCGGAAGACCCAGGCCCCGAAGGGCAGCCCCCGCCACTCGTAGCGCTTCAGGTTCGCGACCATCCGCAGGAAGACTTCCTCGGTCACGTCCTCGGCGTCCTGCGTCGAGCGCACGCGTCCCGCCACGTAGCGGTAGACGCGGGGGAAGTAGAAGGTGTAGAGCGTGCTCAGCGCTTCCTGATCGCCAGACTGGGCCTGCTCGACGGCCAGACGCTCGTCGAAGTCCGGAGCAAGCTCGCTGGGCGCCATCGGTTCCACACACGCTCCCAGTGCGCGCCGTCTCCACCGCGCGCCCCCACCACTCCACGCGAGCATAGTCAGCCGCCCCGCTAGAGCGCAACATACCCGTGATAACGCCCGCGACGTGTAAAGGTTACTCGCCGGCCGCCGCCGTTCGTTGACTGCCCTCCGACCTCGCTCGTAGCATTCGGGGAGCAATCACCCGCAGGAGTGGCATGGCCAAGTTCATCTTCGTCACCGGCGGCGTGGTCAGCGGCGTCGGCAAAGGCATAACGACCGCCAGTATCGGGCGCCTGCTCAAATCCCGCGGAATCTCCGTCACCGTTCAAAAGCTCGACCCCTACCTCAATGTCGACCCCGGCACGATGTCGCCCTACCAGCACGGCGAGGTGTTCGTGACGGCCGACGGCGCCGAGACGGACCTCGATCTCGGCCACTACGAGCGTTTCCTCGACCAGGATCTCTCCGCCGCCTGCTCCGTCACCAGCGGCCAGGTCTACCGGGCGGTACTCGACCGCGAGCGCCACGGCGACTACCTGGGCGGCACGATCCAGGCGGTCCCCCATCTGACGAACGAGATCAAGGCGCGCATCCATGCCGCCGCCGAGGCGAGCAGCGCCGACGTCATCATCTGCGAGGTGGGCGGCACGGTCGGCGACATCGAGGGCCAGACGTTCATCGAGGCGATGCGCCAGATCCGCCACGACGTGCCCGCCGACGACTTCCTCAGCGTGCACGTCACCTTCCTGCCCTTCATCGGGGCCACGGGCGAGCTGAAGACGAAGCCGACGCAGCACTCCGTGAGCGAGCTGCGCTCGATGGGCATCCAGCCCGACGCCATCCTCGCCCGCAGCGACCACCCCGTGCCGGGCGACATCTGCAACAAGATCGCGGACTTCTGCGACGTCGATCCGCGCGCCGTCATCGCCCTGGAGACGGTCGACACGATCTACGCCGTTCCCCTCATCCTCGAGGCGCGCGGCCTGGGCGACTTCGTGCTCGAACGGCTGGGGCTGAAGACGAATGCGCACGACCTGACCGCCTGGGAGGCGATGGTCGACCGCCAGCGCAACCCCGGGCGCGACCTGGAGGTGGCGATCGTCGGCAAGTACGTGGAGCTGCAGGACGCCTACCTCTCGGTGAAGGAGGCGCTCGTGCACGCCGGAATCGCGCACGATGCCGAAGTCAGCATCCGCTGGGTGCACGCGGAGGACCTGGAGACGCGCCCCGCCGCGGCCGTGCTCGCCGACGTCGACGGCATCGTCGTTCCGGGGGGCTTCGGGGAACGGGGCTGGGAGGGGAAGATCGCCGCCGCCCGCCACGCGCGCGAGAACGGCATCCCCTACCTCGGGCTCTGCCTCGGCCTGCAGGTGATGGTCACCGAGTTCGCGCGCAACGTGTGCGGCTGGGACGGGGCCAACTCGACCGAGTTCGACCCGGAGTCGCCCTTCCCCGTCATCAGCCTGCTCGAGGAGCAGGAGGGCGTCGTCGCCAAGGGCGGCACGATGCGGCTGGGCTGGTACCCCTGCCGCCTGCGCCAGGGAAGCATCGCGGCGGGGAACTACGACGAGAGCCTCGTGAACGAGCGCCACCGCCACCGCTGGGAGCTGAACAACCGCTTCCGCGACGAGATGGAGGCCGCCGGCCTCACCGTCGCGGGCACCTCCCCCGACGGGACGCTGGCGGAGATCGCCGAGGTCGCGGACCACCCCTTCATGCTGGGGACGCAGTTCCACCCCGAGCTGCAGAGCCGCCCCAACCGGCCCCACCCGCTGTTCCACGGCTTCGTGAACACGGCCCTCGCCCACCGTTCCCCCCGGAGCGAGACCACCCCCGTCGTCGCCGCCGGCTAGTGGACGCCTGGCGCATCGTTCACATCCTCGCCCTGCTCTGGATGGGCGCAGGACTGGGCGCGACCTTCCCGCTGATCGTGCGCGCCTGGCTCTCGAAGGACGTGCAGTTCCAGATGTACGCCCTCGTGGAGGCGGCCAACAACGAGACGCGCGTGCTCCTGCCCGGGGCCATGCTCTCGGGCGCGACCGGCTTCTTCTGGGGCGTGGCCGAGTACGACTTCATCCGCGACGGCTGGCTGGCGGCGCTCACGGGCCTGTTCGTGTTCTTCTGGCTGGTCTGCCTGCCCCTCATGGGCTTCGGCCTGCGGCGCGCGCGCACGGCCGCGCTCATCGCCGCCCGCGACGGCGAAGTCACGGACGAGCTGCGCGAGATCCTCGACGACCGCGTCCCCCTCGTCTTCGGCACGGCCCTGGTGCTGAGCGTCCCCCTCATGGCCTGGCTTGCCATCTTCAAGCCGTTCTAGGTAGTGGCTGGTGACTGGTCCCCGCCCCCGGTTTACGCGAGGAGCCTATCGCCGCAGGCGGGGCAGAAGAGCGCATCCCGGCGATTCTCGCGATCGCAGTTCCCGCAGATGAGACTCGCCTGCACCTTCCTGCGCTGACGGACTCCACAGAAGCGACAGTACCTGCTGCGGGCCGTGACGAGCTCTCCGCAACCGACGCAAGAGACCAGCGCGAGGTTGCTGCGGTGACGGAAGGGTGAGACGCGTTGGCCCCACGAGAAAAGCAAGTAGACGGCCACACCACCAGCTAACGCCAGCACAAGGGCCGACCACAGGAACGGCGTGAAGACCAGGATGTTGAACACACCGTGCAGAGCCGCCGCACCGGCAAGGCTCCCCCAGACGACCCACGCGCCCCGCCCGCTCCGGCGTAGTCCCAGCCCGTACCCCCATGCGCTCCCGAACACGAGGTGGGCGAGGGTGCTGAACGGCGCTCGAACGAGCATGACTTCGGGGCCGAACGTCAGGACGTAGCCAAGGTTCTCCAGAGAGGCGAAGCCGAGGCTCGCCGCGGCGCCGTACACCAGGCCATCCATGGGCTCCTCGAAATGCAGGGAGCGGTAGACCCCCAACCGGACCGCGAGGAACTTGCTCCCCTCCTCCACCGGACCCACCACGCCGAGCATGACGATGGCGGTGAGGGCCAGGGGTTCATCAAGCGTGAGCTCATAGTCCACGACCTTCTGGAGGAGCCCCCATTCGATCAGGCCGGCCGGGACGGTCGAAATCACCCCGAAGATCAGGGTCAGCGCGATCCAGCTGCGGGATGAGGGCCGGATGCGGTCGAGCCGGACGAAGAACCAGAGCCAGAGCAGTCCCGGTGCGATGGCTACGAGGACGAGACCCGCCGCACTCATGGCCTAGCGCCGGATAACAGCGGTACCGGCCATGAGATCGTGGAGTCCTCGCTTGTCCGCGCGGAACGCGATCATCAGGTAGCCGATGCCAACGACGAGAATTGAGACGATCGAAGCGACTTGCCGGCCAAATGCCTGCCAGAACCCACAGCGCATGCCGTCACGCCTCAGGACATGCAGGTCGAACACGCGCTTCCCGACAGTCGTCCCCCACAAAGTGATGAGGGCAGGCGAATACACGGCGAGGACTGCCGCGCTGACAAGCGAAGCGAAGACCGTTCCCGAAGTGTCCTCGCCGAAGAACCCTTCCGTGCGCGCTCCAAAGGCCACGAAGATCAGGATGACGAAGATCGCAAGGACCGCGATGTCGACCGCGAGGGCGACTGCTCGTATCCAGAAGCCGCCGGGGGCGCCGTGCCGAAAGGCCCGAGCGGCGCGTCGACCGGCGCGGATCACTTCATCCGTGAGCTGGAGGCCGCAGTAGTAGCAGTAGTGCGATCCCGGCTCGTTCAGGCGCAGGCAGCGAGGACACAGCCTGGAAATGCCCGCCTGGCCAGCCGCCTCCGGGTCACCTGGACCATGCTGTTCCTCACCGCCGGGCAGGTCGCCTCCACTGTTCGGAAGCGCGCAGCTCTGACAGATGGTGTCCGGCTCACCCTGCAAGCGATGTTCCCTACTCTGGCCCAGGTGGACCGGCATCATACGCACGGGGTCCCGAGGGCTATCGCGTGTCGGGCACGCCCTCCGACCCGCGGCCCCACTCGCAGAGCGCAGCGAGCGCTCTCCTACTCTCGCGGGAGCGCGGCGCTTTCCTCCTGGACGCGCTGCCACTCGGCTTCGGGGTCGTCGGAGCCGAGGCGTTCGGCGGCGGTGCGGCGCGAGCGGATGCCGGCCTCGACGAGTGAGCGCTCGTCGGCGACCTGGCGGGAGCGGTCGGCGGGGAGGACGGGGCCCCACAGCGCCTCCGCCTGCAGGCCGTCGATGGCGAGTCCCTCGCAGCGCGCGAGCAGGCGCAGGGCGAGCATCGCGCGGCGCTCGTAGACGGGCGTGCGGATGAGTCGCTTGCGCGCGACCTTGCGCGCCACCGGGTCCAGCTCGACGTTGAGGGCGACGCCGCTCAGGCCCGCGGGATTCTGCCCGAAGGCCGTGCGGGGCGACTCTCCGAGGTCGTGCAGGGTGCGGTAGACGAGGTCGATGTAGTCGCGGTGGAGGGCGGCCCCGCCGCCCTGCAGCAGGTCGAGCAGGTAGGCGCGAGCGCGCTCGGGCACCTCCCAGACGGCGCCCGGCTCGACGGCGATGTCCTGCGACCCGGCGACACCCTCGAGCACGGCGATGGGGTTGCCCGAGAGCTCGAGGATCTGGCTCAGCTGGCTGAAGGCGCGGTTCAGCTCGCGGTTCGGTTCGGCCAGCGGGCCGATGTCGCTCGACCCCCACGGCTGCTTCGGTTCGCTCACGTTGGGGAACACGACGAAGGGGATGAACCCGTACGGGTTGGCCTCGCGACGCTCCAACTCGGGGCCACGCCACAGCTCGAACGTCTCCGCCGTCCAGTATTCCGTCACGAGGTGCTCGACGGCCGACGGGGAGAGGGGCAGGGCGGGCGAGGGGAGGGGCGCGTCGCCGGCGGCGTACTGCGAGGCGACCGCCTCGATGCGCGCGGCGTCCTCGGGGGCGCGCCAGACGAAGATGCCCTGCACGTCGGGCGCGGAGATGCGGACGCGCCCCTCATCCACGTCCCACGTGACCTTGTAGGCGCCATCACCGAGCACGGCGCAATCGAGCTCCGTCTCGAAGTCGAGCCGTTCGAGGCCGTTCGCCGCCTCGACCGCGCGCCAGGCCTGCTCAGCCAGCCGCGCGCGCTCCGTGGCGGCGCGGTCGAGCGGGTCGCGGGGGCGAACCTGGAGGGCGTGCCCTTCGAACAGGTAGCTCGTGATCTTGTCGACGAACGCGCGGGCGTAGTTGAGCACGAGGCGTCGCTCGCCCCGGCGGGCGCGTCCCGCCCACTGGTCGCCCTCGTAGAAGGCGAGGTGCTCGCGGTAGCGGCGCAGCCGGTCCTGGTCGAGGGCGCGCAGCTGGAGGGGGAAGGGGGTGGCCGTCACGGGCGAACTCCGGGGATGGGGATTCCGCGAACCGTGGGGCGCGGGCGGCCGATATCGAAGTCCCGCATGGCAGCGTGGCCGCCTTGCCGCTCGCCGCCGCCCCTCGCTACAGTGCCGGGGTGACCACCCCCAACCTCCCCGAGGTCGTCGATCAGCCCGAGGTCGAGGAAGAGCTTGAGCAGCCCTGCCACCTCATCCTGCTCGACGACGACAGCCACACCTACCAGTACGTCATCCGCATGCTGGGCGACCTGTTCGGCTACTCGCGGGAGAAGGCGTTCGGCATTGCCTCCGTCGTCGACAGCCAGGGCCAGGCGATCCTGATGACCGGCGCGAAGGACGAGTGCCTGCTGAAGCAGGACCAGATTCACGCCTACGGGCCGGACCCGTTGATGGAGATCAGCGTGGGCAGCATGTCGGCGATCGTCGAGCCCGCGGTCTAGCCGCTAAGGGGCGCCTCCAACTCGAACTGTGCGCGCACGCCTCTCTACCCCCAGATGCGGGCGATGGCGGCGGCCACGCCGTCCTCCTCGGCGGTGCCCGTGACCATGCCGGCTGCCGCCCGCACGTCGGGAGGCGCGTCGCCCATGGCGACCCCGAGCCCGGCCAGCTCGAGCATCGGCAGGTCGACCTCCGTGTCGCCGAACGCCGCCGTTTCCGCCGGCTTCACGCCGAGCGCCTCGCAGAGGCGCCGGAGGGCCGGCCCCTTGCCCGCGTCTGCGTGCGTGACCGCGATGATCTCGCGGCCGGAGCTGGTCAGGGCCCGCTCACCGCGCAGCCCGGCGTCTCGCACGAGCGCTTCGAGGGACGCGAAGGCCGGGTCGTCCGGGCCGGTGAAGGGGGCGATGACGTACGTCCGGGCCAGGTCCACCTGGGTGAGGCTGGCGACGGTGGCGGCCGGGCCGCGCGCCTCCGGCGTCGGGAGGCGGCGACAGGCCCCTTCCGCCGTGCCCGCGACGGCCCGCCAGTCGTGCGTATCGCAGAGCGTCGCGAGGGCGCGGGCCGCCTCGGGCGGCAGCGTGACCTGGGCGATGGGCTCGCCGGTCGCGCGACGGATGTCGGCGCCCGCAGCGGCGATGACGGCGGTCACGGCGCCGGCCAGTGGCGCCAGGGTCGGCAGGGCGAGCTCGTAGGGGCGGGCAGTGGCGGCGGCGATGGACACGCCCCTCGCGGCAAGCCCCTCGACCGCCTCGATCGTGGCCGGGGAGAGCTTCCCGCTGCGGCCCACGAGGGTACCGTCGATGTCGAAGGCGGCGAGCCGGTAGCGCATCGCGGTCACGATACGGGACGCCTCACGGTGTCCCCTCGACCGAGTCCGCGAGCACGGGAATGCCATCGACGATCGTGACGGGGACCAGTTCGTACCCGGCGACGCCCGCGGCGGTCAGCTCGACGAGGAGGACGGCCGAGTCGTTGGCCGGGTCCCAGAAGCCGTCGAAGACGAAGTTCCCGAGGCTGTAGGCGATGAGCCCGTCGCCGTAGGGCTCCAGCGGCTGGAGGACGTGCGGCCCCGAGCCGAGGACGAGCGTCGCCCCCGCGTCGACGGCGGCGCGCGCCTGCTCCCGCTGCGCGTCGCTCGGCTCGAGCTCCCACTCGAGGCCGAAGTGGAACATCACGACGACCAGGTCGGCGTCTCGCCTAGCCATCCGGATCTCCTCCGTCATCGTGGCCATGTCGACCCAGGCGACGCCGGGCGCGTCGTCGGTGGCGGTCCAGACACGCGGGTCGAAGCCGCCGCGTTCGACGGGCACGTCGACGTAGGCCAGGAAGGCGATGGCCAGCCCCTCCCGCTCGATGAGGGCGGGGGCGTGCGCCGCCGTCCGGTTCGGTCCAGCGCCCGGGCTGAGGATGCCGCGCTCGGCGAGGAGCGCCCGCGTCTCCGCCAGCGACTCGCGACCGTAGTCGAGCGAGTGGTTGTTGGCGAGCGAGACGACGTCGATGCCGGCGAGCACGAGCGCGTCCGCAGCCGCGGGCGGGGCGCGGAAGGTGTACGCCTTGGGCGCGGGCGTTCCGGTGACGCCGACCGCGCTCTCCAGGTTCGCGACCGCGATGCCGGCGTTCGCGAGGATGTCCCCCACGCCGGCGAAGGCCACTCCGGCGCCCTCCGTCTCCAGCCGGACGCCGACGCTGCGCCCCAGCATCACGTCGCCAACCGCGGCCAGCAGCACACGCGGCGGAGGAGGAGTGGGCGTGGGTGGGGGGGTGGCCGTTGGAGTAGCCGTCGGGACCGGCGACGTGGTCGGGGATGGTGTCGCCGGTGCCGGCGTGGGAGTTGCTGGTGGGGTGGTGGGCGCGGAGGTGGCCGTGGCGGTCGGTAGCGGTGGCTCGGGGACCGGTGCGGCTGCGCACCCGCCCGCGAGCAGCGCCGCGCCGAGGACCGCCGCAAGCAGGAGGGCTCGCCCGGGCGCGATGCGTGGTCGCTCAGGCGCCAAGCAGCCCCTCGCGCTTCATGCTGACGTAGCGCTCCCCGGCCACGATGAGGTGGTCGTGCAGCCTGATGTCGAGCGACGCCCCGGCCGTTGCGATGTCGCGCGTGAGTTCGATGTCGCGGGGGCTCGGGGTGGCGCGCCCGGAGGGGTGGTTGTGGGCGATGACGACGGCGCTCGCCTCCAGCACGATCGCCTCCCGGAAGATGTCGCCCATGCGGAAGGCGACCGAATGCACGCTCCCCGGCAGGACGGTGGGCGTACCCAGCAGGCGTCCCCCCGAGTCCGCCGCGAGCACGTGCAGCTCCTCGCGCGAACGCCCGCGAAGCTCGCCGCGCAGGTAGTCGAACACCGCCTCGGGGGAGGTGAGGAGGGGGCGGGCGTCGCCGTCGAGGCGCGGCATGCGCCGTCCCAGCTCGATCGCGGCCGCGAGCTGCGCCGCCTTCGCCGGACCCAGCCCGCGCGTGCGCTGCAGCGACTTCGCGTCGGCTCGCAGCAGGCCGCCGAGCCCGCCGTGGGAATCGAGCAACCCCCGCGCGAGGTCGATGACGTTCTCGCCGCGAGTTCCCGAGCCCGCGAGGATGGCGATCAGCTCGGCGTCGCTGAGCACGGCGGGGCCGTGGCGCAGGAGCTTCTCGCGGGGGCGTTCGTCGCCCGCGAGGTCGTGGATGGTGCGGTAGCCGTTGGGCTCGCCGTCTGTCATCGAAGCGCCGGGCGCGTCACTCGCGCTCGATCAGGAGCGGGTCAGGCTCGGGAAGCGCGGGTTCATCCGGCTCGTCGCGCGGCGGCTCCGAGCCTTCCGGCGGCTCTCGTCGCTCCACGGCCACGGCAATCATCGAACCGGGGTAGTACTCGACGGCGACGTAGTTGCCCTGTTCGACCGGGTCGTACTGGACCCGGTCGGTGCGGATGATCTTGTCGCCATCGATGCGCAGGTAGTAGCTGCGGCTGCCGAGGTCGAACCGGCGCCAGCGGCGCGTGATGAAGCCCTCAATGACGGCCGTGCCGCCGCGCAGATCGCGGATGGCCTGGATGCCCTGATAGCCGAAGAGGGACCCGAACACGACGAGGATCGAGGGAAGCACCCACCCGTACCCGTCGTCCGTCGTGCCCTCGAGGATGAAGAAGTAGATCCCCCCGCCGGTGACCGCGACGAAGAGCGGCGTCCAGAACAGCGCCGTGCGCCAGAGCCCGCGGCGCGCCTTCCGGATCCTGACTTCGCGGTCGGTGTTCATTCTCGTGGCACCAGGATGACCTGCCCGATCTGGATCGAGTCCGGTTCGAGGCCGGGGTTCAGCGCGAGGATAGCCTCGACCGTGACGTCGAACTCCACGGCGATCGCCGACAGGGTATCGCCCGCGACGATCTCGTACTCGATCGGCCCCGCGGCAGGGGCGGGGGTGGGCTCGGGCGTGGCGGTCGGTGTAGGCGTCGCGACGGGCGTGGGCTCGGGGGTGGCGGGGGCAGGGGTCGGGGTGGCGGCCGGCTCGCTGGTCGCGACCGGTTCCGCTGTGGCCGCCGGTTCCGGCGTGTCGGTCTCGGTAGCCGGGCGCACGGGCTCGGCGCGGCTCGCGCTCTCGGGAGGGCGCAGGACGAGGAAGAGCGCCAGGAAGGAGCCCAGCACCAGCGCCGCGATCGACCCGCGGTAGGCCCACGCCGAGGGCGTGGCGCGTTCGGGTGGATCCGGCTCGTGGTACGGCTGCGGATCGTCGCTCACAGCCGCGAGCGTACCACCCCTCGCGGGCCGAGTGCCCGCCGGATCAGCCGGTCGGGGACGGCCTGCGGCTTCGCACCCGGCGGGGACGCTGGTGCTGCCGCAGCTGCTCGCGGAAGGTGCGCAGGCGCCCCTCGCCCCAGAGACGGAAGCGCTCGGCCACGTCGTCGCCCGCCGTCAGCCGGTCGATGGCGTAGGCCGCCCAGGCGATGGCGGCGTAGCCCGCGGCGCCCGTGGCCAGCACGTCCTCGAGCGCTTCGGGAAGCGTGGCGCCCTCGTCGTCGAGGGTGTGCCGGGCGAGGTAGCGCAGCCGCGCCCGCTCGCCCTTCGGCGGCGCCGGCGGCTCCAGCGTGATCGTTCCCGCCCAGACCGAGAAGGGGACGAGGCGGCGGGGAAACGTGTCGATGGGCAGCTCGACCGACTCCAGCTCGAGGAAGTTCGGGAGTACGGCGGTCGAGAGCTCGCGGCTTCCCGGCGTCGTGGCCACGACCGTGGTCGCCTCGGCGGGCGCTGCCAGGCTCACGTCGGCAAGGGCGCGGGAGATGTGGCGGTCGAGCTCGTCGTCGCTCCAGCGGGCGGCGTCGGCGTCGAGGTCGCGCAGGTCGCTGCGCACGCGGTCGCGGATGTCGGGCAGGGTGGTCATGGGGGCCACCGTGGCGCGACCCCGACCGAGCGCGAAGGCTCGGCTGTCACCCCGGGTGCGGGCTAGCCGGAAGCGACCAGGCGGTAGCCCACGTTGCGCACGGTCTCGATGAAAGTGTGGCCGTGGATCTCGATCTTCGAGCGAATGCGCCGGATATGGACGTCGACCGTGCGCGCCCCGCCGAAGTAGTCGTAGCCCCAGACGCGGTTCAGCAGCTGCTCGCGCGTGGAGACGCGGCCCGCGTTCATCGCCAGGTAGCGGAGCAGCTCGTACTCCTTGAACGTGAGCACGACGGGCTCGCCCGCCACGGTCACGCGGTAGTTGGCGAGGTCGATCGTGAGGGCGCCGCAACGCACGAAGTTCTCGGTGTCGATGCCGTGGCGGCGGTAGAGCGCGCGCTCGACCCGGCGGCGCAGCTCGCCGGGCGTGGCGGGCAGCACGACGAAGTCGTCGGCGGGGGAGTCGAAGGGCATGCGGTCGAGCTGGTCCTCGCCGCAGGCGTAGACGAGCACGAGCTCGTGCTCGCCCGAGGCCGCCGCCAGCCGGTCAATGGCGACATTGGAGAGGTCGCGCAGGTCGAGCAGGAGCACGCCGGCGAAGTCGCGCTCGATCTCGCCGAGCCGGGCGGGTTCGAGCACGGTCACGCTGAGGGCCGCCTCCTCCAGCTCCGGGGTGAGCGCGAGCAGATCCGGCTGGCCGCTGACAATCAGTACGGCGTTCACAAACCCCAGTATAGGCAGGGGAAGCGTTCCGCTATCGGGTTTCGTGTTACCGGCGGGTTACGAGTTCCAGGAGGCGTTCACCGAGTCCCGCCGACGAACACCGACCGGCCGGGGCGGGGCGGCCTATCCGTCCGCGCGCCACTCCCCGCTCTTGCCTCCGCGCTTCTCCAGGAGGCGTACGCCCTCGATGCGCATGCCGCGGTCGACCGCCTTGCACATGTCGTACACCGTCAGGGCCGCCACCCCGACCGCCGTCAGCGCCTCCATCTCGACGCCCGTGCGGCCCTCGGTGCGCACCGTCGCCTCGATCCGCAGGCGCGTCTTGTCCGCGGGGTCGAGGGCGAGCGCGACGGCGGAGATGGGCAGGGGGTGGCACATCGGGATGAGGTCGCTCGTGCGCTTCGCCGCCTGGATGCCGGCGACCCGCGCCACCGCGAGCACGTCGCCCTTGGGGAGGCCGCCCTCCTGGATTAGGGCGAGGGTCTCCGCTCGCATCGCGACGAACCCCTCCGCCACCGCCTCCCGCGCCGTGACGGCCTTGCCGGACACATCGACCATGCGCGCGCTCCCGCGCTCGTCGAGGTGCGAGAGGCCTGATTCCTCAGCCATGCGGGCAGTATAGGGCGTCCCATCCCTCGGCCATCCGGCGGTGTTGGGCGGTACGAGCGCCGCGCCGCATAATCGCGATCATGCCGAACGCCGCTTCCCTCGACGCCCTCCCCTACCGCCACGTCCTGCCCCATACCACCACCCTCTCCCCCGCGGGGCGCCTCAGCATCGGCGGCTGCGACCTG
The DNA here is from genome assembly GCA_965207815.1 of Tepidiformaceae bacterium. Lineage (GTDB taxonomy): Bacteria > Chloroflexota > Dehalococcoidia > Tepidiformales > Tepidiformaceae > UBA2991. Next base: position 189,021 of record OZ242314.1, read on the forward strand.
CGCGAGCTGGCCGAAACCTACGGCTCGCCCCTCTATGTGTTCGACGAGCAGGACTTCCGCGAGACGGCGCGGGAGTTCCGGGGCGAGTTCGAGTCGCGCTGGCCTGAGGTGTCGGTCCTCTACGCGGCCAAGGCGTACCTGAGCCTGCCCCTGGCCGACATCGTGGCGGAGGAGGGGCTAGGGATGGACGTGGTCAGCGGCGGCGAGCTGGCCATCGCGCGCGCGGCGGGCTTCCCCTCTTCGCGGCTCTACTTCCACGGCAACAACAAGAGCGCCGAGGAGCTCGATGCGGCCGTCGGCGGGGACCCCGTCGGCCGGATCGTCGTCGACAACTTTCACGAGCTGGCCGAGCTCGACCGGGTCGCGGGCGAGCGGGGCGCGCGCCAGTCAATCCTGCTGCGCGTCTCGCCCAACGTGGACCCGCACACGCACGCCAAGACGACGACGGGCGTGCTCGACTCCAAGTTCGGCTTCGCCATCGCCAACGGCGACGCCGAGCGGGCGGTGGCCGCGGCCATGGCCGCCCCCAACGTCGACCTGCGCGGCCTGCACGTGCACCTCGGCTCACCCATTTTCGAGATCGAGCCGTATGAGCAGGCGAGCGACGTGATGTGCGCCTTCGCCGCGCAGATGGGCGATACGCACGGCTTCTCCTTCGACGAGTACAGCCCCGGCGGAGGCTTCGCCCTCGCCTACACGCGCGAGCAGCACGCCCCCGCCATCGCCGAGTACGCCGAGCGCGTAGCCCGCTCGATGGAACGCGCCCTCGCGGAGCACCGACTGGAGCAGCCCTCACTGCACATCGAACCGGGACGCTCGCTCATCGGGCGCGCCATGGTGGCCGTCTACACGGTCGGCGCGCGCAAGGAGATCCCGGGCGTGCGCACCTACGTCTCCGTCGACGGCGGCATGGCCGACAACATCCGCCCGGCCATGTACGGCTCCGGCTACGAGGCCGTGCCCGTCGACCGGCCCCTCGAGGAGCCCACCGAGACCGTCACGGTCGCGGGCAAGTACTGCGAGAGCGGCGACATCCTCGTGCGCGACGCCGAGCTGCCGCGCCTCGAGGCGGGCGATCTCGTCGCCCTGCCGGCGAGCGGCGGCTACAACCTGGCGATGTCGAGCAACTACAACATGGCCCTGCGCCCGCCCGTCGTCGCCGTGCGCGACGGCCAATCGCGCCTGCTCCAGCGCCGCGAAACGGTCGACGACCTGGTCGCGCGGGACGTGCGGTAGAAGGGCTAGCCGCTCCCGGGCTGAGGACCGAAACGCTCCCGCAGGACCTCGCGCCGGAACTGGAAGATGGCGCGGACGCGGGGGCGCACGGCCAACTGCGCCGCCACGTCGCCGAGCGGGCCAAAGGGAACGGCGTAGTGAACCGTGTCGCGCACTTCGGCGCCGCCCTCGACCTCGCGGAAGTCGTGCTCGTGGTGCCAGAGGCTGTACGGCCCGATGCGCTGGTCGTCGACGAAGCGGACGCGGTCCTCGACGTGCGTGATCTCCGTCGCCCAGTGGAGCGGGACGCCCAGGAAGGGTCGAACGGTGTACGTGATGACGAGCCCTGGGTACATCTCCTCGGGTGGGTCGGACGTCACTTCGAGCGCCAGCCAGGGCGGGGTGATCACGGGCAGGTTGCGCGGGTTCGAGAAGAACGCCCAGGCCTCGTCGAGCGAGACGGGGACGACCTGCCTCGCGGCGAGGCGGTAGATCGCCATCGCCGCTAGCCGCCCCGCAGCAGCGAGCGCAGCGCGCCCTCGACCTCGGGCTGCGAGAACTCGAAACCGTCCGCGACCAGCCGCTCCGGTACGACGCGGTTGCTCGCGAAGAGGAGGGCGTCGGCAAGCTCACCGAGGGCGAGCCGCATGGCGAAGCGCGGCACCATCATGAAGGCGGGGCGGCGCATCACGCGCCCCAGCGCCCGCGTGAGGTCGGCGTTCGTGGTGGCGACGGGCGCGACGACATTGACGGGACCCGTCGCGTCTCCATCGAGCAGGTGGGTCGTGGCCGCCACCGCATCATCGAGCGTGATCCAGGGCATGTACTGCCGCCCGCTCCCGAGCCTGCCCCCGGCCCCGAGTCGGAAAGGCAGCGTGAGCCGCTTGAAGGCCGCCGCGTCGCTCGCGAAGACGACGCCGTAGCGGGCCATGGCCGTGGGAATGCCGGCCGCGTTCGCCTTCTCCGACTCCGCCTCCCAGTCGACGGTCATGTCCGCGAGGAAGCCCTGGCCCCGTGGCGCCTCCTCCGTGAGCGGCTCGTCGCCGCGGTCGCCGTAGAAACCGACGGCCGAGGCCACGACGAGCCTTCGCGGCTTCGGGTCGAGTGACGCGAGATGCTCGACGAGCACGCGGGTGCTGTCGATGCGGCTGGAGCGAAGCTCCGCCTTGCGGGTGGCCGTCCAGCGGCCCTCCCCGACGGAGGCGCCGCTCAGGTGGAGGACGGCGTCGCAGCCGTCGAAGGCGTCCTCGCGAACCCAGCCCTCGGCCGGCGACCAGTCGGCGCCGACGGCGCCGGCCGCTCCCCGCGCGATGCGCACGACTTCGTCGCCGCGCGCCTCGAGGCTCTCCCCGAGCGCCCGCCCCAGCAGTCCCGTGCTTCCCGTGATGGCGACCTTCATCGGCAAACCTCCGGGGTCGAACGACCCCTCGATCCACCTTACCGGTGGGCCTCGTAAGCGGCGCAAGCCCGCTTACGAGCTCGGGCGAGCCAGCCGGGTCGGGGCTCAGCCCTGGGTTCGGGGGCGTACTTCGGCGTCTATTGCGGCGCCCGACTCGATCTCCGCCACCCGTAGCTCGAAGGTCTTCTGGAGGTTCAGCCAGAACTCGGGCGTCGTCCCGAAGTAGCGTGCCAGCCGAAGGGCCGTATCCGCAGTTACGCCCCGTTGCCCCTTCAGAATCGCCGTGACGCGGTTCGTCGGAACCGCCAGCTGGCCAGCGAGGGCATTTGCCGTCAGTCCCAGCTCCTGCAGTTCGTCAGCGAGGATCTCGCCGGGGTGAACCGGCGGCATTCCACTTCGCACAGGCATGTGCCGTTCCTCCTTCAATGGTAGTCGACGATCTCCACGTCGTACGGGCCTTCTTCACCCCAGCGAAAGCAGATTCGCCACTGCCGGTTGATGCGGATGCTGTACTGACCGGCACGATCTCCGGAGAGCGCTTCCAGCCTGTTGCCGCGAAGGGCTCCCAGTTCCCGAAGACTCGAAGCGTGGTCCAGGATGGTCATCCGACGAACCGCCTGACGGGCGAAGGCACGAAAGGCGGGAACCGGATACCCGGAGAAGAACGCCTCCGTCCTCCGGTCCCTGAACCCTCCGATCACCGCGTTCGCTCCAGTTTACGCCTTACGTAAGGCGTAAACAATAGAAAGGCTACCGTGGTCTGTCCCGAGGTCTCCGCTTGCACTGAGCAATGATAAGCATTAGTCGTCCCCGGGCGTGATAGCGAACAGGAACTCGACCTCGACGGGGACGCCGAGCGGGAGCGAGGCCATCCCGACGGCGGCGCGCGCGTGGCGACCGGATTCGCCGAACACCTCGACGAGCAGGTCGGAAGCGCCGTTGACGACGGCCGGATGCTGGGTGAAGTCGGCGGGCGCGGCGACGTAGCCCCCCACGCGCACGACGCCGGCAACGCGATCGAGGGAGCCGAGGGCGGCGCGGGCGGCGGCCAACCCGTTAAGGGCGCACTGGCGAGCGAGGGCGTAGCCCTCCTCGACCGTCACGTCGACGCCGCAGTGGCCGGTCGGGAGCGGTTCCCCGGGCGTCACCGGAATCTGGCCGGAGACCGCCAGTAGGTCGCCGTGGAGCCGGGCGGGGACGTACGACCCGGCGGGAGCGGCCGGTTCCGGCAGCTCGATGCCCAGCTCTCGCAAACGCTCCTGGACGCTCATGGCGAGTCCTCCTCTGGTCTGTTCCGGTGCGCGCGACCAACCGAGCCGCCGGCCCGGTTCACCTTACGCCGGGCCGCCAGCGCGTGGGTAAGCGCATGCGAAGGGATCCCTAGAGCGAGAGCAGCTTGCTCGTGACCGCCTCGAGCTCCTCGTCGCTGTAGGTGTCGACGACGATGCGGGCGCCGCCACCCCGGTTCGACGTCACGGTGACGCGGGTGCCGAGGGCGCGCCGCAGGTTCGTCTCCATGTCGCGCATGGGCGCATCACGCCCGGCGGTGGGGGTGGCGGTGCGGGGCCGGTCCCGGCGCGGCGAGAGCGCGCGACGCACGGCCGCCTCCGTCTCGCGCACGCTCAGGCCGCGGCGCACGGCCTCGCGCCAGACCTCGAGGCGCCCTTCGCCCTCGGGCATGCCGAGCAGGGCGCGGGCGTGCCCCGCCTGGATCTCGCCCGCCACGAGGCTGCGGCGGATCTCCGTTTCGAGCTGGAGCAGGCGCGTGGCGTTCGCGACGGCCGCGCGGCTGCGCCCCACCCGCTTCGCCACCTCCTCCTGCGTGAGCCCGTACTCGCTCAGCAGGCGGCGGTAGGCAAGCGCCTCCTCGATCGGATTCAGGTCGGCGCGCTGGATGTTCTCCACGAGCGCCAGCTCGAGCAGCTCGGAGCCGTCCACCTCGCGCACCACCACGGGCACCGTCGGCAGGTCGGCGAGGCGGGCCGCCTGGAGGCGCCGCTCGCCGGCGATGAGGCGGTAACCGCCTTCCTCCTCGAGGCTCACCACGAGCGGCTGAAGGACGCCGTGCTCACTGATCGACTCCGCCAGCTCGCGCAGCTGCTCCGGGGGGAAGTTGGTGCGCGGCTGCTCCGGGTTGGGCGCAATCAGATCGATGTCGATCTCCTGCAGGGTTCGTCCGGGGGGCGGCTCCTCGCCACCGCCGCCGGGCAGGAGGGCGTCGAGCCCCCGTCCGAGTCCTCGTCGTGGCTGCGTCATGCGCTCACCCCCACGCGCTCCGTGAGCTCGTTCGCCAGCCTGCGATAGGCGGTGGCGGCACGGCTTCCCGGGCTGTACCGAAAGATCGACTGCCCGTAACTCGGCGCCTCGGCAATGCTGACGGCGCGCGGAATCACGGTGTTGAAGGTCTGGTTGGGGAAGTGCGTCATCACGTCGGCGGCCACCTCGCGCGCCAGGCGCGTGCGCCGGTCGAGCATCGTCAGCACCAGTCCGAGGGTGCGCAGGCGCGGGTTGAGGTTGCTCCGCACGAGCGCCAGCGTCTCCATCAGCCGCGCCAGCCCCTCCATGGGCAGGTACTCGCACTGCACGGGGATGACCACGCTCGTCGCCGCCGTGAGGGCGTTCACCGTGAGGATGCCGAGCGATGGCGGGCAGTCGATGAAGATCCAGTCGTACTCCTCCGCCAGCGGCTCGCAGATGCCCTTCAGGCGCTGCTCGCGCGCCATCGCCGGGGCCAGCTCCACTTCCGCGCCGGAGAGCTCGCGCGTCGCGGGCAGCACGTCGAACTGCTCCTCCTCGATGCGCACGATGCAGTCGCCGGCGTCGGCCTCCATCATCAGGACCTCGTAGATCGATGGCCCCTCGACCTGCGCGATGCCGGCCGTGCTGGTCGCGTTCGCCTGCGCGTCGAGGTCGATGAGCAGCACGCGTTCGTCCCGGCGCCCGAGGGCGGCGGCCAGCGAGACGGCGGTCGTGGTCTTGCCCACACCGCCCTTCTGGTTGACGAACGCGATGATCTCACGCGCCATCCGCCACTCCCCTCCGCACGCGCGCCTCTACTTCCTTGCGTGAAGGCATCGCCACCATGCCGCTTCGTTCAACCACCAGAGACCCCATCGCATTTGCGAATGTACACGATTCGAACAAGTCCCCCGACTCGACCAGCCGCACCGCGAGGGCCGCGACGAAGCCGTCGCCCGCGCCCGTGGTGTCGCGCACGTTCGTGGCGAAGCCCGGCAGCACGCTGCGCGCACCCCTGCGGTAGAGCCAGGCGCCACGGGCGCCACGCGTCACGATCGCCGGACCGCGGGCGGAGAGCCCGCGCGCGAGATCGGGCGGGTCGTCGGCGTCTTCGTCGCTGAAGACGGCGATGGCGCCCATCGGCTGGAGCGCACGCGCCCGTGAAGGCGCGTAGGCGGCGCGGCGAACGGGCCGGTTCGGCATCCCCCAGCGCAGGGCCCCCTGCGCCGAGACGATGCGCACGGGCGCCTCGACGGGCGGGAACGCGTCCAGCTCGTCCAGCACGGGCGCCGCAATGGCGGCATCGGCGGTCAGGCCCGCGGGCACGTCCTCGGCGGCAATCGGCTCGCCCGCCTGGTGCAGCATCTGGCGGCGGAGCCCGCCGTCGGGATGGGTGTTCTCGAAGCGGGGACAGCCCCCGGCCGGAAGCTCTTTCACGGTCACCCCCGCGAAGAGGCGCCGGTCGTAGTCCTCGGGCACGCGGCTCACGAGCGTCACGTCCGCACCCAGCGCCGCCGCAGCGCGCGCGCTGTAGAGCGCGGGCCCGCCCGGCGTCCAGGCGCACTCGGGCGTCAGATCCTCGGTCACGTTTCCCACGATCACGATTCTCGGCGCGGACGGGCTCATTCCATCAATCCTCCAGCAGGCTGATGACGACCTTGCGGCTGTCCCCCTCGCCCACGCTGTTCGTCTCGACCTCCGGGTCGTCGACGAGGGCGAGGTGGACGAGGCGGCGCTCGGCGGCCGACATCGGCTCGAGCGTGATCGGCTCGCCGATGTCGCGCACGCGCTCGGCCATGCGCTCCGCCAGCGAGACCAGCTGGTCCTCGCGGCGGCGGCGGTACTGCTCGACGTCGACGGTGACCGACCCGCGGCCGGGGAAACGCCGCGTCATCACGAGGTTCACGACGTACTGGAAGGCCATGAGGCTCTCGCCCCGCCGCCCGATGAGCATCCCCAGGTCGTCCCCGGAGATATCGATCACCGCGCGGGCGCTGCCGAGCCCGTCGCCGGCGGTGATCGGCTCGCGGATGTTGATGTCGGCGTCGATCTCGAGAATCTGGAGGATGGAATCGACCACCTCGGCCGCGAGATCGACCTCCTCGGCGTTGATGTCCGGCTCGATGTTCTCCTCCTGGCGGCGCCTGCGCGGGCGCTCGCGGCGGGAACCACCACCACCGCCGCCGGACGAGCGGCGCGGGGGCGGACCGCTGCGCGCCGGCTGGCGCGGGGGCGGGGCGGCGCCCTCGCCGAAGAAGTCCTGTTCCGTCAGCTGGGGGGCGCGCTCGGCGCGAGCGCCGCGCTGACCACCGCCCGAGCCGCCGCGCGGGCCGCCGGAGCCACCGCGCCGGCGCCCGCCGCCGCTCCCACCGCGGCGTCCCCGGTCGCGACCGGCTCCACCGCTGCCCCCACGTCCGCCGCGGCCGCGCGGGATGCTGGTGTCGGGTGGTTCGGGCGATCGCTCGCGCGGGCCGTCCGCGCGGCGCTCGACGCGGACGACGGCGTCGCGGGCGCCGCGCCCGAAGAGGCGGCCCCCGCGCTGGCCCTCGTCCAGCACGACGATTTCGACTTCATCAACGGTGGCGTTGAGCTTTGCCAGCGCCGCCTTAAGCGCGTCGTCGACGGTTTTTCCGTTTGCTTCGGCGTGATCCATGAGCAGATGTCCTCAATTCGCGGGAGGGACGCGGGCGTGACTGGCCCGAGCCCTCCGAAGATACGGTTGCGGTTGCCTCGACCGGGGCAGGGGGAGTTGGTGGCCCCACGAGAGGCGGAATGTTGAGCGCGGGAAAGCCGTAGACCATGACGTTGAGGCCCACGCTCACAAACGAGGTGACGACCCAGTAGAGGCTCACTCCACTGGGGAAGCTGAGTCCGAAGAACATGAACATGATCGGCAGCATCCAGGTCATCATCTGTTGCTGCGTGCGCGCCCGTTCGTCCGTGGCGACGGTGACCGTCGTCTTCGACTGGGCCCAGGTGGAGAACCCGACCAGCACCACGATCAGGAGGTTCAGGTTGAGCACGCTGATGGACGCGCCTTCGGCCAGGTTGATGCCGATGAAGCTCTCCTCGAGCGGGATGGCGCTCTGGATATAGCTCCACGAGTAGAGGTGCCCGGAGAGGTTGTCGAGCGCTTCGGGCGAGATCGCGAGCGTCTGGCGGATGGCGTAGAAGAGCGCGATCAGGATGGGGAACTGGAGCACGAGCGGGCCCAGGCAGCCGAGCGGATTGACCCCCGCCTCGCGGTAGGCCTTCATCATCTCTTCCTGGCGCCGCTTGGGATCGGTGAACTTCTTCTGGATCTCCTGCACGCGCGGCTGCAGCGCCTGCATCGCGCGCGTCTGCTGGAGCTGGCGCAGGGTGAGCGGGAACGTGACCACCCGCACGAGGATGGTGAAGGCGATGACCGCGAGCCCGAAGCTGCCCCAGAGCGCGTGGTTGAGCACGACGAGCACATTGATCATCGGGTCGAGCAACCCGACCGTGAACGTCCGACCGAAGCCGAAGGTCGCGATCACGAAGACGAGCGCGACGCCCGCGATGAGGAGGAGGCCCAGGCCCGCCCGCTGGGGAACGCGCTGAATCACGGGAGGCCTCGCACTTCACGCTCGATGACGGTGAGTGTCGCCGGGTCGGCGCGGTAGAGCCTGCCCTCGGTACCGAGGATCCAAGCAAAACCTCCCTTTTCCACCAAACCTGCGCGAATCTTCCCTGCTCCGTCGAGTTTCACGGCGTTGCGCCGCACGCCACTCGCCAGATCGATGAAGTGCACCGTGCCGCTTTCATCGCCAACGATAAGCGTTTCGTCGATTATGACGCCCTGGGCCTTGACCTTGTTCTCCGCCTGGTACGTCCAGATCGTCCGTCCGGAATCCATGTCCCACGCGTAGACGAAATCCTCGAAGTCGCCGAAGTAGGCGACACCGTCACGGATCACCGGGCGCGTCCACACCCAGCCCTCGGCTTCGAACGGATCCCGCAGGGCGGCGCCGGTCTCGGCGTCGACCAGCCACACCTCGCCCCGAAGAGTCGGCACGAACAGGACGCCGTTGCCGATGAACGCCAGGTCGGCGACCGCGCCGCCGGCGTCGAACGGCCGTGTCCAGAGCTCCTGGCCCGACTCGAGGTCGAAGGCGTAGAGGTTGCCGTCCATGGTCCCGACGTAGAGGCTGTTGTCGACGACAACTGGCTGCAACCAGATCTCGCCCTTCAGCTTCCGGCCGTCGGACGGCCAGGGCGCGACGGCGCCGCCATCGACGACGCTGCGCACATAGAGGCGCTGCTCCGTCGTGCCGAACACGAACCGGTCGCCGGCGAGCGTCGCTCCCCCGACGATGCTGCCCTCCACGTCATCCCGCCACCAGCTCCCGCGCCCGGCGATGAAGCGCCCCTCCGGGCCCAGCGCCACCATCTCGCCGGAAAAGCCGGCGAGGATGATGCGGTCCCCGGCGAACAGAGGCGGGCCGTACACCGCTTCGAGGTCGATTTCGCTCTCGGCGTCGAGATCCTCGTCGGGGAAGACCCAGGCAGCCTCGCCACCGAAGTCGTCGAGCGTGACCGCGGCAAATTCATCGCGGTCGACGAACACGTAGACGGTATCGCCGTCGAACACCGGCGCCGCCCAGCCGCGGGGTTCGGAAAACCCCACGCAGGCGCTGGAGAGCACGGCCACGGCCAGGATCACGAGTATGAGCAGCTTCGGAAGGCGCACAGAGGGCATCCTAGCAGTCGATCCGTTACGGTCAGCAGACGTAAGTCTCTGTTTCACGTGAAACACGGCAGTTCGGCAACTTTCTTTCCCAGCGGCGAGTTCCCTTTCGCTAAATCACCCAAGCGCTTAACCTATTCCAGGAACGGCTCCCCCTACTACGAAGGGACCAGCCAGTGTTTCACGTGAAACACCGACAGTGCAGGGTGCCACCTGCCTTTCACCCTTTATTGCCCGACGTTTGCCTGCCAGCCTACGTCCGGCCCGCACTCACCGACCCGAACCTCTTCCACCTTCCCCAGGCCTGCACCTGGCTTCTTTTCCCCAACCGGAACGCGCTCTCGGCTACGGAGCGACGCTCTGGACGGTTCTGGGAGGCCGTAACGGCGGGGCTTCGAGCTGCTGGGACTGGCCCAGGAGGCCGAATGTCTCAAGACGCCAGCCCAACACACGCAACTCGCATGTTTCACGTGAAACATACCGGAGCCGACCTACTCGGGGACCGGATCGTACCCCTGGCCGCCACCCGGCCGGCAACGACCCAAGCGCTTCGCCGTGAGCCACGTGCCTCGCATAACGCCGTGACGGCGCAGCGCCTCCTCCCCATACCTCGAGCAGCTGGGTTCGAAGCGGCAATTCCCCATGAACAGGCCCGCCAGCGTTACCTGGTAGACCCGGATCGCCCCGATCAGCACCCACCTCACGCCGTATCCTCCCCAAGCAGCCCCGCCTTGCGACAGACCGCTGCCACGTCCTCCCGGAGGACCGATGCCGGCTCGGTGAGCGCCGGTCTGCGCGCCAGCACGACCACGTCGTAGCCCGAACGGAGGTCGAGGCGCTGCAGCACCTCGCGCAGCCGCCGCCGGACCCGGTTCCTGATCACCGCACGCTTGTCGAGCCGCTTGCCCACCGCGAAGCCGACGCGGGCCGGCCCTTCACCGCGCTCCAGGATCCTGAGCGCGACCACACGTCCACCGACGAATGCCCCCGATGCGAACACTTGTTCGAAATCTGCGCGCCGCCTCAACGGCTCCACCGCGCGCCCCCCGCCTAGACGACCGTCAGCCGCCTCCGGCCCTTCACGCGCCGCGCCTTCAGGATCGCCCGGCCCGAGCGCGACGCCATCCGCCGGCGAAAGCCGTGACGGCGGCGGCGTGGGCGGCGGTGCGGTTGGTACGTTCTCTTCGGCGACACGGCCCGTTTCCTCGGCCCACTAACCTACGACCCATTCCCCCTAGCCGCCAGTCCCCTCGCCGTACAGGGCCCGGTACCAGGCATAGTGCTCTGTCACTAGCTGAACATAAGCACGGGTCTCCCGGAATCCGATCGCCTCCACGAAGTCGGCTGGCGGCCACGACGCCACCAGCCCCCATCGCTCGGCGTTCACCGGGCCGCCGTTGTACGCGGCGAGCGCCTGGTGCACATTTCCGAACTCCCGGAGCTGCACCCCCAGGTAGTAGGCGCCGAACTCGATCGACACGGCCGGGCGGAACAGCTCCCCCGGGGGCACGCGCCTGCCGAGCCGTTCCGCAATCCACTCGGCCGTCGGCCCGATGACCTGAGTCAACCCCACAGCGCCGGCGACGGAGACCGCCGTCGGGTCCCAGCGGCTCTCCTGGTGGATGAGCGCCGCCAGTAGCAACGGGTCGAGGCCGTTCGCCTCCCCGTGCGCCTCCAGCAGGCCGGCATGCGGCAGGGGATACCGCAGCCGCGCGAACGCATCAGGCAGCGCCTCGTCACTGATACCGAGTATCGCCTGTATCCGTTCCGCCACTCCCGACGCTTGCCCCGGCAGGCCCGCCTCCGTCGCCGCGCGGGCAAGCGAGAGCAGCACCCACGGGTCGCTGGTGCGGCGGGCAGCCAGCTCGATCGCTTCGGCGGCGCGGTCCCGCAGCCCCACGAGCGCCAGCTCCGGCGCCTCCGGGGCGACCTCGTGCAGCGCTCCTCCCGGGCGGTGCGTCGCGAGCCAGGCCGCGAGCCCTTCCCAGTCGGGCACGGGCGGCGGCGCGAGGCGTTGGTAGCGCCCATCCCCTCCCACGTCGAGCGCCAGCGCGCGGCGCGCCTCGATCCCGTGGAACGCCCGTGGCTGCAGCGCGACCGCGCCCAGGTACGCGCGCTGCGCCTCCTCGGCCTCGCCCAACTCCTCCAGCGCCCGCCCCCGCCAGTAATGCGTGCGCGCCTCCGCCACCTCCTGCGCCGCCCACGCCGCGAGCGCGCCCCGCACATCCCCCACCCGCAGCCGCGCGAAGCCGCTCCGGAACACGGCCTCCTGCGCGAACTCCGCCCCGACCTCCCCCGCCACGACGTCGTACCGCAGCGCCGCCTCCTCGAAGCGTCCCGCGCTCTCGATCGCCCGCGCCGCCCAGTACCGCGCCCGGTGCGCGAACACCCCCGCCTCGGGCCACGCCGCGACCGTGTCGTAGATCGGCACCGCCTGCAGGGAGAATCCCCCGTCGTCGTAGGCGGCCGCCAGGAAATACGTGCGGTAGGCGAGGTCTGCCGCGCTCGCCGCCGGATCCTGCACCGCAACCTGGAACACGGCCCGCGCCTCAGCGAACGCACGATGCCGGTAGTACACGAACCCCTCCTGCCCGGGGTCGACCTCGTAGCCGGCCTGGCGCAGGTCGCGCACGGAGAACAGGGCCTCCTCGGTCCAGGGGCTCTCGGCGATGATGGCGCGCAGCTGCGCCTCGAACAGGTCGAGGTCGCCGAGCAGGAAGCCGACGGCGGCGAGCTCGTGCCGGACCTCCGGATCTCCCGTGAGCGCGGCCAGCCGGCTCAGCCAGCGCCGCCGGCCCTCCAGGTCGCCCTCGACGCGAGCGATGGCCGCGCGCTGCCGCAGGATCGGGAGGCGCAGCTGCTCCCCCAGACCCGGCGTGGCCAGCAGCGACTGCCACACCGTCTCCGCCCGCTCGACGTCGCCGTTCCCGGCGAGCGCGCGGGCGTACTCGGACGCGATCGAGGGGCCGAGCGCGAGCCCGCTGCCGAGCACGGAGTGTGGCCGCAGCAACGCCACCGCCTCCTCGAAGGCGCGCCCGTCGTTCAACCGCACGCCCAGCAGGTAGACCGCACGCGCCTCCTCGGGGGACCCGTGCTCCGCCGCTTCCAGCGCACGGCGCAGAAGGCCCATCGAGCGCCCGTGCGCGCCCATGTCGTACGCGGCCACGGCTTCCCCGAGCAGGGCCGTCGAGCGGAGCTGCGGGTCGGTGGCGCGTCCCGCCACGGTCGCGAACATCGTCACGGCCTCGTCGTAGCGACCGCTCCGTAGCAGCGCGTACGCCTTGTCGAGGAGCGCCTCCGGTTCCGGCGTTGGGGTCGCGACTGGTGTCGCGACGGGGGTGGGGGTGGGGGAAGGGGCGGGAGGAGGGGTATCCTCGCCGCACGAGACCAGCACGAGCGCCGCGACCAGGGCCGTCAGCGCGCCGCGCCGCACGCCCCTCAGGCGGCGAGGGCCGGGCCGGTTGCGTCTGGCCTCCACCCCATCGATGCTAGGCCCGTTCTCGCGGGCCGGTCAAAGCGCCGCCCCGGGAAAGGGGGCAGCCGTGACCACCAGCAGTCCCGGGGCCGCCGGAGCGCCCCTCGAGCGCGCCACGAAGGCCCTCAACGCCTGGATCGAACTCGACCTCGACGCCCTCGACAACAACGCCCGCGTTCTCCGCGAGACCGCGGGCGAGGCGACCGTGATGGCCGTGGTGAAAGCGAACGCCTACGGCCACGGGGCGGCCGTCGTCGGGCCCGCGCTCGAAGCGGCCGGCATCGAACGCTTCGCCGTCGTCTTCCTGCCGGAGGCGGTCGCCCTGCGGGAGGCCGGCGTCACCCGGCCCGTGCTCGTTCTCGGGCACTCGTTCCCCGAGGACGCCGAGACGGCGGTCGCGCACGACATCACCCTCACCGTCGACGGCGAGGAGCAGGCCGTGGCCGTCGCCGAGGCAGCGCTGCAGGCGGGCAAGGCGCCCGTGCCGGTGCACGTGAAGGTCGACAGCGGCATGCACCGCTTCGGCCTGGCCCCCGACGAAGTGGCCGTCCTCGCCGACCGCGTGCGCGCTCTCGAGGGCGTCACGCTCGAGGCCCTCTGGACGCACCTCGCCAACGCCGACCACGAGGACGACTCCTTCACCATCGAGCAGGACCGGGTCGTGGCCGAGGCCGTCCGCCTCGCGGGTCCGGTGCCGATGCGCCACATCGCCAACACGGCCACCACCATCCGCCACCCCAAATTCCGCTACGACGCCGTGCGCACGGGGCTCGGCCTCTACGGCGCGCTCCCCGACCACACGCCTAACCCTGGCCTGCAGCGCGTCCTCAGCATGAAGGCGCGCCTCGCCCGCGTCTTCGACGTCGCCCCCGGCGAGGGCGTCAGCTACGGCCTCACGTGGGTCGCCGAACGCCAGTCTCGCGTCGCCCTCGTGCCCGTTGGCTACGCCGACGGCTACCACCGCGCCCTCAGCAACCGCGGCCACGTGCTCGCCGGCGGCGAGCGCTGCCCCATCGTGGGGCGCATCTGCATGGACCAGTTCCTGATCGACGTGACGGGCGTCCCAGGCGTTGCCGAGGGCGACGAGGCCGTGCTCATCGGCGAGCAGGGCGGCGAGACGATCACCGCCGCCGAGGTCGCCGGGCACATCGACACCATCAACTACGAGGTGCTCGCCGGCCTCAACCGCCGCCTGCCCCGCCTCGGCCACCGCAAGGGCATCGTCGAAGCGACCTGCTAGGGGCGGCGGCGCACCAGCACGCAGACTCGCGGAATCGGGGGCAGGGCAAAGGGACCAAGCTCGACCAGGTCGATCGCGTCGAAGCCGCACTCCGTCAGGAGCGCCGCCATGCGGCCCCAGCCGCGCAGGTCGACCTCCCCGCAGCCGCCCGACACGAGCCGCCGGTGGAGGTCGTTGAGCGGCCCCCAGCGCACCGGCGCGAACTCGACGATCAGTCCTGCCCCGCCCGGCGCCAGGATCCGCGAAAGCTCCTCGGCGAAGCCGTGTACGGCATCGTCGTCGAGGGCGCGCAGCACGTGCAGGACCGTGACCGCGTCGAAGGACGCGTCCCGGAACGGGAGCTGCTCGGGCCAGGCGACGAGGTCGACCGCGTCGCCCGCCGCCGAGACGTCCAGCACGACCGGTTGTGCCGGCGCGCCCGCCGCCTGCGCCAGCAGCCCGGCGAAGCCGCCCCCGCCCATGCTGACGTCGAGGTAGGTGCGAGCCGTGTCGAGCTCAAGCAGCTCGATCATCTTCTCGGCGCGGGGAAAGAGGAGCCCCCGCGCCGCGGGCGAGTCGAGGGCGCGCGCGAGGGCTTGCGGTCCCGCAAGCCAGCGCTCCCGCGCGCTGATGGCGTCCCGGCGTCGGCGAATCACAGCTCGTAGGTTAGGCGCACGCGTCGCTTGGCGCGCCCCGCGCGCGCGGCGATGTCGCGCAGCGCCGCCGCCTCCCCGGCCAGCGATTCCGCCCCGGCGCGCCGAACGAAGACGGCGGCGCGCTCGTCCCCGGCCAGCGCCGCGGCCAGCGCCTCCAGGCTCGTCGCCAGCGGCCCGGCGTCCTGCCAGGCCCGCTCCAGATTCGCCTCATCCTCGGAGTCCTCGGGATCGCGCTCGTAGAAGGTGGTGAGCGGCCCCAGCCGCACGCCCAGTTCGGCCACCCGCTCCGACAGCGCGATGAGCGGGTGGCGCGCGCCGAACCCGCGCACCGCCGCGAACGACATGAACGCCACGAGCGCCGCGCCCTCCCCGGGCAGGGCGCCGGTCGCCCCTTCGCCTTCTACCTCGACCGTGAGCCGCACGGCCTAGAACCCGTTTCGCCCGTCGATGAAGCGCATCGGGTCGACGAGCACGCCGTGGATGGAGATCTCCCAGTGCAGGTGGGGCGCGGTCGAGAGGCCCGAGTCCCCCACGAAGCCGATCAGCTCGCCCTTCTCCACCTCCTGGCCCTCGGCCACGGCGAAGGCGCTGAGATGGGCGTAGCCCGAGAACACGCCCCCGCCGTGGTCGATGACGACCGTGTTCCCGCGCAGGGCGAGCTGACGCGCCAGCGCCACGCGGCCGCTGTTCGTCGCGGTGACGGGCGCCCCCTCGGGGGCGGCGAAGTCGGTGCCGCCGTGATTGCCGCCCACGGGTCCGTCGTTGAACGAGCGCCGCTCCCCGAACTGGCTCGATATCTGCCCTCCGGAAGGCGACCGCCAGCGGCCCTCCCAGAGCTTCTCGGGCGTGACCCCGCCGTAGGTGTCGGCCAGGAGCGCGTCTTCCCGGTCGCGTTCCGCCTGGTCGAGCACCGGATCGCCGGCGCCCTCCTCGTAGTAGAGGGTGGCAATGTCCCACACCGTCTCGGAGATCGTGATCTCGCGCTCGAAGCTGCCCGAGTTCCCGTTCACCATCGTGATCTGTATCAGCATCGTGTGCGTTCCCGGCGTGTCCAGGACGCCGATGCCGACGTAGCTGTACATGCTGAAGTCGCCCTGGGTGAGCGGGTAGCGCTGCCCGAGGAACACGATCTGCCCCTCCTCCACGCTTCCCGTGACCGAGACGAGCACGGCCCCGCCCTGCGGGACCTCGTCGACCGACACGATGAGCTCGGGCGGCACCATCGCCGCCTCGGCCGTCGCCACGCCCACGCGCTCCGCCGGCTCCTCCTGCGAGGCGGGCGTCACCGTCTCCACCGTCACCCCCGAACCGCCTCCGCCACCGCAGCCCACCACGAACAGCATCAGCGCCGCCAGTGCAGTGACGAGTCGCAGTCCTGGGCCAGGCACAGCACAAGGGTGCGCCAGCAGCCCGCCGTCGTCGAGCGCACCTCGACCGTCCCACCCTGCTACCATCCCGCGCATGTCCGATTCATCCGTCGAGGAGCGCCCGTTCGCCCTGCGGCGCACCGCCAACTTCGACTTCATCGAGGGGCTGAACCGCACGAAGGAGGCCCTGCGCGAACAGGGCTTCGATATCGCCACCACGCTCGACGCGAGCGGCGCCCTCGGCGGCGCCTTCACCATCCTCGGCGTCTGCGACGACGACCTGCTCCGCCGCGCCCTCGCAGCGGACCCCGACGCGGGCGCGCTGCTGCCCTGCAGCGTCACCGTCCACGCCAGCGGCGACAGCATCGTCGTCGAGGCCCTCGACCCGACGGTCACGCTGGGCGGGGTCGGAAACGAAGCGCTCGCCGCCATCGCGGCCGAGGTGCGGGAACGGCTCGCGAAGGCGCTCGGCCGCCTGCCCGCAGGCCGCCGCTGACGCCGGAGTCCGTGGGGGAAGGCTGGTCGGGGTGCCCGGATTTGAACCGGGGACCTCTTCGTCCCGAACGAAGCACTCTACCTGGCTGAGCTACACCCCGAGCGAACTCACAGAATAGCGCCGCCGCCCCTACCCGTCGCCCCCTCCGCGCCCCCGCTCTCCTACACTACCCGGCGCGGGCCGCCGGCCCGGGGAGGACTGTCATGAGCGAGCACGCAGCAGCCCAGCGTTTCGAAGGCAAGGTCGTCGTCATCACCGGCGCGGCAGGCGGCATCGGCCGCGCCACCTGCGTGCGACTCGCGCAGGAGGGCGCCCGCATCGTCGCCGTCGACCTCGCGGGCAGCGACCTCGGCGGCGCCGTGGAGGCGGTCGAGGGGGTTGGGGGCGAAGCCATCGCCGTCCCCGCCGACGTGACCGTCTGGGACGACCACCAGCGCTACGTGCGCGAGGCCGTCGACAACTTCGGCGGCATCGACGGCTTCTTCAACAACGCCGGCATCGAGGGCCTCGTCACGCCCCTCACCGACTATCCCGAGGACATGTTCGACAAGGTTCTCGCCGTGAACGTGAAGGGCGTCTGGCTGGGCCTGAAGGCCGTCGCCCCGGCGATGCGGGCGCGCGGCGGGGGCGCCGTCGTCAACACCGCCTCGACGGCGGGGCTGGGAGGCACGCCCCATCTCGTCGCGTACGGCGCGAGCAAGCACGCCGTCATCGGCATCACGCGCACGGCCGCGCTCGAGTTCGCGCGCGACAACATCCGCGTGAACGCCATCTGCCCCGCGCCCATCGAGACCCGCATGATGCGGTCCATCGAGCGCGGCGGCGATCCCGACGACCCCGAGGGCCGGCACCGCGACATCGCCGCCGGGCTCCCCCTGCGCCGCTACGGCGAGCCCCACGAGGTCGCCGCCCTCACCGCCTTCCTCCTGAGCGACGAGTCATCCTTCATGACCGGCGCCTACTACCAGGTCGACGGCGGCTCCAAGGCGCGCTAGGGGGGCAACCAGCCCCTTCCCGGTCCCCACCGACCGCTCGCGCGCCACCTCTTGCCCTCTATCATTGTCGCGTGGCACTCGAAGAGCCCCTGACGCCGCCCCCGCCGTCGAGGCGCCGGCTGGTCGCGCCCGTGACGGCGGCCGTGGTCCTGCTCGCGCTGCTGGTTGGGGGCGGGATCGTGGCCTTCGTCGTCTCGCAGTCGGCGGGCAGCGACGCGCCCCCCGAGGCAGGGCCGTTCGTGAAGCCCCCGCCCGCCAACCCCGTCGCCACCTTCGACGTGCGCGAGGCGAACGGCGCGACGCTCACCCTCCTGCCCGCCAACATCGAAGGCGAGGCGCTCACGGCGACGCTCTCCCCGGGCGTGACGCTCGAGGCGTTCGTCCCGGGCCTTCCCTCCAGCATCGAGCCCGGCACCTGGCTCACCTTCATCGGCGAGGGCGACCCCGTGCGGAACTACGTCATCCGCCAGGTGATCGCCATCCGCAATGCCAGCGCCCCCGGGGCGGATGGCCTCGGGCGCTCGCCCGCCGGTTTTACCGGCATTGAGATGCTGAGCAACCCGAACCAGCAGCCCGTCCTCTGGGGCCGGGTCGAATCCATCACGGTCTACCCCAGCGACGGCGGCGCCGACATCGTCCTGTCCGGGCCCGATGGCCCCATCACGGTCGAGATACTGGCGCGAGTGCCCCTCTTCTTCGTCGAGCCCTACGACGCGCCCATCACGGACGGCGACCACATCGCCATCCTCGCCCCCGCCGGCGCCAGCCCCGCGGGCGCCGAGGCCATCCTCGTCTCGCCGCAGGGCGCCCGCTAGGGTCTGCTCCAGCTCACACGAGCACGCAAGAAGACTGATGCGCCGGGCCCGGAGCGGGAGGGATGCTCTCCCCGCCGCACGCCGCTACTGCGAGGGGTAGCACGAGCGCGAACAGCGGGAGAAACGCACGAGCCCGACGCATCATGGGCCCAACCCTAGCCAGCAAGCGGCCGAATTACCCCGTCCGTTTCGAACTTTCTTCAGCACCCCACTCAGCCGCGCGACAGCGCGGCGCTCTCCTACTCCGTGCGCAGGACGGCTGCGTCGGAGGTGCGCGAGAGGGCCTGGACCGTCCCGACCAGCGCCACCGCGAACACCGCCGCCACCGCCGCCGCGCCCACGATGACGAAGGTCCACTCCGTCTGCAGCACGAAGCCCGGTTCGACGGGCAGGCCCGCCTCCGTCACGTCGAGGAAGGAGAGCATGCGACGCCCCACGAACTGCCCCACGAGCACGCCCGCGGCCACGCCCACCACCCCCACGATGGCGTACTCCAGACCCAGCACCGCCATCACCTGGCGGCGCGTCAGCCCGATGGCCCCGAGCACGGCGAACTCGATCCGCCGGCGCTGGATCGCCATCCAGAGCGAGACCAGCAGCGCCACCGCCACCAGCACCAGCGTCGCCACGAAGGAGACGGAGAGGATGCCGGTGCCGCTGGCCGCGATGAGCGGGTTTGAGCGCACCTCGTCGAGCGTCGCCTGCTGGTCCACGACGCGGCGCAGCCCCAGGTCGTCCAGCGCCTCGAAGAGGAGCAGGCGGTCGGCGTCCGGCGTCACGTCGAGCCACACCTCGTTCGCACGCGAGAGGTCTCCGGGGGCGGTGCTCACCATGTAGCCCCAGCGCAGGAGCTGGTCGCGGTTGAACACGACCGAGGGCCCTTCGAGGGTTGGCAGGGTGGGGAAGCGTTCGTACACGCCGCGCACGACGACGGGCACGATGATGTTGTCGATCTCGAGCAGGTCCTCGTCGCCCAGCTCCAGCCGGTTCTGTTCGAGGAAGGCCTCGCTCGCGAGGACGGGCATGGGGATGCCGCGGTCGGCGGGGAAGAGGCCGCGCCGTTCGCCCGTGGTGCCGCGCCGGAAGCCGAGGCGCGCCGCCTGCGACCCGGAGCGGACCTCCTCGCGGCTCAGCTGCAGGCTGTCGGTGAACCGCTCGGCGCTCGGGACCGCCTCCCAGCGGACGACGCCCTCGAAGCCTTCCAGCAGGTTCAGGGTTCCGTCCGGGTCTACCGAGGAGAGGTCGTCGATGAAGACGGGCTCGTCGCTCGCGTTGAACTGGTTCGCGGGCTCCGTGAGGATGAGCGCGACCAGCACGAGTGGTTCCTGCAGCGGTCGGAAGCCTTCGTCGTGGACGACGGCGCGCATCTCCCGCCAGCCCTCGAAGTCGAGCTTCCCGAAGGGGAGCAGGTCGTGCCGGCCGGTGGCGTCGCGCACGCGCGCCCAGAGCGTCACGGTGGCGCGTTCGAGGGCGGGGTTCACCCACACGGAGAGCTCGGTCGAGCCGGGCGGGATGGGCATGCCCCGCAGGATCTCGCCGCTGTCGACCCGGTCGAGGATCGCCTCGAGGGGGCGATCGGCGAAGTCCTCCCGCCACCAGAGCAGGTCGCCCGCGTCCTCGCCGATGGCGAGCACAGCCACCTCCGGACCGCCGCTGTTTGGCGTGGCGATGGCGCCCCGCAGCCGCATGACGGCGGAGGCCTGTTCCACGCCCTCGATCCCGGCGATCTGCCCCTCCAGACGTGCCGGGTCGGAGGGCAGGAAGGTGGTGTCGCCGGCTGTGGCGCGCACCTCGACGCCGGAGGCGAAGCGCGCGCGGTCCTCGTAGGAGCGCTCCGTGGTGCTGGTGTAGCTGGCCGCGAACATGCCCACGGCCACGGCCATCATCAGGAGCAGGGCGAGTTGCGTGTACGGTCCCGGGCGCCGCACGAGCTGCCAGAGACCCATCGCCACGGCCACCCCGGCCACGCGCCCCGCGACCTGCACGACGACGCGCAGCGCAATCGGGTAGAGGCGCGCCAGCACCGCCGCCGCGGCCGCGATGATGAGCGCGGGCGAGGCGAGCAGGAGCGGGTCGCTCGTGACGCCGCCGGTGGAAGAGGGCGTGTAGACCGAGTTGCGCTCGTTCAGCTCCCACAGCGCCAGCAGCGCGAACCCCACGAGCACGAAATCGAGGTAGTAGCGCTGGATGAGCCCGGCGGTCGGACGGGCCAGCGCACGGCGCTGCCCCTGGGGCCCACGCCGTGCCACGAAGAACGCGGGGGCCGTGAGGGCGATGATCGAGAGCGCGGCTCCGAGCGCCGCGAGGGGGAAGGAGAGCGGGTCGAAAGAGACTGGCAGGGTCTGGTTGCCCGTGATGTCGCTGAACACGGGCGTGAACCCGAGCAGCGCGGTCACGCCGGCGGCGATGAAGGGCGCCACGAGGATCGCGGGCAGCCCCAGGGCGAGGCCTTCAAGGGCGTACAGACCCACAATCTGGGCCGTGCTCGACCCACGCCCGCGCAGCAGCGCGATCTGCTCGCTCTGGCGCTCCACCACGGCCACGGAGATGAGCGCCACATAGAAGAGCGCGATCGCCGCGATCTGGATCAGCAGGATGGTGAGTGGCGCGCGCTGGAAGTCCGCGCTCCGCCCGAAGGCGTCGAGCGTGACCGTGAGCGGGCTGGTGGCGTAGCCGTTGTAGATGCGGAGGTCCTGGTTGAGCTCCTGGATGTCGCTGCGCGCCCGCTGGAAGTTGCCCTGGTCGAGCTGGTCGATGTCGGCCAGGACGTTCCAGCGCAGCGTCAGCAGCTGGCCCGGATAGCGCACGGCCAGGTCGCCGAGGACGGCGTCAACGTGCGCGACCATGGGCGAGACGAGGCCGGAATCGGCGATCGGGGCGGTGGGCATCACGTAACGGTCGCTGGCGGCCGACCAGAACGAAGCGTTCTCGTCCTCGATCGAGATGATGCCCGTGAGCACCGCCGGCACGGCGTAGCGGGCGCGTACCTGCAGGTCGCAGGGAAGCTGCGGCTGCAGCCCCTGCGGGATGATGCGGTCGCAGTTGTCGATCTCCTCGATCAGCAAGAACTGGTCGCCGGGGCTCAGCCGCGCCACCGCCGCCGCGCGCGCGCCCATCGCGACTTCCAGCGGGCCGTCGGGGCCGCTGGCGGACGGCAGCCTCCCCTCTTCCACCAGCACGTACCGCTCGAACCCCTCGATCGCGTAGAGCACCCCCAGAGGGTTGCCCGCGCGCGACTCCTCGCCCGACCGTCCGATCGTGAGCCGAGCCGACTCGACCACGACCGAGCGTTCGAGCGCGAACCAGCCCAGCCGCTCGTCGATCCGGGCCTCGACGGCGTTGCGAACGGCGAGGGAGTCGGGCGTGGCGAGCTGCTGCGCCTCGATGCCGGCGCGGATGGAGGGCTCCCCCCGCAGCTCGTCGCGCACGGTGAACTTGAGGCCGAGGTCGGCCATGGCGCGGGCGTAGATGGGCGCGCTGGCCAGCAGCGTCGAGGCGACGAGCACGCCGAGGGCGAGCACCGCCAGCATCCGCCAGCTGGCGGTAACGTGGCGCAACAGCAGCGCCCAGAGGACGGCAAGGCTCCCCATGCGCGCACAAGGGTAGCGGTCGGAGCCGCTTCAGTGCTCCCCCCGCCCCCCAATAGCGACTCGCTCCGCTCAGCCGAGCGTTAGCGTGGCGCTCTCCTGTACGCTGGCCGCTGCTCGATGAACAGCTTCGCCTCCCTCCTCCGCATCGTCGCCCAGCGAAGCCTCGCCAACTGGCGGCTCCTCGCCACCGTCATCTTCGGCATGGTGCTGGCCTCCGCCCTCATGTCGAGCGTCATCCTCTACTCCGACGCCGTGCGCGACCTCGGCCTCAGCTTCACCCTCCGCCAGCAGGATCCCCTCGAGCTCGACCTCAAGGTCGTCAGCAACAGCCAGCCGGGCGAACCCGAGATCTACCAGGAGCGCCGCGACACCACCTTCTCGCTGCTGCGGCGCTACGGTGGCGGCCTCATCGAAAGCACGGGGCTCTACGCCCGCTCCTCCACCTTCTTCCTGGCCGACCCCGGCGTCCCCATCGACTATGACGACGACCTGCGCCCGCGCGCCCACTTCCTCTTCTTCTCCGACGTGGAAGACCACGTGACCCTCGTCGAGGGCCGCCTCATGACGCCCGCGCCCGCCACCACCAGCACCTTCCAGCGCCCCAGCATCGAGGTCTGGATGAGCGCCGCCGCCGCCCGCGGCCTCGGCGTCGGGACCGGCGAGACGTTCGACCTCCAGCCCTTCTGGCGCGAGGACGTCGATCCCGTGGAGGTCACGATCGTCGGGCTCGTCGAGCCGGTCGACCCGAACGAGGAGTACTGGTTCGGGAACGCCCACCGCCTCGTGGTCGACACGACCCGCTGGCCCACGTTCCCCTTCATCATCGACGAGCGCAGCTTCGTCGAAGTGCTCGCGCCCTACCTGCCGTCCATCGATGGCACCTTCGAGACCTTCGCCTTCATCGACACCGAGCGTGTCAACAGCCGCAACGCCGAGCGCTACGAGCTGAACCTGCGCGCCCTCGACCGGGCCGTGCGCGCGGAGCTCGAGCTGTCCGTGCTCCGCTCGGAGCTGCCCGACGTCATCGCCGAATACCAGGAGAAGCTGTTCTTCACGCGCCTGCCGCTCTTCGCGCTCATGCTCCTCATCGTCGGCATCGCGCTCTACTACCTGGTGCTGGTGGCGACGATGCTGGTCGAGCGCCAGGCGGGCGAGATCGCCCTTCTCAAGAGCCGCGGCGCGGGCCTCGGACAAATCATGACGGTCTACCTCGTCGAAGGGTCGGCGCTGACCGTCTTCGCGGTCGTCCTCGGACCCCTGCTCGCCGCCGGCGTGATCCGGCTGCTCGGCCCCACCCCTCCCTTCGCCGACCTGAGCCAGGGCGAGCTGCTGCGCGTCACCCTCACCGCCGAGGCGTTCGGCATGGCCGCGCTCGGAGCCGTGCTCGCCCTCGTCGCCCTCCTCTGGCCCGCCTACCGCGCCTCCGGGTCGAGCATGGTGCACTACAAGCAGAGCCTCGCCCGCCCCCCGAAGCAGCCCCTCTTCCTGCGCTACTACCTGGACCTCGTGCTCGTAGGCGTGGGCGCCTTCCTCTTCTACCAGCTGCGCCAGCGCGGCTCGCTCGTGACCGAGAGCCTCTTCGGCGACCTTTCCGCCGACCCGCTGCTGCTCGTCTCGCCCGCGCTCTTCGTGCTCATGATCGCGCTCGTCTTCCTGCGCCTCTTCCCGGTCGCGCTGCGCGTCGCCTCGTGGGCGCTGCGCGGCCTCAGTGGAGCTACGATCCTGCTCGGCCTCTGGCGCATGGTGCGGAGCCCGCTCCACTACAGCCGCCTCATCCTCCTGCTCCTGCTGGCGACCTCCGTGGGCATGTTCGCCGCCGGATTCCGGGCCACGCTCGACCGCAGCTTCGAGGACCGCGCCGCCTACGAGGCCGGCGCGCCCGGCCGCATCGTCGATGTCCGCACGCCCGCGCGCCTCTCCCCGGAACGGATGGAGGAGACCTTCGAGTCGATAGAAGGGCTCGGCGAGGCGAGCGCCGCCGCGCGCCTGGAGGTCTCCTACGTGCCCACCACCGGGCGCTCCGTCTCCGCTCAGCTCCTCGGCGTGAGCGACAACTTCGCCGATGTCGCCTTCTGGCGGGACGACTTTGGGGGCGACCTGCCCTCGCTCCTCGCCAATCTCCAGCTCGGCGAGGAGACGGGCGTGCCCGACGGCGCCATCGTACCCGCCGGCTCCCGCGCCCTCGGCATCTGGACGCGCATCTCCCTCCCCGAGCCCGCCGCCCGCCCCGGCGTCCGCGTGCGCGACGAGAGCGGGCTCCTCTACGAGTACCTGTTCGTCAGCGACCCGGTCGAGGAGGACGACGGCTGGCTCCTCTACGTCGTCGACCTCACCCGCCCCTTCAACCCCCGCAACATGCCACCCGACCTCAGCGGCGAGCTCGAGGTCGAATCCATCTTCCTGAGCGTCCGCCGCTTCGCCGCCGCGCCCGGCCGCGTGACCGCCATCCTCGACAACCTCGTCGCCTACCCCGACGGCGGGGACCGTGACGACGCGGAGACCATCGAGGCCTTCGAATCGCTCGACCGCTACCAGTCGATTACGGGCGCCTCCGGGGCGGCGCAGACGACGATCACGCGCGCCGAGGTCGACAACGACCGCGGCCGCTACGCCGCCCAGGTCAGCTTCAACTACGACAGCTTCTCCGTGACCGCGGTGGGGCTGCGCCTGCGCCGCTCGCCCGAGCCCCTGCCCGTGCTCGCCAGTGAGTCGTTCCTCGACGCCACGGGCGCCTCCCCCGGCGACACCTTCCCCCTGCGCGTCAACCGCCAGGTGCTGACGGCGCGCATCGCGGGCTCGTTCGAGCTCTTCCCCGGCTACTACCCCGGCGGCCGCGACCACCTGCTCGTCGCCGACCTGCCGACGCTGCGGGGGGCGGGCGCGGGCATCCCGCGCGTGGCCGGCGGCATCACCGCGAACGAGGTCTGGCTGGGCAGCGTCGAGGGGGTCGAGCTCACGCGCGAGTGGCTCGAGGAGCAGGGAGTCCGCGCCCGCGAGGTGCACGACGAAGCCGCCCTCTTCGCGCTCGAATCCTCCGACCCGCTCGTCGCCGCCAGCTGGGAGGGCATCCTCTTCCTCTCCTTCGGCGCGGTCCTGCTGCTCACGGCTCTCGGCTTCATCGTCTTCTCCTACCTGGCCGCGCAGACGCGCTCGCTGGAATTCGCCATCCTCCGCACGATGGGCTTCTCCGGACGCCAGATCGTGGGCGTCGTCGGCTTCGAGCAGCTCTTCGTCATCGTCGCCGGGGTGGCCGCCGGCACCGCCCTAGGCTTCCCCCTGGGACGGCTCATGATCGGCGCCCTCGCCCTCACCGAGGACGGCAGCGACGTGGTCCCGCCCCTCCTTTCGCAGGTAAGCTGGGAGACCGTGCTCTCCGTCTACGGCCTGCTCGCCCTCGTCTTCATCGCCACCGTGGCCGCCCTCGCGCGGCTCTACTCGCGGCTGGCCCTGCACCGCGCGCTGCGCATCGGCGAGCTCTAGGACGGCCGCATGACTACCTTCCCCGACACCCAGACCGAGGCCGCTCCCTACATCGTCTGCGAGGACCTCTTCAAGATTCACAAGAGCGACGAGCTCGAGGTCGTGGCCCTGCGCGGGCTCGACCTGAAGGTGCGCGGCGGTGAGCTGATGGCCATCGTCGGCGCCTCCGGCTCCGGCAAGAGCACCCTCCTCAACATCCTCGCCGGGCTCGACCAGCCCAGCGCCGGCCGCGCCTTCGTGGGTGGACGCGACCTCCTGACCATGACCGAGCCCGAGATGGTGAGCTACCGCCGCAAGAGCGTCGGCTTCATCTGGCAGCAGACCGGGCGCAACCTCATCCCCTATCTCTCCGCCACCCAGAACGTGGAGCTGCCCCTGATGCTCGACGGCGTCGAGGCCGGGGCCGCCCGCGAGCGCGCCGACGAGCTCCTCGAAGCGGTGAACCTGACTCATCGCCGCGAGCACCACCCCGAGCAGCTCTCGGGCGGCGAGCAGCAGCGCGTCTCCATCGCCGTGGCGCTCGCCAACCAGCCGCCCCTGCTCCTCGCCGACGAGCCCACGGGCGAGCTCGACGCCATCGGCGCCGACAGCGTCTACGAGGTGCTCGGCGACCTGAACGCGCGCTACGGCGTCACCGTCATCATCGTCACCCACGACCCCGAGATCGCCTCCCGCGTGGACCGCGTCGTCGCCATCCGCGACGGGCGCACGAGCATGGAGATCTTCCGCCGCGTCGAGCAGACCGGCGGCGTCACCCACGTTGTCCACGACGAGTACGTGCTCGTCGATTCCGCCGGCCGCCTGCAGGTGCCTCGCGAGTTCCTCGACCGGCTCAGCATCAGCGAGCGGGCCAAGCTCTTCCTGGGCGAAGGGCGCGTCGAGGTGCTGCCCGACCGCGTCCACCGCGTAAGCGAGGAGGAGCTCTGATGGCCGGGGCGGCAGTCGAGCTGCGCAACGTCTCCCGCCGCTTCGAGCTGGGCTCGGAGGAGGTCTGGGCCGTGCGCGACATCAGCCTCAGCGTCGAGCCGGGCGAGTTCCTCGCCCTCATCGGGCGCTCCGGCTCGGGCAAGACCACCCTGCTTAACACCATCGCCGGCCTCGATCGCCCCACCGCGGGCGAGGTCGAGATCGACGGCGAGCGCGTCGACACGATGGGCGAAGGGGACCTGATCGCGCTCCGCCGCGAGAAGCTCGGCTTCATCTTCCAGTCGTTCGGGCTCTTGCCGCTCCTCTCCGCCCAGGAGAACGTGGAGCTGCCCCTGCGCATCGCCGGCGTCCACCGCGCCCGCCCCGCCCGCGCCCGCGAGGTGCTGGAGCTGGTCGGCCTCGAGCGGCGCGCCCACCACCGCCCCTACGAGCTCTCGGGCGGCGAGCAGCAGCGCGTCGCCATCGCCCGCGCCCTCGTGACCGAGCCCACGCTCGTGCTCGCGGACGAGCCCACGGGCGAGCTCGACTCGGCTACCGCCACCGCCGTCTTCACCCTCATCCGCGACATCTGCCGCGAGCGCGGCGTCTCCATCATCACCTGCACGCACGACCGGCTCGTGATGGAGATGGCGAGCCGCGTCGAGGAGCTGGAGGACGGCCATCTGGTGACGGGCCACCGGGGCGATGTCTGGGGCCGGGTGCAGTCGCGCGAACGCACGCCCTTCGAGGCGCCCGCGGGCGAGGACGAGGCCAGCCAGGCCCTCCCCTCCCTCATCGGCGCCGACACCCGCAACTTCGGCGTCGCCGCCACCGAACCCGAGCCGGAACCCGAGCCCGAGGAGCCCGAAGAGGTCGAGGAGATCCCCGACGACCGCTGGGCCCGCCCTACGTAGGGCGCTACTCCCCGCTACGCCTCCCCCACCCGGCGACGGTCGTCCGTGAGCTCGCGCTTCAGGTAGAGGCACGTCGCTTCCAGCGACTCCACCTTCGCCGAGCCGACCAGCTCCCACCCCTCCATCCCCAGCGTCCCCAGGATCCAGGTCGTCCGCACCAGCTCGGAGTTGAAGTGGATGGATGTAGCCGTCTGCCCGGTGGCTCGGTCGGCGTAGCGCTCCAGGCTGGCCTCGTCCTGCGCATGGCTGAACAGGATCCAGCGCCGCGACGGTTGCTCGTCGGTCAGGTACAGCAGCGCGTATTCCCACTGCATCGCCCCGGCATGGTACTCGCGCCCGCAACCCACTCAGGCGGCAACGCCAGCGCTCTCCTCAGCCGGACGCCAGTCCGGCGCTTTACTCAGCCCCGCCTCAGCGGGGCGCTCTCCTCCGGTACACTCTGGCCATGCCCGTTTTCCCCTCCACCGAGTGGTTCCAGGAAGCCGCCGACCGCCTCAACGCCTCCGACAGCTTCGAACGCCTCGGCTCCTGCGACGCCGACGTGGGCGTGCAGGTCGGCGACCGCTGCTTCGCCATCACCTTCGACGCGTTCGCCATCACAAACGTCGCCGAGGTGCCCTGCGACGCCCCCGGCGACCTCGACTTCATCCTGCTCCAGACTCCCGAGCAGTGGCAGGCGATGCTCGAGAACATCAAGGCGAACGGCGGCGCCGATGCGCTCTACACCCTGAACTCGCTCGACCTCTCGCACAGCGACGGCCTCGCCACGGGCGAGGACTACACCCGCCGCGACCTCTTCTACCGCTTCAACCAGACCTTCCAGGAGTACTTCGACATGTCCGCGGAGATGGACACGACGTACGCCTGACTCCGGCTAGCGGCGCGCGCGCCGGTGCCAGCGACGACCCCGACCGGACGAACCGCCGTGCCGTCCCGTTGTGGGCGCGGGCGTGGCCACGGCGATGGCCGCGGCCCCCTCCTCGATCAGTGGGTGGAGCACCGTCATCGCGCGTGCGACCTCGCCCGAGACCTCGTGCGCGAGCTCCGTCGTGAGGCGGTCGAAGGGGAAGGGGTGGTGCAGCCGCCGCCAGGTCGAGGTCCACTCCTCCAGCTCCCAGCCGGGGCCCAACTCCCCGAGCAGGTCGGCGGCGTTCGCGGCCAGCAGCTCGACCCAGGCGTCGTTCGCCTCGAGCGGCCCCTCGAAGTGCAGCCCCGCCTCGACCACGCCCCGCCCCATCTGCGGCTGCAGCTCGAAGTGCACGTGCGGGTTGCCGAAGTGCATCTGCAGCATCGTCCAGCGCACGCGCCGTTCGGGCTGGGGGACGGCGGCCGGGAGCTGCGTCAGGATCTGGTCCTCGCAGAAGTACACGAACTCGCGCGCCTTGAGAGAACCGTCCCGCTTCGGCATCGCCCCAACTGTAAGCGAACGTGACCGCCCGGCGGGCTACACTGCCACCGAGTGAACACCCCGCCCGACACCGACGTCACCAGCGCCCCCGCGAGCGGCGATTCCGAAAGCGGGGCCACGATCGTGGCCGAGGCGGGCGACATCGCCGAGGCGCACATCTGGGTCGACGCCCTCCGCGACGAGGACATCGAGGCCGCCTTCGTCGAGCGCGGCCCGGGCAGCGCCGTCGGGGGCGCGAGCCTGTTCGGCTCCTCCTACGCCGTGCTCGTGCCGCGCTCGCGTATCGGCGAGGCCCGCAGCGTCATCGCCGAGCTCGGGGGCGGCGGCGCGCTCGTCGCCTACCGCACCGCCGACGAGGAACGACGGAGTTCACGGCGGGCCTTCCTCACAGTCGCGGTACCGATCGCACTCGTCGCCGTCGCCGCCGTCGTTCTGCGATTCGCCTTCGGCTAGCAGGCCGGCGTCAATCGCCGAGGATCAGGGACAGCACCTCGCCGCGCGTGCCGCGCGTCATCGCCAGCGTCAGGCGGTCGCCCCGGCGCAGCACCGTGTCGCCCGAGGGCGCCGAGAGCCGCCCCATGTGCTCCATCGTCAGGACGCGCGCGCCCTGGGGGAGCCCCGCCTCCGCCAGACGCTTGCCTTCCACCGGCGCGCCCGCCGCCACCGTCAGCTCCATGGTGCTGATCTGTTCGTCGACCGGCGTCAGCGGCCGCACCTGCTGGCGGGCGGCTTCCCGGAAGGAGCGCACGAGCGCCCGCGCATCGATCGCTCCGAGCACCGGCCCGTCGCTGCCGTCGAGCACGGGCAGCCAGCGGCGGTCGTGCCTCGCGAGGCGGTCCAGCGCCTCGTCGAGGGGCGTATCGGCAAGGACGACGGCGGGCAGGTCGGCGGCGAAGCCCTCAACGGGCGAGCCCGCGTCCGGGACGGCGCGCAGCTCCTCGCTCGTGATCTCGCCCACGAGCCGCCCGCTCTCGTCGATCACCACGCCGTCCGTGCTGCGCCGCCGCTCGAGGCTGGCGAGCGCGTCGGCCACGGTGGACGTATCGCGCACCATGGCCAGGGGAACCACCGCCCGCTGCGCCGGAAGGGCGTCGAGCAGGGGGAAGGCGAAGCGGTGGCGGTGCGCCATCGAGTCGGCGCGCGTGGGCACCTGGCTGCGGTAGATGCTCGTGTTCCCCACGAGCAGCGTCGCCACCGCGACGGCCACCATGGCGGGGGCCAGCAGCGAGAGGTTCCCCGTCATCTCGCCAACCATCAGCATCATCGCGAGGGGGGCGTGGGCGATGCTGCCGAAGACCGCGATCATGCCGATGATGACGAGCGGCGCGGGGTCGGCGGGGAAGCCGGGCAGGTCGTGGAAGAGGCGCCAGAAGAGCGCCCCCAGCATGCCCCCGGCCACCATCCCGGGCGCGAAGATGCCCCCCGAGGCCCCCGATCCCACCGTGAGCGAGGCCGCGAGGATGCGCAGCAACGGCAGCGCGATGATCAGCCAGAGGGAGAAGTCCATGACATCGTCGGGGGTGATGGAGCGCTGCACCCAGCCGTACCCGATGTGAATCGCTTCGGGGGCGAACATCCCGATGCAACCCACGAGCACGCCGCCGATGGCCGGCTTCACCCAGCGCGGGGCCGTGAGGCGGTTGAAGAGCTCCTGCGCTCCCTCGAAGCCGCGCGCGTAGAGGATGCCGAGCAGCCCGCAGGCCACGCCCAGGGCGAGGTAGTACGGCAGCTCCTCGGGATTCTGGAAGGAGAAGCCCGCCGTCCCGCCGAAGATCGGCGTGTAGTCGTACCAGGCCCCGTAGACGGCGAAGGCGACGATCGAGGAGATGAGCGAGAGCAGGATCGCGTCCGCCTCGAAGTCGTCGCGGTAGAGGGCCTCGGCGGCCATCATCGCGCCGCCGAGGGGGGCGCGGAAGATGGCGCCCACACCCGCGCCCATGCCCGCCACCAGCGCCCGCCGCCGCTCGACCGCGTCGAGCCCGAGGCGGTCGGCGATGACCGAGCCGATGCCCCCCGAGATCTGCGCCGCCGGACCCTCCCTTCCGGCCGCGCCGCCGCTCCCGATCGTGATCGCGGAGGCGACCAGTTTCACGGGGATCGCGCGCAGGCGAATGCGCCCGCCGCGCTTGTGGAAGGCGTCGATCACCTGGTCGGCGCCCGCCCCCTCCGCCTCCGGGGCGAGCGAGTACACGAGGAGGCCGGAGACCAGGCCGCCGAGCCCGACCACGATGGGCAGCGCCCAGCGCCGCGTCGGGTCGGAGGCTTCCTGGCCGCCCTCGCCGAGGGGGTGTGGCGGGTGGTAGCCCGTCAGGTCGGCGAGCAGATGCTGGGTTGCGAATTCGAGCGCTTCGAAAAAGAGGATGGCGACGAAGCCGGTAACGACCCCGATGAGGGCGCCCAGCCACAACGCGCGTATGACGTCCTGGGTCGTGACGCGCCCGAGGCGGCGGCGCAGACGGCCACCGGCCCGCCTTCTCCAGCGACGCCCCCGCGCGCGCCTCACTGCCACGCGCTAAATCGTACGCCTATGGCCCCCTCGTGCTACTCCGCGGCGGGAGCCCGCCCCGCGAGGGCCTGCGGGGCGCTCCCGGCGCCGGCCCGAGACTGCCCGCAAACGCACAAAGCGCAGCCCCCGCGAGGGGCCACGCTTCGTGAAAGAGATGCCGGGAAGGGCTGCTGCTAGGCCTCTTCTTCGGAGGACCCGCCCCCCATGAACCTTCGGATCACGACGAAGGCCAGTCCGAGCAGGATGATGGGGAAGGCGATGTACTTGATCGGGCCTGATCGCAGCCGTTCCAACATGACTAGTACTCCTCCGGCAGCGGCGCCGCGGCGGCAGCCATTTCGGGGGCCTCCGCGACAAGCGATTCCGTTGTGAGCACCATAGCACTTACGGAGGCGGCATTCTCCAGGGCGGAGCGCACGACCTTCACCGGATCGACGATGCCCAGCTCGAACATGTCGCCCCAGCGATCGGCGGCGGCGTCCCAGCCCTCGCTCTCGTTCTCCAGCCGCTTGATGCGGTTGACGATGACCGAGCCCTCGAGTCCCGCGTTGTCCGCGATCATCCAGGCCGGCTCCTCGAGCGCTTCGGCAAGCAGCAGCGCGCCGGTGCGCTCGTCGCCTTCCAGTTCCTCCGCGTAGGCCTCGACGGCCCGCTGCGCGCGGATGAGGGAGACGCCGCCACCCGGGACCACGCCTTCCTCGACGGCGGCGCGGGTCGCGCTGAGAGCGTCCTCGACGCGCGCCTTCTTCTCCTTCAGCTCGACCTCGGTGGCCGCGCCGACCTTGATGACGGCGACGCCGCCGGCGAGCTTCGCCAGCCGCTCCTGCAGCTTCTCGCGGTCGAAGTCACTGGTGATGTCCTCGATCTGCGCCTTCAGCTGCTTGATGCGCGCCTGGATCGCCTCATCGGTGGCCTGGCCCTCGATGATGGTCGCGGCCTCGCGGCTCGCCACCACGCGGCGCGCGCGGCCGAGGTCGGCCAGCGTCGCGGTCTGCAGCTGGCGGCCCGTCTTCTCCGTGATCATCTCGCCGCCCGTCAGGATGGCGATGTCCTCGAGGATGGCGGTGCGCCGGTCGCCGAAGCTGGGGGCGCGCAGCGCGAGCACGTTCATCGTGCCGCGCATCTTGTTCACCACCAGCGTGGCGAGCGCCTCGCCCTCGATGTCCTCGGAGATGATGACGAAGTCCTTGGTCACCTGCAGCACTTGCTCCAGCAGGGGAAGCAGGTCCTGGACGGCCGTGATCTTCTTGTCGGTGATGAGGATGTACGGGTTCTCGATGACGGCTTCCTGGCGGTCCACGTTCGTGACGAACTGGGCCGACTGCCAGCCGCGGTCGAGCTGCAGGCCGTCGACGAACTCCGTCTCGAACTTGATCCCGCGGGACTCCTCGACGGTGATGACGCCGTCCTTGCCGACCATCTCCATCACGTCCGCGATGATCTCGCCGATCTCGGGGTCGTTCCCCGAGATTGAAGCGACGTGCTGGATCTGCTGCTTGCTGAGCACGGGCTCGGCGCGCGAGCGCAGGTGGTCGATGGCCACGTCGAGAGCGCCCTCGATGCCGCGGCGGATGCCCATCTGGTGCGAGCCGGAGGCGACCACCTTCACGCCGCCGCGCACGAGCGCCTGGGCGAGGACGGTGGCCGTCGTGGTGCCGTCGCCGGCGATGTCGTTCGTCTTGGTGGCAACCTGCTTGACCAGCTGGGTGCCCATGTTCTCGAAGGCGTCCACGAGCTCGATCTCGCGGGCCACGGTCACGCCGTCCTTGGTGATGACGGGCGGGCCGTAGTTCTTCTCGATGACGACGTTGCGGCCGCGCGGGCCGAGCGTCACCTTCACAGCGTCGGCGAGGGCGTCGACGCCCTCCTTCAGCTGGCGGCGCGCCGCCTCATCGAAGAGCAGATGCTTGGGGGCCATAAGCTGTCAGGCTCCTTCTCTCTTGCGCCGTCCTTAGGAGACGAGCTTGCAGAGGATGTTCTTCTCTTCGAGGACGATGTAGTCGATGCCGTCGAGCTTCACGTCCGTACCGGAGTACTTGGCGTAGAGCACGCGGTCGCCCGGGGCGAGGTCGAGGGCCTGGCGCGTGCCATGCTCGTCGCGCTTGCCAGGGCCGACGGCGATGACCTCGGCCTGCTGCGGCTTCTCCTTCACGGTGTCGGGAATGATGATGCCGCTGGCAGTCTCTTCCTCCTGCTTCAGGGCGGTCACGACGATGCGGTCGGCCAGGGGCACGAGCTCGGTCTTGGTTGCGGTCTTTGCGGGCACGGATTTCCTCCAAACGCTGTTTTGCAAATGAGCGTGCCGAGCATGCTAGCACTCTCCCGCCGAGAGTGCTAGCGGGGCCCTCGCCGGCTCCGCACGTCTGATCGGGGCAAATTTCACCTTCGCGTGAAGGTGTGGTAGCGTCAGTGATTCGAAGGGAGCCGGGCTTGCGCATCATCCTCCGTCTCTGGGGCTACGCCATCCCCTACTGGAAGATGCTCGCTATTGGCCTTGTCTCCATGCTCGGAGCGGCCCTCTTCGGCATGGGCTCCGCCTTCCTCGCCCAGATCGCGGTCGATGTCGGCCTCAACCCGGTGCGCGAGGGCAGCTCCATCACCTTCACGGGCGACCGCAGCACACTCATCCTGGCGGCGCTGCTCGTCGTGGGCTTCGCGGTCGCGCGCGGCATCTCCGCCTTCGCACAGACGTTCATCAGCGAGAGCCTCGGCCAGCGCATCGCCTACGACCTGCGCAACCAGATCTACGACACCGTGCAGCGGCTCAGCTACGCCTACCACGACAAAGTGCAGACCGGCCAGATCATGTCCCGCGCCACGCAGGACGTGGAGGCCATCCGCATGTTCATGTCGATGGCCTCGCTGCGGCTCCTGATGATCATCCTCATGATCATCGTGGGCGTGGGCGGGATGTTCTTCTTCCACTGGCAGCTCGCCCTCGTGAGCTGCGTCACGCTGCCCATCATCGCCTGGCGCTCCTGGGCGGTTCAGCGCGTGATGCGCCCCCTCTGGGTCGAGATCCAGCAGAGCGAGGCGCGCATGACCGAGGTCGCCGACGAGGGCCTGGGCGGCATCCGCGTGGTCAAGGCCTTCAGCCGCGAGCCCGTCGAGGCGGCCAAGTTCGGTCGCGCCGCCGAGGAGCAGCGCGACCTCCAGCTCTCACAGGCAACGCTCATGGCGCGGCACGCGCCCTTGCTGCAGGGCGTGGCCGGCATCCAGGTGGCGGCCACCGTGGGCGTGGGCGCCTGGTACATCACGCAGGGGAGCCTCGCCGCGGGCGAGCTCATCCTCTTCCTCGTGGCCCTGCAGCTGCTGCAAATGCCGGTGCGCATGCTCGGCTTCATGATCACCTCCTTCTCGCGCGCCATCGCCGCGGGCACACGCGTCTTCGAGGTGCTCGACGCCCGCTCCGCCGTGGAGGAGCGCCCGAGCGCCACACCCCTCAGCTCCCCCAGCGGCCATGTCCGCTTCCGCAATGTCTCCTTCGGCTACGACAACGTCAGCGCCGTCCTCAAGGACATCGAGATCGATGCGCCGCCGGGGAAGATCATCGCCCTGCTCGGGCCCACCGGCAGCGGCAAGTCCACGGTCGTGAACCTGCTGCCGCGCTTCTATGACGTGACCAAGGGCTCCATCTCCATCGACGGGGTCGACATCCGCAACTTCACGCTCGATTCCCTGCGGGCGAGCATCGGCGCCGTGCAGCAGGACGTCTTCCTCTTCGTGGGCACGATCCGGGACAACATCGCCTACGGAGCGCCCGGCGCCACGCAGGAAGAGATCGAGACGGCCGCCAAGGCCGCCCGCATCCACGACTTCATCATGAGCCTGCCCTACGGCTACGACGAGTGGGTGGGGGAGCGCGGCGTCACGCTCTCCGGCGGGCAGCGCCAGCGCGTCGCCATCGCGCGCACGCTCCTCCTCGACCCGCGCGTCCTCATCTTCGACGACTCGACGGCGAGCGTGGACACGCAGACCGAGTTCCTCATCCAGCAGGCGCTTGCGACACTGATGGAGGGCCGCACGACGTTCGTCATCGCCCAGCGCCTCCGCACGGTGATGCGCGCTGATGAGATTCTCGTGCTCGACCAGGGCGAGATCGTCCAGCGAGGCACGCACGACGAGCTGCTTGAGGAAGAGGGCCTCT
The DNA here is from genome assembly GCA_965207815.1 of Tepidiformaceae bacterium. GTDB lineage: Bacteria > Chloroflexota > Dehalococcoidia > Tepidiformales > Tepidiformaceae > UBA2991. The sequence goes on from OZ242314.1 coordinate 224,555, forward strand.
ACCGCTCCATCTACGACCTCGAGCTGCGCGACCAGGAAGAGGCGCTGGGCGAGATGGCCGGCGCCACGGCTACGCAGGACGACGCCGAGCCCGCGTCCGAGCCGGAGCCCGCCGGGCTTGCCGAGCCCGCCGGCGGCAGTGGAGGCGCTTCCTAATGGGCATGTGGGGCGGCGGCGGCGCGGGCGGCTACAGCTCCGGCATCGGCGGCCAGCGCGGCATGATGCGCGGCAACCGCGGGGTCGACGGCTGGGACGAGGAGTACCTCGGCAAGCCGTACGACGCCGAGGTCGTCCGCAAGATGATCCCCCACCTGAAGCACCGGCGGCGGGCGCTGATCTTCGCCTTCGCCTGCATGCTCATGGTCTCCGTCTCCATTTACGTGCCCGCCTTCTTCATCGCCGAGGCCACGGCCGACGCGCTCGCGGGCGACGCCGGCCGCATCCCCATCTGGGCGGGCACGCTCGCCGGATTGGGCCTGCTCGGGTGGATTGCGGGGATGTTCCAGCAGCTCATCATGGCCCGCGTCGGCACGCAGATGCTCTACGAGCTGCGCTCGGAGATGTACGAGCACATGCAGGGCCTCTCCCTCTCGTTCTACGACGAGATGGAGGTGGGCCGCATGATCTCCCGCCTCACGAGCGACGTGACCGTCATGCAGGAGCTCCTCAGCACCGGCTCGCTCACGTTCGCCGCCGACATCGTCGGCATCGCCATCGCGGTCACCCTGCTGATGAACTCGGACTGGGAGTTGGCCCTCTACACGCTGGCCGTGGTGCCGCCGCTCATCTTCGTGCTGAGCATCTGGGCCCGCTACGCGCGCGAGGCCTTCATCAACGTGCGCATCCGCATCAGCCAGCTCTACGGGAACCTGGGCGAGAGCCTCGCCGGCGTGCGCACCGTGCAGTCCCTCAACCGCGAAGATGAGAACGCCAAGCGCTTCGACGTCATGAACCAGGAGAACCGCAACGCCAACATCTGGGCCGGAACGCTCACGGCGGTGGTGGTGCCCCTGATCGAGCTCTGCATCGCCATCTCGACCGCGGCCGTGCTCATCGCCGCCGGCTGGCGCGCCCTCTCCTCCGGCGCCCTCGACCGGGACGAAGCCGCCGCCATCGTGGGCGCCATCGTCCTCTTCGTCCTCCTTATCCTCCGCTTCTTCGAGCCCATCCGTGACCTGGTGATGCAGTACACGATGCTGCAGCGCGCCATGGCCGGCGGCCAGCGCATCTTCGAGGTGCTCGAGACCGTCCCCCGCATCCGCGACCGCGACGACGCCATCGAGCTCACCGACGTCGAGGGCCGCGTCGACTTCGACGACGTCCAGTTCCACTACGTCGAGGGCGTGCCCGTGCTCCAGGACTTCGAGCTCCACGTCGAGCCCGGGGAGACGATCGCGCTCGTGGGCCACACCGGCTCCGGCAAGACCACGATCACGACGCTCATCAGCCGCGGCTACGACGTCTCCGACGGCTCCATCCGCATCGACGGGCACGACGTGCGCGACATCAAGCGGCGCTCGCTCACCCAGTTCATGGGCGTGGTCCTGCAGCAGCCTTACCTCTTCAGCGGCACCATCCGCGAGAACATCGAGTACGGGAAGCCCGGCGCCACCGACGCCGAGATCGAGGAGGCCTCGAAGGCCGTCGGCGCCCACGACTTCATCTCGCGCCTGCCCGGGGCCTACAACCACGAGCTGCACCAGCGCGGCCAGAACATCTCCGTGGGCCAGCGCCAGCTCCTCAGCTTCGCCCGCGCCGTGCTCGCCGCCCCCCGCATCCTCATCCTCGACGAGGCCACCGCCTACGTGGACACGCAGACGGAGGTCATCATCCAGCGCGCGCTGCGCAACCTCCTCCAGAACCGGACCTCGTTCGTCATCGCCCATCGCCTCTCCACCATCCGCGAGGCCAGCCGCATCGTCGTCCTTGAGAACGGCCGCATGGTCGAGATCGGCACGCACGACGAACTGCTCACCCGCGACGGTGTCTACGCGCGTCTCTACAAGATGACGTACGAGCAGGAGCAGGACGCCTCCCTCGGCGAGGACGAGGCCGCCATCCGCCGCCGCCGCGGGGACGTGGGCGACCTCGGCGACGCCGCGCCGCAGCCCGCGGGCGGCAAGTAGCCCCGTTCGGAAACCCGGCGCATCCCGTGCGGAACCCTGTGCGTCTTCCGGTGGCTCGCCACGCGCCCGTTCCGATGCCTCCGCATCCGCACACCAGGCCGCGCGCCGCCCCGTGCGGTTCCCGCACCCCGCTGGAGCCTCGCAGGCCGCGTACTGGCAGGCCGGTTTGCGAGAACCCGCACATTCCCGTACGGCCCACCGTCACCATCGTCCCCTTCATCACTTCCTTGGCTAGGATCGGATCCGATGTTCGATAGCGTGCTGATCACGGTGGAAGGCGGAACCGGTGGGGACGGCTCGGCGACGTTCCACCGCGAGAAGTTCGTGCCCCTCGGTGGACCGGATGGGGGTGACGGAGGACGCGGGGGCAGGGTCTACCTGCGCGCGGTCGACGACGTGTACACGCTGGAGCGGTTCCGCAGCCGGCGGCGCTTCCGCGCGGGGAACGGCGGCCCCGGCGGCCCGAAGCTGAAGGCTGGGCCCCAGGGTGACGACCTGACCCTCGATGTCCCCGCCGGCACGATCGCCTTCGAGGACGAGACCGGCGAGCCGCTGGCCGACCTTGCCGAACCCGGGGCGACAGCGCTCGTCGCCTGGGGTGGACGCGGAGGCTGGGGGAACAAGCGCTTCGCGACGAGCACGAACCAGGCCCCGCACTACTCCCAGCGCGGCCACGCCGGCGAGTCCGTCGCGCTCCGGCTCGACCTGCGGCTGCTCGCCGATGTCGGCCTGCTGGGCCTCCCGAACGCGGGCAAGTCCACGCTCCTCGCGGCCGTCTCGCACGCCAAGCCGAAGATCGCCGAGTACCCGTTCACGACGCTCGAGCCGATGCTCGGGGTGGTCGGCGTCGGCTACGAGCGCTTCACCCTGGCCGATCTGCCCGGCCTCATCGAGGGCGCGAGCGAGGGCTACGGCCTCGGCTTCGAGTTCCTGAAACACGTGCGCCGCTGCCGCGTCCTCTTGCACCTGGTCGACTGCAGCTCCATCGACCCGGTGACCGACTACGAGCTCATCGAGACCGAGGTGCGCACCTACGACAACCTGCTCGCCGACATTCCCCGGGTCGTGGCCGTCTCCAAGTCCGACCTCGACGAGGAGATCGCGCGCGACGCCGCCGACACGCTGGAGGCGCACATCGGAGCGCCCGTCGCGACCATCTCGGCGCAGGCGGGGCTGGGCACGGACGCGCTCGTCGCGGAGCTCATGGCGCTCGTCGGCGAGGAGCGCGGGCGCGCCGCCTCGCGGCCCCCTGAGGTCCTTCCCGTCGTCCGCCCACAGCCGGAGGAACGCTTCACGGTCGCGCGCAAGGGCCCCGGTCTGTTCGCCGTGGAGGGCCAGCGCGTCGTGACCTTCATCGAGATGATGGACTTCGAGATGGAGGGCGCGCGCGACGAGGTCGACCGCCGCCTGACCCGCTGGGGCGTGGCTCGCGCCCTGCGCCGCGAGGGCGTCGCGGAGGGCGACACCGTGCGCTTCGGCGAGGTCGATATCGCCTGGCGGGAGTGACGGCCCCGCGCGCTAGAATGGCCTCCCCTGCCCGAAGGAGGCCCTCCCCATGTCCGAGACCGTGCGCTACGAGACCGACGGCGCCGTCGGCGTCATCACCCTCAACCGCCCCGACGCGCTCAACGCCATGAGCGGCGAGCTGCTCGATGCGCTCGTCGCCCGCGGCCAGGAGGCGGCGGACAACGAGGCGGTGCGCTGCGTGGTGGTGACGGGCGCCGGGCGCGCCTTCTGCTCGGGCGGCGACCTCAAGAGCATTGGCGCCGGCGACGGGCTCGACCCCCTCGGCAGCACCGCCGTCCTCCGCCGCTTCGAGGAGATCTCGCGGCTGCTCGCGGAGATGCCCAAGCCCACCGTCGCGGCTGTGAACGGCGCCGCCGCGGGCGCCGGCTTCTCCCTCGCCCTCGCCGCCGACATCCGCATGGCCGGCGCGAGCTCCCGCTTCGTGACCGCCTTCGGACGGGTCGGCCTTACGGGCGACTTCGGCGGGAGCTGGCAGTTGGAGCGCATCGTGGGGGTGGCGAAGGCGAAGGAGCTCTACCTCCTCGGCTCCCAGATCGACGCCGCCACGGCCCTGCGCTTCGGCATCGTCAACCGCGTCGTCCCCGACGGCGCCCTGCGCGACGAGGCCATGGCCCTCGCGGCGAAGCTCGCCGCCGGCCCCACCGCCGCCTTCGCCCGCATGAAGCGCAACTTCGCCTACGGCGCGACGCACACCTTCGCCGAGACGCTCACGTTCGAGGCGGGCAACATGATCGCCGCCTCCAAGACCGAAGACTTCAAGAACGCCGCCGCCGCCTTCGTAGAGCGCCGCGAGCCGGAGTTCAAGGGGCGCTAGCTACAGCGGGTCGAGCCTATGGGCCATGCCGCGCCGTAGCCTGTTGACGTACTCCGCGCCATCAAAGTCCCGGTCTTCCCAGGCGCCGAAGCTCTCTTTGAGTGCCTCGGTACGATCGTCGGTGGGGGACTGCCCGTAGATCTTGTCGATGGCGCGTCGGACGAGTTCCGCAAGACTCAAGCCCGTGCGCCGCCTCGTCCTGGAGGCGAGCATACTGATCGTCGGTGAAGGTGACTTGGGCCCGGCGACTCACCCTTCGACCCTACAACAAGTGACCGGCGCGGGTGCGCACCTACAGCCGGTCGAACGCCTCCAGGATCGGGTTGAAGCGGCCCTCCACCATCGCCTTCTGTTCCTTGTGCGTGACGATGTAGGGCGCGTCCGCCTTGATCGCGTCGAGCACGCGCCCGCCCACGATCATCGGGTCGATGGGAGCCGGTGGCATGGCGCCCGCTCGCTCCTCGAAGTCGCCCGGGCCGCCCATGCTCTCCGGCCGGTTGCGGTCGGACTCCATGATGCGTGTCCGTACGCCCCCCGGGCACAGCACCGAGGCGCCCACCTTCGTGTCCTGCAGGTCGATCCGCAGCGTCTCCGTCAGCGCGACCACGCCGAACTTCGCGACGTTGTAGGGCGCGATGCCCTGGTGCGCCACCAGGCCCGCGATCGAGGCCGTGCTGACGATGTGGCACTCCTCGTCCTGCTCGACCATCCGCTTCAGGAACGCCTGGATGCCGTAGATGACCCCGAGGAGGTCGACGCCGATCACCCAGTCCCAGTCCGAGTCGGTGAGCATGTGGGCAGGGCCCATCGACACGACGCCGGCGTTGTTGCAGAGCACGTGCACGCCGCCCATCTCCTCGAAGGCGCGGTCGGCGAGGTTGCCCACCGAGGCGCGGTCGGCGACGTCGGTCTGCACGGTGATGCAGCGCACCCCCTTTGCCTCGACCTCGGCGGCCGTTGCCGCTGCAGTCTCCATGTCCACGTCGGCGATGACGACGTTCATGCCCTCGCCGGCGAACGTGAGGGCCATGGCCCGGCCGATGCCCCCGGCCCCGCCGGTCACGACTGCCGTCTTGCCTCGAAACTCGTTCACGCGTCACCTCCGCTTGGCCGCGCAGTCTAGCGGAGAAGGGACGCGGCGGGCGGGAGCGCTCCGGTATCGTGCGGGCTTACAGCGCGGTACCTCCGTCTGGAATAGATTCGCGAACCATCAGGAGGCCCAGGTGACGTTAATGGTACGGACATGCGCGGCGGCGCTGCTCCTGACGCTGGTGATCGCGGCGTGCGGTGGCAATGGGGAGGAGGAGCCCACCCCCACCCCGGAAGCGACGGCGGCGACGGCCGCGACCGCGGCCACGCCCGCTGGCCCGGTCGCCCTGCACATCGGCGCGGTGCTTCCAGAGACCGGCTCGCTGGCGTTCCTCGGGGTGCCCATCATCGCCGCCGCGCAGCTGGCGGTAGAAGACGTGAACGCCCAGGGCGGCGAGGTCACGTTCAGCCTTGCGGACTCCGCCACCAACCCCGCCACGGGCCTCGAGGGTGCCCGCCGCCTGCTGGGCGAGGGCGCGCACGTCATCGTCGGAGCCGCCGCCTCGGCCGTCTCGCAGGCGTTTATCCAGACCCTGTTCGACGAGCAGATTCCCCAGTGCTCGCCCTCGAACACGTCGCCGGTGTTCACCGCGCAGGAGAACGCCGCCTACTACATCCGCACGATCCCGCCCGACACCGCCATGGCCCCCGTCATCGCCGACGTAGTCGTTTCGGGCGGCTCCACCCGGATCGCCATCATCGGCCGCGCGGACGCGTGGGGGAACGCGCTCGAGAGGCTCCTCGTGGACGAATTCGACAGGCTGGGGGCGAACACCTTCTCCGTCCTCTACGACCCCGAGACGGCCTCCTACAGCGCCGAGGTGGCGCAGGTCGTGAACTACGACCCCGATATCGTCATCAACCTCGGCTTCAGCAGCGACGGCTCCGAGACCGTGCGCCAGCTGATCGAGTCCGGTGTTGGGCCCGAGCGACAGTTCGCCGCCACCGGGCTCTACAGCCCCACCCTCTGGGAGAGCGTCGACGCCTCCAACCCCTCCGTGCTCGACGGGATGCTGGGCATCTCGCAGACCGCCAAGGGGACCAGCGACTTCAAGGAACGGTTGACCGAGCGCGCGGGCGACTACCTCGCCTACGGCGCCGAGGCCTACGACTGCGTCATCCTGATGGCGCTGGCGGCCCGCATCGTGGGCGACCCCAGCGATGGTGAGGCGATGATGACTGCGATCGCTGGGCTGACCCACGACGGCGAGGAGTGCACCAGCTACGGCGAGTGCGCCGCCCTCATCGACGAAGGCAAGGACGTCGACTACAGCGGCGTCAGCGGGCCCATCAACTTCAGCGAGGAGGGCGACCCAACCGTCGCCGTCTACAGCATCCACACGTGGGAGAACGGCGGGACCGTCGCTACGCTCAGCACCGAAACGGTCGACCTGGTTCAGCGCGACTAACCCCGCTCCCGCGTCGTCGTTGGCCTTTACCCTGGCTGTCTGGCCCGCGCGACGCGGTCCGCGATAATGGCGTGACGGGAGGGTACGGGTGGCGCAAACGGCACGACTGGGCACAGCGGGGCGCGGCAGCCGCGCGTGGGTGCTCTACCTCGCCTTCGCCGCGCTCGTGGCGGCGCCCTTCCTCGTCTTCACCGTCGGCGGCGTGGAGGTCGACCCCCGCGAGACGCTCAAGGGGGCGGGCGGGCCGTTCATCGCCTTTGCCGCAGGTGTCCTCTCGTTCCTCTCGCCCTGCGTGCTCCCGATCGTGCCCATCTACATCACCAACCTCGCCGGGGCGACCGTTGAGGGCGGCGAGATCCGCGCGAGGCGCAGCAGGACGCTTGGCCACGCCGTCGCGTTCGTCATCGGCCTGAGCCTCGTCTTCATGGCGCTGGGCGCCAGCGCCGGCCTCTTCGGCTTCGCCCTGCTCGACTACCAGCCCGAGATGGAGACGGCGGCGGGCGTGCTGCTCATCGTGCTGGGGTCGCTCCTCATCCCGACCTTCACGCGCAAGCCGCCCATCGTGGCTGCCATCGCCCTCGCGGTCACGGCCGCGGCCTTCTTCGGCATCGTCGAGTTCGCCGAGCTGCGCGACGAGCCGTGGCGGATGGCGCTGCTCGGCCTGGGCGGATTGGTCGCTTGGGCCAAGTACTCGGGCTACATCCAGTTCAACCTGCTGCAGCGCACCTTCAAGGCCGATTTCGGCGGCGCCCGCAGCGTCAGCTACACGCGCTCGGCGATGGTGGGCGGCGGTTTCGCCGTCGGTTGGTCGCCCTGCGTGGGACCGGTCCTCGGCTTCATCCTGACGCTGGCCGCCACCTCCGGCGACGCCGTCACGGGCACCTACCTGCTGGCCTTCTACTCCGCCGGGCTGGGCATCCCCTTCCTGCTCGCCGGCCTCGCCGTCGGCGACGCCGCCCGGGCCGTGCGCAAGATGCAGCGCTTCATGCCGGCCGTGGAGGTCGCGAGCGCGGCGATGCTGATCGCCCTCGGCGCCCTGCTCCTTGCGGGCACGGTCACGAACCTGAACGAGTACTTCGACCTCGGCATCTCCGAGATCAACGAGGGCCTGTAGGGGCAGCGGTGCGTACAGCCAGACCCTTGCACGCGAGTTTGCCAGCCCCCTAAGGTGGAGCGACGAGAGGCCGAGGGATATGCCGCAGGATGGGCCCCGCACCACGAACAGCCGCGCCGAGCGCAGGATGAGCCCTGCGCGCGAGAAAGCGCTCGAGCAGATCGCTGAGCTCCTCAAGGAATTGAATGAGCCAGCGTTCAAAGAGCTTGAGCGGCAGTAAACCCTGCCCCGCCGCCTTCGCCACCTCACGCCTCTCGATGTCGAAGTGACGGCCCAGTTTCTGGCGCTGCGGTTCTTCGCGCGTTATGGAGACGAGCTTCCCTCCTACAGGGCAAACCTAGCTCGGCCCGACGCCCTTGAGTCGGCCCTGGGGCTCACGCAGATGCCCTACTACCGGGGAGTGTTCGAGAAGGCTGGCGCGCTCCTCCGCTCCATGGTCAAGAACCACCCGTTCGTCGATGGGAACAAGAGGCTGGGGCTCACTGCCACCTTCGTGTTCCTCGCGATGAATAGGCGTCTCCTCGTCGTGTCGAACGAGGAGATGGTCGACTTTGCCAAGGAGCTTGCAGGTACCCAGATGAAGTGGCGCACAGTAGCCCGCTGGCTGAGGACGCACACCGTCTCGCTGGAGTGGGGTCAGTCTCGCACGACGCCGGTCGCCTACGTTGCTGAGCGCCTAGAGCCCCTGGAGAACCGGCTTCTGATGGCGGAGAGGGTGGTGGAGCTGGCGGTCAACCTCCCCAGGTACTTGCAAGATCTCGCTGAGGAGGAAAGCGCGGGCGCAAGTGGGATAGATCCACGGGGCTCGTGACGCCGGCACGGAGTCGTGCCGTGACAGGCGTTCGCGCCCTCGCCCGCCGGCCCTGACCCAGGGCCTAGACTGGAACAGGCGACCCCGATTCCGGCACGCTGGCCCTGCCAACACCAGGGGAGGGCCGGGCCATGGCCGGAGAAGCAAGCAACGGAGCAGGAGCCACGCTGGACGACTGGGGTGCCCCGACGGCCCGCGCCATCGGACTCAACGAGCTCTCGGCCGTTGCCGATGAGGTGCGGGAGCTGATCGCAGCGGGTCAGGAACGCCGCGCCTTCGAGCGCGTGCGCGTCCTCCACCCTGCCGACATGGGGCTCATCATCGCGGGCCTGCCCGGCGCGAGCCGCGAGGCCCTGCTGCGCGTGATGTCGCCGCAGACCGTCGCCTGGATGCTGCAGCACATGAATCCCGTGGAGGCGGGGCGATTCGGGGCGCGGCTCGGCGTGCGGGGCCTCTCCTTCGTGCTCGGCCAGCTCCATCCCCAGCAGGCGCTCGCCACCCTTCGCCGGCTCCCCCTCCGTCGCGCCCGCGCCGTCGCCGAGACACTGGACCAGCCCCTGCCCGTGGCTGACCTTCTTGCCGAGGAAGCAGGGACAGCCGGGGCCCTCATGGTCACCGCCTACCCCACGGTCTCCGCCGGCGGGCAGGCCGGCGCCGCCCGTGACAGCGTTGCGGAGCTTGGGCCGGCGCGCCTCAAGTTCACCCACGTGTTCGTGGTGGGACCGGACGGAGAACTCGTCGGTGAAGTCCCCATGGTCGACCTCGCCCTGGCCGAACCTGACGCCCCTATCACCAGCATCAGCGTCCCCGTCGTGGCTTCGGTGAGTCCCGCCACTGACGCAAAGGAGTGCGCCCGCCTGCGGCGCCATTACAACCTGACACAGCTACCCGTCGTCGAGGACGGCCGCCTCACCGGTGTGATCCTCGCGGAGTCGCTGCTCAGCGCGGTCGTCGAGCAGGACACGCGCCAGATGCTGCAGGTCGCGAGTGTGGCCGGCGAGAGCGCCGACGGACCCCTGTCGGGTTCGATCCGTACGCGCCTCCCCTGGCTGACCATCAACCTGGCCACCACCTTTCTGGCCGCGGCGACCATCGCGCTCTTCGAGTCGACGCTCGCGCAGGTGGTGGTGCTCGCGGCCTTCTTGCCGGTTGTCGCCGGGCAGGGTGGCATCGGGGGGACGCAGACCCTCACGTTGATCGTCCGCGCTATCGCCCTCGGCGAGCTGGTCGGTGTGACCGCCCGCAGGCTGCTCATACGCGAAGCGCTCCTCGGCCTCCTGCACGGCGTCTGGCTGGGCGTCCTGGTGGCGGTGGTCGCCATGCTCTGGAAGGACAACCTCGGCCTCGCGCTCGTGCTGGGCCTGGCGATGCTGGGGAACATGGTCATCGCGGGTTCGGTGGGCGCGGCCGTCCCCCTCTTCCTCCGCCGCATCGGCGTCGACCCGGCCGTTGCCTCTGCCGTGGTCGTGACGACGTTCACGGACGTGTTCGGCTTCCTGCTCTTCCTCGGCATCGCGCGGGCCGCAATCGACCTTCTCGTCTAGGGCCTGGCCAATCTGCGGAGCTAGCCCCCTGCCGGTACCAGGTCGTTCCGCGACAGGCGCTCGGCGAGCTCGTGGAGCGCCGTCTGGTTGCTTTGCCAGCGCAGCCTCGCGAAAGCGGCGTCGTAGGGGAGCCACTCGCACGCCGTGTGCTCGGCCGACAGGCGCGCCTCCGGCGCCGGCGCCTCGATGGCGAAGTGGTACTCGGGGATCACGTAGAGCTCGTCCGGCCAGTCCTTCCGCGCCGCGAACGACGTCACGGGGACACGCGCCTGCGACTGGAGGGCGTACAGCGGTCCCTCGATGCCCGTCTCCTCGCGCGTCTCACGGATTGCGGCCTCGACCGGGGTCTCCGCGTCCTCGCCGCCGCCGGCCACCCATTGCCAGAACCCCGCGTCGGCCCGCTGCAGTACGCAGTAGAGCGTCTCCGCATCGGGCGCGCGGTAGAAGGGGATGACCAGGGCGTTGAAGGGCGCGCGCATCCGGCGAACCCTACGCGAGCACCAGCCGCATGACGTGCCGCCGCGTCCCCAGCCGCCCCACCTCCTCGAACCCCGCCGCCAGGAACATGGGGACGCGCCCCAGGAAGCCGTAGCTGGGCGAGTCCGGGTCGACCGGGTACGCCTCGAGCGTGTTTGCCCCGCGAGCGCGGGCGTGCTCGATGGCCGCCTGCAGGAGACGCCGGGAGAGCCCCTGCCCCCGCAGCCGCCTCGGTACGAAGAAGCAGGTCAGTGACCACACGCCCTCACGTTCTTTGTCCACCGCCTTCCCCAGCCGCTCGAACGTCCCGACGGGCGCGATCGAGCACCAGGCCACGGGCTCGTCCCCCGCGTAGGCGAGGATGCCGACGGGCTCCTCCGCGAGGACCCGGCGCTGCATCTCCGCCTTCTTCGCGGCCTTGTCGGGCGCGTGCGACCGGCCCGGGGGTGCGCGGAAGACCATGCACCAGCAGTACTTCGGACCGCCGCGCGCCTCGAACACCGCCTCGAAGTCGTCCCAGCGGGACGCGTCGACCTCGCGGAATGTGTACCCGGCCGGGGCGTCGGTCACGCGGTCAGGCGGCGGGGACGGGGCGGTAGCGCACCGGCATCTTCACGATGCCGCCCACGTGCAGGCTATCCTGGCGGAACGGGGGCCCGTCGAGCTCCATCTCCGGCAGCAGCGGCAGCAGCTCCTTGAAGATGCCGCGCAGCTCCCAGCGGGCCAGGTTCGCGCCCAGGCAGAAGTGCGCGCCGAAGCCTCCGAAGGCGAGGTGGTCGTTCGGGTCGCGCGTGATGTCGAACCGGTAGGGGTCGTCCCAGGCGGCCTCGTCGCGGTTCGCCGAGGGGTACCACATCGCCACCGTCTCGCCCGCGCGAATGGTGTGGCCGCGCAGCTCGAAGTCCTCCGTGGCCACCCGCGCGAACTGAATCACGGGCGAGGTCCAGCGCAGGATCTCCTCGACGGCCGTGCGCAGGAGCTCCGGGTTCGCCACCAGCCTGTCGCGCTCCTCGGGGTGCTCCATCAGGGCGAGCACGCCGCCCGTGGTCGCATTCCGCGTCGTCTCCAGCCCGCCGGCCACCAGCAGGTTGATGTAGGAGTTGATCTCGTCGTCCTCGAGCGTGCGGCCGTCCAGGTCGGCGCGCAGGAGCACGTCGACGAGGTTGTCGCTCGGGGCGCCCGCCGTCTTGCGCGCCTCGATGAAGGCGAAGCCGTACTCCGTCGCGGCCTTGTTCGCCTTCTGCCGCTCCTCGTGCAGCTCCTCGGGCGTGAGCCCCGAGAGGGCGAGTTCGCGGTCGGAGCCGAACTGCACCTCGCGGATGCCGAACAGCTCCTCCCAGTCCTCGCGCGGGAATCCGAGCATCTCGAAGATCGCGGCCATCGGCAGCTTCACCGCGAGGTCGTGCACGAAGTCGCACTCGCCCTGCTCCGCGACCGTGTTCACGAGGTGGCGGGCGAAGCCGCTCACGTACGCCTCCGCCAGCTCGGCGATGTGGTCCTCCAGCAGGCGCATGGCCCGCGGCGTGAAGCTGCGGTTCGTGAGGTTCCGGTAGGCCGCGTGCTCCGGGTCGTCCATGTCGATAAAGCTGAGCGTGTAGTGGCGCCGCGCCCGCTCCGGCCCGAAGCGCGCGATCAGCTCCTCTTTCCGACGTCGCGAGAACTCCTCCTGCGTGCTCGGGAAGATGCGGAGCCGGTCCGAGCTGATGAAGATGTCGGACCGCTTCGAGATCGTGAGCGTGTCCTCGTACGTCGTCAGCGCCCAGAACGGGTCGACGTCGGGGCGGTCGTACCAGTAGACCGGGGCCTCACGGCGCAGCAGGTCCCACTCCGCCCACGGGTAGCCACGGTCGACGTAGCGCTGGGTGTCGGTGATGGAGAGCGTGTCGAGGCTCAGGGCCTCGCCGTCGCGCGTCGGGGCGCCGCTGGTCATGACGCGTCCTCCAGGCTGATGGCCTGCCGCGGGCAGACCCGCACAGCCACCTCGACACGGTCGCGCAACTCCCCGGGGACGACCTCGACGAGCACCTGGCTCTTGTCGTCGTCGTCCACCTGGAACACCTGGGGAACGGTCTCCTCGCAGCGGGCGTGGCCCTCGCAGAGGGTGTGGTTCACGACCGGCTTCATCGCGCGCTCCCGGCCCGCCGCAGCGGGGTGCCCCTCTTGTAGGCGGTTGTAAAGCCCGTGGCAAGGGCGGCTCCCCAAGGTAAAGACGCGTGATCGGGGGCGTTGCTGGCGCCCGGCTAGACTGGAACCCGAGGAAGAGAGAGATGGAAGAGATTTTCGGTGAACTGGAACGCTTCGGCTCTGAATTTATCTATCCCAACCGCTGGATCATCCTGCCGATCGTGGTCGTCCTCATCGTGGGCGCGCTCGCGACCGCCTGGCGCCTGCGCCTCTACCAGCCCCTGATCGACCACAAGTACATCACGGCCGGCATCGGCATCCCCCTGCTCGCGATCGCCATCCCCGTCGGCTGGTACCTGCTGTCGCCGCTCTGGGAGCGCAGCTTCCTCGAGGAGGCCGCCCCCGAGTTCGACCGATCGGCCGTTGCCGCCACCACGCCGGTCGCCACGGCCACGTCGCCCCCCGACTCCGCCAACGAAGCAACGCCCACCTCCGCAGCGGAAACGGCCACTGCCACGACCCCCGCCACCGCCGCCGCCACGGCGGCTCCCGCGGAGGACGGCGAGAGCGAAGGAGGCGCGCAGCTCGTCGCCTTCGGCGAGTGGCAGGGCTCCGACGACTTCCACTTCGCGCGCGGGGACGCCTACATCATCGAGACCGAGCCGGGCGTCTACATCCTGCGCGTCGAGAACTTCTCCGTGCGCAACGGCCCCGACCTGTTCGTCTACCTCTCCCGCAACCCCGACGGCTGGGAGGAAGAGGCCATCAACCTCGGCGATCTGAAGGCCACCGACGGGGCCTTCAACTACGAGATCCCCTCGGACATCGACATCGACGAGTTCAAGAGCGCGGTCGTCTGGTGTCGCCGCTTCGCCGTCCTCTTCGGTCACGCCACCCTGGAGATCGTGACGGAGTAAGGGCGCGGCTGGGCCTTCGCCTCAGGCCGGCTCATAGCGCTGAACGAGGATCTCGTTCTCGCGGGCCCGCATTCGTGCTGCGTCGTGCCACGCCTGCATCCGGAGGAGCAGGTCCATACTGATGCCGAAGGCCTTCTCGATTCGCAGGGCCATCTCGGCGGAGAGCGAGGCGTTGCCGTTCAGGAGCGCCGAGAGCGTTGCCCGACGAACGCCCAGCACCTCAGCGGCACGCGTCACGGTGAGGCCGAGTTCGTCAAGCACTTCGGTGCGAATGAAGTCCCCCGGGTGCGACGGCGTCATGTTTACGCGTATGCCGGCTGCAGGAAGCGAGGACTGTCCTCCTCGATCAAGTAGCGCAGGCCGCGGTGAAGTACGGAGCGGATGTCCATGAGGCATCAGAGGCACAGTGTACGGTAACACCGTTCAGTACGGAAGGAGCACCAGGTGGCTGGCGGGGGTGGCCGCTACGCTCCCACCGGGACCGGCGGGGCGAGTTCGAAGCAGCCCTGGAACGCTTTCGCCAGCTCGACCGGGCCCCGCAGATCCCCGCACTCGCCGGGCTCGGTCCCGCGGAAGAAACGGAAGAAGCCCCGCGTGTCCGTGCGGAAGTGCAGGTCCGAAGGGGCGCCGCCGCGCTGAGGGATGAGCCGGCCGTCGTCTATCTGGAAGGTCCAGGCGCTGCAGCCCTCGCAGTCGTCGATCTCGAGCATCAGGGAGACGTGCACGCCCTCGGCAAGCTCCGGCTGGAAGGCGAAGGTGGGGACCATCCGCACAGCAAAATCCGTCGGGACGGTGTCTCCGACGGATTCGCGGGTGAAGCGGTCTGCGTAGGTCATGCCCCACTCCACCAATGAAAGAAGGATGGGACGTACCGCCCATCCTTTCTCGGTAAGTGTGTACTCGACCCGCGGGGGCAGGCCCCGCTCGTAGTGACGGTGGACGAGCCCCTCGCGCTCCAACATCTTCAGCCGGTCGGCGAGGACGTTGGGGGAGAGGCCGGGACAGTTCTGGAGGATGTCGGTGTAGCGCGTGAGCCCCGTCATCAGGTCCCGCAGCAGCAGGAGCGTCCAGCGATCACCCAGCACATCGAGGGATTGCGCGATCAGACACGCGTGGCCGTACTTGCGAGAGGTGCCGTTGCCGTTCGATCGGGCCATGGAAGCCTTCATCTCCATGGTAAGGCCCGGGGAAGGGCCTCGGGAACCACCACTTGACGCTTTCGGCGCTCCTGCTACACTTGTGCCAGAACTTCGGAAAACATAGTAACGGAGGTTCTTCTTTAGGAGCGTAGGGCGAAAGCCCTTCGACGTCAACCACGGAGGTACGGTCATGAACAAGCGCAGCACCAAACACACCGCAGCGAAGCCCCAGCACTTCCACCGCTGGCGCATCGACGAGCCGTCGGGGCCCGTGAGCCTTGGCCGCTGCTACGAGTGTGGCGCCGTGAAGGAGTTCAAGAACTGGCTCTCCGAGAGTGACTTCATCACCAACGAGGAGCACCGCATGACCCGGGCGGCCTAGGCCGCTCCCGGAGCGAGACTCCCGGCGTTTCCTCCTTTCCGCCGGGATAGCAAAACCGCCCGCAGAAACGCGGGCGGTTTTTCGTGCGCTGCGTGCCGGCGGGCGCTACTGCTGCAGGTCGCGCAGGTGGTCGTCGCGACCAGCCACGATCCAGAAGTCGCCCTGCTGCACGGTCTCTTCCAGGTCCGGGTTGAAGGTGACCGAGGTGTCGCGCAGTCGCGCCAGCAGGAACACGTTGTAGCGCCCCGCGATGTCGAGGTCACCGATGGCGTGGCCGGTGGCCGAGTAGGGCGCCCGCACGCGCGCGATGCCCTGCGCCCCGCCCAAGGACATGTAGTCCGTGATGTCGCTGCTGCCGAGCGTGTGCGCCAACCGCTCGGCCGATTCGCGCTCCGGATTCACGAGCACGTCGGCGCCGGCCAGCTCGAGGGCGCGGGTGTGCTCGCCCGAGCTCGCCTTGGCGACCACGTGCGTCAGCCGCAGGCGCTGCTTCAGCGTGAGCGTCACGAGGACGCTCGTGGCCACGTCGCTACCGATCGCGACGACCACCGAGTCGTAGTTGTGCAGCGAGAGCGACTCGAGGAACTCGACCTCCTCGACGTTCCCCTCCGCGGCCAGCAGGATCGTCTCGACGATCTCGTTCACGCGCGCCCCTTCGCGGTCGACGCCGAGCACGTCGACCCCGAGTGCGGCGAGCTCGCGCGCGAGCTGCGTGCCGAAGCGTCCGAGGCCGAGGATGGCAACGTTCATCGTCTCCCCCTGCCGCCGATGCTAGCCCCGCGCTTCCCCGCCGTCGACCGCGAGGATGCGCTCGACGAACGCCGACTTGCCTTCGACGTAGGCGTCGATGTCGTTCGCGTAGCGGCGCGCGAGGTCGCGCTTGAGCGCGTCGTACCGGGCGGCGTCGTCGGGGTGGCCGCGGAGGTAGTCGCGGAAGCGCAGGTGCCGCCGCAGCTCCTCGCTGTCGACCGGGCAGACGTAGAGGTGGTGGGCGGGCCAGGTCCGTCCCGACCCGTCCGCCGGGACCGTGGCGCCCTCGCGGCGAAAGGCCTCCCTGCCGGGGATGGCGCCGTCGCCCTCGTGGGTGTAGCCCAGCGTCGCCAGCGCCTCCACGACGAGCGGCAGGACGCGGGGCGACTCGATGACCACGTCCAGGTCGATGATCGGTTTGGCGCGGAGGCCCGGGACGGCCGTGCTGCCGACGTGCTCGATGCGAAGCGCCAGCGGACCGAGGGCGGCCGCCACCACCTGGCTGATGCCGGCGAAGGTCTCGGGCCAGGTGGGGTCGTAGTCGACGATTTCGATGGTGCGGGTCATGGCCGCGGGTCAGGCTAGCCCCGCGCCTCCCCGCCGTCGACCGCGGCCGCTACGCATTCAGCCGCGTGAGCCCCTCGCGGATCTTCTCGAAGGCGCTCGTCGGCGCCGGGGCGAACCGCCCGGGCGCGCCCGCGGGCACCTGTGGCCCCTTCGCGTCCCCCGCGTCGCGCTCCAGCCGCTCGCGGACGGCGACGTAGTGCTCCCGCACCTCGGCGACGCTCTCCCCCGACAGGTCGTCCGCCGTCAGGTCGTCGTGGGCGGCGAGCAGGGTCTCGCGCAGCAGCCCCGCCAGCTCCGCCTCGCCCGCGTCCGCACCGGCTGCGTCGCCCGCCTCGTCGCCGATCACGGGCTCGGGCTGCTCCTCCGCTCCGCTGGCCGGGGTGTCCTCACGGCCGATTACCGGTTCCTCGCTCATCGCGTTCCTCCACGAATACGTTTTGCGGGAGGCTCGCGGCGCGAGGCGGAAACGCCAAGACCCGGGTGTCGCCCGGGTCGTTCTGTTGCGGGTGAGGGTGCGTGGGGCGATACTCGCTAGGCCGCCGCCGCAAGGCGGTGACACACGGCCCCCGGCGGGTGGGGTCGACCCCCTGCCCAGGTGGCGCAACTGGCAGCGCGGCTGATTTGTAATCAGCAGGTTAGGGGTTCGAGTCCCCTCCTGGGCTTACCAGGTGGAGGGGTGGCCGAGTGGTTAAAGGCAGCAGACTGTAAATCTGCCCCGCAGAGCGGTACGCAGGTTCGAATCCTGCCCCCTCCACCAGACTAGAGATGAGCGTCGCCGGCCAGGCAAGCTGAGATGACCTACGCCTTCGGAGACACCGACCTGGCCGCCCGGCGGCTCGCTTTGCTCGCCGAGACGTTCGCCCCGTCCTCGCGCGCGTTCATGGGCGAGGCCGCTCACCGGGAACTGCGGCTGGCTGCGGATCTCGGCTGCGGTCCCGGCCACTCGACCCACCTGCTGGCCGGCGCCCTGGAGCCCGTCCACACCATCGGCCTCGACAACTCCGAGAGCTTTCTCGACCTCGCCCGACCCACCGCCTCCGAAGCGGTCTCGTTCCGCCTCCACGACATCACGACCGACCCCTTCCCGTCGGGCCCCTACGACCTGCTCTTCAGCCGCTTCGAGCTGACCCACCTGCAGCGCCCGGAGGCCGTCATCGAGCTGTGGGGCAGGCAGCTCGCCGTGGGCGGATGCCTCCTCATTGAGGAGGTCGAGTACATCGAGACGACCCACCCCGTGTTCACGTCGTACATGGACATCAATCAGGCGATGCTGACCGAACAGGGCAACTCCCTCTACATCGGCCCCGTGCTCGACGCCATCCCCGACCCTCCCTCGCTGAAGCGCCGTTCCAGC
This sequence comes from Tepidiformaceae bacterium, assembly GCA_965207815.1. GTDB lineage: Bacteria > Chloroflexota > Dehalococcoidia > Tepidiformales > Tepidiformaceae > UBA2991. Next base: position 242,698 of record OZ242314.1, read on the forward strand.
AAGGTGCAGGCTGTCCCCATCCCCGCCGACCGTGCCGCCGCGATGTTCCACATGAACCTGGGCGTCTGGAGGCACAACGACTTCGTCCGGCGCACGGTCGACCCGTCACACCTCGACGACCTCGATAGCAGCCTGGCCGCCATCGCATCCGGCCGAACCGCCGTCGGTCCCGTGGAATGGGGCCTCCGCCACATCGTCCTGGATCGCATCGATCCCTAGAGCGCGGCTCCAGTTCGGCCGTGCGGTATCCTCGGCCCTCGTGCTGCTCCTTCGAGGCCCGGCGCTCTGGCTTGCCGTCGTCATTCTGGCAGGCGTCCCCGTCGCGCTCGCGGAGGATGATGCGAGTGACACCGTGCGGGTGGATGTCCGTGTCTGGCAGAGCGTGAGTGACCCCTTGCGGGTGTATCTCTCGGCGCGGCCCGAGGGTGAGCGTTGGGGCCCCACCGAACAGCTGCCGGTAGAGACGATGCACGCCCAGGGCACGTTCCGTTACGGCGACCGCGCCGTGGACGGCGAGACGGCGCGGGTCGATCTGCGGGTCTGGCAGGGGGTGAGCGACCCCCTGCGGGTGTACTTGTCGGCGCGCGTCCTCGGCGGCCCCTGGGGACGAACTGAGCAGGTGCCGATGGATCAGACGACCACCAGGGGCACCTTCCGCTACGGCGACCTCCGCGTCACGTTGGCTTCCAGGGGCCCTGTCGTGGAGGTGGCCGCGGGGGGCGAGCACTCGTGCGCCCTCCTCGCCACCGGAGAGGTGATCTGCTGGGGTGACGGCAACTACGGCCAGAGGGATGTGCCACCGGGGCGGTACCGGTCGGTCACGGCAGGGGAGTGGCACGCCTGCGCCCTCCGGGACTCGGGCGAGATCGCCTGCTGGGGCGGTGACTTTGGGTGGAAAATCCATGAGTCCGTGGACGCGCCTCTGGGCACCTATCGTTCCGTGAACGCAGGCCATACGCACACCTGCGCCGTAAGCGAGACGGGGGCAGCGGTCTGTTGGGGCGACAACTTCTGGGGCCAGACAGATCCGGCACCCGGCAGGTACCGCTCCATCAGCAGTGGCTCCTCCTACTCCTGTGGCGTCCTCGAGTCCGGCGAAGTCCAGTGCTGGGGCAGCAACCTCTGGGGCCAGACGAACGCGCCGGAGGGCCTCTTCCGTTCAGTGCACGCAGGCTACAGCCACACCTGCGGCATCACCCAGGCGGGTGAGATCCTGTGTTGGGAAGGGAGTAACTGGCCGGGGAGTCTGGACTCGCCTGAGTCCTACCGCAGCGCTGATTCAGGAAACGGAGCGTTCTGCGCGGTCAACAACTCAGGCGAGCTCCTCTGCTGGGGAAGGTCCGCGGCTGCTGCGCCTTCCGGTACCTTCCGTTCCGTAAGCGTGGAGGGGAGGTATGCCTGCGCCGTGCGGACGGATGGCACGGTCGTCTGTTGGGGCGACCAGTTCGGCGCCAGCCTCGCAACCGCTCCTGCTGGAACCTACCTCTCGGTGAGTGCGGGGGGCCAACACAACTGCTCGGTCCGTGAGCTGGGATGGCTCCACTGCTGGGGCCCGTTCGCCAGCCATGTGCAGCCAGGCGGCGCGTTCCGGGCCGTGAGCGCCGGCATCAACGGGAACGCCTGCGCCATTCGCGAATTCGGCGAGCTGGTGTGCTGGGGGGATCGCCATACTCCCGAGTGGGAACTGCCTCCGGGCCAGTATCAGTCGCTGAGCGTGGGGTTCTGGCACGGCTGCGCTGTACGGGACTCGGGTGAGCTGGCCTGCTGGGGCGACAACGACCGCCAGGAGGCGCGGCCTCCGGCAGGCGCCTACCGACTGGTCACTGCTGGGACCAGTCACACCTGCGCACTGGGTGAGTCAGGGGAGTTGGCCTGCTGGGGCGCCAACCACAGCGGCCAGACCGCCGCCCCTTCTGGGCAATTCCGGCACCTCGACGCACGGGACGACTACACCTGCGCCGTACGAGACTCGGGCGAGTTGGCCTGCTGGGGCAACCGCCAACTCCACCGCACAGATCCGCCGGCAGGGAAGTACCAGTCGGTGAGTGTGGGCTGGCAACACGCCTGTGCGCTGGACCTCGACGGAGCAGTGGTGTGCTGGGGCGAGAACGTCTGGGGACAGGCGGAGCCGCCCTCCGGCAGCTTCCTCTCGGTGAGCGCGGCCCGCTACCAGACCTGCGCCCTTGAGGAGTCGGGCGAGATCGTCTGCTGGGGCGGAAAGCTCCACTCCAGGGCGCGGCCACCTGCACGGGTGCAGGAACCACTCCTGGCGAGCGCGGACGCCACCGAAGAGGGCGAGTAAGCCCCTCGTTCGTAGCGAGGGCGCGAGCCGGCCGCGGCGGGTGGTGGGGTGTTGTCCGCCGCGGCCGGGTACGCGCCGTTACAGCCGGTGCCGAGCGAGGGGCGCCGTCACTGGCTGTAGCCTGAACTCCCGCCCCCGAGCTCTTCGACCCGCGCCGTCATCCGCTCCAGCAGGAAGCCGAAGTCCTGGTACGACTGCAGGGTGCTCATCCGCTCGTAGAGCGAGTCCAGCTCCGCCCGCAGCGCCGTCATGTCGCGGCCCAGCCCGGCGATGTCGATCTTCGCGCCTTCGAGCTGCACCGAGAGGGCGCTGTAGCGGTCGGCCGCGAGCGCCACGATGGCGCCGAAGCGGAGGTGCCGGTCGCCCGCATCGAAGGGGGTGTCGGTGCGGCCCTCCAGGCTCGCCGCCTGGTGGTAGGTGTCGCCCGAGCGCGGGTCCACCCAGCGCACCTCCACCTCGCCCAGCGTGGCCAGGCCGCGGCGCGTCTCGTTGTGCAGGACGACCTCGTAGAAGGCCGTCGTGGCCGCGCCCGAGGGCAGCTCGGCGAACTCGCGGCGGTTCTGCTCGAAGGTGTGGTCCGGCGTGATCCGGTTCTCGTAGCCGACGATGCGCCAGGAGCTGACCAGCGCCGGGTCCCAGGTCACTTGCGCGCGGGCCTGGTCGGCGAACGGGGTCGAGAGCGCCAGCCAGTTCTCGCGGCTGAACGTCTCGCGCGCCTGCTCCGTCGTGTCGAGGTAGCGGTACCAGCCGTTGCCGTGCTGGGCGAGCTGCTCGAGCAGGTAGTCGTTGTAGTTCTCGACGCCCACGCCGATGGTAATGAGCCGCAGCGGGTTGCGGTGGTCGCTGTCGGGCGAGGAATCGAGGATGGCGAAGGGGTTGGTCGCGTCCACGTTCGCGACGCCGTCGGACATGAGGATGATGTAGTTGTAGGCGTCCGGGCGCTCCCGGCGCGCCTGGTCGGCGAGGCGCACGCCGAGGTCGAGCCCCGCCTGCACGTTCGTCGAGCCGTGCGGGGCCAGGCGGTCGATCGACCAGGCCACGTCCTCGTCCCCGGCCCGCGTGTGCTCGACGGTGTACTCGTGGAGGACGCGGGTGGTGAAGTGGACGACGGCGATGCGGTCGTCGGAGCCGAGGCTGTTGCGGATCGCCTCCGCCGCCTCCCGCGCGACGGCGACGCGGTTCCCCGACGACATCGAGCCGGAGGCGTCCAGCACGAGCGTCACGTTCAGGGGCGCGTCGTCGCGCACCTGCGGGGCCTGGAAGGCCACGCGCACGAGGTGGCGTCCGCCCCCGAGGGGGTGCTGCACCACGTCGCTCGTGATGGCGAAGCTGCGGTCGTCGCGGGGCGGGTCGTAGTCGTAGGAGAAGGCGTTCACCCACTCCTCCGCCCGCACCGAGTCGGGCTCGACCGCGTAGCCGTACTGCGCCCAGGCGAGGGCGAGGAAGTACGACGTGCGGTCCGTATCGAGGCTGAAGGTGGAGACGGCGTCCGCGTCGGTCTTGGTGAAGGGCGTGCGCCCGTAGTTCTGGAAGGTCGTTGCCCTGGGCGAGGGCCGCTCGCGCGGCTCGCTGGTCGAGGCCGCCGTCTGCGTCGTGGTCGTCGACCCCTGCTGGCGAGCGGTCGCGCAGTTGGCGCAGGAACCGCTGCTTTCGGCTTCCTCGGCCGCGGCGGCGGCTTCGGTGGCAGCCGGCCGTGCGGGTTGTGAACGGCTGGGGGCTTCCGCCTCCTCGGCTGCGGCCTCGTAGGCGGCTGCCTCCGTGGCGGCGGCCTGCGTCGCGGCGGGTGCGGCAGGCGCGGCGCTGTCGTCGTCATCGCCGCCCTCGCCGCAGGCGGCGATCGCCAGCGTGAGGAGCGCCACTGCGGCGCCGGCGGCGAGGATCCGGTACATCCGTGCGGGGAATCGCATCTGAGCCTCCTTTGCTCTCTGCGTGGGGGCGCTCCCGGAGCGCCCCCTCCGGATGGCGAGCCAGGTCACTGGCTGTAGCCCGAGGAAGGCACTCGCTCGGCGGCCGCCGCCGTCAACTCGTCCAGGAGGTAGCTGAAGTCCTGGTACGCCTGGGAGGAGCCCAAGCTCCCCTCAAGCCCCCTGAACCTGCCCTGCAAGGCCGAGAGGTCGGCGTGAATGCCGGCGTAGTCGACCTCCGCGTTCTCGACCTGCGGCGAGAGGCTGCTGTACCGGTCGGCGGCAAGCCCGACGATCGCGCCCAGCCGCAGGAAGCGGTCGGCGTCGTCAAAGTTCGTGTCGGGGTGGCCGCTGACGGCGGCGGTCTGGCTGGCCGAGCTGCCCGTGGCCGGGTCGACCCAGCGCACCTCCACGCTCCCGAGCGCGGCCGAGAGGCTGACGCCCTCGTGCAGCACGAGTTCGTAGAACACGGTCGTGGCGGTTCCGGCGGGAAGCTCGGCGAACTCCCGGCGGTTCTGCGTGAACGTGTGGTCCGGCGTGACCCGGTTCTCGTATCCGACGATGCGCCACTCCTTCACCACCGTCGGGTCCCAGGTCACCTGGGCGCGGGCCTGGTCGGCGAAGGGCGTGGAGAGGGCCAGCCAGTTCTCGCGGTTGAACGTCTCCCGCGCCTGGGCGGTGTCGTCCAGGTAGCGGTACCAGCCGTTGCCGTGCTGGGCGAGCTGCTCGAGCAGCACGTCGTTGTAGTTGTCGATGCCGACGCCGATGGTGATGAGCCGCAGCGGGTTGCGGCTGTCGGAGTCGGGCGCCCCCTCGAGGATGGCGAACGGATCGGTCGCGTCCACGTTCGCGACGCCGTCGGACATCAGGATGATGTAGTTGTAGGCGTCGGGGCGCTCCTGCCGCGCCTCGTCGGCCAGCTGCACGCCCAGGTTGAGCCCCGCCTGCACGTTCGTGCTGTCGTGCGCCGCCAACCGCTCGATCGACCAGACGACGTCCTCGTCGTCGGGCGCGCGGTGCTTGACCGTGTAGCGGTCGAGCACGTCGGTCGTGAAGTGCACGACGGCGATGCGGTCGCGCGCACCGAGGCTCTGGCGGATGGTCTCCGCCGCCTCGCGGGCGATGGCGACGCGGTTGCCCCAGGACATCGAGCCGGAGGCGTCCAGCACGAGCGTCACGTTGAGCGGCCGGTCGTCGCGCAGGTCCGGCGCCTGCATGGCGATGCGGGCGAGGTGCCACCCGCCCTCGATCGGGTGCCGTACGAGGTCGCTGGTGATGGCGAAGCGGTCGTCGTCTGCCGGCCGGGCGTACCCGTAGTCGAAGGAGTTAATCCACTCTTCCGCCCGCACCAGGTCAGGGTCGACCGGGTAACCGTTCGTGACCCAGGTGAGGGCGAGGAAGTAGGAGGTGCGGTCGGTGTCGAGGCTGAAGGTCGAGACGGCATCGACATCCGTCGAGACGAAGGCCGTGCGCTCATAGTCCTCGAAGGTCGTGTCGGAGGGCCGTCGCGGCTGCGCCGCTTCTTCCTCGGACGCTTCCTCTTCCGCTTCCTCCGGCTCGCCGGGGTCGCCCCGTTGCGGTCCGGCGCCAATTTTGGACGGCTCCGGGGCTTCGTCGTCCATGGCCTCGCCGGCCGCCATGTCGGCGTCGCCCATGTCTTCTTCCGCAGCGGGCTCCTCGGCCATGGCCTCCTCGGCTGGCTCCGACACATCTGAGGCGTCGTCGTCGGAAGGCTCGCCGTGCTCGGCGGGTAGATCGCTCTCCACTGCCTGCGCGCGTGCCGCCGTCGGTTCGGGTGCCGGCTCGGGAGTCGAGGCGGCCTGTGTCGCCGCTTCCTCCGCAGGTTCCCGCTCCACGGCTCGCGCGGCGGCTGCGGCGGTGGCAGCTGCCTCCTGGGTGGCGGGAGCTTCTGTCGCCTCGTAGGCCTCCTCAGCGGCTACCGCCGCGGCAGCCTCGGTGGCGGCAGCCTGGGTCGCAGCCTCCCGGACGGGTTCGACCCGCTGGGCGTTGCTGGCGGCGACGGCGCCGCCGTCGTCATCGTCGTCGCCGCTATCGCCGGTCCCGCCGGCCAGGGCCCAGGCTCCCACGCCCAGGCCCACAACCAGTACCGCTGCCGCCGCCGCCGGAATCCACGGCATCGTGCCGATGGCGCTGGCTCCACCCCGCAAGAGGGCGAAGCGCGGCGGATCCTGTTTTCCCAGGCGGCTCTCCAGCCGGTCCCAGAGGTCGTCCGGGGCCTGCAGGTCCGGGGACTCTTCCGCGAAGTGCTCGCGGAGCTTTCGTTCCATCTCCTGATCTGGCATGTCGTTACGCGCCATTGCCGGCCACCTCCATCACACCCGACTGCTCCAGCAGCTCCCGCATCTGGCGGAGCGCTCGATGGAGCCGCGACTTGACCGTGCCCTCCCGCACCCCGGCGGAACGGGCGACTTGTGGAACCGTCAGGTCGGCGAAGTAGCGCAGCACCACGACCTGGCGGTGTTCGGGGGTTAGCTGGGCGAGGGCTTGCCGCACGGCCTCGCGGTCTTCGCTCGCCTCGATCGAATCGGCGCCGCTGGAGGGCGCGCCCACGGGCAGCGTTTCCTCCAGCGGCACGGTTGTCAGGGAACGCTTGCGCTGCTGCGCCAGCACCGCGTTCACCAGGATGCGCATCAGCCAGGGCTTCACCGGGCGCCCCCGCTGGAACGACTTGATGCCGCGCCAGGCGAGCAGGAACGCCTCCTGCACGTGCTCCTCGGCCTGCGCCGCGTTGCCCGTCATCAGGTACGCGGTGCCGTAGAGCGGGTTCTTGTACTGCTCCACCAGGTGGCGGAAGGCCTCACGGTCGCCGTCCTGACAGCGCAGGACGGCTTCGTCGTCGGTCATGCGTCCCTCACCTTCCACCAGCCGGATGGGGTAGTGTTCGCGTCGCGCATCGGGATGCGCCAGTACCATCGTGACAAGAGATATGCGCCAACCCGCCGGATCGTTCCCGATCCGGCGACTTCGTGCCTCGCGGAGGGTAGGTGGCCCAGTCTGAGAGCGTATAGACTAGTCAGCAGACTAGTCAGATCGGCAGGCTGTATGGGCAAGGCGTGGCAGGTTCAGGATGCGAAGGCACGGTTTAGCGAGTTGCTGGATGCCAGCCTCGCCGATGGGCCCCAGATCGTTACCCGGCGTGGCATCGAAGCGGCTGTGCTCGTCTCCATCGACCAGTGGCGAAAGCTGGAGGAGAGGAACAGGCCGACCCTGAAGGATCTGCTCCTCGACCCCGATGCCCGGACCGAGGAGCTCACGCCGCCACGCCGAAGGCACCGCCACCGGCTCCCGCCGGTCATCGAATAGCCCGTGTACCTCCTCGATACCAATGTGGTCTCGGAGTTGCGGCGTCCTCGCCCCCACCCGGCGGTTGTGGAGTGGATTCGGCAGATCCCGGCGGACCAGCTCTTCGTGTCTGCCGTGACCATCGGGGAGATACAGGCGGGCATCGAGATCACGCGCGAGCATGATGCGAGAAGAGCAGACGAGCTGGAGGCCTGGCTCGGCCAGGTCATCGACTCCTTCAGCGTGCTTCCCGCCGATGGCGCCGCCTTCCAAGAGTGGGCGCGTCTCAAGCACCGGCAGCCAGATTCCCTGATGGAAGATGCACTGATCGCGGCAGTCGCGGTCGTGCACCAGCTAACGGTGGCGACGCGGAACGAGCGGGACTTCGACCAGCTTGGCGTGGTCTCGTTCAATCCCTTCGAAGGCGGCTAGCTGCCGCTCGCTAGTGGTGGCGCCGCAGGTAGCGGATGAGCTCCATCATCGCCTTGCAGTCGACCTCGTTGTACCGCTCGATGCCCTTCATCAGTGCGAGGTCGCGCATGCTGCCCCCCGTGCGTTTCGCCTCCCGATCGCAGTTCCACGCGCCAACCATCGCTCCGAGGCCGTCCACCGGACCTTCGTCCCAGCGGGTCTCGACCAGGCCCAGGTCGTGCATCGCGTTCGTGACGGCCTTCAGCCCGAACCCGTGCGCTCCCCGCACGACCACCGGCTCCCGCTTCATCACCTTGTTCAGGTAGTCGAACCAGTTGGGGTGGGGCCACGCCTCCTGCTTCCTGGTGTGTTGCCAGCCGGTCGCCTGGTGGCGTTTCACGGCGGCGTCGAAGGCCGTCTCCAGCGTGACCGTCTCGTGCGGTGACCAGTGGATGACCTTGGGGTCAGCCCCCGGCGCGAGCCGGTCCCGAACCTCGGTCATGTGCTCGAACCAGTCGTCGATGACCTTCGCCTCCGAACGCTCGTCGAGCCGGTCGGCGATGAAGCACTCGAACTGCCAGTCGCCGTCCTCCAGGTGCCCGCAGCCGACCATGAAGATGAGCGGCTGCCCTCCTCGCTCGGGAATGCGCGAGAAGTCGTCGTCGAGGTCGCTCACCGTCTCGAAGTCGACGTAGAACTCGACGGGCGCCTCGTCGACCCACTCTGCCCGCGCCTCGGCGATGCGGGCCGGCCGGACGTCGGGGCCGGGCTCGCGGTTCACGTCGAGGAGAGCCTGCAGGTTGGGGGCTGTCGAGGTGCCTGTGACACCCAAAGCCTCGGGCGTGACACGCGGTTCCGTCCAGCGCATGAGTCCCTGCCGGTTCGCATCCCTTCGTCTTGGGACGCCGACCCACCACAGCTGCGTCAGATCCTCGCTCTGCTTCACGATCTCTTTTACAGCGCTCGCCCACCTGCCCGCGTCCTCCTTGGCGCTGGGGCGTAGCTCGTCGACAGAGGGCTCGGGGAGTGCCCGCCAGTCGCCGCCCTCCTTTCGCAGCCGTCGCATCCAGGCGACGGCTTCCCCGGCTTGTACGGACAGGATCCCGCTGCGCGAGGCGTAGTCATTGGCGACAGGCGCGATGCGCTCCATGCAGCTGGTTCCGCGCGGCGGCGCACCCTTCTTCCTCTGCTCCCAGCCGCGGCCCAGCACGAACGCCTCGGGTGGCAGGTAGCCCTGCAGCCGCCCGAGCGCACGGTTGTAGATGTAGACCTGAGCCTTGTAGGCCGGCGCGGAGCCCGAGTTCCCCAGCTCCCCACCCGCCGCCAGGTGCAAGGTCGAGAACTTGATGTCGACCACGCGGTAGTGCCGGTTCCCGATGTCCAGGTCCGGTGCCGCCACGGCCGCTGCTTCCGTCGAAATGGAGCCGGGGAACAGCTCTGCGAGCACGTCGCTTCGGACCAGCAGGTCGGGCGCGCCGTAGGAGCGTGATTGCGGGTCGCGCATCCACGCCTGGCAGATGATCTCCGCCCCATCAGCCATCGCCGCGAACGTCCCCTCGGCCACCGACAACTCGCGGAGATCCTCGCGCTCCAGCCCTTCCGGTTCCACCATCCGCACCTCCGCCAGCCCTCCCAGGTGCTCCACGACTGCCGCCTCGAACGCATTCCCCTTCGCGAATAGGAACGTGAGGAAGTCCGTGTCCTCCTCGACGGGGTCGGGTTGGTAGCCGTGCTCCTCGCCCCACCGGTCGAGCCAGTCAATAAGCGGGTTGTCGAGCACGTGGTTCCGCGTCCTCGACGCCGAGATCCACTCGTCCCACTCTTCTGCGGTCTCGGGGACGACGGGGTGGCCGTCGTCGTCGTGCGTCAGCGCCTCGATGCCCACGGCGCGAGCGTAGCAGCGAAGCCGTTGACGCGCGCGCCGCGCTCTGCCACGGTTCGGGGCGCCGCGCACGACGCGGCCAGCAACACACTGTGGAGGCTTCCAGATGGCGGGCGCTCAGGACCACGAAACCGTTTCCGGCTACCCACTCGACGAGGAGCAGCTCGAATCGCTGCTCGTAAACGCCAGGGAGTGCGCGCTCAACTGGAGCACGCAGGACGGCTGGCCAGTCGGCGTCATCCACGCCTACGTCTGGCATGAGGGGCGCTTCTGGATCACTTGTGCGGTCCACCGCCACCGCGTGGCCGCCATCCGCCGCGACCCGCGCGTGTCGGTCATCGTGAGCAGCGCCGCCTGCGACCCCGACTCGGGCGCTCCGGGAGGCCAGGCCACGGCCAAGGGCCGTTGCATCATCCACGACGACCAGGAGACGAAGGACTGGTTCTACCCGGCCCTCGCGAACAAGATCAGCCCCGACGCAGAGGCCGCCGCGGCCTTCGTCGACCGCCTCGATTCGCCCCTGCGCGTCATCCTCGAGGTGATTCCCGAGAAGTGGATCCTCTTCGACGGCGGCAAGATGGCGAAGGACACGGCGGGCACGCTCACGGACGAGGAGCGCGGGCCCCTGCTCAGCGCCGACGCCGAGCGGATGCCCCGCGAGCTGGCGAAGCGCGGCCTGGCCTAGGGCGACCGGCGCGGGAACCGGGGGCTGGGCGGGCGGTTCGCGCGACTGCGTCTTGCCCCTCTCCCCCACAACGGAAATCCCGCTACTATCAATAACGCACACGCGGACTAGGCCCTCATAGCTCAGTTGGCAGAGCGCGTTCTTGGTAAGAACGAGGTCTCCAGTTCAAATCTGGATGAGGGCTCCAGGGCGCGCCGGCCCCGAGCGATCGGGGTGCGATGACGCCACGAGCCGCACGGAGGATTCGCCATGGCGAAGGAGAAGTTTGAGCGGAACAAGCCGCACGTAAACGTGGGGACGATCGGGCACGTGGACCACGGGAAGACGACGCTGACGGCGGCGATCACGAAGGTCCTGGGGCTGAAGGGTGAGGCGGAGTTCCGGGAGTTCGATTCGATCGACAACGCGCCGGAGGAGCGCGCCCGGGGCATCACGATCGCGATTGCGCACGTGGAGTACGAGACGGACAACCGCCACTACGCGCACGTCGACTGCCCGGGCCACGCCGACTACATCAAGAACATGATCACGGGCGCGGCGCAGATGGACGGGGCGATTCTGGTGGTGGCCGCTCCCGATGGGCCGATGCCGCAGACGCGGGAGCACATTCTGCTGGCGCGTCAGGTGGAGGTGCCGGCGATCGTGGTCTACCTGAACAAGGTGGACATGATGGAGGACGAGGAGCTTTTGGAGCTGGTGGAGCTGGAGTTGCGGGAGCTCTTGTCGAGCTACGAGTTCCCCGGGGACGACATTCCCATCGTGCGGGGCTCGGCGCTGCAGGCTTTGGAGTCGGGGTCGGAGGATCCGGGGGCGCCGGAGTACGCGTCGATCCAGGAGCTGATGGCGGCGGTGGACGACTACATCCCGCAGCCGCAGCGAGCGCTGGACCAACCCTTCCTGATGCCGATCGAGGATGTGTTCGGGATCAAGGGACGGGGGACGGTGGTGACGGGTCGGATCGAGCGTGGACGCATCCAGGTGGGGGAGGAAGTGGAGATCGTGGGTCTTGAGGACACGCGCACGACGGTGGTGACGGGTGTGGAGATGTTCAAGAAGCTCCTGGACGAAGGGGAGGCCGGTGACAACGTCGGCTGCCTCTTGCGGGGGATGGACCGTGAGGACGTCCAGCGCGGGCAGGTGCTGGCGCTGCCGGGGTCGATCAACCCGCACACGCGCTTCGAGGCGCAGGTGTACGTGTTGAGCAAGGACGAGGGGGGGCGGCACACGCCGTTCTTCCAGGGATACCGGCCGCAGTTCTACGTGCGGACGACGGACGTAACGGGGTCGATCGGGCTGCCGGAGGGGACGGAGATGGTGATGCCTGGTGACAACGTGACGATGAGGTAGAGCTGATTCAGCCGGTGGCGGTTGAAGAGGGTCTGCGCTTTGCGATCCGTGAGGGCGGGCGCACGGTCGGCGCCGGCGTCGTCACCAAGGTGCTCGAGTAGGAGGCGCCCGATGGCCAAGGGAAAAGGCGACCGCCAGATCGTCACGCTCGGCTGCACTGAGTGCCGCGAGCGCACCTATACTAGTTCGAAGAACCGGCGCAACGATCCGGACCGGCTCGAGCTCCGCAAGTTCTGCCCCCGCTGCCGGGAACACAAGCTGTACAGGGAGACAAGGTAGCGAAATGGCACGCGCCCAACGCCGCCGTGGTTCGCGCGGTCGCCGCGCAGCCCGCGAGCGCCGTGCACCCGCCGGCTCCGAGGAGGTAACCGAGGGCGGCGGTGACGCCGTCGCGACGGTCGCCACCCCGCGCCTTCAGCCGCGGCGAGGCCGTAGTTGGAACCCGCTCGGGTTCCTCAAGCGGCTCCAGCCAAGGGCCGTCGCCGACGTCATCTCCGAGCTGCGCAAGGTGACCTGGCCAACGTTCGCCGAGACGCGCTATCTCACCTTCGTCGTTGCCGTCGTCGCCATCATCGTTGGCCTGATCCTCGGCGGGTTCGACCTGCTGTTCGGCTGGATCATCGAGCAACTCTTCTTTACGTAGCCATGAGTGAGGACAACGTGGAACTCCACGAAACCGACACCACCAGCCACGAGTCGCTGCCCGAAGCCGGGCCCGAGGAGGTTGGGCTGCAGCCCACCCGCCGCCGCCCGCGCCGCGAGGAGCACGAGGAACAGGACCAGATCAGCGACGAGGAGATCAGCGCCTCCGGTCGTTCCTGGTACTTCGTCAACACCTACAGCGGCCACGAGTACAAGGTGCGCCACGCCATCAAGGCGACCGTCGACCAGATGGACGCCGGCGACCGCGTCTTCCACGTGATCGTGCCCACCGAGGACGAGATCGAGATTCGCGAGGGGCAGCGGCGCACCGTCAAGCGCAAGCTCTACCCCGGCTACGTGCTGGTGCAGACGATCACGCTGCAGGAGGGCGACCCCGAGTCCGACAACCTCTGGCACATGATTCGCAACACCAGCGGCGTCACCGGCTTCGTGAGCGCCGGCTCCGAGCTGTCGGGCGGCACGCCCAAGCCCGTCGCCCTCACCCAGGACGAGGTGAACAACATCCTTCGCGCCATGCGCATGGAGCAGCCGCGCGTGCGCGTCGGCTTCCAGGTCGGCGAAAGCGTGCGCATCGCCTCCGGCCCCTTCGAGGACCTCGTCGGCTCCGTCGACGAGATCAACACGGAGAAGGGGAAGGTGCGCGTGCTGGTGAGCATGCTAGGGCGCGAGACCCCGGTCGAGCTCGACTTCCTCCAGGTGGAGAAGCTCTAGCAGCGCCGCCCGCCCGCCTTTGCTGCCGTAAGCCGCGCGTGAAGAACCGCGCCGGTCGGGTTGTGCGGCGCCGACGCCTCTGCGAGGGTGGAGCCATGCTTCCTGCTTCGAGCCGCCCCTTGCGTGTGCCGTTCCTCCTCCTCGTCATGGGCGTTGTTGCCCTCATCGTCGTCGCCTGCGGCGGCGGTGACGAGACGCCGGACGAACCGGCGCCTGCGACCGAGGCCCCGGCCGCGGAGGCGACCGAACCTGCGACCGAAGCGCCTGCGGCAACCGAGCCGCCCGCCACCGAGGCTGCCGAAGCCGCCGAGGCAACCGGCGGCGCAGGGTCCGTCGACGTGCAGTACCTGCGCGCGCTCTGCATTGCCGGCAACGACCTGCAGACCGCCATGTTCACGGCGGCGATCCGGATGGAGACCGAGGGCGTCGACCCCGAAGACCCCGAGGCCTTCGGCGAGCTGTTCGTCGAGCCGCTAGCCGGATTCCTCGAGGCGATGCGCGGTGTCACCCCGCCCGACGACCTTGCCGACTACCACACGGCGGCGCTGGCCCAGTACGAGGCGCTGGTCAACCTCTTCGCCTCCATCGAGGAGGGCGAGGAGTTGGAAGGCGACCCGTTCGAGCTCCTCGGCGGGATGCTGGGGGCAGCGGAGGAGATCCCGGTCATCCCCCAGGACGCCCTTGACCGCCTAGCCGCGGTTTCCGAAGGCGTGCCCGAGTGCGAAGGCTCGATCATCCTGCCCGCGTTCCTCGGCCAGGTGGACACCGGGGAGGTTGACACGGGATCGCCCGTGGAAGGCGAGCCGGCGGGCGACCCCGATCCCGAGGCCGAGGACTACGTCCGACAGCTCTGCCTCGCAGGCGACGACTACGACGCCGCCATCCAGGAGGCGGTCGCCGGCATGGGTCCGGACGCAGAGCTGGACCAGAGCGATCCGGAGGTGTTCGCGACGGTGTTCCAGGAGGCGCTGCGGGGTCTCGCCGAGAACATGGCGGGCATCTCCCCGCCTGCGGACATCGCGCAGTACCACGACGCCGCGACCGCGCGCTTCGGCGAGATGGTCGTGGTCCTCGACGGCATCATGGAAGCGCTCGATGCCGGGCGCGAGGTCTCCGCGCAGCAACTGGCGCGCTTTCAGGATCTGCTGGGGGGCGGGATCGGGATGCCGGGTCTTCCGATGAACGTCGCCAACCGGTTCGGCCAGGCGGCCAACAGCGTCATCGAGTGCTACCAGTCCGGGTTCCTCTACGGCTTCCTCAGCGGGGGCCAGTAGGAGCCAGCCAGCCCAGGGCAGGGTAATGCCCGGAGTCAGCGGGTAGAGTCGCACCGTGAGCGGTCTTCGTTGCTCTCGTTGGCACGTTGCGGTCCTCGCGCTCGTCGTGCTGCTGGCTCCTGCGGTGCTTGCCTGTGGCGGCGGCTCGACGCCGGAAGCGTCGGGCGAGGTGGAGCGCCAGTACCTGTCCGATCTGTGCACCGCCGAAGGCCTGCTCAAGGCCGCGAACGCCGATCTGTTGCGCTTGGAGCAGGAGCCAGGCGGCGATGACATCGTTGGGGAATCGCTCGAGCTGCTCGGCGAGACCACGAGGGGCATTCTCGCGACTCTCTCGGCGTCCACCCCTCCCGATGGCGTCGAGGAGTACCACGCCGCCATTCTGGCCTCGTACGAAGGGGTGCTCGTGCTCATTGAGGACGTGTCGACGGCACTGGAGGAAGGGGAGCCCGCCGACACTCTCTTTCAGCGCCTCGGCAACCTCCTGGGCGCCACCGATTGGCCAAGTCTCGCCCCGGAGACCTGGGAACGGCTCGCGGAGGCGTCGCGGGATACGCCCGGGTGCCCTGTCGGCACGTCCCTTCTTGGGTTCCTCCGCGCCCCGGCCCCGGGCGAGGAGGACGCGGCCCCCGCGGACGTCGCCTACGCCCGCAGCATCTGCAGGGTTGGCAGGGATTACCAGGACTCCCTCGTGTCCGCCATGGCGGACATGGACGAGGGCGATACGGAGGAGTTTCTCATCGCAGCCCAGCAGTCCGGCGCGAGTCTGGCGATCGACCTGCGCGCTCTTTCGCCGCCCGACTGGGCGGAGGACCACCACGCGACCACGGCGTTGCTCTTCGAGATCCTCGGGGGCATCAACACCGGATCGGGGCCCGCCGAGGACCAGGCCCGCCTGGAAGCGCTCGCGCGGGATGGGTTCCAGTTCCCCGTCCCGCCCCTGGAGGTCCGCGACCGTATCGTCCGGGCTGCAACGGGCGTTGCCGAGTGCTACGGATCGACCTTCCTGCTCACCTTCCTCGGCGGGGGCCAGTAGCGGCTAGGCCGTCCGCCACGCCTAGTTGCACTCGTAGCCTCCGCAGGCCTCGGGCGGCAGCCCTCCCTCGGGGATGCGCTCCTCGCAGAGCCGCGAGAGGATGCACGCCTCGTCCTTCACTGCGGCGTACTGCTGCATCAGCTCCTCGTCGCTTTCGTCGCCAAAGGAGATGAGCGCGCGGTCGATGTCCGTGATGTCCTGGAAGGCGAGGCTATCCACCCGTACGCCGTTGACGATGAAGGAGAGCCGCCCCCTCTCGGAGTTGCAGAGCTGCTCCCCCTCCGGGGTCGTCAGGCACTCGTCCGTCAGCTCGAACCCGAGGGAGTGGAAGAACTCGCGCCAGGTCGACCCCTCCCGGTGGACGTGGACGATGTCGTGATACGGCTCGTGGATGTGCACGTTCTCGCTGAGCTCGACCTCCACGGTCGAGAAGAAGCGTTCGTGGTTGAAGTCGTAGCGCTCGCCGCGGATGTAGAGGGCGAAGTCCGCGTGCCAGTGCACCGACTGGCGCAGCTCACAGCCCGGCGTTCCCGGTTCGCAGACCACTGTCACGGGGCCGTCGTCGCCGCTGTTGAGCACGAGCAGGACGGCCAGCGCCACGACCGCCGCCACGAGCACCGTGACGATCGGGAGCCAGATTCGCGGAGCGAGCGCGCCCCTCGATGGCGGGGATGGGTCAGCTGCCGTCATCGTCCCCGGCGTCCGATTCGCCCTCGCCGTCGCCCTCCGACTCGCCCTCTTCTTCCGCCTCGTCCTCGGCTGTCACGGCCGCGATGGCGTCCTCGATCAGCTCGCGCCAGGCCTCGATCGTCTGGGGAGCAGCCTGGACGGGCAGGTCGTTGATGACGAAGTTCGGGGTGCCCCGGAACCCGTATGCCTGCGCCGCCGACTGGCCCCTGGCGACGGGGCTGAGCGCATCGGGACGCGCCTGGCAGGCGGCGAGCTCATCCGTGTCCAACCCGAGCTCCCCGGCGATCTCGACCAGGCTCTCTTCCGAGAACACCCCCTGGTCGGGCCGGAAGCCATCCTCGGCCTGCTTCGCGAAGAGGCGGTTCGCGTACTCGAACATGCGATTCTGCTCGGCGGCACACTCAGAAGCCACGGCGGCCGTGACCGACTCGCGTCCCACCACGGGGTAGTGCCGGAACTCGATCTGCAGGAGCCCGGCCTTCACGAACTCCTCGACCAGGAACGGCTCGATGTTGAGCGTGTAGGTGAGGCAGTGGGGGCACTGGAAGTCCTCGAACTGGACCAGCTTCACGGGTGCGTCGTCGCTGCCGAGCTTCGTGCCGTTCTGCATCTCGGTGGGGAGGTCGGCCAGCGCCTGGTCGATGATGGAGAGTTCGACCGCGGCGTCACCGTCGTCGCCGCCGTTGCGAAGGGCGAGCACGATCACGAGCGCCAGGAGGACGGCGGCGAGAAGGCTCACGCCGATGAGGAAGGGCCAGCTCAGGAAGTTTGGTCCGCGCCCGCCACCGCTGCCGCTGCCGCCTCCCTCCCCGCCGCCCTGCGACGAATCCCGCGAACGGCCGCCCCGGTAGGAGGTCGCCTGTCTGCGTGCCTGGCGGCTCTGCTCGCGTCGCGCCTGCCGGTTGGACATCGCGTCGAGGATAGCAAAGGGCTACCTTGGGAGCATGGGAACATTGCAGACTGACGTACCCATCTCACCCGGGGAGTTTCTGCAGGAGCACCTCGACGACCTCGGCATCAGTCAGGCTGAGTTCGCACGGCGACTGGGTCGGCCCCGCCAGGTCGTCAACGAGATCGTCCGGGGAAAGAAGGCGATCACGGCCGAGACCGCACTCGACCTTGAGGCCGTCCTCGGGACGCCCGCGCACATCTGGCTCGGGCTCGAACAGGAGTACCGCCTCACGCTCGCCCGCAGGACGCGGGCGGAGGTGACCTCCTCAGGCGCAAAGGCGCCGAGAAACTCATGACACAAGCGATTCCCTGTCGTGCGCTGCTCATCCAGGGCGGAGTCCTCATAGGGGCCTTCGCCGCGATCAACGCGCTCTTAAGCTGAACACGGGAACCCCGCGTTGCTCGTCGCCTAGCCCGCCGTCTCCTCCAGGAACGCCTCGACCAGCTCCAGGAAGCGGTCGAACTGGTCATGGTGGACCCAGTGACCCGCGTCCTCGACCGTCTCCGCGCGGAAGTTGTGGAACGCGCTGTAGTCGGCCGCGTCCTGCTTCCCCCAGCTCTCCGCCCCCTGGATGAAGAGGATCGGCGCCCGGATCTGGTTCCAGATGTCGCGCGCGTCCTCCATGTTGAACTCGTAGGGCGAGCGCGAGCGCACGTGGTTGTCGAACTTCCAGACGTAGCCGCCCTCTACCTCCCGCACCCCGTGCAGGGTCAGGTGGTGGGCCAGTTCGTGGGAGAGGTGCGAGTTCGCCTCGCGCATGCGCGCCTCGGCGTCTTCGAAGGTCGCGTAGACGCGCGGCTCGCGGCCGGCCAGATCGCGCATGTCGGCCAGCCACTCGCGCATGCGCTCGTGCGCGGGGCGGTGCTGCTCCCCCGCCCACGGCAGCCGCCCCAGCCCCTCGATGCTGACCACGGCGTGCACGTTCTCGGGCACCGTGCCCGCGTATTGCAGGGCGATGCTTCCCCCGAGCGAGTGCGCCACGAGCGTCACCGGCGTCCGCCCGATCTCGCCCACGACGGCGTGCAGGTCGAGCGCGTAGTCGATGATCGAGTAGTTCCCCCCGAGCGCCCAATCGGAATCACCGTGGCCGCGCAGATCGACCGCGAAGACCTGGTAGCGGTCGATGAGCGCGAGGGCGGTGCGGTCCCACGAACGGGCGTGGTCGCGCCCGCCGTGCAGCAGGACTAGCGGCGGCTTGCCGGCGTCACCCCAGGCGACGTAGTGCAGCTGCACGCGTTGCGAGGTGACGTAGCGGGATTCGGGTTCCATGCGTGCGGCAGTGTAGTGGCCTGCACCCTTACGCGGTGCGGCCGACTCACGAACGGCCCGGATCCTCGCTCAGGCGCACAATGGATGGCGCCGTACAGGTCGGACACCTCGATCCCCTGCCTGAGGAGCGCGCCGATCTGCTCTTCGATGGTCAGGTTCTCGTTGTCTTCCAGGAGCACCCAGTGGACATTCCGGTACGTCGTGAACAGGTAGACGCCGTTCGTCTCCCCGTCTTCGTGGTAGCCGAGATCCTCGAGTGCGGCGGAGAGAACGACAAACGCCCGGCTATGCGGCAAGGGGGAGCTGTTCGACGGACTCGTTGGCCAGCTTCTGTGCGGTCTCTCCGCGAGGCGAGCCACCCAGCTCGTAGTCGATCCCGCGCGCGGCGAGGAACGCGTCAAGCGCCTCCAGGCCTTGCCGCTTAATGCGCCGGACGAGCATGACGTGGGCTGCGCCGCTCTTGCGTTCCGCCTCGTCCCGCGTCGCGCCCGCGGTGATGACACCGGTCTCCAGCGCTGTGGTGGTCCAGTGGCCTCCGTGCTCAATGCTCTGGACCGTGAGCCGGAAGTGCACCGTGTCCTGGACTGGCGTGGACATCTGCCGAAGTCTACTTTGTCCCGTGCAATTGGTAAATGGCTTGGGCCGATCTGCAGAACAGGCCCAGCCGGCGATGCCTAGGAGAAGGCGGGGCCACCCGGCTGGCAGGTGCGGCAGAAGCTCGTCACCTTCTTGCTCGCCTCGATATCCGTGATCCTGGCCCCGTCACGGGGGCAGTGGGCGTCGCCCCCGAGGCGGTGGACGCGGAAGAAGTCGCGCCGCTCGCGGTAGTCCAGTGACTCGCCCTTCACCATGCGCTCGCGGGCGAGGGGTGTGGCCCACGCCATCACCTCGCGCGACGAGTGGAACAGCCGCAGCAGGTCTTCCTCGTCGAGGTCCTTCCGCGTCGTGAACGGGTTGATGCGCGCCTCCCACAGGATCTCGTCGCTGTAGGCGTTGCCGATGCCCTGCACGAACTCGGCCTTGGTGAGGATGTTCTTGATGCGCCCGCGGTACTTGCGGATGCGCTCCAGCCAGACCTCCTCCGTGAGGGCGGGGTCGAGGAGGTCGGGGCCGCCCGCGCTCCAGTTCGGGATGGCCTCGATCTCCTCCAGCGGCAGCAGGTAGATGCGTCCCATCACGCGCAGGTCGGCGTAGCGCAGCTCCACCCCACCCGAGAGCGAGAGGCGCAGGCACGTCCGACCCTGGCGCTTAGCGTCGGGCGGGGCGTACTGGAAGCGCCCCGTGAGCATCGGGTTGATGGCCAGCACCCGCCCCGAGGCGAGCGTGAACAGCAGGAACTTCCCGTGCCGCTCCGTCTCCCCGAAGGCGTCGCCCGGAAGCGACTCCGCGAGCGCGGTCGCGCCCGTGCGCACCACGTGGGGAATCTTCACCTCGACCGACTCGACCGTCTGGCTGGGCAGTCGCTCATTCAGGAAGCCGCGGATCGCCTCGAGGTCGGGAATCTCCGGCATGGGTCAGGCGCCCTGGCGCCCGGCCGCCTCGCGGGCGAAGGCCTGCACCGACGTGAGGATGCCGAGCAGCCCCTCGCCCTTCCCCATCGAGACCTCGCGCCCGTAGATGTCGAAGACGACGTCGCCGGGGATGCGCAGCACTTCGTCGAGCGACGCCCCCGAGACGGTGTCGTCGAGGATGGCGCAGAACGACATCGCGGAGATGCCCTGCGGGTTCTCGACGGCGAACCAGTACTTCTGGGCGCCGTCGTCGGTGTCCTCGGCCCAGACGTACGCCTGCGACTCGCAGCGCTTCACGCGCCGCTCCTCCGGGAAGGGGCGCGTGGCTACCCGTTCGGGTACCGGCTCGAACTGGTCGGCGTACTCGATCAGGTAGTCGACGCGCTCGCCCCGCTCGAGGAAGGAGAACTCGTCGAGCAGGTCGGCGAGCGGCCGGGGGATGCCCTCGTGGGTCACTTTTCGATGGGCACGTTCACCAGGTTGCCCCACTCGGTCCAGGAGCCGTCGTAGTTGCGGACGTTCCCGAAGCCGAGCAGGTGCGTGAGCACGAACCACGTGTGGCTGCTGCGCTCACCGATGCGGCAGTAGGCGATCGTGTCTCCGTCGGGCGAGAGCCCCTGCTCGTTCAGGTAGATCTCCTGCAACTCGGCGGCGGTCTTGAAGGTGCCGTCCTCGGGGTTGGCCGCGCGCGCCCAGGGGATGCTCCTGGCGGTGGGGATGTGGCCGCCGCGAAGCGCGCCCTCGTTGGGGAAGTCGGGCATGTGCAGGCGCTCGCCCGAGTACTCCTGCGGGCTGCGAACGTCCACGAGCTGGCCGCCCGCATCGAGGTGCGCCAGCACGTCCTCGCGGAAGGCGCGCACGGGAGCGTCGTTGCGCTCGGGGGCGGAGTAGCTGGTCGCGTCGTAGGTGGGAACCTCGCGCACGAGGTCGCGGCCCTCCTGCTCCCACTTCTGGCGGCCGCCGTCCATCACCTTCGCGTTGCTGTGGCCGAACAACTGGAACACCCAGTAGGCGTAGCAGGCCCACCAGTTGTTGCGGTCGCCGTAGAAGATGACGGTCGTGTCCTGCGCGATGCCGCTGCGCGACATGAGCGCCTCGAACCCTTCGCGGTTCAGGTAGTCGCGGCGAAGCTGGTCGTTCAGGTCAGCCGCCCAGTCGACCTGCACCGCCCCGGGGATGTGCCCGGCGGGGTAGAGGAGCTGGTCTTCGTTGGACTCGACGATGCGGATTCCGGGGCTGTCGAGGTTGTCGGCGACCCAGTCGGTGCTGACGAGGACATCGGGGTTGGAGTACCCGCGACTGGCGATATCGGACATGGCGTCTCTCCTGAGCGTGTTGCCGCGGCGGGCGGGGCCCGCGGCGGGGCATGTAGCGTACTAGGAGAGCGCTCGCTTCGCTTGCTGAGTGGGAGCGAGGGGTCGAGCCACCAGCCATACGCCACCAGGCACCGGGGGTAGCATGACGGGCATGAAGGACGCCAGCGACCTCACGCCCGAAGAGGCCGCGAAGCGGCTGCGGGAGATCATGTACGCGGCGTCGGCCAACCGGGGGATCCTGAACACGGGGCCCATGAAGCGCGCGATCAGGGAGCTGGCGGATCGGGCCGCCGAGGCGGCACCCCCGGAGCCGTCGTCCGGGATGGTCGTGACGTCCCACGGCGTCGGGCGCGGTGCGCTCTTCGCGGGGCTCGCGCTGCTCGTGGTCGTCGGCGGCATCGTGGCCGCCGTCGTCGTGGCCTAGCCGCCAGCCACTAGAAGACGAGCTTCGTGGAGTCCCCCTCCGGTTCCACCGTCCCTCCTCCTCCCAGCCAGCGCTCCAGGTCGACCGCCTCGAAGCCCTGCACGGCGGCCAGGTCCTGCGCGTCGCAGACGCGGGGGGCGCCGCGCTCGTGGCCGGGCAGGGCCGTCAGCTCGGCGCGGAAGACGATGGCGAGCTCCCAGCCGTCGTCGCCCTCCCGCGAGATGACGTCGGCGAGGCGCAGGTCCGACATCGCGCCGTCGCACCACTCGTCGACAATGGTCGAGGCGATCTCGTACGGGTTCGCGCCCTGCTTGAGCACCGTCCAGGGGAGCCAGCGGCCCTTCGGACCCTGCGGCTCGAGGACGAAGGCGACGATGCGCCCCTCCAGCACGGGCACGACGTGCACCGAGAGCAGGACACCGCTCGCCATCAGATGACGCCGGCGAAAACCGAGTCGTCCTCGAACGGCCCCACGGCGGCGATCGTCGCCGCCTCCGGCCGCAGGAGGTCGCCGCCCACGCGCCGGAGGTCGTCGAGCGTGACCCCTTCGATCATCGCCACCACCTCGTCGACGGTGAGGACCTCGTCGAGCACGAGTTCCTGTCCGCCGAGCCAGGCGGCCACAGACCGCGTGTCCTCCATGCGCAGCTGGATGCGCCCCGCCACCATCCGCTTCCCCTTCTCCAACTCCTCGTCGTCGGCGTCGCAGAGGAAGCGTTCGATCTCCTCGCGCGCGACCTCCAGCGTGAGGCGCGCGTTCGCGGGGTCGCAGCCCGCGTAGACGGTGAACGCGCCCGCGTCGCGGTACTCGCTCATGTAGGAGTGCACGTCGTAGACGAGCGCGCGTTCCTCGCGCAGCTCCAGGAAGAGGCGGCTCGACATGCCTTCGCCCAGCAGGGCGCTGAGCAGCCCGGCGGCGTACTGGTCCTCGTGCCCGAGGGGCAGGCCGGGGTAGGTCAGGCAGAGGTGCGCCTGCTCCGTCGCCTTGGTGCGGATGCCCACGCGAGGGGACTCGCCGCGCGGCTCGACCGGGTGCCAGGGGTGCGCCTCGCCCTCGGGCGTGGGCCCGAGCCAGCGCGAGGCCGCCTCCACAACCGCCTCGTGCGTGATGTTCCCCGCCACCGAGAGGACCATGTTCGAGGGCACGTACTGCGCGCGGAAGTAGCGCTCGACCGCCGAGAGCGGCAGCGACCGCGCCGTCTCCATCTCGCCGCCGATGTTGCGGCCGAGCGGCTGGTCGGGCCAGAGCGTCTCGTCGGCGAGGATGGCGGCCAGCTCGCCGGGGTTGTCCTCCACGCTGGACAGCTCCTCGAGGATGACCATGCGCTCCTTCTCGAGCTCGACCGGGTCCATCTCCGGGGCGGTCACCATGTCGGAGAGGATGTCGATCGTCTCCAGGGCGGCGAAATCGGGCGTCTTCGCGTAGTAGACCGTCAGCTCGCGGTCGGTGGCGGCGTTGTGCATCCCGCCGACCGACTCGATCGCCTCCGCGATCTCCTGGGCGGTGGGCCGGCGCGAGGCGCCCTTGAAGAGCATGTGCTCGAGGAAGTGCGAGAGGCCCGCCTCCGCGTCCACCTCGTAGCGGCTGCCCGCGCCCACATACACGCTGACGGTGGCCGAGCGCGTCTGCGGCATCTCGCTCGTGATGATCCGCAGCCCGTTGGGCAGCACCGTTCGTTCGAACACGTCGCCTGTTTCCCTCGCCTGCCGTTTGGCGGCGCTAATCCTAATCGCTGGCGGCGGGAGTGTTCAGGGACAACCGCTCCTCGTCCACGTCGGGCTCGCCCCACAGCTCGCCCTGCGGGCTCGCCCCGGGGGTCGCGGGCGGGTCGATGCCGAGGTGCCGCCAGGCCGCCGCCGTCGCCAGCCGGCCGCGCGGCGTGCGCTTCAGCAGTCCGCGCTTCAGCAGGAACGGCTCGTACACGTCGAAGACCGTGTCCGACTCCTCGCTGATGGCCGCCGCGATCGTTTCCAGCCCCACGGGCCCGCCCTCGAACTGCTCGATGATGGCGCGCAGGAGGCGGCGGTCGTTCACGTCGAGCCCGAGCGCGTCCACCTCCAGCAGGTCGATCGCCTCGCGCGTCGCCTCCAGCGTCGCGACCCCGCCCGCCCGCACCTCCACGTAGTCGCGCACGCGCCGCAGGATGCGGTTGGCGACGCGGGGCGTGCCCCGCGCGCGGCTCGCGATCTCGCCCGCGGCCTCGTCCGCGAGATCGACCCCGAGCAGGCCCGCCGAGCGCCGCACGATCGTCGTGAGCGCGTCGAGCTCGTAGAAGTCGAGGCGGTAGACGGAGCCGAAGCGGTCGCGCAGGGGCGCACTGATCATGGCGTAGCGCGTCGTCGCCCCGATAACGGTGAAATTCGGCAGCTGCAGCCGGATGGAGCGCGCCCCCGGCCCCTTCCCGATGACGAGGTCGATGGCGAAGTCCTCCATCGCCGGGTAGAGGATCTCCTCGACCGCCCGCGCCAGGCGGTGGATCTCGTCGATGAAGAGGACCTCGCCCTCCTTCAGGTTGGTGAGGATGGCGGCGAGGTCGCCGGGCCGCTCGATGGCGGGGCCGCTGGTGGTGCGGATGGGGGCGTTCATCTCCGCCGCGAGGATGTGCGCCAGGGTTGTCTTGCCCAGCCCCGGCGGTCCGTAGAAGAGGTGGTGGTCGAGCGGTTCGCCGCGCTTCTTCGCCGCCTCGATGGCGATGACGAGGACTTCCTTGACGCGCTCCTGCCCGGGGAAGTCGCCGAGCCGCTGCGGCCGCAGGGTCTGCTCCGCGCGGAGCTCCTCGTCGTCCTGCAGGGCCCCGTCGATCGCGCGTTCCTCGGACGCCATGCCGCCAGTCTACCCGGACGGGAACGGATGTTCGAGCGCTAGCCCGTCGCCGGCAGCTCCTCCGGCTGCCGTGCCGCGCGCAGCACCCGGAAGATGGTGCGCCGCGACAGCCCGAAGCGCGCCGCCAGCTCGTCGACCGAGAGCCCCTGCTCCCGCGAGAGCCGCACGATCGTGGCGTCGCGACCCGTGCGCAGCATCGCGGGGGCGCCGCCCGGCTCCTCGTAGCGGCAGCGCGGCAGCGGACAGCGCAGGCACGAGGGATACAGGTCGCATCCGGTGTCGCGGTAGCGGGTGTTCTCGGGCAGCGCGTCGATGCGCGGCCGCCTGATCGGGCTCTCGTCCAAGGGACTCCACCTCCTGCGGGAGGAGGCAGAATAGAACTATTGTTCTAACCGTGTCACGAGGCAGATGGCAGTCACGGGCACGGCAAGCCGGGGCGTGGCGGAAGGGACCGGCGCGGGACCGGCGGCTACAGCGACATCGTCCGCAGCCGCTCGATGCGCTCCTCCAGCGGCGGGTGCGTGCTGAACAGCTTCGTCATGCCGCCTCCCCGGAAGGGGTGGACGATGTAGAGCGCCGCCACCGCTTCCTGCTGGGGCGTCTCCTGCATCGGCGCGTACTCGACGCCCCGGTGCAGCTTCTCCAGCGCGCTCGCCAGGGCGTGGGGGTCGCGCACGATGCGCGCGCCCGTCTCGTCGGCGGCGAACTCGCGCGTGCGGCTGATGGCGAACTGGATGATGGAGGCCGCGATCGGCGCCAGGATCATGATCGCGATGGCGGCGAAGGCGTTCCGCTGGCCCCCGAAGAAGATCAGCATGAACGAGATCATCGAGATCGCCCCCGCGATCGTCGCCACGATCGAGCTCGTGAGCGTGTCCCGGTTCTTCACGTGCGCCATCTCGTGGCCGATGACGGCCCGCAGCTCGTGCTCGTTCAGCAGCTGCACGATGCCCGTGGTGACGGCCACGACGCCCTTCTCCGGGCTGCGGCCGGTGGCGAAAGCGTTCGGGGTGGCGCTCTCGACAATGCAGACCTTCGGCATCGGCATGGAGGCCCGGTAGGCGACTTCCTCGACCATGGCGTGGAGCCCCGGCGCTTCGTCCGCCGACACCTCGCGTGCGCCCGCCATGCGCAGCGCGAACTTGTCGCTCCACCAGAAGGCGGAGAAGTTCATGACCGCCGCGATGATGAGGAAGACGATGAGCCCGCCGGTGCCGCCCAGCACGTAGCCGATGAAGAGCAGCAGCGCCGTCAGGGCCGCGAGCAGGAAGCCGGTCTTGATACCGTTCATGGATGTGGGGATTCCTCCGTGAGTCCACGATCCAGTATAGGAGAGCGGAGGATCGCCGCGTGAAGGGCCCCTGTCCTTAACCGAACCTGTCTGCCTTATGGATAGAGAAGGTGTACAGTTTTGAGGACGGGGTGAGGAGGACGCTCATGAGCGAGGCGATCGAGGCGGTGGTGCACTTCAAGGTGACCGTGCGAAGCGTCGAGCACGAGGGCTACTGGACGACGAAGGCCCTGGAGACCGGAATCGCCACGGTCGGCGCCACGCGAGGCGAGTCCGAGGCGCGGAACGGTGAGGCCCACATCCACCTCATCCGGCGGATCAAGCGGCTGGGCCTCGTGGCCCTGGCCGAGTTCATGGACTCCCACGGCGTCGACTACGAGATCGGCGACCCGACCCACGCGAACCGGTCGCTGGAGCAGCTGCCCCTGGCCGCGTAGCCCCGCGCCTTAACCCCCGGCGATGAACGCCGCCACGGCCCGCCGCGCCTCCTCCTGCGCCCCGGCGAGCGTGTCCCCGCCCTCCAGCGGCGTCCAGCGGTATTCGAACCGCAGCCCCTGCGCCCGCTCCGGCCCCAGCGGCTCGCAGCGCCAGGTGTCGGGCAGCACGAGGGCCGGCGTCGTGACGAAGCAGTGCCACTGCTGGCCGTTCGCCTCGAAGGCCGCCGCCCCCTCCCATCCCCCGAGCGGCAGACCGCTCTCCTCCAGCACTTCCCGCGCGACCGCCTGCAGCGGCGTCTCGCCGGCGTCGACGTTGACCGTTCCGCCGGGCACCTGCAGGCCAGCCTCCGGCATGCCCGCGTGCTCGAACACGAGCAACTCGCGCCCCTCGTCCCCCTCGCGCAGCACGAATCCGTACGCCTTTTCCGTCATCGCCTGATTCTGGCAGATCGCTGCCTTGTGCGAAGGGCTACACTCACACCGTGACCCAGCAAGGCCGATCGAGAATCGCCGGCTTCTGGCGCTACCTGCGGATGGTGCTCATCCTCGTGCTCGGCGTCCTGCTCGTGGTGCAGATCGTGCAGATGCAGTGGACCGACGTGCCCATCACCGCCATCTTCGTCGCCCTGCTGATCTTCCTCGAGGCCATGGACCGCGGCTGGATCCGGGGGATGCGGGGCGGCGGGCCTCCCGGGTCGGGGTAGAATCGCGCCCCAAGCTGAAGGGAGCCCTCACATGCCCGACGCCCAGTACCTCGCCGACCGCATCGCCCTCATGGACGTCCTGGTCAAGTACGGCACCGCCGTCGACGCCCGCGAGATGGACCGCTACCGCTCCTGTTTCACCGACGACGTGCTCGTCGTGGGCTACGGCCCCGAGGACATCGAGGGCGCCGACGCCTACCTCGACTACGTCATCACCGCCCTCGAGAACTTCCCCGCGACCCAGCACATGATGGGCAACCAGGTCGCCGAAATCGACGGCGACACCGCCCACACGCGGACCGACGTTCAGGCCACCCACGTGCTGAAGGAAGACCCCGACGCGATCATGACCCTCTGGGCCACCTACGTGGACGACATGGTCCGGGGCGCCGACGGCCAGTGGCGCATCAAGCGCCACGAGCTCGTGCGCGCGGGCAGCCAGCGCACGGTCAACCAGCCCGCCTGACCCCGCAGCCGCTCGCTACAGCTTCGCCACCTGCGGCAGCACGTTCTTCGCGAGCCAGTCGGGCACGGCGTTCGAGGAGAGGTTGAACCAGATGAACACCACCTCGTCGACGCCCGACTCGGCGAGCTGCCCGATCCGGTCCACCATCTGGTCGGGCGAACCCATGATCGCGCCCCGCTGCCGCAGCGTCTCGATGTAGTCCGGCGCCGACATGGGCTCCGGCGGGGCGCGGCGCTGCATCTGCAGCAGCGCCTCCGCCTCAAGCTCCGCGTCGGTCTCCGCGACGAGGCCCATCGTCATCATCGTGTGCCGGATCTCGCCCGGGTCGCGCCCGACCTCGTTGCAGTAGCCCGCCAGCAGCTCGCACTTGCGCTGGTAGACCTCGGGCGAGAGGTCGACGCTGTTCCACTCGTGCGCGTGCTTCGCCACGAGGGGCAGGGTGCGCCGCTCGCCCCCGCCCGCGATGAGCACCGTCGGGCGTCCCGCCGCCGGCTTCGGCCGCGTGTCCGCGTGCCGAAGCTGGTAGTAGCGCCCGTCGAACGAGGCCGGTCCCTCGCCCCACATCGCCTGCATGACCTGGATGTACTCATCGAGCCGCTCGGAGCGCTCCCGGATCGAGGGGTAGTCGACCCCGTAGGTGCGGTGCTCGCCCTCGTGCCAGCCGACCCCCAGCCCCATCACGAAGCGCCCGCCCGTGAGCAGGTCGAGCTGCGCCGCCAGCCGCCCCACGTTCGAGGGCGGCCGGAACATGACCGGCGTCACCAGCGGTCCGATGCGCACGCGCTCCGTCTCCCGCGCCGCCAGCGCGAAGAGCAGGTACGGCTCCAGCGACACGATCTGGTTGACCGAGAAGAAGTGGTCGCCCAGGTACCAGGAGGCGAAGCCGCGCTCCTCGGTCGTCCGCATCGAGGCGGTCGCCTCGTCGAACGTCAGGTCCCACGGCCCTATGACCAGTGCGACATCCATTTGTCTATCCCTCCCCGGGTTTCGGGTCCTACAGGTCCGCGACCTGCGGCATCACCTCGCTCGCGAGCCAGGCGGGCACGCTGTCGGAGGACAGGTCGAAGTAGGTGAACTGGACCTCGTCGATGCCCGCCTCTGCGAGCCGTCCGAGCTTGGCCACGATCTCGTCGGGCGTCCCCATGATCGCGCCGATCCCGCGCAGCATCTCGCGGTAGTCGGCCGGGGACATGCCGGGCGGCGGCGGCATGCGCTGCATCTGCAGCTGCGTGGCCGCCTCCACCTCCGCGTCGGTCGAGCCGATGAGGCCCATCGTCGTCATCGTGTGGCGGATCTCGCCCGGATCGCGTCCGATTTCGTCGCAGTAGCCGGCCAGCAGATTGCACTTGCGCCGGTAGTCGTCCAGCGGCAGGTCGACGGCGTTCCATGCGTCGGCGTACTTCGCCACCAGGGGCAGGGTGCGCTTCTCGCCGCCGCCCGCGATGAGCACCGGCGGCCGTCCCGACCACGGCTTCGGCCGCGTGTCCGCGCCGCGAAGCCGGTAGTAGCGCCCTTCGAACGACGCAGGTCCCGCGCCCCACATGCGCCCCATCACCTCCAGGGACTCCTCCAGCCGGTCGAAGCGCTCTCCCAGCGAGGGGTAGTCGATGCCGTAGGCCGCGTGCTCCCCTTCGTTCCAGCCAATCCCCAGCCCGAGCACGAAGCGCCCGCCGCTGAGCACGTCGAGCTGCGCCGCCAGCCGCCCGAGGTTCGAGGGCGGGCGGAACATCACCGGCGTCACCAGAGAGCCGAAGCTGATGCGCTCAGTCTCCCGCGCCGCCAGCGCGAACAGCATGTACGGCTCGAGCGAGTCGATCTGGTCCACCGTGTAGAAGTGGTCCCCCAGGTAGTAGGAGGAGAACCCGTACTGCTCGGTGACCCGCATCGAGGAGACCGCCTCCTCGAAGGTCACCCCCCACGGCCCGACCACGAGTCCGATGTCCATCGGCCGCCCTGCCCCTACAGGCGCGACACCTGCGGCAGCACCTCGGTCGCGAGGAAGGCCGGCAGGCTGTCGCTGGTCAGGTCGAAGTAGACGAACTGGACCTCGTCCAGCCCCTCCTCCGCGAGCCATCCGAGGTGATCGACGACCTCGTTCGCGGTCCCCATGATCGCGCCCGCCTCGCGCAGGGCGGCGCGGTACTCGGCGGGAGTGGGGTTGCCGGGCGGGGGCGTGCGCTGCATCTGGGTGAGCGTTGCCGCCTCCACCTCCTCGTCCGTCGCCCCCACGAACCCGATCGTCGTCATCGAGCGGCGGATCTCGCCCGGGTCGCGCCCGAGGTCGTCGCAGTGCCCGGCCAGCACCTCGCACTTGTGGCGGAAGACCTCGGGGGTGAGGTCCACGCTGTTCCACTCGGCCGCGTACTGCGCCACGAGCCGCAGGGTGCGCTTCTCGCCCGCGCCCCCGATGAGGATGGGCGGTCGCCCCGGCCCCGGCTTCGGCAGCATCTCCGCCTCGTCGAGCTGGTAGTACCGGCCGTCGAACGAGGCGGGCCCCGTGTCCCACATCGCCAGCATCACGGCGATGTACTCGTCCAGCCGGTCGAAGCGCTCGCCCAGGGGCGGCCAGTCGACGCCGTAGGTGAGGTGCTCCGCCTCCCCCCAGCCGACGCCCAGCCCGAGCACGAAGCGCCCCCGGCTGAGGATGTCGAGCTGCGCCGCCAGCCGCCCCACGTTCGAGGGCGGCCGGAACATCACCGGTGTCACCAGCGGCCCGAAGCGGATGCGTTCCGTCTCCCGCGCCATGAGCGTGAACAGCAGGTACGGCTCGAGCGAGTCGAGCTGCTCGCCAACGAAGAAGTGATCCCCCAGGTAGTAGGAGGAGAAGCCGTGCCGCTCGGCCGCGTCGATCGAGAAGCTGATGTCATCGAACGACACGTCCCAGGGTCCAACCGCGAAGCCGATATCCATGCGCCTACCCTCCGGCCCGTGCCTGCCTGCGGCTAACCGTACGCCACTCGGGGGTCCGGGATCACGAAGCGGCGGCGCTTGAGCGCCGCCGCCTCGGTTCGATGCCGCTTGTGGTGCCGGCCGCCGCCTAGCGGTCGGGGCCGTACAGGTAGTCGTCGATGACCTTGTTCATGTGGCGAATGCGCCGCTCGCGGTAGTTGATGAGCAGGCCCGGGTAGGCCCGCGAGTTCATCCCCTTCTGCACCCGCGGCAGGTTGTACGAGTCCTGGTCCATCACCAGCCCCAGCGAGATTTCGCCGTGCTTGTGCTGCGTGTGGATCGGACGCGGCACCTCCGTGCCCTCGGGCAGGCGCGCGTAGCTCTGGATGTCGAAGTACATCTTGTTCGGATCGGTCGCGTGTGGCCGCTGCCGGAAGAACCCGAAACTGCGGTGGTGCGTGTTGAACGTCAGGTTCGGGAAGATGTAGTAGTGGTAGTCGTCTGACATCTGGTCGTCGTTCAGATGGGAGACGTCCATCCCCTCTTCCTCGGCGACCTCGCGCGCCCGCTTCTGCAGGAAGGGGCGCACCTCCGCGCTGCGGCCTTCGAACTCCGCCGGGTCGACGCCCGCGTTCCGCAGCCGCCCCTTGAGCCCGTCCGTCACCTCGTCCGGATTCTGGTAGCGCGGGCTCACGATGCCCATCGGCACCAGGTAGCGGTTGTGGCGCTCGTACAGGTCGATCTGCACGTGGATGTCGTCCAGCCCCTCGAGCAGCTGCGGGTGGATGCCCTGCACGTGGTAGACCTCGTTGAAGGCGTCCACCGAGGCCTTCCAGTTCGTGTCCCACTCGACCGTCTTGTCGGAGACGATCGAGAACTTCTCCATCTGGTAGGCGTCAAGGTGCTGGGCGACCGGGTCGAGGAACTCGAGCAGCGGCTCGGCGTCGGGGTTCATGTTGAAGAAAATGAAGCCGCCCCATGTGTCGCAGGGCACCTCGACGAGCGCCGTCTCCTGGGGAACGCCCTGGGTGAAGGTGTCCTCGTCCGGCACGAACTTCTTCGAACCGTCGAGGTTGAACTCGAAGAAGTGGTAGGCGCACTGGAACGACTCCGCATGGCCCATGCCGGGGTTGCGGATCTGGTTCCCGCGGTGCGGACAGACGTTATAGAACGCGCGGACCTTGTCCTCCGCCTCGCGCACGATGAGGAGGGACTCGGGGCCCAGCTCGGTCGTGAAGTAGTCGCCCACGGTGGGGATGTCGGACTCGCGGCCGGCCATGTTCCAGACCTTCGTCCACATGCGCTCCCACTCGAGGTCCATGAACTCCTTCGAGGTGTAGCGCTCCTTGGGGATGAGGTCGGTGCCCATGTAGGGCTCTGGGGCCTTCTCCGTGGGCGTGGTGTGGGCGATTTTCTCCTGAACCATCTGTTCCTCCGCTGGTCGCTTCGAGACGTGGCCCGATGGTACGCCGTTCTGTCAATCTCTGCGCTCTATAGTGGGCATGGAGGCTCGCAATGGCGGAGTTCGGCGGCGGCTTCATCCCGCCCGGTCACGGTCCCGAGTTGGAGATGCTGGCGGAGGCCCAGCGCGACGAGATCAAGCGCCAGCACGGTGGCGACCACCGCCCCCCGAAGCGCCCGCGCGGTTCCCGCTTCGGCATCCTCCGCCGCATCGTGCGCCTCATCCGCGGCGGCGGCGACTAGCGGACGACACGTACTTCGCTCGTGTCGTCTAGAGTGGGGAGGGTTGTCAGATGGTGGACTTCGGACCTCCGCCCGATGAGCACGAGTGGAGAAGCCTCCGGGACGAGAAGTACTCGGAGCTGGAGTCGGTGCGCGCAGCTGCCCGCCAGGTAGACCTAGCCCGGGGGTCGAAGCGACGTCCGCGGCTGGGCCTTCTGCGCCAGGTCGTCCGCGTCATCCGCGGCGGCGGGGACTAGCCGTGGCTGGCGGCAAGCGGCCACCCGCCGGCGAGGACGTCGCCGCCCAGGTCGGGCGCACGCTCGGGCGGCTCGTGCGTAGGGCGCACGACGCCGCCCTCGAGGCCCAGCCCGAGGCCGAGATCTACGCCCGCCACGCCGCCAAGGTGGCGAAGGAGACGGTCGATGCCGTTCGCCCCGAGGCCGAACGGCTCGCGCAGGACGCCATCGACGCCGCCCGCCCCGCCGCCGAGCAGGCGGCCAAATACGTGCGCGAGCACGAGGACGAGATACGGCAGGTCGGCAGCGTCGCCGGCGAGGCGATCGCCTGGAGGGTCCTGCCCCGGCCGCTGCGACCGTTCCTCTCGGGAACGGTCAGCCGCTTCCTGCGCCGGGAGCCCCCGGACCAGCCCTAGCGCCGCTCCTACGCCCGCGCGAACGTCGCGAAGGGTGGCGGGTCGTTCCCCAGGTAGTTGGTGCCCAGGTTGCGGTAGTGCCGCCACGAGATGGCGGCGTGCGAGGCCGCCTGGTGCGAATCCCGCAGGCGACGCTCCAGGGGCGATTCCATGCGGCTGGCCGTCGTCCCCGCCGTGTTGTGCATCGTGTCGACGACGTAGCGGGAGACCTGGGCGGCGTGCACGCAGGAGAGGTAGGAGCGCCGCGTCACTTCCCACTCGGGCGCCGAGCGGCCCCCGTCTTTCGGCAGCGGGCCCAGGTGCCGCTCCGTCTCCTCCTGGGCGTCGACCATGAACGCGTGCGCCGCCCGCACCGTCGCCTCCGCCTCACCGAGCCGGTAGTGCAGTTCGGGCATGTCCGATAGCGGAGTCGCCGTCATCCACGGGGTCTTTACCATGGCCAGGTCGATGATGTCGTTGATCGCGCCTCGGGCGATGCCGAGGGCGACCGCGCCCTTGTTGTAGTGGGCCTGCATCGGGTTGCGGAGCGTGGGGCTCGCGAATGTGTCGCAGTTGCTGAACAGATCCTTCGGCAGGGTCGCCCGGTCCGGGATGAAGGCGCCGTCGACCTTCACGTCGTGGCTGCCCGTGCCGCGCAGGCCCGCGGTGTCCCAGGTATCGACGACCTCGAAGTCCCCCCGAGGAATCAGGAACGCCTTGTCGGAGGAGCCCCCGTCCTCGTGGGGCACGCCGTCCGACCCCGAGTGCACGAGCGTCCAGGTGGCGTTGTGGCAGCCGCTCCCGAAGGCGCCCTGGCACCAGAGCCGCCAGCCGCCCTCGACCGGTCGCGCCTTCGCGTGCTGGAGCCCGGGCCCCACGCCGCCGCACGTCAGGACGCGCCAGTCGTCGTAGTAGTCGTGCACGAGCTCCATGCTCATGCGGCGCAGCACGAGGCTGTTGATCTCCGAGTTGATGTGCACGCACCAGCCGATCGATCCGTCGATGGCGGAGGCCGCCTCCACGATCTCGATCTGGTCGCGCGCGGGCAGGTCTTCGCCGCCCAGTTCCTCGGGCAGGGCGAAGCGGTAGAGCCCCTGGTCGGCGATCTCGTTCGAGGCCCAGGCCGGGATGTGGCGGATCTCCTGCGCTTCGTCGGCCGCCTGCAGCAGCGCGTCCTTTATCCCGAGCAGCCGCTCGAGGGCCGGCGCCGTTTCCTGCAGCTTCTTGCTGCGCTCGATGATCTCGGCTCGCACCATGGCTGCCGCCTCCCGTCGCTGGTCGCGCGATTCTAGGGCACGCGAGGGGCGCGTCGCCTACCCGCGCCGATCGATGCGGCGAATCGCCTCGGTGGCGTAGGGGATGTTGGGGCGCATCTTGAGCGCGTACTCGTAGTCGATGCGGGCGTGGTAGGCGCGGTCCTGGGCCTCGTGCGCCTTCCCCCGCAACACGAACGCCGCCGCCCCGATCTCCATCGGCTGGGGCGAGTCCGGCTCCCCCAGCTCGACCTCCAGCGTGTGCATCGCCAGCCCCGGCTGCCCCTCGTCGAGCTGCTGGCTGGCGTCGAGCAGGGCCACGACGCCGGGGTGGTCGAGCCCCAGCTCGCGAGCGTTCGACACGCCCAGCTCCTCGAGCATGGCGAACACCGCCTCGCTGTCGTCGCTTCCCCGATCGCCGTCGCTCACGCGCTTCTCCGCCTGCCGCGGGAGCGTACGGGGGAGTGATGGCCGGTGGCTAGTGGGTTGGTCGGGCTCGCGTAGTTCCTTGCGGACCACTTGACGCACTTGGCAGGCTTGAAGCCTGACCAGGGGAAGCTGCCCTGAGTGGGGCGGCCCCGAAATGAGTTGGGGTGGTGCTATGGGCTCGGACCTTGATGCGAACGTCGAACGCCGGACACCCCGTCCCTTCAAGTTCTACTTCGGGCAGGGCCAGATTGTTGAAGAGGTCTCCTGCCAGTCCCGCTGGCACCAGCCCACGATCCAGCTGCTGGAGTGGGACGACGGCGAGCTGAGCCTGCGCTTCTGCTCCTACACCCACGACGGGCGGTTCCAGCGCAACCCGCTGGTCGTGTCCGCCCGCGACCTCGAGACCCTGGCCGCCAGGGCCGACCCGGACGGTCGGCTCAAGCCGCTGCTGGAAGTCCTCGGCGGAAGCGAGTCCACGGAACAGTAGCCGGGTCAGCCCCCGAAGTGCTCCCGCGCCAGCGCGACGAGCCGCTCCGGCTGGTCGTGGTGGACCCAGTGCCCCGCCCCCTCGACCGTCACCGGACGCACGCCCGCGAGCCCCTCCACCCAGCGCTCCATCCCCCGCCTCAATCCCGCCTCGCTCCCCATCAGGAAGAGCACCGGGCACGCGATCGCCTCGATGAAGCCGCGCATCTCCGCCAGCGTGTACTCGTCGCGACGCACGCCCGGACGTGACCAGTTGTCGAACTTCCAGATGAGCTCGTCCCCGTCCTCGCGCACGGCGTGGACGGCGATGTGCCGCGCCTGCTCGACCGAGAGGCGCGGGTTCATTTCCCGCACCCGCTGGGTGGCCGCCTCCAGGTCCGGATAGCGCCGCACCCGGCGCGTCTCCAGCGAGCGGCGCTGCTCGACGTACGTCCGGAAGCGCTCCGGGTTCATCGGCTCCGGCTCCTCGAACAGCCCCGGCACCCGCCCCTCGATCGCGACGATCGAGGCGAACCGTTGCGGGTACGTCCCCGCCGCGATGAATGTGACCTGCCCCCCGAACGAGTGGCAGACCACCCGCACGGGCTGGTCGAAGCGCTCGACCAGCGTGAGCAGGTCGACGGCGTACTGCGCCGTCGTGTACTCGCTGCCCGGAGACCAGTCGGAGTCGCCGTGGCCGCGCAGGTCGGGCGCGACGACGTAGTGGTCGGCGGCGAACGCCTCCGCGATCCCGTCCCAGCTGCGGGCGTGGTCGCGCCCACCGTGCACGAGCACGAGCGGCTGCGTGCCCTCGTCGCCCCACGCCCAGTAGGAGAGCCGCAGGCGCTGGGACTCGAAGAAGTGCTGCGTCGGCTGTTGGCTACTGGCCATTGGCTATTGGTGGGGTTCGCTGTCCGGGGCTCGGTTCGTCGGCCCCGATGGCAAGTGTCGTTCGAACCCGGCCCATAATAGACGCGGGATCCCAACAGAGTGACCAACAGCCAGGAGCCAACAGCCAAGAGCCAGCCCGGGTCCGTCGCCCTAGTCGGCGCGGGTCCCGGCGACCCCGGTCTCATCACCGTCGCGGGACTCGAAGCGCTGCGCGCCGCCGACGTCGTCCTGTACGACGCCCTCGCGCCCCGCTCGCTCCTGCGCGAAGCGCGTGCGGATGCCGAGCTGTGCGCCGTGGGTAAGCGCGCCGGGGCTCACATCGCGACGCAGGCCGAGATCGAGGCGCTCATGCTCGCCCGCGCGAGGGAGGGGAAGCGCGTCGTCCGCCTCAAGGGCGGCGACCCCTTCGTGTTCGGGCGCGGTTCCGAGGAGCTGCGCGCCTGCCGGGAGGCGGGCGTTCCCTGCACCGTCGTCCCGGGCGTCACCTCCGCCATCGGCGCCGTCGCCTACGCCGGCATCCCCGTGACGCACCGCGGCCTCGCCGGGGCCTTCATGGTCATCAACGCCCGCAGCGTCGATGACGGAACGACCAGCTGGCGCGCCGCCGCCGAGGTCGACACGCTCGTGCTGCTCATGGGCGCGGGGACGCTCGCCGAGTGCGCCGAGCGCCTCATCGCCGAGGGCCGCGCCCCGGATACCCCCGCCGCCTCCGTCCAGTGGGGCACCCGCCCCGACCAGCGCGTCGTGACCGGAACCCTCGCCGGCATCGCCGGGCGGGTCGCCGAGGAGGGGCTGACGGCGCCCCTCGTGACCGTCGTCGGGCCCGTCGCCGCGCTCGCGGGCGAGCTCGCCTGGTTCGACCCCGGCCCCCTCGCCGGGCGACGCGTCGCCGTGACGCGCTCCCGCGCGCAGGCGAGCGAACTGGTGGCGCTCCTCGAAGCCGAGGGCGCCTTCGTGACCGAAGCGCCCGCCATCGAGCTGGTCTCGCGGGCCGGTACGCCCGAGCTCTGCGAGGCCGTGGCCGCTCCCGCCGGCTGGTGGGTCTTCAGCAGCGCGAACGGCGTTCACGCGGCCATGGAGACGCTGGCCGCCGCCGACCTCGACTCGCGCGCCCTCGCCGGCCGCCGCATCGCCGCCGTCGGCGAAGCGACCGCCGCCGCCCTCGTTGGCTACGGCCTGCGCGCGGACTTCGTCCCCGAGCAGTCCTGGTCGACCGCGCTCGCGGAGCTCCCCGCCGAACCCGGCGAGGCCGTCACCGTCTTCCAGTCGAACCTCTCGCCGCCCGACCTCGGCCTTGCCCTGGAGGCGCGAGGGCTGTCCGTGCGGGCCGTCACCGCCTACGAGAACCGCCCCGCGCCCCTCTCCCCGGAACAGGTGCAGGCGGTCCGCGGGGCCGAGGTCGTCACCTTCACCAGCAGCTCGACCGCGCGGAACCTGCGCGAGGCCCTCGGCGACGATGCCGCGAGCCTGGAGGCCGCGCTCGTCAGCATCGGCCCCAGCACGTCGACGGCCGTGCGCGAGTGCTTCGGCAGAGTCGACCGGGAGGCCGCCTCGCCCGCACTCGACGAGCTCGTGCGCGCCGTCATCGACGCGCTGGCCCAGGACCGGGAGCGATGACCCGCGCGCTCGTCCTCGCAGGCCACGGATCGCACCTGAATGCGCGCTCCAGCGAGGCTGTCCGCGCCCACGCCCGCGCCCTGGCCGGGGATCGCGAGTGGGACGAGGTGCTCGTGGCCTTCTGGAAGGAGGAGCCCTCCCTCTCTCGCGCCCTCGACGGCTGCACCGCGAGCGATGTGACCGTTGTGCCGGTGTTCATGTCGGAGGGCTACTTCACGAGCGAGGTCATCCCCGCCGAGATGGGCCTCGACGGCCCAGTCACCCGTCCCGAGGGACGGACGGTCCGCTGCACGCGCCCCATCGGCGTGCACCCTGCCCTCGCCGGCATCGTCGTCGAGCGCGCGCTGGAGGCGGGCGCGACCCCGGACGACGCGCTTTTCGTGCTCGGGCATGGCACGAGGCGCAACGCCGGCTCGGCGAGCGCCGTCCACGCCCAGGTCGAGCGCCTGCGCGATGCCGGACGCTTCGCGCAGGTCGCCGCCGTATTCACCGACCAGGACCCGAACGTCGCCGCCGTCCCCGAACTCGCCGGCGAGCGGAACGCGGTCGTCGTGCCCTACTTCGCGTCGGAGGGCTTTCACGTCGGCCAGGTCGCCGCGAACGGCGCCCGTGCCGTCCGCTACGCCGAGCCCGCCGGCACGCACCCCGGCGTCGCTGCCGTCATCCGCGACCTCGTCCTGGAAGCGGCGAGGGCGTAGCCCTACCGCTCGATCGGGCCGCCGGCGAAGACCGTCGAGCGCACGACCGCGGGCGTGCCGTCGTTCTGGATGGCGTCGTGCCGGCGCGGGATCTGCCCCTCGTGGTCGTCGTGCGTGAGGATGTAGAAGCGGTTCGCCTTGATCCCCTCGAACACGCACTCCGCCGCCCACTCCGGCGAGAGCGCCTGCAGCCGCACCGTGTCGCTAAACCCGGGGGTGTTTTCCGTCCGCGCTCGCACCGCCTCCGCGTCAAGGTCGCGCAGGTGCTCGGGCCGGTTGCGCTCCGAGTTGCGCAGGTTCGTACGGATGATGCCCGGGCAGAGCACCGACACGCCCACGTTCGAGCCCGCGTCCTGCAGCTCGCAGTACAGCGTCTCCGACAGGGTCACGACCCCGTGCTTGCTCACGTTGTAGGGCCCCGTTCCAGAGACGGAGACGAGCCCCGCCATCGAGCCCGTGTTCACGATGTGCCCCTCGTCCTGCTCGACCAGGTGCGGGGCGAACACGCGCACGCCGTGGATCACGCCCCAGAGGTTCACGCGCAGCACGAACTCCCAGTCGTTCACGCCCAGCTCCCACATCGTCCCTCGCGCCCCCACGCCCGCGTTGTTGCAGACCACATGGACGGAGCCGTAGTGAGCCAGCGACTCCTCGGCGAGGTTGTCCATGGAGGCGGCGTCGCCACAGTCGGTCTGGACAGTGAACACGTCGGCGCCGTTCTCCCGGAGACCGGCGGCTGCCTGCTCGAGCACGTCTTCTTCGATGTCGGCGAGGACGAGGCGCATCCCCTCGGCGGCGAAGCGCGTCGCCATGGCGAGCCCGATGCCGCTCGCCCCGCCCGTGATGACCGCGACCTTGCCTTCGAAATCCTGCATCTCCGCCCTCCTCGTGGTGGCGGGCGCACGCTACGGCGGAGCGCCACCGATGGCAACGGAAGGCGGCTGGCCTGGGACGCAGGGGCTCCGGCAGTGCCCGGAGATCGTCTCGTTGGCGGCGCGGCGTCGACCGTGACCCTGGCCACGCCTGCGGCCGCGGACGTTACGATCGAAGCGTGCCATGTCTAGCCTGCCTGACTCGATCGGGAGGGGACGCTTGAAGGGCCACGACCGCGTTCTGACGGTCGGGCTTGCAGTCGTTTTCGGTGTCGCCGCTCTCGGGTACGGGTGCGCTGGCGATGATGGCCCCGCCGGTGAATCCACGCCCGCGCCCGACGCGGGGACCCCGACTCCAACGCCTCCGCCGACCTCCATGCCAACAGCCGTGGCGGCAGCTACTCCAACGTCTGTCGCAACAGCGACTGCCGTCCAGGCCCCAACCGTGGACATCCGGCTCGTAGGGTCCGAGGAGTTCCGTGCCCGTGTTCGGGAGGCGCTGCACCTGCTGGCCGAGCGTGTGCCCGTTGCTCTCGAAAGAGTTGAGCAGGGGATCGACCGTTTGGATGAGGCAAGAGCTCTGGAGCAGACTTCGTTCGATCCGAAAGTGCGGATCGCCAGCCTGGACAGAGACACGCTGTTCTTGCCCGGATATCCCGCCGGGCAGCAAGTCGTGTGGCTTGCCAGCGAACTCGTCCGGATTGCCTGCTACAGCAGAGTCTGGCTGAACGGTGAAGACCCGGAGTCGGAGCAAGCGTACGTGGGTTGCCTCCGGGAACAGGCAGGAATCCTGCCGCTCCTCACGGATGATGACTACTACGGGGAGTACTTCCGGAGCTTCGTCCAGGGGAACATCGACGCGTATGTCTCCCCCTCCAGTGACGCCGGCAGGCAGTCCCGCGAGGCCCCAGGCACCTCCGTACCGGAACTAACACTTTCGGACGAGCTCCTGGAGTTCATCGAGGAGGTGGCTGACGCACGGCAGCTTGCAGCGCCTCCGGCGCTGCGCATCCGCACGGGCAACAGCAGCATCCTTGCGGATGCGTATCTCGGTGCGGAGACCGCGCGGGAGACGTGGGAGCTCGACCAGGCGACGAGGGTCTTCCGGGTGCTCGGGTACCTGAAAGAGGACGAACACCTCCGGAATATCCAGCGCACCACCGCAGGCAACCTGCTCGGGTTCTACGCGTTGCGAACCGGGACCATCTGGCTCGCTACCGAGTTTTGGAAGGAGGAACTCGAGGATCTAACCCCGGGCGAGCGCGAAACCCTCGTGCACGAGATCATCCATGCCCTTCAGGACCACCATTTCGACCTCGCCGCAACCTACAGGGAGCTTGGGGATCTGGACGCTTCACGGCTGGACCTCGATGCCAGGCTCGCGTTCGACGCTGTCGTCGAAGGCGACGCCACCGCGCACACCGCCCGCTTCGTCGGCCGGGTGGGCAACATCCCCACCGGCGGCGGACGGTACGTCGCCGCCAATGCAGGTGAGAGCGCCGATGTCCCTGCATCGATCTGGCGGGAAGGCAACTTCCCCTACAACGCGGGCGCCGACTGGGCGCGTTTCGTGCTGGCAAACCACGGCGTGGAGGCGCTAAACCGGTATCTCGTCGAGCCACCCTCGGCAACCGCCTTCATCCTTCATCCCGAACTGGGGTCGACTGACTGGAAGCCCGAGCGGGTGTCTTCCGTGGACTTCCTTCCGTTCCGCCGCAGCCTGATTCCGTTGGGGTTGCGCGTCAGCGCGTACGGCACGCTCGGCGAGTTCTACC
The DNA here is from genome assembly GCA_965207815.1 of Tepidiformaceae bacterium. Classification (GTDB taxonomy): domain Bacteria; phylum Chloroflexota; class Dehalococcoidia; order Tepidiformales; family Tepidiformaceae; genus UBA2991. The sequence continues at coordinate 283,300 of OZ242314.1, forward strand.
TGTTGAACTATCTCCTCCGGGACGTCCCGTTCTCACCCGACTGGCTCCATGACCCACGGAACCAGTCTGCGGTCGAGGCCGCCGCAGGCTGGTCGGGCGGTTTCTACTACCTGTACGAGGACTTCCCCTACGAGGAGGAGAAGATCGAGAACTGGGTGTTCGTGGCCCGCATCCGGTTCCTGAGCGAAGAGGACGCGCGTGAGTTTACGGATGTGCACCGCGCGGTCGCGACTCGCAAGGCGGATGTGGTGGAGGATGGCGTCGTCACGCTCGCCACGCAGGAGAACGGGAGCGTCACTGCCCTCCTCGCTCCCATCGGCCGCGAGGTGATCTTTGCGATCGGCGAGAACGCCGAGGTCGCCCGCGCCGTTCTCGAGCCGTTGGTGGAAGGCTAGCGGTCCGGGCCCTCCAGGTAGTCGTCGATGACCTTGTGCATGTGGCGGATGCGGCGCTCGCGGTAGTTGATCAGCAACCCCTTGAACGAGCGCGAGTTCATCCCCTTCTGCACGCGTGGCAGGTTGTACGAGTCCTGGTCAAGACCCAGGCCCAGCGAGATCTCGCCGTGCTTGTGGGTCGTGTGCACCGGGCGTGGAGGCGGGTCCGAGCCCTCCGGGATTCGCACGTAGTTCTGCAGGTCGTAGTACATCCTGTTCGGGTCGGTCGCATGCGGCCGCTGCCGGAACAGCATCACACCCGAGTGGTGTGTGTTCAGCGTGATGTTCGGGAAGATGTAGTAGTGGTAGTCGTCCGAGAGCTGGTCATCGTTCAGGTCTGACAGATCGATGCCGTGGTCGGCGGCGTGCTTCTTCACCTGCGCCTGGAGCGCCGGACGCACATCCGCGGGACCGCCCTCGAACGTCTCCGGGTCGATCCCGGCCGCCTGCAGCATCTCCTTCAGCGCCCGCGTCAGCTCCTCCTGGTTCGGATAGCGCGGGCTCAGCAGCCCGAACGGGACCAGGTAGCGGTTGTGCCGCTCGTACAGATCGATCTGCACGTGGATGTCGTCGATGTTCTCGAGGATCTGCGGGTGGATGCCCTGCACGTGGTACACCTCGTTGAAGGCGTCCACCGAGGTCTTCCAGTTGCAGTCCCACTCGATCGTGACGTCCTGGACGAAGTACTGCTGGTCGAAGTGGTACGGGTCGAGGTGCTCCGGGATCTCACCCAGGAACTCCATCAGGGGCTCGGCCTCGGGGTTCATGTTGAACCAGACCCAGCCGCCCCACACGTCCGTCGGCACCTCGATTAGCGCCGTCTCCTGGGGCACGCCCTGGGTGAAGGTGTCCTCGTCCGGCACGAACTTCTTCGAGCCGTCGAGGTTGAACTCGAAGAAGTGGTAGGCGCACTGGAACGACTCCGCGTGGCCCATGCCCGGGTTGCGGATCTGGTTCCCGCGGTGGGGGCAGACGTTATAGAAGGTCCGCACCTTGTCCGGCGCCTCGCGCACCACGAGGAAGGACTCGGGACCCAGCTCGGTCGTGAAGTAGTCGCCGACGTTGGGGATGTCCTGCGTGCGGCCGGCGATGTTCCAGACCTTGGTCCACATGCGCTCCCACTCGAGGTCCATGAACTCTTTCGAGACGTAGCGCTCCTTGGGGATGAGGTCGGTGCCGAGCGTGGGCTCGGGCGCCTTGGTGGTTGGCGTTTGCTGGGCGACGGATTGGAGGACCATGAACTTGCTCCCTCGTAGCTGGCTGGTCGCGTTGGGGCGGGCGCGCAATACGCGCCTGCTATGCGCACCATCCTACGCGCGTTGTCAACGGATTTGGCGCTCGCTCAGGCGGGCGCGAGGGCCGCGATCTCCTCGAGGCTCTGGGCGCGCGGCGTGCCCGAGGTTCCGAACACGAACGTCTCCCCGCTTGGCCCGTCCGACCCGTGCGAGAGGATGTTGATGACCGCCTGTCCCACGTCCGAGGAGCGCATCCCCGCCTCCGCGGCCGCCACCGAGACGGCGCGCAGCATCGGCGTGTCCGTCGCCCCCATGCAGAGGCCGTTCACCCGGATGTTGTGCTCGGCGAGCTCGATCGCCCAGGTCTCCACCTGGCGCCACTGCGCCCACTTGGCGCAGTCATAGCCGCTGGCGGCCCCGCCCGTCATCAGGTGCCCTTCCTTGATGTGCTCGGTGATGACGTTGAGGATCTCGCCCCCGCCCGCCGCCTGCATCGCCGGCACTGCCGCCGTCGCGCAGTAGAAGCTGCCCATCGCGCAGATGTCGATGGAGCGCTCGTAGGCGTGCGTCTGCGACTCGTAGCTACCGCCCGTGAGCGTCGTGTCCGCATAGATGGCCGCGTTGTTCACGAGCACGTCGATGCGCCCCAGGCGCTGCAGGGCGCTGTTCATGGCCCGGCGCACCTGCACCTTGTCGGCCACGTCGCAGTCGATGGCGATCCCCTGGCGGCCCGTGGCGCGCACCTGCGCGGCCGTCTCCGCGTTGTTGGCGGCGTCGATGTCGAGGCTGGCGACGTCCGCGCCGTTCTCGGCCAGCGCCACCGCGATCCCGCGTCCGATCCCGACCGCGCCGCCGGTCACGACGGCGGCCTTTCCCTCAAGCAGCATGGCGTACCTCCCGTTCCTGCTTCGAAAGCGCGCCGATTCTGGCCGATCCCGCGCCGCCTCGCCACGGGCGGGGACGTGAGGATGTCCCCGCGTAGACTCGATGGCCATGCCCGACGGTCGCATCCAGGCCTTTCGCGCCTTCCGCCACCGGAACTTCCGGCTTCTGCTGGCCGGAACGGTGCTCGTCGGACTCGTCCAGCCCCTGCACTTCGTCACCCAGATCTTCTGGGTGCAGGAGGTCTACCCCGACCTCCAGATCATCTACACGGGCTTTCTCATGGGCGCCCGGGGCGTCGCCACCCTGCTCTTCAGCCTGATCGGCGGCGCTATCGCCGACCGCTTCGAGCGCCGCCTCGTGCTCCTCGGCTGCGAGTCGGCCACCCTCGTCCTGAGCGCCTTCGTCGCCCTCCTCATGCTGACGAGCCCCTTCGGGGACGCGACGTTCTTCGGGGTCCTGGTGCTCACCTTCCTCGCTTCGGCCACACAGGCGATCGACCACCCCGCTCGTCAGGCCAGCATCCCCGCCGCGGTCGGCATGGACGACCTCGGGAACGCGATCAGCCTCAACTCCGCCGCCCAGCAGCTCATGATCCCGATCACGATCCCGCTCGCGGCCGTCCTCAACGACGTCGTCGGGCCGGGCGTGCTCTACGGCGGCTCCCTCGTCACCTGGATCGGCATCATCCCGCTCATCGCCGCGCTCAACTACAGCAGCCGTGGCGAGGCCGGGCGCCAGATGTTCCGCGCCGTCGGCGAGGGCCTCCGTTACACCTGGCGCCACGTCGTCATCCTCGCGGCGGTCGCCCTCCTCTTCGTCATGAACGGCGTGGGCATGCCCGGGGTGGGCAACCTCGGAATCATCTGGGCCACCGAGATCCTCGATGTCGGCGGGAGAGGGTTCGCCCTCATGGCGTTCGGCTGGGGTGGTGGCGCCGTCGTCGGTTCGATGTTCTTCGCCCAGCGCCCGGAGGTCGCCGGCCGCGGCTCGACCCTCGTGCTGGCGGCCATCGCCTTCGCCGTCAGCGCGATCGTGTTCGCCTATTCGCGCTCCATCTGGCTCACCGCCGCGACCAACGTCGGCCTCGGGGTCGCCCTCAGCGCTTCGTCGATCAGCGCTGCCGTCATCATCCAGCAGAAGGTGGAGGAGGGGGTGCGCGGCCGCGTGATGGGCCTGCTGCCGCTCACCAACGGCGTCGCCATGCTGCTGACCTTCCCGATCAGCGCCGTCGCCCAGCAGGCGGGCCTCCCGATTGTGCTGGTCTTCCTCGGCTGGGCGACGCTGGGGCTTTCCGCCGCCATCGCCCTGGTCGTCCCCCAGCTCCGCCGCGTCCGCCCCGAGCCTGTGCCTGTCGCCGCCCCGGGGTAGGGGGAGCGCCCCTACCCCGCGACCGCGGCCTCCCCGTCGCGGGCGTGGGCGGCGAACGTGTACTCGCCGGCCGCGTAGTCCACGGTGATGCGCTGGCCCTCGCCGAACTCGCCCGCGAGGATGCGCCGCGCCAGCTCGTTCTCGATGCGCCTCTCGACCGTGCGCCGCAGGGGACGCGCCCCCAGCTCCGGGTCGTACCCCTCGCGCACGAGCTCCTGGCGGGCGGCCTCCGAAAGCTCGATGTCGATCTCGCGCTCGGCAAGCCGCCCGCGTACTTCCGTCACGAGCAGGTCGACGATCTCCGCCAGCTCGGGCTCCGTCAGCGGCTCGAACACGATCGTGTCGTCGATCCGGTTCAGGAACTCGGGCCGGAAGTGATCGCGCAGGGCGCGCTCCACCGACTCGCGCACCTGCTCGCCCGCGCCGCTCTCCTCGCTGCGCTGGGTGAAGCCGAGCGTGAGCCGGTTCTGCGCCCCCGTGCCCAGGTTGCTGGTCATGATGACGACCGTGTTGCGGAAGTCGACCGTGCGGCCGTGGCCGTCGGTCAGCCGTCCGTCGTCGAGGATCTGCAGGAGCGTGTTGAACACGTCAGGGTGCGCCTTCTCGATCTCGTCGAAGAGGATGACCCGGTAGGGGCGGCGCCGGACGAGCTCGGTTAGGCCGCCCGCCTCGTCGTAGCCGACGTACCCCGGAGGGGCGCCCACCATGCGGCTCACGGTGTGTCGCTCCTGGTACTCCGACATGTCCAGCCGGATCATCGCCTCCTCGTCGTCGAACAGGCACTGCGCGAGCGCCTTCGCCAGCTCCGTCTTCCCCACGCCCGTGGGTCCCAGGAAGATGAACGAGCCGATCGGGCGCTTCGGATCCTTCAGCCCCGCCCGCGCCCGCCGGACGGCGTCGCTGAGCGCCTCGATGGCGCGGTCCTGCCCCACCACGCGTTCGTGCAGCGTCTCCTCCATGCGCAACAGCTTCTCGGTTTCCGTCTCCTCCAGCCGCGAGACGGGGATGCCCGTCATCTGCCCGACGAGTGCGGCGATGTCCTCCTCGGAGACGCGCAGCTCGGTTGGCCGCTCGGCGTCGTCCTCGGCGCGCAGCCGCGCGTACTCCTCCTGGAGCTGCAGGACTTCCTGCTTGATGTGGGCCGCGCGCTCGTGGTCCTCCCGCGCGACGGCTGCGTCCGCCTCCTCCCCGAGGGCTTCCAATCGCCTGGCGATGGCGCGCACCTCCGGGGCCGTCTCCTGCGCGTCGATGACGTGCTTGCTGGCGGCCTCGTCGATGAGGTCGATGGCCTTGTCGGGCAGGTGCCGCTCGGTCACGTAACGCGAGGAGAGCCGCACGGCCGCCTCGAGCGCGTCGTCGCCGATCTCGACCCGGTGGTGCTCCTCGTAGCGCGAGCGCAGCCCCTCCAGGATCGCGATCGTGTCCTCCTCCGAGGGTTCGTCCACGTACACCGGGGCGAAACGCCGCTCGAGGGCGGGGTCCTTCTCGATGCGCCGGTACTCGTCGAGCGTGGTCGCGCCGATCGCGCGCAGCTCGCCCCGGGCCAGCGGCGGCTTCATCAAATTGCTCGCGTCGATGGCGCCCTCGGCCCCGCCCGCGCCCATGACGGTGTGGAGCTCGTCGATGAAGAGGATGATGCCGCCGTCGCTCTCGCGGACCTCCTCCATCACGGCCTTCAGGCGCTCCTCGAACTCGCCCCGGAACTTGGCTCCGGCCAGCAAGGCGCCCATGTCCAGCGCCCGCAGCGACTTCTCCTGCAGGTTCTCGGGCACGTCGCCCTCGGCGATGCGCTGCGCCAGTCCCTCGACGATGGCCGTCTTGCCGACGCCCGCCTCGCCGATGACGACGGGGTTGTTCTTGGTGCGCCGGTTCAGGATCTGCATCACCCGCCGGACCTCGGTGTCGCGGCCGATGACGGGGTCGAGCTTGCCCTCGCGCGCGAGCTGCGTGAGGTCGGCGCTGTAGCGCTCGAGGCTCTGGTAGCTGCTCTCGGCGGTGGGGCTGGTCACGCGCGCGCTCCCGCGGATCTCGCGCAGGGCGCGGTAGATGCCTTCCTTGGTCACGCCGAACTCGGCCAGGAGGCCGGCCGCGCCCGACTCCTCGTTGTCGGCGATCGCGATGAGCAGGTGCTCGACGCCCACGTAGTCGTCCTTCAGCCGCTCCGCCTCCGCGTTCGCGGCTTCCATCATCCGCACCACCTCGGGCGTGGTGTAGATCTGGACGACGTCCTGCTGGAGGCGGGGCTGCTCCTTGAGCACCTCGTCGACGCGCGCCTTCAGCCGCGCGACATCGACGTTGAGCTGTTCGAGCACCTGCAGCGCGAGCCCTCCGTCCAGCTCGACCAGGGCGAAGAGCACGTGGGGTACGCCCCACTGGCTGTGGCGGCGGGTGCGCACGGCCTCCTGCGAGGCGGCGAGCACCTGCTGGGCCTGCTCGGTGAATCGGTCCTGTCGCATCATCGGGGTCATTCCTCCTGCCCCGCGAGCGCGGGGTCTTCCGAAGCGGGCGGTACGGGTCGGGTCAGCGGGCGGGACGGCCCTCGCTGTCGATGGCGGGCGCCGGAAGCCGCGTCCGGCGAATCGTGTCGAGCTCGGCCTTCACCTCGTCGAGCTCGGCCTGGAGCGTGCGGAGCTGGTCGCTCATGCGCAGCACCACCTCCACGCCGGCGAGGTTCACGCCGAGCTCCTCGATGAGGCGCTGGGCCTGGCGGATGCGGTGGATGTCGGCGTTCGAGTACATGCGGATGTTGCCGCTCGTGCGGTGCGGCCGGATGAGCCCGGCGCGCTCGTAGTAGCGCAGCGTCTGCTGATGCAGCCCCACCAGCCGCGACGCGATCGAGATGACGTAGCAGGGCTCGTCGTCGCGGAGGGGCTCGTCGGGTGGTCGGCGGCGGGGCATCGGTTCGTCCTTCCTGACTCGCTGGGCTAGCTGGCCGCTCGCGCGGTCGTCGTGTTCTGGCGGAGCTCCTCGAAGAGGGCCTGCTCGCGTTCGCTGAGGTGCTCGGGCAGGACCACGTTCACATGTGCGAAGAGGTCGCCGCGGCGATCGCCCCGGCCCAGCACGGGCATGCCCTTTCCGCTCAGGCGGATGCGCCGCCCGTTCTGGGTGAGCGGCGGGATCGTGAGCATCACCCGCCCGGTCAGCGTGGGCGCCTCCACCTCGCCGCCGAGAACGGCGTCGAGGTACGGCACCGCGACCTCGACCGTGAGGTCGTCGCCGCTGCGCTCGAAGCGGGCGTGCGGGAGCACGGTGATGAGCAGGTAGAGGTCGCCGGACGGCCCGCCGCCCGTCCCCGGCCGCCCCTCGCCCGCGACGCGCACGCGCGAGCCTGTGCGGACGCCGGGCGGCACCTTCACCTCAAGGCGGCGCGGTTTGAGCGCCTCGCCGGCGCCGCCGCAGGTGTGGCAGCGGGCGTTCCCGATGGAGCCCGCCCCGCCGCAGATGCCGCAGGGCTCGCTGCTCTGCAGGTTGATGGTGCGGGTCGTGCCCGCGGCCGCCTTCTCGAGCGTGACCTCGGTGGGCGATTCGATGTCCTGGCCGCGGCGCGGGCCTCGCGGCCCGCCCCCGAAGATGCCGCCGAAGACGCTGCCCAGGTCGATGTCGCCGAACCCGCCGTCGAAGGAGAACCCGCCGCCCCCGAAGCCTCCCTGGGCGCGCTGGCGCTCCATCTCCTCGAACTGGTCGGCCTGCTGCCAGCGGTCGCCGTACTTGTCGTACTTCTTGCGCGTGTCCTCGTCGGAGAGGACGTCGTAGGCGCCCTGGATCTCCTTGAAGCGCTCCTCGGCGCCCTTGTCGTTCGGGTTCACGTCGGGGTGGTAGCGGCGCGCGAGCTTCCGGTAGGCGGAACGGATCTCCTTGTCGGAGGCGCTGCGGGAGACCCCGAGGGTCTCGTAGAAGCTCTTCGCCACGGTAGCTACATTGTACGAGACAGGGTCTTACTTTACAACAAGATTACAGAAGGGAATCTAACAAGGTCTTTGTGAGGGTTGGGGCACAGCAACAACGCGGCAGGAAAAGGGCTGGTGGCAACGGGGGCACGCAAAGCGGGAGGCATTCGCCTCCCGCCGAAGTGCTGAGCCTGGTGGGGACTGCCGAGCTAGGCGCTGCTCACCTCGGCCGTGATGTCCTCGACCACGACCTTGTTCGTGGCGTCGACGTTGATGCGGACGACCTTCCCGTCCTCGAGCAGCGCCTCGACGTTCTGCTGGTGCGAACGCCAGCCCTTGGGGAAGGCGTAGCCGTTGTCCTCGAGGGCCTCGAGGAAGAAGTAGCTCATCGTCATCGGGGCCAGGTAGAAGTCCGTGCTGTCCATTTGCGTTCTCCCTCGTGGTTTCGGACCGCTCCGCGGTCCGAGCGCGCCCATTATGGCGATCCCGGCGGCTGCTTGCCACGCCCGGCCCGCCTTCGCGCGCGCAGCGTACGGTAGCACCTCCGCGGGGGTTCGGTCGCGCCGCAGCCCGCCCGGCGGGGGTTAAGCGCGCCGCATTGTGCGCGGAGCCCCGCGGCAGTATTCTCGCTCGTCGCGGAGGGACGTTTCGCAATGGCGAGATTCCGTTCCATCCTGGCCCCCGTGGTGGATGACTCGGCCAGCCTTGAGGCCGTCGCTGTGGGCGCCGCGCTGGCGCGCCAGGAGAAAGGCGCCCTCACCCTCCTGCACGTCATCGAAGTTGAGCGCAGCCTGCCCGTCACCGCCGACCTGGACCTCGAGGCCCAGCGCGGCGAGGAGCTGCTCCGTCGCGCCCGCGCGCTCGCCGAGGGCGAGGGCAACGGCGCCACCATCGAGGACGAGCTCCTGCAGGCGCGCGTCGCCGGCCCCGCCATCGTCGAGGAGGCCGAGGCCCGTGGCGTCGACGTGATCATGCTCGGCGTCGGCTGGACCCCCCTTCTCGGCCAGTTCGAGGTCGGCCCCACCGCCGGCTACGTCCTCAAGCACGCCTCCTGCAACGTCTGGATCGTGCGCGAGCCGCTGGAGCTGCCCGCTTCCGCCGCCGGGAAGGCCGCGGTCCGCCGGTGAACGTCGTCATCATGGGCTGCGGGCGCACGGGCGCCGCCATCGCCGCCAGCCTCGACGGCGACGGCCACGCCGTCACCGTGCTCGACCTTAACTCCGGCCAGTTCCGCCGCCTGCCCGACTCCTTCGGCGGGCGCATGGCCGTCGGCAACGGCATGGACGCCGACGTCCTGGAGCGCGCCGGCGCCCGCGAGGCGGACGCCTTCGTCGCCGTCACCCAGGGGGACAACCGCAACTACTTCGCCAGCCAGCTCGCCCGCGAGATCTTCGGCGTGAAGAACGTCGTCTGCCGCACGAAGGACCCGGAGCGGGGCGAGATCTTCGGCCACCTCGGGCTCCAGACCTACAGCCCCACCAGCGCGGGAGCGGACGCGATCCTCGCCATGCTGCCCGGTTCAGGACCGGCCTGAGCCGTGTACGTCATCATCGCCGGCGGCGGCAAGGTCGGGTACTACCTCGCGCGGGAGCTCCTCGGGGGCGACCACGAGATGCTCGTCATCGAGCGCAGCGCCTCCCGCGCCGCCGAGATCAACGACCTGCTCGAGGGCACGGTCCAGCAGGGCGACGCCTGCGAGGCGTCCGTCCTCGACGGCGCCGGCATCGCCCGCGCCGACCTCGTCGCGGCCGTCACCGGCGACGACGAGGACAACCTCGTCGTCTGCGAGATCGCCCGCTACCGGGGCGTCCCCCGCGTCCTCGCCCGCGTCAACAACCCCACGAACGCCGTCCTCTTTCAGAAGCGCGGCATCGAGACGACCGTCTCCGCCACGGAGGCGATCCTCTCCCAGATCGAGCAGGAGCTTCCCGTCACCTCGATGGTGCCCGTGATGCAGCTCCACCAGGGGCTGGAGCTGGTCGAGGTGCGCCTCTCCGAGACCTCGCCCGTCGTCGGGCGCACCCCGCGCGAGGTGCTGCTGCCCCCCGAATCACTCATCGCCCTCATCGTCGATTCCGGCGGCGTGCCCCGCGTCCCCGGCGCCGACACCACCCTTACCGTCGGCGACGCCCTCGTCGTCGTAACCCGCGCCGAGAGCAAGGGGATGCTCCAGGAAGCACTCATCGGGGGCGCGCATGGGTTCGACACCTGAGGCGGGAGGCTCCGGCGTGAAGGTCGCTATCCTGGGCCCCCGGGGCACCTTCGGCGAGGAGGCGGCGCGGCGCTACTTTCCCGATCCTGACCTGCTTCCCTGCCAGACGCACGGCGCCGTCGCCCGCGCCGTCGAGGCGGGCGAGGCCGAGACCGGCGTCATGGCCATCGAGAACTCGCTCAACGGCTCCGTGCCCGAGACCCTCGACATCCTCATCCACGAGACCGCCCTCAAGATCCAGGGCGAGGTGGTCGTGCCGGTCGTCCACAACCTCGTCGCCGCCCCGGGCACGGCCATCGGCGACATCGAGCTCATCTACTCGCACCCCCAGGCGCTGGGACAGTGCCGCGTCTTCCTCGGGGAGCACTGCCCCGAGGCTCAGCGCGCCGCCGCCCTCTCGACCGCCCAGGCCGTCGAGCTTGCCGTCGCCCAGCCGGCCGCCGCCGCCATCTCCACGGTTCGCGCCGCCGATATCTACGGCGCCGACGTGCTCGCCGAGGCCATCCAGGACCAGGACAACAACGCCACCCGCTTCGTTGTCGTGGGCCGGCACGAGCCCGAGCCCTCGGGCCGCGACCGCACCTCCATCGCCTTCGAGTTCGCCGGCGACCGCGCCGGCCTCCTCACCGCCGCCCTCACCGAGTTCTCCAGCCGCGGCGTCAACTGCACGAAGATGGAGAGCCGCCCCACTCGCGCCACCTTCGGCGAGTACATCTTCCTCATCGACTTCGAGGGCCACGCCCGCGACCCCGAGTGCGCCGCCGCCCTCGACGGGCTCCGCGGCATGACGAGCATGCTCAAGGTGTTCGGCAGCTACCCGCAGGCAAGCCTGTGACCAAGGCGCTGGCGGCCGCCGGCGCAACCCTCGTCCTGGGGCTGGCCGCCCTCGCCTGCGGCGGCTCCGATCCAGAGGCGCCCCCCGCCACAACTCCCGCCGCCACCGCCTCCCCGACTGCGGCCAAGGAGCCCACCCAAACGCCCACCGAGGCCCCCGCCGCTGAACCGGCGGCTACCGAGACCTCCACGCCCCGCGCCACCGAGCAGGCCGCACCCGCCGAGCCCCGCCAGCCCGGCGACCCCGACCTCGAGATCGTCACCCTCCTTCCCCCCGACGCCATCCCCGCCATCGACAACCCCCGCTTCGTCACCGCCGAGGAGGCCGACCGGCAACTCGCCCTCAGTGACATCGTCATCGGCGTCTCCATCGACGGCGAGCACCGCGCCTACGGAGCCGCCTTCCTCAGCGCCCACGAGATCGTCAACGACACGCTGGGAGGCCGTGCGATCGCGGTCACCTGGTGACCGCTCTGCTTTACGGGCATCGTGTATGCCCGCGAGATTGACGGAGAAGCGTTCAGCTTCGGCGTGTCGGGGAAGCTCATCATGAACGCCCTCGTCATGTTCGACCGGCAGACCGAGACCCTCTGGAGCCAGTTCCTCGGTGAGGCGGTCGAGGGGCCCCTCAAGGGCACGCCCCTCGAGGTCGTGCCCGCCGTCCTCACCAGCTGGGAGAGCTGGCGCCAGCTCCACCCCGATACGCAGGTGCTCGATCAGGGTGGTTTCGTCGTCGATCAGTACAACGGCTACTACTTCAGCCGCCAGGCGGGCGTCATCGGCGAACGCAACCGGGACGAGCGCCTCTTCGGCAAGGAGCTCGTCCACGGGGTCGTTCTCCCCCAGGGGCGCAAGGCCTACGCCCACCGCGTCCTCGCCGAGAATCCCGTCGTCAACGACCTCATCGGCAACCAGCCCGTGCTCGTCGCCTGGGACGCCGTCGGGGGCGCCGCCATCGCGTACGACCCCACGGTTGAAGGCCGCCTCCTCACCTTCGAGGCGCACGAACCGGACGACAGCGGCGAGACCGTGCGCGACCTCGAGACCGGCTCCGTCTGGTCCGTGCTCACGGGCGAGGCGCTCGCGGGCGAGCTCGCGGGCGCGCGCCTCGAGGTGCTCAACGGCTTCGCTGTCTTCTGGTTCGCCTGGTCCGACTACTTCCCCGACACCGACGTGTTCCTGCCGGAGGGGTAGCGCGTGACCGGCACCGCTTTGCGTACAACCGCCCCCGCACCGCAAGATGGTCGGGTGCCTCCCTCCGTTCAGGTCTCCGGGCTCTCGCGCCGCTTCGGCGAGATCACGGCCGTCGACGACATCTCCTTCGACGTCGGCGAGGCCGAGATATTCGGATTCCTAGGCCCCAACGGCGCCGGCAAGACCACGACCATCTCGATGCTCTGCACGCTCCTCCGGCCGACCGCCGGACGCGCCACCATCGGCGGCTACGACATCGTCGACGACCCCGCCGGCGTCCGCCGCGAGATCGGCATCGTCTTCCAGGACTCGACCGTCGACGAGCGCCTCACCGCCCGCGAGAACCTCGTCTTCCACGGCGAGCTCTTCGGCATGGCGCGCGAGGACATCCGCCCACGCGCCTACCACCTGCTCGAACGCGTGGGCCTGCTCGATCGCTCCGACGACGCCGTCATCACCTACTCCGGCGGCATGCGCCGCCGCCTCGAGGTCGCCCGCGGCCTGATGCACTGGCCTTCCGTGCTCTTCCTCGACGAGCCCACCGTCGGCCTCGACCCCCAGACCCGCCGCAGCATCTGGGCCTACGCCCGTTCCCTGCGCGACACCGAGGGCGTCACCATCTTCCTCACCACCCACTACATGGACGAAGCCGAGGCCTGCGACCGCGTCGCCATCATGGACTACGGCAAGATCATCGCCCTCGACACGCCCGACCGGCTGAAGGCGCGCCTCGGCGGCGACGTCGTCTCCATCGCCGGGCCCGACAACGAGGCGCTCGCCCGCGAGGTGCGCGAATCCTTCGAGGTCGAGCCCCGCTTCGAGAACGACGCGGTAGAGTTCAACGTCGAGCAGGGCGGCGAGTTCCTTCCCATCCTGCTCAACCGTATCGAAGGCGAGGTGCGCTCCGTCGGGATTCGCGCCCCCACCCTGGAGGACGTCTTCGTCACCATGACCGGGCACCAGATCCGCGAGGCCGAGGCCAGCGAAGAGGACAAGATGCGCTCCATGCGCCAGCGCGGCTTCGGGAGGATGCGATGACCGTTGAGCAGGCCACGGTCGCGACCGAAACCGGCGCCGGCGTTGCGACCGGCAGCGCGCGCCCCGAAACCGGCCGCGCGAGCTTCCTCCAGGTCGTGCGCGTCATCTGGATGCGCGAGGTCCTCATCTACGTTCGCGACCGCCCCCGCATGATTTCCGCCTTCATCATGCCCATCATGATGCTCGTCATGTTCGGTGAGGGGCTGGGCAACAGCATCGCCGCCCTCCCCGGCGACATCGGCTACCGCCAGTTCATCTTCCCCGGCATGGTCGCGATGATCGTCCTCATGAACTCCGTCTTCTCCGGGGTCTCCATCGTCACCGACCGCCAGTTCGGCTTCCTCCGCGAGATCCTCGTCGCGCCCGTCAGCCGCTCCGCCATCTGCATCGGCAAGATCGCCGGCGGCACGACCATCGCCCTCGCGAACGGCCTCGTCATGTTCGCGATGGCCCCTATCCTGGGCATCGACATCTCCCTCGAAATTGTCGGCAAGCTCATCCCCCTCATCATCCTCGTGTCGGTCATGCTCACCGGGCTGGGGGTGGCCATGGGAAGCCGTCTGCGCTCCGTCGAGAGCTTCCAGATGATCTCGCAGGTCGCCATCTTCCCGGCCATGTTCCTCTCCGGAATCTTCTTCCCGATCAACAACGTCCCCGCGTGGATGGACGTGGTCGTCAAGATCAACCCGGTCACTTACGCCGTCGCCCCCATCCGCGAGATCGCCCTCTCCGAGCAGCTCAAGGCGCTGCCGGCCGACGCCCCCTTCCAGATCACCCACGTGGACTGGTTCGGCTATACCCTCAGCACGTGGGAGGAGATCGGCATCGTGCTCGCCTTCGCCGTGGCCATGCTCACCATCTCTATCCGCGCCATCCGCGCGACGGAGTAGGGCCGCCCCCATGCCCGACCGCTACGAGGTGCCCGAGCCCCTCGCCGCGTTCGACGCGACCATGGCCGACGGCACCGTGATCAGGGTCCGCCGGCACGGCAACCCCGGCGGCCCGCGCATGCTTCTCAGCCACGGCAACGGCCAGTCCGCCGACGGCTACTACCCGTTCTGGTCGCACCTCACCGAGCGCTTCGACCTCTTCGTGTACGACCTCCGCAGCCACGGCCTGAACCCCGTCGGCGAGCAGGAGAAGCACAACATCGGCGCCTTCGGGGACGACTGCGGCGGCGTGCTCGACGCCATCGTCGCGCGCTTCGGGGAGAAGCCCACGATCGGCGTCTACCACTCCGTCTCGGCGCTGGGCGCCCTCCTTCACGCGCAGCAGACGGACGACTTCGCGGCCCTCGTCCTCTTCGATGCGCCCGTCTGCAAGCCCGGCCTGACGCCCGAGGAGATGGGCGTCCGGTTCGAACGGGGCGCCGCGGGAACCCGCCGCCGCCCCGACCGCTTCGAATCCCGCGAGGAGCTCGCCGAGAGCCTCCGCCGCAACCCGATGTACAAGCTCGTGCGTCCCGGCGTGCCCGACCTCCTCGCCGAGACCGTCCTCCGTCCCGCCGCCGACGGCGCCGGCTACGAGCTCGCCTGTCCCAAGGAGTACGAGGCCCAGGCCTACGACGGCGCCGTCCGCTGGTGCGTCCAGGTCGACCTCGACGCCCTGCGCTGTCCCATCAAGGTCATCGGCTCCGACCCGACGACCCCTTTCTCCTTCTTCCCCGGCGTCGACCTGAGCGAGCTCATCCAGGCCAACTACGACTTCATCCCCGAGACCACGCACTTCCTCCAGCTGGAGGAGCCCGAGCAGTGCGCCGCTCTCGCCATCCAGTTCCTCGAGGAACGCGGCCTCGCCTAGGCGCGGGTCGAAGGCAGGGCGTGGGCTAGAATCTCGCCGTGGACGCTGCCCAATTCGCGCGCAAGTGGATCGCCTCGACAGCGACCGAGCGCCAGGCCTCCCAGGAACACTTTCTCGACCTCTGCGCGCTTGTCGATGAAACGACGCCGAATGAAGCCGACCCGACGGGCGACTTCTACGCCTTCGAGAAAGGCGCCTCTCGCACCAGCGCCGGCGACGGCTTCGCCGATGTCTGGCTCAAGGACCATTTCGGCTGGGAGTACAAGGGCAAGCGCAAGGACCTACTGGAGGCGTACAAGCAGCTCCTCGATTACCACGAGGCCCTCGGCCAGCCGCCCCTCCTCGTCGTCTGCGACCTCGAACGCTTCGAAGTCCACACCAAGTGGACCCGCTTCGAGTCGTGGACCTACGAGTTCAACCTCACCCACCTGACCTCGGACGAACCCGTACGGGTGACGGGCAGGGCCGGCGAGCAACCGCCGGGCGCGCCCAGCCTGACGGCCCTTCAAGTCCTCAAGGCCCTCTGGGAGGAGCCGGAACGCCTGCGCCCCGTCCGCACGACAGAAGAGATCACGGAAGAAGCGGCGCAACTCTTCGGGGACGTGGTGGAGATGCTGCGTGGCTGGGCGAAAGGGAAGGGCGAGGAGCCTGACGACGCCAGGATCGCCCGGTTCGTGTCGCGCGTGGTCTTCTGCATGTTCGCGTCCGACATCGGGCTGCTCCCGCGAGGCGCCTTCTCGGACCTGCTCAGCGCTCAGGCGGCGAACCCCGGACAGTTCCGGGAAGCGCTCGCCGAGCTGTTCCGCACGATGGAGCGGGGCGGCCGCTACGGCGCCCAGACCATCCCCTGGATCAACGGCGACCTCTTCACCGATGACGACGTGCCGGACGACCTCACGACACAGGAGATCCTCAAGCTCCAGGAGCTCGATGCCCTGAACTGGTCCGACATCGAGCCGGCAATCTTCGGCACCCTCTTCGAGCGGGTCCTCGACCCGGACGTGCGTGCCGCCCTGGGCGCGCACTACACCTCCCGCGCCGACATCGAGACACTCGTCGAGCCGGTGCTCATGGCCCCCCTCCGTCGAGAGTGGGAGACGGTGCGCGAAGCTGCCACCGAGGCTCGCGAGCAGGCCCGCCTGCGTGGCGCGACCGCGGACACAGAGCTGGAGCGTATCCGCGAACACGTCGGCCCCTTCCTCGACCGCCTCACAGAGGTGACGGTGCTTGACCCCGCCTGCGGCTCCGGCAACTTCCTCTACGTCTCACTCGCCCTGCTCAAGGGACTGGAGAAGGAGGCGATCGCCTGGGCGGGGCTGCAGGGAGTGCGCTTCGAGCCCCGTGTCCACCCGCGCCAGCTCCTCGGCATCGAGAAGAACCCCTACGCCCACGAGCTCGCCGCGGTTGTCGTCTGGATCGGCTACCTCCAGTGGAAACAGCGCAACGTCATCCCCCTCGACAACGAGGAGCCAATCCTCCAGAAGCTCGACCAGATCACCCTGATGGACGCCATCGTCGACCGCTCCCACCCCGCCGGCCCCCGCGAGCCCGAGTGGCCCCGCGCCGACGTCATAGTCGGCAACCCCCCGTTCCTCGGCGGCAAGCGCCTGCGGACTGAGCTCGGCGACGAGTACGTCGACTCCATGTTCGACGTGTGGGAGGGGCGTGTGCAGCGCACCGCCGACCTCTGCTGCTACTGGCACGAGAAAGCGCGCCGCATGGTCCACGCTGGCCGCGCGAAGCGCGCCGGTTTGCTCGCGACCCAGGCCATCCGGGGACGGGCCAGTCGCGAGACCTTGGCGCGCATCAAGGAGTCAGGGGACATCTTCTTCGCCGAATCCAACCGAAAGTGGATCCTGGATGGTGCATCAGTCCGCATTGCCATGGTGGGCTTCGACGATGGGACCGAGACCAACTACCAGCTTGACGGGGAAAGGGTCGTAGGAATCAACGCCAATCTCACTACCGGGCTTCCTTTGGCGGAAGCCCAGCGCCTAACCGAAAACGCTGGGGTCTCCTTCATGGGTACCACTAAGGTGGGTCCGTTCGAGGTTGGTGAGAGGCTGGCCAGTACTCTGCTGGGAACCCCAAACCCGGACGGGCGCGACAACCGCGAGGTTGTAAGGCTCTGGATGAACGGGGATGACTTGGTGGGACGCCCGCGAAACATGTGGATCGTCGACTTTCCGCCGGGCACGGAACTTGAGCAAGCCCAGTTGTACGAGGCTCCGTTCGAGCACATTGCCGAACACGTTCAGCCGACTAGGGCAGCAAACAAGCGCAAGATCTACCGAGAGAAGTGGTGGATACATGCGGAAGCCAGACCGGCGATGAGACGGGCGCTGGCTGGGCTCCCTCGTTTTCTCTGCACGCCGCGAGTCACCAAGCACCGGCTGTTTAGGTGGCTCGACGCCGAGGTTCTACCGGACGTTCGCCTGTTTGTCTTCGCTAGAGACGACGACTATTTCTTCGGCGTGCTGCAGTCGCGGGCGCACGAGCTGTGGGCGCTGAGACTCGGGGCTCGACATGGGGATGGCAGTCACGCCGAAGGTGGTGGCCGCCCCACGTACAACAACACCAGCTGCTTCGAGACCTTCCCCCTCCCCTGGCCGCCCGGCGATGAGCCCGCCGAGAGCCCTCTCGTCGAGGCCATCTCCGAGGCAGCGCGACGGCTCAACGAGCTTCGCGAGGGCTGGCTCAACCCCGAGGGGCCGCTTGTCGGCGAGGACGAGCTGAAGCGCCGTACCCTCACCAACCTCTACAACGAGCGCCCTGCCTGGCTCGACACCGCCCACCGCAACCTCGACGTGGCCGTGTTCAACGCCTACGGCTGGCCGCCCAACCTCACCGACGACGAGGTGCTCGCCCGCCTGCTCGCGCTCAACCAGGAGCGGGCGGCGGCTCAGGAGTAGCCTCGGGCGCGCGCCGGGGATCGCTCGGGTGCTAAGGTTGGAGCCATGCCCGCCAACGACGAACTCCTTCGGCGCATCACCGCCCGCCCCGACGTCTTCGGGGGGAAGCCAATCATTCGCGACATGCGCGTGTCGGTGGAGTTCGTGCTGAGCCTGCTGGCCCAGGGAGTGACGCCGGAGGCGATCCTGGACGACTACCCCGAGCTGGAGTTGGATGACATTCGCGCCTGCACCGCCTACGCGCACGCGATCATCTCGCGGGACACGCTGGCCGCCATCGCCGTCAGCGACTCTTGAGGTTTCTGGTTGACAGGTGCGCCGGACGCCGTCTGGCGCAGTGGCTACGCGAGCAGGGGCACGACGTCCTCGAAGCTCGCGCGCTCGGCCAGGACCCAGGGGACCGGGCTTTGCTGGAACTCGCGGAGTCCGAGGGCCGGATCCTGATAACAATCGACACCGACTTTGGCGACCTCATCTATCTCGATGAGGTTCCGCACGCCGGACTCCTGCGTCTGCCGGATGTCCCTGCAGAGCAGCGGATTGAGCTCTCCTCCGAGGTTATTCGGCGCCATCGTCAGGCCCTGGAGGACCGTGCGGTGGTAACGCTGCGTGGTGGCCGAATTCGCATCTCCCAGCCACCCGCCGCCCAGGAGTAGGCACAACAGAGCGGGGCGCCCGAAGGCGCCCCGCGCTGGTGCGTTGCCGGTGACGGTTCGCGCTAGGCCGTGCCGTGGCGCAGGAGCTTGCCGCTCGTCGCGCCCGTGCACTCGCCGTCCACGAACGTCTCCTCGCCGTTGACCAGGATGTGGCGGTAGCCGTGCGGCTTCCGGATCAGGCGCCACGCGCCCGCCGGGTAGTCGTACGCCTTCTCCGTCGTCCCCATGTCGAGGTTCTCGAGGTCGTAGACCACGATGTCGGCCGGGGCGCCCTCGCGGATCGTGCCGCGGTCGCGGAAGCCCGCCGCCAGCGCCGGGTAGGCGCTCAGCCGCCAGTGCGCCTCTTCGAGGCTCATCATCTCGTGGTCGCGAACCAGGAGGGCGAGGTACTCGGTCGGGTAGCGGCCGAGGGTGATGAACTTCGTGTGCGCGCCGCCGTCGGAGACGCCCGGCAGGGCGAACGCCGAGGTCGCCATCTTCTTCATGGCCTCGATGTCCATCTTCTGCGGGGCCGTCACGAACAGCGCTTTCATGTCGTCCTCGAGGGCGATGTCGAGCATCGCGTCGATGACGTGCACGCCGCGCTCCTTCGCGACCTCGCCGCAGGTCCAGCCCGTGTACCGGTCCAGCTCGGGCTTGTGCAGCTCGCCGATGATCAGGTCGTTGAAGTTGAGGACGACGCCGGCGCCGCCTTCCGACCAGTCGCCGCCCTCGTCCTTGATTGCCTGGCGGCGGACCGGGTCGGCCATCTTCGCGGCGCGCTCCTCGACCGTGCCGAGTGTCATCTCGCGCCAGGCCGGGCTGGAGTCGAACAGGTTCCACTCCTCGAAGGTGAACTGGAAGTTGTTCTCCGCCGTCAGCGCCTGCCCGAAGATGCGCGTGCCGCGGGCGTTGCACTCGTCGAGCCAGTCCATCGCCTGCTCGTAGCCCGGCATGGCGATGCCGTGCTGGTCCGTGAAGACGGCGAGCACGTTCCAGATGACCGGGCGGCCGCTCTCGTCGGCCAGCTTCTCGGTCAGGTCCTGGCTGGCACCGATGCACTGGATGAAGCCGCGACCCACCTCGCGCAGCACGCGCGCGAAGGAGAGCAGGTCGTCCTGCGTCATCAGGTTCGTGATCATGAGCGTGCCGTCGTAGTCACGCTGCACGTCGTTCTCGCCGATCTGCGCCGACCAGCCGCAGCCGCCCGCCTCGAGGCCTTCCTTCATCAGGCGGTGCATCTCCGCCATCTCGGTCTCGTTCGCGGGACGGCTCTTCGCCGCCTCCAGACCCATGACGTACGACATCAGCGGGTTGAGGGGCATGTAGCTCAGGACGTTCACGCCCTTGGGGGTGCGGTCGAGGCTGTCGAGGAACTGGGGATAGGTCTCCCAGTCCCAGGGCATCCCCTCCTTCATCGACTCCAGGGGAACCGCCTCGTTGCGCGACATCGTCAGCATGGCGCGCTCCTGGTCCTCGGGCTTGCAGGGAGCGAAGCCGAATCCGCAGTTCCCGATGGCGACCGAGGTCACGCCGTGCCAGCCCGAGATCGAGCACCACGGATCCCAGTAGATCTGGGAGTCGTAGTGCGTGTGCAGGTCGACGAAGCCGGGGACCACGTTCAGGCCGCTGGCATCGATGACCCTGCCGGCGCTCGACGTGTGGATCTTGCCGCCGATCGAGGCGATGACACCGTCCTTGATGCCGATGTCGCCGCTGAATCGCGGTGTCCGCTGACCGTCGAAGATGGTTCCGCCCTTGATGACGGTATCGAATTCAGGCATGGCTGTTCTCCTGGGGAACGGGATCGTCGTTGCGCTCAGTCTACGCGCAGGCACAACTGGTGGCCGTTGGGAATCCGTAGCCTACGGCATTCGCCGTTGCGGTGGCAGGCGCACTCCCCGGGGAATATCCTGCTCCCACAGTTCCCCTGCCCGGAGCGCGCCATGACCGCGACCGCCATTCCCCCCATCGCCTGGCCCGTCGACCGCGAGATCCCCGACCTCGACTGGCAGCCCCCCGCCGGTACGCGCGTCATCTCCGCCGACGACCACTGGCTCGAACCCCCCGACCTCTTCGTCGACCGCATGCCCGCGAAGTACCGCGACGCCGCCCCGAAGGTCTGGCGCGACGAAACCGGTACGCACCTCGAGTGCGAGGGCCGCAACCTCGACTCCGTCGGCCAGAACCTGAACCTCACGCAGGGACGCCCCGGCATGGGCGACATCGAGCAGCGCGTCCCAGACATGGACGCCGAGGGGCTCGACGCCGGCCTCATCTTCGCCCAGGTCTCGATGGCCCTCTTCTCGCTCGAGGACGAGGAACTGATGATCGCCGCCTACGACGCCTACAACGAGGGCCTCGCCGAGTTCTGCGCGGGCATGCCCGGACGCCTCTACGGCGTCGGCATCCTCCCCACCATCTACAGCCCCGAGCGCACCGCCGACTACATCCAGAAGCTGAAGTCGTGGGGCTACGTGGCCATGCAGATCCCCTCGTACCCCCGCGCCGAGCGCGTCTGGTACAACGGCTCGAAGTGGGACGTCATGTGGGACGCCATCGAGGAGAGCGGCATCCCCCTCTCCTTCCACATCGGCGAGAACCCCAACTACCGCGGACGCGGCGCCCTCGGCACCTACCTGACCACCGGCTTCCAGCCCTTCCGCCGCCTTTGGTCGCTGCTCACCTTCTCCGGCACGCTGGAGCGCCACCCCGAGATGAACGTCATCTTCACCGAGGGCGGCATCTCCTGGGTCCCCGCCTGCCTCTACGACGCCGACAAGACGTACCGCCAGTTCGAGAGCGAGATGAAGCCGCAGCTCGCCGAGATGCCGAGCTACTACTGGTACCGCCAGTGCTACGCCACCTTCATGGACGACCCCAGTGGCATCAAGCTCCTCGACGACATCGGTCCCGAGCACGCCCTCTGGTCGGCCGACTACCCCCACCCCGAGAGCACCCTGGGCGAGAGCCGCGGCCTCGTGAAGTCCTTCTTCGACGCCCTCCCCGAGGACCAGGCCAGGCTCGTCGTCGGCGGCAACGCCGCAAGGCTCTGGGGCATCTAGGGGAAGGGGCTAGCCCGCCAGCTCGACCAGCGAGCCCTCGATCAGGCGCATCCCGAACTCCATCCCCAGGGGAATGGCGCGCTCGTCGATGATGAAGCCCGGGTCGTGGTGGCGGCCGGCGACGCCGTTGACCTCGTTGCGCGCCCCCAGCCAGAAGTAGCAGCCCGGACGCTCCTCCAGGAAATACGCCATGTCCTCCGCCCCCATCCCCCGCGACACCCGCGCCGGCACGCCGAAGTAGCGCTCCCCCTCCGCCTCCACGAACGCCGTCACCGCCTCGTCGTTCACCAGCGGCGGACAGCTCGTCTTGTGCCTGATCTCGGCCGTCGCGCCGAACGCCGCGCAGACGCCGCTCACCACGTCCTCCACCTTCGACACCATCCGCTCCCGCACGCGGTCGCTGTAGGTGCGGATCGTGCCCCGCAGCTCCGCCGACTCCGCGATCACGTTCCCGCGGAAGCCCGCCTCCAGCTTCCCGATGGTCAGCACGGCCGTCTCCAGCGGCGGCAGCGTGCGGCTCACGACCGTCTGCAGCGCCGTGATGACGTGCGCCGCCACGACCACCGCGTCGACCGACTGGTGGGGGGAGGCCGCGTGCCCGCCCCGGCCAGTGATCGTGATGCGCAGGCTCGTGGGCGAGGCGAAGAAAGGCCCCGGCGCCACGTTGATCTCCCCGACCGGCACGTCCGCGCTGATGTGCAGCCCCAGGCAGCGGTCGACGTTCGGCTTCTTCAGGATGCCTTCCTGGATGCACAGCGCCGCCCCGCCGGAGGCCTCCTCCGCCGGCTGGAAGACGAAGCGCACGCTCCCTGCCAGCGACTCCCGCGCCTCCGAGGCGATCTGCGCCAGTCCCAGCGCGATGGCGGCGTGCGTGTCGTGACCGCAGGCGTGCATCACGCCCTCGTTCTCCGACGCGAACGGCACCCCTGACTTCTCCGGGACGGGAAGGGCGTCGATGTCGGCCCGCCAGAGCACGCATGGACCCTTCTTGCCGCCCCTCACCAGCGCCGTCGCGCCCGTGTTCGCGATGGGGCGCACGTCCTCCAGGTCGAGCTTCCCCAGCTCCTCGAGGATGACGCGCTGCGTGCGCTCCTCCTTCCAGGAGAGCTCGGGGTGCCGGTGCAGGTCGCGCCGCACCGCGATCACGTCGTCGGTGATGCGCTCGACCTCCGGGCGCACGCTGGGGAGTTTCGCTCGTCGGCTCACGGCGGCGAGCTTACCACCTCGCCCGTGCCGTCCACGGATCGGGCGTAGGTCTCCCGCAGCAGGTCGGCCCACGCCTTCTCGGTCGAGGGCGGGCCGGTGAACCCCGGGCACTGGTCGTGGCGCAGCAGGAGGGGCGCCGGCCCCTCCTCCAACCGCCCCGCGGCCGCCGCCTCCACCGCCCGCCGCCCCGCCTCCGGAGACGGCTGCGCCGGCTTCCCGCTCGCGGCGTCGACGAACACGACCTGGTGCGGGTAGGAGCGACAAGGGTCGGGTCGCGCTTCGTACTGGTCGCAGGTCAGCTCGGCGCTCAGGAAGACGCAGTGCCCCTCGCTCCGGCCCAGCACGAACGGCGCCGCCAGCGGCAGCGCGATCGGCACGCCGTCCTCGCTCTCCAGGAAGCGGGAGGCAGGCAGGCCGCTGGACTCCCGCAGCCGCTCCGCTTCGCCCGCGCCCACCGAGACGTTGAAGGCGCGGCAGCAGTAGGCGTCGCACTCGTGCGGCTGGCAGATGAAGCTCGGGTCGCCCGGAAGCACGAGCAGGTAGCTCCCGTAGCGCTCCCGGACGCGTGCCCAGAGCGCCTCCAGCTCGGCGGTGCAGATCGCCATCCCGGCAGCCTACCGCAGCCCTGTCCACCGCCGGTTAGTCACTGATGGCTCCTCTGCAAGGAAGCTTCGGACACCGGCGATCCACTCAGCTTCCAAACCAAGCGCTTCTGAAACGGCGGCGTCAATCCCCCGGCGGGCGGAGTCCGTCGCCAGTTCGGGCAGAGGTGCCAGCGGCTGGTCGCGGAACTCTTGGAACGCCTCAGCGAGCGCGTCTCTTGTTGTCTTGCCAAGGATCCGAAAGTCGGGCACAGGCATAGCACGTTGAGCGTCGATCGAGAACCAAGGGTATGAAGGCACGCGATTCGCCCTCCCCCCAAGTAACGCCAAGAGCCCCGGTGTGGAGTTCATGAACAGGCACAGGGCTTCGGCTGTGGCCGAGTCGTTGTCTCGGGGTCTGAGAGGAACCCAAAGTGAGCCGACAGCGGGCCCGTCAAGCACCACTGCTGCCACGCGGCTGGTATTCAATCGCATCCGGGCCGCGATTAGCATTGTGCTGCGCTGTTCCCAGTACTTGTCCGCCAGGTCCCGCTTGTCTGGCTTCGGCTCGATGAATGCATCCGGGGCAGCGTGCATTGATGTAGTGCTTTCTGTCTTGTGGTGCCACAAGGCTCGCCGGCCTGAGAGAGTAGGGACTTCCGACTTGGTATACGCGTCGCGTATGCGTTGTCCCGCTGGCCCTACTTCGGCAAGCTCGGCGAGTTGACAGAAAGGAACTGGACCGGTGTTGGTAGCCAACCTTCTGTATTCCTCAACCAGATACGGAGAAAGAAAATTTACAGCGTTCCAGTCGCCCTCGAAGATACGCGCCTCAGCTATGCTTTGTTCGGTGTATGAGCTAGCGGAGCCCTTTTCGAGTTTTGACGCTAGTACCAAAGCATCATTTGCGGTCGCCGGATTTTCGGTGAGATTGATAAATCTAGTTGGTGGCTTTGGCTCACTTGAATCCCAGCGGCGACAGACAACTAAAATCTCACCGATGGCCGTATTTTCCGAAAAATAGATTCGCTGTGGATCGTGGGAACTAACCACTGACTCCACGTGAAATTCTCCTGCAAGGAATTGCCTCAGAGCAAGGTTGCCTGGTGCGGTTGCAGCAACAGAGGGCAGGATTATCGCCATCGCTCCACTGTCGTGCTTGAGCATGTTCGCCCCGAGTACGCCGAACATGCCGCCTGAAGAGTGGAGGCGCGCAGCTGCCTGGAACGACCTCCCGCTTAGCATGTCCTTTTCCCGGGTCTTTATCGCCAATTCATCCTTCCTGCTGAACTGGTCATGCCGCAGGCTATCGCGGGTGAATGGCGGGTTCATGATCACAAGGTCCATCGGAGGCGGTGGCTCGGGCTCGCCGGTGTCGACTTGCTGCGAGATTGAAGGCCAAGCCGCCAGTCGCGGCTGGCCCGCCAAGAACTCCAAGGACCCTAAGTAGGGCTGCCCGTCGAAGACGCCCAGCAACGTGCGATGGATGTTCATCCTCCGAAACTGTGTCTTCGGCGAAAGCATGCCCAGCGTCGAGGCCGCCATATGAGTCGCTGTCACATTGATGTCGTAGCCCCACAGCACTTCCTCAACCAGGGCCTCCCCAAGAAGCGCCTCTGCGTCGTCGTCCAGAGCCCCTTCACGGCCTCGCAGGGTGCGGATCCGTTCCGCTGCTGCCATTAGCAGCGTGCCCGTGCCGCAAGCAGGGTCACAGATACGTAGGTTGGCAACTGTGTCGGCGTCGCTCCAATTGGCGTCGTCCTCACGTAGGGCGAGGCCCGCCAGCAGGGTGGCTGCTGCGGTCGAGGTGTAGAACGAGCCGTCGTAGCGGGCGGTGTCGAGCACGCGGTGGAAGACCCGCCCGAGCAAGTCGTGACGCAGCCCCACCGTCTGGCCTGCGACACCTGCGATCCGCCCGGCGAGGTCGCGAATGACTTGCTCGGTGTCGGGAGATGAAGGCAGGGCGTCGAGGGCCGCAATGGCAGTCTGGAATACTGGCCGGTAGTCGACGGCGAGGACTCCCCGCCAAGCCTCCCGATGCGCTTGGATGGTGTCGCCAGCCTCGGCGCAGTTGGTGGCCGAGATGGGTGGCCAGATCGGCGGCCACGCGCCGCCCCAGCCGTCAGGCGCTGCTGCTGGCACTTCCTCCGGCAGATGCCCCTGCAGCCGATGGTGGAACAGCATCGCAGTCGCGACGACGAGCAGACCGCGCTTGGCGGCGGTGAAGTAGCCGTCGTCGTGTTCGGCGTGGCTCTCCTTGGTGCGGGGAAGATCCAACTTGAGCGCAAGCGCTGCGCGGGTCTCCCTTGTCAGCCGCCGAACCGCAGCGTCGAGCGCGCCCGAGAGCTGGTAGGCAAGTTTGTCCGCGTCGCCGATGCGGCTGGGGGCAAGCCGCACAGCGTTAGCCAGTTGAGCGACTTCACCTTCCTGCCACTCTGCGTGAGACCCAGGTCCCTCTTGCGCGTCCGGGCCGGACTCACCTCGGCTTCGCAGGGTCCACATGATCGTTGCCCCAGCCATGGTGGGGACGGTCATTCCATCGGCGTAGCAGACCGCGAATGCGAGGTTGGTGAGCCCCTGCTTGAGGCGGGCATCCGCATCTTTGATGGCCTGTAGCTTCTTCTTGAAGCCCGTCTCTGCTTCGAGGACGACGCGGATGTTGTCGACGGTCGCGACAACGTCCATCTTCTTCCGCTTCTCGCGTTGCTCGGCTTCGGCAGGGACACCCTGTCCTCGCAGTAGGCGTGCCAACTCGCCGTTGAGCAGCTGTTCGTCGTCTTGTCGTGGCATGCCGGGAGGCTACGCGCTCGCGCCTTGGGCGGCTAGGGAAACGGGTGTCGCCCGCCCTTGCGGCTGAGCCGCCCCCGCGCGAGACTTGACGGAAGATGTCCGCACACGTCGCGGTCCACATGGAGAGCGCCCTCGCCCCGGTCTCGCCGGGGCGCACCCTCGGGTGAGCTTGCGCCGCGGCCCTCGCGCCAAGCGCCGCGATCGATCCTGACATCCCCAAGCCCGATACCTCGCGCCCCGGCCGCGCGATCGGGCCCTGAGCATCCCCTCGGAGGAACCATCCCGATGCCCGAAAAGATCCACATCTTCGATACCACCCTGCGCGATGGCGAGCAGTCCGCCGGCATCGCCTTCACCCCTGAGGAGAAGCTCGAGATCGCGAAGCAGCTCGAAAAGCTCGGCGTCGACATCATCGAGGCGGGCTTCCCCTGCTCCACGCCCGGCGACCTCGAAGCCGTCCAGACCATCTCGCGCGAGGTCCGCGGTTCCACCATCTGCGCCCTCGCCCGCGCCGTCGAGTCCGACGTCGACACCGCCTGGGATGCCATCAAGGAAGCCGAGGATCCCCGTATCCACGTCTTCATCAACAGCAGCGACATCCAGATGGCCCACCAGCTCCGCAAGGACCGCGAGCAGGTGCTCACCCAGGCCGAGGCGATGGTGAAGCACGCCGCGAGTTACACGAGCAACGTGGAGTTCAGCCCCATGGACGCCACCCGCTCCGACCCGCACTTCATCTACACCATCGTCGAACGCTGCATCGACGCCGGCGCGAAGGTCATCAACATCCCCGACTCCGTCGGCTACGCCATCCCCTCCGAGCTGGGCTCGCTCTTCGACCAGATCCGCGAGAACGTACCCAACATCCACAAGGCGCGCCTCAGCTTCCACGGCCAGAACGACCTGGGCATGTGCACCGCCAACACGATGACCGCCATCGAGCACGGCGCCCGCCAGGTCGAGGTCACCATCAACGGCATCGGCGAGCGTGCCGGTAACACCTCCCTCGAGGAGGTCGTGATGGCCATCAAGACGCGCAAGGACTACCTGGGCGATGTCGATTGCGACATCGACACGAAGGAGATCTACCGCTCCAGCGCCCTCGTGGAGCGCCTCTCCGGCATGCCCGTGCAGTGGAACAAGGCGGTGGTCGGCAAGAACGCCTTCCGCCACGGCTCCGGCATCCACCAGGACGGCATCCTCAAGCTGCGCGAAACCTGGGAGATCATGGACCCGACCGAGATCGGCATCCCCCAGGGCACCCAGCTCGTGCTCGGCAAGCTCTCCGGTCGCCACTACTTCAAGCAGCACATGGAAGGCCTCGGCTACGAGCTCACCGAGGAGGAGCTCAACCGCGTCTTCAGCGCCTACAAGGAGCTCGCCGACAAGAAGATCGAGGTCGATGACCGCGACCTCGAGGCAATCGCGG
Source organism: Tepidiformaceae bacterium (assembly GCA_965207815.1). Classification (GTDB taxonomy): domain Bacteria; phylum Chloroflexota; class Dehalococcoidia; order Tepidiformales; family Tepidiformaceae; genus UBA2991. The sequence goes on from OZ242314.1 coordinate 310,805, forward strand.
GCGACATCCTGCAGACGGCCACGCTCGCGGGGGATGTCTGGCGCATCGAGCACGTGCAGGTCTCCAGCGGCGACCACGCCACCCCGACCGCCACCCTCCGCCTCCTCTCCCCCGAGGGCGACATCCTCACCGACGCCGCCACCGGCACCGGCCCCGTCGACGCCGTCTACCGCGCCATCAACCGCATCACGGGCCTCTCGCCCGAGCTCACCGAGTTCAGCGTGAACGCCGTGACGGAGGGCATCGACGCCCAGGGCAAGGTCACCATCCGCATCGAGGACGAGGGCCAGACCTACACCGGCCGCGCCGCCGACACCGACATCATCGTCGCCAGCGCGAAGGCGTACATGACGGCGCTCAACCGCATGCTCAACGTCCGCTCGCGGCTTCAGGGAGCGACCGTCAATAGCTAGTCCCCGGCCCACGGAAGCCGATCGACGGCGAGTGCCTCAGGCGCTCGCCGTCGTCGCGCTCGCGCTGCTCGCCGTGACGGCGCTCGCGGGCTGCACGCGCGACAAGTCGTGGCTCACCTCGCCCTCGGCCAAGGCGCTCCTGGGCGTCACGACCCCCGCCCTGCTCGCCTTCGACCCGCGCGACGAGCCCCCCGCCGACGTCCCCGCCCCCGAGGGCTGGCGACTCACCGTCGACCTTGCCCGCTTCGGCGAGCTCGAGAACGGCACCCCCGCCCTCGCCATCCTCCTCGACATCGACAGCGAGCCGGGCGCCGTCATGGACCTCTGGCTGTCGGACGACGAGGGGCCGATCGCGCGCTGGTCGGGCGGCTCGACCGAGGATTACCGCGGCGACGCCTGCTTCCAGCTCCCGCTCGTCAGCGAGGACGGCGAGCACGCCTTGCCACTGGCCGGCACGACCGGCCACACGGTCACGGTCGCCTTCCGCGGCGAGGGCGGCCACGTCATTCTCGCGGTCACGCGCGGCATCGCCAGCCTCGTGCCTGACACGACCGGAACGCCCGGCCGCTCCGAGGTCTTCCGCGACCTGCTCGCCTGCCCCTGAGGGCTAGGCCGATCGGGTGTCCAGCGAGTGCTTGTTCAGCCATCCCGCGAGATCCTCGACCGAACCCCCTTCGCCGTCGGCAACACCCGAGAGTTCGTAGCGCTCGGAGATGTTCACGAGGGCCAGCGCCAGGGCCTTCACAACCTCTGCGGGAATTGTCTGTGTCTTCGCGCGCGACAGGGCGCCCGTGCGGATGAACTCGCTTGTCGTCACGCCCTCGCGCTTCGCAGCCTCGCGGATATCGGCGATCTCCTTGGCCGAGAAGCGAAGTGAGTACACGCTCTTCACTTCCCGCTCCGGTTCGTGGACCTCTGCGTTCTCGTAATCCCAGTCGTCTCGCTCGCTCATGCTAGATACCTGCCCTTTCTGCAAGGGTGCGTTCATGTCTATTGGCCTGCATTGCAGTGATGGGACGCCAGACTGTGGGTGAGTCGGTGGCTGCCACCACGACGGTGATCAGCCTCCCGCCTCGGTCGCGCCCGATGACCTTGTAGTCTCCGCTGCCTGAACGCTTGTTGCGAAGGGACAGGTAGCGGCTCTGAGGGATGGCTTCAACGTCGTCCGGGGCGATGTGCCGGGCCACGTGCGGTTCGTTGTCGTCATCCCACTCGAACCCCGTGATTCTCACGTAATACGAACGTATAGACGGTCAGGTGGCCTGTCAAGGGCCTCATCGGGGACCTGTGCTGCCCCCGACCCTTCAGTGAATGAGCCGCCGCCGCATCAGCTTCACCGCCAGCACGTAGAAGAACACCGTCACCACCGCCAGCCACGCGAGGCTGCCCAGCATTCCCCACTCCAGGTTCCCCGTGATCAGTCCCCGGTAGATGTCGACCACGTGCTTGAGGGGCATGAACCAGCCCAGGATCTGCACCCAGCGCGGCATCGCGTCGAAGGGGAAGAACGCGCCGCCAAACCAGAAGAGCGGGTTGATCACGAGGTTGAAGAAGTAGGCGAAGTGGCTCATCGCCCGCGCGATCGAGGCGAAGCAGATCGAGATGGAGCTGAACAGCAGCCCGGGCAGCACGCCCACGGGCACCGCCAGGATGGCCCACGGCGAGTCCACCATGTGCAGCCACGGGTTCAGGATGGTGGCCACGAGCAGGATGTAGCTGCCGTTCACGAGCGCCCGCGTCGTGCCCCACAGGATCTCCCCCGTGATCACGTCGTCGACGCTGATGGGCGTCGCGATGATCGATTCGTAGGTGCCCTGCATCTCGAGGCGCACGTAGCTGCCCCAGGCGCACTCGAAGGTGGCCGCGAACATGGGGAAGAGCGCCATCAGGCCCGGCGCCAGGAACTCGACGTACTTCTCGCCGCTGTCCAGCTCCACGAACTGCCCCAGCGCCAGCCCCAGCGCGAGGATGATGGCGAACGGCTCGATCGCGATCCCCAGGAACTCGGTCTTCCAGTTGCGCAGCGTCGCGTCGCGGTTCCGCTGCCAGACGCGGTACGCGCCGAAGGAGACGTCCGGGGTCAGGGCGAACGCGGTCAATCGAGCAGCCCCCGGCCCGTGAGCAGCAGGAACACGTCCTCCATGTTCCCCGGGCGCAGGTGCGCGCGATGCGGGTCGCCCACGCGCTCCGCCGCCATCGCCGAGGCGGAGCCCCCGCCGAACACATAGGTCAGGTCCTCCACCTGCTCCACGGAGAAGCCGTCGCCCTGCGGGAACTCGGCCAGGAGCGCGTCGCGCTCCGGCGAGGGCAGCCGCAGCTCCAGCACCTGCGGCCCCGCCACCTCCGCGATCAGGTCGTGCGGCCGCCCTTCGACCAGGATCTTCCCCCGATGCATGATCACAAGCCGGTCGCAGAGGTGCGTCGCCTCTTCCATGTAGTGCGTCGTCAGCAGCATCGTCACGCCCCGGCTCTTGAGCAGCCGCAGCTGCTGCCAGACCAGGTGCCGGGCCTGCGGGTCGAGCCCCGTCGTGGGCTCGTCGAGGATGAGCACCTGCGGGTTGTTCACCAGCGCCCGCGCGATTGTGAGCCGCCGCTGCATCCCGCCCGAGAGGTCGTCCACGTTCGAGGTGGCGCGGTCGTCGAGTTGGAAGAGTTCGAGCGCCTCGTCGATGCGCTGGCGCACCTCGTCGCGGCCCAGCCCGAAGTAGCGCGCGTACACCTCGAGGTTCTGGCGCACGAGCAGGTCCGGGTCGAGGTTGTCGTCCTGCGGCACGACGCCCAGCACGGCCTTCACCTTGCGGGGCGCCTCCGCCACGTCCAGCCCCGCCACCCGCAGCGCCCCCGCGGTCACGGGCGAGGTCGCCGTGATCATCCGGATCGTCGTCGTCTTCCCCGCCCCGTTCGGGCCGAGCACGCCGAAGCATTCCCCCTCGCGGATGTCGAACGAGATGTCGTCGACCGCGACGAAGTCGCCGTAGTGCTTCACGAGGCCGCGAGCCTCAATGAGGGCGGATGTCACGGGATGTGTCCTCTCCGGCGGTTGCCGGCGTCGGGCGATAGCCGACGCGCCATCGTAGGAACGCGTAGGGCCTATGTTCAATCGGCGCTGGCCGGCGCAACCCGCAGCGAGAGCTCCGTCCCGCCCCGCAGGGGGAGCGTCGCCGAGGCGAAGCCGTTGGCCGGATCCTGCGCCCACGCCACGTAGTGCTGCATCTCGAACGGGAACGAGCCCACGTTGTCCGCCATCACCATGCCCCCCATGCGCACGTGCGGCGCGAGGAGCTGCAGCATCGTCAGGTTCAGGTTGGGGAACCCGTCGATGAGCACGAGGTCGAGCGGCCCGCCCGGGTCCGCCAGCGTCTCGCGTGCGTCCCCGACGCGGATCTCCGCGAACTCCGAGAGCCCCGCCTCCTCCAGGTTCGCCCGCGCCACTGCCGCCTTCGACGGCTGGATCTCGCTACCGATGACGACCCCGCCGCCGTTCTCCCGGATCGCCGCCGCCAGGTAGATCGTCGAGACCCCGAAGGAGGTGCCGAACTCCGCCGCCCGCCGCGCCCCCAGCGATCGCGCCAGCAGGTAGAGCAAGTTGCCCTGCTCCCGCTCCAGCGAGATGTACTTGTCGGCGAAGAACTCGGCCGCCCCCTCGGCGTTGAAGGGCCCCGGCTCCGGGGGTGGGTCGGGCGGGGGCTCCTGCGTGAACGCCTCCATCTCCGCCTCGGCGGCCGCGTGCAGGCGGTCGAGAACGGCCCGCACCCGTGGGTCGGGTACGACGCTGTGGTGGCTGTGGGGCTCAGTCGAACTCGTCATCGTCATCCTCGTCTTCTTCCTCTCGTGCCTTCGCCTCGTCCTCGGTCTCGTACTCGATGCGGGTCTCCTGCCAGCCTTCCTCCGGGAGCTCGTCCGCAGGGGCCCCCGCGTCCGCCGGGCCGTCTTCGTCCTCGGCCAGGTCATCGACGTCCTCGCGCAGGAAGTCCCGGCGCGTGTAGGCGCGCACCTCGTTGATGCTGGACTTGGGGAAGCTCACCTTGCCCGCCTGCGACGGGTCCTGGTACTCCTCGCGCACGATGACGCGGGGCGCGTCGCCGGTGCTCACGAGCGCCGCCGAGTAGCGGTTCCCCCCGTCCATCAGGCGCGCCAGCCTCAGCCCCACCCGCGGCTCCACCATTCCCAGGTAGACGCCCCCCGGCGTGACCGCGTTGACGGCGTTCCCCCGCACCTCCAGCTCCACCGCGTCGCCCGCGTCCAGCGCCCCGAGCGCGTCGGGACGTCCCGCCTCCAGCCGCACGACCGCCGCCTTCCCCACCTCCTCGATGAACAGCCCCCGGCTCATCTGCGCCGCGGGCTCGGCTGCGGGCCCCTCGTCCTTCAGCTGCTCCAGCCGCGTGAGGTTGCGCTGCGCGATCGCGTTCGTGGGGTCGACCTCCAGCGCCTTCTCGTACACGAGGCGCGCGTCCTTGATCCTGCCCAGCTCCGTGAACGCCTTGCCCAGCCGGTTGTAAACCTCGGCGTCGTCGCCGAAGCGTGCGATCAGCTCGCGGTTGAGCGCCGCCGCCTCCTGCCAGCGTCCGGCGACCGCCAGCTTCACCGCCTGCTCGTTTGCCGCCCGCCGCGCCCCCGGCCTCTCGGGCACCTGTGCCGATAGCTCGCTCATCGGCGGCAGAATAGGGCCGTCCCCCGTGAGCGGCAACGCCCCCTGTCGCACTCTTGACGCGGACCGCCCCCGCCACCGCGGGGGTACAATCGCCCGTCATGGACAGCATCCCGATCGTCATCTCCGGAAGCGGCAACATGGGTCGGCAGGTGGCCTTCGCCGCCGCCGCCGACTCCGCCACGGAACCCCTCGCCTTCATCGACGCGCTCGGTGAGGGCGACTCCTGCGAGGGGCTCCCCCTCTACCGGGACGCCGCCCCCGCTCTCGATGCCCAGAGCCCCGAGGTCGTCGTCGACTTCTCGAACGCCGCATGGACCCCCGTCCTCGCCCGCGCCGCCCTCGAGCGCGGCGTCCGTCTCGTCATCGGCACGACCGGCCTCCCCGCCGCCTTCCTCGAGGAGCTCCGCGAGGAAGCGGCCGCGCGCAAGGTCGGGGTCGTCGTCGCCCCCAACTTCGCCATCGGCGCCGTCCTCCTGATGTACTTCGCCCGCCAGGCCGCCCGCTTCTTCGACCACGCCGAGATCATCGAGCTCCACCACGCCGGCAAGGTCGACGCCCCCAGCGGGACCGCAAAAGCAACCGCCGAGCAGATGGTCGAGGCCCGCGGCGAGCCCTTCCAGCGCGTCGAGGCCGAGGTCCAGACCGTGCCCGATACGCGCGGCGGGGAGGTCGGCGGCGTGACGCTGCACTCCGTGCGCCTGCCCGGGCTCGTGGCGCACCAGGAGGTGCTCCTCGGCGGGCTCGGCCAGACGCTCTCGCTGCGCCACGACAGCACCGGCCGCGACTCGTTCATGCCGGGCGTCCTCGCCGCCGTGAAGGCGGTCAGGGAGACCGAAGGCCTCGTCGTCGGCCTCGACGCGCTCTTCGGACTCGACTAGCGGCGAGCCCCCGCCCTACTCCTCCTCCGCTTCCTCCTCTGCCGGAGCGCTTCCGTTCGATCGGCCGTTCATCGGCAGCTCGGCTTGCGCCGCCCGCCGCTGGCGCGAATCGCCCGGGTCGAAGTTGGCGATGCTCGCCACGCGGTCGTTCTCGCCCACCTTCATCACGGTCACGCCCTGCGTGTTCCGGCCCATCAGGCTGATCGAGTCGACCTTCGTGCGGATGAGGATGCCGTCCTCCGAGACGAGCATCAGCTCGTGGTTCGGCTCCACCATGCGCACCGCCGCCACGTTGCCCGTCTTCGGGGTGAGGTGGAGCGTGATCACGCCCTGGCCGCCACGGCCCTTCACCGGGTATTCCTGCATCTCCGTGCGCTTGCCGAAGCCCCGCTCCGTGATCACGATCAACTGGTGCCCGTTCGGCTCCACGGCCTCCATCCCGACCACGTAGGCGTCCGCGCGCAGCTTCATCCCGCGCACGCCGCCGCTTACGCGGCTCGCGCTGCGCAGCTCGCCCACGCCGAACCGGATCGCCTTTCCGTCGCTCGAAACGAGCAGGACCTCGCTCTTCTCGGATGCCAGCCGCGCCGCGATTAGCTCGTCGCCGTCGTCCAGGCGCATCGCGATCTTCCCGTTGCGGCGCACCTCCGCGAACTCCTTCAGCGGCGTCTTCTTCGCCTGGCCCTGGCGCGTGGCCAGCACCATGAAGTCGTGCTCGTAGTCCTTCACGACGACGATCGTAGTGACCCGCTCGCGCTGGTCCATCTCGACCAGGTTCGTGATGAAGGTGCCCTTCGCCTGCTTCTTCGAGTCGGGGATGTCGTAGGCGCGGAGGTGGTAGACCTTCCCCTGGTCGGTGAAGAAGAGGATGTTGTCGTGGGTGTCGCCCACGACGAGCTTCATCACCGCGTCCTCTTCCCGGATGGCCGCCCCCCGGCTGCCCCGGCCGCCCCGGCGCTGCGTGCGGAACTCCTCGAGCTTCGTGCGCTTCACGTAGTTGCGCAGGCTGAGCGTGATGACGCATTCCTCGTGCGCCACCAGGTCCTCCTCGCGGAAGCTCTCTGGGTCGCCCTCCACGATCTCCGTGCGACGCCCGTTGCCGTACTCCTCCCGCAACTCCGCCAGGTCGTCCTTGATGAGGAAGTCGATCTTGCGCGGGTTCGCGAGCAGATCCTCCAGGTAAGCGATGCGCTCGATCAGCTCCTGGTGCTCGTCCTGCAGTTCCTGCCGCTCCAGCGCGGCCAGGCGCCGCAGCTGCATGTCGAGGATGGCGCGCGCCTGTGCCTCCGAGAACTCGAACGGCTCGGCCTGCAGCAGGTCCAGCGCCGCCGCCGCCGATTCCGCCCCCCGGATCGTCGCGATTACCCGGTCCAGCAGGTCGATGGCGCGCAGCAGACCGGTCAGGATGTGCTCGCGGTCCCGGGCCTTCTCCAGCTGGAACTCGCTGCGGCGCCTCAGGACCTCGCGCCGGTGGTCCAGGAACAGGTCGAGCGCGCGCTTCAGGCCCACCCGCCGTGGCGCCCCGTCGACGATCGCCATCATGTTGATCGCGAACGTCGAGCGCATGGCCGTGTGCTTGTAGAGCAGGTTCTTGATCTGCTGCGCCGACCCTTCCCGCTTCAGCTCGATCACCACCCGCAGTCCGTTCCGGTCGCTCTCGTCGCGCAGGTCGGCGATGCCCTCGATCTTCTTCTCTCGCACGAGGTTCGCGATCTTCTCGATCAGCGTCGCCTTGTTCACCTGGTAGGGCAGCTCCGTGATGATGAGCTGCGTCCGCCCCCGGTTCCCCTCCTCCACCGCCGTGCGCGCGTGCACCGTGATACGCCCGTGACCCTCGCCGTACGCGTGCCTGACCTGCTCGCGCTCCTTCCCCACCAGCGCGATGCCGGACGTGGGGAAGTCCGGCCCCTGCACGATCTCGAGCAGGTCGTCGAGCGTCGCCTGCGGGTTGTCGATGAGCAGCGTGGCCGCGTCGACGATCTCCTCCAGGTTGTGCGGCGGGATGTTCGTCGCCATCCCCACCGCGATGCCCGAGGAGCCGTTCAGCAGCAGGTTCGGCAGGCGCGAGGGCAGGATCTCCGGCTGCTGGTAGCGACCGTCGTAGTTCGGCTCGAAGTCCACCGTGTTCTGGTCGATGTCGGCGACGAGCTCCTCCGCCATCGTCGCCAGGCGGGCCTCGGTGTAGCGCATCGCCGCCGGCGGGTCGCCGTCGACGCTGCCGAAGTTCCCCTGCCCGTCGACGAGCGGGTAGCGCATGGAGAAGTCCTGCGCCAGGCGCACCATCGCCTCGTAGACGGGGCTGTCGCCGTGCGGGTGGTAGCGACCCATCACGTCGCCCACGATGCCGGCCGACTTGCGGTAGGCCGCCCCCGACCGCGCGCCCCCGTCGAACATGCCCCAGACGATGCGCCGCTGGACCGGTTTGAGGCCGTCGCGCACGTCCGGCAGCGCCCGCGCCACGATCACGCTCATGGCGTAATCGAGGTAGCTCGTGCGCATCTCCTGCTCGAGGTCGATGGGCCGGATCGTGGTGGTCTCTTCCATGCTCATCCGCGGCAACTCCGGTCGGGGGCGGTCGTCGAAACCGCTAAGGCAATTGTACCAATTCCGGGCCTACGGGGCCGGCTGGAACGCTCACTGCCGCCGTCGAGGCACGCGCCGCGAGGGGTCCGAGACCAGGGTGTCCCCCTCGGGGCTCCCGAGCTGCCGCTCCAGCGCTGTGAACGCCTCGATCAGCTCCGGCGCCTCGAACGCCCGGTTACGCCGCCCGACCGTGATCTGCGTGAGCACCCCCGCCGCCATCAGCCGCTCGACCGCCTGCCCCGTCGCCTGCACCGACCGCCCGATGAGGTCGGCCGCCGTCGCCGTCGTGAGGACGGGAGCGGCGGGCAGCGCATCAATGAGCAGGTGGACGGCCGAGTCCCGGCGCGCCCGGCCGATGCGCTCGCGCCACGAAGCCTGGAGCGCCCGCACCCGCTCTTCGAAGCCCGTGGCGTCGTCGACCGCCCTCCGGCAGGCCACCGCCGCCAGTGCGACCCAGCGATTCAGCCCCGCCTGCGCCTCCTCCGAATCCGGCGCGCCCTCGTGGCGGAAGCTGGTCAGGCCGGCGATGTACTCGCGAACCCAGGTCGCCAGGATGAGCGAGATCGGCGGCAGCACACGCAGGCCGAGCCCGCGCCGGCGCAGTACGAGGTGAATCAGGGCCCGCCCCGTCCGCCCATTGCCGTCGATGAAGGGGTGAATGGTCTCGAATTGCGCATGGGCGATGGCTGCCTGCGCCAGCGGCGGCAGCGAGTCGTCGTTGCAGAACTCGCAGAGGTCATCCATGAGCCCCGCGACATCCTCGGGAGGCGGGGGCACGAACGCCGCCGAGCACGGGTTGTAGCTGCTTCCGCCTATCCAGTTCTGGACCGTCCGGAAACGACCCCCGTGCGGTTCGAGGCTCGTGCCGGCTACCAGGCGACGATGCACTTCCAGCACGGTGTCGACCGTGATCGGGTCGCCCTCGCCGACAGCCTCCACGCCCCACGCCATGGCGTCGATGTTCCCCAGCACCTCCACCGCCGTCACGTCGCGGGGCGTCTCACCGAGCCTCCGGGCGGCATCGGCCCGGAGCAGGCGTCGTCCGCCGATCTCCAGGCCCTCGATCCGGGAAGAGGCCACCGACTCCGCGCGAAGCAGGAGCCGCGCGAGCGCTTCCGTGTCTGCGAGCGCCCCGGCCTCGACGTTCAGCCGCACAATCGCTGCTTCCGCGTCCGCCAAATCCGCCGCCACATCTCCTTCGAAGACGAAACGACGGTTCGCCAGTGGATCCGCCGGGTACACCGCGTAGTCGCAGGGACGGCGGTCTCGCCGGGTCAGTCCGGGGTCCACGCCTTCCCAGCGTCGAGTCTCAAAACTGGCCATCTCGGGGTACCACATTCAAGGTTAGCATATAAACTTGAATATGGATGCGCCTTATTCACGTTTGCGCGAATACGCGCCCCTACCCCGCCGCCAGCTCCCGGAGCAGCGACTCCGCCCGCTCCAGGCGCTCCAGGATGCCCCACTGCCCGTGGATGTTGAGCGTCATGTTGGCGGCGTTGCCGCGCACGCCCGCCACCCGGCCCCCCTCCCCCACGTCGCGCTGGTAGCGCGCCACCTCGTCCGACTCCGCCCCGAACGCCGCCGTCAGCACCTCGACCGTGCGCGCGTCCCACTGGTCGTACTCGAACGGGTTGGGGCCCGTGCCGCGCAGGCGCGGGATGAGCGCGATCTGCGCCTCGATGCGGGTCCGGTCTGCGTCGGCTGCGGGCATGCGCGGGATTCTACCCACGAGCGTCGCTAGCCGCCCGCGCCTCAACCCCGAGCGCGCGCGTCATGATGACCGCATCCTCGCCGTCGGGGTAGTAGCGGCGGCGCTCCCCCACCTCCTCGAACCCGCAGCCCCCGTAGAGCGCCCGCGCGGCCCCGTTCGAGGCGCGCACCTCCAGCGTGACCGCCTCCGCCCCCAGCGACCCCGCAAGCGCCATGAGCGCCGTCACCAGCCGCCGCCCGTGACCCCGCCGCCGCGCCTCCCCCGCCACCGCCAGCGACGTGATGTGCGCGTCGTCGGGCGCCAGCCAGAGGCTCCCCACCCCCACGACCTCGCCCCCCACCTCCAGCACCACCCCCCGCGTGCGCTCGTCCCCGAGCTCCGTGCGCCGCGCCTCGGGCGAGCGCTCAGGCAGGTCGGAGGCGTCCTCGATCGCCGCCACCGCCGCGAGGTCGGCCTCCATCAAGGGGCGCAGGACGAACGTCTCGGCCATGCCCCGATCGTAGCGCCGCTTTGACAACACTCCCCGCGACGGGTTCCCTGTGACCATGCGCGCCCTCGCCATCGCCAACGGCGACCCGCCCTCCGCCGCGCTCCTCGAGGAGTTGCGCGCGGGCGCGGCGCTCGTCGTCGCCGCCGACGGCGGCGCCCGCAGCGCCCTGGCGCTCGGCCTCATGCCCGACATCGTCACCGGCGACCTCGACTCCATCGGCGACGCCCGCGACGCCATCCCCGCCGACCGCATCCGCCTCAACGCCGACCCCAACGCCACCGACCTCGAGAAGGCCGTCGCCCTCTGCCTCGACGAGGGTTACGACGCCGTCGACATCATCGGCGCCGCCGGCGGTCGCGCCGACCACGCGCTCGCCAACCTCAGCGTGCTCGCGCGCTTCGGGCGCCGGGCGCGCGTTCGCATGGTCGACGAGCGCTTCGCCATCGAGCTCGTCGACGGCGAAGCGGAGGTCGATGGCCCCGAGGGCACGGTCGTCTCGCTCGTCGGTATCGGTCGCTGCGAGGGCGTCACGACGAGCGGCCTCCGCTGGGAGCTCGAGAACGCCTCCCTCGACTTCAGCGCCTACGGCGTCCACAACGAGATCGCGACCTCCCCCGCCCGCGTCTCCGTGCGCTCCGGCGACCTCCTCCTCTTCCGCGGCCGCTGGGTCGAGCACCACGCCTGATCCCCCCGCCCCCTCGCGGCTGACGCAGGCCGCGCTACACTGCCCCTCCGCCCTCCCGGGCCGCGAGGAACTTGCCATGGAAGCCACAACGCTGGCCGTCGCCGACAGCCCCACCCTGAGCCCCGAGATCAACGAGATCCGGCAGCGCACCTCCGCCGTCGTCACCGAGGAGATCATCCCCAACGAGGACCTCCTCCGCCGCGACGCCCCCGAGTCGGGCGAGCTGCGCGGTCGCATCCAGGAGCGCGTCAAAGCCGAGGGCCTCTGGGCCCCCCACCTGCCGATCGAGTACGGCGGCATGGGCGTCGGCTTCCTCGGCCACGCCTACATGAACGAGGTGCTCGCCTGGAGCCCCTTCTCCAACCCCCTCTTCGGCGTCGTCGCCCCCGACTCGGGCAACCAGACCATCCTCATCAAGTACGGCACCGAGGAGCAGAAGAAGCAGTGGCTCGAGCCCTCCATCCGCGGCGAGATCCGCTCCTGCTACTCGATGACCGAGCCCGACCAGCCCGGCTCCGACCCCTACTCCATCCAGACCCGCGCCACCCGCGACGGCGACGAGTGGGTCATCAACGGGCGCAAGTGGTTCACATCGGGCGCCCACCGCGCGGCCTTCGCCATCGTCATGTGCCGCACCGAGGAGGAGGACGGCGAGGGCGGCGTGCGCGACAAGATGACCCAGATCATCGTTCCCACCGATGCCCCGGGCTTCAACATCATCCGCAGCGTCCCCGTCTGGGGTCACGACGGCGACCACTGCGAGATCGACTACGACAACGTGCGCGTGCCCGTCACCAACCAGCTCGGGCGCACCGGCTCCGGCCACCAGGCCGCCCAGGACCGCCTCGGCGCCGGCCGCGTCTTCCACTGCATGAACTCCGTCGGCCAGATGTGGCGCGCCTTCGACGTCATGATGCAGCGCGTCATGACCCGCAACGTCCACGGCGGCCCCATGCAGGACAAGCAGTTCATCCAGGGCTTCATCGCCGACTCCTACATCGACATCCAGTCCGCCCGCCTCATGACCATCCACTGCGCCGAGCGCATCGACGCCGGCGTGAATGCACGCTCCGACATCTCCGCCATCAAGATCGCCGTGCCCGCCGCCTTCGAGCGCGTCGTCGACCGCGCCATCCAGGTCTACGGCGCGAAGGGCGTCTCCACCGACACGCCCCTGGAGGGGATGTACCGCGGCGCCCGTACCCTGCGCATCCTGGACGGTCCCGACGAGGTGCACCGCATCGTCATCGCCAAGAACGTCCTCCGCCGCTACCGCGACGGCATGTCCTGGGACTTCGGGGCGTAGGCGCCCGGACACCTGATCGGGGGACCACATGGAGGGGCCGGTCCTCGACGAACGCGCGGTTGACGAGTTCGCGACGAGCGTCGGGGAGTGGCTCCTCACGCAGCGCTTCGGCTCGGTGGTGCCCGTCGCCTACCGGCACTTCCTCCGGGAACCGTCGGGCGACTGGCGGACCGACCCGCCCCACGTCGTGATCGAGCTGACCGTCGAGGACCCCCCGCCGCCTCCGAAGAACTGGCGCTCCCTCCCCTTCGAGGAGCAGGTCCGAGCCTGGCACTGGCATGAAGCGGACACCGACGCCGCCGAGATGGCCGCCCTCGCCTACGCGCTGACCCAGGATGTCCCGGCAGGCGTCGCCCCCCTCAGGCCGGTCACCGTCAAGTTTCTGGCGCAAAGCGAGGCGGAGCGCGCCGAACGGCAGTGAGGGAGCCCTACCCCGCGACTTCCTCCGCGAGCGCCGCCAGCTCCCGCGCGATCGACTCCGGCTCCAGCAGCATCTGCACGTGGCTCGTGTCCAGCGCGCGCACTGGCCATCCCTCCGCACCTGCCGCCGCGGCCGCACGGTCGTACGTCGGCGAGAGGTGCAGGTAGCCGACGGGGGCATCGGGCCAGTTCGCCGGTACCGGAAGCGGCTCCTCAAGGACCTCGATCGGCGTCGGGCGCTTTCCCGCGAACACCGTCGAGTTCACGTCGGCCATGTTGTTCGGCGCCAGGGTGACCGCGTCTCGCAGCAGGTCCAGCGGCCACTCCCTCACGGTTTGCGTTGCCACTGCCCGAGGGGCGTGCGGCGCCAGCCGGCCCCGCGGCAGGGACGGCTCGTCCGCCGCCCGCCGGAATTCCTCGATGTGCGCCTCGTCCGTGAACATGTCGAAGAGGCTCGCCCCATCCTTCGGCAGGTCCGCATCGACCAGCACGTAGGCCGCCGGACCGTCGATCTGCTCGCCCAACTTCGGCAGCAGCGGACCGGCCCCCTCGTGCCCGACCAGCACCGCCTCCGTCGTGTCCATCGAGACGTCCGCCAGTTCCGTCGCGAACAGGTCGCAGTGGTGCTTCCAGTACGAGCCCCCGCGCATGGCCGGCGAGTTCAGCGCCGGGATGACCGCGGACGCGCCCAGCTTCCGCAGCTCGGCCGCTACGGGAACCCACGTAAACGGTCCGATCAGGGGTCCGTGAACCAGGATGAACGGTCTCATGGGACTACCTCCGTCGCCCGCGGGCGACGCCCGTGATTCTAGCGAGATTCCGCCCGCGATCGAGAGCGGATCGGGCCGCTAGCCCCGGCGCAGCCCCCAGCCTTCCGGCAGGAACGACGACATCCCCAGCAGGACGCCGACCCCGACCAGGGCCCAGCCCGCGCAGGCGAATCCGCAGAGTTCCATCTCCCTACTCCTCCTTCGCCGCCTCGTGGTCGGCCCGCGTCTCGCGCACCGACCACCAGACCTCGGAGTTGTCGAGACTCGTGATCGCGTCCCAGTGCGCCTCCACGTCGTCCGCCGTCGCGTCCGCGATGGCGACCCGCTCATTCTGCACGATCGCCGCTCGCCCGAAGGAGCCGCCGCCCGAGTTGATGACCATCCCGCTCGTCGTGCACGAGTCGCTGCACATGTAGGTGACCGCCGGCGCCACGAGGTCCGGGCTCATGGCCGCCATCCGCTCCGGGTCCATCTCCCGCACCGAGGTCGTCATGCGTGTGGCCGCCCCCGGATTGAGGCAGTTCACCATCACGTTGTACTTCTCGCCCTCGAGCTTGGCTACGTTCATCAGCCCGATGAGGCCCGCCTTCGCCGCCCCGTAGTTCGACTGTCCGAAGTTCCCCAGGAAGCCCGAGTTCGAGGTCGTCAGCACCACGCGGCCGTAGTGCTGCTGGCGGAAGGCCGGCCAGGCGTGGTGCAGCAGGTTGTAGCCGCCCGTCAGGTGGACGGCCAGCACCTTCGCCCAGTCCGCCTCGGGCAGGTTGTGCAGGGCGCGATCGCGCAGGATGCCTGCGTTCGACACGACGATGTCGAGCCGGCCCCACGTGTCGATCGCCTGCTTCACCATGTTGTAGGCGTCTTCGTAGCTGGTGACGTCGCCGGTGTTGGCGGCGGCGGCGCCGCCCGCCGCCTCGATCTCCCGGGCGACGGACTCGGCCACGGAAACGTCTTCGTCCTCGCCGTCGAGGGTGCCCCCGAGGTCGTTCACGATGACCTTGGCGCCATGTCGGGCGAGGTCCATGGCGATGCTTCGGCCGACTCCGCGGCCCGCGCCCGTCACGAGGGCGACGCGTTCGAGCAGTGATACTGGCAAGCCAGGCTCCTTATCCTGAAAGAAGGTTCAGCAGGGAAGGGTGACGCCATCGCGCGCCCCCGTCCAGCGTGAACGCCAGTTGCCGCCTTCCAGGCGGTTCGCAGGGGAGGCCAGCGCATGCCGGGCAGAGTCGAGGGCAAGGTCGCGATCGTCGTCGGAGCGGGCCAGACGCCCGGCGCTACCATCGGCAACGGACGCGCCACCGCCATCCTCCTTGCCCGCGAAGGCGCCTCCGTCGTCGTCGCCGACCGCAACCTCGCCTCGGCCGAGGAGACCGTCGCCATGATCGCTGGGGAAGGCGGGACGGCCGGCGCTTGCGAGGTCGACGCCACCAGCGAGGAGAGCCTCGCCGCCATGGTCGCTGAGACGGTCGCCCGCTACGGCGGCGTCGACATCCTCCACAACAACGTCGGCGCCAGCGTGGGCGCGGGCGACGCCTCCCCCATGGACATAACCGAAGAGGGCTTCGACACCATCGTCGCCCTCAACCTGAAGAGCCACTGGCTCGCCTCGCGGCAGGCCATCCCCGCCATGCGCGAACGCGGGGGCGGCTCCATCGTCAACATCTCCTCCATGGCCGCGCGCCACGCCTACCCCTTCCTCGGCTACAAGGCCACCAAGACCGCCCTCCTCGCCCTCACCGAGCAGCTCGCCGCCCAGCACGCCCGCGACAACATCCGCGTGAACGCCATCCTGCCCGGCGCGATGAACACCCCCATGGCCATCGAGCCCCGCGTCGCCGCCGGTGCCGACCGCGACGAACTCGTGGCGAAGCGCAACAGCCGCATCCCCCTGGGCGGCCAGATGGGCACCGGCTGGGACGTCGGCTACGCCGCCCTCTTCCTCCACTCCGACGAGGCCCGCTTCATCTCCGGCGTCTCCCTCCACGTCGACGGCGCCGAGCACGTCAGCGACAACGTAGCTGGCCAGTAGCCCCCTACCCCGGGGCCTCCCCGCCGCTGGAGCGCATCCGCCGCAGGTTCGGTTGCGTCAGCAGCACCGTGACGCCGATGGCCACGAGCGCGAGACCGCAGGCTACGAACCACTCCCGCGACCCCCACACGTCCGACATCAGGCCCGCCAGCAGGCCTCCGAGGGGCATGCCCCCCGCCATGCTGAGCGTGTAGATGCTCATCACGCGGCCCATCACCGCATGTGGGGTGTTCGCCTGGATCAGGGTCAGGTTCAGGTTGGTGAAGAAGCCGGCGTTCCACCCCGTCGCGAACATGATTGCGAGCGAAAGGACGTACCAGAGCGACAAGCCGAACGCCGCGTTGAGCGTCCCGCCGCAGACCAGCGTCACGATGAACCAGAGGCCCGCCCGGTCCAGCCGCGAGAAGGACGCCAGCAGCAACGAGCTCATCAGCATGCCCACGCCCATCGCCGTGAAGAACATGGAGGTCTGGAAGGGGCCGACCTCCAGCTCCTCCAGGGAGATCTTGGGCAGCAGCGTCATGAAGGTGCCGGCCATCACGAGCGCCGTCGTCAACAGCACCAGCATCAGCGTGCGGATCCCCGGGTGGCGGGCGACGAAGACGAGACCCTCGCGCACTTCCGCCAGCATGTGGCGCGGCGGACCGGTCCGGTCGACCGGCGGAACCCGCAGGGGCAACAGCGCCAGCAGCCCGATCCCGAGCAGCACCGCCTGACCCGCGAACGCCATCCCCACACCGCCCAGGGCGACCATCGCGCCACCCATCGCCGGCCCCGCGATCATCGAGACGTTCTGGCTCAGGCTCATCAACGTCACGGCGTTCAGCAGCTTCGAGGGTTCGACCAGCGAGGGCACGATGGCGACCCGAACGGGCTGCCCGAACGCGACCGTCGCGCCGAGGGTCATCGCGAGCCCCATCGTGATCGGCGTCGTCATCGCGTCGGCCCAGATCAGCGCCGCCGTCAGCAAGGTGATGGCGATACCGCCGACCTGGCTCGCGAAGAGCAGCAGGCGCCGGTCGACGCGGTCGGCCAGCGCCCCCGCCGGTAGCCCGAAGACGAGGATGGGCAACCCCAGGGCGAAGATGATCAGCCCCAGCGCCTGCCCGGTGTCGAACAGCTCCAGCGCCAGCCACGTGAAGGCGAACTGGCGAAACGACTGCGAGAGCGCGAACGTCAGGTTGTTCGCCCACAGCAGCGCGAAGTTCCGCGACTGGAACGCCGAGAACGTCTGCAGCGAGAGCCGCCGCTCCGAGCGCGGGGGCGCGGGGTCGGCGCGCGTTACCGTCGCCACGGAGCCCGGCACCTGCGGTCGGCGAGCCTGGCCACGAGCAACACGCTCTCGCTGCCTTCCAAGCGCTCGCCTAGCGCACCGGCGTCCCGGCGATCGCCTCGTGGGGTGGCTTCGGGGGGCCGAGCTCGACCGGGACGCCGACCCAGGCGCCCACGTTCTCGCCCGTGCGGCCTTCCGGACCCTCGCGGATGATGTCGAGGCCCAGGCCTGCGATCTGACGCGGCGTCATCCACGTCGCCGCGAAGTCCGCCGGTGGCTCGCCGTCGAAGAGGTTGCGCAGCATGGGCGCGTCCGTCGCCCCCATGCAGAGCGCGTTCACGCGGATGCCGTGCTCGGCCAGCTTCTGCGACCAGGCCTGCGTGAGCCCATTCATCGCCCACTTCGAGGACGCGTAGAGGTCGGTGCCCGGAGGGTTCGTGCCCTCGCTGCGGGCGGGCAACACGTAGTACGTGCTGATGTTGATGATGTTCCCGCCGCCGTTCGCGATCAGGTGGGGCACGCAGGCCCGCCCGAACATCACGGTGCCCTTCAGGTTCGTGTCCATGATGAGGTCCCAGTCCGAGACGGCCTTCTCCCACTCGTCCGTGACCGGGCTCTGCGTCCAGCGGCCGGCGTTGTTCACGAGCAGGTCGAGCCCGCCCCCCGCCTCCACCGCCGCCGCGACGACGCGCTCGACGTCCTCGCGCCGGGAGACGTCGGCCACGAGCGCCTGCGCGCTCCCGCCCGCCGACCGGATGTTCGCGGCCGTCTCCATGACCGCATCGTTCACGTCGCAGAGGGTGACGGTCGCGCCTTCCTCGGCCAGCACTTCCGCGAAGCCCGCGCCGATGCCCCCTGCCGACCCCGTCACGATCGCCGATTGTCCGTCCAGCAGTCCCGGGCTCATGCCGTCGCCTCCGAGTAGATGTAGAGCGATCCGGGGGGCGGCAGCTCGATCGGGTGGCCCACGGCGATGTTGATGTTGTTCCCCGTGCGCCCCTCCGGCCCCTCGTTGATCAGCTCGACCATGAGCGCCGCCACGTCCTCCGCTCGCATCGCATTCACGAGGATGCCCGAGCCCGGGTTCTGCTCGTGGAAGGTGCGCACCATGTGTGAGTCGGTCGCCCCCATGCAGAGGCCGTTCACGCGAACGTTGTGCTCCCGCAGCGCCTTCGACCACGGAATCGTGAAGCCGTTGATGCCCCACTTCGAGGCGTCGTACAGGTCCATGTCGGGCCCGCCGCCCGTCGGACGCGGCCCCTGGTCCCTCCAGACGCAGTTGGGCGCGTCGTCGCAGCCGCGACGGTAGGGCGTGCCGCAGGTTGCGATGTGGTCGCTGGCGATGTGCACGATGTTCCCGCCGCCGCCCACGATCATGTGCGGGATCACCGCCCGCCCGAACAGGTAGACCCCCTTCAGGTTCGTGTTCACGACGAAGTCGTAGTCGTCGAGCGTCTTGTCGAGGTCGTCCGTGGCGGTGCTCGCCCGCCAGACCCCCGCGTTGCTCACGAGCACGTCGACGCCGCCGAAGCGCTCGACATGCCCGTCGACCACCCGCCGCACGTCCTCCACCACCCCCACGTCCGCCACGAACGCCTGCGCCTGCACGCCGCTCGCCTCCAGCGCGGGCACGAGGTCGTTCACTTCCTCGCGCACGTCGCAGACCGTCACGTTGGCGCCCTCGCCCGCGAGCGCCCGGGCGAAGGCGTTGCCCAGCCCCAGCGCCGCTCCGGTGACGATCGCCGATTGTCCTTGCAGGGAACCCGGCATACTCACTCCCCTCGCACGGTCGTACGATGGGCGCATGATAGCCAGCCCGCGGATGTTCCGGAGAGGCTCGCCCGGGCTCCGGCCCATGCGCGAGGCCCTCGCCCGCCTCTTCGGCCCGCGCCTCGTCGTCCGCCGCAGCCTCCCCGTCGCCGCCTCCCCTACCGCCGTCTGGGAGGCGCTCATCGACCTGCCCCGCTGGCCCGTGCGCGACCGCTACATCCGCTGGGTCCGCCCCCTCGGCGAACCGCCCCCGGCCGACGGCCGCTGGTTCGCCCTCGGCAGGCGCTACCGCGAGCAGGTCCGGCGAGGACCCTTCCTGCCCGTCTTCACCCTCACCGTCGTCGAGGTCGAAGAGGGCCGCCGCGTCGCCTGGGCGGCGCGCTACCTCTGGGTCAACGCCGTCCACGCCTGGCAGGTCGAGCCCGACGGCGACGGCGCCATCCTCACGAGCGAGGAGTCGTTCACCGGCCCGCGCGTCATCATGGCCATCGCCCGCGTGGTCTTCCGCATCTTCACCGTCGAGCGCATGACCGACCGCCAGCTCGAGTTCATGGCCGGCGACGCCCTCGACCCCCCCGGGCGCTAGCGTCCGAAGTGGTACACGGGGTCGTCGCGATCGCGGCGGCCGTACTGCGTCTCCGGTGACTCTGCCCCGCTGCCGCCCACGACCGGATCGTCGCGCTGCCAGTCGATCACGATCTGCCGCCGGGCGATGCGCCACTCCCCGTCGCGCCGTTCGAAACGGTCCACGTAGCGCAGCCCCGCCACGCTGTCGTGGTCGGGAGCCCCGTCCTCGCCGGCGATGCGGTGCCAGGCCTGGCAGTAGGTCTCCGTGTGCGCCACGTCCCCGTCGAGCTCGATGTGCATGTTCCCGAGGAAGTGCTGCGTCCCCTCGAAGCGCGGCAGGACCTCGTGCAGGAACGCGATGAACCCGTCGACATCGCCCTTGTAGCCGCCGTGGTCGTCGTAGGCGTCGGGGTGATAGACCGTCCGCAGCAGGTCCATGTCGAAGCGGTCGATGGCCCGTGCGTAGCGGGTCAGGATGTGCGTGATGGCGCGCTCGTCGGCAGCGTCGCGGATGGCCTGGTCGAGGTCGTTCGTGTCGCTTCCCATGGCGCCCGCGATTCTCGCCCCTGCCCCCGCGCCCGACAACCCCGCCCCCGGCGACGCCCGTAGTAGGCTCGCGCGATGGCCGCCGACCCCTACGCCATCGACGCCGCCTTCTACGACGCCATCCACGGCGACGGCGGCGACGACCTCGATTTCTGGCTGCCCCTCGTCGCCGAGCACGGCGGTCCCGTCCTCGAGGTGGGCGCAGGCACGGGACGCATCGCCCTGCCGCTCGCCCGCGCCGGCCATGCCGTCACCGCCCTCGATCCCTCCCCCGCGATGCTCGCCGTCGCCCGCCGCCGCGCCGCCGCCGAGGACCTTGCCGTCACCTTCGTCGACGGCCGCCTTCCCGGCGCGGAGCTTCAGCTGGCCGCCTTCGCCTCCGTCATCCTCCCCAACGATGTCTTCCTCGCCTGCGCCTCCCGCGAGGAGCAGGCCGCTGTCCTCAACGCCGTCGCGACCGCTCTCGCCCCCCGGGGCCGCCTCGCGCTCGATGTCGCCGGCCCCGGACACTGGCTCGACCCCGACGGCAACGGCGAGCCCATCCCCGCCTGGTCCGGCTGCATCGGAGGCGAACACCTGGAGGTTTGGCACGTCCGCCACGACGACCTCGCGACCCAGACTCGCCGCCTCAGCATCCGCTACGAAGTCACCAGCGCGGACGGCCAGATGCGCGGCGTCGAGAGCGACCACGTTCTGCGCTACGTAACGTTTCCCGAGCTCGCCTCGATGCTCGACTCCGCCGGGCTGCGTGTTCTCGACACCTGGGGCGACTACATGCTCGGAGCATTGACGAATGCCAGCGAGCGTCTGATTGTTACCGCCGAACGCGTGGAAGGAGGACGCCCCGGCCAGGGGTAACAGCCTGATGGAGCGAGCGCGAAGCGTAGCGCAGCAGTCGAGCGACCGAGCGTAGCGAGCTGAAATGAACGTGAGGCCACGAGTCGCCGTCGACGCCATGGGTGGAGACCACGGCCCCGCCGAGGTCGTCAGGGGCGCGCTCCTCGCCGCCCAGCGGCTTGACGTGGACGTCCTGCTCATCGGCCGCACCGAGGAGGTGAGCGACCATATCGACGAGCTGCCCGACAACGTCACCCTCGTCGACGCCCGCGACGTGATCGCGATGGCCGACAAGATCGACGCCGTCAAGGCCAAGCCCGAAGCCTCCATCAACGTAGGCATGAACCTGGTCAAGGAGGGCGAGGCTGACGCCTTCGTGACCGCCGGCAACACCGGCGCCACCCTCGCCGCCGCCCTCCTCCGCCTCGGACGCATCCCCGGCATCGCCCGCCCCGCCCTCGGCATGGTCGTCGCCACCAGCGAGAAGGGCCCCACGATGCTCCTCGACGTCGGCGCCAACGCCGATTCCCGTCCCGCCCACCTCGTCCAGTACGCCCACATGGGCGCCGCCGTCATGGAGTTCAGCCACGGCATCAAGTCGCCCCGCATCGGCCTCGTCTCCATCGGCGAGGAGGACTCGAAGGGCAGCCAGCTCATCATCGAGGTGAACGGCGCCCTCCGCGCCAGCGACCTCAACTTCGTCGGCAACATCGAGGCCGGTCACATTCCCCACCACGTCGCCGATGTCGCCGTGATGGACGGCTTCACCGGCAACATCTTTATCAAGACGGTCGAGGGCGTGGCCGAGCTCTTCTTCGACGAGCTGCGCCGGGCCGTGAAGCTGACGCCCTGGAACCTCATCGCCGGCATGCTCCTTCGGCCCGAGCTGCGCAAGGCCCAGCGCCGCCTCGACTACGCCGAGTACGGAGGCGCCCAGCTCCTCGGCGTCGACGGCGTCGTCTTCATCTCCCACGGCCGATCCGACGCGCGCGCCATCCTCGGGGGCATCCGCGCCGCCGGAGAGGCCGTCCGCGACGGCGTCCTCGCTCATATGCACGAAATCGCCGAGCGCGTCCCCGCCCGCAGCCTGATCGAGTCCAGCGCCGCCAACGGGAACGGCGAGGACGCGCAGGACTCCCGGGACTCCGAGTGATGCGCACCGACTTCTACGAGGCCGACGAGTTCACCGGCAGTAAAGGCCAGCACTACGCCACCATCGACTCCGACTACCGCTGGGAGAAGGGCGACGAGGTCTGGCTCGATACCGCCCAGGGTCGCTTCAAGCTGCGCATCACCTGGGTCGTCGTGAACGTCGCCACCGACGGCGCCGTCACCCGCGAGCTGCTCGGCCTGCGCGTCTAGCCCCTACAGCTCCAGGGCGGCCCACTGCTCCCCGTCCTCGTCCACGTGCGTCGGCACGAACCCGAGCTTCCGGTAGAAGTCCCCGGCGTTGCCTTCCTCCTGCGCCCAGCTGGTCTGCAGGCGCGTCACCCCCGGCCGCGTCCTCGCGTGCGCGATGATTAGCTGCATCGCCTCCCAACCTAGGCCCATCCCCTGGAAGCGCTCGTCGATCATGAATCGCCAGAGCACGAGGTAGTCTGCCTCCCGCGGTTCAGCGCGCAGCGCCTCGTCGTGCAGCATGGCGAACCCGACCGGCTCCTCTTCCGCGTAGATCGCCCGGAACCAGGCCGCCTCCTCGAAGTGCGCCTGCGCGATCGAGCGCTCGTTCGAGGCCACGAAGCGCCTCTGCGAGTCGGCAACCGACAGCGCGAAGATGGCCTCGGCGTTCTCCGGGGTGATCTCGCGGAGCGTGACGGAAGAGCCGCGCGTGACAAGGGGCACCCCGCGAGCCTAACCCTGCCCCGTCCTTACCGTCGCCAGCGCCGCCAACGCTGACGCTCCTGCTCCCACTAGTCCCCCGATGACCGTGAGGTAGAGTCCGGCGCCGATTGTGACACCGGTGGAGCTGTCCGTGAGGCGCGCGACGTTGCTCATGTCGTAAATGCCGATGCCCAAGATCAAGACCGATGCCGCGACAGAGGCGATATAGACCAACGCCCTCTGGTAGCCCAAGAATGCCCAAAGAAGTGCCATTCCAATTGCAATCGCGAGGACTAGGGTGATGAGCCCATCTCCGTCGGTTCCAGGCGCGGAATACGGACCCCATCGGGCCCATGGGAGTAGCGCTCCCAAAAAACTCAGGGCAGCACCAAATGCGCCTGTAACGGTCAGA
The DNA here is from genome assembly GCA_965207815.1 of Tepidiformaceae bacterium. GTDB lineage: Bacteria > Chloroflexota > Dehalococcoidia > Tepidiformales > Tepidiformaceae > UBA2991. Next base: position 333,967 of record OZ242314.1, read on the forward strand.
ACCTTTAGCTGACTCTCGTCTAGGTCCAGGACGGGACGGCTCGACCTCTTTCTCGCAGCAATACTAGATGGGGAGGCTGGAGCGAAGACTTCGCCCTTAATGAATTCCACATTCGAGGCGAGGTCAGCCCTTAGTGAGCTAAGCCCTCGACTGCCGGTGGCTCCTATGGCTGCGAGGACCCTTGAGGCGTACCTGTCGAAGAAGATCCCCGCTGTTCCGCCCACAATCAGAGTTGCTCCCCCTGCTATCGCCAGACGGGCACCTGGTTGCACCTCGATGTTACGGAATTGGGAGACATTACCAGTGAGAGTGAGGACATAAGGATCACTAAGGAATCGAGCAACTAAAACTATGACGGTACAACCAACAACAGTGTACAAAATTCCAAGTATGTACCTCTGGACGCTGGTCTGAAAGGCTGTGACAGTTGACAACAGGCTAAGTAAGAGAACAAGGGATCCTAAGATAAGAGAAATATCCCCTGCAACAGTTTCCGTACCTTCTACTCTATAGTAAAAGCCTGCTGACTTTGCCCAAGTGGCCGAAGAACCGATTACTATAAGTAGGCCGGAAACAAAGCAAAGTAGAGACTGAACACTCAACCGTAAATGTAAGTATTTCTGCAGGTGGAGCCTCACGGGAACCTGTATGCCGTGTCGAGTGGCATTGGGGGATCGTCGTTTCGGGGGCCAGATGTGTCAACCGCTTGGCAAGGCTAAGCGCTGGAGCAAGGGCCACGCCGCGCTTACCCCAAGACCGCCAGCGCCGCCTCGATCTCCTCCCGCACCCACGCCTCCTCCTCGACCCCGAGCCTCCCCGCCAGCGCCGCCGCCGCCTCCCCGCCGCCGTGCCGCCGCGCGATCTCGCCGAGCGCCCAGGCTGCGTGCCCCCGCACGAGCGCCGCCCCGTCCCCCAGCGCCCCCGTGAGCGCCTCGATGTCCTCGACCGTCCCCACGTTCCCCAGCGCCACGCAGGCGTTCCGCAGGAAGCCGTCGCGCGTCGCCCGCTGCACCGCCCGCCCCCGGAAGCGCTCGTGGAACGCTGCTTCGTCGAGGGCCAGCAGCTCGGCCAGCGGCGGGAACGCGTCATCGGTGGTGGCAGGGGCGAGGTCGGGGTGGCTGTCTGCGTTCCCCGCTCCCACCGGACACGAGTCGAGGCAGTCGTCGCACCCGAAGGTCCAGTCGCCGAACTTGCTTCGCAGCTCCCGCGGGATCGGCTCGCGGCTCTCGATCGTGTGGTAGCTGATGCAGAGCCGCGAATCGAGCACGCCCCCGTCCGGCGCAATCGCGCCCGTCGGGCAGGCGACGATGCAGCGCGTGCACGACCCGCACGTCTTCCGCAGGGGCTGGTCCGGGGCGATCGCCAGCGTCGTCGCGATCGCCCCCAGCAGCACCCACGGCCCGAAGCCCGGCGCCAGCAGCATCGTCGACTTGCCCAGCCACCCCAGCCCCGCCCGCGCCGCCAGCGGGCGCTCCAGCAGCGGCCCGTAGTCCACCGTCGCCCGCGTCTCCCCGCCCAGCTCTTCCCGCATCGCCCGCGCCATCCGCCGCAGCTTCGATTCGAACAGCCGGTGGTAGTCGCGGCCGCGCGCGTAGCGCGCCACCCGGCCCCGTGCGCGTCCTTCGGGCCGCTCCGGGTCGGGCGCGTGCCCCGTGATCGCGAGCAGCACCACCGTGTTCGCCCCCGCAAGGAACGCCGCCGGCTCCGTCGCGCGCTCGATCCACTCGTCCGTCATCCAGTGCAGGTCGGCCAGCCGCCCCGCCGCCCGCGACTCCAGCGTCGCCGCCCGCGCTCCCGCCAGCACCTCCGCCCCGGCGAAGCGCACGAGGTCGAACCCGGCCTCCCCGGCCAGCTCTTCGATCCGTGAGCGAGCGTCCATGCCGCCAGGCAAACCGCAGCCTCCTTTCGCCGCCGGGCCCGGTGTTCCGAACGCCCTTGACGATAAACCTCCCCCGTTGTTCAATACGAACGAACATCCGTTCGCGCGAGGCGAGGCATGAGCGAGCTATCGACCAAGCAAGGCCAGATCATGGAGTTCATCCGCGACTTCATCGACGAGAAGGACTACCCGCCTTCCATCCGCGATATCCAGTTCGGCTGCGGGATCAGCAGCACCTCTGTCGTGGACTACAACCTCCGGCGTCTCGAGGAGAAGGGCCTCCTCCGTCGCGACCGCGAGGTCTCCCGCGGCATCGAGCTGCTCGACGGCACCCGTCGCGGGCGCACCGTCGATGTGCCCGTGCTCGGCGCCATCGCCGCCGGCGAGCCCATCCCCGTCCCCACCAGCGACCGCTGGGCCAGCGATGTTGAGGACACCGTCACCGTCACCGAGGAAATGGTGCGCGGCCACCAGAACGTCTTCGCCCTGCGCGTGAAGGGCGAGTCGATGATCGAAGACCTTATCGACGACGGCGACATCGTCTTCCTCGAGCCCGCCACCACCGCCGACGACGGCGAGAAGGTCGCCGTCTGGCTCCAGGACCGCGAGGAGGTCACCCTCAAGCGCCTCTACCGCGAGAAGGACCGCATCCGCCTCCAGCCCGCCAACTCCACCATGCCCCCTATCTACGTCGACCCCGAAAACGTTAGGATTCAGGGGCGCTTTATCTCCTCAATCAGGCCCAGCGGCTAGCCTCCAGGGCGGTCCCCGGGCCGGACCTTCGACATGGCCCAGACCCTCGTCAGCATCCGCAACCTCTCCGTCCGCTATCGCTCGCGCGACGACATGGCCTACGCCGTCGACCAGGTCTCGCTCGACATCGACCAGGGCAGCGTCTACGCCCTCGTCGGCGAGTCCGGCTCCGGCAAGACGACCATCGGCATGTCCATCCTCAACCTCCTCCCCGACGAGGCCGACATCCTCGGCGGCGAGGTCTACTTCGGCCCCGACAACATGCTCACCCTGGACGAGCGCTCCCTGCGCCACACCCGCGGCCGCCGCATCACCATGATCTTCCAGGACCCGGTCGCCGGCCTGAACCCCGTCATCTCCATCGGCGAGCAGGTCGGCGAGGTGCTCACCACCCACCTCGACATGGACAAGCGGGAGGCGAACGCGGCATCCATCGATATCCTCCGCCAGGTCGGCCTCGCCGATCCCGAGCGCGTCGCGAAGTCGTACCCCTTCCAGCTCTCGGGCGGCATGTGTCAGCGCGTCATGATCGGCATCGCCACCGCCCTCAGCCCCGACCTCATCATCGCCGACGAGCCCACCGCCTCCCTCGACGTCACCGTGCAGGCCCAGATCCTCCACCAGCTCGACACCCTTCGCCGCGAGAAGGGCACGGCCATCCTCCTGATCACGCACGACTTCGGCGTCGTCTCCCAGATCGCCGACCAGGTCGGGGTCATGTACGCCGGTCATCTGGTCGAGTCGGGCCCCGTCCGCGACGTCCTCCGCTCGCCCTACCACCCCTACACGCACGGCCTCCTCGCCGCCCTCCCCCGCCTCGACGACGTCGGCCACGAGCTGTACGCCCTCCCCGGGACAGCTCCCGAGCTCAAGGAGCCCGCTGCCCACTGCCCCTTCATCCCTCGTTGTCGCAAGGCCCTCCAGCAATGCCGCGACGTCGGCCCGCCGCAGCTCACGACCCTGCCCGGCCGGTCCGACCGCTCCCTCGCCTGCTACAACCCCGTCTGGCAGGAGTAGGTGGGCGCCGAGGAGCAGCAGCGCCTCATCATCCTCACTGGCGTCCCCGGATCCGGAAAGACATCCGTTGCGAAGGCCGTAGCGTCCCTGTTCCCTCGCAGCGCCCATGTGGAGGCCGACGCCCTCCGCGAGGCCATCCGCGCGGGCCGGGTCGACCCCGGCACCTCGCCTCCTGATGAGGCGGAGCGCCAGCTCGACTTGGTGACGAGAATGGCGGCGTCCGTTTCCAACGAGCTCTTCGCCGAAGGCTTCACCGTCGTCCTCGACGATGTCGTCGTCACGCGGGGCCGACTTGACGGCTACCTCGCCGCGCTCCGCGGCTCGCCCCTCCACTACGTCCTGCTGGCGCCGCCGCGCTCCGTCGTGTTGGAGCGCGACCGCGCTCGCCCCGAGAAGCAGGTCGCCGAGCAGTACCTCTGGCTCTACGACCTCATGGAACAGGAGTGCCTCGGCCTCGGGCTGGACCTCGACACCTCAGGGTGGGACGAAGCGGAGACCGCGACCGCCGTCCACGCCGCCGTGCTCGATGGCCGGGGATTGGTCCGCTAGCTCAGGAAGCTCGCCGCCCCGCCCGTGGCGCCAGCGCGATCAGGCGCGTGACCGCCACCTCCAGCGCTAGTTCGTCCCGCACCTCGCCCGACTTCATCCCCCGATCCGCCTCCACCAGGATCTCGTAGGCGCGGCGCACGCCCTCGCGCCCCAGCCGCTGCGCCCGCCGGATGGCGGCGTCGCGCAGGCGCGGCCAGGGCCGCCGGATCGCCTTCCCGATGTCCTCCGGACCCTTCCCGTCCTCGAGCAGGTCCAGCACCGTCGAGAGCGGGCGGTACGCCGCCGCCAGCTGCGAGAGCAGGCCGTTCACGCTCTCGCCCCGCGAGAGCAGGAAGCGCAGCGCCTGCAGCGCCTGCGCCGTCTCGCCGTCGAGCACCCCGTCGACGAGTTGCCAGACCGTCGTCTCCCGCTCGCCCCCGCAGAGCACGTCGATGTCGTCCACCGTCGCCTGGCGGCCCATCGTGTAGAGCGCGAGCTTCTCAAGCTCGCGGGCCAGCTCCAGCGTGTTCGGGTGGAGCGCCGCCAGCAGCTGCGCGGGGTCGTCCTCCCCCGGCCGCCGCCACTCCTCCTCCGCCGGCAGCGCCCGCACCGAGCGCCCGCGCCGGAAGTCGACCCCCTGCTGCTGCGCTTCCTCCCGCACGAACTGCAGCAGCTCGCCCCGCTTCAGCTCGGGGAAGTGCTCCACCTCCACGTTGCCCGTCTCGTCCAGCCGCCGCAGGAGCGGGTTCCGGCCCGCGTTCAGGTTCCCCTCGACGAACACCAGCGTCGTCGTCTCCGGGATGCCCGCCGCCGCCGCCTCGATCAGCGGGTTGAAGGCGTCCACGCGCGGCCCCCGTGCCCCGCCTCCCCGCGCGCCGCCGCCCCCCTCGAACCGGCCCAGCAGCCCCTCGACCACCACCGTCCGCCGCGGCGAGAGGAACGGCGCCGTGAGCGCCGGCCCCAGGATCTCTTCCGGCTTCGCGTCGCGCCCGTCGAGCAGAGCCACGTCCGCGCCGGGGGCCCCCGCCTCGCCCCCGCCCTCGGCGCGAAGCGCCTCCAGCCGCCGCCGCAGGCGGAGCTCGTCCTGGCCGTGGAGAACGATGATCACGATGCTCTTGCCGCCGCGATGATACCCCGCCCCCGCCGCCCCTTGGCCGCCTTCCCCGTACAATCGCCGCCGGCGCGCCGCCCACAGCCCGGGCGCGCCCCCGGAGGTATCGAAATGGAAGCGAAAGCAGCGGTGATTCGTGGTTCCGGCACTCCCCTAGAAGTCCAGACCGTCACCGTCGACGACCCCGGCCCCGGCCAGGTGCGGGTCAAGCTGGCCGCCTGCGGCCTCTGCCACACCGACCTGTCCGTGATGCAGTCGGTGCTGCCCCAGGCCAACCCCATGGTGCTGGGCCACGAGGGCGCCGGTGTCGTTGAGTCGGTGGGAGAGGGCGTCACCTCCCTCGAGCCCGGCGACCACGTCGTCATGACCACGACCGCCTTCTGCGGGCGCTGCCCCCTCTGTGTCGAGGGTATGTACGCCCAGTGCGAGCAGATGCCCCTCAACATGGGCGGCAACTTCCCCTATCACGTCGACGGGCTCGACCTGATGCCCTTCGCGTCCATCGGCGGCCTCTGCGAGTACACCGTCGTCGCCGAGAACACGGCCATCAAGATCGACAAGGACATCCCCCTCGTCAGCGCCTCCCTCCTCGGCTGCGGCGTCATCACCGGCGTGGGCGCCGCCATCAACACGGCCGAGGTGCGCCCCGGCACGAGCTGCGCCATCTGGGGCTGCGGCGGCGTCGGCCTCAGCGTCCTCCAGGGCTGCCGCATCGCCGGCGCCTCCACGATGATCTCGATCGACACGAACCCGGCCAAGCTCGAGTACGCCACGAAGCTCGGCGCGACCCACGTCATCGACGCCTCCCAGGAGAACGCGGTCGAGCAGGTGATGGCGCTCACCGGCGGCCGCGGCGCCGACTACACCTTCGAGGCCATCGGCGTCGGCTCGGCCATGGGGGACGCTTTCATGGCCGCACGCCGCGGCGGAACCTGCACCATCGTCGGCGTCGGGCGCTTCGACGACACCTTCGCGCTCTCCGCCGGCCTCGTCGCCATCACCGAGAAGACGATCAAGGGCTCGTTCTGCGGCAAGGGCGCCAGCGTGCGCGACTTCCCCCGCATGATCGAGTGGTACCGCCAGGGCAAGCTCGACCTCGATTCCCTCGTCACCACCACCTACCCCATCGAGGACGTGGCCCAGGCCTACGAGGACATGGAAGCCGGCAAGAACGCCCGGGGAGTCGTCGTCTTCTAGGTCGCGCTCGCGGACGGGGAACGCTCAGTCCTGGCTGAGGGCGTTCTCCTCGATCCAGCCGTCGACGCGCCGCCACTGCGCGTGCAGCCACGACGTGCGCCCCTTGATGTCCTCCGGGACTTCCTCCCGGGGAACGCGCCAGAAGGCGATGCGGACCTGCCGCCGCAGGATGCCGCCCGCCAGCAGCGAGCGGTAGCTCCCGCCCTCCAGGCCCGTGTGCGCACAGAACACCACGTCCGCGTGCGGCGCTCGCTCGAGCAGCGCCAGCGGCCCGCCGAGCTGCGGCGGCAGCACGTGGCGCAGACCCTCGGCGAGCTGCGCCTCTTCCTCGTCGCCGCTGCGGCGCATGCGCGCCACCGCCCGCGCCAGGCGCGCCGGCGTGAAGAGCGCGCCCTCCGGGAAGACCAGCACGCCCTCGCGCGGTTCGAGATCGTCGGCCAGCGCCGAGACCTTCGCGATCTGTCGCGAGCCCTCGCGCGAGCCCACCGTCAGGAACGTGCTCCGCAGCCGGTGCCCCACGATGTCGATGCACGGGTCCCGCACGAGCCACGAGTTCATCACCCAGCGCAGCCAGAGCCCGTGGCGCCCCTCCAGGAACACGAGCGGCAGCAGGTTGTCGACGGGCGAGACGTGCCGGCAGAACACGATCACCGGCCCCTCCGCCGCCGCCTCGTCCCCCTCCACGTCAACGCGCATCTCGAACAGCCGCACGATGCTCCAGAACACCCAGCGCGCCCACACCCGCGCGAACCAGTGGTGCAGCGCCAGCCGCCGGTGCTCGCTTCCCTGCCCCAGCACCCAGAGCGGCAGGAAGAGCACCAGGCCGAACGCCTCCACCGCCAGGTACGCCCACAGCGCCAGGATGCAGCGCACGAAGATCGTGCCCCGCCCCCGCGCGAGGTCGCCTGTCAGCGCCACCACCAGGAAGATCGGGGCCGCCGCCGTGTTGATCAGGAACGACGCCACGTAGATGGGCACGGTCACCGTTCGCCGCGCGTAGCGAAGGGCCAGACGCTCGCGCCCGATGTCCCGTTCGCGAGTCAGCCGGTCGAGAAGCGTTGGCGGTCGTGACGGGGCGGGTGTCGCGGTGCTCACCGCGCGTAGGGTAGCGAACACCGACCCTGTGCGCCTTTCCCCATGCCTCTACGTCTGCCGTCGCTTAGAGTCGCGCTGACCAGCTCCAGGGGGAGGCGAACGTGACCGTTTCCGACGATGTCCGCGCCCGGCTGCAGGCCCGTTCCGCCGAGCCGCCCGCCCCCGAGCCCGTCCGCCTCCCCGCCCGCCGTTTCGTCGACCTCTCCTTCTACGAAGCCGAACGCGCCGAGATCTTCGGCAAGGCCTGGCTCCTCGCCGGCCGCCTCGACGAGGTTGCCCGCCCCGGCCTCTACATGACCTGGGAGAAGACCCGCGTCCCCCTCCTCGTCGTCCACGCCGTCGACGACGTCATCCGCTGCTTCTACAACTCCTGCCGCCACCGCGGCGCCCCCGTCGTGCGCGTCCCCCGCGGACGCAACCGCGCCCTCCGCTGCCAATACCACAGCTGGACCTACGACACCTCCGGCAAGCTCGTCTCCGTTCCCGACGAACGCGACTTCGTCGACCTCCGGCGCGAGGAGCGCAGCCTCGTGCCCGTCTCCTGCGACGTCAGGAACAGCGCAATCTTCGTGAACGAGGCCCCCGACGGCGACCTCGGGAGCTGGTTCGGAGGCGCCGGCAGGGAGCTCTCCGTCGAGAGCGGGGGGCTGCGCACCCTCGATCAGCGCTCCGTCACCATCCCCGTCAACTGGAAGCGCGTCATGGGACGGCTGCTGTCGGCTCCCGCCGCCCCGCCTCGCCCCGGCGCCGGCGCCCTCGCGACCACCGCCGCCGATGCCGAGCTGCTCGAAGGCGGCCACCTGCGCATCGTCGCCCCCTTCGATGCCGCCTCCGCCTCCGCCCTCGGCCTCGCCGGCCCCCTCGACTGGGCCGACCTCAGCGATGCGGACCTTCCCTCCGTCGCCGGCCTCGGCCCCATGCTCAGCTCCACCGCCACGACCTACGTGTTCTTCCCCAACCTGCTCGTCACCTACACGCCCAGCGGCATCTTCAACTTCACGGTGTGGCCCGCCGACGAGGAGACGACCCTGTTCGAGGCGACCTGGCTCGCCCCCGACTGGGGCGAGGAGGACTCCCCCGCCGAGGCCCCCGTCTGGGCCGAGCGCATCGAGTGGGCGCAGGCCCGGCTCGACGCCATGGCCGAAGCGCTCGCCGGCGCCCAGGACGAGATGAAAGAGCCTGCCCGCCAGGGCCTCTCCCTGCAGGACGACTACGAGGCCATTCGCCTCTGGAACGAAGCGCTCGACGCCCGCCTGCGCGACGTCGTGCCCCCCGACACGCTCACCGGCGCCGCCCCCGGCGAGGTCCGCAGCCCGCTTCCCTCCTAGGCCGTCTCCGCGGCCATCCACTCGGCGATGCGCTCGCCGATCATCATGCAGGTGAAGTTCGTATTCGCCCGGATGATCGTCGGCATGATCGACCCGTCCGCCACCCGCAGCCCCTCCACCCCGTGGACGCGCCCTTCGCTGTCGACCACCGCTCCCTCGGCCGGGTCCGGGCCCATCGGGCAGGTGCACGTCGGATGGGCCATGCTCGATGCCGCGCCGTGAATCCACCCGTCGAGCTTCGCGTCGTCGTCCAGGGTCTCCTGGTCGAGGTCGACCGGACCGGTGTGGAACGGCGCCAGCTCGGGCGAGTGCGCCAGCCTCCACGCCAGCCGCGCACCCTCGCGCAGCCGCACGCGGTCCGACTCGTCCTCGTCGAACTTCAGGTCGATCGCGGGCTTGACCGTGTAATCGGCGCTCGCCAGCGTGACCGACCCGTACGAGTTCGGCAGCTGCACGCCGGGCGCAACCGCGAACACCCACTCGGGCTCGCCGTCCTCGTCGCCCTGCCAGGTCCCGTACCGTCCCCCCGGCGCGTAGAGGATGTGCCCCAGCAGGTACACCTGCATGTCGTTGAACTCGCCCGTCGAGGAGGTGTAGCGGAGGAGGGTCTGCAGGAGCGGCTTCTCCGGGTCGACAACCCCCGATTTCGGGTGCAGGAGCAGCGGCGTCATTGGGTGGTCCATCAGGTGCTTCCCGACGCCCGGCAGGTCCGCGACCGACTCGATCCCCAGCTCCGCCAGCTCACCCACCGGACCGATGCCGCTCCGCAGCAGGATCGCCGGGCTCATGACCGCCCCCGCGGACAGCACGATCTCTCGCCCCCGCACCTCCTGCAGCTCGCCGTCGCACTCGACCCGCAGTCCCACCGCGCGCCCGTCCTCGATCAGCACGCGGTCGACGAGGCAGTGGCTGCGGATGGTGAGGTTGAGCCGGTTGCGCGCGGGCGAGAGGAAGCCCAAATTGGCCGACCAGCGCGTCATCGCGCCGGGGCCGCCGCGATTCATCGCCGCGCGCGTGATGCCCGCCGTCTCGGGGTCGTTCTGGTCGCGGTCCTCCTCGAAGCCGGCCGCCACGCAGGCGTCGTAGAACCCCTGCTGCACCGGTGCCAGCTCCTCGCGCGTCCAGCGGCGCACGGGGATGGGGCCGCCTTGGCCGTGGAAGTCGCCGCCCTCGTCCCGGTCGTCCTCGATCGCGCGGAAGTAGGGGAGGCAGTGCTCCCAGCCCCAGCGCTCGTCGCCGGTCAGCTCCGCCCAGCGGTCGTAGTCGCCCGGCGCCCCGCGAATGGCGACGCCCGTGTTGATGGCGGACGAACCCCCTACCAGCTTCCCTCGCGGCAGCGGCGCCACCCGCCCCGGCACGAACGTCGCGTTGAACCCCCAGTCGTGGTGAACCGTCGAGGGCTCGTGGATGCTGTTCACGTCGTGCGGGAGCGACTCCAGCGTCGCGTAGTCGGGGCCGGCGTCGAGCAGGAGCACCGACCGCGAGCGGTCCTCGCTCAGCCGCGCCGCCAGGACCGCCCCCGACGACCCCGCCCCCACGATGATGACGTCGTACTCCATCCCGCTAGCGCCCCGCCACGGCCGCGTCGATGCGCGCCATCAGCTCGGCGTCGAGCGGCCCCTTCGCCTCCGCCTCGAGGCACTCGGAGAGCTCGGCCCGGTTCTTCACGCCGAGGATGACCGTCGCGATGCCTTCCATCGAGAGCGTGTAGCGGTGCGCAAGCGAGGCGGGCGACTCGCCCGCCTCCGCCGCCAGCGCCCGGAAGGGCGCCGCCCGCTCGAAGTCGACTGCCTCTGGGTGGTCGTCCGGCAGGTCACGGTCGATCGCGTCCGTGAGCGCTCCCGCCTGCACGGCGCGGATGCCCATCACGCCCACCCCGCGCGCGTTCGCCGCCGCGATCAGCTCGCGAGGGCGCGGATCCTCGTCGTATGCCCGCATGCCGCCGGGCGAGTCGAGCAGGTTGGCTACGCACTGGATCGCTGCCGGGGCCGGATCCTCGGCGAGCGTCTCCAGGAGCGCGCTCGGCACGCCCACCCCGCTCACCCCCCACGCCCCGATCGTGCCCTCCGCCACCATCGCCTCGAACGCGGGTCGCGCTGCCTCCACGAACAGGCTGCGCGGCGTCCCCCGCCCCTCGAACCCGTCCGGCACGACCATCCCGTGCAGGAAGAACAGGTCGACCCGGTCCAGCCGCAGCCGGTCGAGGCTCGCCGCCAGCGCCTGCCGCAGCGTCCCCGCCGCCTGCCCCGCGGGCACGTTCCCGAGGTGGTGCTTCGTCGAGATGCGCACGCCCTCCGGCAGCCGCCCCCCGAACGCCTCCCCCACCACGCGCTCCGCCTCGCCGTTGCCGTAGCCGGGCGCGACATCGAGGAAGGTGATGCCGCCCTCGACCGCCGCCCGTACCGTCTCGATCGCTTCCTCGCGCGTCGTCGCGCCCCAGACCCCGCCGGTGCCGCCGCCCCCGAGCGTGAGGGCGCTGACCGGCCCGAGCTTCCCGAACGTTCGCGTTTCCATGCGCGCGAGTCTACCGGTCGGCTGCCGCCCCCGCCGTGTCCCCGAGCCCCGTTCGCCCCAGCGCCGCGATGATGCGTTCGGCCGTCCCCTCCGGCGGGTCCGCGCGGTAAGTCATGATCGCCACCGCGTCCACCAGCTCCACCCGCGCCAGCGTCGCCAGCGTCTCCTCGAAGGCGCCCCACGCCTCCTCCTCCCCCGCAGCGATGCGCGTCCGCAGCTCCTCCGGAGCGGGGATGCCCAGCCGCTCGCTGATCGCGTCCAGCGACTCCGGCGTGAGCAGGGGCATCGCCATCGCCACGACGTGGGCGTCGGGCCGTGTCGCCTTCACGAACCCGGCCGACCGCAACAGCGGCGCGAGGTCGAACACCGGCTGCGTCCAGATGCTGCGCGCTCCCGTCCGCAGCTTGGCCGCGAGCAGCCGGTCGGCGCGTTCGTCCGTGCGGTACTGGTCCAGCGCCGCCCCGATCGCCATCCCCGGCGCCCGCTCCTGCACGACCGCGATCGCGTCCGTGACGCGCGTCCCCGGCGTGTCGGCGGCGTGGTCGCCGCGCAGGCAGAGCACGTGGCCGAGCCCCGCCTCGTGCGCCCGCGCCACGTCCGCGGCGATCGCATCCCGCGTGCGGCCCCCCGTGGCGAGGTGCCAGATCGGCTCAAGGCCCTCGCGCTTCAGCTCCAGCGCCGCCTCCAGGCTCGACTGCCGCTCCGGACGCTGGATGACGTTCACGGTCACCGTGCGCGCCTCGAGCAGCCGCGCGCGACGGAGCAGCACCGCCGGCTTCGATGCGCGCGGGGGCGTGATCTCCAGCGAGACGGGGAACTCTCCCCGCTCCATCGCTTCCGCAAAGGACATCGGTCAAGCCTGTCCCGTGGGCCCGTAGGAGTCCAGCGAGCCCGGCCCTACCGGCCCGTCACGCTCTCGCCCAGCACCGCCGCCCGCGCCGCCGCCACCGCGTACAGCGACCCCGTCACGCAGATCAGGTCCGCCTCCTCCGCCCGCTGGCGCGCCTGCGCGATCCCCTCCGCTACGCTCCCCGCCACCTCCACGTGCGGCGTGAGCGGCGCCAGCTCCGCCGCCATCTCGGCCGGAACGCGCGACCGCCGCGACGCAAGCTTGCAGCACCAGATGCCGCTCGCCAGCCCGGCCAGCTTGTACCCGATCCCGCGCAGGTCCTTCCCCGCCATCGCCCCCACCACGAAGAAGCAGCGCCGCCATTCCAGGTACTCGCGCAGCGCCTCCGCCAGCGCCGCCGCCGCCGCCGGGTTGTGCGCCCCGTCCGCGACCAGCAGTGGACGCTGCCCCATCACCTCCAGCCGCCCCCCGACCCGCGTCCGCGCGATCCCCCCCGAAATCGCATCCTCGTCGATGGCCGCGCCCCGCGCGCGCAGCTCCTGCGCCACCGCCACCGCCGTCACCGCGTTCCCCACCTGGTGGGAGCCGAGCAGGGGCGTCCGCAACTCCCGTGACCCGTCCGGCCCGTGCAGCAGGAATGACTGCCCGAACACGTACCGCTCCAGCACGTCGGTGCTCCACTCCTCGTCCACCAGCCGCAGCTCCGCCCCCACCTCCCGGCAGCGGTCCCGCACCACCTGCGTCACCGCCGGATCGGGCTGCGGCGCGAGCACGCAGGTCGAGCCCGGCCCGATGATTCCCGCCTTGTCCCGGGCAATGGCGACCGGCGTCTCGCCAAGGATCGCGGTGTGGTCGAGCGCGATCGGCGTGATCACGGCGATGTCCGCCCCCCCATAGACGTTCGTCGCGTCGTAGGAGCCGCCAAGCCCCACCTCCACCACCTGCCAGCCGCCGTCTCCCAGCCGCTCCCGCACGAGCCAGTGGAAGAGCGCCACCAGCACCCCGAACGTGCTCACCTGGCCGCCCGCCGACTCCTGCTCCGCCTCCACCGCGGCGCGGATGGCGGTCAACCCCTCCGCCAGTTCCGGCATCGTCATCGGTTCGCCGTCGATGCGGATGCGTTCCCCGTACGAATGCAGGTGCGGGCTCGTGAACAGCGCCGTGCGCTCCCCGCCCGCCCGCAGGATGCCCTCGACCATCGCCGAGACGCTCCCCTTGCCGTTCGTGCCGGTCACGTGAACCGTCGCCCGCCCCTGCTGCGGGTCCCCCAGCCGCTTCAGCAGCGAGCGCATGGACGCGAGGTTCATGGGCGGGCTCTTCGAGGCTCCCGGATCCCGCTCCATGTCCACGAACGACTCGAGGAACCGGATCGCTTCCCGCACGTTCATGCGGTCATTGTAGGTTCGCTGTGCCATGCTTGGCGGGCCGTGCCGGATACGCAAAACCGCTTCGGACCCCGATTCGAGCGCGCCATCGCCCTCATCGACGAGGCCAACGCCCCCGACCCCGTGACCATCGAGGTCGACGGCCGGGCCGTGCCCAAGGAGCTCACCCACGCGCGCATGCTCACCGCCTGGGTCGAACGCCTCCTGCTGGAGCCGAGCGAGGCTCTGCTGCTCGCTGCCCGCGCCCACCACATCCGCCGCTGGGAGTCCCCCCGCGACACCTTCCCCGCCGGACGCCGCGGCTACCTCCGCTGGCGGCGAGACCTCCAGGTCCGCCACGCCGCCCACGCCCGCGCCATCCTCAAGGAGTGCGGCTACGACGAGGACACCATCGCCCGCGTCGAACGCCTCATCCGCAAGGAGACCCCGAAGCGCGACCCCGAGGGCCAGGCCTTTGAGGACGGCCTTACCCTCGTCTTCCTCGAGACGCAGCTCCACGACTTCGCCCTCCGCACCGAGCCGGAGACGATGGCGAACGTCATCCGCAAGACCTGGAGCAAGATCAGCCCCGCCGCCCGCGACCTCGCCCTCGCCTCCGACCTCGCGCCCGAGGACCGTGCCCTCATCGAACGCGCCCTCGCCTGACCCCGACCCGCCTCCCACCTCCTACAATTGCCCCATGGCTTCGGGCGAGGAGTTCGCACGCGAGTTGCTGGGGGCGCAGGCTGACCGCTTCGCCTCGCTGCTCGATGGCGTGCCTGAGTCCACGGCGCTCGCCGCCTCCATGACCGCGCGCCAGCTCGCGACGCTCGTGCGAGCCGCCCGCGCCAGCTACGTCCTGCTCGTCGAAGGCGAACCGCCGCCCGACGCCGGCGGGCTCGACGCCGCGGCCGTCGAGCAGCTTGCCGCCGCCCTCGCCTCCTACCGCGCCCTCCATATCGCGGGCGCGTTCGGACACACCGGCCAGATTGAGGTCGTCGAGCGTAGCTCCAAGGTCGCCGACGGCATCCGCCGCGCCGCCGAGCGCCACGCCCTCGCCGAGCACGTGCGCGTCCACTCCGGCAAGCCGCCCGCCGTCGTCCACGCCCTCAACGGCCCCTACGACCTCGTCGTTCTCGGCGGCCGCTGGCGCGAGTACGAGCGCATGGAAGAGGACCTGACCCGCCTTATCCGCATCGGCGGCTCCCTCACCATCGTTAACGCCGCCACCCTCGCCGCCTCCGAGGGCCGCGAGGCCGAGGGGCTGCGCGCCTTCCTCTCCTTCCTCGCCGCCGACGAGCGCTACCTGCTCAGCACCGGATTCGACTTCGGCAGCGTCCTCGCCGCCCGTATCCGCTAGCGCCGCGTGACCGAGCCTCCCCGCCGCCGCATCCCCGTCGCCGCCGAGCAGAGCGTCCGCGAAGAACGCCGGAGCTTCTTCCGCTGGGCCGCCATCCTCGGTGTCATCGTCGGGATCCCCCTGGGCGTGCTGGGTATACCCCCCCTCCTTAACGTCTTCTTCGACGAACCCACCGTCCCCGTGAACGGGGCGTACAGCGAGGACGGCGTGACCATCTGGGTCGAGTCCCAGCGCTACGACGACGCGCCCCAGCGCGCCCTCACCGTCATCCTCGCCGTGCGCATCACCGAGGGGGCGCCGGGGTGGTCGCTGGACCTCGCCGCCGTCGAACTCGAACTCTCCGACGGCGACCCCGTCCCGCCCGCGCACGTCCAGTCGCCCGCGATCATCGAATACAACCGGCTCGCGCGCTTCACCCTCCACTTCGAACTCGCCGGTGCGGACGAGGACGCCGAACCACGCGCCGTCCGCCTGGCCGAGCCGAAGGTCCGCTTCGCCCTCACGGAGGAGGACCATTGACGGGTCCCCCGCAGACCCTGCCCCACTACCTCCGCCCCGGCCTCCGCATCGTCTTCATCGGCTACAACCCCGCCATCTACTCCGCCGAGGCGGGCCACTACTACGCCCGCCGCGCCAACGTCTTCTGGAAGCAGCTCAACGAGAGCGGCCTCCTCGCCCGCCCCGCCGGTCCCGAGGACGACGCCTCCCTGATGGATGAAGCAGGCATCGGTTTCGTCGACCTCTGCCCCCGCCCCACGGTCCGCGCCGACGAGCTTACCACCGACGAGATCGCCGAAGGCGCCCGCCGCCTCCACGCCCAGCTCCAGGCGAACCAGCCCGCCTACGCCGTCTTCAGCGGGCGCGGCATCTACGTCCATTTCGCCCGCCACGCCCTCGGCCTCCCCCGCGCCGCGCTGACCGGCCGCCCCGACGGCGTCCAGCCCGAACGCATCGGCGACACCGTCCCCTACGTCGTGCCCTCCTCCAGTGGGCTCGCCAGCCGCTGGCGGGCGGAGCGCCTCGACCTGCTCAAGGAGCTCGCCGGGCTCCTCGGTCCCCCGCCCCCGTCCCCGCGCTCGTAGGATCGCGCCATGCGCGCTGCCGTGCTCGAGCGCCCCGCCCCCGCGGGCGACGGACCCCTCGTCCTCGCCACCCGCCCCGACCCCGTCCCAGCCCCGGGCGAACTCCTGCTGCGCGTCCACGCCTGCGCCGTCTGCCGCACCGA
This sequence comes from Tepidiformaceae bacterium, assembly GCA_965207815.1. GTDB lineage: Bacteria > Chloroflexota > Dehalococcoidia > Tepidiformales > Tepidiformaceae > UBA2991. The sequence continues at coordinate 350,188 of OZ242314.1, forward strand.
CCTCCAGATCTGCGAGGGCGATATCGAGGCGCGCCGCCTCCCCGTTGTCCCCGGCCACCAGGCCGTCGGCACCGTCGAGGCGCTCGGCGAAGGCGTCGAGGGCTGGCGCGTCGGAGACCGTGCGGGCGTCGCCTGGCTCGCGGGAGCCTGCGGCGCCTGCGCCCGCTGCGACTCCGGCCGCGAGAACCTCTGCGAGGCGGCGCAATTCACGGGCTGGGACCGCGACGGCGGCTACGCACAGCGAATCACCGTGCGCGCCGCCTACGCCCATCCCCTCCCCGCCGACGTCGACCCCGTCGAGGCCGCGCCCCTCCTCTGCGGCGGCATCATCGGCTACCGCGCCCTGCGCCTTTCCGGAATCGAACCCGGCGGCCGCCTCGGCCTCTACGGCTTCGGCGCCTCCGCCCGGCTCGCCCTGCAGGTCGCGAACTACTGGGGCTGCCAGGTCTTCGTCGCCACCCGTTCTCCTCGCGACCAGCAGCGCGCCCGCGACCTCGGCGCCGTCTGGGCCGGGGGCACGGACGATGCCCCGCCCGCGCCCCTCGATGCCGCCGTCACCTTCGCTCCCGCCGGCGAGGTCGTCGTTGCAGCCCTCAAGGCCGTCGACCGGGGCGGCACCGTCGCCGTCAACGCCATCCACCTCGACCGCATCCCCGAGTTCCCCTACGAGCACCTCTGGTGGGAACGCAGCCTCCGCAGCGTCGCCAACTTCACCCGCCGCGACGCGCGCGAGTTCCTCGCCCTCTCCGCCGAGATCCCCATCCGCACCGAGACCGAGGTCTACCCCCTCGACGCCGCCAACCGGGCCCTGGCCGACCTGGCCTCCGGCAGGGTCGGGGGCGCCGCCGTCCTCCGCATCGAGTGACGTCCGCTAGACTCGCCCGACTCAGCTATCGAGGAGCCCGCCGTGTCCTCCGACTCCACATCCGAATCCCTGGACGAGATGCGCGCCCGGAACGCCGCCGCCCCCGTGTCGCTCGAGGAGATGCTCGCCCTCAACCGCAGGGTCATCGACGAGTTCCGCGCGAACGACGGGAAGGTAACGGGCATGTTCGCGAACGAACCCCTCCTCCTCCTCACCACCACCGGCGCGAAGAGCGGCGAGAGACGCACCAACCCCCTGGTTCACACCCTCGACGGCGACCACGTCGTCATCATCGCCTCCTTCGGTGGTGCCCCCAAGCACCCCGCGTGGTTCCTGAACATCCGCGCCAATCCCGAGGTCACCATCGAGCTGCCGGCCGAGACCTTCACGACGAACGCCATCATTCCCGACGGCGAGGAACGGCGGCGCATCTACGACCAGCACGCCGCCGAGATGCCGCGCTTCGCCGAGTACCAGGCCATGACGACCCGTGAGATCCCCGTGATCGTCATCCCCCGCCCGTAGCCGGCGCGAACCTTCCCCGCTCAGCGCTCGACAACGCCGACCGCTAGACTCTCCCGACGCAACCCGAGGAGACGCCCCATGACGTCAGAAGACCCCATCGCCCAGATGATCTCCTACAACAACCACCTCATCGAGCAGTTCCGCGCCAACGGCGGGAAGGTCACCGGCCGCTTCGCCGATGCGCCCCTCCTCCTCCTCACGACCACCGGCGCGAAGAGCGGCGAGAAGCGCACCACCCCGCTCGCCCACAGCACCGACGGCGAGAACCTCATCATCATCGCCTCCTACGCCGGGAACCCGAAACACCCCCAGTGGTACCACAACATCCGCGCCAACCCCGAGGTCACGATCGAGCTTCCGGACGAGACCTTCACGACGAAGGCCATCATTCCCGAGGGCGAGGAGCGCCGGCGCCTCTTCGATCAGCAGGCCGAGAAGATGCCCGCGTTTGCCGAGTACCAGGCCAAGACCACCCGCGAGATCCCCGTCATCGTCATCCCCCGCCCGTAACCAGCCGACCGGCACACGAAAGGAACGACCATGCCCCGACCGCGCGTCCTCACCGAGCTCGACGAGTGGCCCCGCCACCAGACCATCGACACCTTCAACTCCGTCCAGACCGCCAGCCCCGAGTGGAGCGACGGCTACTGGCACTGCTTTGGCGACCCCGCGGGCGAGGTCAACCTCATCACCGCCATCCGCCTCTACCCCAACACCGACGTGATGGACGCCTACGCCATCGTCAGCGTTGATGACGGCAAGCAGTACAACCTGCGCGCCAGCCGCCGCCTGCGCCCGCGCATCGATGAGCTCCGCGTCGGCCCCTTCTGGCAGGAGATCATCCGGGGCATGCGCACCCTCCGCATCGGCTGCGACGACAACGCCCACGGCATCGAGTTCGACATCCTCTGGGAGAGCAAGGCCCCCGCCTACGACGAGGCCCCCGGCGTCCAGTACCGGCTCGACGGCCGCCTCGTGGCCGAGCGCTCCAACTACATCCAGGCCGCCGACATCGCCGGCTGGATTCGCATCAACGGCCGCGAGTGGAAGTTCGACTTCGGCGATGGCTGGGGCGGCACGCGCGACCACTCCTGGGGCATCGGCGCGGGCACCGGCACGGGCGCCAAGCCCAACCCCTACGTCGCCCCGCCGCTCACGCCCCCCGAACAGGGCAGCTTCCGCTCCGACGGCATGCGCCACTGGGCCGTCGTCAACATGCCCGACCGCTGCCTCTACTACGCCTTCCGCCTCGGCGAGGACGGCGTCTACCGCGCCTCCGGCACCGGTCGTCAGTCCGATGTCGGCGTCCACTCCTGGGTCGAGTACGGCTACGACTCCGACAAGGAGAGCTTCGCCTACACCGACGTCTCCATCTCCGACCACGAGTGGGAAGACGGCTTCCCCCGCTTCAAGCGCGGCAAGATCCACTTCACGCGCCCCGACGGCGTCGTCGAGAACTACCAACTCGAAGTCGTGAGCGAGCCCGTCTACATGCTGGCCGGCGGCTATGCCCATGGCTGGAACGATCGCCTCGGCCGCGGCGTCTTCCGGGGCGAGCTTGTCGTCGAAGGCGAGGTCTGGGACGTCTCCCATCCCACAAAGGTCTTCGACGACGACGGCAACGAGATACCGCAGATGAGCGGTGGCGGCTCCTACGCCGAGCTCTCGACCGTCTACACCAACATGGACGACCCCAGCGACACGGGCGTCGGCATCCTCGAGTGCGCGATCATGACCGAGTTCGAGGGGGTCAAGGGCCCGTAGCCGCTTCAGCCCAAGCCGCAGGTTTGATCTGATTGCCGTCAACATCTATGATCATCGGCGAGCAACTGAGATGGTCACGGTTCAGCACCGCGAAGACGAGGAGAAGTACGCCGAACTGAGCCTGCGCCTGCTCGGGCAAGCGCAGGAGGAGTTCGACAAGGGAGACCGCCTCCAGGCCTCGGAGAAGGCATGGGGCGCTGCCGCCCACGCCATGAAGGCCGCCGCCGAGCGGCGCGGCTGGAATCACGGCAAGCACCGGCACCTCTTCGCCGTTGCCGGTCAGGTCGCGGACGACGCAGACAATCCCGAGATCCGGCGGCTGTTCAGCATGGCGAGTTCCCTGCACCAGAACTTCTACGAGGACTGGCAGACGGATACCTCCGTGCAAGAGGGCATCGAAGAGGTGAGGCGGCTGGTGGAGCTCATGGAAAAGCTGCGCGCCCAGCCCGTTCGCCCCTCCGTCGTGACCGACGAGCAGCAGTGGCGCACCCTCACCCAGACCCCGCCCTCCCGCTCCTGACCGTCCTCGGCAACACTTCACTCAGCCGCGCGCCAGCGCGGCGCTCTCCTCAGTGAGCGCGCAGCGCGAGCGCTCTCCTCAGGCGGGCGCAACCCGCCGCTTTCCTCAGCGCGGCGATAGCCGCGCGCTCTCCTCCCCCAGCGCCTCCGCCAGCAGCTCCGCCACGTGCCGTGGTGTGCGCGACGTGAAGTGCCCGATCTGTTGCCGGCACGACACCCCCGTGACCGCCACCGCGACCTCCCCGTCCGCCGCCTCAACCGCCGGGAAGAGCCGGTACGCGCCCATCTCGCGCGACACCTCGTAGTGCTCCCGCTCGAACCCGAACGACCCCGCCATCCCGCAGCACCCTGAGTCGACCAGCGAGGGCGCGTACCCCGCCACCTCCAGCGCTCGCAGCGTTGGGTCTGCCCCCGCCAGCGCTTTCTGGTGGCAGTGTGCGTGGACCAGCACGTCGCCCCCTGGCCCAGCGAACAGGTCGCCGACACCCTCGCCCTCCCCCGCCACCCGCGCGACCAGTTCATCCAGCAGCACCGCCTGTGCCGCGACCGCCTCTGCTTGCTCCCCCGGCAGCAGGTCCCGGTACTCGTCGCGAAGCGTAAGCAGGCACGACGGCTCCGTCCCCACGATTGGCACGCCCCGGCGCGCGTACGGCTCCAGGCGCGCCACGTTTGCCTCGGCCCAGCCCCGCGCCAGCCCCAGCTGCCCCTTCGAGATCGCCGGTCGCCCGCAGCACTCAAGCCCCGGCACGACCGTCACCGCGTACCCCAGCGCCTCCAGCACCCGCACCGCCGCCCGTCCCACCTCGGGGTGGAAGTACTCCGTGAACGTGTCGGCCAGGTAGACGGCCTCCCCGCGCGGCGCCTCCCCCCTCGGCGCCGCCCGCTGGGACCACCACCGCCCGAACCGCTGCGAGGCGAACGCCGGCAGCGGCCGCCGACGGTCGATGCCGCCCGCCCGCTCCAGCAGCGCCCGCGCCGGACCCAGCCGCGCGACCGCGTTCGCGAGCGGCCCGAGGGGACTCGCGAGCGCGCTCAGCGCGCGGATGCGCGCAAAGGCGCGGTCGCGCAGGGGCGCGCCGTGGGCCGCACTCGTCTGCGCCTGCACCTCGTACTTCAGCTTCGCGAAATCCACGCCCGAGGGGCACTCCGTCTTGCAGGCCTTGCACTCGACGCACAGGTCGAGCGCCTCGTGCATGCGCTCGCTCGTCAGATCCTCGAGCGGCAGCGCTCCGTTCAGGGCCTGGCGCAGCAGGTTCGCCCGGCCCCGCGTCGAGTGCTCCTCGTCCCCGGTCACCATGAACGAGGGACACATCCCCCCGTCGAGCTTGCGGCAGGCGCCCTGCCCGTTGCACTGCTCCGCCGCCCGAGCCAGCCCGCCCTCGAATCCGAAGTCGAGCTCCGTGCGCACATCCGCGTTCACCGTCGAGGGGCTTAGCCGCAGGTTGTCGGAAAACGGCGGCGTGTCGACGATCTTTCCCGGGTTGAGCAGCCCCTGCGGGTCCCAGAGCGCCTTCAGTTCGCGGAAGGCGCGCGTCAGCTCCGGCCCGAACATGCGCTCCGTGAACACCCCCCGCACGATCCCGTCCCCGTGCTCCCCGCTCAGCGACCCGCCGAACTCGAGCACGAGGTCGGCGATCTCTTCCGCCAGCCCCTCCGCGTTCGCCAGCCCCTCCGCGTCCTTCAGGTCGACCACAGGCCGGATGTGCAGACAGCCCACGCTCGCGTGCCCGTAGTAGGCGGGACGCAGGCCCCGCACCTTCACCAGCGCGTCGAAGCGCGCGACGTATTCGGCCAGCCGCTCCGGCGCGACCGCCGTGTCCTCCACGAACGCGCCCGGCTTGGCGTCGCCCCGCACGCTCATCAGCAGCCCCAGCCCCGCCTCCCGCATGCGCCACATGCGCTGCTGCTCCGCCGCCTCTCGCGCCACCACGCCCGCGTACGCCCCCTCCTCCCCCACGAGGTCCGCCCGCAGCCCCTCGACCTTCCCCTCCACCTCCTCCGCCCGCTCCCCCGCGAACTCGACCAGCAGCAGCGCCCCCGGTTCCCCCTGTACGAACTCGACCAGGTCGCGGAACCCCGCGCTCGCCCGGCAGCGCTCGACGATCGTGTCGTCTACGAGCTCGACCGCCGAGGGGCCGTGCGCGTTCGCCCGCACCGTCGCGGCCGCTGCCTCCACGACCGTGCCGAAGTGCAGCGCCACGAGCATCTTGACCGGCGGGATCGGCACGACCCGCACGGTCGCCTCGGTCACCGTCGCGAGCGTCCCCTCCGACCCCACCACCAGCTTCGCGAGGTTGAGCGGCCCCTCCTCCCCCACCTCGTCGAGGTTGTACCCGGAGACCCGCCGCAGGATCTTCGGGAAGCGCTTCTCCACCTCCGTCCGGTGCTCCCGCGCGATCGCCCGCACCCCCCGGTAGATATCCCCCTCCAGCCCCTCCCGGCCGCCCCGCTCCGCCGCCCCATCCTCGTCCAGCGCCTCCAGCGTCGCCGCCGACCCATCCGCCAGCACCACCTCGAGCGCGACTACGTTGTCGACGGTCTTGCCGTAGACGGCCGAGTGCGCCCCGCACGAGTTGTTCCCCACGCCCCCGCCGATCGTGGCGCGGTTCGCCGTCGAGGGGTCGATCGGGTACTGCAGCCCGTGCGGACGCAGCGCCTTGTTCAGCTCCGAAAGCACGACCCCCGGCTGCACCCGCGCCGTGCCGCTCTCCGCGTCGATCCCGAGCACCCCCGCCATGTGCAACGTGAAGTCGAGGACGATGGCGTGGTTCACACCCTGGCCCGAGAGGCTCGTGCCCCCGCCACGGGGCAGCACGGGCACGGCGTGCGCGCCCGCCACCCGCATCACGTGCTGCACGTCCGCCGTCGAGCGCGGGTAGACGACCGCCACCGGCTCCATCTCGTAGATGGAAGCGTCCGTCGCGTACAGAAGCCGCCGGTACCGGTCGATCTCGACGTCCCCGGCGCCTCCCTCCAGCCCGGCCGCGAGGTCGCGGGCCAGCGGCGTGAGCGCCTCCTCGCCCCCGTGCAGCAGCTCCCGTGCGCGCGTGACCGTCGCGAATGTCGAGGGCGTATCCCCCTCGATGGTGCGCCCGGCGACCGTCCCGGCGGCTGGCATGGCCCTAGGCCGGATCGAACTCGATCCAGAGCTCCCACGGATCGAGGCTGATCGCGATCGGCTTCGGGTCCGAGCCGGGCTTGAAGCGCGGGTTGCGCATCACGTCCATCAGCATGCGGCTGCCGATCACCGTCTCCGTCTGCGCCAGCTGGTAGCCCACGCAGAAGTGCTTCCCCAGCCCGAAGCCGAGGTGGCTCGCCTGCCCGTTCTCGTGGTACCCCGCCCGCAGCGCGCGCCCCACGTACAGGTCGGGCCGCATGACGTCGAACTTGTCCGGGTTGGCGAACACGCGCTCGTCCCGGTTCCCCCCGTAGATCGAGAGGTTCACGTACGCCCCCTCGGGGATGGTCACGCCGTACTCGGGGAAGGGGATGTCGTGGATCGCGCGGCGCGCCTGCCCGCCCGAGGGCGGATGCACGCGCATCATCTCCGTGAACGCCCGGTCCAGCAGCGAGGGGTCGTCCCGCACCAGCTCCCACTGCTCCGGGTTCGCCAGCATCTGGTACCAGAGGTTCGCGATTGCCTTGTCCGTCGTCTCCGCTCCCGCCACCAGCAGCAGGCTCGCGAACGACTTGATCTCCTGGAACGTCATCCGGTGCCCGTCGACCTCGGCCACGCACAGCCGCGAGATGAGGTCGTCGCCCGGATTCTTGCTCCGCTCCTGCAGCAGGGGCTCCAGGTAGTCGTGGTATTCCTGGTTCGCCTTGATCCCCGCCGCCCGGATGTCCGGCGGGCCGCCGATGCCGTTCATCATCGCCGGGTACCACTCGTGGAACATGTCGTGCGCGTCCTGCGGCAGGTCGAGCACGTCCAGGATCACGTTCAGCGGCAGGCGCGTGGCGAAGTCGTCGACGATGTCGATGACCCCCGTCTTCGCCGCCTCCTCGGCCATGCGGCGCGCGTGCTTCTCCGTGTACTTCTCGATGAGCGCGATGGAGTTGCGCTCGATGATGGGCAGCAGCGCGTCCAGCTTCCGCCCCACGAACTCGGGGGCCACGATGTTGCGCAGCTTGTTGTGCTGCTCCCCGTCGTACTCCATCAGCGTCGGCCCGAACACCGCCCCGATGCCGAGCGCGTTCGGTTGCGCCGAGTAGTTCTCCAGGTCCCGGAAGGCCGCGCAGACGTCGTCGTAGCGCGTGATCATCCAGTTATCCCCGATCGGGTTGTAGTAGACCGGGTGGTGGTCGCGCAGCAGCTTCAGCGTCGGGTACGGGTCGTCCTGGTACTCCTTGCTGAAGAAGATCTCCGGATCGATCTCCGGCTTCGTCATCGTCATTCCGCTGTCCTCCTGCCGCGACGCACCCCGCCACGAGCAGATTCGCGCGTCATGGTAGCCGGTTGCCGCCTCCGTCGCGTCCAGAACGGTGCGCCCCGCGCCCCCATCGCGTAGCGTTCGAGAAACCGCGCAGGAGCCCCGTCCCATGCCCGTCGATCCCAACCGCGAGAGCTGGAAGCCCGGCATGCCCTGGGAGCACGCCATCGCCGACATGGAGTACATCCGCGGGCTCGGCCGCGAGATGGGCGGACCCGAGCGCATCGAGCGCCAGCACGCCGGCGGCCGCTACACCGTCCGCGAGCGCATAGAGAAGATGGTCGACCCCGGAAGCTTCGTCGAGGCGGGACCCATGGTCGGCGCCGCCGAATACGACCCGGACGGCAACCTCGTCGCCTTCACCCCCGGCGCCTACGTCATGGGCCTCGCCGAGCTCGACGGCCGCCCCGTTGCCATCGGCGGCGACGACTTCACCATCTCCGGCGGCAGCCCCCACAACGTCCGCAAGCACCCCCGCGACTTCATGCAGCCGCTCGCCGTCCAGTACGGCATTCCCTACGTCCAACTCGTCGAGGGCGTCGGCCACAGCTCCAAGGCCGACGAGGCCGAGGGCCATATGGGCCTCCCCGCCGGCGACATGTGGTGGCGCGCCGTCGAGATGCTGCGCACCGTCCCCGTCGCCGCCGGCATCATGGGCTCCGTCGCGGGCGCGCCCGCCGCCTTCGCCCTCATGTCGCACTTCACCGTCATGGTGAAGGGCCAGTCCCAGATCTTCCCCTCCGGCCCGCCCGTCGTCCGCCGCGCCATCGGCGAGGACCTGGACAAGGAACAGCTCGGCGGCGCGAAGATGCACGTCCACGAGAGCGGCCAGGTCGACAACGAGGCAGAGTCCGAGGAGGACGCCTTCGACCAGATCAAGCGCTTCCTCTCCTACCTCCCCAACACCACCGCCGACGTCGCCCCCCGCGTCGAGACCGGCGACCCGCCCGACCGGCGTCCCGAGGAACTGCTGAACATCATCCCGCCCAACCGCAAGCGCGGATACGACGTGCGCACCCTCGTCTCGCACGTCGTCGACAACGGCGAGTTCTTCGAAATGCGCCGCCACTACGCCGGCGCCATCATCACCGCCTTCGGCCGCCTCGATGGCTACAGCGTCGGCATCCTCGCCAGCGACCCGATGAAGCTCGCCGGCGCCATGGATGGCGACGTGGCCGACAAGTACACCCACTTCGTCGACCTCTGCGACACCTTCAACCTGCCCCTCCTCATCTTCCTCGACATGCCCGGCTTCATGCTCGGCTCCCACGCCGAGCGCAAGGCGACCATGCGCCGCGGCGTACGCGCCCTCATCGCCAGCGCCGAGGCGGACGTGCCCAAGATCGAGTTCAATGTGCGCAAGTCCTACGGCGTCGCCGCCGACGCCCCCAACAGCGTAGGGCTTCCCAACGGGCTCAACCTGCGCTTCGGTTGGCCCGCGGGCGAGTGGGGCGGCATCCCCATCGAGGGCGGTGTCGCCGCCGCCTACCGCCGCGAGATCGAGGCCGCCACCGACCCCGACGCCCACCGCGAGGCCATCGAGGAGCGCCTCCTCCGCCTCCGCTCCCCCTTCCGCGCCGCCCACCGCGGCGACGTCATCGACCTCATCGACCCCCGCGACACGCGCCGCCTCGCCTGCACCTTCGTCAAGCTCGCGCAGCCCGCCCTGGCGCGGCTCGCGAGCCGCCCCAAGCGCGCCGTCCGCCCTTGAGCGTTTGTGGCATCATGAGTGGCGAGGACTGAAATGATTGTCACCGTCACCGTCCGCGCCAGGTATTGCGACGGCACGCTCCAGCCGCTCGAGCCTCTCGACGTGGTGGACCTCGAAGAGGGTGCGGAAGTGGGGATGACGGTTCGGGGCATACTCCCGCCCGAGAGCAACGATGACCCGGACGACGCCTGGGCTGACCTGGACCGATCGCTCCGAGAGCGGCGGAACAGTCCCTCGGTCACCACCGCTACCTACTGCGGAGGGGCCTTTGCACCGGCAACGCCCCTGCAGTTCGAAGAAGGCGAAATAGTCAGGCTTACGGTAGGCAAGGTTCCACCCGGCGAAGGCGAGGTGGACGAACTCATCCAGATAACCTACGAACACCGAGTCACTGGTTCACGCGCGCCTACGGGCCCCTAGCGCTCGTGCGCTACCTCGTCGACACGGACCTGGCCATTCACTATGGCCGCGGACATGAGGCCGTCAGGGCGCTGCTCTCCGAACTGCAGTCGGGGGGCCTGGGGTTCAGTGTCGTCTCGCTGGCGGAGCTCTACGAAGGCGTGGAGCGCTCGGGAAGCCCGTCCACCGAAGAGGAGGCGGTGCAGGACTTTCTCGCTCTCGTGGAAGTGGTCGGACTCGATGACGAGACGGCCCGCATCTTCGGGCGGGAGCGCGCCCGGCTACGGGTCGCGGGCACGCTCCTCGATGGCCTCGACCTGTTCATCGGCGCGACGGCCCTTCGCCACGACCTGACGCTGCTCACCAACAACCGCAGGCACTTCGAGCGGATCGAGGGCCTGACGATCCAGTCGGTCTGAAGTCCTGGCTAGCCGGCCGGCACGGCCTCCCGCGCCTTCGTGAACTCCAGGTGCAGCTCGTACAGCCCCAGCATGATCCCCGGCTGGTGCTTGAAGTCGTTCTTCGCCGAAGCCAGCTTCAGCTCGTCGATGCGATCCAGCATCACGTCCACGGCGATGTTCTGCTCCAGGCGGGAGAGACCTGCCCCCGGGCAGCCCCGCGGCCGGATCGAGAACGTCAGGTGCTTGCCCGGGCTCTTGCGGTAGAGCCGGATCTCGTCCGGCGCCTCGCACAGCTCCGGGTCGCGGTTCGCTGCCGCCCAGCGCAGGTGCAGGAGCGACCCCGCCGGGATCTTCACGCCGCGAATCTCCGTATCGCGCGCGACCATGCGGCCCGAGAGTCCTTGGGTCGGCGCGTAGAGGCGTAGCGCCTCTTCCACGAAGAAGCGCACCTTCGAGCGATCCGCCCGCAGCTCCTCGACGATCTCCGGGTGCTGCGCGAGCAGCATCGCCTCCGAGGTGAGCGCGTACTGCGTCGTCTCGTTGCCGCCGATGTGCATCCCCGAGACCACGCTGATGATGTCGCCGTCGGCCAGTGGCTGGCCCTGGTACTCGACCTGCGTCAGGAACGTGATCATGTCGTCCTTCGGGTTGCACCGCTTCTCGTCGATCTGCTCCTGGATGTAGCGGTTGAAGGCGACGAGCGCGCGGGCGTTGTCCTCCTCGTCCGGGTCCTCCATCTGGCTCTTCGGACCGAAGCCGTAGACGAACCGGCGCACCTGCGCCTCTTCCCACTTCTTCGTCATCGGCATGTCCTCAAGGGGGAACCCGAGGATCGTCGAGATCACGGCCTGCGGCAGCGGCGCCGCGAACTCCGTCACGAACTCGACCTCGCCCTTGTCGATCCAGTTGTCCATCAGCCGGTTGGCGTGAGCCGTGATCATGTCGCGGTGCTGGAGCGCCCCCGAGGCGCCCACCCACGGCTCCGTCAGCGTCTCGCGGTGCAGCTTGTGCGTCTCGATATCGGGGCGCAGCCGCTCGCGGGCGGTGACCACCTGTCCGAAACCCTCTTCCTCGAAGATCTCGTCGTGGATCTTGCTCGTGCCCGAGGCTCCCGGCCCGACGCGCGAGGGGAACAGGTCGGGATCGCGCACCACCTTGCGGATGTCCTCGTACTTCGTGAGCACGAAGGCGTCCGAGCCCGGCTCGTAGCCCTGGCCGGGCAGCCGCAGCACCGGCTCTTCCGCCTGCAGCAGCTTGTAGGAGTCGTACCAGTGCTCCTGGGCGCCCGGCGCGAAGAGGTCCACCTCTCCCACGCTCATCGGGCACGCCGCCTGGGGCATCGCTTCGAAGTCTTCTCGGTTCGCGGCCATCGTAGGTTCCCCTTTGCCGGGCACGACACGTCCGCCCCGGCCGTAGCTGGAAAGTTCAGGAATTATAGCGGCTATGACAGCCCCTGGAGCCGGGCCGGCTACCTTGCCGAGCCCCCCGAAACCGTCAGCAGCGCCCCCGTCGTGAAGCTCGACGCCTCCGAGGCGAAATAGAGCGCCGCCCCCACGATCTCCTCCGCCTGTCCGCCCCGCGCCAGCAGGATCGTGCTCGACGCCCGCTCCTCGAACGCCTCCATGTCCCACGCCTTCGAAATGTCCGTCAGGAACGGCCCCGGGATGATGCAGTTCACCCGCACCTTCGGGGCGAACGTGCGCGCGAACCCGATCGTCAGGTTGTTCAGGCCCGCCTTCGCCGCCCCGTAGGCCAGCGCGTTCGGCCCCGGGCTCTGCGAGGCCGTGCTCGACACCATGATCACCGAGCCCCCGTCTCCCTCCGCCATGCGCGTCGCGATGTTCGCCGTCAGCCGGAACGGCCCCTTCAGGTTCACGTCCAGCACCTTGTCGTAGAGCGCTTCGCTCACGTGGCTCACGTGGTCGTACAGGGGAGAAAGGCCCGCGTTGTTCACGAGCACGTCCACCTTGCCGAACTCGGCGTAGGCGGTTTCCGCGAGCGCGTCCAGCTGCTCCCACTCCCCCACGTGGCACGCCACCGGCAGCGCCCGCCGCCCCGTCTCCGCCCGCACCTCCTCCGCCAGCGCCTCGCACGACTCCAGCTTGCGGCTCGCGATCACCACGTCCGCTCCCGCCCGCGCGAAGCTGCGCACCATCGCCGCCCCCAGCCCCCGGCTCCCGCCCGTCACGAGCGCCACCTTCCCGCTCAAGTCGAACAGATCCGCCGCTTCGCTCATGACGCCTCCTTACGGCCCGACGGCATGATACGGCCCGCCCCTATCCGTGGTGCGAGGGCAGGTCGCGCCAGGAGACGCGCCGGCGCGGCACCAGCGGCCGTACCTCGTCCCAGCGCTGGAACACCGTCACCGCGCCCGCCATGAACGCCCGCGTCACGGTCTCACGCAGGTCGTCCTCGCCGCCGCCGCCCTGCCCCCGCAGGGCCGGCGCCTGCTGCTCCCAGTAGGCCTCCGCCCACTCCGCCACCATCTCGCCGAGCTTCTCGCCCGCCTCGTCGTTCGTCCGTTCCTCAGCCATGCGTCCGCTCCCCTGCTGGCCTTCCGCAGAGTGTACGGCGCAGGCGAGGCCGCGCGTTCGGAAAGAACGCCGTCCCACACGGTTGCGATCGCAGTACGGATAGCCGAGAATCCCGTGAATCGCGCGGGGGCCGTGATCGGGCTGCTCGCGCAAGGGGGGATGGCGAGACCGGCGGGTATCCCGATTTCCGCCGCTCAGGTCAAAGCTCATGACCCGTTACATCGTCCGCAGATTGATTGCCGTCCCCTTCATGCTGCTGGGCATCTCCTTCGTGCTCTTCATGCTGCTCTACATCCGTCCGGGCAGCGCTGCCTTCGCCGCCATCGGTTCCGTCGGCGACGCCGACCCCCGAGCCTTCGAGAAGTTCGAGGAACGCTTCGGGCTGGACCGCCCCTGGTGGGAGCAGTACGGCGACTGGCTCTGGGGCGCCATCCAGGGTGACCTCGGCGAGCGCCTCACCCCGCCCCACGACGACGTGATGGGGGACATCATCGAGGTCCTTCCCAACACGCTTGAGATTGGCCTCCTCACCATCGTCATCTCCGCCATCATCGGCATCTCCGTCGGAGTCGTCTCCGCCGTTCGGAGAAACAGCATCCTCGACTACGCCTTCCGGGGAATCACGATCATGGGGATCTCGATCCCCAACTTCTGGTTTGCGATCCTCGTGATCTACCTGCCCGCGCTCTGGTGGGGGTGGACCCCCGCCCGCCAGTGGGTCGTGTTCACCGATGACCCCATCTACAACCTCTCCCTCGCCGTCTGGCCGGCCGTGACGCTCGCGCTTGCCAGCGCCGCCGGTATGGCGCGCTTCGTCCGAACCTCCATGCTCGAGGTCCTCTTCTCCGACTACGTGCGCACGGCCCGCGCCAAGGGCCTCCGCGATCGCAGCGTCATCTGGGGGCACGTGTTCCGCAACTCGCTCATCCCCGTCATCACCCTCGTTGGCCTGCAGCTGGGCGCGGTGCTGGGCGGGGTCGTCATCGCCGAGCAGCTTTTCACGGTGCCCGGCCTCGGCCGCCTCTCCCTTGAAGGCGTCACCGACCAGGACTACCCGGTCGTACTCGGCACGATCATGGTCTTCTCCTTCGTCTTCGTCCTCGTGACGCTCCTCGTCGACATCCTGTACACGGTCATTGACCCAAGGATTCGGTACTAGCCATGGCCCAGGAGCAGTCAGCCCTTGAGCTCGAATACGCGATCCCGCCGCGCCAGCGCTTTAATCCGCTCAGGTGGGCGCGCAGGGAGCCCTTCGGCGCCTTCGGGTTCGCGCTCATTGTCTTCATCGTGTTCATGTCCGCCGCCGCGCCTGTGCTCAGGACCGCGCCGCCCAACGAGTTTGCGGTCGGGCCGCCCCTCGCGGGCCCCAACGCCGACAACTGGTTCGGAACCACCGCGCGCGGCAAGGACGTCTGGTCCCGCGTGCTCTTCGCCGGCCGCATCTCCCTCAAGATTGGCGTCGCCACCGTGCTCCTCGGCACGCTTGGCGGGACCCTCATCGCCCTCCTCTCCGCCTACGCCGGCGGCGCTGTCGACTTCGCCGTCGGCCGTATCGCGGACATGTTCATCGCCATCCCGGGTCTGCTCTTAGCACTGGTGCTGCACTCCTCGATCAGCGCCGACCTCCCCGACTTACCGGGACTCCAGAACGAAGAGCTCTACCTCGTCGTAGCCATCTCCCTGTTCTTCATGCCGGGTACCTACCGGATCATGCGTGGCATCGTGCTCGAGTTGCGCGAGTCCACCTACGTCGAGGCGGCCCAGGTCGTCGGCTCGAGCAACTTCCGCATCATGTGGCGGCACATCGCCCCCAACATGTTCGGCCTCATGATCGTCATCACGAGCATCTCGCTTCCGGCGGCCATCCTTGCCGAGGCCAGCCTGAGCTTCCTCGGTCTGGGCGTCCCCATCGGCGGCCTCGATGCCGTCCCGTCCTGGGGCGCCGACCTCTCCGGCAGCTCCCGCCGCTTCTTCAGCGTGGCGCCGTGGCTGGCGGTCTTCCCCGGCCTCGCCCTCGCGATCACCGTCTTCGGGTTCAACATCTTCGGGGACTCGCTCCGCGACACCCTCGACCCGAGGCTCCGCGGTCGCATCTAGCCCGCGAGGCGTCTTTTCCAAGAGTTGCGCGGGTGGGAACGCTCGGTAACCTGCTTGCATATAGCTCTCTGAGGGCGCCATGCGTGGTGCACACTCTGAGACGCAGGGAGGGACTCGATCCATGCGTGACAACGAGAACTACTGGCAGAGGCTCCGGCGCCGTCCGGTGACCCGCCGCAGCTTCCTGGTCGGCAGCGGCGTGGCCGCGGCCGGCTCCGCGGCAATCCTCGCGGGCTGTGGCGACGACGACGATGACGACGACACCGCCGCGCCCGCGGCCACCCAGGCCGCCGCCGCGACGCAGGCCGCCGCCGCGACCGAGGCTGCCGGCGACGACCAGGCCGCCGCAGCCACCGAGGCTGCCGCCACCGAAGCCGCCGCCCAGGCCGACCCCGGTGCGGAAAAGCGAGGCGGCACCCTGAACCTGTGGAAGACGGAGGAGGACGCCGGTCTCGATCCGGGCGTGTTCCACCTCAACAACACCGAGGTCATCTACTCCACGATGACCCAGCCGTACACCTACCAGCCCACCAAGAACCTGATCGCCATGGACGGCATGGTCGGCTTCGAGCAGGTCGACCCGACGACGTTCGTGTGGAGCATCCGCCCGGGCATGAAGTTCCACAACGGCGACCCGGTGGACTCCGAGGCCGTCGCCTTCAGCTTCGGCCGGCTCGAGAAGCTGTACCGGGCGCTGGACGGGACGCACACCACGCGCACCGGCTACGCCTTCGTCGACAGCTTCGAGGCGACCGACGAGCTGACCGTGGCGGAGCACTGGGCGCGCCCCAACGCGGACGCCCCCATCTACCGCGCGCGCCACTACTACTCGTTCCTGAACCCGCGCGTCGTCGAGGAGCACGGCAAGTTCGAGGGCTCCTACGAGCACGCGGACGGGACCGTCGAGGACGTCTACAGCGTCCAGGAGCTCCCCCACGGTTCGGGCAGCGGTCCCTACACGCTGACCAAGCGCGACGCCACCGGCACGCGCGTCGAGCGTTGGTCGGACTACCACAAGCACACCCCGGCCGATGACGGCTTCGTCGAGGACGGGCCCTACATCGATGCCTGGGAGACCCGCGTCATCCCCGACGCCGTTGCCGCCAAGGCCGCCTTCCTTGCCGGTGACCTCGATGTCTTCACGACGGTCGACCCCCTCGAGGTTCCCGAGTTCGAGGGGCAGGACCACGTCAACATCGTCGAGATTCCCGGCGGTGGCCGCGCCATGCAGGGCATGGACGGCGGCAAGTTCCACGACAAGCGCTCGCGGCAGGCGCTGCAGAAGGCGTTCGACTACGAAGGGTTCATCGCGGCTATCCGTCCTCTCGGCGGCATGTACGCGGCCCCCATCTCCGACCTCCTGCCGGCCTACCAGAAGCTGAGCCAGCAGGACCTGCAGGAGTGGTACCGCTACGACCCGGCCGAGGCGCAGGCCCTCTGGCAGGCGGCCGACTTCGAGGTTCCCGTCGACAACATCAAGATCTTCCAGTCGACCGGCGCTCCCCTGCAGCACGAGATCAGCGACTACATGGCGCAGTCGCTGGCGAGGGCCCTCGGACCGATCGGCATCACCGCCGAGGTCGAGGCCGTTGACGGCAACAGCTGGGCGGCCCGCGCAGTCGACCGCAGCACCGACGTGAAGGACTGGGAGATCCTCAGTTACGGCACGGGTGACCGGGGAAGCACCACCGGCATCCCCAACGACTCCTACCTCATCGACTACGACCCGCGGGCCTACGGCTTCAACGCGTTCAACCACTATCTCGAGTCGCCGCGCAAGGAGATCGCAGAGGACTCCGCGACGATCATCGACATGCTGAACGCACAGGAAGCGGAGACCGACCCCGAGGCCCGCGCCGTCCTCCTCACCGAGGTCCAGACCTGGATCCTCGACCGGCACTGGTGCAACTGGCGCCTGCCCGTCAGCTCCGTCGCCTACTTCGGCTTCAGCTCGAGGCTGCAGGACCAGGGTGTTGCCGACTGGGTCAACCTCTACGACCGGCGCCGCGAGTCCATGTGGCTCAAGCAGGACGCCTAGCCACTCCGACTGCCGGGCGCTCCCGGGCGCTCGACCAGCACGACGAAGGGCCCGTCCCTCAGGGGGCGGGCCCTTCTCGTTGCGCCGGTGATATCACTTGATCTCATAGGTATAATGCGCCAATCCCCGATTCTCCGGGAGGAGTGGTCCATGCGCGACAACGAGAACTATTGGCAGAGGCTCCGGCGCCGTCCGGTCAGCCGGCGCAGTTTCCTGGTCGGGAGCAGCGTGGCCGCGGCGGGCTCCGCCGCAATCCTCGCCGGTTGCGGCGACGACGATGACGATGACGACACCGCTGCGCCCGCAGCGACCCAGGCCGCCGCAGAAGAGCAGGCCGCTGCCGCCACCGAGGCTGCCGCCGAAGAGCAGGCCGCCGCAGCCACCGAGGCTGCCGCCGCTGCCGAGGAGGAGGCCGCCGCCCAGGCCGCTCCCGACGAGCACAAGCGCGGCGGCACCCTGCTCAACTGGAAAACGGAGGAGGATGCGGGCCTCGACCCGGGCGTCTTCCACCTGAACAACCGTGAGATCCACAACGGCACGATGACGCAGCCGTACACGTACCAGGCGACCAAGAACCTCTTCGCCATGGACGGCATGGTCGGCTTCGAGCAGGTGGATCCGACGACGTTCGTGTGGAGCGTTCGCCCCGGCATGAAGTTCCACAACGGCGACCCCGTGGACGCCGAGGCCGTGGCCTTCAGCTTCGGCCGCCTGGAGAAGCTCTACCGGGCGCTGGACGGCACGCACACCACCCGCACCGGCTACGCCTTCGTCGACAGCTTCGACGCAACCGACGAGCTGACGGTGACGGAGAGCTGGGCGAGGCCGAACGCGGACGCTCCCGTGTACCGCGCGGCCCACTACTACTCGTTCCTGAATCCCCGCATGGTCGACGAGTTCGGCAAGTTCGAGGGCTCCTACGAGCGTTCGGACGGCACGATCGAGGACGTCCACAGCGTCCAGGAGCTGCCCTTCGGCTCAGGCAGCGGCCCGTACACGATGACCAAGCGGGACTCGACCGGGACGCGCATCGAGCGCTGGCCGGACTACCACAAGCACACCCCCGCCGATGACGGCTTCGTCGAGGACGGCCCCTACATCGACGCGTGGGAGACCCGCATCATCCCCGACCAGGTCGCAGCCAAGGCCTCCTTCCTCGCCGGCGACCTGGACATCTTCACGACCGTCGACCCACTGGAGGTCCCCGAGTTCGAGGGCCAGGACCACGTCAACATCGTCGAGATTCCGGGCGATGGCGGGCTCTGCATGCAGGGCATGGACGGCGGTAAGTTCCACGACAAGCGTTCGCGCCAGGCGCTGCAGAAGTCGCTTGACTACGAAGGCTTCATCGCGGCCATCCGCCCACTTGGCGGCCAGTACGCCGCCCCCATCAGCAGCCTCCTGACGGGCTACCAGAAGCTGAGCCAGGAGGATCTGCAGGAGTGGTACCGCTTCGACCCAGCCGAAGCCCAGGCGCTCTGGCAGGCGGCGGACTTCGTCGTGCCGGTGGAGAACATCAAGATCTTCCAGTCGACGGGCGCCCCCCTGCAGCATGAGATCAGCGACTTCCTGGCCCAGTCGATCGCAACGGCGCTCGGGCCGCTGGGCATCACCACCGAGGTGGAGGCCGTTGACGGCAACTCGTGGGCGGCCCGCGCGGTCGACCGCAGCACCGACGTGAAGGACTGGGAGATTCTCAGCTACGGCACCGGCGACAGCAGCGGCACGGACGGAATCCCCAACAACACCTTCCTCATCAACTACGACCCGCGCGCCTACGGTTTCAACGCGTTCAACCACTATCTCGAGTCACCCCGGCCCGAGATCGCCGAAGGCTCGGCGACGATCATCGAGATGCTGAACGCCCAGGAGGCCGAGACCGACGCGGAGGCCCGTGCCGAGCTTCTCACCGAGCTCCAGCGCTGGATCCTCGATAACCACTGGTGCAACTGGCGGCTGCCCGTCAGTTCGATTTCGTACTACGGCTTCAGTTCGAGGCTGCAGGACCAGGGCGTTGCCAACTGGCTCAACGGCTACAGCCTGCGCCGCGAGGCCATGTGGCTCGAGAGCTAATCGTTCCGACTACCGGGCGCTCGTAGAGCGCTCGACCAGCACGGCACAGGGGCCCGCCCGCATGGGTGGGCCCTTTCCGTTTGCTGTACCCCGTACAAAGGGAAGTCCGTATACTGCGCGAATCCCAAATCTGGGGAGGGAATCGCGTATGCGCGACAACGAGAACTATTGGCAGAGGCTTCGGCGCCGGCCGGTGACTCGCCGCAGCTTCCTGGTCGGCAGCGGTGTAGCCGCCGCCGGCTCCGCGGCAATCCTGGCGGGTTGCGGCGACGACGATGATGACGATGACGCGGCGGCGCCCGCGGCGACGCAGGCCGCCGCCGACGACCAGGCTGCTGCGGCCACCGAGGCTGCTGCCGAGGAGCAGGCCGCCGCGGCTACCGAAGCCGCTGCCGCTACGCAGGCTGCGGCCCAGGCCGACCCCGACGCGGAGAAGCGCGGCGGCACCCTGAAGCTGTGGAAGACGGAGGAGGACGCTGGCCTCGATCCGGGCGTGTTCCACCTCAACAACACCGAGGTCATCTACTCCACGATGACCCAGCCCTACACCTACCAGCCCACGAAGAACGTCTTCGCCATGGACGGCATGGTCGGCTTCGAGCAGGTCGACCCCACCACGTTCGTGTGGAGCATCCGCCCCGGCATGAAGTTCCACAACGGCGACGCTGTGGACTCCGAGGCCGTGGCTTTCAGCTTCGGCCGCCTGGAGAAGCTCTACAGGGCGCTCGATGGCACGCATACCACGCGCACGGGCTATGCCTTCGTCGACAGCTTCGAACCGTCGGACGAGCTGACCGTGACCGAGCACTGGGCGCGGCCGAACGCGGACGCCCCCGTGTACCGAGCTCGCCACTACTACTCCTTCCTGAACCCTCGCGTCGTCGATGAGTTCGGGAAGTTCGAGGGCTCCTACGAGCATGCGGATGGCACGGTCGAGGACGTGTACAGCGTGCAGGAGCTCCCGCACGGCTCGGGCAGCGGTCCCTTCACGATGGTGAAGCGGGATGCCACCGGAACCCGCCTTGAGCGGTGGCCGGATTACCACAAGCACACCCCGGCGGACGACGGCTTCGTCGAGGACGGGCCGTACATCGATGCCTGGGAGACACGGGTGATCCCCGACCAGACTGCCGCCAAGGCTGCGTTCCTGGCGAGCGACCTTGATGTCTTCGCGTCGGTTGACCCACTGGAGCTGCCCGAGTTCGACGGCCTCGATCACATCAACATCGTCGAGCTTCCCGCGGGTGGCCGCGCCTCGCAGGGCATGGACGGCGGCAAGTTCCACGACAAGCGCGCGCGACAGGCGCTGCAGAAGGCCTTCGACTACGAGGGCTTCATTGCCGCCATCCGCCCGCTTGGCGGCAAGTACGCGGCCCCGATCACTGATCTTCTGCCCGCGTACCAGAAGCTCAGCCAGTCCGACCTCCAGCAGTGGCTCCGCTTCGATCCCGCTGAGGCGCAGGCCCTCTGGCAGGCGGCGGACTTCGTCGTTCCCGTCGAGAACATCAAGGTGTTCATGCCGACGGGCTCGCCCCTGCAGCACGAGATCAGCGACTTCATGGCGCAGTCGCTGGAGAAGGCGCTGGGGCCCTTGGGCGTCACCGCCGAGGTCGAGGCTGTTGACAGCAACTCCTGGGCGGCCCGCGCGGTCGACCGCAGCACCGACGTCAAGGACTGGGAGATTCTCAGCTACGGCGACGGCGCTGCCGGCGGCACCACGGGTGTCCCCAACGACTCCAGCCTCATCCACTACGACCCGCGCGCCTACGGCTTCAACGCCTTCAACCACTATCTCGAGTCGCCGCGACCCGAGATCGCCGAAGGCTCCGCGACGATCATCGACATGCTCAACGCCCAGGAGGCGGAGACGGACCCCGAGGCCCGCGCCGTCCTCCTCACCGAGCTCCAGAGCTGGATCCTGGATAACCACTGGTGCAACTGGGGTCTCCCCATCAGCTCCGTGTCCTACTACGGCTTCAGCTCGAGGCTGCAGGACGCCGGCGTCGCCGACTGGCTCAACTTCTACGACCGGCGCCGCGAGTCCATGTGGCTCCAGCAGGGCTAACCGCCTAACCGACCATTCCGGCGGGCGCTCGCGCAGCGCCCAGCTGGCCAGCAGAGGGCCCGCCCAACTGGGCGGGCCCTTTCCTTTTGACCGCCCAACCCCCTTGCGCTCGCGCGTATACTGGGCGAATCACAAATCGTGAAGGGGTGGTTTGCAGTGCGAGATAACGAGAATTATTGGCAGAGGCTCCGCCGCCGGCCGGTAAGCCGTCGCAGCTTCCTTGTTGGCAGCAGCGTCGCCGCGGCAGGCTCCGCCGCAATCCTCGCGGGTTGCGGCGACGATGATGACGACGACGAGCCCGCCGCCGCCACCCAGGCTGCTGCTGCCGCGACCGAGGCTGCCGCCGAGGAGCAGGCAGCTGCCGCGACTGAGGCCGCCGCCGAGGAGCAGGCCGCCGCCGCGACTGAGGCCGCTGCCACCGAGGCTGCCGCTGCGGTGGAGGACGACGCCCACAAGCGGGGCGGCACCCTCAGGATGTGGAAGACAGAGGAGGACGCGGGTCTCGACCCCGGCGTGTTCCACGTGGCCAACACCGAGGTCCTGTACTCGACGTTGACCCAGCCCTACACCTACCAGCCCACCAAGAACCTGTTCGCCATGGACGGCATGGTCGGCTTCGAGCAGGTCGATCCGACGACCTTCGTGTGGAGCATCCGCCCCGGCATGAAGTTCCACAACGGCGACGCCGTCGACTCGGAGGCCGTGGCCTTCAGCTTCGGCCGCCTGGAGAAGCTGTACCGGGCGCTGGACGGGACGCACACCACGCGCACCGGCTTCGTCTTTGTCGACAGCTTCGAACCCTCTGACGAGCTGACGGTCACGGAGCACTGGAACCGCCCCAACGCGGACGCGCCGGTGTACCGCGCCCGTCACTACTACTC
The DNA here is from genome assembly GCA_965207815.1 of Tepidiformaceae bacterium. Lineage (GTDB taxonomy): Bacteria > Chloroflexota > Dehalococcoidia > Tepidiformales > Tepidiformaceae > UBA2991. The sequence goes on from OZ242314.1 coordinate 372,490, forward strand.
GTTCGTCAACCCCCGCATGGTCGATGAGCACGGCAAGTTCGAGGGCTCCTACGAGCATCCCGATGGGACGATCGAGGACATCTACAGCATCCAGACGCTTCCCCCCGGCTCCGGAAGCGGTCCCTACACGCTCACGAAGCGGGACACGACCGGCACCCGCGTGGAGCGCTGGCCCGACTACCACAAGCACAGCCCGGCGGACGATGGATTCGTCGAGGACGGCCCCTACATCGATGCCTGGGAGACGCGCATCATCCCCGACAACGTGGCCGCCAAGGCCGCCTTCCTCGCAGGCGACCTCGATGTCTACGCCGGCGTGGACCCGCTCGAGCTCCCCGAGTTCGACGGCCAGGACCATGTCAAGATCGTCGAGCTGCCTGCCGGCGGCTTCGCCGGGCAGGGCATGGACGGCGGCAAGTTCCACGACAAGCGCTCGCGACAGGCGCTGCAGAAGGCCTTCGACTACGAGGGCTTCATCGCGGCCATCCGCCCCCTCGGCGGCGCCTACGCTGCTCCTATCTCCGACCTCCTCGCGGCCTACCAGAAGTTGGGCCAGGAGGATCTCAAGCAGTGGCTTCGCTACGACCCGCAGGAAGCCCGCCAGCTCTGGGCGGCTGCCGACTTCGAGGTGCCCGTCGACAAGATCAAGGTCTTCCAGTCCACCGGAGACCCGCTGATGCACGAGATCAGCGACTTCATGGCGCAGACCCTGGCGAGGGCGCTCGACATCGAGACTGAAGTCGAAGCCGTCGACGTCAACACCTGGGCGGCACGCGCCGTCAACCGCGACGAGCCGGTCAAGGACTGGGAGATCCTCAGCTACGGTACCGGCACCAGCGGTGGGACGACGGGCGTTCCCAACGACACCCACCTCATTCACTACGACCCGCGGGCCTACGGCTTCAACGCCTTCAACCACTACGCGGAGTCGCCACGCAAGGAGATCGCCGAGGGCTCGGTCACGATCTCCGAAATGCTGAACGCCCAGGAGGCCGAGACGGACGTCGAGGCCCGGGCCGAGCTGCTCACCGAGGTCCAGCGCTGGATCCTCGACAATCACTGGTGCAACTGGAAGCTGCCCAACAGCACGGTTTCCTACTACGGCTTCAGCTCGAGGCTGCAGGACCAGGGCATCGCGGACTGGTTGAACTTCTACGACCGGCGCCGCGAGTCCATGTGGCTCCAGCAGTCCTGATCTCTCCGGCCACCGGGCGCCTCCGGGCGCTCGACCAGCACAGAAGGCCCGCCCCTTGGGGGGCGGGCCTTTCTTCTTGCCGCCTTCCCTTTCCGACAATCGGTATACTGCGCCCCAGTCCTGAATCGGGAGGGACCTGTCTTCATGCGTGACAACGAGAACTATTGGCAGAGGCTCCGTCGCCGTCCGGTGACCCGCCGCAGTTTCCTGGTCGGCAGCGGCGTTGCCGCGGCCGGCTCCGCCGCAATCCTCGCGGGTTGCGGCGACGACGACGATGACGACGGCGGCTCCGCCGCCCCCGCGGCGACACAGGCTGCCGCTGCCGAGGAGCAGGCTGCTGCCGCCACCGAGGCTGCCGCTGCCGAGGAGCAGGCCGCAGCCGCCACCGAGGCTGCCGCTGCCGAAGAAGCAGCCAGCGAGGCCGAACCCGAGGCCGACAAGCACGGTGGCACGCTGAGGTTGTGGAAGACCGGGGAGGACGCCGGCATGGACCCGGGCATCTTCCACGTGCTCAACACTGAAGTGACCCATGCCACTATGACCCAGCCGTACACCTACCAGCCGACGAAGAACCTCTTCGCGATGGATGGAATGACCGGCTTCGAGCAGGTGGACCCCACCACCCTCGTGTGGACCCTCCGCCCGGGCATGCAGTTCCACAACGGCGACCCCGTGACCTCGGAGGCGGTGGCCTTTAGCTTTGGTCGCCTCCCCAAGCTGTATCTGGCTCTGGGTGGGACGCACGTCACCAGCTCCGGGTTCGATTTCGTGGACGAGTTCGAGGCCGCGGACGAGAACACAATCGTCGAGCACTGGAGCCGCCCCAACGCCGACGCGACCGTCTACCGTGCGCGCCACTACTACTCGTTCATCAACCCCCGCATGGTCGAGGAACACGGGAAGTTCGAGAGTGCGGTCGAGCTGCCCGACGGCACGACGGAAGACATGTACAGCATCCACGACCTGCCCGAGGGCACGACGAGCGGCCCCTACCGGCTTGTCGAACGAAACGCCACAGGCACCCGGCTGGAGCGCTGGGCCGACTACCACAAGCACACCCCCGCCGACGACGGCTTCGTCGAGGACGGGCCCTACATCGACTCCTGGCAGACGCGAGTCATCCCCGACCAGGTGGGCGCGAAGGCCGCCTTCCTGGCAGGCGACCTCGACGTCTTCGCTGCCGTCGACCCGCTGGAGCTTCCCGAGTTCGAGGGTCAGGACCATGTGACGGTGTACGAGGTGCCTGCCGGCGGGCGCTCCTCCCAGGGCATGGACGGGGGCAAGTTCCACGACAAGCGCTCCCGCCAGGCGCTGCAGAAGGCCTTCGACTACGAGGGCTTCATCGCGGCCATCCGCCCACTCGGTGGCCAGCTGGCAGCTCCGATTTCCGACCTCCTGCCCCACTACCAGAAACTGAGCCAGCAGGAGCTGGCCACCTGGTACCGCCACGATCCCCAGGAGGCCCGAGCCCTCTGGGCGGCGGCGGACTTCATCCACCCCATCGAGAAGCTCAAGGTCTTCCAGTACACCGGACCGCCTCTGCAGCATGAGATCAGCGACTTCGTCGCCCAGTCCATCGCCACCTCGCTCGGCATCGAGACCGAGGTCGAGGCTGTCGACATCAACAGCTGGGCGGCCCGCGCGAACGACCAGAGCCAGGATGTGAAGGACTGGGACATCCTCAGCTACGGTACCGGCGACAGCGGCGGTACCACTGGCCTTCCGAACGACAGCCACCTTATCAACTACGACCCCCGTGTTTACGGGTACGTCGCCTTCAACCACCGTGCCGACTCACCCCGCAAGGAGATCGCCGAGGATTCGGTCACCCTCATCGGCATGCTGGAAGCGCAGGAGGCGGAGACCGACGTCGAGGCCCGCGCCGAGATCCTCACGGACGTCCAGCGCTGGATCCTCGACAACCACTGGTGCAACTGGGGCCTTCCCATCAGCTCCGTGTCGTACTACGGCTTCAGCTCCCGGATGCGGGACTTCGGCCTCAACGACTGGCTCAACGCCTACGGCCTCCGGCGCGAGTCCATGTGGCTCGACCGGTCCTAGTCGCTCCGACCATGGGCGCCGCCGGGCGCTCATCCAGCACAGAAGGCCCGCCCCCAAGGGGCGGGCCTTTTCTTTACCTGCCGCCCGTACGCGATTCCCCGGGAGCGGTAGCATCGTCCGGGTGAACCGCCTCGTTCTCCCGCTCCTCGCGACCCTTCTCGTCCTCGTCGCTGCCTGCGGCGACGACGCGCCCGCGAGCCCCGCGCCGCCCGACGCCGCAGACGGCGCCGCCACCCCGGCGAGCGACCCCGCCACCCCAACCCCCGCTGCCTCCACTCCGACCACCCCCACCCCCGCGGCAGCGGCAGCCGGCGAGGAGGAGGTCGAGTGCCCCTACGCCCACCACACCGACCCCTCCGGCTATGTCGACATCGTCCGCCTGCCCCCCGACTTCTGCCGCGACTGGCCCGACCAGGACTGGTCCCGCTCCACCGTGCCCTTCGGCCAGATCATCCGTGGCTGCGGCGCCCGCGACTGCATCCTCGCCCTCGATGCGCCCGGGGCCGTCTCCACCGAGGGGCCGTACGGCGTCGCCCGCTTCGCCCCCCTCGATCAGGTCGACTACGCGGGGAACATGCCCGTCGCCGTCCTCCGCGTCGGCGAGGTCGTCCGCGGCTATCCCCTCCACATCCTCACCTTCCACGAGATCGTCAACGACGTGGTCGACGGTGTGCCCGTGGTCGCCTCCTTCTGCCCCCTCTGCAACACCGTCCTCGCCTTCGACCGCCGCGTCGACGGCGAGGTGCTCGACTTCGGCGTCTCCGGCAACCTGCGCCACTCCGACCTCATCATGTGGGACCGCCAGACGGAGACCTGGTGGCAGCAGGCCACCGGCGAGGGCATTGTCGGACGCCACGCCGGCGTCCTCCTCCGCGCGCTGCCCATGAGCGTCCTCTCCTTCGACGACTTCCGGCGGTCCTTCCCGGAGGCCGACGTCCTCACCGAGGAGACCGGCTTCAAGTTCATCTACGGCACCAATCCCTTCCCCAGCTACGACTCCCGCCAGGCGCCCATCTTCTTCCTCTGGCGGCCCGACTCTCGCCTGCCCGCCCTCGAGCGGGTCGTGGCGGTCTCGGCTGAAGGGGTCGCCGTCGCCGTTCCCTTCTCGACGCTCACCGATGTCGCCCTCGCAAGCCTCGACCTCGGCGGAACCGAGGTCGTGGTCTTCTGGGCGCCCGGAACCCTCTCCCCCCTCGACGACTACGAGATCGCCGCCTCCCGCGACATCGGCAGCGCCGCCGCCTACGTGCCCGAGGTCGATGGCCGCGCCCTCACCTTCACGGTCGTGGCCCCCGGCCGCTTCGAGGACGAGCAGACCGGCTCCATCTGGGACGTGACCGGTCTCGCCCTTGAGGGTCCGCTCGCCGGTTCGCGCCTGGCGCCCTTCACCCACGGCACGCCGTTCTGGTTCGCCTGGGCCGCCTTCAACCCCCGCGGGATGATCTGGGAACCCCCGTCCTGACCCAGCGGCGCGGCTGCGGTCGCGACCCGGTAGGCTAGGCGCGCCGTGTCCGGGCGTGGGGCTCCCCCGCCCGCACCCAGGGGAGGTCCGCATGAAGTTCGGCCTGACGTACTGGCCCACGCACTACAACGCGAGCGTCGTCACCGTCGCACGCGAGGCTGAGCGCCTCGGCTTCGAGTCGCTGTTCATTCCCGAGCACTCGCACATCCCCCTCGACACGGACTTCCCCCTCGCCCCCGAGGTGCCGGTGCTCTACAAGAGCATGTTCGACCCGTTCGTCTCCCTGGCCGCCGCTGCCGCCGTCACGGAGAACCTGAAGGTCGGCACCGCGATCGCCCTCATCCCCCAGCGCGATCCCATCCACACCGCCAAGGAAGTCGCCACCCTCGATCAGATCTCCAACGGGCGCGTCGTCCTCGGCATCGGCGCCGGCTGGAACGAACAGGAGATGGAGGCGCACGGCACCGATCCCGCCACCCGCTTCCGTCTCATGCGTGAGAAGGTCGAAGCGATCAAGACCCTCTGGACCCAGGAGGTGGCCGAGTACCACGGCCGCCACGTCGAGATCCCGCCCACCTGGCAGTGGCCCAAGCCCGTTCAGGACCCGCACCCGCCGATCCTCGTGGGCGGCGCCGGTCCCAACGTCCTCAACCGCGTCGTCAGCTACGGCGACGGCTGGCTCCCCTCCGTCAGCGCCGCCTTCACCGAGGACCTGCGCGGCCGCGTCACCCCCATCGAGGAGTTCCCGGACGACGTTGCGAGGCTCCAGCGCCTCGCCGGGGAGCGCGGCAAGCCGCGGCCCCAGGTCCAGTGCGGCATCGAGGTCGTCAAGCACATCCCCCTCGGGCGGCTCGAGGAGATGGGCGTCACCCGTCTCGTCGTGAACGTCGCCGGGCCTGTCTCCGAAGATGAGGTCCGCCCCACCCTCGAAAGCGCTCGCGAGCGCATCGACGGGCTCACCGCCTAGGGAATCCGCCCGCAAGTTCAGGAGGTCCACGTGGAATTCGGTCTGACGTACTCGCCCACGCACTACAACGCCAACGTCGTCACGGTCGCCCGCGAGGCCGAGCGCCTCGGCTTCGAGTCGCTCTTCGTGCCCGAGCACTCTCACATGCCCCTCGCGACCGATTTCCCCCTCGCCCCCGAGACGCCCATGGTCTACAAGAGCATGTTCGACCCCTTCGTTGCGCTTGCCGCCGCCGCCGCCGTCACGGAGAACCTGAAGGTCGGCACCTCCATCGCCCTTATCCCCCAGCGCGACCCGATCCACACCGCCAAGGAGGTCGCCACCCTCGACCAGATCTCGAACGGGCGCGTCGTCCTCGGCATCGGCGCCGGCTGGAACGAGGAGGAGATGGAGGCCCACGGTACCGACCCGAAGACGCGCTTCCGCGTCATGCGCGAGAAGGTCGAGGCCATCAAGACCCTCTGGACGAACGAGGTCGCCGAGTATCACGGTCGCCACGTCGACATCCCGTCGACCTGGCAGTGGCCCAAGCCCGTGCAGGACCCGCACCCGCCCATCCTCATGGGCGGCGCCGGCCCCAACGTGCTCAACCGCGTCGTCAACTACTGCGACGGCTGGCTTCCCGCCGTCCACCTGAACTTCACCGAGGATCTGCGCGGGCGCTTCACCCCCGTCGAGGAGTTCCCCGACGAGGTGGCGAAGCTCCAGCGCCTCGCCGCGGAGCGCGGCAGGCCCCGCCCCCAGGTCCAGTGCGGCATCGACATCACGAGCCGCATTCCCCTCGGGCAGCTTGAGGAACTGGGCGTCACCCGCCTCATGGTCGGCATTGGCGGCGCCGCCCTCGAGGGCGTCAACGAAGACGACGTCCGCCCCGCCGTCGAGCGCGCCCGCGAGCAGGTGGACGCGCTCACCGGCTAGGGGAACCGTCAGCACGCACCGGGAGGTCCCCATGGAATTCGGCCTGAACTACGCGCCCACGCACTACAACGCCAGCATCGTGAACGTTGCCCGCGAGGCCGAGCGCGTCGGCTTCGAGTGCCTCGGCGTCCCCGAGCATTCCCACATGCCCCTCGCCACGGACTTCCCCCTCGCCGCCGAGACGCCCATGGGCTACAAGAGCATGTTCGACCCCTTCGTCTCGCTGGCCGCGGCCGCCGCCGTCACCGAGAAGATCAAGGTCATTACCTGCCTCGCCCTCGTCCCCCAGCGCGACACCATTCATACCGCCAAGGAGATCTCCACCCTCGACCAGATCTCGAACGGGCGCGTCGTCTTCGGGATCGGCGCCGGCTGGAACATCGAGGAGATGGAGGCCCACGGCGTCGACGCCTCCACCCGCTTCCGCCTCATGCGGGAGAAGATCGAGGCCATGAAGGTGCTCTGGACCGAGGAGGTCGCCGAGTACCACGGCCGCCTCGTCGACATCCCCCCCACCTGGCAGTGGCCCAAGCCGGTGCAGGATCCCCACCCGCCGATCATCCTCGGCGGCGCCGGCCCCAACGTGCTCAACCGCGTCGTCAACTACTGCGACGGCTGGCTCCCGGCCATCCACATGAGCTTCACCGAGGACCTGCGCGGCCGCTTCACCCCCGTCGAGGAGTTCCCCGAGGAGGCGGCGAAGCTCCAGCGGCTGGCCGAGGAGCAGGGCAAGCCCCGCCCCCAGATCCAGTGCAGCACAGCCATCCTCGACCGCATCCCCCTCGGGCAGCTCGAGGAGCTCGGCGTCACCCGCCTCATGATGGGCCGCGAGTCCCATCTCGCGAAGCTCCAGGACGAGGACGTCGCCTCCGTGATGGAGCAGATGCGCGAGGAGCTTGACAAGCTGATCGCCTAGGCCCCCGGCGCCACGATCTCGAGATCGCCCAGCGCCTTCGCTGTCTCCTGGCAGGTCGAGACGTAGGCGGCCGCCCCCACGCTGCCCTCCACCATCGCCTCGCCGACCGCCCGCATCATCGTGGCGAACACGCAGAAGCGCAGGCCTTCGCGCGCCTGCCACGCCCGCGACACCTCCCCCCGCTCCCCCATCTCCCGCAGCTCCGAGGGCAGGTAGAGCCCCGAGCCCTGGGCCAGCCGGTGCGTCGCCAGCACCGCGTGCGCGCGCGGGTCCACGTGCGAGCTGTGCGGGAATGTCTGCGCGTTCACGATCGGGAACTGCTCGAACGCATCAATCATCCACGACTCCGAGCGCTTCTCCGCCTCCTCCGCCGCCTCGACCGCCGCGTCCGCGTCCTCCAGCTCGGTCCCCATCGCCGCCTCGTCCCCCAGCCGCTCCTCCAGGAAGCCCAGCACGCCCTCCCCGCCCGACTCCGCCAGCCGCGCCTCCAGTTCCCCGAGTAGCGTCACCGTCTCGTCCTCCGCTCCGCGCTACAGGTTACGGGCCGGACCGGCCACCTCGGCCGCGAGGTACTCGGGCACCTCGTCGGAGTCGAAGTCGAACTGCTGGAACTCGATCTCGTCCAGCCCCAGCTCGGCGAACTGCCCGAGCGTGTCGATGACCTCGTCCGTCGTACCCCCCACCGTCGCTGCTGGCCCGGCGGCGGCCCCGCCCAGCCCCTTGCTCGTGAGCACGGCCCCGATGTGCTGGATCGCGGCCTCGTTCGGCCCCACCAGCCCGAAGCTCATCATCGAACGCTTGATGCTGGCCGGGTCGCGCCCCACCGCCTCGCAGTGCCGCTCCAGCACCTCGCACTTGTGGCGGTAGTCCTCGAGCGGCATGGCGGGCGTGTTCCACTCGTCCGCGAACTCCGCCACGAGCCGCAGCGTCCGCCGCTCCCCGCTTCCCCCGATCAGGATCGGCGGCCGCCCCGCTGCCGGCTTGGGCAGTGCGTCCGCGTTCTCAAGCCGGTAGTGCGTCCCCTCGTACGAGGCCGCCCCTTCCGACCAGAGCGCTTTCAGCACCTCGATCGCCTCCGTCAGCCGGTCGAAGCGCTCCTTCGTGGGCGGGAAGTCGAGCCCGTAGGCGGCGTGCTCGCCAACGTTCCAGCCCGCGCCGATCCCCATCACGAAGCGGCCCCCGCTGAGCAGGTCGATCTGCGCCGCCATCCGCCCCAGGTTCGAGGGGTGCCGGAACGTGATCGGCGTCACCAGCGGCCCGAAGCGGATGCGCTCCGTCTCCGCCGCGGCCAGCGTGAACGACAGGTACGGGTCGAGGCTGTCCTGCTGGTGCGTCGGCAGCATGAAGAAGTGGTCCGAGCGGAACACCGTGGGGAACCCCAGCCGCTCCGCCGTCGCCAGCATCCGCCGCCAGTTCTCCCAGTTCAGGCCGTGCTGGCCCTCGATCATCAACCCGACATCCATGCTCCGCCTCCCGCGCGCTCGTGCGGTTCTTCGCTGCTGCTGGCCATCGCCGGTCCTGGCCCGGCCGGAACCGCCCTAGACGACGATCTTGCGGCGCGCGAACTTCCACTCGTCGCCGACCCGTACGATCTCGTCCTCGTACACCGCGGTGAAGGCCGTCGTGTTGCCGTCCGTGTTGATCAGGTTCAGGTACGACTTCATCGTGGCGCTGTCGCCCTCGCCGCAGATGACGAGGTTGCTCACGTGGTGGCGCACCTTCGGCATGGCTGCGTTCACGCCCTGGGAGAACTGGATGAGCGCCTCCCGGCCCTGCGAGGTGCCCTGCGGCGCCTCGATCGCACCGTCCTCCGTGAACGTGTCCGCCCACGCCTCCGGATCGTGCGAATCGGTCGCGTGGCAGTAGCGCGCGCTCAGATCCATGATCGCCAGTTGGTCGTCTGCTGAGAGCATTCCTTGCCTCTTCCTTTGCCGTACTGGCGTCGCAGCGCGCCTCTGGCTGCCCCGCCGGGGAGCGCGATGCTCGCAGGTCACCCCCCGCCCGTCAATCGGAAGCGCCCGTGCTGTAAGGTTCGCCGGAACCCCAGCCGGGGCGCGGAGCGACACGATGGTCAACTTCGGCGTGTTCATGTTCTGCACGGCCAACACGATGCAGCCCGCGGACCTCGCGATCGCCGCCGAGGACCTCGGTTTCGAATCCCTCTACTTCCCCGAGCACACCCACATCCCCATGCGCCGCTGGAACGGCGAGCCCCCCGACCGCTACGGCACCGTCACCCTCTACCGCGAGGGCATCCGCCCCTACGGCCGCCCCTCCGACTCGGACACGTTCACCTTCGCCGAGGAGTACATCAGCCTCTACGACCCCTTCATCGCCATCGCCAACGCTGCGGCCGTCACCAGCGAGCTCAACTTCGGCACGGCCATCTCCCTCATCAACCAGCACGACGTGATCACCTTCGCCCGTGAGCTCGCCTCCCTCGACCGCATCTCCCAGGGACGCCTCACGATCGGCTTCGGCGGCGGCTGGTTCCCCGACGAGATGGCCGACCACGGCATCCCCTTCGAGCACCGCTGGCAGATCGCGCGCGAGCGCATCGAGGCCATGCGCGAGCTCTGGACGAAGAAGGAGCCCGAATACCACGGCGAGTTCGTCAACTTCGACAAGTGCTGGATGGATATGAAGCCCATGCGCCGCGGCGGCCCGCCCTTCCTGCTCGGCACCAACTCGAAGCCCGCCCACCGCCGCGTCGTCGAGTATTGCGACGGCTGGCTCGCCCCGCCCGGCACACCCGCCATGCTCCGCGAAGGCATCGAGCGCATCCGCCGCATCGCCGACGAGAAGGGCCGTTCGATGGACACCATCGACCTCAACGTCCTCGGCCCCGTCACCGACGAGGCGCACGCCGAGAGCCTGGTCGAGATGGGCTTCGACCGGCTCATCATGTGGCTCCACATCGGCACGCCCACCGACGTCATCCCCCAGCTCAAGAAATACGCGCGTATCAAGGCCGCCTTCGAAGGAGCCTGAGGCCCGCCCAGGAGCACGACCATGCCCATCCACGTCGACATTAACGACCACATCGCCGTCGTGACGCTGGACAACCCTCCGGTGAACGCCCTCGCGCCCGACTGGGACGTGATGGGCATCTTCGATTCCCTCTCCGACAACCTCGACGTGCGCGTGGCCGTGCTCACGGCCACCGGCGATCGCGCCTTCTGCGCCGGTGCCGACATCAAGGCCCGCGCGAACCGCGACCCCGACGCGCCGCCCCCGCCCAGCGGCACCGGAAACCGTCGCATGCGCGAGATGCTCTACGCCATCCAGGAGTGCGCCGTGCCCGTCATCGGCGCGATCAACGGCCCCGCACTCGGCGGCGGCCTCGCCCTCGCCGCCTCCTGCGACTACCTCATCGCCTCCGAGAAAGCTACGTTCGGCCTCCCCGAGATCGACGTCGGCCTCCTCGGCGGCGCCCGCCACTTCATGCGCCTGCTCACCAACTGGGGCCTGGTGCGCCGCCTCCACTACACCGCTGAGCGCCTCAATGCGCAGGAGGCGCTTGAGCTCGGCATGGTCGTGAAGGTGGTGCCGCACGACCAGCTCATGGAGGCCGCCATGGAGGACGCCCGCCTGATCGCGTCCAAGATGCCCCTAGGCATCCGGCTCGCCAAGGAGAGCCTCCACATGATCGAGAACATGGACGTGAAGAACGGCTACCGCTTCGAGCAGACCCGCACGGCCATCCTCACCAAGTCCGAGGACGCCGCCGAAGCCCGCAAGGCCTTCGTCGAGCGCCGCCCCCCGAAGTTCACGGGGCGCTAGAGGATCCGATACACCTCAAGTTCGGTGTGCCGAGCCAGCGCATCGAAGTCCCTGTCGTCGTGCAGAACCGGCACGCCGTTGCGTATCGCGACCGCAGCGATGAGGCAGTCCAGCAGTTGTCGGATGGTTGTGCCCCGCCGGCGGCAGTGGCGGTAGAGAACTGCTGCGTCGTCGTAGTCAGTCGGGACGATTGATAGCAGGGTGGCGCGAGCGAAGGTTCCTTGAAGCGTATGCAGATGGCCTTCGTCCCTAGCTCCTGCGAGCACCTCCATCCGTACGACTTCGCAGGTAGCTATTTCGTCACGCCGCAGTAGTTCGCGAACCTGCGTGCGCGCTGGGGAGTCCGTTCCGCGCAGGAAAGCGACCCAGGCCGATGTGTCAACCAGGATCATGGAAGCCGAATGCGATTGGCACGCATTTCGTCGAGGTCCCCTTCCCACCCACTACCTTCGAGGGCAAGCGCCTCCTCGAGGGAAGCCCGCTCCCCGGCCACCGTGCGCAAGGCGAAATTTATCGCCTCGCGCTTCGTCGCGAACTGATACCGCCGCATGATCTCCGTGCAGGCCTGCTCATCGATATCTACGTTTGTGCGTCCCATACACCAAGTATACACCAACGGGACACCACTCGGACCAGGCGCCCTACCAGATGACCTCTTCCTCCACGAGCCGCTCGTACTCCTCCGTGCTCAGTCCCAGGAGGCCCGTGCAGACCTCCTCGCTGTGCTGGCCGAATAGGGGCGCCGGACCGTAGTCGTACGTCTCGATGTCGCTGTAGCGTCCCGGTAGACCCGCGATCCTGCGGGGGCCCACCTCGGGGTGGTCCATCTCGACGTACAGGTCGCGGTCGGCCATGCCCTCGTCCTTGAGCAGCTCGTGCGGGTCGAGGCAGGGCGCCGCCGCAACGCCCGCCGCCTGCAGTGTGTGCATCACCTCGTAGTGCGACCGTTCCCGCGTCCAGGCCGTGATGGCCGCGTCGATCTCGTCATGCGCGCCCCGCCGCCCCTCCGCGCTCGCGAAGCGCTCCTCGCCGGACCACTCGGGCCTGCCGATCGCCCCCGCCAGCCCCTGCCACGCCTCGCCGCTCTCCACCTCTATCGACGCCCACTTGTCGTCGCCCGAGCAGCGGTAGACCCCCCGCGGCGCGTTCTGCGGGGAGCGGTTGCCCGGGCGTGGAGGCTCCCGCCCGTTCATCGCGAACTCCATGATCCCCTCCGGGATCATCGTCGAGACGATGGCCGCCATCGAGAGGTCGACGTACTGCCCCTCGCCCGTGCGGTTGCGCGCGTGCAGCGCCGAGAGCGCCGTGAACGCCATCACCGTCCCGATCATGAAGTCCGGATAGAGCCCGCCCAGCCCCGAGGGCGCCCCTTCCTCGTACCCCGTCAGGTGCGGCAGCCCCGCGTACGCCTGCACGTTCGGACCCCACCCCGTGGCCGCGTGGTCCGGGCCGACCTGCCCCAGCGGCGAGGTCGCGATCATGACGATGCCGGGGTTGATCGCCTTCAGCGTCTCGTAGCCCAGCCCCATCTTCTCCATCACGCCCGCCGCGTAGTTCTCCATCACGATGTCGCTCTGGCGCACGAGCTCCTTCGCCAGCTCGAGGCCGCGTGGTGTCGACAGGTTCAGCCGCAGGCTCTTGCGGCTGAAGTTGAGCGAGTTGAACACCGCCCCGCGGTTGATGCCCGGCTGCCCGTCGGCCCCCGCCCCCAGGTTCTGGCGGTGGAAGTCGAGCCGGCTCTGCGACTCGATCCGGATCACCTCCGCCCCCAGGCTCCCCAGCCACGCCGTCGCGTACGGCCCCGCCAGGATCCAGCCGAAGTCGGCCACGCGAACGCCCTCCAGCGGTCGGTTATTCATCCCGACCCCTCCCCTGCAACCCCTAGCGCCGCGAGCTCTTCCTCCGTGCGCCCCAGCTCCCCGCACACCACCTCCCGCGTGTGCTCCCCGAGCAGCGGAGCCGGCCTCCGCACGGCCCAGGGCGTGCTCGAGTAGATGCCTGCCGCCCCCGGCTGTCGCTGCGTCCCCGCCTCCGGGTGCTCCACGTCGACGAAGAAGTCGCGCGCCGCGTACTGCCGCGAGGTCAGCACCTCCTCCATCGTGTTCACGGGGAAGCAGGCCACGTTGCGGGCCAGCGCCATCTCGTAGATCTCCTGCTTCGTGTGCTCCATCAGCCACTCCACCGTCAGCGGCTCGACCACGTCCGCGTTCTGTACGCGGCCCATGGTCGTCGCGAACGCCTCGCTCACCGCCCAGTCGGGGCTGCCCATCATGTCGACGACCGCGCGCCACCAGTGGTCCATCAGGAATGGGGCGAACGACACATGTCCGTCCTTGCACGGCATCACCCAGGGAAAGTTCGCCTTCTCCCGCGAGATCTTCGGCTCGTGCCCGTAGCCGATGCTCGCGATCGGCATGCGAGTCATCGCAGCCACCGACTCCATCGCCGAGACGTCCAGCAGCTGCCCCGTCCCGTACGTGCTCCGGTGGAACACGCCGATCAGCGCCATGATCGCCGCCGTCCAGCCCGTCAGGTAGTCCCCCTGGTCGCCTCCGTCGACGAGCGGCGGGAATGCCTCCGAGTCCGTGATCTCGTTGTACGGCGTCTCCCGCCCCATGCCCCCGATGTGGAAGGCCGTGAAGGCCGAGCCCTGGTAGTCGCGGTACGGCCCCGTGAGCCCGAACGGACTCGTGCAGACCATAATCAGGCCCGAGTTCCGCGCTCTCAGCGTCTCGTAGTCGAGCCCCAGCTCGCCGTAGGCCGTGGGCGGCAGATCCGCGATGAAGATGTCGGCGCCCGCGGCCAGCTCGCGCAGCACCTCGCGCCCCGCCTCGTCCTTGATGTCGAGGGCGACGCCGCGCTTGTTCGTGTTCAGGTAGAGGAAGCGCCCGCTCTTCTCGGGATGCGGCTCGTCGTTCGGGAAGGGACCATGCGTCCGGCTCCGGTCGCCCTCGGGGGGCTCCACCTTCACCACGTCCGCCCCAAGGTCGGCGAACGCCTTCCCGCAGAACGGCCCCGTCACCCCCTGCGCGTACTCCACGACCCGCAGGTCGCTCAGGGCCCCGTCAGTTCCCCCCGCCGCTTCGCTCGCCACCGCCCGCGACTACGACTTCTGGTCCTGCTGGTATTGCTGCATCACCTGCCGGTTGCGCGATGAGGTTCCCAGGATCGGCGGGATCAGCCCCGAACCCTGGTCGATCAATCCCGCCTCCGCGCACAGCGCCCGGAACAGCGAGACCATGCGATCCCGCTCCTCGGGCGGCTCGTACTCGCGGAAGACCGATCGCAGCTTGATGTCGCTCGCCTTCGCCGGGTCCGGAACCATCTCGAAGACGGGCTCGTAGACATCGCGCAGCAGCTCCTCGAGCGCCGCCTGGTACTCCTCCTCCGACTTCACGTTCTGGATCTTCTGGAACCGATCGGTCGGGGTCTCGTCTGGCGCGACGAGGTCCAGCAGCTTCAGCGCGTGCATCGTGCGGTCCACGTCGATGAACGGGATCCCCACGTGGTGCAGGTCGTCGGGGCTGAACCGCCGCGGGAAGTCTCGCAGCCGGTAGCGCCGGATCACGCTCAGGATGTTGACCATGCCGGCGGCCGGCGCCGTCGCGTCCGTTGGATGTGCCATCTGCCTTCGCCTCCGTTGCTGGTTGGCTGTCGCCGGGCCGCCTAGCGGTCGGGACCGTAGAGGTAGGTGTCCAGCGCGTAGTGCATCGCCCGGATGCGGCGCTCCTCGCTGTTGAGGAGGATGCCGCTGAACCCCTTGGAGTGGTACGACTCCTGCACGATCTGCGCCTGCGCCATGTCCTGCTCCAGCGCCTCGAACAGCTCCGGATGGTTCCGCGCGGTTCCGTACACCGTCGCCGGGCGGCGGGGCGGCGGCGCCCCCTCCGGCACCCGCGCGTACACCTGGTAGTCCCAGTAGCACTTGTTCGGGTCCGTCGGATGCGGCCGCGGCCGGAAGAACAGGAACGACCCGTAGGTGAAGTTGAACGTGAGGTTCGGGAAGATCATGTAGTGGAAGTTGTCCGTCAGCTGCTCATCGACCAGCAGGTCCATGTCCATGCCGATGCGCTTCCCCCACTCGCGGCGCGCCTTCGCCAGGAACGGCGGCAAGTCCCGCGCCTTCCCCTCGAACGTGTCCGGGTCGACTCCGCAGTCTTCCAGGTTCTGGCGTTGCTGGCGGGTCAACTCGTCCCGGTTCTCGTAGCCGAAGCGCTGTGCCAGGTCGTCCGTCCAGCTCGGATCGGGCAGCCCCATGCGGATGAGCTGGCGGCTGTGCTTGCCGCCGTCGTACACGTCCAGCGGCGTCGCCAGGTGGTCGAAGTACTCAAGCAGCTGCGGGTGCAGCGCCGGCAGGTGGTAGATTTCGGCGAACTGGTCCACCGCGAACTTCCAGTTGCACTCCCACTCCAGCACGTAGTCGTCCACCACGTGGTACTGGTCCAGCCGGTACGGGTCGAGGTGCGAGGGCATGACCCCCAGGTACTCGTGCAGCGACTCCGCCTCGTCGTCCATGTTGAACCAGACCCAGCCCGCCCACGTCTCCACGCGGACCTCGGACAGGTGCTGCTTCTCCTCGGGAATGCCGTTCACGAAGTGCTGCCGGTCGGGGACCGTGTTCAGTTGGCCCTCGATGTCGAACGTCCACAGGTGGAAGGGGCACTGCAGCTGCTCGGCGTGGCCCATGCCCACGCTCGGGCGGATGCGGCTGCCGCGGTGCGGGCATATGTTGTAGTAGCCCTTCACCTCGTCCTCGGCCGTGCGGATGAAGATGAACGACTCGCGCCCGATCTCGTGGACGAAGTTGTCGCCCACCTCGGGAATGTCGGAGAGCGGTCCCGCGTTCAGCCAGACCTTCGTCCACATCCGCTCCCACTCGAGCTTCGCGAACTCGGGCGAGATGTACCGTTCCGTGTCGATGAGGCCCGTCCCCATGTCGGGCTCTTCGGTTCGCCCCGTTGGCGTCGGGGCGGGGCGGTTTTCGAGCACCATCGAGCAGCCCTCCCTGCGAGGAAAAATGCCCCCGCATCATGGCGGTTCGCGAGACGATCGGTCAACGTGTTCAGGGGCGCCCGGCGCCCTCCCTTTTGCCAACGTTGACAGGCCGCGTGCGGCAGTGAAGCATGCGCCTTCCACCAGCATCACCGGCGGGCGATTCCCGTCTGCAGCCCACGGAGGACTCCATGGCCACGATTGAAGAGCTCGAAGCGCGAGTCGAGTACCTGGAGGCGGTCGAAGGCGTTCGCCGGACCGTGTACGAGTACCTCCTCCTGCACGACATCCCCAACGTCGTCGAGACCCTCATCTCCCTCTTCACCGAGGACGCCATCCTCGACATCAGCGGCTACGGCGAGTCGCTCGAGGGCAGGCTCGTCGGCCGCGAGCAGATCGGCGGCCTCTACCGCCGCCTCGAAGAGGGCGGCATCTTCTCCGGCAAGCACAGCACCACCAATGTCCACATCGAGATCGACGGTGACGAGGCCACCGTCATCAGCTACCTCGAGGTCGGCACCGGGCCGAAGCCGGGCGTTGCGCCCGGCGGTGGCATCTACCAGGAGCGCCTCCGCCGCGAGGACGACGGCCGCTGGCGCTTCGTCCACAAGCGCATCATCGGCACGGGCGAGCAGACCGTGCACGACGCCATCGACCACAGCTTCCCCGGCACCGGGGCCTGGCGCGACTAGCGCCCCGCGAGAGGACCAGCATGGAGTTCGGCTGGAACGAGGAGCTCGAAGCCTTTCGCGACGAGGTGCGCGCGTTTCTCCAGGAGTTCGATACCCCCGCCCTCCGGGAGGAGCTCGCCAACCGTGGCGAGGCGGCCCAGCTCGGCCCCGAGCAGACCCGCCTGCGTGAGGCCCTGGAGGACCGCGGCTGGGTGCGCATGTGCTGGCCCGAGGAGCTCGGCGGTGAGGGCAAGTCCCAGTGGTTCCAGTTCGTCATGACCGAGGAGTTCGCCAAGCGCGAGGTTCCCTATGGCTCGGGCTTCGGCACCATGGTCGGCCCCGCCATCCACCGCTTCGGCACCGAGGCCCAGCGCGAGAAGTACCTCCCCGGCATCTGGGCGAACGACATCACCATCTGCCTCGGCTACTCCGAGCCCAACGCCGGCACCGACCTCGCCGCCCTCGAGACCCTTGCCGTGAAGGACGGCGACGACTGGCTCATCAACGGCCAGAAGCTCTGGACGAGCGCCGCCGACACCGCCTCGCACGTTTGGCTCGCCTGTCGCACCGACCCCGACGCCCCCAAGCACCGCGGCATCTCCACCTTCATCGTGGCGATGGATACGCCCGGCATCTCCGTGCGCCCCATCATGACGATGTCCGGCGGCCGCACCAACGAGGTCTTCTTCGAGGATGTGCGCGTCCCAAGCGACGCCCTCATCGGCGAGGTCAACCAGGGCTGGTACATCATCGCCAACGCTCTCGACCACGAGCGCGTCTGGATCGGCGCGGGCGGCGGCCTGCGCCACATCTTCGACCGCCTCATGGCCCACATCCGCGAGAAGCGCCCCGAGCTCCTCGAGGACGACGTCGTCCGCCGCCGCCTCGTCGAACTGGAGCTCGACCTCGACGTGATGGAGGGCCTCGTCCTGACGAACGCCTCCATCGTCGCCGCGGGCGACACCCCCACGATGGAGGCCTCCATGTCGAAGATATGGACCTCCGAGCTGCGCTACCACATCAGCAATGTCGCCATGGACCTGCTCGGCCACGAGGGCGCCCTCACGGAGGAAGCCGACGGCTTCGCCCCCCTTGGCGGAGAGCTCGAACGCACCTACCGCGCCTCCCCCATCCAGCGCTTCGGCGGCGGCGCCAACGAGGTCCAGCGCGACATCATCGCCCGGCGCGGCCTCGGCCTCCCCCGGTAGCGAGCGCGACATGGACACCACCCTCAGCGAGACCCAGCGACTCCTCCGCGACTCCCTGCGCGACTACCTCGCCAACGAGGTGCCCTTCGACCGCATCCGCGAGCTCGAGCGCGAGGGCGGCGCCGACCAGACCCTCTGGGAGTACCTCGCGGGCGCCGGCTTCCTCGCCCTCCCCTTCGCCGAAGCGCACGGCGGCGAGGGAGGCGAGCTCACCGATACCGCCGTCGTCCTCGAGGAGCTGACGCGGCGCGCCTGTGTCATCCCCTTCCTCGAGACCACTGCTGCCGCCCTCGCCATCGAGCGCCACGGCGACGAGGCCCTCGCCGAGGAGGTCGTCCGCGGCGTCATCGCCGGCGCCATCACGATCGCGCCCGCCCTCCAGGGCGCGACCCCCGCCAACGGCGCCTCCCCGCGCGTCGAGGGCGGCGCCCTTACCGGCGAGCGCCGCTTCGTCGACTACGGCGCCGAGGTCACCCACCACCTCGTCGAGGCGACCGAGGACGGCGAGCCCGGCCTCTACCTCGTCGACGCCGCCGGCGACGGCGTCGCCACCGAGTCGCTCAGCACGATCGCGCGCACGCCCCTCGCCCATTGCTCCTACGACGGCGCCCCCGCCCGCCGCGCCGCCGGCGCCGAAGCCCTCCAGTTCCTGCGCCGTGCCGGACGCGCGCTCTGCGCCGTCCAGTGCCTCGGCAACGCCCAGCAGGCCCTCGACATGACAGTCGAGTACGTCGGCATGCGCGTTCAGTTCGGGCGGCCCATCGGCTCCTTCCAGGCCGTTCAGCACCACTGCGCGAACATGGCCACCCAGACCCTCTCCGCGCGCTTCCTCACCTACCGCGCCGTCTGGTGCCTGGACCAGGGCATCGCCACCGATCGCGAGATCGCCAAGGCCAAGGCTCTCGCCTCCCGCGCCGGCACCGAGGTCACCATGCAGGCCCACATCCTCTTCGGCGGCATCGGCTACACCGAGGAGTACGACCTCCACTTCTTCAGCCGCCATGGCAAGGAGCGCGCCCTGGCCTGGGGCAGCGCCGAGGAGTGCCTGCGCATCGCCGCCGACTCGCTCGACGAGGTGCAGCCCTGGCAGTAGACCTTGTCTGTGGCCGCGAGGTCGCCGAGGGCGACGTCGACGCCGTCACCGGCCACGTCCCCGGCGGCGCCCCCGAGCGCGCCAGCGGCACGGGCGCCAAGCGCTTCTACAAGGGGCGTTGGTACTACTTCTGCTCGCTCGAATGCCGCCTCAAGTTCATGGCCACCCCTGACGACTTCATCGAAGGCGCCGCTCCGGGCTCCTGACCCCACAGGCCGCCCTTCCCGTCGTGTACCCTCGCCCCGTTCCGCAAAGGGGGACTGCCATGACCGAGATGTTTGGAATGGACGTGACCGTCGAAGAGAACGTCATGATTCCGATGCGCGACGGTGTGCGGCTTGAATGCGACATCTTCCGCCCCGCCGGCCCCGGCCCCTTCCCCACCCTCCTCACGCGCTCCCCCTACGGCCGCACGACCGGCCGCGAAGGCACCGGCATCGACTTCTGGCTGCCCCTCGGCTACGCCTACGTCACCCAGGACTGCCGCGGACGCTTCGGCTCCGAGGGCGACTACACCCCCCACCTGCACGAGGGCCCCGACGGCTACGACACCGTCGAGTGGCTCGCCGAGCAGTCCTGGTGCGACGGCAACATCGGCACCTTCGGCCAATCCTACCTCGGTGCGGACCAGTACCAGCTCGCCCCCCACTCCCCGCCCCACCTGAAGGCGATGGCGCCCGTCTCCGGCACCGCCGACCACCGCCAGAGCTGGACCCGCCACGCCGGCGGCGCCCTCGAGCACGGCTGGATGGTGCCCTACTCCCTTCTCAAGGGTCGCAACACCCTCGAGCGCAAGGGCCTCACGGGCGAGGAGATGGATACCCTCGAGGCCTACCTCGACCCTCCCGAGGAGCACGGCTTCTTCGCCCAGCCCCTCACCCCCGAGGGCTACGCCCACGTTCCCCTCACCGACTGGATCGAGCGCATGAAGGACAGCGCTCCCTACTTCGGCGACTACCTGGACAACCCCGACGACGGCCCCTTCTGGCACGAGATCAACGTCCGCCGCGGCTTCCACACCGTCGACATGCCCATGCTCCACTTCGGCTCCTGGTACGACATCTTCCTGGAGGGCACCCTCTCCGGCTTCGAGGGCATCAACGCCCTCGGCGGACCCAACGCCCGCGGCAAGCAGCGCCTTCTCGTCGGCCCCTGGGGCCACATCGGCTACTCCCTTCCCGAGAGCGGCGGCACCGGCGACCTCAACTTCGGCCCCGAGGCCGAGATCGACTTCATGGAGATCCAGAAGCGCTGGTTCGGCCACTGGCTCAAGGGCGAGGACACGGGGATCATGGACGAGGCCCCCGTCCGCATCTTCGTCATGGGCGAGAACCGCTGGCGCGACGAGCAGGAATGGCCCCTCGCCCGCACCCAGTACACCCCCTGGTACCTGCACAGCGGCGGCTCCGCCAACAGCCTCAACGGCGACGGCGCCCTTAGCCCCGAGGCGCCCGCCATCGAACCTCCCGACCGCTACGTCTACGACCCCAACGACCCCGTTCCCAGCCTGGGCGGCAACAACCTCATCATCCCCCGCGGCGCCTTCGACCAGCGCCCCGCCGAGGTGCGCGACGACGTGCTCGTGTACACCAGCGAGGTCCTCGCCGAGGACCTCGAGGTCACCGGGCCCCTGCGCGTCACCCTCTGGGCCACCACCTCCGCCGTCGACACCGACTTCACTGCCAAGCTCGTCGACG
This sequence comes from Tepidiformaceae bacterium, assembly GCA_965207815.1. Classification (GTDB taxonomy): domain Bacteria; phylum Chloroflexota; class Dehalococcoidia; order Tepidiformales; family Tepidiformaceae; genus UBA2991. Next base: position 393,453 of record OZ242314.1, read on the forward strand.
TCTACCCCGACGGCTACGCCCAGAACCTGCAGGACGGCATGATCCGCGCCCGCTACCGCGACTCAGCCAGCAACCCCACGCTGCTGACGCCCGGGCAGGCTTATCGCTACGAGATCGACCTGTGGGCCACGAGCCACGTCTTCCTCGCCGGACACCGGATCCGCATCGAGATCAGCTCGTCCTGCTTCCCGCGCTTCGATCGCAACCCCAACACCGGCACGCCCGTGGAGAGCGAGAGCAACCTCGTCCCCGCCGCCCAGGCCGTCCTCCACGACGCCGAGCACCCGTCCTACATCACCCTCCCCGTCATTCCTCGTTAGGGGGTGGGGCGGGCCACGCGCAACAAGAGGGGCGGCCCAACTGGGCCGCCCCCTTGACGTTCCTGCCAGTCCCGAACCTTAGCGATCGGGGCCGAAGAGGTACTGCTCCAGCGCGTAGTGCATCGCGCGGACTCGCCGCTCCTCGCTGTTCAGTAGGATGCCGCTGAACCCCTTGGAGTGGTACGACTCCTGCACGATCTGCGCCTGGGCCATGTCCTGGCCCAGCGCCTCGAACACCTCGACGTCGTGCGCTGTCCCCCGCACCGTCGCCGGGCGTGGCGGGATGGGCGTGCCTTCCGGCAGTCGCACGTACGTCTGGTAGTCCCAGAGGCACTTGTTCGTGTCCGTCGGATGCGGCCGCGCCCGGAAGTACGTCAGCGAAGTACCACCGATGTTCAGCGTGATGTTCGGGAAGATCATGTAGTGGTAGTCGTCGATCAACTGCTCGTCGTGGAGCGCCGAGACGTCGACGCCCATCGCCTCGTACAGCTCGCGCCGGGCCTTCATGATCGCCGGGCGAACGTCGTTCACGCCGCCCTCGAACTCGTCCTGCTCGATCCCCACCGCGGCAAGCTGCTGCCACTGCGAGTCGGTGATCATCTCCTTGTCCGTGTAGCCGTGGCGGCGGGCCATCTCGTCCGTCCACGCGCCACCGTCCGGATACCCCTGGCGGATGAGCTGGCGGCTGTGCCGGCCTCCGTCGTACACGTCCAGCGGCGTCCCCGCCGTGTCCCACCACTCGATCAGCTGCGGGTGCAGCGCCGGCAGGTGGTAGATCTCCGCGAACTGGTCGACCGCGAACTTCCAGTTGCAGTCCCAGATCAGCTGGTAGTCCTGCACCAGGTGGTATTCCTCGAAGTGATACGGGTCGAGGTGCGAGGGGATCACGCCCAGGAAGTCGGTCAGCGACTCCGCCTCGTCGTCCATGTTGAAGAACACGAACGGGCCCCAGGTACCGACCCGCACCTCGGCCAGGTGCTGCTTCTCCCCGGGAATCCCGTTCACGAAGTGCTGCCGGTCGGGAACCGTGTGCAGCTTGCCCTCGATGTCGAACGTCCAGAGGTGGAAGGGGCACTGCAGCTGCTCCGCGTGGCCCGCGCCCACGCTCGGGCGCAGGCGGCTGCCGCGGTGCGGGCAGATGTTGTAGTAGCCTTTCACCTCGTCCTCGCCCGTGCGGATAAAGATGAACGACTCCCGCCCCAGCGTGTGCGTGAAGTAGTCCCCCACCTCGGGGATGTCGCACAGCGGCCCGGCGATGTTCCACGTCTTCGTCCACATCCGCTCCCATTCGAGCTTCGCGAACTCCGGGTCGGTGTAGCGCGTCTGGTCGATGAGCCCCGTCCCCATGTCCGGTTCGTCCACCCGCTCCAGCGGCGTCATCGGCATTTCTTGATTCTGGGTGACCATGCGGCACCCTCCTTCGCGGTGTCCCGGTGTCGGGGCTATTCCGCGTCGCGATGGTGGCACCGCCCCGCGCGCTCGTCAATGCCGCACGGGCGGGTGCGTTCCCCCGCCCCCGTCCTCTACGATGCGCCCGCCGAAACCACGCGCAGGAGAGCACCCATGCCCACCGTCGGAGTCGTTGCCCGCTTCACTATCCAGGCCGACAAGACCGATGAGTTCGCCCGTGTCGCGAACGAGTTCGTCGTCGCCCCCAGCCAGCAGGAGAAGGGCTGCATCCGCTACGAGCTCTGGCGGGACAACGAAGACCCCACCGTCTTCGCCATGGTCGAGGAGTGGGAGAGCGACGAGGACCTGAACGCCCACCTCGCCAACGCCGGCAGCCGCGGCGGCCCCAGCCTCGGCGACTACATGGCCGGCCCCCCGGACATGCGCCGCTTCAGCAAGACCGGCTAGGCCGCCGGCGTAGCGCTCTCGCTACGCCTCCCGCATCGGCTTCATCACCTCTTCCACGAAGCGGAGCACCGGCTCCGTCGAGGTCGGGTGCCCGAAGTCGCAGGTGAAGTGCCGCACGCCCAGCTCGCGGAACCGTTCCAGCACCTCGCGCCACTCCTCCGACTCCTGGCTGTTGTTCGGCAGCCCAACTTCGCGAGTCACGCTGATCGTGATGTCGGAGGGGTCGCGCCCCGCTTCCTCGGCCGACTTCCACACGATGTCCCGCTTCCGCGTCCAGTTCTCCTCCCACTCCTCGCGCGGCCACCAGAAGGTGTTCCAGCCGTCGGCCTGGCGCCCCACCATCGGCAGCGAGAGCTGCTCGCCCTGCGCCCCCACCATGATCGGGATCATCGGGTCAGGCCGCGGCGGCGCCTTTGCGTCCTTGATCGTGTAGTAGCGGCCCTCTAAGCTCGGCGACTCCTCCGTCCACATCAGGCGGCAGATTTGGATCGTCTCCTCCAACTGCCGGATGCGCGTTGCCGTCGAGGGGAACTCGTACCCGTAGCGCTCGAACTCCTCCCCGCGCCAGCCCGCCCCGATGCCGAGGATGAAGCGCCCGCCCGAGAGCGTCTGCAGGGTCGCCGCCATCTTCGCCGTCAGCGCCGGGTTGCGGTAGCCCTGGCCCATCACGTGATGGCACAGCTTCACGGTCGGGAACTTCGCCGCCAGCCACGTCATCGTCGTCCACGACTCCAGGAACGGGTCGTTCTCGTTCGCGAAGCCGTAGAAGTGGTCCGCCAGCCACACGCAGTCGAAGTGCTCGAACGCCGTCGGCAGGATGTTCCGCTCCTGGTACATCACGATCGGCTCGTAGTCGCTGTCGGGCAGACCGATCACCGGGGATACCCATCCGAAGGTCAGTTCGTCTGTCACGTGCTTGTCTCCTCTTGGCCCCGCGCCGTCTTCAGGGCGATCCCGGGGCGCTGGCAGCGTACACGAGCGACTCCGCCTCCGCGCCCTCCTCCCCTCCGCTCCTCGCGAACAGGTAGGGTTGCCCCGAGACTCTTGCTGCGCTCTCGCGCGCAGCCTTGGGAGCACCGCATGCGAGCCCTCGTGTACCGCGGCCACAAGCGCATCGAGCTCGAGAATGTGCCCGACGCCCACGTCCCCGCCCCCGACGGCGCCCTCGTCCGCACGACCAGCTTCGCCATCTGCGGCTCCGACCTGCACGGCTACCACGGACCCGTCAACGAGGAGCGCATCGGCGCCACCATGGGCCACGAGGCCATCGGCGAGGTCGTCGAGGTCGGCTCCGAGGTGCGCCGCGTCCGTCCCGGGGACCATGTCGCCGTCTCCGCCGTCGTCGGCTGCGGCCGTTGCGAGAACTGCCAGGCCCTCCTCACGGCGCGCTGCGCCAACAGCGAGACCCGCGTCCTCAACCTCGGCCAGGCCGAGGCCATCGCCGTCCCCGCCGCCGACTCCTCCCTCCTCCAGATCCCCGATGGCGTCAGCGACGAGCAGGCCGTCCTCCTCACCGACATCCTCCCCACCGGTTACAAGGGTGTCCGCGGCGCCGGCATCCAGCCCGGCGGCACCGTCGCCGTCGTCGGCGCCGGACCCGTCGGCCAGATGGCCCTCGAGACGTCCTTCCTCTTCGGCCCCTCGAAGGTGTTCGCCATCGACCAGGTGCCCTACCGCCTTGAGGAGGCCGAGCGGCTCGGCGCCATCCCCATCGACGCCAGCCAGGTCGACCCCGTCGAGGCCGTCCTCGACCAGACCGCGGGCAAGGGCTGCCAGCACGTCATCGAGGCCGCCGGTCCCCAGGCCACCGTGCGCATCGCCTACGGCGTGCTCGCCCACGGCGGCACTCTCTCCCAGGTGGGCGCCACCACCGACCCTGAGATGACCGTCAACCTCATGGCCCTCTTCGGGAAGGACCTCACCTACCGCGTCGGCCTCGTCTCGCCCCAGTACGCCTGGCCCGAGCTCGTGCCCCTGCTGCAGGAAGGCAAGATCCACCCCGAGCGCGTCTTCACCCACCACCTGCCCATGTCCGAGGGCCCCCGCGGCTACGAAATCTTCGACAACCGCGACGACGGCGTCATCAAGGTCATGCTCGATCCGACACGCTAGTTGGTCGTGGCTGGCGGCTGTTACCGCTGAGTGGTCGCCCCACTCAGCGCGGCGAAAGCCGCGCGCTTTCCTCAGCGATGGCGCCCAGCGCCGAGCGCTCTCCTCAGCCGCGCGCCAGCGCGGCGCTCTCCTCACCAGCTCCGCTGGCGCCTGCCCAGGAAGTTCCCCCAGTGCCTCGGTTCGTGGGCCTTCTGCCCTTGCGGCGGCTTCAGGTGGGGCAGGAACCGGTCCATCACGAGGTTGAACAGCCCCCAGGCGAGGACGCTCGGTCCCCACGCGAACGCGCCGAACAACCACATCATCAGCGGCAGGCGAACCAGTGCCTCCCGCGGTGATGCTCGAGGCTCGAGCGCCAGGAAACCCGTTCGCTCCACCTCGATGCGCATCAGCAGTTGCCCGTCGTGGAAGATCAGGTCGGACTGCGCGATCGCGAAGAACAGGAACAGGACGCCCACCGTCCGCACCAGCGCCAGCACAAGGGCAATCGACGCTGCTACGCGCAGGTACCCGTTGCGCTGGAAGAACCACAACACGACCAGCAGGTTCAGGACCAGCCCCGGCCCGATCAGCAGCAATGCCGTTCGCCAGAAGTCGAAGTAGTGGAGCGTGGCCGGGATCAGCTCGTTTCGCCAGACGGGTAGCCCCAGCTCCCTCGCGCTGAGCTCCTGCGCGAAGCCGAACACGAGCACGGCGGTCAGGGGCGCCGTCACCACCGGCGTTACCACCAGCCACGCCAGCGGCGAGTACCTCCCCATCAACCGCCACGCCCTCCCGAGCGCGCCGAAGGAGCCTGCGTCCGCTGTGGCCGAACCGGAGGTGGTCGTCGCCATCCCCGGAGTCTACGTTGCCAGCGTCACGCTGACCCGTCCGCTACCGCCGCTGGAAGAAACCGCCCCAGCGCCCCTCCTCCCCCTGGAACTCCTCCCGGGGCGGCTCCACGCCGGGGAAGAAGCGGTCCATGAGCCGGCCGTAGCCCTGCCACATCCCCAGCGTCACCACCCACATCCCCAGTCCGCCCATCCACGCCGTCATCAGCACGCTCAGCGTCGCGAACGATGGCGAAGGGCGCGAGGCGGCGCCTGCCTCCCCGATGGGGATGCGCAGGATGAACCCGTCCTCGCTCATCAGGTCCCCCGTCAGCCAGAGGACCGAGGCCATCGGGACGACGAACATCCGCAGCAGGCCCAGCGCCAGCGCCAGCCCCGCCGCGATCCGCACGTAGGTCAGCTCGTGGCGCAGCCACCAGGCAGGGACCAGGTTCACGACCCCCGGCGCCGTCAGCAGCCCCCACGTCAGCCAGAAGTCGAAGTAGAAGTAGTGGGTCCGGTCGAGCCGCCCGCCTTCCCGCGTCCACTCCACTTCGACCAGCCCCAGGGCCGGCGCGTCGAGGACGCCACCCACCGTGAACACCAGCAGGGCGCACAGCGGCAGCGTCGCCACCGGCGTGACAAGGAGCCACTCGAACGGGGAACGGCTCCCGAGCCGCAGCCAGAGGCTCCCGATCACCGCTGCACCGTCCACTTCGTGCTCGCCCGGGGCGCTAGCGCCGCGTCAGGAACCCGGTCCAGCGCTGCGGTGCGTCGAGGCGCGGTCCGCTTGGCGGATCGAGGTTGCGCCAGTAGCGCGCCATCAGCGGCTCGTACGCCCGCCACACCAGCACCGTGATCCCCCAGAAGATCGCGCCCCCTATCCAGGCCGCCGTGAGCACCCGGCGGATCGCCGTCCCTTCCGACGGTGAGCTGAAGTCCGTCACGACGCCGGTCGTCTCGACCTCGACCCGCAGGAACCAGCCGCCGTCGCTCACGAAGGCGATCTGGGAGAGGGCGATGGTCGCGACCGGCACGATCAGCGTTCGCACCAGCCCCAGCGCGAGCGCCGCCACCGCCGCCACCCGCACGTAGCCGTTGCGGTTGAGGAACCAGAGCAGGACCCCGAGGTTGAGGACCCCGGGGATCGCCAACAGCAGCCAAGTCCGCCAGAAGTCGAAATAGTAGAAGCACGTCTGCGCGATGAACCCCTCGAACTTGCAGAGGTCGCTCTCCGGCAGGCCCAGCGCCTCCGCGGAGTGCTCCCCGCCCGCCGTGAACAACAGCAGCGCCGCCAGCGGCGCCGTCGCCAGCGGTGACACGGTGATCAGCAGGAACGGAAGCCTTCGCTTCACCCAGCTCCACGCGCGTCGAGGGCCGGCCGGTTGGTCGTTACGCATCGTCACCTTCCGAGGGAAGGTTGTGCTCGATGCGCGTCTCGTCAAGGTCCGCCAGCAAGGGGAGGATGCGGTGGGGCCGGTGCGGAAGCGCCAGCACCACCTCGTCGCTTCCGTTGCTCGCCCAGGGGCCCACATGCGCCGGAGCGGCCTCCGTTGGGTGCATGCCCATCCAGCCGCCCGAGGTGCGGTCGTACACGTCCGTCCGCCCGAACGCGATCAGCGAAGGGTCGTCGGGCGATGGCGCCGCGCCCCGCATGTCCGGGTGCTGGAACCACTCGCCCGAAGGTCCCGGCGGCTCCGGAAGCGGCTCCAGCCGCGACCCGTCGCGGCTCACGAAGCTGTACCCCACCTTCCCCCCGATCTTCGTCTGCATCACCAGCCCCGAGGAGTCCGCGAGCCAGCGGGCGCCGCCCAGTTCGTCGCCGTAGTTGAGCCGGGCCGAACGGACGCGGAAGAGGTTCCGCCCCGTTTGGCCGTCGATTACCAGCACCGTACTCGTCTCCTCGAAGAGGGGTGGTTCGGTTCCCGGAACCGCCAGGACGCGTTCGCCCGCCGCCAGCGATCCGTCCGGCGAGACGAACGCGCGGTCTACCCGCACGCGTGTCATCCCCAGATGATCCCCCTCCCAGCCGAGACGCGCCACAAAGGTCGCGAAGATACCGTACCCCAGCGTGAGCGGAGGCCGCGTGGGCCAGTAGGAGAACGGCAGCAGGAACGACTCCCCGTCGCTCGCCCGTGTCGCCGCGTGGAACAAGATCCGCTGGAGGGTCGTCTGCCGCTGGGGCGCGAATACGCTCGACGCCCATCCCGTGGCGCCGTCCAGCATGATCAGCGAGGGGTACTGCTGCGGCTGCTCGAGCCCCAGGAAGACCCTCCGCCCGTTCGGGTCGAAGAACGGTGGAATGGACGGCAGGTACGTCCCCGTGAGTTCGTACTCCGCCCGTTCCTCCAGTTGGCCGTTCGTGAGAACGTACCGCGCACGCTTCACCAGGTGCGGTCCCAGCTCCTCCACCACCTCGAAGAGCGCTCCGTAATCGGACAGGCCGAGCAGCTGCAGGCGGTCCTCCGGCCACGTCCACGACCTGCCCGTCGTGCGGTCGTGGATCGCGTTCGCCGTTGCGATGAACCGCCTGCCCGCGCCCGCCCGGTAGACGGGCGGGCTGCTGCCCGATGGCTCGGCCAGCTGCCAGCCGGTCACGCTCCCCGCCCCCTCGCCCCGCGTCCGCAGGAAGAAGATGCCGTGTTCCTCCGTCAGCGGCTGGCCCGGCTCCAGGGTCAGCTCCCGGAAGACGCCCGTCGCCGGCTGCAGCACCTCCAGCGGTGGCGGCGCCGGCGTGAGCGTGGGCGGGACCGGCACTGGCCGCGGAGGGCGCGCCACCGTGTCCGCTTCCTCGGCCCCCCGCATCGCCAGGAACGTGCCCCCCGTCGCCAGGCCCGCCACCCCCGCCGCCGCCAGCCCCAGGAACGCCCGCCGTGAAAGTCCCCGCCGCGGCTCAGGGGCGCTCGGACGCGGACGCTGCCCCGTGGGCCCGCCGCCACCCCCGCCCGGCGCGAGGCGTACGGGCGCCTCGCCGCTCCCCGCCTGGTCCGGTAGTCCGAGGCTCGGGAGTGGGGGCGGCTGGCTGTCCTCCATCTCGCGCCCGGGAGGCCCGCCCCTGATGCGGGCGTGCGCATCGGACACGCTGATGCCGAGCCGCACCGCGATCTCGGCGACGGGCGTCCCCTCGGCCAGCAACTCCTCAAGCAGCCGCGAGGTCGCGTCCGCGCCCTCCGTCGGGCGCCGATCCCCGGGCTGCGCCCCGTCGGCCATTGTTCGATTCTAGGCGAGAGGGAAGGCCCCCCGCCGCGTCACATCGAGAGCTTGCCCCACTCCCCGCTCAGGTCCGCCGGACCGCGGTAGAGCGCCTCCAGCCGCCGCGTCTGGATGTACCACTGCCCGTCGATGCGCGTGTACGTATCGAAGTAGCAGAGCGAGTTCATCGTGCGCCCCGCCTCGCGGTTCAGGAACTCGCCCATGTACCAGCGCCCCGTGGCCGTGTCCCCGGTCACGTCGTCGATGACGCCGGAGTACACGTGCATGTAGACGTTCGGGATGCTCGCCATGATCCGCGTCCAGTCGGCCACGACTTCCTCGCGGCCCGTGCGCGTCGTGCTCGTGATCCACTGCCCGTCCGGCGCCCAGGTCGAGCCCCAGGCCTCCGGGTCGAAGCGGTTGACCGCATCCACGTAGCGCTCCGCCACCATCCTCAGGGCGTTGTAGTCCTCGACCGTCGGTGCTCCCATGTCGTCCTCCTCGCTGGCTCGCGCAGCCTACCCGAAACGGACCCCGCCGCGCGCTCCCCACGCGACTCGCCGCGCCGTAGGATTCGCCCCACCACTGCAGGAGGCTCCCCATGACCGACACCCGTGCCTACGAAGGCCTGATCGCCGAGACCATCACCGTCCAGGGCGACGGTGGCGACTCCATCTACGCCTACTTCGCGCGGCCCCTGGGCGAGGGGCCGTTCCCGGCGATGCTCCTCCTCCACCACATCCCCGGCTGGGACGAGTGGTACAGGGAAACCGCCCGCCGCTACGCCCACCATGGCTACGTCACCATCTGCCCCGACCTCTACTACCGCGACGGTAGCGGCGAGCCCGAGGACGTCGCCGCGAAGGTCCGCGCCGAGGGCGGCGCTCCCGACGACCGCGTCGTCGGCGATGCCGACGGCTGCATTGCGTACCTCCGCTCCCTCCCCTACGTGACCGGAAAGGTCGGCGTCATGGGCACCTGCTCCGGTGGGCGCCACTCCTTCCTCGTCGGCTGCCGCTCGAGCGAGGGTGTCGACGCCGTCGTCGATTGCTGGGGCGGGAACGTCGTCACACCCGCCGACAAGCTCACCGAACGTCAGCCCGTCGCCCCCATCGACTACACCGCCGACCTCCACGCCCCCCTCCTCGGCCTCTTCGGCGAGAACGACTTCAGCCCTACGCCCGAGCAGGTCGCCGAGCACGAGGCCGCCCTCCAGCGCGAGGGCAAGGACTACGAATTCCACATGTACCCCGACGCGGGGCACGGCTTCTTCTACTACAACTACCCCCAGGCCTACGCCGCCGAGGCTGCCGTCGACGGCTGGCAGAAGATCTGGGACTTCCTCGACCGGACCCTGGGCTAGGGAGGGAACGCCATGTGCACCATGATCGCCGAGAAGGTCCAGATCGCCGGCAGCGGCAAGTCCAGCGACCGCTGGTTCCCCATCGCCCAGACCTACGTCTCCTTCGACCACCCCTTCCACCTGCAGCGCGAGCACGCCCTCAACCTCGACTTCGTGAACGAGGCGCTCGGCGCCGGCGCGCGCGTCGCCGTCGAGCTCACCCCCGAGGACGCGCGCGCCCTCGCCACCACCATCCTGCGCCTTCTCGATGAGGGCGCCGAAGTCGAGGGGCGCTAGACCAAACGCAGCCGCCCACCGACCAGGTCGAGATCGAGGACGAGGGGCCGCAGAGCCTGCGGCCCTGGGCCGCCTTCACCTTCCGCGACTACCGCTACCTCTGGGCGGCCGGCCTCGCCACCGTCGTCTCCCGCTGGATGCGCATCCTCGTCACCGCCCAGTGGCTCTTCGAGACGACCGGCTCCCCCGCCCAGCTCGGCCTCATCGGCGCCGTCCAGCTCGTCGTCCAGATCCCCGCCCTCCTCTGGGGCGGCGCCCTCGCCGACTACATGAACCGCAAGCACCTCGTGGCGGCTGCCCACGCCGTCACGTTCGGGGTGCTGCTGGCCCTGGGGTTCCTCGCCGCCGCCGGCACGCTCACCGTCTGGCAGGTCTACATCGCCATCGGCATCACCGCCGCGACCCAGGTCATCTCGCAGCCAGCCGCCGCCGCCCTCACCCCCACCGTCGTCCCCCGGCGCCACCTCATGCTCGCCATCACCGGCGAGACCGCCACCATGAACGCCGGCTCCATCCTCGCGCCCCTCCTCTTCGCCGGCGTCGCCGAGGGTGTCGGGCTGACCGCCGCCTTCTTCGTCGCCGCCGGCACCACCGCCCCCGCCGCCCTCCTGCCCCTCCTCATCCGCGCCCGCGGCCGGGTCGAGCAGGTCGCCGAGGGCTCGACCGTGCGCCGCGTCTGGGAGGGCTTCCTCTTCGTCATCCGCCACCCCATCCTCCCCGGCCTCTTCCTCCTCGACATCGGCATTACCGTCGTCTCTTTCTACCGCGAGATCCTCCCCGTGATCGCGAAGGGCCTCTTCAAGGGCGGCGCCGGAGCCGTCGGGGTGCTCGGCTCGGCCAACAGCGCCGGCGCGGTGGCGGGTTCCTTCGGCGCCCTCTTCTTCGCGGGCTACCGCTCCAAGGGGATGCTCGTCATCTACGCCTCCCTTGGCTACGCCGTCGTCCTCCTCTTCTTCTCGAACGTCACCGCCCTCTGGGCCGGCGCCATCACCATCGCCCTCCTCGGGCTCGCCGACGCCGTCACCGTCGCCGTCCGCCAGACGACGGTGCAGCTCACCACCCCCGACGACATGCGCGGGCGCGCCTCCGCCTTCCTCGTGCTCGCGGCCGTCACCGCGAACAACATCGGCACGCTCTGGGTCGGCCTCTGGTCCGCCTGGATCGGCGAGCGTGCCACCATGATGCTCGGCGCCTTCCTCGCGTTCGGCGCCACGCTGCTCATCTGGAGGCTCTGGCGCCCCCTGCGGGAGTACCGCTACCCCTGAGCCGGACCCCTACCGGTAGGGGATGATCTGGGCGTAATCGACGGCGCTCTCGATCACCCGCGAGTAGGCGTAGTCGACCACCAGCACGTCCTTCATGATCGGCCCCAGCATCGGCCCCACCACCTCGGTGTGGTACGGGTGCCGCGCGTACTCCTCCATCGCCTCGATCGAGTCGACCTCCGCAATGAAGACCAGGTCGAACCGGTCCGTCGCCGAGCCGTAGTACGGGCCCGGAATCCCCAGGATCCAGCGCCGGATGAACGGCTTTTGGCGCGGGAACCGGTCGAGCGCGAGCGTGAACGCCTCGATGTCCTCCTCGCTCGCGTCGTCCTTGAACGCCAGGCAGGTCACGTGCGCGATCGCGACGTTGTCGTCGCCCTCGCGCGGCGCCTTGTAGGCGATGGCGCTCTGCTGCACGGCCGTGAACTCGAAGTCCACCACCAGCACGTCCTCGATGATCGGTCCCATCAGCGCGGCCGCGTCCATGTGGAACGGGTGGCGCGCGTAGTCGACCATCGCCGCCGGCGAGTCCACCTCCACCGAGAAGGCGAGGTCGTAGTCTTCGCTCGAGATCGGGTAGTAGTTCCCCGGCTTCCCCGAGATCCAGCGGCGCAGCCCGGGCTTCTTCGAGGGGAACTCGTCGAGCTTGTCCCAGAACTCCTGGATGAGGCCTTCGTCCGCCCCTTCCTTGAAGCTCATGAAAACGGTGTGGGAGACGCCCATGGCGGTCCTCCTTGCGGCGGACCGCGGCGCGCCCCGGCCACGCCTCGTGATGGCCGCGAGCATACGCCCATCGGACCACCTGTAGACTCGCCCACGCCACAGGAGAACCACATGCAGATCGGCGCCCAGCTCCACAACAACTCCACCACCTGGCAGGACATCACCGCCGTCGCCCGCACCGTCGATGCGGGCCGCTGGTCCAGCCTCTGGGTCTACGACCACTTCTTCCCGCCGGTCGCCAACCTCGAGAACCAGATCCCCACCTTCGAGGCCTACGCCCTCCTCGCCGGCCTCGCCGCCACCACCGAGCGCGTCCGCCTCGGCGCCCTCGTCACCGGTAACACGTACCGCAACCCCGCCCTCGTCGCCAAGATGATCGCGACCATGGACGACATGAGCGGCGGCCGCATGAACGTCGGCATCGGCGCCGCCTGGTTCGAGCGCGAGCACACCGCCTTCGGCTGGCAGTTCCCCTCCCTCCGGGAGCGCCTCGACCGCCTCGATGAGGCCGTCCAGGTCATCCGCCTCCTGTTCGACACCGAGGGCCCCGTCTCCTTCGAGGGCCAGTACTACTCCCTCGACGACACCCCCTTCGCGCCGAAGTGCATCCAGCAGCCGCGCGCCCCCATCATGGTTGGCGGCGGCGGCGAGAAGCGCACCCTCCGCACCTGCGCCCGCTACGGCGACATCATGAACGTCGATGGCCCGCCCGACTTCGTCCGCCGCAAGATCGAGGTGCTCGAACGCCACTGCGCCGATATCGGCCGCGACCCCGCTGAGATCAAGAAGACCATCCAGCTCACCTGCGTCATCCAGGACGACCCCGAGAAGGCCGCAATGTGGCGCGAGCGCTACGGCGGCGACATGACCCCCGAAGAGCGGGAGCGCGACCTCGCCATCGGCCCCCCGGAACGCATCGTCGAGGTCCTCCGGCGCTACGAGGAGGTCGGCGTCGAGGAGGCCATCTTCGCCCGCCTGCCCAACAACCCCCGCCTCTACGAGCGCCTCAACGACGAGGTCCTCAGCGCCTTCGCCTGACGCCCTCGCCCACCCCGAAGGCGTATCCTGTTCTGCCACAGCGAGCCGTGCGCTCGACGGGAGCCGGACCATGAGGGCAGGAGAGAAGGCGGCCGAACGCCTCAAGACGAATATCGACCCGCGCGAGTTCGATTCCCCCGAGTACCGCAAGGACCCCTTCCCCCTCTACAAGCGCCTGCGCGACCACCGCCCCCTCTTCCGCGACGGGTTCCACGGGCGCTGGGTCCTGAGCCGCTACGACGACATCGTCGGCGTCTTCCAGGACAACGAGCACTACGACCGCGCCACCTACAACCCCGACGGCCCCTACAAGTTCGGCGAGCGCTCCGTCTTCGGCCCCAACATCCTCGAGTACGGCAACAGCCAGCGGCACCGCTGGATGCGCAACATCGTCGCCGACCAGTTCGTCGGCAACCGCCTCGGGGCCTTCATCCCTTACATCGAGATGATCGCCCGCGAGCTCCTCGACAAGATCGCGCAGAAGGCCGCCGACGACATCGCCAAAGGCTTCTCCGATACCGGCGAGGTCGAGCTGGTCAGCCAGTTCACCAACCAGTTCCCCGTGCGCGTCATCTCCAACATGCTCGGCCTCCCCCGCCACGACGAGGACACCTTCGTCAGCTGGTACCAGCGCCTCATCTCGGGCATGGGCTCCGGTCAGTACTACGTGGACGGCATCCACGCCCGCGACGAGATCTGGGACTACCTTGAGCCGATCATCGAAGAGCGCATGAAGAATCCCGGCGAGGACCTCGTCTCCCGCATCGTCACCGCCGAGCTGCAGGGCAAGCGCATGAACGTCGAGGAGGTCAAGGGCTTCGTCGCCCTCCTCCTCGCTGCCGGCGGCGATACCACCGACAAGGCCATCGCCAACATGTGGTACCACATGCTCTACACCCGCCCCGACCAGTTCGAGGAGGTCCAGCGCGACCACTCCCTCTGGACCAACGTCTTCACCGAGATGATGCGCTACGACCCCGTCGTCCACGGCCAGGGCCGCCGCACGACCTGCGAGATCGAGATGTACGGAGAGGTCATCCCCGAGCGCGCCTCCGTCTCCCTCCTGCTCGGGGCCGGGAACCGGGACGAGCGTGTGTTCAAGGACCCGGACACCTACGATGTCTTCCGGGACGACCTCCACATGGGCCGCGAACTGCGCTCCGGACGCTACCCCGACGGCCGCGCCGGCCACCTTGGCTTCGGCATGGGCCAGCACTTCTGCATGGGCTACGCCATGGCCCGCCAGGAAGCGATCATCGCGAGCACCCGCCTCTGCGAGGCCATGAAGAACCCCCGTCCCAAGTTCCCCACCCACGAGGGCATCACCGGACCCAACATCAACGAGGGCGGCTTCCGCGCCCCTCGCGAGCTCTGGGTCCAGTTCGACGTCGCCTAGGCGCGGCGCACCACCACATCGGGAGAACCCGGCAGGAGTACGTATGAAGTCCGAAGTCCATCCCCTCAGCGGCGCCACCTATACGGAGCTCGGCGACGGCAAGGTCCGCGTCGAGAAGGCGAAGAAGTACGGCATCTTCCAGTGGGACGGCCACCACCTCGAGGGCGACCTCAAGTACGCCGACCCCCACCTCCTCCAGTGGGTCGGCGGCCCCGAGCTTCCCCCCGAGTTCGTCGAGAACGACCCCCGCCGCTCCTCCCGCATGCTCGCCAATCGCGACGCGGCCGCCGCCGAGGCCCAGTACACCGGCGGCACCGCCCTCGCCGGCGAGATCGACGACACTTTCACCCGCTACACCGGCGACCCCGGCCGCGACACCCCCGCCGGCCGCCGCTCCTCCGGCATCTCCTTCATGGAGCTCCTCGACGGTGACCAGTACCCCGAGCGCATCCCCGAGACCCTGCGCATGGAGAACTCCCTCGAAGGCGGCGTCCGCAGGGTGCCGACCGAGCGCTACACCCAGAAGAAGTGGCACGACCTCGAGGTCGAACGCCTCTGGAAGCGCGTCTGGCAGATGGCCTGCCACGTCGACGACATCCCCGAGGTCGGCGACTACATCGTCTACGACGTCGCCCACCTCTCCTGGATCGTCGTCCGCACCGGCGAGAACGAGTTCAAGGCCTACAACAACGCCTGTCTCCACCGTGGCCGCCAGATACGCGAGTTCGACGGCAAGAAGGCGACCGAGTTCCGCTGCCCCTTCCACGGCTGGTGCTGGGAGATCGACGGTTCCCTCCGCGAGATCCCCTCGGAGTGGGACTTCCCCGAGGTTCGCGAGGACGCCAGCCACCTGCGCGAGGCGAAGATCGGCACCTGGGGCGGCTTCGTCTTCATCAACCCCGACCCCGACAGCGAGTCGTTCGAGGATTACCTCGGGGACCTGCCGAAGCACTACGAGAAGTACGACTACGAGAAGAAGTACAAGCAGATGCACGTGGCGAAGATCGTGCGCGCCAACTGGAAGGCCAACCAGGAAGCCTTCATGGAGGGCTACCACATCATCGCTACCCACCCGCAGCTCATGATCTACGGCGGCGATGGCGCCAACCACCAGTACGACTCGTTCGGCAACTGGTCCCGCGCCGTGACCGTCGCCGCCCGCACGAGCGCCCACCGCAACATCCACCCCGACCGCGACGAGATCTTCGCCACCCGCCACCGGATGGCGGACATGATGCGCGAGACCCTGCGCGAAACCATCGGCGACCGCGTCGATACCTACTGCGACGCCGAGCTCATCGACGGGCAGTACAACAACCTCTTCCCCAACTTCCACCCCTGGGGCTCCTTCAGCCGCATCGTCTACCGCTTCCGCCCCTACGGCGACGACCCCGACATGAGCATCATGGAGGTCATCTACCTCGCCCCCTGGCCCGAGGACAAGCCCAAGCCTCCCGCCGCCCAGATCCACTGGCTCGGGCCCGATGAGCACTGGACCGAGGCCCCCGAGATGGGCGGCCTCGCCCGCGTCCTCAACCAGGACAGCTACAACCTGCCCAAGGTCCAGAAGGGCCTCAAGACCAAGCAGGACCCCTACATCTACCTGGCCGCCTACGAGGAGGGAAAGGTTCGCCACTTCCACCACCTCTACGACCAGTGGGTCGCCTACGACGACGGCGAGTAGGGCCTGAGGCAAGCCCGCACCCGTGCCCCTGCGGCGCTGCAAGTTCTGTACCCAGCCTCCCCTGGAGGAGGTCGCCGTCTCCATGTGGACGGACGACCCCTCCGACGTGCGCCGCGACACCATCGAGCTCTGCCGCAAGCACCTCGCGCGCCTGCGCAAGGCCGGTGACTCCGGCCACGAGCACCGCGGCGTCCGCTACCGCCCCGGCTTCTGGTAGGCTCGCCTCGCTGCAGACGAGCCCGTAACGGCCGTCCTCCGGAGGTCCACCGCCATGCGCGAAGCCGTCATCGTCTCCACCGCCCGCACCGCCATCGGCAAGGCCTATCGCGGAGCCTTCAACGACACCCCCGCCCCCACGATGGCCGCCCCTGCCATGGAGGCGGTCGTCTCCCGTGCGGGCATCGACCCGGCGGAAGTGGACGACGTCATCGTCGGCTCCGCCCTCCAGCAGGGAACGCAGGGGTTCAACGTGGGCCGCCAGGTCGCCATGGCCGCCGGCCTCCCCGTGAGCGTCTCCGGCCAGTCCATCGACCGCCAGTGCTCCTCCGGCCTCATGGCCGTCTCCGCCGCCGCCAAGCAGATCATGGTCGACGGCATGGAGACCGTCATCGCCGGCGGCATCGAGTCCATCAGCCTCGTCCAGAATAAGAACCAGAACTCCTTCCGCGCCCAGGACCCCAACGTCCTCGAGGCCACGCCCGACATGTACATGCCCATGATCACCACCGCCGAGGTCGTCTCGAAGCGCTACGACATCTCCCGCGAGGCCCAGGACGAGTACTCCCTCCAGAGCCAGCGCCGCACCGCCGCCGCCCAGGACGCCGGCCTCTTCGCCGACGAGATCGTCCCCAGCAACGTCTCGAAGATCGTCGTCGACCGCGAGACCGGCGAGACGAGCAAGCAGGACGTCACCATCGACATGGACGAGTGCAACCGCCCCTCGACCAACGCCGAGGGCCTCGCCAAGCTCCCGCCCGTCATGGGTGAGGACGGCTACATCACCGCCGGCAACGCCAGCCAGCTCTCCGACGGCTTCGCCGCCTGCGCCCTCATGGAAGCCTCCGCCGCCGAGAAGCGCGGCCTCCAGCCGCTCGGCTACTACCGCGGCATGGCCGTCGCCGGCTGCGAGCCCGACGAGATGGGCATAGGCCCTATCTACGCCGTGCCCCGGCTGCTCGAGCGCACCGGCCTCACCATGGACGACATCGATCTCTGGGAGCTGAACGAGGCCTTCGCCTGCCAGGTCGTCTACTGCCGCGACCAGCTCGGCATCCCGGATGAGAACCTCAACGTGAACGGGGGCGCCATTTCCATCGGCCACCCCTACGGCATGAGCGGGACGCGCATGGTCGGCCACGCCCTCCTCGAGGGGAAGCGACGGGGAGCCCGCTACGCCGTCATCACCATGTGCGTCGGAGGCGGCATGGGCGCTGCCGGTCTCTTCGAGGTTGCCTGACATGGGCCAGTGGCTCGTCGGCGATATCCTCGAACGCAGTGTCCTCCTCTATGGCGACCGCCCCGCCGTCATCGACGGCGACGTGCGCCGCACCTACGCCGAGACCAGCGAGCGCATCCGTTCGCTGGCCGCGGGCATCCTCTCGCTCGGCGTCGAGCCGGAGGACCACATCGGCATCCTCGCCAACAACTCCCACCGCTACTTCGAGACCTACTTCGCCGCCCACTACGCGGGCACGACCCTCGCGCCCCTGAACATCCGCCTCTCCGGCCCCGAGCTTGAGTTCATCATCAACGACGGTGAGCTGCGCGCCCTGCTCGTCGGACCCGAGTATCTGGAACTCCTCGCCTCGTTCCGCGACCGCCTCCCGAAGCTGGAGCACGTCGTCGTCCTCGCCGACAGCGCCGGTGAGGGGATGCACGCCTACGAGGACCTCGTCGCCACGAACGAACCGCTCGCCGCTGCCGCCCGCGACTGGCGCGAGGACGACATGATCAACCTCTGCTACACCGGCGGCACGACGGGCCTCCCCAAGGGCGTCATGCTCTCCCAGCGCAACGTCGTCTCCAACTCCCAGCACATCCAGATGACCTTCGCCTTCGAGGAGCCCGACGTCTGGCTCCACGCCGCTCCCATGTTCCACCTGGCCGACGCCTGGGCCTGCTACTCCGTCACGGCGGCCGGCGGCGCCCACGCCTTCATCCCCGGCTTCGCCCCCGAAGCCTTCCTCCAGGTCGTCCAGGACTGCCGGGTGACCGCCACCATCCTCGTGCCGACCATGATCAACTTCGTCGTGAACCACCCCACCGTCCGCGACTACGACCTCTCCTCCCTGCGCGCCCTCCTCTTCGGCGCCTCCCCCATGCCCACCGACCGCATCCTCGCCGCCCGCGAGATCTTCGGCCCCATCCTCGCCCAGGCCTACGGCATGACCGAGACCGCCCCGCTGCTCTGCGCCCAGCGCCTCGAGTGGCTCGACTACGACACCCCCGAGGGCATCGACCGCCTCGCCTCCTGCGGGCGCCAGGTGCAGGGCGTCGCCGTTCGCGTCGTCGACGACAACGACGTGCCCGTCCCCGCAGGCGGCACCGGCGAGATCGTCGCCCGCGGCCCCAACGTCATGCTCGGCTACTGGAAGCGCGCCGAGGAGACCGGCGCCGTTCTTCGCGACGGCTGGATGCACACCGGCGACGTCGCCCGCATCGACGAGCAGGGCTTCATCTACATCGTCGACCGCTCGAAGGACATGATCGTGAGCGGCGGCGAGAACGTGTACACGACCGAGACCGAGGGCGCCCTCTACGAGCACCCCGCCGTCCTCGAGGCCGCCGTCTTCGGCATCCCCGACGACCGCTGGGGCGAGGCCGTCCACGCCGCCGTCGTCCTGCGCGAGGGCGTGAGCGCCACCGAGGACGCCCTCATCGAGCACTGCCACACGCTCATCGCCGGCTATAAGTCCCCGAAGAGCATCGAGTTTCACGAGACGCCGCTCCCAAAATCCGGCGCCGGCAAGATCCTCAAGACCAACCTGCGCGCCCCCTGGTGGGAGGGCTACGAACGCGGCGTCAACTAGCCACTAGCCACTAGGTCGACAGCGGGTTCTCCCCGATCAGGTGGTCCTCCACCGGCCGCCCTTCCCCCAGGTCCTCCGCGATCATCCGGTCGAGCGCCTCCCGCTGCATCCCCGCGTACCACCGCCCCTCCGGGTACACCACCGCCGTCGGCCCGCTCTCGCAGATGCGCAGGCACCCGACCTTCGTCCGGTAGATCGGCGTGGCCCCCTCGCGCTTGTTCAGCTCGCCCACCCCGCTCTTCAGCCGCGTCCAGGCGGCCATGCCCTCCTCGGTCGTGCAGCAGTCCGGGCCGGTGCAGATGAAGACGTGCCGGCCGTAGCCGCCCACGCCCCGCCGCTCCGCCTCCGCGCGCGCTCCCTCCAGGCCGCTGTTCTGCTCGTCTGTCATGCCGTTGTGCCCGTGAGCATAGGGGAATCCGTCGCGACGGTCCCGCCCGGACCGATCCGGAGGCGCGGAAATGCCCGTCCCGGGCCAGGGCCGGCGACGGGCATGAGAAACCCCCGCACGGGGCGGGGGTTTCAGGTCCAGAACGTGAGGCGAGCGATTACAGGCGCAGCTTGCCGTGCGACGGCTGGCGCCGGCGCTGGCGCTGCGGCAGAGCCGCTTCCTCGGCAGCCAGGTCGATCGGCGGCCGCGTCAGCACTTCGTGCACGTAGCCGCACATGATGCAGCTGCCGTAGGTGCCGTGCCAGTCGCGCTCCACGATGATGGAGCCGCCGCACTTGGGGCACGTCTGGGGCGGGGCCTCTTGCAAGGCAGGCATGGGGAACTTCTCCTGGGTTCCGTGAGGCAAGATCATCTCGGCCTCGAAGCGAGCATCCTGCTCGCCAGGCCTTCCTAGTGCATACGGGGTTAGCTGACGGGTTCGGGCGGAAGGTTGCCCTAGGGACTGGAGAGGTCCCATTCACCCCTGGTGGTGGTTCCCCCGCTGCGCCATGCGGCGCACTCTGCAGGTTTCGGTTTTCACCGAGCGCACGCTCCTTGCGGAGCACCACGAAGCTAGCAGCCCCGAGATCGGCCTGTCAAGGACTTTGGGAAGGAAATCACAAGTTAATCCCGAAATTCGTCGATATTCGTCCCGTGGAGGCCCATATCCGCCCCTGATATGGCTAAACGGCCACCAGGGCCGGCGCGACCACCCCTCCCGCCGCCGCCAGCCACACCGCCAGCGCCAGACCCGCTTCCGCCGTCACCCCCTGCTTGCCGCCGCCCCTCGCCGCCAGCGCCAGCCCCGCGATTATCCCCGCCAGTGCCGCCCCGGCCGCCACCTCCCAGCCGCCGTTCCCCCCGACCACCGGCCTCACGATGAGCGCCGCCGCCAGCGGCACCCCTGCCGCTACCAGCACCGCCCCCAGCGCCCGCGCCCCCGCCCAGCGCCGCCCCGCCGCAACAATCCCGATGGCTCCCAGCAGCGCCGTCAGCGCGACCACCGCCCCCACGCCCACCAGGCGGTCGAGCCGTAGCGGCGGTAGCGCGGGGAACGGCAGCGGTCCGCCCGCGATCGCCGTGATGCCCTCGTCCAGGCGCCCCTGTTCGGCGCGGAGCTCCAGCAGGCGCCGCGTCTCCGCCTCGCCGGCGAGCAGCAGCTGCGGCACGTCCGCCGCGTGAATGTCGTGCCGGTCGAGGAGGTCCCGGTACCCGGCGAGGTCGTAGGCCGTCTGCGCCTCGATGTCCTCGAAGTCCGGCACCACCCCGACCTCCGCTGCGAGCTGCACGTACCGCGGCACGTCGCTCGCGGCCACGTTTCCGAGCTCCGCCCGCACGGCCAGCAGCAGCGCTCCCAGCAGGACGGCTCCCACGAGCGCCGTCCACCCGATCCCGTGGCACCACGCCGGCGCCAGCGCTCGCCGCGCCGTTGCCGCCAGTGGCCCGAGCGGCATGAGCGGCGGCCCCTCGTCCTCGCCTTCGACCGGTTCGGCCGCCTCCCGCGCGCGCTCAGCCAGCGCGACTGCGTTCGCCGCCCCCGACCCGAAGGCGCGGGTCGCGACCGCCGCCGGGGTCAGCGCCAGCGCCCCCGCCGCCGCCATCGCCACCCCGTAGAGCGCCGTCGCCGTCGAGCTGATCCCCTCGATCTCGACCTGCCACCCGAACACGAATGCCGCCACGAGACCGGCGCCAGTCAGCAGCGTGAAGGCCGCTCCCGTCCCCCGGTAGCCCGACCCGTCTCCGATGATCGTCCGCCCGGCCAGGAACAGCAGCGCGCTCAGCCCCGCCCCGGTCAGCCCCGCGCCCGCGAACCACCAGCGCCCTTCCTCCAGCATGGCGGCGGGCGCGAGGAAGGCCAGGATCCCGCCCACGACCGCCGTGATCGCGTACCCCGCCACCACCGACCGCCCCGCGTTCCGCATCGCCCGCGTCCAGAACGGGAGCGTGATCCCCGCGATGGTCGCCGCCGCCAGCCCCAGCGCCATCACCACCAGCGGCGTCACGATCCAGACCAGGTCGTCGCCGAACTGCGCCATCGGCGCCCCCAGCACGAGCCCCGCGCCTCCCCCTGCCGCCATTAACGCCACCGCGTCCGCCCCGCCTGCCGCGCTCCCCGCCGCCTCGACTGTCTCCGCTTCCGGCCCCTCGTCCTCGTCCCCGTGCTCGCTCGCCGCCAGCAGCCGCGCCGCCAGCGCCGTCAGGGCCGCTCCCGCTCCCGCCCCCAGCACGAGGAACGCCGCCTCGCCACTTGGGATGTCTGCGAAGCGCGTCGCGATGCCATACAGCCCCGCCACTCCCGCCACCGCCAGCGCCCCACCCGCGAGGGCCGGCGCCGTGCCCGCCCACAACGCGATTGCCAGCGCCTGTCGCAGTGTGCGGTCGGCGGCTGTGGCCGCTCGTTCGCTCGCCCGCTGACCCAGCGCCAGGCCCACCGCCGCAGTCGCCGCCGCCCCCAGCGCCCCGGCCAGCACCGCCAGCCCCGCCACCGCCCCCGACTCGACGCCGTCGCGATACGCCCCCACCGCCGCCCCCAGCCCCGCGCCGCCCGCCAGCCCCAGCGTCACGCTGAGGACGACGAACCGCCAGACGTACGAGCTGCCGAGTTCCCGGGTGCGTTCCGCGGCTGCCGACACGCCCTCGCCGGGGCGCGTTCGCAGCAGGATGTCCAGCGCAAACCAGGTGGCGAAGACGACCGCCACCACCGCTGCGAGCGGAATCGCGAGCTGCGCCACGATCACCGCTCGCCTCCTCTCGGCCCGCCCCGTCGGGGCCGCGGGCCGGCGGCTACGCTAGATGAACAGCGGCCCGAACACCACCGCCACGATCGACATCAGCTTCAGGAGGATGTTGAGCGACGGGCCCGAGGTGTCCTTGAACGGGTCGCCCACGGTGTCGCCCACCACGGCGGCCTTGTGGGCCTCCGAGCCCTTGCCGCCGAAGTTCCCCTCTTCGATGTACTTCTTGGCGTTGTCCCAGGCGCCGCCCGCGTTCGCCATCATGATGGCGAGCATGGCGCCGGCTGCGATCGATCCGATCAGCAGGCCGCCCAGCGACTCCGCGCTGATCACCGCGCCCACGAAGATGGGGACGGCCACGGCCAGCAGGCCCGGAATGACCATCTCGCGCAGGGCCCCGTTCGTGGAGATGCTGACCGCGCGCTCGTAGTCCGGCTCCTCGGTGCCGTCCATGATCCCCGGCTTCTCGCGGAACTGGCGGCGTACCTCTTCGACCATCGCCTGCGCCGCGCGTCCCACCGCGCCCATCGAGAGCGCGGAGAACACGAACGGCATCAGCGCCCCGATGAGGATGCCGACCATCACCTGCCAGTCGAGGAGGTTGAACATCTCGACGCCGGTCGTGATCGAGTAGGTCGCCAGCAGCGCCAGCGCCGTCAGCGCCGCCGAGCCGATGGCGAAGCCCTTGCCCGTCGCCGCCGTCGTGTTGCCGAGCTGGTCGAGCGCGTCCGTGCGCTCGCGCACCTCGGGGTCGAGCCCCGCCTGTTCGGCGATGCCCCCGGCGTTGTCGGCCACCGGGCCGTACGCGTCCGTGGCGAGGGTCACGCCCAGCGGGGCGAGCATGCCCACCGCCGCCAGCGCGATGCCGTAGAACCCGGCGAACTCGTTCGCCAGGATGATCGCGACCACGATCGTGATGAGCGGGATCGCCGTCGAGAGCATCCCCAGGCTCATCCCGCCGATGATGACCGGCCCCGAACCCGTCTCGGCCTGCGCCGACAGGTTCACCGTCGGGCTGTAGCGGAACGGGCCGAAGGCGAAGCCCTCGGATGACGTGAATCCTTCTGTAACCGTGCCGATGATCTGGCCCGCGATGAGGCCGACGAGGATCGCCCAGAAGAGGTCCCAGGGAAGGTCCAGCACGGCGATGCAGACCGCGGCGCCGACCAGCACCAGCCCGGAGGCCCCGTAGACGCCCGCGCGCAGCGCCCAGAGAAGCCTTCCCTGGCTCGCCTGCTCGCCCGTGCGAACGAGGAAGGTGGAGAGGACGGCGGCGATGATGCCCACGCCCGCGATCAGCAGCGGCAGGACCGCCGCGTCGCCCTTGAAGCCCTCCGCGCCGGACGCGAACAGCTCCTTCGCGCCGATGCTGCTCGCGCCCGCAATCGCGACCGCCGCCAGCGCCATCGTCGCCACGATCGAGCCCACGTACGACTCGAATAGGTCCGC
This sequence comes from Tepidiformaceae bacterium, assembly GCA_965207815.1. Classification (GTDB taxonomy): domain Bacteria; phylum Chloroflexota; class Dehalococcoidia; order Tepidiformales; family Tepidiformaceae; genus UBA2991. Next base: position 417,125 of record OZ242314.1, read on the forward strand.
GCCCATGCCCGCTACGTCGCCCACGTTGTCGCCCACGTTGTCGGCGATCGTCGCGGGGTTCCGCGGGTCGTCCTCGGGGATGCCCGCCTCGACCTTGCCGACGAGGTCGGCGCCGACGTCGGCGGCCTTCGTGTAGATGCCGCCGCCTACGCGCGCGAACAGCGCGATCGAGGAAGCCCCGAAGGCGAAGCCCGCGAGCGGCGCCGCGCTCTCCCAGATCAGGTAGAGGATGACGAGGCCGAGGATGCCCAGCCCCACCACCGTCATGCCCATGACCGTTCCCGAGTTGAAGGCAACCCGCAGGGCGGGGTTCAGCCCTTCCTGCGCCTTCGCCGCCGTGCGCACGTTCGCACGCACTGCGATCGTCATGCCCAGGTAGCCCGCGCTCGCCGAGAGGATCGCCCCGATCAGGTAGGACAGCGCCATGGCCGGCACGTCCTTATCGAAGTTCAGCGGGTCCTTGTCCAGCACGTCCAGGTCGATGAACAGCAGCAGGACCACGAACACGGCCGCGACGAAGACCGCCAGCACCGCATACTCGCGCTTCAGGAAGGCCGCCGCCCCCAGCTGGATCGCGCGGGCGATGTTCTGCATCGTCTCGTTGCCCTCGCCTTCCCGCACCACCGCGAACACGCGGAAGGCGGAGAAGAGGAGGGCGATTGCGCCCGCGATGATGGCGAAGATCAGGATCTCCATGGTTCCCCCAGAGACAGGTGCTGAGCGTCGTCGCGCACCGCGGGGTAGCCCCGTCGGATGGCAATCGCAGCAGGATTTGGGCCGCAAAGCACTCTAGCGTCCCGCCCCACTGCGTTCAATGTGACGCCTGTGTTTCGTGGGTGCGGGAGGGCTAGCCCTCGGGTGTCGCCCGCCGCTGCACGATCGCCATCGTCAGGTCGCCGCGCGTCCGCTCCAGGATGCCGCGTGTCTGGTCCGTCGTCCGCCGCAGCCCGCCCGTCATCGCGTCCGGGAAGTCGATCGTGACGAGCAACGCGTAGATGTCGTCCATCGCCGCGAGCAGCGCCTCGCACCCGTCGAAGTCGCCCTTCCGCAGCCGGTCGAGAATGACCCGCCGCAGCTCCCCCGCCGCCTCCGCGATGCCGTTGAGCCAGGCGGCCGCGTTCACCCCCACCTCTTCCGGTGAGGGCAGCGGCGCGCCCGAGACGAGCGCCAGCGTCGCCCGCGCCTCGGCGTACTCCTTCTCCGCGTCGTGAACGAAGCCCGCGTGCTCGATGTCGGGGTGCCCCCCGAGCCCCGCGAACCCCTCGTCCGCCGCCGCCCGCGCTGCGTTCAGCCGCGCCTCCGCCTCCGCCATCTCCCCCCGATGCACCTCGCGGATGCTGCGCGCGCTCGCCTGGATCAGCGCCCGCGAGGCTCGCAGCGCCCGCTCCCGGGCGGCGTGCTTCTCTTCCAGGTGCGCGACGACTCGCGGTGCGATCTCCCCGAGCGGCGATGTGTCCGGGCGGGGCGCGTCTCCGCCTCTGCTCACAGGTTCTTGACCGGGTCCGGCAGGTCGCCCTCGCGCGCCGCGTCGATCATCTCCCGCGCGCTCTCCGGCATGTCGACGCCGTACTCGTCGAACCGCTTCTCTACCCATGAGCCAATCTGGCGGGGATCCTTCAGGTCCGCCTTGTCGTCCGTCGCCGGGTCGCCGTAGCGCTCCAGCACGTCCTCCCGCGAGTACGTTCGCGCGAAGCTTGAGACGAGCCGCTGGGTCGACTCGCTCCCGCAGTGCTCGCAGGCGGCCGTCGCCTTGGGGTCCGGCTTGCGCGAGAAGTGGTTCGTGATCTTCCGGCACTCGTCGCAGCGGAACTCGTAAATCGGCATAACGTGGCGATCCTAGCACGCTCCGGCGCGCTACTCGTCCGGAATCTCGAGCCCGCGGAAGTGCTCGATGTGCGCCACCGAGTCGCGCGCCCCGATGTCGAGGCTGACAAGGTCGATGCGCACGCATTCGGGGTCGAGCTCCTGCGCTTCGCAGTACTCCATGGCGCAGCGCCACATCCGCTGCAGCTTGCGCGTGTCCAGCGACTCCGCCGCCGTGCCCCGCTCCGCCCGCCGCGTCCGCACCTCCACGAAGGCGACGTCCTCGCCGTCCCGCGCCACGAGGTCGATCTCGCCGCTGGGCGTGCGCGCGTTGCGATCCAGGATCGTGAGTCCCGCCGCCTCCAGCCGGTGCGCCGCGACGCGCTCCCCAAAGGCCCCCAGCTCCTTGCGGCGGTTCACAGGTCGAGCTTGCCCTGCGCGAACGGCGCCCAGCTCACGCGATGCGCCTCGCACGGACCTCGCCGGTCGATCGCCGCCCGGTGCCCTTCGGTGTAGTACCCCTTGTTCTGGCAGAACCCGTACCCGGGGAACCGTTCGCACAGCTCCGTCATCCAGCGGTCGCGCGCGACCTTCGCCACGATCGACGCGGCCGCCACGGAGACGCTGCGGGCGTCCGCCTTCGGCTCCACCCGCACATGCGGCAGTGGCAGCGGCAGGGCGTCCGAGATAACGAGGTCGGGCACGCAGGGAAGGGCCTCGACCGCGCGCAGCACCGAGAGCCGACGCGCCTCGACGATCCCGCGGCTGTCGACCTCCGCGCTCGTCGCCCAGCCGATCCCGTACGGGATCGAGGCTTCGATCTCGGCCGCCAGCTCCTCGCGCGCCGCCGCCGTCAGCACCTTCGAGTCGCGCACCCGCCGGAACCAGGGCCGCTTGTCGCCCGGCGCCAGCAGCACCGCCGCCGCCGTTACCGGACCCGCGAGTGGCCCCACCCCCACCTCGTCCACCCCCGCGACCGTCGCCGCGCCCTCGCGCCATGCCTCGCGCTCCCACCGCAGGGAGGGGATGCGGGACCGGGGCTGCTTTTTTCGTGGTGTGGCGCCGTTTGTGCGCGCCACGGCTAGCGCGCCACTCCGGCGCGCTCGGCCAGCAGCGCCGCCAGCGCCTCTTCCAGCGCGGGCGGCTCGGGGACGTCCTTGAACTCGCTCCAGCGACGGAAAATCTCCGCCGCCGCGCGGTGGAACCCGTCCGGCAGACCGGCCCCCGCGAACGTGTCCGCGATCTCCTCCATCTCCCCCGCGAAGCGCCACGCCTTCGCCGCGCTGCCGAGCGCACGCCCCTCGCCGCTCGTCGCAAGCTCCGCCTGCGAGATCGCCCACTCCTCGCGCAGCGCTTCCGCCACCCCCTCACGCTCCGCCAGCGCGAGGATGCCCGCCAGCAGCGCCGACGTGCCCTTCGTGTAGGCCGCGTACGCCATCTTCAGCGCCGAGGCTGCCCCCGGGTCCGCCCCGATGGCGATTGCCTCCAGCGGACTCCCCTCGAACAGCGCCGCCACCCCCTCCGCCTCGTCCCCCGACAGGTACAGCCGCGTGATGCCCGGCTTCCACGCCGGCGGTCCGATGATCCCTCCGTCCACGAACGCCCTCGCCCCGCCGGCCAGCACTGCCTCCCCGATGGCTCGCCCTCGCGCCGGGGACACCGCGTTCGCGTCGACGTACACGCCCGCGAATCCCGTGCGCGCAACTTGCTCCGCCAGTGCCGGCGCAGCGTCCGGCGGGCACACGCTGATCAGCGTCCCGCACGACCCACTCAGTCGTTCGATGGTGCCCGCATCCTCGAGACCCGCGGCTGCGGCGCGCTCCCGGGTGGCTGCGCTGCGGCCATCGCTCGCCCACAGCACATGGTGTCCCCGCCCCGCCAGCGCCGCCCCCACCGATGCGCCCATCGCCCCCGGATGCAGGAGACCGATGGCGTCGCCCGGCGCGGCGGCCACGCGCTAGCTCTCCCGCTGGGGCGGCTGCCCCGGCGGCGCCGCCAGCAGCGCGTCGAGCTCCGCCGCGTTCTCCGCGAGCTGCTCGTCCAGCGTCGCGATGCGCGCGAGCGCCGTCTGCACCTCGGCCAGGTCGCTCTCCATCTCCCCCGAAGCCAGCAGCGGGTAAAGCGCCTCGCCGATCGCGGTCTTCTCGCGCCGCACGCGCGCTTCCAGCCGGCTCTCGCGCATCTCGAGCTGCGCCCGGCGGGCCTGTTTCTTGGTCGCCTCGGTCGCCGCCGTCGCGGTTTCCCGCACGGTGTCTCTCACCCGGTCGAAGAAGCTCATGTCGCTGCCAGTATAGATAGGCCCGCGCCCACTGGCGCGTGCCCCCTCACGCGCGCTTCAGCGACTGCTCGTAGACCTGGGCCATCCCCTCCAGCACGGTGTCCGCCAGCCCCAGGATGCTCTCCATCGCCTCCACCGCCTCGTCTGTTCCCTGCTGCGCCTCCGAGGCGAGCTGGGCCGCCGTCTCCTCCAGCGAGTGCCGCAGCGCGTTGAACGTCATCACCGCGTCCGTGAGCGTTACTCCCGCCCCCACCAGCGTGCGCCCGTACTCCGCGCCGATGCCCCGCGCATCGTCGCTGAACCGCTCCGGCCGCGTCCGAGACGATACGAACCGAGCGAACAGGTCGACCAGCTGCCGGCCGATGAACCGCAGCCGCTCCCGGGTCGCCCGGTCCAACCCCGCGAACGCCTCCATTTCGCGGCTCTGCCGCCGCCGGCTCAGCCTGCGCTTCACCCGCCCCACCGCCAGCTCGCTGATGCGGTCCGGGTCGATCGACCCCACCGCCTGGCTGTGCTGGGCCATGAACTGGCGCACGTCCTCTTCGAGGATGCGCCGGTGCCCGCCGCTCGTGCGGTAGGAGCGGATCTCCCCCGCGTCCGCCCAGCGCCGCACCGTCGAGTGACTCACGCCGAGCAGCCTGCTCGCGCGGCCCAGCGACAACCACTGATCGCGCTGAAACTCGTCGGTCACGAAACCTCCCAAACCTCGCCACAAGCATAGGTGAGCGGCCCCGGCCCCGCTACTCCCCGCTCTCCCCCCGCTCCGCCGCGATCTCCGTGGCCCGTCGCACCGAGTCTTCCCCGAAGCGGTCGCGCAGGGAGTTGACCGTGTCCGCCAGCCGGTCCGCCTCGAAGGTCTCCCCCAGCTTCAGCTGCCGCGCCGGCTGCCTGATGTTCATCACCCCCACGCCGATCAGCCGCACGGGCCGCGCCCCCTCCTCCCGCCAGGCGCGCTCGAACAGCTCCGCCCCCGCCTCGAAGATCTCGTCCGCGAGCGCCACTTGCCCGACCCCCGTCCACGACCGCGTCAGCGTCTCGAACGGCGGGAAGCGCAGCTTCAGCACCACCGTGCGAGCCGCCAGCCCGCTGCGGGCCAGGTCCCGCGCGACCCGTTCGGACTGCGTCCGCAGGATCGCCCGCAGGCGCGCTCGGTCACCCACGTCCGTCCCGAACGTCGTCTCCCGGCTCACCGACTTCGCCGTACCCCGCTGCTCCAGCACGGGCGCATCGAACCTCCCCTGCGAGCGCGCATGCAGCTCCTCTCCCATCCGCCCGAAGCGTTCCCGCAGCGCCTCTTCGGGGAAGGCGGCCACCTCCCCGATCGTGCGCAGGCCGAGCTGCGCCAGCCGCTCCTCCAGCTTCGCCCCCACCATCGGCAGGTGGCGCACCGGTCGCGGCGCCAGGAACGCTGCCTCCTCCCCCGCCGCGACCACGCAGACGCCATCCGGCTTGGCCGCGTCGCTCGCGACCTTCGCGATTAGCTTGTTCGTCGCGACGCCCACCGACGCCGTGATCCCGATCTCCGACCGCACCCGCTCCCTGATCGCCCCCGCGATCGCTTCGCCGTCGCCGAACAGCCGCGCCGACCCCGCCACGTCGAGGTACGCCTCGTCCGTGCCGGCCGCCTCGCACACCGGCGTGAAGCCCCGAAGGATGGCGTGGAAGCGCTCCGAGGCCGGAACGTAGTAGGAGAAGTCGACGGGCAGATAGGTCGCCTGCGGGCAGCGACGCTTCGCCTGTGCCATCGGGAGCGCCGAGTGCACGCCGAAGGCGCGCGCCTCGTAGCTCGCCGTGCTCACGACCCCCCGCGGCCCATCGAACCCGACGACGACGGGCGTGCCCGCCAGCTCCGGCCGCCGCAACAGCTCCATCGCCACGTAGAACGCGTCGAGATCGACATGCAGCACGCTCGGCGAACTCATCCGAACACCCGTTCGGGGTCAGTCTACTGCAAGTCTCCGTCGCGGTGCCCCACCGGAACCCCTTCCCCCTCGCGGCGGGAACGTCAGCGTCGGCTTGAACGCTAGTCGTTCTCGGAATTCCCGCGCAGGAACTCCTCGATGTCGCCGACGAGGTCCGTCGCCTCCGGCAGGGGGTCGTTGGCCGCCTCCTCTTCCTCCACCTCCGCCAGCGCGCTCTCCAGCCGTTCCAGGTAGGAGCGCATCTGCGGGTCGCCCGCGATCGTCGTGTCGAGCTGGTCCCGGAAGCGATCGGAGGCCGCCTCCAGCTCCCCCAGGTCGAAGCTCGTCCCGAGCAGGCGCTCCAGTCGCTGCAGCACCGCCAGCGTCGCCGGCGGGCACTGCTCCCCCGTGATGTAGTGCGGCACCGTCGCCCAGAGGCTCGCCGACGGGCGGCTCGCCTCCTGCAGCGCGTAGTGCAGGATGCCGACGATGCCCGTCGGCCCTTCGTACCGCGACCGTTGCAGGTCGAGCTGGGCCGCCAGCTCCGGGTTGGCGGCGCTCCCCGTCACCCCGATCGGGCGCCGGTGCGACGCCTCCCCGATGAGCGCGCCCAGCGACACCACCATCGACACGTCCAGCTCCTCGAACAGCTCCATGAACTCCTGCGAGAACGTGCGCCAGCGCAGGTTCGGTTCGGCGCCGATGCCGATGACGTAGTCCGGCGAATCACCCGCCGTGCGTGCGTAGTAGAACTCGTTTCCCGGCCACGTGAGCTGCCGCTCCCCGCTCGAGTCCAGCCGTACGGAGGGCCGCGTCTCCGTGAACGCGTAGAAGGGTTCCGCCTCCAGCGTGGCGAACCGCCGCGCCCCCAGCCGCCGCACCACGAATCGGGCCGCGTTGCTCGCCGCGTTGGCCGCATCGTTCCAGCCCGTGAAGGCCAGAACCGCCACCGGCGATTGCAGCTCGGGCGTCCGCTCCATCGTCAGGTACCGCATCCGGCTCCCTTCGGGGTTCGCCCCCGCGCGGGGATTCTAGGCCCATCGGGCCCTCCCCGTGCGCAGCAAGAAACGCTCATGCCAGCCCCCTGGCGAGCAGCGCCTCGTGGAATGCCCGCCGGTCGATGGGCTCAACGCCTTGCACCTGGCTCAACGCCTCCTCGGGCCGCACGATCATCCGCCTCGTCGTCTCATGGCGAGGTCGCCACGGTTCCAGCGAGACCTCCGCGCACCAGAACGCTCTCACCAGCACCAGGCCAGCCTCCGCGCCCTTGAGGCAAACGCTCCTCGTGTAGCCGAGCAGCGTCGCGTCTTGCACAACCGCGCAGGCCTCCTCCAGCACCTCCCGCACCAGGGTCGCACGCCACTCCTCGTCCCCTTCAGGCCGCCCGCCGGGATACTCCCACTCCGCGCCCGACTGCGTCACCAGGACCACCCCTCCCTCGGGCGTGAAGCAGATGCCCCCGGAGCCATGCCGCGTACCCTCGGGAGGCGGGTGCTCCGGCGAGTGCCACGACAACAGCCAGTCCTGGCCGCGGTCGTCGTGGAATGCGTACTCCTCGCGCTCCCGCGCCACACCCTCCGCATCGGTCATACTGCCCGCTTCTCCACGGATTCCGTCCGCACCAGCCGCCACCCCTCGCGGCGCCAACCGGAGGAAAGCCAACACCTTGCGCCGGCCCAGAGGATCAACCGGCGTATTCCCAGCCGAGTTCCTTTTCCGTGAGGATGTCGCCGCTCCGGGTGACGTCCCCGTCGACCACGCGGCCGACCACGAGCGTGTGGTCGCCCGTCTCGAAGAACTGCTCGACTGTGCAGTAGTACCAGCCCAGCGCTTCCTCGAGGATGGGCGCCCCTTCCGGCGTGAGGAAGTGCGCGAGCCCTTCCAGCTTGTCGTGCACCGCCGCCGCGGCCTCCGCCGACCGCCCCCGGATTTTCTTCCCCTCCGCCGGCATCACCACCTTGCGAGCGATCTCGTGGCCGTCCCGCTCGTGCAGCAGGTTCACCGTGAACGCGTTCGTCTCGCGCACGTAGCGCAGGGTGCGTGCGTCGTTCTCGATCGACGCCGCCACCAGCCGTGGCTTGAAGGACACCTGCATCACCCAGTCCGCGATCATCAGGTTCCGCTCCCCCGCCGAGTTCGCCGACCCGATCACGTGCACGCCGTAGCACATCTTCAGGAGCGCCTTCTCGATCGGTTCGAGGTTGAGCGGCTCGCCGGGGATGCTGGGGAACTCCGACCCGGGGAAGGGCTGCTGCTGGGTCACTGCTGCCGTCCGTTCGCGGCCCTTGCGACGGCCGGACCCGCCTCGGGCCGGGCTTCCGCCGTGGGTTGCCGCACGAACACTGTAGCCCAACCGGCGGGAACGCGAGCACCCCGACCCGCGCCAGATGACCGGCCCTTTTCCCCGGTTGCCGCTTGCCCGCCCAAACCCTACTATTGGCCCGCAAACCTCCCATCACCAGGACACAAACACCCGTAATGACAGTTTTGCTACCTTTTGAGAGAAAGGCTCGTCTCTTCCTCTCCCTGGCCCTCGTCGCGCTTCTGGGCGTGGCCATTTTCGCCGCCTGTGGCGACGACGACGATGCCCCCGCGTCCACCCCCGCCCCCACCGAGGCTGCCACCGAAGCAGCAACCGAGGCCGCCACGCCGGCCCCCACCGAGGCGGCGACGCCCGAGCCCACGGTAGCGCCCACCGAGGCCGCGACCGAGGCCCCGCCCGCTCCCGGCTACCCCCGCGAGGTTGTCGACCTCTTCGGCCGTACCGTCACCATCCCCGACCTGCCGAAGGCCATCGTCGCGATCAGCCCCACCGCCACCGAGCTCGTGTACGCCGTCGGCGGCGAGGTGATCGGCCGCACGCGGACCGTGAACTACCCGCCGGAGGCCCTCGACGCGACCGACCTGGGCAACGCCTATCAGCCCAATCCCGAGGCCATCCTCGCCCTCGAACCCGACCTCATCGTGGCCGACTCCACCATCCACATCGCCCCCGACGTTCGCGAAACCCTGGAAGGGCTTGGCGTGCCCGTCATCTTCGCCGGGGCCGCCAGCGTCGACGAGGTTCTCACCGGGCTCACCCTGCTCGGGGAGGTGCTGGACAACCCCGATGGCGCCGCCGAGGCCGTCACCGCCATCGAGGCCGCGCGCGACGCCGCGCGGGAAGCGCTCGCCGGCCAGGATCTCTCCGCCGTCATCCTCATCGGCGACCGCGACCGCAACCTCTATGCCGCCAAGGCCAGCGCCTACGGCGGCTCCATCCTCGATGCGCTCGGCATTGCCAACCCCGCCGACGTGCAGCCCGACTCGGGCCCCTTCCCCGGCTTCACCCGCGTCTCCCCCGAGGCCCTGCTCGAGTTTGATCCGGTCTACATCTTCACGGTGACCCCGGCTCCGCCCCCCGCCCCGCGCCTCAGCGGCATGCTCGGCCTCTTCCCCGGCATGAGCGGCCTGCAGGCCATGGCGAACGGTCGCGTCATCGAGGTCGAAGTCGCTCTCCTCGTGCAGGCGCCCGGACCCCGCGTCGTCGAGGCCTTCGCCGCCATCGTCGCGGCCGTCACCGGCAGCGAGCAGTAGCCGGGGGCGAAGCAATGGCTGGGGCCACGGTCGGCGCGCGTGCGGGGATGTCCTTTCTGGTGCCCCGTGGCCGCTCCCGGAGGCACCTGCTCCTGGCCTGCGCGGGCGTGCTCGTGCTCGCCGTCATCGGCCTCCTCACCATGATGTTCGGCGCGGTGAACCTCTCCGCCGGAGAGGCCCTGGGCGGCCTCGCCGCCAGCTCCGACTCCCTCTCCGGGCTCGTCGTCGGCCAGATTCGCCTGCCCCGCTTCCTCGACGCCATCCTCGTGGGAGCGTCGCTCGGCGTCGCCGGAGCGCTGCTGCAGGGCGTCACCCGCAACCCCCTCGGCGACCCGACTATCTTCGGGCTCACCGCCGCCGCCGGCCTCGCCACCGCCACCGCCATCTCGATCAACCCCCAGATTCCCCAGTGGGGCATCGCCCTCGCCGCCATGGCCGGGGGTCTTGGCGGCGCGGGCATCCTCTTCGTCATCGCCTACCGCGGCGCCGTCTCGCCCGTGCGCCTCGCCCTGGCCGGTGTCGCCCTCTCCGCGCTCTTCGGGTCGATCACCGTCGGCCTTGTCGCGAGCGTCCGCACCTTCATCCAGACCACGCTCGGGTTCCTCGCCGGCGGCCTCTACGGTTCCGACTGGAGCGACTTCCGTTCGATCCTCCCCTATGCAATCCCCGCCCTCGCCGCTGCCCTCGTCCTCGCCGGCCGCCTCAACGTGCTCTCCCTCGGCGACGAGGTCGCCACCGGCCTCGGCGTCCTCGCCGACCGCACCCGCCTCGCCATCCTCGCCGTCGCCGGGATTCTCACGGCCTCGGCCGTGGCCATCGCCGGGCTCGTCGGGTTCGTCGGGCTCCTCAGCCCCCACATCGCCCGCTACGTCGCCGGCTCCGACAACCGCTACCTCATCCCCGCCTCCGCCCTCATGGGCGCGATCATCGTGACCGCGGCCGACCTCGTCGCGAAGCTCGTCATCACACCCTCCGAGATTCCGATGGGCATCATCACCGCCGCCGTGGGCGCCCCCTTCCTCCTCTATCTCGTGCGGTTCAAGGTGTAGCGATGCGACTGTCGACCGAACGCCTCAGCCTCAGCTACAACGGCCGCGATGCCGTCCACGAGGTCACCCTCGACCTCGAGAGTGGTGAGCTCATCGCCATCGTCGGACCCAACGGCAGCGGCAAGACCACGCTGTTGCGCGGCCTCTCCCGCCTGCTCCGCCCCGTCGCCGGGCACGTGCTCCTCGATGGCGAGGACATTCGCGCCATCAGCTCCCGGAGCGTCGCTCGCCGCCTCGCCGTCCTCCCCCAGGAGCACCCCGAAGGGGTCGACATCACCGTGCACGAGCTCGTCTGGCGCGGGCGCGCCCCCCACCAGGGCATCCTCCAGCGCGCCACCCCCGCCGACCACGAAGCCGTCGCCTGGGCGCTCGAGGCCGCCGACATCCACCACGTCGCCGACCGCCCCCTCGGCAGCCTCTCCGGGGGCGAGCGCCAGCGCGCCTGGATCGCTCTGGCCCTCGCCCAGCAGCCCCGCGTCCTCCTCCTCGACGAGCCGACAAGCTTCCTCGACGTGCAGCATCAGGTCGAGGTGATGGCCCTCCTCACGCGCCTCAACGCCGAGGGCATGACCATCATCGCCGTCGTCCACGACCTCGCCCTCGCGGGCCGCTTCACTCAGCGCGTCATCGGCATGCGCGAGGGGCGCATCGCCTTCGATGGCCCCCCGCGCGAGGTGCTTCGACCCGAACCCCTCGAGGAGGTCTTCGGCGTGCCCATGGTCGTGCTGGAAGACCCCGAGAGCGGCCTGCCCGTTCCCCTGCCCCGCTACCCGGAGGACGCCGCGAGCGTGCAGCCCTAGGGGAAGGCGTTGTAGAGGCCGTCGTTGTCGCCGTCCCGCAGGTCGGAGGTAACGCCTCCAATGGCGGCGATCGGCTTGTTACTCCGGATCACCATGCCCCCCGTCATGCAGGACGGCAGGGCCCCAAGCCCCGTCTTCTCCTTGTCGTCCGCGCTCTGGTCGAACACGAACGACCCATCGATCGTGATCTTCGTCTGGAAGAGCACCAGGAACTCGCACCCCGGGATGGACGCGTCGGGGGTGTTCACGGCCACGATCTCGAGCTCGGCCTTCCCCCCGTCCGCGACCGCCACGCCGACCCAGCTGTTCGTGCCGTCCTGGCCCTGCCCGCCGTGGACGTTGCGGAAGACCAGCGGGAACTTCACGCTCTTCGTCGTCCGCCCCTTGGGAACCCCGTTCGCTGCCGCGTAGGAGTCCGTATCGCCCCCGCTCGCCCGCAACAGCAGGGCGGCAACCGGCTCGTCCGCGTAGACCATCGCCCAGCCTTCGAAGCCGTCCGGCAGCGCGTCGCTGTCGTACACGCTGTGGGTGACGCCGCCGCCCGCCGGTACCTCAATCTCGACCGTCACGAGCACATCCCGGTTCGGATCGCCGTCGATGGTGCCCTGGTAGACGATGCTGCCGCTCACGGCCTTGTCCCACGGGTTGGCGATGGCGTACTCCGTCCAGTAGCCGTTCACGGACTTCTGCGCGAGGGGCATGACCACGCGCCTCGAGATGTCATCTTCCGTCGTCCCCGGCCGGTCCTCGTCCACGACGAACCCGTTGTACGAAGCCAGCCGGGCGCTGCCGTCGCCTCCGCCGTAAATGTCCACCGCCACGGTCACCGGCTGCGTCGAGTCGATCATCACGCTCATCAGCGCATTCACCGTGCCCGAGGGCATCGCCGTGGCCAGGGCCCCGCCGTCGGGCGCCAGCGTCAGCTGCCCTGCCGCCGGGATTGCCCAGCCTCCGTCGGGACAGCTCTCGCTGGCGACGCCGCTGGACATGAGGGTCGTGCCCCCGTTCGACGATGCCGCCCCCCTGCCCGGAACGAGCTCGTAGGTCAGGGTGACGCACGCCGCCTCCAGCCCCGCGTTCGCGATCGAGAAGCGCGTGTTCGTGACCGTTCCGTTTTCTCGGAGCTGGTTGGCCACGTACGGAAGCGCCACCCGCACCCCGCTGTCCGCGTAGGCGTTATGGACCGCGTATGACCTCGCGTTCTCCGTCCCCACGGCCTCCCGCAGGAGCAGGGCGTTCAGCGGCCTGTCGCTCGAGAGCACCCCGACTCCCCGGAAGCCCGGCAGCAAGCCCTGGTTCAGGGCCTGGCTGAAGGTGCGTGTGCCCCACGCCGGAACGTCGGTGTGGATCTCGCTCGCGAGCGCGATCAACACGCCCCCGGGCGTGTAGAAGTCCATCACGATCGTCGCCGGCTGCCGGCTGTTGTTCTGGACGAGGATGGCCGTGTGCTCCTTGCCATCCGGCGAGAGGGAGGCGTTGGCCTGGAAGGGAAGCCGCGGGCCACGCGCCGACTCGTTCGCCCCCACCGACGCGCTCGCGCTGCCCGCCGCCACCGCCAGGAGCGCCAGCAGCCCGATCAGCACGGCCAGGGAGTGGGGGCGGATGCGTCGACCCAGACCTGTCATGGGGCCTCCGCCGTTCGAGTGTCAAGGCGGTTGCCGCTGCCGTCAATGCGAGGCCGCGGGGCTATTCCAGCGAGCTCAGCACCTGGAACACGATCACAAAGCATGCGGCGCCCACCACCATGATCAGAACCAGACGTCCCCCGCGCACCCCGCCATTGTGGGGCCAACCGCCGCTTGCCGCTCGCCGGCTTGTCCCCGCCTTTCCCGCCGCTCTCGCACATCCTGTCGGCTTCCGTCACGATAGGACGATGCGCTGGATCGCGTTGCTCGCGGCCGTTTCGCTTGTCGCCGTCGCGGTGGCGTGTGGCGGTGGGGACTCCTCCCCGGCTGCCCCCGCCGCCACCGAGGCCCCCCGCGCCACCGAGCAGGCGACTGCCACCGAAGCACCCACCTCCACGCCGCGGGCAACCGCAGCGTCTACGGCCACACCCGAGCCCACCCGCCGCGCCGCCACCACCGAGTCGCCCACCGAGGCCGCCACCACCGCCCCCACCGAAGCGTCCACGCCGGCGGCCACGAGCACGCCCGAGCCGACCCGGCAGGCGGCCGCGACGGCCACGGCCCGGCCCACCCCCGACACCACCCCTGAGGCTGCAACCGAGGAGCCTGAGGAGCCCCGGGAGCCGGAAGAGCGCGAAGAGCGCGACTCCGCCGACGACCCGGACCCCACCCGGGAGACCGCCCCCGAGGACGACTCCACCCCCACCCCCGTGGCCGCCGAAGCGGAGCCCGAGCCCGAGTCCACCCCCGCCGACACCGCCGCCGACGTCCCCGAGGAGGCGGTCGTTGCCGCCCTCCCGAAGGTCTACTTCGTCCACACCGAGTGGTGACCGACCTGCAACAGGCTCCGCCCCGTGTGGGAGGACTTGCAGCAGGAGTACGAAGGCCGGATCGAGTTCATCATGGTTGACCGCGAGAGCGACGACGGCAGCGAGTTCGCTCGCCGGCACAACATCTTCTACCAGCCCGTCTTCATCATCTACGAAGGCGAGACGCTCATCCGTCAGGACGCCACCGTCTCCAGGGAGCGCGACCTGCGCGCCTTCGTCGCCTCTGCCCTTGAGGAGGGAAGCTGATGCGCCTCATAGCCCTTGCCGTCACGACCGCGCTCGCCGCGCTCGTCCTCCTGGCCTGTGGCGGGAGCGACCCCGCCCCCACGGCCGCGCCCGCCCAGCCCGAGGCTACCCAGCAGGCTCAGGCCGCCGACACCTCCGGGCACTCCGCCGTCTCCGCCACCCCGAGGGTCTACTTCATCCACACCGAGTGGTGACCGACCTGCCGCGCACTCCGCCCCGTGTGGGCGGATCTGGAGCAGGAGTACGGTGACCAGGTCGAGTTCTTCCTGGTGGACCGCGAGACAGAAGAGGGCCGCGAGTTCATCCGCGACCACGGCCTTCCCATCGGCCAGCCCGGATTCGTCGTGTACGACGCCACCGGCGAGATAACCTACGCCGCCCTCGGCCCCACCCGGGCTGAAGGCGTCCGCGAGCTCGTCGAGTCGGTCGTTCCGCAGTAGCCGTGCGTCCGCTCGCCCTGGTCGCCGCCGCTGCCGTTGCCGCAACAGCCCTCGCTTGCGGGTCGGGCGGGTCCGAGTCGCTCGATCCGACCGCTGCCCCCGCCGCCGCCATCTCCGGCCCCCAGGTTTTCTTCGTCCAGATCGACACCTGAGGACCGTGAAACCGCCTCCGCCCCGTGTGGGCGGCGCTGCAGGCCGAGTACGCGGACCAGATCGAATTCGCGATGGTGGACGCGAACACGCGCGCCGGGGCCGACTTCTCCGACCTCTACGGCATCCGCGGGCACCCGGGCTTCGTCGCCATCGACGCGAACGGGGAGGTCGTCCACGCCGCCCTCGGTCCCTTCGACGAAGAGGGGTTACGCGAGCTCGTGACCTCGCTTGTGCCTGAGTAGCGCCTAGCCCCCGGCGGCCGCCATCAGCCGCTGCGCTCGGTCCACCAGCACCGGCACGAACCACTCGAAGCGCGCGCTGTCCGGGTTCGCCCCCGTCTCCTGCAGGTACTGCATGTACAGCCCCTCCAGGATGATTGCGAGCTTGAACACCGCGAACACGTGGTAGAAGGCCACGTGCTGCATCGAGCGGCCGCTCCCCTCCTCGTACAGCGCGATGATCTCCTCGTGGTCGGGGAAGCCTTCCTGCGCGCTCAGGTTCTGTGGCGGGTCCCAGCCCGGCGGCGGTGGCGGGTCGCCCGGGTCGCCCCAGTACGAGAGCAGCCAGCCCACGTCCGCCAGCGGGTCCCCCACCGTGGCCATCTCCCAGTCGAAGATGGCCACGACGCGCGGCTCCGCCGACGCGAACATCACGTTGTCGAGCCGGTAGTCGCCGTGGACCACCGTCGCCCCCGCGTCCCCCGGCATCCGCGCCTTCAGCCACTCCACGATCTCGTCGAGCCCCGGCAGGTCGCGCGTCTGCGGCCTCGTCAGCTCCCACTGGCCGATCCAGCGCCGCATCTGCCGCTCCAGGTACCCCGAGGCGCGCCCCCGCAGCCCCACCGCCTCCCAGTCGACGGCGTGCAGCTCCACCAGCGAGGCCACCAGGTCCTCGGCGATCCGCCGCCGGCCCGCGGGCGTGTCGTACGCCTCCGGGATCCCGTCCCGCATCATCGCCCCGAAGCAGCGCTCCATCAGGTAGAACGGCGCCCCGATCACCGAGTCGTCGTCGCACGCGACCACCGGCGTGGGGACGCGCGCCCGGCCCTGCAGCGCCGCCATGAAGCGGTGCTCGCGCAGGACGTCGTGCGCCGTCGGCAGCAGTGGCCCCGGTGGCGGCCGCCGCAGCACCCACTGCTGCGACCCCCGCGTCACGTAGTACGTGACGTTCGAGGAGCCCACCACGTGCCGCTCGCACTCGAGCGGCGCGTCGTCGCCCGGCACCCGCTCGGCGAGGAACCGCTCGAGCGCGGGAACGTCGATCAGGCCGTCCGACTCGCCGTCCGCCATCGACCCGTCGCCCCTAGAGCGAGGCGAAGTCCCAGCCTGCGCCTTCGCGGAAGCTGCGCAGGATGCGGCGCGAGACCACCATCCGGTGCGTCTCGTCGGGACCGTCGTAGATGCGCGCGCTGCGGGCCGCCCGGTACATCGACTCCAGCGGCGTGTCGCCACTCACCCCGCGCGCCCCGTGCGTCTGGATCGCGCGGTCGATGACGTCGTGCAGCACCTTCGCCCCGAAGAACTTGATGGCCGAGATCTCGACCCGCGCCTCGTCTCCCGTGTCGATCTTCTCCGCCGCCCGCAGCGTCAGCAGCCGCGCCGCCTGGATCTCGACGTACGAGTCCGCGATCCAGTTCTGGATGGTCTGTTTGTCCGCCAGCGGCCCGCCGAACACCTGCCGCTCCAGCGAGTACTCGCACATGATCTCGAACGCCCGCTGGCTCTGGCCCAGCCAGCGCATGCAGTGGTGGATGCGCCCCGGCCCCAGCCGCTTCTGCGCGATGCGGAAGCCCCCGCCCGCCTCGCCCAGCACGTTCGTGAGCGGCACGCGCACGTCGTTGTAGCGAATCTCGCAGTGGTGCCCCTCGGTGTCCCCCATCACGCTGACGGGCCGGATGATGTCGAACCCCGGCGTGTCCGTCGGCACGATGATCTGGCTCATGCGGCTGTGCGGCGGCTGATCCGGCTCCGTCACGCACATCACGATCGCGAACGACGCGTTGATCGCCCCGCTCGTGAACCACTTGTGCCCGTTGATCACCCACTCGTCGCCGTCGCGAACGGCCGTCGTCTGCAGGTTCGTCGGGTCCGCCCCCGAAACCTCTGGCTCCGTCATCGAGAAGCACGAGGTGATGTCTCCTTCGACAAGCGGCTTCATCCAGCGCTCCTGCTGCTCGGGCGTGCCGAACTGCCACAGGATCTCCGCGTTCCCCGAGTCCGGCGCCTGCGCCCCGAACGACTTCGGCGCGAACGGGCTCCGCCCCAGGATCTCGTTCATGTACACGTACGGCATGAAGCCGATGCCCATGCCCCCCGCCTCGGCGGGCAGGTGCGGGGCCCACATCCCCATCCCCTTCGTCCGCCCCTGCAGCTCCCGCATCAGCGCGTCGGCGGCATCGTCGTGCTCCGAGAACGCCGCCTCGTTCGGGTAGACATGCTCGTCCATGAACGCCTTGGTCCGGTCGCGAAGCTCATCGATCTCCGCCTGGCCCAGCGCTTCTCTCGTCTCAGTTATCACGGCTCTACCTCCGTCGTTGGCGTCGCGACTCTACCAGCCACCAGCCCCTAGAACAGGCCGTGCTGGCGACGGTGCTCCGCCGCCCGCCCCGCCGCCTCTGCCGCCTCGGCGTCCAGCGCCGCGAGCACGGCCTCGCCGCCCTCCGACGCGACCTGTTCCCGCATCTCCAGCAGCCGCTCCGGCAGGTCCCGGTAGGTCAGGCCGTTCCGGTCGAGCAGGCCTCCGTCCATCACGTTGTAGGTGCCGGTCATGTACTCCGCTTCGTCGCTGGCGAGCCAGCAGACGAGGTTGCCGATGTCTGCCGGTTGGCCCACGCGCCCGAAGGGGAGCTCCCGCTGCAGCGTCTCCCGCGCCTCCCGCCGCGCCGCCACCGCCCCCCAGAGCCGCGTGTCCGTCATCCCCGGCGCGATGCTGTTCACCGTGATCCCGAACGGCGCCAGGTCGAGCGCCCAGCAGCGTGTCATCATGCGCACTGCCGCCTTGCTCCCGCTGTAGGCCGATGAGCCCATGTCCGCCCGCTCTCCGCTCACGGACGAGATGACGATCACCCGTCCCGCGCGGCCCTCTCGCACCATCTCGCGGGCGCATGCCTGCACCGTCAGGAACACGCCCTTCGTGTTCACGTCGAACACCAGGTCGAGGTCCTCTTCTGTAAGGGTGAGCACGTTCGTGCCGCGCGCGATGCCCGCGTTCGCAAGCACGATGTCGAGCCGCCCGAGTTGCGCGGCCGTCTCCTCCACCGCTACCTCCAGCGCCCCCAGGTCGCGCACGTCGACCGCCGCCGCCAGTGCGTTCCGCCCGAGCGCGCGAACCTGCGCCGCCGTCGCCTCTGCTCGCTCGGCGTCGAGGTCCGTGCAGGCGACGTCCGCCCCCGCCCTCGCGAGGGCGAGCGCCGATCCCTCCCCGATTCCGCTCCCCGAGCCCGTTACGAACGCCACCTTTCCTGTCAGGTCGAGCATCTCGTCCTCCCGCCGCGCGACTGCCGGCGGGGGCATTATCACGCTCCCGCGGGGTGCCCGTCGGGGCTCGCGCCCGCGTTCCCCGCCGACCTGCCATAGTGGAGAGCGCAAGCGCGGCTACCGCCGTTCGACGAGGCTCTTCCTGTGCCTTCCTTCCTCCGGCGCATCTCCCCCAGGCTGGCGCTCATGGCGGTCATCGCCGTCGCCGTCGTCGTGGCGGTGGTGCTCTCCTTCGTCCTCAGCGACCGGGGCGTGCCCTCCCCCACCGACGGCATCGGCGACATCCCCACCGCCCACCTCGTCCCCGACGACGTTGCCCTCTACGTCGCAATCTCTACCGATCTTGATTCCCCTTCCTGGGGAGGCGCCTTCGACGGAGCCGACGAGGCCGGCGCCGAAGACCCGCTCGCCCAGCTGCGTGAGCTGCTGGCGAGCGAGATGGACATCGACTGGGACGTCGAGGTCGAGCCCTTCCTCGCGGGCGCCGCCGTCCTCTTCCTCTCAAGCCTCGATACCGAGGCCGGGGACGATCCCGGGGGCGCCGTCATCTTCCTCGCGAGCGACGCCCGGGCTGCGGAGGCCGTCATCCTCGACCGCCGCAGCGACAGTTTCGAAGAACGCGAGTACCGGGACGTGCCCTACAAGGTGATAGAGGAGGGCGGAGTCCTCGCGGTCATCGGCGACCATTTCGTCTACGCCGCGGACGAGCCCACGCTCCGCTCCATCGTCGACACCAGCCTCGGCGACACCCGCGCCCTCGCCGACGCCGACGACTTCCGCCGGCTCCGTAACGCTCTCGATGGCGACGCGCTCGCGTTCGTCTATGTCCACCCCGACAACTTGGTGGGCGCGATGGGCGAGGCTCGGGAGCCGTCCGGCCCCGAGGACGGGGGCGTGGAAGAGCCGGACATCCTCGCTATCGTCGGCCTCGACAAGCTATTCGCCGAACCCATCGGCGTGGTTGTGAAGACGGATGAGGACACGCTTCGCGTCCGGGCCGCCATGCTTGGCGACCCCGGCCCGCTCGTCCCCCTCCTCCGCCCCCGCGACTCCCGCTTCGCCGCCATGGTTCCCGCCGAGACTGTCGTCTTCGTCTCTGTCTACGACGTCGCCGGTGTCGTTGACGAAGCCTTCGGCGACACCGGGCTCGCTGCTCGCCTGCGCGACGCCGTCCTCGAATCCGCCGACGAGGAAGGCGAACTGGGCCTCGTCGAGGATGTCCTCTCCCTCTTCGAGGGCGAGCTTGCGCTAGCCCTGTGGTCGTCCGGCGACGGCCAGGACTTCGAGTTCGTGCTCCTCGCCGAAGTCGACAACGAGGACTACGCCCGCCAGCTCCTGGAGGAGCTCTTTGCGGAGCCCCTCGAGACAGGCGAGGTAGCGCTCTCGGTCGGAGACGGCATTGCCGCAGTCGGTCCGAGCGCCGCTGCCATCGAAACCGTCCTGGACGGCGGCCCCTCCCTTGCCTCCTCCCGGCACTTCGCCGCCACCGTCGCCGCGCTCGAGAACGACCTGGCCACCTTCGCCTACGTCGATGTCTCCGGCCTTCTCGCCTCCACCCTCGACGAGCTTGACGACCTCGACCTGGAGGGCGAGAACCTCGCCCTCATCGTGAACCTCCTCTGGGAGGATGACCGCATGCAGGTCGAAGCCGCCCTCGCGAGCGGCGAGGGCGATTGAGCCCGCGCGATCGCCCATCCCCGTGCGCTATGATTCCCGCCCCGCCAGACGGCGGCTGAGGAGTGCGCCATGCCCGTCGGACCGAACGATCTCGAGACCGCCCGAAAGCTCTTCGAAGAAGGTGGATGGGGCAGCGGCGACCCCTACGGCCCCGACCAGTGGTTTGCCGAGGACGCCGTCATGCGCGACATCGTCGGCCATGAGGATGCGCTGCGTGGCCACGAGGAGATCCGCCAGTTCTGGGCGAGCCAGAAGGTCGGCATCACCCTGCGCGTCCCCGTCGAGGACCTCTACGTCGCCGAGGGCCACCGCGGCGTCGCCGTCCTCTGGATGGCCTACGTCCAGATCATGGACGAGGAGAACGAGAACTACGCCAAGTGGATCACCTTCGAGGGCATGTCCCGCCTTGAGTTCAACGACGAAGGCAAGGTGACCCTTGAGGTTGACTACCACCACGGCCCCCAGGGCGTGACCGATAGCTGGGTCGCGCACTGGAACGCGCGCCGCGCCCGCCCCTGGAAGGAGCTCGGCGAGATCACCGGCGCCTAGCCGCCGGCCGCACGCCACCGCCCCGCCCCGCCAGCCAGCAGCTGAGGAGAACACCATGCCCGTCGGACCCAACGACCTCGAAACCGCCCGCAAGCTCTTTGAAGAAGGTGGATGGGGCAGCGGTGACCCCTACGGCCCCGACCAGTGGTTCGCCGAAGACGCTGTCATGCGAGACATCGTCGGCCACGCCGAACCCCTGCACGGCCACGAGGAGATTCGCCAGTTCTGGGCCAGCCGGCGGGTCGGCATCACCCTCCGTGTCCCCGTCGAGGAGCTCTACGTCGCGGAGGGCCACCGCGGCGTGGCCGTCCTCTGGATGGCCTACGGCCAGATCATCGATGAGGAGAGCGACGACTACGCCAGGTGGATCACCTTCGAGGGCATGTCCCGCCTCGAGTTCAACGACGAAGGCAAGGTGACCCTCGAGGTCGACTACCACCACGGCGCCCAGGGTGTGACCGATAGCTGGGTCGCGCACTGGAACGCGCGCCGAGCGCGCCCCTGGAAGGAGCTCGGCGAGATCACGGGCGCCTAGCCGCCGCTACTCGCTCAGGAACATCGGGCCCGGAGGCGCGCTCGCGGCCGCCGCCTCCGTCGCCTCCAGCATGTCCCGGATGCGCTCCGCCTCGCGCCCGAGTTCCTCGGGGCTGAGCGAGTAGGCATGGCGCGCGATGCCGCCCATGCCCCGCGAACCCCACTCCACCACGAGGTCCTCGATCTCGTCGAGCACCGCCCCCGGCACGGCCTTCCGCGGCAGCCGCAGCTCCGCGATCCGCGTCCACGCCGCCGCCAGACCCTGCGGCGTCGGCTCTTCCGTTCCCAGGTCGCCCACCGCGTCTCGCAGCCGCGCGATCGTCGGCTCCAGCTGGTGCGCCGTGTAGGTCGCGTCGTGGTCGTCGCGCAGGATGTCCGGCAGGTCCAGGTTGATGGGCATGGCCGCAGTGTAGCGCCCCGCGACGCCCTCCGGGAGGCCGTCCGCGCTACACTCCCGCCATGAGCATTACCAGCGACATCTTCGAAGTCATGGACACCTGCCGCGCCATGCGCCGGCTCAAGCCCGACCCCGTCGACCGCGATCTGCTCCGCAAGCTCGTCCACGCCGCCACGCGCGCCCCCAGCGCCGGCAATACCCAGCTCTGGGGCTTCCTCATCGTCGACGAGCCCGAGGGAAAGCAGTTCCTCGGCAACCTCATGCGCGAGCAGTTCGGCGCGCGCTTCCAGGTGCCCGAGGGCGACGAGCCGCCTGCCCGCATGATGCGCGCCGTCGCCGAGCTCGTGAACAACTTCGACCAGGTGCCCGCCGTCATCTTCCCCTGCGTCGAGAACGGCTATCCGCCGGGCGGCGAGCCCAACCCCATGTTCATGTGGTCGACCGTCTACCCCGCCACCCAGAACCTCCTCCTCGCCGCCCGCGCCCTCGGCCTCGGCGCCGCCATGACCACCTTCCAGATGGCCAACGAGGACGCCATCAAGGAGCGATTCGGCGTCCCCGAGAACGTCTCCATTGGCGCCACCATCCCCGTCGGCTACCCGAAGGGCCGCTTCGGACCGGTCACGCGCAAGCCCGTGGAGGAAGTCATCCACTGGAATGGCTGGAGCTAGCGAGGGAACCTCAGTCCCCGTCGCGCGGAGGAAGCTCGACGGGGACGCCGACCCACGCGCCGATGTTCTCGCCGGTGCGCCCCTCTGGCCCCTCGCGCAGCAGGTCCAGCACCAGCCCCGCGATCTGCTCCGGCCGGATCCACGTCTCCACCCGGTAGGGGAAGGGGCGGCCCTGCCAGTAGGCGCGCAGCATCGGCGTATCCGTCTCGCCCATGCAGATCGCGTTCACCCGCACCCCGTGCTCCCGCAGCGCCCCCGCCCACGCGTGCGTCAGCCCCGTGAGCGCAAACTTGGAGGCGCTGTAGAGGTCGGTGAACGGCGGGCGCTCGCCCACGATCGCGAGCTCCTCGGGCGTACGCGGCATCAACGGCTTCGGGGGTACGACGTAGTAGGTGCTCATGTTCACGATGTCGCCCCCGCCCCGCTCTATCATGCTCGGCATCACCGCCCGCCCGAAGAGGAAGCACCCCCGCAGGTTCGTCCCCATGATCGACTCGTACTCCCGCAGCGCCTTGCTCCGCGGGTCCTGAACGGTGTGGTCGGCCCAGACGGCGGCGTTGTTCACGAGGATGTCCACCCCGCCGAACCGCTCCCTGGCCAGGTCGACCGTCGCGTAGACATCCTCCGGCTCCGAAACATCCGCAACGAGCCCCACCACCTTGCCACCGCCCCGCCCCGTCACCTCGTCCGCGACCTCCTCCACCAGCGGCCGCACGTCGCACGTCACGACATTCGCGCCCTCCGCCGCCAGCGCCTCCACGCAGGCGCGCCCGATCCCCATCGCCCCGCCCGTGACGACCGCGACCTTGCCCTTGAGGAATGCTCCCGCCACCGGTCAGCCGTTCGCGTAGATGCCCGCGTCGACGATCAGCGTCTGGCCGGTCATCATGCGGCTCTCGTCGGAGGCCAGGAAGACGGCCGTGCCCGTCAGGTCGCCCGGCTCGAGCGATGTGCCCAGCGCCGCCTGTTGCCGCATGTGCTCGGCGAACGCCTCCGGAACGACGCGCCTCGTCGCGTCCGTCATCGTCACGCCCGGCGCGATCGCGTTCACGCGGATGTTCGAGGGTCCCGCCGTCTTCGCCATCGACTTCGTCAGATACACCACCCCGGACTTCGAGAGCCCGTAGGCGTAGTTGGGGAAGTTCTCCACCTCCCCTGGCGGCTTGTTGAACATGTAGGAGGCGATCGATGAGATGTTGATGATCGAGCCGCCGCCCTGCTCCTTCATCTGCGGGAACACCGCCCGCCCGCTCACGAGGATGCCGACCAGGTTCACGTCGAGCACTCGCCGCAGGTAGTCGATGCTCGGGTCGCCCACCTCCAGGTCGTAGTAGATGGCGGCGTTGTTCACGAGAATGTCGACCCGCCCGAACCGCTCGACCGTGTCCGCCACCATCTTCGCCGCCCCCGCCTCGTCGGCCACGTCGGCGTGGATCGCGAGCGCCGAGGCGCCCGTCGCCTCGATCTCCGACTCCACCTCCTTCGCCTCTTCCGCCCGGAGATCGGCGACCGCGACCGATGCGCCTTCTGCGGCGAACCGCAGGCTGTACTCGCGCCCGATGCCCTGTCCTCCGCCCGTGACGATCGCGACCTTGTCCTGCAAGCGCATGGCGCTCCCCCTCGTGTCTGTTGGCGGGAGCTTAGCGCGCCGCTCCCCGCCCCGTCCCACGCGGTACCATCCGAGCGCAACCGCGAACCACAGGAGGCCCCGCATGGACGAACAGGAACGCGCCAACGACGAGCTCGTCACCCGCTTCTGCAGGGAGTGGGACGCCGCCTACCTCACCACCGAGGCGACGGCCCCCTACTTCACCGACGACGCCGTCTACCACAACATCCCCCTGCCCCCGATCGAGGGCGGCGCGAACATTGCCACGATGCTCGGTGGCGGGGGCGCCCCCGACGAGGAGCGCGGCAGCAAGAACCTCGGCTGGGTCGTCCACCACCAGGCCGCCAGCGGCGATGTCGTCCTGAACGAGCGCACCGACAGCTTCGAGGTCGCCGGGAAGCGCTGGGACGTCCCCGTCTGCGGCGTCTTCGTCATCCGCGACGGCAAGATTGTCCGCTGGTCCGACTACTTCGACATGGACCACACCTGGCTCCCCCGCCCTCCGCGCGACGGCTGACCCAGGAGGATCAGAAAAGGGCCGCCGTGGCGGCCCCTTTCCAGGGAGGGACGGTGATCGCGCCCGGGGTTACCCCGTCGCGATCTTGATCTGCTTCGGCTTCGCCGCCGTCGGCACCGGGATGCGCAGCGTGAGCACGCCGTTCTTCAGGTCGGCGTTCACGTCCGCGTCGTGCAGCACGCCCGGAAGGGCAAGCCGCCGGCTCAGCGTCGACCAGCGCCGCTCGCGACGGTGGTAGCGCTCGTCCTCGTGCGCCTCGCTCACGCTGTGCTCCGCCTTGATGGAGAGCACGCCCTGGTGGAGCTGCACGTCGATCTCGTCCTCGGCGAAGCCTGGGAGGGAGGCGCGCACGATCAGTTCCTGGTCGGTCTCGGAGATGTCGACGCCGAGGGCGCCCTCGTCGTAGCCGCTCGCCTCGGCCGGGGCGAACGCGCGGTTGAAGAAGCGCTCCATGAACTCACGGGGCGAGTCGAAGGGGTCGTACCGGGTCATTCCTGCCATGTTCCTTAGCACTCCTCTCACAATAGGATTGTGAAGTCTGGGATGAGTATGCGCCCCTGTTAGCACTCTTGTCAAGAGAGTGCCAAACGGCCCTCGCGCAAGCATCCGGAACGGAGGAAACACGCCCTTCAGGAGGAGCGGCTAGGCCTTGTCGAACAGGATGTGGAGGTTGTTCAGGCCCCGCAGGATGTAGCTCGGCTGGTGCGTCGGCGCCGGGTAGTCCGGGTCCAGGCGGAAGTTCGTCATCCGCTTCACGACCTCCTCGAACGCCACGCGGATCTCCAGGCGCGCCAGCGCCGCGCCCACGCAGTAGTGCGGCCCCGCGCTGAACGCCATCTGCTCGCGCGCGTTCTCCCGCCCCACATCGAACTGCGCCGCCTCCGCGAACTGGCACTCGTCGCGGTTCGCCGCCGCGTAGATCAGCATCATCAGCTGACCCTCGGGGAGATCGACACCGCCCAGCGTGACCGGCTTCGTGGTGCGGCGGAAGAGGGCCCGCACGGGCGTCTCCACCCGCAACGTCTCCTCCACCATGTTCGTGATCAGCGAAGGGTCGTCCTGGACCTTCGCCAGCTCGTCCGGGTTCTCGACGAAGAGCAGCATCGTGCTGCCGATGCAGTGCGCCGTCGTTTCCTTCCCCGCCACCTGCAGCTGCTGGAGGATGCTCAGGATCTCGGCGTCATTCAGCGGGCGCTTCCCGTCGTCGGGGTGGTCCATCTCGACCGTCGCCAGGGTCGTGATGATGTTGTCCTTGGGGTTCTCCCGCGCCTCCTGGGCCCGCATCAAGAAGTATTCCTGGAGCTCAAGGCCGGCCTTCAGGATGGAGCGTTCCTCCTCCGGGGGAATCTGCCGCTCGATGCCCCCGATGGCGGCGTCCGCACGAGCCTTGTAGTCCTTCAGGTCCTTCCGCGGCACCCCGATCTGGTCGGCGATCACCGCCATCGGCACCTCATCGGCGAACTGCTTCGTGAAGTCGACCTTGCCGTCGTCGATGAACTCGTCGATCAACCCGGTCACGATCTCGCGTACGTAGCCCTCCATGCTGGCCACGCGCCGAGCCGAGAGGGCCTTGTTCACGAGCGAGCGGTAGCGCATGTGATAGGGCGGGTCGGCCGCCAGGAGCGTGGGTGCGCTCGCCCGATTGGTGGTCTCGCGCAGCATCTTCAGCTCCTCGTCCACGTCTTCGTCCTGCTGCATGACCAGGTCGGCCGGCCCCGTCGGGATGGACGAGGAGTACGTGATCGGGTCGTGCACGACCTCGGACAGCAGCTCGTACGTGCTCACGACGGCCATGCCCAGCTCGGGCACGAAGTGGACCGGCGCCTCGGCGTGCAAGGCCTCGTAGAACGGGTACGGACACTCCAGCGTCTCCGGCGCGATCAGGTTGAAGTCGGCAACGGCCATGGCGGTTCACTCCAAAACGCCCCTTGGGCGTGGTCCGGGAATCGTACGGACTTTCCCCCACAGCCGCACCCGCTCCGCCCGAGTCCCGCAAGGATGCGCCCTGCACCACCTCCGCCCCTCGCGGCGGAAACCGGTCGAACGGCTCCAACGAGCTCCGGCCCAGAAAATTAAAGGATCTGGGAGAGGAAGAGTTTGGTGCGTTCCTCTTGCGGGTTCTCGAAGAAGTGCTGGGGCGTGCCTTCCTCCACGAGCGAGCCCTCGTCGAAGAAGATGAGGCGGTCTGCCACCTCGCGCGCGAAGCCCATCTCGTGGGTCACCACGATCATCGTCATGCCCGAGCGCGCCAGCTCCTGCATCACGTCGAGCACTTCCTTGATCATCTCCGGGTCCAGCGCCGAGGTCGGCTCGTCGAAGAGCATGATCTTCGGCTGCATCGCCAGCGCCCGCGCGATCGCCACGCGCTGCTGCTGGCCGCCCGAGAGTTGAGCCGGATACTTCTCCGCCTGCTCCGGGATCCCGACCCGTTCCAGCAGCTGCATCGCCAGCGCGTCCGCGTCCAGCTTCGGCATGCGGCGCACCTTGCGCGGCCCCAGGGTGATGTTGTTCATCACCGAGAGGTGGGGGAACAGGTTGAACTGCTGGAACACCATCCCCACCTCGGAGCGGATGGCGTTCAGGTTGCGGACGTCGTCGTTCATCTCGATGCCGTCGATCACGATGCGGCCGGCGTCGTGCTCCTCGAGGCGGTTGAGGCAGCGGATGAAGGTCGATTTGCCCGAGCCCGACGGGCCCAGCACCACGACGATCTCGTGCTCCTTGATCCGCATCGAGATGTCGTCCAGCGCCTGGAAGTCGCCGAACCACTTGTCGACGTTCTCGGCGATGATGATGTCGTCCGCGGACTCGAGGTCCCGTTCCGGCATGGTTGAGGTTTCGGTCGTCATCGGGCTCCCCCTCGATACTAGCGCTCGCCTATACCCAGCGAGCCTTCGACGCGTTGCGAAATGCGCGACATGATGAACGCCACGACCCAGAAGACCACGGCCACGAACACGTACGCCTCGATCCGGTCGGGCGTGAACTCGAACTGCGCGATCGCCGAGTCGGCGTTCCCCTTCAGCTCCCGCAGAGGGAGGATCACCGTCACCAGCGTCGTGTCCTTCCAAATCGAGATCGCCTGACCCACCATCGGCGGGATGGAGATGCGCAGCGCCTGCGGCATGACGATGAGCTGCATCGACTGGAACTGGGTCAGACCCACCGCGTGCGCCGCCTCCGACTGACCGCCCGGGAGCGCCTGCAGGGCGCCGCGGATGTACTCGGCCATGTAGGCGGCGGTGAATACGGCCAGCACCACCATGGCCCGCACGATCAGCTCGCCCCCGATCACGTCGTCGAGGATGAACAGCGCCACGAAGAGCCAGCCCAGCAAGGGCGCCCCGCGCACCACCTCGATGTAGGTGGTGCAGGTCCACGAGATCGCCCGCATGCGCGACGCCCGCCCGAGCGCCAGCGGGATGGCGATCACGAGGCCTCCCGCGATGCCGACCGGCGCCAGCACGAGGTTCAGCACGAACCCCTCGAGCTCGCGGGGGCGCGCCCCGCCGAAGGCCAGCAGCACGATCAGTACGATCGGCAGCGCCGCGATCAGGAGCCCGGCCACGCTGCGCTGTTGCAGCGTCCGCCCCGCCCCCGCCTCCCGCGGCATCCGGATCGTGATCGCGTAGCCGAGGTACAGCAGGCCGACCGCGATCAGGTACCAGATCGTCGACCAGATGGCCGCGCCCCCGTGCGCCAGCAGGAGGACGGCAAAACCCGAGGCCAGGACGATGAAGAGGTGGTCCCGCCGCCCCAGGCTCGCCCACGTCCCGTAGGTGAGCCCGATCAGGAGGAACACGAACATAACGCTGAACCAGAGGCGCCACTCCTGGTCCATCGGGTAGCCGCCGGCGAACAGCAGCCAGCGGTTCTCCGTGATCACCCGCCAGTTCGCATCGAAGAACACGAAGTAGATGACCCCGTAGAGGATCAGTCCGAGGATCGCCGCCGTCACGATCGTCAGCAGCGTGCCGCCACGCGAGTTGAAGAGGTTGTGGCGCGCCCATTCGCGCAGACGCACGATGCGCGGCCGCCGCGCACGCTCGCGGTGGGGCGGCAGCACGATGCGCTGTGGGTTCTGAACAGGCATGTCGACCATCAGCGCACCCTCCCTAGATTCTCTGCGCCGTCACGCGCGCGTTGAAGAAGTTCATCACCATCGAGATCGCGAACGAGATCAGCATGTAGGTGACGATGATGACGAAGAACATCTCCAGCGCGTGCCCGGCCTTGTTCTGCACGATGTTCGCGACCCGGAAGAGGTCGTCGTACAGCACCGCGTACGCCAGCGACGAGTTCTTGTTGATGTTGAGGTACTGGTTGGTGACCGATGGGATGATCTGCCGCAGCGCCTGCGGAAGGATGACCAGCGTCAGCCGCTGGTAGCCCGAGAGTCCGATCGCGTTGGCCGCTTCCGACTGCCCCCTCGGCAGCGCCTGGATGCCGCCCCGCACGATCTCGGCGATGAAGGCGCTCGTGTAGAGCGTGAGCCCCGCCACCAGGGCGGTGAACTCGGGCTCCATCACCATCCCCTCGATGTAGTGCGTGCCCTCGATGATCGGCTCGTCCATGCTCACCGGCGCCCCGAGGACGAAGAACGAGACCACCGCTCCCAGGGCGAAAACGCCGAAGGCCCAGCGGTTGGCGAACTGCGGCTGGCCCGTTTCCCGCTCGCGCGACTGCCGCAGCGCCCGCAGCCGCCCCGCCGCCACCGCGATGGCGATCAGCGCGGCGACCCACACGCCCACGAACCAGTCCGGTGCGTTCCAGAAGCCCCCGTCCGGGACCGGCCAGGGAATCGCCATTCCGCGGTTGGAGACGAAGAAGAAGTCGCCCACGTTGACGACGTTCTCGATCAGTGGCGCCCCGATCAGGAGGATGGTGTAGACCAGCACCACCTGCACCAGCAGCGGCGTGTTCCGGAAGATCTCGACGTACAGCATGGCCATCTGCGCCACGAGCCAGTTCGAGGAGAGCCGCGCCACGCCGACGAGTACGCCCAGCACCGTCGAGAGCGCGATCGCCACCAGCACCGCCCGCAGCGACGACCAAACGCCGACGAGGTACATCGTGATGCGCGAATTCGTGACGCCGTCGACATCCGTCAGCCACTGGTTGCCGACCTTGAACGCCGCCGGCTCGCTCAGGAACCCGAAACCGAACTCGCGCAGGTCGAGCGACGTGTAGACGTAGCCGATCACCACGGCCGTGATCGCGACGTAGATGCCCTGCGTCAGCAGCCGGCGAACGCCGCGCCGGTAGATCAGGGGGACGTCCGACGATGGAGGTGGTGCGTTGCCTGCCGCTACCGCCATGGGGCCTCACCTGGCTGCAGGCCGCCGTGTGCCCGCGGTGCGGGCATGGAAGCAACTGCCTGGATGCCTGGCGCCTGCTGGGTCATCGAACCTCTTCCCCGGGCGCGTCACCAGAACGCAGCCGCAAGAATAACGGGATCGAAGGGAAATGTGGGACAAAGGACGTGCCACAACAAGGAATAAGAAGGGGGCGCCCACTGGGCGCCCCCTCCGTTGTGATTGCTTCCACGAACCCCGAGGGGGCTCGCAGCCGCGCGGCCTAGCGATACGGCAACGCGTACTGGATTCCGCCCTGCCCGTCGGGGCAGCCGGAGTTGTTGATGACGAGGTCGTTCAGCGTGCACGCGCGAGGAATGTTGTTCCCGATGGTGCGGTCGTAGATCTCGCCGTAGTTGCCGACGGCCGCGATGGCCCGCTGGATGAACTGCGGGTCAACGCTGTCGAACCCGAGGGCCGCCACTTCGCCGCCCTGGAAGGGGACGCCGAGCAGGCGAGCGACTTCGGTGTTCGGCGGGTTCGCCGCCATCTGGCCAACGTTCGCCTTCGTGATGCCGATCTCCTCAGCCCTGATCAAGCCGTGGACCACCCAGTTCACGACGTCCTTCCACTCACTGTCGTAGTCCCGCACGCCGGGAGCGAGCGGCTCCTTCGAGATGATCTGGGGAAGGATCTTGTAGTCGGCCGCGTCGTCGCGAACGGCGATGCGCGAGGCGAGGTCCGAAGCGTCCGCCGTCAGCACGTCACAGCGTCCCGCGAAGAACGCATCCGCGACGTCCTGGCTCAGGCCGCCCTGCGGGTCGTACTCAAGCCCGATGTCCGTGAAGTGGTCGGCCACGTTCTGCTCGGTCGTCGTACCGGTCTGCACGCAGATGATCGCGTCGCCCATGTCCGAGGTCGAGTCGATCCCGGAGTCGGTGCGAACGGCGAAGCCCTGGCCCGTGTAGAACGTCGTCTGCGCGAAGTCCACGCCCAGCTCGCGGTCGCGGGAGGCAGTAATCGTCGTCGTGCGGATGAGCACGTCGATCTCTTCCTCGTTCAGCAGCTCGAAGCGCGTGGACGCGTCCGAAGCGTCGATGTACTCGACCTTCGTGTGGTCGCCCAGCACCGCAGCCGCGAGGGCCTTGCAGAACTCGATGTCGAAGCCGACGACCGTGCCGTCCGCCTCGCGGAATCCGAAGAGCGGCTGCGTCTGCTTGACGCCGCACTTGAGCTCCCCGCGGTCCTTGATGGTCTGGACCGTGTTGCCGCGGCCTTCGCCGCCGCCGTCTCCGTCGTCGTCACCACAGGCGACGGCAACAAGTGCCACTATCGCTACCACCGCGGCAGCGAGGAGGCCAAAGCGTAGTTTCTTCATGAGTCCCCCTTCGGTTTCATGAGCGTATAGCGGGCCGAGTCTACGCGGCTGGTCAAGTTCGGGCCAGTTCCCTTTACGCTCTCCTGTCGGTTCGCTTACCCCGAAGCGGTTCGCAGCGCCTCCGCCGTTCGCCGCGTAAAGCCCAGGAAACCGCCCGTCCCGATCGCCACCATGTTCAGGCCGTAATTGCGCCCCTCGTTGAACACCTTGAGCGTCGCGATGTTCGCGCAGGCCGCCTTGAAGTAGTTGAAGATCTCCCAGTACAGCAGCTCGTCGCCGCCGATCTCGAACTCCTCCACCTCCCGCAGCAAGTCGAGGATCAGCTCCGGTGGACCGAACATCCGCCCCTTGATGTAGGCGAAGAAGGCCACGTCTTCCATCGGGTCGCCCAGGTTCGACCACTCCCAGTCGACGTGGGCCATGATCTTCCCTTCGTGCAGCAGGAAGTTGCCCGCGCTCAGATCGCCGTGGTTGAGCCGCACCGGGCGCTTCGGCTCCGGGATGTTGCGGCGTAGCCACGCGATGGCCTCGTCCAGGAGCGGCTCGCGTACGTAGCGGTAGCGCTCGTAGCGCCCCTCCCACAGCTCCAGCTGCTGCAGCGTGCTCTCGCGCGTGTCCTTCGGGATGCCGAGCGCGTGCAGGCCCAGCTCCTCGCACGAGTAACGGTGCATCTCCCCGATCGACTTGATGTAGGTGCGCAGGATGGTCTGCGCATTCTCCGGTTCCGCCAGGTAGCCGAAACCGCCGTCGCCCTCCACCAGCTCCGTCACCATGAAGGGGTAGCCGAACCACTGCGGGTCCTCCACCAGCCAGCGCGGCTTCGGCACCGGCACCGGCCCGCCGTGCAGCGCCTGCAGGAGCTTGAACTCCGGCTCGCTCGAGGTTCCCAGCACCCCGCCCTGCTCGATGCGGAAGACGAGCTCCGCCTCGTCCGGCTGGTCCGTCTTCACCACCAGCGTCTCCCGCGACTGCCCCGAGGCCAGCCGCTTCAGCTCCACCACCTGCACCGGCTTCTCCAGCGCGTGCGAGAGGAAGGCGGCCGCATCGTCCTTGCGAACTTCCGGCTGGTACGGCATCGGCCTACCTCCGCTGCCTTCCCGGGTAGGTGAAGCCGATCGGCTGCCAGAACTCCGCCTGCCTCGTGTTGATCTCCATCAGCTCGTCCGTGATCCCGAGCCGGTCCGCGGGCAGGTCATGGAACCCGTACTCCCCCTGCTCGTAGGCCGCGTGGATGGCGTCGGTGATCGCCTGGCGCAGGGCCTCGTTGTGCGCGCGCAGCCCCTCCAGCCCCTCATCCGCCGGACGCGCCGGTGCCGCCACCGCATCGTCCCCCAGGGCCGCGTTCGCCTTCGCCAGCACGCCCTCGAGCTTCGCGTTCTCGCCCGCGAGGAAGTCCGGCTCGCGATCTGCCCGCCCCTCGAGGTGCTGCAGCATGAGCGCCATCTGCGTGCCCATCGTCTTCGCCCAGTCGGACTGCAGCTCCGGGATGAGCACGTCCTCGAGCACGTTGCGGATGCCCACGATCAGCTCGTCGCTTGTCGGTCGCACGCCTGCTTCCCTCCTCCGACGGCGGCCGGCCCCGGCCCCGTGGCAGGCCGCAGATGATACCCGCGCCTCCCCCCGACCGCTCCCGCATTCCCCTCACGGTTTGACGGAGGGGGTGACGAAAGCGCTTATGCGCTATAGTCTTTCAGCAGTTTCGACTGTTCAGGAGGGCAGATTGCCATGAACAAGACCGAGATGGTGGCCGCACTGGCCAGGAAGACCGAGATCACGCAGGCCAAGGCTGCTGAGGTCGTCGATGCGATCTTCAGCACCGTTCCCGGGCAGGGCCTCATCGCAGGCGAGCTCCAGGGTGGTGGCGAGGTCTCCATTGGCGGCTTCGGCAAGTTCGAGACGCGTGAGCGGGGCGCCCGCATGGGCCGCAACCCCGCCACCGGCGCGACCATCCAGATCGCCGCCAAGCGCGCGCCCGCCTTCAAGGCCGCCAAGAACCTGAAGGACTCCATCTAGGCGCTACAACGGCCGGGGCGGCTCCACCCTTATCCCGGGGCCGCCCCGGCCACCCCTCTCCCCGCGCCGGGCGAGCCCCGCCGCCACCCCCCACAACCCCGGTCGGCGGTACGATCGTGGCCATGACGAGGGTCACGGCTCCCCGTGGCGCGCGACGCGTGCTCCTCGGCCCGCTCTGGCAGTGGGCCGTCATCATCGCCGTCATCGTTCCCCTGGCGGTGGCCTTCGCCGCCTGGGGTGGCGCCTTTAACGACACCGCTGAGAGCGTGGCCCGCCACGCCCTGCGCGTCTGGTCGATCGTGCTCTTCAGCGCCTCCATCGCCTGGCTGGCGCTCGTGCTCCCCGGAGTCGTGCTCAGCACCATTGCCGCACGCCGCCGCGGCACTCCCGGCCTCGTAGGACAGGGCGCTTCCCTCTTCTGGGTCGGGGTGTCCCTCGTCGTCATCTCCATCGCCGCCTCGGTCGGCGTCTGGCTGGGGTTGGGCGGCTGGCCCCGCTAGGACCGGGCCGAATCGAACGCCGCCGCCACCCGCTTCGGCGCGATCAACCGCCACGAATCCTCGACCAGATCCGCCACCTCATCCCAGTCCACCTCCCCGTCGACGCGCAGGCCCATCCATCCCCGTGGTCCCACGTAGGGCGGCACGAAGAAGCGTTCTGGCGCCGCCTCCACCAGCAGATCCCTCACGCCCGCTTCCGGCTTCAGCCACAGCGCCACGCGCCCGTCACCGTGGTGGTTGTCGGCGAAGTGCGCGAACAGCTTCCCCCGCACCCGGAACGTGGGCATCCCCCACGCCTCCTTCTCCTCCGCCTCCGGCAGCGCCAGACAGATCTCCCGCACCCGCTCCAGCGTCGTCGCCGGGTCCGCCATCCCTACGCGTCGAACTCCACCTGCACGTTGCCCCGCACCGAGGGCTGCCCGTCCTCCATGAGCGTGACCACTTCCAGGTCCACGAGCTTCCGCCCGTCCTCCTCCCGCTTGTCCACCACCCGTCCCGCCACCATGAGGGGGTTCCCCGCGAAGTCCGGCCGCCGGTATGCGACGCGCACGCTCCGCACCGTCGCACCCTGCCCCGCCCAGTCGCTCGCGTAGCTCGTGATCCAGGCCAGCTTCATCAGCCCCGGCACCACTGCTCCGCGAAAGCCCTCGCGCTGCGCCGTCGCCGAGTCGCTGAAGCGGCTCTTCGTCGCCGGATCCTGGCCCATGAAGCGGAGCGCGTCGTCCTCGGTCGGCGTGCGATCCAGCGGCTCCAGCTCGTCGTCGATGTTCACGTCTTCGAAGCTGGCCATTGCGTCCTCCTCGCGTTCGCCCTCGCGCTCACGATGATACAGACGCATGCAACCCCGTAGCCCCACCCGTAGCCCCACCCGTAGCCCCACCCGTAGCCCCACCCGTAGCCCCACCCGTAGCCCCACCCGTAGCCCCACCCGTAGCCCCACCCGTAGCCCCACCCGTAGCCGTTGACCGTTGTCGCGGGGCCCTGTCACGCTGGATGCCCGTCCCCGCTCGACCACGTCCCGGAGGCTCCATGGACAGCGCCGAACCGTATCGCCTGCTGGTGATCTGCACCGGAAACCGCGCCCGCTCCCAGATGGCGCACGGCTGGCTCCAGTCGGTGGGCGGGGACCGGGTCGCGGTGTCGAGCGCTGGCGTCGAACCCAAGACAGTCCATCCCCTTGCTATCCGCGTGATGGCCGAAGTGGGGATCGACATCTCCGGGCACACCTCCGACCACGTCGATCGCTACCTCGGCGACGAGTTCGACCTAGTGCTCACCGTCTGCGACGCCGCCCGCGAGGCCTGCCCCGTCTTCCCCGGCGCCAGGCGAACGCTCCACCACGCGTTCGAAGACCCCGACTATCCCTGGATGAACGAGGAGCAGATGACCGACGTCTTCCGCGGCATCCGCGACGCCATCGGCGAGTTCAGCCGCGAGCTGCTGGCGTCGGAGCTGCCGTAGCCCGCCACGCCAGCTCGCATCCCGTTGACCGCCCGCCCGCCCCTCTGCGACCCTACTCGCGCATGACCCGAATTCCTCGGCGTCGTGTCCCGGAGGACTCCATGGAAGACACGCTCATTGAGCAGCTGAAGAACGAGATACGCTACGAGTTCTCCCGCGAGGGTCCCCCCGAGGGATTCCCCAAGTTCCCGGACATCCCGGGCGGACGCTACACCGACCCTGAGTTCTTCGAGCTGGAGCAGAAGTACCTCTGGCCGCGGACGTGGCTGCTCGCCGGCCGCCAGGAAGACCTGCCCGAAGTCGGCAGCTACTGGGTCTGGGAGTCGCTTCGCGATACGCCCGTCGTCCTCGTCCGCGACGCCGAGATGCGTATCCGCGCCTTCCGCAACGAGAGCCCCAACAACGCCCCGCTCGTGCCCTGGCACGACGAGAGCCATCTCCGCACCGAGGTCGAGTTCGACGCACCCGGCAAGCTCTTCCGCCAGCAGCACTTCCCCCGCCGCACCCTCCCCGACGGCCTGCTTCGCTGCCAGCGACGCGGCTGGGCCTACGACACCAACGGCCAGCTCGTCGCCGTCCCCTTCGGCGAACAGCTCGACGCGATCCCCTACGAGGACCGCAGCCTCACCGAGTACCGCTGCGAGGTCTGGGACGGCTGGGTCTTCGTGAACCAGGACCCCGACGCCATGCCCCTGCTCGAGTGGCTCGGCCCCATCGCCCGCCAGATGGCCCAGTTCCAGGGCGAGAACCTCCGCCTCTTCGAGAAGGACTCGCTCCTCATCAACTGCAACTGGAAGGTCACCGTTGAGGCTTTTCAGGAGGTCTACCACTTCAAGCACATTCACCAGAAGGATGGAGTCACCTCGATCGATCAGCGCGGCGCCACCATGGGCCTCTTCCCCCACGGCCACTCCCGCATGATCACGCCCGTCACGAAGCGCGCCGCCGCCGC
Source organism: Tepidiformaceae bacterium (assembly GCA_965207815.1). Lineage (GTDB taxonomy): Bacteria > Chloroflexota > Dehalococcoidia > Tepidiformales > Tepidiformaceae > UBA2991. The sequence goes on from OZ242314.1 coordinate 452,854, forward strand.
CTCGGGCATGGACGGCCCCCTCGACTGGCGCCCGGGCCTTGGCATGATGCGCAGCTTCGCCGTCAGGGGCCCCATCCCCGAGATCGAGACCGTCGTGCCCATGGTCAACTGCACCAGCACCGCCTTCAGCATCTTCCCCAACCTCATCACCCCCGTCGGCTCCACGGGCATGCCCTTCCTGCTCTGCTGGCCCATCGATATCGGCCACACCCTCTTCGAGTGGGTCACCTTCCAGAACGACTGGGGCGACGACGACGATCCCGCCGTCGTCCAGATGCGCGCCGACCGCCTCCACCAGCGCACCGTCGTGATGGAGGAGGACACCCGCAACATGACGCCCATGCAGAAGTCGCTCGACTCCCCGGGCCTCATCGGCATCCCCGTCAGCTACCAGGAGCGTCGCATCTGGCACTGCGCCGAGACGCTCGACCGCACGATCGGCCCGGAGCGCATCCCCGAGCACCTGCGCGTGCCCCAGCTCCTCGAGCCCTACCTCGAGCGCTAGGCGGGCGCCGCCGGCTCCGAGAAATTCAGGAGGTTCCCGTCCGGGTCCCGGACGATGAAGCCGGTGAGTCCCCACGGCTTCGTCTCGAGCGGCCGGCAGAAGTCGACGTCGCGACCGACGTACTCCTGGTACAACCCCTCGACATCGTCGACCTCCAGGTAGGCGGCCAGCAGCTCGCCCCGCTCGGCCGCCTCCCGGTCGAGCACAGGCGCCTCGACCTGGCGCATGTTGAGCCGTACCGCGTCCCGGCTGAACTGCGCGTACACCGGCGGGTCGCCGAACAGGAACCGCACCTCGAACCCGAGCTCCTGTCCATAGAACCGCGCCGACCGCTCCATGTCCGCCGTGAACAGCTGCGGGTAGGCCGCGACCACGCGTGGGGCCGGTTGGTCTTCTGGTGCCGCGCTCATCCGTGGCGCTCAGCAGCCCCGTCAGCTGGCCCGTGAGCGTGAGTCGGCTAGCTCGCGGTCCTGGCGAGGCGCCACCAGCGGCAGCTGGTCCTGTACGTCCATCGGGTACCGGTCCGTGAAGCAGCCGTTGCAGAGCGCGTCCGCCGGGCGGCGCGTCGCTCGCACGAGACCACCCACGCTCAGGTACCCCAGCGAGTCGGCGGCGATGTGCTCGCGGATCTCCGCCACCGTGTTGTTCGCCGCGATCAGCTCCGTACGCGTCGCCATGTCCACCCCCAGGTGGCAGGGTGCGATGATCGGCGGCGAGGCGATGCGGACGTGCACCTCTTTCGCCCCCGCCCGGCGCAGCAGGTCCATCACCCGCGGCTTCGTCGTCCCCCGCACGATCGAGTCGTCCACCACCACCACCCGCCGCCCCTCAAGCACCTCGCGCATCGCGTTCAGCTTCAGCGCCACGCCCGCATCGCGAATGCGCTGGTCCGGCTGGATGAACGTGCGTCCCACGTAGCGGTTCTTCACGAGCCCGTCGCGATACGGCAGGTCCGACTCCCGCGCGAACCCGATCGCCGCCGGAATGCCCGAGTCTGGCACGCCGATGACCAGGTCCGCGCTCGGCGGCGCCGGCTGCTCCCTCGCCAGCTCCTCCCCCAGCCGCTCCCGCGCCAGGTAGATCAGCTCGCCCGAGAGGCGGCTGTCCGGCCGCGCGAAGTAGACGTATTCGAGCGTGCATCCCGCCGTCCGCTTCGAGGGGCCCAGCGGGAAGAAGCTGCGGATGCCCGTCGCGTCGATCTGGACCACCTCCCCCGGCTCCACCTCCCGCTCGATCGTCGCGCCCAAGTGTTCGAGCGCGCACGTCTCCGAGGCCGCGATCCACCCCTCGCCCAGCCGCCCCAGGCACAGCGGCCGCACCCCCAGCGGGTCGCGCACCGCGAACAGCGTGTCCGGCGTCATGATCGTCAGCGAGTACGCCCCGCTCACCCGCCGCATCACGTAGTGGAAGCGCTCCTCCCACGTCCCCGCCGGCGCAAGCGTCAGCAGGTGCGCGATCAATTCCGTGTCGGCTGTGCCGTGGAGTTCCACGCCCATCGCCGCCACGTCCTCGCGCAGCACGTCGGCGTTGACGAGGTTCCCGTTGTGCGCGACCGCGATCTCCGAGCCGCTCTCCCGGTCGCGCACCACGATCGGCTGCGCGTTCCGCGCCAGCGACCCGCCCGCCGTGCTGTAGCGCGTGTGTCCGATGGCGACGTGTCCCTGCAGGCGCGCCAGGTCCGGCTCGTCGAACACCTGCGACACGAGCCCCATGCCCGTGCGCAACCGCACCGGACCGCCATCGCTCGTGGCGATGCCGGCGCTCTCCTGACCGCGGTGCTGGAGTGAGTAGAGCCCGTAGAAGGTAAGCCGGGCGACGTCCTCTCCCGGGCCGTAGACGCCAAAGACGCCGCAGGCCTCGCGTGGATGGTCGCCGCCGTCGCTCAAAGGCCCGTCCGCCCTTCGCGCGTGGCTTCGTCGCCTCGCGCCCTCAGTATAGCGCCGATGCCCCCAGGGGCTACGCGAACGCCGCCACCCGGGTCCGGGCAGACCTCACGGCTCGTCTTCGGCGAAGCACTCGGGAGCCAGCTCCCGCAGCGTACCTGGCAGCCTGATGACGATGCCGCTCATGTCCCCGCGGTCGCCCTCGAGGACCGTTGCCTCGCTCCTGTCGGTGGTGAACCCGCTCGCTTCCTCGTACCAGCCGATTTCCCCCTCGGACTCCGGACAGAGCGCAGATACTCCCAGCCAAAGCGGGCGGTTGGCTGCGCGCATCGTGAAAGTCCCGTCCGACAGGGTCCCGACACCCACGCCCCCGCTGCCCCCCACGTAGATGGCATGCAAGGAGAGCGAGGAGTTGGCGAGCGGCGCCCCGTTCGGCCCCACGACGCGACCCGAAATGGCCGGATACGCGGACACGACGCCGCTGCGATGGAGAGCAAGGCCCTCGTAGGCGTCTTGCACGGAGAAGCCGAATGTCGCCTCGAACGCCTCCTCCCAGCTATTGCTCCCGGGCAGCGCCCGGTAGTACGCCAGGAGCGCGTGCACCCCTGCCTGCTCAACGAGCCACTCCGCCGCGAGCGTCGCAGTCGACAGGGTCTCGAAGCCGGACCACTCCGCGTCGGTCGGCGACCACCGCTCAAGATCCTCGAGGGGCGTTGGGTCGGCGCTCGCCAGCAACTGCCAGAAGTCGCGTGCCCCCGAGATTGGCTGTTGCCCGATCCAGTCGCGGAAGAGGTGGGCCATATACATCGCCGCCCCCTCGGCCAGCCACTCGGGTCCCAGGTCTCGGCCCGCCGCCGCGAGGCTCTCGAACGCCTCGAAGTAGTACCGCTCGACCCGGTCCGTCATTTCCACGTGGACATAGATCGACCCCTCCTCCCACACCGCCGGCACCCACCGCGTCTCGTAGTCGAGCGGTCTTCCCAACGCCGCTGCGAGGGCTGTGTTGTCGGCTGCCACGTGGATGTCGAGGTCCGGTACGCGGATGTCGAAGCGTTCCTCGAAGAACCGCACGATGTCGGCTACGCGTTTGTGTAGCGCGTTCTGCTCCTGCTCCGGCACCTCCCCCCAGAATGTCACGATCGGGTGGCCTTCTTCTCTGACCTCCTGGGTCGGGGTCGTGGCAGGCGTGGGAGTCGCTTCGGATGTCGGCTCGGAGGTGGGAACCGGCGTTGGCGTTGACGTGGCGGCGGGCGTATCGGCTGGTGCGGGTGTTGCCGTCACTGCAGGGGTGGGTGTTGCAGGTGGCATGGTCGGCTCCGCCACGGTGGGCGTCGGGCTGACGGTTGCGGCGCTGGCGGGTTCATCCCCGGGGCTCGCCGCCGGGTCCCCGTCGTTCACGATGGTGTACGCCAGCACGCCCGCCGCGATCGCGCTCCCGCCCACGACGGTGATGGCGACTACTGCCACCACCGGCCTCCAGAAGCCGACCAGCAGCCCGAGCGGCGCCAGCATCCAGCGCCGAGAAGCCGGCTGCGCCTCCGGCTGGGGCTCGCCGCGCCACTCGATGAGCTCGGCCCGTTCCGACAGGTCCAGCTTGTTGCGGATGTTCCTGACGTGAAACTTGACCGTCGCAAGGCCGAGCCCGAGCCGGGCCGCAATCTCCGCGTTGCTGGCGCCGGTGCGTATCTCGCGCAGGACGCGCCACTCCGCCGGAGTGAGGATGTCGGGATGGGGCGGACGGCCGCGCCCTCGTCTGAGCACCCGATAAATCTAGCGGGCGGACCGGGGAATTTCCCCAACCCCCCACACCTGTGTCAGGTCTGCGAAGGGGCTAGCTGGCCGGTTCGAACGGGTCCGTCGGCGGCTTGTCGTAGTCGACGTACGGGGGCCAGAGCGACTCGAGCTCACGCCGGATCGGGTCGCCCTCGGGCAGGTAGCGATGGAACTGCGGCTCCACGTCGCGGCGCTGCCAGCCGCCCTCGATCGTGTCCTCCTTGATCTTGTCCTGGAGGAGCATCAGACCCGTCAGCAGCGACTCCGGCCGCGGCGGGCAGCCCGGCACGTACACGTCCACCGGCAGCAGCACGTTCACGCCCGGCGTCACACTGTAGGCGTAGGCGAACGGCCCACCCATGGTGGCGCAACCGCCCATCGCGATCGCCCATTTCGGCTCCGGCATCTGCAGCCACACGCGCCGCACCGCCGGCGCCATCTTCCACGTCACCGTGCCCGGCACGATCAACAGGTCGGCCTGCCGCGGCGAGGCCCGGAAGATCTCCGCCCCGAAGCGCGCGATGTCGTAGCGCGGCATCGCCGTCGCGATCATCTCCATCGCGCAGCAGGCCAGCCCGAACATCGCCGGCCACAGCGAGGAGCGCCGCGCCCAGTTCAGCACCTGGTCCACGCTCGTCACGAGCACGGTCTGCTGCAGCTCCTCCTCCACGCCCGTGACGTCGTGAAGCGGCAGCGACTCGTAGACCTTGGTCGAGTGTTCAGCGGGCATCGCGCTCAGCCTACGGCGGCCTCGGGGCAGGCGCTACCGCCGTCCCGAGTAGTACGCCCCGTCGTTGATCGGCTCGTCGATAAAGAGATCGCCGTTCCGGATCTTCATGTTGTAGCCGCACTCCGGATTCGTGCACGCCCATGCCTTCCAGTGAATGGGAGCGCCCTGGCTTCCGAAGTCCGAAAAGGGAACGAGATCACCGTCGTCACACCGACGGCAGCGTGGAAACTCTTCCATTCCTCCACCCCAGCCCGTGGTAGTCGCGGAATCCTACCAATCGCCCCCACCCCGGGCAACGCCTCGCGGGGGCGTAGCTGCTACGCCTTCGCCGGAGCCGTCCTCGCCGCCTCCCGCAGGTCCGCCAGCAACAGGTCGAAGTCGCTCTCCGGTATCTCGCGCAGGTTGCCCTGGTAGGCGAGCGTCCAGTGCTCCCGCGGCCACCGCTGCGTCCACTCCATGCGGTCGTGGTACGGCTCCGCGTCGAGCCACTGCTCTTCATCCAGCTCCACCAGCGGTTCCGTGTCGACCCGGAAGGGGTACAGCTCGTCCGGCTTCTTGCTGCTCTGCCAGATGCGCGTGCTCTCCTCCACGATCCCCGACGTGACCCGCACCGCGCCCGCGATCTGCTTCTTCCCCGTCACGTAGAACACGAGCGCATCCCCCTCCTCGATGCGGTACACCATCTTGCTGCGCGTGCTCTTGAAGGCGTGCCGTGCGAACCCCAGCTCCCGCGTCTTCCCGAAGATCTCCGGGCCCTGTGTCACCATCCAGTACTTCGGCATCGCTCTGCTCCTCCCGCTTCGTTCCTGACGCCTCTACTGTAGCCGCGGCGACCAGTCCCCCGCATACCCTCGCACGAGGAGGTCCTCGCCCACCTCCTCGATGGTGCGGTCCCGCAGGCGGAACGCGTCCGCCGCACGTGTGACGCCCGCGCCGCCCACCGCCGCCACGCCGTCCCCACCGATGATGCTCGGCGCCACGAACGCCCAGACCTCGTCCACGTGCCCGCCCTCGAACAGCGACCCCAGCACCGCTCCCCCACCCTCCGCCCAGATGGAGAGAATCCCCCGCTCCGCGAGCGCCGGCAGCAACTGGTCGAGGTTCAGCCTCTCCCCGTCGTGCTCGCACTCCACCACCTGCGCCCCCGCCCCGGCGATTGCAGCCTTCCACCCGGCGTCGGCCTCGTGCGACGTCGCCACGAGCGTCCGCCCCGGTTCCGACAATAGCTTCGCCTCGGGGGAGAGCCGCCCCCGCCCGTCGAGCACGACCCGAAGCGGCTGCCGCTCGGCTGGCCGCCCCCCCGGTCGCGCCGTCAGCGACGGGTCGTCCGCCACCGCCGTGCCGCTCCCCACCAGCACCGCGTCGACCCAGGCGCGCTGCTCGTGTGCGCGCTCCCGCGCCGCCTCGCCAGTGATCCACTGCGAGTCGCCCCCGACCGCCGCGATGCGACCGTCCAGCGACGCTGCGAACTTCGCGATGACGTACGGCCGGCCTGTCTCGCGGTGCTTCAGGTACGGCCGCAACAGCGCTGCCGCCTCCTCCGCCCCGTCGCCCACCTCCACCTCGACGCCCGCCTCCCGCAGCATCGCCACCCCCCGTCCTCGCACCCGCGGCTCCGCGTCCAGCAACGCCACGACGACCCGTTCGATGCCCGCCTCGATGATCGCCTCCGCGCAGGGTTGCGTCCGCTTCCCCGGGAACGGCGCGCACGGCTCGAGCGTCACGTAGAGCGTGCCGCCGCGCTCCCCCTCCGAGAGCGCCCCTGCCTCCGCGTGCGGACCCCCGTCCGGCGAAGTCGCCCCCTCAGCCACGACGCTCCCGTCGCGCACGAGCGCCGCCCCCACCCAGGGGTTCGGGCTCGTGCGCCCCCGCACCCCGCGTGCCGCCGCCAGCGCCCGCTGCATGAACGGTGAGGCCTCTGCCATCGCTCCAGCTTAGCGGCCTCATGCCGCGCCCGGCGCGTGGGAGCCTGCGTAGTAAGCTTGAAGCACGCCTCCGTAGCTCAACGGATAGAGCACCTGGCTTCGGACCAGGGGGTTGTGGGTTCGAGTCCTGCCGGGGGCGCCACCCCCTGCGCGACCCTCCCCCGCCCCTACAATGGCCCCCCATGGACACCGTGCTCGCAGGCGGCGTGGGCGCTGCCCGATTCCTCCAGGGACTCGTGCAGGTCGTCGACCCCGCCTCCGTCACCGTCATCTCCAACGTCGCCGACGACGTCGAGATGTTCGGCCTGCACGTCTCTCCCGATACCGACATCGTCATCTACTCCCTCGCCGGAGTCGTCAATCCCGAGACCGGCTGGGGCCTTGAAGGCGACACCTTCGACGTCGTCGACGCCCTCCGCCGCTTCGGCTACGGACGCTGGTTCAACCTCGGCGACCGCGACCTCGCCACGGCCGTCCACCGCACCCGCCTCCTCCAAGAAGGCCGCCCCATGCACGAGATCGTCGCCGAGCTGACGGCGGCCTTCGGCGTCGCCTCGACGATCCTGCCCGTCACCAACGAGCGCGTCGCGACGCACGTGCTTACCTCCGACGGCGAGCTCGACTTCCAGGACTACATGGTGCGGCTCGCCACCGAGCCCGACGTCACCGGCGTCCGCTTCGCCGGCGCCGACGAAGCCGCCCCCGCCCCCGGCGTCCTCGACGCCATCCGCGAGGCCGACCGCCTCATCATCGCCCCGAGCAACCCGTTCGTGAGCATCGGCCCCATCCTCGCCGTCCCCGGCGTCCGCGAGGCCGTCGTCGAGAGCAAGGCCCGGCGCATTGGCATCAGCCCCATCGTCGGGGGCCAGGCCATCAAGGGCCCGGCGGCGAAGATGCTCGCCAGTCTCGGCCACGAGGTCTCCGCCGCCGGCGTCGCCGAGATCTACCGTGACCTCGTCGACGTCATGGTCATCGACGAGGAAGACCGCGCCCTCGCCCCGCAGGTCGAGGCCCTCGGCCTCACCTGCGCCGTCACCAACACGATGATGACCACCCCCGAGCGCAAAGCCGCCCTCGCCCGCTTCCTGCTCGGCCTCTAGGGACCGCCCCCGTGCATCCCGCGCTGCCGGGTGATCTCCCGCTCCACCTCCATCTCCCTCTGCAACTGCTTCCGCACCACCTCCCGGTCCTCAGCCGTTACGGGCTCCTTGCCGTCCGCCCGCACACGGTTCTGCCTGCGAAACAACCCCTTCCAGGAGAACTTCACGGTCGCATCCTCCCCACGCAAGCTCGACGCACCCACCTTACAAGGCCGGGCAACCGATGAATCCCGCGTGGCCAAGACCCCCCGGGAGAGTCCTCACCCCCGCTCAGCCGAGCGCAGCGAAGCGAAGAGCGGCACTCTCCTCAGCGAGCAAGGCGAACGCTCTCCTCAGCCGCGCGGCAGCGCGGCGCTCCACTCAGCGCAGCGCGCTGCGCAAGCGCTCTCCTAGAAGATTGGGTTGACGATGATCGCCTGCTCGCGCTCCGGTCCGACTGAGATAAGGTCCACCGGAACTCCCAGCAGCGACTCCACCCGGCGGATGTACACCTGCGCCTCTGCCGGCAGGTCGTCGAACGTGCGCACGCCCGAGGTTGGCGCGTCCCAGCCCGGAAGCTCCTCGTAGACCGGCTTCGCCTTGCGCAGGGCCGAGGCGCTCGCGGGCATCGTCTTCACGATCTCGCCGTCGATTTCGTAGGCCGTGCACAGCTTCAGCGCCGGGAGCCCGTCGAGCACGTCGAGCCGCGTCAGCGCCAGCGCCGAGAGCCCGTTGAAGCGCACCGAGTAGCGCGCCGCGACCGTGTCGAGCCAGCCGATGCGTCGCGGGCGGCCCGTCGTCGTGCCGTACTCGCCCCGCCCGAACTCCTTGCCGTGGTCGCGCAGCTGGTCGCTGATCTCCCCGAACAGCTCCGTCGGGAAGGGGCCGTTGCCGACTCGCGTGCAGTAGCTCTTGAACACGCCCACCGCGCGCTGCACGTTCGTCGGCCCGATGCCGATGCCGAGCGTGGCCCCGCCGGCGGTGCTGCTCGGCACGCTCGAGGTCACGTATTCGTACGTTCCGTGGTCGAGGTCCAGCAGCGAACCCTGCGCCCCCTCGAGCAGCACGTATTCGCCCGCGTGCAACGCCTCCGTCACGATCGCCTGCGTATCCGCGACGAACGGCTGCAGCTGCCGGCCGAACTCCGTGTACTGCTCGAAGCACGCGTCGAAGTCGATCGGTTCCCCGCCGTAGACGCCCGTGATCACGCGGTTCTGGTAGTCCAGCACCGAGCGCATGCGCGAGAGTAGGTCCTCGGGCTCCAGCAGGTCCACGATGCGGATGCCGCGGCGCGCCACCTTGTCGGTGAAGCACGGCCCGATGCCCTTCCCCGTCGTCCCGATCGCCTCCGAGCCGAGGCGCTCCTCTTCCAGCCGGTCAATGAGCCGGTGCCAGGGCATCACCACCTGGGCGCGCGCGCTTACGGCCAGCTTGCTCGTGTTGATGCCCCGCGACTCAAGCTGCGAGATTTCGCCCAGCAGCACCTCGGGGTCGACGGCGACCCCGTTTCCGATGACGCACGTCTTTTCCGGGTAGAAGATGCCCGCCGGCACGAGGTGCAGCTTGAACTCGCCGAGCTCGTTCACGATCGTGTGCCCGGCGTTGTTCCCCGCCGAGTACCGCGCAACGACACGTGCCTTTCGGGCCAGCAGGTCGACGATCCGGCCCTTGCCTTCGTCGCCCCACTGCCCACCAACAACCACAACAGCCGGCATGGTGGACTCGCTCCGGGCGCTCCCTCTTCCGGGAAGCCGGCCCGTTCAGAAAGTGTACAGCCTCCCGCGAGAGGCGCGAGCGCTCCGGGATTGGCGTGTTCAGGCGACGACGGCCCGACGCAACAGGACGTCGGCGGGGATCCCCAGATCCTCGTGGATGGCCTGAGCCATCGGCATCGTCAGGGCTCGCTTCCGGGCCAGAACGTCTCGCACGGCCTCCTCGCTTCCGATTAGGGGCACGAGGTCCTGCTCGCTCAGGTCCTCCTGGTCCCTCGGCATCCCGGTGAACTTCCCAGAACTCTCGAAGCGCCCGCTTGGAGATGACCCGCAATCCGTTCCCGCCTGCGTTGCTTCCGGGAGTATGGGCAGCGCCCGAACCCCCCGCAATCTTGACGCTCCGCCCTCGCCTCCCCCCGCCACGGCGCGGTAGAGTGCCCCCGTGGCTGTCGTCGACATCCCCGCCCCTATGTCCGGTTCGGTGTTCGAGGTGCTGGTGAGCGCCGGCGCCTCCGTGAGCGCCGGCCAGGAAGTGATCGTGCTGGAATCCATGAAGATGGAGATTCCGGTCGAGAGCCCCGAGGCCGGCGTCGTCGCCGAGGTGCTCGTCTCCCCAGAGGAGACCGTCGAGGAGGGCCAGACCCTCGTCCGCGTCGAGTCCTAGCCCGATTCCTCGCCGCCGCGCTCCTCCAGGAACCTCCCCCACAGTTCGTCGCGCTTGCGCGACCCCCGCAGGTACCCCACCTGCCCGCAGATCAGCGGCCCGAAGAGCTGCGCCAGCAGGTACCCCCCGCCGATGAGCGCCAGGAACGCGATCCCGAGCGCGATGCTGCGGTTCCCCACGACGTCCGTCCCGTACACCACCAGCGCCACGAACACGCCCGCCGCGATCAGCAGCCCCAGCATCGCGCCGCTGTACACCCAGCGCTCCTCCGTCCGCTTCTTCTCGCGGTAGATGATCAGCGCCTCCCGCGGCACCCGTTCGACCGTCGGAAGGTCCGCCGTGTCTGTGCTGCAGTAGGGGCAGCGCTCGATGTCGCGCGCCAGCCGCGCGTAGCAGAACCCGCAGAAGCGGCCCGAGTTCGGAATCTGGCGGTCGAGGATCTCGTCCATCCGATCCTGGAGCCGCTGGACGTACGGATACGGCGAGACGTATCCGGCGACCTCCTGCGTTTCCGCCACCGTCCCCTCCGGGCGATCAGTCCGCGTGAATCCGCACGGTCCCCGCGAGCCCGTCGACCGTGACCGTGGCCCCGTCGGGGATGCGCTGCGTTCCCACCTCCGTGCCGGTCACGCAGGGAATGCCGTATTCGCGCGCCTCGATGGCGGCGTGCGAGAGCACCCCGCCCTGGTTCGTCACGATCGCCGCCGCCGTCGTGAACACTGGCATCCATGACGGGGCCGTGAAGGGGCAGACGAGGATCTCGCCCCGCTCCAGCGCCTCCGCCTCCTCCAGGCTGAAGGCGACCCGCGCCCGCCCGGTCACGACGCCGCGGCTGGCGCCCTTGCCGTTCAGCAGCATGGGGTCGTCGCTCGGCTCGGGTGGTCCACCGAACATGAGCGCGATCGGATTTGGTGGCCCGCCGGCCGGCGGTGGTGGCGGCGGCGGACCGAGCGTGAGCGGAGGCGCGAGATCCCCCCACGAAACGAGCTCGGCCTTCCGCTCCTCGATCGTCTCCAGCATTGCCCCCGAAGGGTTCGCGGCGAGCGGGGCCAGCTCCGCTAGGCGCAGGTGGAACACGTCCTCCGGAGTCGCGAGCGCCCCCGCCTCCGCGAGTTTGCTTCCCAGCGCGAGGCACGCGGGTCGGAGCGCCCCCACGCAGTTCTGCTGCCAGTGCGCGCGCCCCTCGATCACGAACACGTAGTCGACCGCCCCCTCGACCAGTTCCAGGAACTGCTCCCGGTCGCCGTCGTCCGGGAGCGCCGCATCGCAACGCGCGATCGTGTCGGCGCGCTCCGCCGCCGAACGTGCGTGCCCCGCGCCCGGCCCCCGCGACGGATCCGCGATGTACCCCGCCAGCAGACGCAGCGCCGCCCCGGGCTCCTCCCGCCACGTTGGGGTGTGCAGCTCCCACCAGGTCTGTGAGCTGTGCCCGTAGTCCTCGAGGTACGCGTCGAACGCCTCCCCGAACGCCTCGCCCCCTTCCGCCGCCCGCGCCGCCGCGAGGTTGCCCGCGCCCACCGCTTCCAGCAGGCCCGGCGACGCCTGCGCCAGCGGTCCCATTGCCTCCAGCTTCAGTCCCCGCGCCGCCGACTCGTTGTCCACCCCCTGCACGAGCGCCGCGACGAGCCGGTCGCGGTCGCCCATCGCCTCCAGCTTCTCGCTGCAGAACACCATCAGCGCGCTCGCCGGGGCGGCGATGATCATGAGCGGCTGCATCGTGTACGCGAACCCGCGCGCCGCCTCGGCCACGTAGCCCGGAAGCGCCTGCGCCAGCTCCTCGATCGGCCAGGGACCGTAGTCCTCGGTCCACAGCCCCTCGCAGATCTCGCGGACGCGCGGCAAGGCGTGCTGCTCCCACGCCTCCCTTCCGTCGTTCGATGGCGGCGGGTCGAGTGCGGCCGCGGGCTGGCCCGTCCCGCCCCCGAGGTACGTGTACCCGTTGATGTGGATAGCCCGTCCGCCGAACGCCAGCATGAAGCTCTCGAACATCTCCTGCGCGAGCGGCGGCAGCGGCCGCAGCACGTGCGGGATCAGGCGCAGGGAGGTCTCTTCCATGCCGGGCGGGGGCGCGAAGGCGTAGTTGGATGTCATGCGGGGCTCCATCCGGTGGGCGTCCCGGCATTCTACGGGCGCGCCTGCCGTAGGGGCCGGAGTCTTCGCCTCTATCGGAGGCCCAGTGCCTGTGCGCGCTGGTGCTCGACCTTCGTGCAGCGATCCTGTGTCGCGACCAGCCCCGCCGCGAGCGCCCGCTCGATGGCCGCCTCGTTCCGGATTTCGAGCTGCAGCCACACCGCCCCCGCCCCGATCGCGATCGCGTCGTCCACGAAAGGTCCGGTCCGGTCCGGCCGCACGAACACGTCCACGACGTCCACGTGCTCCGGGATGTCGCGAAGGCTCGCGTAGGCCCGTTCACCCAGCACCTCATCCGCGGGCTGCTGAACCGGCACGGGGATGATCCGGTACCCCTGCGACTGCAGGTAGGCCGCCACCTCGTAGGCCGGGCGGGATGTTCGCGTGTCGAGCCCCACGACGGCGATCGTCTTCGCCCCCAGCAGGGCGTCGAGGGCAGGGTCGCTACTCATCGTCCGCGCCTCCAGCCGCTTCCTCTTCGCTCAGCTCCACCAGCTCCCAGCCCTCCGGCAGCTTCACCTCCGCCCCCGTCAGGTTCGCGACGGCGGTGGCGACCGCGAGCGTGCGGTCCATGCCGTCGGTCTGGTCCCCCGCGGGGACGGGCACCTGCGTCAGCGTCAGCCGCTTTCCCGACTGCTTCACGAGCACCAGCGCGAACTGCCGCAGCGTGTCCGTTTCCTCCCGCCAGCGATCGGGCGCGTCCCCCTCGATCGTGATCGCGAGGTGGTCGATCTTCGCGAACGGGACCAGCTCGCGCGTCCCCACACCCATCCCCAGGTACCCCTGCTGCCACGTCGCCGAACCCTTGCGCCCGTCGATGACCACGTCCGCCCCCATGATCGCCGTCACAAGCGCCATCATCGAGATGGGGAAGGTGACAAGCGCGAACAGCAGGAGCGCCACCAGCACGCCGAAGTGGAGGTCCCCCGCCTCGATCGCGATCAGCGCCCCCGCGCCCCCACCCAGCGCCACCCCCAGCAGCGGCAGCAGGACCGTGCTCCGCGCGCTCCGGATCTCGACCCGGTTCTCGCCGATGAGCGCCAGCGAGCGGTGCAGAAGCACCTCGTACCGCCCGTCCCGGCGGCGCGCGGCGACGTGGCTCGGAAGGGCCGCATCGACCATGCGGGAAGCGTAGCAGGGAGGCGCACAGGGCGCGCCGCCGCTCGCGGGTGATCGGGCGTGGCTGTACCCTTATCGACAATGAACGAGCTGCTGCGCTCGCGCACCCGAGTTGTCGTGACGGGCCTTGGAGCGGTGACCCCGGCGGGTACGAATGTGCCCGACTTCTGGGAGAACATGCTGGAGGGTCGCTCCGGCATCGATCACATTACCTTCTTCGACACGACCGAGTTCCCCTGCAAGTTCGCCGGCGAGATCCCCGAATTCGTTCCCGCCGAATTCATGGACCGCAAGGCTGCCCGCCGCATGGGCCGCTTCTCCCAGCTGATGGTGGCCGCTGCCCGCGAGGCCATCCACGACGGCTCCCTCGACCTGGAGTCGCAGGACCTCAACCGCATCGGCGTCCTCGTCGGGAACGGCGGTGGCGGCTACCCCGGCATCCAGGAGGCCGCCCATACCCTCTTCGAGCGCGGCGGCATGCGCATCGACCCCTTCTTCTTCTCGAAGCAGCTCGCCAATATGGCCGGCGCCCAGGTCGCGATGCAGTTCGGCCTGCGCGGCTACAACGGCACGATCGTGACGGCCTGCGCGGCCGGTACCCAGGCCATCGGCGAAGCCGCCCTCATGATTCGCAGCGGCCGCGCCGACGTCGTCCTTGCGGGCGGTTGCGAGGCCGGCATCAGCGAGCTCGGGCTCGCCGGTTTCTGCGTCATGAAGGCCGTCACCAGTGCGGAGGGCGACCCCGCCAAGGCGAGCCGCCCCTTCGACGCCGAACGCGACGGCTTCGTCCCCTGCGAGGGGGCGGGCGCCATCCTTCTCGAGAGCGAGGAGCACGCAATGCGGCGCGGCGCTTCCGTCTACGCCGAGCTCGCCGGTTTCGGTTGCACCTCCGACGCCTTCCACGTTGTCGCCCCGCCCGAGGGCGGCGAAGGCGCCGCCCGCGCCATGCAGGAGGCGCTCGACGACGCCGGCATGCCCCCCGACGTGATCGGCTACATCAACGCCCACGCCACTAGCACCCCCGCCGGCGACACCGCCGAGACCGACGCCATCAAGACCGTCTTCGGCGAGCGCGCCTACGACATCCCCATCAGCGCCACCAAGAGCCTCATCGGTCACGGCCTCGGGGCCAGCGGCGGCATGGAGACCGTCGCCGCCATCAAGACGCTGGAAACGGGGCTCGCCCACCCCACCATCAACCTCCAGAACCCCGATCCCACCTGCGACCTCGACTACATCCCCGAGGGCCACCGCCGCGTCGACCCGCAGGTCATCATGAAGAACAGCTTCGGCTTCGGCGGCCAGAACAGCTGCCTCGTCTTCTCCCGCTACGCTCCGTAGTGACCATCTCCCATCAGAACCCGGGCGGCGATTTCCCCATTGGGATGGAAGTCGCGCGCGATGCTTCAGGATCGTGGACGGCAACTGACGATCTGGTCGGCGAGTACGGTGAAGGTGCGACCTGTCGAGAAGCCGTGTCCGACCTCTTCTCGTCGCTGTATGAGAGCCGAGAACTGCTGAAGGAGAGGCATGACCAGCTAGGTGAGCGTCTCACTCAAGACCTTGTGCTTCTTGAGGCTTTCCTCTAGCGGTTGCCTTACGCCGACCCGCGCCATTGGGCGAACGCGTCTCGAACTTCCGCCTCCCGTTCCCTGGGAAGTTCCTCGGCGATGCACCCATCCAGCTGAATCAGGTGCAGGTCCATGCCGGCTCCGGGGTGGGCTGCTTCCCACTGCCGCTGTGCGGCTTCCATGCAGGCGACGGCGCTGAAGACGCCGTCGTGCTGGTGGGGATCGTGGAGATCGGCTTCCGGCTCATCCCGGACTGCCCACCAGTAGAGCATGGGACCCCCATAGGGAGGCGGCGGTGGATCGTCCGGACGCGGCGGTCTGTCCCACTTGCGCACGCGCGTTGTCCCTAGGCCGACCCGTGCCGCAGGAGCTGGCCGGGCGTCGCGCCCGTGCAGTCCCGGTCCTCGAACGTGACCTCGCCGTTCACGAGCGTGTAGCGATAGCCCTCGGCCTTGCGCACGCGCCGCCAGGCGCCTGCGGGGAAGTCCCACGCCTTCACGATCGGCAGCATCTCCAGCTTCTCGTAGTCGTACACCACGATGTCCGCCGGAGCGCCCTCGCGGATACAGCCCCGGTCGCGGAAGCCGGCCGCCAGCGCCGGGTAGGCGGCCAGCCGCCAGTGCGCCTGCTCCAGGTCCATGATCCCCGCGTCCCGCACCCAGCGCGCCAGGAACTCCGTCGGGTACGCCCCCAGCGTGATGAACTTCGTGTGCGCGCCCCCGTCCGACACCCCCGGTATCGCCACCGACGAGTTCGCCACCTCCGCCATCGCGTCCGGATCCGTGGGGCGCGGCGGCGTCACGAACGTTGCCTGCAGGTCGTCCTCCAGCGAGAGGTCGAGGAAGGCGTCGATGATGTGCTTCCCCTCGTTCCGGGCGATCTCGGCGAGCCCGAGCCCCTCGTACGCCTTCAGCTCCTGGCTCTCGACCTCCTCGACGGTCAGCTGCGCGATGCCCGAGACGTTCGCGCCGCCTCCGGCCGCCTTCATCTGTGACTCGATGCCCCCGCCCGCGATCGGCCCGTGACCTGCGTCGAACTCGTCCCGCAGCGCCTGGCGGATTTCGCCGTCGCGCATCTTCGCCATGCGCACCTCGCGCGTCCCCAGCGTGACCTCCCGCCAGATCGGGCTGGAGTCGAACAGGTTCCAGTCCTCAAGGTTGAACTCGAAGCCCACGTCCACCGTCAGCGCCTGCCCGAAGATGCGCAGGCCCCTCGCGTTGGCCGCGTCCAGCTTCTCGATCATGAGCCGGTGCGGCGGCGTGTTCTGGCCGTGCTGATCCGTCGCCGGCGCCAGCAGGTTCCAGATAACCGGCCGGCCGCTCACCGCCGCCACCTTCTCCGCCGCCTCGAAAGGCCCCGTGATCTGCGCGAACCCGCGCCCCACCTTCCCCATCACCCCCGCGAACGCCAGCAGGTCCTCTTCCGACATGAGGTCCGTGATCATCGGCGTCCCGTCGTAGTCGCGCTGGACGCTCTCCTCGCCCCCGAGCTGCACGGAGAAGCCGCATGCCCCCGCCCGCAGCGCTTCCTCGAAGAGGCGGCACATCTCCTCGCGCTCCGCCTCCGTGGCGGAGCGGTTCTTCGCCGCCTCCAGCCCCATCACGTACGCCATCAGCGGGTTCAGGCCCACGTAGCTCAGCAGGTTTACGCCCTTCGGCGTCCGCTCCAGGCTGTCCAGGAACTGCGGGTAGGTCTCCCAGTCCCAGGCCATCCCCTCGCGCATCGATTCCATCGGCACGGCCTCGTTGCGGGCCATCGTCAGCATCGCGCGCTCCTGGTCCTCCGCCCGAACCGGCGCGAACCCGAAGCCGCAGTTCCCGATCACCACCGAGGTCACCCCGTGCCAGCCCGAGATGCTGCACCACGGGTCCCAGTACACCTGCGAGTCGTAGTGCGTATGCAGGTCGACGAACCCCGGCGCGACGATCAGCCCCTCGGCGTCGATCACGCGCGCCCCGTCGTCGTTGTGGATGCGCCCGATCGAAGCGACCCGCCCGTCCTTGATGCCGATGTCGGCGCGGAAGCGCGGCGTGCGCAGACCGTCGATCACGGTGCCGCCGCGGATGATGGTGTCGAACATGTCGGGGTCGCCTCCAGGTGTCTCAGGGCGCCCGTCCGCGCCCCTTCATGGTCGCGGTAGGCCCTTGCAGGCAGACTACCACCCCGGCCCTCGCCTTCCCATAACGACGGCCCCATCAACGACGGCCCCATCCCCCGCCCGCCCTGCCGCATACTGGCGCTCATGCCGTGGGTCTCCGACGACAACGTCGCCGCCTTCGTCGATCTCTACGAGCTCACCATGGCCGCGAGCTATTTCGCCCACGGCATGAACGAGCCCGCCACCTTCGAGCTCTCCGTGCGCCAGCTCCCTCCGCACCGCGGCTTCCTCGTCGCCTGCGGCCTCGAAGACGCCCTCGCCTACCTCGACGGCTTCGCCTTCGGCGACGCCACCCTCGACTACCTGCGCTCGCTCGGCAAGTTCGATGGGGCGTTCCTCGACTTCCTCGCGACACGGCGCTTCACCGGCGACGCCTGGGCCGTGCCCGAGGGCGAGACCGTCTTCGCCGGGGAGCCATTCCTCCGCGTCACCGCCCCCCTGATCGAGGCGCAGCTGGCCGAGACCTTCCTCCTCAACGCCCTCACCTTCCAGACCATGATCGCGACCAAGGCCGCGCGCATCGCCCTGGCCTGCGGCGACCGCACCTTCGTCGACTTCTCCGGACGCCGCGACCACGGCGCTGACGCCGCACTCAGGGTGGCGCGCGCCTCCTTCGTGGGCGGCGCCTCCGGCACCTCGAACGTGCTCGCAGGCCAGCTCCACGGCCTCGACCTCAGTGGCACCATGGCCCACTCTTACGTCCTCTCCTTCGCCGACGAGGCCGAGGCCTTCCGCGCCTACGCCCGCGACTTTCCCGATGGCGCCGTACTCCTCATCGACACCTACGACACCGTCGAGGGCGCGCGCCGCGCCGCCGCCGTTGCCAACGAGCTGCGCGCCGAAGGCGTCACGATCCGGGCCGTCCGCCTCGACTCCGGCGACCTTGCCGGGCTCGCGCGCACGGTTCGCTCCGTCCTCGACGAGGCTGACTGCGGAGACATCCGCATCTTCGCCTCCAGCGACCTCGACGAGTACCGCATTGCCGAGCTCCTGGCCGGGGGCGCCCCCATCGACGCCTTTGGTATCGGCACCCGCCTGGGCACGAGCGCCGACGCTCCCTCGCTCGCGGGCGTCTACAAGCTGGTGGCGGGTCCGCGCGGCCCCGTCATGAAGCGCTCCGCGGGCAAGGGCAGCCTTCCCGGCGTGAAGCAGGTCTACCGCGAGGAGCGCGAGGGCGAGTCCGTCGCCGACACGATCGCCCTCGCCGACGAGCCCGCCATCCCCGGCCGTTCCCTGCTGACGCAGGTGATGGCCTCCGGCGAACGCCTCGCGCCCGCCGAGCCCCTCGCCGCCTTGCGCGAGCGCCGCGCCAGTGCGGTCGCCCGCCTCCCCGAGGCGGCACGGAACCTCGAAGCGCCCGCGAACGTCTACCCCGTACGCCTCTCCGGGGGACTCACGAGCCTGGTTCGGCAGCTGGGTGGCTGACGCCTACTCGGAGGCGCCGTTCACGTTCGCGACGTACTCCTGGATGGCGTCGTAGACGCGCCAGAGCTCGTTGTCCTTCTCGAGCGGGTAGCTCGGCGGGGCGATGCGCACGCCCGGAAACGCGTCGATGACCTCCTGGTGGTCGTCGATCACGTAGTCCGGCGTGAACGGCACGCCCACCTCCTCGAGCCGCTCGTGGTGCCGGTAGAGGGGCTTCCAGTAGCAGTCGATGATGTGCTCATGCAGGTCGAAGCGCCGCACGATCTCCCAGCGTGGCCCGTTCCCGCTCCAGAGGTACACCTCGTGTCCCTCTTCGCGCAGCTTCTCGAACACCTCTACCACCCCCGGCCGCAGCCGCACGTCCCACGTGATGATCGTGTCGTCGACGTCGAAGAAGATGCGCATGGCCGCTGATTCTCCGCGATTCCGCCGCTAGCCGCCCGCCGCTAGCGCTCTGCCAGCCGCAGGGAGGCCTCGAAGACGTCATTAAGAATCTTGGCGCGCGTTTCCCCTTCCGCGAAGACCGGCCGGTACAGGTCCTCGATCACATACGGCGCGAAGCGCAGGTTCACCAGCCGCGCCCCCCAGAACGTCGCCTCCAGCAGGTACCCCTGCGTATGCCCTTCGAGCCGCGTCTGGTCGTAGATGAAGTTCCCCAGCGCGTACGCGATGAACGCGTGCCTGCCCGGCTCGACCGCCTGCACGTGGTGCGCCTGGTTCCCCACCACCAGCGTCGCCCCCTCCTCCACCGCCGCCCGCAGCGCCTTGATGCTGCGCGGGCTCGGGTCGTGCGTGTCCTCCGTCCCTGTCTGGACCTGCACGATCACCACGTCCACCTCGTCCGCCAGCGCCCGCACCGTCGCCCGGAAGCGCTCTAGTCCCAGCTCCGAGGCCGGCCGGAAGAACGCCGGCTCCCCCGCGGCGTTCTCCTCGCTGTAGTCGTCGTCGAGCGGCGCCGTTCCTGGGCGGCTCGTCCCCGCCTCCAGGAAGTACGCCGCCACGTCGTCGAACCCGAGGACCCCGAAGGTCGTCCCCTCCACGGTGAAGATGGCCGGGGCCAGCGCCTCGGCCAGGTTCTCTCCGCCCCCCACCACCGCGATCCCCGCCTCCTCCAGCAGCTGGATCGTGCGCAGGAACGCGGCCGCCCCGCACGGCTCCGCCCCGCAGTCGAACACGTGGTTCGTCGCGACCGTCACCTCGTCGAATCCCGAGAGCGTCAGCGCTTCGATCACCTCCGGCGGCGAGCTCAGGTTCACGTGCGAGAAGCAGCCCAGCGGCTCCGCGATGTCCTGGATGCTCCCGTCGATCGAGCCCAGCGTCAGGTCCGCCGAGGCGAGGTACGCCCCTACCGGCCCCCGCAGCGCCGCCCCCCAGTCCCCCGTCGCCCGGATCTGCGTCAGCGAGCAGCGCGACTGCAGGATGTCGCCCGTCGCGATCACCGTCACTGCCTCCGGCAGCGGCGCCGAGTGCTCATCCACGATCGCCTCCGCGGCCACCCGCCCCTCGTCCGTGAGGGGCAGCATCGCCACCCCCTCGACGTACGCCCACTCCCGCGGGTCGCCCTCCCCCCGCACGATGTCGACCCCGCCGACGGCGACCGCCGTGACCATCGGCCCGACCTCCTCGATGGGCACGAACGCCCACGCTCCCGAGTCGAGCGTCATCGCCGCCACCAGCTCGCCGTACGTGCCGAAGGCCCGATCCGCCGAGACCGGTTCGAACGGCATGGCCGTCGAACCCCTCCCCCGCACGATGGCGAAGGCCTGCACCGGCCCCGCGATCCCCCCGACCTGCGACCAGTCCGTGATCGCTCCGCTCGCCAGATCGTCCAGCTGCGTCCGCGTCAGGGCGTCCACCCCCGTCCCCATCGCGACCACCGGCACGTAGTAGCGACGCACCAGCCGGTACTCCCCGTCGCTCCTCGTGAGAAATTGGAGGTCCGGTCCGTCCGTGGCCGCTTCCAGGTTCTCCGATCCCCTCAGCTCCCCCGGCAGCTTCCCCGAGTACCGAACCTTCGGAGCCGCGGGCGTCTCCGTCGCCGTCGCCGTTGCGGTGGGGTTCGCCGTCGGCCCGTCCGGCTCGTCGGGGGTCCCCGCCGGCGTCATCGCCTCCGCGACCGTGGCTGCCTCGGTCTGCGCGACCGTCGCCGTCGGGGCCGCCGGTAGCGCCGGCTCGTCGCCGGTCGTCTCCCGGTCGAGCAGCAGCACCGCGATTGCGCCCAGGCTGGCGGCCAGGATCAGGAGCGAGATGGTGGCGGCCCGCCTCGCGAGCCGTGCCCGTCTCCCCGGTGGCGCCTCCCGGTTCCCGTTGCCCGACCCGCGTGTCGCCATCCGGCCATGATCGGCGCGAGACGCGGGAGCGGTCAACGAGCGCAGGTCGGCGCCCTCACCGCGGGTACCCGTTGCGCGATCCCCGCCTCCCCCTCACGATGCGCCCATGACTGACCAACCCCGCCTCGTCCTCGCCTCCGCCGACCCCGTCGAGCGCGCCGACCTTCGCGCCCTTCTGGCCGATGCCCCTGTCGAGTGCGTCGATCCCGAGACGCCCCCCGACTCCCCTCCCGGCGGCGACTACGCGGCCCGTGCCACCCACCGCGCCCGCGCCTGCGCCGAGGCCACCGGCGAGATGGCCATCGCGCTCTGCGCGGGCATCGAGGTCTACCCCATGGACCTGCAGCCGGGCGCCCTCACCGAGACCTTCCACGCCGGCCTCCCCGACGCCGACCGCTGCCAGGCCCTGCTCCAGCGCCTCGCCCAGACCCCCGTCGGTCAGCGCATCACGGTCGGCCGCGCCGCCGCCGCCCTCGCCACCCCCGGCGATCCGAACGTGGCCGTCTCCATGTCGATCATCGAGTGCGAGATCCCGATGGAACCGCGGGGCGAAGGCGGCTACGGCCTCGACGCGGTCACCCAGATCCTCAACGGCAAGACCCTCGCCGAGCTCGACGACGACGACCGCGCCCGCCTCGGCCACCGCGGCAAGGCGGTCAAGCCCCTGCTCAATCGCCTCGGCTAGTCCGGCGCCCCCGACTCTTGCGCCGCGTACCAGCGCGGCCGCGGCAGGGTGCCCGCGCGGTGGACCGCGACCGTCTCCGCGATCGCCTCGTCGACCGCCGCCAGGTACGGCTCCTGTGCGCCGTCGTTGTGGAAGATGCGATCCGCCGCTGGCGCCCGTTCGCGCCAGTCGCGCGCCGAGGCCAGCCGTTGATCGGCCTCCTCCCGCGAGAGCGAGCGCGTCTCCATCAGCCGCACGATGGCCGTCTCGTCCGCCGTCACCACCAGCCAGGCCGCGTCCGCCTTCGTCATGTAGTCACGCTCAAGCAGGTTCACCGCCTCCAGTACGCCGATGCCGTCCTCCGGGAGCTCCTTCCGCCAGCGGTCGAGCAGCGCCATGAAGTAGGCGGGAATGTCCCCGATGGCCGTCCGCAGGGCCTCCATCCGCTCCGGCTTCCCGAACACCATGCCGCCGAGCACGCGCCGGTCGATGACGCCGTCCTCGCCCACGATCTCCTCGCCGAACTCCGCCACCACGCGCTCGAACCCGGGCGTGTCCGGCTCGTACATGCGGTGCACCTCGCGATCGGCATCGACGTGCAGGGCACCGTGCTGCTCCGCCAGGTGTGTGCAGAGCAGGCTCTTGCCCGCCGCGATCGAGCCGGTGACGCCGAGTAAGAGAGGCACGCCGTATTCTAGAACCCCGAAGCTCATGGAAGCCTGCGAAGCCGCCGACGCCATCCACCAGACCTTCCCCGACCTCGAAGAGGCCCCCGTCCGACCCCTCGAGCACGGCTGGTCGCACTGGACCTTCGCCCACGGCGACCGCATCTTCCGCTTCCCCCGCACCCCCAACGACGCCCGCCTCCTCGAAGGCGAGATGCGCCTCCTCCCTCTCCTCGCTCCCCACCTCCCCGTCCCCGTCCCCGCGCCCGAGTGGGTGGGGGAGTGGGACGGCCACCCCTTCGCCGGCTACCCCGTCATCGAGGGCCGCGCCCTCCGGCGGGGCGACCTCTTCGGGCCGGGCGGCGCCACCATCGCCCGCGAGATCGGCCAGTTCCTCACCGCCCTCCACGACTTCCCTCCGGACCAGGCCGCCGAAGCCCTCGGCGCTCCCCTCCCCGAGCACGTCCCCGACCCTCGCGACTGGCTCGAACAGATCCGCATGCGCGTCTTCCCCCGCCTCTCCGCCACCCTTCGCGTCGCTGTCGATAGCGGCTTCACCCGCTACGTCCGCGACGGCTTCGACCCGGAGCCCCGCCTCGTCCACCACGACCTCTATTTCGGCCACATCATCGAGCGCCACGGCCGCCTCGCCGGCGTCATCGACTTCAGCGACGCCGCCCTGCGCGATCCCGCCATCGATTTTGCCGGCATCCTCGCCGACGGGGGCTGGCATGCCGTCGATGACATCGCCCGCTACTACGACCGCCCCCTCGGCGATGGCTTCCACGAGCGCGTCGAGTTCCACTACTGGACCATTGGCCTTCACAACATCGTGTACGGCCTCGACACGGCAGAGGAGCGCTACGTCGGCCTCGGTCGCTCGGCGCTCGCCCAGCGCATGCGCGAGACCGGCATCCTCCCCGCCTGACGGCATCCCCCCGCGCTAGAATGCCCCCGCTCGCGAGGGGGTTCACCGTGGAGATCGAAGGGAAAGTCGCCATCGTCACCGGGGCCGCGTCCGGCATTGGACGCGCCACCGCCATCGCTCTTGCCGCCGAGGGCGCCAGCGTCGTCGTCGCCGACGTCGACGCCGCGGGCGGAGTCGTCACCGTCGGCGAGATCACGGGCGCGGACGGCGCCGCCACCTTCGTCGCCTGCGATGTCACCAGCCCCGAGAGCATCGCCAACCTGTTCGCCGAGGCCGAGGCCGCCTACGGCGGCGTCGACATCGTCTACAACAACGCCGGCATCTCCAGCGGCGAGCCCCACTGGCCCGACGCTCCCCTCGCCCGCATCGCCGAGGAGACCCACATCAACACGTCCGGCGTCATGATGGGCACGCGCGAGGCCATCCACGCCATGCGCAAGCGCGGCGGCGGCGTCATCGTCAACACCGCCTCCGTCGCCGGCGACGGCCACCTCCCCTTCGACCCCATGTACTCCGCCACCAAGAAAGCCGTCATGTCCTTCACCCAGAGCTGCGCCCCCTTCGCCGAGAGCGACAACATCCGCGTCAACGCCGTCTCCCCCGGCATGGTCCGCACCGCGTTCCAGGGCAAGACCGGCGACGGCGAGCGCCCCGCCTCGTGGCTGGCGCCCTCCATCGAGCGCCACGCCGACGCCATTCTTCCCCCCGAGGCCATCGCCGAGGCCGTCCTCGATTTCATCCGCGACGACTCGAAGGCTGGCGAGATCCGCACCGTCGCCCCCGCCTAGCGGCGTATCATCCCCGTGGACGGTCGCCATGCCCGAACTGCTCGACGATCTCCGCGTGCTCGACCTCAGCGAAGGCCCCATCGGTGGCATGACCACCATGGTGCTCGCCGACTTCGGCGCCGACGTCGTCAAGGTCGAACGCCCCGGCGGCGACCCCTGGCGCTCCGTCGCGAATGCCCCCATGTGGCTGCGGGGAAAGCGCAGCGCCGTCCTCGACCTCAAGACCGAGGAGGGTCGCGAGTCCCTCGCGCGCCTCGCCGCAGGCGCGGACGTCGTCGTCACGAGCGGGCGTCCCGGCAAGGCCGAGGCGCTCGGCGCCGGCTACGAGCAGCTCAGCGCCATCAACCCCGCCCTCGTCTACTGCGCCATCACTGGCTTCGGGCCGGAGGGGCCGTACGCTGGCTACCCCGGCTACGAGGCGGTCGTCGCCGCGCGCCTCGGGCGCATGCTCACCTTCAGCGGCCTCGCCGACCGCGAGGGTCCCGCCTACCCCGCCGTCCAGGCCGGCTCCCACGCCACCTCCCAGGCCGCCCTCCACGGCATCCTCGCCGCCCTCATGGCCCGCGAGCAGAGCGGCCGCGGCCAGCTCGTCGAGACCAGCCTCCTCCAGGGCCTCTTCGCCTACGACCTCGGCGGCCTCTTCCGCGCCCAGCTCGGCGACCGCTTCCCCGAGCTATTCGCCGGTCTCGTCATGCCCGTCATGCCCACCCTCAACTACCACGCCCTCCAGACGAAGGACGGTCGCTGGCTCCAGTTCGGCAACCTCATGGCCCACCTCTTCGATAACTACCTCGCCGCCGTCGATCTCGCCGATATCTTCGCCGACCCCGACTACGAGGGGAGTCCCGCGACGTGGTCGGATGAAGCCCGCGAGCGCCTCCGGGATCGCATGTTCGAGCGCATGCTCGAACGCACGGCCGACGAGTGGATGGAGACCTTCATCGAGCACGGCGGGGTGGCCGCCACACCCTTCCAGAGCACCCAGCAGGCCCTCGACGACCCCGACCTCGTCCTCAACGAACACGTCGTCGAGCGCGAGCACCCCACCCTCGGGACCGTGCGCCAGCTCGGCGCCCTTGCCCGTCTCACCTCCACCCCCGGCGCCGCCGGCGAGGCCGGCCCGGAGCCCGGCGAGCACACGGCGGAGGTCCTCGCCGAGGCCGTCCCCGCCCGCCCCTCCGTCCCCGCGACTCCCGCCTCCGGCCCGCCCCTGCAGGGCGTCACCGTCCTCGAGTTCGCGACCGTCATCGCCGCGCCCCTCGGCGCCGCCATCCTCGCCGACCTCGGGGCGCGCGTCATCAAGGTCGAGCCCATCGGCGGCGACCCCTTCCGCGCCATGGGCATCGCCTCCCTCGGCGCTGGCCGTTGCAACGGCAGCAAGGAGAGCATCGCCCTCGACCTGAAGAGCGCGGAGGGACAGGAGATCGTTCACTCCCTCGCCGCCTCCACCGACATCATCATCCACAACTACCGCCCCGGCGTGCCCGAGCGGCTCGGGATCGGCTACGAGACCCTGAAGGCCATCCGCCCCGAGCTCGTCTACGTCTACGTCAACGGCTACGGCCGCAACGGTCCCGGCGCCCACCGCCCCTCCACCCACCCCATCCCCGGTGCCGGCCTCGGCGGCGCGCTCATGCAGATGGGCGAGGGCATGCCTCCCGTCTGTACGACCATCCCCGAGCTGCGCGAGATCGCCCGTAAGTTCTTCCGCGCCAACGAGCTCAACCCCGACCCCAACACCTCCGTCGTCGTCGCCTCCGCCTCCCTCCTCGGCCTCTACGCCCGCCGCCGCTTCGGCCACGGCCAGGAGGTGTTCGTCGATATGTTCGGGGCGAACGCCTGGGCCAACGCCGACGACTTCATCGCCTACGAGGGCAAGCCCCCGCGCCCCACCCTCGACCGCGACCTCTATGGCCTCGGTCCCACCTGGCGGCTGTACGAAGCGGCCGAGGGCTGGGTCTTCCTCGGCCTCGCCGTGCAGCCCGAGTGGGAGCGCTTCTGCGAGCTGGCCGGCCGCCCCGACCTCGCCTCCGACCCCCGTTTCGCCACCCCCGAGGCCCGCACCGCCAACGCCGGCGCGCTCGCCGGGGTGCTCGCGGCTCTCTTTGCCGGGCGCACCGCGGACCAGTGGGAGGCGCTGCTCGCGACCGAAGGTCTCGGCTGCGTGCGCGCCGATGCCGCCCCCGTCCACGAGTTCATCGCCCGCAACGAGCACGTCGCCGCCAACGGCCTCCGCGTGCCCGCCCACAGCGCCAACTTCGGCGAGTACGAGCGCTACGGCCCTCTCACCGCCTTCAGCGAGAACACGCTCGAGCTCCGCGGGTTCCCCCTCGCCGGCGAGCAGGGCGACGTCATCCTCGCCGAGCTCGGCTACGACCCCGCCGCCATCGACGCCCTCCGCGCGAAGGGCGTGCTCTGGTCCGAGACGCCCGCCCCGCTCGCCACCGTCACCGCCTGACCATGGCCGACTTCCACAACGGCCGCCTCCTCGTCGCCACGCCCAACATCGAGGACCCGAACTTCTGGCGCACCGTCGTCCTCCTCTGCGCGCACGACAAGGAAGGCGCTTTCGGCCTCGTTCTCAACCACGCCATGAACGGCGAGACCGTTACCGCCCACCTCCCCGAGTGGGACGGCCACGCCGTCGAGCCCGCCGTCCTCTTCCGGGGCGGCCCCGTCTCCACCGCCTCCGTCTTCGCCATGGCCACCGGCGACGACATGCCCGTCGATCGCTGGGGCCTGCGCGTCGCCCCCGGCCTCGGCCTCGTCGACCCCGGCAAGGGTCCCGACCATTTCGAGGGCCGCCTCGGGCGCATGCGCTTCTTCGCCGGCTACGCCGGCTGGGGCGCGGGGCAGCTCGAGGGCGAGATCGCGACCCACGGCTGGTTCATCGTCGACGCCCTCCCCGACGACCCCTTCGCCGCCACCCCCGCCGACCTCTGGCGTGACGTTCTCCGCCGCCAGGGCGGCGAGCTGGCGCGCTTCGCCAGCCACCCCGCCGAGCCCGGCGTCAACTAGTGGCTGGTGGATAGTGACTGGTGACTGGTCCTCCCTTCCCCCGGGGAGGCGGGGCGGGGGCCGACCACCGACCACTGATCACCGACCACCAGGATCGCTGTAGCATTGGCGCCCACCTCAAACCCCCTGACAGGAGAATCCCCATGGCCGCATACGTGCTCGCGCAGGGTCGGGTCGAAGACCGCGACAAGCTCAACCAGTACCTCGCCGGAGCGGGCGGAAGCCTCGCCCCGTTCAATGCCAACGTCCTCGCCTACACCGAGGAGCCCGAGGTCATCGAGGGCGAAGTCCCCAACAACCGCTTCGTCCTCATCGAGTTCGCCGACGTCGAGACGGCCAGGGCCTGGTACAACTCCGACGACTACGCAGCCGTCCGCGGCCTCCGCATCGAAGGCGCCCCCGGAACGCTGGTGATCCTCCCTGGCATGTAGGCGCTAGTGGCTTGTCCTCCCCGGCCCCCGCACATGGGGCGCCGGGGCGGGGACCAGCCACTAATCACTATCCACCAGCCACTACATCGCCTTGATGCCCTGGTACTCCTGGGCGAACACGCACTCCTGCAGCCCGAGGCCCACGTCGTTTGGGTCGTCGAGGTTGGTGTAGCGCGTGTACAGCTCGGCGAAGTGCCCTCCGGGCCGCTGCTTCACCTCGTTCCCGTCCATGTCGCGCACGATCACCGGGTGGGAGACGTCCCAGACCTCTCCTTCCACCTTGTCGCCGCGGTAGACGCCGCGCCCGAGTCCGTCGTCCCAGCCGCCCCAGTAGCCGCCCCCCTGCATATAGACGGGCTTGCTCACCGTCTCCAGCAGGAAGCGGTCCACGCCTCCGTCCGGGCGCGTCAGGTCCAGCCGCGCGCTCTTCAGCCGCGGGAAGCCGTCCTCGAACTCTGTGCTCACCACGTCCACGTCCGTGTACGCCCACCCCTCCTTGCCGGAGTCGTAGGGGTAATCGATGCGGCTGTGCACGCGGCCGTACTCGGGCAGGTTCCCGCCGCCCGTGCCCGAGGCGACGATCGTCCCGTCCGTGTGGTGCCGGAAGGAGCAGTACATCGAGCGGTCAGGGAACCGCACCAGCGCCCACCAGCGCGCCCCCGGCTTCCCCCACACCGACCGCCGCTCCAGCGCCGGCGCCGCGTGGCGGTTCGGCTGCTCCCCCTCGCCCGTGTTCGCCTGGCCCCAGGAGTGGTCCTTCGCCCCCACCCAGCCGTCGTCCACGTCGAAGCGGTATTCCTTCCCGCCGACCTTGATCCAGCCCGAGAGCCAGCCGAGCTGCACGAGGTTCGAACGCTCGCCCACCATCCGGCCGTCCTGGTACATCTTCACGCCGGGGCACTCGTCGTACGGCGGCGCCGAGCTCTCCCAGAGGATGTCGAACGAGCAGTCCACGTCCGTCTCCTCCAGCCCCAGCCGCAGCGTCCGCAGCCCCCGGATGATCTCCTGCGAGAACGGTCCCACCGTCAGGTCATCGATGTCCGGGCGCAGGCGGCGCGTCGCCCGCACGTTGTACTGCTTCCCGTCGCCCGTGCTCAGGATCGAGTAGGCGTCGATCGTGTTCGTGTTGTGGTAGAGCCGCAACGCCGTGATCAGGTTGACCTCGCCGTCGGGGTCGCCGATGCAGTGCCAGTAGCCGTCGCTCCAGCCCGGGCTCGGGTTGGCGATGATGTCGAACGTGTCGATCGTCTGGTGGCGGGGATACTCGTCCAGTTCGGTCAGGACGCGTTTTGGGGACATGTGGCTACCTCCGGCGCTTCGTGCCCGCGCAGGATACGCCGTGCGAACCCCGCCCGCGTGAACGCCGTGCGCGCAACGCAACCGCCCGTACAATCCCCGTCCCGGAGGGTTTCGCTATGTCAGAAGACGTGTTCTCGATGGAAGGCAAGACGGTCATCGTCACCGGCGCGAGCTATGGGTTCGGTGTCACCTGGGCGGACGCCCTCTCGGAACGCGGCGCCAACATCGTCGGCACCTCGCGCAGCCTCGATCGCCTCGGGGACACCGCCGCCATGGTCGAAGCCAAGGGTCGCCGCTTCCTCCCCGTCGCGTGCGACGTCACCGACTACGAGCAGGTCGAGAACCTGATGAAGGCCGCCTGGGACGAGTTCGGCACCGTCGACGTGCTCATCAACAACGCCGGCATCTCCGACCTCAGCGCCTGGCGCGCCGAGCACTCCGACAACGACATGTTCCGCCAGATCGTCGAGACCGACCTCACCGGTCTCTGGCATTGCTGCCGCGCCGCCGCCCAGTACTTCCTGCGCCAGGGCCACGGCAACATCATCAACCTCAGCTCCATCTTCGGCGTCGGCGGCTTCGAGGGCCGCACCCCCGGCTACTTCGCCGCCAAGGGCGGCGTCACCCGCCTCACCGAGTTCCTCGCCACCGAGTGGGGCGACCGCGGCATCCGCGTCAACGCCCTCGCCCCCACCGTCTTCGATACCCCCATGACGCATGACGGCCTTATCCAGAGCGGCGTCATGGAGATGCTCGAAGGCCGCACCCCCATGCGCCGCATCGGCCAGACCGAGGACCTCGTCGGCCCCATCGTCTTCCTCGCTTCCGACGCTTCCCAGTACGTGACCGGCGCCATCCTGCCGCTCGACGGCGGCCTCACCGCCAGCCGCGGCTACTCGCCCGGCCCCTGGCCGATGGACGAGTTCGACCCCGAGGGCCGCGGCAAGCCCATCAACCCCGGAGACCCCTGGGAGTAGCGCCGCCCCGCACGCCCGGCGTGCCATACTGACGAGCCATGGGGTCCGACTACGAGTCCGACCAAGACCGCTGGCGTCGCGCCCACGTTCGCGAACGCAGCCGCGACTCGCGGGACCAGTTCGTCGCCTGGTTCTGGAACGGCGCGCTCGGGCAGCCGCTCTGGCTGAAGGTGCTCCACGCCATCCTCAGCGTCGCCGTGATAGCCGCGCTCTTCGCCCTCTTCTTCCTCGACGCCATCCTCAACGGCTAGCCCGCTCTCGCGCACATCCGCCGCGTGACCTCGTAGATCATCTGGCAGCTCAGCCGGAAGCTGTCGAGCGTCATGCGCTCGTTGTGGCCGTGTACCGTCCGCGCCAGGCTCGGCGACGTCAGCCCGCCCGAGAACCCGTAGGCCACGACCCCCTGGTTGCGGAACACGCGGCTGTCCGTGAACCCCGCCGTCACCCCCGGCGTCACCACCGCGTCCTCGACCAGCTCCCGCACCACCGACTCGATCGTCGCGAACAGCTCCGTGTTGTGCGAGCTCGTGTCCGAGGCGCCGGCGAACACCCGCTCGAGCCGCACCTTCGGGTCGTCGATGACGCGCGTCAGTTCCGCCTCGAACGAGTCCGGGTCGACCCCCGGCAGCAGCCGGCAGTCGATCGTCGCTTCCGCCCGCCCGGGGATGACGTTGTGCTTCATCCCGGCCGTGGCCGTCGTGGCGCTGATCGTGTTCGTCAGCAGGGCGCGCACGCGCACGTCGCTCGCCGCCGTCTGCTCCAGTTGCTTGAGCGACGTGCCGCCGCTGTAGATCCCCGCCCGCTCGAGCCTCTCGAAATACTCCTCCAGCACCGGGGAAAGCTCCGGGGTCCGCTCCCACTCCTGCAGCTTCCCCAGCGCGCGGACAAGCCGGTCGAGGGGGTTGTCGTTGTGCGGCACGGAGCCGTGCCCCGCCCGCCCCTCCGCCACGATTCGCAGCCAGAGCGGCCCCTTCTCCCCTGTCGTCACCGTGAACACCGGCCGCTTCACGCCGAACAGCTCAGTCGAGCCGCCCCCGCCCTCGTTGATGACGAACTCCGCCTCCAGCGCCTCCGGGTGGTGCTCCGCTAGCCACTCGATGCCGAGCAGCCCGCCCGCCTCCTCATCCGCCACCGCCAGGAACACGATGTCCCGCGCCAGCGGCACGCCCGCGCGCTTCAGCAACAGGAAGGTCAACAGCTCCGCCACCCCCAGCCCCTTCATGTCGAGCGTTCCCCGCCCCCAGATCTCCCCGTTCCGGATGATCCCCGCGAACGGCTCCTCGTCCCAGTACTCCCGCTCGACCGGCACCACGTCCGTGTGGTTCAGCAGCATCAGCGGCCGGCGGCTGCCGTCACCCGTGAGCACCGCCCGCAGCGAGACGCGGTCGTCGCCCGGGTCGAACAGCTCGTATTCGACCCCCTCCCGCTCGAGGATGCCGCCCAGGAAGTCGCACGCCAGCCGCTCCCGTCCCGGAGGGTTCGACGTATCGATGCGCAGGTACTCCTGCAGGATGCCCAGCGCCTCTTCGAACGCGGCATCCCAGTCGACCCGCGGCTCGGTGACGGTCACTCCCCCACCCCGTACACCTTCGCCGAGTTGTCGTGGAGGATCTTGCGCAGCGTCTCTTCGGGCAGGCCGCTCAGCTCCTGCTCGATGAAGTCCCTGGGGTAGATCGCGACCGAGTTCGGCCCCGGCGACATGCTCGTCGGGTGCGGGAAGTCCGTCTCGTAGAGGATGTTGTCCGCCCCGATCTGCTCGATCGCCCGGATCGCGCTGCCGCGCTCGAACCAGAAGCACGCGTAGCACTGCCGCTTGAAGTACTCGCTCGGGAGCAGGTCCATCTCCGGGTGCTCCTCGCGGCAGCCGCTGTTCACCCACTGCCAGTCCATCGCCTCCAGCAGGAACGGCACCCAGCCCACGCCGCTCTCCACCGAAACGAACTGCAGGTCCGGGTAGCGGTGGCAGATGCCCGACAGGATCACGTCCATCATCGCCGTTGAGTTGTCCAGGAAGATCTGCACCGTCGCCTTCGCGTAGGCCGCCTGCCGCCCGTTGTTCACGTTCGCGTCCCGGATGACCGACAGGTCGCCCGAGCCGATGTGGAAGTTGATCGAGAGGCCCAGCTCCTGCGCCTGCGCCCACAACGGATCCCAGTGCGGGTCGGTGATGTGCGGGAAGTCGAAGGAGTGCGGCTGGCTCGTCATCAGGATGCCCCGGTGGCCCCGATCCTTCGCCCGGCGCATCTCCTCCAGGCACAGGTCCACGTCCCAGAAGGGTGTTGCCATGATCGGGATGAATCGCTCGCTCGCCGGCTCCGTCCAGTCGATGAGGAAGTCGTTGTAGGCGCGGACGCACTCCTTCATCAACTCCGGCTCCTTCAGCCGCAGGAAGTTCCCCGAGCCGAAGCCGCCCACGTTCGGGTAGATGACCTGCGAGTGGATGCCGTACTCGTCCATGCGCTGCAGCCGTGCGCCCACGCTGAACGCCCCGTGATCGGCCTGCGGCAGGGAGGGCGGGTGGTCCGGCGGCGGGTCCGTCCAGCCCGCCATCGCCGCGCTCGCCGTCGGTCCAGCGGGACGCCCGCCCATGAACCAGCGGTCCTCGTTGATCTCCGGGTCGAACTTCACGTGCGGGACGAGGTCGCCCCACTTCTGGCGCGACACCCGGCTCGTCCAGAGATCCTCGGGCTCCGAGATATGGCTGTCCGCATCGATGACCTTGATCCGCTCGACGACCGTCGCCATGGCGATCCCTCCCCGGCGGTCACCCGCCGCTGCGCCTGCGTGGCGGGCAGGATACGCGCCCCCGCCTCGGCTCGTGTTGCAGCGAGCCCTATGCCGGCCGGAACTGCACCAGCGTGATCTCCTCGTCCACGTCCTCGTACACCGCCTCCACCGCCATCCCGATGCGCACGTCCTCGATCGCGCAATCCACGATGTTCGTCGTCATGCGCGGCCCTTCCTCCAGCTCCACGATCCCGATGACGTAGGGCGCCCGCGCCGCGAACGCCGGCGCCGTCCCCCGCCGGTCGACCGTGTACGAGTACAGCGTCCCCCGCCCGCTCGCCTCCACCCACTCCGCCCCCGGCTCCAGGCTCACGGGGCTGAACGCGCGGGGGTAGAAGTAGGGCTCGCCGTTGTCGGTCTGAGGCAGCAGCAGGCGGTGCTCCCGAGCCGCCTCCCAGAAGGGCGCCGTCGCAGCGGTCGGCCTTGGCAGGATGCGCGGCGGCGGCTCCGCCATCACGCCCCCTCCAGCACCAGCGCCACCTGCTCCGACATGCAGCCCCCCGTCCCCGTCACGTACCCCCGCTCCGCCAACCCCACCTGCCGCGGCCCCGCCCGCCCCTGCAGCTGCGTCACCACGTCGACCACGTGCGACATGCCCCCCGCCGCCCCGCCCTGGCCCATCCCCAGCTGCCCCCCGTGCGTGTTCAGCGGCCAGTCGCCCGAGAAGCGCAGGTCGTGCTCCTCCACGAACCGCGCCCCATCCCCCTTCGCACAGAACCCCGAGTCCTCGATCGTCACCAGCACCGTGATCGTGTAGCAGTCGTACATCGAAGCCACGTCGATCGCCTCTCGCCCCACGCCCGCCATCGCGAAGGCGCGGTCCGCCGCCGCCACGATCGGGATCTGCGTGAGCGAAGGGGCGTACGTGACCGACTTGTGCGTGATGTGCTCGCCGAAGCCGCTCACCAGCACGGGACGCAGGCCCGCCCGCCGCGCCCGCTCCAGCGTCGTCACCACCACCCCCGCGCCGCCCGAGCACGGCATGACGATCTCCAGCAGGTGCAGCGGGTCGACCACCAGCGGCGAGTTCAGCACGTCCTCGATCGTGATCGGCTGGTCGCGAAAGATCGCTTTCGGGTTTAGCAGCGCGTTCTCCCGCCCCTGCACCGCGATCTTCGCGAGCGTCCTCGGCTCCAGGTCGTACTCGTGCATGTACCGCTGGGCCACCATCGCGAAGTGCGAGTTCGGGTTGATCAGCCCGTAGGGCGCGTCGAACTGCCCGTGCGGCGCTCCCCACGCGTCCGCCCCCATCATCCAGTTCTGCGCCCGCGGCTTCGCGCCCGGCTCCGGCGGCGCCGGCACCGACGGCAACAGGCAGAGGCAGGCGTCGCACACCCCCGCCTCGATCGCCGCCGCCGCCCGCCACACCATGCCCGTGGCGTTCGCCCCACCCAGGTCCACCACCTCCCCGAAGTTCGCCTCGATGCCCAGGTACTCCGCCACCGCCGCCGGCGCGAACATGGGCGCATCCCCCAGCCTCGTGCAGAGGATCCCGTCGATCTCCCCCAGCTCCATGCCTGCGTCATCGAGCGCCTCGCGCGCCAGCTTCCCGTACGCCTCCATCCCGAACATGGGCGTGTCCCAGCGACGCTGTGGCGCCCACTCCGCTGTCCCGCTGATCGCCGCTCGCCGCCCGTTCCGCATGCGCGCCTCCGCTTGACTCGCGCCAGCCTACTCCCCGGCTTGGCCGGGCGCGCCCGCTGGTGCTTGCGCCCGCGCGCGACGCTGCCCAAGCTGAGCCCCGCCATGCGCATCGCCTCCCTCCTCCCCAGCGCCACCGAGATCGTCTTCGCCGTCGGCGCCGGAGACGAAGTCGTCGGTGTTTCCCACGAGTGCGACTACCCCGAAGGCGCCCGCGGCCTCCCCGTCCTCACCGGCCCCGCCGTCGAGACGCGCGGCCTCCCCCAGGCCGAGATCGACGCCGCCATCAGCGGCCTGCTCGCCTCCGGCGGCTCCACCTACGCCATCGATGTGCCCCGCCTGCGCGAGCTCCAGCCCGACCTCGTCATCACCCAGGCCCTCTGCGACGTCTGCGCCGTGAGCGAGGGCCAGGTCCACCGCGTCGTGCACGAGGAGCAGCTCGGCGCCCGCGTCCTCACCCTCACGCCCCTCGACCTCGAGGGCGTCGCCCGCTCCGTCGAGGAGGTCGGCGAAGCCACCGGCCGCGACTCCGAGAGCGCCCGGCTTGCCGCCGATCTGCGCGGACGTCTGGCGCAGCCCGCTTCCCTCCCCTCGGACCCGCCCCGCGTGCTCGCCCTGGAGTGGTTCGCCCCACCCTTCACCGCCGGGCACTGGGTGCCCGAGCAGATCGCCCGCGCCGGCGGGATGGACGTGCTCGGCAGCGCCGGCCAGAAGTCCGAACGCGTCACCTGGGACACGGTCGCCGCCTCCGCCCCCGAGGTCGCCCTCCTCCTCCCCTGCGGCCTCTCCCTCGACGAGGTCGTGCGCGAAGCCCGGTCCCTCGCCGAACGGCCCGAGTGGCGCGGCCTCCCCGCCGTCGCCAACGGCGCTGTCTGGGCCCTCGACGCCAACGCCTGGTTCAGCCGCCCCGGACCCCGCCTCCTCGACGGCATCGAGGCCCTGCGCGCCATCCTCGCCGACCCCACCGGCGACCACCCCGTCCCCGGCGCCCGCCGCCTCCCCACCCCCTGAACCTGCGCCTTCCCCCCGCTCGCGTACGATTGATCGCATGCAGTGCCCCCGTGACTCCGCCACCCTCCTCGTCGAGCACCACCAGGGCATCGAGGTCGACCACTGCCCGACGTGCAACGGTCGCTGGCTCGACCACCACGAGCTCGATGAGCTCGAAGCGCGCACCGCCCCCGACGAGAACCAGCGCCGCGCCACCATCGAGTACGCAAGGCGCCCCAGCGACCTCAACTGCCCTGCCTGCGGCAAGCAGATGCGCGCCTTCAACTACCGTGCCTACAACCTGGAACTCGATACCTGCGAGGACCAGCACGGCTTCTGGGTCGACGCCGGCGAGGAGGGCCGTATCCGCGACGTGATGGAAGAGCGCGTGCGCGGCCTGAATCGCGCCGTCTCCGCCGAGGAGGCCTGGGCGAACTTCCTCGAAGGCGCCAGCGGCAAGTCACTCTGGGATCAGATCAGCGGCATCTTCCGCGGCGGCCGCCGCTAGTTGACTACAACAGCGCCTGTGCGACGCTCGCGCCGGCGCGGAACGCTTCCGCAGCGCGAAACGTAGTGGTGCGAGCAGACAGCAGCCTATGAGCGCTCTTGGTTCAGGCAGTAGGCGCGGCGCGGCCCCGGTCTGGTGGGCGCCCGCGACCCGTGTCCGCTCCACCATCGTCGAGTTCATGCGGCTCGAAGCCGCCGGCGGCATCGTCCTCCTCGTGGGTGCCGTAGCCGCGCTCATCTGGGTGAACGTACACGGCGAGTCTTACCACGACTTCTGGGACCACCACATCGAATTCGGCATCCTCCTCTTCGACGAGCTCTTCGCCGTCGATGAGGGCCTGAAGGCCTGGGTGAACGATGGCCTGATGGTCATCTTCTTCTTCGTCGTCGGCATGGAGATCAAGCGAGAGCTTGTCGTTGGCGAACTGCGCGATCCCCGCCGCGCCGCCCTCCCCATCATCGCCGCGGGCGGCGGCATGGTCGTCCCCGCCGCCGTCTTCGCCCTCCTTAACCAGGGAGGCGACGGTATCGATGGCTGGGGCATCCCCGTCGCCACCGACATCGCCTTCGTCGTCGGCGTCCTCGCGCTCTTCGGGCGCAGGCTGCCCGCTGGTCTGCGGGTGTTCCTCCTCACCCTCGCCATCGCCGACGACATCGGTGGCATTGCCATCATCGCCGTCTTCTACACCGACGACCTCTCCCTGCCTCATCTCGGCACGGCCATCGGTCTGCTCGCCCTCATCCTTGCCGGCCAACGCTTCGGCGTTCGCCACATTGCCATCTACGTCGTGGTCGGAATCGTCCTCTGGTACGCGACCCACGAGTCCGGCATCCACGCCACCATCGCGGGCGTCGCGCTCGGCCTCCTCACCCCGGCCCGCCCCTTCCGTGGCCGCGACGTGATGCACACCCTCGAGCACACCCTCCTGCCCTACTCCAGCTTCCTCATCGTGCCCCTCTTCGCCCTTGCCAACGCCGGCGTCGAGGTCACGCCCGACTCCCTCGGCAAAGCCTTCAGCGGACCCATCGCCTGGGGCGTGGTCCTCGGCCTCGTGGTGGGAAAGTTCGTCGGCATCAGCGTCACAACCATCGCGGGGGCTCGCCTTGGCGCGGGGCGCCTCCCCGCCGGCGTGAACATGGGGCATGTCGTGGGCGCCTCCCTCCTCGCCGGCATCGGCTTCACCGTCTCCCTCTTCATCGCCGAGCTCTCCTTCGCCGGTGCGTCCGACCTGCTCGACCAGGCGAAGAAGGGTGTCCTCGCCGGCTCGCTGGTCGCTGGGGCGCTGGGCGCCATCTTCCTGCTCGTCGTCTCCCGCGTGACCCCCACCAGCGCCGAGCACGGCGCCATCGAGAGCGTCGCCCACAAATAGCGCCCCGATCGCACGCGAAGGGGTACGGCAATTCGTGCCCGGCCCCGCTACGGTAGGAGAGTGACTCTCCTCAACCGTGCGTTCGCAGCAGGACTTGCGGCCGTCCTCCTCGCCGCTGTCCTGGCACCGGCGCCGGAGACCGCCAGCGCGCACCCCTCCCACCCGGTTACGACCGTGCTCCTGCCCGGTTTCAACCTGGCCGGCTGGATCGAACCCGAGGCGAGCGTCGACGAACTCTTCGAGGTGCTCCCGGAGCTGAAGGCCGCCTACGCCTGGGATGCCGTCGAACAGCGCTACCGCAGCCGCACGGCGCAACGCGCCGGGGACCTGACCACGCTCACGCCCGGCATGGGCCTCTGGCTCGACATCGACAGCCACCAACCGATCTTCTGGACCCGCTCCGCCACTTCCGACCCTGCCACAGGCTTGGTCAAACTGCAGGAGGGCTGGAACCTGGTCGCCTGGTACGGCAGTGAGAACGAATCCTTCGAGCGCGCCTTCTCGACCCTCGACGCGGAGTCGCAGTTCGTCCTCGCCTGGGACGCTGAGAGCCAGTGGTTCGTCTCTCATGTTCCGGGCGCCACCTCCACCGGTGGCGGCGTGGTCCGCGTCGGCGATGCGGTCTGGGTGTCGTCACCCGAAGAGAGGCACTGGCTGCAGCCCGGCAGCGTTGTGCCGAGGGTCGAGTTCTATGGCGGCTTCCCCGCGGAGCGGAAGGCCGAAGTCCGCGCCGAGACCCTCTCCGTCGTGACCTGGTTCGCCGAGCGCTACGGCCTCCTCGAACCCGACTTCATCCTCTTTGTCGGGGCGGACAGGGCCTCCCTTGACCGGGCGCGCAGGGAGTTTCTCGACATCCAGGATCCGTCCGACGTGCAATGCGGCGAAGCGGTCAACAACTTGGTCTTCGTTGCTGACTGGTGCGCCACGGCCACACACGATGTCAGTTCCCCTCTGGCCCACGAGTACTTTCATGTCCTCCAGACCCACCTCGTCGCCCTTACGCCCGTGGCGGGGACCGTCTACGTCGCCGACTGGCTCCTGGAGGGGACGGCGGAGTATGAGGGTATCGAGTACCAGATTTCGCGCGGCCACATCACCCGCCACGAGGTGGAGCAGGCACTCGACGACGTCCTGAGCCAGGGTGCTCCCGTTCTCCAGCAGCTTGAGAGCGACATCTCCCCACTCGATCGCGGGAGCTACCTTGGAGCGATGGCCGCCGTCCGCCTTGCTGTGAGTGGAGCGGGTGAAGAGGCCATCGTTTCGTTCTTCCAGAGCCTTCCCGAAAGCGAGGGCTGGGAAGACGCTTTTCGGAAGTCCTTTGGCGTATCGACCTTAGATTTCTATGCCTCCTTCGCTGACTATGCCGCACAGTTCGTCCCGGTTGTCCACCGCGTGACGGTCACCGCGGTCCTCCCAGACGGGACGGCTCTTGAGGAGTGGAACGGATATCCACTGCGTGTTCACGCACGAGGAGACACCTTCTCGGGCGCTGCAACCATGGAAGAGAGTGGCGCTGAGCTTGAAGTCCCCGACGGGACGTATTCAGTAAGGGTCACCGCGGTTTGCCGCGTCGGGGAAGGGACGTTTCATCGGTCCGCCTACCAGGAGGGGATAGGGAGCTACACCCTGGATGGCACACCTCGCACGAACGGCGCCGGCGTCGTGCTCGTGGTCGCCGGTGAAGATCTCGCAGTCACGGTTAACCTGGCGGGTTTGCCCAGTGAGTTGAAGCTCAACTGCTACGACGGACCGCGCTACAAGATCGAAGGCAGGGTCACAAACGCGTCCGGGGAAGCCCTGGAGGGCTACGACGTCAACGCCTACGCGCTCACCCACAGGTTCGACAATGGGTCCATCGACCTCAACTACACCGATCAGGATGGTCGCTTCACGATCGCTGCTCCCGACGGGCACACGTACGCCCTGCAGGTACAGGACAGTTGCGGAGCGTTCCTTGGCATCTACCACGAGGACTTCGGGCTGATTGAGTGGAGCACCGACGGCGGCCTGCGGAACGGAAGCCAGATTCCCGTCGATGGCGCGGACGTCACCGGTATCGACATCGTCATCCCCGCCTCGTTGGATACCGGTGACGAGTGCTAGCCCCTCCCCCTTGACCTGCCCCCCGCCCCCGCCCATCCTCCCCGCATCCACCGCCCCGGAGGCCCGCCATGCCCAACGCGCCCACCGAAGACGAGGTCCTGAGCTATCTCGATTCCCTCTCAAACTGGGGTCGCTGGGGCGACGACGACGAGCTCGGCACCCTCAACCTGATTACGCCCGAGAAGCGCCGCGCCGCCGCCGCCCTCGTGCAGGAGGGCATCAGCGTTTCCTGCTCCTGGGAGATCGAGACCCGCCCCCAGCCCGACCACGCCTTCGGCACGCCCCAGCGCTACATGCTCGCCACCGGCCAGGGCCTCAACGACGAGCACCGCGTCGGCGCCACCGGAGCCCGCAATGCAGGCGCCCTCGAGTTCATCGGCTTCATCTTCCACGGCTACGCCATCACCCACATCGACGGGCTCTGCCACTTCTTCTGGGACGGCAAGATGTACAACGGCAAGCCCGCCGAGCTCGTCACCTCCGGCCTCGGCGCCACCCACCACGCCATCACCGCCCTCAAGGACGGCATCGTCACCCGCGGCGTCCTCCTCGATGTCGCCGCCGCCCTCGACCGCCCCTGGCTCGACCCCGGCGAGGGCGTCCACCCCGAGCACCTCGAAGCCGCCGAAGCCCGCCAGAACGTGCGCGTCGAGCCGGGCGACGCCGTCCTCCTCCGCACCGGCTACGGCCGCAAGAAGGGCGAGCTTGGCCGCGAGCAGCTTCCCGCCAATGGCTACCCCGGCTGGCACGCCGCCAGCCTCCCCTGGCTGCACGAGCGTGGCGCCGCCGTCATCGGCGCCGACACGGCCCAGGACGCCATGCCCTCCGGCTACAGCGCCATGAACCAGCCCGTGCACATCGTCAGCCTCACCGCCATGGGCCTCCACCTCATCGACAATGCCAACTTCGAGCAGCTCGCCGAGACCTGCGAGCGGCTCGGCCGCTGGGAGTTCCAGTTCGTCCTCTCGCCCCTGCGCATGAGCGGCGGCACCGGCAGCCCCGCCAACCCCCTCGCCATATTTTGAGATCGGAGCACGTTCAAGCCTGCTGAACGGACGGCGCCGCGAGGGGTGAAGCCGGCGCCCTTCCCTAGGCCAGCCCTTGGCGCTTCGCGAGGCGGATCGCCGTCGTGATCGCCTCCACCATGCTCGTCTCGTCCGCCGCCCCCCGACCCGCGATGTCGAACGCCGTCCCGTGGTCGACGGACGTGCGGATGAACGGCAGCCCCAGGTTCACGCTGATGCTCTCCTCGAAGCCGTGAACCTTGATCGCGATGTGTCCCTGGTCGTGGTACATCACCACCACCACGTCGTACTGGCCGGCGATCGCCTGCGGGAACACCGAGTCCGCCGGGACCGGCCCCGTCGCTGCGATCCCCTCCGCCCGCGCGTCGTCCACCGCCGGCCCGATCTCCGTCAGCTCCTCCGTGCCGATCAGCCCCCCGTCCCCGGCGTGCGGGTTGAGCGCCGCCACCCCGATGCGCGGCTCCGCGAACCCCCACTCGCGGAAATGCCGGTCCGTCAGCCGGATCGCCTCCAGCACGTTCTCGCGCGTCACGTAGGCGCACGCTTCCGCCAGCGTCTTGTGCGTCGAGAGGTGCATGCAGCGCAGGTTCCCCGTGATCAGCATCGTCGCCACGTGTCCCGACCCCGAGAGCCGCTTGAACACCTCCTGGTGCCCCGTGTCCGAGCTCCCCGCCAGCTGCCACGACTCCTTGTTGATGGGCGCCGTCACGATCGCATCCACCTCCCCCGCAAGCGCCAGCCGCGCCGCCTCCTCCACCCAGACGTGCGACGCCTCCCCCGCCACCACCGAATGCTCCCCCATCGCGAAGTAGTCCTCCCGGAACCCCCCGACGGCCAGCACCTCCGTCGTCCCCGCCTCCCCGCGCACGTCCCCCGGACGCCGCACCGGTCGCAGCTCGTGCGTCGAGCCGATCAGGCGCAGCGCCGCCGCCACGCTTGTTGGCGACCCCAGCAGGAACAGCCGCGCCCCGGCCCGCAGCTCCTCCCTCTGCAGCGCCTTTGCTGCCACCTCCGGCCCGATCCCGGCCGGGTCCCCCAGCGTGATCGCGATGAGCGGCCGTTCCGTCATGCGCCCTCCCGCTCCGAGCGTGTCGCTGCCTTCGCGTCCAGGGGCGAACCCTCCACGTAGTCGATCACGCTCCAGTGGTCCGAGATGATCCGAAGGATCTCCCCCGGCGGACCGTGGTCGGGCGAGGCCATGTACTCCTCGAAGTCAGCCTGGTTCGCGAACGAGCAGGAGATGCCGATGTCGCACGGATCGCCGAGATCCTGGAAGTTCCAGCCGCAGTAGTAGTCGATTGCCTTCGGGTGCTCGCTGATCGGCCCCAGGCGCTCGAAGAACGTCTCGAGGTCGTCCGTCGAGGCGTCCTCGCGCAGCGTGATCGTGACGATGTGGCGAATCATGGCTACCCCCGCTCGCTGTTCGGCGATGCCGCCGTCGGCGCGTAGAATCGCAGGACGCGACCGGCGCCGCCAGCGCCGGCCTCCGGAGGTGTCCCGTGCAGGAAGCGCTGGTCGAACGGCTGAAGGACGAGATCCGCTACGAGTTCTCCCGCGAGGGTCCGCCCGAGGGCTTCCCCAAATTCCCCGACATCCCCGCCGGCCGCTACCGCAGCCAGGAGTTCTTCGACCTTGAGATGAAGCACTTCTGGACCAGCGTCTGGCTCTACGCTACCCGCGAGGAGGAGCTTCCAGAGCCGGGCTCCTACCAGATCTGGGACCACCTCGGCATCCAGGTCATCCTCGTCCGTGGCGAGGACCTGAAGGTTCATGCCTTCGAGAACGCCAACGTCCACGGCTCGCCCGTCCTCAACGTTCCCGACGACAGCCACCTCTTCCACTGGAAGGAGTTCGACTCCGCCGGGAACAACCTCCAGTTCCAGCAGGAGTTCCCCCGCCGAAAGGTCCCCGGGGGCGTGTTCCGTTGCCCCGATGAGGGCCACCTCTACGACTTCACCACTGGCAAGTTCATCGGCGACAAGGCCGGCATCCCCGAGGAGCTGCGCCGCATCCGCGAGCTGCGCTGCGAGAGCTGGGACGGCTGGGTCTTCATCAACCAGGACCCCGATGCCGAGCCCCTGCTCGACTGGCTCCACCCCCTCCCCGAGCAGATGTCGATGTTCCAGGGCGCTACCCTCCGCATGATCGACAAACGCTGGACCATCATCCCCTGCAACTGGAAGGTCACCGTCGAGGCCTTCCAGGAGGTCTATCACTTCAAGCACATCCACCAGAAGGCGGGCGTCTCCGGCCTCGACCAGCGCGGCGCCACCATGGGCGTCCTGCCCAACGGCCACTCCCGCATGATCACGCCCCTCTCCAAGCGCGCCGCCGAGATGACCGGCATGGACCACCAGCTTGACTGGCGCACCGACCTCGACCGCCAGGCCTTCGGCGCGTTGCACGACGGCATGGCCGAGATTAAGACCGTCAACGGCATGACGCGGTGCACCAGCACGGCCTTCAGCGCCTTCCCCAACCTCGTCACGCCCGTGAGCGCCACGGGCATGCCCTTCCTCCTCGCCTGGCCGCTCGATGTGGGCACCACCCGCTTCGAGTGGATCACCTTCTGCGTCGACTGGGGTGATGGCCCCTCCCCCGCCTCCTCCGAGGTCTGGCAGAACCGCCTCGACGGCTTCGACGTCGTCATGGAAGAGGACACCCGCAACATGGCGCCCATGCAGAAGTCGCTCAACTCGCCCGGCCTCACCGGCATGCCCGTCAGCTACCAGGAGCGGCGCATCTGGAACTGCGCCGAGCAGCTCGACCGCATGATCGGCCCCGAGCGCATCCCCGAAGACCTGCGCGTGCCCCAGCTGCTCGCGCCCTACGTCGAGCGCTAGGAGTTACTGCGCCCCATGCCAACAACCGCCCGCGTCGTCGTCCTTGAGGGCGACTTCGGAGTCTGTGCCATCCAGGAGCTCGAGCTCCCCGACCCCGGACCCCACCAGACCGTCCTCGAGATCTACGCCGCCGGCATCGAGCACGGCCAGTTGCAGCAGGTCGAGGAGCCCCAGCCCCTTCCCGTCATCCCCGGCCGCGAGGGCGCCGCCCGCGTCCTTGAGGTCGGTAGCGAGGTCACCCGCTGCCAGGTCGGCGACGTCGTCCTCATCACCCCCTGGAGCGCGGACCCGGGCCGCGAACCCGAGCTCCCCCTCGTCGAGTTCGACGACGGCACGGAGACCGAGGTGCCTCCCGCCGGCGCCTGGGGCACGAACCTCGTCCTCGACGAGCAGTTCGTCGTCCCCATCCCCAACCTCATGGACAAGGAAGGCGCCTCCGTCCTCGGGAACACCACCCTCCTCGCCGCCAGCGCGGTCCGCACCGCCGGCGTCGGCGAAGGCGACAGCGTGGCCGTCTTCGGTTGCGCCGGTGTTGGCCTCTCGACCATCGCCGCGGCTGCCGCCGCTGGGGCCGGCACGATCATCGCCGTCGCCCGCGACGACGAGCGTCTCGAGGCTGCCGGCGCGGCTGGCGCCACCGAGACCCTGAACCTGAGCAGCGCCGCCGCCGTCGAGCGCATCGCCGAGCTCGTCCCCGGCGGCGTCGACCACCTCTTCGACTGCGTCTACGAGTTCGAGACCGCCTCCCGACCCGGTCGGACGCCCGTGCGCAACGGCGGCAACGCCCTCGTCGTCGGCCTTCCCGGTACGGAGGAGCGCCGGGAAGAGCTCGACGCCATCGTTACCGCGAGCGGCTACACCCTCCCCGACCCGCCCAGCCCCGACGAGGACGTCCCCGTCCTTCTCGAGTGGATCGAGGACGGTCGCCTCCCCATCCCCATCATCGTCACCTTCCGCTGCACCATCGAGCAGGTGAACGAAGCCACCGCCATGCTCGAGGCCGGGGACGTTGTCGGTCAGGCCGTGATGGTCGTGGAGCCCCTGCGCTGAGCGCCTCTACCCTGGACAGGGATGTGCTGCTGGCGCTGGAACGCGATGCGTTCGCGCGATGGTCCGTCGTGATCGAGAACCTCCAGCCTGAGGCGCAACGCGACGACGGCTGGACCCTGCGTGATGTTGTCGCCCACCTCGCGGCGTGGCAGCGCATGGCGGTGAACCGCCTGGAGAAGCTGGCCACCGGCGAGAGGGTCGGGCC
This sequence comes from Tepidiformaceae bacterium, assembly GCA_965207815.1. GTDB lineage: Bacteria > Chloroflexota > Dehalococcoidia > Tepidiformales > Tepidiformaceae > UBA2991. The sequence continues at coordinate 497,149 of OZ242314.1, forward strand.
TCCGGATATTGATGTGTTCAACGCGCAGGTCTTCGCGACCGCGGCTGGACAGAGCTGGGCGCACGTGCTGGCGGAAGCCGCGGCCGCACGGGCGGCGTTTCGGGAGGCAGTCGAGCAACTCCCCCACGAGGCGCTCGCCGCACACGATGGACTCGGCGCATTCATCGTCAGCGCGAACGGCTCCCGTCACTACGAAGAGCACGTGGACGACTTCGCGAGTGCTGGTCGGTAGCGGAGCCGCTACTCGACGAACAGCTCCGACCCGAGCGGCGCCAGCGCCTCGCGCAGCGAGTCGCCCGGTGTTCGCAGCAGCGCCGCGTAGTGCAGCTCCTCCGCCAGCATCGCGCTCCGCGATGCCTCCGGCTCCCCGCCGCTCAGCGCCGCCTGCCCCTCGTCCTCCCAGTCCACCAGCGAGAGCCCGGGGATCTCGTAGGTCAGGCATGTGCCTTCGACATCCCGCGTGTTGTGCGTGCCCATCACCAGCGAGGCCAGCTCGTTCACGTCCGGGCTGAACCACGCGCCCTCGGTGTTGAAGCGCTGGTAGGCGCGACGGTTCAGGAACGTCATCGAGAGCGTCAGCCATGTCTCCCGGTCCGGCGAGGCCACCAGGTTCCAGCCCCCCATCGCCCGCAGCAGCAGGAACGGAACGTCCGTCGCGATGTTCCCGAACGCCTCGATCTCCGGCTCGGGAATGGCGATGCCCGTCGCCTCCAGCCCCGCCGCCCAGCCCGTCCCCTCGCGCCACACCCGCCTCGCGACCACCGCCTCCGCCACCGCCAGCGCCCGCGAGGCCGCCTCCCCCGCGCTCCCCGCCTCCCCGAGGTCGACCGCGAGGTCATACGCCCCCAGCGTCATCGTCACGTCGGCGAGCGCCAGCCCGGCGTCACCGGGCGTATTGGCCGCCGCTCCCTCGATCGACTCGCGCACAGCTGCGCGCGACTCCGGCCAGAAGCGGTAGAGCGCGATCATCGCCCGACCCCTCGCTCGTGCTGGCTGCCCTCTGTGCTACTCGCGCGCCTGGGTAACGTCCCAGCGCTCCCAGTTCGTCACTTCGTCCACTGGCTTGCGGTTCGTCGGACCGAAGTTCGCGTCGGGGAAGCCCATCGGGATGATGGCTGCGGGCGTGGCCTCGGCGGGAATCCCGCAGCGCTCCCGCAGGACACCGTCGACCGCCCCCTGGAACGTCGTCATCACGGTCCCGAGCCCCAGCGCCCGCGCGGCCAGCATGATGTTCTGCACCGCCTGATAGATGGAGCTCCCCGCGAGCAGCGTCGTCGGATCCTGCGTCGGGGAGGACACCTGGTAGAGGCACGGCACGATGAAGACCGGTGCCGACGCGAGGTTCTCGAAGAGCCCGCGCGCGCCCGTCATCATCAGGCGCTCGCCCTTCGTCCCCGACTTGATCGCGTGGTCGATCATCGACTGCAGGCCCGGGTTCTCGAGCCCCTTGCGCAACTGTGCCGAGATCGCCTCCCGCGTCTCCTGGTCCTTAATCACGACGAAGCGCCAGGGCTGCAGGTTGCTGCCCGAGGGAGCTTTCGTGCCCGCCTCGATCACCTTCCAGATGAGCTCGTCCGGGACTTCCTGATCCGTCCAGCGGCGGATGGCCCGCTGCGTGTAGATCGCCTCCCAGACGTCGTTCGTGCCGGACTTCGCGTCGGCCATGGATGCCTCCTCGCCTAGCTGGCTCCCACCGGCTCCTTCGCCGGGCGGATGTTGACCGGGATCGCGCTCTGCCGCGCCATGCCCGTGATCGGGTCGTACGCTTCCTCGTTGTTCACGAGGCGGTTGGTGCTGCCGCCGATGTTGCGGACGTCGCCGTCCATCTCCGGGACATCGCCCCACGAGTGCGCCATCGAGATGACCCCCGAGGGCACGTCGTCGGTGAAAGCCGCGACGCCCAGGATGGTCGCCCGGCTCGACTCGATCTCGATGACCTCGCCGTCCTCAATCCCCCACTCGGCCCCGTCGACGGGGTTCATGAAGGCCGGGTTCGTGCCCCCGTCGCGCGCCGTCAGGCCGGAGATGTCGCGGCCCGAGGAGTTGTAGAACTCGCGCATGCGGCGGCTGATGAGCCGGTGCGAGAAGTCCTCGCCCGGCAGGTAGCCGGCGCCCTCCACGACGGGCTCCGAGCGCACCTCGCCGATCTCCTCCACCAGGTCCGGCGGCGCCACGTCCAGGCGGGCGTCCGTGCCCGCGGCCTTCGGCGCCACGCGCACTTCTTCGCCCTCGAAGATGGCCCCGCCGTCCGCCTCGCGCACCCGGTCGAGCGGAATGCGCGAGTTCGCCGTGATCAGGTCCAGCACGTCGTCCGTGGAGGGCTTCTCGTCCATGGGCATGGGGCCGCCCGCGAGCTTGATCTCGGTGCTCATCCGGTGCGCCAGGCCCCAGAAGAACTCCCACTCCTCCATCACGTCGTCCTCGGCCTCGACCATGGCCGGCGTGTAGTGCGCGTACGGCACCGGGTACCACGAGTCCGTCAGCACCGTCAGGTCCGGACGCTCCAGCGAGAGCTTCGGCGCAATCACGTAGTCCGCCATCTTCGCCGTCTGCGACCAGCGGATGTCGATGCTCACGTTGAGGTCGAGCTGCTTCATCGCCTCGATCGTCTTGAGCTGGTCGGGCCACGCCCCCACGGGGTTGCCGCCCACGCTCACGAGCGCGCGCACGCGCCCCTCGCCCGGCTCGATGATCTCGTCGCTCAGCGCCGCCGTCGGCATCTCGCCGAAGACCTCGCCCAGGCCGCGCACGCGGCTCGGCTCGCCCTTGCCCCAGGCCGGGTTGGGCGGGTTCGCCTGCGCCATGAACGGCCGCTCCGGGCTGATGACGCCCGGGTTCGGCACCACCTCGCCCTCGCGCAGGAACCGCCCGCAGAGCGTGTTCAGCGTCTGCACGAAGTGCTCCGTCAGGTTCGGGTGGGGGGCCATGTTCGCGCCCGTCCCGCTGGAGGCCACGCCTCGCTGCGCCTCCGCGAACATGCGCGCCGCGCGCTCCACCAGCGCCGCGGGTACGCCCGAGCGCTTCTCCACGTAATCCAGGTCGAAGTTGTCGACGGCCTGCCGCAGCTCCTCCACGTGCGCCGCGTTGCCGGCGAGGAAGTCGCCGTCAACCAGTCCCTCGTCGAACATCACCTTGATGATGCCCGCCAGTAGCGTGGGATCCTCGCCGGGCCGCACCTGCAGGTGCAGGTCCGCCCGCTTGGCCACGTCCGAGCTGCGCGGGTCGATCACGATGAGCTTCAGCCCGCGCTTCTGCGCGTCGCGCAGCCGCTTCCACGGGTTGAAGGGGGGGACGCCGCCGAACATCGAGACGACGGGGTTGTTCCCGATCAGCATCGCGACGTCGGCGCTGTCGAACCCCTGGCTCCCGCCCATCCAGGTGCCGTGCCGCGAGGCCGCGATCGCCTTCGCCGGCTGGTCGATCGTCACGCTCGTGTAGTACGAGGGCGACTCGACCCCGGCGTGCCAGGCCCGCGACACCGAGAGCGTGATCGCGTTGCAGAAGGCGTACGTGCCGTTGTACGTCGCCACCGAACGGGGACCGTGCTCATCGATGATGGCGCTCATCTTCGCCGCGATCTCGTCCAGCGCCTGCTCGCTCGAGATCGGCTGGAACGTGCCGTCCGGCATGCGCTTCATCGACGTCCGAATCCGGTCGGGGTGGTTGTGCTGCTCGGGCAGGTGCCGTCCCTTGATGCACGTGTACCCGCCGTAGACGGGATTGCTCGCATCGCCACGAACCTCGATGACCTTGTTGTCCTCGACGTCTACCTCGATCGGGCAGAACGCGTGGCAAAAGCGGCAGAACGATTTCTTGGTCTCGACCATGGGGAATCTCCAGGAATCAGGTATGCGCGCGCGAGTCTACCAGACCGCGCCCCGTCTCCTTGCCAGTGTCAGCTAGCGAAACGGGTTCTCGTCGCCCGACGGCGCCGGCGCGGCCGCTTCATCCAGCCCCAGCAGCTTCAGGCGGGCCTCGTCGTACGCCTGCTTCGCCCGCGCCTCCCGATTGAGGAGCCCCTTCAGCCGGTCCGGCGACAACCGCTCCCCTTCCAGCAGCACTTCGTGGACGCGCTCCAGCTGCTTCATCCACGCCTGCCAGGCCTCCCGGTACGCGTCGCGGGTCGCCTCGTCCGCCATCTCGGTCCCGCTAGGCGCCCGCGCCGGGAGCGTCCGTCCACTCGAGGATTCCCAGGCGCAGGGCCGTGATCACCGCCTCGAGCTTGGTGGACGCGTTGAGCTTGCTGCGAAAGTGGCGCACGTGGTTGCGCACCGTGTGCTGACTGATCCCCAGCTCATCGGCGATAGTCGCCGTTCCCCGCCCCAGCGCCACCAGGTGGAGTACTTCCAGCTCCCGCCTTGTCAGCGCCGTCGAGGCTGCCGGGGCCGGGGCCACGGCCGGGTGGTCGGAGACGACGTCCATACCCCGCTGCGCCAGGTCCTCGCGGATACTGCGCGGTACGCCCTCCCTGTCGCTGTGCTCGGCCCGCTCCTCGAACAGGTGCACAAGCAGTGGAGCGTCGCCGACGGCGCCCGAGACGATCATGGGAGTCACGGAAACAGCCTTCCGCTCCCCGGCGGCGCTCATCATTTCGAGCCTGCCCGCGCTGGGCACCGACCCGCCCTTGAGCGCCCGCATGGACGGGCATCCGTCCACGCAGGCCGGCGTGAGTCCGCCGGGCGCCACCCCCGCCAACACCTCGTAGCAGTAGCGGCCGACCACCTCGTTGGCGGTGTACCCCAGGATTCGCTCCGCCCCCTGGTTCCAGAACACGATCCGCTGATCGAGCGACATGGCGTACACGCCGAAGTCCGCTGCCGACAGCAGCGCCACGATTCCCGCCGTACTCAAGGCTCCCCCTCCTGACAGCTCCCGGGCGCGATCGCCCCTACTGTAGCGTGGCCGGGGGAACGGTTGCGACGCGGAATAGGGCTCCTTACCGCGTCTGTACCTGTCTCGTCGTCCGCGCCCTGGCCACGAGCCACGCCGGGACGCCCTCGCCACCGTGGCGGTAGAGAGCTGTTCCCCTACGAACCCTCCCACCGACTCCAACCTCTCCGGCTTCGCGCCAGCCGCATCCTCGACGCCCGACCACTCCGCCACCGGAGCCACCTGGAGCCGGAGGCGATGCCTGCGCGCCTCCTGCGGTTGACCTTCATCGCAACCATATTGATACTGCGTCTCACTTAGCGCCGAAACAGAGGAGCGACAGTAATGCTCAGTCGACTTGGAACCGCAGCGGTCGTCGCCGTTGCTCTTTTGGTTGTTGCCTGCGGTGGCGAAGAGGAACGAGCGGACACCAGCACGCTCTCGGTCGTGACGTCCACGACGATCGTCGAGGACATCGTGAAGCAGGTGGGGGGCGAACGCGTGTCGGCCTCCAGCATCGTTCCCCTTCAGTCCGACGTGCACACGTACTACGTCACGCCGAGTGACATCAGCAAGACGGCGGAGGCGGACCTGCTCGTGATCGTGGGCGGCTCACTGAGCGTGGTCGAGGAGGAGCTTGAGGAGGTCGCCGGGGGCGCTGTGCTGGAGCTGACGCACGACATGGACCTGCGGCCCTTCCCGGAGGCCCTGGCGCACGCCGACGAGCACGACGATCACGACGATGAGGGGATGCACGAGGACGATCACGCCTCGGCCAAGGCTGTCGGTCGCCTGCTCGTTGCCGACGGGGCAGCCGCCCACCTCTCCGTCATCGACCTCTCGACCGATGACATTGACAGCGGAGCCTTCGAGGTCGCCGCGCCCAACGCGACCGTCTACTCCAGCCCTACCCACCGTTACGGCATCGTCCTGGCCCGCGGGCCGGAACCCGGCGACGACCGCGTTCACATCTTCGACGGTGGCGTACACCTGGTCCCACACGGCGATCACTACGACCTGGTCAGTGAACCGGTCTCACGCCATGCGCTCGAGATCGCCGAAGAGTGGCCGGTCCACTTTGTCAACAGCCACGGCTGGACCGCCATCTTCGCCGACACCAATGGTCACGTGACTCTGATCAACGAAGAAGACCTGACGAACTCACGCGGCGACTACGAGCCAATCGTGCTTGAGGCCGGAATCCAGCACGGCGCCGCGTTGGTGATTTCCGATGACCATGTCATCGTGTCCTCCAACAACCCGGCCTGCACCGAGTTCATCCCATCGGGAGACTGCCTGCCGCTCGGCGTTGAAGTGCGCACGTTCGACAACGAAGTCGTCTACGACGCAGCCAACGACTCCTGCCCTAGCCTGCACGGCGAATCGCACAATGCACATGGCGCCGTCTTCGGCTGCCGCTTTGTCGGCGTACTCTTCATGGAGGAGCACGACGGGCAGTACGAGCATGAACTCATCCCCTATCCACCGGGGATGGAAGACGAGCTCGCGCTCGGCCTCTTCTACGGGCATCACCACAGCGACAACTTCTTCGCCCCGGCGACCCTCTTCCCCGACGGTCAGTGTTGTGACCTGGGCGGCGTCTGGTTGATCGACGTCGTCAACGGCGAAATGCGCGAGGTGTTCCCGGAGCCCAGCGTCACCGCTTCGTTCTCAAGCGACGGCGAAACCTTCTACATGCTCGCCGCTGACGGTGTTTTGCGCGCGTTCGACTCTCACGACGGCGAATTGGTCGGGACCATGCAGTTGGTCGACCCGTTCGAGATGGTGTTCGGAAGTCCCTCGCCCGCGATGATCGTCGTAGGGGAGTGGCTCTACGTCGCCGACCCGAATGGCGGTCACGTCCTCGGGGTCCACCTCACGCACATGGAGGTCGAGGAGGAGTGGCGCGTCGGCGGCGCGCCGTCGAGCCTGGCCTTCGTCGGTGTGACCAACACCGGCGGCGCTCCCGATGCAGGCCATGAGGACGACGAGCACGAGCACGAAGACGAACACGAGCACGAGCACGAAGACGAACACGAGGACGAGCACGAAGACGAACACGAGGACGAGCACGAAGACGAACACGAAGGCGAAGACGAACACGGGCACGAAGACGAGGACGGACACCATGGGCACGCCCATGGCGAATTCGACCCGCACTTCTGGATGGACATCGACTTCGCCATCGAGGCCGTTGAGGCAATCCGGGACGAGCTGACACGCCTCGATCCCGACGGGGCGGACTACTACCGTGACCGCGCCGAGGCCTACATCGCCGAGCTGCGCGAGCTCGACGGGGAAATCCGCGCGCAGCTTGCCGGGCTGCCCGAGGAGCGGCGCTACCTCGTCACCTTCCACGACGCCTACGGCTACTTCGCGGAGCGCTACGGGCTGACGATCCTGGGCTTCGTGGTGGAAGGCCCGGAGGAGGAGCCGAGCGCGGCCGCCATCTCGGAGCTGGTGGAGAGCATCGAGGAGCTGGGGATCCCCTACATCTTCAGCGAACCGCAGTTCAGCGCACGCGTCATCGAGCAGATCGCCGCCGACACCGGCACAACCGTCCGCACGATTCCCTCCGGGGCGCTGGCTGAGGAGTATCCGACGTACGTCGAGTTCCTCCGCGCCATCGCCAACGGCATCGCCGAGTGAGCATGCCGCGCCCGCAATCGAGGTGAACCCGACGAGGGGCTACCGCGCCCGCACCGGGGGCGGGTTGTCTTCAGAGTTGAGAGCCGTGGTGGGCCTGCCCTGGCGGTGGGCAGGCCCGCCTGGCCGAGACGCGACCGGGGGAAGCGTCCCGGTGCGACGTACCGCTAAGTGAGCGCCCTCACGGCCAGACCGTACGGCGCGCGGCGATCCGTTGCCCCGCCTCTTTGCACGTGAGATACACTGACTCGGAGGCATGGCGCGCGGAGCGAGCTAGCTCTGCCTCGGGGACTGCACAATGACTCTCGCTACGGAACGCGTCGCAACGCGAGCGCTCACCCTGCCCGATGAACTCCTCCTGATGCTCCTCAATGAGGACAGCGGCTACTTCCGCCAGGTACCCGGCTGGGATCTGAACTGCGCGGTCGTCGGGGCCGTGCTCGCGGAACTGTCCCTCATCTCCCGCATCGACACCGACATGGACTCGCTCATCCTCCTGGACAAGACCCCCACGGGAGATGCCGCCCTCGACGACATCCTGCGGGAAATCGCCGACGAGCCGGCCCAGCAGAACGCCCAGTACTGGATCGAGCGCCTCGCGCCCCATGCGGAGGCGATCATCGATGTGACCCTGGAGCGCCTGGTGGCGATGCAGATCCTCCAGTACCACGACGGCGAGTTCTGGACGCTGTCGCGCATCGCCTGGCAGCGCGCGGAAGCAGGAGGCACGAACGGCTCGACCGAGTTCGTGACCACGCGGATCAGCAACGTTCTCTACAACAACGAGATCCCCGACCCGCGGGACGTCATCATCATCGCCCTCGCGAACACGTGCGACGTCCTCCGCTTCGTCTTCCCCATTGAGGAAGAGCACGAGGAGCGCGTCGAGCTCATCTGCAGGATGGATCTGATCGGCCGGGCGATCGCCGACGCGGTCGCCAACAACCTGGCCGGCCCGCTGCTCCGGCGCGCCACGCTGACCAAGGAGATTCCGACGGTTCCGCTGCACAAGGTGGTGCTCAACCGACATCTCTGGAAGGGCAACCTGCCGGCGCTCTTCGCCGATCTCGCGGAAGAGTACGGCCCGCTGTTCAAGCTCAACCCGCCGTTCCTCGACACCATGACGTTCCTCGCCGGTCCCGAGACCAATCGCTGGGCGCACCGGCACGGGCGCACGTTCCTGAGGGCCAAGGACTACCTCCAGGAGTTCGAGAAGGTCTACGGCGCGTCCGGAATCCTCCCCTCTCTTGACGGGGCCGACCACTTCCGCTTCCGCAAGTCCATGCAGCCGGCCTATTCCCGTGCGCGGCTGGAAGGGCAGCTGGACACCGTCTTCACCAACGCCCGGGCGCACATGGCGAGCTGGAAGGTTGGGGACGCCTTCCCCGCCTGCCCCATGTCCCGCAAGTTGATCAATTCCCAGATTTCGCCGCTCATGCTCAGCGTGCAGTCGCAGGACCTCCTCGACGACCTGAGCGTCTACAAGGAACGAGCGCTCGCCACGCGAGTGGTCAAGGTTCTGCCCAAGTTCATGCTCAGCACTCCGGGCATGAAGCGGAAGGCGAAAGGCATCGAGACGTTGCTTGACCGCGTCCAGGGCATCCACACCCCCGCCCAGCGGGCCGGATGTCCCCGCGATCTCGCCGACGACCTGCTCAGCCTGCACGCAAGCGACCCGCAGTTCCTCCCCGAGTCGAATCTGCGCTTCGCGCTTTCGGCGCCGCTCATCGCGAGCGTGTACCTCGGCGACGGGCTCAGCTTCGCGCTCTACGCCATGGCCACCCAGCCCGAACTCTATGAGCGGATCCGCGCCGAAGCGGATGCCCTCTTCGCCGACGGCGACCCCTCCCCCGAGGACTTCACCCTGGAAGCGATCGACACGACCCACCGCTTCATCATGGAGTCCATGCGCATCTACCCGATCGTCCCCGTGTCGATCCGGACCGTGATGAACTCCTGCGTGGTGGAGGGCTACGAGCTCCCCGAGGGTTCGGAGATACACATCGCCCAGACCGCCTCGCACTACATGAGCGATGTCTTCCCCGATCCCGAGAAGTTCGACATCGACCGTTACCTGCCCCCTCGCGACGAGCATCGCAGTCCCGGCTACGCCCCCTATGGGCTGGGCACGCACACCTGCCTCGGCTCGCGCTGGATGGAGTTGCAGCTCAGCGCCAACCTGCTGATGCTCGCGCACTACTTCACCATCAAGGTGTCGCCCGAAAACAAGCCGCTCCAGATCAACCCGTTCCCCTCGCTGTCCATCAGCAAGAAGATCAAGTTTGTGATCGCGGAGAAGCGGCGCGAGATCCCAACCTGAGGCGCCGGTTCTTTTCGGACTCCGTTCGGCAATTCGTCGGCTGGCCATCCATAGACGAAAGGCAAGGAAGAACCCCACGTGCAGCTAGGGACGCTCCTGAAAGAGCTGAACCGCTCGTACCGCGGCTCCGACGTTGCAGGTCGGGTGCGAGACTTCAACAACTGGACCGACCTCGCGGCGATGGGCGTCGATGGGTCGGGCGACTACTCCCACAGCAAGACGGCGAAGGAGTATTACGACCTCTGCACGGCGTTCATGGTCTGGGGCTGGGGTGAATCCCTGCACTTCGCACCACTCAAACCCTCTGAGAGCCTGGAGGAATCGAAGGCGCGGCATCAGCGCTTGATGATCTCCAGGCTGGAGTTGCAGCAGGGCATGACCGTGATCGATGTCGGATGTGGTGTCGGCGGCCCCATGCGCCGGGTTGTACGCGAGGCCGGCGTCCGCGTCTCGGGAATCAACATCAACGAAATCCAGCTGGCAATGGCGAAACAGCTGACTGCTGAGGCGGGCCTCGAGCATATGGTCGACTACCAGTCCTGCAACTTCATGGATATGAGCGCGATCCATGACGGTGCCTTCGACCGGGGCTACGCCATCGAGTCAACCTGCCATGCCCCGGATAAGCAGGGAGCCTTCGCGGAGATTTTCCGCGTGCTGAAACCCGGGGCCCTCTTCTGGGGTCAGGAGATGTGCCTGACCGAGAAGTTCGATCCGAACGACAGCCGCCACCAGGCCATCAAGCACGACCTCATGCAAGGCATCGCGCTGAACGACATCGCGACATTCGCGGAAGTGAATGACGCGCTCGAGGCGGTTGGATTCCAGGTCATCGAAGGGGCGGACCGGGATGTCCAGGAGGGACCGTCCACACCCTGGTATCAGCCCATGGAGAGTCGCCATGGAACGTTGGGCAGCGCGTTGCGCCGGCTTCCCTGGGGCCGCAAGGCGATGATCACAGGAGCGAGGCTGGCCGAAGTGGTCCGGCTGTTTCCAGGGGGCTCCGCCGAAGTCGTCCGACTTCTCGATCGGACCGCGGATGCCTATGTCGCAGGCGGCAAGTCAGGAATCTTCACGCCCCTCTACTGCTTCCTCGCCCGCAAACCCCTCTAGCCGCCGGCCTGGGGGGGCAGACCAGCGCCACACCCATTGAGCCGGGGAATCCCTAGGCCATGCGCAGGAAGCTGGCGGCGTTGCCGTACATGTGCTTTTGCAGGGCTTCCGGGCTGAAATTGCCCCAGAAGTCCCACTCCATGACCTCCCTGGCCGTCTCCGGGAAAAATGACTGGCCGTGGGGGTAGTCCGACTGGTGCATCAGGCAGTTTTCTCCCAGGATCTTCACGCACGCCTCGGTCATCAGCGGCCCCTCGAATGGCTCGGCCGCGCACCGGAACCGTCCCATCTGCACGTACTCCAGCGGCGTGTACTTGAGCTTGGGCGTGAGCCCCTGCGCGTAGCTCTTGTTGAAGCCCAGGCGGATCACCCAGTTGGGCAGCCAGCCGTGACCGACTTCGGAAACCGCCGCCCGCAGGTTGGGGTACTTGTCGAACAGGCCCGACAGGATGAGGTAGGCGCAGAGTCTCGCCGCGCCCCAGGGATGGGCGGCGGTCCGGGCGACCACGGAATTGCCCCAGATGTCCTGGTAGCCGGGGAAGTAGGGAGGCTCCATGAAGAAGCTGTGATGCACCAGAGGCAGGTCCAGGTCGTTCATGGTGGCGAAGACCGGGTCGAGGTCGGGATCATCCACGGGCAGGCCCGGAGGAAGATGGATCCACACAGCGGCCACCCACTTGCTGTTGGCCCACCTCTTGATCTCCGAGATGGCCCACTCGGGGTCTGCGCCCGGCACCTGGAGGCTGCTCTTCAGGCGGTCGGGCGCCACCGACGTGTAGGTGTCCATGTAGTTGTGGTAGGCCCGGTACATCCCCTCCGCCAGCGTGACGTCCTGGTCGTAGAGCCCCGTCAGGCTCGAGGCCCACATGCCGGGGAAGATGAAGTCCAGGTCGCGCCCCTCCGTATCCATGTCGATGAGCCGGCCCTCGGAGTTTTCGTCCTCGACACCGGGGGTTACGGGTCCGCGGTGCATGCTGACCGTGCCGGGTCGAGCGCCGCCCCGGCCGGGGGCTCCAGGCGCCTGGTGATCGGCCTCCAGCTTCGTGCCCGGCCACCGATTGAACGGAAGCGCGCCCACGCTCAGCCCCACGGCAGGTACCGTCTCCTCGTCGGGCCCCCTGCGGATGTTCCGGCGCACCAGCTTGTACGGTTCCAGCTCAGGCAGGCGGTGCCTGAAGCCGGGTTCGACATACTTCTCCAGCACGGTCAGGTTGGGGTCGACGTGGGTGTCCATGTCGGCAACCTTGATTCCGTCGATCATGCTGAGCCTCTCTACAGGAAGACACTCCGCTCGTGCGAAGCGAGCTACCCTCCGGTTCTACGTCGCGCTGTCGTACTAAGGCGCATCCGGGATGTCCGGCTGGTCGTCGTAGTACCGGGACATGAAGAGGAGCCCGTCATAGCGGATGGCCCACGTATGCGCGTACAGGGTCTCCGAGGACCTGACATTGGGGAAGATGTTGCTTACCCAGATGCCATCCTCGGTGGCCGATGCAAGCTCCTGGCCGAGATGCCGGTCTCCCGACGAGGGAAGGTCCTTCAAGTCCGTGCCGACGAATTGCGGGGCAATGTGGGCGACCAGCAGCACGTCGTTCTCATTAGCCAGCGTCAGGCCCCACTGACCGTCAAGGCTCTCCCCGGTGCTGTACAGGGCGACTGTGGCTTCCAGTCCATTGCTCTCGTAGTAGGCGATGGCCTGTTGCACATACGCGATGGTCTGGCCCACGGGGTCTTCAATCCGCACGTAGTAGCCCGAGGCGAAGAGCATTCCGTCACGGCGCACGGCGTACGAAATCTTGGGAACTTCCTTCAGCGTGACCGGGTGGGGCCAGAGGTACTCCACCCAGACCCCCTCCTCGGTGGCCTCGGCCAGCGCCTTGCCCAGTTCGTAGCCGTCGGAACCGACCACGTCCTTGATGTCCGTCCCGATGAGCACTGGCAACAGCGGGTGGATGTGATAGACGTCGTTCGCGTCGGTCGCGAAGAGATACCACTCGCCCTCGAAGCTCGCGACGCTGTTGTAGTAGTTGAGCAGGGATTCCAGGCCGTCACGCTCGTATCGCTCGATCGCCGCGTGCACGTACTGAACGGTGTATTCCCTTGGGTCGGCGCCCCGCCATGCGGGGGGTCCGGTCTCGGGCTCGCCGGCGTAGTAGCCCGAGGCGAAGATCAGCCCGTCGTGGCGGATGGCCCAGGTGACCTTTTGCTGTTCCTTGCGGGAGACGGGATGGGGCCACAGGTATTCCACCCACACGCCTTCCGCGGTGGCCTGGGCAATCTCCTTCCCCAGCTCCTGCCCGTCCGAGCCCACCACGTCCTTGATATCCGTGCCGATGAGGTGAGGGAAGATGGGATGCGCCACGTAGATGTCATCCTCGCCGATGAGGAACAGGTAGAACTGTCCTTCCAGGCTGTCCCGGCTGTTGTAATGGGTGATGACAGCGTCGAGGCCGTCCGCGTCGTATCTCGCGACGGCCCTGTTCACGTATTCCTTGACGGAATCGGCAACGTCTTGCACCAGGGCTGAATGGCTGGCCGCGAACACGAGGCCGTCGTGAAGGACGGCGAGAATTCGCCGTGGCTCTTCCTGCTTGGTGTCCGGGTTTACGCCCCGACTCGTCGCCCAGGAACCTTCCTCGGTCGCAAGTTCTGTCAGCTGTACGAAGCCGGGAAATGAAGAGTCCGGGCCAACGTATTGGCCCTGTAGCGCGGGGAGCGCGTGGTGGACCAGCAAGATGTAATCGGCTGTGTCCACAAGGATGAGCGCTCGCCCGTCCCCGAGTCCCGCCTCGGACCGGTAGAACGCAACGGTCGCGTCCAGGCCGTTCGCTCCGTAGTACTCAATGGCGCCTGCTACATAGGCCCGGGTCAGATCTTCGTCGGTCAAGGGCGCGGGTTCCGGTGTCGGTTCCGGAGTCGGTGTGGGCGTGGGCTCCGGGGCCTCGGTGGCGGTCGGCGTCGGCTCCGGCGTTGGGGTTGCCGTGGGCTGCGGGGCCTCGGTGGGCGCGGGCGTTGGCTCCGGTGTTGGGGTGGCTGCGGTTTCCGGGGCCTCCGTCGCGACTGGCTCCGGTGCTGGGGAGGGGTCGTCGCCTCCGCAGGCGACGGCAAGGGCTGCCACGGCGGCCACGATCAGCAGCGCGAACAGCACCCGCCCTCCTGGGGCTCGCCGATCCTTCGGTCCCGTCCAGATCCCGCGAAGCCTGTGCACTCGGTCCACTCGCACGATGTAAGCCCTCCCGCAGCCTGCTGCTGACACAGGTTTACCATGTCTCATGCACGGCCGTCTGTAAGCGATTCCGTGGCGGGCTGATGCGGTTAGGGTTCAGCGCGGATGTTCCGACAGTTCCAGGGCCGGTCCGAGCTCCTCTACGAACCGGACGAGAAGTGCCCGCCGCTGCTCACGCTCATCTCCGCCCTCCAGATCTTCGTCCCCAACACGATCAGCCTCGTTGTGCTGGCGGCGCTGGTGGTGCGGGCATCCGGCGAGTCAGACGCGTACCTCTCGTGGGTGACGTTTACCGTGCTGATTGTCACCGGCGCCGGCATGATCCTGCAGACCCTGAAGCTGCGTCACCTGGGCTCGGGCCGCCTGGTGGTGTCCAACTTCAATGTCCCCTTCCTGGCTGTCTGCGCACTGGCTCTCTCCGTCGGCGGGCCCGGTTTGCTGGCCAGCCTCGTGGTGGTCTCCACCCTGGTTCAGGCGGTCCTTACCCTCCGTCTGGCCTCCCTCCGTCGAGTGTTCACGCAGACGGTGAGTGGCGTGGTGGTCATGCTCGTGGCGGTCTCGGCCATGCCCTTCATCATCAGCAGGGCGGTCACCCCCCCGGAAGGCGAATCGACCTTGCTCTTCCTCGCGCCGGGCATGGCCGCCCTGGCCGCCGGCGTCTTTATCTCCCTGCAGGACAAGCCCCTCTGGCGCATGTGGATCCTGGCCGTCACCGTAGCCGTCGGTCTGCTCGTGGCCGTTCCCCTGGGCTATTACGACGCGGACATCGTCGCCGACACCGCATGGGTCAGCCTCCCCACCTTCAGGTGGCCGGTGCTCGACCTGGCCTTCGACGCGGACTTCTGGGCGCTGCTTCCCGTATTCGTGGTGGTCAATCTCACCGCCTTCATGAAGGCTGTGGGTGACCTCTCGGTCATCTACCGCGCTTCCTACCGCGCTCAGTCCGCTGTTGACTTCCGCACGGTGCAGGGCGGCCTCAACGTCTACGGCGGGGGGACCCTCCTCTCCGGCCTCCTCGGAACCCTGCCGGTCGCCGCCCCGTGGTCCGCCACGGTCGCCTATATCGGCTTCACCGGCGTCGCCGCAAGGAGCGTCGGGCTCTGCCTCGGCGCGTTGACCGTCGGCGTTGCGTTCTTCTCCAAGTTCCTTGCCGTGCTGATCGCCATTCCCAGCCCGGTGGTGACCGCAGCCTACATCGTCATATTCGCCATGCTCTTCGTCGAGGGGGCGAAGACGGTCTTCACCGGCCAGGTTGACCAGAAGAAGGCCACCATCACGGGCGTTTCAATGGTCCTGGGTCTGTCCGCCGCGGCCTTCAGCAGCTTCTTCGAAGGGGTCACCGGTCACCTGGTGGGCAACACGATTGTTGTGGGCGGCATGGCGGCTATCGCCATGACCTTGTTCACGGAACTCTCAAGCTTTCGCGCCAGGAAGCTGCAGGCGGAACTGTCCCAGTCGTCCCTCGCTGCCATCGACGACTTTCTCTCCCAGTACGCCGAGAGTCACTCCTGGACCGAGGAGGGGGGAAACCGGCTGCGGCTGGTGGGCGAAGAAGCCATATTGAGCCTGCTCGAAGAAGAGCAGGACGGTTCTGCGGAGGAGAAGCGCCGGCTGGTGGCCACGATCCGTCCCGATGGCGGCTCGGCCGAGCTCGAAATCGTGGTCGCCTCTGGCGAAGCCATCCAGGGCAACATCGAGAACCGGATGGCCTATCTGGGTCAGGATCAGGCGCTGGAAGACGAGCAGGAATTGTCCGTCCGCATCCTGCGCCACTACGCCTCATCCGTACACCATCGCAAGTACTACGGGATCGACATCGTCAGCTGCCGGGTGGACCAGTAGCGCCGGCGAGGTCGTCACCGCCCGGCCCAAGGTGTCGTACGTGCGGGCCGAAGGCTGGAGCGGGAATCCGAGTCGTCGGGAAGGCTGGCGTAACACCTTCGAAGTGTTGTTCAGCCTGTAGCCGTGGGCTCGATGACGACGCGCCCACCGTCCTGACTTCGACGTACTGGCTGTGGCCGTCGATGAGCCGCATGCCGACCGGCCACCCAACTTCACTCTGATACACATGCGCGGTACCGTGAGGAACCCCTGGTACGGAGGCCCGACGGCATGCGTTACAAGATTCTTGGCCGAAGCGGACTGCGGGTGTCCGAAATCGCTCTCGGAACGATGATGATGGGCCCCGAAGGGCCAGGCCGCGCCGGACCGCTCGAGAGTCGCCGGATCATGGAAGCGTACGCCGAGCTGGGCGGCAACTTCTTTGACTCGGCGCCGGTCTATAACGACGGAGAGAGCGAGAAGGTGCTGGGCGAGTTCGTCAACACCGATCGCGAGCGCTATGTCGTCACCACCAAGTACACCAACGCCATGCACAGCGGCCTTGACCCTCGAATCTCCAACGATCCCAATCGCGGAGGCAACCACAAGAAGAGCATGGTCCAGTCGGTTGAGGGCAGTCTGCGCCGAATGAACCTCGACTACATC
The DNA here is from genome assembly GCA_965207815.1 of Tepidiformaceae bacterium. Classification (GTDB taxonomy): domain Bacteria; phylum Chloroflexota; class Dehalococcoidia; order Tepidiformales; family Tepidiformaceae; genus UBA2991. The sequence continues at coordinate 513,810 of OZ242314.1, forward strand.
GACCTGCTCTGGATTCACCTCTGGGATTTCTCGGTCGACATCGAGGACGTCATGCGCGCGGTCAACGACCTGGTGCAGCAGGGCAAGGTGCTGCATTTCGGTCTCTGCAACACGCCGGGCTGGGTCGTGGCGCGAGGTCAGACGGCGGCGACGATACGCGGCTGGGAACCAATCTCGGCCCTGCAGTATCAATACAACCTCGTCTCACGTGATCTGGAACTCGAGGTCATCCCCTGCGCCAATGCCCTGGGCATCTCCGTGACGGCGTTCTCACCGTTGAGCGGCGGTTTCCTCACCGGGAAGTACACCAGAGATGTCGAACGAGCAGGCAGCCGCCTGGACGGCGGCTGGTTCAGCTCGCTGGAGGATTACAGCGAACGCGACTTCGCCGCTGCCAGAAAGGTAGACGAGATTGCCGACAGGCTGGGGACCAGCTCGGCCGCGGTCGCTATTTCCTGGGTGCAGCAGCGTGGAGTGCTGCCGCTGGTGGGCGCGCGAACGACGGATCAGATTGTAGACAGCCTGGCCTGCCTGTCCGTTGAGCTCCGTGATAAGGACATGGATGAGCTCAACCAGATCAGCGCCGCGGAACTGCCCTGGCTCTACAGCCTGATGCAGGGCGAGGGGAGTGGCGTCATTCGCCAGATGGCCGCGGGAGGCATGCTGGAGCACATCGACAACCCCGGCTTCCCGGGCGAGGTCTCGCACAGCAGCTGAAGCACGTCCCGACTCAGGCGCGACGTGGACGGCACCGGGCGATAGCAGCAGGGAGGCTTCACTGCGTCGCGAGTCATGGGCCCGGGTGGATTCGAACCACCGACCAACCGGTTATGAGCCGGGCGCTCTAACCGCTGAGCTACAGGCCCTGTCGGCAGTATAGGCGCGAGACGGGGCGCACAGGCCCCTCCGCCGGGTCCGGAACGGGCTCGCGGTATACTTAAGGAGCTTCGTCCCGAAGGCGCCGATCCGGGCCCGACGGGCCCCAGGCAAGAGATCGTGTGAAGGAAACAGGCGGGGCGATTTCTCCATGCTCGATAGTTTCAACAGCCGCGATACGCTGACGGTCGGAGGGCGCACCGTCGCCTTCCACCGGCTCGATTCCGTCCTCACGGGCGAGGCGGCGACCCGCCTCCCCTTCACCCAGCGGGTGCTCCTCGAGAACCTGCTCCGTCGCGAGGATGGCGACGCCGTCTCCCGCGACGACATCGAGGCGCTGGCGAACTGGCGCCCCAACTCGGGCGACGAGCGCGAGGTCGCCTTCGCCCCGGCCCGGGTTCTCCTGCAGGACTTCACCGGCGTCCCCGCCGTCGTCGACCTCGCCTCCATGCGCGAGGCGCTGGAGTCGATGGGCGGCGACCCGGAGCGCATCAACCCCCTCCAACCCGTCGACCTCGTCATCGACCACTCCGTCCAGGTCGACGCCTACGGCTCCGACGGCGCTTTCGCCCAGAACGTGAGCTTCGAGTACGAGCGCAACCGCGAGCGCTACCTCTTCCTGCGCTGGGGCCAGCAGGCCTTCCGCAACTTCCGCGTCGTGCCGCCGGGAACGGGCATCGTCCACCAGGTCAACCTCGAGTACCTCGCGAGCGTCGTCTTCGAGAACGAAGACACCGGCCTCGTCTACCCCGACACGCTCGTCGGCACGGACTCCCACACCACCATGATCAACGGACTCGGCGTGCTCGGCTGGGGCGTGGGCGGCATCGAGGCCGAGGCCGCCATGCTCGGCCAGCCCGTCTCGATGCTGATTCCCGAAGTCGTCGGCTTCCGCCTCACCGGCGCCCTCCCCGAGGGCGCGACCGGCACCGACCTCGTCCTCACCGTCACGCAGATGCTGCGCGAACTGGGCGTGGTCGGGAAGTTCGTCGAGTTCTTCGGACCGGGCCTCTCCCAGCTTCCCCTCCCCACCCGCGCCACCATTGCGAACATGGCCCCCGAGTACGGCGCCACGGTCGGCTTCTTCCCCGTCGACGACGAGACCCTCGCCTACCTGCGCTTCACCGGCCGCGACGGGGACCAGGTCGCGCTCGTCGAGGCCTACTGCAAGGAGCAGGGCCTCTTCCGCACAGACGACACGCCCGACCCCAGCTTCTCCGCCACGTTGGAGCTGGACATGGGCCAGGTCGAGCCCTCCCTCGCGGGACCGCGCCGCCCCCAGGACCGCGTCCTCCTGCGCGAGTCCAAGGACGCCTGGCAGGACGCCCTCGCCGAGCTCGCCGGCGACGCCGCCGGCGCGCCTCCCGTCGAGGTCGCCCGCAACGGCGCCTCCTTCGAGGTGGGCCACGGCTCCGTCGTCATCGCCGCCATCACGAGCTGTACGAACACCTCCAACCCCGAGGTGCTGGTCGGCGCCGGCCTGCTCGCGAAGGCGGCCGTCGAGCGTGGCCTCCAGCGCAAGCCCTGGGTCAAGACCAGCCTCGCTCCCGGCTCCAAGGTCGTCACCGACTACCTCGACGCTGCCGGCCTCACGCCCTATCTCGACGAGCTCGGCTTCAACCTCGTTGGCTACGGCTGCACCACCTGCATCGGCAACTCCGGCCCCGTCGACCCCGACGTGGCCGCGGCCGTCAATCAGGGCGGCCTCGTGGCGGCAGCGGTGCTCTCCGGCAACCGCAACTTCGAGGGTCGTGTCAATCCGGTCGTGCGCGCCAACTATCTCGCCTCGCCGCCCCTCGTGGTCGCCTACGCCCTCGCCGGGCACATGGACTTCGACCCGCTCACCGAGCCCATCGGCGAGGACGCTAACGGGAACGCCGTCATGCTCGCCGAACTCTGGCCCTCGCAGAACGCCATCGAGACCTCCATGCGCGAGGCCGTGCGCTCGGAGATGTTCCGGGACCAGTACGGCTCCGTGTTCGAGGGCGATCCCGCCTGGCGCACGCTTGAAGCCCCCGAGGGCAGCCGCTACGGCTGGGACGACGGCTCGACCTACGTGAAGAACCCGCCCTACTTCGAGGATCTCGCCGAGGAACCAGGCGAGCTCGAGGACATCGACGGCGCGCGCGTCCTCGTCATGGTCGGCGACTCCGTGACGACGGACCACATCTCCCCCGCCGGCAGCATCGCCCCCAACAGCCCCGCCGCCGCCTACCTCTTTGATCGCGACATCAAGCGCGAGGACTTCAACTCCTACGGCGCCCGTCGCGGCAACCACGAGGTGATGATGCGCGGCACCTTCGCCAACATCCGCCTCCGCAACCAGCTCGCGCCCGGCACCGAGGGCGGCGTCACCCGCCACCTCCCCGACGGCGAGGAGATGAGCATCTTCGACGCCGCCATGGCCTACCGCGACGAGGGCACCCCCCTCATGGTCCTCGCGGGCAAGGAGTACGGTACCGGCTCCTCGCGCGACTGGGCGGCCAAGGGCCCCCGCCTCCTCGGCGTCCGCGCCGTCATCGCCGAGAGCTACGAGCGCATCCACCGCAGCAACCTCGTGGGGATGGGCATCCTGCCGCTCCAGTACCTCGCCGGCGAGAGCCGCGACGCCCTGGGGCTGAGCGGGGAAGAGACGTTCGCCATCGACGGCATCGCCGAGAGGCTCCGCCCCGGCGGCCACGTGACCGTGACCGCCACGGACGCTGGCGGAACCACGACAACCTTCGAGGCGCTCGTGCGCATCGATACGCCGGTCGAGCTCGAGTACTACCGCAACGGGGGCATCCTCCCCTACGTCCTGCGGCAGCTCGCGGCCGGCTAGCAGCATCAGACGGCCACAGGCCACACACGAATCGCTGGGAGAAGACGACATGCCCGACCTGATGAAGATTGCCCGCACCGAACACGACGGCGGCGACCTGCTCGGCGCGCTGAGCGAGCTGTTCGAGCCCGCCGACGTTCGCCCCGACGGCTACCCCGACGCGGTCATCTGGCAGGGCGGCAACTTCGACGGCACCGTGAACCCCGTCGCCCACTCCCTCACCGACGCCTACGCCCTCCTCGGCACCATCGCCGCCATCGACATCCTCGGCCTGCCCTTCTACGGGGTCCCTATGTGGGCCCAGTATCGCCACGACACGAAGCTGGAGGCGCTGAGCTGGTTCGGCAACATGCCCTGCACCTCGATCAAGTGGTCGACGGCGGGCGACGCCTACGTGAACGACGGCCAGGGCGGACGGGTGGTCGTCATGGGCAAGTCCGGGAACGCGCCCCTGCGCACGCAGGCGGGCGTTTACTGCAACGTGCGTCCCTACGGCCCTATCACCGTCGTGCGCTGCATGCCCTGCCTCCCCTACTCCCAGAACCGCTCGGTCTTCGAGGTCGATCCCGAGACGGGCAACATCCACTCCGAGATGAACACCCCCGGCATCCAGATGGCCTACGCGGGGCGGCGTTTCCTGCAGATGGTGCACGAGACCGGCTCCATCGGCCGGGTCGCCTTCAAGCCCACCCAGGCCATGGAGGACGGCATCAACGCCGGCCTTCTCTCCTGGATGCTCGATGGCACGAAGTTCAACGTCGGGCGCAAGTACGCCGTCGATGGCTACGTCGAGCACCGCGAGCGCGTCGACCGCATCGTCAGCCTCCTCCCGGACGACTTCAAGGACGGTATGGAGAACTGGAGCGGCCAGATCGAGCAGCACATCTCCGATACCAACTACGGGCTGCTCCTCTGGGACCTGATCGAGCAGCAGGACACGATCGTCCTCGCCACCGACCTCGACGGCGACCGCCTCACCGATCTGCTCGCCGATGTCTCCGAGCCCCTGCGCGCCTTCGGTCAGCGCGTCGTCGATGCCGTCGGCAGTAACGCGAGGATGCGCGACCTCTGGGGCGAGATGGGCTACACCACCGGGAACGGCCGCGACATGACTTCCGTCATGTACCGCATGCACGGCCCGCCCATCCACGAGCAGACGCTGGGCTCGGCCGACGCCATGCTCCTCCGCCTCCTCGACGGCGACGAATCGATGGGCGGCACCAAGCGCCCCTACGACCCCCGCATCCACTTCGTCCTCATCCGCGACGCCTACCGCGACGCCAACCCCGGGAACACGGAGCTGCACGCCTGGCTCGACGACGCGCTCGCGAAGTTCGACGCCGTCTACGCGGGCGAGCGCCCCGGCTTCCTCGAGGGCTACGCGCAGCTCAAGCAAGCGATCACGCCCTGGGGGGCGTAGGCCGTTGCGCCTCTGAGCTGCACCGGTAATGTCCCCTCGTGCCACGGTTGCCGGGCTAGCTTGTTAACCTAGATAAACCCATTAGCTAGAAGCGTTTACCGTACTGCTTCAGCGGGTGTACCGTTCGATACACGGAACCCCGACTTCCTTGGGGACCCGTTGACTGTCAGTTCAGGAGGTGGGACATGGCTGATGCCGTCCAGGCGACTGTTCACTTCAAGGTGACTGTTCGAAGTGTGGAGCGCGAGGGCCACTGGACCACCAAGGCGCTTGAGACCGGCATCATCACCGCCGGCAGCACGCGCGAAGAGGCCGAGACGAGAAACGGGAAAGCCCACGTCTTGCTGGTCAGGCGCATCAAGCGAGAGGGTCGTGAAGCGCTTGCGAAGTTCATGGATGAGCGTGGCATGACCTACGAAATCGGTGACCCACCGCAGGAACAGCCCAGCCCGGAACTCCATAACGTGTCCGTCGAGGAGTTGCCGCTTGCGGCATAGCCCGTCCTTCACCCTCCTCGCGGCTGCCCTTGAAGAGCTGGGCTACCACGAGGACGGCGACGACGACGGGGTCTACCTTTTCACTACCTACCGAAACGTCCGCTCAGTCGCGTTGCAGGACAGCGAAGACCTTTCGATGGAAGAACAGGTGGCAGCGCTGCTCGAGCAGGGAATCGAGATGGCTGCCCTCCAGGCTGCCATCGCAAGTCTCTCCGATGAGACCCCGAGCCAGTAGGACATCGGCCTTCGCTCCGTTGTGCCGCTGGCCCGTGGTCACAAGGCGGGGTACCATCGAACCGGGCACCGTGCACACAACCCACATAAGGGCCGCCCTTCTCTCGCGTTTCCGCCGTGATCTCCCCGCGGACTCTCCCTCCCGTTCGGCGCACACGCATTCGAGGAAAACCGCCGCCGTCAGGATGCCGTAGCCGCAATGACCGCCCCCACCGCCGTGGACCGGGACGCCGTTCTCGCCGCACTCGCCACCGTCAACGACCCCGAACTGCACCGTGACATCGTCTCCCTCGGGATGGTCGAAGAGCTGACCATCGAGGGCGGGGCCGTGACCGTGAAGGTCGAGCTGACGACGCCCGCATGCCCCCTCAAGGACGTCATCGAGACCGACGTCCAGGCCGCGCTCGAGGGGCTGCCCGGGGTCGAGTCCGTCGCGCTCGACTGGGGAGCGCAGGTGCGCGCCAGCGACCCGCGCGAGGGGCAGAAGCCGATCGAGGGCGTGCGCAACGTGATCGCGGTGGCCTCGAACAAGGGCGGCGTCGGCAAGTCGACCGTCGCCACCAACCTCGCCGTCGCCCTCGCCGACACGGGAGCCCGGGTAGGGCTCGTCGACGCCGATATCACCGGCCCCAACATCCCCACCATGTTCGGTCTGGCCGCGGGGCTCCAGGCGAACCAGACTGAAGGGCTGCGTCCGGTCGAGAAGTACGGCGTCGAGCTCGTCTCCCTCGGCTTCCTCCTCCCGAAGGGGACGCCCGTGGTCTGGCGCGGCCCCATGATCGGCAGCGCCGTCCGCCAGCTGCTGCACGACGTCCCCTGGGAGAACATCGACTACCTCATCATCGACCTGCCACCCGGCACCAGCGACGCCTCGATGAGCATGGCGCAGGAAGCGCCCATCGCCGGAGCCGTCATCGTTTCGACCCCACAGGATGTCTCGCTGGAGGACGCCATGAAGGCGGTCTCCATGTTCGAGAAACTCGATGTGCCCGTCTTCGGCATGATCGAGAACATGAGCTACTTCATCGCCCCCGACACGGGGACGCGATACGACATCTTCGGGCACGGCGGCGCACGTGACGCCGCCGAGGAGCTCGGCATCGACTTCCTCGGCGAAATCCCGATCGAACCCCGCATTCGCGAGGGCTCCGACCAGGGCGTGCCGCTCGTGGTCGACAAGGGAGACTCGGCGTCGGCCGAGGGCTTCCGCGCGATCGCGGGGGCCGTCGCCGCCCGTATCAGTGTTTTGCAAAGGATGGGAACGTAACCCCACATGGCACTCAACTTTCTGACCGGCAGCCGTACCTCCGAGGAGGAGGCGCCGGAAGCTAACGAATCCGAAACTACGACCACCAACACCACCGACGAAGACGAGAGTCCCGCCCCCGCTCGGCGCCGCCGCCGCGGAACGCGCGGAGGACGCTCGAGTGCGGCCAAGACCGCCGCCGCGGCTGAAGCCGAGGCCGCGGACGAGGAGAAGCCCGCCCCGAGGCGAGCCAGCTCCCGCCGCCGCGCCGGCGATGACGGCGAGGAAGCGGCCCCGGCGCGACCCTCCCGCCGCCGCGCCCCCGTCAGGGCCGCCAGCGACGAGGACGAGGACGCTCCGGCGCCGCGACCCTCTCGCCGCCGCGCCCCCGCCCGGGCCAGCAGTGACGAGGACGAGGACGCTCCCGCGCCTCGCCCCTCGCGCCGCCGCGCCCCCGCCCGGGCCAGCAGCGATGAGGACGAGGACGCTCCCGCGCCGCGCCCCTCGCGCCGCCGCGCCCCCGCCGCCAAGGCGAGCGATCAGGAGCAGGAGGCGACGAAGCGCGCCGCCCCGCGTCGCCGCTCCCGCGCCGCGGCCGCAGCCGAGGACAGCGCCGCCGATGCCGCCCTCCTCGACGCCCTGAAGGAGCAGAACGAGCAGCTCGCCCGCCTGGTCGAGTTGCAGGAGCGCGCGATCGACCGGCTTTCCGGCAACGGCAAGGCCGGCGTCGGCACGATGCCCCGCGTCGGCGTCTTCGTCGACAGCGCCAACGTCGAGCTGGCCCGCGACCGCACCCGTGGCGGCAGGCCCATCGACTGGGGGCTCGTGCTGGACCGCGTGACCGACGGCCGCCGCCTCGTGCGCGCCATCGCCTACTCACCCGTCCACGACGACCCCGGCGTCAGCCGCGAGACCCAGCGCTTCGTCGAGCCGTTCCTCGGCAAGGGCTTCAAGATCGTGACCAAGCCCCTGAAGCGTTTCGCCGACGGCTCCATCAAGGCCAACGTCGACATCGAGCTCGCGCTCGACGTGATCACGATGGCCGACCGGCTCGATGTTGCCGTCCTCGTCTCGGGCGACGGCGATTTCCAGCACCTCGTCGAGGTGCTGCAGAGCCGTGGCATCAGGGTCGAAGTGGCAGGGCTGGGGCAGTCCGTGGCCGGTAACCTGAAGAGGGCCGCCGACCACTACATCGAGCTCGACTTCGCCCAGAAGAAGAAGTAGGCGCGCTTAGCGCACGCCCGCGGCCTCCCGGTCCGGGTTCCCGCGTTCGCGCTCGATGATGCGGACGAGTTCGTCGACGGTTTCCTCCAGCGCGCCCTCGCGGTTCACGACCACGTAGTCGTTGTTGGGCGCGTCCGCGAGCTCCTCGTCGACTTCCGCGAGGCGCCGCGCCAGCGTCTCGGCCGTCTCCGTCTCGCGCGCGGTGAGGCGGGCGCGAAGCGCCTCCCGGCTCTCCGCCCTGAGAAGTACAAACACGGCGCCTCGCAACATGCCCCGCAGGGCCTTGGCGCCTTGCAGGTCCGTGCGGATGAGCACGTCCTCGCCCCTGGAGAGGGGCCCTTCGAGCTCCCGCCGCTCCAGGCCCTTGTAGTCGTCGTACACGCTGGCGTGCTCGATAAAGTCGCCCGCCTCGATCTTCCGCTCGAACGCCTCGCGGCTGAAGAAGTGGTAGTCCACGCCGTCCGCTTCACCCTCGCGCATCGGGCGGCTGTTGCTGCTGGTCGCGCGGTGGATCCCGGTGCGTTCCCGCAGCCGCGCGATCACGGTGTCCTTGCCGACCCCCGATGGGCCGTGGAGGACGATCACGAGGGGCCGGGGTTGCGCGCTCACGCCGTCGGTGCGGCCTCGGGCGCGGCCGACTCGAGCGCCCGCCAGAAGTCCGGGTAGGAAACCGAGACCGCATCGTTCTCGATGCGCGTCTCGCCGTTCGCCAGCGCTCCCGCGACCGCGCCGAGCATGCCCATGCGGTGGTCGTTGGCGGCGTCGAGGCGGGCGCCCTGGAGCTGGCAAGGCCCCTCGACCACGAAGCCGTCCGCCGTCGCCTCGATCGAGGCCCCCATGGCCGAGAGCATCGTCACCACCGTCTCGATCCGGTTTGACTCCTTGACGATCAGCTCCTCCGCCTCCCGCACCACCGTGGTTCCGTGGGCGAAGCAGCCGAGCAACGCGACCAGCGGCAGCTCGTCGATTGCCCGCGGGATCTCCCCGCCCTGCACCGTCACCCCGCTCAGGGTCGAGGAACGCACCACCAGGTCTGCCACCGGCTCGCCGCTCGTCTCGCGCTCCTCCTGCAGCTCGATCGAGGCGCCCATGCGCCCGAGGATGTCGAGCAGGCCGGTGCGTGTCTGGTTGATGCCGACCCCTTCGATGTGGAGTTCCGCATCGGGGTGACAGGCGCCCAGCACCAGCCAGGGAGCGGCGCTGGAGATGTCGCCCGGAACGCGCATCCCGAGCGGCTGGAGCCGCCCCGGCCGGCTCACGCTGACGGAGCGCCCCTCGCGGGCGACGGGCGCGCCCATCGCCGCCAGCATCTTCTCCGTGTGGTCACGGGTTGGGACCGGCTCGCTGATGCGCGTCCGGCCCTCCACGGAGAGTCCCGCCAGCAGCAGCGCCGACTTCACCTGGGCGCTGGCCACCGGCATCTCGTACTGGATGGCGCGAAGGTTCCCGCCCCGGATCGCGATTGGCGCGAGCGTGTCGCCCCGCCGCCCGCTGATGCGGGCGCCCATGCGGCGCAGCGGCTCGATCACCCGGCCCATCGGCCGCCCCCGCAGGGAATCGTCCCCGGTCAGAACGCTGAAGAGCGGTTGGGCCGCGAGCAGTCCCGTCAGCAGCCGCATCGTCGTGCCGCTGTTGCCGCAGTCGAGCGTGTCGTCGCTCTCGTACAGGCCGTGCAAACCTGCCCCCCGGATGCGCGCTTCGGTGGAACCGGTCGGCCAGTCGATGTCGACGCCGAGGGCGGCCATGCAGGCGGCCGTCGAGCGCACGTCGTCCGAGTCGAGCAGGTTCTCGACGCGCGCCTCGCCCTCGGCGATGCCGTTCAGGATGAGGGCGCGGTGCGAGATGGACTTGTCGGGCGGAACGCGCAGGGTGGCGCGCAGGCGGCCGGGGCTGCGGACCCTCACCGGTCTCGCAGTTCGCCCCGCCGGCGGGCGGCTTCGCGCTCCCGTTCCTCGCCGCGATTCAGCGTTTCCTTCAGGCGTCCGTACAGGTAGGCCCCCATGAACATCTGCCCGATCACGTCGCCCGAGCGCGGCGTCTCGGTGCCTTCCTTGGGAATCTGGCGCCCCACGATGTGGTCGTCGAAGACGAAGCGTTCCAGCCGCGCCCGCGTGAAGAGGCTCTCGATGAGGGCGTCGGCCCCTGTCGCCGCTGCCTCATCCCCGTCCTCGGGAAGCTCGATCCCCTCCGCCAGCTGCTCCGTCTCCTCGTCGCTCAGCTCGAGCGCCTCGATGATCGTGTCCAGCTCCCCCTGGTAGCGACGCAGCCAGGAGAGGATGGCGGAACGGTTGGTGCCGACGATGCTCGTCGCCATCTCGGGGTCGCCCATCACGAGTCGCGTCATGTCGCGGAAGCCCGGGCCGGCGAGCTGCTCGGCGTCCTCCCAGAAGCCGCTGTCGCGTACCACCTTGAAGAGCGCGACCGAGAGCAGCAGGGGCACGTGGCTCACAGCCGCGACTACCTCGTCGTGCTCGGCCGGGTCGACGTAGATCGGCACCGCCCCCGCCTGCTCGATCATCCCCAGCACGACCCGCACCGAGGACTCGCTCGCCACGGCCGAAGGGGTCACCGCCCAGGGCGCTCCCTGGAACAGGTCCACGCTCGCGGCGGAGGGCCCGCTGCGCTCGGAGCCGGCCATCGGATGGCTGCCGATCACGCTCACCCGGTTGCCGTACACCTCGTGCGCCTTCGCCATGAAGGACGCCTTCGTGCTGCACGTGTCCGTAATGATCGTCCCCTCGGAGACGTGGGGCTCCATCGCCACCAGCAGCTCCTCGGCGGCCCGAGACGGCACCGCGAGCACGATCATGCTCGCGTCCCGCACCGCCTCGTCGAGGTAGCGGACGGTGTCGTCGACCGCGCCCATCTCCCTCGCCGTGCGAGCGTTCTGGCGGCTGCGATCGACGCCCACCACCTCGTAGCGGCGGTCCTTGCGGGCCATCAGGTTCAGGCCCACCGAGGCCCCGATGAGGCCGGTGCCAATGATGACGATCTTCGATTCTCTCGAGTCGGCCATGCGTAATCCGTTGCCAGTCAGGTCGCGCCGTCGGCGCGCTGCAGGAGGGCTAGCATAGCATCCTGCCCTGCTGGCCGATGGTGCAGGCGGGTCAGCTCGACCACCCGCGGAGAAGCCCCCGCGGCGACGAGCAGCTCCGCCCCCCGCTCGCTGTGCGCGCGGCTGCGCGCGAGCGCCCGCCGCATCTCGAAGCGCGACGCCTCGTCCGCGATGAGCGGCTCTGGCAGCCACTCCGTGAGCACGTGCACGATGCGGTCGCGGGTCCGCTGCGCGCCCTTGCCCGCATCGTGCAGCAGCGCCGCCACAAGCAGGTCGTGGTCGTTCGCCTGGCCGTGCTCGATCAGCCAGCGGGCCGTGCTCGCCGAGTGGCGCTGGTCACGCGGTTCCTGCGTGGCGAAGAGCGCCAGCAGGTCGCCGGCCAGGAACTCGCGCGCGAGGGCGAGGTCGGCGGCATCGGGGCCGATCGAGGCTTCGCGTACCTGGCGGACGCGGTCGAGCATCAGGTGATGACCTCCAGGAACAGGTCCGCAGCGCCGTCGAAGATCCAGCCGATGGGGCTGTACTCGGGCGCGATGAAGCCGATCAGGATGAGCCCGATCAGGAGCGCCGGGCCCCAGCGGCTGAGCGACGCAAGTGGTTGCGACAGCTCGTCCGGCAGGACCCCGAGCAGCACCTTGAACCCGTCGAGCGGGTGGATGGGAATCAGGTTGAAGACCCCGAGAATGACGTTCAGGAAGGCGATAAGCACCAGGAACGTCCCCAGGATCTGGCTGCCACTCGCCTGCTCGATGTAGTCGAACGAGAGGGGCTCCACCCACCCGAAGATGAGGGGGATGGAGGCCACGAACGCGAACACGAAGTTCGAGAGAGGTCCGGCAACCGCCACGAGCATGTTGCCCCGCTTCACCCCGACCCGCAGCCGGTAGGGGTTGACCGGGGTCGGCTTCCCCCAGCCGATGCCCACGATGAACAGCAGGATCGTCCCCATCGGGTCGAGGTGGGCGAGCGGGTTCAGCGTCAGCCGGCCTTGCTTCGCGGCGGTGTCGTCTCCCAGCTCCTTCGCCGCCCAGGCGTGGCTGAACTCATGGAAGGCGATGCCCGTCACGAGCGCGATCGCGATCGCCGCCAGGTAGGCGAAGAACGCCGCCGGGTTCTCCCGGAGCACGTCGATGAGCTGGAAGATCACGCTTTCCTCATGCTAGCAGCCACCTGCTTGACGGCTATTCCGTTCCTTTCCCGAACGGTTCCGCGCATTGACCGATCGCGGGGTGCTTGCTAGGTTCGCAATGGTGTTACTCCGGCGAACGACACCGTTCGCCGGAGGTGCGGGGATACTCCTGCGCCTGCTGAGACGGTCCCGGTCGAGCGGGTCCACGTCCTCGGTGCGGCTCCAGTCGTAGATCCCCACACATGAACGCACCATCCTCCTTCCGCCGCGTCACTCCCCTGCTGGCCCGCTCGCGGGCAGCCGCGGGGCGCCTGCGCGCGCGCGCCGCGCACGACCGCCGCCGACCGTTCGCGGTCCTGGTCCTGGCCGTCGTTCTCCTCGGCGTGGCCACCGTCGCGCTGCTGGCGCAGAGCGGCGGCCCCCCGCGGACGGCCTTCGCCGGCGCCGCCAGCGGCCAGTACGCGGTGGTGGCGAAGAACACCGGCGCCGCCACCGTCGTCACCGTGGTGGGTGCGACTGCGAACGCCGCCCCCATCGAGATCGCGACCGTCCCCCACCTGCACGGCTATAGCCTCCGCGGGGCCGTCTCGCCCACGGGCCGCCACGTCGCCCTGCTCTCGCCCGATACGGCCATCGCCGGCAGGCCCTTCGCGGCCCTCATCGTCCTCGACCTGGAGACCGGACTCTCCCGCAGGCTCGCCGAGGGCCTCAATCCCCTCCAGGACGTGCTCTGGACCCCCGATGCCACGGCCCTCGTCGTCACCCGCAACGTCCGCACGGTCGAGGGGCAGCCCGGTGTAGCGGTCGCCCGCGTCGGGTTCGACGGCACGGAAACCGTGCTGGAGACCCATATGGGCGCGGGCGTGGTCGCGCCCGTCGGGTTCGACGCGCAGGGGCGGCTGCTGACCGTCCGTATCGACGCCCGCGGTTCGACCCTGACGCGCGACGGCGCCGAGGTTCTCTGGCTGAGCACGCACGTCACCCGCGACTGGGCCCTCAGCCCAGACGGCGCTCAACTGGCCTTCGTCGAGGTGAACCTCTGGGAGGGGCTCCGCTACCTCCCCCACGTCGTCTCCATCGACGGGGGCGGCGGCGCCGTCGCGGCTGCATCGACTTCGACCGGGCAGGCCCTCGGCGCCGCCTGGTCCCCTTCGGGTGATACGCCCAGTTTCGGCAACGAGCCCTCCGCGCCTCCTCCGGGCAGCGTCAGCGCGCAGGGGCCGGCCGGCTTCGACGTACCCCTTGCCTACAGCCGCGACGGCGCCGCCCTCGCCGTCAGCCACTGGAGCGGCTACAGCTTTGACGAGCCCGGAACCCCCCGGCTCGAGATCGTGAGTGGGTCGGCGCGGCAGTCGCTTGACGGATTCTCGAGGTTCTTCGGATGGTCCGCGCGCTAGCGGCGCTGGCCGTGGCCGCGGCCGTGCTGATGGTCGTCTTTTCGGGGCGCGATGAGGGAGTGGAGGCGCAAGCCTGCTTCGGAATCGAGCCGTTCGAGTTCGATACCTACGAGGCCTACAACAACGCCGGCCTCTACCTCGCCGCGATCGAGCTGGCCGCCGCCGGCGAGGCGGTCACGTTCCTGACGACCCCCTCCGGCGAAGCCCACAACCTCGAGTACCCCGGTCTCCTCACGGGATCGCGCGAGGAGCGCCTCGAGCAGGCGCCCGACCCCTCCCTGCGCATCCCCCCGACCCTGCTGAAGTCGATCGTCTGGGTCGAATCCGAGTTCGCCCACGCCGACGGGAACGTTCCCTGGGGCGGCGTCGGGCCCGGCCTGCGTTCCTTCGACTGTGGCTTCGGCCTCGGGCAGATCACCACGGGCATGGAGAACCGCTCGGGCAACCCCAGCGCCAAGCAGGGGCTCGTCGGCACCCACTTCCTCTTCAACGTGGCCGAGGCCGCCCGCATGCTCGCCCTCAAGTGGAACAACCCGTCAATACCCATTGCCGGCGATGGCGACCCCGCCAACCTGGAGGACTGGTACTACGCCGTCTGGGCCTACAACGGGTTCTTCGATACGAACCATCCCCTGTACGACTTCGACCACCAATCCCAGTGGTTGGCCTGGTGGGACTCGAGCGAGTACCCCTTCCGCGACCCGTTCCGGGGCGAGGTCTGGCACTGCGACGACACGACCTCCCCCACCTGGATTGACTCGGGTTACGGAGCGACCCCCTGGTTCGTCCGCGGGGATTACACCTATCCGGAGCTCGTCTACGGCTGCATGCGCTATCCGCCCGAGTACCCCGCCCGGCTGTACGACGATCCCGAGTTCGCCCCCACTCCCTGGCCCGAGGCCACGCCCGAGCCCACTCCCACGGAGACGCCGGCTACGAACGAAGACGCTGCGGAAGACGGCGAGGAGACCGCCGAAGAGGAGACGCCTGAGGCGACGCCCACCCCCGAGGCCACACCCACCGCCGATCCCTGGCCCGCGCCCGGACCCGACGGCATCGCCCGGCTCTGGCCGCCGGTGCAGGTCAACATGCCCGATTTCGATATCCCTGCCGTGCGGGCGGCCTTCTCACCCCAGACGTACTTCTTCTGCGTTGACTCATTCCGATTCGACGGCTGCCCCGCCCTGCACTTCCCCACCTCCTTCCCCGACCTCGGCATCGAGCCCCACCAGGACCCCACGCCCCCCGTCGATACGAGCCTGCGCTCCCGCCTCATCGGCGCGCCCGACCTGCGGATCAGCGGGCCCGACGATGCCTCGATCGCGGTCGACGAGGAGGGCCTCCCCGGAGCCGTCGAGGTGAGGGTCGAGAACCGCGGAACGTGGATCGGCGCCTACCGCATCGAGACCTCGGCCCCCTGGATTCTCGTGCAGCGCGATGGCGTGGAGGGCCGCCTCCACGGCGGCGTCGCCATGGGCGCCGAGACGACGGTCTGGATCTGCCGCGCCATGTACTGCGGCGAGGACGTCACCAAGGCGGGCCACATCGCCTTCCTCGAGATCACCCTCGACCTCGAGGAGCTGCCCGAGGGCGAAGCCGTCAGCGGCTACGTACTCATCGAGCCCCTGCTCGGCCTGGGGTCGGTGAAGCGCATCATCGTTCACGCGGGCGCGGGCGTTGAGGAAACCACGACCCAGGAAGAGCACGAGGAAGACGAGGGGCTGAAGCTCAAGCACCGCATCGTCATCCCCAACGTGGGCAAGGACGAAGAGTAGCCGGCAGACGGCCGGACCGGGCTAGCCGCGAGGCAGCCCCAGGCCCCGCGTGGCGATGATGTCGCGCTGGATCTCCCCCGCGCCGCCGGCGATCGGCCCCGATACCGCGAGCAGGTAGGCGGTCTCGACGCGGCCGCGGAGCTGCGCCCACTTCGAGCCCGGCGCCAGCTGCCCGTAGCCGCCCATCAGGTTCACGCCCGCGTTCGCCACCTTGATCCCGTACATCGCGAACCACACCTTGCCCATGCTGGCCTCGTAGTTCGGCACCTCGCCCTTCGACTGCAGCCAGGCCGTCCGGTACGCCACCAGCCGCCCGATCTCGCCCTCGGCGTACAGCCCCGCGAGCTTGTTCCGCACGTGGATGTCGTCCCAGGGGCGCAGGCCGCCGTGCTCCTCCTTCGCCCAGCGAATGAGGTCGGCCACCGTGCGCCGCGCCCCGCTGATGGCGGCAATGTTGGAGCGCTCGTAGTCGAGCACCGTCATCGCCACGCGCCAGCCGTTGTTCTCGCCGCCAAGCAGGTCGTCAGCGGGCACGCGCACGTCTTCGAAGAACACCTGGTTGAAGTCGTTCCGGTAGGCGATGTTGGGGACCGGCTGCACGGTCACGCCGGGGGCGTGCATGTCCAGGATGAAGGCGCTGATGCCCCGGTGCTTCTGCACCTCCTGGTCCGTCCGCGCCAGCACGATCATCTTGTCGGCCAGGTGCGCGTTCGAGGTCCAGATCTTCTGGCCCTGGATCACGTAGTCGTCGCCGTCGCGAACCGCGCGCGTCTGGAGCGAAGCCAGGTCGCTGCCCGTCTCCGGCTCGCTGAATCCCTGGCAGTACCAGGCCTCCCCCGAGGCCATCTCGGGGAGAAGGCGCGTCTTCTGCTCGTCGGTGCCGTGCACGAGCACCGTCGGACCCGTAATGCCGATCGTGAACAGTCGCCCGCCCGAGGGCGCGCGGTGGTAGGCCAGTTCCTCGTTCAGCACCATCTGCTCGAGCGCCGTCGCGCCCATCCCGCCGTACTCTTTCGGCCAGGGAGGCGCCAGCCACGTCCGCTCGCCGAGCTTCCGCATGAACTGCTTGGCGAAGGGCGCCTGCTCCTCGTTATCGAAGAAGTCGTCGTCGCCCTCGAAGCCCTCGGGAATCTCCGCACGCAGGAACTCGACGAGCTCGCCGCGCCAGCGCTCCGTCTCGGTCGGCAGGTGGAAATCCATGGGAGCGCTAGTCTACAACCGTCGCCGTTAGCCGCTGGCGTCGCGCTTGGGTACGATCGGAGCCTGCGCGGTGGGCGTAGCGTAGTGGTTAACGCGTCAGGTTGTGGCCCTGAAGATCGAGGGTTCAAATCCCTCCGTCCACCCCAGCACTCTTCCTTGCTCCCCCGTAAGGCAATGCGTGCGACGCCGGGTAGCGGTGCGGCCCAGATGCCATCGCCACCTTCTTGCAGCCAATTGCAACTGCAACCCTCGGACGGTACCCTGCCGTCGTGCCCCTCCACCTGACTGCCAGCGCCTTGAAACGGCTCGCCCTCGCGGCGCCGCTGCTCCTGCTCCTCGGCGCCTTGATCGCGGCCTGCGGCGGTGGCGATGCCGGCCCGGAAGGTGACGGCGACACCGCATCCACCATCCGCGTGGTCACGACCGTCTCGCCCATCCGAAACATCATCGAGAACGTCGGCGGGGACCGTGTGAACGTGACCGCTATCGTCCCCGAGGGCACCAACTCCCACACCTTCGAACCCGCCCCTTCCGTCGCGAAGGACATCGCCCTCGCCGACCTCATCGTCGCCAACGGTCTCAACCTCGAGCTCCCGGCCCTCGAGCTCGCGGAGGCTAACCGCCGTGACGGCGTCGAGATCCTGCTCCTCGGCGAGTCCACCGTGTCCCCCGACGAGTATGTCTACGACTTCTCCTTCCCCCGTGAGGGTGGCGACCCCAACCCCCACCTCTGGACCGACCCCATCCTCGCCGGCGAGTACGCCGTCCACGTGCGCGACGCGCTCACCCGCCTCGACCCCGACAACGCCGGCTACTACGCCGCCAACACCGACGCCTTCGCCGCCCGCCTCCAGCAGCTGGACGCGGCCGTCAGGGCGGCCGTCGCTACCGTGCCCGAGGGGCAGCGCGTCCTCCTCACCTACCACGACTCCTTCCCCTACTTCGCTCCCCGTTACGGCTTCACCATCATCGGGGCGATCCAGCCGTCTGACTTCTCCGAGCCCTCCCCCCGCGAGGTCGCCGAGCTGATCGAGCAGATTCGCGCCGCCGGGACGCCCGCCGTCTTCGGCTCTGAGGTCTTCCCCTCCGAGGTGCTGGACACGATCGCCAACGAGGCCGGCGCCGTGCAGGTCGCCACCCTCCGCGACGACGACCTCCCTGGCGAACCCGGCGACCCGAACAACACCTACCTCGCGATGATGGTCGAGAATGTCCGCGCCATCGTCACCAGCCTCGGCGGCGACGCCTCCGCCCTCGACGGTTTCGACGTGAGCTACAGCTGGATTCCCTACGAGGAGTACGCCGGTGGTTGAGCTTGCGCCGAGCGCGCCCGGACACCGCCCACCCCCGCATCCCGACGGCGAACCGCTCGTCGAGCTCCGCGACCTGACCGCGGGCTACGAGCGCACGCCCGTCCTCCGGAACGTCACCTTCACCCTGCGGCGCGGTGAGTTCGCCGGCATCGTCGGGCCGAGCGGCTCGGGCAAGACGACCCTCCTGCGCGCCATCGCCGGCCAGACCCGCCGCTTCGCCGGTTCAATTGAGGCGACCCCGCGCGTCGGGGAGCGCGCGCTCCGGCTGGGCTACGTCCCCCAGGTGGAAACCATCAACTGGAACTTCCCGCTCACGGTCGGGCAGACCGTCCTGATGGGACGCTGGCGGGAGATGGGCTGGCGGCCCTGGCCCCGCCGACACGACCGCGAGCTGCTGGAAAGCATCCTCGACCGGCTCGGCATCGGGCACCTCGCCGGTCGCCAGATTCGCGCCCTTTCCGGGGGCCAGCAGCAGCGCACCTTCCTCGCCCGCGCCCTCATCGGCGACCCCGACCTCCTTCTGCTTGACGAGCCCACCAGCGGCGTCGACATCAAGACGCGCCACGAGATCATGCACCTCCTCGGCGAGCTGAACCGCGCCGGCACGACCATCCTCATGACCACCCACGACCTGAACGCCGTCGCCACCCACCTGCCCCGGCTGGTCTGCGTCGGCGAGGGCGCCCTCGTTGCCGACGGCGCTCCCGAGGACGTCCTCACGCCCGAGGTTCTCCGTCGCACCTACGGCGCCGACATGCTCGTGCTGCGCCGCGGCGACGCCATCTACGTCGTCGAGCATCTCGACGAGGCCATGGCCGGCGAGGGTGACCCCGAGGAGACGCCCGCCCCCGCGACCCCCGTGGGCGGCTAGCCGTGGGCGAACTGACCGAACCGTTCCAGTTCGAGTTCTTCGTGCGCGGCATGGTCGCGGCCACGCTCGTCGGCCTCCTCTGCGGGGCCGTCGGCGTCTACGTCGTGCTGCGCAGCCTCGCCTACATCGGCCACGGGCTCGCGCACAGCATCTTCGGCGGCGCCGTCGTCTCCTTCGTCTCCGGCATCAGCTTCTACATCGGCGCCACCCTCTGGGGCGTGTTCACGGTCCTCCTCATCAACGCCGCCGCCCGCCGCCGCCAGATCGGCGGCGACGCCGCCATCGGCATCATCACCACCTGCGCCTTCGCCCTCGGGGTCGCCCTCATCAGCCGCCACGGCCAGTTCACCCGCGACTTCGACGCCGCCCTCTTCGGCGAGATCCTCGGCATCACCGCCGGCGACCTTGCCGTCATCGGCGGCGTCCTCATCCTCGCCGCCGCCGCCATCTTCGCCTTCTGGAAGCAGCTCCTCTTCACGACCTTCGACTCCGACGTCGCGACCACCTACGGCGTGCCCGTCCCCTGGGTCGAAGCCCTCTTCTCGCTGGTGCTGGCGGCGACCGTCATCGCCTCCCTGCAGGTCCTCGGCGCGACCCTCATCGCCGCCGCGATCGTCATCCCGCCCGTCACCGCCCGCCTCCTGACCGACTCGTTCACGCGCATGTTCGCCCTGGCCGCGCTGCTGGGAGGCGCGAGCGGCCTTGTCGGCGTGTACGTCTCCTGGTTCATCGACGTCTCCTCGGGGGCGACCGTCGTGCTCCTCCAGGGCGCGCTCTTCACCGTCGCCCTGGCCTGGGCGGTCGTCCACTCGCGCTGGCCCGGCGCCGGCAGCGGCGAGCGCCTCGCCGCGATCGAAGGCGCCACCCTCGACTAGCCGGCGACGCTCTGGGACATAACCCCACGCCCCCGCTTCAGGCTGCCGAAGGGTGACGTAAGCGACCCCGTTGACCGGGGATCGCGCCGGTAGAGTTTCGAGCGGCCAAACCGTCGCAAATTGCCCCGGCAGGGGTCTCCCAAAGGGCCCTTCCCGGGCGTACGATGGCCGAACACCAAAATGTTCACGCACCTACACACGCACACCGAATTTTCGCTCCTCGACGGGATGTCGCGTATCCCCCAGCTCCTCGATCGCGCGCAGGAACTGGGCATGGAAGCCATCGCCATGACGGACCACGGCGCCCTCTACGGCGCGCTCGATTTCTACCGGGAAGCGAAGGACCGCGGCATCAAGCCGATCATCGGGCTCGAGGCGTACGTCGCTCCCGAGTCGCGCCACAGCCGCACCCGCGAACGGCAGCCCTTCCACCTCACCATGCTCGCGCGCGACCTGACCGGCTACCGCAACCTCCTCCAGCTCGTCACCAAGTCCAACCTGGAGGGCTTCTACTACAAGCCCCGCATCGACCGGGAGCTGCTCCAGGAGCACAGCGCCGGCATCACCGTCCTCAGCGGCTGCCCATCGAGCGAGTTCTTCGAGCGCCTCAGTGAAGGCGACCGCGATGGGGCCATAGAGGTTGCCCGCTGGTACCGCGAGGTCTTCGACGGGCACTACGCGCTCGAGGTCCAGGAGCACGGCGTCGAACGCTTCAGCCGCGTGAACCCCAACATCATCGCCATCGGCCGCGAGCTCGAAATCCCCGTCGTCGCCACCAACGACGGGCACTTCACGAGCGCGGACGAGGCCGAAGCGCACGACGTCCTCCTCTGCATTGGCACCAACGCCACCGTCGACGAGGAGGACCGCTTCCGCATCGACGGCGAGGGCTACTACCTGCGCAGCGACGAGGAGATGCGCGCGCTCTTCCCCGAGACCCCCGAGGTCATCACGAACACGGAGATGCTCGCCGCCGCCTGCGACCTCGAGCTCAGCTTCGATCGCGCCCTCTTGCCCGAGCCCGACACCCCCGATGGGGTCACCAACGACGCCTACCTGCGCCAGCTCTGCCGCGACGGGCTGACCTCCCGTGTCGGGACCCTCACGCCCCAGTTGGAGCAGCGCCTCGATTACGAGCTCGACGTCCTCCGCGAGACCGGATTCACCGACTACTTCTTCGTGGTCAAGGAGATCTCCGACTTCGCCCGCAAGGAGCGCATCCCTATGGGCATGCGCGGGTCCGCGGCTGCCTCGCTGGCGCTCTACTCGCTCGGGGTCACCGACATCGACCCCGTCGCCAACAACCTCGTCTTCGAGCGCTTCCTCAACGTCGAACGTCGCCAGATGCCGGACGTCGACTTCGACTTCGCCGACGACCGCCGCGACGAGGTCATCCGATTCGCCTACGAGCGCTTCGGCGAGGACAAGGTCGCCCAGATCATCACCTTCGGAACCCTCGGCGCGAAGGCCGCCATCCGCGATGTCGGCCGCGCCCTCGGCATGACCTACGCCGACACCGACCGCGTCGCCCGCTACATCCCGAACGCCCTCCACATCACCCTCGAGGACGCCCTCGCCCAGTCGACCGATCTCAAGGACGCGTACGACACCGACGCGCAGGTGCGGCGCCTCGTCGACATGGCGCAACAGCTTGAGGGCGTCGCCCGCCACGCCAGCACGCACGCCGCCGGCGTCGTCATCTCCCGCGAGCCGCTCGCCGAGGTTGTTCCCCTCCAGCGCACCGGCCGTGGCGACGAGCAGGCCATCCCCACCACGCAGTTCGCGATGGAGCAGGTCGACGCCATGGGCCTGCTTAAGGTCGACTTCCTCGGCCTCTCCAACCTGACCATCCTCGGCCGCGCCGTCGACCTCGTGCGCGAGACCACCGGCGTCGAGGTCGACCTGCTCAAGCTCCCCGAAGCCGACCCCGCGACCATGGACACGCTCGGCCGCGGCGAGACATTCGGCGTGTTCCAGTTGGAGTCGGCCGG
The DNA here is from genome assembly GCA_965207815.1 of Tepidiformaceae bacterium. Classification (GTDB taxonomy): domain Bacteria; phylum Chloroflexota; class Dehalococcoidia; order Tepidiformales; family Tepidiformaceae; genus UBA2991. The sequence continues at coordinate 535,734 of OZ242314.1, forward strand.
CATGCGGCGCTACGTCCAGGAGCTGAAGCCGAAGAGCGTCGCCGAGATCTGCGCCATGGTCGCGCTCTACCGGCCCGGCCCCATGGCCCACATTCCCACCTACATCCGCGCCAGCCACGGCGAGGAGGCCATCCAGCACCCCCACCCCGACCTCGCCGACATCCTCGCCGACACCCACGGCGTCATCGTCTACCAGGACCAGGTGCTCCAGATCGCCCAGCGCTTCGCCGGCTACACCCTCGGAGAAGCGGACGTGATGCGGAAGGCCATGGGCAAGAAGAAGGCCGAGGTGATGGCCGCCGAGAGTTCGCGCTTCATCGCGGGCGCGGCGGCCAACGGCTACCCCGAGGACCGCGCCCGCGCCGTCTGGGAGCTCATCGAACCCTTCGCCGGCTACGCCTTCAACAAGGCCCACGCCTGGTGCTACGGGAACATCGCCTACCAGACCGCCTACCTCAAGACGAACCACGCCGTCGAGTACCTCACCGCCGTCCTGCAGCTTGCCGGCAGCTCCCCCGACCCCTTCGAGCGCATCGCCCAGGCCGTCGCCGAGTGCACCCGCCTCGGCATCGACGTGCTCCCGCCTGACATCAACGCCAGCACCAGGACTTTCGCCGTCGAGCACCGCGATGACGGCGCCCTCGCCATCCGCTTCGGTCTCGGCGACATCAAGAACGTCGGACCGGCGGCCGTCGAGGGCATCATCGCCGTCCGCGGGAAGGACGGCCCCTATCGCGATGTCGACGACTTCTGCAAGCGCGCCGACCTCGAGGGGGCCACCAGCCGCACGATCGAGCACCTCGCCCTCGCCGGCGCGCTCGACGAGATCGGCGACCGGGGCACCCTGCGGGCCAACAGCGAGCGCATCGCCAACCTCGCCAAGCGCGAGCGCGAGCTCCGCGACAGCGGCCAGTCGACTATGTTCGACCTCTTCGGCAGCGAGGTGGACACACCCATGCCCGCGCTTGAACTCATCGACGCTCCCCTCGACCAGGACGAGCGCCTGCGATGGGAGAAGGAGCTGCTCGGCGTCTACCTCAGCGAGCACCCCTTCCGCCGTGCTGCCCAGCAGCTCGCCGCTCACAACCCGGTCCAGCTCGCCGACCTCTCGCTGGAGCTAGCGGGCCAGACTGTGCGGGTCGCCGGCATGATCACCCAGGTCACCGTCCGCTACACACGCGATAACCGCCGCTACTACCTCGTGACGCTCGAGGACCTGTCCGGCCGGGCCGAGCTCGCCGTCTGGAGCGATGTGCTCGAGATCTCCAGCGAGGACACCTGGGCGGAGGGCCAGATCGTGCTCGTCTCTGTCGACTGCCGTGATCGTGGCGACCGGCTCAACCTGAGTGCCCGCCGCGCCGCCCCGTGGGACGCGACCGAGGGCACCCTCATCGGCTTCCGGCCCGAGGAGTGGCAGGTCGAACCCCGCCGGAGCGGCGGTCGCCGCCGCGCCCCCGCTCAGCGCCCGCAGACCCCCCAGGCCCCGCCTGCCGCCGCCCGTACCCCGAACGGCAACGGCAACGGCGCTGCTCCGCCCCCACCGCCTCCCGCCGCCACCACGGAAGCGGAATCGCCCGAGGTGCGCTCACCGGTCGGCCGCGACTCTGCCCAGCTCGTCATCACCATCTACGAGACCGAGGACGAGATGACTGACAAGGCCCTCCTGAGCAGCGTTGCTGCGCTCCTGCAGGACCGTCCGGGCTCGGACGAGGTGCGCCTTGTCATCCACGACACTGACGGGCTGGAGCAGGAGTTCGACCTGGAGCGCGCCGCGGTCAGCGACGAGCTCGCCCGCAGCATCGAGAAGGTGCTCGCGGCGAACAAGGGGACCGCGCGCCTCTCCCGCGCCCGCCAGCTGGCCGGCGCCGCCGCGGCGACCTAGCCGTCCCGCTCCCGGATCGCCTGGACCGCCCGCGCGAGGAAGTCGGCCGGCAAAGAGTCGCGGTAGCGCTCCTCCGTCCAGATGGCTGTCAGCTCCGCCTCTGAAGCGTCCGGGTGTTCCTCCCGGAGCACGCCCATGCGCGCCTCCATGCCGGCATTGGTCAGGTCCAACACGAACTGCAGCCGCTCGCCCTCGCTCAGCCCCAGCCACCACTCCCGCTGTCGGGCTGCGGCCTCAGGCGTCGTGTCGTGTGGTACGACTGGTGTCCAGGAGTTCCTGGAGTCCGAGCCTGCCGATCCAGATTCGGAACTCATCGCTACTCGGGCGGGCGCGCGCGGCGTTCCTGCGCACCCTCGACCGTCTCGCCCAGGAGCGCCTCGATCTGCCCCAGGTGGGTGGTGTCGTGCCCCGCCCAGATCTGGACGAATTGCGCGACGGTGATGGGCTCGTCCCGTGGGCCCGGCGCGGTGCGCTCCCAGTCGGACTCGCGCATCGTCGCGATCACGTTCAGCGACGCCTGCCGCTGCAGCGCGAAGTCGCCCAGCAGGACGCTCTTGTCGTCGCGTTCCTGGTTGCGCTCGCGCTCCCACTGATCCGGGGGCAGGAAGAAGAGCGCGGGGTTCGGCTCGGCGACAAGCCGCTCCAGCCCCACGCGGAACTCAAGCGACTCCGCGTCCCGCAGGTGCGCGAGCACGACCCGCGCGGACCACTCGCCTTCCGGGGCGGCGTCGAGGTCCTCATCGGTGCTTTCGACGGTGAGGTGGGCGAGCCTGGTGGGCGTGGCGGCGAGCTGGGCGAGCGCCTTCTCGAGGTCGGGGTTGTCTGGCATGAACCGATTCTAGCTGGCCCGGCGCCTGGGGCCCCGGCCGGGAAGCGCCTGAGCGCGGCCGCGGCGATAATCGCGCGATGCAGCCGACCGAGGGGCGCGTGCAGGCGAACGGCGTGGAGCTTGCCTACTTCGAGCGCGAGGGCGCGGAGCCCACCGTCCTCTTCGCACACGCAACCGGCTTCCACGCACGCTGCTGGGACGCCATCGCCGAGCCCCTCGACCAGCGCAGCATCGCCCTCGACCTGCGCGGCCACGGCCGTAGCGAGAAGCCCGAGCCACCCTACCCCTGGAGCGAGGTCGCCGACGATGTCGCCGCCTTCTGCGAGGCGCTCGACCTCCGTGGCGCCATCGGCGTCGGCCACTCGAAAGGCGGCGCCGCCGTCGCTGCCGCCGCGGCGCTGCGCCCGGGAACATTCGCAGCACTCCTCCTCGTCGACCCCGTCCTCATGAAGCCCTCGCTCTACGAGCGCGAGCCCGCGTTCGAAGCCGAGCACTTCGTGGCCCGCCGCCGGAACGAGTGGTCATCGCCCGACGAGATGGTGGAGAGCTTCGCCGGCCGCGATCCGTTCCGTCGCTGGGAGCCCCGCGTCCTCCGCGACTACTGCGAGCACGGCCTCCTGCCCGCGCCCGACGGCCAAGGCTACGTCCTCGCCTGCCCGCCCCTGGTCGAGGCGGCCGTCTACGCCGGCAACCGCGCCTGGAGCCCGTACCCCCTCCTTCGCGAGCTCGACCTGCCGATTCGCATCCTCCGCGCCCCGCCCCCAACCCCGGACCAGCAGTGGAGCATGATGGTCTCCCCCACCTGGCCGGGCCTGGTCGGGGAACTGCGGAACGCCGAGGAACTCGTCCTCGAAGAGAACAGCCACTTCATCCCCATGGAGTCTCCCGGGCTCGTCGTCGAGCACATCCAGGAGCTCGCGGAACGGGTACGGACCTAGGAGTCGCCGCCGCCCCCGGCGTTCCCCCCGCCACCACCGCCGCCCCCGCGACGGCGTCGCCTTCGGCGGCGTCGCCGGCCGCTGCCCTGCGGCTGGTCTCCGCCAGCGTTGGCGGGGGGCTGGCCAGAGGACTGCGAGTCGCCCGATCCCTGCCCCGGCGGGCGGTTGCCGGACGAGCGCCGGAACACCCGGCCCTTCGGTGCGTCCTCGCCTTGCTGCTGCGGCTGTTGCTGGCCCTGCCGGCTTCCCCCGCCCCGGCGGCCGCGTCCGCGGCGGCGCGAGGGGCGCTGCCGGTCGCGTCCGGGAGCATCTGCGGACTCGCGGCCAAGCTCGATGGGCGCTGCCTCGGGCATGGCTGCCACTGCCTGCAGCTCGGGCTCTGGCTCTTCCTCGGGCTCGATCAGGCCCTGCGCGACCGCTTCCTCACGCGTGATGCTGGGCGGTGGCTCGGCGTTGCGTGCGGAGGGATCCCAGCGCACGACCAGCCCCAGGTCGCGGTCGCCCACCTCGATGCGCTGGCCGCCCACGTTGAGCGTCACCTGGCGGCGCAGGACGTTAATGCCCACGACCTTGCCCTCGCCGGTGGGCGTGCTGCAGCGCTGGCCCATCCGCGGGAGGGTCTTCTTCATCTCCTTGTACCCCTCTTCCTCGTAGGAGAGGCAGCAGAGCAGGCGGCCGCAGAGGCCGCTGATCTTCTCCGGATTGAGCGGCAGCTCCTGGTCCTTCGCCAGTCGGATGGAAACCGATGGGAACGTCTCGAGCCAGTTGGAGCAGCACAGCTCCCGCCCGCAAATCCCGTAGCCCCCGGCCAGACGGGCGCGGTCGCGCGCGCCGATGCGCCGCACCGACGCCCGCACGTCCCAGCGCCGTCCCGCCTGCCGCGAGAACTCGCGCTGGCCGCCTGCACCCTCCCCGCTCACGAGGAACGTCAGCCGTTCGCCGTCGAGCGTGAACTCGGCCCGGTCGACCCGCCCCTCCAGCCCCGCCTCCTCGGCGAGCCTGCGCGCCTCAGGCAACAGCTCCTCGGCGCGAGCAGCGAGGTCGCTGGCGTGGACGAGGTCGTCCTCGGTCGCCAGGCGCAAGATGGGGTGCAAGTTATCCTCGCCCAGCTCGTTCACGACGACCTGCTCGGGCGCGATCACGACGCGCGCCAGCTCGGGCCCGCGGTTGGTCTCGACGATCACCGACTCGCCTACCTCCAACCGCATGCCGGCGGCGTGGAAGTACTCGATCGGACCAGCGTTGCGGAAGCGGACTCCGGCGACGTTCTGCCGGGGATCGGTCATGGTTCGTTCTCGTTTCGGGAGGGGGCGGGGGCGCCCTCGGCGGCCAGTGTAACCGCGGGGAAGCGCAGGAGCATGAGCTCCAGCGCCATGCGCGCCACCACCTGCGCCTCCAGGTCGCTGCGCGCTTCCGCTACCGCCTGCAGCGCGTCGAGCGCGTCACGCGCATCCTCTTCCGCGCCCACTCCCTTCCGCAGGCGCTCCTCCCAGAACGTCTCCCACACGTCCAGCTCGGTCAGGACCAGCTCCCGGTCTCGGCGCCAGCGCTCGGCGAGGTCGCCCGCGTAGGTCATGCGCTCGGCGGCGCGCGCCCCCGCGAGCTCGGCGCAGCGATCGAGCAGGCGCCCGCGGTCGTCCATCAGGTCGGGCTGCTCGGCGAACGCGAGCGCGTCTGCGGGCCGTCGCCGCGATTCAGCCGCGGCCCGCGCCGCCAGTTCCTCCGGAAAACCGCGATCCCGCAGTCCCGCCGCCACCGCCTCGTCGGCCACGAGCGAGACGGTCAGCGTGCGGCAGCGACTGCGGATCGTCTCCAACAGGTTCTCGGGCGCCGCCGTTATCAGCGCGAGCACCGTGGCTGGAGGCGGCTCCTCCAGCGTCTTCAGCAGCGTGTTCGCCGCCTCCAGCCCCATGCGATCCGCCGGCTCGATGATGATGACCCGGAAGCGCCCCTCGAACGGGTAGCGCGAGACCGACTCGATCAGGCCCCGCACCTGGCAGATGCGGATGTCGCGCGAGCCGGGATGGGGCTGGTGCCCGCCCCCGCCCCGGCAGAAGCTGTCGCCCGGCTCCAGGTGGAGCACGTCGGGGTGGTTGCGATCGGCGATCAGGCGGCAGGCCCGGCACTCGTTGCAGGGACGATCTTCGAGCGCCGGAGTCTCGCAGTTCAGCAGGCCGGCAAGCTCCAGCGCGAGCAGCGTCCGTCCCGTGCGCGCCGGCCCCGAGAAGAGCAGCGCGTGCGGCGGCTCCTCCATCGCGGCGATGGCGCGCAGGGCCCGCCGCAGGCCCTCGTGCCCGATGATTTCCGCCATCGAGCCAGCTTACCAGCGAGTCTGGCCCCTCCCGCGTCCGCAAGGCAGGCCTTTGCTATCATCCGACGTGCTATGTCTAGCACCGTCGACGCTGCCGACCCCGAAGTGATCCCGGGGGACGAGTCTCCCGGCGAGAGCGACCTTGCCGTCGACGATGTAGTTGCCCGTTTCCGCGAGGACGTCCGCTCCGGAATGCACTGGTTCGAGGCCCTGCTCGACGCGATCGGGCGCTGGCGGGCCCCCGGCGAGACCCGCAACGGCCGCCGCTACGACTACCTCATCGCGGGCGAGGCCTTCGACTGGCTACTCCTCGCCGAGCGCCTCCTCGACGAGATCCCCGAGCTGACCCCGGCGGGCGAGGTGGAAGCGCTGCTCTTCACCGGCCGCTGGCCCATCGACCTCGACGACGACGAGTTCGCGGCGCGCCTCGGCGCGGCCAAGTACAGCGCCCACCTCAACTACACGTACGGCGTGCTCGTGGAAACAGCCCTCCAGCTGAGCGTCGAAGAGGAGGTCCACAAGGAGAACCACGCCAGCCCCTGGGGCGACGATCTGCGCGCTCATGAGAGCATGTTCCAGCGCGTCTACGGGGCCGACCGCGAGCACCTGCGCGCCGCCTACTACGAGGACACCGGCACGATGCTCCAGGAGGACCTCTCCCTGCGGGAGTGGGAGACCTTCGTCTACTGGCTCTTCAAGCAGCGGCTCAAGCGCCAGGACAAGGCCCGCGTCGCCAGCGACACGCGCAAGGGACTGGCCCAGCTCTCCCGCATGGAGCTGGCCGTGAGCGAGCGCCGCCACGGCGTCCGCCTGAGCGAGGACGAGTTCAGCGAGCGCTACGTCCCCAGGACCGGCCAGTCGAGGCGCGCGGTTTGACCGAGGCTCGCGGGTTCCGTACCTTCCGTTTCGCCTTGCGTACCTCTTTCTGGCAGCGAACGCTGGTTGTGACAGGCCTGCTCGCGCTCGTCGGCGTGCTCGCCATCGGAAGCGCGGTCCCCGGGCTCGCGGCGCACTCTCCTACCACTGGAAACGCCGCCGCAGCTGGCAACGCCTCCCAGGCCCCCGCCACGCCGACGACCTCGAACGCCCCCGCTCAAGAGGGTGAAGACGAGCCCGCCGTGGACGACCCCCAGTACGCCGAACGCGACACGAGCACCGACAACACGTGGATCGTGCTCGCCGTCGTGATGATGATCGTCCTCACCGTGCTCGGGTTCGGGCTCGCCGCGCTGGGCCTCAGCGCCGAGTAGGCGCCCCCTTCCCGCTCCGCCTTCCCTACTCGTCCCCGTGGAGCGACTCGCCCCGGTGCAGGCGCGCCGCGATGTCGAACGTCTGCAGACGCGACCGCACCGTCGGCGAGTGAGCCGTCAGGAAGCGTGCGACCCCTGTCAGGATGTGGTCGCCCTCCGGCTGCCCGGCGAAGTGCTGGTACTGGCGCACGCCTGCCTCGTAGATCTGGAACTGGTGGAAGCCCGAGTCTTCCCGTAGCAGGGCCTGGCCCAGCACCTCCACCACCTGCTCACGCCACCCAGCGCCGAGCAAGTCCGCCACGATGCGCGCCGTCTCGTCGACCTGCCCCTGCACGTCGAAGGCGGGCAGGAGGGCGTCCGGAAGGACGGGATCGCCCGAGAGGGCGGGATGCGGCTGCTTGGGCACGTTCAGGAACCGCTCCAGGTACACCGACATCGCCCCGTCGAAAATACCCCGCGCCAGCAGGTTCGACGGCGAGCGGCGCATCGCCTGGTCCACGGCGTTCGCGTACGTGAAGGAGTGGTGCACCGTGTCCCAGTCTCCGAACTCGTTGGAGACGTGGAAGTGCACCGCTCGCCGGGCGGCGGCGTACGCCACCGTCGCCGATAGCTCCTCCAGCGGCACGCCGTCGCGGACGAGCGCCAGCATCCGTTCCAGCGTCGCGTCCGGTTCGCCGTCGAGAATCTGCTCGGCCAGCTCGCGGTGGCCGCGCCAGTCGCGCCGACGCCCGTCGCCGGCCGCGATCGCGTCGTCCAGCTGCCCGTGCACGTCCTCGAGCAGCGTCGCCAGATCCACGGGATGCCGCCAGCTCGAGCTCTCCTCCATCCGTCGCGCGCCCGTAAGCCCCGGCACGATCGAGGGCAGCACCTCTTCCGCGTGCTCCCAGCCGATGTGGTCGACCAGCTCGAACGCCTTGTTGGCGAAGTCGAGCGTGTGGCCCGTGTCGAGGAAGAGATGGTCGGTGCAGGCCGCGAACACCATCTCCGCGATGGCGTCCCGCGGCAGGTCGAGGTGGATGGCCGATCGGAGCGTGCGCTCCGCCGCCTGCGTCGAGCGCGTCTCCACGAAGCGCCGGAACCACTCCAGGTAGCGGGCCGGGTCGCGCAGCTCCGTCTCCAGCGGCGCGAGGTCGAAGTTCGGCGGCTGGTTCGCCGTCGAACGCGCCACATGGACAACCCCGTGGAACGTGGCGACGGGCCGGTCCTCCTCCTGCAGCACGGGCAGGACGTTCGCCATGGCCGTCAGGATCGAGAGCCCCGTGCTCCAGCCGCTCGCCCGGTTCCGTACTCCGAAGAGTGCCGCCTCGCGCAGCACGTCGTTCGTCGCCCCGAGCTCGTTCAGCCCGATCACGCTCTTTGCGAGCACGAGGGAAAGCTGCCCCTCCAGGCCCTCCCGCAGCTTCGCCTCCCAGTGGCGGCGCCGGTCCGACTCGATCGGTCTCGGGTCCACGAACACGTCGCCGTCGCGCGTCTCGACGTGGAAGGCGGGCACGTCGTCGGCGAACGGGTCGAGCGTGCAGCCGCCGGAGAGGTCGAACTTGGCGTGGTGCCAGTGGCAGGTCAGGATGCCGTCGCGCACGGCGCCCCGGCTCAAGGGGAAGCCCATGTGGGGGCAGCGGTTATCGAGGGCGTACAGCCGCCCCTCGTCGTGGACGACGAGGATGGTGCGCCCCTCGGCCGAGATGACCTTCATCCCCTCGCGCTCGATCTCCTCAAGCGACCCCGCGCGGACGAGCGTCCCCTGCTCCGAAATCGTGGTCATGGCCGCACCTCCCGCAGGCGTGCCTCCAGTATGCGCCGTCCGCAGACGCGCTGCCGCTGGACGTGTGCAATCATGGAGGGACAGACCGGGGAGAGAACGACATGCTCAGGACCATCCGGGCCAGGTATTCAAGGGGCGTGCTGGAGCCGTTGGAGCCGCTCGCGCTGGAGGAGGGGGAGGAGATCGAGTTGACCTTGAGCGAGCAGGTCCACGAGAGCGAAGAGGCCGAGGACGCCGCGTTCGCCCGAGCGATGGAAGAAGCCATGACGACAGAGAGAGTTAGCGAGCAGGAAATCCGGGCGATCCTGCGGGACACGGATGAGGGTTGAATACACGCCCGCCTTTGCCCGTGACCTGAAGCGCGAGCGCAACGCGGAATTGAAGAGGCGGGTGGAGCGGCTCATCGAAGAACTAAAGGCCGCGACAGCCATCACCGACGTTACTCGGGCGGTCAGGGTGACAGCTCCGGGCCGCTACTACCGCATCAGACTCGGGGACTTCCGGCTGGGGTTCGCCCTGGAAGGAGACCGTGTCGTCTTGCTTAGATTCATGCACCGTCGCGACATCTACCGGCACTTCCCCTGACAGCTAGCCGCCCGCCTGCTCCCCCACCGGCACGAACAGCGCCAGGCTCGCCGTGAAGCCGTGTACGAAGGGCGTGCCCCCGACGGGGCCGATCTCGCCGTTGCAGAACAGGCCCGCGATGGGCACCGAACCGAGCCGGTCCGCCACCGCGGCCGCGTCGTGGTCAGGCTCGCCGAACATCCCCTGGCCTCGCCCGTTGCAGGCGCACAGCAACCCCCCGGCCGCCTCCCCCGCCATCGCCTCGCGCGCCTTGTCCAGGAGGGCGTTCAGCTCCTCTGTCGCCGCCTCCGCGTCACGAAGCTGGAACTGGAGCGTCTGGCCGACGCGCACGTAGTCGTTGATGGCGATCGCCCCCCGCTCCCGGTCCACCCCCAGCAAGTTGCGGATCAGGAAGTCGCCCCGTCCGAGGTCGTCGGCGTACTCGTCCATCGCAATGCCCGCCAGCAGGTTGCGTCCTGCCCGTTCCTGGACCTCCACCGGCAGGTCCCGGAGCGTCTCCATGAGCACGTCCAGCGCCGCCCTCCCCCCGATCCCGACGATGACGTTCCGCTCCGCCTCCGTGATCGTCCACGATTCGCCGATGGGGGCCGCCCCCTGCGACACCACGGGGTGAACCGTCCAGTCTCCGCCGACCGCCAGCAGCAACGCGCCGCCCGGGGCGAGGTCGCCCCCCTCGAACAGGTAGGCGCTGCGCCCGCCCGGAAAGGCCGAGGCCATCCCCCCGAGGATGGGCGTCCCCGGGTACTGCTCGGCCAGCGCCGCGACGAGCGTCTCCGTGTTGATGCTGAAGGGGTCGGAGAGGAGCACCCAGGCGTTCACCTCGTCCGGTGGGAGGAGGCGTTCCGCCAGGGGCGTCCCCGCGTCGAGGTCCTCCTGGCTCACGCGCTTCAGGGTCAGGTTGGCCCCCGGCAGCGCGAGCGACATGACGGTGATCCCCGGTCGCCCCTCGATCTCGCGGCCCGTCGTGATGACGGCCTGCCCCGAGCACCCCAGCAGGATGCGCGGCCCGAGCCGCTCGTGGATCGCCCCCACGATCTCGGGGTAGCGCTCCGAGTGGTGGTAGCTGGCGAACAGGAAGACGAGGTCGGAGTCCGAGCGCACGCCGTGAAGGGCCTGGTCGACGGCCACCTGCCACTCCGCCGAGGTGCTCGCTCCCGTGTCCATATCCCCTCCCCCTGCCCGCCGCATGGTACGGGACGAACACGGCCGTGGGGGCGTCGGGAGCACAACGGGCGGGCCGGTAGAATCCCGCCCGGGAGGCGCTCATGGCGGCAGACGGCGACCCTGGTCTCTTCGAATCGATCTACTCGATGAGGGCGCTCCGGCGTTTCCGCCCCGACCCCATCCCCGACGAGGTGCTGTTCCAGCTCTTCGACGCGGCCATCCGCGCCCCCTCCGGCCAGAATGCCCAGGACTGGCGCTTCATCGTCATCACCGACCCAGAGGTGAAGGCGAAGATGCAGGGCTGGGCCCAGATCGGCTGGAGCCGCTACCAACCGGAGCTCTCCGCCCACCCCGAGAAGGTCGACGACCTCCCCCGCACGCAACGGCTCACCCTCCGCAGCGTTCAGCACCTCGTCGAGCACCTGCACGAGGCGCCCGCCATCATCGCCGTGCTCGGCCTCAAGGGGCGGCACTCGACCCCGGGGGGCAGCACCTTCCCCGCCGTCCAGAACCTGCTCCTCGCGGCCCGCGGGCTCGGGCTCGGAAGCTCCGTCTTCAACCTTCCCATGCGCGGCGGCGACGAGCTCCGCAACCTGCTCGACATCCCCGACAACAACGAGCTCTACTGCCTCCTCCCCATCGGCTACCCCACCGACCGGCATGGCCCCCTCCGCCGCAAGCCCGTGAAGGCCGTGGTCTACCGGGAGCGCTTCGGCGAGACCTGGCCGTTCGCGGAGGAGCAGCCGGACACCGGCTGGCAGGATCGCTGGCTCGGAGGAGACGCATGACCAGCACCGACCTCACCGACGCCGTCATCATCGAAGCCGCCATCAACGGTGCGACCCCCAAGTCGCGGAACGCCACCGTCCCGCGCACGCCGCCCGAGATCGCCGAGGACGGGCTCCGCTGCCTCGAAGCAGGCGCCGCCATCGTCCACAACCACAACGACGAGCCCGTCGTCGGCGACGCCCCCGAGCACGACCCCGCCGCCTATATCGAGGCCTGGAACGTCATCCTCGCCGAACGCCCCGATGCGCTCCTCTATCCGACCATGCCGAGCGGCGGTCCCCACACCACCTTCGAGCGTCGCTACGCCCACATCCCCGCCCTCGCCGAGGCAGGCGTGCTCCGCATCGGCCTCGTCGACCCCGGCTCCGTGAACGTCGGCGGCCGCGGCCCCGACGGCCGCGCCGCCGACATCGAGGCGACCTACCTCAACACCTTCCGCGACGCCCGCAAGATGTTCGACACCTGCCACCGGCACAGCCTCGGCCCCTCGATCTCCATCTTCGAGCCCGGCTTCCTGCGTGTGGCGCTGGCCGAGCACGAGGCGGGAACGCTCCCGCCCGGGGCACTGGTCAAGTTCTACTTCGGAAGTGAACGCACCCTCTCCGGCCTTCCCCCCACGCCCGCCGGCCTGGATGCCTACCTCGACATGCTCTCCGGCACGGGCCTCCCCTGGTCCGTCGCCGTGCGCGCCGGCGACGTGACCGCCTGCGGCATGTCCGCGCTCGCCATCTCGCGCGGCGGCCACGTCCGCATCGGCCTAGAGGACTACGCCGGTCCGGGCGAGCCCTCGAACCTCGATCTCCTCAAGGACCTTCTCGAAGTCATCGAGCAGGCCGGCAAGCGCCCCGCCACCCCCGACGAGGCCGCCGCGATCCTCGGTATTCCCGCCCGCTAGTCGAAGTCGATGGTGTAGCGCTCGGGACCGATGCCAAGGACGACCGTGATGCGGCGCGGGGCGATGCAGTAGAGGTTGCCGATCTTGGTGAAGTAGTTGGAGAGCCAGTTCTTCGCGACCAGGGCGTCGAAGTAGCCTTTGTAGCGGGGGTCGTCCGGATCGATGCGCTCGGCCGTGCCCTCCACCGTCACCCGGTCGAACGCGGGCCAGTCGTAGCCGAGCACGTCGCGGTTGTCGATGAGGAACGCCACCTCGGGGACGGACTCGGTGTCGCGCGTGTGTTGCGACTCCGTCACGCTCCCGTAGAGGACCTCGCCCTCCTCCGTCAGGTGGAACAGCACGAAGGCCGGGTAGGGCGTGCCGTCGTCGACGTGGATCGTCGCGAGCGTGCCGCCGAACTGGGAGTCGGCTACGCGCAGCGCTTCCTTGAGGATCTCTTCGCGGGAGAGTTCGGGCATCTAGACGGCAGCCCTCGCCGTCTCCGCGCCGGGGATGAACTTGCCCCAGTCCTGGTAGCGCCGGAGGTACTGGAGGTAGCCGTGGTAGATCGGCACGCGAGGCTCCGAGGGCGGCGTGCGCAGCCGCATGCGCGCCTCGCCCGGCGTGCGCCCCGCCTTGCGGTGGTTGCACGGCTTGCAGGCGCTCACGAGGTTGTCCCAGCTGTGCGCGCCCCCGCGGTAGCGGGGGACCACGTGGTCGAGGGTGAGGTCCTTCCCCGCGCGGCCGCAGTAGGCGCAGGCCCAGCCGTCGCGCGCGAACACCTCGCGCCGCGAGAGGCGCAGCTTCGGGCGAGGGCGGCGCACGTAGTACACCATGCGGATCACCGAGGGTAGGGCGAAGTGGCGGTTCGCGCTGTGGATGACGCCCTTCGCCGTCTCGATCACCTCGGCCTTGCCCCGCAGCACGAGCACGAGCGCACGGCGCACGTTGCACACGTTCAGCGGCTCGTAGTTCTGGTTGAGAACAAGCGCGAGCGTGCCACTCATGGGGGGCGACCTCCGCGGGATGGTAGCAAGCGCCCCCGAGCGCGGCAATTTGGGAAAGACCCCGTTCGCCCCCGCGAGCGCCGCGGGTGGTACGCTTGAAGGTGTTCTCCGGACGCCCGCGGCAAGAAGGCACGGCAGGCTTCGGCGGACTACAACGATAGCCGTTGGTAGCAATGAGCCGGCATGCCGGCAGAGGAGCAGAAACGAGATGGCAGCAACCCCCGAGGTGACGGACGCGACGTTCGACGCAGACGTGATGAAGAGCGATCTGCCCGTGCTGGTGGACTTCTGGGCGCCGTGGTGCGGCCCCTGCCGCATGGTGGCCCCGATCGTCGAGGAACTTGGCGAGGAGTACGCCGGGCGCGTCAGCTTCTACAAGATGAACACCGACGAGAACCCCGCCATCCCCTCCCAGTACGGCATCCGCAGCATCCCCTCGCTCCTGATCTTCAACGGCGGCGAGCTGAAGGGCACCATCGTCGGTTTCCGCCCCAAGAGCGACCTCAAGAAGCGCCTCGAGGAGGCGATCGCCTAGCGAGAGCGCAGCGCAGGCGCATGGTGGCCCCGGCATGAGCGCGGAGAGGCCCGAGACCTACGACATCGCCGTCATCGGCGCCGGTGGCGCGGGCCTGACGGCCGCGCTCTACGGCGCCCGCGCCCGCAGGCGTACGGTCGTCTTCGAGCGCCTCATGACGGGTGGCCAGATCGCAACCACGGAGCTCGTCGAGAACTATCCTGGCTTCCCCCAGGGCATCAACGGCGCCGACTTCGCCATGAACCTCGTCCAGCAGGTCGAGCGCTTCGGCGCCGAGCTGCGCTACGAGGACGTGCAGTCGATCGAGCCCGAGCCCGGCGCTCCCTTTCGCATCGAGACAAGCGAAGGCGTGTACGAGGCCCATGCCGTCATCGCCACCGCCGGCGCCGACTACAACAAGCTCGGCGTCCCTGGCGAGGATGAGTTCATCGGGCGCGGCGTGAGCTACTGCGCCACCTGCGACGCCGCCTTCTTCCAGAACCAGGAGGCCGTCGTCGTCGGCGGTGGGGACGCCGCCTTCGACGAGGCGCTCTTCACGGCGCGCCACGTGAGCAAGGTCTGGCTGGTCCACCGCCGCGACACCTTCCGCGCGAGCGCCCTCCTGCAGGAGCGGGTGTTCGCCAACCCGAAGATCGAGATCATCCGCAACACCGTCGTCGATCGCATTGTGGGGACGGACGGCGTCGAGTGGGCCGAGCTTCGCAACGTGCAGACCGGCGATGTCCGCACGCTGCCCGTGGGCGCGGTTTTCATTTTCATCGGCCAGACCCCGAACAGCCACCTCCTCAAGGGCCTCGTCGAGCTCGACGAGGGCGGGCACGCCCGCGTTGACCTGCGCATGCGCACGACCGTTCCGGGCCTCTTCGTCGCCGGCGACCTGCGCGTCGAAGCCGCGCGGCAGCTCGTGAGCGCCTGCGGCGACGGCGCCACCGCCGCCCTCGCCGCCGAGGCGTATCTCGCCGAAGCCGGCATCGGCGAGGGGTAGCGGAGGCCGGGATGCCGCTGTACGAGTTCGCCTGTGAGGTCTGTGGCGCCCGTGACGAGGTCTTCAAGCAGCGGGTGACGAGCGACGTCGAGCCCCCACCCTGCCCCACCGCCCCCGACGACGCCGGGCATTCCATGACCCGGGTCATGAGCGGCTTCGCCCATCACCTCAGCTTCGCCACCAAGGTGGCCGAAGCCGAGGCCACCTACGGCGCCGAGGTCGACGCCGCCATGGGCCCCGACCCCGACATCGGCAAGTTCGCCCGCCAGTACGACGAAGCGTCGAAGGATCTCCCGCCCGGCGAAGGCTAGCCGTCCCCTCCCCCGAGCCCCAAAGACGGGTCGAACCACTCCAGGATGGATACGTTCTCCTCGCGCGGGTACGCGTGCGCGAGGTCTGCTATCTCGTGGTAGCGCACGTCCGCGCCTGCCTCGCGCAGGGCCTGCTGTGCGGCCTGCGCGAGCTGCACCGGGAACATCCAGTCCTTCGTCCCGTGCGTAATCGAGATGCGCTTCCCCTCCGCCCCCAGGATGGCCCCGTCCTCGATGTTCTTTGGGTGCAAGACGCCCGCGACCGCCGCCATCGCGGTGAACGGCGTCTCGCCCGCGAGGAACGTCGAGAGGCCGTAGGTGGCGCCGTCGGAAAGCCCCGTCAGCAGGATGCGGTCGCCGTCGACGTTGCAGCGTTCGCGTACGAACTCGACCGAGCGCAGCAGGCGCTGGCGGTCGGCGTCCGGCCCCATGAGGGCCCAGGTGGGGCCCACAGACGTCGGGGCCAGCAGGAGGAAGCGGCGGCTACGCGCTTCCCGCAGCCACGTCCAGAGGAAGCCCCGCCCGTGCCCCATGCCCCCGTGCAGCGCCACCACGAGCGGTCGCGCCTCGCGGCCGTCCAGCGACTCGGGGACGTACAGGTGGAACTCCCCGCGGGCATCGGGGTCGTCGTCGGGACCGCTGCGCTGGATGCCCGTTTTCGGGTCCGAGCTGTGCGCGTCGAGGGCGGCGAGGTCGTCCCGCACGGCAGGCTCGGCGTAGAGGCCCCCCAGGGCGGGATGAAGCGACCGCAGCGGGTACAGCAGCTCCTGGGCCTGCGCGATCCCGCGCATGCCCGCCAGCACGTTCCCGGAGCGCTCCTCCCGCGGCGACGGGCGCGTGAAGGCGCCCAGCGCCTCGAGCGCTGCCTCCGCGCCGCCCCCGAGCTGCTCGCTGATAGGGACGAAGCGGTCGGGCAGGGGCGCCTCGTGCAGGTCGCGAAGGGCCGCCTCGAGTCGCTCCTGTAGCGGGCGAAGCTGTGACTGCAGCTCCCACATCGATCCCCGGTCGAGGTGCCGGAAGGCGCCGCCCAGCGCCTCGATTGCCTCGACTGTCACCGGCGCCATGGCGCGGGCCGCGTCGCGGAAGGCGTCGGTGTCACTAGTGGCGGCGGGGTCGGTCATGGAGGGGAGTGTAGCGGCTGGCGCGGCTCAGTCCTCCGTGGCGTCGAACTCCTCCCGCGTGAGTCCGAAGAGCAGGACATCCAGGTAGCCGCCCTCGGTGTAGGCGGCGCGGCGGATCCGCCCCTCCTCCCGGCACCCCAGGCGCTTCGCGTGGCGGATGATGGCGTCGTTCGTCTCCAGGCAGCGCAGGTTGTACTTCTGGAAGCGCAGCTCGTGGAAGGCGTAGCGGAGGACCATCCGCTTCGCCTCCGTCGCGTATCCCCGCCCGCGGTACGGACGGAAGATACGCATGCCCGTCTCGAAGACGCCGTTCCGCCGGTCCATGCCGTGAATGTTGATGTTGCCCGCGTAGTCGCCCTCAAGCGTCTCGATGGAGAAGAAAATGAACTCGTCGGCCTTGCCGAAGTTCGCAAACGTCGCCGCCCATTCTTCCGCCATGGCCGCTGACTTCGGCAACTCCATGCCGAAGTTCAACCCCCGGATGGCCTCGCTGTCGGAGTCCTCGGCGAGCCACGTCGCGGCGTCTTCAACGGCAAGCGCCCGCAGGCGGACAAGCTCCCCCTGCCAGTAGCTCGCGTGCATGTCCGGCGTCGACATGGTTCGAGCGTGGGGCGGCCACTCCCTTCGCACAAGCCGCAGCCGACGGGGGTATCATCGCGGCGGCCCCGAACCGGGGCGGCAGGAGGAGCGCCGATGGGTATGCGAATCATTACCAGGGCACCGCGGGGCGGAGGCGACGGTTCTGTCGCGTCCATCGTCGAGGCCTATCAGCAGATAGAGGCCGACGGCTTCCAGTCCGCCTGGGTCGGCAACCACCTCAACCACGACGCCATGACCATCTGCGCGCTCGCCGGGCAGGGCACTTCCACGCTTGAGCTGGGCACGGCCGTCGTCCCCACCTACCCGCGCCACCCGATGGTGATGGCGCAGCAGGCGCTCACGACGAACTTCGCCTGTGGCGGACGCTTCGTCCTCGGGCTGGGCCTCAGCCACAAGTTCATTGTCGAGGACTGGCAGGGACTGACCTGGTCCACACCCGTGCGCCACCTGCGGGAGTACCTCGAAGTGCTCAACGCGCTGCTCGACGGCGACCTCGTGAACCACAACGGGCAGGAGTACCGGGTTCACATGAACAACGCCCCCTTCACCCAGCTCGACGTGCCCGGCGGCGGCCGCCCGAAGGTGCTCATCGCGGCCCTGGGCCCAGGGATGCTCAAGGTGACGGGCGAGCTCGCCGACGGGACCAGCATGTTCTGGTGCGGCCCGAACTACATCGAGCAGACCGCCGTCCCGACGATCACGAAGGCGGCCGACTCCGCCGGCCGCCCCGCGCCCCGCATCATCGCCGGCATCCCCATCTCCGTGACCAGCAACGAGGAGGCCGCCCGTGCTTCCTGCGGCAAGGTCTGGGAGGTCTACGGGAAGATCTACTCGTACCGGAAGGTCATCGCGGCCGAGGGCGTCAGCGGCGTCGCCGAGATGGCCATCGTGGGCGACGAGGCCACCGTACGCGCGCAACTGAAGCGCCTCGAGTCGATCGGCGTGACCGACTACAACGGCGCCATCCTGCCAGTTCCCGAGGATCCCGATGCGCCGCAGCGCACCTACGAGTTCCTGAAGGATCTGAATACGAACGGCATCTAGACTCCGAGAGGGAGCGCGACGGTGGAGATCAAGGGCGAGCAGGAATTCAACGGGTCGCGGGAGCTGCTCTACGAGCTGCTGCTCGACCCCGACGTGCTCTCCGGCGCCCTCCCTGGTGTCGAGAGCTTCGAAGAGGTCGCGCCCGACACCTACGAGTCCACCATGCGCGTCGGCATCGCCTCCGTGCGCGGCACCTACACCGGCCGCGTCGAGGTGCTTGAGCAGGCCCCGCCCGAGTCGTACCGCCTCAGGATCGATGGGTCGGGAAAGCCGGGCGGCGTTCGCGCCGACGCCACCGTCGAGCTTTCGCAGAACGGGACCGGGACGACCATGCACTACCGCGCCGACGTGAAGGCGCGCGGCACGATCGCGCGGCTCGGGGGCAGGCTCCTGGGCGGCGTGGCGCGCCTCCTCATCGGCCAGTTCTTCAAGTCGATCGAGCAACAGGTAGACGACCGAGCCGCCTAGGCGGCGCCATGCATATACGAAAGCGAAGAGGAGGTCCCGATGTCTGAACCGGTACCGATCACCATCAACGTGAATGGCCGCAAACGCTCGGCCATGGTCGAGCCGCGGCTGCTGCTCGTGCACTTCCTGCGCGAGAGCCTGAACCTCACGGGTACGCACGTCGGTTGCGACACCAGCCAGTGCGGCGCCTGCACCGTCCTCCTGGACGGGAGCAGCACCAAGTCCTGCACCGTCTTCGCCGTGCAGGCCGACGGCTCCGAGGTCCAGACCATCGAGGGCCTCGCCGACGGCGACGAGCTCCATCCCCTCCAGGACGGCTTCTGGGAGGAGCACGGCCTCCAGTGCGGCTACTGCACCCCTGGCATGATCATGTCGGCCGTCAACCTGCTTGAGGAGAACCCGGCGCCCAGCGAGGCGGAGATCCGCGAGGGCATCTCCGGCAACCTCTGCCGCTGCACCGGCTACCAGCACATCGTCAACGCGATTCAGCACGCGGCGGAAAGGATGGCGCAGTCATGACCATCGCAGACGGGCCCGCTCTCCCGAAGCTCATCGGCGAGCGCGTCAAGCGCCGCGAGGACCCGCGCCTCATCCAGGGCCAGGCCACCTACGTCGATGACATCAAGCTGCCGGGCATGCTGCACTTGGCCTTCAAGCGCAGCGACATCGCCCACGGCGTCATCACGAGCATCGATACGAGCGCGGCTGCCGCCATGGACGGCGTCGAGCTCGTCATCACCGGCGCGGAGCTGGCCGAACACCTCGGCCCCATGCCCATCGGCACGCCCTTCCCCGCGCCCGACCACTACTCCGTCGCCACCGACCGCGTCCGCTACGTCGGCGAGCCCGTGGCCGTCGTTGTCGCCGAGGACCGCTACATCGCGCGCGACGCCGCCGACGCCATCGAGGTCGAGTACGACGAGCTTCCCGCCGTCGTCGATCCCGAGGCCGCGATGGAAGCGGACTCCGCCACCCTGCACGAGGGCTTCGAGCGCAACATCGCCGTCGAGAGCTACTGGGGTGGCACGGGCGTCAATCCCGAGACCGCCCAGCCCGAGGACGACAGCGCCGTCGACGCAGCCTTCGCCGAGGCGGACGTCGTCGTCTCGCAGCGCATGCTGAACCAGCGTCTCGCCCCGAACGCGATGGAGCCTCGGGGCGTGGTCGCGCAGTACGAACCCGGTCGCGAGTACCTGACCGTCTGGAGCGCGACCCAGAATCCGCACATCCTGCGCACCCTGGTGGCGGCGATGATGGGTCTGGGCGAGCACCAGGTCCGCGCCGTCGCGCCCGAGGTGGGCGGCGGCTTCGGCTGCAAGATCAACATCTACGGCGAGGAGTACGTGGCGGCCGCCCTCTCGCGGCTGGTCAAGGCGCCGGTCAAGTGGATCGAGGACCGCACCGAGGCGTTCCTCACCACCACCCACGGCCGCGACCTCCTCGGCTACATCGACCTCGCCGCCAAGAGCGACGGCACGATCACCGGCCTGAAGGCGCGCATCATCGCCGATATCGGCGCCTACGAGGTGCTGCTGACCGCGATGATCCCGACCCTCACCGGCCTGATGATGAACGGCGTCTACCGCCTCCCCGTCGTCCGGCACGAGTTGACCGAGGTCTTCACGAACAAGACGCCGACCGACGCCTATCGAGGCGCCGGCCGGCCCGAGGGCCTCTACTTCCTCGAGCGAGCGGTCGACATGGTCGCCCGCGAGCTCGACATGGACCCCGCCGAGATCCGACGCAAGAACTTCGTCCCGCCCGACGAGTTCCCCTTCGCCACGCAGGGCGGGCTCGTCTACGACTCCGGCAACTACGAGCCCTGTCTCGACAAGGCGCTCGAGGTGGCCGACTGGCAGGGGCTGCTCGCCGAGCGCGACGCCGCCCGCGCCGAGGGCCGCATCGTCGGCGTGGGCCTCTCGTTCTACGTCGAGGTCTGCGGGCTCGGCCCCTCCGCGGTCGTCCCCACGGGCGGATGGGAGCACTCCGGCGTGACCGTCGAGCGCGGCGGCAAGGTGACCGCCACGACCGGCGCCTCGCCCCACGGCCAGGGTAACGAGACGACCTTCGCCCAGATGCTCGCCGACCACTTCTCCATCCCGCTGGAGGACATCACCATCCTCCACGGCGACACGGGCGTGGTGAAGCAGGGCATCGGCACCTTCGGCAGCCGCTCGCAGGCCGTAGGTGGAGCCGCCCTCATCTCCGCCGCCGGCAAGGCGGGCGACAAGATGAAGCAGTTCGCCGCCGCCATGATGACCGACCAGGAGGTCAGCCCCGAGGACCTCGTCTTCGAGGACGGGCGTATCCAGGTCGAGGGCGCGCCCGAGGTCAGCAAGACCTTCGCCGAGGTCGCCGACTACGCCTACGTGCCCGTACCGCTCCCGCCGGGAATGGAGCCGGGCGTTTCCGAGGAGGCGTTCTTCGAGCCCGAGAACAACACCTACCCCTTCGGCTGTCACATCTCGATGGTCGAAGTGGACCGCGACACCGGCGAGACGAAGCTCCTCAAGCTCATCGCCGTCGATGACTGCGGCAACGTCATCAACCCCCTCATCGTCGACGGCCAGGTCCACGGCGGCCTCGCCCAGGGCATCGGCCAGGCGATGTTCGAGGAGGTCGTGTACGACGAGGACGGTCAGCCGGTCACCGCAAGCTTCATGGACTACGTGATGCCCCGCGCGGCCGACCTGCCGACCTTCGAGCTCGACCGCACCGTGACGCCGACGCCCATCAATCCGCTGGGCGCCAAGGGTGTGGGCGAAGCCGGCACCATCGGCTCCACGCCCTGTGTCATCAACGCCGCCGTGGACGCGCTCGCGCCCTTCGGCGTGACCCACATCGAGATGCCCCTCCGCCCCGAGCGGATGTGGCGCATCATCAACGAAGGGGGCCAGTCGTGATTCCCACCGCGTTCGAATACCGGCGAGCGGGGAGCGTCGCCGAGGCGCTGTCGCTCCTGCAGGAAGGCGGCCCCGAGGCCAAGCTCCTCGCCGGCGGCCACAGCCTTATCCCCATGATGAAGCAGCGCCTGGCCGAGCCCGGCCTGCTCATCGACATCGGCGGCCTCGACGAGCTGCGCGGCATCCAGGAGACCGACGGTGAGATCGCCATCGGCGCGGCCATGACCCACGCCGAGATCGCCGCCTCCGACCTCCTCCGGGAGCAGGCCCCCATCGTGGCCGAGACCGCCGCCGCCATCGGCGATGCCCAGGTCCGCAACCGCGGCACCATCGGCGGCAGCCTCGCCCACGCCGACCCCGGCGCCGACCTGCCCGCCGTCATGGTCGCCCTCGACGCGACGATCGCGATCCTGGGCCCCAACGGCGAGCGCAAGGTCCAGGCTGAGGACTTCTTCCAGGACATCCTCACCGTCGACCTCGCCGAGGACGAGATCGTGACGGGCGTCTGCTTCCAGGCGTGCCGCAGCGCGGCCTACGCCAAGCTGGAGCAGCGCGCCTCCAAGTTCGCGCTCGTCGGCGTGGCCGCAGCACTCTCGCTGGATGGCGGCACCTG
Source organism: Tepidiformaceae bacterium (assembly GCA_965207815.1). GTDB lineage: Bacteria > Chloroflexota > Dehalococcoidia > Tepidiformales > Tepidiformaceae > UBA2991. The sequence goes on from OZ242314.1 coordinate 557,705, forward strand.
CTCGTCGGCGCGCGTCGCCGTCACCGGCGCCTCGAGCCACGCGCAGCGCCTCTCCGGCGTCGAAGGCGCCCTTGCGGGCGCGTTGCTGCCCGGCGGGGCGGCGGACGCCGCTTCGGGCGCGGGCGACGCGCTCGACTTCGTCAACGAGGACCTGCACGGAAGCGAGGAGTACCGCCGCGCGATGACCGCCGTGTTCGCACGGCGCGCAATCGAGGCAGCAGCCGGAAGGAGCTAGCGGCCCGCTTCGAAGGGACGGGCCTCGATGTGTGTGTAGCGCAGCGAGCGGCGGCGGATGCGCCAGCCGGCCGCCTCGCGCACGCACTCGTCCTCGTAGGTGCCGTTGATGACCATGTTCTTGCCCGCCATCAGGGTGGGAACCGTGTCGGTCGTGTCCTCCGGCATCTCCTCCCCCTCGGCGGGCAACGTGTGGGTCGCCTGCAGGTAGCTGCGCAGCCGCGCCTTGCCCCCGAGACGCACGCCATCCTGCTCCGCAGGCGCCTCGTCGATAAGCACCAGCGGCGGCGCGATGAAGTGCTGCGTGCCCCCGAAGGAGCCGAGCGCGCGCGCGCAGAACTCGGCCCAGCCGTCCGCCCCGTGAACGTCCACGCGGTCGCCGCTCAGCTCCTCGAAGATGAAGTCCCGGGCGAAGGCCGACCGCAGGATCTCCTGGCCCCGCTCGTAGAGGGCGTCGTCGCCCCGGTTGCGCGCGCGCCCGAGCATATCGAGCGCGTGCCCGTAGCGGATGGGGAGCTGCATCAGCTCGACGTAGTCGGAGGTCTCGTTCGCGTCCATGCGTGCGATTCTAGAGGAGGGCGCGGCCCAGCCGCGCGGCCGGCCGGAGCCTCAGGAGGAGCGGTAGAAGGGGAGGTCGACTTCCCGGAGGTCGAGGAACTCCATGTAGTCGAGCTGGCCGGGTGAGTACCCGAGCCGGGTCAGAAGCTCGGCGGCCTCGGCGCTGTGCTGGGCGCCGTGCATGAGGACGTGGGTGATGCCGGCGCTCAGCGTCCCGCGATCGCGAGGGCCGGGGTCGCGCACGATCGCGCGGCCGAGGTCGACTGGCTCCAGGCCCGCGAGGAACACTCGAAATTCGGCCTGCAGCCCCCTCCAGCCCGCGGCCACGCCCGCCATGCTGTCCGGGCGGAAGCGAATGTGCTCCTCGCGCCGCTGGAAGCGCCTGAGCCAGCGGCCCTCGGCCGAGATGATGTGCGCCAGCGTGTCGCGCAGGCTGAGGCCGTCGGGGCGGCTTGCCTCGGCCGCGAGCTCGGGCGGCACTTCCAGCGCTCGGGCGAGCAGGCGGTCCATCGACCAGGCGTGGTGGTCGTAGAGCTCGCGCAGACCGGCGGCGTCCATGGCCGGATTCTAGAGGAGCGTCGGCGCAGCCAGACCTAGCGGACTCGTAAGAGCGCTTCGCGGTGCTCGAGGAAGTCGATGTAGTCCAGTTCGCCGGGCGAGCGGCCGAAGTCCGACAAGAGCAGGGCTGCCTCCGCCCGGTGCTGGGCCGCGTGCAGGAGCACGTGCATGATGCCCGCCGCCAGCGTCTCCCGGCCGCCGCCGATCGGCTGGCGCAGGGTGAGCATTCGATCCAGGTTGTCGTCCTCGAGGCTGGCGAGGAACTCCCGTGTCTCTGCCTGCAGGGCCATCCAGTCGGCGGCAACTTCCGCGATGCTCTCCGGCCAGTCGAAGTGCGGGCGCTCCACGCCCCGCCAGTTCGCCAGCCAGTAGCGCTCGGCCGTGATGATGTGCGTGAGCGTGTCCTCGAGACTGGCGACGCCCTTCCAGGGCATCGCTTCGGCCTGCTCCTGCGAGACCTCGGAGGCATGCGCCAGCAGCGCCCCCATCGACCACGCGTGATGGTCGTACAGCTCTCGAAGGCCCCTCGGCGTTACCACGGGCGGAATACTACCGGTTCGCCCGGGAAGGCTCCGTAAGCCGTGCCGGGGGCGACTGGGGCCGGTATCCTGCGCCGGCACTGCCTGGTCCGGAAGGAGCGTCGCATGCCGGCCGAGAACACGATCCCCTTCGGCTTTGCCCTGCCCCAGGTCTCCCCCACCGAACCCGTCGACACGGCGCCGATCGGGCACGTCGCCCGCCGCGCCGAGGAGCTCGGTTTCCAGAGCCTCTGGACGCTCGACCAGGTCCTCGGCGGAAGCCGCAACCTCGAGCCCGTCAGCCTTCTCTCCTACGTGGCCGCCATCACGACCCGCGTGCGCCTCGGCACGGCCGTCTTCGTCCTGCCCCAGCACAACCCCGTGCAGCTCGCGAAGGACCTCGCCACGCTCGACGTCCTCAGCGGCGGACGGGTCGACGCCGGGTTCGGCATCGGCAACGACAATCCCCCGCACGACGCCGCCTTCGGCATCCCCGCCGGCCGCCGCGTCAAGCGCATGACCGAATCCCTCGCCGTCATGCGCGCCCTCTGGTCGGAGCGCAAGGCGTCCTACGACGGCGAGTTCTTCCAGCTCAAGGACATCCGCATGGAGCCGAAGCCGGTTCAGCAGCCGGGACCGCCCGTGTGGTTCGGGGGTCGCGTCGAGCCCGCCCTCCGCCGTGCCGTGCGCCTTGGCGACGCCTGGATGGGCCCCGGCTCATCGAGCATCGACGAGTTCCGCGAGCACGTCGCCATCCTCCGCCGCGCCCTCGACGAGCAGAGCCGCGACCCGGCCACCTTCACTCTCTCGAAGCGCCTCTACCTCGCCATCGACGACGACCGCGACCGCGCCGAGGGCCGCCTGCGCGAGTGGTTCGCCCACGTCTACGGCAGCGCCGACCTCGCCAACCAGGTCGCGGTCTGGGGCCCCGCCTCCTACATCAACGAACGTATCGCCGAGGTCATCGACATCGGCGCCGAGCACATGCTTCTCCACCCGGTCTTCGACCTCGACGAGCACCTCGACGCGCTGGCTCACTGGGCCACCTGAGGCGGGTGCTCCCGAGCGGGCGGGTCAGGCCCGGTTCACTTCCGTCGTGACCACTGCGGCGCCTTCGAGCGCGTTGTAGCGCACGACCCTGCGCCCCGACTCCACGGGACCCGCGTCGTCGTCCAGCTCGATGACGAACCAATCCCCCGCCGCCGACGGGACGGCCGGTTGCTCCGAGGCCCGGATCAGGTGGACGTGGAGGAACGGCGTCTCCTGGTAGGCGCCGAAGTTCACGACGATCAGGGCCGAGTCCCAGCCAGCGGACGCGATCCACTCCCGGACGTCTTCCTGGAGCCGCAGCGCTTTCGAACGCGGCAGGTCGAGGATGCTGGCCGCGTATTGGGTGGGGATCGCGAGGTAGTGCCGGCCTCGCGGATGGAGCGGATGCCTGAACACGACCGAGTGGCGCAGCAGCTGAGCCGGGGTCAGGGGGAGGCGCGCCCCGCGAACCACAAGCCAGTGATAGAACCGTGACGGAAGCAGGCTCCTAAGAAGGCGTGTCATCGCCGAGCCCAAGTTCGGTCTCGATGTCATGACCATAGCCTCCTGCGCCCCGCCCCATCGCACCTGCGATGGTAGGATTGCCCCGCCGCCGGAGGGGTGCCTATGCAGCGCGATCGCGCCTGGGAGATTCTCGCCGAATTCGCGCAGGAAGAGCGCACCCGCAGGCACGGCGTTGCCGTCGAGGCGGTCATGCAGGCGTACGCCCGCAAGCTCGGCCAGGACGAGGAGAAATGGGGCATCGTCGGCCTCCTCCACGACTTCGACTGGGAGATCCACCCCACCGAGGAGCTCCACCCCAAGGAAGGCTCGAAGCTCCTCGAAGCGCGCGGCGTTCCCGAGGACATCCGCTACTCGATCCTCTGTCATGCCCCCTTCCTCGGTCTCGACTACACCCAGGACATGGACCGCGCCATCTACGCCGCCGATGAGATGGCCGGCTTCGTCATTGCCTGCACGCTCGTCCGCCCCGACAAGTCCCTCTCCACGCTCAAGGCCTCCTCGGTCAAGAAGAAGATGAAGGACAAGGCCTTCGCTCGCAGCGTCAGCCGCGACGACCTCCGCAACGGCGCCGCCGACTTCGGCGTCGAACTCGACGAGCACATCCTCTTCGTTGCCGATGCGCTCAGGCCCGTGGCCGAACAGCTAGGCGTCAATCCATGAACGACATCTCTCCCGACCGCAATATCTCCATGGAGCTCGCTCGCGCCACGGAGGCCGCCGCCCTCGGCGCCGTTCCCTGGACCGGCCGTGGTGACAAGAACGGCGCCGACGGCGGCGCCGTCGACGCTATGCGCACCATGCTCAACAGCATCGACATCGATGGCGTCGTCGTCATCGGCGAAGGCGAGAAGGATGAGGCGCCGATGCTGTTCAACGGCGAGCAGGTCGGTACCGGCAGCGGCCCCCAGGTCGACATCGCGGTCGACCCCATCGACGGCACCACCCTCCTCTCCCTGGGCCGCGCCAACGCCGTCAGTGTCATCGCCGCCGCCCCCCGCGGCGCTATGTACAACCCGCACGACATCTTCTACATGGAGAAGATCGTCGTCGGCCCCGAGGCGAAGGGGAAAATCGACCTCGCCGCCCCCGTCCGCTGGAACCTCGAGCAGGTGGCGAAGGCCCGCGGTATCCCCCTCACCGAGGTGACCGTCACCCTTCTCGACCGCCCCCGCAACGACGACATCGTCTCCGACATCCGCGACGCCGGCGCCCGCATCATCTCCATCACCGACGGCGACGTCGCCGGCGCGGTCATGGCCGGCATGGACGGCACCGGCGTCGACATGCTCCTCGGTATCGGCGGCTCTCCCGAGGGGGTCTCCGCCGCCTGCGCCATCAAGGCCCTCGATGGCGACATGCAGTGCCGCCTCTGGCCCCGCCACGACGCCGACCGCGCCCTCGCCGCCGAACGCGGCCTCGACCTGAGCCAGGTCCTCTCCCTCGACGACCTCGTGAGCGGTGACGACTGCTTCTTCGCCCTCACGGGCATCACCACCGGCTACCTCCTGCGCGGCGTCGAGGTCACCCGATCGGGCGCCCGCACGCACTCCCTCGTGATGCGCAGCCGTTCCCGCACCATCCGCACCATCGAGGCGGAGCACCACACCCACAAAGTCGAGCAGTTCCTCGCAATCTAGGGACGCCCCGGGAGGCACACCAATGACCACCGAAGCCGAACTCGCCGCCTGGGTTCGCGAGTACAGCGACCACTTCGGGTTCTCCTACCACGCCAAGGACCCGACCATGATGCGCCCCTACTGCCACGTCCCCGCCCTCGGCATCGGCGGCGGCCGGGTGAATCTCATCTCCACCGTCGAGGAGTCAGACGCGCGCTGGGCCGCCGCCCACGCCGGCCTCCCCGACGACTACGACCACAGTATCCTGCACACCGTCGACGTCACCTTCACGAGCCCCACTGCCGCCTACGTCACGGTCAACTGCGGGCGCTACAACAAGGCCGGCGAGGAGTACGTCAACTTCGACGCCTCCTACGTCGTGGCGCAGGTGGAAGAAGGCTGGCGCATCACCGCCTGGATCGGCCACGGTTAGGGAGGCGCCTATGCGGGGTTGCAGTCCTTGCAGTTGCGAACGCTCGGACCTCGCTCCCGAGCCGCCTTCTCCGCATCTCGCAGTGAGCGAAACTCTTTCCACTTGGGGTCTTGAGCCCAATTCGCAACGTGTTTACACGAGGCCCGGTGGATCGTCCGCCCTGCCGAGTCGAAGTTCACATGGTGTCTACTACGGCCGAATAGCCACTTCAGCACGACAGGTTCCTCGCCCTACTCCGGCTTCGTGACCGACAGGATGCGCTCGCGCCCCGCCGAGGGCAGGAGCTCCAGCCGCACCCCGAGCTCGCTGTTGACGTACGTGACGCCCAGGATGCGCTCGCCCGCCTCGTCGACGCTCGCCATCTCCAGCTCCGCCCCCTCCGCCGTCAGCCGCTCGATCTCCGCGTCGAGGTCGTCGACGAACGCGCCCAGGTGGTGGAGGCGCGAGCCCTTCCCGGCCTCCCACACCGTCCCCGGCACCGCTTCGATCAGCTCGATGTAGGGCGGCCCCTCGGCCGTGTAGGCGAACCGCGAGTTCATGACCTGCACCCCTGCCTTCGTGCGAACGCGAATGCTGGCCGAGCCCGGAGGCCGCGGCCAACTCGCCCCGAACCGCTTCGCGATCTCCGCCATTCCCTCGTCGATGTCGGGCACGATGATCCCGACGTGGAACACGTCGTCGTAGTTGATCACGGTTAGGCGCCCTCGCCCCGCAGGTTCGCGAGCATGCCCTCGCGCATGTGCCCCGGAAGCAGCTCCTGGCGTATGCCCAGCGGGCCGTTCATGTACGAGACCGCCATCATCCCGCCGCCAACATCGAGCGTCGCTTCGAGCTCCACACCCTCCGCCATCAGCCGTGCCACCTCGTCGTCGAGGTCGTCGACGAAGGCGCCCAGGTGGTGGATGCGCGAGCCCTCGCCGGCCTCCCACGGCGTCCCCGGTACCGCCCGGATGACCTCCAGGTAGGGAGGCCCCTCGGCCGAATACACGCCGATCACCTCGGCCCGCGTCTCGCCCGCCGCCGTCTTCACGAGCACATCGGCGCCCGAAGTGGGAGGCGGATCGGGGAACGTCACGCCGAACCGGTTCGCGATTTCCTTCAGGCCCGACTCGAGGTCCGGCACGATGATGCCCACGTGGAACATGTCTTCGTACTTCATGGGCCGCACCGTACGCCCCCGCTCGCTCGCCCCGCAAGCATGTATCGTGCCGCTGGGGGCAACGAATGGCTGGACCGCTCGCCGGAGTCCGCGTCCTCGATCTCTCCCGCGAGGTCGCCGGCGCCTACGCGACCAAGCTCCTCGCCGACTACGGCGCCGATGTGCTCAAGCTCGAGCCTCCCGGCGGCAGTCCCCTCCGCCGCTTCGGCCCCTTCCCCGGCGATGAATCGCATCCCGAGCGCTCTGGCCTCTTCCTCCACCTGAACACGAACAAGCGCTCCCGTGTCCTCGACGCCACCGATCCCGCGAACGCCGAGCGTATCTGCGGCCTCGCCGCCGAGGCCGACATCGTCGTCGAGGACTTCGCGCCGGGCGACCCTGCCTCCTGGGGATGGGGCTGGGAGGCGCTCTCCGCCGGCCGTGACGACCTCGTGCTCCTCTCCATCACGCCCTTCGGCCAGACCGGCCCCTACCGTCGCTACCGCGGCTCCGAGATCACCATCCAGGGGCTCGGCGGTCCCATGCACATGACCGGTCATGCCAGCCTCGGACCGCTCAAGCACGCCGGCCACTTCGCCGGCTACCACGCGGGCATCGTCTCCGCCTTCGCCGCCATGCTCGTGCGCCTCCGCGTGGAGGCTGGCGGGCCAGGCGACTGGATCGACATCTCCCTGGCCGAGTGCCAGGCCAGCTCCCGCGACCGCCGCAGCACGGCCCTCCTCGCCGCCTCCTACGCGGGCGTCGGCGGCGGGCGCGGCGCCACCGGACTGCGCGTCGCCGCCGGCGTGCGTCCCTGCGCCGACGGCTACGTGAACATCATGGGCGCAGGGCCGCGCCTCCACGCCCTCCTCCACCTCATCGACCGCGAGGACCTGCTCGAACACCCCGATATCAACGCCCCGATGACCCTCATGCCTCCCGCTCTCGCCGAGGAGATCGAGAACGCCTACCGCGTCTGGCTCTCGGAACGCACGAAGCGCGAGATCATCCCCCTTGCCCAGGGCCACCACCTCCCCTGCGGCGCCCTCCAGACCACGCAGGACCTGCTCGAAGACCCCCACTTCCTCGAACGCGGCGTCTGGGAGCCCATCGACCACCCGGAAGCGGGCCGCCTCCGCTACCCCGGCCGCCCCTTCGTCATGTCAGCCACCCCGCGCCCCCCTGCCCGCCCTGCCTCCCTCCTGGGCGAGCACGAAGGCGAGGAGCCCTTCCCACCCCGCCCCGCGTCGGCCCCGCTCGTGCGTCCCCTCCCCGGGGGCCGCCTCCCCCTCGAGGGGATCCGTGTCGCGGAAGTGACGGTCGTGTGGGCCGGCACGCACGTCAGCCAGCTTCTCGCCGACTGGGGCGCGGAGGTTGTTCGCGTCGAGCCGGTCAACCGCATCCAGCCCGCTACCCGGGGCGCCGAGGGCTCTCTCACCAAGGAGCAGTCCCAGCGGGTGGCGGAGCAGGGGCAGCCCCTCAGCGCCTACCCCGACTTCGACCCCCGCGACGACCCCTGGAACCGCAGCCCCGGCTTCAACGTCGGCGCCCGCAACAAGCGCTCCATGACCTGCGACATCATGGCCCCCGAGGGACGCGAGACCATCAACCGCCTGGTCTCGAGCTGCGATGTCTTCGTCGAGAACAACGTGCCCGAGACGATGGCCCGCGCCGGCATCAGCTACGAGGCTTTCCGCGATATCAACCCCGGCATCGTCATGCTGCGCATGCCCGCCTTCGGCCTCAGCGGCCCCTATCGCGACTACCGGGGCTTCGGCATGCACGCCGAGGCCACCGTCGGCCACACCCTCCTGCGCGGCTACCCCGATAGCGAGCCCGAGCTCACCGGCGACGCGCTCGCCTCCGACGCCATCGCCGGGGCGCATGGCGCCCTTGCCGTCGTCATGGCGCTCCGCCACCGCCAGCGCACGGGCGAAGGTCAGCAGATCGAGATGGCCCTCGCCGAGTCCTTCCTTCCGATCCTCGGCCAGTTCCTCCTCGACTACGACATGAACGGGCGCGTCACCAGCGCGCTCGGCAACACCCACCCCTGGAACGCCCCCCACGACGCCTACCCGGCCCGCGGCGACGACCAGTGGATCGCCATCGATATCGCCACCGACGCCGAGTTCGCCGCCCTCTGCCGCGTCCTCGGCGACGAGTCGCTCGCCGCTGACCCCCACTTCGCGACCGCCGAGGCCCGGCGCCACAACCGCACCGCCCTCGACGAGGCCGTCGCCGACCTCACCTGCACGCGCGACAAGCACGAGCTCTTCCACGCCCTCCAGGCCCGCGATGTCTGCGCCGCCCCCCTCCTCGACGGTCTCGACGCCCAGGCCGACCCCCACCTCAACGCGCGGGGCTATTTCGAAGAGGTCTACCAGCCGAACGTGGGGACCCATCGCTTTCCCGGCCTGAACTTCAAGCTCGCGAACACCCCCAACGCCATCCGCCTCCCTCCTCCGGCCCTCGGCGAGCACAACGACTGGGCCTACCTCGATCTCCTCGGCTACACCCGCGCCGAGCTCGACGACCTTATCGCGAGCGGCCAGGTCGGCACGCGCTACCCCGATTCCCTGCTCCCCCGCCGGAGCTAGGGACTATCAGAGGCGGAGCTCTCGCAGCAGATCTTCCATCGTCAGCCCGTGGTGAGATGCAACGCTCTTGAGATTGCTCGACGGGGTCTTGACCTTGATGGGGTCATGTCGAGGGATGACCTCGTGGTGCTCGCCGTTGATCTGTGTCGTTACGCGAAGGTGTGAGCCGCTTTGCCGGGTCGCCTCGTACCCAAGTCTTCGTAGTGCCTTTTCCAGGTCTGTCCCGCGCAGGTCACGCGGGGAGCTTCACAACGCGAGAATCTCGTCGCGCACGTAGTGCAGGCGGATCAGCCCGGGACGCTCCAGTTTCTCGTCGAAGTAGCACTCCACGGCGTCGCGGACGTTCGCACGTACCTCTTCGAGGGTCTCCCCCTGCGTGTGGATACCGTAGCCCACAGCGCTGGCCGAGTAACCGCCATCGACTTCGTCCTGGCTGACTTCGAAAATAATCTCGGACCTGACGGACGTCACCGCTTCCCCTCGCGCCCCGTTGTCGGGGCTTCACTGTAGCACCCGACGCGTTGGCCCGCGCTTCGCCCCGCGCCTACAGTGGAAGCCGATGCTGTCCCCTCGCCGCCTGTGGCTGCTGCTCAAGCACTCCGTCTTCGGGTTCCTCGACGATAACTGCCCGCAGATGGCCGCCGCCATCTCCTACTACGTCCTCTTCTCCCTCTTTCCCCTCGTGATCGTCTCCATCGGCGTCCTCGGACTCATCCTCCAGGACGGCGACATCGAGCGCCGGCTCGTCGAGGAGCTCACTGGCCTCCTGCCCGTCGATGCTGAGGGAGCCGGGAACGTCGAGGACGCCGTCCAGGAGATCACGGGCGCCTCCAGCAGCGTTCTCGGCCTCCTCGGTCTGGCGGTGCTGGCCTGGACCGCCAGCGCCATGTTCGGCGTCATCCGTCGCTCCCTCGACATCGCCTTCGACCTCTCCGGACGGCGCCCCTTCGTCCGACAGAAGCTCGTCGACTTCGGCATGATGGCCCTGCTCGGCATCATCTTCCTCGCCTCCCTGGGCGCCACGACCACCCTCCGCGTCGCCCGCGAGGGCATCGACGACACGGTCGTGCTCGGAGACCTCGCCCAGGCCCTCGGCTTCGGCTGGGCCATCGCCGCCTTCATCGTCCCCGCCGCCGTGTCGTTCGTCGCGTTCGCGCTCCTCTACTGGCTCATCCCCGCGAAGCACGTGCGGCTCGACCATGTCTGGCCGGGCGCCCTCCTGGCGGCCGTGCTCTTCGAGACGGTCAAGCTGGCCTTCGGCATCTTCCTCGAACATTTCGGACGCTACGACCTCATCTTCGGCTCGCTCGGCGCCGTGGCCGCCTTTCTCTTCCTCGTCTTCCTCAGCGCGAACACGCTCCTGCTCGGCGCGGAGGTCTCCGCCACCTACCCACGCGTCTCCCGCGGCGAATTCGACCGCCCCCCGGGTCTGCCCCGCCTCACCGCACGCGAGCTGGTCTTGCGAGCCCTCCGCGGCCTCTTCTTTCACCACGACGAGGAACCGCGGCGCGAGGAACCCGCACCCGACGAGACCCCTCCCTGAGCCGCGCATTTACCCGGCATCGCCACCCCGCTTCGCGCGATGCGGGCCACGGTGACACCATAGGGACCGGCGAGGCGACGGATGGCTGACAGCGAAACCCAGGGACCAGTGCGACGGTACGGCGGCTATGCCGTGCTCGGGATCGTCGTGGTCGCGGTCGCCGTGCTGGCCGTCTGGCTCTTCGCCTTCGGTGGCGATGGGGACGACGAAGCGGCAGCACCCCTCGATCTCGACCGACCCGAGCTGCTGGGAACCCCCGGTGTCGACGTGGGCGTCATAGACGACCACGCCCCGGAGGTCGGCAAGCTCGCCCCCGACTTCGCCCTCGCCAACGCTCGCGACCCAGAGCGCATCGTGCGCCTCTCCGACTTCCGCGGCACGCCCGTCGTCCTGAACTGGTACGCGAGCTGGTGCGGCCCCTGCAAGAGGGAGATTCCCGACTTCCAGAAGGCGTACGACGCCCTCGACGGCGAGGTCGTCTTCCTCGGCGTGAACCTGCAGGAGGACGCTGACCAGGCGGCTGGACTCCTGGAGGTCTTCGTGGCGAAGTACCCCGCGCTGCTCGACACCGAGGGCGAGGTCGCCGTCCACTACCGGATACCGGGCATGCCCACCACCTTCTTCATCGACGCCGAGGGCATCGTCCGCTCCATGGGCGCGGGCCTCATCGTGGAAGAGGTGCTGGTCGAGGAGCTCGCCAGGATCGGCGTCACCTACGAGCCGGAGGGCCCCTAGAGGTCGGCCACCTGCGGCGCGATCTCGGAGGCGAAGTACTCCGGTCCCTCGTCCGAGTCGAAGTCCATGTGCTGCAGGACCATCTCCTCCAGACCCAGCTCGGCCAGCTTCCCCAGCTTCTCGACCACTTCGTCCGTCGTCCCGCTGAGGATGCCCCTCCCCTCCATCCGGTCGATCATCACCCGTGGCGACGCCTCCGGGTCCAGGCTGAAGTGCGCCATCGTCCTGGACGCGATGGCGCTGACCGTGCGCTCGTTCGGCCCGGCGATGGGGAACACCATCATCGACCGCGCGATCGTCGCCGGGTCGCGGCCCACGTCCTCGCAGTGCCGCTCCAGCACCTGTACCTTGTGCGCGTACCCTTGCGGCTCAGTCACCGTCACGCAGTTCCACTCGTCCGCGTGCTCCGCCGCGATCCGCAGCGTGCGCCGCTCGCCCGCCCCGCCGATCAGGAGCGGCGGGCGCCCGGCCGCCGGCTGCGACTTGTACCCCGCTTCCTCCAGCCGGTAGAAGCGCCCCTCGAACGACGCGGGCTGCTCCGTCCACAGCGCCCGCATCAGCCGCACCGCCTCGTCGAGCCGGTCGAACCGCTCCTTCGTCGGCGGGAAGGGAATGCCGTAGGCGCGGTGCTCGGCCTCGTTCCAGCCCGCCCCCAGCCCCATCACGAAGCGCCCGCCGCTCAGCAGGTCGACCTGGGCCGCCATGCGCGCATCGTTCACGGGCCGCCGGAACGTGATCGGCGTGACCAGCGCCCCGAACCGGTACGAGTGCGGCTCGCGCGCGATCGCCGCGAACGACAGCCACGTCTCCAGCGACTGCAGCTGGCGGTTCCCCGTGAAGTAGTGGTCCGAACGGAATAGCGAGGCGAACCCCAGCCGCTCCGTCAGGTTCGCGATGTGCAGCCACCGCTCCCACGTGAGGTCGTTCTGCCCCTCGATCATCAGTCCGATTCGCATCCGTCTCTCCCCTTCGCCCCTCGTGCGGGCGCGGTCAGCCCCAATCTTGCCAGCGCCAGCCGACGACGCGCGCCGGCCGCAGCCGGATGAGCGGCAGCGACTCCAGCGCCATCGCCCGGTAGCGCGGGTAGCGGCGGCGCAGCGCGTCGAGCGCGTCCGGCCACTCGTCGCCCCGTTCGAGCACGTCCGCGTCGCCCTCGAGCCGCAGCCACGCGAGCCGCTCCCAGCGCTCCTCGTAGTGGTCGACGAGCAGCGTTGCGCGCGGATCGCGCTCGATGTTGCGGACGCGGGCGAGGGTTACCCCCTGCTTCGGCTTCTCGTCGATCGCGACGGCGATTGCCCCCTCGACCAGCGCGAAGCACACCGGCACGAGCTGCGGCAGGCCGCTGCGCGAGATCGTGCCGAGCACGCCCGATCGCTCGTCCTCTAGCAGGCGTTCCTGCCACGCCTCCATGCGCGCAGGGTGCGGGCGGAAGTGGGGCGTGTCCAGCGAAAGAGGAGCCTCGCGTACAGTGCGAGGCATGGCCCGGACCGTGATCGCCGGCGACTTCGGCGGGACAAACCTGCGCGCCGCCCTCGTCGGCGAAACGGGTGAAGTGCTCGTCCGGCACGAGGTGAACACGCCCGCCGCCACCTCCCCGGACGTCGTCCTCGAACGCATAGGTGACCTGCTGGCGGAGGTCCGCGCCCGCGGCGCGTCCCCACCCGTGGCCGCCTCCCTCGCAGTGGCTGGCCTGATCGACGCCGCCCGCGGCATCGTCATGGTTTCCCCCAACATTCCCGCCTTCCGCAACCTCGCCCTGACCGGCCCCCTCTCCGAGCGCCTCGGCATCCCCGTCTCCATCGAGAACGACGCCTCCGCCGCGGCCCTCGGCGAGCACCGCTTCGGCGCCGGGAAGGGAACCCGTCACCTCCTCCACGCCACCCTCGGCACGGGCATCGGCGGCGGGCTCGTCATCGACGGCCGGCTCTACCGGGGCGCCCAGGGGCTCGCCGGCGAGATCGGCCACATCGTCCTCGACCCCGCCGGGCCGCCCTGCGGCTGCGGCTCCCGTGGCTGTCTCGAGGCGACCGCCGGAGGCGTCGCCTTCGGACGACGTGCCCAGCGCCTCGTCGAGTCTGGCTCCGCTCCGCTCCTCGCCGAGATTGCCGCCGGCCAACCCGCCACCGCCGGCCACCTCGCCGAGGCCGCCCGCCGCGGCGAAGCCCCCGCCATCGCCGAGATTCGCAACGGCGGTCACTCCATCGGCATCGGCCTCGGCGGCATCGTCAACATCCTCAACCCCGACGTCGTCACCCTCTCCGGCGGCCTCCTCGGCATGGGCGACTTCCTCCTCGACCCCCTCCGCGCCGCCATGGCCTCCCTCGCCTACGGCCCCGCCGCCAACACCCCCGTCCGCACCAGCACCCTCGGCCAGGACGCAGGCCTCCTCGGAGCCGCCGCCGTCGCTCTGGCAGGCTAGAACGTTAGTCGGCTTCCTCTTCGGTAGTCCGTGAGAGCTCGTAGAGCTCCAGGGGCCGGCCGGCCTTTTTCGCTTCCAGCCACCGGTTGAACGATTCCTCGGTCTCGCGGGAGGGCCACCCCGCGATGAGGTCTTCGGTGCTGATGTCCTCATCAAGGTCGGGCCAGTGGATGTGGGCGCCGTCGCCGGAGAGGTCCCAATTGTCCCGCTCCCCGGGGGTGCCGTGCAGCAGCCGCGGATACCACTCGATCGGGACCGTGATGGTGCGTCCGTCGGCCAGGTCAGCAGACAGGCACTCGTCCGTGACCCTGATGGTCACGGCGGCAGGCGACTCAATCTCCAAAGTTGCCATGCCAGGCCTCCACGAGTTCGCTCTGGTGCTCAATTATGACCCGCTCGATGCGACGAAGCTCGGTGGCGCTGAACTCTCCGCCCTTCGCCATCCTCACTGGTTCCAGCCAGAACTTCGCCACATCCTTGTCCCTTCGCACATGGACGTGCAACGGCTCGCCCCGATCCCCCGAGACGAAGTAGAAGCGATATGGCCCCTGCCTCAGAACCGTTGGCATCGAGCACCTTCATGGTAGCAGGCAAGAACACATCCTGACGCCGTGGGCCCTGGAGTCAGGTGCGACAGGCAGGCCCCTGAACTGCGGCCCTCACCTGCCAACCTCCGCCCCATGTTCTCCCCGCCGGCCCTCCACCAGTTCCTCGTGACCCGCACCGACAACCGTCCCAACCGCCCCTTCGCCGGTGGACTCGCCGCCTTCATCACCATCCACCAGACCGGCAACCCCCGCCCCACCGCGAACGCCCGCGCCCACGCCCGCTGGATGGCCCGCCAGGCGCCCTACTCCTGGCACGCCACTATCGACGACCGTGAGGTCTGGCAGTCGCTCGACTGGGGCGAGCAGGGCTGGCACGCGGGCGACGGCGCCGGCGGACCCGGGAACACCACCTCCATCGGCCTCGAGATCTGCATGCACGAGGGCATCGACGAGGCCGCCGCCGACCTCAACGCCGCCTGGCTTACTGCCCGCCTCCGCTTGGAAGGCCACGGCTACGAGGGCATCGTCCAGCACAACCACTGGACCGGGAAGGACTGCCCCGCCCTTATCCGCGCCGAGCCCGGACGCTGGGAGCGTTTCCTCGAGCAGGTCGCCCGTTTCGAGGAGTTCGAGACCCGCACGCGCCTCCAAGACCGCATCGCTCGCCTCGAAGCGCGCGTCGCCGCTGTCGAGGCTGCTCTCGCCACGGCGCCGGTCGAGCCACTGCCCGAGCCGGGCTACCGGAGCGAGCGCGAAGCGTAGCGGCGCAGTCGAGCGACCGAGCGAAGCGAGCTACTATTGGGGGAAGGACGCCTTCGTAGCTCAGCTGGAAGAGCAACGCATTCGTAATGCGTAGGTCGTCGGTTCGAGTCCGACCGAAGGCTCCAGTTCCTGGCTGTTGGCTCCCACTCCGCGACAGCCACGTGCCATCCGTCAGCGCCCCACTCAGCCGGGCGCAGCGAAGCGGAGCCCGGCGCTCTCCTCAGCGAAGCGGCACAGCCGCGAGCGCTCTCCTCAGCCGGGCGTCAGCCCGGCGCTCCCCTACCGGTACGGACGCAGCGCCTCCCGGATGTCATCGACGATCTCCGCCGGACGTTCCGGTGCGGCGAAGTGCCCGCCCCCGTCCCGCGCCCGCGTCCAGACGAGGTTGTAGTACTCCTCCGTCCAGCCCCGGCCTTGCGACGTCATGTCCTGCGCCATGAACGAGATGCCCGTCGGCGCCTCCACCACCGGATGCCGGTCGTGGGAGGGCCGCCACGGGTTCTTCGCCACCTCCGCGTAGTACCGCGCCGACGTCACGTACGCGCCCGTCGCCCAGTACAGCATCATCAGCGTCAGCAGGTGGTCTTTCGAGAACGCCTGCTCGACCGCCCGCTCGCCCCGGTCGTTATCGCTCCACCAGTAGCGCCGGTCGAGGATCCAGGCGCACAGGCCCACGGGCGAGTCGTGCAGCGCGTACGAGATCGTCTGCGGCTCGTTCATCTGCACGGCCACGTGCGCGCTCCCCGGCCGCGGACGCAGCACCCCCGGCTCGACCAGGTCCGGGTTGCGCGCCGCCTGCTCCGGCGTCGTCGTGCGCTGTGCGAGCAGGCGCGTCCCCTCCGGGTCCGCCAGCACCGTCAGCGGGATCGCCCCGGTGATGTGGATCGCCCCCACGCGGTCTGCGTACTTGTGCCCGAGCTGCGCGCTGATCAGGTTCCCCCAGTCGCCCCCGTGCGCGAGGAAGCGGTCGTAGCCGAGCACGTCCCCCATCAGCTCCGCCCAGAGGTCCGCCGTCCGCCAGAAGTTGATGCCGGGAACCTCGTGCGGCGCCGAGAACCCGAACCCCGGCAGCGACGGCAACACCACGTCGAAGGCGTCCCGCTCGTCGCCACCGTGGGCGGCGGGGTCCGTGAGCGGCCCGATCAGCTCGTGGAAGTCCCAGAAACACCACGGCCACCCGTGCGACAGGATCAGCGGCTTCGGGTCCGGCCCCTTCCCCCGCTCGTGGATGAAGTGGACGGGCACGCCCTCGATCTCCGTCCGGTAGTTCGCGAACGCGTTCATCTCGCGCTCCACCGCCCGCCAGTCGTACCCCTCGATCCAGTAGTCGACGAGCTCCCGCAGGTACGCCCCGTTGACCCCGTACCCCCAGTCGTCGTTGGCGAAGTCCTGCGGAAAACGCGCGTTCACCAGCCGCCGCCGCAGGTCCTCCAGCAGCTCATCCGGTAGATGGATCGTGTAAGGCTCCGCCGCCATCGCACCCCTCCCCGCGAGTGGTCCCGGCAGACTACACCGGTGGTCGGTGGTCGGTGGTCGGTGGTCGGTGGTCGGTGGCCCCCTGTCTATCGTCAGGTGGACAGTTGCTCCCACTCAGCCCGGCGCAGCGAAGCGGAGCCGGGCGCTTTCCTCAGCGAAGCGCCGCAGGCGCAAGCGCTCTCCTCAGCCGGGCCCGCGAGCGCGCAGCGGTCGAGCGGCGGAGAACACTGCCCCGGCGCTCCACTCAGCCGCGCGACAGCGCGGCGCTCTCCTCTACTTGATGCCTTCGCGATCCGGGTTCAGGTCGCCTTCGATGCGGATCTCCGGGAGCCACTCGAGCCAGCGCGGCAGGTACCAGTTGAACCTGCCCAGCACCGCCATGCTCGCGGGCACGATCACCGAGCGGATGAGCGTCGCGTCGATGATGACCGCCACCCCCAGCCCGAACCCCGCCTGCTGCAGCGGCGCCAGGTCGCCGAGCGCCATGCCCATGAACACCGCCACCATGATCAGCGCCGCTCCCGTGATGATGCTTCCGGTCGAACGCACCCCGAACGCCACCGACTCTCGGTTGCTGCCCGTCAGGCCGTAGCGCTCCCGGATACGGCTCAGCAGGAACACGTGATAGTCCATCGAGAGGCCGAACATGATCGCGAACAGGAACAGCGGTAGCCATGCCTCGATCGTCCGCGTCTGCTGGAACCCGAAGAGCTCGTTCCCGATTCCGTGCTGGAACACGAGCACGAGCAGCCCGTAGGCCGCTCCCACCGAGAGCAGGTTCATGATGATCGCCTTCAACGGCACCACGATCGATCGGAATACCAGCAACAGCAGGATGAAGCTCAGCCCCAGCACCACCGAGAACACGATCGGCGTGTACAGCGTGATGACGTCGATCAGGTCGACCTCTTCGGCCGTCAGTCCGGTCACCAGCACGTTCGCCTCGGTTCCACCGAAGGCCGCCGGGATGTAGTCGCTGCGCAGCCGCCGGATGGCGTCGTACGCCTCCGGGCTGCGCGGGTCGGTCGTCAGCAATGCCGAGATGAGGGCAAGGTCGCCCGTCTCATTCGTCGTGGCGGAGATGCTGTCGAACATCGCGTCGTCCTCGATCAGCCCCGTTAGCGTCGAGATCGCCGCCATCACCGCCGGCGAGGACACGTCCGGTGTGTCCACCACCACCTCCACCGGCGATACGAGCCCGGCGCTGAAGTCCTCCTGCAGGATCTCGAAGGCCCGGCGCTGCTCGTTGCCGGCCGGAAGCGTCGAGACCCCGGAGATACCGGACTGGAGCGTGAACGCCGGTACGGCCGCTGCGATCAGCAGGCTGGCCGATACCGACAGGCTGATCAGCGGCTGGCGCATCACCAGTCGCACGATGAAGTTCCAGGCGCCCGCACTCGTCCGCTCGTGCAGTCGCAGGCGCGGCAGGAACGGGATACGCAATGCGTCCACCCGGTCCCCGAGCACGCTCAGGAGCGCCGGCAGCAGCGTCAGCGCCGCCAGCACGGCTACCACCGCTACCGAGATCGCCCCCAGTCCGAGGCTCTGGTAGACGTTGCTGGGCACGAGCAGCAGCCCGAGCAGCCCGATCACCACCGCCCCGCCCGAGAACAGCACGGCGCGGTTCGCCGTCGCCCCCGCCCGCGAGATCGCGGCCTCGATCGTGAAGCCGCGCAGCCGCTCCTCTCGGTACCGCTGCACGATGAACAGCGAGTAGTCGATCCCCACCGCCAGCCCGACCACGGTGATCATGTTCACCACGAAGAACGAAAGCTCGAACCCCTGCCCGACGAGGAACGCCACGCCGAGCGCCGTGACGACTGCCACCAGCGCAACGACGAGGGGGATGCCCGCCGCCACCGCAGCCCCGAAGACCGCCACCAGGATGAGCAACGCGATCGGCACGCCGATGCCCTCGCCCCGGCGCAGGTCGCGTTCCGAGGTCTCCGTGAACGTCCGCCCGATGCTGCCCTGCCCCGCCACCAGCGTCTCGAAGCCGGCGGGCGCCTCGAAGTGCTCTACCACCGAGACGAGTGGCCCTGCCGTCGCCTCCGCATCCCCGATCTCTCCCGCCAGCGTCACCGGGATCAGCGTCGTGCGGCGGTCCGCCGAAACGAAGCCCTCGTACCCCGTCTCGTAGTAGCTCGTGGCTGCCACGACCGTCCCCTCGAGCATCCGGATGCGGCCCAGCAGGTCGCTTGTCACTTCCGCGAAGGCGGCGTCGTCGACGGTGCCCGTCGCGCTCCGCACGACCACGAACTCCTGGGGCGCTTCTGGGCCCCGGAGCCGCTCTTCGAGCAGCGTCTCCGCCCGCTCCGACTCGGCGTTCGAGACAACCGCATCGTCCGCCGTGAGAACGTCGCCGATGTCGAAGGCGAGGCTCCCGGCCACAGCCACGAGCGCGATCCAGGCGGCGATGACGTACCAGCGATAGCGGGCGCTCACCCTCGCCAGACGCGCGGTGATTGACCCTTCAAGGTACTTGGAACTACCGCGAGCCATGCCCACCTTCCCCGGCCGGGGCGCCCTTCACACTCACCTTTCGCCAGGTGAGTGTCGGGGTCAAGCAAGGGGGTTCAGGGTCGGTTAAGGATCGGTCACGATTCCGTAATCACCCGCCCGCGTATCCCGCCGAACGGAGCGCTTCCGCGATCTCCGGGAGGATAGCCGGGTCGTCGATAGTCGGCGGAACCGTGTACTCCTCGCTGTCGGCGATCTTCTGCACCGTGCCCCGCAGGATCTTGCCCGAACGCGTCTTCGGCAGCCGCCCCACGACGATCGCTGTCTTGAACGATGCCACCGGCCCGATCTGTTCCCGCACCAGCCGCACCGCCTCCCCCTCGATCGCGCCCTGCTCCCGCTCCACCCCCGCGTT
This sequence comes from Tepidiformaceae bacterium, assembly GCA_965207815.1. GTDB lineage: Bacteria > Chloroflexota > Dehalococcoidia > Tepidiformales > Tepidiformaceae > UBA2991. The sequence goes on from OZ242314.1 coordinate 577,269, forward strand.
CAGCACCAGCAGGCCCAGCGGCGTCTGACCCTTCAGGTCGTCCGCCACCCCCACCACGGCGCACTCGGCCACATCCGGGTGGGCGGCCAGCACCTCCTCCATCTGCCCCGTCGAGAGCCGGTGCCCGGCCACGTTGATGACGTCGTCCGTACGCGTCATCACGTACACGTAGCCGTCCTCGTCGATGTAGCCCGCGTCGCCCGTCTTGTAGTACCCGGGGAACTCCTCGAGATACGCCTCGCGGTAGCGGTCCTCGGCCTGCCAGAGCGTGGGGAAGCTCCCCGGGGGCAGCGGCAGCCTGGCGACCAGGGCGCCGATCTCGCCGGGGGCGACCTCGTGGTTCGCCTCGTCCAGCACGCGGATGTCCCAGCCGGGAACCGGCTTCGTCGGCGAGCCGTGCTTCACCGGCATCAGCTCGATGCCCGCCGGATTCGCGCAGATCGACCAGCCAGTCTCCGTCTGCCACCAGTGGTCGATGACGGGCACGCCCAGCCGGGCCTCGGCCCACTGCACGGTGTCGGGGTCGGCCCGCTCGCCCGCCAGGAACAGCGTCCGCAGCCCCGCGATCTGTTCCGGCTCGATGAGCTCCCCGTTCGGATCCTGCTGCTTGATCGCCCGGAATGCCGTCGGCGCCGTGAACAGCACCTTCACGTCGTGTTCGGCAATCACCCGCCAGTAGACGGCCGCGTCGGGCGTCCCCACCGGCTTCCCCTCGAAGAGCACCGTCGTGTTCCCGTGGATCAGGGGCCCGTACACGATGTACGAGTGTCCGACCACCCAGCCCACGTCCGAAGCGGCCCAGTACACCTCGCCCGGCTCGACGCCGTAGATGTTGCGCATGCTCCAGTTGAGCGCGACCAGGTGGCCGCCGTTGTCCCGCACGATGCCCTTCGGCTGCCCCGTCGTCCCCGACGTGTAGAGGATGTAGAGGGGGTCCGTCGCCTCCACCCACGTACACGGCCGCGGCTCGGCCGACGCCTCCGCCTCCGCCCAGTCGAGATCGCGCCCCGCCACCATGGCCGCCGCCTCCTGCGGGCGCTGCAGGATCACGCAGCGGTTGGGCTTGTGCACAGCGATGTCGATCGCCTCATCCAGCAGCGGCTTGTAGGCGACGATCCGGTTCGGCTCGATGCCGCACGAGGCCGAGAGCACGACCTTTGGCGTCGCGTCGTTGATGCGCACGGCCAGTTCGCTTGCCGCAAACCCGCCGAACACGACCGAATGCACCGCCCCCAGCCGCGCGCACGCCAGCATCGCGATTACCGCCTCGGGCACCATTGGCATGTAGACGAGGACACGGTCGCCCTTCCCCACGCCAGCCTCCGCCAGCACCCCCGCGACCCGTGACACCCGGTCCAGCAGCTCCCGGTACGTGAACCGCTCGATCACGCCCGTGATCGGGCTGTCGTAGATGAGCGCGAGCTGGTCGCCCCGGCCGCCCTCCACATGACGGTCGAGCGCGTTGTAGCAGGTGTTCGTGACCGCCCCCGGGAACCAGCGGTAGAACGGCGCCCGCGAGTCGTCGAGCACCCGATCCCAGCGCCGCTCCCAGTGAATGTCCTCGGCCGCCTCCGCCCAGAACGCTTCGGGATCGGAGAGGGAGCGGGAGTAGAGGTCGTCGTAGCTGCGGGTCATGCGGGAACCTTGGGGCTGGAGTCGCGAGCGGTAGTCTACGGCGGTCGTCCGCCCCGTTCGCCCCACGCAGGCTGCGCCGCGCGCGGTAGGATCGCCTTCCCCGCAAGGAGGCGACGATGAAAGTCAGCAGCACCTACCCCGCAACCTGGCTCGCCGAAGTGGGCCCCCAGGCCCGTCGCGCCGAAGAGCTCGGCTACGACAACACCGGCACCGGCGAGATGGCCCACGACCCAATGATCCTCGCCACGGCCGCGGCCCTCGCCACCGAGACCATCGAGATCGGCACCCTCGCGATCGCCTTCGCCCGCGCTCCCATGGTGCTCGCCATGGGCGCCTGGGACCTGCAACAGGCCACCGGCGGACGCTTCGCGCTCAGCCTCGGAAGCCAGGTGAAGGGCCACATCCAGCGCCGCTTCGGCATGCCCTGGAGCGCCCCCGCCCCTCGCATGCGCGACTACATCCGCACGCTGCACGCCATCTGGGACTCCTTCGAGACGGGCGAGAAGCCCGACTACGTCGGCGAGACCTACCAGTACACCCTCATGAATCCTCTGTTCTATCCCGGCCCCAGTGGCTACCCCCGCCCCAGGGTGCTGCTCGCCGCCGTCGGCGAGAAAATGACCCGCGTCGCCGGCGAAGTTGCGGACGGCGTCCTTCCCCACGGCTTCACCACCGACCGCTACATGCGCGAGGTCTTCCTCCCCAACGTCGCGAAGGGCCTCGAGCGGGGCGGCCGCACCTGGCAGGACATCGAGATCTCCGCCGGCGGATTCACCATCTACGGCGAGGACGAGTCCGAGATCGAGCAGAAGCGGGAAGCCCTTCGCCAGCCCATCTCCTTCTATGGCTCCACCCGTAGCTACCACGACGTCTTCCGCCTCCACGGCTGGGAGGACCTCGGCATGCAGCTCCACTCCATGTCCCTCCAGGGCAAGTGGGAGGAGATGAAGGGGGTCATCCCCGAGGACGTCCTCCACGAGTTCGCCCAGTCCTCCACCTACGACAACCTCCCCCAATTCGTGGCCGAGCACCGCGAGTACGCCAGCCGCATCGGTTTCGAGATGCCGGTCGACACGCCCGCCCAGCGCGAGCGCTTCCAGCACATCCTGCGTCAGGTCCAGGCCGTCGAGACGCCGCGCGTGCCCCGCGAGCTCGCCGCCCTCGACCCGGCGTGATCCCGCCCGCCCTGCCCGCGCCATGGCAACCGTAGCCGTCATTGGCGCCGGCGCCGTCGGCTCCTACTACGGCGCCCGGCTCGCGCAGGCCGCCCACGACGTGCGCTTCCTCCTGCGTCGCGACTACGACGCCGTCGCGGCCCACGGGCTGCGCATCGAGTCGCACCACGGCGACTTCGCCCTCGACCGCCCCACCATCGCCCGCGACCCCGCCGGGATCGGCCCGGTCGACTGGATCCTCTGCGCCCTCAAGACCACGTCCTTCGACGAGGCCCCCGCCCTCATCCGCCCCTGCCTCGGCCCCGAGACGCGCGTGCTCGCCATCGTCAACGGCCTCGGCATCGAGGAGCGGCTGGCTGCCGCCCTCGGCACCGAGCGCATCTTCGGAGGGCTCGCCTTCACCTGCATCAACCGGGGCGAGCCCGGCGTTGTTCACCACTATGAGTACGGCCAGGTCTCCATCGCCCATCTCGGCGACGACCCCGACGAGCTCGCCCTCGCCCTCGCCCTCTGGGAGGGCGCGACGGTCGAGGTCTCGACCGCCCCGTCCGTCCTCCGCGCCCGCTGGGAGAAGCTCTGCTGGAACGTCCCCTTCAACGGCCTGACTGTCGCAGCCGGCGCCGTCACCACCGAGGAGATCGTTACCGACCCGCCCCTGCGCGCCGAGGCTCGCGCCCTCATGGAGGAAGTCGTCGCCGCCGGCAACGCCGACCTCGCCTCCCGCAACAGCCCCGAGCGCATCGACGGCGAGGCCGTCATCACGCGCATGTTCACCCTCACCGACGTGATGGGTCCCTATCGCCCAAGCACCCTCATCGACTTCGTCGAGGGCCGCGCGATCGAGGTCGACGCCATCTTCGCCGAGCCCGCCCGCCGCGCCCGCGCCCTCGGCATCCCCACCCCCCGCCTCGATCAGCTCACCGCGCTCCTCGCCCGCCTCGACCCGGCCAGGGCGTAGGCGCCGCGCTACTGCAGGTGCACCACCCGGAGTTCCGGCTCGGTCGCCGCCAGCGCCTCCGCGATGAGCCGCCGGTGGCAGTGTTCCGGCGACGCCTCGCTGCAGAGGAAGCAGGGATTGCGCCGCAGGAGCGCGCGGTCGAACGACCCGTAGGCGTCGCGTTCGGCCATGAGCTGCCGGAAGCCTCGCTCGTACACCTCCCACGAGCCGCCCCGCTTCTTGAAGGCGTCGAACAACTCCTGTGTCGGCGCGAGCTGGGGCACGTTTACCTACTCGATGCCGGCAAGCTCCCGTGCGAACCACGCAAGGTCGCCCTGCTTCGCGAATCCGGCGAGTTGCGAGCGGTTGTGCAGGCGGACGTCGATCAGGGTCTCCACGCCCGCCCCCGTCAGCAGCGCGAAGAACTCCTCCGCCGTCTTCCGCGTGAACCCGATCGTGTAGATCGCCTGCACGTCCCGCCCCCGAGCGAGTCTAACGGCCACCGCTCGCGTATCCTTCCTCGCCGACGGAGACAACGATGAAACTTCCCTGGCGGCTCAAGTTCGGCCTTTTCATGGCCCCCTACCACCCCGTGCGCGACAACATGAGCCTCACCATCCGGCGCGATGTCCGCACCATCCAGTGGCTCGATGAGCTGGGTTACGACGAGGTCTTCATCGGCGAACACCACTCCGGCGGCTGGGAACCCATCTCCAGCCCCGAGGTCTTCATCGCCCACGTCGCCCAGGAGACCGAGTCCATCAAGCTCGGCACCGGCGTCCTCTCCGTTGGCTACCACCACCCCTACATGATCGCCGAGCGCATCCTCCTCCTCGACCACCTCACCCGCGGACGCGTGATGCTCGGCCTTGGCCCCGGCGCCACCGCCCCCGACACCGCCCAGATGGGCCTGCACGCCACCCAGATGCGCCCCCGCCTCGACGAGGGGCTCGGCGTCATCCTCCGCCTCCTCAACGGCGAGGAGGTCACCCACGACAGCCCCGGTTGGTTCAGCCTCAAGAACGCCTCGTGCCAGCTCCAGCCCTACCATGAGGAGGGCATCCCCGTCTTTGTCACCGGCACCTCCTCGCCCGGCAGCGCCCACGTCGCCGGAAAGCATGGCGTCGGCATCCTCTCCGGCGCCTCGTTCAAGCCCATCGGCCCGGGCCTGAAGAGTATCTGGGACACCGCCTCGGACGCGGCTGCCGAGCACGGCCACACGCTCGACCGCCGCGACTACCGCGTCATGACGCGCATCTACGTCGCCGAGAGCCGCGAGCAGGCCTGCCGCGACATCTCCGTGGGCCTGCACGAGTTCGACTTCGAGTACTTCTCCGGCACCCTTGGACGTCCGGCGCCGTCCTACGAGGGCGCCCTCGAGGACTACGCCGACTGGTGCGTCGACAACGGCGGCGCCCTCTTCGGTACGCCCGAGGAAGTCACGGCCGGGCTGGAGCGCATCTGGGAATCGAGCGGCGAGGGGTTCGGCGGCATCCTTCTCATGGGGAATGAGTTCGCCCCGCCCGACCGCATGCGCAACCACTACGAGCTGCTCGCCCGCTACGTCATGCCCCACTTCAACGGCGCGATCGAACGCCCCGCCCGCTCCCACGCGCGCGCCGTCGCCGAGCGCGTGGTCAACAATCAGGGCGAGGCCGACGCCATTGCCGAGGCCATCCGCGCCGCCGGCGGCGTGGTCCCCGACGAGATCCTCGGCGCGCTTATCAAGAAGTAGCGCTCGGCGGCGCCTGCTCCGGCTCCGTTCCCCGGTCCAGCCACTCGATCATGTCATCGAGAGACTCCCCCGATGGCGACCCGGCTGCCGTGTAGGAAGCGTAGATGTCTGAGAGCGTGCGCCCCATGGCGCCCGCGAACGCCGCGGGTACCTCGCGTGCCCGCGCCCGGTCGAGCGCCGCGCGGCGGATGAACTCGCCGACCGAAACGTTAGCGTCCTGTGCGGCTCGGCGGACTTCCCAGAGTTCATCACCCGGGAACCGAACCGAGAATACCGATGACTTCGTCTGACGGGGCCCGTGAACCTGAACGTCGTCATCCATCAGAGAATCCCAGCCTTTCTGGCCTGCGCGGCCTCTGTCCCCGTTGGGGGCTCCGCGTTGATGGGACGCCAGCGCCCGGTGACGGCCGTGCGCACGATGCTGACCGCCCACGGCCTCCCGCTCTTGCCTCGGCCGACAACGATGTACTCTCCTGTGCGGGAGCGGCTGTTACGTATGGTGACAAAGCGTTCATCGAGCACGTGGTCTATCTCTTCGGGGTCTACCCGCTGTGCAATCTTGTCCATGTTCTCGTCGTCCCACTCGAATTCGAAGACGGCGATGTCTGGCACTGTAGTCGAAATGTAGTACAGTACATGACTGTAAATCAACCCCCTCCGTCGCGCTGGCGTTGCCCCGACTGCGGACGCGAGTTCGGACGAACCCGCCAGACGCACGATTGCGCGCCCGGCCTCACCATCGACGAGTACTTCGCCACGGGGCCGCCACACGAGCGGCCTGTCTTCGAAGCCGTGCGCGACCATCTCGCGCAGTACGACGATGTCTACATCGAGCCCCTGGCGGTGGGTATCTTTTTCAAGCGCAGGCGGACGTTCGTCCAGCTACGGCCCATGCGGCGCTGGGTGGCGCTCTCGATGATGCTGCCCCGCAAGCTCGACGACCCTCGCATCTCCCGCAAGGTCATCGATACGGGCAGGAGCTTCTACCACGTCCTCAACATCGCCGCCCCCGAGCAGCTCGACGAGACCGTCCGCGGCTGGCTCGACGAGGCTTACCTGAGCGACACCTGAGCCCTTCCCGGTGCTAGCCGGACCCCGACCCCAGCTCGCCCCCGTTCCACTCCTCCCAGAGCTTCACGATCTCCGTGACCCCCGCCCTGTCTCCAAGCAGTTCCGCCGCGTCCCGCCAGAGGTCGCGCGTGCGGGCCAGGATTGGAGCCTCCATCTCCAGCCCCTCGGCCAGGCCCCCGGCGATGCCGACGTCCTTCGCCATGAGCGCGATGGTGAAACCTGCGCTGAAGTCGCGGCTCAGGATCTCCTCCGCGATCTTCCCCTGCGTCGCCGCGCTCCGGCCCGACGAGGCGTTGAGCACGTCGACCATCTTCGCCGGCTCCAGACCCATGCGGTCCCCTACGACCAGCGCCTCACAGGCCGATGAGAGCGCGGCCGCCGAGCAGTAGTTATTGAGCGCCTTCATGGCGTGGCCCGTCCCCGAGCCCCCCATCTCGTAGATGACCCGGCCGAGGTGCTCCAGCACGGGACGGCAACGGGCGATCTCGTCCTGATCGCCCCCCACCATGATCGCGAGCGACCCCTGTTGCGCCCCGGCCACGCCGCCCGAGACGGGCGCGTCCACTACGGCCACCCCGCGCGGCTCCAGATCCTGCGCGAGCCGGCGCGTCCCCAGAGGCGCCGAGCTGCTCATGTCGAGGAGCACGCTGCCCTCGGCCAACCCCGCCGCCAGCCCCCCATCCCCCAGCGCCACCTCCCGCACGATGTCGCCGTTCGGCAGCATCGTGATGACGGCGTCGCTTGCCGCCGCCAGCGCCGCCAGGTCCGTCGTCGCCGAGGCCCGGTGCTCCCCCGCGAACGATTCCGCTACGTCCGCGCGGGCGTCGTGCACGGTGAGCGGGTAGTGGGGGTCGAGCAGGTGCGCCATCGGCCACCCCATGTTCCCGAGCCCCACGAATCCGACTCGGCCGATCGCATCAGGCATCGCCGTCCACCTCCGCGAATACTTCGCGCGCCACGCGGAATCCGTCGAGCGCTGCCGGAGCCCCGCAGTAGACGGCTGCCTGCAGCAGCACCTCGCGGATCTCCTCCCGCGAGAGGCCGTTGTTGAGCGCCCCACGGACGTGCAGCCGCAGCTCGTGCGGACGGTTCAGCGCCGTCAGCATCCCCAGGTTCAGCAGGCTGCGGTCCCGGCGCGAGAGCCCGTCGCGACCCCAGATCGCGCCCCAGGCGTGCTCCGTCACCAGCTCCTGCAGTGGCATCGTGAAGTCGTCGGCCTGCGCCAGCGACCGGTCAACGTACTCGTCGCCGAGCACTTCCCGGCGGATCGCCAGTCCCTTCTCGAACAGCTCCGAAGGCATGTCTCCTCCTCCGCCCGCGACCCCTCGCGGGCAGCCGGAGCCTACCCCGTAGCGCCCCCGATTGGCACGCCTCGCCCCGCTACTCCTTTGGCGCCTCCTGCACCCAGCTGGCCAGCGGGTAGAGCGTCCGCTTTGCGATGCGCCAGCCCTCCGCCGTCCGCACCGCGTGGTCGATGTACGTCAGCAGCACGAGGAACACGTCGCCGTTTGGCTGCAGGTGGGAGGCGTGCATGTACGTCGACATGTCGGCGCTCTCGCCGTCTTCAGCGGGGACGATGTTGACGCTCCCGATCAGGTGCTGCGTCGCCACATGCCCCAGCCCCCGGAACGTCCCCTCGACGAACCCGACCCACTCGTCCGGACCCGTTCGCTGCGTGTCCGGGTTCCCGCTGATCGAGATGTCCGCGTCCGGCGTGAACGTCTGGTAGTAGAGCGCGCGCCCCACCTCCGGCTCGTCCCGCCCGATGGCGTCCGTGCCCAGCGCGTAGTTCGTGGCGAGCTGCCGGATAGCGCTCTCCATGGCCGGCCAGTCCTGACGGTCGCTCCCGCCTGCCGTCTGCAGAACGCGCGGCGTCTCGTCGCTCATGCCTGCTCCCCCTCCGCGCGAGGTTCGCGGCCGAGCTCCTTCATCACCGCCTGGAACGTCTCGTACTCCTGCGCCCCCACGACCGCGTACTGCTCGTCGAAGATGAACGTCGGCACCGAGCGCACCCCCACCAGCCGCGCCCCCTCAACCGCCTCCTCCACCTGCTCCCTGTAGACCTCGTCATCAAGCGCCTGCCGCAGCTCGTCTCCCGGCAACCCCGACTCCTCGCCGAGGCGCACGAGCGTGTCGACGTTCCCGATGTCTTCGAGTTCGTCGAAGTACGCATCGAAGACACGCCGGTGGAAGGCCTCCTCGCACTCGCCGTGTTCCGCCGCGAACTCCGCCGCCTGCAGCGCCGGTATCGAGCTCGACCGCATCGTGCGTCCCTCGCTGAACCGCAGACCCAGCGCCCCGGCGCGGCCTTCCATGTAGGCTCGCGCCTCGCTCTTCGGTCCTGAGGGTGGAGGCTGCGGGCGTCCCTCCAGGGGGACGCTCGGGTCGAGCAGGAAGGGTGCGTACTGCACCTCGACGCCCTCGTAGTCGCGCTTCAGCTTGTCGACCTCGCCGAGGCCGATGTAGCACCAGGGTCAGACGAAGTCCGAGACGACGGTCAGGACGGTGCGGGCAGGTGTTTCGCTCATGCGGCGAGTATACGGAGGCGTTCGCCCGCGGGCGCTACTCCCCCACCGCCGCTCCCGGGAGGGGCTCGCGCGTGCTCGCATCGCGCAGTCCGAGGCCGGGCAGTATGCGGTTGAGCCAGTCGGGCAGCCACCAGTTGGCGTCGCTCATGAGCTGCATCGCCGCCGGCACCAGCACCAGCCGGATGACCGTCGCGTCGAGGAAGATCGCGATGGCCAGCCCGATGCCGAACTCCTTCACGACGCGCTGGTCGCTCAGCGCGAAGCTGAGGAACACCGCCACCATGATGGCGGCCGCCGCGGAGATCACGCGGCTCGTCGCGGCGAGGCCCCGCGCCACTGCCTCGGCGTTGTCGCCCGTTTCCAGGTACTCCTCGCGCACGCGGCTCACGAGGAACACCTCGTAGTCCATGGAGAGGCCGAACAGCACCGCGAACATCATCATCGGCAGGAACGACTCGATCGGTCCCGTTCCTTCGAGCCCGATCAGGCTGGCGCCCCAGCCCCACTGGAAGATCGCGACGAGGATGCCGAAGGCCGACCCCGCCGCCAGCACGTTCATCAGCGCCGCCTTGATGGGCACGAGCAGCGACCGGAAGACGACCATCAGCAGCAGGAAGCTCGCGCCGATGACCGCCCCGAGGAATACCGGCACCCGATCCTGCACGCGTTCCCCGATGTCGATGAATATCGCCGTGGGACCGCCGACCAATACATCGCTTCTGTGCCCGGTGAGTTCCGGCAGCGAGTCCCGGAGGTGGTGAACGAGTTCGTCTGTTTCCTCGTCCTGGGGCGAGCTTCCCGGGATGAGTACGATGCGGCCCGCCGTCCGATCCGGGTTGATGAGCGCGGGCGTAACGCCGACAACGTTCGGTTCGGCGGCCAGCGAAGCCGGCAGCGCCTCGAAGATTGCCGCCTCCTCCTCGCTGTCAAAGGCGGCGCCAATCACGATCGGACCGTTGTAGCCCGCGCCGAACCCCTCCGCCAGCAGGTCGTACGAGCGCCGTGAGGAGAGGGACGTGGGATTGCTTCCGGCGTCGCTCGACCCCAGCCGCACGTCCAGCGCCGGATACGCCAGGACCAGCAGTCCCGCCGTCGCCACTATCAGCCACAGCCACGGGGCTCGCTGGATCGTCCGCGCCAGCCAGTACCCCATCCCGCTCCGGCTCTGGACGGCCGCGACCCGTATCCCGGGCACCCTCAGGCGGTTCACCCGGTGCCCGACGAGGCTCAGGATGGCCGGCAGGACGAAGAGCGCCACGATGGCAGCAAGCCCGACGGCGATCGCCGGCCCCATCGCCGTCAGGGACAGGAGCGGGATGCCCATGGCCCACAGCCCCATCAGCGCGATCACCACGCTGCACCCTGCGAACAGCACCGAGTGCCCTGCCGTCCCCGCTGCCTGCACCACCGCCTCGGTGACCGTGTCCTCGGTCGTCAACGCCTCGCGGAAGCGAGTGACCACGAGGAGGGCGTAGTCGATGCCCACGCCGATGCCGATCATCGCCGCGAACTGGGGGGTGAAGCTGGCGAAGTTCACGAACCCCGCGCCCACGCCGATCAGGAAGAACGCAGGTATGAGGGCCAGCAACGCCGTGAAGATCGGCAGTCCTGCCGCCGTCACGGACCCGAAGGCGATGAGCAGGATGACCACCGCCGCGGCCAGACCCACCAGCTCGGAGCTTCCCGGCGGCTCGCGTTCTCCGGCGGTCGCGACGATGCCGCCCAGCTCCACCTGCAGGTCGGCGCGCGAGACCTCCTCCCGCCACTCGAAGAGCGCCTCAATGCTGGCGTCCTCGACCTCATTGGCACCGCTGTCGTACTGCGCCGTGGCGCGCGCGATCGTGCCGTCGGGCGAGATGCGTCCCGGTTCCTCGTAGGGGGAGGCCACCTCCAGCACCTGTGGCAGTTGCGCCGCCTGCTCGAGGAGCTTCTCGATCTCCTGCCGCACACCCGGGTTCTCGATCCCTGCCGGAGCACGGAACACGATCTCGGTGGTGTCGCCCGCAACCCGGGGGAAGCGCTCGTCGAGGAGGTCGCTGAGCCGCTGCGACTCCGTCCCCGGAAGCGTGAAGCTGCCTGTTCCGAACTCGCCCCGCATCGTCCCCCACAGCACGCCGCAGACGATGACGAAGGTCACCGCTCCGGCAATCACGACCCAGGGGCGGCGGCACGCGAACCGCGGCCACCAGTCGAACAGGAACGAACCGCCCTCGGGTTCCGCCTCCGCTTCCCAGGCGGCGGGCGCGGCGGGAGGCTCCACAGTGGCGGCGACGCGTTGCCGGGACGCCTCTGGTGCGCGGCTTCCCGTTCGCCGGGGCGCCGGCTCGGATCCCGTTAGCGCCCGCAGCACGACCCACAGGGCCCCACCGACGACGGCAAGGCCGAGAACCCCGGCAATCAGCCGCCCGAACCCGTTCACGCGCCCACCCTCCGGCGCCTCGCGACCGTCATGCGTCGCTCGCGCGTTGGGTCAGGGTTGTGCAGGGCTGTGCTCATCAGGTGTGGTCGACAACGGAAGTTGCCGACCTACCCTAGCAGGCCGTCCGTTTGCCGCCAGTCCCCGCTACACCTCTAGCGCGGCGTAGTGGCCGGAGTGGATCGCCATCTCCAGCCACCGAGGCGCCAGCGCGTCGCCCACCACGGTCACGTCGCCCTCGTAGTCGTCCAGCAGCTCCGCGAACTCCGTGTTCGGCACGTTCCCCGACATCAGCACGACCATGTCCGCCGGCACGTGCTCCTCTACATCCGTCGCGTCGAGGTTGCGAACGAGCACGTCCGTCTCGGTGACCTCCGCGAGGTGCGCCCGCGGGATGATGCGGAAGCCGCTCGGATGGCCCGTCAGCCGCCGCAACGCCGGCTCCTGCATGAGCGCCCCCGCCACGGCCGACCCGAGCGAGTAGTGCCGCGTCACGAAGGTGACGCTCAGGCCCGCGTCCAGCAGCTTCTCGGCGACGCCGATCGCCGGGTAGTGGCCCACGTCGTCGAGCACGACTGCCGCCGTCCCCAGCTCCGCGTTCCCCTCGGCCACGTCGTAGTACGACCACACGTGCGGAAGGTGCAGCCCGGCCGGCGGTTCCGTCGGGCGCAACTGCTGGAAGCCGTCGACGCGCGGCGTCGAGCCCGTGGCCACGATCACCGAGTCGGGGCGCTCGTTCTCGAGCCAGTCGAACGATCGGTGCCAGCGGTCCCACTGGCCCGCGTCCACGTTGGTGTTAAGCCGGATGTCGACCTCCAGGTTCCGAAGCTGCCCTTCGAGCCAGTCGACGATCCCCCCGATCTCCTCGCGATGCGGCAGCTGGCGCGCCACCTGGATCTGGCCGCCCAGCCGGTCCGTCGCCTCGAACAGCGTCACCTGGTGGCCGCGCAGCGCCGCCACCCGCGCCGCCTCCATCCCCGAGGGCCCGCCCCCGACGACGAAGACCCGCTTCGGCTCCTCCGCCGGCTCGATGTGGTCGTCCCCGAATCGCCCTTCCTGCCCCGCCCCCACGTTGACCGTGCAGCCGAAGCGCATGAGCGGGCCCGTCCGCCCCCCGATGCACCCCTGGTTGCAGCCGATGCAGGGCCGCGTGTCCGCCTCGCGCCCCTCCTCCGCCTTCCGCACGATGTCGGGATCGGCGAGCGTGGCCCGCACCATCGAGACCATGTCCGCCTGGCCCGAGGCGATGATGTCCTCCGCCTCCTGGATCGTGATCACGCGCCCCGTCACGATCGTCGGCTTCGAGAGCGCCTTCGTCGCGACCGTGCTGCGCTCCAGCTCGTACCCGTGCGGCTCGTGCATCCCCCCGATGAACTGGTCGAAGGTGTAGTAGCTCCCCACCGAAACGTCGAAGAAGTCCAGCAGGCCGTCCGCTTCCAGCGCCAGCGCAATCTCGAGGTTCTCCTGAGGCCCGATGCCGTCCGTCACCCCTTCCGAAGCCGTCAGCCGGATGCCGAGCGGGTAGTCCTCCCCGAGCTCGGAACGCACCGCCGCGATCACCTCGCGCGGGAAGCGCATGCGGTTCTCGAACGAGCCGCCGTAGTCGTCTTCGCGCAGGTTCGTCACCGGCGACATGAACTGGGTGAGCAGGTACCCGTGCGCCCCGTGAATCTCGACGCCGTCCAGCCCGCCCTGCTTGCAGTGGCGGGCGGCCCGCGCGTACGCCTCCACCACCTCGTCGATCATCCCCTTCGTCATCGGGACGGGCAGCACCGTCGAGAGTGCCCCCATCACACGCGAGGGAGCCCACGGCGGGCCGCCCGTCAGCGTCATGGCGTTGTTGCCCGCGTGCCAGAGCTGCTGGAACAGCTTCATCCCGTGCCGGTGCGAGGCTTCCGCCAGCTGTTCGTAGTCGCTGACGATCTCGGGCCGGAAGGCCAGCAGCGAGGACGCCGTCGTCGGGTGCACCGTCGCCACCTCCAGAATCGTCAGCCCCACGCCGCCCTTCGCCCGCGCCTCGTGGTAGTCGACGAGCACCTGCAGGCCACCCGCGTTCAGCCCCGTCCCGTGAGCCGACCGGATGATGCGGTTCTTGATCTCGAGCCCGTTGATCGTGATCGGGCTGAAGACGTTGGGATAGGGCATGGCGCGCCTCCTGCGGCTCGGCCTAGTCGCTCGCTTCCAGGCGGAAGGGCCCGTCGACGCCTCGTCCCTGCACCCAGTCCAGCTCGACCACGATCGCCTTGCCCTTGCGGTCGGGATCGCGTTGCTGCTCGAGCGGGTGCGAGTTGTCGTACACGATGCGGTCGACCTCGGGGTCGTCGTTGAGCCGCGCCCTGCCGGCGAACTGGTAGAACCGTCGCTCCGCCATGTTCGAGTAGACGCACACCACCATCGGATGCGTCTCCAGCGACGCGACGAGGGTGCTCCCCACCGCATCCCGCGTCCAGAACGCCACCGCCGAGTCGCCCAGCGTCTGCGCCGTCCCCCGGAAGCTCACCGTCGGCTCGCCGTCGACGGTCACCCCGGCGACCACGATCGGATGCCCTTCCGCGAATGCTTCGTTGAAGTCCCGCTTAACCGGCTCGGGCAAAACGATCGCCACGGCGCTAGCCCTCGTCGTCGACCAGGCTGATCGCCTGCGCCGGACACATCTCGATGGCGTCGTTCGCCAGGTCGATCTGCTCCCCCTCGGGGTGCTCGACCGTGACCACCGGCCAGTTCTCCTCGTCCCGCTCGAACACGTCCGGCTGCAGGTAGGAGCACTGCCCCGACTTCAGGCACAGCCGCCGCTCGATTACCAGTTTCTGCATCGCCTGCTCCGTTCTCCCGGCCCGGCCGGTCAGCTCTTCGAGGGAGGATCCCACGCCACGGGCAGTGTCTCAACGCCGTGCAGCACGGGCGCCGTGATCTCCTCCGGCTCGCCCGTCAGCCGCAGGTTCGGCATCCGCTCCAGCACCAGCTTCAGCGCCACCTTCGCCTCCACCCGCGCGAGGGGCGCGCCCATGCAGTAGTGGATGCCCTGCCCGAACGCGTAGTGCAGCTTCAGATCCTCGTAGTCGCGCGTCACGTCGAATTTCTCCGGGTCCTCCCATATCTCCGGGTCGAGGTTGGCCGACCCGAACATGCAGAGCACCTTCGTATCCTTCGGCACCTGCACGCCCAGGAACTCCTGGTCTTGCACCGCCGTCCGGAAGAGCCCGTTCACCGGGGCGTCGTAGCGCAGGCTCTCCTCGACGCACGTCTCGTACAGGTCCGGATTGTTCTTAACCAGCTCCATCTGGTCCGGGTGCTGGAGCAGGCGGTAGATCATGTTGCCGATGAGCTGCGTCGTCGTCGCGCTCCCCGCGATGAAGAGGAAGCCCATGAAGCCGACGATCTCGTCGTCCCGGAGCGTGCGGCCGTTCAGCTCCGTCGTCACGAGCGCCGTGAGGGTGTCCTGCGGCATTGCCTCGCCGGCGGCGTACATCGCCCGCCGCTCCGCGATCCTCCCGAGGAAGTACTGCACCTCCTCCTGTCCGCGGGTGCCGCCCGAACGGTCGCCGCCTTCGCCTGCGGCCTGCTCCCGCATCTGCCGCACCATCTCCTCCTGTTCGAGCGCGTCCGCGGAGATGACGGCGTCCGCCCGCGGGCGCATCTGCTGCACGAGGTCCGGGTCGAGTCCGAGCAGCCAGGCGATCACGATCAGCGGGATTGGCACCGCCAGCAGCTGCATGAAGTCGCCCTCGCCCTTCTCCACGAAGCCGTCGATGATCTCGTCGACCAGCTCCGTGATCTCCGGCTCCATCGCCAGCAGGCTGGCCGGGGTGAAGGCGCGGTTCACGATGCGCCGGTCGAAGGTGTGCTCCGGCGGGTCCACGCTCACGAGCACGCCGCCGCCGCCCTCGCGCGAAAGCCCCGGGCCCAGCTCACTCGTCCAGTTCTTCCAGTCATGCAGCAGCGCCCGCACGTCCTTCTCGCGCGTCACCGCGTACCAGTCGAACGGCTCCTCGGCGTGCGCCATCGGGCACTCCTCGCGCATGCGCGCGAAGTGCGGGTGCACGTCCTTCTGGAACTCGGGATCGAAGAAGTCGAAGTCAGAGGCCATCGGGGCTCCTCCAGTGGGAGGAGACTCTACCCCACAGGCCGGAGAGTGGCCGTGGTTCGCTAGCCTGCTTCGCCCCGCGCCAGCGCCACCGTGTCCGAGGAGTACATGGTGAGGCGTCCCTGGCGTTCCTCTGCGATGCGTCGGCAGCGCTCGGCGGCTTCGTCCGTGGTGGCGCCCGCGAGCGTGACGCAGGCTGAACAAATCATCATGTTCGCCAGATCCTCGAGGGCGATGCGCCCCCCCGCCCAGTCGATGGTGACGCCGCGGCGGATGCCGCTGATGAGCGTAGCCAGCACCGTTGGGTCCACCCAGTCCTGGAGTTGACCGTCCGAACGCATCTCCTCCACGGCCTCGACCAGCGCCTGTAACCCTTCAAGGCGGAGCGCCCTCCCGAGCCGTTGCCCTCCCGGACGCGATCGGAAGGAATCCATCAGCGTCCGAACGTAAGTAGGTTCACGCCTCATCGTCTCGGCGGTCGAGGTGAGGATGGCGATGACGCGGTCCAGGCCGCGCACGCCGACGGCCGGTCCGGCCTCTTCGAGGAGCTGCTCGTAGTGCTCCAGCACTGCCTCGTAGAGCAGCTCGTCCTTGCTCCCGAAGGTGTTGTAAAGGGTCGGCGCGGTCACGCCGGCGGCCTGAGCCAGCCCCTTCATCGTGACGCCTTGATAACCGACGCGCCCGACGTACTCCCGCGCAGCGTTCAGGATTCGCTTCCGCCGCTCAAGCCGTTTCTCATCGCCGAGAGGCATATGGCGCGATTGTACCAGCGCTCGCCGCCGAGCCGCCCCCTACCACTGGTCCCAGTTAGCCACCCCCTGCGGCTTCCCCTTCAGATGCGAGAGCAAGCACTTCGTTCTCGACGTACCGCTTGAAGGACTCGACACTTGTGAAGTGGCGGAACCCATAGTCGTTTGCGATCTGAAGAGTTGCCTGCTCTTCGTCGAGAAGCAAGGCAACTGGCTCGCTTAGCCCTTCCTGCATTCCGTGCGGCCAGGCAAGGTCGAGAATCGCCAGCGGGTCGCCAGTGTCTTGGTGCGAGAGTTCGTGCTCGATTTGGCCTTCAGGAAGACCGTACTTCTGGACCCAGCTGTTCAGGGCCGCCAAGACCGCTTGTTCCTCGGTGTCTTCGATGCCTCCAGGGATTGCCTTGGGTGCCGGGACCGGGACAGCCGCCAATGGCTCAGCCACCGTTGGGGGCGTCTCCTCGTGGAGTAACTCCTCAAGCAGGGCGTTTGCCGCATGCGCCAGTAGCTGCTGCCGCGCCTCAAGGAATTGCGGATAATTCTCCGTTTCCCACAGATCCTTCTCCATTGGGATCCACTGGGAGGCCAGCGCGCCGGGGTGTTGGGCTTCGATCTCAGGAAAGTACTCCGAGGGAGGCTTGGCGCCGATCTGCAAGTTCGTGTCCTTCGTCAGAAAGCAAAAGTTCCCAACGGCGTTCACCTGTGATCGATGGTATTCGTTCCGGTACAGCAGGGCCTTCGGGAAGATGTGGTGGACCTCAAGGCGGTTCATGCTGCCAAGGAGGCCGGTCTTCAGGGCCAACCCAGTGCCCCAGTCCTGAGCTTCTCCGACCCGCGTCAGTGCGTACAAAACGGGATAGAAGCGAGCCCCTAGGCTCCAGCCCCGGAAGTGTGCGGGCTCAATTCGCAGGCTGCCGTGCCAGAGGCGCAGTTGTTCCAGCAACTGGTCAACGCCGTGGTCAGGGTCTTCGATGGCCTCAAGGTCTTGGTCGAGGACGGTCTCGGTTGAGCCGGAGAACCTTCCCCACATGGCGCTTTGGAAAGGGGACTATATCGCAAAGTGCCCACGGCTCAGGTAGGGTCGGGCGGTGAGGAAGCGCCTCCCCCGTACGCCTAAGTCCTGCGCCCATTGCGCGCGGGAGTTTGTTCCAGATCATGGCAACGCCGTGGCGTGCTCCGATGAATGTCGCATGGAGCGGAGGGCGGCGCGCCGCCGTAAGCGCCGCCGCATATGGAGACGCAGGCATACCGGCATCCGATGTTTCGGGTGCTTACAGCGGTTCAAGCCCGAAGGTCTGGAACGCTACTGTTCCGAGTCCTGTCGGGAAGGTGGGCTGAAGCGCTGCGATTGGGACGACTGCGCGGAACGCATTCGGATCGTTCGAGGTAAGCCGACGCGCTATTGCTCCGAGGCTCACATGGAGGCCGCCAGGCGTAGCGCTCAGGCCCGATCAGAGGCCGCGCGCATCCGGAGGCCGCGCCGCCGACCGTCCAGAGCCCGTCCGGACAAGCACCTGAAGGCACTTGCTAGGGGCGTTCTGAAGGTTCATCGGGCACGAATGAAACACACCAAAAGGTCGCGGTTCTGTTCTGTCCAATGTGAACTCAAGGATGCTCGCACGAGGGTACGACGGGCGCAGAGATATCGCGACCGTTACCGGACCGACACGGCGTTTCGCCGATCCGAAAACCGTCGATCGCGCGGGTTACCATCTGAGCGCCGGCGGGAACGGAAGAAAGCATCAAGAAAGGCGTTTAGAACGGCAGTTTTCCTACAGAGTGCTGGCCGTTGTGAGTATTGCGGGGTGAAGCTGGGCCCTGATTGGCATGTGGATCACGTCATGCCCCTCGTGCGAGGGGGAGCGTCTACGCTAGCGAACTGCGTTGCTTCCTGTGTACGTTGCAACATGAAAAAATCTGCCCGTCCCGCGTACGTGAGACAGGGCGCGCTCCTCGCCTAGGCGACGCGGGCGCCAGAGAACACCGGCGCAGAAGCACCGGCGTAGTTGCACCGGGGGCCGTGCTCCGGATGCTAGAGTAGGCAGACCGCCCGCCTTGAGGTGCTCTAACCCCGGGCGGGCGGTCCACCCTCCAAGCGTATCACCGCCGCGACTCAGGCCCCAGCGCTACGCCTCCGCGATGAGGTCCGCGTAGCGGAGCCGCCTACCGATCATCATGCGCGCCAGCAGGCGCATCTGGTCCAGCGTGTCGAGCTCGCGGACGTTGTGGCGGTTCGCGAACTCCGTGACGTAGCGGTCGAGGTGCTTGTGGCTCATCCAGTGGTAGGTCCCCATGTAGCCGCGCTTCAGCATCGACCAGAAGGACTCGATGCCCTGTGTGTGCGCCATGTCGCGGACGTACTCACCCGTGCCATGCCGGACGGCCTCGCGGTTCGGGAGCCGGTCGTAGGCGCTCGCCTCGTCCGTGTAGACCATCGCCCCGTCGGCGGTGTGGTCCCGCACGAATCCGGTCAGGGTCTCCGCGTCCGTGTGGGCGACGACGGCGGCTGAGACGCGGTTTGTGTCGCGGTCTTTCACGCCCGCGACGGCGGCCTTGCCCACGGTCCCCCGGCCGGCGCGCAGCTTCTTCGAGGCGTGCTTGTTGGCCTCCTTGCCGCCCACGTAGGTCTCGTCGGCCTCTACCGGTCCGCTGAACAGCTCGCCGCCAGCTTCGGCAGCGGCAGCGCGGAGGCGGTGCGCCAGGTGCCACGCGGACTTCTGCGTGATCTCCAGGTCGCGGTGGAGCTTGAGGCTGGACACGCCCTTCAGGCTGGTGGTCAGCAGGTACATGGCGAGCGCCCACGTCTGGAACCCGAGCTTCGAGGACTCCATGACCGTACCGGTGCGGACGCTGAACCGCTTGCGGCAGTCGCGGCAGCGGAAGCGCATCGTCTTGTGCTTGGCGCCGTCGAGGACGTTCTGCGAGCCGCAGTGGTGGCAGGCCACGCCATCCGGCCAGCGCTGCTCGACGAACCAGCGCTCGGCGGTGGCGTCGTCGGGGAACATGCGCAGCAGCGCCGTGAGGCTGATGCCCTCGCGGTTGCTCTTGCCTGGTGCGTTCCCCATGTCTCCGGCTCCTTTAGAGTAGTATAGTGCCCAAAGCGCACGGAGTCAACGCGCCACCTTGACACCCTCCGGCCCGTAGGCCCCACTGCTGGGGCGGCTGTCGCACTTGACAACCCGCAAGAATCCGCCCCCATACTGTGACCAGCACAGACGGGCGGCAGCCCGGAGGGATACACCTAGATGGCCGACGCTGAGCGCAAGCCTGCGCACCATGCAAAGGGACGCCCACCCCGCCCGTACCAGAACGAGCAGGACCTGCGGATCGACATGTCGCCCGAGGAATTGGCGAAAGCCGTCCTCAGCGGCAAGGGCGTAGACGCGGAAAGCGACTAGCGCCCCAGGCAGGACTCGAACCTGCGACCCCCCAGGTGGTAACCGGGCGCTCTATCCTCTGAGCTACTGAGGCGCTGGAGCAACAAGGAGGGAGAGGCGGAGACGGGGAGATTCGAACTCCCGAAACCCGAAGGCTTACCCGCTTCTGAGGCGGGCTCCATAACCGCTCGGACACGTCTCCGCTCACTCCCTCCCCCGAACCGTACCAGCGCTCCCGACGGAGGCCCAGCGCGCCGTCAGCGCCACCATTCCTCCTCGCACTGCGCCCCGTCCGTGTTCACGAACAGCCGGTCGTCGTAGAACTCGACCGGCACCAGGCAGCGGTAGGTGGGCAGGTACCGATCCGGCTGCCCGTACTGCGAGCGGACGGCGGCGGTCTCGTAGGCATGGAGCATCTCCACCAGCACGACGCCCTCGCGGTGGGAGTAGCCGACGCACTCCGCGTAGACCACGCGCGCCTTCGTAGGGTCGCTGTTGCGGCTCATGACGTTGCGCGTGAGCCGGTCGCAGGCCAAGCGTTCGCGCTCGGCCTGGATCTCCCTGAGTGAGGGCGTGGGCTCGGGTGCCGGCGTCGGGGGAGGTTCGGCGGCTCCCCCGCAAGCTGCGAGGATGGCCAGCGCGACCACGGCGAGTACAAGAACGCGTCGCACGGCTAGCACTCGAACGTCCGGTTGTACATCTCACAGGACGCCCGCGAGCCCTGCGCGCAGAGGCGCTCCCATCGCTCGCAGTCGCCCTCGGAACACGCGTCCACAGCGACGGCGCAGCCGCCCACGATGGCGGCGACGAACAGGACGAGGAACAGGTAGGCGCGGACCGGATAGCGCCGCTGGTCTGTCACAGAGGAGCCCTCTTGCGGCAGGATGAGGCGAACCTGTGGAAAGCCACCGTCGATCCGACATGGGCCGCAAGGGGGCGCGAGCGCGCCCCATCCCGTGAATCCCACGCCGGGGTAGGTGACTTTCCACAGTCGCGCTCGATGCTGCGCGACAGCGCAAGGGGTGTCAAGGTTTCCGGCGGGCGGCAAAGGCTCGGGCGGGTAGGCGTTTTAGCAGAGGGGCTGGGCCTGCGGCTCAGGCGGTGATACGCTTCGGAGGACCGCCCCGGGGCCCTCAAAGGTCTGGTCGGCCACCTCGGGGCGGTCTCCCGATTCTACCATCCACAGGCTCCCCGCCCATGCCCGTCTACTGCGTGCGCCCTATCCCGTACGGCGGCGGCTGGTACGTCGCGCCGGAGGGCTCGCCGTTCGCGCTACAGACCTTCCGGCAGCGCGGGGACGCGATCAGGGAGGCGCGCAAGCTGCGCGGCCGGGAGCGGGGAGAGGTCAGGGTGTACGGCTATGACGGGCGCTACAGCTACTCGGACACCGCGCCGTGGCTCGGGGACTGAAGATCGCCCGCCTCGCGCCACTGCGCGAGTCTCGCCGCCCGGTTCTCCATCTCGGTGGCCGTAACTCCGTCGAGGATTCCCGAATCCGGTTCCGCGTAGAGCCAGAGGTCGTCGAAGTCGTGCGCGACGGTGAAACCGCACCGGTCGCAGAGCCAGTTCATTGCATTAATCTCGGTGAGAGGCCCGCCGCAGTCTGTGCAGAACCTGGCAACGAAGTAGATGCGGAGGCAGGGCAAACACTGGCGATCCTTACCGAACGGCTCCAGCGTCGCGCCGCAGCACAGGCAGGTGTTCGGCTGCGCGTTCTCATGAATGGCCATCACCCGACCCTACCGTACCCGTGGGCACTTTGCGATATAGTCCCCTTTGGAAATACCAGTACAGGAGTCGGTCCCGCTCCCTTGCATCGGTAAGATGGCCGCCACGGGCGTCGATGTAACGAGCCATGATGGGGAGCGCGTATCGGCCAAAGAGGACGCGGTTGTGGTCTAGGCCCAGCCGTCCCCCGATCAGATTCAGCGCGTGATCGACGCTCTTTTCGGCTCTGGCAAGGCCGTCCTTAACCGCTTCCGTGGCCTCGTCGTGGAGGTACGCGAATCGAGCTTCACCGGTCACGATGGCGTTGACGTTGCGCAGCAGCCAGTCGAGGTTGAAGTCGTACCCGTTCTCGTGCCACCGAGACAGGATCGCTTGCATCTCCTCGCGCCCCTCCGGCCATGAGCCGCATATCTTGGCGAGCGCCAGATCGCCCTGGGACAGCTTGGTACCTCCGCTGTTGACTCGATTGAAGATGTCGACAACCACGTCGATCGTCTTGTCAGTGCCGGTCACCTCCTCGACGTGAAGGTCGACCTGGCTAATACCGAGGATTCGGTTCAACCTTCCGAACATCGCACCGGTCTCGGCGGCAATATCGGGGTGCTGCGCTAGGCGTGTGATCTGCTCGCCAACCCCGTCGTTCCCCTTCTGCATGAGTGCAGAGACATCGATCCAGAGGGGGTCGTCCTGCATCACAGAGGGCTGGTAGAACCGAAACTCCTCGTTACCGAGATGGAAGTACAGTCCGCTGAACGCCCTCTCGCTGCCATCGAAAAAGGTCGGCGGCTTGCCCCGGATGATTCCGTAGAGGGAGGTTATCCGCTGCTGGCCATCCAGGAGTAGCCGTACCACCCCTGGTGCAAGATCGTGCTCTCCACGATGGCTGACCCCGTCGGCAGGCGTGACCCACACCAGAAGGCTCCCCACAGGGTGTCGATGGTAGAGGGAATCCATCAACCCCCTGACCTGGTCGCGATTCCAGACATAACCACGCTGAAACTTCGGCAGCGCCATGTAGCCACTGTCGATGTGATTGAGAATGTCCGAGACTTGCATGGCTGGGCCCCTCAGTTCCTACCACTGATCCCAGTGGACGGTCTCCTCGACCGGCAGCCGCGAGACCGGCCCGAAGTTTCCCATCGGGTAGCCGACCGGGAGCAGGCAGTACGCCTCGACCGTGTCCGGCAGCCCCAGGATCTCCTTCACCCGTGCGCGGTCGCGCAGACCCAGGGTCGTCGGCGTCGCCCCCAGCCCGAGGGCGCGCGCTGCCAGCAGCACGTTCTGGACCGCCGGCCAGACGTAGCCTCCGCCGCCCGCCCGCGCCGCGTCCGACTGCGGCTCCGGGAACTCCAGGCAGGCGATCACGAGCGCCGGGATCTCGTGCATGTGCTCCATCTGCCAGATCACCGCCTCCCGCATCCGGTCGCGCTTGGCCTGCGACTGGTGCGGCAGTTCCACGACCGGGTCCGCCGCCATGTAGGCGGTGATGTGCTTGCGGTTCTCCTCCGCCAGCAGGCGCTTCGTCTCCGGGTCGCGGACGACCACCCAGCGCACGTTCTGCACGTTCGAGCCGGTGGGCGCCTGGTTTCCTGACTCCACCAGCTTCCGTAGCAGCTCCTCCGGAACCGGGTCCGGCTTGATCCGCCGCATCGCGCGGCAGCTGAACATAACCTCAAACAGGCCCAATTCCTCGGACATGGCGCCCTCCCTGTCACCTCTCGCGTGTGTCCGTGCGAGACTACGCGACCCAGCACTGGAGGCTACCCATGCCCGACCTGCTCTACGAGAAGCGCGACCAGTTCGCCGTCTTCACCATGAACCGCCCGGAACGCCTCAACGCCCTCGGCGGCACGATGATGGACGACCTCACCGAGGCCCTCCGCGACTTCAATGACGACCCTGAGATGCGCGCCGGCATCCTCACCGGCACGGGCCGCGCCTTCAGCGCCGGCGCCGACCTGAAGGAGATGAACCAGCGCAACGTCGACCGTGGCGACAACGCTGCCCCCATCCGCACCT
The DNA here is from genome assembly GCA_965207815.1 of Tepidiformaceae bacterium. Lineage (GTDB taxonomy): Bacteria > Chloroflexota > Dehalococcoidia > Tepidiformales > Tepidiformaceae > UBA2991. Next base: position 600,720 of record OZ242314.1, read on the forward strand.
TCGACCCCGCCAGCAGCCTCCCCTTCTCCCGCTCCCCCAAGCCGTTCATCGCCGCCATCAACGGGCTCTGTATCGCCGGTGGCCTCGAGCGCGCCCTCGACTGCGACATCCGCATCTGCTCGACGGAGGCATTCTTCGGCCTCTTCGAGGTGAAGCGCGGCATCCTCGCCGGCTACGCCATCCACCACCTCGCCCGCCTCATCCCCTTCAGTGACGCCATGTACATCCTTCTCACCGGCGACCGCGTCGAGCCCGACGACGCCCTCCGCATGGGCCTCGTGCGGGAGGTGCTCGACCCCGACGAGCTGATGCCCCGGGCCGAGGCCATCGCCGGCATGATCGCCGCGAACGCACCCCTCTCCGTCGAGGGCAGCAAGTTCATGGCCCAGCAGTGGCGGCAGCTCATGATCGACGAGTCCTACCGCACCGGCGAGTGGGTCAGCCGGGCCGTCCTCAACTCCGAAGACGCCAAGGAAGGCCCCCGCGCCTTCTCCGAGAAGCGCCCGGCCCGCTGGCAGGGCCGCTAGCACAAGGAGCACCCCGCGATGACCTCGAACGAAGCATCCCTGCGCGTCGGCCTCATCGGAGCCGGCGGCAACATGAAGCTGCGCCACATTCCCGGCTTCCAGGAGACGGGCGAGGTCGAGCTCGTCTCCGTCTGCAACCGCAGCGAGGCCAGCGGACGCGCCATCGCCGAGGAGTACGGCATTCCACGCGTCGAGCCGGATCCCGCCACCCTCCTGGCCGCCGACGACATCGACGCCGTCTGCATTGGCACCTGGCCGTACATGCACCGCGATCTGACCATCGCCGCCCTCGAAGCGGGCAAGCACGTCCTCTGCGAGGCGCGCATGGCTATGAACGCCACCGAGGCCCGCGAGATGCTCGCGGCCTCCGAAGCTCGCCCCGACCTCGTCGCCCAGCTCGTCCCCGCCCCCTTCGACTTCAAGAGCTGGCGAACCGTTCGCCGCCTCCTCGAGGACGACTCCATCGGCGACGTGCGCGATGTGCACGTCACCGTCCTCGGCGGCGCGTCGCTCAATCTCGACGCACCCCTCCACTGGCGCGACCGCACCGACCTCTCCGGCATGAACGTGATGGCCTACGGCATCTACACCGAGATCGTCGCCCGCTGGTTCGGTCCTACCGGATCTGTCCTCGCCCACGGCGCGACGTTCGTCCGCGAGCGCACGAACGCCGAAACCGGCGAGCGCACCGCTATCGAGGTGCCCGACAGCCTCGGTGTCTTCGCAGAACTGGAGCGTGGCGGCCGCGTGACCTACCGGGTTTCCACCGTCCTCCACGCCGCCCCGCCCGAGGCGAACGGCATCTCCGTCTATGGCTCGGCGGGAACCCTCCACTGGCGTCTCGGCGACACGATGACCTTTGCCCCCCTGGGCGAGGAGCCCGCCCCCCTCGACCCCGACCCGGGCACAGCCGGCGGCTGGCGCGTCGAGCAGGACTTCGTCGACTCCATCCGCCGGGGCGCCCCCGTCACCCTCACCAGCTTCCCCGACGGCGTCCAGTACATGAGCGTCATCGAGGCCACCCACCGCAGCCGCACCGAAGGCCGCGCCGTCCCCCTCTCCGAGGTCTAGCGGCCGCGCTCGGCTGGATGTTTCCTCTGGGGTAGGCTCGAACGCGCGCGTGAGCGGCCCTCCACGCGCCCCGAGGCTCGACGTTCATGTTCTTTGCCGGCGCCGCCGCCAAGTCTTTCGGAGCGCGAGACGTTATTCGCGACCTCTCGTTCGTCGTCAGCGACGGGGAACGGGTGGGGCTCGTCGGGCCGAACGGTGCGGGCAAGTCGACCGTCCTCAAGCTGCTGGCGGGCGAGCTCGAGCCGGACGAGGGCGAGGCCGGCTTCCGCGGCGGTCGCCTCGGCTACCTCCACCAGGAAACCGGTCTCACCTCGGAGCTGACCCTCGTCGCCGAGATGTGGCGGGCCTTCCCCGACGCCACCGCGATCGAGCACGAGCTCACCGAGGTCGCGCACGCCATCGAGAGCGCCGCCGGCGGCGCCCTCGACTCGCTCATCGAGCGGCAGGCCCAGCTCTTCGACGAGTTCGAGGCCGTCGACGGCTACCGCATCGAGGCACGCATCGGGCGCGTGCTCGATGGGCTCGGGTTCAGCACGGAGGATCGCGCGAGGCCCTGCGGCGACTTCAGTGGCGGCTGGCAGATGCGCGTAGCGCTCGCGCAGGCGCTCGTCCGCCGTCCCGAGAACCTGCTCCTCGACGAACCCACCAATCATCTCGACGGCGCCGCCCGCGACTGGCTGGCCGGAGAGCTCAGCGAGTACACCGGTTCACTCATCATCGTCACGCACGACGGCCCCTTCCTCGACCAGGTCGCGGGACGCATCCTCGACCTGCGCGACGGCGTGGTCACGTCGTACACCGGGAACTACAGCGACTACCAGCAGCAAAAGGCCGCCAGGCTCAAGGCCCAGGACCGCGCCGCCGCCCGCCAGGAGCGTGAGATCGCCCGGCAGGAGCGCTTCATCGAACGCTTCCGGGCGAAGGCCACGAAGGCCTCCGCCGTGCGCAGCCGCGAGCTCCAGGTGTCGAAGATCGAGCGCATTGAACGCACCCGCAAGGAGGAGGCCGTCTCCTTCAGCCTCGAGTCCTCGGGCCGCACCGAACGCGATGTACTCCTGTGCAGCGGCGTCTCCCACGCCTACGACGACCACCTCGTTCTGCTCGACATCGACCTGCACGTCGAGCGCTCGCAGAAAGTCGTGCTCGTGGGCCCGAACGGGAGCGGCAAGAGCACGCTCCTCAAGATCGCCTCGGGCGACATCCGCCCGAGCGAGGGTGTCGTCGAGTGGGCTCCGCGCGCCATCCCCGCCTACTACGACCAGCACCAGGATGAAGCGCTCGACCCCGAGCGCACCGTTCTCGAAGAGGTTTCCGCGGCCGCCCCCGGAGCGCCCGAGGTGCGGCTGCGCTCGATTCTCGGCCAGTTTCTCTTGCGCGGCGACGCCGTCTTCAAGCGCGTGGCTGTCCTTTCCGGGGGCGAACGCAGCCGCGTCGCCCTCGCCAAGCTCCTCCTCAGGCCCGCCAACGTCCTCCTCCTCGACGAGCCGACCAACCACCTCGACCGCACCACCCGCCGCAAGCTGATCGAGGCCCTTGAGCGTTACGACGGCACCCTGCTCTGCGCGAGCCACGACCCCGCCCTCGTCGAGCGTGTCGCCACCCGCGTCTACGAGGTCGCCGATTGCGACATCCGCGAAGTGCTGGAGCACCGCAAGGACTAGCCTCCCCCGGTCTCCCCGCCGCCCGTGTAAGGTTCCCCCGCGCCACCCACGCAGCGGAGGAAACCAATGCCCGAGGCCATTCCCTTCACCGTCGCCGTCCCCGACGAGGCTATCGAGGACCTCCACCGGCGCATCGACAACACCCGCTTCGCCCCCGACTTCGCCAACGAGGACTGGCGCTTCGGCATGAACGGCGAGTATCTGCAGTCGTTCCTCCACTCCTGGCGCCACGAGTACGACTGGCGCGAGACCGAGGCCCGGATCAACTCGTTCAACAACTACCAGGTCGACTTCGATGGCGTGCCTCTCCACTTCATCCACGAGAAGGGGAAGGGCCCCAACCCCATGCCCCTCATCCTCACCCACGGCTGGCCCTGGACCTTCTGGGACTTCGAGCAGGTCATCCGTCCCCTCACCGACCCCGCCGCCTACGGCGGCGACCCCGCCGACGCCTTCGACGTGGTCGTGCCCTCCCTTCCCGGCTTCGGCTTCTCCACGCCGCTCCGCGTCGACGGCCTCCAGACGAGCAAGGGCGTGGATATGTGGGCTGACCTCATGACGAACGTCCTCGGCTACGACCGCTTCGCCGCCGCCGGCGGCGACTTCGGCGCGATGATGTCGGGCACCCTGGGCGCCCGCTATCCGGACCGGGTCCTGGGCGTCTACGTGACCCTGCCCTCCCTCCCCGCCCTCTCCGTCCCCGACAACGTCCCCGAGCCCGGCAGCACGAGCCAGCTGGTGGGCATGCTCATGGGTCCGGCGATGCGCACCAGCCCCGACGACTTCGCCCCCGAGGAGCGCCACCGCTACGGCGTCATGGAGGATCGCTGGAAGACCGCGCTGTCCCACATCGCCGTCCACACGACCGACCCGCAGACGCTCGCCTTCGCCCTGCACGACTCGCCCGCCGGGCTCGCCTCCTGGCTCGTCGAGCGCCGCCGCAACTGGAGCGACAACGAGGGCAACGTGGAAGAGGCGTTCTCGCGCCAGTTTCTGCTCGACACGGTCAGCATCTACTGGTTCACCGAGAGCTTCGTCACGACCTCACGCTGGTACTGGCACACCTTCCGCACGCCGCCGCAGGCCGTACCCGACCCGGAGGCCGCCCGGCAGGTGCCGTTCGGCATGCCCGTTTTCCCCAAGGAGATGATCTTCGTGCCCCGCGCCGCCGCGGAGGCCACGGCCAACGTGATCCACTGGACGGAGCATCCGCGCGGAGGCCACTTCGCCCCCTCCGAGGTCCCGGACGTCTTCACCGACGACGTCCGCGCCTTCTTCCGCAAGCTCCGCTAGGGAGGGGTCAGGCGCGCCCCTCCACGAACGCGAGCACGTCGCCCGCAATCTCGAGCGCTCGCGCCGAGTCCGTCGCGTCGTAGGCCTCCGCCGGGATGCCCCCGGGGATGGTCGTCGGATAGCGGGAGCCGAGGTCGTATTTGTCCAGCAGGATCGCCATGGACCGGATGGCCTCGAACGTCGGGTCGAACGCCACCGCATCCTCGCAAAGGTCGGCCAGCGCCCCGCCCCACACCGCCTCCGCCCCCTGTGCGAGCAGGAACGCCGTGACCGCCTTTTCCGCGCACTGCTGCGCGAGGAAGCAGGCCAGCGCGTGCCGCCCCGCCTCCGCTACCAGCTGCCCGTCGGCCAGGTCGTGGCGCGACTGCGCGAGCCAGCGCGCCGCCTCACCCTCGCCGCTGCGGGGTGACTCAGGCATTGTCCGCCAGCGCCCGACGCAGCACCGGGTCGTCCTCCGCCAACCCTTCGAACTCGTCCGGCGTGTACACCCAGAAACGAGTCGCTACCCGCGGCTGCAGGTGCGAGACGAAAAAGTCCGCGCGCCGCCGGAACGGCTCGTCCGTCTCCCGCACGAGCACCAGGTCCAGCGCGCTCCCCACGTCCACCTCCCCCGTCGCGAGGTCGCCTGTCAGGTACGAACGCTCGACGCCCAGCATCGGCAGCTCTGCCGCCATGCGCTGCAACTCCGCCTCCAGCAGCTCGCGGCGGCGTTCGGCGAAGCCGATCATCACCGCCATCGGCGTCAGGTCGTGAACAGCGTCGGCGCGCTGAGCGGAGGCATGATCTCGTCCGGCTCGAGCACGTACGCCTCCTTCTCGTAGATCTGCACGCGGTGCGACCCGAGGTCCGGCACGTACAGGCGCCCTCGCCCATCGACACGCACCGAGCAGGGTGCTCGCAGCAGGCGCTGTTCCTCCAGATTCGACATCTCCCGCAGGCGCAGCGTCTTCTGGTTGGCGAGGATGTACCGGCGCCCGATCGCCGAGAGCGTCGCGTCGCCCCGGAACTGCTGCACGTACCGTCCCGTGTGCGCGAACAGCTGCACGCGGTTGTTCCCACGGTCGGCCACGTAGATGTCGCCGTGCTCGTCGACCGCCACGCCCGAAGGCCGGTTGAACTCCCCGTTCCCGTCGCCGCTACTCCCGATGACGAGCAGCGGCTCGCCCTCGTCCGTCAGCTTCTGGACGCGGTCGTTGCGCCAGTCGGCCACGAACACGTCGCTTTCCTCGTCGACCGTCAGGCCCCAGGGCATGTCGAACTGCCCCGGCTCCGAGCCGTGGCTGCCCCACCCGCCAAGGTGTTGACCCTCCGGCGTGAAGCGCTGGATGCGGTGGTTCCCCGTATCGGCCACCAGTAGCCTCCCCTCCCTGTCGAAGGCGAGCCCCGACGGCCGATCGAGCTGTTCTGGCCCCGAGCCCTGCTCGCCCCACGTCCGCACGACCTCCCCCTCCGGCGTGAGCACGGTAAGGGTGTGCTTGCCTTCGTCCGACACGTACAGATTTCCGTCCGGACCGCGCACGATGCACTGGGGCCAGAGGAAGCTCCCGATCGTGCCCAGGTCTTCGTCGGCCTGGCTCAGCCGCCGAACGCTCGCGCCAACCTCCGTGCGGCAGACGACGAACAGCACGTCGTCGTCGCCGAGCGCCAGGTCGGTTGGGTACGAGGTCACGCGGCGCATCCCCACCGTCCTCAGGTAGGGGAAGCCCGCTCGCAGCAGTGCATGCGCCTTTGGCATCGCGAGACCCTCAGGCCGCAGCCGTCGTGAACGGACGGACCTGCTCGAAGTCGCCGCCCACGATCGGCGCCGCCTCCACGCTCATCCACTGCTCCAGCATCGTGCCGTAGATGCCGCGGAAGTCGATCGTGTGCTTCAGATCCTCGCCGTTCAGCCAGTCCTTCGGCTTCACCGACGGGTACTCGGCGTAGAGGCCGCCCTGCACCTGCTCCCCGAGAATGTAGGCGCCCCCGCCCGAGCCGTGGTCCGTCCCCGACCCGTTGTCCTTGATGCGTCGCCCGAACTCGGTGAACACGAGCACGGCCACGTTGTCCGCTGCGTCGTGGTTGCGCAGGTCCGTCAGGAAGTCGGAGAGCGCCCCGCAGAGTTCGCCGAGCAGGCGGTCGTGATTGCCGGGCTGGTGCGAGTGATAGTCGTAGCCCGCGTGCTGCGTGTAGAAGACGCGCGTCCCGAGCCCGGCCGTGTGGACCCGCGACACGTCTCGCAGTGCGGTGGCGATCGGGTTCGTGCCCCACTCCACCGTGGTCGAGTACTGCCCCGGCACCTCCGCCAGCACGTCCGCGCCCGCGAGCACGTCGCGGCCCGTCTGACCGAGGTAGTCGCGTACGAGGCCGGCGCCGACCGCCGGCGTGTACATCCGCCGGAACAGGTCCAGGTTCGCCTCGCGCTCCTGCTCCTGCTCGATGCTGGTCATCAGGCCGTAGGCGTCGAGGTCGCCCACCGAAGTGACCGTGACCCCCGGGGCTGCACAGGCCCGCGGCAGGCCTCGCCCGAAGCTGACCGCCGTCAGCGGGTTCTCGCTGCTCGGATCGAGCTCGCGCACGAGCTTCGCGATCCAGCCTTCCGTCGAGATCCTGTCCGGCTCGCACGTGTGCCAGATGTCCATCCCGCGGAAGTGCGACCGGCTCGAGTTCGGGTAGCCGATGCCCTGCACGATCGCCACGTCGCCGTCGTCGAACAGCCCCTTCAGTCGCGACGCCGCCGGGTGGAAGCCCAGCGGGCTGTCCTCCGCGAGCGGCAGCACCTGGTCCTGCGGGATGCCCACGTGCGGGCGCGAGTCGTAGTACGTCCCCTCCGTGTAGGGGATGAGGGTGTTCATGAAGTCGAGCCCGCCGGTCAGCTGGACGATGACCAGGACCGGATCGCTCGTGCCGTTGCTTGCCATCTCCAGCCTCCTAGGCGAACTGGTACTCGGGCGTGGCCACCACGAGCGTGAGCATTCGCGCGACCCGCTCGTCGTGGTCGCCCGCTTCCGCGCCCTCGAGCAGCGCTTCGCGCGTCTCGTCGCTGGCCTCCAGCGGCCCCGCTGCCTCAAGGCACCCGTCGACGAGCGTCTCGGCGGGAGCTGACCCGCCGTTCGCGAGCCGCGCCGCCACTGCCTGCGTGCCCGGCGAAGCGGGATCGCCCACCTGCTGGACCGCGAAGTTCACCCGCTCCATGAGCGTGCCCCCGTCGATCCACTCCTTGCCGGTGTGCCACCCCTCGACGCTGGGCGGGTCCATCAGCTTCTGGCCCATGGCCCCCATCGCCCCCTGCAGCGCTCCCATCAGCGGCGTCGGGTCGTCGAGCGTTCCCGCGAACTTGAGCACGCCCGCGACGAACTCCGCCGGCGACTTCACCTTCGCGAACCGCGCCTGCTTGAAGAACTCCGCGTTCAGTAGCGTGCGCATCACCTTGCGCAGGTCTCCCTCCGTCTCGAGGAAGACCGACGCCAGTTGGTCGATTGCGTCCTGGTCGTTCGGCGCCTGCACGCTCCAGGCCGCAACCTGGGGTTCGTCCGCCACGAAGAAGTTGTAGAGGTGCCGCGAGATAAAGCGAGCCGTCGCCTCCTGTCGCACGATGATGTCGATCACGTCCTCGCCGTTGAAGGGGCCGGTCTCGCCCAGGAACGTCTTCTCGCTGTCGTCGTGGTCTTCGGGTCGGTAGACGAACCGCGCTGGATACCCCCCGTGCGGGTAGAGCGGGATGGGCTGCTCGAACGTCCAGCCCGTGAACGCCCGGCCCGCTATCTTCACGTCCGTCTCGTCGTACGTCCCGATCCCCATCGAGAACAGCTCCAACAACTCCCGGCCGTAGTTCTCGTTCGGGTTGTCGGCGTGGTTCTCGCAGTTGTCGAGCCAGTAGATCATGGCCGGGTCCCGCGAGAGCGCGATCAACAGGTCGCGCATCTTCCCCAGCCCATGCTCGCGGAAGGTCTGGATCTGGTCGGCCATCGAGAGCATGTGCTCGCCCTTGAACCAGGCCGTCGCGAAGACGTGGTGCCAGAACAGCGCCATCTTCTCCTCGAGCGGGCGCTGCGTGTTCACCATGCGGTACACCCAGCGCCCCGCCGAGGCCGTGGTCGTGTCCGGCGAGGTCATCTGCGGGTAGTAGCGGAAGAGAACGTCGTCGCTCACTTCCGGAAAACGATCGGGGTGGAGCAGGTCCTCCACGACCTCCTCGTAGGGCTGCCCGGCGAGCGTCGCCAGCTCGTCCTGGGTGGCGCCCACCCCCGCCCGTCGTATCAGGTGCGCCAGTAGCGCCGTCCGCTCGTCAGTCATTGTTCTTCCCCCGGACTGCGTCAGCGTGTCCCCGCACTATACCCAGCCCCGCAAGGCGATTCAGGGGTTGGAACGGCGTCCTAGAGCTGCATCTCCGGCACGCCTCGGGGTACGGTTAGCGGCGCGTCCGTGAGTGTCACCACCTCCCCCGGCGCCCACCCCGGCGCGACCTCCCGCAGCGTGAGGCCGTCCGGACCCACCTCCACCACCGCCAAGTCCGTCACGATCAGGTCGACGCAGCCGCGCGCCGTCAGCGGATACGTGCACTCGCGCAGGATGCGCGGCTTCCCGTCCTTCGTCGTGTGCTCCATCGCCACGATCACGCGTCGCGCCCCCACCGCCAGGTCCATCGCCCCGCCGATGCTGCCCCCACCCCGCTCCGGTACCGACCAGTTCGCCAGATCGCCCCGCTCCGACACCTGCAGGCCACCGAGCACCGCCGTGTCGATGTGCCCGCCCCGGATCATCGCGAACGAGGCCGCGCTGTCGAAGAAGCTCGCCCCGGGATTGAGGGTGATGGGCTGGCCGCCGGCGTTCACCAGGTCCTGGTCGTAGGCCTCTTCGCTGAAGCCGCCGTAGCCGAGGATGCCGTTCTCCGACTGCAGCAGGATGTTCGCCTCCGGCGGCGCGAACGCCCCCACGAGCGTGGGCAGCCCTACGCCCAGGTTCACGGTGCTTCCCGGCGCCAGCTCCTGCGCCACCCGCATCGCGACCAGCTCCCGTGTCAGCCGCGGCTTGTGCTCAGCGGCCATCCCAGCGCACCTCTACGGGGTCGCAGCGCACGATCCGGTCCACGTACACCGCGGGCGTGTGGATCTCGTTCGGGGCCAGTTCGCCGGTCTCCACGATCTCCTCCACCTCCACGACCACGAGGTCGGCCGCCGTCGCCATGACCGCATTGAAGTTGCGCCCCGCCATCCGGTAGCAGAGGTTCCCCAGGCGGTCCGCTCGATGCGCCTTGAGGATGGCCACGTCGGCCCGGAGCGGGCGCTCCAGCAGCCACTCCTCCCCCTGCCACGAGAGCACGTCCTTCCCCTCCGCCACCTGCGTCCCCACCCCCGTGCGCGTCAAGAACCCCCCGATGCCCGCGCCCCCTGCCCGGATGCGCTCCGCCAGGGTCCCCTGCGGCACCAGCTCGAGCTCCACCTCGCCCGCGCGGTACTGCTCCTCGAAACGGCTGGCGCGGGCCGACGAGGCGCGCACCGCGAAGCTCGCGATCGCCTTGGCGATCTGCCGGTCTTCGCACAGCTCGTCAAGCCGGTCTCCGAAGCCGATGTTCGTCGCCATCACCGTCAGGTTGCGAGTGCCCCGCCGCTTCAGCGCGAAGATCAGGTTCGTCGGCGAGCTCGCCGAGACGAACCCCCCGACCATCACGCGCGCGCCGTCACGGATCCCGTCCAGGGCTTCGTCGGGCGTCTCGTAGATGGTTGCCGTCATCGCTGGTTCAACCGTGCTGAGGAGTCTGGCCGAAAGGCGTAGGCTGCGCGAACCCACGCCACGGCGTCAAAGCACGGAAGGAGAGAATTATGGCGGGAGAGCTCGAAGGCAAGGTTTCCATCATCACCGGCGGAGGCTCGGGCATGGGCCGCTCGACGGCCCTGATGTTCTCGCGCGAGGGCGCCGCCGTCGCTATCGCCGACGTCAACGACGAGGGCGGCGAGCAGGTCGCGGCCCAGATCGAGGACAGCGGCGGGAACGCCCTCTTCGTCCACACCGATACCTCCAGCGAGGCTGACGTGCTCAACGTCGTGTCGAAGACCGTCGAGAAGTTCGGACGGCTGGACTCGATGGTCACCGCGGCCGGTATCTCCTACGCCAACTACGTCGAGGGCGACGAGGCCACCGACCCCTTCCTCCACCCCGAGACGGCCACCATCCTCAACAAGCCCACGGAGCGCTGGCAGAAGGTCATCGACGTCAACCTCACCGGCGTCATGCTCTGCGCGCGCGAGGCCGCCCGCCAGATGGTGGCCGAGGGCCACGGTGGCACGATCGTCAACTTCTCCTCGATCGCGGCTTACGGCCCCTCCCCCGGCATCATGGACTACTGCGTCGCGAAGGTCGGCGTCGTCATGCTCACCCGCTGCTTCGCGGTTGAGTTCGGTCCCCACGGCATCCGCGTCAACGCCGTCGCCCCGGGCCCCATCGACACGCCCATGACGGCTTCCCTGCAGCGCACGGGCGCGCTCCAGCAGCAGGGCGGCGCGCTCCCGCTCGGGCGCATGGCCCAGCCCGAAGAGGTCGCCGAGGCCGTCCTCTTCTTCACCAGCGACCGCTCCAGCTACGTCACCGGCAAGACGCTCGGCGTCGACGGCGGCACCAACACCGTCTAGGCGGAGAAGAGAACCATGGCAGGAGAGCTCGAAGGCAAGGTTTCCATCGTCACCGGCGGCGGTTCCGGCATGGGCCGCTCGTCGGCCCTGATGTTCGCGCGTGAGGGCGCCGCCGTCGCCATCGCCGACGTCAACGACGAAGGCGGAGAGGCGACCGCCGCCCAGATCGAAGACCTCGGCGGCGATGCGCTCTTCATGCACACGGACGTGTCGAGCGAACAGGATGTGCTCAACGTCGTCGCGGAGACGGCCGGCAAGTTCGGGCGGCTCGACTCGATCGTGACGGCTGCCGGCATCTCCTACGCCAACTACGTCGAGGGCGACGACGAGACGGACCCCTTCCTCAACCCGGAGGCGGCGAGCAACCTCAACAGGCCCACGGAGTTCTGGCGGAAGGTCATCGATGTGAACCTCACGGGGGTCATGCTCTGCGCCCGCGAGGCGGCCCGCCAGATGGTGAACGAGGGGCACGGCGGCACGATCGTCAACTTCGCCTCGATCAACGCCTACAACCCCTCTCCCCTCCTGACTGACTACAGCGTCTCGAAGGCTGGCGTGGTCATGCTGACCCGCTGCTTCGCCGCCGAGTTCGGCCCCCGGGGCATCCGCGTCAACGCCGTCGCCCCCGGCCCCATCGAGACGCCCATGCTGGCGCGCGTGCACAGGGCTCTCCCGTCCGGGGCCGCGGATCCGTGGGGAAATGTTCCCCTCCGGCGCACTGCCGACCCCGACGAGGTCGCGGAGGCCGTGCTCTTCCTCACCAGCGATCGCTCCAGCTACGTCACCGGCAAAACCCTTGGCGTGGACGGCGGCATCGATACCGTCTAGCGGCCGCGCCCTCGCGCTGCCACATCACGCAGAACCGGAGGAGAGAACCATGGCAGGAGAGCTTGAAGGCAGGGTTTCCATCGTGACCGGCGGCGGGTCCGGCATGGGCCGGGCGACATCGCTGTTGCTCGCCCGCGAGGGCGCAGCCGTCGCCATCGCCGACGTCAACGACGAAGGCGGCGAGGCGACCGCCGCCCAGATCGAAGACCTGGGCGGGGAGTCCCTCTTCGTCCACACCGACGTCTCCAGCGAGTCCGATGTCGTCAACGCGGTCGCAGAGGCGGCCGGCAAGTTCGGCAAGCTCGACTCGATCGTCACGGCCGCCGGCATCTCCTACGCCAACTACCTCGAGGGCGACGACGACACCGATCCCTTCCTCCATCCCACGGAGGCCGGGTCCAGCCTGAACCGCCCCACGGAGTTCTGGCAGAAAGTCATCGACGTCAACCTCACGGGCGTCATGCTTTGCGCCCGCGAGGCCGCCCGCCAGATGGTCAAGGAGGGGCACGGCGGCACGATCGTCAACTTCGCCTCGACGGCCGCCTACAACCCCTCGCCCAACATGACCGACTACTGCGTCTCCAAGACCGGTGTGGTCATGCTGACGCGCTGCTTCGCCGCCGAGTTCGGACCCCACGGCATCCGGGTCAACGCCGTCGCCCCCGGACCCATCGAGACGCCCATGCTCGCGCGCGTGCACCGCGCTCGCGGCGGTGCCGGCAGTTTCAATTCCCTGCCTCTGGGCCGGACCGCCCAGCCCGAGGAGGTTGCCGAGCTCGTCCTCTTCTTCACGAGCGAGCGTTCGAGCTACGTCACCGGCAAGACGCTCGGCGTCGACGGGGGCACGAGCACGCTGTAGGGACGCCCCGGTGCCTACAGCTCTTCCAGCGGCTTCGAAGGCCCCTGGGAGACGATTTCGTCCAGCGCCAGCAGCGCCTCGAGCGTGTCCTGCACGCGCAGCGGCACGGCGAACTCGCGTGGGATCAGCGGCCGGTTGATCGCGGCGAAGAAGAACTCGCGCGCGTACTTCGGCACCTCGGACTCGGTCAGCAGCAGCAGTCCGTAGTTCGCCTGCCGCACGAGCCGTTCCGCCACCTGCTCGTGCGACGGTCCCAGCGGCTGCTCCGACCCGTCGTCCATGCCCAGCGCGATCGGCCGCGTGCTCTCGTGGAACGGCCCCTCGCCCTCGTACGAGATGCGCATGTAGGTGATGACGTGGCCGTCCGCGCTCTGCTCGGTGCAGAGCCCGCCGATCCGTTCGAACCGTCCCCGCATCGCAGCCTCCCCCGGCCGCCCCGGCCCGCCGATCGTTACAGGGTTTCGCAGGGGGAACGCAACCCCTCCGCCCTCCTCTGCTCCCCACCACGCTCCGTATTGCCCGACATTACGAAGTCTTAACGTTCGGCGGGCGGCGCAGGCGTTGGAGTCGTACGCTAGAAGGAGGCTGGAGGTGAGCGTGGCATGAAGTGCGAATTTCTTGCGCTCGCCGACGCCGCCCAGGTCCAGGGCGACCGCATCCTCATCCTCGGGCGCGGCCTGCGTTGCCTCACGACGGGTGAGGGCTTCCCCTTCAAGCACCACCTCGGAGTGGCCGCGAGCCTGCTCGTCGGCGGACCCGAGACGAACCAGCCGCATCACTACACCTTCCGCGTCAGCCCCGAGGACTCGACGAGCGAGTTCGTCGATGTCGAGGGCGACTTCGAGAAGACGCGTCCCGACAACACGCCTCTCGACGACGACCAGCACATGCTGCTCGCCGCCAACCTGGCCCCCAGCTTCGAGAGCGCCGGCGACTACGTCCTGCGCATGCTTGTGGACGGCGAGGAGCTCGCCCGCACCAACTTCACGGTCCTCGACTCAGCCCCCGCTCCCGCTTCCTGACGCTGCCCCGCCTGCCCTCTGGAGCGCCCCCTCCCACCCGTGCTAGGCTCGTATCGCGAGTTGGGGACTCGTCTAATGGTAGGACAGCGGATTCTGGATCCGTATGTGGGGGTTCGACTCCTCCGTCCCCAGCCACTTCGCTCAGTACGCATAATCGGGTCCGAAAGGCTGATGTCCGCTGTGTCCGCCCCGCCGATGGGGCTGTCGGGCGGGGTGGGGATTGTGTAGCGGATCGTCGCCGTTCCGGGCTTTACGGCTACTTCCTTCACAAAGGAACGGATGAAGGTCCGGGACTCGGTCAGATCGCTTGTTCTCAGGAAGTCGCTCATCTCCTCGGCGAAGGCGGCGATGGCGTCCACGCTGTCGAGAACAGCGCGCCGCTCCGACAACGTCCTGCGCGCTTCGTCGGCAGCGGTCTCGAGGCGCTCCTGCCGCTCCTGGTGTTCCTTGAGACGGGGCAGGATGTCGTTGATCTCGAGGTCGGAGGTCTCGACGGCGTACCAGAGCCGGTCCATGCGCCGGCGCAGCTCGGCCAGCTCCCCCTCGATGGTCTCCAGCTTCCCCCGCTGCTCGCGAGCCACTCCGTCCATCTCCTCGTCGACGAGCCGCACGAGTTTGCGGATGTTGCTCTCGGTGAGGATGTGCTCACGAAGCTGCCCGATGATGAGTCGCTCGAAGTTCTTCGCGTTCAGCCGCGGCGTGTCGCAGCTCCCCCGGCCGCGCTTGATGAGGGACTGGCAGACGTAGTAGGTGTAGCGGCCGCTCTTGGCCTCTGCCGCCGTGAGCGCCCGGCGGCACGTCTGGCACTTGGCCAGCCCGCTGAGCAGGTAGGGGCTGGTCGCGCGGCGAGGATGGATCTTGGACGGCGCCTTGGCTTGCAGCACCCGCTGTACGCGCCGGAACTCTTCGGGCGAGACGATCGCGGGGAAGGCGTTCTCGACGCGCACGGCGCCGAGGCCGTCCTTGGCGGTGGCGCCCCAGATCAAGGTGCCGGTGTAGGCCTCGTTGGTGAGCATCGCGTAGATGGTCGTCTTGTTCCAACGCTTGCCCCTGGCGCTCGGGATGCCCTCGTCGTTGAGTATCCGGGCGATGGTGAGGACGCTCTCGCCCTTGAGGGCCATGTCGAAGATGCGGCGCATCACGGCATCTGCAGGCGGGTTCAGCTCCAGCTTCTGACGCTTGCTGGCACCGTCCTGGACCTCGACCTTGCGGTACCCGTGGGGAGGCACGGGGGCGACCCAGAAGCCACGCGAGGCCGACTCACGAAGGCCGCGCATGACCTCCTGCGCCAAGTTCTCGCTGTAGAACTCATCGACGCTCTCGATGATCGCTTCCATGAGCTTGCCCGTGGGCGAGTCGTCGGCGTGCTCCGTGATCGAGACGACGCGGACACCGCGCCGGCGCAGCATCGATTTGAAGGCGACGGCGTGCTCGCGCTTGCGGGTGAAGCGAGAGAACTTCCAGACCAGGATCTCCCGGAAGGGAGCATCGGGACGCTCGGCGGCATCCAGCATCTTGCGGAACTGGGGCCTATCGGCGACACGACCGCTCTCCGCCTCGTCGACGTACTCGTGCACGACGGCGTATCCGTTCTTGTCGGCGTAGTCGCGCAGCGCCCGCAACTGGGCGGACACGGACAGGTCGACATCCTGGCGGTCGCTGGAGACGCGCGCGTAGAGGGCGGCGGGGGTTGGGTCGGGTGCGTGCTTCATGGTCTCGTGCCTCTCTCGATCGGGGAATATCTCGGGGTCGGCGGTGGTGCCAACCGGGCCTTGTGAGCTTAGCACAGACGTTCGGAAGTGGGCGGCTGCAGCCCAGTGTCGAAGGCCAGCGTCCCCGCTCTCGGGAACCAACATCCAGGAGAGGCTGCTGAGTCGGGAACTTAGGCCCGACGCGGTCTATTGCTGAGGCTGCACTTCCGAACCGGAACATCCTACGGCTGCCACCCCAACAGGTCGTCGCTATGCATCCAGCCCTCCACGCCGTCGCTGGTACGAAGGTGAATCCAGTGACCGTGGCTCCATGTCAGACGGCTGCTGCGGTACCCATCAGGGTGGCCGCCCTTGGGATGGAGTGGGGGCCTCACCGACTCGACAACCGCCTTCGCCGGCAGGCACGCGAGGCTCGCCGCGTCCACGTTGCGCGACTCGCGCACGTGCCGGCACGACGCACCGGCCGCGACCCTGAGGGTGTCGGCATCAGAGAAGGGCGGCAGCTCCACTCGTGGCTCGCGCAGGGGGGAGTACCCCGAACTCTGGTAGGGTCCCCCCGGCGAAAGGTGAACCCGGATCTCCCGGCTGGTCAGTCCCCAGGAGGTGCGGTTGTACGGCAACGCCAGGATGTCGCCCATTCGCAGGCCAACGTCGGGATCCTTCCGAAGCAGGACTTCCATCGACGCCAACTCTCGACCTTCCAGGTCGACGACCGCAGCGCTCATGACGCGGCAGGCAGGATCGTAGTTTCGGTCCCCAGGGCAGTAGCCGTAGAGCAACTCCCGAGGCCTGTCCAGGCGACCGGAGTCGTCGTGCGCCGGAATGACCAGGCCCTGCAGCCAGGGCTCGCTGGCGACGAATTGGCTCACCCAACCCCCTTCCACGCCGAGAATGTCGGTGCCCATGCGCGTTTCAAGCGCCAGGCCTGAGCTGTCCGCGAGCCAGCGACTGCGCCCGTCGTGCACCTGAAAGCCGGCCCGGGAGGGAAGAGCGCCGTGAACCCTCATGAGCTCCTCCCCGGTCACCGCATCGAAGAGCGACGTGACGGCGAGCTTCGGGAAGACGCCTGGATCCTCGAACTCCTCCCCCAGGAGGAGCGTCACTGCGGCCACCCGTGTACCGTCCGGTGACAGGTCCACTCCCAGGTAAAGTCCCAAGGACAGTCCCTGAATGCACAGCACAGACACTTCCGACAGAACGGCAAGATCCCACCCAAACCTCGTGACCGTGCAGCTGCTGTCCTCGGCCTCGTACGAGATCCTCGCCAGCCCCTCGCCCCCGCGGAGGGCCTGAACTCTGTCCTCCTGGCTGTAGTTGCAAGATGCGGGAACGTCCACGCGCGTTTGTTTCCCGGTCATAAGGTCAATGGACGTGAGGGCGCCGGAGCAGGTGTGCCGCACGAGGTACCGGCCGTCGGGGTGGGCGAGCCACGCGCCCGGCGCCTCGCCTCCCTCAGCGCTGTCGTCCAGCTCAAACCAGGCGACGGCCCGGAGGGACGCTTCAACCACTGCGAACTGGTTTCCTCGCCTGAAGACGAGGTGCTCGCCGGAGCCTGTCCCCCACCCAAGGAGCGACGGAGTGTGGTCCCCACCCGGCCATGCGGGGACGACTTGCCGGACCAGGGACACCGACGATGAGTCCCACGTGTACGTTCGCTCCTCGTGCCGGTCGAACAGCCGCATCCCTTCGGGTGACTCGAGGAGCACGAAGCGGTTCCCCGGCGAGGGGGCCGGCCTGGAGCACGCCGTCCAGCCCTCGACCCTCCCTGTTTCGATGTCGAGGAAGAACAGGCCAGACTCCCGCGTGAGGGTCAGGACCATGGGCTCGCCCTGAGCGAACTCCACCCATCCGAGGTCCTCGCGATCCGTCTCGATCACGCGAACGGCCGGTTGCCAGCGTCCGTTCTCTCCGGCCCCTGGGGTGCTTGTCACGGTGGATGTGGCTTCCGAGGCGGTCGTGGCTGACTCAGGAAGGCACGGTGGCGCTCCCGGCGGCAACGCGACGGCAGGCGTCGGTGAGGGTGTAGCCGTTGGCGCAGGCGTCACCGTTGGCGTCGACGTTTCCGCTGGTGTTGGCGAGGGCGTAGCGGTGACCGGTGTCACCTCTGCGGTGGGTGCGGATGTGGGTGAAGGGGACGGTGTGGAGATCGCCGTTGGTGGGACCGTCGCGGTTGGTGAGAGGGTTGCGCTGGGGACCTCCCCCGGCGATGAGTCTTGCTCGTCGCGGTCGCAGCCAGTGGCGACGAGTGCGACGGCCGCTACGGCCAGCACGGCAAAGCGTTCCGCGACGGACGACAATCTCATCGGACACTCAGCATAGGACCGCGGGTGCCGAATTACCCCACCCGTTCCCGCTAAGCCTGCCAGCGGGCGCGAGCACCCTCGAGGAGAGCGCGCCGTGGGCACCGGAGGCAAAGGCTCGCTCATGCTCTACCAGACGTGGAGAGCCACTCGCACACGGGGTCCCGCTCATCGTCCGCCACTACAACAACCACCACCGCGAGCCCCCGAATCGCGCGGCCGAGGCCACAACGACCAGACACCTTCCCGATCTCCCCAAGCCCGCGTGGGGCAACCTGTGCCGCAGAGGCGAGGCGACGGTTCACTGGCCCGTGTCCGCGTCCTCGCCCCCTTCCCCTTCCTCCTCGGAGCGCGCAGCGCACGGGCTGTTCACATCAAGGGTGAAGGTCGCCGTCACGGACTTGTTTCCGTCCATGGTGACGGTCGTGCTCGCGTCGGTGCTGGTCAGGTCGCCCGACCACGCGGAGAACTCCGTCCTGCTGCCGAAGATACAGATGCCTCCAGCCGCCGTGATCTTCGCCTTGCTGTTCGCGTTGTAGGTTCCGGCCCCGGTCGCCGCTCCCCAGCCGGTGGGCGAGATGGTGATGGTGAGCGTGTACTGGATGCGCTTGAAGTTCGCTGTGCGGGTGAGGTTCTCCGTCGGCTCCAGCTTCAGCTCCTGCCGGCCTGTCAGGCACGTGCTGGCCCGCCCAGCCGGGAACGGCGTGCCCCAGCCCGTGAAGCACCAGCCGTCGGAGGCCTCCGCCCAGATCGTGGTCTCCGTTCCGCACTGCACCCTCCCGCTGCCGCCGAAGGTGCCGCCCGTGCCGCCCGTGCCCGCTGACACCGTCACCGAGCAGTAGCGGATGCTGAAGTTGGCAGTCACCTTCACCGTGGTCGCGGTTTCGCTGGTCTCCACCGTGCAGGTGGCGCCGTCCTCTCCGTCGGCGGGGCACCCGCTCCAGCCCGAGAAGTACCAGCCGACGCCCGACGGACTCGCCGTGAGCACGACCTCATCACCGCAGTCGACCGTGCCGCTCCCGCTCACGCTCCCCCTGTCGGTGTCGTCGGGCTCGCCCGTGACCTTGCACCTGATCGCTTCGAAGGTAGCAGTCGCGGTCACGCTCTGACTCGCGCCGCTGGTCGTCACCGTGCAGGTCGCCTTGTTCTCGCTGACGCTGGTGCAGCCGCTCCAGGACGCGACCCGGTTGTTGGTTACGCGAGTGGCCGTAAGCGTGGCATCCTTCCCGCAATCGACTTCACCCCCGCCGCTCACCGTGCCGCGGCTACCGTCAGCCGGGATGTGGGCGCCCGTGACCGTGCACTTCTTCACCTCGAAGGTGGCGGTCACGGTCTTCGAGGTGACTGTCTCGCTGGTCGGCACCGTGCAGGTCGCGCCGCTGCAGCCGCTCTCCGACCAGCCCGTCAGCTGACCGTTCGTCTTCGCTTCGGCGGTGAGCGGAACCGCCGTGCCGCAGTCGACCTCGACCGGTTCAGCGGGGCTCACCGTGCCGAGGGACGTGTCGTTCGACTCGCCCGTGACCGTGCAGCGTATCGCTCCGAACCCGACCACCACGGTCACGTTCTGATTGGCGCCGCTGGTCGGGACGGTGCAGGTGGTTCCGGTGCCGCTGCAGCCACCCCCGTTCCACGACTTGACCTCGTTGTTGGTCACGCGACTCGCCCTGAGCGGGACGCCAGTGCCGCAGTTGACCGTCCCGCCGCCGCTCACCCTGCCGCGGCTGCCGTCAGCGGGGACGTGGAAGGCCGTGACGGTGCAGCGCTTGTACTCGAACGTGGCCGTGGCCGTCACCGAGGGCGTGCTCGCGCTGGTCGTCACCGTGCAGGTGCTCTTGTCGTCGCTGACGCTGGTGCAGCCGCTCCAGGACTGGACCTGGGTGTCGATCGAGGCAGGGGTCGCCCTGAGCGTGACAGGAGCGCCGCAGGTGACCGTGCCACCACCTCTCACCGTCCCGAGGCTACCGTCGGCAGGGACGTGAGCGCCCGTGACCGTGCACTCGGGGGCCTCGGGCGTGGCTCTGACTTCGGCACTCGGCCCGCTTGGCCCGGCCGCGTTCACCGCACGGATCTGGATGGCGTAGAGCGTGTCGTTCGTGAGGTTCGGAACCGTGTAGCGCGTCAGCGTCGCGGCGCTGGCTCCCGACGCACCGCTGCCCGCGGACGGGATGTCCGTCCACGTGTCCCAGGTGGCACCTTCTGCGTCCGGCGTGGCCTTCACGCGGTACTGGTACTTGGTGATGCTCGAGTCGCTCGGGTCGGTCCAGCGAATCGTGACGCTGCTGTCGCCTGCCTCTGCCACGGACAGTCCCGTGGGGGTGCCGGGCAGGGCGAGGAAGAGCGCCATCACAGTCGTGTCAGCGTTCATCGTGACGGTGCAGGTCGCCGTTATGCCGGAGTCATCGACTTTGCTCGGCGTGCAGCGTCCCGCCTGATCGCTCACCTCGACCTCCCAGCCCCTGAACCGATAGCCCGGCGCCGCCGTCGCCATGACCACGACCACGCTTGCCTCGGGAAACGCTCGGTCGCACTCCACCGTGTCTCCGTCCTCGCTGCAGGTGACGACCCCACCGACACCCGCCGACCCGGTCAGGGTGTACATGACGGAGGGGGTCGCCATCACCTTTGCGCTGGGTTGACTCCACCCCTGGGCGTCCCTGACCCGCATCTGCACCGCGTAGTCGGTTCCGTTCTGCAGGCTCGTCAGCGTGTGGGTCGTGGCCGTGGAGGCAATCGCCTGCCACGGGCCCCAGGTCGCCCCGCTGTCCGTGCTCGTCCGCACGCCGTAGCCGGCGAGGGCGCCCGTGACCGTCGGAATCTTCCACGCCAGCCCGATCGTCGTATCCCCGGCCGTCGCGGTCAGCGCCGTGAAGGTGGCCGTCGCGAACACCGACCGGGAGAGGCCGCTCGTCGTCACCGTGCACGTCGTCCCGCTGACACTGGTGCAGTTGCTCCAGCCGGTGAAGGTGTAGTCCGCGTCCGCTGTGGGCTCCAGGGTGACGTCCTCTCCACAGGGGGCGTTGGCGCTTGCGATCCCGCTGCCGCCCGCGTTCACGCTACCGCCTGTCTGGTTGCCGATGACCGTTCCCCCGATGTCCACCGGACGGGTCTTCCCGTTCACCGTGCACTGCAAGCGCGTGAAGGTGGCCCCGACGTGGAGGGGCCTCTCGCCTGTATGGGTCTCCGCGACCGTGACGGTGCACGTGTTGCCGTCCGCCTTGCCCGCCGGGCAGCCCGTCCAGCCGTCCTCGAAGCCGTAGTTTGCCGTCGCTTCCGCCGTCAATTCGTGCGCTCCGCAGGTGAGGGTGACGCCGGTTGCGCTCACGACTGTCTCACCGGCCTTCACCACCCCCCCGCCAGCGGGCGACACCGAGGCGGTCACCGTACCGGTGCAGGGCGCCAGCGGGCGCGCCGTGACACCGATGGCGGGGCTGCGCAGATCGCTCCGGTTATTGAGCACCGTCCGCAGCTCGACCTCGTACGAGCGCCCCCCCGTGAGGCCCGTGAGCTCGTGCGTGTGGGAGCCGCTGGCTGCTGCCCAGGTACTCCAGTTTGTCTCCGGCCGCGTCTCCAGCCGGTGGCGGACCTCGTAGCCCGTGACCATGAAGTCACCGGGGTCGTCCCACTCGAGCGTCAGCTGCTGCACGCTCTGCCTGGCGGACAACCCCGTCGGCGGACAGGGGCGCACAGGGGTAGCCGCCGCCGCGGGCGTCGAGCTCGCCAGCGTGAAGACCACCGTGTCCGAGCAGAACATGGGGTACTCCACGCCGTCGGGGTAGTAGCCCTTGGGGAAGCCGTCGCCCGTGAGGATGCCCGACGAGGGGTTGCGCTGGGCGTTGCCCCGGTTGCGGAACACTCTGGCGGTGCCGCTGGGCGTGTGCCCCCACTGGTGCAGATGCGGGCCCGTCGTCCCGCAGGTACTGGCATCCCGCAGCGACGCATCCACCCTGCCATCGTTCTTGCCGTAGGCGACCCTGCCCACGCGCGTGAACGCGAGGGCCGCGAGACCGCTCGTGCCGGTGGGCAGGTTGAGCAGGTCCTGCTCGTGCACGGACGGGAGCATGTGCGTGTAGTGCATCTCCGCCACCAGATCGTTGTTGCCGTCCCACACCCTGACCTTGACCTTCTTGCACACGTCCACCCCGGCGAACGTGACCTCTGCGTTGAAGCCGGGATCGCGCGTGTTGGCCCGGAACACGACATAGACGGGCTGCAAGGGGGTTGCCCTCTCGGGGGAGCCCGCCACGTAGGGCATGACCATGTCGATGCCGTCGCCGTCCGTGTTCCCCGAGAAGCACCCCCTGTTCGTGTGCCAGCCGCAGCTCTCGTCCAGGTTGCGGAGGGTCCAGCTGGTGTCCATCCCTCCAACGAATCCCGGCTGCAGCCCGGGCAGAACCTCGTATTCGTAGGTGCCCGCCTGCGCCGCCCTCACGGTGCCGCCGGCAGGAGCGACGGGAGCAGCGGGCGGCGGGCCGGGAGGGGTCGCCGGCGGGGTGGGCGACGGCTCCACCGCCTGTGCCGACGGCGAGGGCGGGGCATCCCCGGACAGCGGCAGCAGCGCCAGCGCGAGCACGGCCACCCCGAGGGCAACGACGATGGCGGTCGTCGCCCTCATCGGGGGTTCGCTCCCTCGAAGAGGCTGCGCATGATGGCGAGGAGGCGCTCATAGGCGGCCGGGGTGCCGCGCAAGCCGAGGCTGCCACTCAACCCCTCGATCTCGTAGACGGAATCCGTTGAAGCGTCGTAGACGGCAATGTGAAAGCCGCTCGTGGGACGGTGCTGGGCACCAACCGGGCTGTACGTGACGATCGCCGGGCGGCCCGCGATCGTGCGCAGCTCCGTGACGAAGCGCTTGCCGTCGTTGACCACCCAGGTGGCCGCGCCGGCGTAGTAGCGGTGCGTGGCGTGCACGCCCCTGATCACCACGGCCGCGACGCCGCCGGACTCCCAGTACGCCTCGTAGCCCGGACGGCTGTGGCCGCCGCCGACGTACAACCCGCTGAAGGTCCACCCCGCGGGCAGCGCCGGCTCGCGCCAGTAGGGCAACCGCCGGGCCTCCTCCAGACTCGTGATCCGCTCGCCCACCTTGTTCGCCGGGGAGCGAAAGCGCTCCGCTTGTTGGGTGTCCACGGAGGCCTTGAGCACGACGCTCGCGGGCGGGCTCCCCACGCTCCCCGGCTGCGACTGCACGTAAGGCGTCACCTGCCAGGGCCCGTGGATCACGGCGAAGCCCGCGAGCTGCGTACCGCCGAGGCGCGCCAGCGGTAGCGCCGTCCCCACCGTGATGGTCATCGCCGTCGAAGTCGCCCCGGACGCACCCCCGCCCGCCGGCGCCGGCAGCGAACCCGTCTTGCAGCTCTGCCAGGCGTACGTCTCCGGCCGCACGCTGAACTCGCGGAACCTAGCCCCCTCGCCCGCGGCTGAGGCGCCCGTCACGCGGTAGCGTACGAAGCAGTCGCTGGCCTGGTTCCACTCGATGAGATCGCCGTTCTCCACGTCGCGGTAGACCTCTGCCCGGGAAGCGTCGGCGGCGTCGGAGGTGTGGATCTTCAGCATGGTGGCCGTGCCGTCGCGCAGGGCCTCGTAGGTGGTGACCGCCTTCATGGTGCCGTCCTCGCCCTCGGCCAGGAGGGCGTAGCTGCCCGCCGTCGCAACCGCGCCGGTGGTGTCGTAGGTGTCGTAGGAGAAGCTGACGGACGGCAGGGCACAGCTCCCGATCCCGAGCGTGGCGAGGTCGTTGTTCGCCACACGACGCAGAGCGCGCGGCAGGCAGCCCGTGAAGGTGTTCTGGCCGAGGAAGAGCCGCTCGAGGCTGGACAGGCCCGCGAGCTCCGGCGGGATACTCCCCGTCAGCCGGTTCTGGTAGAGATAGAGGCCCTTGAGACTGGTGAGGTTGCCGAGTTCCGCCGGGATGGCGCCGCGGAGGAAACTCTGGCTGAGGCTCAGCTGCTCCAGCTTCGCCAGAGCGCCCAGCTCGGGCGGGATGCTCCCCCCCAGCGAGGTGCGGGAGAGGGAGAGGCTGGTGAGCTCGTCGAGGTGACCCAGCGTGGTGGGAATACTCCCTGTCAACTTGTTCCAGGAGAGGTCGAGACTGCCCAGCGCGCTCAGCGCTCCGAGCTTCGCGGGCACGCCGCCCGTGAGGCCGCGCAGCCGCAAGGTGAGTCCCGTCACGCGTGACGGTGTGCCTGAGACGGTGACGCCGTCCCAGCCCGTGATCGCAGTGTCTGCGCTCCAGTTGAGGGTGCCGGTGCCCCGCAGCGCGTCCTTCGCGGCCATGAGGATGTTGCAGTCCTTCGCCAAATCGGGGACTTGCGCAGGCGCTTGTCCCAGCGTGGTTTGCGTACAGACCGTGGGGACGGTGAGGTGGGCCGTCACCGTCATGTCACCGGAAATCTGGAATCTGCTCGGATTCTCGAACAGGTCGAAGGTAATCCCGCCCCCGAAATCCAGCGTCCAGCGGCGCAAGGTGCAGCCTCTTGCCGCATTCGCCTTCACCTTGACGTAGGAGTTCTTGGGGAACGTCCACTCGGACCCGGGAGAGACCGTGCTCGTGTCGCTCGAGAGTTGCGCCGTGACCGTGGCGCATCCCACCGGCGAGGCGGCTGTCGTCAGCGAGACGGTCGCCCCCTGCGCCGCCGCCGGAGAGGCCGAGTCGCGCGACGCCAGGATGACCGTCAGCGTCAGCCCGACCACCGTCAGCGACAGCGCTCCCAGGACCAGCCGGCGCTTACCCACAACTCACCCGTACGCCGGGAGCGCGGCGATGAACGGTGGCGCCACGAAGGCGAAGGGAGCGGTTAGCGCCAGCTTGACCCATGGTGCAAACCTCTTGCCGTGAGGGACTTCCCTGGCGCTTCAGACAGGCCCGGTCGTGCCTGTAGGAGCCCGGCCCCGACCACGGCTGGTGGAGCCGCGCCGAAGTCTGCCACCACCTGCATGACCAAAATGTGATCCATGTCGAGTTTCTTGGTGACAATTTGTGACTTCGGGCCACTCGCGGCATGATTGCCGCTGTTGAAGCCGGTCGCAGCGTCCGTGAGAGCGGGAGCGCGGTGGCCTTTGGAGTCCTGTCGGGGTGACGAGTTGGATCGGATAGACGAGCTCACGCGAGAGGTAGCGGACCTGCGCGAGCGCCTCGCACGCCTGAGCGAGGCTGGCCTCCGCATCAACGAGAGCCTCGACTTCGATACGGTGTTGCAAGAAGTCGTTGATGGCGCCCGAGCGCTGACGGCTTCGCGCTACGGGGCGATCACCATCTCGGGCGAGACCGGGCAGACGCCCCACTTCATCGTCTCCGGCCTCACTAGGGAGGCGTACCAGGGGCTGTGGGACACACTGGACGGGCTGGGATTCTTCGAGTACCTCAGCGGGCTCGAGGAGCCCCTGCGGGTTTCCGACATTGACAGCCACTTGAAGGCGCTGGGTATGCCCGGGTTCCTGCCCTCGGCGCCCGCGACCTCCATGCTGGTGGCGCCGATCCGCCACCAGGGAGCGGGTGTTGGGACTATCTACCTGTCCCGTGGCGCGAACGGGTCGGAGTTCACTATGGAGGACGAGGAGACACTGGTGATGTTCGCCTCCCAGGCGGCGATGGTCATCGCCAACGCCCGCAAACACCGGGAGGAGCGGCGGACCAGGGCTGACCTCGAGACGCTCATCGACACCTCCCCGGTGGGCGTGACGGTCTTCGACGCCGTGACCGGCGCTCCCAAGTCCCTCAACCCCGAGGCCCGCAGGATCGTCGACAGCTTGCGCGATCCAGGTCAGAGCCCGGAGGACCTGCTGGACGTGGTGACCTTCCGGCGCTCCGATGGGCAGGAGATCTCGCTGCGGGAATACTCCATGGCCGAGCTCCTGAGCACGGGCGAAACGGTGCGGGCCGAGGAGATCGTCCTGCGCGTCCCCGACGGGCGGAGCGTTACGGTGCTGCTCAACGCGACACCCATTCGTTCAGAGCAGGGCGTGGTCGAGTCGGTCGTCGTTACCCTGCAGGACATGGCGGCAGTGGAGGAACTGGAGCGTCTACGGGCCGAGTTCCTGGCGATGGTCAGCCATGAGCTGCGGGCTCCCCTGAGCTCCATCAAGGGCTCCGCCACCACCGTACTGGGCTCCACCGCGGACGCCGACCCCGCGGTGATCCGCCAGTTCTTCCGCATCATTGAGGACCAGGCAGATCACATGAATGCGCTGGTGTCCGACCTGCTGGACGTCGCCCGCATCGAGACGGGCACGCTGGCGGTCAATCCTGAACCGGCGGAAGCAGCCGTGCTGATTGACAGGGCGAGAAACGCCTTCACGAACGGGAACCGTCTGGAGATTGACGTCGAGCCGGATCTCCCCCTGGTCATGGCGGACCGGCGGCGCATCGTCCAGGTGCTGGGCAACCTGCTGTCCAACGCAGCCCAGCACTCCCCGGAGTCGTCCGTCGTCAGGTTGACCGCGGAGCGGCAGGGCGTTCACGTGGCGGTCTCGGTGGTCGATGAGGGGCGTGGCATCCCGGCGGAGAGCTTGCCCCTCCTGTTCCGTAAGTTCTCCAGGACGCACTTCGAGGAGCAGGAAGGGGATACGGGCCTAGGTCTGGCCATCTGCAAGGGGATCGTGGAGGCGCATGGGGGGCGCATCTGGGCCGAGAGCGACGGAGCCGGTGTGGGAGCGCGCTTCACCTTCACTCTTCCCTCGGTAGAAGGAACGGGGACCGGCGCTTCGAGCGCACTTCCGCCCGTCCCGCGCCCGTCCGCTTCGCGCCGTGGGCAGACGGAGGTGGACGAACGGGTGCGCGTCCTTGCCGTTGAAGACGACCCCAACGACCTTTGGTACGTGCGCGACGCGCTCGTCCAATCAGGCTATGCGCCCGTCGTGACCGGGGACCCGCGGGAGGCGCTCAGGCTGGTGGAAGAGAAGAGGCCCGACCTAGTGCTGCTGGACCTGATGTTGCCCGGAACGAACGGCATCGACCTGATGAGGGAGATGCTCGACACGGCGGACATGCCGGTTATCTTCCTGTCCGCCTACGGTGGGGACGAGTTCGTCGCCCGCGCCTTGGAGATGGGCGCCGTCGACTACGTGGTCAAGCCCTTCTCGCCGACAGAGCTCTCCGCCAGGATCAAGGCGGCCCTCCGCCAACGGGATGTGTCCGAACCCTTGGAACCGTACGTTCTGGGCGACCTGACCGTCGACTACGCCGGGCGCAGCGTGACGCTCGCCGGCCATCCAGTCCGACTGACTTCAACGGAGTACCGACTGCTCGCCGAGCTCTCGGCCAACGCCGGGCGGGTGGTGACCCACCAACATCTGCTGGACCGAGTCTGGGGAGGGCGGGGCGACCGCGACTTGCGGCCCATGCGCACCATCGTGCGCAAGCTCCGCCGCAAACTGGGCGAGGATGCCGACAACCCCACGTATATCTTCACCGAGGCGCGCGCTGGCTTCCGGATGCCCAGAGGAGAAGCTTAGGTTAGTCGTGAAAGGAGTCCCAGATGGCCGACAGCACTGAAACGCGAGCATGGCCTCCGGGCCTCTGGGATCGAGCTAAGCGGCGCGACTACGGCGACCTAGACTCGTATCTCCAATCCACCCCCCTTGAAGACGCCCTGCTCGACATCGAGACGTCGCTCGATGAAGCGATAGTGGATGGCGACGTCGACTCGGAACGGCTCCGTCGCTTGCTCGGTCTCTCCGCGTACCACGCTTGCAGCGCTCATGGCATGGAACAGCAGCGCCATTTGCAGTCCTTTGACATCGACCCGTTCCAGATGCTGATCGCTTGGGCGCTTGGATACGGCATGAATGAGGCCGCCGCCATCCTTAGGAGGATGATGACCAAAGCTCGTCGCGAGTCCCGGGACGACGATCCCCCTCAGATCTTCTGATGGCCTGTCCCGCCCGGGACCCTGTCACCTTCTGTACTAGATGCTCGCCTCGCACATCGGGCCGGGACGCTGTGGTCTTGTACAGGCCGGGAGGAGGCGTAGTCACGGGGCTTTATCAACAGGCGTTGCCTCCCCTTAGCCGCTGGTACCCCTGACGCGAAGTTCACCGTCGCCTAGGACGGCCCAGGCCGATGGGTCGAGCACCCCCCGCTCCTCGAGCGCAGCCCTGTGGGAAACCCGGAGCGGCACCTCGATCCCCGTCCGCTCCATCTCCCCCTGCGCCACACGCCGGAAGTGGACCTGGGCGAGTTCGTCGTCGAACACCACCAGGACCGCGGGCCAGGCCCCGTGGTCTTCGAGGGGGCGTTCGGAGGAGTAATAACGCAGGTAGGGGGCGAGGCGGGCGGCCATCGTGACCGGCCGCACTGCGCGGCGCTCCCACTCCAGGAAAAAGGGCCAGGTGCGCTCGCCCCGGCGCAGGATCCCGAAGGCGTCGGGTTGGACGGAGTGAAGCGCCTCGCCGTGCCGGAAGTACCTTGACGCACGCTGGGGCGGATCGAGCTGGACCACCTCCCAGCCACGTTCGCGCGCCTGCCGCGCCAGCGCAGCGACGAAGCTATGGACGGCCTCCGTGTGCTCCAGGTTCCGGAGGAGTTGCCGGCTGCGCGAACCGGAAACACAGCGCCAATCGAGCGACTCACGTGGCTCAATCGGTGTGGCGCTCCAGCGCTTGCGTACGGCTCCCACAGAAGCGCGGTCGCGACGAGCGATGAGGGCCAGTCCACGATTCGTGACGGCGAGCCGGCGGCGTCCGGCGATGACAGTGCGAGTAGCGAGGTCAAACTCCTCCAGTCGGAGCAGGAGTTGCGATGCCCTCTGCGGGGAGACGCCGAGCAACCCCGCCAGATCCCCCAGGGTGATCCAGGGCCAGTCGAAGACGAGGTCGAGGGCGCGCTTCTCGGCTGGTCTGAGCAGCGACGGCAGGAGTTGCTCCTCGGAATTAGCACCCCTGGGGAGGAGTGCCCGACCTTGCCTCGGCTCCGATGGCACCACCCCTTGCCGGGAGACGACCGATAGCGCGTCGCTCAGCCCCAACGCGCCTGCGAGCGAGGGCAGACGCCAGATGGGGCGATCCGCGCCGGACGCGGCTACGTGCCGCTCCAACGCGAGAAAGGCGGGAATCGGCGCATCACGAAGCAGCCTGCGCGCATGGCGCAGCCGTACTTCGTCGGGAACGATCATGAGAGTCGCTCCGGGTAGGGGTCCTTCATACAGCCTCCGGAGCCGCTTGGAGAAGCCGGTGCGGTCCGAGGCCAACCCCTGCCGGATGATGCCAAGGCTGCGACCTTCGGGAAGCACGAGGGCCGTGTCCAGGGGAGAGGCCCGGAACCAGCGGAAGCGGAGGGGATGCGCGATGGAGGAGACGGTGGCAGCGAGGCGGTAGATGACAGCAAGGGCGTCGAGGCGCCCGAGAAGGAGGCGGCGCCAGTGGGCGGAGACGGGGCGCGCCCCCAGCAGCTCATCCACCTCGAGGTCCAGTTCGAGAGCCAGCCGCCGCACGCCCGCGGCGGTGAGGTGGAAGCGCCGCGTGGGCGGGATGAGGTCGGTCGCGTGGGGAAGGGAGGCAGCAAGCCCCTCTTCCTTGAGGCGGGCGGTCGCCGTGTAGACCGCCCCTTGTGACCAGCCGCTGAGGGCGACGAGGTCGAGCCGGTCACAGAACGGCGTGGCCGCCAGCTGGCGCAGCAACGCGTGCTCGCAGGTGTCGGGCTTCACCGTGCCGCTCCTCCTCCCCCTGTTGGGGTGATCGAGTCTGCGGCCACTGACCCGCTCCGAGTAACGCCCCGCGAGGGGGTACAGGTATGCACCCGGGATGCATGCGTGCACCCCCTTCCAGGACGTGCCCACGGGAGGCGAGATGTGGTGTGCTGAAACCCGCCCGTGCACGAACCGGGACAGCTCGTGAGGGCCCCGGACGTGTACAGGGAAGAGAGGTGAGTTGCAATTTTGCACCGCCCCTCGTGAGCCCATGGAACCGCGCGTTTCCGGGGGAACTGCGGCGACATCAGGGAACAGGGACTCGAAAGGGCGGGTTGTGCCTGACGAGGGCGCAATCGGCGCCTGGAAGGACAAGTTTGCATGCGGAGGATGTCCCGGGGGAGTACGCCTGCACAGCGGAAGGCCCCGTCGGCTGCTGCCGGTGGCGGAAGCCCGCAGAGGAGCGAGAGCGAGCGGGACCAGCAAGAGAAAGAGCTGGTCGCACTCCTGCATGACATGGTGAAGGAGCGGGGGCGTGTGGAAACGGCGGAGGCGCTGGGCATTGACACCAGGACGCTGGCCACCAGCCTGAAGCAGACGAGGCTCTCCCGGCGGGTGCGCAAGGCCCTGGAGCTGGAGCTCGCCACCAACTCCGGTCAGGAGGAGGCAGTAGCTCGGATGGAGGAGCGAGTGGCGCTCCTCGAAGGGGAGTTGGCTGGTCTCAAGACGGCCATGGTGGCCGGGTTCCAGGCCCTGCGCGATGCACAGCGGCAGAGGGTGGCGCAGCCACAGCGACAACTCCCACGGTCGGTGTCAGTCCATGGAGGCGAGTCTCAGGTGGAAGCGGCCGACCCCGACCACGAGCCCGTGGTGGGAGGGCTGCCGTCGCAAGGGCAACGCCGACAGAGAAACGAGTCGACGGAGTCGAAGGCACCGCCGGCACCGGCGAAGAAGCCTCGGCGGCAGTACCCCGACCTCGTCACCAGCGAGGCCCAGCCCGATGACGAGCAGGTCTACGGCACCGCCTGGCCGCTCGTCGACGAGTGGCGGCGTCTCTGGGGCGAGCACAAGCGTCCGGGGAAGGGGCTGGCGTGGCTGAAGCGTGAGGTACGCATCCTCGAACTGGAGGTGGCGATGCTGCAGGAGCACGAACTGACGCTCCCGCCGGCGACATACCCCCAGCGGGGCCTGGAACTGCACAGCCACCTCGGCTGGCGCCTGCGGGCGCTGGCCAACAGGCGGCGGTCCCGGGCGTGGGCCACGGTACGGCTCTGGGTTCGACGCGGCATCGTGTTCGGGCTGCTGCTGGCCGCGGCCTCCTCCATGGCGCTGATCTCAGCGTCACAGGGTTCCCCAAGCTGAAGTACCTGGGCAGACGAGGGTTGGACGTACGGACCTGGGTTAGCCCTGCTCCTGCCCGGCGACTCGGCAGTGTGGGACGTCATGGGCGTGCACAGAGAAAAGAGGGGGATTGCAGAAAGGCAATCGAGGCGAGAACCCCAGTCGGTACAAGGGGAAACGCCCCCTATCGGACGTAGACAGTAAGCGATTCGGTTCCGGGGCCCATTCCACGCGAAATCGGCAAATTGCCTAGCCGAAATTGACTTTGGTAACCGGGACAACGGCGATGTGCGGAAGCCGATTGCGAGGGGACGATGCCAAGTCGTGACCCCTAGTGACGTCAGCTATGACGAGGGTGCTGCCGTCGCAGGCAAAGGTGGCGGCTTGGGCCACGCCTCGTAGAGTTGCTAGGGTGGCAAAGGCGAACCAGTACACTATGTTCGTAGTTGGTTGGCATCCTACGGTTGCCGTCACCAGCGGGGACGGAGAATTACCCCACCCTTGGCTGCCATCGTGAGACTCCCAGGAGCCGCCCGCCCCGCGCAATACCAGCTGGAGCGTCGGCTTCCCTCCGGCCAGGGACAGTTCGTTTGTAGGTTCGCTGATGCCCAGTGTGACGATACATAACCCTGACAGATACATGGCTGACTTGCGACAGATACTCTCGCAAGGTCGTAAGCGCCTTGGCCTGTTGGTAGGCGCAGGGGCACCGACTGCAATCCGCGTCGATGCCGATGGCAGCATTGTCGAACATGGCGGGAGTCCCTTGATTCCCAATATCACGGACCTGACAGGGGCCGTTGTCGATGCGCTCACGGAAGGTGACCGCGGTGTAGTCAAAGTGCTGGAAGAGGAAATCGAAGGGCGGATCAACATCGAAACAATCTTGACCCAAGTGCGGCTCTTGTCCCAAGCGATTGGGAACTCCGAAATTCACGGCTTGAACTCAGCGGCATACCACTCCCTGGGGCAGCGCATGTGCGCTGCAGTTGGCGAACGCGTCCGCGTCAATCTACCCGTAGATCCCAATCCTTTCTCGGAAGTTATTTCTTGGATTTCTGGTGCAACTAGAACACACTCTGTGGAGATATTCACTCCGAACTACGACCTACTCTTTGAAGAAGCATTTGAAAGAGCGCGAGCACCTTTCTTTGATGGATTTAGCGGGTCGCACAGACCGTTCTTTGATGCTGCAAGTGTCTCCACCGATACTCTTCCTCCTCGTTGGTCCAGGCTGTGGAAGCTCCACGGCTCTCTTGGTTGGGAATTTTCGGGGAGCACAGTGGTGAGAACTGGGAGTAGGGAAGCGACTGAACTGATCTATCCCGATCACCTGAAGTATGACCAAGTGACCCGGCTTCCTTACTCCGCACTCTTCGAGCGCCTACGCTCTTTCCTGACTACGCCAGATACTCTTCTCCTGTGTTCCGGGTTTTCTTTCCTAGATGCTCACATCTGCGCAGTGCTAGACGAGGCAATGGCCGCGAATAGTCATACGGCAATCCTTGCCTTTCAGTATCGCAAACTCAAGGAAGAGGAAGCGGCTGTCAGCATCGCGAGTTCCCGACCCAATATGAGCGTGTATGCGCGGGACGGTGCGGTCATAAGCGGAGTTGCGGGGCGTTGGGAACCAGGCCAAGGCCTGAACGAGGATTGGGAGGAGATCCGGCAGACATTTTGGCGGGCTGCATCTACGGACGATGATGCGGAGTTCCTACTTGGTGACTTTGCCAAGTTCGCTAAATTCCTAGCGTTGGCTCAGACACAGCGGCTGGCATCGCCTCCAGCGGACAGCGGTGGCGACTCGGCTGAAGTCATGCCAGTTGGTGCGGAGTAGCCAATTGCTCAGTCGTGACCCCACATATCTCGGAGAGATTGCAGCAGTTTCTGGTGCTGCGATCACTGTCCATCTTGCCCAGTCGATCGCGTCTGGGCTGTCGATGATCCGCGGCAGGACTTATAGGGTGGGGCAGGTTGGTAGCTTCGTCAGGGTGCCACAGGGATACCAAGACTTCTTCGGGGTGGTGTCGGAAGTTGGAGCGAGTGCCGTGCCCGAGCGTGTGGACGCCGTAGACGACACTGGCCGTTGGATGAAGGTCGAGCTTGTTGGCGAGGTAATCGCCGGACGATTTGAGCGTGGCGTTAGTCAGTATCCAAATATCGGGGACTCAGTTCACTTGGCCATCGAGGACAATCTTCGGAGGATCTATGACGTCGATGGTCGTGGTTATGTCGCTATTGGCTCGCTTGCGAGCGCCGAGGGAATAACGGCAAACGTCGCACTCGATGAATTGGTGACGCGTCACTCCGCAGTGCTGGGATCTACCGGTTCCGGAAAGTCTACGACTGTAGCCAGCCTCTTGAGGGCCGTGACAGCTGCCAACGCCGAGGGCGAACGATACCAGAGTGCCCGAGTGCTGATGCTGGACGTACATGGGGAGTACGCGGTGCCCCTCTCCGATATGGCCCAGGTTTTCAGTGTCGAACCCCAGCACGGCGAGGAACGCTTAGTTATCCCCTACTGGGCTCTGGATACGGAGAATCTCCTGGAATTCTTGGCCGGTGGCTTGGAGGGAAATCGAGAGACCGCATTTACGGACAAGATATTCGAACTAAAAGCGAAATCGCACGAATCCCAATCGTTCCCAGGTGTCCACTCAAGCTCCATTACCGTGGACACGCCCTTGCCGTTCAGTCTCAAGCGGCTGTGGCATGAGCTCATCGACTTTGAAATTGCCACCTTCGAGGGGAAGGAGCGGGATCAGTCGACTCTGCAGAGTCAGGGGGATCCAGAAACACTAACGCCACCGCGCTACAAACCTCACGCGATGGGTGCGGCCGGGCCCTTCCTCAACCAACAGGCTTTCGGGATACAGCGCCCGCTCAACCTTCTGCGTTCGCGGCTGCTGGATCGGCGCTATGACTTCCTGCTGCGGCCGGGACCTTGGGAACCCGACCTTGAGGGCCGACCTGAAAGGGATCTTGACGCCCTCCTACAAGGTTGGCTGGGTGGCAAAAGGCCCATCACCATCCTCGACCTCTCGGGGGTACCAAGTAGCGTCCTTGAACGGCTGGTCGGTTCGATACTCAAGATTGTCTACGAAGCACTGTTCTGGAGCCGCGAGAAGACGGAGGGCGGCGTTCAACGGCCGCTATTGATTGTCATGGAAGAGGCTCACAGGTATCTCTCTGACACATCGGGGGGCGAGGCTTCCGAAGTTGTTGAGAGAATTGTGAAGGAAGGGAGAAAGTACGGTGTAGGTGCCATGGTAGTGAGCCAGCGTCCATCCGAGGTACACGAGACTATACTGTCCCAGTGCGGCACGTTTTTTGCTCTGCGTCTTTCAAACCCAGCGGATCGTGCGCGCGTTCAAGGGACGTTGCCAGATAGCCTGGTCGGGCTCCTCGAAGTCCTTCCGATTCTCCGCACGGGAGAAGCAATCGTGACCGGAGAAGCGGCCAAGCTTCCCATGCGCTGCCGTGTTTCGCTCCCTCCCAAGGAACACCGGCCTCGCAGCGAAGATCCGCAGGTGAGCGCGCAGTGGCGATTGATGAGACGGGACGAGGGCTACCAGCGGGTCGTGGCGTCATGGCGTGCACAGAGCCCACTGGCGGTCGAAAAGCAGTTGGACATCGAGAGGACACCAGTCGAAGATGACTCCGACTGGGAGTAAGGACGGGACCGATGAATAGGCAGCAAGTGGCTTCCTCGAATGTAGGGGCGATCGGATACGACGCACAAAGCCAGACTCTTGAAGTCGAGTTCCTAAGTGGTTGGGTCTATCAGTACTACGGAGTTCCCGTCCATATATATGAGGAATTTTTACAAGCATCTTCAAAGGGAAGGTTCCTCAACCAATACATCAAGGACTCTTATCCGTATTCTAGAGTGGAGTGAGGAAATCCTTAGCACAACACGTCGGGAGGCGTCTCAACTCCACGACAGCCCCTGTCAGTTTCCCTCTGCACCGCCAGCCTCGACCGCCTGGAAGATTTCCCGAGCGAGGACGGCGAAGGCAATCTCCTGAAACTCGGGGTCGCTCAGATAGCGGGTGACGAGGGCGTCGTTCTTGCCCGTACGCTCGATCATTAGCTTGCCGATGCGGTCGCGAATGCCGAGGCTGAACTTGTCGAACGGGTTGGCGACGGCGATCTGGCGCACGTCTTCGTCGCGGAGGGCGCGCTCCTTGACCTGCTCGAAAAAGAGGCGGTCCTCGTCCGTGAAGTTGGTGCCGAACCGCTCGTTGAGCTGCTCGATGATCTCCGAGAGCGGCGCCTTCTCCTCCCCCGGCTTGCCCGTGCCCACGGCGGTCGGGCTCACCACGTAGGCCTCCCGCTCTTCCTCGAAGGCGACGGTACCGGACGAGACACGCTCCAGGCGGTAGTACTCGAGGCTCACGTCGTCCCCCAGGTCGATAGGACCCTCACGGGCCGGCTGGAGGGAGGGGAGGAGGAGTCGCCCAAACGATGCGAGCCGCTCCTGTTCGCTGTCGCCGTACGGGATGATCTGGCTGAGGAAGGAGTAGAGGTTCACGAACGCGCTGAGCCGGTCGCGGAAGGCGTTCTGTTCGTCCTCGTCGAGACTCTGGAAGCGGTCCCGAGCAGGCTGGAGGCACTCCTCGATTCGCGCGTGGTCGCCGGGTTGCTGCCGCGCAACGGGCAGGTAGAAAACCTTCGCGAACGCCTCCACCTCGCTCGCGTAGTAGACCTGCATACCGTCGAGCTCGTGCTTCAGCTGCTCAAGCTGGTGCGGGTCCGAGGCTTCCAGCAGCTGCGTGCGGTCGTAGTAGGGGGCGAAGGCGTCCCGGATGTCCCTGGGATCGTTCACGAAGTCGAGGACGAAGGGAGCCTCCTTGCCGGGCGAGACTCGGTTGAGGCGCGAGAGCGTCTGTACCGCCTGAACGCCGTCGAGCCGCTTGTCGACGTACATGGCCTGCAGCAGCGGCTGATCGAAGCCCGTCTGGTACTTCTCCGCGACGAGCAGGATCTGGTAGTCGGGCGACGCGAAGCGAGCCGGCAGCCTAGCTTCGCCTATCGGTTTGCCCGTCACGACGTCGATGTTCATGGCGGGCTCGGTGAACTCCTCGCCGGTGTCGGGATCGGTGACCGTCCCGCTGAAGGCCACGAGCGGGCGGATGTCGTCGTAGGCGCGCTCAGCGATGTAGCCCTGGAAGGCCTGCATGTACCGGACGGCGTGGAGCCTCGACCCCGTGACCACCATCGCCTTCGCCCTGCCACCGATGCGATGGCGGACACTATCGCGGAAGTGCTCGACGATGACCTCGGTCTTTTGGGAGATGTTGTGGGGGTGAAGGGTCATGAACTTGGCCAGCGCGACGGCCGTCCGGCGCTTGGGCACGTCCGGATCGTCCGCGGCCTGCTTCGCGATGCGGTAGTAGGTGTTGTAGTCGGTGTAGTTCTGGAGCACGTCGAGGATGAAGCCCTCCTCGATCGCCTGGCGCATGCTGTAGACGTGGAAGGGCTCCGGCTTGCCGCTGGGACCGGGGCGGCCGAACAGCTCGACGGTCTTGCCCTTGGGCGTCGCCGTGAACGCGAAGAACGAGAGGTTGGGCTGGGGGGCGCGTGACTCGACCATCGCGGTGAGGCCGTCCTGCCAGTCCTCTGGTTCCTCGTCTGTCTGGTTGCGCGACCCGAGAATGGCCTTCATCCCCCGCGCGGTCTCGCCGGTCTGACTGGAGTGCGCCTCGTCGACAATGACGGCGTAGCGGCGGCTCGCGATCTCCCGCCGCCACTGACCCGCCTGCTCCTGCTCCGCCTCCGAAGGATCCTCGGACGGAGCCGCGCCGGCGATGGTCAGGAGCCCTTTCAGGACGAAGGGGAACTTCTGCAGCGTCGTGATAACGATCTTCGTGCCATCGACGAGCGCCTGGGCGAGCTGCCGGGAGTCCTGGTCGATGGCCTTCACGACGCCCTGGGCGTGCTCGATCTGGTAGATGGCGTCCTGCAACTGCTGGTCGAGGACGCGTCGGTCGGTGATGACGACGACACAGTCGTAGACCTTCTCGTCGGCGGCGTTGTGCAGGCTTGAGAGCCGGTGGGAGAGCCAGGAGATGCTGTTCGTCTTGCCGCTGCCGGCGGAGTGCTGGATGAGGTAGTTGCGGCCGGGACCGTCCGCCTTGACGGTGGCCACGAGCTTGCTGACCGAGTCGAGCTGGTGGTAGCGAGGGAAGATGACGATCTCGCGTTTCTCGGTGCGCGGGCCCTTCTCGTCCTCGGCCTTCTCCTCACGAGTCTCGAGGAACACGTAGGAGCCGAGGATGTCGAGGAAGCGTTCCTTCTCGAGCACGTCCTGCCAGAAGTAGCCGGTGCGGTAGCCGGATGGGTGCTGCGGGTTGCCGGCTCCGCAGCGGACGGCGCCCGGGTCACTGCCGCGGTTGAAGGGCAGGAAGCGTGTGGCCTCGCCGGCGAGCCGCGTGGTCATGTGGACCTGTTCCGGGTCGGCAGCGAAGTGGACAAGGGCTCGCTTCTGGAACCGGAAGAGGGGCGCGTTCGGGTCTCGGTCCTGCTGGTACTGGCGGACCGCGCTGCGCCACGTCTGGCCGGTCATCGGGTTCTTCAGCTCGCAGGTGGCGACGGGCACGCCGTTGAGCGCGAAGAGGAGGTCGACTTCATCGCCCTTCCCCGGGTGGCAGCGCGCCTGGCGCGTGACCGTCAGATCGTTGCGCTCGAAGCGAGTCAGGGCGTCCGGGTTGAGGCCGGACGCAGGCTTGAAGTAGGCAAGCCGGAAGGTCTTGCCGGAGAAACGGAAGCCGTGGCGGAGGACGTGCAGGGAGCCTTTGAGATCGAGCTCCCTGTTCAGCGTCTCGGTGATGGCAGAGTCCAGGTTGTCCCCGTGGAGCGCGACCATGTCAGCCCAGAGTTCCGGCTGGGTGTCCCGGATAAACGCGAGGGCGTCGGCGGAGAACAGCGCCCGGTCGACATCCCAGTCTTCACGGTCGCCCTGCCGCCAGCCGCCGTCGAGCAGCATCGACTCGACGGTGGACTCGAACGCGAACTCGTTCGTCTGGCTACTCATGAACCAGGTGACGGGCCGAGCACAAATCGGGCTTGCTCGTTCCTCAACATTTCGTACGGCGTGACGCACTTGAGGCCAAGCCCAATGCACGCATCGGGAATCTTGATCTTGCGAGTGGACCCTGACGCGCGCTCGTGCGTGACAACAACATGCTGACCGGCATATGCCTGCCCGACGAGATAGTAGTCCGCCACTTGAAAGAAGGTGCTTATGGCACCGGGCTCATAGTTCTGGCTGGTGGCCCACGTGCTCACTGCACTGAGTGCAGGAAGGAGGGTCGCGTCCGGCGGTACAAAGAAGTCACCGCCTTGGGCCGCAGCCCAAGTAGCTAGGTCATCCTTACCGGCCTCCAATTCATCGCCGACCCTCTCGATGCTGTACACCACGCCTGCCTCGTTCTGCTCGATCAGCCAGTCCCAGAAGGCCGGGCAGAAGTCGAAGCCGTAGTGCAGATTCTTTGCGCTGATGAACACGTTGGCGTCGAGAAGATAGGCCATCTACGCGCCCATCCCCAGCGACTCTGCGAGGCGTTCGAACGAGGACTGCTTCCTGACTCCGAGGAGACGATACGCCTCCGTATAGGACGTTCTGCCCTCTAGCGCGCTCGCGATAAGGGCACGTGTAAGGCGCTTGCCGGCACGCGCACTGACATTCCTGACGGCATCTCCACCGGATCTGGGGGGCAATGCTTCGAGACGCGCCAGCTCTTCGCGATATGCAGCACGGAATTCCGCCCAGCCAAGCGCTCCCACATCGTGAAGGCGACGGATCGCGACCAGCCTGCTTACCTTGCAGCGACGGGCCAGCCCTTGAACCTCCTCGCTCAAATCTCCGGTGGGGTCGAACTCTGCACGTACCAGTTCAGCCGGGGCGAGCAACTCAGCCGCAACCTGGTTGCACCAGAGCTCAACCCTGTGGTCGGGGTCACTCTCGGCGGGGGCGTTCGAGACCCCCGATTCGCCGAGCCAGACATGGCAGAGCTCGTGGGCAAGGGTGTACATCTGCGCGGCCTTCGTGTCAGCCCCGTTAATGAAGACCAGCGGCGCAACCGGGTCGGCCAGAGTGAACCCGCGGAACTCTGAGGGGTCGAGTTGGCGGTGAGTATTGCTGCCCACGATGCCGCTCACCATCACCAGGACGCCCAACCCATCGGTCTGCGCAATGAATTGGCGCAGCGCCTCAGACCATGTCGACAACTGTCTCCGGTGCTCCACATCGAATCCCAAAGCTTGGCCCAACTCCCCGGCCACGACAGGTGGATCGGCGCCTGTGTCGACGCTGCCGACGAACTCGAGCGGTGGCTCGCCGGCGATGCGCGCTTCTTCGCGGTACCACTCTTGGCGCTGTTGGCACAGGTAGATCGTGTCGAGCAAGTCGGGAGAGGGACGGCTGATGGGCACGTCGCCGACCGTACGGAAGTCAGGGAGGGGAAGCTCTTCCGTCGGCGGCTCCGTCAGGAACAGGAAGCCAATCGGCGTGTGGGTAGCCTTCGCAAAGTCCTCAAGCTGTCGGAACGTGGGCAGCAGCGAGCCACGCTCCCACTCGTCCAGCCGCGGAAACCGGCGCTGGAGGTCATCCGTACTCTTGCCGGACCTCTCCCGGGCCCAGCGGAGCAGGTTGGGCTCGATGCCAACCCGGTTCATGTTGGCGATTCTCGCACATCGACCTTACCGGTGACGGCGGCGGTGATGAGAGCGGTCCTGTATTCCTGCAGCCGCTCGATGGCCGACTCAGCCCCTCCCCCCATCTCGTCGAGTGCCGCCGTCTGGCCATCAAGGAAGATTCCGATCGCTCGCTGCTCTGCGAGGGGTGGAACGGGAACGACGGTCTCCCCCACAGCCGAGTTGGGAAGCCCATACCGCGTGACCCCCGAAGCGGAAGTCTGAAGCTGTTGGTTCACCGCCACGGACTGCATCACGCGGAATAAGAACGCTGGCTCCAGCGATGAACTGGGGCTGATGATGCCGAGGTGATAGCCGCAAACGAAGTCGTCAGCGGTCTCTTCGATCAGTGCTGGGACAGCGATGTCGCGCCAGTCTTCGGAGTCCTTGGTGATCAAGACATCGCCCACGCGCAACCGGAAACGTGCGATCTCGCGCGGCGAGGCAGTGGCCTTCATGAAGTCACCGTCGCCAGCGCGGATCCGGTCCTGGTAGTACACGTCGGTGTAGTTGCACAGCCTGACTGCGACTTCACCCTCCTCGGCCTTCTTGTCCACGCTGCTGGCCCGGTACGACGCGACGTGCTCCAGCCGCCTGACCTCCCAGTGCTCCGCCACATCGCCGAGCCACTCGACGCCCGAGGGCTTGAGGCGGGGCGAGGGGTCGAGGCCGGCGGCACGGGCGGCGTCGGCCGGGATGCCGCCCGTCACGGAGCGGGTGATGAGCGCTGTCCGGTACTCCTGCAGACGCTCGACGAGCTGCCGCTTCTTCGCCACGAGCGCGTCGATGCGCTCCGTCTCTCGGTCGAGGAAGGCAGCGATCGCGCGCTGCTCGTCGAGAGGAGGGAGGGGGAGGACAGCGTTGCCCACTGCCGAGTTTGGCAGCCCATACCGCGTGACTCCCGAGGCGGAGGTCTGAAGCTGCTGATTTACGGAGCCGGACTGCATCAGCCGGAAAAGGAAGCCGGAATCCAGTTCCTCGCGAGCCCTGATGATCCCGAGGTGATACCCGCACACGAAGTCGGGAGCAGTCTCTTCGATGAGGGCCGGCACCCCGATGTCCCGCCAGTCTTCCGAGTCCTTCGTGATCAAGACATCGCCCACCCGCAACCGAAAACGTGCCATCTCGCGCGGCGAGGCAGTGGCCTCCATGAAGTTACCGGCGCTAGCGCGGATCCGGTCCTGGTAGTACACGTCGGTGTAGTTGCACAGCCTGACTGCGACCTCACCCTCCTCGGCCTTCTTGTCCACGCTGCTGGTCCGGTAAGACGCAACGTGCTCCAGCCGCCTCACATCCCAGTGCTTCGGCACGTCGCCGAGCCACTCAACACCGGAGGGGCGGTAGGCAGGGTAGGGGTGCTGGGGGCTCATGTGAGTCTCGCTAGCCAAGGTCGATCAGTGGGGCCAGCGCGTCACGGTCTAGGCCGAACCGGGTGGGCTGGCTCATACACTCGTCCACTACCTTGAGGATTCTCTCCAGGCGCTCACTATCACCACCGCCCAAACGCTGATGCTCTTGGGACAGGTACTCTGGGTGATCCGGTGCGGAATGATCCACCAGACGCAGGAGCTGCGACCTGACCTGGAATGCATCGTCCGCACAGTAGATGGCGGCCGCTATCCGGTCGAGACCCTCGTCGTCGTACATCAAGTGGTGGCTAAAGCGGCGCCGATTCGCACGAGTGAGATCGTTGAAGTAGTCGACGACTTGGGCCCCACGAGCACTGCCCTCCATGTACCGGCGGTACAGCCCGGGATTGGCAACCTTCAACGCAACGAGCCCGGCGAAGAGATATTGATCGACCAGCGCACGCCCACGGTCACTCGCCACGGCCAGGGACACCACCCGAACGCAGTAGTCCATGTCGCGCAGCGAGAGGCCCATGTTTCCGACCAGTAAGGGCAAGGCACTGACTAGCAGGTCAACCTCGACCTGAACCCCGCTCTCCTTAGGAGCGCGCCTCCGGTAAAGAACCCGGTGGAGTTCGTACCGCTCCATCAGGAATTTGCAGAACTCAACGGGGTCCGGTTCCGGCAGCGTGAAATTCATGTCGAAGAAGCGCCGCAGGTAGGCTCCCGCGTCGATCTCGCCGTAGACCGACTGAAGCGACTTCACGAGCTCGCTTCGGTTGATGCCGAAGACGAACACGATGCTGTCCACGTCGAAGATGTGCTTGACGCGCTCCAAGAGCTTGATCGCGAAGGTCGGGCGGCACCGGTCAAGCTCGTCGATGATGAAGATGAGGGGCTGGCCGGTCTCCTCGTGCACTGCGCTGGCGAGTTTGGATAGCTGATCCTTCACCGTCGTCTTCGTCTCTTGCTGCGCTCGATAGTCGTCCAGCAGGCCTTCGGCAGTCAGGTCATCTAGGTGGATGGCCGTCCCGGCGATGTGCTTCGTGATAATTCCCAACGCAGCGTTGGCGACAGCGAGCGCCGCCTTCTTGAGCGTGCCGTCGTCGAAGTAGTCGGAGAGTTGCCCGATGATCGCCAGCAGCGGGTCATCGGAGAAGTCGTCCGCCCACGCATTGAAGTAGATGGCCTGCCAGCCCTGGTTCTCAAGGTCCTGCTGCCAACGCTTCAACAGGAAGGTCTTCCCGGTCCCCCAGCCACCGTCGACGCTAATGACGAAAGGCGCCTGCTGACCCTCGACCACTTTGGTCAGGCGGTCGGCGACTTCCCTGCGCCGAAGCACATCGTCGTCCCATGGGGCGTCCGCGTTGATATCGGGGTCGACGACCTTGAGGGGCGGCGCGTCGGG
Source organism: Tepidiformaceae bacterium (assembly GCA_965207815.1). GTDB lineage: Bacteria > Chloroflexota > Dehalococcoidia > Tepidiformales > Tepidiformaceae > UBA2991. The sequence continues at coordinate 643,017 of OZ242314.1, forward strand.
GCGCGCCTCGGTGGACTCAGGCTCCTGGGTCATGCGTCAGCTTCTCACCACATCCGAGAGCAGGTCCGTGATCTCCTGCTCCAGTGCCTGCAGGTCCGACTCGATCTCCTCGAGCGGGCGCGGTGGCTCGTACACGTAGAAGTGGCGGTTGAGGGGAATCTCATAGCCGATCTTTGTCTTGCTCTTGTCCACCCAGGCGTCGGGCACATGCGGTAGTACCTCGCGCTCGATGTAGGCGTCGACGCCCTCGCGGAGGGGAACGGTCTCGGTGGCGCGGAGCTCGGTGTCGGGCTCGGGGTTGCCATTACGGTCGAGACAGACGGCGGCCTCAGGGTCGCGCTCCCCGAGGGCGGCAAGGATGACCTTCCGCTCGGGCGCGGCCAGACGCAGGTCGGCGTCCTTGGCCGCAGCGTTCAGCATCTCAACGAACGCCTCGCGGTCCCACACCACCTCGCCACCCGTCGCCTCCGCGAGCGAACCGAGCAGAGCGCGGATGGCTTCTTGACGCGCCCGGCCTTCCGCCACCTCTGCATCGTGCGCGGTCCCGGGCCGCTTCCGACTCGTCGACAGGTTCTGGAACGCACGCTCGTCCTCAATACGTGCGATGCGCTCCGGCGTGACGGCGAAGTTCAGGCGCAGGGGACGCTCGACTGTCACTTTGCGGTAGCCGAAGTCCTCGTTCGCGAACACCTTGCTCACAACGCGCGGCCGAGTGCGGGGTTCGCGCGTGACGGGGTCCTCGTCGGTCTGGTCGCGCGTCTCCCCGTCCTCGAAGTTCCCATGGATGATCGTGAGGTCGTCGATCTGCTCGGGCGACAGCTCGTTCCGCTTGTTGCCGAGGCTCTTGCGCATCTTCACGAAGAAATGGCGCCCGTCGATGAGCTGCACATTGCCCTGGCGGTGTGGCTCCTTACGGTTCGTGAGCACCCAGATGTAGGTGGAGATGCCGGTGTTGTAGAAGAGTTGATCGGGAAGCGCGACGATGGCCTCGAGCCAGTCGTTCTCGATGATCCACTGGCGGATGTTGCTCTCGCCGCTGCCGGCGTCGCCTGTGAACAGCGGCGAGCCATTGAAGACGATGGCGATGCGGCTGCCGCCCTCCTCGACAGCCTGCGTCTTCGAGAGCATGTGCTGCAGGAACAGCAGGGAGCCGTCGTTGATCCTGGGAAGTCCGGCGCCGAAGCGGCCGTCGTAGCCGAGCGTGCGCGCCTCGTAGTCGATGTCGTGTTGTTGCTGCTTCCACTCCACGCCGAAGGGCGGATTGGCGAGCATGTAGTCGAAGGTGTGCCTCCGGCCGTCGGGACGGCGGGCGTAGCCGTCTTGCCTGAACGTGTCGCCGAGGATGATGTTGTCGGCGTCGTCGCCCTTCAGGAGCATGTCGGACTTGCAGACGGCCCACGACTCGTCGTTCATGTCCTGCCCATACAGGATTGGCCTCGAGTCCCGGTTGTGCTCGCGGAGGTACTTGTCGGCCTCGGAGAGCATGCCGCCGGTACCACACGCCGGGTCGTAGATGGTCTTCACGACGTGGCCGCGTCCGAGGTCGGGCTCCGGCGAGAGGAGCAGGCTGACCATCAGCCGAATGACCTCACGCGGCGTGAAGTGCTCCCCTGCCTCCTCGTTCGCCTGCTCAGCCCCAATGCGGATCAATTCCTCGAACACGTAGCCCATCTGGATGTTGTCGACGCGACCCGGCGAGAGGTCGACCCCAGCGAACGCCTGGATGACCTGGAACAGCACGTTCTTCTCGCCCATGCGCACGACCTGAGCGTCGAATGCGAAGCGCTCCATGATCTCGTGCACGTTTGGGGAGAAGTCGCGGATGTAGGCGCTGAGGTTCTGCGCGAGGTTGTTGGGGTCGTCGAGCAGCCGTCCGAAGTCGAACAGCGAGGTGTTGTAGAAGGCCCGCCCGGACGCCTGGAGAAGGCGACTCACGCGCACCTGCTCGTTCGCGTCCGCATAGGCGGCGTCGGCATCGAGCACCGCCTCCTTCGTGTCCGAGAGCACGCAGTCGAAGCGTCGCAGCACGGTCAGCGGGAGGATGACCTTGCGGTACTCGTTCCGCTTGTAGTGCCCCCGCAACAGGTTGCAGATGTTCCAGATGAAGTTCGCAAGCTCAGCGTGCGTCCGCGGGTTCATACGCTCTCGGTCTTCAGGCGGACCTGCCTTGGCAGGCCCCTGGCAGGGTGTCTCGCCAGCCGGTGGGCGACGGGGCCACATTGTGGCCGCTGCCGGGGTCTACCGCTACGGGGTTCATTCCAGAACCCCCCTCCAGGACCTTACGCGTCCTCCGATGCGCGGGAACACTGGCAAGCCCAAGACGGGAGTGCAGAAGCATGGACGACGCAACACAGGACACATACACCCCGGAACAGCGCGAGACGCTCGAGGCAGGTCTGCGGATACTGGCGCGGGTGATCGTTCGGGAGCACCTGCGTCGGCAGGCAGGGGTTCAAGCTGATCCCAACGAAACCGCCTCCGGACCAGAGACGCGCTCCATTGGAGACGGCGCAGGGGCGTAGCGCAGATCGTCAGCGACGAGAGATCTCGCCTCGGGGGACGAGTTGACAGGCGTTGAAGGCCTCCTCGTCAGCCAGGCCCCACAGGGCGTTTGCCAGTAGGATCGTGAGTGCGATCGCATCTGGCCCTGCCAATGTTCCTCGTCGGCGATGAAACTTGAACCACAACAGGCTTCGCGGCTACCTACGAGCGCTGTCCCGCGGGGCGCGTCAGCTTCGAGGGCTTGCCGGACGGACGAGGCAGACGCTCTCCAACCCCCAATTCCTGAGCGCCGTCTTGATCCTCGACGTGCTGGCTATCCTCTTCCTCGTGTCCGTAGCGACTCATGTGCCCGACTGGCTTCCGGACCAGCACGACTCAGCGTCTCTCATTGGAACCCTCCTGACAGCCCAGGCGGCGATCGCAGCCCTCACCGTCGCGGTGACACTCTTCGCAATGCAGGTCATTGGCACAAGGCGGAACGCCGAGGACCGCACTCACAAGGAGTACATCCGACGATCGTGGGTGCGACCCATCTCGTCGTGGAGCGTGGCGGCTGTGGGCGCGACCGGCTTCGTATTGCTGGCTCTGCACTTCGGCGGTTCGGCTGAGGTCGCGGCGGCCGATGCCCAGGGGTTGGGCAATCTTGCCCTGTTCGCGCCAGTTGGCTTCACGGCCAACTTGGCGCTAGCGGTCGTACTCCTTTATCGGGCCATTCACCTCAGCGGCCCCGACCAATGGCGCAAACTCAGGCTTGCAGTCTTCAAGGATCAAGTGCGCGAAGCAGTTCAGGTGTTCCTTGGGCGTGTCCGAAGGGCTGCTGCTGCTCGTAACAACGAGGAGCCAGACTTCACTACGGCCTTCCCGGACCCGGGAGAAGAGGCTGCGAGTGAGGCGATCCGAGCGGTGCTGGGTGATGCGCAACGAGCGATCGAAGAGCGTCTGAGTGGGGAATTCGCCCGGTCTCTTGACTCGGTCAGGGAATTGGTAGAGCACGCCATGGAGGAGATCGAGCAAGCGGGAGTCAGGTGGGCCCCACCCGGATCACAGCCTAGTTGGCCACCGCTAAGGGAATTGGATGACGACCTCTACTCACTCCGGAAGGAAGTCATCGGCCGCGACGATAGAGAACACGTCGAAGCTCTGCTGCACCTTGACTACTGGCTCCTGAGCACCGGAATGCTTCGCGGCTGTGGGGAGTTGTTTACCGTTGCACTCGAAGGGTATCGAAAGAACTCCGAGATCGCACGCCGGACCGACGACAACGAGTCGACCGAGCCATTTCGCGACCGCGTCTGGCAACTGGCTCAGGGACTCATTCTCCACGTATCACTCACGGAAGCCGAGCCATACCTGACCCAGATGGTCCGCCACCAAGAGCGCTTGTTGTCCGACGCGATGGCTCTCGATCTCGCGGCAGACTTCGAGAGGATTCACAAGGCATTTCAGAGCGTCCTGCGCGCAGTCCGGTACCATCGGGACCTCTGGGAAACACCAAGGGCAGGACCCTCAGGACTGTACCAGCAGTTGGAGCAGAACTACCGCATCGCGCTAATGGGCCTTGGAGGACGCGCAGTGCTTCTGGCCGAGGCAGGAACCATCACCGAACTGGCTCCTTACCTCAATGTTGTGGCGGGCGAGTATGGCGATCCCGACCGTTTGGCCAGTGACCTAGGGCCAGCACTTGATCGCGACGACCGCATGTACCCCTCCCAGTGGTTCGAGTGGGAACGAGAGGGCGCTCAGAGCCTCGAACTCCGACCGATCGAGCCGAAGCAATACCCCCTCAACTACTTTGTCGTCCGTCTGCTGGAGCTTGCTTTCGACGGAATGCCAGCCCTGAATCTACAGGGACACGCGAGCCGAGTGCTCGACTGGTTCAACCAGAACTCAGCCTGGCTAAGTCCATATGCCCAGCCTGACGGCGACATGACCATCGAGCAGTGTCACGAGGCTGTCGTCGCCGCTCTCCAGACTGCACTTGGTGAGGACTCAGTGTCCGAAGACCATGAGTTGATCTCCCGCCAACTCAGTCAGGATAGAGTCGATGGCTTCGTCGCTAGCGTGTACGCCGGGGCATTTTCTAACAACGCCATCGAGAGCATCTTCAGGAGAAACGGTGCGTTCCTCTACCTGTCAAACAACGCTGGCGACATCCCTGAGGAACGTGGTTTCCGCCAGTTCGAGAGGAAGGCGTTTCTTGCCGAAGCACCGGAAGGTGCCAAGACGTACTACGCCCCGCTCGAAATTGAGGAGTTTGGGTGGACCCTCGCCGACGACATCCTGCAGTTACTCTGCGAGGCACTGGATGATGCGCCCCGTAGACCATCCCCCATCGAGACAGGTCGGGCCTTCCTCCGAGCGGTTGACAGGGCTATCGAAGACCTTAGCCCGTCTGGTGAAGTCCTCGGCGTGCTGGCAGGGGACTGGAACGACATTGTTGATCGCCTGGACTTGGAGGAGCCCACCGGCTATGTGCCTCGGTGGCGTTCCCCAGAGGCTGAGTACGCCCAATACCGTGGCATCCCACTCTTGATCGGACCTGAGTACGGCCAGCGCCGCCTGTTCGTCGTTGAGCCTAGTCTGTGGGGGTGCCTTGTCCGTGCTCAGGTGGAGGGCGATCGAGACCTCCTAGTCGAGGTCGAGCCCATCACCGCAGAACGGGCACAGTATCTCCTGGATGCCAATCCGGCCCACTTCCCTGACGAGCCCGATGCAGCGTCGAAGCTGCGAAGGCTACAGACTTTGGTGGAGGTTGGTGTTGCCGCCCGCGTAGAGTTCCGGGTTGTCGACCCATCTCGTGCACGGCGTATCAATCCCTCCGAGTGAGTCTGACAACCCGAATCTCTCCCACGCGGTGCTTCCCCGCGAGACCCTCCAATGGAAGGGCGGAGCGCGGTCGTCTTTGGCGGCCGGTATTCCCAAGACCGTTCAATCGGGTCACTCCGGGACGGTCCCGCGAGCCTCAGTGACGGCAGTTATGCGGGCTTGCACCAGCATCAGACGTTGACTGAGGCGGGACAAGATCGCCGAACTCCCGCGCTGTGTCGAGCCAGAGCTCTGCCGCCTGCTCAACGCTCTTTAGGGCTGCCAATCTGGTGTCGCCGTGGGCGCTGCAACCGGGAAGCTCGGGAGCCTTCGCGATGAAAGCGTCGTCCTCGTTGCTCCAGTAGATGATGATTTCGTACTTGTGCATCCAGCCTCTGAGAGTCAACAAGCTCCTGGTGGATCATAGCGCTCGAACGCTACAGAGAGACCTCCCAGCGGAAGGTTCGCAGCACGGCAGCCTGTGGCCAGCCACCTCGCTCCCCTCCTGATTCCTGCTCCGCGGCGAACGTACCGCGCCTCCCGCCAGGGCTGTCCCTCGTCCCTGAAGGGGAAGGTGTGGTAGTAGTAGCCGGGGAGTTACCGCATGGCATTGGACTGGGCGACCGCTGGGCTGCTGGAGCAGATGGCCGCGGGGGGCGGCAAGCCCCTGCACGAGAGCAGCGTCGAGGAGGCGCGGGCGCTCGCTGCCGGCATGGTCGAGCAGGTGGGCCCGGCGCCGGCGATGTTCCGCGTCGAGGAGCACAGCCTCGCCGTGCCGGGCGGCGCCGTGCCGGTCCGCGTGCTGGTCCCGATCGAGCGCCCCGCCGGGGTCATCGTCTACTACCACGGGGGCGGCTGGGTCGTCGGCTCGATCGACGAGAGCGATACCGTCGCCCGCAAGCTCGCCGAGCGCACGTCGTGCTCGGTCGTCCTCGTCGAGTACCGCCTCGCGCCCGAGCACCGCTACCCGACGGCCGTCGATGACTCCTGGGTCGCACTGGGATGGGTCGGCGAACACCTTGCCGAAGTCGCCGCGCCGGGCGCTTCCCTCTTCGTCGCCGGCGACAGCGCCGGTGGCAACCTCGCAGCCGTCATGGCCCTACGCGCCCGCGACCGCGGGGGTCCGCCGATCGCGACGCAGATCCTGATCTACCCGGTAACCGACGCCGACTTCGAACGGCCCTCGTACACCGACCCCGAAAACCAGCTCCTCCTGACCCGCGAGGCGATGGTCTGGTTCTGGGACCACTACGCACCCGACGCTACGCAGCGGGCCGAAGTGGACGCCTCCCCCTTGCGCGCCGCCGACCTTGCCGGGCTCCCGCCCGCCGTCGTCCTGACCGCCGAGCACGACGTGTTGCGCGACGAGGGCGAGGCCTACGCCGACCGCCTCCGGGAGGCGGGCGTGCCGGTGAACTTCATCCGCCACGAAGGCCAGACCCACGGCTTCTTCACGCTGCTGATGCTGCCCGGGAGCGAGCGGGGCTTCCAGCAGGTGGTGAAGGCCGTGCGCGCGGTGATCTACGAGCGCTCCAGGGAAGCCGCCGAGCCGGTACAGTAGCCCGCGCGACAGGGCCCGCGGGCCGTCCCCGACGAGGGAGGACAGACATGACGACCGACACCAGCCGCGTGGAACTCGATGCCGTCGTGATCGGCGCCGGCTTCTCCGGGATGTACATGCTCCACCGGCTGCGCGATGTGCTCGGCCTCTCTGCGCGCGTGTTCGAGGCCGGCGATGAGGTCGGCGGTACCTGGTACTGGAACCGCTACCCCGGGGCCCGCTGCGACTCGGAGTCCTACCTCTACTGCTTCTCTTTCGATAAGGACCTCGCCCAGGAGTGGACCTGGAGCGGCAAGTACCCGGAGCAGCCCGAGATCCTGCGCTACCTCAGCCACGTCGCCGACCGGTTCGACCTGCGCCGCGATATCCAGTTCGAGACGCGCGTCACCGCCGCGCACTTCCGCGAAGACCTCAACCGCTGGGAGATCGAGACGGACCAGGGCGACCGCGTGCTCGCGCGCTACTTCATCACCGGCGTCGGCTGCATCTCGGCGGGACAGGTCCCCGAGATCGAAGGCCTCGAGAACTTCCAGGGCGAGTGGCACCACACCGGCGCGTGGCCGCACGAAGGCGTCGACTTCGCGGGCAAGCGCGTCGGCGTGATCGGCACCGGTTCCAGCGGCGTCCAGGCGATCCCCGTGATCGCCGGGCAGGCCGACCACCTGACCGTATTCCAGCGCACCCCGCAGTACACGATCCCGGCTCGCCACGGCACCGTCACGCCCGAGTTCCTCGAAGAGGTCAAGGAGCAGTACGACGAGATCTTCGAGAAGACCCGCTTCTCGGCGGGTGGTACGCCCTACGGCGAGCCGGAGCTCTCGGCCCTGGACGTCGACGACGAGGAGCGCCGCGACGTCTACGAGGCCGCCTGGGAGGAGGGCGGGTTCCGCTTCCTCCTCACGACCTTCAGCGACATCCGCGTCGACCGGCGCGCGAACGACACGGCCGCCGAGTTCATCCGCTCGAAGATCCGCGGGATCGTCGACGACCCCGAGACCGCCGAAAAATTGCTTCCCCGCGACCACCCCTTCGGGGCGAAGCGCACGCTCATCGACACCAACTACTACGAAACCTATAACCGGGACAATGTCGACCTGGTCGACATCCGGCACGCGCCGATCGAGGAGATCACCGCCAACGGCCTCCGCACCCGCGACGGCGAGTACGAGCTCGACGTGATCGTGTTCGCGACGGGCTATGACGGGATGACCGGCGCGTTCAACCGCATCGACATCCGCGGCCGCGGAGGGGAGCGGCTCAGGGAGAAGTGGGCGGAGGGCCCGCGCGCGTACCTGGGCTTGTCACCCGCGGGGTTCCCCAACATGTTCATGATCACCGGTCCCGGCAGTCCCTCGGTGCTGAGCAACATGCCGCCGACGATCGAGCAGCACGTCGAGTACATCTCGGACTTCGTCGCCTACATGGGCGAGCACGATCTCGAGACGGCCGAGGCGGAGGCCGGCGCCGAGGCGGAGTGGGTCGACCACGTGAACGAGACGGCCAACGAGACGCTCTACATGCTGGCGGACTCCTGGTACCTGGGCGCCAACATCCCCGGCAAGCCGCGCGTGTTCATGCCCTACGCCGGCGGCCTCGACGTCTACCGCGAGAAGTGCGAAGAGATCGCGGCGGCTGGGTACGAGGGATACGTGCTCCGAAGCCGGGAGCCGGTCGAGGTCTGACCGTCTGACCCGGCGCCACGTTCGCCTCACTGGCTGTCACCAGCTGCGGCCGCTCGCTCCCCGGCGAAGTCCGTGAGCTCGCCGAGCAGGAAGCGGAAGTCGCGGTAGGCCTCCGTCCCGCTCAGATCCAGCCGCAGCAGGCGGAGTTCCTCCCGCAGCTTCGAGAGATCGGCGTGAACGCTCGCGGTGTCCGGCTCGGCGTTCTCGTGCTCTGCCGAGAGCGCGCTGTAGCGGTCGGCCGTCAGCGCCACGATCCCACCCAGCCGGAACAGGGAGTCGTCCACGGCATCGAACCGGGAGTCCACCCGTCCGGCGATGTCGGCGTGCTGGCTGCGCTCCCCGCCCGAGCTCGGGTCGACCCAGCGCACCTCCACCGATCCCAGCTTCACCGGGGTGTCGCCCCCCTTCATGGGGCCGTCGTCGCCGTGGAGCTCGACTTCGTAGAAGACGGTCGTGGCGGCCGTCGAGTAAATCTCCGCGAACTCCTTGCGGCTCTCCTCGAAGGTGTGGTCCGGGGTGACGCGGTTCTCGTACCCGAGGATGCGCCACGCCTTCACGACCCCCGCGTCCCACGTCACCTGTGCCCGCGTCTGATCCGCGAACGGCGTCGAGAGGGCCAGCCAGTTCTCGCGGCTGAACGTCTCCCGCGCCTGCTCCGTGTCGTTCAGGTAGCGGTACCAGCCGTCGCCGTGCTGGGCCAGCTGCTCCAGCAGGTAGTCGTTGTAGTTTCCGAGCCCGACCCCGATCGTGATCAGGCGGAGCGGGTTCAGGCGGTCGGCATCGGGGGCTGAGCCGAGGATGCCGAAGGGGTCCGTCACGTCCACGTTCGCGACGCCGTCCGACATCAGGATGATGTAGTTGAAGGCCTCCGGGCGCTCGCGCCGCGCCGCGTCAGCGAGCCGAACGCCGAGGTTGAGGCCGGCCTGCACGTTCGTGCTGTCGTGCGGGTTCAGCCGGGCGATGGACGACACGACGTCCGCGTCGTCCGGCGTCGTGTGTTCGACGGTGTAGGCATGAAGGACATCCGTCGTGAAGTGCACAACCGCGATGCGGTCGCGTGCGCTCAGGCTCTGCCGGATCGTCTCCGCCGCCGCCCGCGCGATTGCCACCCGGTTGCCGCCCGACATCGACCCCGACGCGTCGAGCACGAGCGTCACGTTCAGCGGCGTGTCGTCGGGTAGCTGCGGAGCCTGGAAGCCGATGCGGACGAGATGCAGGCTGGTTTCGAGTGGATGCCGGGCGGCGACGGCCGTGATGCCGAAGCTGCCGGTGTCGTCCGGAAGAGCGTAGTCGTAGTCGAAGGCGTTAACCCACTCCTCGGCCCGCACCGAATCGGGTTCCACGTTGTAGTGGTTCTTGGCCCACGTCAGGGCGAGCAGGTACGACGTGCGGTCGACGTCGAGGCTGAAGGTCGAGACCGGGTCGACCGAGGTCGCGACGAAGGGCAGGCGGCTGTAGTCCCGGAATGTCGTGTCCTCGGGCTGCCCCCGCTCAAGCTGTCCGAACAGCTCCTCGGGTCCTCCCCCGCCCTTGCCGGCGGACCCGCCGATTCCCACCACGGCGCGCCTGCTCTGGGCGCGCACCTTCCCCTGCTCGCGGCTGGAGGTCCGGGTCGTAGCGCAGTCGGCGCAGGGGTCGCTCGCCGTCGCTACCGCCTCCCCGGTGGGGGTCTCCGTGGGCTCGGCCTCGGCGGCCGTGTCCTGCCCCGGCCCCGGCTCGACCGGCTGCCCCGGAGCCATTGCCAGGGGAGTTCCATCGCCGCCGCCGGGGTTGTCGCTGGTGCCGCCGTAGGCGACCACCGCCAGGGCGAGGAGCGCAGCCGTCGCTCCTCCCACGAGGGCCCGGGCTATCCACTTTGTGAGTCGCATGTCAGCCTCCTTGTCGCGTGGGGCGGGTCGGGGTCGCCCACCGCCACGTCACCGGCTGGAACCGCTGGTCGAGGTGCGATTGCTGCCGGTCATGGGCCGACTGTAGGGACGGAAGTGCCGAATTACCCCGGCCGTTTTCGGGGAATGTCGAAGATTCCTCGCGACCACGGAAAGGGGTCGCAGGCCGCCTGCGAGAGGCGGATACTGGGGCGCGCGGATCACACCCAGGCCAGATCCCCACTGGAGTTGACCATGCCCTTCACGAACCCCGGGTTCCTTGTCTCGACCGACTGGCTGGCTGGCCACCTGCAGGACGACAACGTGCGCGTCTTCGAGTCGACGGTGTTTCTGCGCCCCGGTGACGGCGGAGGCTTCCGCGTCGAGTCGGGCCGCGCGGAGTACGAGTCGGGACACATTCCCGGCGCCGGGTTCCTCGACCTGCAGGCCGACTTCTCCGACAACGACCAGCGCTTGCGGTTCATGATGCCTTCCGCCGAGGCCTTCGCCGAGGCAGCCGGACGGCACGGCATCTCCGAGTCCTCGCGGCTCGTGCTCTACGACCGCTCCGGGTCGATGTGGGCCGCGAGGCTGTGGTGGATGTTCCGGTCGATGGGGTGCCGGAACGGCGCCGTGCTCGATGGCGGCTGGCAGCGCTGGACTGCCGAAGGCCGCGCCGTGTCCACGGATGCAGCCACGTACGCGTCCACGAACTTCACGCCCACGCCCGACCCCGCCCGGTTCGCCGACCTGGACGAGGTTCGGGCGTTCATCGAGTCCGGGGACGCGGGCGGCAGCTGCCTGGTCAACGCCCTCGGGCGCGACCAGCACTCCGGTGCCGACGGCGGCCAGCGCTACGGGCGCGCCGGGCACATTCCCGGCGCGGTCAACGTGCCCGCGATGGAGCTGACCGATCCCGAGACGGGGCTTTACCGCCCGGCGGAGGAGCTGGCCTCGCTCTTCGAGCAGGAGGGCGTGGACCGGACGCGGCGCGTCGTGACCTACTGCGGCGGCGGCATCGCCGCCTCCAGCGACGCCTTCGTCCTCTCCCTGCTCGGGTACGAGGACATCGCCGTCTACGACGCCTCGATGTCCGAGTACGCCGCCGATCCGTCCCTGCCCCTGGTGGTCGAGTAGCCGCCCCCGCCCCGGCTCCCTTGTGACTACTCGACCGTGATCGTTGCCGGGTCGACACCCAGCCGCACGAGGATCGCGTCGAGCTCCGCCTCCGTCCGCATCTCCCGCACCAGCGAGAAGAACTCGAGAAGGTTGCCTGTCTCCTCCCACACGCGTTCGACCTTCGGCCCGATCGGGTCGGACGACTGCGGCAGGGTCGCGTACGACCCGTAGAAGGCGAAGTAGGCCTGGTTGATCTTGCGGATGAAGACTCCGTGTTCCGCCAGGTGCAGCCGGCGCTCCTCCATCAGCGCTTCTGCCTCCGCCACCCGGCCCGCCGCCAGCAGGTCGTCGACGGCAAGCCGCAATTCCCGCATCTCCGTGCTGAAGGAGAGGGACGACTGCTCCCGCGACGGCGCCCGTCCGTCTGCCCCCTCCGGCAGGTCGATGGGGTGCAGTTCGCGGGCGATGCGCGCAATCTCCACCTCCGCCACGTTCGCCACCGTCTCGTTCAGCGTCGGTCCGTCGGGCGTGTTGTAGGCGATGCCCAGCGGGTAGAAGGCGAGATAGAAGTGGACCCACTCATGCGCCGCCGTTCGCAGGATCGAGTAGTACGACCGGTCTTCGCGAATGATCGCCGGGTAGACCGCAAGCCCGCCGATGGGCACCACCACCGACACCGTGTCCTCGTCGTCGGTGTGCGCCTCAATCCGCTCGATCGCGTCCAGCGTCAGGTCCGGTTGCAGGAGCGTATACCCCGCCGGCCGAATCTCGTCCCGTGGGGAGCGCACGAGCACCCGTGGCGGGTTCGTCAGCTCGATGTCCACCGCCGGCCAGAGCATCGTCACGCCGTCGAAGAGCGGCAGCGGGCGCTTCAGCCCCGCCGCCACCACTGCCTCCGTCACGTACCGCTCGATGATGCGCTCGACGTCGTTCTCATGGAGCGGACGCTCGTTCGTCAGCGCCTCCAGCAGCGCCCGGTCCGGCGATTCGGCCTGCAGCTCGGCCCGGATCGCGGACGTCAGGCGAAAGTACGTCTCCAGCCGCTCCGCCTCCTCCTGCTCGCTGAGCTCCTCCCCCACGCCCAGCAGGCTGAAGACCGACCCCGCCAGGTGCTCCGCCTCCCATCGCCACACCGAGTACTCGTCGTTCCCCACCGGCCCCCTCGCCACCGCCAGGCTGAGGGAGATTACGAGCGCCAGCGTGAACGTCGCCGCCGCCGTCGTCGAAAGCAGCAGCAGCGGCGGCTGCCACGGGCGCAGGTCCACGGGTGACGGATCCAGCCCGGAGGGGCGAAAGTGCTTCACCCCAACAGTCTAGGGTCTGCCTCACCGCCGCCGCCTTTCCCGGCGATACAATGGGCATGCCCATGGCAGCAGGGTCGCCGGCAGCCCCCGGAGCAGCGCTCGACCACCCATCCGCGCGCCGCCTGCGCTACGCCTCCTTCGAGATGCGTGTCGCTGCCCTCGCCATCGACGCCCTCGTGCTGTTCTTCGTTGCGGGAGTGCTCATCATCGCCGGCTCGGTCAATCTGCTGCTCTCCTCGGACTTCGACCGCATCGACGCGTCCGGCAGCGCCATCACCCTCTTCTGGGCCCTGGTCGGGGCCGTACCCGCCGCCTGCTTTCTCTACTTCTTCCTCGGGTTCGGCTTCTGGGGGAAGACCGCCGGCGCCGCCATCATGCACATCAGCGTGGTGCGCTCCGACGGCGGCGACCTCGGCCTGCTTGGCGCGCTCGCCCGCGTGACCGGCATGCTCAGCTACGTGCTCGTCCTGGGCATCGGCGCCGTCCTTGCCTACGTCCTCCGCGGGACCCCCGCGGCCGCCGGCGTCCTTGTCGGCATCAGCCTGCTCGTCTGCGTCGCCGGCCTCCTCTGGGCCGTCTTCGACCCCTACCGCCGCGCTCTCCACGACCGCATCGCCGGGACCATTGTCGTGCAGGGCGTGTAGGGTGATCGGATGCTGAGCCGCCGTTCGAACTTTCCCCGGCGTGGCCCCGTCAGTGAGCGCGTCTTCGGCAAGGCCTACGCCGAAGCTGAGCACGGCGGCACCTGGCTCGCCGCCGGACTGTTCGCCATCGCTCTCTTCCTGTTCATCGCTTCCCTCAGCGTCTACGAGATCACCCGCCCCCATCGCGCGCAGGCGCTCCTTGCCGCCGGTATCGCCTCCCTTACGGATATCGATGCGACGCTCGAGGAGAACCTCCCCGCCCTGCGCGACGAGGCCCGCGCGTCCGCCGAGGAGGCGGTGCAGCTGCCCGAATACCCCCTCCCCATCACCCTTAGCCGCCTCGAGGCCCTCACCGCCGACACGCCCACCCTCCGCGCCCTCGTCCTCGACCGCTCAGCCAAGCTCGTCTACGCCACCGGCCTGGACGCCTTCGACGAAACGGGCGAACAGGACGCCGAGATCTTCTCCGTCTACAACGTCATCCGCGAGCTCGTCGGCTTCCTCACCGGCGACGTTCACGACCGCGCCCGCTGGCTGGCGCTCGGCAGCCTCGTCCTGGCAAGCGTTCTGGGAGCCGCCACGCTCGCCCTCAACCGCGGATTCGAGCGCTTCACCTCCTTCGGGCTTGCGGTGCTCCTCGCCGCGGCGCCCGGCTATTTCGTCGCCCGTGGCGGGACCTACCTTATCGACCGCTTCGGTTCGGAGGACCCCTTCGTAGGTGACCTCCAGGTACTCGTTCAGGTCATGCTCGACGTGCCCGAACGCAACTTCCTCATCGCCGGCTCCCTGGGGCTCATCATCGCCGTCGGCGGCCGGATCCTCGGCTTCATCGCCCACCACCTCTTCTCCGACGAGTCGCTCGACCCCAACGCCTACGACGTCGGTCCCACCGTTCCTTTTACCGCCGTCCCCGGCCCGTCGCACGAGCTCTCGCGTCGCGGGCCTCTCCGCCTGCCCGACCTGGCCGGATTGAGGGAGCGCCTCGCTGCGCTTTCCCGCCCCGCCCGTCCCCCTGCTCCCACCCCCGCTCCTCCCCGCGAACCCGAGGTGGGCGGCGCCCGCGACGAGAATCCCTAGGGCGCGTCTCGGCGCTCGCCAGGCGCGGCGTCAGCCGCCGTCGCCAACTCGAGAAGCTTCCCGATCGTCCTCCAGTTCCTGCCCGTGCTGGTCGTCGAGAGGGCGGAGTCGAAGTAGCTGTTCGTGAGCTTGCTGCGGGCAAACCCGTTCGGGCAGTGAAGGAAGACCTCGCGGCCAACGACCGCGAACTCGTCGCCGGGCGAGCGATCGGGGTCCAGCGCGTCAACCTGCTCGGCGTCGGGGGCATCGGCCAGGAAGAGGACGAGCAGCTTGTCCGCTTCGGCGGCGGCGAAAGGGTTTGCCTCCACCGTAGCCCGGAGATCTGCGGCCGTGCGGGTGACCACCGGAATGCGGTAGCCGAAACGCTCCTGGATCGACGCGCTGATCAGTGACGGGATGGCGTCCGCCGGGGTCGAGCCGGCGCGAAAGAGCACGTTCCCGCTCTGGATGTAGGTGCGGACGTCCTCGCATCCCGCCTCCCGGAACAAGGCGGCGAGTTCCTTCATCGGCAGCTTGTTCTTCCCGCCGACGTTGATCCCGCGAAGCAAGGCGACGTGCAAAGCGCTCTCCTGAGTCGAAGTGTTCGGGAGCATACGCGCGGCGGCACCGCCTCCGCCCGCGACGACGGCTCCTAGCCGGCCACCCCGGCCGGCAGCACGCTGGCCGGACACGACGCTTCCAGCGGGCACGCCTCGCACCTCGGCGCTCGCGCGCCGCATGTCCGCCGCCCGTGCTTGATGAGCAGCATGTGGAAGCGGTAGTACTGCTTCGGCGGCACCAGCGCCTCGAGCCGCTCGTGCGCTTGCTCCGGCGTCGTCTTTGGGGGTACCAGCGCCAGCCGCTTCGCCACCCGCTCCACGTGCGTATCGACCGGCAGCGCCGGACGCCCCAGCGCGAAGAGCAGTACGCAGGCCGCCGTCTTCGGCCCCACCCCCGGCAGGCCCCGCAGCCACGCGCGCGCCTCCCCCAGCGGTTCCTCCTCCAGGAACGCCAGGTTCCAGTCCGGCGCGCGCTCCCGCACCGCCTCGAGGATGCGCTGGATCCGCGGCGCTTTCTGCTGCGCGAGACCGCCCGTCTGGATCGTCGCGATCAGCTCCTCCAGCGGCGCCTCAGCGACCGCGTCCCAGCCCGGGTATCGGCGCATCAGCTGGACGAACGCGCGTCCGCTGTTCCTGTCCGACGTGTTTTGCGAGAGCACCGTCAGCACCAGCTCCGCCACCGCGTCGCCGTGGGGCCGCGACTCGGGCTCGCCGTACAGCTCGCCCAGCGCCTCCATGATTGCGTCCGGTTCGGGGGTCACGCCGACATTCTGGCACGCCCCGATCGCGCTACGCCTCCGTCCCTTACGATCGTCGCGTGACTGCACACGAGATCCGGTTGACGGACCTGACCGGCTGCGGCGGCTGAGCGTCCAAGGCGGGCCCTGAGGCCCTGGCGCAGGTTCTGTCGCCACTGACCGAGGCGTTCGACCCCGAAGCGCATCCCGACCTCCTCGCCGGGCTCGGGACGCCCGATGATGCCGCCGTCTACCGCATCAACGCGCGCACCGCCGTCATCGCCACCCTCGACTTCTTCGCCCCGCTCGTCGACGACCCCTGGCAGTACGGCGCCATCGCCGCCGCCAATGCCATGTCCGACGTCTACGCGATGGGCGGCGAGGTCGTGCTCGCCCTCAACGTCGCCGCCTTCCCCGAGGACCTCCCGCCCGACGTCGCCGCCGGCATCATCCGCGGCGGCGCCGACAAGGTCGCCGAGGCCGGCGGCGCCGTCGCCGGCGGCCACACCGTCTGGGACGACGAGCCTAAGTACGGCCTCAGCGTCCTCGGCCTCGCGAACCCCTCCCGCTTGCTGCGCAAGGCCGCCCTCCGCCCCGGCGACCGCCTCTACCTGACGAAGCCCCTCGGCACTGGCGTCATCCTTTCCTCTACCGGCAGCGGCCAGGGCGACCCCGCCTGGCTCGACAGCGCCATCGAGTCGATGCTGCGGCTCAACCGCCACGCCGCCCATCTCGCCGTCGGGCACCGCCTGCGCGCCGCCACGGACGTCACCGGGTTCGGCCTTCTCGGCCACCTCTGGGAGATGGTCGAACGCTCCGGAGTCGCCGCCACCATCGACGCCTCCGCCCTCCCACTCCTCCCCGGCGCGCGCGAATCCGCCGCCATGGACGCCCACACCGGCGGCGAGGGCCGCAACCGTGACTGGGTCGGCGATAACCTCACGGTCGCCCCCCGCGTCCCGCCCGAGCTCGCCGCCCTCGCCTTCGACCCGCAGACCTCCGGCGGCCTCCTCCTCGCCTGCCCCGCCCGCAAGGCGAAGGCCCTCGAAGCCGCCTTCGCCGCCGACGCCGAACCCCTCCACCCCATCGGCCGCGTCACCCGCGGCTCCCCCCACCTCACCCTCCGCTAGCGCCCCCGCTCGGCCCTTCCTACACTGCCCCCATGACCGCCGCCGCTACCGAGTTCGAGACCGTCATCGGGCTTGAGGTTCACTGCCAGCCCATCACCCAGAGCAAGATGTTCTGCGGGTGTAGCGCCGAGTACTCCGGCGCCGAGCCCAACACGCACGTCTGCCCCGTTTGTCTCGGCCTCCCGGGCGTCCTGCCCGTCATCAACGAGGAAGCCATCCGCCTCATCGTCAAGACCGGCCTCGCCCTCAACTGCGACATCTCGGACTTTTCCAAGTTCGACCGCAAGAACTACCCCTACCCAGACCTGATGAAGGGTTACCAGGTCAGCCAGTACGACCTCCCCATCTGCCACGACGGCTGGCTCGATGTCGACGTCGAGGGCGAAGGCACGCGCGTTGGCATCACCCGCGTGCACATGGAGGAGGACACCGCCCGTCTCCTCCACCGCACCGATCCCATTACCGGCGAGGGCTACAGCCTCATCGACATCAACCGCTCGGGTACGCCCCTCATGGAGATCGTGAGCGAGCCTGATATCCGCTCGCCCGAGGAGGCGCGCGCCTACCTCGTGAGCCTGCGCGCCATCCTTCGCGCCATCGGCGCCAGCCGCGCCAACATGGAGGAGGGCAACTTCCGCTGCGATGCCAACATCAGCCTGCGCCCGCGCGGGCAGGAGGCCTTCGGCTCCAAGGTCGAGGTCAAGAACATGAACAGCTTCCGCGCGGTCTACGAAGCGCTCGTCTTCGAGATGGCGCGGCAGGCGTCCGTGCTCCGCGAAGGCGGCGACATTCCCCAGGAGACGCGCGGCTGGGACCAGGACCGCCAGGAGACCGTCTCCCAGCGCTCCAAGGAAGAAGCGAACGACTACCGCTACTTCCCCGAGCCCGACCTGCCCCCGCTCGCCCTCAGCCGCGACTTCGTCGAGGGCGTGCGCGCCGAGTTGCCCGAGCTGCCCGCCGCTCGCCGCGAGCGCTACCTTGCCCTCGGCCTCTCCGACTTCGAGGCATCCACTCTCGCCGAGGCCCGCGACCGCTCCGACTTCGCCGACGCGGTCGCCGCCGCCCTCCCCTTCGACCCCGCCCGCGCTGCCAAGCTCGCCGCCAACTGGATCCTCGGAGAGGTCGGGCGCTGGGCCAACGACCACGACGCCGAGGTCGAGCAGTTCCCCCTTGATCCCGGCGCCCTCGCCGAGCTGATCGAGCTGGCCGAGGGCGAGACCATCACCGGCCAGGTCGCCAAGCAGGTATTCGACGAGATGGTCGAGAGCGGCAAGGCCGCCGCCGCCATCGTCGAAGAGGGCGGGCTCGCCCAGGTCCGCGAGAGCGACGAGCTCGTCGCCATCGTGCGCCAGGTCATCGCCGAGAACGAGAAGGCCGTCGCCGACTACCGCGGCGGCAAGACGGCCGCCATCAAGCGCCTCCTCGGCGGCGTCATGCGCGAGACGAAGGGGCGGGCCAACCCCCAGGTCGCCCAGGAGCTCCTCGCCCGCGAACTCGACCAGTAAGCCGGTTCGTCATGGGCGGCACACTTTGCGTTCAGGCACGTTTATGCCTTCGAGACAGGCCCTCCCGCTGGTAGACTCTCCAAACGACATGCCACGCAGGATGCGAAACCACAGCCTGTTCACCTGGCTCTATCCAGGGATGCACATCAAGCGCTGGCTCTTTCTCCTGGTCGTTGGGCTAACCCTCCTCAGCCTCGGCACCGCCTACCTGTTCCGCGAGGCCTACCTCGCCTACGACTTCCCCGGCGTTGCCCACTACCTCACCCTCCAGATGATCCCCCGCTGGGCGCGCGGCGTGATCTTCGTGTCCGTCGCCATCGGGAGCGTCGGCATTGCCTTCTGGAAGCTGAACCAGTCCCTGCTCTATGCGGTCGTCCGGCCGGGTGGGCAGAACGGCAGCATGGCCCAGTCGCTCTACACCAAGCGCGTCCTCAGCCGCGGGCCCCGTATCGTCGCCATCGGTGGGGGAACGGGCCTCTCCGTGCTCCTGCGCGGCCTCAAGGAGTACACCAGCAACCTCACCGCCATCGTCACCGTCGCCGATGACGGCGGCTCCTCCGGACGCCTCCGCCAGGACTTCGGCGTCGTCGCCCCCGGCGACATCCGCCAGTGCGTCGCCGCACTTGCCGAGGCCGAGCCCCTCATGTCGCGCCTCTTCCAGTACCGCTTCGGTTCGGGAGACGGGCTCGAGGGACACTCCTTCGGGAACCTCTTCATCGTCGCCATGGCCAACGTCACCGGGAACTTCGAGACGGCCATCCACGAGGCCGGGCGCGTCCTCAACGTACGCGGCACCATCCTCCCCTCCACCCTCGTCGACGTGACCCTCTCCGCCCGCACCCAGGACGACGAGCTCGTCCACGGCGAGCACAACATCACCGAACACGGCGCCCGCATCCGCGAGCTCTTCCTCAACCCCGTGCACGCCGAGGCGCACCCCGATGCCGTCCGCGCCGTCCTCGATGCCGACCTCGTCGTCATCGGGCCCGGCAGCCTCTACACGAGCGTCATGCCCAACCTCCTCGTCGAGGACCTGCGCAAGGCCCTTCTCTCCACCGGCGCTCAGCGCCTCTTCGTCTGCAACGTCGCCACGGAGAACGGCGAGACCGACGACTTCGGGGTCGCGGACCACATCGAGGCCATCGAGCGTCACACTGCCCCGGGCCTGATCGAGGCCGTCATCGCCAACGACAACGTCGCGGCCTTGCCCGAGGAGCTGCACTCCACCCCCGTCAGCCTCGACCATCCGGACGCCCGCGTGTTCGAGCATGTGCGCGTGGTCCAGGCCGATGTCGTCGCCGGCGAGGACCGCTACCGGCACGACTTCCAGAAACTCGCCGCTGCAATCCTCGACGTGTACCATGGCCGGGAGAACGGCGCGCTCGAAGGCGAGCGCACACCCTCCGAGGAAGCCGTCCTCGCCACTCGCTGATGCTGAACGCCATCCAGATCATCGTTTCCGCGCTCCTCATCGTCGCCGTGCTCTTGCAGGTCAAGGGTTCCGGCTTCGGCGCGGCCCTCGGCGGGCTTTCCGGCGGCTCCGTCTACCGCACGAAGCGCGGTCTCGAGAAGACACTGTTCCAGGCGACGATCGTTCTCGTCATCGTGTTCCTCTTCGTGTCCTTCCTGAGCGTCCAGTCCCAGAGCTAGTCTCTCTTCATGCTTCGCGCGGTTGCGAACTCGCGGCGCGCTCTCCTCACGGTGGCTATCGTGGCGGCCGGGACGGTTGCGGTTGCCGTCATCGCCCTCTTCCTCACGCTTCCCGAGGAGGAGACCGTTGCTCCGCCACCCCCTACTCCCGCCCCCGTCCAGAAGTCCGTCTACGTTGAGGGCGTCGTCGGGGCCTGGCAGCGCATCAATCCCCTATTCGCCGCCGAGAACGCCGTCGACCAGGACCTTGCCCGGCTGATCTTCGCCAGCCTCCTGCGCGTCGGCGAGGACGGCCGCCTCCTCCCCGACCTCGCCCCCCTCCCCGAGGTCGGCGACGACGGGCGCACGTACACATTCCGCCTCCACCCTGGCCTGCAGTGGCACGACGGCGCCCCCGTGCGCTCCCTCGATGTCGCCTTCACGGTCGAACACATCCTCGCCCCCGACTTCCAGGGCGACCCCCGCCTGCAGGCCGCCTGGACCGGCGTCCAGGTCCGCACGCCCGACCTGCGAACCATCATCATCCGCTTGCCCGAGCCCAACGCCTCCTTCCTCGCCCGCTTCGCCACTGTCGGCATCCTCCCCGAGCACCTGCTGCAGGGGCTCGACGGCGCCGACCTCTTCGACGCCCCCTTCAACGCCAACCCCGTGGGCGCCGGCCCCTACCGGCTCGATTCCGCCACCTCCGTGGAGGCGACCCTCAGCGCGTATCCCCGCTACCACCTCGGCCGCCCCCATATCGACGTCATCACCGTGCGCTTCCTGCCCGACTTCGCAGCCGTGAAGCACGCCCTCGAGGAGGGCGACATCGACGGCATCTTCCTGCGGCAGCCCCTCAGCGCCGAGCAACTCGCTTCCCTCGACGGCATCGACGGGTTCGTCCGCGAGGACCTGCAACGCGCCGTCTCCCTCGTCCTCTACCTCAATAACAGCCAGGTGGCGTACTTCCGCGATCCACGGGTGCGCACCGCCGTCTCCCTCGCCCTCGACCGCCAGACGCTCGTCGAAAACGCGCTCCTGGGGCTCGCGACCCCATCGTCGTCGGCCATCGCCCCGGGAACGTGGGCGTACGACCCCTCCCTCGACAGCCCCCCGAGCGACCCCGAGGCCGCCATCGCCCTCCTCTCCGAGGTCGGCTGGCACCGCAGCCCGACGACCGGCGTTCTGGTGCGGCAGGGCTCCGAGTTCCGCCTCACCATCCGCACCGACAACGACCCCCGCCACCTCGCCCTCGCCCGCGAGGTCGCCCGCCAGCTGGAGCCCGTCGGCATCCGCGCGACCGTCGCCAGCACCAGCTTCACCGTCCTCAGCCGCGACTTCCTCGCCCCCCGCACCTACGACGCCGCCCTCGCCGGCTGGGACCAGGGCGCCGATCCCGACCCCTACCTCGCCTGGCACAGCTCCCAGGTCGACCACCCCGGCGGCAACGTGTCGAACTACGGCGACATCATCGTCGATGCCCTGCTCGAGCGCGGGCGCACGACCACCAGCGGCCTTGTCCGCCTCGACGCCTACCGCCAGTTCCAGGAGCTCTGGCAACGCGAGGCGCCCAGCGTCATCCTCGCCTACCCCCGCATCCGCTACGTTCGCGCGGACCACGTCACGTCGCCGCCCTTCGGGGTCCTCTTCACCCCCGCCGACCGCTTCCTGAACGTGCACCTGTGGCGTGTCGAATGACTGGTCCGCTTCCCATCGTCCTGCTGACCGATTTCGGAACCAGCGACACCTACGTCGGCCAGGTGAAGTCCGTCCTCACGGCGCGCGCCCCCGGCGCTCCCCTCGTCGACCTCACCCACGAGGTCTCGCCCTACGCCATCGACGAGGGCGCCTGGCTCCTCGAGACCGCCCTCGCCTTCCTCCCCGCCCCGGCCGTCGTGCTCGCCGTAGTCGATCCGGGAGTCGGCAGCGAGCGCCTCCCCATCGTCATGCGCGCCCCGGCCCCCGGCGACTCACTCGCAACCCGCTACTTCGTCGCTCCCGATAACGGCCTCCTCTCCGCCGCCGTGCCGCCCGATACCCGCCCCGCAACCCCCGGACCCTGCCCGGTACCCCCCGGCCTCGACGTGCGCGCCATCGAGAACCCCGAGGTCCGTCTCGCCACCGTCAGCGCCACCTTCCACGGTCGCGACCTCTTCGCCCCCGCCGCCGCGCATATCGCCGCCACCGGTCGCCACGAGACGCTCGGCCAAGCGCTCGATGGCATCACCCTCCTCCCGCCCTTCGCCGGACTCGCCGATGGCGCCGCCATCCGGGGCGCGGTCATCCACGTCGATCGCTACGGCAACCTCGTCACCACCATCCGCGAGGAGCAGCTTCCGCGGGACTTTACGCTCGACATAAATGGCCACAGGATCGGGCGCATGGTTCGTACGTTCAGCGACGCCCCGCCCGGCTCGCTGGCCTGCCACATCGACTCCAGCGGCTTCCTCGCCATCGCCGAGCGCGAGGGCAACGCTGCCGCCCGCACCGGCTCCGCCCGTGGCGACGCCGTCGTCCTGACGCCCCGATGAATCCCTCCGCGATCCGCACGGTCTTCATGGGCTCTCCCCAGTTCGCCCTGCCCAGCCTGCGTGCCCTCGTCGAGGCCGGCTACGACACGCGTCTCGCCGTCACCCAGCCCGACCGGCGTGCGGGCCGCGGTGGCCGCATGCGCGCTCCCGCCGCAAAGGTCGAGGCCGAGCGCCTTGGCATCCCCGTCTTCCAGCCGCAGTCCTTCCGTGACCCCGAAGCCGTTGCCGAGCTCGCTCGCGTCGAGCCCGACCTCATCGTCGTCGCCGCCTACGGACGCATTCTCCCCCGTGACGTCCTCGACCTGCCCCGCCACCCCGTCGTCAACGTGCATCCCTCGCTCCTGCCCCGCTGGCGCGGCCCCTCCCCGGTTGCCGCCGCCATCCTCGCGGGCGACCGGGATACCGGCGTCTCCATCATGGAGCTCGTCCCCGAGATGGACGCCGGCCCCGTCCTCGCCGCGCGCCCCTTCCCTATCGCCCCCACCGACACCACCGGCGCCCTTGAGGCGCGTCTCGCCGAAGAAGGCGCCGGGCTGCTCGTCGAGACGCTTCCCGCGTGGCTCGACGGCGATCTCCGCGCCGTCCCCCAGGACGAGTCCCTCGTGACCGTCTGCCCGTTGCTGGAGAAAACCCAAGGCCACCTGGCCGCCGGCATGACGGCCCCCGAGGCCGAGCGCGCCGTTCGCGCGTACGACCCCTGGCCCGGAGCCTTCGTGACCTATAGCGGCGACCGCCTCGGCATCTGGCGCGCGCACGTCGAAGCCTCGGACAACGAGCTCACTCCGGGCGATCTGACGGTCTTTGCCGGGAAGCCCGCGGTTGCCTTCCCCGATGGCGTGCTCGTGCTCGACGAGGTCCAGCGGAGCGGCTCCCGGCGCGTGTCCGGCGAAGCCTTCCTCAACGGCGAGCGTGGCCGCCTCGCCCCCTCGGCTGGTCTCGCATGACGAGCCTCCTCCGCCTCACCCCCGTCGAGCTCGAAGAAACCCTCACCGCCCTCGACGCCCCCCGCTACCGCGCCGAGCAGGTCCTGCAGGCCCTCTACCGGCGATGCCTCGGCTCGCTCGACGACATCACGCAGCTTCCCGGAACTCTGCGCGACGGCATGCGCGAGGCCGGCCTCACGCTCGAGGCCCCGGCCGTCCTCCGCGAGGTCGCCAGCGACGATGGCGAGACCACCAAGGCGCTCCTCGCCCTCCCCGGCGGCTCCACCGTCGAGACCGTGCTTATGCAGTACCCCCGCTCCGGCCGCGCTCCGCGCTCGACCGTGTGCGTCTCCACCCAGGCGGGGTGCGCCATGGGCTGCGTCTTCTGCGCCACAGGCCAGATGGGCTTCGAGCGCAACATCCCCGCCGAGGACATCGTCGCCCAGGTGCTCCACTTCCAGCGTCTCCTTGCGCCCCGCGGCGAGCACGTCACCAACGTCGTGTTCATGGGCATGGGCGAACCCCTCGCCAACTACGACGAGACCCTGCGCGCCGTCCGCCAGCTCACCGACCCCCGCGCCTTCGACCTCGCCCAGCGCGCCATCACCGTTTCCACGGTCGGCATCCCCCGCGCCATCGATCGGCTCGCCGCCGAGAAGCTCCAGGTCGGGCTCGCGATCTCCCTCCACGCCCCCGACGACGCCCTCCGGCGCCGCCTCGTCCCCACCGCACGCCCCAACTCCGTCGCCGAGCTGCTCGATGCCGGGCGCCGCTACTTCCGCGCCACCGGCCGCCGCGTCTCCATCGAGTACGCCCTCATCGACGGCGTCAACGACGCCCCGGGACAGGCTCGGGCGCTCGGCAAGCTGCTCCGTGGCGCCGGCATGCACGTCAACCTCATCCCCCTCAACGCCACCGCCGGCCCCTTTGCCGCCCCCTCGCGACGGGGCGTGCGCGAGTTCCGCCGCATCCTCAACGAGGCCGGCGTGAACGCAACCGTGCGAATCGAGAAGGGCGCTGAGATTGCCGCCGCCTGCGGGCAGCTCCGCACCGACGTCGACGCCGCTAGCGGAACAGGCTCCGCAGCATCCCCCGCCCGAGGCTGAGCGCGAAGCTCCCGACGGCCAGTCCCAGCCCCACCGCGAAGGCCGTGCGCAGGTCGAACCACGTGTGCACCTCGCCCCGCACCACCGGCGACGCCAGCACGCCCACGTACGTCCCGTCCAGGGCCGCCGACCTCGTCGCCACCACCGCCGCCGCGCTGTCCCGCAGGGTCGCCCGCTCGGTGCGCATCGCGGCCACGGCGCTCTGCTCCATGCTCACCGCCTCCGCCTCGAGCTGCGCCACCGCCCCCTGCTCGATCGAGACTTCCTCCGCCTGCACCGCCTGCGCGTAGTCGCGCCTGATGCCCGCGAATCGCGCCCGCGTCCCCCTCGGGTCGAACTCTGCCACGCCGCGCCTCCAGCGCCCGTACGCTAGACCGACGCCCGAGAAAGGGCAATGCTCCCCGCGTGCGAACGTCGGACTTCGATTACGACCTGCCCCCCGAGCTGATCGCCCAGCAGCCGGTCGAGCCCCGCGACTCCGCCCGTCTCCTCCTCGTCTCGCGCGGCACGGGCGCTCTCGCCCACCAGCACGTCCGCGACCTCCCCGCCCTCCTTCGCCCCGGCGACCTCCTCGTCCTGAATGACACGCGCGTCATGGCGGCTCGCCTCCTTGGCGTGCGCGCCGACACCGGCGGACACGTCGAGCTCCTTCTCTTGCGCGAACACGACGACGGTGCCTGGTCTGCGCTCGTCCGCCCCGGCCGCGCCGCCACCCCCGGCCGCGAGCTCAGGCTGGAGGCCCACGATGGCCCCCTCACCGCCACCGTCCGCTGTCGCGAGGAAGACGTCGCGACCGTCACCTTCGACCGCCCCATCGACCCCGCCTCCGCCGGGGCCGTCCCCCTCCCGCCTTACATCCGCGACTACGAAGGCCACCCGGAGCGCTACCAGACCATCTACGCCCGCGAGCCGCGCAGCGCCGCCGCCCCCACCGCCGGCCTCCACTTCACCCCCGGCCTCTTCGACCGGCTCGCCGAGGCGGGCATCGAGCGCGCCTTCCTGACGCTCGAAGTGGGCGCCGGCACGTTCCGTCCCGTCCGCACCGAGGATCCCGCCGAGCACGTTCTCCCCCCAGAGCGCTACCGGCTGCCGCCCGCCACCGCCGACGCCATCCGCGCTGCTCGCGCCGAAGGCCGCCGCGTCGTCGCCACCGGCACGACTGTGGTGCGCACGCTCGAACACGCCCTCGGCGGCGAGGGCGACTCCGAGGGCGAGACCGGCCTGTTCATACGGCCTGGCTACACGTTCAACGTGGTCGATGCCCTGCTGACGAACTTCCACCTGCCTCGCTCGACCCTGCTCATGCTCGTCTCCGCCTTCGCCGGGCACGACCTCGTCCGCGAGGCCTACGCCGAGGCCGTCCGCGAGCGCTACCGCTTCTACAGTTTCGGCGACGCGATGCTGATCCTGCCCTAACCGTCCTCCGCCAGTCCCCAGCGCCCCTCCCGGGGCGCCACGATCCCGTCCCGCGCCAATGCTTCGAGGTATCCCTCGCACGCCGCCCGGTGTGCCTCCGGCAGCCGCGCCGCGACCGCCCCTGCGGTCAGGGGCGTGCCTTCTGCCAGCATCGCAACGATCCGTCCCCGCGCGAACCGTGCCGTCGACTCGAACGGCACGACCGTTCCCTTCGGCACAGCCGCGCGCGACTCTGGCCGCCCCGCCGCCAGCCACGCGCAGTCCCGCGCCAGCGGACAGGCCTCGCACGCCGGCGACGACGCCTTGCAGACCATCGCCCCCAGGTCCATCACCGCCAGCTGGTGCGCTCGCGCGCCCCGCGCCGGCAGCCACGCCTCCGCCGCCTCTCGCAGCGCGGCGCCGTAGGGCGCCTTCGCCCTCCCCTCCCCCAGCAGCGCCCGCGCCACCACCCGCGCGACGTTCGTGTCGAGCGCCGCCGTCCGCCGTCCCCCCGCGAAGCACGCGACGGCCGCCGCCGTGTACGGCCCCACCCCCGGCAGTGACCGCAGCTTCGCCTCGTCCAGCGGGATCTGCCCGAACCGTTCCAGCGCCTCGCGCGCCGCCCGCTGCAGGTTCACCGCCCGGCGGTTGTACCCGAGCCCCGACCACTCCCGTATGACCGCCGCCGCCGGCGCCTCCGCCAAGCTCGCCGCCGTTGGCCAGCGCGCCAACCACGCCTCGTACCGGGGACGCACGCGCTCGACCTGAGTCTGCTGCAGCATCACCTCGGAAACGAGCACGGCGTACGGGTCGCGGGTCAGCCGCCAGGGGAGATCGTGCCGGCCGTTCGCGCGGTACCAGCGCCCCAGCGCCCGTCGCAGGCGCAAGAGCGTGCCGGGCGCTCGTCCCGGGCTAGTCGTCGTCCTCGATCTCCTCGCCATCGCCGCCGGCTCCCGCGGGGGGCACAATCGCGAACCCGCTTCCCTCGCTGCGACCCTTCGGGCTGCGCAGGGGGACGGCGGCGAGCTGCTCGATCAGCCCTGCGAGCTCGTCCGCGCCCGTCCCCTCCGTCGGCACGACGCCTCCCGCGCCGGTTTCCCGCAGGGCCGCCAGGTCCGCGCTCGAGATGTCGAGCGCGACGGTCACGAGCAGGGGAGTGCCGCAGAGCGCCGCCACGCGCGAGAGGGAGATGCGCCGCGCAACCGTAAAGTCGCCGACGGGCGCTCGCACCAGTACCGCGTCCAGCGAGAGGGCCGCGAGCGCCCGCAGCGGCCCCTCCTCCCACGCTTCGTCTACCTCCAGCACGAGTCCCAGGTCGCTGTCGACAATCCCCGCAGCGGCCGTCTCCGGTTTGGCGATGACGAAGTCCGCGCCGGCCTCCTCGACCGCCTCGATACCCTCGTTCGCGAGGGATTCGAGCTGTGCCCCGAGGAGCCCGTCGAGGCCATCCAGCGCGGCGACGGCTTCGTCCGCGTTCTCGGCGGCCAGCGCCACGAAGTCCGCGCCCGCTTCGATTGCCGCCCCGGCGTCGTCCGCGGAGGCTCCCAGCACCCCCAGCAAGAGCGCGCGGTCCTTCTCCGTCGCGCGTGCCCCGAAGCCCATCATCCGTGCGCTTTCGCCCCTGCGCTTTCGCTGGAGCGCCTCGCTCAGCTTGCTCAAACCGTTCCTCCAGTGCTCCCCACCGGTTGGCCGCCCCGGACCACGCCCGCGATTGCCCCGGGCCGGGTCAGGCAGCGAATGTCGGTGAGGGGATCCTCGTTCAGTCTCACGATATCGGCGGCCAGCCCCACGCGCAGCCTGCCGGTCTCTTCGTCGAGCCGCAGCAGGTCCGCCGCCCATCCCGTCGCTGCCAGCAGCGCCGCACCCGCCGAGAGGCCGTGGTCGGCCATGCGCACCGCCTCCTGGGCGTTCTCGCCGGGGCGATTCAAGGGCGTTCCCTGGTCCGTCCCCATCGCGACCTTCACACCCGCCGCCAGCGCCCGCTCGTAGCTCGCGAAGTGGTCCTCCAGCACCATCTGTCCCTTCTCCACTGCGTACTCAGGAATGCCGGCATCCGCACCGTTGGCTATGTGGTACGGCGCCGTCAGCGTGGGGACGAGGTAGGTGCCGCGTTCGATCATCATCTCGATCGCCTCCTCGTCGAGCCAGACGCCGTGCTCGATCGAGGTCACGCCCGCCACGACCGCGTTCTTGATGCCTTCGGTCGACTGCGCGTGCGCCGCTACCGTGCGGAAAGCCTTGGTGGCTTCCTCGACACCCGCCGTCAGTTCCTCGCGAGTGAACGAGGGTGATCGGGGGTTCACGCCCGGTGTAAGCACGCCCCCGCTCGCGAAGAGCTTGATGGCCTCCGCTCCGGCACGTATCTCCTCTCGCACCGCCTTGCGCACCTCATCCGGACCATCCGCCTCGCGCGCGATGAACCCGTGGCCGTGGCCGCCCGACATCGTTACCCCCATCCCCACCGCCAGCACCCGCGGTCCCTCCACCTCCCCCGCCTCTGTCGCCTTCGCCAGGTCGATGTTGAGCCGGTCGGCTGCTCCCAGGTCCCGCACCGTCGTGACGCCCCCCGCGAGCGTTGCGCGCGCGTACTCGGCCATGCGCCAGGCGCGCCGCGCCAGCGATGGTCGCTGCCCCGGCGTCAGCTCCGCCGGGTCGCCCGAAGAGCTCACGTGCACATGGCAGTCGATAAGCCCGGGGATGAGGTACTCGCCCGCACAGTCGATCGTCTCCGCCCCCTCCGGCGCCTCCGCCTCCCCCAGCGCGGCGATGCGGCCCTCGACGCACAGCACGTCGCCCCGCACGAAGGTGCGCGACTCGCTCTCGAAGAACGCTCCCCCGCGCAGGAGCAATGGTCGGTTCTCAGTCGTCGACAACGCCCTCGCATTCTCCCTGCCGCCCCTCGTGAGCGGCAAGCGAGCCGCCGGACCGCTATCCTCCGCCCTTCCGAAGGAGGTTCCCTCATGGCGAAGATGATCCTGGTCGGGCTCGTCGAGCCCCCGAGCCCCGAGGCCGAGCAGCTGTTTCGCGAAAACTACCTGGGCAACCACATCGAGGATATCGCGAACTGCCCGGGTTTCCTCTCCGGCACGGTCTACGAGCTGGAGCACCCCCACGACGACTTCCCCGTCGTCTCCCGCTTCCTCACCATCTACGAGCTCGAAGCGGACACCTGGGAGGAGGCCAACGCCAACCTCCAGGCCTGGATCTCCGACCCCCACGCCTACCCCGGCCGCCTCTCCGGGGAGGGTGCCCTCTCCATCGTTGGCTCGGGCTGGTACAAGTTCGAGCGCGCCTACCACACACGCGCCTGAGCGCAGGGTACGATTCCGCCCATGCTGATCGGGTACTTCACCGAGCGTCCCTACCAGGATCCCGGCGCGAGCTGGTGGGGAACCACCGGCCGCCGTCTCGTCGACCTCGACGCCAGCAACGACGAGTACGACCCCGTCCTCGGCGCGGACCTCTACAACCGCTATCTCGACGAGAAGCTGTACGCCGAGGAGATGGGCTTCGACGCGCTCGCCCTCAACGAGCACCACAGCACGCCGTTCTGCATGGGCAGCGCCTGCAACGTCGAGGCCGCGATCCTCGCCCGCGTCACGAACCGCGCCAAGATCGTCCTCATCGGCAACATCCTCCCCATCTGGGACGATCCCCTCTGGCTGGCCGAAGAGCTCGCCATGATCGACCTCATCTCGAAGGGCCGCCTGGTGACCGGCTGGGTGCGCGGCACCGGCCGCGAGAGCATCTCCCACGACGCCAACCCGCCCTACAACTGGGAGCGCTTTCAGGAGGCGCACGACCTCATCGTGGAGGCCTGGACGCGCCCCGGGCCCTTCCGCTGGGAGGGCGAGCACTACAACTTCCGCTACGTGAACCCCTGGGCGAGGCCCTACCAGTCACCCCATCCGCTCATCATGATCCCCGGCGCCGTCAGCCGACGGACCGTGCAATGGGCGGCTCAGCGGCGCTATCCCTACGTCATGCTCGCGACTCGCCTCGAGCCCACCCGCATGTCCTTCGGCTATTACGAAGAGTGCGCCGCCGAAGCCGGCTACGAGGCCGGCCCGCAGCACCGCGGCTATCTCTTCAAGGTCCACGTCGACGAGACCGAGGAGCTCGCCGAGGAAGTCGGACGCAAGTACCTGACGGGCCCCGGCAACATCTTCCTTGAAGGCAGCCGGGGCGACGTTCGCGGCCACCTCCAGAACCTGCCCGGCCTCACCGACCGCCGAGCCCTCCTCCCCACCGGCGGCGTCCGCCAGGTCGCCGAGGCGCGCGGGCAGTCCTCCGCCAACGACCCCGACCTCCGCCCCATCGCCCTCGACTCCGCCGAGTCCTACAAGGACGTCGAGGAGACCTACAAGGGGCTGGTCGAGGCCCAGTCGATCATCACGGGCACCCCGAAGACGGTCATCCCCAAGATCCGCAACGTCCTCGAGTACCTGCGCCCCGGCAGCATCTTCCTCTGGGACGGCGACGGCTCCATGTCGCACGAGGACGCCATGCGCAGCCTCCGCCTCATGGGCGAGGAAGTCCTCCCCGCCCTCCGCGAGATCGGCGACGAGCTCGGCCTCGACAGCCCCTTCGACGTCGATCCCGCCACGAACGAGCGTGTTGCACCCGAACCCGAGTAGCGCGGGCCCCCCGCGTCAGATGAGTCCGCTGCCACGCAGCCGCGGGTCGAGCACGTCCCGCAGCGTGTCGCCGAGGAAGTTGAAGGCCAGCACGGTCAGCGAGAGCGCCAGTCCCGGGAAGATGGGCAGCCACCAGGCCAGGTAGAAGTACGCCCGCGCACTCGGCCCGATGTCGACGCCCCAGGAGGGCGACGGCGGTGGCAGACCGAAGCCGAGGAAGGCCAGGCCTGCCTCGGCCATGATCGCCGCCGGCACGATGATGCTCGCGTTCACGATCGCCAGCGGCAGCAGGTTGGGCAGGATGTGCCGGAGCATGATCCGCGTATTGGACGCCCCGATGACGCGCGCCGCCTCGACATAGGCTGTCGATGCTTCCTGCAGCACGTTGCCGCGGAGGACCAGCGTTGTCAGTGGGGCAAACGCGAGCGCGATCGCGACAACGATGACCGGCAGGCTGCGGTCGATCGCCGTCGTG
This sequence comes from Tepidiformaceae bacterium, assembly GCA_965207815.1. Classification (GTDB taxonomy): domain Bacteria; phylum Chloroflexota; class Dehalococcoidia; order Tepidiformales; family Tepidiformaceae; genus UBA2991. The sequence continues at coordinate 674,183 of OZ242314.1, forward strand.
AACAGGATCAGCCAGAGGAGGCCGGGCACTGCGATGCCCGTTTCGAGGATCCGTAGCAGGACGGTGTCGACGATGCCCTTCAGGAACCCCATCGCCAGCGCCAGCGCCAGGGCGACCACCATCGCAATGCCGACCGACCCGACGCCGATGATGAGGGCCGGACGCGCCCCGTAGATCACGCGCGACCACACGTCCTGGCCCGCGCTGTTGGTTCCGAACCACCAGTCCCCGTTCGGCGGCTGCAGGTAGCCCGTGGAGTCGAGCTGCTTGCCCTCCGCCAGGGCGATGCGGCGGACGTCGCGTTCCCCGTCGCCGAGGGTGTGCAGGTACGGGGCGAAGATCGCCGCCGCCACCACCAGGAGGATGACCACGATTCCGAACGTTCCGCCCGGTTGCATGCGGGCGAAGCGCGCGATCGCCCGCCCGCGCCTCGCGAGGTGGGAGTCCTGCTCCGCGGCCGTGCCCAGGCGCAGGTGTTCTTGTCCAGGGGCAGCCGTCGTCACCTTCGCACCGCCTTCCCGGGGTCGTGCGGACCCTGTGCCATCCCCCGTTGGCTGTCAAGAAACGGAAACGCCGCCCCGAAGGGCGGCGTTGAAGCCGTTGTGGTGCGCGGTCTTGCCCCGCTAGACGAGTCCGCTTCCGCGGAGCCTCGGGTCGAGCACGTCCCGCAGCGAGTCGCCGAGGAAGTTGAACGCCAGCACCGTGAGCGACAGGGCGACACCGGGGAAGACCGGCAGCCACCAGGCCGTCTGGAAGTAGGCGCGTGCGTTCGGGCCGATGTCCGCGCCCCATGACGGGATCAGCGGGTCGAGCCCCAGGCCGAGGAACGACAGTCCCGCTTCCGCGAGGATTGCCGCCGGGATGATGATGCTTGCGTTGACGATGGCGAGCGGCAGCAGGTTCGGCAGGATGTGCCGGAACATGATGCGGATGCTCGAGGCGCCCACCACCCTGGCCGACTCGGCGTACGTCGAGGCCGACTCCTGGATCACGTTCCCGCGCAGCACCAGTGTGGTGAGCGGTGAGAAGGTGAATGCGATCGCGAAGACGAGGACGGGGATGCTGCGATCAACCGCGGTGGTGAAGAGGATGAGCCAGAGGATTCCCGGCACCGCGATGATGACCTCAATGATCCGTAAGAGGAATGCGTCCACGACCCCCTTCATGAACCCCATCGCCAGCGAGAGCGTGACCGCCGCGACGATGGCGACGCCGACCGCCCCGATGCCGATCAGGAGCGCCGGTCGTGCCCCGTAGACGACGCGCGACCACAGGTCCTGGCCGGTGCGGTTCGTGCCGAGCCACCAGTCGGGACCGGGGGGCTGGAGCACGAAGTTGACGCCCTGGATCTCCCGGCCTTCGTCGCGCCAGACGCTGCGTATGCCGCGCTCGCCGTCGCCGGCCGTGTTCAGGTACGGGGCGAACGCCGCCGCGAGGCCCACGATCACGATGATGGCGATCCCGATCGTGCCACCCGGCTGCAGGAGGACGAATCGCTTGATGTTGCGCCCGACCCGCGTGGGTAGGCTGCTCTGGTCGATGTATGGACCGAGGTTGAGGTCGTCCTGGACGGCGGGTGCTGAAGTCATCTCTGTCACCCCGCTAGTACCGAATTCTCGGATCGATGAAGGCGTATCCGACATCCACCAGGATGCGGACGATCATGAACCAGGTGGCGAAGATGAGCGCCGTCGCCTGGATGACCTGGAAGTCGCGGTCGCCAACGTTGTTGACGATCCACCAGCCCAGACCTGGGATGTTGAACAGCGTTTCGATAATCGCCGAACCCGCGAGGATGCCTCCGAACTGCAGGCCGGCAATCGTGAAGAGCGTGATCATCGAGGGACGGAACGTGTGCCGTCCGATGATGATTAACTCGCGCAGGCCCTTGGCCCGGGCCGTGCGCACGTAATCGCTCCGCATCACCTCGAGCATGGATGAACGCGCGATACGGGCGAGGTAGCCCGCGCTCGAGACGCCCAGCACGAGGGCTGCGATTACGAGGATGCGGAGATGCGTCCCCGGGTCCGCCCAGCCCGTCCAGTCCGGCACCCAGCGTTGCTGCCAGAAGAACGCCGGAAGGGCGACGATCAGCGTCCCGATCCAGAAGTTCGGGATGCTTAAGGCGAGAATCGCAAAGAATCTCGCGATGTAGTCAGAGACCTTCCCCGCGCGGATGGCGGACAGGATCCCCACCGGGATGCCGATGACCAGGCTGAAGGCGATGCTCAGCATTCCCAGCTGGAGCGTGTTGCCCAGCCTCCACCAGATCTCGTCCGCGATCGGCTTCGGCGGCACGATCTCCTGGCCGAAGTCTCCCTGGAAGATCTCCGAGAACCACTTCCAGTACTGCTCGGCCGTGCAGACGACATCGCCCCCGAAGTTGGTGGACTTATCGCAGATGTCGAGGCCCAGCTCGCGGCGCAGACCTTCGATGCAAGTCTGGTCCGCCACGCCGGAGGCGCCACAGCGAACGGCCGCCGCATCGCCCGGGATGATGCGCATGAACACGAACACCAGGATCGAAACGGCGACGATCGTGAGGGGGAGCAGGATCAGCCTTTGGATGATGTAGGCTTGCACGGTCCACCACCTGCGCTAGGGTCGAGAAAAGGGCTTCCGGGGACTATAACGCCCCCGGAAGCCCTTTGATACGACTCGGCTGGGGAAACTAGCCCTCCAGCCAGACGTTGTGCGCCCGGAAGATGCCGAACGCCGCGGTCTGGTCGCCGTCGGGCGGCGGCGCGAGGCCCTTCAGCCTCGAACCGAGCGCCTGGTACTTCGTGGTGCCGGTCGGCAGCGGGAGGGTGCAGCAGTAGCGCGTGAAGATGCGCCGCTGCAGCTCCTTCAGGATCTCCGCCCGCTCGTCGTCGTCGGTCGTCGCCGCCTGGCGGTCGGCGTAGTCCTGCAGCTCCCTGGCGTAGGGGTGCGTGATCTCCAGCGCCGCGCGCACGGCCTCGCCCGCTTCCGAACCGCCGTTTTCGGCGTAGTTCGGGTTCTCGGGGTTGACCCACGGGTCGGAGATGTTGACGCCCTTGTACCAGTTGCCGCCCCAGATGGCGCCGTAGCCGTCCGGCGTGTACGCCACCAGCGCGTTCCAGTCCGGCATCGTCGAAATCGCGTTGTTGCCGGCGATGAAGAAGTGCCAGTCCTTGGTGCCGGTGGGGCCGTTCGCGGAGGCGATGTAGGTCGCCAGCTCGAGCGGGTTGTAGTTCACCTTCACCCCGAGGGAGTCCTCGAAGCTCTGGCCGATGAACTGCACGTAGCTGTAGTCCGGAATCCAGGCCGCAACCGTCGTGTCGAGTTCGGGGAAGATCTCGGGGCCGTTGTTGGCCTCCCACAGCTGGCGTGCGCCCTGCGGGTCGTACACCTGGTGCTCGCGGATCTCCTCCTGGGAGAGCGCGTACTTCGGGAACGCCGTGGGGCTGACCGGCGCGCTGCGACGGCCCTCGCCGCCGAGCACCACGTCGATGTAGCCGTCCCAGTCCATCGCCATCGAAAGGGCCTTCGAGAGTTCCGGATACGGGGTCCACTTGGCCGCCGCCAGCTGGATCATGCGCGAGCCGTCGTCGATCGCCGGCCCCGTCACGATGTTGACGTTCGGCTGGCCTTCCCACTGCTCGGCCGTGATCTTGTCGATCCCGCCGTAGTAGTCGGCGTCGCCGGCGAGGAAGCGCGACTGGGCCGCCGCGCCGTCCGTGATGATGACCGCCTCCATCTCGTCGATGTAGGGGTGGTCCCAGACGTAGCGCGTGCCGGGCAGGTCCTGCTCGGGATGCTCGTAGTAGTTCGGATTCCGCTTCAGGGTGATCCGCGTCTCCGAGACCTCGTCGAACATGTACGGGCCGGTACCGCCGTTGATGCCGGAAACCTGGCCCAGGTCCCCCGACTCCTCGGCCGCCAGGCGCTCTGGCGAGACGACCACAAGCGAGGCCGCCGCGAACGCCCGAAGGTTGGAGGCGAAGGGCTTGTTCTGGTTGATCCGGAGCGTCAGGTCGTCCGGCGTGTCGAACGTCGCGCCCTGGTTCTCGTCCATGAACGAGAAGAAAAGCTCGTTCACGTTCGAACCGCGGTTGGCGCGGGAGTCGGGGTAGCGTCGGAGGCTGGTGTACCAGTCCGCGGAGTTCACTTCGCGCCCGTCAGACGCCTCCGGGTTGAAGCGCACCCCCTCGCGCAGGTTGAAGACCAGCGTTGTCTGATCGACCTGCTCCCAGCTTTGGGCCGCGTCCGGGTAGAACTGGTCGTTGATGATCGAATACGCCATCAACTGGCTGTAGGTCTGCGACATCCCGTACGGGAACGTGATCGTGATGGAGGGGTCGAAGCCCGTTGGGTAGGCCCGCTCCGTCCAGTTGAACTTCCCGCCGTAGCGCGAGCGGTCCTCGGCGGCCGCAGCCTGCGACTCGCCGCCCGAATCTTCTTCGGCAGCCGCTGCAGCGGCCTCGGTGGCTTCGGCTTCGTCGGCAGCGGCAGCCTGCTGGGCAGCCTGCGTCGCTGCGGGAGCAGCCGAATCGTCATCATCGTCGTCGTCGCCGCAACCCGCGAGGATTGCAGCGGAGCCGGCCGCGAGCGTGGCGCCGCCCGCCAGGACGTTCCTTCGGGAAACGCGCCTGCGCCAGTACTTGCCCCAATAGCCTTCTTTCAAATCGTCCCTCCTGAGGACTGGTGTTGGCGTTACGTCCGTAAACGCAACACCCACGCGCGCATACGCTCCGCGCGGATTCGCGGCATTGTACCGACGTTTGTACTGGAGGCAAGCCATTCCCGGCCCCCGGCAAGCGGAAACGCCGCCCCGGAGGGCGGCGTTCCAAAAGATGTCGGTGCCGGTGGTCAGGCTGTCGAGACTAGCTCTCCAGCCAGATGTTGTGGGCCCGCCACATGCCGAACGAGGCCGTCTGGTCGCCGTCCGGCGGCGGGGGCAGCCCCTTCAGCCGTGAGCCTACCGCGACGTACTTCGTCGTCTGCGTTGGCAGCGGGAAGGTGCAGCAGTAGCGCGTGAAGATGCGCCGCTGCAGCTCCTTCAGGATATCCGCCCGCTCGTCGTCGTCGGTGGTTGCCGCCTGGCGGTCGGCGTAGTCCTGCAACTCGCGTGCGTAGGGGTGCGTGATCTCCAGCGCCGCGCGCACGGCCTCGCCCGCGTCCGAACCGCCGTTCTCGGCGTAGTTCGGGTTCTCGGGGTTGACCCACGGGTCGGAGATGTTGACGCCCTTGTACCAGTTGCCGCCCCAGATGGCGCCGTAGCCGTCCGGCGTGTAGGCCACGAGGGCGTTCCAGTCCGGCATCGTCGAGACGGCGTTGTTGCCGGCGATGAAGAAGTGCCAGTCCTTGGTTCCCGTGGGGCCGTTCGCGGAGGCGATGTAGGTCGCCAGCTCGAGCGGGTTGTAGTTCACCGGCACCCCGAGGGAGTCCTCGAAGCTCTGCCCGATGAACTGGACGTGGCTGTAGTCGGCAGACCAGGCCGCGACCGTCGTGTCGAGCTCGGGGAAGATCTCGGGGCCGTTGTTGGCCTCCCAGAGCTGCCTCGCGCCCTGCGGATCGTAGACCTGGTACTCGCGGATCTCCTCCTGGGAGAGCGCGTACTTGGGGAACGCGGTGGGGCTGACCGGCGCGCTGCGGCGGCCCTCGCCGCTGAGAATGACGTCGATGTAGCCGTCCCAGTCCATCGCCATCGAAAGCGCCTTCGAGAGCTCCGGATACGGCGTCCACTTGGCCGCCGCCAGCTGGATCATGATCCCGCCGTCGTCGATCGCCGGCCCCGTCATGATGTTGACGTTCGGCTGTTCCGCCCACGCGTCGGCGTCGATCTTGGAGACCGCGCCCCAGTAGTCGGAGTCGCCGGCGAGGAAGCGGGCCTGCCGTGCCGCGCCGTCGGTAATGATGACGTGTTCCATCGCGTCGATGTACGGCATGTCCCGGTTGAAGCGCGTCCCCGCAAGGTCCTCCGGATGCTCGTAGTAGTTCGGATTCCGCTTCAGCGTCATCCGCGTCTCCGACACGTCGTCGAACATGTACGGGCCGCTGCCCGCGTTGATGCCCGAAACCTGGCCCAGGTCGCCCGACTCCTCAGCCGCCAGGCGCTCCGGCGAGACGACTACCAGAGAGGCAGCCGCAAAGGCACGGGTGTTCGACGCGAATGCCTTGTTCTGGTTGATTCGCAGGGTCAGGTCGTCCGGCGTGTCGAAGGTCGCGCCCTGGCTCTCGTCCATGAAGGAGAAGAAGAGCTCGTTCACGTTCGAACCGCGGTTGGCGCGGGAGTCCGGGTACCGTCTCAGGCTGATGTACCAGTCCTCCGAGTTCACCTCGCGTCCGCCCTCCGCCTCGGGGTTGAAGCGGACGCCGGGGCGCAGGTTGAAGACCAGTGTCTCCGGATCGACCTGCTCCCAGCTCTGCGCCGCATCCGGGTAGAACTCGTCGTTGGTGATCGAGAACGCCATCAGCTGGCTGTAGGTGGTCGACATCCCCTGCGGGAACGTGATCGTGATCGAGGGGTCGAAGCCCGTCGGGTAGGCCACGAGGCTGTAGTTGAAGGTACCGCCGTAGCGTGAGCGGTCCTCGGCGGCCGCAGCCTGCTCCTCGGGCTCGTCCGCGGCATCGGTCTCCGCAGCCTGCGAGTCCTCCGCCGGCTCATCGTCGGTGTCTGCCGCCGCGGCCTGCGTGGCAGCAGCCTGCGTCGCCGCCGGAGCGGCTGCATCGTCGTCATCGTCGTCGCCGCAACCCGCGAGGATTGCGGCCGAGCCCGCGGCAATCGTCGCTCCGCCCGCCAGCACGCGCCTTCGCGAGACCCGCCTGCGCCAATACTTGCCCCAATAGCTTTCTTTCACGTCGTCCCTCCTTGTAGGGCTGCTCCCGTGCAGCCCTCAAGCGCACCTGCACCAAATTCGAGGCACATAGCCCCGATGCAGATTCGCCATTCTACTCACGCTGTCAATGGGAAATCGCGACGCCGGCCCGGCGGGGCACGCGCCCCCGATCGAGACTCCTGCATGTTGCCGAACCCCGCCCTGCCCCTCGCTCCACGCGACACGCCGCCCCCGAGCGGGGGCGGCGTGGGTAGGGCCTGCTGGCCGGTGCGATGCTGGCGGGACTAGCCCTCCAGCCAGATGTTGTGCGCCCGCCACATGCCGAACGCCGCCGTCTGGTCGCCGTCCGGCGGTGGCACCAGGCCCTTCAGGCGCGAGCCCACCGCCACGTACTTCGTCGTGGGGGTCGGCAGCGGGAGGGTGCAGCAGTAGCGCGAGAAGATGCGGTGCTGCAGCTCCTTCAGGATTTCGGCCCGCTCGTCGTCGTCGAACGTGGCCGCCTGCCGGTCGGCGTAGTCCTGCAGCTCCCGCGCGTACGGGTGCGTCACCTCCAGCGCCGCGCGAACCCGCTCGCCGTCCGGACCGCCGCCGTTCTCGGCGTAGTTCGGGTTGTCGGGGTTGACCCACGGGTCGGAGATGTTGACGCCCTTGTACCAGTTGCCGCCCCAGATGGCGCCGTAGCCGTCCGGCGTGTACGCCACCAGCGCGTTCCAGTCCGGCATCGTCGCGACGGCGTTGTTGCCGGCGATGAAGAAGTGCCAGTCCTTCGTGCCCGTGGGGCCGTTCGCGGAGGCGATGAACGTCGCCAGCTCGAGCGGGTTGTAGTTGACCTTGACGCCGAGGGAGTCCTCGAAGCTCTGCCCGATGAACTGCGTATTCGGGAATGCCGCGACCCAGGCCGGGACCGTCGTATCCAGCTCGGGGAAGATCTCCGGGCCGTTGTTGGCCTCCCACAGCTGGCGGGCGCCTTGCGGGTCGTACACCTGGTACTGCTTGATCTCTTCCTGGGACAGCCCGTACTTGGGGAACGCCGTCGGGCTCACGGGAGCGCTGTAGCGCCCCTCGCCGCCCAGCACGACATCGATGTAGCCGTCCCAGTCCATCGCCATCGAAAGCGCCTTCGAGAGCTCCGGATAGGGCGTCCACTTCGCCGCGGCCAGCTGGATCATGATGCTGCCGTCGTCGATCGCCGGGCCTGTCTGGATGTTGACGCTTGGCTGGCCTTCCCACTGTTCCGCGGTGATCTTGTCGACGGGGCCGTAATAGTCGGCGTCGCCGGCAAGGAAGCGCGCTTGGGAAGCAGCGCCGTCCGTGATGATGACCGTTTCCATCTCGTCGATGTACGGCATGTCCCGGTTGAAGCGCGTCCCCGCAAGGTCCTCCGGATGCTCGTAGTAGTTCGGGTTCCGCTTCATCGAGATCCGCGTCTCCGACACGTTGTCGAACATGTACGGGCCGGAACCGGCATTGATTCCGGAGACCTGGCCCAGGTCGCCCGACTCCTCGGCTGCCAGGCGCTCGGGCGAAACCACCACGAGCGAGGCTGCCGCGAACGCGCGGGTGTTGGAAGCGAAGGGCTTGTTCTGGTTGATCCGCAGCGTCAGGTCGTCCGGCGTGTCGAAGGTCGCACCCTGGCCCTCGTCCATGAACGAGAAGAACAGCTCGTTTACGTTCGAGCCGCGATTGGCGCGGGAGTCCGGGTACCGCCTGAGGCTGATGTACCAGTCCTCCGCGTTCACCTCGCGTCCGCCCTCGGCCTCCGGGTTGAAGCGCACGCCGGGCCGCAGGTTGAAGACCAGCGTTTCCTCGTCGACCTGCTCCCAGCTCTGCGCCGCGTCCGGGTAGAACTGATCCTCGACGATCGAGTACGCCATCATCTGGCTGTAGCTCGTCGCCATGCCGAACGGAAACGTGATCGTGATCGAGGGATCGAAACCGGTCGGGTACGCCGGATAGGTGTAGTTCAGCTTGCCGCCGTAGCGCGAACGGTCCTCGACGGCCGCGGCCTGCTCCTCGGGCTCATCCGCAGCTGTGTCCTGGGCTGCGCTGTCCTCGGCCGGCTCATCGTCGTCGTCGGCTGCCGCTGCGGCCTGGGTGGCTGCAGCCTGGGTGGCCGCCGGAGCGGCTGCGTCGTCGTCATCATCGTCGTCGCCGCAACCCGCGAGGATTGCGGCAGAACCCGCAGCGAGCGTCGCTCCGCCTGCCAGCACGCGTCTTCGCGAGACGCGCCTGCGCCAGTACTTGCCCCAATAGCCTTCCTTCATGTGGTTCCTCCTTAGGAGTGCCCTGGAACGGCTGCCAGCCTGGCGAAGGCCGATAACCCGCCCGGACGCATAGTCACAATCTAGGTTTCGAATAGTCTACTCGCGCCGTCAACCGGGGTACGGGCACCGAGGTGTCCCGGTCTAGCTGGCGTCCGGCGTGTTGTCGTATCCCGCTGTAATGGGTTGATCCACGCGCTGCCCGGCGCGCCCGTTCGGGCTGTAGCCCTCCACGATCTCCCCCAGCGCCGCGCGTTCCGCCGCGGACGGGATCTCCTCCGGCTGCCCCGGCGCCGAAGCCACGTGCAGCGTCTGTGTGGGGAAGGCGAACTCGACCCCGAGGTCCTCCGCCAGCCGCATGATGTCGAGGTTGAGCACGTGCCGCGTGCGCAGCTCGTCGTTCCAGTTGGGCGCATCGATGAAGCAGTACACGAGCACGTCCAGCGTGGAAGCGCCGAACCCGTGGAACTCCACGATGTAGTAGTCCTTCCGCATTCCCGGATTCGCCCGGATGAGCGCCCTGATGCCCTCGACGAAGGCCTGCACCTGGTCGGGGGTCGTGTGGTACGCGAGCCCCAGCGTCGTCTTGTAGCGCCGCCACTGCCGCAGCCCCATGTTGTCGACGTGCGTATCGACAATGCGCGCGTTCGGCACCGTCACCACCGAGTTGTAGAAGGTGCGCACGCGTGAAGAGCGGAAGCCCACGTGCTCGACCGTCCCCTCGATGTCGTTCATCACCACCCAGTCCCCCACCTGGAACGGCCGGTCGGCGAAGATCGTGACGCCCCCGAGGAGGTTGCGGATCGTGTCCTGCGCGGCCAGCGCCACCGCCAGGCCGCCCAGGCCCAGCCCCGCCAGCAGGGAGGTCACGTTCACGCCCAGGTTGCCCAGCACGAACACCGCCCCGATCAGCACCACGACGCCCTTCAGGGCCGAGCTCACCAGAGGCACGAGCTGATCGTCGAAGCGGCTCTCCGTCGCATCCGCTCGCCGCTCGAGCACGTCTGTCAGGACGTCGACGCCGCGGAAGCCGAGCACGACCAGCGCTCCCGCCCCGAACAGGCTCGCGACCTGGTTCACGACGTTTTCAACGCTCGACTCGAAGCCCAGCGTGGGAAAACCGAGAATGACCGTGATGGCCGCGATCAGCGCCAGCGTGGCCCGGCCCAGGCGCCCCCGCTCCTTGTCCCAGAACTCCCGGTCATCCCCTCGGAGTCGAGCCCGCACGTACAGCCTCAGGGCTTGCGACACCACCACGTGCACCGCCGCCGCCACAACCACCAGCACGCCGATGCCGATGAACTGCTCGACTTCGATCCCGATGTACGTATCCTCGAACCAGTCCGGCGTCAGAAACACGGGCACGGCGTCCTCCGGTACGCCGTAGCCTATCATTTGCTAAGGCGTACTAGCACATTCGCAACACACGTCAGGAAGCCGCCGACTGCCAGCAGCCAACAGCCAGGAGCGCCCAGATGCCCCACCGCCCCTTCGTCCAGCTTGCCTACCACGTCCCCGACATCTTCGAGGCGGCCGAGCTCTGGGCCGCCGAGCGCGGCGCCGGGCCCTTCTACATCAACGAGCACATCCCCGTTGAGAAGGCGCTCTACCGCGGCCAGTCGGGGGAATTCGACCACTCCTCCGCCTACGGCCAGCTCGGCTCCGTCATGCTCGAGCTCGTCCAGCAGAACAACGACGGGCCCTCCGGGATCCGCGATATGTACGCCCCCGACGAGCAGGGCCTCCACCACTGCGCCACCATTGTCCCCAGCTTCAAGGAGGAGCTCGCCCGCTACGAGGCCCTCGGTTTCACCGTCGCGAACGAGTTCTGGCTCCCCGGCGGCATGCAGTTCGCCTTCATCGACACCGTCGCCGTCTACGGGCACATGGTCGAGGTGTACGAGGGTCAGCCTGGCCTGCTCCAGTTCTACGAGCTGATCGAAGCCGCCGCCCAGAATTGGGACGGCTCCGAACCCATCCGCTTCGTCGCCGACATGAACCGCTAAGCTCGCGTAGCCGACTAGGGCGCCGACCCCGGCATGACCCACGTCGAGGGCGGCACTTTCTCGAAGCGCAGCCCTTCGCGGTCCGGCTCCAGGTTCGTGATCGTGAGCGCGAACGGCTCCAGGTAGTCGGCCTCGCCGTCCACCACCCGGAAGGGCCGGTCGTGCCCTGGGAAGATGATGTCGGCAGCGCTCAACCCCTTGGCCACGCTCTCCCGCGCTTGCGTGAGCGACCCGAACACGATCGGCGGCTGCCGCGACTCCAGTACCCAGCTCGAATGCATCGCGTCCCCCGAGACAAGGGCCGTCCCCGCCGCCGTCTCCGCTACCAGCCCGATGCTCCCCACCGAGTGCCCCGGCAGCTCGATCACCCGCACGCCCGCCGCGATCTCGTCGCCTTCGACCACTTCCTGGAGCTGGTGTGTCTCCAGCGCTAGCCCGGTCCAATACGGCGTTGCCCAGTCGTTCTCGTGGGGCGCACTCGCGTAGCTGCGCTCGCGCGGATGGAGCAGCACGGGCGCCTCCGCGAAGCGGTCGAAGTTCTGGGCGTGGTCCCAGTGTGCGTGCGTCAGCACGACCGCATCGATGCTCGCTTCCGTGAGCCCCCGCTGCTCCAGCGCCGCGCTCAGCTCCTGGCGGCGCCCGACGTGTGCGGGATCGACCAGGATCAGCCGCCCCTCCGACTCCACCAGGGTCACCGAGCAGAAGGCCGGCCGCCCCTGGTTCGTCGAGAACGAAAACCCGTGCAGCAGAACATCCACGGTAGCCACGGGCCGGAGCCTACGCCGTTGCTGCCCGCGCTGGGTAGAATCAGCCACGCGCGGCGTTCAGCCGCCGGAGGTCGCCATGAGCCGGGAGCAGTTGGTCGAGATGGCCCGCCGCGAGGTCGAGAACCTCGCCGCCGATCGCATCGACCTCGCCGACGACGTCTACAGGATCCCCACGAGCGCCTACTACGACCCCGACCGCTGGCGCCTCGAGGTCGACCGCATCTTCAAGCGGCTGCCGCTCGCGCTCGGCTTCTCCTGCGAAATGCCGGATCCCGGCGACTACCGCTCTCTCGAGGTCTGCGGCGTCCCCGTCCTCATGGCGCGCGACATCGACGGTGAGGTCCGCGGCTTCGTGAACATGTGCAGCCACCGGGGCGCCATCGTCGTCGACGAGGGCCGCGGCAACTCGCGCGGCTTCCGTTGCCCCTACCACGCCTGGAGCTACGACCTCCAGGGCAACCTCGTTTCCATCTTCGACTCCGGGAACTTCGGCGATGTCGACAAGTCCTGCTACGGCCTCACGCCCCTCCCCACCGCGGAGCGCGCCGGGCTGGTCTGGGTCACCCTCAACCCCGCCTCCGACGTCGACATCGACCTTTTCCTCGCGGGCTACGACGAGATGCTCGACCACCTCGGCTTCGCTGACTGCCACGTCATCGGCCGCCAGAACCTCGACGGGCCCAACTGGAAGGTCGCCTACGACGGCTACCGCGACCTCTATCACATCCCCATCCTCCACCGGAACAGCTTCGGTCCCGACTCCGCCTACCAGCCCGACTACTACGCCTGGGGCTCGCACGTGCGCATGGTCTCCCCCACCCGCTTCACGCGCCCCGCCGACCTCCCCGAGGACCAGTGGGAGATCGAGGACCTGACCCCCGGCATCTGGACCATCTTCCCCAACATCTCCATCGCCGGCGGCCGCGGCTCCGCTGCCTACGACGGTCAGGGCGCCTCCCCCTACATGATCTCCCAGATGTTCCCCGGCGAGACCCCCGAGCAGTCCGTCACCATCCAGAACTTCCTCCTCCCCGAAGAGCCCAACCCCGACGACGACGAGCGCTACGCCGACATCATGAAGATGTACTACGACGTCGTACTCGACGAGGACTACTACACCGGCCTCCGCGTACAGCGCGCCCTCAAAACCGGCGCCAAGGACCACAACCTCTTCGGCCGCAATGAGGGCGGCGGTCAGATGTTCCACAAGTGGGTGCAGGCCCTCATCGACACCGAGGACAAGGACCTGAACGCTCTCCTGGAGCGGGGGGTCGAAGTCTGACGCCCCGCCGGAGGATGTAGGCTTGCCCGCGCGGGCCGCGCCCGCGACGGGGGTGTCGCCATGAAGGGCTCCGAGTACATCGCGAAGAGCTGGCTCGCCTACGGCGTCGAGGCCATCTTCCTCGTCCCCACCAACCTCTTCGACTCCCTCGTCATGCTCGAAGGGACCGGCGTCCGCCGCGTTCTTACCCACGGCGAGAAGGCCGCCGGCTACATGGCCGACGGCTACGCCAAGGCCGCCGGACGTCCCGGCATCGTCATCAGCCAGGGCGGACCCGGCGCGACCAACCTCGCCGCCGGCCTCGCCGAACCGTGGCAGGCCTCCACCCCGGTCATCGCCTTCACCGGCGCCCGCTCCGGTGCGCAGGCCTACAAGAACGCCTACCAGGACGTCCGCGCCCACTTCGAGAGCGTCACCAAGTTCAGCGCCGACGTGACCCGCACCGAGCGCCTCGCCGACCTGATCCCCCAGGCCTTCCGCGAGGCCACCTCCGGCGACCCCCGCCCCGTCCACCTCGCCATCGCCGCCGAGGCCGAGGCCGGAGACGCCGATCTCCCCGAGCCTACCGGCGACCCCCGCTACGCCACCTTCCCCTCCGTCCGCGCCGAGCCCCCCGCCGAGGGCATCGACGAGGCGCTGGCGCTCCTGCTCCAGGCTGAGCGCCCCGTCATCATCGCGGGCGGTGGCGCCATGACCGCGGGCGCCTGGCCCGAGCTCATCGAGCTCGCCGAGAAGCTCGCCATTCCCGTTGCGACGTCCCTGTCCGGGAAAGGGGCGATCAACGAGAACCATCCCCTCGCCGTGGGCGTGCTCGGCTCCTACGCCCGCAAGTCCGCCAACGAGATCGTCGCCAACGCCGACCTCGCCCTCATCGTGGGAACGCGCACCGGCAGCCAGAGCACGAACGGCTGGACTCTCCCCGGCCGCAAGGCCGACATTATCCACATCAACGTCGACCCGTCCGAGCTGGGCCGGAACTTCCCCGCCAACACGAGGGTCGGCATTGCCGCGGACGCAAAGGTCGCCCTCTCCGCCCTGGTCGCCGCCGCCGGCGACACCGTGCGGCCGCCCGGCGAGTGGGTAGCCGAGGTCCAGCGCATCGTCCGCCACTGGTGGGAGGGCAAGGAACCCCTCCTCGCCTCCGCCGATGCCCCCATCCGCCCTGAGCGCCTCTGTCGCGAGCTGACCGAGACGCTCCCGCCCGACGCTGTCGTCGTCGCCGACACCGGCTACGCCGCCGCCTGGTCCGGCGCTTTCTTCGAGCTGCGCCAGCCCGGCAAGCGTTTCTTCCGCTGCGAGGGCTCGCTCGGCTGGGCCCTGCCCGCCGCCCAGGGCGTGAAGGTCGCCGTGGGCGACACGCCCGTCGTCTGTTTCACCGGCGATGGCGGCTTCTGGTACCACCTCGGTGAGCTCGAGACCGCTGTTCGTTACGGACTCAACGTCGTCTACGTCGTGCTCAATAACCACGCCCTCGCCTTCGACACGCACATCCTCGACTTCCGCTTCGACAGCAAGGCCTACGAGCTCGCCGAGTTCGGCGACGTCGACTTCTCCGCCGTCGCCCGCGCTGTCGGCTGCGACGGCGTCCGCGTGACCGACCCCGCGCGGTTGCGCGGGGCCATCGAGGACGCCCTCGGCAATTCCCGCCCGACCGTCATCGACGTGGTCATCGACCACGACGCGGTCGCCCCCGTGACCGCCTACGACCGCGCCGGGCGCCGCGAGCGGATGGTGGTCGACGACCTCGACGAGATCGTCACCAGCCGTGGAGAAGACGGCGGCCCGCCCGCGTGACCGCTCCCCCCGGCCTTCCCCTCCACCGCCCCCTCGCCGCGCGCTTCCTCCCCTCGCGCTACTACTACGGGTGGTACGTCGTCGTCGGCGTCGCCTTCGTCATGCTCTGTGGCGTGGGTGTGGGCTACTACGGCCTCGCCGTCTTCCTGAAACCCCTGCAGCAGGCGCACAGCTGGTCGAATGCCAGCGTCAGCGGCGCCACCGCGCTCTATTTCGTCGTCTCTGGAGTCTCCGCCGCCGCGGTGGGCCCCGCCATCGACCGCCGGGGCCCCATGCCCTTCCTCGTCGTCGGCGTGGTCCTCACCGCCGCCACGGTCGGGTGCATCGGCTTCGTCGAGGAGCTCTGGCAGCTTTACCTTGTGTACACGGTGCTTGCCGCCTCCTTCGGCATGGCCGGAGGCGTCTCCACCAATGTCATCCTGGCGCGCTGGTTCATCCGCCGCCGCGCCCGCGCCATGAGCATCTCTGCGACCGGCGTCTCCTCCGCGGGCGTCATGTTGCCGCCCCTCGGAGCCTGGCTCATCGCCTCCGGGGGCCTCGAGCTCACGACCCCGGTCATCGCTGCCTTCACCCTCGTGGTCGGCCTCCCCGTCATCTTCCTCGTGCTCGTCTGGGACCCGAGCCAGATGCGCCTGCCTCCCGACGGCGCCGTTCCCCAGACCGGCCCGCCCCCATCCGCCTCCCTCAGCGAGGAGGTCCAGACCCGCCGCTGGACCCTCCCCCAGGCCATGCGCACCCTTTCGTTCTGGGCCGTCGCCGTCGCGTTCGTCCTCGTCCTGCTCGCCCAGACGGGCTTCCTTATCCACGAGATTGCGTTCCTCGAGGATCGCACCGGCTCGCGCACGGCCGGCTCCCTCGCCCTCAGCTTCGGCGCCATCGGCAGCATCGTTGCCCGCCTCATCCTCGGCGGGTACGCGGACAACCTCAGCAAGCGCCATGTCACCGCCGCGCTCTTCGCCTGGCAGGCCGTGTCCGTGCTCCTCATCGTCTTCATCGACACGGCTGTCACCAACTACGTCTTCGCCTTCACCTTCGGCTGCACGATCGGAAACATCTACATGATGCAGTCGCTGCTCACGAGCGAGATATTCGGGTACGTCTCCTTCGGCGCCGTCTTCGGCATGGTCTCGTTTACGAGCCAGGTCAGCAGTGGCGCCGGACCCCTCCTCGTCGGTCTCCTCGAACAGGCCACCGGCCGCTACGAGTCCGCCTTCCTGGTGACTGCCGCCATCACCCTCGCGGCCGCCGTCGTCGTCCTCCTCGCCCGTCCCGTGAGCCCGCCCGAACCGGAGGCGTCTCTCGCCTACGTGCCCTCGTAGAGCCCGTGCTCGCGGATGTAGGCGGTGACCTCCGCCGGCAGGCTGCCGCTCACCTCCCCGACAGCGATACGCGCCCGCGCTTCGCTTGAGGACATCGCCCGGTGCTCCGCGTCCAGCGTCACGGTCACGATGCGATCGCCGTACCGCGAGGCCTGCTCCGCCACGTAGGCGTCGACCCCGGAGGCGGCCACGTCGCCACGATTCGCCGCGATCACGCGATGTTCCGTGAAGAACAGGTCCAGCTCCGCGTCCATCGCCTGCGTGTAGTACCGCTCGTCGAACAGCCGCACGAGCGTGTCGAAGCCGAGGACGAAGTCGAACGCGGCCTCGGGCCAGGTCTGCCGCAGTGCGACCGCCTGGTCCACGATCCGCGCCTGGTTCGCCGCGAGGACCGCCAGGCCCGGGTGTGACCCGCGCGCCGCCAGCAGCATCCCGATGCGGTCCGCCAGCGACGCCCCCTCGATGCCCTTCGCCACGTTTCGCGTCGTCAGGAGCGCCGCGCTCCGCTCCACGCCATCCGCCCCCTCCGCCAGCTCGAGGAGCCGCAGGTGCGCGCGTGTCGGCGGGTTGAAGGCAGACGGCAGCACGGCCCAGCCCCCTCGTAACCCCTCCTCCGCGTCGAACCGCGCGACCAGCGGTTCCTCAAGAAGCGCGAACGCCTCCACCCGCTCCTCGATCGTGCCCTGCATGCTGCGATTCTAGGCGCTCCCTGCACCCCGCCCGACCGCACCTGCCTCCCCGCGCTCCCTCCCCTTGCCTCCCCGACCCCGGTCCCCCTAGCGTGGCGACCGTGCCGGTCTCGCGGACACCCATGGTCGTGCTCCTTGTCGGCGTCCTTGGCATCTCCTGGGCCGCCATCTTCGTGCGTCTCGCCGACGAGGCCCCGGCCCTCACGATCGCCGCCTACCGACTTCTGTTCGCCGCCGGACTGCTTCTCCTCTTCGTCGTTGTCGCCCGCGCCCGAGGCAAGCTCGCCTTCCCGCCCCGCTCCAGCCTCCCCCTGCTGGCGCTCTCGGGCGTGTTCCTCGCCGGCCACTTCTGGAGCTGGTTCGCGTCCCTTGAGCGCACCTCCGTCGCCTCGAGCGTTGTCATCGTCGGCCTGCAGCCGCTCCTCGGCGCCCTCATCGCCTACGCGGTCCTCCGCGAGCGTCCCTCCGCCCGCGAGTACGGCGGCCTCGCCGTCGCCATCGTCGGCCTCGTCTGCATTGCCGCCACCGACCTCGCTCGCGGCATCGAGTTCTTCATCGGCGACCTCCTCGCCCTCCTCGCCGCCCTCTTCGTCGCCGTCTCCCAGACCATCCGCCGCAAGACCCGCAACGACACCGGCGCCCTGCCGTACTCCGCGGTCGCCTACACCGCCGCGGCGGTCACGCTCTGGCTCGCCGTCCTCATCGTGCGCCCTTCGATCAGCGGGTTCGCCGCCGATGCCTGGGTTTTCATCGTCCTGCTGGCCCTCATCCCCCAGCTCATCGGTCACACGTCCATCAACTGGGCGCTCGGGCACCTGCGCGTCGTCACCGTCGGCCTCGCGATCCTGGGGGAACCGCTCCTCGCGACGCTCTACGCCATCCCCGTCCTCGGCGAGACGCCGCCCATCGGCGTGCTCGTGGGCGGACCGCTCATCGTCGCGGGCGTCGCCCTCGGACTCAGCGGCTCCCGCGCGCCCGTCGAGCCGCCAGCGTGAGGGTCGTCGCGTCGGGAGGCGTCTCGATCGCCCGGCGAATGGCCGCGTCGTGCTCCCCGTCGTGCTCCACCCAGACCGCCAGGTAGGTCCGAAGCGGCAACGGCTGCGGCTCGCCCCACTCGTTCACGACTCCCGCCACCCGCACCTCCCGATCCAGCGCCTCGACTGGCATCCCCAGCACGACCTCTACCGCTGCCTCCCGCGACTCCCGCATCGTTTCGACCAGCGCCTCGAGCGCCTGCTCCCGTACACCGTCCATGAGCGCCACCCGCCGCGCTTCCAGCACCTCCACGTCGCTCGTATCCCCCGCCCACAACTCTGCGTCGGACTCCTGCGCGGCCTTCAACAGGTCCACAAGCATCCGGTCGACCGTCGCGACGTGCCGCAGGTGGTCCAGGGCAGTCCAGTCGTCCCCGGAGGCCTGTCGCTCCCAGTAGTCGTCGGGCACCGATTCGACCAGTCCCTCCAGCATCTGCCGCCGCGCAGCCGCGCGCTCGACCAACGTCCGGATCTCCGGGACCGCAACCATGACCCGACTGTACCAGACCGCTCCCGCAGCACCGCGAACCTGCCCCTGAGGTACTCGCGGGCTACACTGCCTTCGGTGCGCCTCCTCCTCTTCGACATCGACGGCACCCTCATCGCGAGCGGCGGCGCGGGCCGCGACGCCATCGCCGACGCCTTCTCCGACGAGTTCGGCCTCTCCGGCCTCGACGGCGTCCAGATCGACGGTCGCACCGACACCGGCATCTTCGAGGACGCCCTCCGGCTCGCCGGCGTCGACCCCACCCCCGCCGACGTCGACCGCATGACCGAGGCCTACATTGCCCGCCTCCCGGAGGCGCTCCGCACCCACAACGGCCGCGTCCTCGAAGGTGTCGTCGACCTGCTCGACGCCCTCGATGGCGCCGAAGCAGTTGTCGGACTGGCGACTGGGAACGTTGCCCGGGGCGCCGAGCTCAAGTTGCGCCACTACGGCCTCTGGGACCGCTTCGTTGGAGGCGGTTTCGGTGATGTCTCTTCCGACCGCAACAGGGTTCTCGCCGCCGCCGTCGAAGAGCTTGCCCGCATCGGCGGCGTCGCACCCGCCGCCGCCAGTCCCGTGGTCATTGGCGACACGCCCCGCGACGTCAGCGCCGGGCACGCCGTCGGCGCCCGCGTTCTCGCGGTCGCGACCGGCAACTACGGCGAGGACGCCCTCCACGAGAGCGGCGCCGACTTCGTCCTCCCCGACCTGCGCGACACGCAGGCCGCCCTCGACATCCTGCTCGGCTAGCTCCCCAGGGCCCCGATCCGCTCGCGCAGCCCCTCGGCCCGCGCCTGCGCCTGCGCCAGCCGGTCGCGCTCACCCTGCACGACGGCCTCCGGCGCGCGCTCGAGGAAGCGCTCATTCGCGAGCTGCTTCTCCAGCCGCGCGATCTGCCCGTCCGCCTCCGCCAGCTCGCCCTCGAGCCGAGCCAGCTCGGCGCTCAGGTCGACCTCCGGCAGGGCCAGCGCCACCTCCGTGTCGCCGACGCGCGCGAAGGCGTACTCCCCCGCGGGAAGCTCCGCGTCCGCGCCCGTGATCTCGGGCTCGACCCGCGAGGTGAAGGCCGTCGCCGGTGCCGTCTCGCCCAGCGCCGCGGCCTGACCGCTCGCGCGCAGGTACACCGCCGGACGCGCGCTCGCCTCCAGGCCCTTCTCCGCGCGCAGGTTGCGGATGGCGCGGTTCACGTCGATGACGTGCTCCATCGCCGTCTCCGCCGCCGGGTCGCGCCAGACGCCCGCGCTCCTCGGGAACCACGCCACGATCAGCGCCGGGGCGAGGTCGTCGTCCAGGTGCTCCCGCAGCTTTCCCCAGAGCTCTTCCGTCACGAACGGCATGATCGGGTGCAGCAGCCGAAGGCCGTGGTCGAGCACGTGCGCGAGCACCGCCAGCGGGCGCTCGTCGCCCTCCCGAAGGCGCACCTTGCTCATCTCCACGTACCAGTCAGCCAGCTCGTTCCAGAGGAAGTCGTGGATGCGCCGCGCCGCCTCCCCCACCTGGTACGCCGTCAGGAGCGAGTCGACCTCGCCCTCCAGCCCCTCCAGCCGCGAGAGCAGCCAGCGGTCTTCCAGCGCCAGCGTGTCCCGGTCGGCCTCGTGCGGACGCTTCACGCGCCGCCCCTCCAGCTGCATCAACACGTAGCGGGTCGTGTTCCAGAGCTTGTTGGCGAAGTTCCGGGCCGCGACCATGCGGTCCTCGGTGTACTTCATGTCCTGCCCGAGCGTTCCCATCGTCAAGAGCGCGAAGCGGAACGCATCCGCCCCGTACTGCCCCGCCGCCACCAACGGATTGACCACGTTCCCGCGCGACTTCGCCATCTTCACGCCATTCGCGTCGCGGATGAGGCCGTGGAAGATCACCGTGCGGAAGGGGATGTCGCCCTCGGGGGCGTGGTTGCGCATGTTGTAGAGCCCGAACAACACCATCCTGGCGCACCAGAAGAACATGATGTCGTAGCCCATCTGCATGTCGGTCGTGGGGTAGAAGTAGCGGAGATCCTCGGTGTCCTCCGGCCAGCCAAGGTCCGAGTGCGGCGCTAGCGCCGAGGAGAACCACGTGTCGAGCACGTCCTCTTCCTGCCGGATCTCCGTGTTCCCGCAGGAGGCGCATGCGTCCGGGTCGTCGATGGCGACCGTCATCTCGCCGCAGTCGCAGTACCACACGGGAATCTGGTGCCCCCACCAGAGCTGGCGGCTGATGCACCAGTCGCGCAGGTTGTCGGTCCAGTTCAGGAACGTCGCCGCCATCCGCCCCGGCACGATGCGGATGCGCTCCTCGCGGATGGCCGCGCTCGCCGCGCTCGCCAGCGAGACGCCCGGCGCGTACTCCTTGTTCACCGCTACCCACCACTGCTCGCTCGGCAGCGGCTCGATCACCGAGTCGCAGCGCTCGCAGCGGCCCACGCTGTGCGTGTACGGCTCCGTTTTCTCGAGGAAGCCGCCGTCCTCGAGATCGCGCACGATCGCCGTCCGCGCCTCGTCAACGGTCATTCCCTCGTAGGGCCCCGACTCGTCGTTCATGCGGCCGTCCTGGTCGATCGCCACGATCACGTCGAGGTCGTGCCGCTGCCCGATGTCCCAGTCGAGCGGGTCGTGTCCCGGCGTCACCTTCAGCGCGCCCGTGCCGAACTCCGGTTGGATCGAGTCGTCCGCCACGACCGGCAGCTCGCGACCCATGATCGGCAGCAGCACCGTCCGCCCGATGCGGTCCTCGTAGCGCTCGTCCTCGGGGTGAACGGCCACGCCCGTATCCGCCACCATCGTCTCCGGCCGCACTGTCGCGACCGTCACGGCGTCGGGCAGGGGCATCCCCCCCTCCCCCACGATCGGATAGCGCACGTAGTAGAGCTGCGCCTCCTCCTCTTCGTGCTCGACCTCAAGGTCGCTCAGGGCCGTGCTGCAGCGCGGGCACCAGTTGATCATCCGCAGGCCGCGGTAGATGAGCCCGTCGTTGTAGAGGTTCACGAACGTCGTGCGAACGGCCCGCACGATGTGCGGGTCCAGCGTGAACGTGTCGCGGTTCCAGTCGGCGCTCGCCCCCAGCTTGCGATGCTGCTCGTAGATGCGCGGCCTCAGCTGCCGCACCCACTGCCAGACGCGAGCCTCGAACCCCTCCCGCCCGAGGTCGTGGCGGCTGAGCCCTTCCTTCTGAAGCTCGCGCTCCATCACGTTCTGCGTGGCGATGCCGGCGTGGTCCTCGCCCGGCAGCCAGAGCGTCGGTTCGCCCTGCATCCGGTGCCAGCGCACGAGCGTGTCCGTGAGCGCGTCCTCGAACCCGTGGCCCAGGTGCAGCTCGCCCGTCACGTTCGGAGGGGGCATCACGATGCTGTAGGGCGCCTCGCCCGGTACGACGCGTGCGCGGAAATACTCGCCTTCCTCCCAGAAGGCGTAGATGCGGTCTTCCACCGTGCTCGGCTCGTAGGCGGAGGCGAGCCGCGTGCTGGCTGGCGCGTCGGTCATTGCCAATCCCTCACCGGTACGGAAACGCCGCCCCCCGGCGGCGCCTCTCGAAAGTGTAGCAGCAGGCCCCGCAACGCTCGGGCGAGGCCTCAGCGCGCGACCAGACTGGCGACCATGGCGGCGACGTTCTGCATGACAACCGGCAGGTTCGCCTCAAGCTCGGTGATGATGTCGCCCTCGGCCATGTCTGAGATGGCCCGCACCTCGAGGTACGGCACTCCGGAGAAGAGCGCGGCCCGCGCGCCTCCCGCCCCCTCGAACGCAACCGCCAGCGCATCCGTGCGGGCGCGAATGTCCGCCTTCCGATCCCGGTCGGAGATGCCCTCGTCACCACTCGCGATCGGCGCGAAGTGGACCCGGAAGGGCGTGTCTGTCTGCTCAACCGCTCCCGCGAGCGTCGCAAGGTGCTCAGCGGAGCCGTCGATCCGCGGAGGCACTCGCCGGAGCACCTCCGAGTAGAAGTCGTGCTCGACCGTAGCCGTCGCGACGACGACATCGCCCACCCGCACCGCCTCCGACAGTCCCCCCGCCACGCCCGCGCAGACGACGAGGGAGACATCGGGCAGGTGATCGAGCAGGTGCTGCGTCGTCACGCCGTACTGGACTTTCCCGAATCCGCCCTCTGCGAGGGTGACCCCGGCGGCCTCGTACTTCCGCACGGCCACTCTGCCCGCTTCGCCGAGCGCGGGACTTCCCCAGCGCTCGTCGAAGGCGCCCGCGAGCGCCTCGAACTCCGCGGTGATCGGGGCGACGACCAGCATCGACATGGTGTTGCTACATCGCCCCCAGTCGCCGCGCCGCCTCTGCCAGCGTCTCGTCCGACTTCGAGAACGTGAACCGCACGAACCGCGATCCCGCCGCCTGGTCGTGGTAGAAGCTCGACCCCGGCACGGGCGCCACCCCCACCCGCTCGATCAGGTGCAGGGCGAAGGCCGTGTCGTCCCCCTCGAACCCGAGGTCGCCGAAGTCCGCCATCACGTAGTACGCACCCTCGGGCTTGTGGCACTCGAACCCCGCCTCCCGCAGCGAGATGAGCAGCCGGTCCCGCTTCCCCTGGTACATCGCGCGCAGCTCCGGGTAGTACGGTTCGCCTTGCTCCAGCGCGACCGCTCCCGCCTCCTGCAGCGGCGCCGGCGCCCCCACCGTCAGGAAGTCGTGCACCTTGCGCACCGCCTCGCTCAGGTGCGGCGGCGCGACCACGTATCCCAGCCGCCACCCCGTCACGCTGAAGGTCTTCGAGAGTCCGCTGACCGTCACCGTGCGGTCGTACATCCCCGGCAGCGTCGCCATCGGCAGGTGGTGGAGCTCGTCGAAGAGGATGTGCTCGTAGATCTCGTCCGTGAAGCAGAGGCAGTCGAACTCCTGGCAGAGCGCCGCGATCTGCCCCAGCTCCTCGCGGTCGAACACCTTGCCGCTCGGGTTGTTGGGCGAGTTCACGATGATCGCCTTCGTCCGTGGCCCGAACGCCGCCCGCAGCTCCTCCGGGTCGAACACAAAGTCGAGCCCTCGCAGCGTCACGAACTTGAGCGTCGCTCCGCTCATGGCCGCATCGGGCACGTAGTTCTCGTAGAACGGCTCGAAGACGATGACCTCGTCCCCCGGCTCCACAAAGGCCAGCATCGCCGCCATCATCGCCTCGGTCGCGCCGCAGGTGACCGTCACCTCGCGTTCCGGGTCGACGTCGAGCCCGTAGTGACGCCCCACCTTCGCGGCGATGGCTGCCCTCAGGCGGGGAGCGCCCCACGTGATCGCGTACTGGTTCACGTCCGCCTCGATCGCCTCGATCGCGGCCCGCTTTACGAAGTCGGGTGCCGGGAAGTCCGGGTAGCCCTGCGCGAGATTGATGGCGTCGTGCTCGAACGCGAGCCGCGTCATCTCGCGGATGACGGACTCCGAGAACACCGACGTTCTCGCGGCGACGACAGGGCGCTGGGGCATGCCCGCGATTCTACGGACGGCCCCCGAACGCGCTCCTTGACCCGGTCGGTCTAGCCGTCCAGCTCCTGCAGCACGACGACGGGTATCGTCCGGCTCGTGCGCGCCTCGTGCCCTCTGTAGTGAGGGGATGAGGCCTTGAACAGATCGTAGAGGCGCTGCCGCTCCTCTTCCGGCGCTGGCTCCGCCAGCATCGTCCGCTTCCGGCCTCGCGTCTCCACGAAGACCTGCGGGTTCGCGACGCAGTTGTAGTACCACGCCGGATTGCGCGGTCCTCCCCACAGCGACGCGGGAATCGCCAGCCTGCCGCCGTCCTCGATGTAGAGCAGCGGCGAGGTCTGCTGCCTCCCCGTTCGCGCGCCGGTCGTCGTCAGCAGCAACACCGGCAGGTCGAACTTCCCCAGCAGGCGCCCCCCGGTCAGCCGGAACACGAACGTGTGGAACGGCGTGAACAGCTTCAGGAAGAGCAGCTGGAGGGCCAGCATCAGCGGTTCGGGCCCCGGTTCATCGGGAACGGCTGCCAGCGGCGCAGGTTCGTGTGCGGCAGCACCTCCGGATTCACCGCGCTGCGCGGCCAGCGACCCTGCAGCGCTGTTGCGATCTCGCGCCCTGTGCGCCTGCGCGTTTCCGGCATCATTCGTGCCGTCGCCGAGGCCACGTGCGGTGTCACGATCACGTTGTCCATGTGCAGGAGCGGGTTCTCCGCGTTCGTCGGTTCCACCTCGAACACGTCCAGCGCCGCCCCTGCGATCTCGCCGTCCTCCAGCGCCGCGATCAGCGCCGCCTCGTCGACCGTCGGCCCGCGACCGTTGTTCACGAAGATCGCTGACGGCTTCATCGCGGCGAAGTGCTCCGCCTTCATCAGCGGGCGCGTCTCCTCGTTCAGGGGCGCGTGCATCGAGACGAAGTCCGAGCGCTCGAGCATCTCCATCAGGCCGACGGGTTCCACGCCTTCCGCCGTCATCGTCAATTCGCTCACGAACGGGTCGTAGGCGATCACGTGCAGCCCGAACGGCTGCAGGCGGCGCGCCACCGCCCGCGCGATGTTCCCGAACGAGATGAGTCCCACCGTCTGTCCCCATAGCCTCGGCACGTCTCGGAAGACCGGCCGCGCCCCGCGCCAGTCGCCCTCGCGCATCAGCCGGTCCATCAGCTTCAGGCGGCGCGCGGCGGCCAGCAGCAGCGCCACGGTGTGGTCCGCTACCTCCTCGACGAAGATGTCGGGCACGTTCGTCACGACAATGCCCTTCTTCGTCGCCGCCTCCACGTCGACCGTGTCGGCGCCGACGCTGCTGAGGCCGATCACGACGCACTTGTCGAGCCCCTCGATGATCTCCGCCGTGATGCGCCGCCCCGGCGCGATCACTGCGTCGGCGTTTCGAGCCGCCTCGGCGAACTCGGCGTCCGTCTTCGCCGGAATCTCGAGGATCGTCGCCCCGATAGGGTCCAGCGCCTCCCGCTCGTAGCGGAAGTCGCCCATGCCCGCTCCCTGGCGCGCCTGCGCCGCAACCACATAGCCGCCTGACTCATCAGCCATCGTCCATCTCCCTGTTCGTCGAGTGCGCGCGATTCTCACGCCCCGACCGGGGCCTGTCTACGGTGCCGGGGGCGGGGGAAGGGTCAGGCGGGAACGGGCACGCCTGCGCGTACCGCTGGCACTGCCGCGCTTCGGAAGAACCCGACGACCGCGCCGCCCTGCAGCAGGCTCGACACGTAAACCGCGCCCTCGGGCACCCGGTCCGTCACGGTCGCTGGAGCGCGCAGCGTGATCTCGCCGTCGGTCAGCTCGATCTCGTCCTCGTTGCTGACGCCGAGGCGCTCGGCGTCCTCTTCGCTCACCTGGATGTGGTCGTAGCGATGCAGCTGCTCCGCCTCGGGGTGCCGCAGCGCGGCCGCGTCGGTCGCTGTGTACTGGTCGCGACCCGTGATGATGCGCAGCCCCTCGCCGCTGGCCGGGGCGTCGGCCACCGGCGCGATGGCGCCCTGGCCCGACGGCGCGACCTCGAGCCGCACCCCCTCGCCGATGATCAGGTCGGCGGCGGGCTGGTAGGCGGGCGTCTCGTTGGCGATGGCTGCGAGCGCCGTCCCCGGGTCTGCCGGAACGTCGACGCCGAGCGCGCCCGCGAGCGCCGACAGTGCCGCGAAGCACGTGACCGCGTCGCCTTCCGGGGTGATCGCCGGCTCGAGGCGCTGCACGCGGAAATCGCCCTGTGTGTAGGTGCCCCGCGAAGCGTAGGAGCGCCCCTCGGCCAGAACGGCCGTCGCGCGCTTCGCCGTCTCGTGCGCGACGTTGTCGATGACGACCAGCGCGTCGAGTCCTTCGAGCGCGGCTGCCGCACCCGGGAGTCGCATCGTCGGGTCGTCTCGCACGACGACGAGGCCGCTCAGACCTTCGAGCGGGTTGTCGCTTCCTTCGGTCGCCACGCCAACGTCAAGCAGGCCGTGCGTATTCACTTCGGGCGGCGCGACCACGAGGTGGTCCGAGGCCGCCTCGCCGTGCAGCGCGACCGCGAGGTTTGCCGCCCCTCCCGCCATCGCCCCCGCGATCGCGGGCGAGACCGGGTTCGGCGCGCACACGACGATGGCGCCTTCGCTCGCGCGCAGCGCGTCCGCAGCCGCGGCGATGTCGCCGGTCGCCGCGCCGCCGCCAACGGCGGCTGCGAGGGCGGCAGCGGCCTGCCCTTCCTCACCGGCGGCGGGACGGATCCAGTGCGTTGCGAAGTCGACAAGCTCGCTCCGCAGCGCGCCGACGACGACCAGGGCCGCCTTCTCGTGCGCGACCGCGTCCTTGATGCGGACGCTGAGGACGTTGTGGCTTTCTTCGAGGTCGTCGGCGATCACGACGATCGCCTTCGCCTTCGGGATGCGGGTCATGTCGGTGGCCATGCGCCAGGTTCCCAGCCGCGCTTCCAGCGCGTCCTTCGCGGCCCGCACCACGGGTCCAAGGGGGCTGTCGGCCGTGGTGCCGAAGGCGCCGCCGGCGATGAGCCTCGCGAGGTAGGCCTCCTCGTTCGTGACCGTGCCGCCCACCAGCACGCCCACGCGGCCCTTGCCGGCCGCCTCCCGCAGGGCGCTCGCCGCCTCGGCGGCCGCGTCCTCGAGCGAGGCCGGCGCCGGGATGACGCCGCGCTTCACGAGGTGGCGCGAGAGCCGCTCGCGCGGCTTCAGAGAGTCGTAGTGGTAACGCCCGCGGACGCAGATCTGGTCACCGGAGAACTCGTTCCCGGGTCCCGGTCGCACGATCACCCCGCGCCCTTCGCGGGAGCCCATGCTGATGCTGCAGCCGACCGCGCACGAGTCGCAGGTCGTCGTCGTCCACGTGTCCGGCTTCGCCACCCACTTGTTCGGGTGCTCCATGAGCGCCGCCGTCGGACAGACGTCGATGCAGGCGCCGCTGAAGTCGCAGTTGCTCTCGTGAATGGCGCCGCCCGCCCCGAACGTGATCTGCAGGTCGAAGCCGCGGCCGCCCAGGGTGATGGCGCTGGTGTGGCGCTTCTCCTCGCAGACCCGCTGGCAGCGCGTGCAGATGATGCACATCTGCGGGTCGAACTCCATGTACGGGTTCGCCCGGTCGGCCGGTGGCTGCGGCGCCTGGTAGAAGGTGCGCTCTTCGCCCACCCACGGCTCGTAGCCCGACATCCCCACCATCTCGCAGGTGGCCTGCAACTCGCAGCGGTAGTTCTTCGAGCAGGTCAGGCAGCGATGCGTGACCACGTCGTCGCGCAGGCAGATGTCGCCCGGATGGCAATGCTCGCGGCGGTGGCAGGTCAGGCAGCGCTCGCTGTGGTTCGAAATGAGGACCGAGAGGACGGCTCGGCGGCCTTCCTTCACCTCTTCGGTGTCCGTGCGCACCACCATCCCGTCCTGGACGACGCTCGTGCAGGCCAGCTGCAGCCCCGGAGGGCCCTCGATATCGACCAGGCAGGTGCGGCAGCCCGCGTACGGCTTCAGGCCGTCCACGTAGCAGAGGTTCGACATGTAGATGCCGTTGTTCTTCAGGACCTCGACGAGGGGCGCCCCTTCGGGCGCCTCGATCGTGCCACCGTTCGCCGTGATCGTCGCCATCGTCTAGAGCCGGTGGAAGTCGCCGTCGGGGTCGGGCGCCTTCATCCCGTTCGGGTAGGTGTTGTCGTTCCGCTTCAGGAACGACTGCGCCATCCGGCTCAGCGCGTGCTTGTCGCGGTACATCTCGTCGAAGTTCGTGACCGCGTCGTCGAGCGGGCCGCCCGGCTGGATCGCCTCGTAGGGGCAGGCCTCGGTGCAGAGCCCGCAGTACATGCAGATGCGGAAGTCGATCTCGTAGCGGTCGATGTTGCGGCGGCCCTCGGCGTCCTGGCTGGTCGCCACCAGGATGCAGCCGTCGGGGCAGGCCTGCGCGCAGGTGCTGCAGCCCGTGCAGCGCTCCTCGAACCAGAGCAGGTTCGTACGCGCGTACACCGGAACCGGTCGCGAGACCTCCGGGTACTCAAGCGTATCCACGGGCTTGAACAGCTGGCGCAGGGTCAAACCCAGTCCGCGCGCGATGCCCGTGCCGTAGGCCATCCGATCCTCCCGGGAGAAGCGGCCCGATCGTAGCCGCCCTGCCTCGTGATGACAATCACGAGCCCGCCGCGAACGCGTAGACTCCGCCGGTCAATCACCCCTACGGAGGCGAATCATGCTCTTCGAGCTGCGTCAGTACCGAATCAAGCCCGGCCAGCAGGCGGCCTGGGTCGAGTTCATGGAAGACATCATCATCCCCTTCCAGCAGTCGAAGGGCATGGTCATCCTCGGCAGCTTCACCGACGAGGAAGACGAGACCGTCTACATCTGGGTCCGCCGTTTCCGCGACGAAGCCGAGCGCGAGGCCCAGTACGAAGCCGTCTACCAGAGCGACGAGTGGAAGAACGAGATCGGCCCGAAGATCCCCGACATGATGGAGCGCGAAGGCATCGTCGTCCGCCGCCTCAACCCCACGCCCCACTCCGCCATCCAGTAGGCGGCCCTCACACCAGTTCGTCGGGCGTGAGCAGGGCGGCGGTGGCCTCCCGGTCCTCGGTGTTGAGCGCGACCGTTGCGTAGCCCTCGTGGCGGTCGAGGATGTGCAGGCTCTGGATGTTGATGCCCGCGTCGCGGAAGCGCGCCGCCACCTTCGCCAGCGCCCCCGGCTCGTCCCGCAGCCGGATCAGCAGCGCCTCGTCCGTGACGGCCCGGTAGCCGGCGTCCACCAGGCAGTGGAGCGCCCGGTCGTGGTCGCGCTCCTCCGTCGACAACGTGACCAGCCCCGTCTCGCCGGTGCGCTCGGTGTTGATCGCGACGAGGTTCACATCGGCGCGGGCGAGCGTTTCCGTGATGTCCGCGATGGTGCCGACCCTGTTCTGAACCGCCACGGTTATCTGCTTCACCGAAGCCTCCTCATGTCTCCGTCGGGCCGCCGCTCCGTGAGCAAGCGTCCACGATCTCGTCGACCATCGCGCGAGTGATGTGCGGCATCGTGATGATGTGCGCGATGTCGCCGAGCGTTGCGAGCTGCCAGGCGCGCACGATGTCGTCGGCTGGCCTCGGGAACACGACGGTCACGGAATTCCGGTTCCGCCAGGCCGGGATTCCGTTCGCGTTGAAGCGTTCGACGGCGTACGCCGCCGTGTCGAGCATGTCCCCCACGAGCTTCCCCAGCCCTTCAAGCCCGTAGTGCTCGAGGGCGTACCAGAGGATGAGCGGGGTGAACCCGTTGCGTGATCCCGGCAGCGTGGTGTCGAGCGTGCCCACGTATTCGACAGAGCGAGCCACGGCGTTCACGTAGTCGAGCTTCGTCAGGACGACGCCGCATGGCAGGGGCGCGCCGATCACCTTGTGCCCGCTGAGCGAGATGGTGTCGATGCCCGCATCGAACCCGAACGGCTGCGGCTCGTCCACGAAGGGCAGGATCAGGCCGCTGAGCGCGGCATCGGCGTGGATGTAGCGATTCGTGATTGCCAGGTCGTCGAAGATGGCGCCCACCCGGGCCAGGTCATCGACGGCGCCCTTCATGGTCGTGCCGATGTTGGCCATCACGATGACCGGAGTGTCCCGGTGGATGCGTACGGTTTCGTACAGGTCGTCGTAGTCGAGTTCGCCGTTCTCCTGGCTCTTGATCATGATGTTGCGCATGTTCAGCACGCTCAGGTTCTTGAGCACGCTGTAGTGGGTGTCCTGCGAGAAGTAGACGATGCCGTCCGGGTGCAGCTTCCGAGCGAGGTAGAGCCCGTACATGTTGCCCTCGGTGCCCCCCGACGTGACGTAGCCCCACGCCGACTCGACCGGGATGCGCATGAGACTCGCGAAGGTGGCGACGACCTCGCGTTCGATCGCGCGCGTGTTGATCCGGTAGTTGCTCTCGTGGAAGGGGTCGCCGATGTTGTTGAGGGAGTAGCGCAGGAAGGGCGTAAGCGCGGAGTAGTCGTGGACGAGATTGGCGGGGTACCCGGCCTGCTGCTGTGTCTCCTGCTCGAGGGCTTGCCGGAGGACGTCCAGCCGCGCACGGGTTTCCGGGCGCGGCTCGCCCATGCCTCGCGACGCGTGCTCTCCCGATGCGCGCGGGCCGCCGGACACGGCCCTACAGCCGCCGCAGCTTCGTGAAGCTTTTCATCTCCCGGGGCGGGTCGAGCGTGCGGCCCTTGATGCTGAAGGACACCTCTCCCACGTAGATGTCACCGTGCGAGTCCACGGCCACGCCGTGCGGCGCGATGAACTGGCCGGGTCCCTCGCCCTCTTCCTCGTCGCCGAAGCGCGCCAGCAGGTCGCCGCCACGGCTGAGGATGCTGACCCGGTGTCCGAGCCCGGGGCACCCCTCCATGCCGCCCATCCCGTTCAGCTCCCCGATATAGATGTTCCCGTCCGGGCCCAGCACCATCCCGTCCGGACGGTGGATGTTGTTCCACATCTCGAGGAAGTTCCCCTCGGAGTCGAACACCTGCACGCGGTGCGCCTCCCGGTCCGCCACGTAGACCCGCTCCTCCTCGTCCACCGCCACGTTGTGGGGCCGGATGAACTGACCCGCGTCGATGCCCGGGCCACCCCACGAGAGCACGTGCTCGCCCCCGGCTGTGTAGCGATGCACGTTCGAGTTTCCGTACCCGTCCGTGATGTAGAGGTCGCCGCTCACGGGCGAAACCGCCGCGTGCGTTGGCCGGTTGAAGGGGGCGCCGCTCCAGATGGGCGCGGGATCGCCCCCGAGCGTCAGCAGCAACTCGCCATCCTGCGACCACTTCGTGATCGAATGCGTCCCGTCGTCGACGCACCAGACGGCCTCGTCCGCGCCGATGAACATGCCGTGCGTGCGAGCGTCGAACACGCCCCGTCCGAAGCTGCGCAGGAAGCTCCCCTGCTGGTCGAAGACCATGACCGGGTAGTCCGTGTTGCGCGTCAGGAGGAATACCTCGTCGCGCGAGTTGACCGCCACGCCGGGCGTCTCCCGCAGCGTGACCCCTTCGGGAAGCTGCTCCCAGCCCTCCACCACCTCGTACCGGAAATCGCCATCGCCCAGGGTGACTGCCATCGCTCGACTCCTCCCAGCGTGACCGCCGCCGATTGACCCGACCCGCGGACCGATCACAGACTGCGAGCGATGGTAACCGCTCGACAGCCCGCTGGGGACGGTCCCCCTGCCGGAGTCGAGGCTGGCCAACGCCTCGCCATCCACCTGTCCCTCTCGCGGCGCGCTTCCCGCTGGCTGCGTTGGCCCCGCAGCGGCGTCCTCCTCTCGGTGCTGGCCTACGCCGTGCTGCTCGTAGCTGGCACGCTCCTCCTCCTGGTCCCCGCCGCCTCCACCGCCCACACGACGGCCGCCGATGCGTTCTTCACGACCGTCTCCGCCGTCACCCTCACGGGGCTCGCCACCGTGCCCGTGCAGGAGCACTGGACGCTCCTCGGCGAGGGCTTCCTCGCCGCCCTCACCGTCTCCGGCGGGATCCTCTATCTCGTCGGAGCGACCGTTATCCTCTGGCTCCTCGGACGCCGCCTCGGGATGCGCGACTCCGGCATGAAGCGCCTCTTCCGCGGTGTGCCGGGAATCGGCGAGGTGGTTCCCGTCGTCCGCACTGTCCTCGTGGCGGCCCTCGCCGCGCAGGCGATCGGCGCCGCCGCCCTCTTCCTCGTCATGCTCGCCGCCGACGTTCCCGTCGAGCGCGCCCTCTGGTGGGGACCGTTCCACGCCGTCAGCGCCTTCAATAACACCGGCTTCGCGCTCCCCGACGGCGGCTACGCCGCCTTCCACGACGACGTGCCCGTTCTCGCCGTCACGGGCGCCCTCGCCATGCTTGGCGCGATCGGCCCCATCCCCCTTGCCCTCTTCGTCTCCCGGCGCTCCCTCCGCCGACTTCCCCTCGATACGCGCGTCATCCTCGTCGCGATGGCGGCCGTTCTCGTCGGGGGCGCGGGTGTGCTCCTCATCGGCGAGTGGACGAACCCCGCCACGCTCGCCGCCGAGCCCGGCTGGCGCCGCCCCTTCCTCGCCCTCTTCGAGTCATCCACCCGCACGACCGGCTTCACCACGCTCGACACCGCTGCCTTCCGCGAGGAGAGCAAGGTCTTCGGCACCGGCTTGATGCTGATCGGCGGCGCTGCGGGCTCCGTCAGCGGCGGCCTCAAGGTGGCGACCATCGCCGTCCTCGCGACCGGTCTCCTGAACGCCCTCGCGGGCCGCGACCGACTCTCCCTGCTCGGCAGCGAGCTGCCTCCCTCAGCGTTCCGCCACGCCCTGGCCATCACCTTCCTCTTCGGCGGGGCTGTCACCTTCCTTTGCGCCGGCGTCATCGCCGCCTCCCACGCCGCCCCCCTCGACGCCCTCTTCGAAGGCATCTCCGCCATCACGCTCTCGGGCTGGTCCGTCGGCCTGAGCGCCGAGGCGGGTGCGTGGGAGCGGGGCCTGCTCATCACGGGCATGCTGCTTGGCCGCTTCGGACCGCTCCTGCTCGTGATCCAGATGGCGCGCGAGCGCCGCCAGCCCCCGATGCGCCACGTCGAGGACAGCATCCGTTTCGGCTAGACGCCCTTCGGCCGTGGCCAGCACAGTCGCTGAGGAGGCAGTTCTCCCCGCGGCAGTCCTAGGATGACGCGCATGGATGGCATGCGCCGTGGTTCACGACTGGTGTGGATAGGCGTCGTCCTGGGCGGGGCGGTTGCGGTGGCAGTGGCCGTGGGGGTCTTCCTCGCCGTTAGGAACGGCGGAGAGGAACCGGTCGTCGCTCCGACATCGACGTTGTCGATGGAGACCTGCCTGGCGGTCATGGCGTCGGGCCAGACCGTGCCGGAAGGTGGTCCTTGCCTGATTGTGGTGTCGGATGGCTCGCCCGACTCGCTCCTCCTGGAGTGGGCAGGTGGCCCCGACAACGCCACTGGATGGCAGTACCGGAGGACGACCTGGAACTCCGGCGAGTCTCGCCGGAACCCGTGGGGTCCGTGGACGGACGTGCCCGGCAGCGACTCGGCGACCCGCGCCTTCCGCGTAGCCGACCTCCGCAGCGACACCGGCCATCGCTTCGAGGTTCGAGCGGTCGCAGGTGGCGTCGAGGGCGTTCCTTCCAACCTCGAGGGTGGCATCACGCATGGGGTCGGTGAGCGGCCCCTCATCTACGCGGGCGAGGTCGTCGAGGGCGATGGTCGCACGGAGTGGCAGCTGGGTTCCTTCATCTTCACGATCCCCGACGGCATGCGCCTGGTGGGCGGCCTCAGCTGGGCCTCAGGCGAAGATTCGGGTACGTCCGTCCAGGACTTCAGGGGGCGAGGCAGCCTGAACTTCATTCACACCCAGGAGGTCGTGAGACCACACCTGCGAGAGGACCTGCCGGCCGGCGACCGGCTCCGTTTTCAGGTGCTGCTGAACGCCCTCATAGGCTCGGTGCGGATCCTCCCTGGCGAATAGGGAGCTCCTGGGACTTGGCTATTCCCACTCGTATCCCGCCGCCCGCAGGTCGGCCTGCAGCGCGTCGTAGTCGCCCTGGAAGTGGTGCGCTCGCATCCCCACGCCTCGCGCTGCCTCGACGTTCTCCGCCAGGTCGTCGATGAAGAAGCAGGCCGTCTCCGGCAGGCCGATGCGCTCCGCCGCGAGGTGATAGATGGCCGGGTCCGGCTTCGCCAGCCCGACCAGCCCCGAGATGACCCGGTCCGTCCAGGTCACCTCGACGCCGAACTGCTCCGTGATCCTCGTCTCGAGGTCCGGCGCCGCGTTGCTCAGCAGCCCCACCCGCAGCCCTGCCGCCGCCAGCGCGTTCGCGAGGTCGATGTTCGGCTGGTGCAGCCGGATCGGGCGCGCGTACCACTCCTCGAAGAGTCCCTCGGCGCGATCGCCGCAGTGCTCCGCCAGCGAGGCGATGGCCGCCGCCCGCCAGACGGTGCGGTCGCTGATGCGTCCCGTCTGCAGCGCCCGCCACTCGTCGGTGGCGTAGAGCGCGCGCCGCAACGCCCGCGGCGGCAGGCCGTTCCGCTCGCAGAACGCGTCGTATTCGTCCCAGTCCTGGCGCAGCAGGACGCCGCCGAAGTCGAACAGGACCGCCCGCTCGTCCGACATCGCGTTCCCGCTAGCTTTCCTGCGACCGCTGGTAGAAGTTCCTTCCCTCGATCGCCGGCCGGAAGACCGCGGGCATGCGCTGGAACATGTCGTCTACCGTCCACGGCTCCTTGCCCTGGATCTGGCGGATCATCTCCGGCGTGTTGAACAGCGAGACCTGGTAGCCGGAGGCCCCGACCACCTGCCCGTTGATCCAGCCCGACTCCGTGCTCGCCAGGTACACCACCGGCGGCGCCACGTTGTCCGGCGACATCTCCCGCGCGCGGTCTTCCGCCGCACGCTGCTGGGCCGCGTCGAGCTGGCGCCGCCGCTCCGGCGGGATCGTGTCGCCCATGCGGGTGGCCGCGCCCGGGCTGATCGCGTTCGAGGTCACCCCGTAGCGGCCCAGCGCGTTCGCGCACGAGTACGTCAGACCCACGATGCCGAGTTTCGCCGCTGCGTAGTTCGGCTGTCCCGGCGATCCCGAGAGGCCCGACACCGACGTGAAGTTGATCAGTCGGTAGTCGCCCTTGCGTTCCTGCCGCCAGTAGATGGAAGCGTATTTGGAGGTGTTGAACGTGCCCTTCAGGTGGACGGCGATGACCGCGTCCCACTCGGCCTCGTTCATGTTGAAGATCATGCGGTCGCGCAGGATGCCGGCCACGTTGCACAGGATGTCGAGCTGGCCGTACTCGTTCAGCGCCGTGCGGATGATCTGCTCCGCCGCGTCGTAGTCGGAGACGTCGTCGAAGTTGGCGACTGCCGTGCCGCCTGCGGCCTCGATCTCGCGCACAACCTCGCGCGCGGGCGCGTCGTCTGCGCCCTCACCGTCGACGCTGCCGCCGAGGTCGTTCACGACCACCGCCGCGCCCTCGGACGCCATCAGCTTCGCGATCGAGGCGCCGATGCCCCGCCCCGCGCCCGTCACGATCGCCACGCGATCCTTCAGTCGATCCGCCATTTCGGTGCTCCTCTGCCCTGCTGGTTCTGTTCTCGCGGGCGCTCGCGGCCCGTGTATTCACAAAGCCGCCTCATTCTGCCACCCGCCCCCGAAGGCGCGAGCGCCCCGCCCGCCCGCCCGCTCCCCCGTGGCAGAATGGCGCTCCCAATGGACGACAGCGCTCCCCAGGACGACAAGCACCGCCCCTACGACCGCGACAGCGTCGACCACGTCCTCACGACGACCCGCTCCGTGCGCCGCCGCCTCGACTTCGACCGCCCCGTCGAGCCCGAGGTCATCGAGGAGTGCATTGGCATCGCCATTCAGGCTGCGCCCGGCGGCGGCGAGGCCCGCCGCTGGCACTTCATGGTCGTGACCGACGAGGCCAAGCGCGACATCATCGGCGGGCTCTACCGCGAAGGCTTCTACGAATTCGCCGGCGCCCGGCCCATGCGCCCCGTCATCGCCTACCTCGCCGACAACATCCACCGCTGCCCCGCTCTCATCATCCCCTGCATCGAGGGACGCGCCGAGAACGATGGGCAGGGCGCCCAGGCGAGCCTCTACGGCCAGATCCTGCCCGCCGCCTGGTCGCTCCAGATGGCGCTCCGCACGCGCGGGCTCGGCACCGCCTGGACCGGCATCCATCTCCGTTACGCGAACGAGGTTGCCGAGCTCCTCGCCATCCCCGACGACATCAGCCAGGCGACCCTCTTCCCCGTCGCCTACTTCACCGGCGACGACAACTTCAAGCCCGTCGAGCGCCCGCCCGTCTCCGAGGTCATCCACTGGGACGTCTGGGGCTCCCGCGACAAACCGATCGCCTGAGCCGCGTCTACCCGCCCGTCACCTCGAACACGAACCGCGCCGCCTCCCTCACCGCCTCCGCCAGGTTCTCCGCCTCCGTCCGCCCCGAGGCCTTGCGCGGCTTGAGCCCGTGGTCGCCGTCCACGAGCCAGTGCACCCGTACCTGCTCCGACAGCCCGTATCCCGCCACCTCCTCCCGCCGCCCGAACGTGTCGCGCTCCCCCTGGAGGATGAGCACCGGCGTCTGGATGGCCTCGAGGTGGGCTGTGCGCAGCCGGTCGGGCTTCCCCGGCGGGTGGAACGGGTACCCGAAGCAGACCACCCCCGCGACTCCCGCCTCCTCCGCCACCATGCTCGCGATGCGCCCACCCATCGACTTCCCCCCGATCACAAGCCCCTCCGCCCCGAGGTCCTCGATGACCTCCCGCCATGCCGCCTCCAGCACGCGCGACGGGTTCGGACCTGGACGCTTGTCGCTGGTCCGTCGCGTGGCCATGTAGGGAAACTCGAAGCGGACCGTGCGCACCTCTTCTCCCGCGAGCAGCCCAGCGACGCGCTCCATCCAGGGGTGGTCCATGGGAGCGCCCGCCCCGTGCGCCAGCACGAGCGTGGGGGCGTGCTCCGCCCCGTCGATCAGGTAGCGGCCGCTGGTCTCTCCGGCCATCGCCTCGCAGTGCCTACTCGACCACCCGCCACTGCACGAGCGTGTACGCCTCGTCGCCTTCGCCCTTGTCCTCGAACGCGACCTCGACCTCCGCCCCGATGACGACGTCCTGCCTGCGGTCGCCGAGCAGGTTCCCGGCCATGCGCACGTTACCCGCGTCGGGCAGCTCGACCAGCACGACGATGTAGGGCGTCGCCTCCTGCAGGGCCGGGTGGACCGGGTGCCAGACCCGCTCCCAGCTGTAGATGATCCCGCGCCCCGAGACCTGCGTGTAGGTCAGGTCGTAGGAGTGGCACTGGTAGCAGATCCACTCCGGCCCCCATTGGAAGCCGTCGCAGGCGCGGCACTGCTGCACCACCAGCTCGTGACGCTTCGCCGCCTCCCAGAACTCCGCCCCCAGACCATCGATCGCGGGCCCGGGCCGGGGTAGACCCTCCGGCAGGTAGCTGCCTGCCTCCGCACTCATGCGTCCACCCCGCGGTCCGCCGCCAGGATCAGGTCGCTCACCGGCTGCACCATCGGCCCAGACGTCACCATCGAGACGTTCACGTCCGGCACCTGGCAGGTCGATTCGCCCCGCACTTGGCGCACCGCCTCGTGCACCAGCTCGAGGCCGTGCATGTAGCACTCGGCCAGGTTCCCCCCGCTCGTGTTGAGCGGCAGCTTCCCGCCCGGCGCGGAGAAGTTCTCCAGCGTGAAGAAATCGTTCACCTCGTCCGGCTCGCAGAAGCCGTGCTCGACGATGCTCATGAGCACCCCGCCGGTGAAGTTCTCGTAGCTCTGGAGCACGTCCACGTCCTCCGGGCCGACGCCCGCCATCGCGTATAGCCGCGGCGCCAGCGTCTTGAAGTTCGAGGTCGCGTAGTCCGGCGAGTTGTGCGCCGTCGCCGCCTGCCGGTAGTCCGACCCCTGCGCCGCGCTCAGCACCCACGCCGGCTTCTGCTTCATGTCCTTCGCGCGCTCCGCCGTCGTCAAGATGAGGGCGGCCGCGCCGTCGTTCTCCTGGCAGCAGTCGAACAGGTGGAACGGCTCCACGATCATGCGGGAGTTGTCGTACATCTCTTCGGTCAGCTCGCGCCCGTACATCACCGCCCGCGGGTTCGACTGCGCGTGCCGGTATGTGGCCAGCGAGATCGCCCGCAGCGCGCTCTGCTCGGCCCCGTGCTCGTGCATGAAACGCCGGATGCGCATCGCGAACGACTGCGCCGGCGACATCAACCCGTAGGGCGCCGTGAACGCCCCCGGACCAGCGGCCACGGCCGCCTGCGGGCCCTGCCCGAAGCGCCCGAACTGGCCCTGCGCCAGACCCCGGTAGACGACCACGTACTTCGAGTAACCCGCGAGCACCGCCGCTACCGCGTTCGCGACCGCCGCGGACCCGCCGCCACCACCGCCGCCCCAGACCATGTTGCTGAACGTCAGGTCCTTCGTGCCCAGCGCCGTCATCAGCCGCGAAGGGTCGTTCCGGTCGTTCGCGTAGGCGGCGTACCCGTCGATGTCGCGCACGTCGATGCCCGCGTCATCGGCGGCGAGCTGGACGGCGTCGAGCACCAGCTTGACCTCGGGGTCGGGCGACTGTCCGCGCTTGTAGTAGGTGGTCTCGCCGATGCCCACGATGGCGGCTTTGCCGCGCATGGTGGCGTCCTCCGTCATGGCTGCCTCCAGGCACTCTCAGAGTATGGCCGAATCGTACACGCCACCCTCGTACGGTGGCCTGTACGATCCCGCCATGCCCGAGGACAACCGCTACGTCGACCCCACCGAGCAGCTCGTCACCGAGATATTCGTGCGGGACATCAAGCGGTCGACGGCGTTCTACCGGCGACTGGGCTTCGAGCTGGCAAGGGACGACGGTGACTTCGTTGAGCTGACCTGGGAGGGCCACCTCCTCTTCCTCGATGAGCGGCCCGACATGGGCCCTGTTCCGGACACGACGCAGGCCAACGTTCGCGTGATGGTGCCCGACGTCGACCGGTACTGGGAGTTGGCGGCAGAGATGGGCGCCCGCGTCCTCGCCCTGATCGCGGACAAGTCTTACGGCCTGCGCGACTTCGCCATCGCCGACCCCGACGGCTTCGCCGTGCGGTTCGCCACTCGTATCGAAGACCTGGGCCGAGGCTAGTCGTCGCCATGCCCGAACTGACCCGCTGCGAGTGGGGCGGCGACGACCCCCTCATGCAGCGCTATCACGACGAGGAGTGGGGTGTCCCCACGCACGGCGACCGCGAGCTCTTCGAGCTGCTCATGCTCGAGGGGGCGCAGGCGGGGCTCTCGTGGCGCACCGTCCTCCACCGCCGCGAGGGCTACCGCGCAGCCTTCGACGGCTTCGACATCGCCACCGTCGCCGCCTACACCGACGCCGACCGGGAACGCCTCCGCGCCGATGCAGGCATCATCCGCAACCGGGCCAAGATCGACGCCGCCATCGCCGGCGCCCGCGCGACGCTCACTGTGCAAGAGGAGCACGGCTCGCTGGACGCCTTCCTCTGGTCGTTCGTCGGCGGCGAACCGCGCCGCAACGCCTTCGAGTCCCTCGCCGACCTCCCCGCCCAGACCGACGAGTCGTTCGCCATGAGCAAGGCGCTGAAGGGCTACGGCTTCTCCTTCGTCGGACCGACCATCTGCTACGCCTTCATGCAGTCCGCGGGCCTCGTGAACGACCACGTCACGGGCTGCTTCCGGTACGGGCAGGTGTAGCGCCTCTACGTCGCAACCACCCGGTAGCGGGTCGCATCCAGCGACTCCATCACGTCGGCGATGCCGGCCGGCATCCGCTCGACGCCCTCCGTCCCGGGAGGCGGGCCGTACCGCTCCTCGAGCGAGGCCACCCGCGCGTCGAGCACGTCCTGGTCCCGCCATTGCTCGAACCAGCAGATGAGGCCGGGCACGTCCTCGCGTTCATGTGCGATGTGCGTGACGTTGCCGGGGAACGCCTGACCGGTCCGGCTCAGATCGACGGCCAGCTCCCGCAGATCCGCCTCCCGACCGGGCTTCGCCCGCGCGATTGCCCACCCCGTGATCGAGGCCTCGTACCAGTCCCGGGCGGGGTTGATGTGGTTGTTGAGGAGGTCGTAGCCGAGCTGTTCGCGCCGCTGGATCGACGTGTACAGCCGCGACCCCTGTGGGCCCTCCGGCCCGCCCGCCAGCATCGGCCGGATGCGCTCGACGTGGCGTTCCAGCAGCGGCATCGTCGCCCACTGCTCATACCAGAGGAAGTCGCGTGCATCGTCGAGGTTCTGCAGGCAGATGTAGATGTCGCAGCCCTCGTCCAGCCGGTTCGAGGTCTCCGTCAGCTCGTTCGCGAGCGCGATGAAGCTGTTCTCCCTTTCCGGCCGCGCCGTCAGCCCCACTGTCCACGTGATCACCACGTCACGACTCCTGCCCGATGTCGGGGCCTTCGAGCACCCGCGCCAGCGCTCCGGGGAAGTCCTGCTCCCGCCCCCGCCGCGTTGCCACTTCTCCGATGTGGTAGTAGGCGTGCGTGATCATGCGGAACAGCAGGTAACGCAGGGTGGTCGCCGGGAACGGTCCCCACGCGGGCACGACCGTCGCCGCCAGGTCCGCGTCGCTCATGTCTCCGAGGAACCCCTCTGCCTCCGCCCGCACCTCCCGTACTGCCTCTGCGATCGCGTCCCAGTCCCCGCACTCCCCGCTGAACTCGTACTCGGCGTGTTCCCTCGCAAGGGTTGGGTGCATCGCCCCGCCCCGCATCACTTCGTTCACGTAGAAGTCGAACCCGCCTACGAGATGCCGCAACGTCCACCCGAACGAGCTCGCCCCGTCCGTCCGCGCCGTCGCCTCCTCCGCCGTCATCCCCGCGTAGGCGCGATCCAGGTCGTCCCAGGCGTCGAACAGTAGCGGTACGAGGGTCTGCTCGCCGGCCATGCGCACCCTCCCCGGCAGGGTGCGCGGAGTCTACGCTCCCGTTACTCCGAAGAGGCGCCGTCCAGCGCCGCCAGCAGACGCGCCTTGTCCGCCACGAACTCGGGCTCCGTCACGATCTCCGGCCGTCGCGGCCGCGGGTAGTTGACCTCGAAGCGCGCGGCCATGCGCGCTGGGCGGGGCGTCATCACGTAGGCCACGTCCGAGAGGATGAGCGCTTCCTCGACGTCGTGCGTCACGAAGAGCACCGTGCGCGCGTCGCTCGTCCACACCTCCTGCAGCCACTGATGCATCTCGCGACGCGTGATCGCGTCCAGCGCCCCGAAGGGCTCGTCCAGCAGCAGCACGTGCCGGGGGATCAGGAACGTTCGCAGCAGCGCGAGCCGCTGACGCATCCCCCCGCTGAGCTGCGAGGGCCAGCTCTCCTCGAAGCCCGCCAGCCCGAATCGCTCGAACAGGTCGAGCGCGTGCTGGCGCGCCTCCGCCTTCGGCTCCCCCGCGATCTCGGCGCCCAGCACGGCGTTCCCGATGGCCTTCCGCCAGGGCAGCAGCAGGTCCTTCTGCGGCATGTAGGCCGCCAGGCCCGGCTCCCCCACCGTCGACCGCCCCTCGATCAGCGCCTCGCCCGCGTCCGGAGCGAGCAGCCCCGCGAGCACCTGCAGCAGCGTGCTCTTGCCGCAGCCGCTCGGCCCCACGAGGCTCACGAACGCGCCCGGCGCAGCCTCCAGGTCCACCCCGTCGAGCACCTCGACGGGGCGGGACCCCGGAAACGTGTGTCGCAGCCCGCGTATGGCGACGGCTGCTTCGCTCATCGCTCCTCCTACGGGAGGAAGTCGTTCGTGAACGCGTCCTCCACGTCGATCGCCGACTCGGTCAATCCCGCCTCACGCAGGAAGCGCTCGAACCGGGTCCAGACGTCCAGCTCCTGGCGACCCCAGTTGTCGGGGTCCGAGGTGTACAGCCCGGCAAGATACGCCGCGCTCGCCTTCACCAGCGCCTCGTCGAGCTCCGGCGCGGCCTCGAGCAGGATCTCGGCCGCCTCTTCCGGGTTCTCGATCGCGTAGCGATACCCTCGAGCCGTCGCCTCCATGAAGGCCTCGACCAGGTCCGGGTCCTCGTCGATCAGCGACTCGCTCGTCACGATCACCGGCGTGTACCAGTCGGGGATGCAGTCCGTGTGGTCGATGAAGCGCACGAACGACACGTCCCGGCCCAGCACCTCTGTGTAGCGGATGCCGTCCCAGGCGTCGAAGATCCAGACGAAGTCGTAGTCGCCCTGCTCCATCCCGACGATGTAGTCGACGTTCCCGATGATGGCGTACTCGACTGTGGAAGGGTCGCCCCCGCCGCACTCGACGAGTGTCGAGATGAGCGCCGTCTCCAGCGGCCCGCCCCAGCCGCCGTAGGTCTTGCCGGCCAGGTCGCCGGGACCCTCGATTCCCGCTTCGGCAAGGGCGATCAGGCTTGAGGTGTTGTGCTCGATGACGGCTGCGATCGCGACGATGGGGATGCCCTGTTCGCGCGCCGGGATCACGTTTTCCTGCACGGAGACGCCGAAGTGCGCTCCCCCGGAGGCGACCGTCTGGTCGACCCCGCCCGCGCCCGGCTCGACGATCTCGACGTTGAGTCCGGCTTCTTCGTACCAGCCCTTCGCCTTGGCGATGTAGACGCCTGCGTGGTTCGTGTTGGGTGTCCAGTCGAGCATGAAGGTGACATCCGTGGGCTCGTCCGGTTCGTCATCACCGCACGCGATGACGACCAGCCCCAGCGCCACCAGCAACAGCGGTATCAGCAGGTACCGTGCGTTCAGGAATCTCATGAGTTGTTCTCTCCTTGGTCATTGGCGTATTTCCACGGCGAGGCGACCCTCGCCAGCAGGTGCACCGCCACGAAGAGGGCGATGCTGAGCAGCGCGATCACGGCGATCGCGACGAAGATCTGGTCGATCCGGAACGAGGCCTGGGAGCGGATGATGAAGATCCCTAGCCCCTCCTTCGCCGCCACCCACTCCGCGATCACCGCGCCGATGACCGAGTAGGCGGCCGCGATCTTGAGCCCCGCGAAGAATCCGGGGATGGCCGAGGGAATGAGGACATGGCGCAGCTCTTCGAGCCGGCTCGCGCCCATGCTGCGCACCAGTGCCACCATGTCGCGGTCGGCCGAGGCCAGGCCGTCAACCGTGCTCACCACGATCGGGAAGAAGCCGACCAGCGCGACCACGATTAGCTTCGACTCCAGCCCGATGCCGACCCAGACCATCAGCAGCGGCGCCAGCACGATCGCCGGCACCGTCTGCGAGGTCACGATGATGGGGTAGAGCACGCGTCGCGCCAGCGGGATGCTCGCGATGAGCACCGCCAGCAGGATGCCGCCGCCCGCCGCTGCCACGAGCCCCAGCACGGCCTCGATGGCCGTCGCCCGGATGTGGTTCGGCAGCAGGTGCCCCTTGTCGATGAACGCGTCCCAAATGGCGCTGGGCGCCGGCAGGATGTACGGCCGCGTGTCGAGCACCTCGACCATCAGCTCCCACACCCCCACCAGCGCCGCCAGCAACACGAGCGCCGGCGCGTACTCCCAGGCCGCGCGACTCCAGCCGCCCAGCAGCCGCCCCCCTCGCAACGGGAGCGTGCGTGGTAGGGAGGGAACCTCAGCTGCCATCGCCGGCCTCCCGGAACTTCCCCGTCAGGCTCTCGATAGTCGGTCCGTCGACGCTCGACGTCTGCTCGACCTTGATGACCGTCACGAGTCCCTGCGCTCCCGCGTTGAGGCAGGCCTCGTGGACCCGCCGCATCAGCGGCCAGACCTCGTCGGGATCGCCCTCGACGGTCGTGCCGAGCGCGCCCACCTCGTACTTCAACCCCGAACCCTGTACGACTCCGATGGCGGCGTCGATGTGCTTGTACGGGTCGTCGGGTGTGCCGGCGGGACTCGCCAGGCACTGCAACTCCACGATCATGCGCGGCCTCCTTGCGCTGCCGGAGGCGCCCGATCGAAGCGGGGGTGGGGAGAGGTGAGGCAGGCTCAGCCGGTGCTAACCGGATCCGCGTCCGGCAGGCGCGCAGCCGCCCGGCGCTCCTGCGCCCGACCCCTGCTGCCTGCCGTTGCTGTTGCTCTCACGCCGCTTCCCTACGCTCGCATTACCGAGATCAGGTTCCTGGGGTGGTCCTCACGGATCTCAGCCTTTCGGCCCCCCCGGCGGCAGATTCCATTTCGGAATTTGCACCTTCCACGCTAGGCGGGGCGTTCCCCTGCGTCAACCGCCCCGTTTGCGCCCCGCCTGACCCGGTACACACATGGCGGTATACTCACCGGGCTTTAGCGCATCCATTCTCAGGCAACAACAGGGAGGCCCCCGTGGCAGTAGCCTCAACGACGCTCGAAGGCACCGCACTTGAGCGCGTACACAAGCTCACCCAGGTCATTCGCGAAGGTGGCGACGAAGCCCAGAAGCTGCGGCGTCTCCCCGACGAGACCGTCAACATCCTCATCGATGAGGGCATCTTCCGCTTCACCCTCCCGCCCGAGCTCGGCGGCGAGGATGCGAGTTCGATGGAGACCATCGAGGTCCTCGAAGCCATCTCCGCCATCGACGCCTCCGTCGGCTGGAACGTGATGA
The DNA here is from genome assembly GCA_965207815.1 of Tepidiformaceae bacterium. Classification (GTDB taxonomy): domain Bacteria; phylum Chloroflexota; class Dehalococcoidia; order Tepidiformales; family Tepidiformaceae; genus UBA2991. The sequence goes on from OZ242314.1 coordinate 718,428, forward strand.
TCGGCTCCGAGATCAACGCGATGGCCGCGGGCGGCATGGACAAGGACCTCGCCAAGGAGGTCTACCTCGACAACCCGCGCGTCATCATGTGCGGCGGCGGTGGCCCCGGCACCATCCCCGGCAAGGCCGTCGAGCAGCCCAACGGCGACTACAAGATCTGGGGCCAGACCACCTTCCAGAGCGGCTGCCACCAGGTCGAGTGGGCCTTCATGTCCTGCCCCATCTACGAAAGCGAAGACGCCGAGGGGCCGATGATGGACGAGGCCACCGGCATGCCGAAGATGAAGATGTTCTTCGTCAACAAGTCCAAGTTCGAGATCGTCGATACCTGGGACGTTGCCGGCCTCCGCGGCTCCGGCAGCCACGACGTGAAGTGCGACGGCGCCATCATCGAGAAGAAGTGGCGGGACGTGGAGCTGGTGTCGCTCCCGGCGCACTACCCCAACCCGGTGTTCCGCATCCCGGTGCCCCTCCGCCTTTCCTACAACAAGGCGGCCGTGGCCCTCGGCGTCGGCCGTGGCGCCCTCGACGTGTTCGAGGACCTCGCCCAGAACAAGGTGCCGATGCTCTCGTCGGGCACCCTCCGCGAGCGCCCCGTGGCCCAGTATCGCACCGGCGAGGCCGAGGCCACCGTGCAGGCCGCCCGCGCCTTCGTGATGGAGTCGATGCGCGAGGTCGAGGACGAGCTCCACGCCGGCGCCGAGCACCCCAGCGCGGAAATCACGAAGAAGGCGCGGCTTGCCTGCACCTTCGCCGCCAATGCCTGCATGCACGCCGTAGACCTGATCCACAACACTGCCGGCACCACCGGCGCCCGCATGTACAGCCCGCTGGAGCGCAAGCTCCGCGACGCGCACGGCTGCGCCTCCCACCGCTGGGTCGCGCATCCGCTGTACGAGACCATCGGCAAGCTCTACCTCGGCCACGAGCCCGACTTCGAGTTCCAGGGCGCCTAGCCGACCCATCCCTCCGCACCCAACCGAGAGGCCGGGCAACTGCCCGGCCTCTTGCTGTTCGTGGGCTGGCCTCCGGGCCTACTTCTTCACTGGGTCGAGGAGCGGTGACACCACGTCGGTTGAGACTGCTATAGGGAATCTTCCCCGTGCGATCCCACTGGTGTTCGAAGAGGTGGCTGTCCATTCCGCCATCAGTGTTAGTCCTGCCAATTCGCGATCGGCAACTAGGTACAAAGGATCGAGTCGGACACTCTCTTCGGGCCGAAGGTCGAGGTCTCCGAACTCGATCCTTGTCGAAGGGGAATTGTGAATGCGGGGAAGGGGGAAGCGTGGAAAGGATGGTTCAGCGAAATCGTCATAGGTCAGGATGCCAGAAACATCCCTGGGGTTGTCGAGCTCTATCGTCGGGCTCCACCGCCGGGGACGAGTCGGCATTGCCGGAAGGGCGTGCCGTGGGTTGAAAAAGGCGTGGAGATGACCCTTGATGACCAGTTCTAGCCGCACTGCACTGAAGTTGTGCTCGGTGTTGTTTGTGAGCACGAGCTTCAGCCCGGGAGGCCGCCCCTCAATTGCTCTAGCTCGAGCTTGGCCCGGAAGCAACTCCACCACACTATCGAGGTACGCTGCCACCTGGCTCTTATATTCGCCTGGGCTTCGCTTCTCGGGGGGGAATGCCACTGGCCAATGTCTGCCCGGTTCCCTGTGTTCCCACTGTTCAAGGGGACTCAAGAGCAGGCGTTCCTCACGGCGGCGCCAGGTGTCCACTTCGTCTGGGGGGCAGGCGACTACGATCCCTGTGGCTGGCTCCAGGGGTTCAAGTGTCACGCCCACCGTTTGGGCGTCGCGGACACCGTAGCGCTCGACGAGCATGTCGAAGTCATCTTGCGCCGCGTGTTCGGTCCTGCCAGAGCGTCGAATGAACACCTCTCCACTGCGACACACCGTTCCCGTTTCGTCGGAGTACTCCCTGAGCATTGCCGTTATCCGGTTACCCACCTCGGGCGGCTCGACCGTGATCACTAGGACTTGCTTACCGCCGTACCCGATGTTCTGTGGACTCCAGCGTGTGGAGCTTCGAATGAATCGCGAGACACCGGAGTGAAGATCCGCGTTGTCGACTGGCGTAACACCAACTACGTGGCCGGGCTCCGCGCCGATTACGAGATAGCCACACCCCCCGGCTTGAAGCTTGGCCACAGCAGGGTCGCGATTAGCGAACCCTGCAATGAGCTTTGCGATGCGCGCGTGCCACTTGCGTTCCGTCAGATCAGCTTCGGACTTCCATTCCAGCCAGTCGGGCTCTGACTCCGTGGAGGGGGCGGTGGCGATCGCTTCAACGAGGTCGGAGAGCTCGCTGACGGAACGCAGTTGTTGGGACGTATCCAGGGAGAGCGCCATCTCTCCATCGTACGGTAGGCACCTGAGAGCCTTTAGTACCCCGGCTGCTAGCCGATGACGCCTGCCTCCGCCAGCTCCGCGAGCTCGGCGTCGCCCAGGCCCAGGTCCGCCGTCAGCACCTCGTGCGTGTGCTGACCCAGGAGCGGCGACCCCACAAGCTCCACCTCGCTCTCCGACATGCGCGGCGGCCACCCCAGCAGCTGCACCTCCCCCAGCACCTCGTGCTCGACCGTCTTCACGAAGCCGCGCTCGTTCAGGTGCGGGTCCTCGTAGATGTCCTGCGTGTCGAGCACGGCCCCGCAGGGCACCCCTGCCTCCCCGAGGATGCGCATCACTTCGCGCTTCTCGTGCTGGCGTGTCCAGGCCGTGATCTCCTCGGCGAGGGCGCCGCTGTTGTCGCGGCGGTCCGCCGCGGTCGCGAAGCGCGGATCCTCGCCGAGCTCCGCCCGCCCGATCGCCTCGCAGAAGGCTTCCCACATCCGCGGCGTCACGATCAACACGACCACGTAGTCGTTCCGCCCCCCGGGAGCGCACGGATACACGCTCGACGTCGCGGTCGCGCCCCCGCCGGTGCGAGGCGCCGCGCTGCGTCCCCAGTCCGCCCCGCTCGAGATGGCCGTCCGCAGCCAGTACGTCATCGCCTCCTGCATCGCGATCTCGATCGACTGGCCCTCGCCCGTGCGCAGCCGCTGGATGTAGGCGGCGCAGATGGCGAGCGCCATCTGCACGCCCGTCCCCGAGTCGCCCACGGTGATGCCGGGCCGCACCGGGGGCCGGTCCGGCTCGCCCGTCACCGCGATGGAGCCCCCCGCCGCCTGCGCCACCGTGTCGAAGCACTTGTAGCCGGAGTACGGCCCCGAGAGGCCGAACCCCTTGATGCGGGCGTGGATGATCGCGGGGTTGATCGTCTTCATCACCTCGTAGCCGAGGTCGAGCCGCTCGATCACTCCGGGCCCGTAGTTCTCCACGAACACGTCGTAGTGCGGAACGAGGCGCAGGAGGAGCTCCCTGCCCCGCGGGTCCTGCAGGTCGAGCGCGAGGCTGCGCTTGTTGCTGTTCCAGTTGACGAAGTACGCGGAGTGGTCCTGGCCTGTAAAGATTCCGCGCCCCGGATCGCCCACGCCCGGACGCTCGATTTTCACCACGTCCGCGCCCAGCCAGGCGAGCGCCTGTGTACACGAGGTTCCCGCCTCGTACTGCGTCATGTCGAGGATTCGCACTCCATCCAGCGCCGGCATGAGGAACCTCCCGGGGCGTTGGCCCGTCGTCCAGCCGCAGTCTAGAGCGTTGCTGCGCCCAGGTGGCCCGATTTGTCGCTGCCCCAGCGCCTGCCTACGCTGGCTCGATGCCCCCCGACCGCGTCCGTGTCGACTTCCGCAAGTACCCCGACACCCAGCACTGGCAGTACGACCTCCTGTGGCTGGCCGAGGACGAATACGGAACGTGGCTGTGGGGCCCGCCCGGCACCCTCGCCCAGCGGAGCGATGAGCCCCCAATCACGTTCAGGTCCACCAACCTCAAGCTGGTCACGAACGACTGGTGGGCGGGCATCTGGCAGGAAACGGGCGAGCCCGAGGTCTACGTCGACATCTGTACCCCGGCCGTCTGGAGCGAGGGCAAGGCCACGATGGTCGACCTCGACCTCGATGTCGTGCGCCGCCGAAACGGCGCCGTCCACGTCCTCGACGAGGACGAGTTCGCCGAGCACCAGGTCGCTCTCGCCTACCCTCCCGAGCTGATCGAAGGCGCCCTCGCCGCCTGCGAGCGCGTACGGTCCATGGTCGAGCGCAACGAGGAACCCTTCGCCACCGTCGCCGCCCGCCGTCTCGCCGAGGCGCTTGCACTCGCGCAGGAGGGGCCGGCCGCCTGAGCGCTGTGGCAGGTTACGGGAAGAAGGGTGGTACGCCAGAGAGGATTCGAACCTCTGACCTCTACCTCCGCAGGGTAGCGCTCTATCCACTGAGCTACTGGCGCACGTCTCTGGTGCCGAAGGTGAGATTTGAACTCACACGCCCGCAAGGGGCACTACGCCCTGAACGTAGCGCGTCTGCCTGTTCCGCCACTTCGGCGCCGACGACCATTATCTTCCGGCGTCCGCTCGCCTTCAAACGCCGCCCGCACGGTGGCGGATGAGGTGGGCCGGCCCTAGACTCAGATGCGCGCTGGGCGGTTAGCTCAGATGGTTAGAGCGCGTCGTTCACACCGACGAGGCCACTGGTTCGAGTCCAGTATCGCCCACCAGCGCCACTCCCCCTCCCGGCGCGCATGGTGGGCGAGCGGATCTCCGCCAGTCGCGGGGTCTCGAGGTCCGGTGAGTCGCGCCTGGTTAGCGACCCCGGCTCTGCTCCATCGTCGCGTGGTTGGCCAGGATCTTCGAGGTCACGGCCCGCAGCGTCTCCAGCTCTTCCGGGCTGACGCCGGCGAGGAGCCGGGTCTCGTGCTCGTTGACACGCTGCCGCAGCTCAGCCGTGAGGTCCTTGCCCTGCTGGGTCAGCCGCAGGAGCACGACCCGGCGGTCGTCCGTGCGGCGCCGGCGGCGCAGGAGCCCGCGGTCGACCAGCTTCGAGACGAGCCGGCTGATGCGCGGGGCATCGGCCGGAAGCACGTCCGCGAGTTGGGTTACCGTCCACTCGTTCTTCTCGGCGAAGGACTTCAGGATGGAGAACTCCATGCTGATGAGGCCCGCCGGCTCGATCTGCCGCTCGACCCCCTTCACCACAGCGTTGATTAATTGAACAACGCCCTCCGCTAGTTGAGGGGCCGACGACCCCTCTCCCGATTCCCTATCGGTTCCTGTCGCATCTGCTGTATTAGTTATGTTCGAAGACACGGGTCACTCCAGCAATTGGTGCATAGGGCAGTATGTCTCACTCGATAGTCTCGCGCATACACGAGGTCGGTCAAATGTGTGAGCATGCTGACATTCTGGACCGGAACGCCCACCACGCAAAGGGCTTTGACCATATTTGGCGGGATTTTGGCTCGTGGGACAGCGCATTTGTGCTACTCCTCGCACGCCCTGGCGACCCGTTCCCTGCATCCCTTTGCCCCTGTGGAAGGCAAGCCGGGCATGATCGCGGCACATGTTCGAAGCGTGGTGGGGCAATTTTGCAATCGATGCCGCCGTGATCGTCCTGGCGGTCGCACTTGACCGCGTCCTGCCGGAGCCGCCCGCGGCGACTCATCCGGTCGTCTGGATCGGACGTGCCACCGGGCTGCTTGTCCGCCGCAGACCGAGCGCGCCGCTCGCCGCCTTCCTCCACGGGGCCGCGGTCGTTGTGCTCGTGGTGGGGGTCTCGGGCTTCCTCGCGTGGCTCGTCATGGAAGCGCTCATGGCGCTTGGCCCCGTGGCCTACCTTCTCGGCGGGGCGGTGCTTCTCCGCACGGCGTTCACGGTGCGGGGTCTCTCGGCCGCCGCCGGCCAGACCCGGCGCGCCCTCGAGGAGGATCGCCTTGATGACGCGCGCGACAGCCTGCGGGCCCTTGTCAGCCGCGATGCCGCCACCCTGACCCCACCCCTCGTCGCAGCCGCCGCCGTCGAGTCGGTCGCTGAGAACACGACGGACAGCTACATCAGCCCGTGGCTCGCCTTCGCGATACTGGGAGTGCCGGGCGCGGTAGCCTACAGAGCCGTGAACACCCTCGACAGCATGCTCGGGTTTCGCGGCCCCAACGAATATCTCGGCAAGGCCGCCGCCCGCCTCGACGACCTCGTGAACCTGATCCCCGCCCGCCTCAGCGCCCTCCTCCTGCTGGGGAGCGGCGCGGTGATGCGCCTCCCCGCCGTTCGTGCCTGGCAAGGCATGCTGGGCGACCGGCGGGTCACGGAGAGCCCGAACGCGGGCTGGACTATGGGCGCTGCTGCCTGGCTGCTGGGGATCGAGCTCGAGAAGCCGGGTCACTACCGTCTCGGCGAAGGCCTGCGCGCCCCACAAGCTCGCGACATCGCGCTCGTCACACGACTGGCAGGACTCACGGCCGTGTTCGGCCTGCTCCTGGCGCTTGGCGTGCTGGCCGCCCGGCACGCCATCGTGGGCTAGGGGGCTGGCACATGGGTCGGGGGACGACGGTGCACGGCGGACTTGACCCCGCCGAACTGCGCGACTATGGCCTCCGCCCCGGCGAGGTGGTCGACTTCAGCGCCAACATCAACCCGCTCGGCCCTTCCGCACTGGTCAGGCAGGCCGCCGCCGCCGCAGACCTCGCCTCCTATCCCGATCGCGAGAGCCTCGCGCTGCGTGAAGCGCTCGGGGAGCGCCTCGGAGTGCCGGTCGACCACCTGCTGGTCGGGAACGGCTCCACCGAGCTCATCCACCTGCTCACCCGCTCCCGCCTGCGCCCCGACGATCGCTGCGTCATCTTCGACCCCACCTTCGGCGAGTACGAAGCCGCTGTGGTGGCGACGGGAGCGGACGTGCATCACTGCACGGCAACGGAAGTCCTCGGGTTCCGCCTCCCGGTCGAGGAGGCGGTCCGGGCCATCCGGGAACTCCGGCCCGCTCTGGTGTTCCTCTGCAATCCCAACAACCCGACCGGCGTCTACCTCGACCGGGAACCCGTCGAGCGACTTATCGAGGCGGTCGGAGAAGGCGACTTGCTCCTCCTCGACGACGCCTATGCGAGCCTCGCCGACAGTCCCTGGGACGCGACGCCGCTCCTGGGTTGCGGGAACGTCGCAATCCTGCGCTCCCTGACCAAGGACCACGCCCTCGCCGGGGTCCGGCTCGGGTACCTGGCGGCGCAGCCCGAGGTCATCCGTGGGGCACGCGCGCTGCAGCACGCCTGGAGCGTCAATGCCGTCGCCCAGGCGGCCGGGCTCGCCGCCCTCCGAGACAACGACCACGTCGCCGCCGCGCGAGCGGTGATCGCCGAGGGGAAGGCTTATCTCTGCGCCGAGCTCGCCGCCCTTGGCCTGACGGTCTCGCCCTCGGCCACGAACTTCCTTCTGGTGAAGGTCGGCGATGCCGCCGGCCTGCGACGCGCCCTGCTTCGCCGCGGCCTCGCTGTGCGCGACTGCGCGTCGTTCGGCCTGCGCGAACACATCCGTGTCGCCGTCCGCGGGCGTGGCGATTGCGCGCGCCTTGTTGAGGCCCTGCGAGAGGTACTGGCCGATGGCTAGTACGGCGCGCGCCAGGGCCATCATGGTCCAGGGCACCTCATCCCACGCGGGCAAGTCGATCCTGGCCACCGCCCTCTGCCGCATCTTCGCCCAGGACGGTTACCAGGTTGCCCCCTTCAAGGCTCAGAACATGTCCCTCAACTCCTATGTCACTCCCCACGGAGGCGAGATCGGGCGCTCGCAGGCGGTTCAGGCCGCTGCCGCCCTTGTCGAGCCAACGGTCGAGATGAATCCCGTGCTGCTGAAACCGGAGGCCGAGGCGCGTTCGCAGGTCGTCGTCATGGGGAGGCCCCGCGCTGTCCAGTCCGCCCGCGAGTACCACACGATGAAGCCCGCCATCTGGGAAGAGGTGACTGCCGCCCTCGATTCCCTGCGCGAGGACTACGACGTCGTCGTCATCGAGGGTGCGGGCAGTCCCTCCGAGATCAACCTCAAGGACTCCGACATCGTGAACATGCGAGTCGCCCGCTACGCGCAGGCGCCCGTCCTCCTCGTCGGCGATATCGACCGGGGAGGCGTCTTCGCCCAACTCGTCGGCACCATGGTCCTCCTCGACCCCGAGGAGCAGGCGCTCGTGAAGGGGCACGTCATCAACAAGTTCCGCGGCGATCCCTCGCTACTCACCTCCGGCCTCGACTTTCTCGAGGAGCGCACGGGCGTGCCGGTCGCCGGAGTGATTCCCTACTACTTCGATATCCACGTCCCCGAGGAGGACTCCCTCGGCCTCGAATCCGGCCTTCGCAGCGACGCCGACACCGTCGTCGACGTCGCCGTCATGCGCCTGCCCCACATCGCCAACTTCGACGACTTCGATCCTCTCCGCCACGAGCCCGGCGTCCGCGTCCGTTACGTTGCGTCCGTTGACGCGTTCGGCGCCCCAGACGTTGTCGTGATTCCCGGCAGCAAGACGACCGTCGACGATCTCGGCTGGCTCCGCGCCCAGGGCCTCGCCGACCGCATCGTCTCGGGGCGAGGCGAAGGGACGCCCGTCATCGGCATCTGCGCCGGCTACCAGATGCTTGGCCGCGAACTCCGCGACCCGGACGGCGTCGAATCCCGCCGCCCCGTCAGCGAGGGCCTCGGTCTCCTCGCCACATCGACCACCTTCCTTCCCGAGAAAGTGACGCATCAGGTAAGCGGACGCGTCGCTGAGGCGCGCGGCCTCCTGAGCAACTGCGGAAGCGCTGAGCTAACGGCCTACGAGATACACATGGGCGTCTCCCCCCGGGAAGACGCCGCCGCTCCCTTCCGCCTCGCGACTCGTTCCGGCCGGCCCGTCGACTCCCCGGACGGCGCCCTCGACGACGAGGGACTTACCCTCGGCACCTACCTCCACGGGCTCTTCCACAACCGCGAGGTCCGGCGGGGCGTGCTGGAGTACGTCGCGAGGCGCAAGGGCGTGAACCTCCCCCCTCCGACCGACGACGTCGACCCTGACACCGAGTACGACAAGCTCGCCGCCCACGTGCGTGAGCACCTCGACATGGAGCTCGTCTACCGCGTGATGGGGCTTCGCGCTGGAGGCTAGTCAGCGCCGTCGCTGAGCTTCTTCAGGTTTAGCGGCAGACCGGCCGCAAGGAAGAACACGTCGTCGGCCTCCGCCGCCACGATCTGATTCGCCCGCCCCAGCTCGTCGGCGTAGAGGCGTCCCAGTCTCGTAGGCGCCACTACCCCCAGCCCCACCTCGTTGCTGACCACGATCCACGAGGCCGTCCCCCGTTCGTACGCCTCCAGCAGTGCGTGGACTTGGGCGGGGATATCTGTGCCCTCCGCGCCGTCTTCGCCATCCCGAAGCAGGAGGTTGCTCACCCAGAGCGTGAGGCAGTCCAGCAGAACCGTGTCGTAGCGGTCGGCGGCGCGTTCCAGCGCCCCGACGAGGTCGAGCGGCTCCTCGAGCGTGTCCCAGTCCTCCGGGCGGCTCTCGCGATGCGCGTCGATCCGCGCCTCCATGTCCGCGTCACCAGCCTCCGCGGTCGCCACGAACAGCACACGCTCGCCGCTGGACGCGAGCTTCTGCGCGTAGGTGCTCTTCCCCGCCCGTGCGCCCCCGAGGACCAGGGTCAGTCGCTTGCTCACGCCTCGCTCCTCATGCCCGTGTCTACCAGAGTGGCGTCCCGAAGATCTCGGGAGTCGCCGCGAACAGCGCGATCCCCAGCACGAGCACGACTACCTCCCCGACCTCGTTGACCGCCCCGTACGTGTCGCCTGTCAGGCCGCCCAGCATCCCCGCCATCCACCGCCCCAGCCCCAGCGCCACCACGACGGCGGCGCCAAGCAGGATCGCGCCCCCGCCCCCGAGGAACAGCACCGCGGCCGCGGCGGCGATGGCCGCGGCCAGTGCGACCTGCCACCAACCTCGCCCCTCCTGGAATGCCGTCCCCAGCCCCTGCTCCCGGATGTAGGGAAACGCCGCCATCGTCGCGACCATCCCGAACCGTGAGAGGCAGGGGAACACCAGCAGCAGGCCCGTTCTAGCCCCGTCCGGGATGCCGGCGAGGGCGCTCCACTTCAGCAGCAGGAGCGCCGCCCCGCCGATGACCGCAAACGCCCCCACATGGGTGTCCCGCAGGATGCGAAGGCGGTCCTCGCGCGAGTAGCCCCCGAACAGCCCGTCGCAGCAGTCGAGGAACCCCTCGGTGTGAATCGCCCGTGTCAGCGCCAGCAGGGCCGCGACGAGGATCGCCCCCACCACGAGCGCCGGCAACGCCTCCCGCGCCGCCGCGTTCAGCCCCAGCAGGACGCCCCCCAGGCCCAGCCCCACCAGCGGGAACCAGGCGCGCGCCGGTCCCATCCGCGCCTCGCCCGCAGGGGCAACGGGCAGCACCGTCAGGAACCCGATCGCCAGCCGCAGACCCGTCACGGCGCCCGCTCGCTCAATCCCCGGGCCCGGCGCCGGAAACGCCCGCCTCGTCGAACGTCGCCATCTCGGAGAGGCACGCCGCTGCCGCCTCGACCAGCCCCATCGCGAGCACGGCTCCCGTCCCCTCGCCCAGCCGCATCCTCAGGTCGAGCAATGGCCGCAGACCTAGGTGCGAGAGCGCGATCCGGTGTCCCGCTTCCGCCGACAGGTGCGACGCCACCAGGTAATCGGAGACGGTCGAACAGAGGCTGTGCGCGATGAGCGCCGCCGCCCCCGAGATGAACCCGTCGATCACGACGACCCTTCGCGCGATGGCGCCGCCCAGCACGACCCCCGCCAGCACGCCGATCTCGAAGCCGCCCACCTTCGCGAGTACGTCCAGCCCGTCCCCGCCGTCGGGACGGTTGACAGCCAGCGCCCGCTCGACGACCGCCACCTTCGCCGCCAGCTCGTCGTCGCTGCGCCCCGTCCCCCGTCCCGTCGTCTCGCGTGGCGAGTAGCCGGTCACGGCCGCCGTGATGGCGCTGGACGCCGTCGTGTTCCCGATGCCCATGTCGCCCGTCCCGATGGCGTCCGCCCCGGCGTCCGCCACCTCCCGCGCCAGCCCAACCCCCGCGAGCACGCACGCTTCCGCCTGCTCCCGCGACATCGCCGGTTCCTGCGTGATGTCGGCGGTTCCCCTTCCCACGTCCAGCACGCGAAGGTCCGGATGCTCCGGCAGGGGCGTCGCCACCCCCGTATCGACGATGACCAGCTCCACGCCCGCCCTTCGCGCCATCACGCTGATGGCCGCCCCGCCCGAGAGGAAGTTCAGCACCATCTGCGCCGTGACCTCCTGCGGATACGCCGTCACCCCCTGCGACACCACCCCGTGGTCGCCTGCCGCCACGATTACCGCCTTGCCCCCGACGCTCGGGCACTCCTGCCCCTGGATCGCCGCCACCTGCAGCGACAGGGCTTCCAGCCGCCCGAGGCTCCCGGGCGGCTTCGTCAGCCGCTCCTGGCGGAGCCGAGCCGCCTCGCCTGCCAAGGGGTCCGCCGGCGCGATCGCCGCGACGACGTCTTCGAGCGACACCGCTAGTACTCCAGCCCCGGCTGTGCCCGGATGCCCTGCTCCTCGTAGGGGTGCTTGACCAGTCTCATCTCCGTCACCAGGTCGGCGAACTCGACGAGCGCCTCGGGCGCGTACCGCCCCGTAATGATGACGTGCATCCCCTCCGGCCGCCGCCTCAGCGTGTCGAGCACGTCGTCCACCGGCACCCATCCGTAGTGCATGGCGTAGGTGAACTCGTCGAGGATAATGATGTCCTCGCCCCCGCCCAGGATCGCCTCCTTGGAGCGCTCCCACTGCGCCACGGCCAGCGCCGTCGTCTGGTCCATGTCCTTCGAGAGCCAGGTGAAGCCGTCGCCCAGCGCCTCGATGCGGATGTCGAGCTTCTTCGCCGCCCGGTGCTCCCCGAAGCGGGCGGTCGAGTGCTTGATGAACTGGAACATCCGCACCCGGAAGTCCCGCCCCCAGGCCCGGAACAGGACGCCCAGCGCCGCCGTCGTTTTCCCCTTCCCCTCACCGGTGTTGACGACGACGAGCCCGTGCCGGACGCGTCGCCGCTCCGGCGTCTCGGTCGCCCCTTCTTCCGGGGCGCCCTCATCGGCGGTGTCAGCTTCGGGAGGCACTGTGAGCGCCGTTGCTGCCGGCGGCATTGCCGTTTGACCCGAAGGCGGCGCCGTTTTCCGCCGCCGGACCGATCAGGCTGATCGCGAGCGCGTCCGTCGCCGGATCGCGGTACACCCCCGCCCGAACGCCGAATGCCGACTCGATCGTCTCCGGGGTGAGCACGTCCTCGGGCGGACCCTCGGTCGCGACCTGGCCGTTGCTGATCAGGACCAGCCGGTCGCAGTAGCGGGCCGCCAGGTTCAGGTCGTGAATCGCCGCGATGGCCGTCAGCCCGTCGTCGACGAGCTGCCGCACCAGCCCGAGGATCGTGAGCTGGTGCAGGATGTCGAGGTTCGAGGTCGGCTCGTCCAGCAGCAGGATGCGCGGCTGCTGCGCCAGCGCCCGAGCGAGGAAGACGCGCTGGCGCTCACCCCCGGAGAGCGTCTCCAGCGTCCGCTCGGCGAACTGCTCCGTTTCGGTCAGCCGCATCGCCCGCTCCGCGATGCGGTCGTCCGCCTGCCCCTCCACCTCGAACCGCCCCAGGTGCGGGTAGCGTCCCATCAGGACCAGCTCGAATGCCGTGAAGCCCTGCGTGTAGGGCGCGATCTGCGGCACCAGCGCCAGCATCGCGGCGACATCCCTCGCCGCCATCGACGACAGGTCCGAGCCTTCCAGCCAGACCGCCCCCTCCTGGTGCCGGAGCACGCCTGACAGCGTCCGTAGCAGCGTCGACTTTCCCGCCCCGTTCGGGCCGATCAAGCCGACGAACTGGCCCCGCTCCGCCCGCATGTCGATCCGGTCCAGCAGCGTCCTCGCCTCGACGCTGAAGGAGACGGCCTGTGCGTCAACCGATGCCGGGGAGTTGCCGTTGGCAGTCATGGAGTCACCTATTCGGCCAGGCTGAAGGATTCCGCGGGGGGATCGGGGAAGTCGTCGGGCCACAGCATGCGCGCTAGGTCCTCCGCCCCGCGAATGTTCCAGTACGAGAGCGTCGTGAAGTGCTTGCTCTCCACGACAAAGACGGCCCCATTCTTGATCGCCGGGAGCTCGGCCAGCGCCTCGTGCTCCAGCAGGCTCTGCCGGAACTCCTCCGCGCCGAACGCCACCGGCTGGGGGATGATGATGATGTCCGGGGCCATTGCGATCACGCCCTCGAGGCTGGTCGTCTGGTTCCCCGTGACGCCCGCGTCCTCTGCTGCGTTCAAACCGCCCGCGGCGGTTATGACCCCGCCTTCTGTCGATCGACCCCCCGCGACCCAGAGCGTGTCGGCGTACTGCGTCAGTGCGAGTACGCGGGGTTTCGGGTTTTTTACGCTCGTGACCGCCACGAGCGCGTCGTACCGCGCCTGCACCTCGTCGGCGAACTCCCAGGCGCGCTCCTCCTCGCCGTAGATGTAGCCCATCAGCAGGATCGCGTTGATACGCGCCTCGGGCCCCTGCTCCAGCTCCGTCTGGATGACGGGGATGCCCGCCCGCTGTAGCGCCTCGACCACCTCAATGGCCATGAACGGGCTGGTGACGACGATGTCCGGCGACTGCGCGATGATGACTTCCGGGTCGCGTGAGATCTCGGCCTTCTCCTGCACGAGGTGCGCGACGTTCGAGTACGTCTCGTTCTTCGTGGCGCCTCCGACGGCCACCAGTCGCTCGTTCGGCACGATCGCGAGCGTCATCTCGTCGTGGCCGACGGACGCTGTGATGATCCGCAGCGGCTTGGCCGGAATGCTGATCACCCCGTTCAGGCCCTCGACCTCCCGCGGCCAGCCCGTGTTCGTGTGGTCGACGATCCCGCGCACTCCCTCGAGCGAGCGCGCCGCCGGAGTTGGTTCCGGCGTGGGGGCGGGCGTCGCCGCCTCGGTCGGCGTGGCTGCCGGCGTCGCCGCTTCCGTGGGCGCCTCTGTCGGAGCCTCGGTGGGCGTGGCCGTCGGTTCGGGCGTCGATGCCGGGGTCGGTTCGGCGGTTGCCGCCGGTGTGGTCGGCGGCTCCTCGTCGGAGCCACAGGCCACGAGCGCGTACCCCAGCACGAGGAAGACGAGCGGCACGAGAAGTAGACGGAGTGGTTTCAGGGACACGATTGCTCCTTTTGGCAGGCTTCCGCTCTCTGGGCGGATCCCAGCCGTTCGTTCGTGATGGTTCGGCCACTTCGGTTGCGAGGCATTCGCTACAACTCGATCCCGAGTTGGGCCTTGATGCCCTGGTCCCGGTACGGGTGCTTGACCACCCGCATGTCCGTCACCAGGTCGGCGAAGTCGATGAGTTCCTGGGGCGCGTACCGCCCCGTGATGATCACGTGCATTCCGTCGGGCCGGCGCCGAAGGGTCTCGATGACGTCTCCGGTGGGAACCCAGCCGTAATGCAGCACGTACGCCAGTTCGTCGAGGACGATGAGGTCGTCTTCTCCCGAGAGGATTGCTTCCTTGCAGCGCTCCCACTGCTGCGCCGCAAGCGCTGCCGCCTGTGCCGTGTCCTTCGAGCGAATCGTGCAGCCGTCACCGCCTGCCTCGATCGGGATACCGATCCTCTCCGCGGCGCGGTGTTCGCCGAAGCGCGCTCCGGCGGTTTTGATGAACTGGAACATGCGGGTTCGGAAGTCGCGCCCCCACGCCCGGAACATGACCCCCAGCGCCGCGGTCGTCTTGCCCTTGCCCTCGCCCGTATTGACGATGACGACGCCCTGTCGCACGCGTGGACGCCGTTCGGCGGCCGTTGCCGCGGCTTCTGCTTCGGACGTCATGGACTCCTCCTTCCGGCTCACAGCGAGTACACCTGCCGTTTGTTCTTGATGAGCAGGGCGATGAAGAACGGCGCTCCCACGAACGCCGTGAGAATCCCGACACGGATCTCGGCCGGCTGGATGACCATCCGGGCGACCGTGTCTGCCACCATCACGAAGACGGCGCCCCCGAGGGCGCTCATGGGGATGAGCACGCGGTTATCCGGCCCCATCACCAGGCGCAGGACATGCGGCGTGACCAGCCCCACGAAGGCGATGGTTCCGCTCACGGCCACCGCCGCGCCCGTGGCCAGCGCCGCTGTCGCCAGCAGCGCGCTCCGCGTGAGGCCGACGCGCACGCCCATCGAGCGCGCCTCGTCGTCCCCCAGCATCAGCAGGTTCAGGTCGCGCGCCATGATCAGGAGCACGATCGTGCTTCCCAGGATGAGCGGCCCCGCGATGCGCACGTGTTCCCAGGCGCGTGCGTCCAGCCCGCCCGCCAGCCAGAAGAGGACCTCGCGCAGCAGCTCGTTATCGGGCAGGAAGATGATGATCGCCGAGACGATCGCGCCCAGGAACGCGTTCACGGCCACGCCCGCCAGCAGCAGCGTCGCCATGGAGAAGTGCCCGCCGACCACGGCGATGCCGTAGACCAGGAATGCAGCCGCGATCGCCCCCGCGAAGGCGAAGAGCGGCAGCGCCAGGAAGAAGAGCCCCGTCAGCCCCGCCGCGATCGCGATCACTGCTCCCAGCGCCCCGCCCGCCGACACGCCGATGATGCCCGGGTCGGCCATGGGGTTGCGGAACAGTCCCTGCATCGTCGCCCCGGCCACCCCCAGGGCCATCCCCACCGCCGCCCCCACGATGATCCGCGGCAGCCGGATCTGCTCGATCACGAGCTGCTCCGTCCGCCCGAACTCGGGTGTGTCGAACCCGAGCGCGGACAGCAGGATCCAGGCGACGTCGCCGACGGAGATGTCGACCGGGCCGAGGCTGAGGGAGATGAGGCCCACCACGATGACCAGCGCCAGCAGGACCGTCCCGCCGATCGCCAGCCGGGCGCTGATGCCAAGCTGCCGGTAGCTGCGCAGGGTGGTGAGCCCAACCGCCTGCAAAACAAGACCTCCAGCGTCTCTGCCGCTGGAGGTACCGTCTTCGACTGTCCGGAATTGACGCCCGGGGTCGAGGGCACCTCTCTATGCGGAGAGATGTCACCTCTCGTCCAGGCAGGTCTCCTGGCTTGCGGGTGGGCTGTTCTGCCGTGCCCTTCCCATCGGTTTCCCGACAGTGGACCTCGGCTCCCGTTTCCCGCTTACAGTGGCGCTACCGCGGCGGATTTTCACCGCCTTCCCTATTCTCCCTGGGACGGGCACCTGAACGAAAAGAGCCACCGCGAGCCTATGGCCGCGCTGCCCGCGCGTCAAGGATGGCCATGAGCTGCCCGTGACTTCGTGCCGGTAGGGGTTGGTACCGGGGGAGGGATTCGAACCCTCACGCCTTTCGGCCACGGATTTTAAGTCCGCTGCGTCTGCCAAGTTCCGCCACCCCAGCGCCTGCAGATGATGATAGGCGTTCCCCGCAACCTCGCGGGTCAGGACGCCGCCTAACAGGCCTCCCAGCGCCCGTCCGCCTCCCGCGCCTCGCCCCGCGACGCCAGCAGGTCGAGCTGTCCCTGCACGCTCGACGCCGTCTGCCAGAAATGCCGTGCGGTCCCGCGCGGGTAGAGCCGGGCGCACAGCTCGTACACCGTTGCCGGACCCGCTTCCCGCAATGATTCCCGCACCCGCGCGCAGCGGCGCTCGATCCGCGCCAGCGCCCCCGCCAGGGCCTCCCCTGCCCCGTCGAACGGCTCCCCGTGGCCGGGGAAGCAGCGGGTGAAGCCGCTCGTCGCCAGCCGTTCAAGGGAGGCTGCGAAGTGCGCCAGCGTGGGGAAACGCCGCAGCTCCTCGCCTTCCGCCACGAACTGGATCGCGGGCAGCGGGTCGACGTCCGGCAGGAGCTGGTCGCCCGAGAAGAGCCACCCCTCCTCCCGCACGGCCAGCACGACGTTCCCGGGCGTGTGCCCCGGCGCCGCCAGGATCTCGACCCCTGCCACTTCCCCATCGCCCTCGACGAGCCGGGCGGCCTCGAACGGCGGGTAGCGCAGCCCCGTGGGCCAGCGAACGCCGTCCTCGGGGTACTCCGGCGACTCCGCCGCCCGCCGCGCCGCTGCCCGCCGCGACTCGATCCGTTGACGTACATGCGCGAGCGTCTCCGCGGGCGCGCCCGTGCCTTCCGCCCACGCCAGCATCGCCGCCGTCTCCGCCGGCGACTGCAGCAGTGGACGCGCCGTCAGGGAGCCATCGGAGGCGCCGACCCAGACGGATGTCCCCGCTTCCTGCCACCTGCGCCCCAGCCCCGCGTGGTCGTGATGCCCGTGCGTCGCGACCACCACGTCCGGCAGTTCGCTGCCGAGCCCCTCCCGCAGCGCCTCCCAGGCCCCTGCGAAATCGGGCCCCGTGTCGACCAGCAGCCGAGCGCCGGCCCGTTCCACGAGGTGCACGGTGTTGTCGCCCAGCGCGATCGAGCGTACGTCGGCCATTTCGGCAGTTTGCCACGGATTCGCGCTGGTCCGGTCCACGCCCTACGATTCCCCCTGCCAGGGGGCCCCCATGACCGATGCCACCACCCGTCTCTCCACGGAGGACGTCAACACCATCTACGGAGTTGCTTCCGACCTCGGCACGAGCGTCGAGCGCGTCATCGTGGGCAAGAGCGAGGTCGTCCAGCTGGCCCTGGTCGCCCTCCTCTGCGAGGGCCACATCCTCCTCGAGGACGTCCCCGGCACCGGCAAGACCACCCTCGCGAAGGCCATCGCCCGCTCCCTCGGCTGCTCCTTCAGGCGCATCCAGTTCACGCCCGACCTCATGCCGTCCGACATCACGGGCATCCACTACTTCGACCAGAAGACCCAGGACTTCGCCTTCCGCGAGGGACCGCTCATCGCCCAGGTGGTGCTCGCCGACGAGATCAACCGCGCCACCCCCCGCACGCAGGCCGCCCTCCTCGAGGCGATGGAGGAGCGCCAGCTCACCGTCGAGGGGGAGACGACCTTCCTGCCCCGCCCCTTCCTCGTCATCGCGACCCAGAACCCGGTCGAGCTCGAGGGCACCTTCCCGCTCCCCGAGGCCCAGCTCGACCGTTTCCTCCTGCGCCTCAAGATCGGCTATCCCGGCGAGGACGACGAGGACGAGATCCTCGCCCGCCAAGAACACACGAACCCTCTCGACGCCCTCCAGCCGGTGGTCACCGCGGAGCGGCTCTCCGAGATGGCGGACACCCTCCAGCGGCTGCACGTCGACCCGGCCATCCGCCGCTACGCGGTGCGCATCGTGCGCGAGACCCGCAACGAGGCTGCCTTCGAGCTGGGCGCCAGCCCCCGCGCCAGCCTCGCCCTCTTCCGCTCCGCCCGCGCCTACGCCGCCATCAACGGACGCGACTATGTCCTCCCCGACGACGTGAAGGCGATGGCGCCCCACGTCCTCCCCCACCGCCTCATCCTCTCCACCCAGACCCGCCTTCGCGGACGCGAGGTAGAAGACCTCATCGCCGACGTGCTCGAGCGCGTCCCCGTCCCCATCGAGGACGAGCCCGCCGTCAGTGCTTCCGCAAGGGCCACGGCCTCGTCCCGTCCCGCCCCCACCGCCTCCTCCCGCCCCGCCCCGACCGCCTCGTCGTCCGGCGACGAGTCGCCCTGGCAGCGCCAGTGATGTCGCCGGTACCTGCCCGCCGGGCCTAACCCATGGTCTTCCGCGACCTCTGGCTGCTCGCGGGACCGGTCCTCATCGGCGTCGGTGCGGGCACGGGCCAGCCCATGGTCACCGGCATCGGCGTCGTCGTGCTCATCGTGGGCACGATCAGCCGTCTCTGGGCTCGTTACCTCTTCCGCCGCGTGCGGGTAAGCAGCAACCTCAGCGAGGCCCGCGCCTTCCAGGGCGAGCAGGTCGAGCTGCGCATCGAGATGGAGAACCGCAAGCCCCTGCCCCTCCCCTGGTTCGACCTGCGCCTCGCCATCTCGGAGGAGCTCGAGATTGAGGGCGAGGAGCTCCCTGCCGCTTCCGCGCCGGGCCTCAACTGGCTGACGCGGCGAGGCGCGCTCGGCTGGTACGAGCGCAGGCGCTGGCGCATGCAGATCAGCTCCCGGGAGCGCGGCCAGTTCCAGATCGGTCCCACCCAGCTCCACTCCGCCGACATCCTCGGCATCTTCCCCCGCCATCTCAACACGGCCGAGATGACGCCCTTCATCGCCTACCCGCGCGTTTTCGCCCTCGACGACCTCGGCTTCCCCGCCGACCGCCCTCTCGGCGACTCCAAGGGCCGCAACCGAATCTTCGAGGATCCCCTCCGTATCGCCGGTCTCCGCGACTACGAGCCCGGCGACCCGCTTCGCCGCATCGACTGGAAGGCCACCGCCCGTCACGGCGAGCTTCAGTCCCGCGTGTACGAACCCTCTGCCGTCCAGCACCTCTACGTCCTCCTCAACATCGATACCCTCGAGCACTCCTGGGAGGGCTACCTGAAGGACGATCTTGAGCGCACGGTCTCCATGGCGGCATCGCTCGCGGTCTGGGCAACCGGCCGCCGCTACGCCGTCGGACTCCTGGCGAACGGCTCGCTGCCGAACTCCGACCGTCCGATCCGCCTCCCACCCTCCCGTGCCCGCTCCCAGCTCCCCCGCATCCTCGAGACCCTGGCCGTCGTGCAGCCCCTCACCATGGGGGATCTCGCCGGACGCCTCCGCCGTGAGGCAAGCCGCCTCCCGCTCGGCTCGACCCTCATCCTCACCGCGGCCTTCATCCCCGACGAGCTCGCCGAGGCCATGCGCCGCCTGCAGGACGAGGGCTACCGCGTCGCCGTTGTCGTCACCTCCGAGCGTGTCGACCTCGACAAGCTGGGGGGCCTCCCGGTGCGTGTTGCCGGCCGCCGCTTCGAGGCAAGCGAGGTGCTCGTGTGATCCGTCGCGCCGCCCTCGTCCTGCTGCTCGGCGCCGAAGCGCTCGCCTTCTACACCATCGGCGAAGTCGTCATGCGCATCTTCCCGGAGCCCGGGAATGAGCTCGTGAGCGCGCCCGGTTTCGTCGTCATCGCCTTTGTCTCCTTCTTCGCCCCCGCCGTGCTCGACTGGTTCGGCGTCGGGGCCGGCAAGCGCGCGCTGGCGGTGGGCGTGATCGGCCTCCTCGTCCTGTACGGCGCCCTCCGCATCCAGTACGCGGGCGACCTCGCCCTCTGGGACTTCGGCTGGCTTACCGACTTCATCCTTCGCACGGGAACCATCAAGGAGTGGATCCCCGCGGTCATGACCAGCGCCTTCCTCCTCGTCCTGCTGTGGGCCTGGGCGGCCTGGCGCTCCCGCAGCGGCGTCTGGATCGAGAACGCCCCCCGCTCTCTCGCCGTTCCCTTCGCACTCGTCACCCTCGCCCTCCTGCTCACGGCCCCAAGCGAGCAGGCCGCTGTCGTCACCCGCGGCGGTGTCGTCTTCTACGGGGTGGCCCTCGCCGCCCTGGCCTGCTCGCAGCTCTCGCAGAGCGGCTCCAGCATGGGCAGCCTGCGCTCCGGGAGCGTGACCACGGCGCTGCTCGTGGGCACTGCCGCCTTCGCCGTCCTCGGCGTGGTGCTCGTCGGCGTCCTCCTCGAGCCCCTCGTCGACTTGCTCTCGGCGCCGGTGTCCGCTGCCGCCAGGGGTATCGCCTGGTTCTTGACCTACGCGCTCTTCATTCCGATCGCCTATGTGTTCACGACCTTCTTCGAGTTCATCCTCTGGCTGCTGGGGGTCGACGGCAGTACGGAGCCCTCGCAGATCGAAGTGCCGGTTCCTCCCGAAACCGAAGAGACAGGGAACCAGGTCGACGGGGACTCGCTCGCTGCTCGTGCTGCCCGTTACACGCTGGCGGGCGGCACGATCTTCCTCGCCATCGCCGGCGTGGCCGCGTTGATATTCATCCTCGCCGTGCTCCGCCGGCGTGCCGCCGACCGGGGCCTCGACGCCTCCGAGTCCGAGGCCGTTGGCAGTTTCGGCGAAGACCTGCGCGGCGCCGCCCGCGACCTCTTCCGTCGTGAGCGCCGCCACGAGCCCGCAGGCGAAGGCATCACGCGCCTCTACCTCGACGTGCTCGAGTCGGCCCACAGGGAAGGGAAGGACCGGCGCCAGGGCCAGACCCCGCACGAGTTCGCGCCCGTCCTCATTTCCGCCTTCCACCGTGACGTCACGGACGAGATCACGGCCGCCTTCGAGTACGCCCGCTACTCCGGCCGTCCCCCCGACGAATCGACGCT
Source organism: Tepidiformaceae bacterium (assembly GCA_965207815.1). Lineage (GTDB taxonomy): Bacteria > Chloroflexota > Dehalococcoidia > Tepidiformales > Tepidiformaceae > UBA2991. Next base: position 739,439 of record OZ242314.1, read on the forward strand.
CGCCGACCTCCGCCGCCGCTGGGAGCAGCGCGACTAGCGCGAAGCTCGAAGCAGCGCCCACCCATCCCCGTGCTCCGCCACCTCCGGGACCGCGCCCGAGGTGTCCTCGCGCGCCGCGAAGGCGATGTCCGCCCCGAGCCCCAGCGCCTTCAGGCCCTGGGCATGGTGAGCGCCCGCGATCAGGCGCGCGCTCCGGTCCGTCCGCTGGGGCAGCCCCGGCGCGATCCAGTCCTCGTAGCCGCCCATCTCCGCCGCCACGCCCGCTGCGTCTCCGAGCTCCAGTCCCGGGCTCTCCCTCGCGATGAGCTGCACCAGCCTCGCCGCTGCCGCGAAGTCCTCCAGCGCAAAGCGCCTGCCGCCCGAGTTTCCCGCGCACACCAGCGCCACCCGGTCGAACCCTGCCGCCCAGCGCGCCGCCGCCGCCGCGTTTGCGAACGCCGCCGTCGCCACCGCCCCCCGGCCCACCGACCCGCAGATCGCCCGCGTCCCGTTCGTCGTGAACAGCACCGCCCCCTTGCCTCGAACGTCGAGCGTGGCCGCCTCGGCCGGCGAGTTGCCGTAGTCGAAGCCCTCGGGCGGAAGGCCGCCCACCTCGCCGAACAGGAGCCTCCCCTCCGACTGTGCCCGTTCCCGCGCCGCCTCGATCTCGTCGACCACGACGAGGTCCGCAAGCCCGCCCTCGAACAGGGTCGCGATCGTCGTCGTGGCGCGCAGCACGTCGATCACGAGGAAGGCGTCCGCCTCGATCGTCTCCGCCTCAGACGGCAGCAGCGCCACCTCGAGCCGTTTCGTCATGCGCGCAGCATGCCCGCTGGATCGCTCGCGCGCACCATCCGCGGCGGCAAGCCGGTCGAGGCCGTATGCTTGACGGGATGGACCCGCGACCCGTCGGCATGTTCGATTCCGGCGTCGGCGGGCTCAGCGTTTTCCGCGAATTCCGCCGCCTCGCCCCCCGCGAGCGCACCCTCTACTTCGCCGATACCGCGTACTTCCCCTACGGCCCCCGCGACCCGGGCGAGGTGCGCAAGCGCGCCTTCGCCATCGCGCACCGCCTTGTCGAGGCCGACGCCAAGCTCATCGTCGTCGCCTGCAACACCGCGTCCGCCGCCGCTGTTGCCGACCTCCGTCAGCTCTTCGACCTCCCCTTCGTCGGCATGGTGCCCGCCGTCAAGCCCGCGACGCGCGCCTCCCGCAGCGGCCGCGTCGCCATCCTCGCCACGCCCGGCACCTTCGACGGCGACCTCTACGCCAGCGTCGTCGACGAGTTCGGCACCGGTGTCGCCATCGACCGCGTCGTCGGCCACGATCTCGCCGAGCTGGTCGAGCGCGGCGACATCGACACGCCGGCGGCCCGCGAGGCCGTCCGCGCCGCCCTCGCCCAAACCGTCACCAACGGCGCCGACATCGTCGTGCTCGGCTGCACCCACTACGAGTTCCTCGCCCCCGCCATCACGGCCGAGTTCCCCGGCGTCTCCGTGCTCGGCACGGGCGAGCCGGTGGCGAAGCGCGCCTGCGACCTGCTCCAGGAGCTCGACCTGGAGGCCCCTCCCGACGCCGAGGGCGCCCTCGACCTCATCGTCTCCGGCAACCGCGACGCCTTCCTCGAAACCTTGCCGAAGCTCGGCTTCGCCCCCAGCGAACAAGCGGCGGAGGCCCAGTCATGACGTCCTACGTCGAGCGCCTCGCCCGCCGCAGCCGCGAGGTCGGCAGCTACGTCTGCGTCGGCCTCGACCCGGCCGGCGACACGCCTGTCGCCGAGATCGCCGATCGCAACCGCCGTCTCATCGATGCGACTGCTCCTTACGCCGCCTGTTACAAGCCCAACCTCGCCTTCTACGAGCAGTTCGGCATCCCCGGCCTGCGCGCCCTCGAAGAGACCCTCAAGACCATCCCCGACAGCATCCCCGTCATCGCCGATGCCAAGCGGGGCGACATGGCGAACACCGCCGCCGCCTACGCCCGCGCCCTCTTCGAGGTCTGGGGCTTCGACGCCGCCACCGTGAACCCCTTCCAGGGCCAGGACGCCGTGCAGCCCTTCCTCGACTACGAGGACCGGGGCGTCTACCTCCTCTGTCGCACCTCCAATCCCGGCTCCGCCACCATCCAGAACGCCCCGCTCGCCGGTGGCGAACCGCTGTACGAACGCCTCGCTGCGGAGATGCCGTCCTGGAGCGCGAACGTCGGCCTCGTCGTCGGCGCTACGGCGCCCGCCGAGCTCGCGCGCGTGCGCGAGCTCGCCCCCCGGGCGACCCTGCTAGTGCCCGGCGTGGGCGCGCAAGGCGGCGATCCCGCCGAGGTTGTGGCGGCCACGAAGGCCGAGTACGGACTGATGGTCGTGAACGCCTCCCGCAGCATCGCCGGCGCTCCCGACCCCGGGGCCGCCGCCCGGGAGCTGCGCGACGCCCTCAACGCCCCCGTTTCGTGACTGACGAGGTAGCCGTCGGCGATGTCTGGCGGATGCGCCGCCGCCATCCCTGCGGCGGCTGGGAGTGGCGCGTCTACCGCGTCGGCGCCGACATCGGGCTTGTCTGCCTTGAGTGCGGCCGCCGCGTGATGCTCGAACGCCGCCGCTTCGAGCAGCGCGCGAAGTCGCGGGTCTCCGCCGCCTCGTGAGCGCCGCCCCCGCCTGGGAGGACGTCGCCGAGGCTTCGGGACCCCCTGCCCTCCTCCAGCAGTTCCCCTTCCGCCGCCTCAGCTCCTCCCGCTTCTTCTCCCGCATCGCCCAGAACGCCCTCAACCTCGCCCTCGTCCTCCTCGTCCTCGATGCCACCGGAAAGGCCTTCTACACCAGCCTCCTCGTCCTCGCCCTCGTCGTGCCTATGATGGTTGCGGGGGTCATTGCCGGCGTCGCCGCCGACGCCATCCCCCGCCGCCTCATCGTCGCGCTCGGCAACCTCGCCCGCGCCGCCGTCTGCGTGGCCTACATCGTCGAGCCCGGCGGGTCCGGCACGCTCTACGTCGTCGCCGTGGCCCTCGCCGTCGTCGCACCCTTCGTCGCCGCCGCCGAAGGCTCGATCCTGCCCTCGATCGTCACCCGCGGGGAGCTGGCCCGCGCGAACGCCATCGGCCAGGCCGTGGGCGGACTGGCGCAGATCGTCGGCTTCGCCGTGCTCACGCCGGTGGCCCTGCGCGTCTTCGAGCGCGCGGACGTGCTCTTCGGGATCGTCGCGGCGCTGTTCGTGATCGCTGCCGTCGAGGCCGTCCGCATCGGCCCCGTCGCCCGCACGCGCGAGGAACCGGACGTGTTCCTGCCGTCCGATCCCGCCCCCGATGCCGCAGTCGTCGGCGCCGTACCCGAGGCGCTCCCCCCGCAACCCGCCCAGGGAGGATCCTGGTGGCAGGCCGGCTGGCGCGCGATGCGCCGCGACCCCGCCGTGTTCAAGGCAGCCATCGAGCTCACCCTCATCACGATGATGCTCATCATCCTCGGCGGTCTCATCCCCACCTACATCCGTGACGTCCTCGAGCTGCCCTTCGAGATCGGCGCCCTCGTGCTGACGCCCGCCGCCATCGGCGTCATCGTCGGACTGCGCGTCGCCGGGCCGCTGGCCCACCACCTCCCCCACGGTCTCCTCAGCTCGGTTGGCTTCGCCGCCTTCACGGGCCTGCTGCTCGCACTCGCCTTCGTCAACGAGGAAGCGTCCTTCCTCGCGGGCTACGGCGCCTTTGCCTGGCTCGACGACGTCCACCTCGGGGACTTCGACGGGGGCGCGCTCCTCGTGATGGTGATCGTCCTGCCCCTCGGATTCGCCTACGCGAACGTGAGCGTCGCCGCCCAGACCGTCCTCAACGACCGCGTCCCGCTCGCCCTCCAGGGCCGCGTCGTCGCGACGCAGGGGGCGATGGCGGCGCTGGCCGCCTCCCTGCCGGTCCTGGGCGCCGGCGCCCTCGGAGACTGGCTCGGCGTCCAGCCCGTCATGGCCATCCTTGCCGTCAGCATCGCCGCCGCCACCGTCGTCAATCTCAGGTCCTGACCGGCGGCGCGTCTTGCCGCCCCTCGCCGCGCCCACCTATCATCGAGCCGATCGAGCCGGAACCTTCCGGCGGGGGTGGGACATGCGCGAGATGAGCATCGAGAGCATCCGTCTCTCGCTGAACAGCTACCAGCGCATCGCCATCCTTCGCGAGAAGGAGACGGATCGCTACCTCACCATCTGGATCGGCCCCTACGAGGCCGAGAGCATCTCCCTCCGCCTCCACGACGTCACCCCGCCCCGTCCCCAGACCCACGACCTGCTCTGCAACGTCATCGAGCAGCTCGGCGGGAAGGTGCAGTACATCCTCCTCAACGACCTCGCCCGCGATACCTATTACGCCCGCATCGTCCTCGACGTGAACGGCGACGCCGTCGAGATCGACTCCCGGCCCTCCGACGCTATCTCCCTCGCCGTCCGCACCGGCTCCCCCATCTATGCCGAAGAGGCCGTCCTCGACCAGGGCGGCGAGATCATCCGTGACGGCGACGAACAGGAGGGTGTCGAGCGCGAGCCGGAGAAGCCCGTCGATCCCGCCGAACTGGAGCGCCTCGGACCGTTCAAGGACTTTATCGAAGGGCTCGATCTGAGCGGGTTCGACGATCCGCAGAAGTAACGGCGGCGCGGCCTCGATCGCCGCTTGCGCATCTCTTCACAATCACCCTATGATCCCCGCGGTTTGAGCGCGGTCATGGCAAAGCCTGAGCGTGGCGGATGGATAGCGCCAACCGCTTACCTCATGGGGGCAGGCTGGTATTTCGCTACCTGCATCGTCGTCGGAATCGTGCTTGGACTCTGGCTCGATGACCTTACCGGGCTTGAGCCGCTCTTCATCCTCCTGGGGATCGTCCTCGGGTTGACACTGGCCATCGGTGGCGGAATCCGCATGCTTCTCCCCTTCATGAAACGCTTTGGTGGTGGCGCCAACGGCGCCAACGGCGGTAGCGAGTGAGAAGGTTCAGGCTCCCTCTCATCATCATCGCGGCGCTCGCGTGGGTCGTCGTCGGCCTCATCGTCGCCCGCGGCCCCCAGCCCGAGATCATCGTTCCCGCCGAGGTCATCACCAAGGTCGGCTTCCTCAACATCTCCAACACCATGATTTCCGCCTGGGCGGCGATGTTCATCCTCCTCGTCGGCTGCTTCCTCGCCACCCGCACGATGAAGCTCATCCCCGGCGGCGCCCAGAACTTCGTCGAGTCCATCATCGAATTCCTGATGGGTCAGCTGGAAGACATCGCCGGCTCGGCCAACGCCCGCCGCTTCTTCCCCGTCATCGCCACCTTCTTCATCTTCATCCTCCTCGCCAACTGGATGGGCCTCCTCCCCTTCTTCAACGCCATCGGCAAGACCGAGGACATCGGCGTCGAGATCTTCCACTACATCGAGGAGCATCACGAAGACCACGAGCCGTTCAAGGAGGAGATCGCGCACTCCTCCGGCTGGCTCGTCGACAACGTGGGTATCGGTCTCGTCCTGCCCAACGCCAACGACGCCCACTTCGAGATGGGCGCGGATGCCGCGACCCCCGTCTCCGCCGAGGAGGCCCTGGACAGGTACATCGTCTTCCTCGCCGAGACCTTCACCGACTTCGAGGCCGAAGGAGGCGACGGGCACGGTCCCGCCGAGGTCACCCCCGAGATGCTCACGGCAGCCGTCGCTGCCCTCAACGCCGACCCCGACGCGCCCAAGCTCCTGCCGGCCACGGAGAAGCACGCCGTTCCCAGCGCTGCCCTTGGCGACGAGCTTGTCGTGAGCGGGATCGACTTCCCCGGCCAGAAGCTGGCCCTCATCATCCCGCTCTTCCGCTCGGTCTACAGCGACGTCAACAACACGATTGCGCTGGCCCTCATCTCGTTCGTCATGGTCGAGTTCTGGGGCCTGCGCACCCTCGGCTTCAGCTACCTCGGGAAGTTCTTCAACTTCAGCGGCTTCATCCCCTTCTTCGTCGGCATCCTCGAGCTGCTCTCGGAGTTCATCCGCATCGTCAGCTTCGCCTTCAGGCTTTTCGGCAACATCTTCGCCGGGGAGGTGCTCATATTAATGCTCACCTTCCTCCTGCCCTTCCTCATCGTCGACATCATTTACGGCCTGGAGCTCTTCGTCGGCTTCATCCAGGCTGCGGTCTTCGCACTCCTCACGCTGGTGTTCGCCGTCATGGCGGTCGAGCACCATGACGAGGAGCACGACGACCACGGAGGCGAAGCCGGCCACGACGACATGGAATCCCAGGGGACCCCGGGGCAGTAGCCCCGCCCCTTCGAACATGGCTCCCCGCGGAGGCGGGGAGGAAAAACACGGGAGGAACCACCAACCATGGGAGTACTCGAAGTTCTCGTCCTGCTCGCGCTTGATGCCGACGGCGCCAAGGCCATCGGCGCCGGCATCGCCATGGGCCTCGGCGCCCTTGGCCCCGCCATCGGCATCGGCATGCTCGTGGGACGCGCGATGGAGGCCCTCGGCCGCAATCCCGAGGCCCGCGCGTCGATCCAGACGAACATGATTCTGGGCGTTGCGTTCGCCGAGGCCATCGGCATCTACGCGCTGCTCACCGCCATCATCATCGCGTTCGTCATCTAGCCCCGGCGGAAACGCCAATCGGGAAGAAGGGAGCTCGCGATGGGCGAGGCTTTCACCGCTCTCGGTATCAATCTGCCGCAGTTGATCGCGCAGATCGCGAACTTCGTGGTTCTGCTCCTCATCCTGCGCTTCACCCTCTACAAGCCGGTCCTGCGCATGCTCGACCAGCGTCGCGAGCGCATCGCCGAGGGCCTCGGGGCGGCCGAACAGGCCCGCGCCGAAGCCTCCGACGCGCAGGAGCGCATCGAGGCCCAGCTTGCCGAGGCCCGCGGACAGGGGCAGGAGATCGTGGCCAACGCCCAGCAGGTGGCGGCCCGCATCCAGGACGAAGCCCGCCAGCAGGCGGAGCGCGACCGCGAAGCCGCCGCCGAGCGTTCGGTCCAGGAGATCCAGCTGGAACGTGACCGTGCCATCGCCGACCTCCGCGCGGAGTTCGCCGAGATCACCGTCACCGCCGCCGAGCGCGTCATCCGCCAGTCCCTCGACGACGATGCCCACCAGCGCATCATCGAAGAGACGCTGGCTGAGTCCGAGCTCGGGGAGCGCAGCTAGATGGCCGACCGGCAGGCGGCAAAGCGCTACGCACAGGCGGCCTTCGCCATCGCCCGCGATGACGATGCCGTTGCCCAGTGGCGCGCCGACCTCGACGACGTCGCCGCCGTCCTGGCGGACTCCGACGCCGCAGGCTGGTTCGCCGCCCCGCGCGTGCCCGTCGCCGAACGCCAGGCAGCGGTTGAGCGCGCCCTCGAAGTCGGGCCGCTCGCGCTGAACCTCGCCCGGCTGCTCATCGCAAAGGGGCGCACCCCGGAGGCCCGCGAAGTCGCGGATGCCTTCAGCCGCCTCGCCGACGAGCACGAGGGCCTCGCGCAGGCCGAGATCACCACCGCCGTCCCCCTGCAGGACGACCAGGTCGCCGCCATGGAGCAGCGCCTGGGCGAGGCCCTGGGGAAGCAGATCACCGCCACCGCCAGTGTCGATTCCGACATCATCGGTGGCGTCGTCCTCCGCATCGACGACCATCTCATCGATGGCAGCGTGCGCTCCCGCCTCCGGCGGCTGCGCCGGGAGCTGAGCGGCGCCTAGGGCCGCACCAAACAAGAGGGAACCACTATGGCCGTTCGCGCCGAAGAGATTGCATCCATCCTCCGCGAGCAGATCGAGCAGTTCGAGGCTCCGTCCGTCGCGACCGACGTCGGCGTCGTGATCGAGGCCGGCGACGGCGTCGCCCGCGCCCACGGCCTCACGAACGCTCGCTATTCCGAGCTGCTCGAGTTCCCCAACGGCACGATGGGCCTCGCCCTCAACCTCGAGGAAGAGTCCGTCAGCGCCGTCGTTCTCGGCGACTACGAGGACATCAAGGAGGGCGACGAGGTTCGCGCCACGGGACGCATCATCGAGGTGCCCGTCGGCGACGAGCTTATCGGCCGCGTGGTCGATGCCCTCGGGAACCCCATCGACGGCAAGGGCCCCATCGGCTCGACGAAGACGCGCCCGGTCGAGCGCATCGCCCCCGGCGTCACCCTCCGCCAGAGTGTGGATACGCCCGTCCAGACCGGCATCAAGGCCATCGACTCGATGATCCCCATCGGCCGCGGCCAGCGCGAGCTGATCATCGGCGACCGCTCCACCGGCAAGAGCGCCATCGCCCTCGATACCATCATCAACCAGAAGGGCGGCGACCTCGTCTGTATCTACGTCGCCATCGGCCAGAAGGCCGGCAAGGTCGCCCAGGTGCTCGGCCAGCTCGAAGAGTACGGCGCCATGGAGCACACCATCATCGTCGCCGCCGGCGCCTCCGAGTCGGCCGCCCTCCAGTACCTCGCCCCCTACGCAGGCTGCGCGATGGGCGAGGAGATCATGGAGAGCGGGCGCGACGCCCTCATCATCTACGACGACCTGAGCAAGCACGCCTGGGCCTACCGCCAGATCTCCCTGCTCCTCCGCCGTCCTCCCGGGCGCGAGGCTTACCCCGGGGACGTCTTCTACCTCCACAGCCGCCTGCTCGAGCGCGCGGCCAAGCTGGAGGCGGGCGGCTCGCTGACGGCCCTCCCCATCATCGAGACACAGGCCAACGACGTCTCCGCCTACATCCCCACCAACGTCATCTCTATCACCGACGGCCAGATCTACCTGGAGCCGGACCTCTTCAACGCCGGCATCCGCCCGGCCCTCAACGTCGGCCTCTCCGTGAGCCGCGTCGGCGGTTCCGCCCAGACGCGCGCGATGCGCTCCGTCGCCGGGCGGCTCAAACTCGACCACGCCCAGTTCCGTGAACTCCAGGCCTTCGCCCAGTTCGGCACCAGTGACCTCGACGCCGCCACCCAGCGCCAGCTGGAGCGCGGCCTGCGCGCCAACGAGGTGCTCAAGCAGCCCCAGTTCGCGCCGCTCAGCCTCGCCGAGGAGGTCGCCGTCATCTTCGCCCTCACCAACGGGCTGCTCGACGACGTGCCCACCGAGAAGATCGCCGGCTTTGAGGAAGCGTTCACCGGCTACCTCTCCAGCAACAAGCCCGACCTCGCCGCTCGCATCGAGTCCGAGCGCACCATCAGCGACGACACCGACCAGGAGCTGCGGGACGCCGTCGCCGAGTTCAAGGAGACCGTCCCCTACTAGGGAGCGCCATGCCCACCATCCAACAGCTCCGCCGCCGCATCGGGTCGGTACGCAATACCGCCAAGATCACGAATGCGCTTCAGCTCGTGGCCGCTTCCAAGATGCGCCGCGCCCAGGAGCGGGCCACCGAGGGCCGCCCCTACGCGGAGAAGATCCAGCTCGTCCTCTCCTCCCTCGCCTCGACCGCCCCCGGCGGCGGCGACGGAGACAGCGAGGAGTCCCATCCCTTCCTCACCCAGCGCCCCGTGGAGAACGTCGGCATCCTCCACGTAACCCCAGACCGCGGTCTCTGCGGCGCCCTCAACGCCAACCTCAACAACAGCGCCGGCGGCTTCGTCGGCGAGGCCGAGGTGCCTACGGCCATCGTTGCCGTGGGCCGCAAGGGCCGTGACTTCTTCGTCCGCTCCCGCCAGAACGTCGCCGCCGAGTTCACCGAGCTCGGCGACTACCCCGCCCTCACCGACACGAGCGTCATCGCGCGTCTCGTCATGGATGACTACCTCTCGGGCGAGGTCGACCAGGTCTTCATCAGCTACGCCGAGTTCGTGAGCACGGTGAACCAGCGGCCGGTCGTGCGCCGTCTCCTCCCCGTCGAACCCCCCACCGCCGCGGACGAGGCCGAGGCCGAGGCGTTCAGGCAGGAGTACATCTTCGAGCCCGACCCCGGCCAGGTCTTCGAGCGGCTCCTGCCCCGCTACGTGGAGATGCAGGTCCACGCCGCCATCCTCGAGTCGGCCGCTTCCGAGCAGTCGGCCCGCATGGTCGCCATGAAGAACGCGACCGATAACGCCAACGAGATCGAGCGCGAGCTCACCCTCACCTACAACAAGGCCCGCCAGGAGGAGATCACCACCCAGCTCCTCGACATCGTCGGCGGCGCCGAGGCCGTCAATGAGTGACGCGACTCCCTTCGCCGCGGTCATCTTCGACATGGACGGTGTCCTCGTCGATGGCGAGCCCATCTACTACGGCGCGGCGACGGCGGTGCTTGCCGAGGACGGCATCACTTTCCCCCTCGACGACTACAAGAAGTACATGGGAACAAAGTCCGGCTGGAACGAGTTCGCCCACGACCTCGGACTGCCCCGCCCGGCTTCGTACTATCGCGATCGCTGCTCCGCTCTCGTGGCCGAGGCTTACGCTTCCGTCGAGATCGCCCTTCCGGGCGCCGTCGAACTCGTGCGCGGCCTGAAGGCAATCGGCCTGCCCCTGGCGGTGGCTTCCTCGTCGCACCGGGCGAACGTCGAGGTCTGCCTGGAGCGGCTCGGGATCGCCGATGCCTTCGACGTGATCGTGGCCGGCAACGACATCACCCACGGCAAGCCCCTCCCCGACATCTACCTGCGAGCCGCCGGCATGCTCGGCGTGGCCCCGCGCGACTGCCTCGCCATCGAGGACGCCCCCGCGGGCATCCAGGCCGCGCACGCCGCCGGCATGACCTGCTGGGCCGTCCGCACCGAGTACACCCGCGGCCTGCCCCTCCCAGACCCCGACCGCGTCGTTGAGTCGCTCACCGAGATCGACATCGCCGACATCGCGGGGGTGCCCGCATGAGTGAGCTGGTGCTGCGCGAGGACCGCGAGGGCGTGGCCACGCTCTCGCTCAACCGCCCCGAGGCCCTCAACGCCCTCAACGTTCCGCTCTTCACCGAGCTGCGCGAGCACGTCGCCGCCATCGCCGCCGAGACCGACTCCGTCGGCTGCGTCGTGCTGCGGGGCGAAGGCCGCGCCTTCAGCGCCGGGAACGACCTCAAGGCGCTCGGCACGCCGGCGCCCGAGCCCTACTACCAGGCCGAGACCATCGACATGATCGAGGCGCTGCCCCAGCCGGTCATCGCCTCCGTTCGCGGCGCCTGCTACACCGGCGCCCTCGAGCTCATGCTCGCCGCCGACCTCTGCATCGCCGGCGAATCCGCCATCTTTTGCGACAGCCACGGCGAGTGGGCGCTCACCCCCCTTTGGGGCCTCACCCAGCGCCTTCCCCGCCGCATTGGCCCCCTCCGCGCCAGGGAAATGATGTACACCGCCCGCCGCGTCGACGCTCACGAGGCTGTCCATATCGGCCTCGCCAACCGCGTGGTTCCCGACGACGAGCTCGACGAGGCCACGGCTGACATGGCCGCGCAGATCGCAGGCAACTCGTGGCACACGCTGCGCGCCGACAAGCGCCTGCTGAACGAGGGCCTGAACTACTCCTACGCCGAAGGCCTCGCCTTCGAACGTCGAACCAGCCCCGGCGCGGGGCCCGAACTGGCGGAGCGTCTCGAGCGCTTCCGCTCCAAATCCTGAGCAACCTCAGAAGGAGCCCCATCATGGTCACTGCCGCTACCGCCGAGGGACGCATCGTCCAGATCATCGGCACCGTGATCGACATCGAGTTCCCGCCCGACCAGCTGCCCGCCATCTACAACGCCCTCCGCATCGACCGCGGCGACGGCACCGACCTCATCGTTGAGGTGCAGCAGCACGTCGGCAACAACTGGGTGCGCGCCCTGGCCATGGACTCGACCGACGGCCTCACCCGCGGCATGGCCGCCGTCGATACGGGTCAGGCCATCGCCGTTCCCGTCGGCGAGGAAGCGCTCGGGCGCATGTTCAACGTGCTCGGCAACCCCATCGACGACCTCCCCGTGCCGGACAACGCCCCGCGCTGGCCCATCCACCGCGAGCCCCCCTCCTTCGAGGACCAGGAGACCCAGCCCTCCATCCTCGAGACGGGCATCAAGGTCATCGACCTCATCGCCCCCCTCGTGCGCGGCGGCAAGGTCGGCCTCTACGGCGGCGCAGGTGTCGGCAAGACCGTCATCATCCAGGAGCTCATCTCCAACATCGCCCGCGAGCACGGCGGCTTCTCCGTCTTCGCCGGCGTGGGCGAGCGCTCCCGCGAAGGCAACGACCTCTGGAATGAGATGAAGGAATCGGGCGTGCTCCCCCGCATGTCCATGGTCTTCGGCCAGATGAACGAGCCCCCCGGCGTCCGCCTCCGCGTCGCCCTCAGCGGCCTCACCATGGCCGAGTACTTCCGCGACGAGCAAGCCCAGGACGTCCTCTTCTTCGTCGACAACATCTACCGCTACACCCTCGCCGGGATGGAGGTCTCCGCCCTCCTCGGGCGTATGCCCTCCGCTGTCGGTTACCAGCCCACCCTCTCCACAGAGATGGGCGACCTCGAGGAGCGCATCACCTCCACCAAGAAGGGCTCGATCACGTCGTTCCAGGCCATCTATGTGCCCGCCGACGACTACACCGACCCCGGTGTCGCCACCACCTTCGGCCACCTCGACGCCGTCGTCGCGCTCGAGCGCTCTCTCGCAGAGCAGGCCCTCTACCCTGCCATGGACCCCCTCACCTCCTTCTCCCGCGCGCTCGAGCCGCGCATCGTCGGCGAGGAGCACTACGAGGTGGCCCGCGACGTGCAGGGCGTCCTTCAGCGCTACAAGGACTTGCAGGACATCATCGCCATCCTCGGCATCGACGAGCTCTCCGACGAGGACAAGCTCACCGTCGCCCGCGCCCGCAAGCTCCAGCGCTTCCTCACGCAGCCCTTCTTCGTCGGCGAGACGTTCACGGGCCGCGAGGGCCGCTACGTCTCCATCCGCGACACCGTTCGCGGCTTCAAGGAAATCCTCGAGGGCCAGCACGATGGCCTCCCCGAGCAGGCCTTCTACATGAAGGGCTCCATCGAAGAGGCTGTCGAAGAAGGCCAGCGCCTGAGCGAGGAAGGCTAGTGCCGCTCTTCGTCGAGATCGTCACCGCTGAGCGCGTCGTCCGCACCGAAGAGGACGTCGAGGTGCTCATCGCCCCCGGCAGCGAGGGCCAGCTCGCGATCCTGCCTCGCCACGCCCCGCTCATGACGACGCTCGACTACGGCGAGCTCATCTTCCGGCGCGGCAACGAGGAGTCCTCCTTCGCCATCGGCGGCGGCTTCCTCGAGGTGCACAGCAACCACGTCACCGTCCTCGCCGACCAGGCCGAGGCCGCTGAGGACATCGACGTGGATCGCGCCGAACAGGCCCGCCGCCGCGCCGAGGAGCAGCTCGCCGGCGCCCGCGAGGAAGGCGTCAGCGAAGCCGACCTCGCCCGCGCCCAGGCGTCCATGCAGCGCGCCCTGCTGCGTCTGCGTGTGGCCGAGCGTCGCCGCCGGCGCCCCGGCCCGCCCATGCCCGGAGGCTAGGCCTCGCCCCTCACTGGCCCCGCGTGTGGTGCGTCTTCCGCTCGGTGATGCTGATCAGGTTGCCGTCCGGATCGAGGTAGCGGGCTTCCCGCCCCCACGGCGCCACGTACGGTGCGCGGTCGACCTGCGCGCCCATCCCGACAAGCCGCTCATGAGCGACGTCAAGGTCCTCGACGAAGAGGCCGAGGGCGGGCTCACGCGGCGCTTCCTTCGGAAACAGGGCGAGGTGGAAGTACGGGTCGTGCCACGAGATCTCCTCGTGACGCGGGTCGTGACTCGGGTGCAGGTCGATGCCGAGGCCGTCGCGGTAGAACCGCGCCGAGGCCTCCAGGTCGTCGACGTGAAAGGCGGCGAAACAGGGTCGAATCTCCGTCACGGCTGTCCTCCGGTCTTCCGACCATAACGACGCCTTTCGATTGCGGCAGATTCGGCCTCTCCCCATACTGAAACCCAGATGGATTCCAGGCGCGGGCACGGCTCCCGCTACCAGGTGCGCGGTGGCGCTGTCCTCAACGGGTCCGTGCGCATCTCCGGCTCGGCCAACGCGGCCCTCGCCTCGATGTGCGCTGCCCTCCTCACCGACGAAACCGTCGTCCTCGAGAACGTCCCCGCCGTCTCCGACATCGACTCCCTCGCCGGGCTGCTCGCGCACCTCGGCGCCACCGTCGAACGTCCCGAGCTCAACCGCGTCGAGATCAACGCCTCGAAGGTCGGCACGCTCGAAGCCCCCATCGACCTCGTCTCGGAGAACCGAGCCTCCTTCCAGGTCATGGGTCCCCTCCTTGCCCGTCACGGCTTCGCCGCCCTCCCGCCCCCCGGCGGCGACGTGATCGGCCAGCGCCCCATCGCCGTCCACCTCGACGGCTTCGTGGCGATGGGCGCCACCATCGACCGCGTCGGCGAGCACTACCAGGCCCGCGCCCCGAAGGGCCTCGCCGGAACCCGCGTCTTCGCCGACTACCCCTCCGTCTCCGGGACCCAGAACCTCATGCTCGCCGCCACCCTCGCCAGGGGCGAGACCACCATCATCAACGCCGCCACCGAGCCCGAGGTCCAGGCGCTTGCCGCCTTGCTCAACGCGATGGGCGCGCGCATCTCCGGCGTCGGCACCCAGGTCATCGCCATCGAGGGCGTTGAGCGCCTGCACGGCGCCACCTTCGCCCTCGTACCCGACCGTATCGAGGCAGGCACCTTCGCCATCGCCGCCGCCATGACCCACGGCGACGTCGAGCTCGTCGACGCCCCCGTAGCCGTGATGGATGCCCTCATCACGAAGCTTCGCGCCGCTGGCGTTACCGTCGAGGCGCGCGAGGGCTCCCTGCGCGTCGCCGCCGGGGGGCGGCTCGCCCCCGTCGGCTTCCAGGCCCTCCCCTACCCCGGCCTCCCCACCGACCTGCACGCCCCCATGGGCGCCCTCCTCACCCAGGCCGACGGTGTCTCCATCATCCACGAGCGCGTCTTTGACAACCGCATGCTCTACGTCGACGAGCTCCGCAAGATGGGCGCCGAGATCGTGAGCACGGGATCCTCCGCCATTGTCAGCGGCCCCACGCCCCTCCACGGCGCCCGCGCCCGCGCCCTCGACGTACGCGCCGGAGCCGCCGTCCTCCTTGCCGGCCTCGCCGCCAGCGGCACGACCGTCATCGACGACATCTACCACCTCGACCGTAAGTACGAGTGCCTCGACGAGAAGCTTCGCGGCCTCGGCGCCGAGTTGGAACGGGTGTAGTCCGTATGGCCTTCGGCTTCATCTCGAATACGCGCGCTGGCATCGACCTCGGCACCGCCAACATCCTCGTCTTCGTGCAGGGACAGGGCATCGTCGTGAACGAGCCGTCGGTCGTTGCACGACATAATCGGGACGACGCCATCGTCGCGGTCGGCGCCGAGGCCCGCATGATGCAGGGTCGCACGCCCGGCGCCCTCAGCATCATCCGTCCCATGCGCGAGGGGGTCATCGCCGACTACCTCACGACCGAGGCGATGATGCGCTACTTCATCGGCGTCGTGACCGGGCGCTTCAACCTCATCCGCCCCGAGATCATGGTGACCGTTCCCGCGGGCGTTACCAGCGTGGAGCAGCGCGCCGTGCGCGACGCGGCCGAGCAGGCCGGGGCCCGCCGCCCCGCCCACCTCGTCCCCGAGCCCCTCGCCGCCGCCATCGGCGCCGGCGTTCCCGTGGGCACGCCCCGCGGCAACATGATCGTGAACATCGGCGGCGGCCGCACCGAGGCGGCGGTCATCTCCCTCTACGGCATCGTCGTCAGCGAGTCCGTCCGCGTTGCCGGGGACCGCATCGACGAGGCCATCCAGGCCTTCGTCCGCCGCCGCCACAACCTCGTCATCGGAGAGAGCACGGCCGAGGAGATCAAGATCGCGATCGGCTCCGCCATCCCCCTCGACGAGGGCATCTCGACTCAGGTCCGCGGGCGCGACCAGCTCAGCGGCCTCCCCCGCACCATCACCCTCAACAGCGACGAGATCGCCCAGGCCATCCAGGATTCCCTCGGCCAGATCATCCAGGCCGTCCGCAGCGTCCTCGAGCGCACGCCCCCCGAGCTCGCCGCCGACGTGATCGACCACGGCATCGTGCTCACCGGAGGTGGCGCTCTCCTCCGTCACTTCGACGAGCTCCTTACGCAGGAGACGGGTGTCCCCTGCTACGTCGCCGATAGCCCGCTCGAGTGCGTCGCCGTCGGCGCCGCCATCGCCCTCGACCACCTCGAGATCATCGAGCGCAGCCTCCCCACCGAAGAGGAGCAGCTCGTGGGCCTCTTCCCCCAACCCGATCGCTGACCTACCCTCGATCCTTCGTGTCTGAACGCTCCTCCGCCGAGCCCCTCGCAGTCGGCCCGAACATCAGCGTGGTCGGCGATAGCTGCTCGGGAAAAACCACCCTCGCCGCCGCCCTGGCGGAACGCCTCGGTCTGCGCCATGTCGAGCTCGACGCCCTCAGCTGGCAGCCAAACTGGACCCCCACCGCCGACGACCTCCTCCTGGAGCAGGTGCACGAGGCCGTCGCGAGTCCCGGCTGGGTCATCGATGGCAACTACGGCCGCATCGTCCGCCCCATTACCTGGGCCGCCGCCGACACCGTTGTCTGGCTCGACTTCCCTCTGCGCGTCACCCTCCCCCGCACACTCGCGCGCTCGTTCCGCCGCTGGCGCACGCGCGAGCTCCTCTGGGGCACGAACCGCGAGCGCCTCTGGGAGCACTTCCTCCCATGGGATCGCTCCCTCATCTGGTGGACCCTCAAGAGCCATCGCCGCCGCCGCGTCGCCTACTCCGCCGCCATGACGGACCCGCAGTACGAGGGAACGCGCTTCATCCGCCTCCGCTCCCCCGCGGAGGTCGAACCGTTCCTGGATCGCGTGAGGCTGCCCGTCCCGGCCTAGCTCGCGTTCGGGGCGAGCTCCTTCAGGTAGTAGGTCATCCCCTGCATCATCACGACCGGGTCGATCTGCCGGATCGAGACCCCCTCGGGCACGTGCGCGGAGATGGGCGCGTAGTTCAGGATGGCGTGTACGCCGTTCTCGACCAGCCGGTCGACGACTGCCTGGGCTGCCTCCGCCGGCACCGCCACCACCGCGATGTCGACCTGCGCACTGGTGAGGTAGTCCTCTAGGTCGTCCATCGAACGAACCTCGACGCCCTGGATCGTCCGCCCCGCCACGTCGGGCGCCGCGTCGAAGGCTGCCACCGTATTGAATCCCTGCTGGGCGAACCCGTCGTACTCGAGGATCGCCTGTCCCAGACGGCCGATTCCCACCACGCACACGCTCCACGACCGGTCGAGCCCGAGGATCGTGCGTAGCCGGTCCAGCAGGTCGCCCACGTTGTAGCCGCGGCCCTGCTTCCCGAAGCGCCCGAAGTAGCTCAGGTCTTTGCGAATCTGCGCCGGCGTCACGTCCAGCTGTTCGCCCAGCGTCTGCGAGCTGACCACCGTTTCCCCCGCTGCCGCAAGCGTCGTCAGCGCCCTCGCGTACAGCGGCAACCGGTTGATGACTACCTCGGGGATGTCAGAGGTCATTCGGCGGGCCGGCCCTCCTGCTCGCGCTCGCGCGCCGCTCAGGCGGCCAGCGGTTGTGAAAAATCGAACATTCGGATGCGAGGCACTCTATACCCCGCCTTCTGAGGGGGTCAACGGTCCCGCGTTACGAGTGTGTGCCGCCTGACGAATCAGCTCCCAGCAGCGCCTCGATCGTGGCCCTGACGTGGCCGTCGTCGTTCTCGGACACGGTACGGGGGTCGAGCAGTGTCTCGCCGCCCTCCACGCGCGCCACGATCGGCGGGTCCGCCTCCCGCAGCGATCGCGCCAGCCCCTCCCCGCCCTGCTCCCCCTGCAGCGCCGCGCACCACGTCGTCCGGCCCGCTCCCGGCGCCGCCCCGCCCCCGATCATCGAGCGGGACTCGACTACGCGTCCGCCCCCGGCCTCCGCCCACGCCCGCGCGCGCGGCTCCAGCTGCTCCCACTCGAGCGCCAGCATCCGCCAGACCGGGATCTCCTCGCGCTCCGTTCCTCCCACGTACGCCATCAGCGTCGCGTTGAGCGCCGCGATCGTGAGCTTGTCGACCCGCAGGGCGCGTGCCAGCGGATGGCGCCGCAGCGTCGCCACGAGCTCGCCGTTTCCGGTAATCAGCCCGCACTGCGGCCCGCCCAGCAGCTTGTCCCCGCTGAACAGCGTCAGGTCCGCGCCCCCGTCGAGGCTCTCCCGCACCGTCGGCTCGTGCTCGACCCCGTAGTCGCCGGTCTCGACCAGGCAGCCGCTCCCGAGGTCGTCCAGCAGCAGCACGCGGTGTTCCCGCGCCAGCGCCGCCAGGTCCCCGAGCTCCGGCCGCGCCGTGAACCCCGTCACCTGGAAGTTCGAACGGTGCACCCGCAGGATCGCCGCCGTCTCCTCGTTGAAAGCGTTCGCGTAGTCCTCGACGTAGGTCCGGTTCGTTGTCCCCACCTCCACCAGCTCAGCCCCGCTTTCGCGCAGCACGTCGGGAATGCGGAAGCGACCCCCGATCTCCACCGCCTCCCCGCGCGACACGATCACCTGCCGCCCCTGCGCGAACACATGCAGCGCCATCAGCAGCGCCGCCGCGTTGTTGTTCACGGCCAGGCCGTCCTCCGCGCCGGTCGTCCGCCGCAGCAGGTCGCGCACGTGCTCGTGGCGGCTGCCCCGGCTCCCTTCCCCCACGTCGAATTCGAGGTTCGTGTAGTCGCGGGCGGCTTCGGCCATCGCCGCCATCGCCCGCTCGCTCAGGGGCGCGCGTCCGAGGTTGGTCTGCAGGATGACGCCCGTCGCGTTCACCACCCGTCGCAGCGAGGGCCTCGCCAGCTCCTCCAGGATCGCCTCCGCCTCCGCCGAGATGGTTGCGACGTCGGGCGCCTCCGCCCCTTCCTTCACCGCCTCCCGCGCCCGCTCGATGGCCGTGCGCGCCGCCTCGACGGCGAGCGCGTGCGGCCACGAGCCGTTGCCGCGCAGCTCGCCCAGCACGGCATCGACGCTCGGAATGGCGCGAAAGGTCGACGACATGTCGTGATCTTAACGCGGACCGGCAACCGATCGTGTTCGTAGGCGCGCGCTGCGCCAGAATCGTCAGGAAGAAACCGCTTTTGGGAAGAGCCGTGAACCTCCGCATCCCTGGACCGACCCCGTGCCCCGACGATGTCCTCGAAGCCGTTGGCGGGCCCATGATGAATCACCGCGGACCGGAGTTCGCGGCCATCATCAAGCGCGTCACCGAGGGACTGAACTGGGTCTTCGGGGTCTCTACCGATGTGCTCACGATCACGGCTTCCGGAACCGGCGGCCTCGAAGCCGCCGTCGTCAACACGCTCAGCCCCGGCGATCGCGTCCTCGCCGTCTCCATCGGCGTGTTCGGCAACCGCCTCGCCTCTGTCGCCGAGACGTACGGCGCCGAGGTTGTGCGCTACGAGCTCGAGTGGGGCGCCGCCGCCGACCCCGATGAGGTCGCCCGCCTCCTTGATGCGGACCCCTCCATCAAGGCCGTCCTCGTCACCCACAATGAGACCTCGACAGGCGTCACGAACCCGCTCGAGACCATCGGCGCGGTCGTCCGCGAGCGCGGGCCGCTGCTCATCGTCGATGGCGTCAGCAGCGTCTCCTCCATCCCCTGCCCGGCCGAGCGCTGGGGCATCGACGTTCTCGTGAGCGGCTCCCAGAAGGGCTGGATGGTCCCGCCGGGGCTCGCATTCCTCTGGCTCAGCGAGCGCGCCTGGGAAGCCTGCGAAACCGCCACCATGCCCCGCTTCTACTTCGACTTGCGCCGTGCCCGCACCTCCCTGGAGAACGCGCAGACGCCCTGGACCCCCGCCCTTTCGATCTTCTACGGGCTCGACAAGGCCTTCGAGTCCCTCCGCGCCGAGGGCCTCGAAGGCATCTACAGCCGCCACCATGCCGTCGCCCAGTACACCCGCGACCGCGTCCGGGCGATGGGCCTCGAGCTGTTCGCGCACGACGAGCGCTTCGCCTCCGACACCGTCACCGCCGTGCGCTGGCCCGACGATGTCGATGGCCCCGCCATCGCGAAGCGCGCCCGCGAGGAGTTCGGCGTCGTCCTCGGTGGTGGCCAGCAGAGCCTGCGCGGCAAGATCTTCCGGGTGGGCCACCTGGGCTACTTCAGCCAGGAAGACATCGCCGCCGCCCTCGACGTGCTCGAGCGCCTCCTCGCCGAGACCCCCGCCCGCGCCACGGCGTAGAAGAGCTCGCTCGTGACCGAACCCGGCCCCCGCCCCCGAGTCCTCATCGCCGACCCCATCGCGGATGAAGGTATCGCCCTGCTCGAGCAAGAGGCCGAGGTCGACGTCCGCACCGGCCTCTCCCCTGGCGAGCTGCGCGAAGCCCTCTCCGGCTACGAGGCCCTCGTTGTGCGTAGCGAGGCCAAGGTCACGGCGGATGCCCTCTCCAACGCCGGCCGCCTCCAGATCGTGGCCCGCGCCGGCACCGGCGTGGACAACGTCGACCTCGAGGCCGCCACCGAGCGCGGCATCGTCGTCGTGAACGCGCCCCGCGGCAACACCATCGCCGCTGCCGAGCACGCCTTCGCCCTGCTGACCGCCCTCGCCCGCCACATCCCCCGCGCCGACCGCTCCCTGCGGGGCGGCGAGTGGCGCCGGCGCGACTTCATGGGCGCCGAGCTTCGCGGCCACACCCTCGGTCTCGTCGGCTTCGGTCCGATCGGGTCGGAGATGGCCCGCCGCGCCCTCGCCTTCGAGATGAACGTGGTCGCCCACGACCCCTTCGTCCCCGTGGAGCGCGTGCGCGCCCTCGGCGCGCAGCCCGTCGAGCTCGACCGCCTCTACGCCGAGAGCGACTTCATCAGCGTGCACACCCCGCTCACCGCATCGACCCGCGGCATGATCGCGCGCGATCAGTTCGCCGCCATGAAGGACGGCGTGCGTCTCGTGAACGCGGCCCGTGGCGGCATCATCGACGAGAACGACCTGCTCGAGGCCGTGCGCTCCGGGAAGGTCGCCGGCGCCGCCCTCGACGTCTTCACTTCGGAGCCCCCGGGAGAGCATCCCCTCTTCGAGGAGGAGCGCATCATCGTCACCCCGCACCTCGCCGGTTCGACCGTCGAAGCGCAGGAGCGCATCGCCGTCGACATTGCCGAGCAGGTGCTCGACGTGCTCGCCGGGCGCCCGCCCCGCTACCCCGTCAACGCTCCCCTCGTGCCGCCTGAGACCCTGGAGGTCGTCGGCCCCTACATCGCCGTCGCCGAGCTGCTGGGCACGGTCGCGACCCAGCTCCTCAGCGGCCAGCTCACGACCATCGACCTCTCCTTTTTCGGCGAGATTGCCGAGCACGACGTCACGCCCCTCAAGGCGTTCGCCATCCGCGGCCTGCTCCGTCCCATCAGCGAGCAGAATGTGAACCTCGTGAACGCCACGAGCATCGCCGAGGCGCGGGGCTGGACCATCGACGAGCGCCTCCGCGCCTCCCACGAGGAGTTCCACAACCTGATCGAGCTGCGAGTCGGCAGCAGCGAAGCGCAGGTGACCGTCAGCGGCACCTCCAGCCACTCCCGCCCCACGATCGTCCGCATCAACGACCTCGACATCGACATCGTCCCCGACCCCAACGGCTTCCTGCTCGTCTGCGAGAACGAGGACCGGCCCGGCATGATCGGCAGCCTCGGGACGCTCCTCGGCGCCCGCGACATCAACATCAGCGCCATGCGTGTCGGGCGCAGCAGCCCCCGCGGCCGGGCGCTCATGGTCCTCATGGTCGATGACGAGCCGGACCCCGCCGCCCTCGACATGATCGCCGCCGTCGAAGGCATCGCCAGCGCCCGCCTCGTCCGCCTCTAGCAGCACGCGCTCCATGGAAATCACGGACCTCAACCCAACCGATGACGCCGCCATCGCGCAGGTCGCGCGCATCGTCGTCGAGGCGTTCCGGGGCCACTCGCCCGCCTGGCCCGACCTCGCCAGCGCCGAGGCCGAGGTACGCGAATCCTTCGCGGAGGACCGCATCAGCAGGGTCGCTCGCGACGGCGGGGTCGTGGTCGGGTGGATCGGCGGCATCCGCGAGTACGACGGCCATGCCTGGGAGCTCCACCCGCTCGCCGTCGACCCAGCCCGGCAGGGCGAGGGCATAGGCCGCGCCCTCGTCGCCGACCTCGAACGGCAGGTGGCCGCGCGTGGCGCGACCACCCTGTACCTCGGCGCCGATGACGAGGACGGTCGCACCTCGCTGAGCGATACCGACCTCTACCCGGATCCTCTCGCGCACCTCTCGAACATCGAGAACCCGGGCGGGCACCCGTACGAGTTCTACCGTGCCTGTGGCTTCGCGGTCGTCGGCGTGATCCCGGACGCCAACGGCCCCGGCAAGCCCGACATTCTCATGGCCAAGCGGGTAGGGAAGTCCTAGGGAGTCAGCGGCCCGAACACGAGCCCCGTCCCCAACTTGGGGTAGTAGAACGTCGATTTCTGCGGCAGTCGCTCGCCCCCATCGGCCAGTGCGATGACCTCGCTCGCGGGCACGTGCTGGAGCAGGAAGCCGCTTCCCCCGCCCTCGAGCGCCTCGACCACCTCCCCCACCTCGTGCGTGAACGTCACCGCCCCCGCCCGCAGATCGTCGTCGCTGATGCCCCACAGCGGGTCCAGCACCCCGAGCCGCAGCAGGATCGGCGCCGCCGAGACCCAGCGTGCCGTCGCGCCCGCCGGAGCGAGGCTCGCGACGGCGTCCGCGCTCTTCGGCCGCAGCAGGTAGACGCTCCCCGGCGCCAGGTTGATCGCCACGATCGTGTCCGGCGAGACCGCCCGGATAGCCTCCAGCGCAACGGGCTCGATGGCCGTCCCGGTCTCCTCGATGTCGAACAGCGGCGCCAGTCGCTCGCGCCAATCCCTAGGCGCCTCCCGAGGCACATACCGATGCAGCGGCCGCACGATCAGCCCTTCGTCCTCGACCGGGACGACCCCCGCCATGGCGAAGCGCGCGGGGTGGTCGCTGGCGAGCGTCCCCTCGCGTTCCGCGAGCCAGGTGCGGTACGCGAACGAGGTCTCGTAGCGGTGGTGCCCGTCGGCGATGTAGAAGGCCTCGGAGAGCAGCGGCGCGAGTTGCCGCAGCCGTTCCCTGTATGCCGGTAGCACCCAGAGACGGTGCGTGACCCCGTCGGCAGTCTCGCCGGAAACGTACGGGGAGCCGCCTTCCGTCGTGCTCGCCAGCAACGCCGCCAGCTGGCCCGAGCGATCCCGCGCCAGCATGAAGATGGGGCTGAACTGCGTGCCCGTGGCCTGCAGCAGCCGCAGGCGATCCTCTTTCGGCGCCGACATCGTGAACTCGTGCGGCAGCACCGCTCCCGCCTCCCACGGCTGCGACTCCACCCCGCAGATGAGCGCCCGCCGTTGTCGGGTGACGCCCGCCTCCACGAACTCCTGCTCGTAGACGTACAGCCTCGGCTCCTCGTCCCGTTCGACGATGCCCTCCGCGATCCACCCCTCGAGCTCCGCCGCTATCGCGGCGTACTCGTCCCCCGCTGCCTCCAGCCGCACGGCGTTGTGCGGCGACAGCTCCGCGAGCCGCTCCCGTTCCCGTTCGCCGATCACGTCGAACGGCGGCGCCAGCAACTGGTCGAGCGGGCCCGCCTTCGCCGTGTAGCGCAGTCCCCGGATCGGCATCAGCCTCGGCATCGTCCAACCTCCGCGGGCGCCGGCATCGTGGCTACGCCCCTGCCCTGTAGAATCGGATTCCCGCCATGAAACGCGCCCCGTACTGCGTCTTCTGCAACATCGTCGCCGGAACCGAGCCCGCGAACGTCATCTACGAGGACGACGAGGTCATCGTCATCCAGAACGTGCTTCGCTGGGTTCCCGTCATGCTTCTCGCCATGACGAAAGAGCACCGCACCCAGGCCGAGCTCTGGGAAGACGGCATCGAGTCCGTGGGCCGAATCGCCGCCAAGATCGGCGCCGAGGCCTGCCCCGACGGCTTCCGCCTGCTCTCCAACTTTGGTTTCGAGGCCATGCAGAGCCAGGAACACGGGCATCTGCACATCGTCGGGGGGACGCACCTCGGGCCCTACGTCTGAGCTGCCCGCAGCGCCTCGCGCTGCCGCTCGAACAGCTCGGCGATGCCGCCCCGGGCCAGCTCCACGAGAGCGTCCAGCGACGCTCCGTCGAACGGCTTCCCTTCCGCCGTCCCCTGCACCTCCACGAAGGCGTCCTCCCCCGTCATCACCACGTTGAAGTCGACTTCCGCCGCCGAATCCTCCTCGTAGCAGAGGTCGAGCACCGGCGTCCCGGCCACGATCCCCGCCGATACCGCCGCCACCTGCGTCGTGATCGCTTCCGGCGGGATGAGGTTGGCCAGCGCCAGCTTCTCCGCCGCCAGCCGCAGGGCGATGAACCCGCCCGTGACCGACGCCGTCCGCGTGCCGCCGTCCGCCTGCAGCACGTCGCAGTCCACGGTGATGGTGCGCGGCCCCAGCAGGTCGAGGTCGACGGCGGCGCGCAGGGAGCGGCCGATCAGCCGCTGGATCTCCTGCGTGCGCCCGCCCGGGCGGCCCCGCTCGACCTCGCGCTGCGTCCGCGTCGAGGTGGAGCGCGGCAGCATCGAGTACTCCGCCGTTACCCAGCCGCTCTGCGTGTTCCGCAGCCAGCCGGGCTGGCGCTCGGCGACGCTCGCCGCGCAGAGCACGCGCGTCTTCCCGAAGCTGATGAGGCAGCTCCCCTCGGCGAATTCCTGGTAGCCCGTCTCGATCGTTACGGGGCGCAGTTCGTGGGCCTGGCGGCCGTCGACTCGTGCTGACATGGGGCTAGCTACGCTACCCCTCCCCCTCGGCAGGCGCAAAGCTCCTGACCCACCGCTCCGCCCGCACCGTGATGCTGTCCCCGTCGCTCAGAATCGTTACGCGACCATGCACGTCGGTGCGTAGCACCGCCCGCCCCTCCAGGTCCACGAGCGTCTCGTCCGTCGGGTGCCCGAAACGGTTCCCTTCCCCCGCCGAGATGACCGTGACCCACGCCCCTGTGGCGTCGAAGAAACCGTCCGCGTTTGTGCTCGCCCCATGGTGGGGAACCTTGAGCACGTGCGCGTCGATGTCTCCGGCGGCAACCAGGGCGCGTTGCGCCTCTTCCTCGATGTCGCCGGTCAGGAGGATGATGGCCTCGCCGTAGGTGACCCGCAGCACCACCGACCACGTGTTCCGCGGCCCTTCGAGCGCTCCGGGCGGCGGCCAGAGCGCCTCGAAGCGAACCCCGTTGACCTCGAACGCGTCTCCGCGACGCAGCGTCTGGCGCATTCCCGCCGCCGCCTCGTACTCCGCGAACACCGCCGTGTCGCGCGCTTCGCCGTTGTCGTACACCCGCCCCACGCTGAAGCGTTCCAGCAGCGCCGGCAGCCCGCCGACGTGGTCCGCATCGGCGTGGGTGAGCACCACCGCTGCAATTCCCCGCTGCCAGTGCGGGAGCACGTCGCCGAGCTCCTGCGCCAGCACGATGCCGCTCGGGCCGCCATCCACCACCACCCGCTCACCGTTCGGCGTCGTCACGAGGATCGCGTCCCCCTGTCCCACGTCCAGTACCGTGACCTGTAGCTCCCCCGGCCCTTCGATGGGCCACAGACTGACCACGGCAACGGCTGCCACCAGCGCCCCCGCGCCGCTTGCCAATGCTGCTGCGCGCACCGTCCGTACGACGCTCCGTCGGCGCTCCTGTGCCGCCACCCTCGGAGCGCGGTAGCGGTACGCCGGCCACGCGAGCGCGCCAAGCGCCGCCATCGCGAGGAGGGCCGCTTCCGCCCCGAAGCGGGGCACCACGACCGCCGCTCGCGGCACGCTCGCCCCCGCCTCCGCCATCCAGATGATGAACGCCAGCGGGTAGTACGCGATGAGCCCGATCGCCCACCCCGCAGGCTCCCACACCGCCCCCGCGATCGCGGCCGCGCCGCTCAGCCAGAACGCAATCGCGAACACCGGCACGGTCGGAATGTTCACCAGCGGGCCGATCAGCGATACCTGGCCGAACGTCACCCAGATGATCGGGAGGGCGGCGACCCACGCCGCCAGCGACAGCGACGCCACCTCCAGCAGCAGGTTGGGGATGGCGCCGGCTGCTCCCACCCTTGCCGCCCCCCACGCCAGCCCGTACTGGATCCAGGGGCCGAATACGACGAGCCCCGCTGTCGAGGCGACGCTTAGCTGGAACCCCGCCTCCAGCGCCAGTCTCGGCTGCGCCGCCGTCATCACGATGGCCGCGGCCGCCAGCGCGGCGAGGCCGCTTCGCGGCCGCCCCAGCCAGAACCCGACGAGCACGATCAGCGCCATGATTCCCGCCCGCACGACCGTCTCCTCCGCCCCCGCCAGAAACACGTACAGCACGAGGGAAGCGGTGGCCGGCACGGTGGCCCAGTTCCGGCCCACCAGCGGGACGAACAGCAGGAACACGAGCGCCGTCACCAGCGCGATATTCGATCCCGAGACCGCGACGAAGTGCGCCAGGCCCGTCTCCCGGAACGCCTCCGTCAGCTCCCGGGGCATGGTCCCGTCGCGCCCCATCACGATGCCCGACCCGAGCGCGGCCGCGGGCTCAGGCAGCGCCGCCTGCATCGACCGTTCCAGCCGCAGCCGCATCTCCGCCGCCAGGGCCCGCGGACTGCCCCTCGTTCCTCTCCCCGTCTCCTCTACCCGCGGGAAGCTCATCGTGCCGACGATGTCGCGGCGGGCGAGGAAGGCGCGGTAGTCGAACGCCTCGAGGACCGGCGCCGCCTCCAGCCTCCCCGAGAGCCGCACGGATTCGCCGTACGGCAGATCCTCGGTCTGCCGCACCGTAATCAGCGCGCGGCCCCCCGTTTCGCGCCACGCCCCGCCGTCCTCTACCCGCTCCGCCCGGACGTGGTACCGGTGCGTCGTCAGTCCCGGGTCGGGCTCGGAGTCGATCCGTCCCTCGATCGTGACCTCCCCGCCGACCGAGCGTGCGAGGTCCGGCAGCGGTTCACTCGCCCATGCCTCGAAGCGCCACGCCCCGAGCAGTGCGAGTACCGCGGCTGCCCCGAGCAGTGCAGCCGATCCCCGTCCCCGCAGCGCCCACGCCCCCGGCGCCGCCACCGCGAACCACGCCCCGGCTACCCACACGGGCGCATCCCATACGCCAACGACGGCGAAGCCGAGGAGCCAGGCGGCTGCCAGCAGGGGAAGGGTCACGGGAAGTCGGGGTCAGGGAGCTGCGTCAGGCGACGAAGCGGTAGCCCTTGCCGCGAATCGTCTCGAGCTGCTCGTCGCTGCCGAGGACCGCTCGCATCTTCCGCCGCAGGTTGCTCACGTGCGCCCGCACCAGCGTGTTCGCGCCGGCGTCATCGTGGTACTGCCAGACTTCGGCCAGCAGCGTGCGAGGGTGCAGGATCTCGCCCTCGTGCGCCATCAGGTAGGCCAGCAGGTTCGCCTCGATGTTGGTCAGGTGCTCGGCCCCCTCGGCTCCCTTCAGCGTGTTCGTGTCCGTCTCCACTTCGAAGGGGGGGCGCGCCGTACGCGTGGGGTCTCCCAGGAGGCTGCGCAGCGTCTCGCCCAGCTTCTCCAGGGGGAAGGGTTTCTTGATGACGGGCCCGGGAACGTGGAAGTGCGGCCGCCGCGACCCTTTCCGCAACATGTACACCAGCGAAGGCGGTGTCTGGTTCTGATACGTGCGAGCCAACCACTGGCTGAATTGCGTGAAGCGCGAGCCCGGCTCGCCCCGCGGCACCCCCTGAACATCCACGACCATCGCAGCCGGCGCCAACGGATCGAGTTGCGCGATCAGGACGTCGTAATTCGGATAGGTTGCTACTTCGTAGCCGCGTTCGCGGAGATAGGTGTCGAGTGCCTCTCGCATACGGGGATCACGGCTTACAGCAACTACGACAGGCATCGATACTCGCGTTCTCGGGGCTCGCGTTCTCGGGTGGCTCGCGCATACTAGGATGCTGGTCGGGGGTGTCAAGAGAATCGAGAGACATAAATTCATGACTTCTGGCGAGAAGCTCCAGGGGCCCGTCGGGGCCTCGCGAAGAGCCTCCCGGAACGTCCTGCATTGCGTCGGGCACGCAGGCGAGTTCGACCCCCGTCCGCTACTCCTCGATGGCCGTCAGCTCGTACGTCAAACGCTCGATCCGTGCCCTCACGACCCGGTGCGGAGCGTCGACCTCCAGCCAGATCAGCTGCGTCACCGTGCTCGTCTCGATCCGCACCCTCCATGTCTGGAACGAGCCTGCGGGAACCTCCACCTCTTCCTGCTCCAGCACCGTCACGTTGGCTGAAAACACCCTGCCTGTCGAGGCGTTGACGTTCGTGAACGCGCCCTCGAACCCCTCCCGCAGCGGGATTCCCCGCACCAGCCACAGGAGCTCCTCGTCGTCGTACCAGGCGGGTTCCGGCACCCCCTCGATCGGGTCGGGAAGCTCGCGTTCCGCCGAGAGCGTCTCGCTCGGCTCCTCCCCGCCTGCTTCGTACTGTTCCGAGTCGAACCGGACGATCCGTTCCTCCGGCAGATAGGTGGTGGCGAAGTGGCGGGCGTTCCCCTCCTCCAGGTCGAGCACCACCCGCAGCGAGGAGAACGGCCGCAGCGTGGCCGAGTCCACGAGTGCGGAGCCGTTGTCCTCGTAGCGCCCCTCTTCCGCATCGCGACAGAGCCGCCGCACCTCCGTGACCCCCGGCGAGACCTCCGGCGCCGTCTCCAGCACGCACGTCCCTTCGAGGTTGTCCCGCTGCGTGAGGTTGTAATGGAGCCGTTCTGGTCCGGTCCACGGCGGCTGCGTGAACACG
Source organism: Tepidiformaceae bacterium (assembly GCA_965207815.1). Classification (GTDB taxonomy): domain Bacteria; phylum Chloroflexota; class Dehalococcoidia; order Tepidiformales; family Tepidiformaceae; genus UBA2991. The sequence continues at coordinate 768,028 of OZ242314.1, forward strand.
GGCGCGTGCGACTCGATCGGTTCGCTCCCGCACGCCGCCAGCGCCACTCCCGCCAGCGCCACCGCGCCCAACCCCAGCCAGCGCCTCACGCCGCCGCCACCGCCCGTTCGATCCGCTGCAGGGCCTCGTCGATAGCGTCGGCGTCGACGTCCTTGTGCGTGACCATGCGGATGCGCCCGGCGCCGAACGGCACCGCCCGCACCCCCTCATCCGCGAACGCCGCCAGCCACCCCTCCCGCGTCCCCTCGAGAACGCGCAGGATGACGATGTTCGTTGCCGGCGCTTCGACGGCGAACGGCCCCAGCCGCCCCAGCCCTTCCGCCAGCGTCCGCGCGTTCGCGTGATCCTCGGCCAGCCGTTCGATGTTGTGCTCAAGCGCGTGGATTCCCGCCGCCGCCAGTACGCCCGCCTGCCGCATCCCCCCGCCCAGCATCTTCCGCTCCCGCCGTGCCCGTTCGATCAGCTCGCCCGGACCGCAGAGCAGGGACCCCACCGGGCACGCCAGCCCCTTCGAGAGGCAGAACGAGACCGAGTCCGCGGCTGCCGCGAGCTCCGCCGCGGGCGTCTCGCTCGCGACCTCGGCGTTGAAGATGCGCGCCCCGTCGAGGTGCACGGCCGCGCCCGCATCACGCGCGATCGCGGCGAGCCTCGCCGTCCGTGCCGCCGGGAGGACCTGCCCCCCGCAGCTGTTGTGCGTGTTCTCCAGGCAGAGCAGGGCCGTTCGTGGCGCGTGGAGATTCGGCTCGCGGATCGCCGCCTCCACATCCCCCTCGTCGAGCCCGCCGCCGGCGTCGTTTGGCAGGGGCCGCAACTGCACGCCCCCGATCCGCGCCGACCCGGCCACCTCGGCGTTGAAGATGTGCGACTGGCTGCCGAGGAGCACCTCGTCCGTGGGGCGCGTGTGGCTCAGCACCGCCACGAGGTTGGCCATGGTGCCGCTCGGCACGTAGACGGCTGCTTCCTTGCCGACGCGCTCGGCCGCCATCGCTTCGAGGCGGTTCACGGTCGGGTCGTCTCCGAACACGTCGTCGCCGACCTCGGCCTCGGCCATGGCGCGACGCATCGCGGCGTCCGGTTGCGTCACCGTGTCGCTGCGCAGGTCGATGGGATGGGTGTCGCTCATTCGCGCTGCCAGATGGTGCGCATGCCTTCTCCCCCGCGCACCGCGGCCAGCACCTCGCGCCGCTCCTCATCGAGCAGCTCGCGGTGCACCCGCAACGCCTCTTCCCCTGCCGCCTCGCCCCCGATCGCTTCCATCCGCCCCCGCACCACGTCCCACAGCCCGGACTCTCCGATGACGCTGACCCGCCGTGGCCATGCGAACGACATCAGCTTCTCCGGGTAGGGGAATGCCGGCCGCAGCTCCTTCACCGCGCGGACGCGTTCCTCCACCGAGTTCACCCGCGGAACGCGGGAGATGTAGGGAGGCTCCGCGGGTGTGCTGCGGAAGTCGACCAGCACGCGGCTACCCACCGTCTCGAGTCGGATGATGAGTACTTCCGAGTCCTCGATGACGCGGCGCACCTCGTCCAGGTCGATGCCAAAGTCGTCGCTCACGAGCGGTGCTCCGTAGGGGCTCCGGTCATGGTAGCAGCCCTGTTCTGGGCCGCCAGCGAGGAAGCCCTAGCGGTCCTCCGACAGCGCGCCCGGCGCCACCTCGATCGAGTCCAGGTACTCCTTCGCCTGCTGCAGGAAGGGGTCGTCGGGCGTCAGCCGAAGCGCCCGCCCGATCGACGACCGCGCCCGGCTCAGTTCGTCCGGTGAGGCCAGCACCTGTCCCAGTGCGCGGACGGCGTGGATGGCCGGGTCGTCGTCGCGAACCTTCAGCGCCTCGTCCGCGTAGAAGAGGAGGTACGCGACCATCGTAGGCAGGTCGGTCTCGGCTGCGGTCCCGCTGATGAGCGGCCCGTTGAGCGCGAACGCCTCCGCCGGCGTGAGCGCCCGCATCAACGCGTATGCCGCCCCGTATTCCCCGGCCAGCACGTTCGTGAGCAGCGGCTGCCCGGACGAGCCCGCATACGCGACCCGCAGCGCCGCCGTCCGGTTCACGGCGATCGCGAGCCACCGCAACCCCTCGTGCTCAGGCATAAGGCGGGATGTCTCGACCGCGAGCGTTCCCGCCTCCCGCCACAGATTCGCTCGCGCCAGCCTGGCCACTCGCCGCGCCCCCTCTGCGAGATCGCCTTCGAGGTCTTCCGGCGCCTCGATCGCAATCGCGCTGTACTCCACCCCGTCCCAGCGGTAGACCAGCTCGCTCCTCTCCTCGACGGCGCAGGCGTAGCAGAAGACGTACGGGTTTGAGCTGTTCAGGATGAGTTCGACCACTCCATCCCCGTTCAGGTCGGCGATGGCGCCGGCGCCGGGCCGTGCGCTGATGTGCGAGACCGCGGTTCGCAGTCGTTCCCCCTCCACGATCACGACATCGAGCGTTCCCGAGTGGGCGCCCGTGCCGCCGTGCATCACGATGAGCGGGGCCGAGCCCCGCGCCCGTCGCGGTCCCGTGTCGTGGACCTCCACGTCCACGCGCTGCGGGGCGGTCTCGAGCGTGAGCGCGTCCAGCGTCTCCGACCAGGTCGCGTCGTTGTTGCGCCGGTAGAGCGCGACGAAGTGGAAGAAGTTGATGACATTCCCGTCGTCGTCGACGTAAACGGGCTGCGCTCCGTTACTGACCACCGCCCAGAGCGCTCCCTCCTCGTCCCGCTCGCCGACGGGGAAGGCGTGCGCCGTGAGCGCCTCGGCGGCCTCCCCAAACTCGTCGCGGATGGATGCGAGGACGAGCTCCTCCAGTTCCGCCGCGAGCGCGGCCTCGTCCAGGTCGGCATCGGGCGGGGGAGGGGTGGCGGTGGCGGGTTCCGGGGAGGCCGTGGCGGTGGTCGGTGAGGGAGCAGGTGTCTCGGTAGCAGCTGCGGTGGTCGGCGTGGCGGGGGTGGAGGTTGCGGTTTCTTCGGGCGTGGGCGTCGATAGCGGCGGCGGGTCGTCCGCGCCGCAGGCCAGCGAGGCGAGGGTGAGCAGCAGGACCGTGGCGGCGGCGAGGACCCTCGTTGGCATGCTCGCGCCCTTTCGTGGTGGTGTTGGTCGGGGTGCCCGGATTTGAACCGGGGACCTCGCGGCCCCAAACCGCGCGCTCTGCCGGGCTGAGCTACACCCCGTTCAGCCAGCGTACCCCACGCCCCGCGCAGGCCCTAGGCTGGCAGCGGCTGCGCGCACCCGATGATGTCGTGAACGTCCGCCACCTCGTGCGCCTCCAGCCACGCCTCCAGCCCCTCCAGCACGTCGAGCGGCGCCCGCGGGTTCGCGAATGAGGCCGTTCCCACCTGCACCGCCGTCGCCCCCGCCATCAGGAACTCGACCGCGTCGCGCCCGTTGCTGATGCCCCCGCAGCCGATGACCGGCACCCGCACCGCCTGTGCAACCTCGTACACCACCCGCAGCGCGACCGGCTTGATCGCGGGGCCGCTCAGCCCCCCGCTCGCGCGCGGCAGCACGGGGCGGCGCGCCTCCGTGTCGATGGCCAGTCCGGGAACGGTGTTGATGGCGCAGATGGCGGAGGCGCCCTCGTCCACGCAGGCGCCGGCGATCTCCGCCGGGTCCGTCGCCGCCGGCGTCAGCTTCACGATGACCGGCAGCTCGCACGAGCGCACGGCTGCCCGCGTCGCCTGCGCCGCCGCGGGGGCGCTCAAGCCGAAATCGAGGCCGTTGTCGACGTTCGGGCAGCTGAAGTTGAGCTCCAGCGCGGCCACTCCCGGCACGCCGTCGAAGGCGCGCGCCAGGTCGCCGTAGTCCCCGGCGGAATCCCCCGCGATGTTCACGATGACGGGCACGTCCCAGCCCGCCCAGACGGGCGCCATCTCCGCGATGATGCGGTCCGGGCCAAGGTTCTGGAGGCCGATCGAGTTCAGCATGCCGGAGGGGGTTTCCGCCACGCGCGGCTGCGGATTCCCCGCCCGTGGCAGCGGCGTGACGCCCTTCGACACGACCGCCCCGAGCTGATTCACGTCGAACTGCCGGGCGAACTCCAGCCCCCAGCTGAACGTGCCGGAAGCCGGCATCACGGGGTTGCGAAGGCTCAGGTTCGTCTTGCGCTCGGGCGCGAGCTCAACCGCCAGATGGGGTGTCACGGGTCCAGTGTACGGCGCGAGCTACCGGCCGTCCGGTACCGGTTCCTTCCGCCCCGATCGGCGGTTGCGCCACAGCCGTTCGGTCTCCGAATTCTCGAAGTCGCGTTCGCTTCCGCAGTGCTTGCAGATGCCCCGGCTGAGGTGCCCGTTGGGTGTCGCGATGATCCAGTGGTGCGTGCAGGTTCCAGTTGCCGCGCGATGCCTGGTGGCGTGCATGTCAAACCCCGTTGGGTTCGGCGCCCCGCCGCGCGCGAATCCATCCCTACTACCTTACCCCTTCTGTCCAGCCCTGCGCCGCGAGCGAGGCCGCCGCAGAACCTGCTCGAACCACAGCCCCCCGTCCGGTCCCTCGCCGTGGAGCGGCCGGAACCCCATCCGCACCCAGAAGTACACGGCTAGCCCCCGGTCCGGCGGCGCCCACGTCCGCACGACGGGATAGCGCCGGCCCAGAGCCCGCAGCAGCGCCGTCGCCGCCCCCGACCCCGCCCCGTAGCCCCGCGCCCCCTCCTCGATGCACAACCGTTCGATGAAGGGAACCTCCCCCGACAGGTCCACCACCGCCTCCCCGACAACCTCCCGCCTCCCCTTGCGCCGCACCTCGTACCGCACGACCCCGTCCCCCTCGACCCGGCGCAGCGTGACCCACTCCCCGGCGATGCGTTGCGGGAGCGGTCGTGGCGCGCTCATCGGGCGAGCCACTCCCGAGTTCGCGCCGCGACTTCCTCGATGCTCGCGTTGAGCCGGGTGCACCGGGGAATCGCTTCGAGAAACTCGCGTCCGTACCGCTTCGTGCGGACGCGGCTGTCGAGCACCGCCACAACCCCGCGGTCCTCGCGGTCGCGGATGAGGCGCCCGAAGCCCTGGCGGAACCGCAGGATCGCCCCCGGCAGCGAGTACTCCCCGAAGGGGTCGTCGTAGAGCTCCGAGCGCGCCCGGTGGATCGGGTCGGTCGGAACCCCAAAGGGGAGGCGTGCAATCACAACGAGTGAGAGCGCCTCGCCCCGGATGTCGATCCCTTCCCAGAAGCTCGACGTCCCGAAGATGACCGAACGCGGGTCCTCGACGAGGTTGCGCATGAGCTGGCGCGGCGCGCCGTCGCGGTCCTGCACGAGCACGCTGATTCCCTCCGCTTCGAGCGCCCCCCGGGACAGATCCGCTACCCGCCGCAGCGACGCGTGCGAGGTGAACAACGCCAGCGCCCGCCCCTCCGACGCGAGCGCGAGCTCCGTGACCGCCTCTGCTGCAGCCTCCTCGTACCCTCGTGAACCGGGATCGGGCAGCCCGGTCGGCGTGGCCAGGAGCGTCGAGCGTTCGTAGTCGAACGGCGACCCGAGCGCCAGCGTCCCCGCGTCCCCCAGCCCCATCTGGTCCGCCGTGAACGCCATCGAACCGCCCGCCGCCAGCGTCGCGCTCGTCGCAATCACCGTCGCCCGGCCCGCGAACAGCTCGTCTGCCAGCCGCGGCCCCACCTCCAGGGGCGCGGAGTTCAGCGCCCCCGTCCCGTCCCGCACCGTCGAGGCCCACGTGATCGCGTTGGGGTCGCTCCCCTCGATGAGGTGGGCGAGGTCCAGCCGCACCCCCTCCAGCCGCCCCGCCGCCGCCTCCAGCTCCTCGCCTGCCGTCCCGCCGTCCTCGCCGCCCAGCAACCCCGCCGCCGCCCGGCTGCTCTCGACCGCCGTCGCCAGGGCGCTGTCGAGCGCCGTCCACCCCTCTTCCACCTCGCCCCAGCGCGTTCCCGAACGCACCCCCGGCGTGATGCTCACGCGGTCGTCCCGCGACTCGCCCGCGAGCGCCCCGAGCGACTCGAAGGGGCGCTGCGCGCCCTTCGCCGCCGCTGCCACTGCCGCCTTCAGCGTGGCCATCGCCCCCGCCCCCAGCGCCTCCGGCAACCCGGTCGTCGCCACGACGCCGCCCTCGCGCCGTTCGGACGTGCGCGGGCGGTGGATTGCCTCCAGCGCGTCCGTCACCTGCCGCGCCCCGATGTGCAGCCCGAACTGCTGGGTCGCCTGCCCCTCCAGGTTGTGTGCCTCGTCGATGATGAGATGGTCGAACGCGGGGATGGCGCTCCCGCCGCTCGCGAGGTCGGCCAGCAGCAGGGCGTGGTTCACGACCACCAGGTGCGCCCCTTCCGCCGTCTTCCGCGCGCGTTGCAGGAAGCAGCGCCCCTCCCGCACGAAGGTGTGCTGCCGCGAGAGGCAGTCCGCGTCCGACGCCGAGAAGCGCGCCCACGCCGATCGAGCGCCCGGGTCCAGCCGCAGCTCCGAGCGGTCCCCGCTCTGTGTCTGCGGCAGCCAGCGCGCCAGCGACCCCGCCAGCCGCGCGACGTCCGGGTCCGACAGGCTCGCGGGATGCCCCATCCAGCGCTGAACGCACAGGTAGTTCGCGCGCCCTTTCAGCAGCGCGACCCGCAAGTCGTCCGGACGGTCGATCGCGCCCGCGTCGTGCAGGATCTCGCGCAGCGCCGGAACGTCCTTCCCGAGCAACTGCTCCTGCAGCGCGATCGTGTTTGTCGAGATCACCACGCGTGTGCCGTTCCGCAGCGCGTAGAGGGCTGCCGGTATCAGGTACGCCAGCGACTTCCCCACGCCGGTACCCGCCTCGATCAGCCAGTGCCCCCCATCCGAGAACGCGCCCGCGACCGCCTCCGCCATCTCCGCCTGCTGCGGGCGCTCCTCGAACCGCTCCACCACCCGCGCCGCCCCTGCCAGCGCCTCCCGCACCTCCTCGGCCGTGACGGGCTCCGGGATCTCCTCCCGGACCAGTGGCTCCGGCGGTTCCCACCGCTCGGGCAGCGCGGGCGCCTCGAACCCGTCGCCGTCGCTGTCTCCCTCGCCCCCGAGCTCGCGCGCCAGCTCCGGCTCGTCCAGCGCCACGACCCTCGCCAGCGACGCGCGCTCCCCTGCCGGCAGCGCTGCTGCTCGCCGCCGGAGCTCCAGGAACACCGATGCCGCCGTGCGCGCGTCCGCAAGGGCGCGGTGCGCGACCGGCATCTCCACGCCCAGCTCCTCCGCCAGGTCCGACAGAGCGCCCGGCCCCTCCGGGAACAGGATGCGGGCGAACCGCAGCGTGTCCAGCGCCGGCCCCTCGAACTGCAGCCCCGCCTCGGCCAGGAACGCGAGGTCGAACCGCACGTTCTGCCCTACCACCGCGCTCTCCCCGACGAACGCCCCGAATTCGCTGGCGATGGCCTCGAACGGGGGCGCCCCCTGGACGTCTTCGTTCGTGATGCCGGTCAGCTTCTCCGTGAACGCGGGGATTGCTCGCCCCGGGTTGATGAGGCGGTCGAAGACCCCCATCTCACGCCCATCGTCGTCGAAGCGGATCGCCCCGATCTCCGTGATCCGATCGTCCGTCGGGTCAAGCCCCGTCGTCTCTAGGTCGAGTGCGACGTACGTGCGCGGTTCCTCGAACATGCGTGCGAACGGAGTCTACAGGAGCCGCCCCCGCGCCGCCGCCGCCAAGAGACCGTAACGCGTACAATCGCCCCCCAATCCCCGGCCCCAGCGGCCATGAGGCGCCCACTGATGAAGCTCTACTCCTCCGAAGACATTCGCAACGTTGTTCTCGCCGGACACGGCAACGTCGGCAAGACGACGCTCGGCGAGGCCGCCCTCTTCGTCAGCGGCGCGGTGACGCGGATGGGTTCCATCGAGGAGCAGAACACCGTCGGCGACTACGACGAGGACGAGCACCGCCGCAAGTTCAGCCTCAACCTCTCCGTTCTCCCCGTGGAGTGGAGCGGCGCCAAGATCAACCTGATCGACACCCCCGGCTACGCCGACTTTGTCTCCGAGGTCATCTGCGGCGTGCGTGCCGCCGACCTCGCCCTCATCGTCGTCGACGCCGTCTCCGGACCCGAGGTGGGCACCGACCGCGTCTGGCAGATCGCCGAGGAGCGCGGCCTCCCCCGCATGATCCTGATCAACCGCCTCGACCGCGAGAACGCCGACTTCAACATCGTGCTCGACGCGATCCGTCAGAAGTGGGGCACGGCTGTCGCCCCCCTCTTCCTCCCCATCGGCCAGAGCCACGACCTTGGCGGCGTCATCGACCTGCTCGCCATGAAGGCCTATCTCGGTGAGAGCGGCGAGGCCGGTGAGGTACCCGCCGACCTCCAGGACACCGCCGACGAGCTCCGCTCCTCCCTCATCGAGAGCATCGTCGAGAACGACGAAGACCTGATGATGAAGTATTTCGAGGACGAGGAGATCACCGCCGACGAGCTGCACGGCGCTCTCCGCACCGCCCTCGCCGCCGGCGACATCGTGCCCGTCCTCTGCGCCTCCGCTACCCACCAGATCGGCGTGCGCCAGGTGCTCGACAGCCTCGTCGCCGTCGCCCCCAACCCCGGCCAGCGCGAGGTCGCGGACGCCGACGGCGAGGGCCTCGAAGTGAGCGACGGCGCATCGCCCGCCGTGCTCGTCTTCAAGACCTCCGCCGACCCCTATGTCGGCCGCCTCAGCTACCTCCGCGTCATGACCGGCACGGTCAAGGCCGACAGCCACCTCTGGAACAGCGACAAGTCCTCCGATGAGCGCCTCGGCACGATCTACCGCCAGCGCGGCAAGGACCAGGAGCCCGTGGAGGCGCTCTCGCCCGGCGATATCGGCGTCGTTGCCAAGCTGAGCGACACCGGCACCGGCGACACGCTCGCGACGAAAGACAAGCCGGTCGAGCTGCCCACCATGATCTTCCCCGAGCCCGTCTACAGCATGGCCGTGCGCCCCGCCGCCAACGCCGCCGTCGACAAGCTCGGCCCCAGCCTCCAGCGCCTCGTCGAGGAGGATCCCGGCCTCCGCCTTCGCCGCGATGCGAGCACCAGCGAGACCATCCTCGAAGGGCTCGGCGATGCCCACCTCGACGTCGCCGTTGGACGCCTCCTGCAGAAGTTCAACCTCGAGGTCGAGCTCTCGCTGCCGCGCGTTCCCTACCGCGAGACGGTGGGGCGGACCTCCTCCGCCGACTACACCCACAAGAAGCAGACCGGCGGCCACGGGCAGTACGCCCGCGTCGCCATCGAGATCAAGCCCCTCACCCGCGGCTCGGGCCTCCAGTTCAACAGCAAGGTGGTCGGTGGTTCCGTTCCCCGCGAGTTCATCCCCGCGGTCGAGAAAGGCGTCATGGAGACGGCCCGCGAAGGCGTGGTCGCCGGCTACGAGCTGACCGACTGCGAGGTCACCCTCTTCGACGGCAAGCACCACCCCGTCGATTCAAGCGAGATGGCCTTCAAGCTGGCGGCCAGCCAGGCGCTCAAGGAAGCCGTGGAGGGCGCCCATGGCGTGCTCCTCGAGCCGGTCATGACCATCCGCGTGCGCGGACCCGAAGCGAACGCCGGTGACATCGTCGGCGACCTCAACACCAAGCGCGCGCGCATCCACGGCATCGTGCCCGATAGCGGCTTGAGCGTGGTGGAAGCCGAGGTCCCCCTCGCCGAAGTGCAGCGCTACGCCTCCGATCTGCGCTCCCTTACCCAGGGCCGTGGCCTCTTCGAGCTCGAGTTCGACCGCTACGAGGAAGTCCCGGGCAACGTCGCCCAGCGCGTCATCGATGCCAGCAAGGACGACGAAACCGCCGGCTAGCCGCTCTTCTTCCGCAGCCACGCCGCCGCCGCCCGCACCGCCTGTCCCCGGTGGCTGACGGCGTCCTTCTCCTCAGCCCTCAGATCGGCGGCGCTGCGCCCTTCAGGCGTGCGGAAGATGGGGTCGTACCCGAAACCGTTCTCGCCCAGGGGTTCGTGCCCGATCGACCCCTCCCACGTTCCCTCGAACCGCTCGATGCGGTCGTCCGGCCACGCGACGGCGACGACTGCCTGGTAGCGCGCCTCGCGCTCGCCGTCGGGAACGTCGCGCAGCTCCCGCAGCATGAGGTCCGTGCGGCCGGCGTCGTCGAGGCCAGGCCCGCCGTAGCGCGCGGAAAACGGCCCCGGCCCCCCGCCGAGGGCGTCCACTTCGATGCCGGAGTCGTCCGCCAGCGCGAGGCACTGCCCTGCCTCCGCGAAGGCGCGAGCCTTCAGCGTTGCGTTCTCCGCGTACCCGTCCCCGTCCTCCACTACGTCCAGCGCGATGCCGAGGTCGGCGGGGGTCACCACCTCGAACGGCTCACCCGCAAGCAGCCGCCGCATCTCGCGAACCTTGCCAGGGTTGTTGGTCGCCAGCAGCAGACGCGTCACGGGAGGGGGTGCGCCTCAGTGACCGTGGCCGTCATCCTCGGGCTCGGGGTAGTCCGACTCCTCGACCGCGAGGCTGCGGCTGGCGATGACGCTGATCGGCGCCGTCCACGCCCCCGGCTTCAACTCGAAGCCGCCGAGCTCGCGCTTCAGCAGGTAGAGCACGCCCAGTGCGCCGCAGAACAGCCCGGCCCCCACGAACGCCCAGATCAACGGCGGCACCACGTCCCGACCGGCCTCCGCCTCCTGCGCGGCGATGCGCGGTGCGTCGGCGACGCGTGGCGCGTCCAGCGCCAGGAGCGGGGTGGTGGCGGCCAGTGCAAGCACGCCCGCGAGCGCGGCCGGAGCGATCAATCGAGTGAGGGTGCGCATGGGCGCGAGTCTACGGGCCGCCGCTGGCGGGTCAAGCTGGCGCTACAGTCCCAGCGCCCGCTCCACGCCTTCGAGTGTGGATGTCGCCCGGACCACGTCCGGCGTGTTCGCGCGCTCGGCGGTCTCCGGGTCCTTCAGCCCCGACCCGGTGAGCACGGCCACCACCCGGCCGCCCCGCAGCCCTCCCTCGCGATTCAGCTTCCGCAGACCCGCCACGCTGGCCGCGCTGGCCGGCTCGACGAACAGCCCTTCCGAGCCCGCGAGCAGCTGGTACGCGTCGAGGATCTCGTCGTCGCCGACGGCGTCGATGAGCCCCTCGCTCTCGTCGCGGGCCTGCTCCGCCGGCTTCCAGCTGGCCGGGTTCCCGATGCGGATGGCGGTCGCCACCGTCTGCGGGTCGTCGACCGGTTCTCCCCGCACGATCGGCGCCGCTCCCGCCGCCTGGAACCCCAGCATCCGTGGGTGCAGCGACGCGTAGTCGCGCTCAGCGCACTCCACGAACCCCTTCCAGTAGGCGGTGATGTTGCCCGCGTTCCCGACGGGGATGGCGAGTGCGTCGGGCGCGTCGCCCAGCGTCTCGCAGATCTCGTAGGAGGCTGTCTTCTGTCCTTCGATGCGGTCCGGGTTCACCGAGTTCACGAGCGCGATCGGATGCGTGTCGGCCACGGTCCGCGCCAGCGTGAGCGCATGGTCGAAGCTCCCTTCGATCTCGACGATGCGCGCCCCGAACGCGACGGCCTGCGCGAGTTTCCCCGCCGCCACCCGGCCCTGCGGCACGAGGATGCTGGCCTCCAGGCCGCAGCGGGCCGCATAGGCGGCCGCGCTCGCGCTCGTGTTGCCCGTGCTCGCGCAGAGCACGGCTTTCGCGCCCCGCTCCATCGCCTTCGCCACCGCCACCACCATCCCCCGGTCCTTGAACGACCCCGTCGGATTGGAACTCTCCAGCTTGAACCAGAGCTCGTCGACGCCGAGCTCCCGTTCGATGGCGACCGAGCGCACGAGGGGGGTGTCGCCCTCCCCCAGGGTGATGCGTGGTGTCTGGGGGGTGAGTGGGAGGACCTCGGCCCAGCGCTCCAGCACCCCGCGCCGTTGCGGCTCGCTCACGGCTCGTCCGGGGGACGGAGCCCGTGGAACTTCAGCTCCCGCAGCTCCTGCTCCAGCGCCTCGATCTGACGCTTGCGGGAACGCTCCTGCATCTCGCTGTAGCGGCCGAACTCCTCGCGTACGTGGTCGACCATCTCGGAGATGTCCCGGCGGATCAGGCCCACGCGCTCGCTCAGGCCCGAGTGCCGTCCGTCCAGCAGCGCCGTCTCGCCCCGCGCCTCGTCGAGTTGCCGGGCAAGATTGTCGACCGCGCCCTCGACCCGGCTAACCTGGGCCTCGATGCGCTCCTGCTCGTCGCGGCGGCGCTCCATCTCCTGGCGCACCTCCTCGCCGAGCTCCTGCGAACCGCGCAGCGACTCGATCGCCTCCTCCGCCCGGTGCGCGAGCTCCCCCAGTATCTGCAGACGCTCGTGGATGATCTCCAGGGGGCGCTCCTGCAGCGTCTGGGCGGCAACCAGCACCCGCGCCTCCACCTCCTCGCTCACCTCCGTGAGCCGCTGCAACCGCAGGTCGAACTGCTCCGTCTGCTGCCGTGTCTCTTGCTGCCAGTCCGTCAGCACGCTCAGAGACTGTCCCAGTTGCTCCAGCTTCGCTTCTCGCGTTGCCGCCTCGGCGGCCAACAGGTCGAGCCGGTCCTCCAGACCGTCCAGCCGGCGCAGGGCTTCCCGAAGCTCCCGGCCGGCCGCCAGCGCTTCGGCGTCGCGCGTGCGCTCGCTCGTCTCCAGCGCCGACCGCGTCTCCGTGAGCGCGGTTCGGATCTGCTCCGTGTCCTGCGAGAGCTCCGTGACCTTCTGGGGCAGTCCCTGGTAGCGGGCGACCGTCGTCTCGATCTGCCGTGTCGACCGTCCCTGCTCCTCGCCCTGGTCGGCGACCGCCTCCACCTGCCGGCGCAGCTGCTGGAGCTCGCGCCCCAACGCCTCGCCTGCCTCCCGCTGGGCGCGGGCCTGGCCCTCGAGCAGGGCCAGCGTCTCCTCGATCGAGCGCAGAGCCGGTTCGGAGGTCATGTGGCGCCCTCCACCCGCAGCATCGCGTTCACCTCGCTCACCTCGTCGAGACCCCGCAGGGTGTCGAGGGCGCCGGTGACGGCCAGCTCGCGCGCGCGGTGGGTCATCAGGGCCAACTCGGCCGTGCCCCGCTCCTCGTCCGATTCGCGCTGCTCCACGGCCGCAATGCTCACCTGCGCTTCCCCGAGTACGCGCGCGATCTGCGCCAACACGCCGGGCTGATCGAGAACGGTCATGCGCAGATAGTAGCGCGTCTCCAGTGCCCCCAGCCCGAGCGTCTCTCCGTTCCGCCACTGACCCGGATCCCAGCGCGGCTCTGCTCCCTGCGCCAGCGACCGTGCGATATCGAGCACGTCGGCGAGTACGGCGCTCGTCGTTGGGGCCGCTCCCGCCCCCGCCCCCTGGAACGTGAGCGTACCCGCGAGGTCGCCCTGGATCTGCGCCGCGTTTTGCACGCCGTCGACGCGTGCAAGGGGCTCCGACTGGGGTAGCAGCACCGGGTGGACGCGCGCCAGCACGCCGTCGTCGTGCCGCTCGGCGATGGCCAGCAGCTTGATCACGTAGCCGAGCTCTCGCGCGTACTGGAAGTCCTGCGGCGCCAGCGAGCGGATCCCTTCCGTGGCCACCGCCTCGGGCGGCACGTAGGTCCCGAAGGCAAGGCCGGCCATCAGCGCGATCTTGAAAGCCGCGTCGTACCCATCGACGTCGTTCGTCGGGTCCGGCTCGGCGTAGCCCAGGTCCTGCGCCTCCGCGAGTGCGTCCTCGAAGCTGTCGCCCCGCTGCGCCATGTTGGTCAGGATGAAGTTCGTCGTTCCGTTGATGATCGCCCGGATCGCGAGCACCCGGTTTGCGGGCAGGTCCCGCAGCAGGGGCGAGATGACCGGGATGCCGCCGCCGACGCTCGCCTCGAAGCGCAGCGCTGCTCCGTTCGCGCGGGCCAGCTCGAACAGCTCCGGCCCCGCCTTGGCGACCAGCTCCTTGTTCGCCGAGACGACGTGCTTGCCGCCCCCCAGCGCGCGCCGCACGTAGTCGCCCGCAGCCCCGTCCCCGCCGATCACCTCCACCACCACGTCGACCGAAGGATTTTCCAGCACATCGCCGGCATCGCCCGTGAGCACGCCCGCCGGAAGGTCGATTCCCCGGGAGCGGGTCGGGTCCTTCACCGCCACGCGCCGCAGCGCCAGCGATGCGCCCGTCTGCTCGCGGAACGCGTTGGCTCGCTCAAGCAGCGTCGCCACCACTTTCTCGCCGACGTTCCCCATGCCCAGGAAGCCGATGCCGATTTCGTTTGCCACGGTTAGCCCGCCTGTCTGATCGCCCAGTCGGCGTCGTCTGTCGTGAAGTCCCGCTCGATTGTCACACGTTCGCGCGCCGCTTCGATGGCTTCCTCGAAGCGCAGCTCGGTGAGCTCCGCGATGTGAGCGTCCTCGTACGTGCCTGCCGCGTCCCGGGTCTCCAGCCGGATCACCCAGAAGAACCCGCCTGCCTCCACGGGTTCGAGCAAGGCGCCTTCCTCCGCGTTCGCCAGCGCCTCCTGGAGGGCGGCATCAAGCAGTGCCGGCGGCAAGGCCCAGAGGCCGTCGTTCTGGCGCGACTCTTCGTGCAGCGAGTCGACCTGGGCGATCGTGCCCATGTCTTCGCCCTCGTCGATGCGCGCCCGCAGCGCTTCCGCCTCCTCGAGCGTCGCCGCCGTGACCACCCGCAGATGCAGAAGCGCTCCCGTCTCGCCGACCTCCTCGCGCAGCAACTCCCGAAGCCGGGTCTCTGCCTCCCGCGCCCGGGTCTGCTCGCGATAGTGGGAGTCGCTCAGCCCGGTGTTGCGCAGCTCATCGCGGTAGCGTGTGTCGAACAGGCCACCGCGGGACGTGTCCCGGGGGACGCCGAGCCAGATGGCGATCGCGGCGGTCACGTCGTCATCGCTCAGCACGATCCCGCGTTCCGCCGCCGCCGTCAGGGCGAGCCCCTCCTCCTCCAGCTTGCCCAGCAACGCGTCCGTCAGCAGGAGCCCGCTCCCGGCGCCCTCGGCCCGAGCGAACTCGGGCAACCGCGCCGCGTAGTACGAGAGGGAGAACTCCTCCTCGCCCACGCGAAGCACCGTCTTGCCGGGCTGCGCGATGCTGTCGTCGTACCAGTTGTAGGCCAGCAGGGCGATCACGACGAGGAGAGCCGCCACCGCCACCCCGATGATCCCGAAGCGCGTCAGTCGCTGTAGGGAGAGTCCGCCGCCGTCGCCGGAGCGCGCAGCGGCGCGCCGCCCCCGCCGGGCGACGGGCAACCCCGTCGTGCGGTCGCGACGCGTCATCTGCTCGAGGCCTATCCCCGCAGCGGGAAGATGCGGGTCTCGCGCACGTGCTGCAGCGTATAGGGCAGCAGCCCCACGTGGCGCGCCCGCTTCACCGCGTGCGAGATCGCCCGCTGCGCCAGCGCGCAGGTCGCCAGCTTACGCCGCGGCTCGATCTTTCCGCGGTCGTTGATGAAGTGGCGCAGGCGATCGACGTCCTTGTAGTCCACCTTGTACTCGTCGCCGGGGGAGCAGCGCACCTTGTTGCAGAGGCGGCACAGGCGCCGGCGTCCGCCGAAGCGGCGTCCGCCGCCGCCCCGCCGGGGACGGTCCCCGGGGCCCCGGCGATCACCGCCTGGGCGGTCGCCGCCTGGGCGGTCGCCGGGGGGGCGGTCACCCGGCGGACGCGTGTCCGCGGGACGGTCGCCCGCCGGGGGCGCAGCTGCGCCCGGGGCAGCCGCCGGAGGCGTGAATGGTCGTGGTTCAGTCATTGAGTTCTCCTCCCGATGGGTTTCGTGCGCTCGGGCGCACCGGGTGGGGGGACCGCCGAGCGGCCCCGGATACGTAAATGTCTATTCGAAGGGCAGGTCGTCGACGTCGGAGGGCGCCGAGCCGCGGCTTCCGCTGCCGCTACCCCAGTCGCCCCCACCGCCGCCTTCGCCGCGCCGGTCGAGGAACTCGATGTTGTTCGCGATGACCTCGGTGCGGTAGTGGCGCACGCCCTGGTCGTCGTCCCAGTTGCGGGTCCGCAGGCGGCCCTCCACGTAGAGCTGCTTGCCCTTCGTGATGTACTGGCTGATCCGCTCGGCGCGATCACCGAACAGCACCACCTGGAACCACTCGGTCTCGTCTTCCCACTCGCCGCTCTGCTGCGCGCGGCGGCGCGAGTTGACGGCCATGCTGAAGTCGGACACCGCGGTGCCGTTGGCGGTGTAGCGAAGCTCCGCATCCCGGCCCGTGTTGCCGATGATCATCACCTTGTTGAGGTTGCCCATTGCCGCTACTCCTTCGCGGTGTCGTCGTCCGCCTGCGGTTCGGCTTCTTCCGCACCCGCCTCGGCGGCTGGTGCGGGTTCGTCCTCGGTCGTGGCGGTCTCCTCTGCTTCAGCCTCCGCGGCTGGAGCCTCGTCGGCCGCTTCAGCGGCTTCGGGAGCCTCGGCCTCGGCTGCGGGAGCAACCTCGGCCTCTGGGGCAGGGGTGGCCTCCGCCTCGGCAGCAGGAGCCGCGTCCGCCTCTTGTGCAGTCGCAGTCTCGGCTTCGGGTGCGGGGGCTGCTTCGGCCTCGGGCGCGGGAGCAGCCTCGACAGGCGCCCCCGGCGCCGGGGCGGGCGGCGCGTCAGGCGCGCCCTCGGCTCTCGGTCCCGTCGGCGAACCCGGGCCCCGCGACCCCGCCGGTGCGAGCACCGGCCGTGGCGGCGGCAATTCGTCGGCCCGCACCACCAGGTGGCGGTACACCCGTTCCTCGATCTCGAAATCCGCGTTCAGCGGCTTCACCGCCTGCGGGTCGAGCTCGATTCGCGTGACGATGAAGTCCGCATCGAGCTGCTTGTTCATGGGGTAGGCCAGACGGCGCCGGCCCCAGTGGTCGACGTCCGTGACAGACCCGCCGTTTCGTTCGACAAGACTGGTGAGGTGTTGGACGCTTGCGTCCTGGCCGCCCTCCTCGATCACTGCGAGGTCGTACACGGCCATCAGTTCGTACTCGCGCATAGCGCTCCGGATACCGAACGGTGGGTTTCCCCCGACTCCAGGGTCGGGGCGCCCGGCTGCTCAGGGAGCGTAGCACCGCTCCCATGTGTGCTCAATGCAATGACGGTTGGAGATGCGCACTTCTTTAGGCGTCGGTGATTCCCGGCACCGGATACGCCCTCGCGAACTCCGCGACCTCCTGCCGAACGCCCTCGCGCACGCCGTCGCCGTCGGGGTCCTTCAGGACACGAACGATCCACGCCGCCAGTCGCCGCATCTCGTCCGCGCCCATTCCCCGCGACGTCAGGGCGGGGGTGCCGATGCGCAGCCCGCTCGTCACGAACGGGGAACGCTCGTCGTACGGGATCGTGTTCTTGTTCGCGATGATGCCCGAGCCCTGGAGGGCGTTCTGGGCCTTCATGCCGCTGATGCCGAGCGTGCTGCAGTCGATCAGGATCAAGTGCGTGTCCGTGCCGCCCGAGACGAGCCGCAGGCCGCCCTCCTGCAGCGCCGCCGCCAGCGTTGCCGCGTTCTCCACGATCTTGGCTGCGTACGCCTGGAACTCTGGCTTCGCCGCCTCGCCGAAGGCCACCGCCTTCGCCGCGATGCTGTGCATGTGGGGCCCGCCCTGCGTCCCCGGGAAGACCGCCTTGTCCAGGGCCGCGCCGTGCTCCTCCTTCGTGAGCGCCAGCGCCCCGCGCGGGCCGCGCAGCGTCTTGTGCGTCGTCGTCGTCACGATGTCGGCGTGGGGCACCGGCGAGGGGTGCGCCCCGCCCGCCACCAGCCCCGCGAAGTGGGACATGTCGACCAGCAACAGCGCCCCCACGTCCCGGGCGATCTGCGCGAATGCGGGGAAGTCGAACTGTCGCGGGTAGGCCGTCGCCCCCGTCACGATGATGCGCGGCTTCGCCTCAGCGGCCAGCGCCGCCACGGTCGCCATGTCGACGACTTCGGTCTCGCGGTCCACGGAGTAGGGCACGAAGTTGTAGAGCCGCCCGCTGAAGTTCACCGGCGAGCCGTGCGTCAGGTGCCCGCCCTGCGTCAGCTCCAGCCCCAGGAACGTGTCCCCTGGGTCTGCGAAGGCGAGGTAGGCGGCCATGTTGGCCTCCGCCCCGGAGGTCGGCTGCACGTTCGCGTGCTCCGCCCCGAACAGCGCCTTCGCCCGCTCGATGGCGAGCGCCTCGACCTCGTCCGAGTGCGCGTTGCCGGCGTAGTACCGCTTCCCGGGGTAGCCCTCGGCGTACTTGTTCGTCAGCACCGAGCCCGTCGCCTCCAGCACGGCCGCCGAGGCGTAGTTCTCGCTCGCGATGATCTCCAGCGTCTCGGTCTGACGCTTCTGCTCCGCCGCGATGATGGCGGCGACGTCCGGATCCCGTTCCTGTAGTGCGCTCATGCGCGCCCTCGTTGCTGTGGTGTGAGGCGATCGTAGCGCGATCCCCATCCTCGCGCCGTACACTGCCCTTTATGCGCGACCACACCGAGCGCCTCCTCGAAGCCGCGAGCGGCGGCGAGCCCGTCCTGCTCGCCACCATCCTCGAGCCGGGCGCCTCATCCCTGGAGCAGGGCGCGAAGCTGCTCGTCGAGCCCGGCGGCGGCCGCAGCGGCACTCTTGGCGACCCCCGCCTCGACGACCTGGTCGCCGGCCGCGCGCCCGACGCCTTCCGACGCCACGCCGCCGAGACCGTCTACGATGGCCCCGACGGCCTTTCCGAGCGTGTCCTCCCCGAGGCGACGAGCGTCTACCTCGAGGTCGTGGAGTCGAAGCCGGTCTTCCTCGTCGTCGGCGCCGGCCACATCGGTCGCGCCCTCGCCAAACTCGCAGACTTCCTCGATTACCACGTCGCGGTCCTCGACGACCGCGAGGACTTCGCCGATCCCGAGCTCCTGCCCGAGGCCGATGAGGTTATCTGCGACGACTTCGAGGCCGCCCTCGACCGCTTCCCCATCAACGCGAATACCGCGATCGTGATGGTCACGCGCGGCCACAAGCAGGATGAGCTCTCCTTGCGCCGCTGCCTCGGGCGGGACGCGGGCTACGTCGGCATGATCGGCTCGAAGCGCCGCACGGCCGCCGTCCTCGAACACCTCCGCGAGGAGGGGTTCGACCCTGACGAGCTGGCCAAGGTGCGTACCCCCATCGGCCTCACGATCGGCGCCGAGACGCCCGAAGAAATCGCCATCAGCATCATGGCCGAGGTCGTCATGCTGCGCCGCGGCGGCGACGGCGCCCCCATGTACCACCGCCGCGGCCCGCAGCGCGCACCCCTCTCCGGGGGCCGCTAGACGCGTCCTTCCTGGCTTGCCCCCACCAGTTCTGCTCCGTCCACCCGCGAAAGGCGACGGTCGAAGGTGTACAGGGGTGCTGCTCCGACTCGCGCCGCGCCCGCCAGGACCATGCGGTCCGAAAACCCCGGCCCGCCCTCGCTGTAGAGCCACGCCGCCCGCGCGACATCGTCTGAGGCTTCGAAGATGAGACTGTCGGTTGCGAGCAGTTCGAGGACGACGCTGGTGATCTGGGACCTTGGGAAGCCGTAGGCGCGTTCCAACACCCAGACCACCTCGAGGGCCACCTCGCGACATACGTAGGCAGGCTGTTGTGGCGTCAATCCCTCAAGGAGGGCCTTTGCGGCCTCTGCGTGTTCGTGATGGTCCCCCACCAGGTAGCGGACCAGTACGTTCGTGTCGAGGGCGATCACGCGTCTGAGGCGCCTTCGGCGATGGCGCGGTCCATCTCCTCCAGTGACACTGGCGGACCGTCGTACTGGAGGATCCCGAAGAGCCTGTCGATCGGCCCTGCCTTGAGGATGCGGACCTCACCATCCTGGATGACGTATCGCACACGATCACCGGGCTTCACCGACAGGGCATCCCGCACTGCCTTGGGCAACGTCGTCTGGCCCTTTGCCGTGACTCCGGACTCAATCACTGGTCGCTCCTGGTCATTACTTTAACACAAAAGTCATTACTTTCGGTCCTAGAGTAATGCCCATGCAGTCTCCCCACACCGCCTCCGCCCCCTAACCACCCCACCCGCTACGATAGGTCCGTGGACGGTTTCGAGGTCTCGCCGGTTGAGGGGCTGCGGTCCCCCGTGGTCGTCATGGCGTTCACCGGTTGGAGCGACACCGGCACGGTCACCATCGACGCCGCTCGCCACCTGATCGAGGCCAGCAACGCCGAGCGCTTCATCACGGTCGACCCCGAGGAGTACTTCGTCTTCACGGAGACCCGTCCCGAGGTGCGGCTGGTCGAGGGCGGCCTGCGCGAGATCACTTGGCCCACGAACGAGGCCTGGGCCGCCCGTCTCACCGACTCCCCCCACGACCTCGTCGCTATCACCGGCACCGAGCCCAACCTGCGCTGGGAGCCGTTCGCCTCGCGCTTCGCGAGCGCCATCGCCGCTCTCGAGCCGTCGCTCGTCTGCACGCTCGTCGCGCGCCCTGCCGCCACTCCCCACACCCGCCCCATCCCCGTCAGCGGCAGCGCTGCCGATGCGACCCTGGCGCGCCGCTTCGGGCTCGGCCCCTCCCGTTACCAGGGCCCCACGGGAATCATCGGCGTCCTCCACGACGCCATGCGCAAGCACGGGCTCCCCCTCGTGAGTGTCGCCGCCTCCGTCCCCCACTACCTCAGCGTCGACGAGAACCCGCCCGCAACCCTCGCGCTCCTGCGCGCGCTTGAGCCGATGGTTGGCTACCTCCCCGGTCTCGACGAGCTGGAACGCGAGTGCGCGACCTTCCTCCAGCGCGTGGAGGAGGCTTCGAGCGGCGACGATCAGATCGTCCAGTACGTGCGCGCCCTCGAAGAGCAGTACCAGGAGGGTGATACCCCCGCGGTTGAGCCCGACACCGAGCTATCTGCCGACGATGTCCTCCGCGACGTCGAGGACCTGCTCCGCGGCGACGGCTCCTGACCCGCTCCTAGGGCGCCTCGCTCAGTTCGAACCGCGAGAGTCGCCGCACGGCGAGCGCTGCCCCCACCCCCGTCACCACCGCCAGCAGGACCACCGAGTACGTCGTGCCGAGGTCGGCGTCGAACACCCACGGGTTCGTATCGCCCACGGCCTCCGCGATCGAAGCGGTGAATTCGCGGATGCTGAAGCGCTGGACCCCCGGCGCAAAGTTCGTGATCACGGCCTCCCAGATGAAGGCGTAGGCAAGCCCCACGAACAGCGCCCGCGAGGTCACGAGGCTGAGCAGCACGAAGACCGACGAGTACGCCAGCGACCCCACTGCGATCGCGACCACGAACCCGATCAGGAGGCGCGACTCCCCCTCCCCGGCCAGTGCTACGAGCCCGCCGATCACGGCGCTTGCGAGCACCAGCACCGCCGTTGCCCCCCACGCCGCCAGCAGCTTCCCCGCGACGATGCGCCAGCGCTCTGCCGGTTTCGACAGCAGATAGACGATCGTCCCGTCCTCGATCTCGCTGCCCAGCGAGGCCGTCGCCAGGACCAGCGCCGTCAGGGGGAGCAGGATGTTGATGACCAGCGCGTTCAGCACGACCTGCGCGGCGAACTCCGCAGCCGACTCGTCGCCGTCCCCCGCGGCCCGGAAGATGATCGCGGCCAGCACCGGCAGCAGCCCCACCGCCGCCAGGAACAGGGTTCGCTTCTGCCCCAGCAGCTGTCGCAGCGTCAGCGTCAGGACCAGCAACGTCATCGCGTCACCAGGTAGTCGAAGACGCTCTCGAGCGACTCGTCTTCGGGGCGCACCTCGAAGAGCGAGGCGCCCACCTCCTGCGCCGCCCGTGGCGCTGCCGAGGTGAAGGCGCCGAGCTCGTTCGTCCGTACGACAATCTTGCCGTCCGTCAGCTCGACGCCGAAGACGCTCTCGTCAGCCATCAGCGTGCGCGCGAGGCCGCGGTTGTCGCTCGAGCGGATCGTGATCGTGTGCGGCCGGTCGGTCATCAGCTTGCGAATAGCGCGGAAGTCCCCGGACGCCGCCAGACGGCCTGCCACCACCACCAGCACGTTCTCCCCCAGCCGCTCGACCTCCTCCAGGATGTGAGACGAGAACAGGATCGTCCGCCCCTGCTCCGCCATCCGCCCCAGGAGCTCCATCATCTGCAGGCGCTGGCGGGGGTCCATGCCGTTGAACGGCTCGTCCAGCAACAGCACCTCGGGGTCGTGGACGAGCGCGGCGGCGATCTTGATGCGCTGTTTCATCCCCTTCGAGTAGCCGCCCGTCGCCCGATCCGCGTCGCCCACCATTTCGACCATGTGGAGCGCTCGCAGCGCCGCGGCATCCGCGTCGGGAAGGCCGTGCATGCGCGCGCTCATGAGCACGAACTGGTGCCCGGTCTGGAAGTCGTAGACCGCCTCCCGCTCCGGTACGAGCGCGACTCGCCGGTAGATGTCCGGATTACCGAAGGAGCTCTCCCCCAGCACCTGCACGTCCCCCACCGACGGCTTCAGGAAGCCCGCGATCATGTTCAGCAGCGTCGTCTTCCCCGCCCCGTTCGGTCCGAGCAGTCCCGTTACGCCCGGTTCGAGCGCGAAGGAGATGCCGTTCACCGCCACCACGTTCCCGTACCAGCGCGAGACGTCGACCACCTCGACCGCGGCCTCGGGCTCTGTCCGCTCTGCCGTGCTCACAGGCTTCGCCGCCCGTAGTGGCGCACCAGCAGTGCGATCCCGGCAGCCGTGACCGCCAGCGCGAAGAAGAAGTACCAGCCCCCCGCGAAGTCCGCAGTGTTCAGCGGGTGCCCCTCGCCGATGTCCGGGGCGGCGTCGAAGAACCAGTACGTGAAGCCGTCGATGACGAAGAACGGGTTCAGGAAGACGCCCAGCCGCCCGACGAAGTTCTCCACCACCCCAACCAGCACGCCCGAGATGATGGGGAGGAACACAAACGGCGCGATCACGCCGATGGTGGCGAAGGCGCGCCGCCCGCTCTGCGCCGAGATCACCATCCCGATCGCCGCGAAGAAGAGCGAGATCAGGAGGCTGCTCCCGATGATCGGTCCCACCTGCCCCCACTCGTCCTGGAAGTAGCCGCCGAAGCTGTCCACAACGAGCGCGTTGCCGAAGAACAGGAGCGCCTGCGGGAGCAGCGTCAGCGCCAGCAGCGCCGTCGCCATCGAGGCGTACCGCGCTAGCGCATAGTCCTGCCGGCTCAGCCCCCGTGAGAAGTAGAGCGGCAGCGTCGCGTGCCGCTGGTCACGCCCCAGCAGCTCCGGCGCGACCGCCGCCACGAAGAGCATCAGGGCCGCCGGCGGGAAGAAGAAGGTCGACGTGAAGTAGTCCTCCGCCCCGATCGCGTCCGAGATGTCGATGTCGATGAAGGCCGCCGCCATCAGGTACCCAAGCGCCGGGATCGCGGCGACAACGGCGAGCCCCATCGGGAAGACCTTGCTGCGCGTCCGCCGTCCCAACCCAAATGCCGCCCGCAGCCCGTGCACGTACAGCGAGAGCACGGCGTCCCAGCGTCCCAGCCGCCGCCCCTCGTAGCGCCGGTAGCCGAGGTCGTAAATGCTCCCCGCCGCCCGCTCAGACACGCTCCGTCACCGCCTCATCCGCTTCCGGACGGAAGATGTCCTCGAGCGTCTGCCGGCGCTGCTCCAGGCGCACCAGCCCCATCTCTAGCTCGACGATGCAGTCGCGGATTGCGTCGTACGGGTCGTCACCGTTCAAACCCACGTGCGCGAGGAAGCCCTCGCCCCGCGCCTCGAAGCCCCGTTTCGTCAGGGCTTCCGCCAGCGCGGCGGCGTCGCCCTCCACCTCCACCTCCAGCGACCCCAGCCCCGCCGTGAACTCCGCCACCGCCCCCTGCCGCACCAGCCGCCCCGCGTCGATCACGACGAGCGAGTCGCACACCCGCTCGATCTCCCCCAGCAGGTGCGACGACATCAGCACGGCGATGCCGAACTCCCGTCCGGTGCGCCGCACGAGGTCGAGCATCTCCTCGCGCCCAGCGGGGTCGAGGCCGTTCGTGGGCTCGTCCAGGAAGATGAGGCGCGGGTCGTGCACGAGCGCCTGCGCGAGCTTCACCCGCTGCTTCATACCCGTCGAGTACCCGCCCATGTCCCGGTAACGCTCCTCGAACAGGCCCACGTGGCGCAGGGTTTCCGCCGTTCGCTCGCGGGCGGCAGTGCGGGGCAGGCCGCTCACCTCAGCCAGGTGCGCCACGAACTCCGTAGCCGAGAGGTCTGGGGGCAGGCAGTCGTGCTCGGGCATGTAGCCGACGAGCCCGCGGATCGCCCGCCCCTCGGTTTCCACGTCCATGTCGAGCACGCGCGCCTTGCCGCGCGTCGCGGGCAGCAATCCCAACAGGATCTTGATGAGCGTGCTCTTCCCCGCCCCGTTCGCCCCAACCAGCCCGATGATGCCCGGCTCTACGTTGATGTCGAGCGCGTTCAGGGCAGTCACGCCGGGGTACTGCTTGGTGAGGGCGTACGTCTCGATGAGGGGCACCGCCCTATCCTAGCCTCCGCCAAGGAACCGGTCTGCCTCGACTGTGTCAGGCGCCGGTAAGCGACACCGGCAGCGAGGTATAGCCCAGCACCACACCCGTGCCCGTCTGCCGGACAGGCGGCGCGGCCGGTTCGATCGCGGCGAAGCGGTCGAGCCACGCATTCAGCGTCATCCGCGCTTCCGCGCGCGCCAGCGGCGAACCGAGGCAGTAGTGCGTCCCGTGCCCGAACCCGACGTGCGCGTGCAGGTCGCGCTCCAGCACGAACTCGTCCGGCTCCTCCCACTCCTCCGGGTCGCGGTTCGCCGCCCCGTAGAACACGCCGACGCGCTGGTCGGCCGGAATCGTCACGCCGTTCAGCTCAACGTCCCTCGTCGTCCGCCGGAAGAGCACCTGCACGGGGCTCTCATAGCGCAGCATCTCCTCGATCAGCTGCGGGATGAGGGAGCGGTCCTCGCGCAGCCGCGACCACAGTTCCGGCCGCTGCGAGAGGAAGGCGATCATGTTGCCCATCAGGTTCGTCGTCGTCTCATTCCCGGCGATCAGCAGCAGCATGCAGAACCCGAGCACCTCCCAGTCCTCCAGCGCCTCCCCCTCGATCTCGGCCTCCACCAGCGCCGTGATCAGGTCCTCCGCCCCGTGCTGCCGCCGGGCCGCCGCCATCTGACCGAAGTAGGCCATCATCTCCTGCGTCGACTGTTGCCGCTCCTCCGGTGACCGCGGGTGAACACCCAGCGCGTCGTCCGTCCAGCGCTTGAAGGTCTGGTATTCGTCCCGCGGAATCCCCAGCAACTCGGCGATCGCCATCACGGGCAAGGGCATCGTGTAGTTCTGCACGACCTCGTATTCGCCCTCGCCCACGTCCTGCAGCAGCTCGTTCACGACCGACTCCAGCCACGGCTCCAGTTCCCGGATGCGACGCGGCGTGAACGCCTTGTTCACGAGCTTGCGGAAGCGGGTGTGGCGGGGCGGATCGTCGTTCAGCAGCACCAGCCGCATTGAATTGCTGGACTGTCCTCCCGTCTGCACCGACGAGAACGTCTCGTGGTCCGCGAGTGCGCCGTACACATCCGCGTAGCGCAGCAGCCCCCACATCGCCCCCGGGCCTCCGTGCTGGTCTTCGTTCCCGTAGTAGATCGGAGACTGCGCCCGCAGCCGGTCGTACTCGGGGTACGGATTGGCGTTGCATTCCGGGGTCATCAGGGTGGTGGCGGTTGCGGTCGGTGCGGTCATATGGCTCGCTCCTTGCGGGATGTCGCTGACTGTGGAGTGTACCGAACACCCCTACTACGCCCCTTTATGCGCCGGTTTCGCCGGTGAGGGCGGGCGGGTAGCATCTCGCCACGCCCGCATGGCGCCCGGAGCAGCGACATGGAAGTTCCCATGGTCGTCAACGATTTCCTCTTCCGCGCGGAGAGCCTGTACGGCCCCAAAGAGGCTGTCGTCGATGGCGACAAGCGCTTCACCTACGCCGAGTTCGCCAGGCGCTGCTACAGGCTCGCGCATGGCCTCACGAGCCTCGGTCTGGGCAAGGGCGACCGGGTCGGCATCCTCAGCCCCAACAGCCACCACTTCCTCGAGTCGTTCTACGGCACGTCGCTCATCGGCGCCGTCCTCGTTCCCCTCAACTACCGCCTCGTCTCCGAGGACTTCCAGTACGCCTTCTCCCACTCCGGCGCGAAGGCCATCATCGCCGACTCCGACCTCACCGGCGCCCTCGACGCCATCCGCGACGGCCTCCCCGATGTCGAGCACTGGATCGTCGCCCGCTACGGCGACGCCCCCACCCCCGACGGCTGGCAGGACTGGGAGGAGCTCGTCGCCGGACAGCCCGAGACGCCCCCGCCCGACCCGGAACTCGACGAGAACGACCTCGTCAGCATCAACTACACCTCAGGCACCACCGCCCGCCCCAAGGGCGTGATGCTCACCCACCGGAACTTCTACACAAACGCCTACCACTTCATCGCCCACCTCGGCGTCAGCCACGACGACGTCGAGATGTGGACCCTGCCGATGTTCCACTGCAACGGCTGGGGCGGTGTCTATGCGCTCACCGCCATGGGTGGGAAGCACGTTATCGTGCGCGCCCCCGAGCCCGATCTGCTCTATGGCCTGATGCGCGACGAGGGCGTCACCTTCGCCTGCATGGCACCCGCCGTACTCGCCCGCATCCTCGACTTCGAGGACGCCGGCGAGTACGAGATCGCGACCAGCCCCCGTTTCGTCTGCGCCGGCGCCCCACCCCCCGTCACGTTCGTCGAGCGGCTCGAACAGGAGCGCGGCTGGACCTTCATGCAGATCTACGGCCTCACGGAGACCGCCCCCATCCTCACCGTCGCCGAGCCCAAGCCCCACGTCACCGCCGAGGGCGAAGCCTTCTACCGGCTGAAGGCGCGCGCCGGCCACCCCTCCGTCGGCGTCGATCTGCGCGTCGTCGGCGAGGGCGGTCGCGACGTGCCCCGCGACGACACCGCCATCGGCGAGGTCGCGGCCCGCGGCAACATGGTCTTCAAGGGCTACTGGAACCAGCCGGAAGAGACCGCCAAGGTCGTCCGCGACGGCTACTTCTATACCGGCGACCTCGCCACCGTGAACGAGCACGGCTACATCAACATCGTCGATCGCGCCAAGGACGTCATCATCTCCGGCGGCGAAAATATCTCCTCCATCGAGGTCGAGGACGTGCTCTACCGGCACCCGAAGGTGCTCGAGGCGGCCGTCGTCGGCATCCCCAGCGAGCGCTGGGGCGAGACGCCCCTCGCCGTCATCGTCCTGCAACAGGGCGAGGAGGCCACCAGCGACGAGATCGTCGACTTCTGCCGCGACAATATGGCCCACTTCAAGGTGCCTCGCCAGATCGAGTTCGCCGCGGAGCTCCCGCGCACGGCCACGGGCAAGCTCAAGAAGTTCGAGCTGCGCGAGCCCTACTGGGCCGAGACCGGCGGCCGCCGGGTCAACTAGTCACCAGCCACCAGCCACGAGTCACTAACCCCCAGGAGGCACCCATGATCGTCATAGCCGGAAGCATCGACCTCGACCCCGCACTGCGCGACCAGGCCCTCGCCACCGCCGGCGCCTACATCGACGCCGCCCTTGAGGAGCCCGGCTGCCGAAACTACGAGTGGACCGCCGACCCCCGCGTCGCTGAGCGCATCTGGGTCTACGAGCTGTGGGACGACGAAGCCTCCCTGCGCTTCCACTTCGAGAACGCCCCCTATCGCGACATGGGCGCCCACCTCGGCCGCCACGGCATCACCGGCTCCCAGATCAGCAAGTTCCGGGTCGATCACGAGGAACCCGTCTACGACGACACGGGCACGCCCCGCGCCGACTTCTTCACCGCTACCGACTGACCCGCTTCGCTAAGCCTGCGGCGGCCTTCGCCCGCCGCCGAGGCCGATCGTCGCAAGCCCCAGCGCCAGCCCGACCGGTGCGATCGCGAGCGCCGCGGGCACCGGGGCATGCCCCACGGCTCCGGTCATCACATCCCCCAGGCTCGCCTCGGTTGGCCTCTCCTCGTTTCCGTGGGAGTGGCTGTGGCCGTGGCCGTCGCCGGAGTCCTGCTCGGCGGCCCCGCCCGCGTCGTGGTTCGCGTCGACGTGCTGCCAGGCCCCTATCGCGCCGCTCACGATGGCCAGCGCGGCCGCGGTTCGCGCCAGCCAGACCAGCGCCGTCGTCGGGCGAACGGTGACAGCGGCTCCCGCCACGATCACGACCCCCAGTGTGATCCACGGCGCCAGCTGCCAGGCTCCGAGCCAGTGGCGCTCGTAGGCGAGCGACAGGGCCACTCCCGCTACGCCCAGTAGGACCAGCAGCAGGAGTCCTGCCCGCAGCCCACCCGCTGCGCCCTCACTTCGGAACATGGCACAAGATGATACAGAATCTCGATACTGCGCCCGGGCCAGCAGGTGGAGGCGGCCACCTGGCTCCGCTGGCTCTCTACGAGATGAGGACGATCCCCGCGACCGCGACCGCCACCCCCACAACCAGCCAGAGGGTCAGCCGCTCGCCAAGGAAGATCGCTCCCAGGGGGACGGCGAAGAGCGGGGAGATGGCGCTCGCAACGGCGGCCCGGCCCACGCCCGCCTCCTGCACCGCGTAGATCCAGAGCAGGCTCCCCAACCCCGTGCCCGCCACCCCCGCGAGGAAGAGCGCGCCGTGGTCCCAACGCGAGATCTGCCACCGCCGGACGCTTGACCGCGGCATCGCCCCCGCCACGAATCCCACCACCAGGGCGCTCGCCGGCAGGCGCAGCGCCGTCACCGCAACCGCGTTCTGGCCTTCCACCGCATCCCCCAGCCAGACCGTCGCTATCGCCCAGATGAGCGCGGTAATCCCCACCAGCGCCAGCCCCTGCCTGAGATTCCCGCTGCCTGCCGGTGCCGTCTCGGGCGCTCCCCTCCGCCGTCCCCGCAGGGCCACCAGGTAGACGCCCACGAGCACGAGCAGCGAGCCGATGATCTCACCCAGCGTGATCGCGTCACCGAGGAACACGATCCCGAGCGCGTAGGTCAGGAAGACGAAGAGCCCGAGGCTAATCGTGAAGGCGCGCGTTAGCCCGAGGGCGTTCAGCGAGAACACGTAGAGCGTGTCCCCCAGCGAATGGCCGACGAGCGCGGACCCGATTACCGCCACCGCCACTGCTACGGTCATCGCGTCGAAGCCGCCCGACATGATGACGAACGGCAGGACGATCAACAGCGCCAGCGCGCCCCACGCCCCCCGCACCGCGCTCACCGACACGGCGTCGACGCGTGTTGAGGACGAGGCCATGAGCGTACTCGCAACCGCCCAGATGGCGGCCGAACCGATTCCCGCCAGGACGCCGGGATTCACCGGTCAGCGTGGAGCCGCGCGCGGCTGGGCATGGCGGCTCTCCCTCTCGATGCGGGGCTGCGCGCCTCCGCTCGCCCCGGCAGGATAGCGCCTCGCCTCGACATGGAGCGCAAGCGCTCGCCCCACCCGCTACACTCCCGCCCATGCAAGCAGGAATCATTACCGGCAAAGAGATCATCGAGCTCCTCGAGTTCACCGAGCCTACCCCTGCGGAGAACGAGGCCGTCGTTCGCATCAGCTACTGCGGAATCTGCGGCACCGACCTTCACGCCTACCAGTCCGGCGTCATGGAGAACCCGGCGGTTTGCGGACACGAGTGGATGGGCGAGATCGCGGCTGTGGGGTCCGGCGTGACCGACTTCCGCGAAGGCGACCGCGTCATCGGCGGCATCGCCCCCGCCTGTGGCGATTGCGCCACCTGCCGCGCCGGCTACGCCCGCGACTGCCCCCACCAACTCGGCAGTCTGATGGGCACCCCCCACGGCGGCTTCGCCCCCGCCATCGCCGCCGACGTCCGCCGCCTCACCCCCGTCCCCGACGGCCTCGATGACCTCGACGCCGCCATCGTCGAACCGCTCGCCGTCGCCCTCCACGGCACGCGCCGCACCGACATCCGCCTTGGCGATACCGTCGCCGTGATCGGCGCCGGCCCCATCGGGCTCCTCACCCTCCAGTGCGCGCGAGCCGCCGGCGCCGGGCGCGTGTACGTTGTCGAACCCGTCGCCGATCGTGGCGCCCTCGCTCTCGAGCTTGGGGCGGACCAGGTCTTTAATCCCATGGAGGAAGACGTGGCCGGCGGCCTCGCCGAGGTCACCGGCGGCCTCGGTCCCGATGTCGTCTTCGAGTGCGCGGGCATCGCCCCGACCATTCAGCATGCGGTCGACTACGTGCGCCGTGGCGGGGCCGTCACGCTCATCGGCCTGGCGAGCGAGCAGGCCACGATCGATCCCGGCACCTGGCTCTCGAAGGAGATCACGTTCGTCTCCGCTGTCGCCTACGCCCACAGGGAGTTCGCCATCGCCGCCGACCTCATCGCCAGCGGCCGTATCCAGGTCCGGCCGCTGCACACCCACACTGCGGCGCTCTCCGACATCGCCGAAGCGTTCTCCCTGCTGAACGAAGACCGCCGCCAGATCAAGGTGCTCGTCGACCCGCGCGGCTAGGGCCGCGGGCGTTCCGGCACCGGTGTTGGCGTCTCCATGACGCCGGTGGCCGCGGTCTTCTCGCGGTCGCGAATCTCGAGCGACACGAAGATGTTGAGGATGGCCACGCCCGCCAGCACGAGCGTCAGCAGCCGGAAAGCGCCTTCGCCCGGGTCCGGCCCGAGCAGGGCGGCGATGATCGCGGCCCCCAGGATCGCGCCCGCGTAGCGCATCATCGAAAACGTCCCCGAGACCGACCCCGCGACGTCCCGTGGCCAGGCTTCCAGGGCCGCCGAGGACCGCGCTGGCCCCGAGATTCCAAGCCCGACACCCACGCCGATGAGCGGCCCGATGATCGCCGCCAGCGGCGGGTCGTTG
The DNA here is from genome assembly GCA_965207815.1 of Tepidiformaceae bacterium. GTDB lineage: Bacteria > Chloroflexota > Dehalococcoidia > Tepidiformales > Tepidiformaceae > UBA2991. Next base: position 798,531 of record OZ242314.1, read on the forward strand.
AACAGCAGCACCAGCGCCACCGTCGCAGCGCCGATGACGAAGCCGCCGCCCAGGAGCAACGGTCGCCGCCCGATGCGGTCGGTGAGCGCCCCGCCCACCGGTGAGAGCGTGATCATCGCCGCCATCAGCGAGAACAGCACCATGCTTACCACCTGGTCGCTCACCCCGCGCAGGTCGACGAGGTAGAGGGGCAGGCTCACGAGGAACGAGTACATCACGAGGTTCGTGAGCCCCTGGCTGCTCGCCGCCGCGCGGAAGTTGCGCGCCCCGAAGAAGCGGAACTCCACGATGCTCCCGCCCCAGCGCGATCGCAGCCAGTAGGCCGTCACCGTCACCGGCAGGAGCGCTCCACCCGCGATCAGGAAGGCCGGGTTCTCCACGCGCGTTGCGCTCCCGATGAGAACCGCGCTCCCGAACACCGCCACGAGCGCGAGCAGCGATGGCGCATCGATGCGCAGCGTCTCGCGCCCGTGCCCCTCGTCCGGCTTCAGCCGCAGGAGGAACGCGATCGCCACGACCGAGAGCGGCACGTTGACCAGGAACAGCAGCCGCCAGTCTCCCGCCAGCAGCAACGCCCCGCCGATCACGGGGCCGGTCGCCGCCGCGATCGAGAGCGCCGCTCCGTTCATCCCGAGGACGGTGCCCAGGCGAGCCGAGGGCGTCCGCTTGCGCAGCACGGCGATGCCGTTCGGCAGCACCAGCGCCGTCGCCGCGCCCTGCAGCCCCCGCATCAGGATGAGCATGGGCAGGTTCGTCGCCAGCGCCGAGACGGCCGAGATCGCGATCAACAGGACGAGGCCGGCCATCATCATGCGGATAGAGCCGTACGCGTCACCCAGTCGGCCCGAGACGGGCTGCATCGCCGCCACCGCCACCAAATAGACGCTGATCAGCAGCGTCATCTCCCCCACGCCCACGTCGAAGTGCGAGCGAATGGAGGGCAGCCCCACCGCCAGCATGGTGCTGTTCAGCGGCGTGAGCATCGCCGCGAGCGCCACCGTGGCCTGGAACTCGATGCTCCGCCAGCCCCCGTTCAGGACGAGCGCGGAGTCGTCCGCGGCTGGGGATTCGCGCTGCATGCGCCCATGTTAGCGACGTGAACGAGGGGCCACGGGCGGCGCTGCCGCACCGTTCTGTGCGCTAACCCGTCGTGGCCGGCTCCGCGCAGCAGACATCGGCCCCGTCTCCGCAGGCCATCTCCAGCTCTTCAACCAGCGGGATCAGTTGCCGTTCGGGGGGCGGGTTGTCGTCGGTGATTGCGTAGACCTCCCAGCGAAGCCCGCTAGGGTCTTTCGCCCACGCCTTGTCTTGCTCGGCGTGGCAGCACACGACGCCGTCCTCGACCTCGAGCTCGTGGCCGAGACCCGCCAGCCGTTCGGTCTCCGCCGCCACCTCCGCCGTCGTCTCGACCTCGATGCCGAGGTGGTTGAGATTGCCGCCCCGGCCGTTCTCGAACAGGATGAGCTTCAGCGGCGGGTTGGCCACCTCGAAGTTTGCGTAGCCGTCGCGCACCTTGTGCGGTTCGGTGCGAAAGAGGTCCTGATAGAACGCGATCGCGGAATCGAGGTCCGCAACGTTTAGTGCCAGCTGTACCCGTGCCAAATGTGCACTCCCGTACCGGCCTGTGGGAGGCCGGCGTTGTTCTCCATCGAGTGTAGTCGGAACCGCGGCGGACAACGCAAGTCGCCCCTCGCCCGCCTGGACCGCCACCGCGTCCCTACCGCTCGTCGAATCGCGTGAGCAGCGCGTCCCGCTCGTCCACTGGAAACAGGTACTGTTCCATCCCCGCCTGCCGGCGCTGGCGGGTGACCTCGAACAGCAGGATCGCCGCCGTCACCGAGAGATTCAGGCTGCGCACCATCCCCGCCATCGGAATCGTCAGGCGCCGGTCGGCCAGCGCCACGGCCTCGTGGGAGAGCCCGCGGTTCTCGTTCCCCAGCATCACCGCGATCCGCGGCGCCGTCAGTTCCGCCGCGAAGACCTCCTCCGCCTCCCCTTCCGCCACGGTCGCCACCACCTCGAACCCCTCCCCGTGCAGCGCGTCGAGGCACGCCTTTGCCGACGAGTACACCTCGAAGTCGAGCCACTTGTTCGCCGATGACGAGCTCAGCTTTCCCACCCGGCGCGGGTCGAACGGCTCCTCCTCGTCGAAGATCAGGCACACCCGCTGGAACCCGAATGCGTCGCAGCTGCGGAACACCGCCTCGGCGTTGTGCGGGTCGTGGATGTCCTCGAGCACGACGACGCCCTGCTGCCGCCTCGCAGCTACCTCGCGGTACCGTTGCGTCCGTTCCGGTGTCGGCACGGCCCGAGCGTAGGCCCGCGACCCGCCCGCGATCCAGCCGCGCCCTGCCTGTTCGGGCCTGTTCGGTAAGATAGGCGGACTCCCTCGAATGTCGGGAGAGGAGCGTCGTTGTGAGCGAGTCGAACGGACTGGAGCGCGCCAGGGAGCTGCGCAAGGAGTACGACGAGGCCGTCGTCGCTGAAGGCCGCGAGTCGGCGGGACCGTTCATGACGGTCTCTAGCCGCCCCATCGACCGCCTCTACGACCCCACCGACGTCGCCGACCTCGACTACGAACGCGACATCAACGTGCCCGGCTCCTACCCGTTCACGCGCGGCGTCCACAAGACCGGCTACCGCGGCAAGTCGTGGACCATCCGCATGTTCAGCGGGTTCGGCTCCGTGGAGGAGACGAACCAGCGCTACCACGACCTCCTCGGCGCCGGGAACAACGGCCTCTCCATCGCCTTCGATATGCCCACCCTCATGGGCTACGACCACGACGAGCCCTGGGCCGAGGGTGAGTTCGGCTCCTGTGGCGTTGCCGTCGACTCCCTTGCCGACATGGACATCCTTCTCGACGGCCTGCCCCTCGACAACATCACCACCTCCATGACCATCAACAGCCCCGCGCCCGTCATCTGGGCCCTCTTCATCGCCGCGGCCGAGAAGCGCGGCGTGCCCCGCTCCAAGCTCGCAGGCACCCTCCAGAACGACATCCTCAAGGAGTACATCGCCCAGAACGAGTTCATCTACCCGCCCCGCGAGTCGATGCGCCTCGTCACCGATACCGTCGAGTTCGCCGCCGATGAGATGCCCCTCTGGAACCCTATCTCCGTGAGCGGCTACCACATCCGCGAAGCCGGCTCGACCTCCGTCCAAGAGCTCGCCTTCACCCTCGCCGACGGAATCGAGTACGTGAAGTGGGCCCTCGACCGCGGCCTCGACATCGACAGCTTCGCTCCCCGCATCTCCTTCTTCTTCAACTGCCACAACGACTTCTTCGAGGAGATCGCGAAGTTCCGCGCCGCCCGCCGCATCTGGGCGCGCCAGATGCGCGAGCGCTTCGGCGCCACGAAGCCGCGCTCCTGGCTCATGCGTTTCCACACGCAAACGGCCGGCGTCTCCCTCACCGAGCAGCAGCCCGAGGTCAACCTCGTGCGCGTCGCCATCCAGGCCCTTGCCGCGGTTATCGGCGGAACCCAGTCGCTTCATACCGACTCCATGGACGAGGCTCTCGCCCTGCCGTCCGACAAGGCCGTGCGCCTCGCCGTCCGCACCCAGCAGGTCATCCAGCACGAGAGCGGCGCCGCCAACACGGTCGACCCGCTCGGCGGCTCCTGGTTCGTCGAGAAGCTGACGAACGACATGGAGGCCGAGTGCAACGCCATCTTCGAGCGCATCGAGGATCTCGGCGGTGTCATTCCCGCCCTCGAGACGGGCTACTTCCAGAAGGAGATCGCCGACGCCTCCGCCCGCTTCCAGCGCGAGTTCGAGACCCGCGACCGCATCATCGTGGGCGTCAACGAGTTCCAGACCGAGGAGTCGCTTGAGATCCCCATCCTCAAGATGGATCCCGAGGGTGAGCGCCGCCACCTCGCCCGCCTGAAGAAAGTGAAGTCCGAGCGTGACACCGACGCCTGGGGCGAGGCCATGCACGCCCTGGAGAACGGCAGCAACGACCCCAACACCAACCTCATGCCGCTCATCATCGACGCGGTCAACGTCGGCGCCACGTCCGGCGAGATCTGCAACATGTGGCGGCGCGTCTTCGGCGAGTACAAGGAGTTCGTTGTCGTCTGATGACCAACGAGCTCGTCGATCTCGCCATCTTTTCGGGAAGGACCTACCCCGCCTTCGCGGAGGCCATCTGCGCCCACCTCGGGATGAAGCAGGGCGAGGCCGACATCTTCGAGTTCGCCAACGAGAACATCTTCGTCCGCTACCAGGAGAACATCCGCAGCCGCGATGTCTTCCTCGTGCAGCCCTTCTTCCCGCCCGTGAGCACCTCCATCCTCGAGCTGCTGATCATGATCGACGCCGCCCGGCGCGCGTCGGCGGGACGCATCACGGCCGTCATCCCGTACTACGCCTACGGCCGCAGCGACAAGAAGGACCAGCCGCGGGTCCCCATCAGCGCCCGCCTCCTCGCCAACCTCATCGAGACGGCCGGCGCCGACCGCGTCCTCACCATGAATCTGCACGCCGGCCAGATCCAGGGCTTCTTCAACATCCCCCTCGATGAACTCAATGCCCTGTACCCGGTGAGCGCCTACTACAAAGACAAGAACATGGACGACTACACCGTCGTCTCAACCGACGTTGGCGGCGAGAAGCTGGCCCGGGACATGGCCGTCCGCCTCGACCTGCCCATTGCCATCGTCGAGAAGCGCCGTATCGGCAACACGGGCAGCACCGAAGCCCTCAACGTCATCGGCGACGTGGAGGGCCGCAACGCGCTCCTCGTCGACGACGAGATCGATACGGCCGGCACCATGGTCCAGGCCGTCAACATCCTCCGGGAGAAGGGCGCCCGCGAGGTCCTCGTGGCCGGCTACCACGCCATCCTCAGCGGTCCCGCCGTCGATCGCCTCCGCGACGCGGACGTCCACGAGATCGTCGTCACCGACACGGTTCCCCTGCCCGCCGAGAAGCGCCTTCCGAACATGCACGTCATCTCCACCGCCCCCCAGTTCGGCGACGCCATTGCGCGCATCCACACCGGCCAGAGCGTCGGCGCCCTCTTCCAGTAGCTCTCAGCTGGGCGGTAGCCCGCCGCTCTCCTCCACGTCCTCGGGCAGGAGCGCATCCCGAGCCCCGAGCTCAGCGCCCATCTGCCGCAGCTCGCGCCCGAACCGCGTCGTCCGTGCCGCCACCCCCGCGAGCTGGGTCCGCTGCGCCGTCACCCGCACCCACAGACGTCGTCGCGGTACGTAGAACGTGATGCCCAGCCCGAGCATGGCCATCCCCACCGCCACCCAGATGAACAGGTCGCCGGGGTCCCGCCGGATGTCGATACCGGAGGCGTCCACCCGCCCCCCGAACTGGTAGCGGAACCCGGTCGACGTCTCCACCGTCGCCCCCTCGGCGATCACCACGTTCCCCGCGTCGATATCGGAGATGAACAGATAAGGACGTCCGTCCGCGGTCTCGGGCATCTGTACGTTCACGACTCCCGTCGTGGTGCCCCGCGGCATGTCGAGCACCGGGATCGCCGGGACGGACGCGATGCCGCGAAAGACGATGCGGTGGTCGGGCGTCTCCGCCGCCTCGCCCGGGCGGAGCTCGACCTGGTCGAATCCCTGTCCATCGATTAGCGCCACCAGCGTCTCCCCTTCGGCCCGCCAGCTCACCCCGTACACCGCTCCCGGCAGGGCCAGCTCCGCTAGCGCCAGATCTCCCTCGTACCCGAGCGTGGAGCCCGGAACGCTCGCCATCTGGGGCAGCGACTGGTCGAACACGACCTCCCCGTCGGCGGTCGTGATGGTCAGCACCGGCGTCGCCGTCGACTCGTTTTCGAAGTCGAGCACGTCATCGAAGAGCACCCGCCCGTCCGGCCCCCGGATGGTCAGTTGCGCCAGGTCGTCGAAGAACGCCGCCTGGTGGAAGCGGTAGCCGAACGCCCCGCACGGGTCGTTCACGGTCGCGGTGCAGCGTACGACCTCGTCCCCGCGACGCAGCAGCAGGTCGCTGTGGAAGTCGATGATGTTCCCTGCCGCGTCCACCCCCTGGTGCGCGTCCTCCATGCCCACGAAGATCTGCCCCGGACCGGGGTCGCCGAAGAGCGGGGCCGCGGGTCGCCCCTCCGCCAGCGCCAGCGTCCGCTGAAACCCCGCGAGGTTGGTCAGCAGCCCCCCGACAAGCAGTAGCAGCAGCGCCGTGTGCGAGATGAACGTCGCGTATTGCGTCCACGGGAAGCGCTCCGCGAACAGTTCCGTCGAGTCTTCGTCCTCGTGCGTGCGAGTCACCGTGTAGCGCCGCCGGCGCAGCAACCCCTCCACCGCCTCCACGCCCCCTGCGTGCGTGAACGACGCCCGATGGCGCGCCGTCTCGAAGTAGCGCTCGCTTACGCGTGTCTGCGGCCGTCGCACGCTCCGCCACGTTGGCGGGAAGCGGCTGATCGTGCAGACCGTCACCGCCGCCACGATCACGAACCACAGCGCCAGGAACCACGGGCTGTGGAACACGTCGAACAGGTCGAGCCCGTCGAGAGTGCCGGTGAGCCAGCCGAAGTCCTCGCGCTGGAGCTCCAGCCAGGCCGAGCGCGCGGGCGGGTTGCCGCGCATCTCCGCCGGGAGCTGTGGCAACACCACCCCGAGCAGGCTCGCGAGCACCGCCACCGTCACAAGCGCCACCGCGAACTTCACGTTCGTGAGCAGCCGCCACGTTGCCCGCAGCGGGTCGAACTTCGGCATCGGTGGCGTCGTGGCGGGAGCGTCGCTCGCCATCAGGGAAGCCCCGCTGCCAGCTCGGCGAGGTCGTCGTCCGTCAGTGCGCCCAGGTGCACCCGCCGGATGACCCCTTCCGGGTCGATGAGGAAGCTGATCGGGAGGCCCGTGCTCACCCGATACGCCCCCGAGACCTGCCCGTCCGCGTCGAGCACGATCGGGTAGGTCACGTCGAACTGCTCGGTGAACGCCCGCGCCTCGTCTGCCGTCTCCTGCTGGTTCACCCCCACGACCACCAGCCCCGCAGCTTCCCGCTCAAAGAACGCCTGCAGCGCGGGCGTCTCCCCCCGGCACGGTCCGCACCACGACGCCCAGAAGTTGAGCAGCACGTACTGCCCGCGGAAGTCTGTGAGCTCCGCCGCCGACCCGTCCAGCGCCCGCAGCCGGAACGCGGGCGCTGCCCGCCCAACCTCCGCCGCCGGCGCCTCCCCCGTCGCGTTCAGCGACTCCGCCAGCGCCACCACGCCCATCCCCGCCTCCGCCTCGACCCCGCCCCCGTCGCCGCGAATCTCGAGGAACCAGATGCCAAAACCCACCACCGCCACCACCAGCGCCGCGATCCCGAACGTGAACCCCGGCCCCGTGTATTCGCGGCGCTGCTGGGGACGTTCGTCGGGAAGGGTCTCGGCCATTACGGTCGCCACCGTTCGGGCGCTTGCCGCGCCCGCGCTTGCCCGCGAGCGTACCAACACCCGCCTGTGTGCGCCCTACTGCGCCTCGAAGGTCCGCGTCACGTCGTTGACGGTGACGGTATAGGTCGCTCCCGACTCGAAGTCGGTTCCGAGGGAGATGTTCGACTCCGTCATCGTGATCGCCAGGGTGCAGGCCAGCTCGTCGAGATTGGCGGGTACGCGGTTGAGGACCTCGATCCTGATCGCCTGATCCTCACGATCCACGGTGTACCCGTCGAAGGTGTGGCAGCCGTCTGGCTGCACGGACACGACCTGGACGAAGTACTGGGGCGGCCACGACTCCGCCACCGCGATCTCGACCGAGTCGATACGCGCGGGGGTCGTCGTCCAGTCGTCGCTGGGGGGCACGGGGTCCGGTTCTGCGGAGCCGCCGCAGCCGAAGGCGACGGCGACGGTCGCGAGAGCCAGGACCAACCCCGTCGCGAAACCTCCGAACACGCGGCCCTTGCTGCTCATTCCGCGCTGGCCGTTTGGGTCATGGCTTCACTCCTCCGTGGAGACCGCTCCGACGAGACCGGCTTCCTCTCCCTGACTCTATGCGCGGAAGCACGAAAGCGTTCCACCGCCGGACTACCGCAGGGGCGCGACCGGTGGCTCTCCCGGCCGCGCTTCTGGATCCACGTGCCGGTCCTCCTCCGCGCCCCACACCCGCCCGACCACGTGCAGCACCAACACTGCCCCGACGCCCACCACCCCCGCGATCATCAGCGTCTCGCGAATGCCGATGATGTCCGCCACCACCCCGATGGGAAGGGAGGCGATCCCGAACAGGCTCCAGGACAGCATGTTCAGCGACTGCACCCGTCCGTGGTACCGCGACGCCGAGTACGAGATCGAGAGCGCGTTGTTCAGCGACTGGAACCCCGCCGACGCCGCCCCCACCAGCAGGATCGCTCCCAGCCCCGTCGCGAAGCTGTTGGCAAACCCCAGCAGCGTCACCGACCCGCCGAAGGCGACCGCCAGCAGGAGTTGCTGTCCCCACGCGCTCGCCCGCCCCGCGATGCCCGCCACCAGCACAACCGCGACCACCGCCCCGACCGCCTGCACGGCCGAGAGCACCCCAAGCCCCTCGGACCCTGCGTTGTAGATGTCCTCCGCGAGCGAGGGCAGGAACGACTGGAAGGGGAAGGCGAACGCCGTCAGGACGAAGGACGTCAGGATCAGGGTCGCAACCGACGGGCGGCTCCACACGTACCGCACGCCGTCCACCAGATCCCGCAGGGGAGAGGTCGCCTCCTCGCGCTCCTCGGGCTCTCCGGGCGGAAGACGGAACACGGTGAGGATCGCGATCAGGAAGCCCGTCGCGGTCATGAAGTACACGCCCCCCACACCGATGAACCAGACGGAGATGAAGACACCCGCCAGGGCAGGCCCAACTACCCGTGTGCCGTTCATGCTCAGCTGCTGCAGGACGATGGCGTTCCCCACCGCCTCCCGGCCCACGAGCGAACCGATGAACGCGTTTCGCGCCGGCCCCATGAAGGCGAACCCCACGCCCTGCGTGAAGCTCGCCACCAGCAGCATCCAGAACTCCATCAACCCGACGGCCACCATGACCGCGATCCACGCGGAGTTCAGGCAGAGCACGGCCTGGGAGACCACCAGCGTCCGCCTACGGGGCAAACGGTCGGCGATCACTCCTCCCCACAGCGTGAACACGAGGCTCGGTGCGCCGAAGGCCAGCATCATCGCCCCCAGGGCCGTGTTCTGGCCGGTCAGGTCGAAGGCGAGCCAGCCCCTCGCCACGATCTGCATCTGCATCCCGAAGTACGAGAACACCGTCCCCGTCCAGAGCAGGCGGTAGTGCGCGTTCTCCAGCGCGTAGAAGTTCCGCTGGAAGTAGCTCGCCGTCCCCCGCAGCCCCTCCCCCGTCCGAAGCACGTGCCGCCGCTTACTCGCCTGTCTCGATGCCCAGGAGAGCAGCAACCGCTTCCCAGGCGGCTGCCTCCACCGCCTCAGGCGCCTGCGTGGCGTCGATCTCCAGCCACGTCCCCTCGGGAGCCTGCGCCAGCTGCTGGCGATACCCCTCTCGCACCCGCTCGTGGAAGGCCAGCCCCTCGCGACCCGTCGACGGTCCGCCCCGCTCCCCATGCTTACGCTGCAGTCCCACCTCCGGTGGCAGGTCGAGGTAGACGGTCAGGTCCGGCGTGAGCCCCTGCGTGGCCGAGGCGTTCGCCTCGGCCAGGCGCTTCAGGTCGAGACCCCGGCCGTACCCCTGGTACGCCACCGTGCTCGCGCGGAAGCGGTCGCAGAGGACGGTCGCGCCCATTTCCAGCGCGGGCTTGATCACGCGGCTCACCAGCTCCGCCCGCGCCAGCAGGAAGGCGAACGCCTCCGCCCACGGCGTCAGCGACTGGCTGAGCAGCTCGCGCGCCTGCTCCCCAGCGGGCGTGCCTCCCGGTTCCCGCACCTCGATCGAGTGGACGCCAGCCGCCTCCAGCCGCCTCGCCAGCCGCGTCGCCAGCAGGCTCTTGCCCGCGCCCTCGCCCCCCTCGAAGACGATGAAGCGCCCTTCCGGACCCTCGCTTGTCACCGTCCGCCCGACCGCGGTGGTTCGGGCAGGATGCGCACGCGCCGCTCCGGCTCCGAGCCGTGGCTCTCGCTGTCCAGGTTGAAGCGCCCCGCCAGCTCGTGCTGGACGCGCCGGATGTAGCTGTTCGCGGGCGCCAACTCCAGCGCGCGCCCGTCCGTGAGCACCTGCGCGATCGCCTCTTCCGTCTCGCGGTACGCCTCCGCCACCGGGTCGCGACGCGCCCGCTGGCCGCGGAACTGGAGCAGGACCTGCTCCATCTGGAAGAGCGTGTTGCTCTTGATCACATAGATCGGCAGCGAGCGCTCCTCTGCCTCGCGCACGGGCGCCGGCTTCTTCCGGTAGGAATGGCGCAGCGTGATGAGCGCGTCGGCGTTCCGCAGGTCATCGACAATCTGGATCGGCACGCCCGTCTCCTGGATGGCCTGTACGAGCCGCCCGCGTGAGAGCCCGAACGGGAACAGTCGCGTCTCCGGCTCCGGCGCTGCCGTCCCGTTCCCCTCCTGCGAGCGCGCCCTTGCGGCGGGCGCGGCCGTCTCCGTTTCCTCGTGGGCGACCGTCGTGATCGTCCCCTCGTCCGTAAGCTCGCGAACCTCGGGGGGCGCCTGGAAGCCCCGAAGCTTCGCATCGACCGTCGCCCCCACGTCTTCGTGCAGGGCCACCCGCCGCCACCCCTGGATCTCGATGACCGCGTCGAAGGTAGGGGGCGCCATCCGCTCCAGGATCGACTTCTGCGTTCCCCGCCGCCGCGCCTCCTCGTCGCTCAGCGTCACCGACTGGATCCCGCCGATGAGGTCGCAGAGCGTCGGGTTCGCCATCAGGTTCTCGAGCGTGTTGCCGTGCGCCGTCCCCACCAGCTGCACGCCTCGCTCCGCGATCGTGCGCGCCGCCGCCGCCTCCAGCTCCGTCCCGATCTCGTCGATGACGATGACCTCGGGCATGTGGTTCTCCACCGCCTCGATCATGACCCCGTGCTGCAGCGCCGGCGTCGACACCTGCATCCGCCGCGCTCCGCCGATCGCCGGGTGGGGGATGTCGCCGTCGCCGCCGATCTCGTTCGAGGTGTCGACGATCACGACCCGCTTGTTCGCCTCGTCCGCGAGCACTCGCGCCACCTCTCGCAGCATCGTCGTCTTGCCCACGCCCGGCCGCCCCAGCAGCAGGATGCTGTTCCCGCTCATCACGAGGTCCTCGATGATGCGGATCGTCCCGTAGACCGCCCGCCCGATGCGGCAGGTCAGCCCCACGACTTTCCCCCGCCGGTTGCGGATGGCCGAGATGCGGTGGAGCGTGCGCTCGATGCCGGCGCGGTTGTCGTCCCCGAACTCCCCCACGCGGGCGATGACGAAGTCGAGGTCCTCCTCCGTCACCTCGCGGTGGCTGAGCACGATCTCGCGGTTCGGGTAGCGGGCCTCCGGCAGCCGGCCGAGGTCCAGCACGACCTCGAGCAGTTCGCTGCGGTGGTCCTCCGCTTCCAGTTTCTCGGCGAGGCGCGGCGGCAGCGTCTCGATGAGCGCGTCGAGGTCGTCCGTCACGATCCGCTCGGGCGCCGTTCCGTTTCCCTCGGTCATCGCCACTACGCTACCCCTGTCGCGTGAACTTGTCCGTACCTCATGCGCCGGCGCCCGCCTTCGGCCGCTCGGCCGCCCCGATCGTGAGGAAGTACTCGTGCAGGCGCGTGTCGCCCCCCAGCTCGGGGTGGAACGCCGTCGCCAACAGGTTCCCCTGCCGCGCCGCCACGATCGCGCCGTCATCGAGGCGGCCCAGCACCTCCACCCCTGCCCCCACGGACTCGATGATCGGCGCCCGGATGAAGATCGCGTGGAAGGGACCGCCCGCGAGACCCTTCATCTCCACGTTCGACTCGAAGCTGTCGACCTGGCGCCCGAAGGCGTTGCGTGCGACGGACATGTCCATCGTCTCGACTCCCGGCCGGTCGAGGTCGTCGACCCGCTTCGCCAGCAGGATGGCGCCCGCGCACGTCCCCCACACGGGACGGCCGCTCGCGCAGAACGCCCGCAGCGGTTCGGTGAACCCGTACCGCAGGATCAGCCGCGCAATCGTCGTGCTTTCGCCGCCGGGGATGATGAGCGAGTCCAGCGCATCGAGCTGCTCGGGCCGGCGCACCTCGACGGATGCCTGCCCGATGCTGGCAAGCATCTCGGAGTGCTCCCGGAAGTCGCCCTGCAGGGCGAGAATGCCCGTGGTCACGTTGTGTGCGTCCCGCCAGATCGTTCGCGTCCAGGCCCCATGCGCCCCGCGATTGTAGCAGCCGGGGGAACCGGCCTCGGCCCCGAGCCGCTATCCTGTCGCCCGCAAGGAGGCGCCATGCCCGCCCAACTCACCCCCGAGGAAGTGAACGAGTTCCTCGACAGCCGCCCCGGCTGGATTACCTTCACCTCCGTCGGCAGCGACGGCTACCCCCACAGCGTCCCCATCGGCTACTTCCGCGTCGATGACGCCGTCTACATCGGCTGCCGCGACCGCACCCAGAAGGTGCTCAACGCCCAGCGCAACCCGAAGGTCAGCCTCTCGCTCGAGAGCGGCAGCACCATGCAGGACATCAAGGGCATCCTCATCCAGGGCGATGCCACGGTCATCAACACCCCCGACGCGCTCCTTGAGCTGACCCGCGAGGCCGCCCGCCGCCGCGGCGCCCCCGAGGCCGCTCTCCCCACCGAACCGCCCCCCGGCGCCGCCTACATCAAGGTCACGCCGACGAAGGTCATCTCCTGGGACTATTCCCGACCGGGCTAGTCGCCCTCGTCATCCGGCCACCAGCGGTACACGCGCAGGTCGACCGTGTCCGCCTCGTCGAAGACCACCCCCTCGCCCTCCAGCAGCTCTCGCTGCAGGTCCGCCCCATATCCCCGCCCCCGCAGGCTGATCCCGCCCTTCGCGTTGATCACGCGCCACCAGGGCGTGTCGGTGTCGTGGGGAAGCGCCCGCAGCGCGTACCCCACTGCCCGCGCCGCTGCCGGCGCCCCCAGCACTACCGCCACCTGCCCGTACGTCACCACCCGCCCCCGCGGTACCTCCCGCACGAGTCCCCACACCCGCTCATAGAAGTTCGGCGGCAAGTGCTCAGCCCGGTGTCACGAAGTCGGTTCGTCCGCAGCGCCATCTTCAGCCGCTGCCGAATTCCACGCGGCGCGGGCCGCGCTCAGGAACTGCAGAACCTGTCTTAGTTTCTCGTCGTTCCCGATGTCCAGGATGTGCCGGTCGATCTGCGGTTCCCAGTCGTCAACTTCCGCCTCAGCTTTCAGTTTGGCGGATGTCTCGGCGGCGTATATGTCCTCCTGGTGAATCCAGTGAATCTGAAGGCTCCCCTTCGCGTCATCCACTGCGACCCGATAGAACCCACGGGGACCAGGATCAGCAGGAAGGCTGTAGGTGAATCCGTACGATCCAGCAAGTTGCGTTGTACCTGGGAAACTCGTGCGGAGCGCGGGATCGACTCGTTTGAAGAGGTCGTCCAGCCCGTGCCTTAGCAGCCTTTCCTGAAATTCCCGCCGCTTTTGGTCCGCGGTCTTGTAGGTGGTTGTGGTGTTTGGGGTGGAGGCAGGCGCCGCAACTTCAACCTGACGGGCGAGCAGTGTCTGACCGTCGTGCTGGAAGCCGTAGAACGTGAGGACTGAGATCCCTACTCCCTCGTCACGTAGGAAGCTCGCCATGCGTTCTGCCCGTTCATCGACTCCCAGTCCCACGAGCATGAGTCGTGGAGGACGCAGGTCTCGCAGCTCCTTCTCGGGAAACTTCTCCTCGTACCACTCTTGGAAGTTGGGGATTGGGTCGATGCCACTTTGGCCCGAGCGGTCGGCGATGTGATTCGTTAGTTCGCTGATGTCTTGCGCAGCCAGCCATGAACCGTAGTCCACGATCTGCGTGACGGCGTCCCGCGTGAGTGAGCCCCGCTTTAGCTCGAAGACCACAAGGCGACCCTCTCGGTCTACGCCCAGCAGGTCGAGCGGCCCACCGGCGGTCGGCAGTTGTCGCCCGACCAGTTGCAGCTCCGGCTCTAGCATCTCGGGACGCGTGACCAACGTCTCCTCGACGATGTTCTCCAACTCCACGCTGGCGACGCTCTCCACGGCCTCTGCCGCGTGCCCCTCGCCCAACGCCCAAATGTTCAGTTCGTCCGCCACTTCGTTGCTCCTTCTGGTGCTCAGCCACGCGACAGCGTGGCGCTTTCCTCAGGCGGGCTGCGCCCGCCGCTCTCCTCAGCAAGCGGCGCTAGCCGCGAGCGCTCCACTCAGGCGCGCGATAGCGCGCCGCTCTCCTCCCCCTACCCCCGCGGCAGGCCGAAGCCCCGCGTCGCGATGATCGTGCGCATCACCTCGTTCGAGCCTGCCCCGAAGGTCGGCATCACCGCCGCCCGGTACCCCTGCTCGATGCGCCCGCCAAGCGGCGCGTGCGCCGACTCCGGCGTGAGCTGGCCGTACGGACCGAGCAGCTTCGTGCCCGTGTGCAGGATGCGCTGCATCAGCTCCGTGCTGAAGATCTTGACCTCGCTCGCCTCGTGGTTTGGGTGTTCGCCCCGCTTGATCATCCCCAGGTTCCGGTAGGCCAGCATCTGCAGCACTTCGAGCTGCACCTTGTAGTCCGCCAGCGTGCGCGATACGTGCGCGTCGTCGATGGGGCGGCTGCCGTCCGGCCCCTCCTCCCGCGCCCACCGCATGAGCGCGTCGAACACGGCCCGCACGCCCGACACCGTGAAGATCGAGACCCGCTCGAAGTCGAGCGCGTGAGCGGCGTAGTACCAGCCGCGATTCTCCTCCCCCACGAGCGCGTCGGCGGGAACGCGCACGTCCTCCCAGTACACCTCGTTGGTGCGGATGCCGGACATCGTCCAGATCGGCTTCACCGTGATGCCCGGCGTCTGCAAGTCCACCAGGAACATCGAGATGCCCCGGTGCTTCGGCGCCGACGGGTCCGTCCGCGCCGCCAGCCAGACGTACTCCGCCCGGTGCGCCGCGCTCGTGAACCGCTTGATGCCGTTGAGCACGTAGTCGTCCCCGTCGCGTACGGCGCGAAGCTGCAGCGAAGCCAGGTCCGTGCCCGCGTCCGGCTCCGTGTACCCCAGCGCGAAGTCGATCTCGCCCTGCGCGATGCGCGGCAGGAACGCCGCCTTCTGCTCGTCCGTGCCGAACGTCATCAGTGTCGGGCCCACCTGCTGCACGCCCACGGTCGCGCCCGGCGCTCCCACGTAGTTGAGCGCCTCCTGGAAGAGGTACTGCTCCTCGTAGCTGCGCTCCTGGCCGCCGTACTCGCGCGGCCAGGACATCGTCAGCCAGCCGCGCTCGGCCAGCTTCCGCCGGAACTCGCGCTCCATCGCGTAGCGATCCGGCGACGCGTCGAGCCGGCGGCGCACCTCCGGGCTCCACTCGAGCGCGAGGAAGTCCTCCACCTCGCGCTCGAAGGCAAGGGCCTGCTCCGAGAATCGAAACTCCATCGCGCGGCAGTTTACGCCCGCGAAACCGGCGCGAGCGCGCTAGTGGTTGCTGGGCTTCGGCAGCTTCGGGATGAGCCAGCCGAGGAAGCTGTCCTCCGACCGCGTCTGCATGTAGAAGCGCCCCGGCCCCGTCAGGTTCACGACGAGCCCCTCGCCGCTGAATAGCGTCGACTTCCAGCCACCCGATCGGCCGACGTCGTACCCAACCGAGTCGTCGAACGCGACCATGTGGCCCGTGTCCACCACGTACTGCTCGCCCACGCCGAGGTCGATCGGGTGGATCGCGCCGTAGCTGGAAACCCAGATGGTCCCCTGCCCGGTGCAGCGCAGCAGGAACAGCCCCTCGCGCGAGAAGAACGACTTGCCCCCACCCCACTTCGTGTCGACTTCGACCCCCGACGTCGCCGCCAGGAACGAGCCCGATTGCACCAGCAGCGTCTGCCCGCTCAGCTCCAGCGCCACGATGTCGCCCGGAAGCGCCGGGGCGACCGTGACTTCCCCGGCCTGCTCCGCGGTGAACGTGTTGATGAAGAAGCTTTCGCCGCCGAGGACCGAGCGCTTCAGCCCCGAGAGAAGCCCGCCGCCCGTGCTCGTCTCCATCGCGATGCTGGGTGACTTGCTCACCATCGCCCCCGCTTCCGCCTGGATGGATTCCCCGGCGTCGAGGTTGATCATGGCGAGGGCGTAAGCGGGACCGTACTTCACTTCGTGGTGCAATTTCGTCCTCCTGTCGGGGTGTGGAAGGCGATCCGGGCCGCGAGTCCGGCGCAGGCCGCCTTGCCCGCGATTGTGGGCCTTCGGGGCGTAGGTTACGGTAAGGCCCCGAACGCGTCCGCCACGTCGTTGAGGAGGGGCCATGCCGTCACGCTTCCGCTACTCCATGTGGGATGGCACCCAGGAGGTCGCCGACCTCGACCCCGACCAGATCCTGGACAACCTCTCCGACGACCTCATGAACTTCGGCGACCTCCAGCACGCCCTCCGTAACCTCCTCCAGCGCGGCATGCGCAACCCCATGGGCGACCGCACCCAGGGCCTCCGCGACCTTCTCCAGCAGTTGCGCCAGCAGCGCCGCCAGCAACTCGACCGCTTCGACCTCGGCTCCATCTTCGACCAGCTCCGCGAGCAGCTCGACGAGATCCTCGACATGGAGCGCAACACCCTCGACCAGCGCCTCGAGGAGGCGGGACCACCGCCCCAGGGCGCCGAGGGACAGGAAGGCCAGCAGGGCGACCAGGCCGACGGATCCCCCCAGGATGGCGAGGGCCAGCAGCAGGGCGCCGAGCAGGGCCGGCAACCCTCGAACGAGGGCGGCCAGCAGGGCGAGGGGCAACAGGGCGAGCCCGGAGAGGGCCAGCCCGGCGAACAGGGCCAGCAGTCGGGCGGCGCGGGCGGACAGGGCAGCGTCCCCACCAGCGAGTTCGCCGACATGCTCCGCAACATCGCCAACCGCAAGCAGGAGTTCCTGGACGAACTCCCCGAGGACACCGCTGGTCAGGTCCGCCGTCTCCAGGACTACGAGTTCATGGATCCCGAGGCCCAGGAGAAGTTCAACGAGCTCGTCGAATCGCTGCGCCAGGCGATGATGAACACCTTCTTCAAGGACCTCTCCGAGCAGATCGCCAACATGTCGCCCGAGGACCTCGAGCGCATGAAGAACATGACCCGGGACCTCAACCAGATGCTGCAGGACAAGATGGCCGGCAACGAGCCGGACTTCGACAGCTTCATGCAGCAGTACGGCGACCTCTTCGGCGACAACCCGCCCCAGTCCCTTGACGAGCTCATCGCCCAGATGCAGCAGCAGATGGGCCAGATGCAGAGCCTCCTCGGCAGCCTCCCCGGCGACATGCGCCAGCAGCTCCAGGACCTCCTCGCCGACAAGGTCGGAGACCCCGAGCTCCAGCAGGGCCTTAACGAGCTCGCCCAGAACCTCGAGTACCTCTTCCCCATGCGCGACCAGCGCAACCAGTACCCCTTCCGCGGCGAAGAGCAGCTCGACCTCGACGCCGCCATGGAGCTCATGCGCCACATGCAGTCCATCGACGAGGTTGAGCGCCAGCTCGAGCGCACCCAGTACGGCGGCGAGATCGACGACATCGACGCCGACCAGCTCGAGGAGCTGCTCGGTCCCGAAGCCCGCGAGACGCTGGACGAGCTGCGCAAGTTCCTCGAGATCCTCGAGGAGGCCGGCTACATCCGGAAGAAGGGCTCAGGCTGGGAGCTGACCCCGCGCGGCACCCGCAAGATCGGCCAGCGCGCCCTCGTCGAGCTCTACGCCCAGCTCAAGGCCGACTCCTTCGGCAAGCACGAGGTCGCCGAGAACGGCTTCGGCGGCGAACGCACCGACGACACCAAGCTCTACGAGTTCGGCGACCCGTTCCATCTCGACATCAAGCGCACCATCATGAACTCGCTCCACCGCGAGGGCGTCGGCACGCCCATCAACCTTAGGCCCGACGACTTCGAGGTCGCCCGCAGCGAGCTCGTCACCCAGACCGCCACCGTCATCATGCTCGACCTGAGCTGGTCGATGGCCCTGCGGGGCAGCTTCCAGGCCGCCAAGAAGGTCGCGCTCGCGCTCAACAACCTCATCTCCTCACAGTTCCAGCGCGACAGCCTCTACATCATCGGCTTCAGCGCCTACGCCCGGGAGTTGAAGGCCGAGGACCTGCCCTACGTGCGCTGGGACGAATCCGTCCTCGGCACGAACATGCACCACGCCCTCATGATTGCCGAGCGCCTGCTCGCCAAGCACACCCAGGGAACCCGCCAGATCATCATGATCTCCGACGGCGAGCCGACCGCCCATCTCGAGCGCGGCCGCAGCTACTTCGCCTACCCGCCCAGTCCCATCACCATCCGCGAGACGCTCAAGGCCGTGAAGCGCTGCACCCGCAAGAACATCACGATCAACACCTTCATGCTCGACCGCAACCACTACCTGAAGGAGTTCGTGAACCAGGTCGCACGCATCAACAAGGGCCGCGTCTTCTACACCACCCCCGACAAGCTCGGCGAGTACATCCTCGTCGACTACGTCGCCCAGAAACGCAAGCACCTCACCGGCATCGCCGGCTAGCGCAACCCTCCGGCGGCTCTCGTCATGGCAATCCTGCTCGACCACATCACCGACGAGCAGGCCGACCTGATCCGCAGCGCGCACGTCTTCTTCGTCGCCTCCGCCGACCCCGCCCTCGCCGAGGGCCCCGACGGTCAGGGGGCGGTCAACCTCTCCCCCAAGGGCGCCGCCGATTTGCACGTCATCGACCGCAACACCCTCGCCTACTTCGACTACGCCGGCAGCGGCAACGAGACCGCCCGCCACGGCATGGCCGGCGGCCCGGTCACCGTCATGGTCACCTCCTTCGATGAGGACGCCGCCATCGTTCGCCTCTACGGCTGGGCCCGCGCGAAACCCCTGGAGGACTCCGTGCTCGCCGCCCATGCCGACGACCTCCGCGCTACGGAAACGCCCACGCCCGAGCGCCAGGTCATCGAGATCACCGTCGAGCGCACCCAGACCTCCTGCGGCTACGGCGTCCCCGTCTACGAGTACCGGGGCGACCGCACAAAGGCCCAGCGAGGCCGCCGCTACAAATAGTCCGACACTCGACGAATCTCCCCGAAAAACGGACGGGGTAATTCGCCACTCGGGTCGCTAGTCTGCCCGCATGGGGCGAAGAACACGCATCCGCGCGGGCCGTGCCCCTTTCGCGGCGGTTGCACTGGCGCTCCTTGCGGCCCTGTCCGCATGTGGCGGCGGGGACGACGTCACCCCGTCCCCGCCGCCCTCCCCCACCCCGCCTCACGTGCCATAACACGACCCCGTGCTACCATCGCCAGACCACCCCTCGCCCCCGCGCGGCGCTCTCCTCACCATGCCTACCGACCGAGTCCAGCTCTACGACACCACCCTCCGTGACGGCTCCCAGATGGAGGGCATCTCCCTCTCCGTCGCCGACAAGGTGCGCATTACCCAGAAGCTCGACGAGCTCGGGGTCGAGTGGATCGAGGGCGGCTTCCCCGGCTCCAACCCTCGCGATGCCGCCT
The DNA here is from genome assembly GCA_965207815.1 of Tepidiformaceae bacterium. Lineage (GTDB taxonomy): Bacteria > Chloroflexota > Dehalococcoidia > Tepidiformales > Tepidiformaceae > UBA2991. The sequence goes on from OZ242314.1 coordinate 817,989, forward strand.
ACTTCCAGCGCCTGAAGGAGGTCCAGCTCTCCCAGGCCAGGGTAAGCGCCTTCGGCGGCACTCGCCGCGCCGGACTCACCTGCGAGACCGACCCCAACATCCAGAGCATGGTCGCCGCCGAGACCCCGGGCGTGACCCTCGTCGGCAAGGCCAGCCAGTACCAGGTCCAGCGCATCCTCGAGACCAGCGACGAGGAAAACCTCGCCATGATCGCGGACACCGTCGGCTACTTCCGCAACCTCGGCAAGACCGTCTTCTTCGATGCCGAGCACTTCTTCGACGGCTTTGCCCACAACCCCGACTACTCCCTCCAGTGCCTCGCCACCGCCGCCCGCGCCGGCGCCGAGGCCCTCGTGCTCTGCGACACCAATGGCGGCATGACCACCCCCGACCTCCTCCACGCCATCGAGGCCGTCCAGGACCGCGTGCCCGATGCGCGCCTCGGTATCCACTGCCACGATGACGTCGGCCTCGCCGTCGCCAACAGCCTGGCTGCCGTCGAGGCGGGCGTCTGGCAGGTCCAGGGGTGCGTGAACGGCTACGGCGAGCGCTGCGGCAACGCCGACCTCCTGACCGTCACAGCCAACCTCAAGCTCAAGATGGGCCTCGACGTCATCGCCGACGACCAGCTCTCCCGCCTCACCGAGGTCTCCAACTACGTCAACGAGCTCGCCAACCTCGTCCCCGACGCCCAGGCCCCCTTCGTCGGCCAGAGCGCCTTTGCCCACAAGGCCGGCTACCACGTCGCCGGCATCATCAAGGACGAGAGCTCCTACCAGCACATCGACCCCGGCCTCGTGGGCAACAGCAGCCGTGTCCTCGTCAGCGAGCTCTCCGGCCAGCGCAACCTCCTCGTGAAGATGGAGGAGCTCGGCATCGACTACCCCTTCACCCCCGACGAGATCCGCAACCTCCTCCAGGTCGTCAAGGAGAAGGAGAGCGAGGGGTTCCAGTACGAAGGCGCCGAGGCCAGCTTCGAGCTCCTCGTCCGCCGCGAGATTCCCGGCTACGTCCGCCCCTTCGAGATCGAGGACTTCGTCATCGTCGAACGCCATCGCCACCGTCGTGGCGACGACCAGCGCAACGACATGCTCGCCGAGGCCATGGTCAAGATTCGCGCCGGCGACGACGAGCACCACACGGCAGCCGAGGGCAACGGCCCCGTGAACGCCCTCGACCTCGCCGCCCGCAAGGCGCTCGGCAGCGCCTACCCCGACGTCCTCAACGTGAAGCTCGTCGACTACAAGGTGCGCATCCTCGACAGCGAGTCCGCCACGGCCGCCCAGGTCCGCGTCCTCATCGAGAGCACCGACGGCCACCGCTACTGGACGACGGTCGGCAGCTCCACGGACATCATCGAAGCCAGCTGGCTCGCCCTCGCCGACGCCTTGGAATACGCGATCACGCTGCCCGGGGAGTAGCCGAGCCGTCCGCCCCTAGTGCCTCTGTTCCTCCACGAAGTCGGCCTTCCCCGTGATCATGTCGCGCGCGTCCCGCACCAGGCTGGGGATGCCCGTCCGGTTGCGGACCAGCAGGCCGGCGCACAGCACCATGTACCCGATCGAGTACCAGAAGCGCACGACTTGCGCCCCGTCGCCCAGCACGTCCTCCGTCAGGGGGAGCTGCGCGGCGAAGAGGATGAAAAGCGCCCACGCTTCCGGGCGGCTCATGCGCAGGTTCACGAAAACCGCGATGGCGAAGGCCGACTGCGCCGCCGTCAGGAACACCTCTCCTTGCTGGCGCGAGAAGAAGAGGTTGACCTCTTCCGTGGGCGAGACCAGCGGCAGTCCCTGCAGGATGCCCCAATCGCCCGAGCCGATCATGAAGGCGATCGGCAGCGTCCCGATCAGCAGCGTCCACTGGTTCACCTTCGACGAGATCAGCGCGCCCATCCCCGCCGCCGCCCGGCCCCGCCAGGCCAGCAGCGCCGCCACCAACACCTCCGGCGACTCCGAGGCGAGCGGCGCCACCCACTGGATCAGCACGAACTCGCTGATGTTTACCTTCTTCCCCGTCTCCACCAGCCCGTGGGCGAACGGCTCCGCCGAGGCGATGATCACCGCCGCGGCGAAGACCAGCGTTACCACTACAAGGACCCGCCGTCTCATGTCAGGCAGCGCCCCCATCGCCCGCGACGGCCCCACCAGCTCCACCTCCTCGGACTCCACCCGGCTCGTCATCACCAGGTAGATGACGAACATTGAGACGAGGACGATCGTGTCGGCCAGCGTGAGCGTGTTCCGCAGCGGGATGAGGATCACGTACACGGTCGCGACTGCGAGGAACGCCAGCTCCAGCGCCCGGGTGCGGCTCACGACCAGCTCCTTCAGCCGGCGCCGGTAGAAGAAGATCAGGAACACCACCGGCCAGCCGATGCCGATCAGGAGCCGGTTCCCGCCCGTCATGTTCGCGATCGCCAGTCCCTCGGCTGCCTTCTCCGGGTCCGTGCCGGCTTCCCACGCCAGGAACGCGTCGACGGCGTACTCGGGGAGCACCGCGATGAAGGCGATGATCGCCAGCGCCAGCCCCTGGGAGATGTCCAGCTCCGCGGTCTCGGCGCCCCAGCTCAGGAGGAAGGCCGCTCCAAGGATCGCGATCCCGTAGACGGCCGATTCCAGCAGCGGGTCGATGTGCGGCTCGGTGATGCGCAGGACGATTCCCGGCACGCACGCCAGTACGGCGAGCCCGATGGCCGCCCACTGGGCCGTGAAGCGCTCGCTCGTCACGAAGCCTCTCCCCGCGCCCGCAGCGGGCGCGTCCCCGGGGAAGAAGTTGGGCTGGTCATGTGAAGGTGCGAGCCTACCGCCGCTCCGCATTGGGGGCTAGCGTGGCCGCTCGCGTGAGCGTTCCATCCGGCAGAATGCGCCGATGGCCGAGCGCCGACCCTACGGATTCTGGGAGAGCCCCATCACGCCCGGCGCCCTCGCGGGCGGTATTCGTCTGCGCGGCCCCTCGTGGGATTCCGACGGTCGCACGCTGGGCTGGTTCGAGGGTCGTGGCGACCGGGGGCTGGCCGTCGTCGTGGCCCCCGACGGCAGCGACCCCGAGATCCGCGACATCAGCGGAGACCTCCTCGTCCGCGCCGGTGTCGGCTACGGCGGCGGCGACTTCGCCCTCGCGAACGCCGGCGGCTGGTTCGTCGAACACGAGAGCCAGCGCCTCTACCGCCAGCCGGTCGAGGGCGGCGAGGCCCGTGCCACCGCCATCACTCCCGCGTTCGGCGAGGCGTCCTCGCCTGCCGTCAGCCCCGACGGGCGCTGGGTCGCCTACGTGCACTCCTACGAGGATGTCGACGTGATCGCCGTCGCCGACAGCTCCGGGCGTGGCTGGCCCCAGCACCTCGCGAGCGGCCGCGACTTCTACATGCAGCCCGTCTGGAGCCCCCGCGGCGACTGCCTCGCCTGGGTCGAGTGGGACCATCCCAACATGCCCTGGGACGGCTCCGAGCTCCGTGTCGCCGATCTCGCCTTTCCCGAGGGCGCGCTGCCGACCATCGCCGGTTCGCGGGTCGTGGCCGGTGGTCCCGACGAGGCCATCCTTCAGCCCGCTTTCTCCCCCGACGGCGACGCCCTCTACTTCATCTCCGACGCCACGGGCTGGGGCCACATTCACCGCCACGACCTCGCCATCGGCGAGACTCGCGCCCTCACCGCCGGCGACTGCGAGTACGGGACGCCCGCCTGGGGGCAGGGCGTGGGCATGTTTGCGGTTCTCCCCTCCGGCCGGGTTGTCGGGATCCGCCAGGAGCAGGGCTTCGGACGCCTGGTCGTTGTCGATGGCGAAGGCGGCGAGTTCCGCGAACTCGACCTTCCCGCCGAGTACGCCAGCTTCGAGAATCCCGTGGCGTCGCCCACAGAGGAGCGCTTGGCGGTCCTTGCCAGCGGCCCTACCACCTCCCCCCGCCTCCTCCTGGTCGACCTCGAGCAGGACCCTCCCGCAGTCACCACCCTCCGCCTCAGTGACCCCGCCGCGTTCCCCTCCCCCAGTCTCTCCGTCCCCGAACCGGTCACCTGGACGAACGCCACCGGCAGTGAGGTCCACGGCCTCTACTACCCGCCTGCCAGCGACCGGTTCTTCGACGAAGGACCGCCACCCCTTGTCGTCTTCGTGCACGGCGGCCCCACCGACCACGTCGACGCGGGCTGGCGGCCCCAGATCCAGTTCCTCGCCAGCCGGGGCTACGCCGTGCTCGCGGTCAACTACCGCGGCAGCAGTGGAGCGGGACGCGAGACCATGCTCGCCCTCCGTGGGGAGTGGGGTGTCGCCGACGTCGAGGACTGCCGTTCCGGCGCGGAAGCGATGGCCGCGCGCGGTCTCGCCGACGGCGACCGGCTCGCCATCCTCGGCGGGAGCGCTGGCGGCTACACGGTGCTGCGCTCCCTCCAGGTGCACCCCGGCTTCTACCGCGCCGGGGTCTGCTACTACGGCATCTCCAACCTGTTCACCCTCGCCGGCGACACCCACAAGTTCGAGGCGCGCTACCTCGACTCCCTCGTCGGCCCCCTCCCCGAGGCCTCCGCCCGCTACCGCGAGCGCTCCCCCATCTTCCACGCCGACGCCCTCGCCGACCCTATTGCGCTCTTCCAGGGCGTCGAGGACCGTGTCGTCCCCCGCGACCAGAGCGACTCGCTCGCGGCCTCCCTCCGCACGCGCGGCGTGCCCCACGAGTACCACGTGTACGAAGGCGAAGGGCACGGCTGGCGCCGGCGCGAGACGGTCGAGGCCTTCTACACGTCCGTCGACCGCTTCCTCCGCCGGTACCTTCTCGCCTGAGCCCTCAGTCGCTCCAGCGCATGATCGCGCGGGCGGCCTCCTGCTCGCGGGCGCTCTTCTCTGCCCAGCGCATCAGGAATTCCTCCCCCACCACCGTCTTCGCCACCGCCCATGGCAGCGGCTGCTCCCCGCCGAGGCCCCACCGATCGCGGACCGCCACCAGGAACGCCGTCGCGTCGCCGAGGTCGAGCGGTTCAAGCACCTCGCAGTCAAGGGCGCCCACCCCGCCCGGGAACGTCGGCGCTCCCGACTCCGTCAGCTCGACCTCGAGCCCCGCGAGCTTGCTCCCCTCCCGCCCCGAGCGCAGCCCCAGTGGCTCCAGCAGGTCGGGCTGCGTGTCGCTGAGGAGCGTCACCGAGAGCCGTCCGCTCTCGCGCACGAGGCCTTCGGTGTAGTTCGTTTTCGAGAGCGAGACGAGGAGCCGTGGCCGCTCCGGCACGATCGAGGCTCCGAACACTGATACGCAGATCTGTGCGTTCGGCCCTGCCGGCCCGCCCGCTCCCACGGCGCACAGCGGCGCCCAGAAGTGCGAGAGCACGTCGCCCGCGGGCCGCGCTCCCGTCACGGCGCTCCCTACCCCTCGTGGAGCACGAGGAAGTTGCCGCAGGTGTCGTCCAACATGGCCTGGTAGCCCCACTCGCTCCGCGTCGGCTCCTGCACGAAGCTCACGCCCAGCCCGGTGAGCCGCGCGTACTCCTGGTCGAGGTCGTCCACGAAGAAGATCGCGACGGGGATGCCGTCCTTGCGAAGCGCCTCCTGGAACGCCTTCGAGGCCGGATGCGCGTTCGGTTCCAGCATCAGTTCAATCTCGCCGGGGTTGTCCCGCGGCTCGAGCGTGATGGCCCGGTACTCCCCCGCCGGGTCGTCCCGCTTCAGGAGGAAGCCGAGCACGTCCGTGTAGAAGGCGAGCGCCTTCGCCTGATCGTCTACTGTCACGCTGGTGAGCTTGATTCGCATGGCCGAATTGTACGCGCCTTCCCTTGCGGGGCGGTCGCCCGCCGCTAGAATCGGCCCGTGGCCGATTGCCTCTTCTGCAACATGGCCTCGGGCGATATCCCCGTCGAGCGGATCGCCGAGAACGACCACGCCTTTGCCATCCGCGACATCAACCCCCGCGCCCCCGTCCATGACCTCATCATCCCCCGCGAGCACATCGCCGACGCCCGCGAGATCGAAGAGAGTCACGCCGAGACGCTCGCCGGTCTCTTCACCCTGGCGTCTGAGGTAGGCCGCTCCGAGGGCGTGCACGAGTCCGGCTACCGGCTCGCCTTCAACGTCGGCGAGGCGGCCGGCATGACCATCCACCACCTCCACCTCCACCTTGTGGGTGGACGGCGGCTCGGCCACGAAGGGTGATCGCCGACCAGATTGCCGCCGTGCGCGAGGAGCTCCTGCTGCGCCCCGCCGGGCTCGTCCGCCACGTCCGGCGCGTGCTCGATGAAGCCCTCCCCCTGGCCCGCTACTGGCTCGCCGACGAACAGCGCGTCGAGCTCGCCGTGTGGGGGCACGATCTCTTCCGATCCGAGTCCCCGGCGGAGCAGATTCGCCTCGCCGCCCAGGTCGGGGTCCAGATCGACGCCGACTCGCGCGAGTACCCCATCCTCCTCCACGGCCCTATCGCCGCCGTCGTCCTGCGCGAGCGCTTCGGCATCACCGACGAGGAGGCGCTTATGGCCGTGCGCGACCACACCTCCGGCCTCGCCCAGATGAGCCTCCTCGCCAAGATCCTGCTCATCTCCGACAAGATCGAGAAGAAGAAACGCCGGGGTGTGCCCGAGCTGGCGGACGTCCGCAGGATCGCGCGTCGCGACCTCGACACCGCCATCCTCTGCTGGGCCGACTGGCGCTGGACCGTCGAGGCCCGCGAGCGCTACCGCACGCAGCACGCGCACTGGCGCGCGCGTCAGGGCTGGGTCGAGGAGCACCACCGCGACATCGGCATGCCAGCGCGCACCACCGGCAGCGCCTTCGCCGCGGCCGCGCGCCGGGAAGGGCTGGTCCCGCCTACGGGATGATCAGCTCCTGGTCGGGGAAGATCGGGCAGCCCCCGTCTTCGGTCAGCTCCAGGTCGTCGTTCGCCGCGATCAGCTCGTCGAGCGTGATGTCGTGGGCCGTGGCGATCGCGCCACAGGTGTCACCCGAGACGACGATGTAGGTCGTGGCAGGCGGCTCCGTGGGAACGGGCGTTGGCTCCGGCGTGGGAACGGGTGTGGGCTCCGGCGTGGGTTCGGGAGTCGGCTCGGGAGTGGGTTCGGGAGTCGCGGCGGCCGGCTGCTCCGTCGCCGCTGCTTCGGTCGCCGCCTCCGTGGCCACGGGCGCGATCGGCGCCGTGTCGTCGTCGCCCAGCTCGCGGTTCACGATAAACGCGATCGCGACCACGACCGCCGCCAGCACGAACAGCGAGACCGTCGCTGCGCGCATGCTGAGCTCGCCCTCGATCACTGGCCGTCGCAGTCCCCGTGAGGTCCAGCGCGAGGCCGTCGTCGCAAACGTGGAGGGCCGCGAGGTCACCGGCTCGAAATCGTCGCCCTCCGCTGCCTCGACGGGCTCCGCTTCGTCTTCCTCAGCCGTTGCCGCCGCCGCCGGGTGCGTCGTCGCCTCCACCCCCTCGCCCTGGTAGATGGGGCAGGAAGTATGGTCCGCCGTAAGGCAGAACTGCTCCTGGTGCTGCGTCGCGATGCGGGTCGGGTTGGGGAGGCGGTAGCAGCGGTGTGCGTCGGTCGCGTACGTCGCGTGAAGGTCGCTGTCGTCGACTAGGCCCAGATACGCGCAGACGGCTGCGGCTTCTGAACCTTCGGATTCAACAGGGAGGCTCACTGCGTCTCCTATCCTGCAAGGTTCGCCACCACGTCCGTATCGTGTCAGAACGTTCGTGCGTTTGCAATTCTTTTGCCCGGACCTTCACGCTTCCACCCGATAGACGGTGTGACCCGACCGCTTCCGTACTTGTCGTAACGGAATCCCCCGCTGTCCGCCGATGCGTTTCAGCAGGTGGTTGAGCCCGCTCACGGCCACGAACCAGTAGCTCCCGCCCGCCGCCAGCCGCCCCCGCGGACCCCGCACGAACTCCGCCTCGATTGCTTCGTCCCCGATCTTCGCGGGCACGTTCGCGACGATGAGGTCGTACTCTCCCGCCGGCACATCCTCGAGCGCCACGCTCCCCAGCGCTTCGGCGTTCTCCGCGTTGTTCAGGGCGGCGTTGCGGCGCGCGTACCGCACCGCCAGCAGGTTGCTGTCGGCCATCACCACCCGCGCCTCGGGGAAGCGCCGCGCGAGCACGATCCCCAGCGCCCCGTAGCCGCAGCCCAGGTCCAGGATCCGCTGCGGCGGCTGCTCCGTCTCGATGCACCGCAGGAGCAGCTTCGTGCCGCTGTCGACTTCGTGCGAGGCGAAGAGGGTGTGCGCCACCTCGAACTCCAGCCGCTCGCCCCCGTCGACGAGCGCGACGCGCTTCTTGAAGTACGGATCCGCCGCTGCCTCCGGGGCCATCGCCTGAGTCTAGCCCCGCTCCCCGCTTCGGGCGGCGCGACGTTGATCGTTTCGAACCCTGTGTTAGCCTCTTAGGTCGGCGCTTATAGCCTCGCCAGATGTACGACATTCGGCAGGCCTTAAGGCACTGGGCTGAAAACGGTCTCGCTCCTTCCCGGTTGCGGGGCGCTGTTCTGAAACCGGCCTCTGGGCCTGTTTCCATGCCCAGCGTGAGGACCCTCCTCTCGCCGGAACAACACCTTCGGACCACCCCCCTGCGGGGCCCCGAATTCGGAGATCAACGGTAGTGCCGACGATCAACCAACTCGTACGCAAGGGCCGCAAGCCCAAGTCGAAGAAGTCGGGCGCCCCTGCCCTCCTCTTCAACTACAACTCCGAGCGCGGACGACTCTCCCGCGTGGTTGGCCGCGGCGCGCCCCAGAAGCGCGGCGTCTGCACCCAGGTCCGCACCCAGACTCCCAAGAAGCCGAACTCCGCCCTTCGCAAGGTCGCCCGCGTGCGCCTCACGAACGGCATCGAAGTCACCGCCTACATCCCCGGCGAGGGCCACAGCCTCCAGGAGCACTCCGTCGTGCTCGTCCGTGGCGGCCGTGTACGCGACCTCCCCGGCGTCCGCTACCACATCGTCCGCGGCGCCGCCGACTCCACCGGCGTCGCCGATCGCCGCCGCGGGCGTAGCAAGTACGGCACGCGGAAGAACGGATAGGGAACGATGCCGCGACGTAACCGCCCCGAACGCCGCATCATCCGTCCCGATCCCCGCTACGGTGATCAGCAGGTCCAGATCCTCATCAACAAGGTGATGACCCGGGGCAAGAAAAGCACCGCCGAGCGCGTCGTCTACGGCGCCTTTGACCAGATCCAGGAGTCGACCGGGCGCGACCCCGTCGACACCTTCCGCCAGGCGATGCGCAACGCAACGCCCGTGCTCGAGGTGAAGCCCCGGCGCGTCGGTGGCACGACCTACCAGGTACCCGTCGAGATTCGCCCCGAGCGGCGCACCGCGCTCGCCATGCGCTGGCTGCTGCAGGGCGCCCGCGGCCGCGGCGGCCACACGATGGCCGAACGCCTCGCCGCCGAACTGCTCGACGCCGCCAACAACGCCGGCTCCGCGATCAAGCGGCGCGACGACACCCACCGAATGGCCGAGGCCAACCGCGCCTTCGTTCACTACCGCTGGTAGGGCGCGGCTGGAGGAATCAGGAGAACACCATGCCCCGGCCGTATGAGATTGAGCGCGTTCGGAATATCGGCATCATTGCGCATATTGATGCCGGCAAGACGACCGTGACTGAGCGCGTCCTCTACTACACGGGCATTACCTACAAAATCGGCGAGGTCCACGAGGGCACCGCCACCATGGACTGGATGGAGCAGGAGCGCGAGCGTGGCATCACCATCACCGCCGCCGCCACCAGCGCCGAGTGGAACGGCCATCTCGTCAACATCATCGACACGCCCGGCCACGTCGACTTCACCGCCGAGGTGGAGCGCGGTTTGCGCGTGCTCGATGGCGGCGTCGTGGTCTTCGACGCCGTCGCCGGCGTCGAGCCCCAGTCCGAGACCGTCTGGCGGCAAGCCGACCGCTACTCCGTCCCCCGTATCTGCTTCGTCAACAAGATGGACCGCGTCGGCGCCGACTTCGTCCGCACCCAGCAGATGATGATCGACCGGCTCGATGCCAACCCCGTCGCCGTCCAGTACCCCATCGGCGCCGAGGAGAACTTCCAGGGCGTCATCGACCTCACCGAGATGGTCTGCTGGACCTTCGGCGGCGAGAAGGGCGAGGAAGCAATCCGGGGAGAGATTCCCGCCGACCTCCTCGCCGAGGCCACCGCTGCCCGCGAGACCCTCGTCGAGCAGATCGGCAACGTCGACGACCAGGTCGCCATCAGCTACATCGAGGGCCACCACGTGAACGGCCACGAGCTTCGCGCCGCCATCCGCCGCGCCACGCTCGCCAACGCCATCACCCCCGTCCTCTGCGGCTCCGCCCTCAAGAACAAGGGCCTCCAGCCGCTCCTCGACGCCGTCATCGACTACCTCCCCTCCCCGGAGGAGGTTCCCCCGGTGAAGGGCGTCGACGCCAACGACGGGACCGAGATCGAGCGCAAGGCGGACGACGACGCTCCCCTCAGCGCCGTCGCCTTCAAGATCGTCGCCGACCCCTACGTCGGCCGGCTTGCCTACGTTCGTGTCTACAGCGGTGTCCTCCGCTCCGGGGCGGCCGTCTGGAACAGCGCCAAGGGGCGCCGCGAGCGCATCGGCCGCCTCCTGCGCATGCACGCCAACGACCGCGAGGAAGTCGATGCCCTCTACGCAGGCGGCATCGGCGCCGCCGTCGGCCTCAAGCAGACCTTCACCGGCGACACCCTCTGCGACCCGGACTCGCAGGTCGTGCTCGAAGGGATCGCCTTCCCCGAGCCGGTCATCAGCGTCGCCCTCGAGCCGCGCTCCAAGCCCGACCAGGAGCGCATGGCCGACGCCCTCACCAAGCTCAGCGAAGAGGACCCCACCTTCCACTGGCGGTTCAACGACGAAACCGGCCAGACCATCATCTCGGGCATGGGCGAGCTCCACCTCGAGGTGATCGTCGACCGCATGAAGCGTGAGCACCGCGTCGAGGCCAACGTTGGCCGCCCGCAGGTCAGCTACCGCGAGGCCATCCAACGTCCCGCCGCCGCCGAGGGGCGCTTCGTGCGCCAGACCGGCGGCCGCGGCCAGTACGGCGTCGTCGAGCTGGAGATCGAGCCCGGCGAGAGCGGCGACGGGTTCGTGTTCGAGAACCGCGTCGTCGGCGGGTCCGTGCCCGTGGAGTACATCTCCGCCGTGCGCGCCGGCGCCGAGGAAGCGCTCGATTCCGGCCCCGTTGCCGGCTACCCCGTGCTCGATGTCCGCGTCGCTCTCGTCGATGGCGCCTCCCATGCCGTCGACTCGTCCGAGATGGCCTTCAAGAACGCCGCCATCATCGGCATGCGCGATGCCCTCAAGCACGCCCAGCCCGTGCTCCTCGAGCCGCTCATGCGTATCGAGGTGCGCGTCCCCGAGGACCACTTCGGCGCCGTCGTCGGCGACCTCAACAGCCGCCGCGGCCACATCGTCGATCAGGACATCGTGGGCAAGCTCCAGGTCGTCACCGCGACCGTGCCGCTCGCCCAGACCTTCGGCTACTCCACCGATCTCCGCTCCCTCTCCCAGGGACGGGCGACCTACACCATGGAATTCGACCGGTACGAACCCGTACCCCAGAGTGTCTCCGCCACGCTCGTCGAGCGTTCGGCGGTCGGCGCGGTCTGACGCACACCAGAAGGAGCGAAAGGGACAGACGATGGCGAAGGAGAAGTTTGAGCGGAACAAGCCGCACGTAAACGTGGGGACGATCGGGCATGTGGACCACGGGAAGACGACGCTGACGGCGGCGATCACGAAGGTGCTGGGGCTGAAGGGGGAGGCGGAGTTCCGTGAGTTCGATTCGATCGACAACGCGCCGGAGGAGCGCGCGCGCGGCATCACGATCGCGATTGCGCACGTGGAGTACGAGACGGACAACCGCCACTACGCGCACGTCGACTGCCCGGGCCACGCCGACTACATCAAGAACATGATCACGGGCGCGGCGCAGATGGACGGGGCGATTCTCGTCGTGGCCGCGCCGGACGGGCCGATGCCGCAGACGAGGGAGCACATTCTGCTGGCGCGTCAGGTAGAGGTGCCGGCGATCGTGGTCTACCTGAACAAGGTGGACATGATGGAGGACGAGGAGCTTTTGGAGCTGGTGGAGCTGGAGTTGCGGGAGCTCTTGTCGAGCTACGAGTTCCCCGGGGACGACATTCCCATCGTGCGGGGCTCGGCGCTGCAGGCTTTGGAGTCGGGGTCGGAGGATCCGGGGGCGCCGGAGTACGCGTCGATCCAGGAGCTGATGGCGGCGGTGGACGACTACATTCCGCAGCCGCAGCGAGCGCTGGACCAACCCTTCCTGATGCCGATCGAGGACGTCTTCGGGATCAAGGGTCGTGGCACGGTGGTGACGGGTCGGATCGAGCGTGGACGCATCCAGGTGGGGGAGGAAGTGGAGATCGTGGGTCTTGAGGACACGCGCACGACGGTGGTGACGGGTGTGGAGATGTTCAAGAAGCTCCTCGACGAAGGGGAGGCCGGTGACAACGTCGGCTGCCTGTTGCGGGGGATGGACCGTGAGGACGTGCAGCGCGGGCAGGTGCTGGCGCTGCCGGGGTCGATCAACCCGCACACGCGCTTCGAGGCGCAGGTGTACGTGTTGAGCAAGGACGAGGGAGGGCGGCACACGCCGTTCTTCCAGGGATACCGGCCGCAGTTCTACGTGCGGACGACGGACGTAACGGGGTCGATCGGGCTGCCGGAGGGGACGGAGATGGTGATGCCGGGGGACAACGTGACGATGAAGGTAGAGCTGATTCAGCCGGTGGCGGTTGAGGAGGGTCTGCGCTTTGCGATCCGTGAGGGCGGGCGCACGGTCGGCGCCGGCGTCGTCACCAAGGTGCTCGAGTAAGGGCCGGAAGGACGACCATGGCGCGCCAGCAAATCCGCATCAAGCTCAAGGCATACGATCACCGGCTGATCGACGATTCCGCGCGCCAGATCGTCGAGGCCGCCGAGCGCACCGGCGCGGCTGTCGCCGGTCCGGTGCCCCTCCCGACTTCCATCGAGAAGTTCACCGTGATCCGCAGCCCCCACATCTTCAAGGACTCGCGCGAGCAGTTCGAGATCCGCACCCACAAGCGGCTTATCGACATCCTCGATCCGACCTCCAAGACCGTCGACACGCTCATGCGCCTTCAGCTCGCAAGCGGCGTCGACATCGAGATCAAGCTGTAAGCCATGACTGTCGAAGGACTCCTCGGCCGCAAGCTCGGAATGCTCCAGGTCTTCGATGACGAGGGGCGTCTGCGCGGCGCCACCGCTCTCGAGGTCGGCCCCTGCTGGGTCACGCAGGTCCGCACCGAGGAGAAGGACGGCTACGCCGCCGTGCAGCTCGGCTACGGCGAGAAGAAGAAGCTCAACAAGCCCGCCTCCGGCCACCTCGCCGCCTCGGGCGCGCCCAACCTGCGCCACCTGGCCGAGTTCCGCGTCACCGGCGAGGTCAGCCTCGGCGACAAGATCGGCGCCGATATCTTCGAGCAAGGCGAACTCGTGGACGTGACCGCGACCTCCAAGGGCCGCGGCTTCCAGGGCGGCGTCAAGCGCCACCACTTCCGCGGCGGTCCCAAGACTCACGGCCAGAGCGACCGCCACCGCGCCCCCGGCTCCATCGGCGCCGGCACCACCCCCGGACGCGTGTTCAAGGGCACGCGCATGGCCGGGCACATGGGCGCCGCTCGCGCCACGGTGCGCAACCTCGAGGTCATCGGCCGCAACGAAGAGCGCGGCGTGATATTCGTCGCGGGCACGGTGCCCGGGCCTCCGGGCGGCCTCGTCCGCGTCCGCCACGCGCGCGCCGTCGCGGGATCGCGAGGCAAGGCATGAACCTTCCCGTCGTAGACCGCCGGGGCCGCAAGCGCCGCGAGATCGAAGTGGCGGACGAGGTGTTCGGCATCGAGCCGAACCGCGCCGTCATGCACCAGGCCTACGTGGCCCAGCGCGCGAACGCCCACACCGGCACGCACAGCACCAAGAGCCGCGGCGAAGTTCGGGGTTCGACCGCCAAGATCCGCCGCCAGAAGGGGATGGGCGCCGCCCGCAAGGGCTCGAACCGCGCCTCCATCCGCATCGGCGGTGGCATCGCCTTCGGCCCGAAGCCGCACGGCCACGGCAAGTCCCTCCCCCGGCAGATGCGCCGCCTCGCCATCCGCTCCGCCCTCAGCAGCCACGCTGCCAGCGGCGGGCTCATCGTTGTGCCCGCCATCGCCGACGGCGAGACCAGGACCGGCGAGGTGGCGGCCGCGCTCAACGCCCTCGGCGTCGAGCGCCGCGCCCTCGTCGTCAGCGGCGAGCACGACGCCCGCCTCGTGCAGGCCACGCGCAACATCTCCCACGTTCGCGCTCTGCCCTCCTCCCAGCTCAACGTCGTCGACCTCGTCGATGCCCACCACGTGGTCATGACCGAGGACGCCGTTCGCCGCGCCGAGGAGCTCTGGGGCGGTGCGAACGTGAAGCCCGCCCGCGGGCGCCGGGAGGCCAGCTGATGCCCCGCGAGCTGCATCCCTACGCCATCCTCCTGCGCCCTCTCATCACCGAGAAGAGCACCTCGCTCGCCGGCCAGGACAAGTACGTTTTCGAGGTTGACCTGCGCGCCAACAAGCCCCAGATCCGCGAGGCAGTCGAGCTCGCCTTCGACGTGACCGTGCGCGACGTCAACACCATGGTCGTGAAGGGCAAGAACCGCCGTTTCGGCCGCAACGTCACGAAGCAGCCCGACTGGAAGAAGGCGATCGTCACCCTCCAGCCCGGCGACACCATTGAACTCTTCGAGGGGATCTAGTCGTGCCGATCAAGCAGTTCAAACCGACTTCCCCGGGACGCCGCAATGCCAGCGGCCACACCTTCGAGGAGATCACGAAGAAGCGCCCCGAGAAGTCCCTCGTCGAGTCGCTCAAGAAGCGCAACGCGGGCCGCAACAACCAGGGACGCATCAGCGTTCGCCATCGCGGCGGCGGCAACAAGCGCCTCTACCGACGCATCGACTGGAAGCGCGAGAAGCACGGCATCCCCGCGAAGGTCGCCGCCATCGAGTACGACCCGAACCGCACGGCGCGCATCGCCCTCCTGCACTACGCCGACGGCGAGAAGCGCTACATCCTCGCCCCGAGCGGCCTGGAAGTGGGCGCCAGCCTGATGAGCGGCCCCGACGCCGAGCTGCGCACGGGCAACGCCCTTCCCCTCGCGAACATGCCAACCGGCACGCAGGTCCACAACATCGAGATGACCCCGGGCCGCGGCGGCCAGATGGTCCGCACCGCCGGCGCTTCCGCCCAACTCATGGCGAAGGAAGGCGAGTACGCCCTCCTCCGCCTCCCCAGCTCCGAGATGCGCCGCGTGCGCATCGAGTGCATGGCGACGATCGGCCAGGTCGGCAACGTCGAGCACTCCCTCATCAAGCTCGGCAAGGCGGGACGCTCCCGCCACCGCCGCCGCCGCCCGCAGGTGCGAGGTTCCGTCATGAACCCCGTCGATCACCCGCACGGTGGAGGCGAGGGGCGCGCCCCCGTGGGCATGCCCGGTCCCAAGACCCCGTGGGGCAAGCCCACGCTTGGTCACCGCACCCGGCGCAACAAGCGCACGGGCAAGTTCATCGTCCGCAGGCGGGGGAGGTAGTCCGTGTCACGCTCCACCAAGAAGGGCCCGTTCGTGCACCCCTCGCTCTACAAGCAGGTCGTGCAGGCGCGGAACTCCCGCAGCCGCGAGGTCATCCGCACCTGGTCGCGCGCTTCCACCATCCTGCCCGACATGATCGGGCTCACCATCGCCGTCCATAACGGGCGCCGCCACGTGCCCGTCTTCGTTACCGAGAACATGGTCGGCCACAAGCTGGGCGAGTTCGCCCCCACCCGCACCTTCCGCGGTCACATCGGCAGAAGCGACCGCAGCACGAGGATCGGCTAGCCATGGAAGTGCAGGCGAGCGCGCGCAACATCAACGGCTCCGCCCGCAAGGTGCGGCTCATTCTCGAGCGCCTTCCCGGCCTCTCCGTGGATCAGGCGCTGGCCCTGTTGCGCTACGTGCCCTCGCCTCACGCCCGCGACGTCTCGAAGGTTGTGCTCAGCGCCGCTTCCAACGCCGAGAACAACCTCAACCTCGATGTCGACAACCTCTACATCAAGCGCGCCTTCGCCGACGAAGGCGTCACCGTTAAGCGCTACAAGGCGCGTTCGCGCGGCCGCGCCGCGCCGCGCCTCCGGCGTCACAACCACATCACCGTCGTACTCGACGAGCGCGAGGGATAGGAACGTGGGTCAGAAGGTTCATCCGCACGGCTTCCGCCTCGGCGTCATCTACGACTGGGAATCCAAGTGGTTCGCCGAGAAGGACTACAAGGACCGGCTGCGCGCCGACATCGATCTGCGCGCGCACATCCTCGATCTGCTGCCGGACGCCGGCATTAGCCGCATCGAGATCGACCGCAACGCCAACCTCGTCACCGTCACGGTGCACACGGCCAAGCCGGGCATCGTCATCGGTCGCGGCGGCGCGCGTGTCGAGGAGCTGCGCGGCTCCCTCGAGGAGCTCAACGGCGGCCGCGTCCGCGTCAACATTCAGGAGATACGCACCCCCGAGCTGGACGCCTTCCTCGTCGCCCGCTCGGTCGCCGACCAGCTCGAGCGGCGCGTCGCCTTCCGCCGCGCCGTGAAGCAGGCCGTGCAGCGCACCATGCAACGCGGCGCCCAGGGCGTGCGTATCTCCGTCGCCGGACGCCTCGGCGGCACCGAGATGTCTCGCCGTGAGACCGAGACCGCCGGCCGCGTGCCCCGCCACACCCTCCGCGCCGACATCGACTACGGCCTCGCCGAAGCGCACACCACCTTCGGCCGCATCGGCGTGAAGACCTGGATCTACAAGGGCGACATCCTCCCCGACGAGGTCGAGGAAGAGATCGAGGAGCCCATGGGCTTCGAGGAAGAGGCGCCCGTCGCCGAGCCCGAGCCCGAAGAGGCCGCCGTCGCCGCCCCCGAGCCGCCGCCCGTCGAGGCCGTGCGCGGCCCGCAGCACACCGCCATCTCCGTCGAGCAGCAGGAAGCTGTCGCCCGTCAGAGCGAGGAGGACGCCTGATGCTGCAGCCCCGCCGCGTCAAGCACCGCAAGCACCACCGCGGCCGCATGAAGGGCAAGGCCACGAGCGGCAACGTCGTGTCCTTCGGCGAATACGGACTGCAGGCCCAGGCCCCCGCCTGGATCGACTCCCGCCAGATCGAGGCCGCCCGCCGCGCCATGACGCACGAGATGCGTCGCGGCGGCAAGGTCTGGATCCGCATCTTCCCGGACAAGCCCGTCACCGCGAAGCCGGCCGAGACCCGCATGGGCTCGGGTAAGGGCAACCCCGAGAAGTGGGTCGCCGTCGTCAAGCCCAACCGCGTCCTCTTCGAGATCGCCGGTGTTCCCGAGGAAGTCGCCCGCGAGGCCCTGCGCCTCGCCGCCCACAAGCTCCCCATCCCCACGAAGGTCGTCCAGCGCGACGAGTTGGTGATCTAGTCATGCCCAACCAGAAAGCCACGGCCGTGCGTGAGTGGGACGACGCCCGCCTCGACAACGAGATCAACGAGGCCTACCGCGCCCTCTTCACCCTCCGCTTTCAGCAGGCCACCCGCCAGCTGCAGAACTACCGTGCCCTGCGCGATGCCAAGCGGACCATCGCCAGGCTCCGAACGATCAAGCGCGAACGCCAGATCGCGCAACTCGATGAGGCTTCCGAATGAGCGCTCGCATCCTCCAGGGCGTCGTCGTCAGCGACAAGATGGATAAGACCGTCGTCGTCAATGTCGCGCGCCGCAAGCAGCACGCCCTCTACCGCAAGGTGATCAACCGCAGCAAGCGCTTCAAGGCCCACGACGCCGAGAACGAGTGCAACGTCGGCGACATCGTGCGCATTCTTGAGACGCGCCCCATGTCGAAGGGCAAGCGCTGGCGCGTCATCGAGATCCTCGAGCGCGGCGACGTCGCCGAGGTTTCCCCCGAGGACATTGGCCGCAGCATCGAGGAAGAGGTGCAGGCCTCACCCACCGCTGCCGCCGTCGCCGAAGCTGAAGCGGAGGCCGGGGAGAGCGCGGACGGAAAGGAGGACGCCTCGTGATCCAGCAGGAGTCCCGCCTCAAGGTCGCCGATAACTCGGGCGCGCGCTCCATCCTCTGCATCCGCGTGCTCGGCGGCAGCCGCCGCCGCTACGCCCGCCCCGGCGACATCATCGTCGCCTCCGTCAAGACGGCTCAGCCGAACTCCCCCGTCAAGAAGGGCGAGGTTGTCCGCGCCGTCGTCGTGCGCACCGCCAAGGAGTACGGCCGCCCGGATGGCTCCTACATCCGCTTCGATGAGAACGCCGCCGTCCTCCTCGCCCCCGACAACGAGAACCCCCGCGGGACCCGCATCTTCGGGCCCGTGGCCCGCGAGCTCCGCGATCACAACTTCATGAAGATCGTGTCGCTCGCGCCGGAGGTGTTGTGATGCCGGCCAAGATTCGGCGGGGCGACCGGGTCGTCGTCATCAGCGGCCGCAGCAAGGGGGCGCGCGGCGTCGTGCGCGCCGTCGACCACAAGAAGCACCGCGTCACCATCGAGGGCGTCAACATGATCAAGCGCCACCAGCGGGCGCGCTCCATGCAGCAGCAGTCCTCGATCATCGAGCGCGAGGGGCCGGTGCACATCAGCAACGTGATGCTGCTCGATCCCACCACCGACGAACCCACCCGCGTCACCTTCCGCCGCCGCGACGACGGCACGATGGTGCGGGTCAGCAAGCGCACCGGGGAGGACGTCGAATGACCCAGGCAACGCTCCCCCGCCTGCGCGTCCGCTACGAGGACGAGGTCGTGCGCCAGCTGCGCGAGCACTACGGGTTCGAGAATCCGATGGAGGTTCCGCGGCTCGCCAAGGTCGTGCTCAACATCGGCATGGGCGAGGCCCTCACCGATGCCAACAGTCTCGACCGCGCCGCCGAGGACCTCCAGACCATCAGCGGGCAGAAGCCCATCATCCAGCGCGCCAAGCGCTCCATCGCGAACTTCCGCCTGCGCGAGGGCAATCCCGTCGGCGTCTCCGTCACGTTGCGGGGCCAGCGCATGTACGAGTTCCTCGACCGCCTCATCAGCGCCGCCCTGCCCGCCATCCGGGACTTCCAGGGCCTCAGCCCCAACGCCTTCGACGGCCGCGGCAACTACAGCATCGGGCTGCGCGAGCAGCTCGTCTTCCCCGAGATCGACTACGACCGCGTCGACAAGGTGCGCGGTCTCCAGGTCACCATCGTGACCACCGCCCGCACGGATGACGAGGGCCGGCGCCTGCTCGAGCTCCTCGGCATGCCCTTCGCCCGGAACTAGGGGGGACACCATGGCGAAGAAGAGTCAGATTGCGCGCGACGAGAAGCGCCGCGCCATGTACCAGAAGTATCGCCATCGCCGCGAGGAGCTGAAGGCTGCCCGTCGCGCCGCCCAGGGCAACCCCACCGAGCTGGCTCGCATCCAGTTCGAGCTTGCCAAGCTCCCCAACAACAGCAGCCCCACGCGCCTGAAGAACCGCTGCATCGTCACCGGTCGCTCGCGCGCCTATATTCGCAGGTTTGGCCTCTCGCGCATCACCTTCCGCGAGATGGCCCACAAGGGTTACCTGCCCGGCGTCACCAAGTCGAGTTGGTAGACCCCCTGCACGCCACGGAGGCAACGAACCGATGACCATGAGTGACCCGATCGCGGACATGCTCACCCGCATCCGCAACGCCGTCAGCTCGCGCCACGATGCCGTCTCTATCCCTTCCTCCAAGGTCAAGGTCGCCATCGCCGAGGTGCTCAAGAGCGAAGGCTTCATCCGCGACTACGACGTGCAGAAGGGACCGGACGAGCCCCAGGCCACCATGAAGGTCGAGCTCAGCTACGGCGGCCGCCGCCAGCCCGTCATCAACGGGCTGCAGCGCGTCAGCAAGCCCGGCCTGCGCGTCTACGTGCAGCGCCGCGAGATTCCGCGTGTCTACGGCGGCCTCGGCGTCGCCATCATCTCCACGCCCAAGGGCGTCATGACGGGGCAGGAGGCCCGCCGCCAGCAAGTTGGCGGCGAGATCCTCTGCTACGTCTGGTAGGAGCCGTCATGTCTCGCGTCGGCAAGGAACCCGTACCCCTCGCCTCTGGCGTCCAGGTCACCGTCGGCGATGGCAACGCCATCACCGTCAAGGGCCCGAAGGGCGAGCTGCAGCGCACCTTCCCCGGCGAGATGCGCTTCGCCATCGAGGACAACCACGTCGTAGTCACGCGCCCCAGCGATGCCAGCGCGCACCGCGCCCTGCACGGCCTCTCCCGCTCGCTCCTGAACAACATGGTCGTGGGCGTCACCGATGGCTTCACGAAGACCCTTGAGGTCCAGGGCGTCGGCTACCGCGCCCAGCTCGAAGGTGCGAGCCTGCGGCTCGCCGTCGGCTTCTCCCATCCCGTGATCGTCGAGCCTCCCGAGGGCATCACCTTCGCCGTCGAGGGACCGCGCATCAACATCAGCGGCATCGACAAGGAGCAGGTCGGCCAGGTAGCCGCCGATATCCGCAAGATCCGCCCGCCCGAGCCGTACAAGGGCAAGGGCATCCGCTACCTCGGCGAGTACGTTCGCCGCAAGGCCGGCAAGGCCGGAAAGGTGGGAATCTGATGGCCCAGGCCAACCGTTACCACGCCCGCCACCGCCGCCACCGGCGGGTGCGCAAGAACGTCGCCGGTACCGCCGGGCGCCCGCGCCTCAACGTGTTCCGCAGCGCCTCGCACATCTACGCCCAGGTCATCGACGACGACCAGGGCCACACCATCGCCGCCGCCAGCGACCTCGACGCCGACCTTGCCGGCGAGATCGCCGGCAAGCCGAAAGTCGAGCGCGCCGCCGCCGTCGGCGCCGCCATCGCCAACCGGGCGAAGGAGCACGGCGTCGCCGAGGTCATCTTCGACCGGGGCGGCTACAAATACCACGGCCGCGTGAAGGCTCTCGCCGAGGCCGCGCGCGAAGCCGGATTGGGATTCTGATGGGCAACTTCGAGAACTCTGGCGACGAGCTCAACGAGAAGGTCATCTATATTAACCGCGTGGCCAAGGTGGTCAAGGGCGGGCGTCGCTTCAGCTTCACGGCCCTCATGGTGGTGGGCGATGGCCACGGCAACGTGGGCATCGGCCTGGGCCGCGCCAACGAGGTGCCCGAGGCGATCCGCAAGGGTGCGGCCATCGCCCGCAAGGAGATGTTCTCCGTGCCCCTCAAGGGCGGAACCCTCCCGCACGACTACGTCGCCGAATTCGGCGCCGCCCGCATCCTCATGAAGCCCGCGAGCCCCGGTACCGGCGTAATCGCCGGCGGAGCCGTGCGCGCCATCATGGAGGCCGCCGGCGTTACCGACGTGCTCACCAAGTCGCTCGGCAGCCGCAATCCGATCAACGTCGCTCGCGCGACCGTGCAGGGCCTCGCGACCCTGCGCGACCCCGATGTCGCGCGCGAGCGCCGCTTTCAGATCATCGCCGAGGCGACAGCGGCGGAGGCGACATAAATGGCGAAGGTCGCGATTACCTGGCGCAAGAGCGCCATCGGCTACAACCAGCGCCAGAAGGACACGATCCGCAAGCTTGGCCTGCGCCGCCTCCACCAGACCGTCGAGCACGACGACAGCCCCGCCATCCGCGGCATGATCGCCCGGGTCGGCCACCTCGTCGACGTGGATGACGGAGAAGCAGGGGAAGCCTCGTGAGCATTCACGCCAACGAACTCGCCCCGCCCAGCGGCGCGACCCGCAACCGCAAGCGCCTGGCCCGCGGCAACAGCGCCGGGGGCGGCACCTACGCGGGCAAGGGCCTGAAGGGGCAGAAGTCCCGCAGCGGCAGCAAGATCCGCCTCGGCTTCGAGGGCGGCCAGATGCCGCTCATCCGCCGCATGAGCACCCTCCGCGGCTTCAACAACAAGTGGCGCGTGGCCTACCAGCCCGTCAATACGGGCACGCTCGAGGAGCGTTTCGAGGACGGCGCCGAGGTCACGCCCGAGTCGCTCCTCGCGATCGGGGTGCTCCGCCACCTGCGCGAGCCCGTGAAGATCCTCGCCCGAGGCGAGCTCTCGCGTGCCCTCAACGTGCACGCCCACAGGGTCAGTGCCGCCGCCCGCGCCCGCATCGAGGGCGCCGGAGGCACCGTCACCCTCATCGGTGACACCGACGAAGACGAAGCCGAAGCCGAGACCGAAACCGCAGCCGAGGAGTAGGAGCGCCGAACCGTGTCGTTCATGGGCGAGACCACCACCGTCCCGGGCACCAACCGCCCGCGCCTGCTCCAGGCCATGGTCGACGCCTTCCGCCAGGAAGAAGTGCGGCGAAAGCTGCTCTTCACCATCGGCATGCTCATCATCTTCCGCTTCGTCGCCCACGTTCCCGTCCCCAACGTGGACCGCGACGCCCTCGCGCAGGCCTTCGACGGCAACGCCGTGCTCGACTTCCTCAGCATCTTCTCCGGGGGCGCGCTCCAGAACCTGAGCGTCGCCGCCCTGGGCGTCTATCCCTACATCACCGCCTCGATCATCATGCAGATCGTCACCCCCCTCTCCTCGCGCCTGCGGGCGCTGCAGGAAGAGGGCGAGCAGGGTCGCCGCCGCATCCAGGTCTACACGCACTGGATGGCGGTGCCCCTCGCCTTCGTCCAGGGCTACGGCCAGATCATCTTCATCAATAACCAGAGCGGCAGCGCCGTCATCCGTGACTTCGGTTTCCAGAACGACTTCTTCGGGACCATCGCCACGCTCTTCACACTCTGCGCGGGAACCATGTTCCTCGTCTGGCTCGGCGAGCTGATCACCGAGCACGGCATCGGCAACGGCGTCTCCCTCATCATCTTCGGCGGCATCGTCGCGGTCCTCCCCGGCCTCGTCCCCAACATCTCGACCAGCTCGATCATCGCCGTCGCCGCCATCCTGCTCTTCGCCGTCGCCCTCATCTTCGTCATCGTCTTCTTCCAGGAGGCCCAGCGGAGGGTGCCTGTGCAGTACGCCAGATCCTCCTTCCGGGGAGGACGGATGTACCGTCAACAGGGCCAGAGCTTCATCCCCCTGCGCGTCAACATGGCCGGGATGATCCCGCTCATCTTCGCCTTCTCCATCGTCATCCTCCCCGCCGTCGTCGCCGGCTACTTCTCCGGTGCGGGCGGCTGGGTCGAGACCGTCGCCGACTTCTTCGTCAACCAGTTCCAGGGTGGCCGCGGCGGCGGCGGCACCGGCATCTACTGGCTCGTGCTGTTCGTGCTCGTCGTGGGCTTCGCCTTCTTCTATACGATCGTCCAGTACAACCAGCAGAACATCGCCAAGAACCTCCAGCGACAGGGGGCCTTCATCCCCGGCATCCGTCCCGGGCCACCCACCGAGGCCTACCTCTTACGGGTCGTGACCCGCATCACCTGGGGAGGCGCGCTCTTCCTCGGGGCGGTTGCGGTTGCCCCGTTCTTCATCGGCCTCACTACCGATGTCCAGGCCCTCACCATCTCGAGCGCCGGCTTCCTCATCGTCGTCGCCGTCGTGCTCGACACCATGAAGCAGCTTGAGGCCCAGCTCCTCATGCGGAACTACGAAGGGTTCATTCGCTAGCCATGTTCGTCGTTCTTCTCGGCCCTCCCGGCGCGGGCAAGGGAACCCAGGCCCAGCGCCTCACCACCTCCACCGGCCTGCTCCACCTCTCGACCGGCGACATGTTCCGCGAGAACGTGCGCGAGGGCACCGAGCTCGGCACCCTCGCCAAGAGCTACATGGACCGTGGCGAGCTCGTCCCCGACGAGGTCACCATCAAGATGCTGCTCGAGCGCATCGCCCGGCCCGACGCAGCCGAGGGCGCCATGTTCGATGGCTTCCCCCGCAACGTCGTGCAGGCCGCCGCCCTCGACGAGGCCCTCGAGGGCCGCGGCGACTCCATCGCCCACGCCCTTTTGATCGCTGTTGCGGACGAGGAGCTCGTCGCCCGCCTCGGTGGACGCTGGCTCTGCCGCGCCTGCGGCGCCGTCTACCACGAACGCAACGATCCCCCCCGCAAGCCAGGCGCCTGCGACACGTGCGACGGTGAGCTCTACCAGCGCGACGACGACCGCCCCGACGTGGTCCGCACCCGTCTGGAGAAGATGAAGCCGCCCGCCGATCTCATCGGGCACTACCGCGATGCGGACGTCCTCCGCGAGATCGACGGCGAGCGCGACCTCGATTCCGTGACCGCCGACCTCCTGGAAGCGCTCAGGTAGCCGCCCCATGCCGATCAAGCTCAAATCCGAGGCCGAACTGGATGTCATGCGCGAGGCGGGCCGCATCGTCGGCCAGACGCTCGCCGGTATCCGCGAGATGGTTCGCCCCGGGTTCAACCTCCTCGAGGCCGAGGCCTTCGTCACGGAGCAGTTCAAGAAACACGGCGCCATCGAGACGTTCCGCGACTACGACCCCGCCGGCAAGCCGCCGTACCCCTCGAATATCTGCGCCAGCGTCAACGAGGAGCTCGTGCACGGTATCCCCCGCGACCGTGTCCTGGAGGAAGGCGACATCGTCACGTTCGACCTGGGCGCCACCTACAAGGGATTCGTCGGCGACTCCGCCATCACCGTGGCGGTGGGTGCGATCAGTCCCGAGGCCCAGCGCCTCATGGACGTGACCGAAGGCGCGCTCTGGGCGGGGATCGAGGCAATGGGGACGGGCACGCACCTGAACGATGTGAGCGCCGCCATCGAGGAAGCCATCCCCCCCGAGTACGCGATCGTGCGCGAGTACACCGGCCACGGCGTCGGCCGCGAGATGCACGAGGAGCCGCAGGTGCCGAACTACCGGCGCCGCTTCCGCGGTCCGCCTCTGAAGGACGGTCTCGTCCTCGCCCTCGAACCGATGGTCAACATCGGCAGCCGCCACACCCGCGAGCTGGACGATCGTTGGACCGTGGCCACCGAGGACGGTAGCCTTTGTTGTCACTTCGAGCACACCATCGCGATCCGGAAGGGCCAGCGCCCGGAGGTGCTGACCCTTCCCTGAGTGCGTCAGTAGCTGGACACCAGAGAGTTGGTAGGCGATCATGAAAGTTCGGGCCTCGGTCAAGCGGCGTTGTGACAAATGCAAGGTGATCCGTCGTCACGGACGGGTCATGGTCATCTGCGAGAACCCGAAACATAAGCAGCGGCAGGGCTAGGTCATGGCGAGGATTTCCGGCGTCGACATCCCCAACGAGAAGCGCATCGAGATCTCGTTGCGCTACATCTATGGAATCGGCCCTACCCGCGCGAGCCAACTCCTGACATCCACCCGCGTCGACCCGGGCACACGCACGCGCGACCTCACCGACGAAGAGCTCGTTCGCATCCGCGACTTCATCGAGAAGAACTTCATCGTCGAGGGTGACCTTCGCCGCGAAGTGCGCCAGAACATCCAGCGCCTCGTCGAGATCAACTGCTACCGCGGCCAGCGCCACCGCCGCAACCTCCCCGTTCACGGGCAGCGCACGCGCACCAACGCACGCCAGCGCCGCGGCGCCCGCAAGACCGTCGCCGGCCGCCGTCGCGCCGCCACGAAGAAGTAACCGGAGAACGAGCGAATGCCCGAGGGAACCCGCCGATCCAGGCGCCGCGAGCGCAAGTCCGTGCCCCGTGGCCGCGCCTACATTAAGAGCTCGTTCAACAACACGATCGTCACCCTGACCGACCCCAACGGGAACGTCGTGGCGCAGGCCACCGCCGGTCAGACCGGCTTCAAGGGCTCGCGCAAGAGCACGCCCTTCGCCGCCCAGCTCGCCGGCGAGGCCGCCGCCCGCCGCGCGCAGGAGCACGGCATGCAGACCATCGAGGTCTTCGTGCGTGGCGCCGGCAGCGGTCGCGAGGCCGCCATCCGCGCCCTCCAGGCCACCGGGCTCGATGTGACCGCCATCCGCGATGTCACGCCCATCCCGCACAACGGCTGCCGCCCTCCGAAGAGGAGGCGCGTCTAGCAATGGCCCGCTACACCGGCCCCGTCTGCCGTATCTGCCGCCGCCGCGGCGACAAGCTCTACCTGAAGGGCGAGCGCTGCTATTCGCCCAAGTGCGCCTTCGAGCGCCGCCCCAACCCCCCGGGCCCCCGTCCCGCCCGCCGCCGCAAGGTGAGCGACCGTGGACTCCAGCTTCGCGAGAAGCAGCGCGCCCGCGCCACCTACGGCGTCCTCGAGCGGCAGTTCCTGCGCTACTACAAGGAGGCCGTGCGCCGCCCCGGCGTCTCCGGCCTCAACCTCGTGCGCATCCTCGAAAGCCGCCTCGATAACGCCGTCTACCGCGCCGGCTTCGCCGACTCGCGCGCCCAGGCTCGCCAGATCGTTCGCCACGGGCTCATCACCCTGAACGGACGCAAGACCGACATCCCCTCCGCCCAGTTGCGCGATGGCGACAGCATCGGCTTCACGCAGCGCGGCGCTCGCAGCGAGCACTACAAGGTGCTCCAGGAGACCATCGCCGCCAAGACCCCTCCGTCCTGGCTCGTGGTCGACCCGGGCGCTCTCACCGCCCGCGTCGCCGGTCCCCTTGAGGTTGTTCCGGGTGAAACCCACCGGTTCAACGAGAACGTCGTCATCGAGTACTACTCTCGCTAGGCAGGTCAGCAGGTCCCATGACACTCGAAACCCCTCTCGATCCGCTCGACATGCCGCCCGCGCCGGCTCCTGTGCCGGTGCCGGAGCTGACCATCGAGAACGAGGACGACGGCTATGCCCGCCTTGTCGCCGAGCCGCTCGATCCGGGCTACGGCACGACCCTCGGAAACGCCCTGCGCCGCATCCTTCTCAGCTCGCTTGAAGGCGCCGCCATCACCTCCGTGCGCATCGACCAGGTGCAGCACGAGTTCTCCACGATCGAAGGCATGCAGGAGGACTCGACCGAGTTCCTCCTCAACGTGAAGGAGATCCGGCTGAAGGCGCTCAGCAACCGCCCCGGCACCCTCACGCTCGACGCCGAAGGCGCCGGCGAGATCACCGCCGGCGACCTCCAGGTTCCGGCCGACTTCGAAGTCGTGAACCCCTCCCTCCACCTTGCCACCCTCGACGGCCCCGAGGCCCGCATCAACGCCGAGTTCCACGCCCAGCTCAAGAGCGGTTACACACCCGCAACCGAGGTCGAGGGCATGCCCATCGGCGTCATTCCCGTCGATGCCGTCTTCTCGCCTGTGCGCAAGGTCAACTTCCACGTCGAGAAGGTGCGCGTCGGCCAGGCCACCGACTTCGACCGCATGGTGCTCGAAGTGTGGACCGACGGCACGGTCGCTCCCGTTGACGCCGTCGGCCAGGCCGCCAACATCCTGATCGACCAGTTCGCCCTCTTCAACACGATGGGCGCACCGGGCGCCCCCGCAGCCGCGCCACCCGCCCCCGCCACCAACCTCCCCATCTCCCCCGAGCGCTACCACACGCCCATCGAGGCGCTGCAGCTCTCGGTCCGTGCCTATAACTGCCTGCGCCGCAGCGGCCTCATGACCATCGGCCAGGTGCTCGAGCGCACGGAGGACGAGCTTCTCGCCCTCCGCAACTTTGGCCACAAGTCGTATGACGAGCTGCGCGACCGCCTCATCGAGATGAACTACATCGATGGCAGCGCGCCCGGCCTGCAGATCGTGCCCGACCTCGCCGCACCGGCCACCCCGCCGCCGCCGCCTTCCAGCGTCATCCTCGATGAGGACGACGACGAGGAGAGCCTCGGCGCCCTCGGCAAGGCCCTGCGCGAGGCGCTCCGCGAAGTCGGCGACGATGACCTCCTCGGCGCGGACGACGAGGAGTAGCCATGCGACATCGCAAGGCGGGCCGCCACCTCGGGCGCGACAGCGCCCATCGCAAGGCCCTCTACCGCAACCTCGTCACGGACCTGCTCCGCTACGAGCGCATCACCACGACCGACGCCAAGGCCCGTGAGATCCGCCCCATCGCCGAGAAGATGATCACGCTCGGCCGCCGCGGCGACCTCCACGCTCGCCGCCAGGCCCTGAGCTACATCTACGACCGCTACGTCGTCGAGAAGGTCTTTGAGGACATCGCTCCCCGCATGGCCGACCGCCCCGGCGGCTACCTCCGCATCACCCGCCTCGAGCCCCGCAAGGGCGACGGCGCCCGCATGGCCGTCATCGAGACGGTCGACTACCAGGACGTCATCGACCTCGCCGAGGCTCCGCCTGCCGAGGAGGCCGAAGCCGCTTCCGACGCCGAGACCGATGCCGCAGCCGAGGTCGAAGAGCCGGAGGCCGTCCTGGAGACCGACGACGACAGCGGCGAAGTCGAAGAAGCCGAGCCCACCGTCGAGTCTGACGACGTCGAAGAGATCGAGGAACCCGAGGCCGAGGATGCTTCCGAAGCGGAGGACGAGGAACGCTAGCCGTGTCCGATACGACCCGCTTCGCCGCCACCGTCAGCTACGACGGACAGGAGTTCGCCGGCTCCCAGCGCCAGCTCCACGCGCGCACTGTGCAGGGCGAGCTCGAGGCTGCGGCCGAACGCCTCTTCGGCGACGCCACGCGCGTCGAGTTGGCCGGCCGCACTGATGCCGGCGTCCACGCCGTCGGGCAGGTAGCCGCCTTCTCCGCCGACACCGCGCTCGAGCCGAACACCGTCCAGCGGGCCCTGAACGCCCACCTTCCCGAGGATGTCGCCGTCCGCGACGTGCGGGAGGTACCCGAGGGCTTCGACCCGAGGCGCTGGGCGCGGCGCCGCTGGTACCGCTACTCGCTCCTTACCTCCGCGGTGCGCCTGCCGCTCCAGCGTCGCACGGCCTGGCGCATCGGCAGCCCGCTCGAGCTTGCCGCCATGAAGGACGCCGCCCGCACGCTGCTCGGCCGCCGCGACTTCAGCGCCTGCGCCGGTCCCCTCGAAGAGGGCCGCTCGCCCGTGCGCACCGTCGCCGAGGCCAACTTCGCGCAGGCGGGGTGCCTGCTCGCATTCGATATCGAAGCCGATGCCTTCCTACCGCAGATGGTCCGCCGCATCGTCGGCGGCCTCGTGCGCGTGGGGCGCGGGGCCATCAGCGCCACGGACTTCGAGCGTGCCGTTGCCGCCGCCAGGCCCGCCACCGTGGGCCCGCCGGCGCCGCCACACGGTCTCAGCCTGCAGCGCGTCTGGTACGACGAGGGGTACGCAACATGACATCGACCGTGCGCCGCAAGGCCTCCGAGCTTGCCAAGAGCTGGCATGTCGTCGACGCCGCCGACCGCCCCCTCGGGCGCGTCGCCAGCGAAGTCGCCGCCCTTATCCGTGGCAAGCACAAGCCCACCTACGAGCCCCACCTCGACGACGGCGACTTCGTCATCATCGTCAACGCCGGCAAGGTCCGCCTGAGCGGGCGGAAGGCCGAGCAGAAGGTCTACTACCGCCACTCCGGCTACCCCGGTAACCTGCGCAAGCGCACCTTTGCCGAGCAGATGGCGCGCCAGCCCGAGCGCGTGCTCGAGCGCTCTGTCTGGGGAATGCTCCCGAAGGGACCGCTGGGGAAGCGCATGCGCCGCCACCTGAAGGTCTACGCCGGACCCGACCATCCCCACCAGGCGCAGATCACGGGGTCGGAGCGTGCTGCCGAAGCAGCCGCCCAGGCCGAGGCGGAAGCGCTCCAGGCGAGCATCGAGAACCCGCCCGCCCCACCCCGCCTGCGCCCCCTCTCCGTTCCGGAGACCCCGACCCCACGGCCGACCCGCGCCGAGAAGGTCGCCGCCTGGCTGGCCGAGCTCGAGGAAGCGCGGGCCGCGGCCGAGGCCGATGCGGCCGCCATGGCCGAAGTTGAGGACGACGACCTCCCCGAGGAGGATGACGCCATCGAAGACGAGGCTGTAGTCGAAGACGAGCCCGTTGCCGAGGCCGAGGCCCCTGCCGAAGCGGAAGCCGGGGACGAGCCGGCTGCCGAAGTGGAAGTTGAGGACGAGCCAGAAGACGAGTCCGAGGACGAGGAGAAGTAATGGCCGAGCAGTATTACTACGGCACCGGACGCCGCAAGACGGCCATCGCGCGCGTGCGCCTCTACCCGGGAGGCGGGGCCATCATCGTCAACGGCAAGCCCGTGGACGAAGTGTTCGACCGCGACATGCACCGCGACGAGATCATGCTTCCCCTCAAGCGCGTCGGCGCCGAGGGCAAGTTCAGCGCCCAGGTCAAGTGCGAAGGCGGCGGTGTTTCCGGCTGGGCCGGGGCCATCCGCCTCGGCATCGCCCGCGCCCTCGTCGAGGCGGATCCGGCACTGAAGGTCACGCTCAAGCGAGCGCCCAGCCTCCTTACCCGCGATGCCCGCGTGAAGGAGCGCAAGAAGCCCGGCCTCAAGCGCGCCCGCAAGGCTCCGCAGTACACCAAGCGCTAGGCTGCGTTCCCACCGTCTGCGGCTCTTCCCGTCGCACAACGGGATGCGCCGTGCTCCCGAGCGTATCGACCCCCGCCCCTGTTGTTGGTCACGTTAAGAATCGGTGTAAGCTGGGGCCTGCGTTTGCCCTGGCAGGGTAGCGCGATCGTGTTACGGGCTTGGGCAGTGCAGCAATGAGTGTCGGTCCCTTCGGTTCTGGAAGTCGGCCCCACGTCGCGCTGGCTTCCCTGAGGCTCTCCGCTGGGGAGGTCGCTGCCTCGTGACCGACGCCCTTGCCCGTATCTGCGCCCGCCGGCCCTGGTGGACGGTCGCCCTCTGGGGACTCGCCGTTCTCCTCGCCCTCGTGCTCGTTCGGGAGCTGCTGGGAAGCGCCACCACCACCGAGCTCTCCCTCACCACCGAGGTCGAGGCGGATACGGCTACCAACCTCCTCGACACCCGCCTCCGCCCCGTGCCCGAGCCGGTCACCGAGGTCGTGGTCGTCCAGTCCGACTCCCTCACGGTCGACGCCCCCGCCTTCCGCGAGAAGGTGGAAGCGGTGTTCGCCGAGATCGGCGAGCTCCGCCCCGAGGTCGTCGCCACGGGACGGCACTACTACCAGGACAACGACGACGCCCTCGTTTCCGCCGACCGCCGCACCGCCATCCTGCCCCTTGTGCTGACCGGCACCCTCGAAGACGCTACGGAACACGTCTCCGACCTCGTCAAGGTCGTCGAGCACGCCAATACGGACGACGGCTTCCGCGTGCTCACCGTGGGGACGGCCAGCATTGCCCACGAGTCGAACGAGCTCTCCCAGGAAGACCTGGAGCAGGGCGAGCGCTTCGGCGTCCCCATCGCCCTCATCGTCCTCGTCATCCTGTTCGGCGCGGTTGTGGCCGCCCTCGTGCCGCTCGGCCTGGCGGTGGTCTCGATCGCCATCGCCCTCGGCATCGCCGCCCTCGTCGGCCAGGTCATGGACCTGATCTTCTTCATCACCCTGATGATCACGATGATCGGCCTGGCCGTCGGGATCGACTATTCGCTCATCATAATCTCCCGCTTCCGCGAGGAGATGGATCGCGGGCTGGACAAGATCGAGGCCGTCGAGCGTGCCGGCGCAACTGCCGGGCGCACCGTCCTCTTCAGCGGCCTCACCGTCGTCGTGGCGCTCATCGGCATGCTCATCGTTCCCGCCTCGTTCTTCCAGTCGATCGGCCTCGGGGCCATCATCGTGGTCCTCGTCGCCCTCGCGGTGACCCTCACGCTCCTGCCGGCGGTCCTCGCCCTCCTTGGCGCGAACGTCAACCGGCTCTCCCTCCCGTTCCTCAGCCGGTCCTCGACCGGCAGCGAGGAACACTCGCACGACGGCTTCTGGGAGCGCGTGACGCGCGTCGTCGTGAGGTATCCCGGGGTCAGCATCATCGTGATCGCTGCGCCCATGCTCGCCGCCGCCTACTTCTACTTCGAAATCGACACCGGCCTGAACGGCGTCGATGTCTTCCCCGAGGGGGCCCAGACGCGCGAGGCCTTCTTCGTGCTGGAGGAGGAGTTCTCTTTCGGCCTGGTCACGCCCGCCGAGATCGTCATTGATGGCGCCATCAACTCACCCCAGGTGAAGGAAGCCATCGCCGCCCTTCAGGAATCGATCGCGGCCGACGGACGGTTCACCGTCCTTCTGCCCCACCAGCTGCTCAGCGGCGACGAGATAGCCGGCCTGCGCGCGCTGAACTACCAGATTCTCCCCTCGGGGCTGGTAGTGAACCCCGCAGGCGATCTCGCCTTGCTCTCCGTGGCGCCCCCCGGCGAACCCAGCGCGCGTCCCGCCGTCGAGGCGGTCGAAGACCTGCGGGACAGGTACATCCCCGCCGCCTTCTCGGGCGTCGACGCCGACGTCTACGTCGGTGGCCGCACCGCCCTGACGATCGATATCTTCGGCGTGGTCGGCACCTACACGCCGATCGTCTTCGCCTTCGTGCTCGGGATCAGCTTCCTCATCCTCATGC
The DNA here is from genome assembly GCA_965207815.1 of Tepidiformaceae bacterium. Classification (GTDB taxonomy): domain Bacteria; phylum Chloroflexota; class Dehalococcoidia; order Tepidiformales; family Tepidiformaceae; genus UBA2991. The sequence goes on from OZ242314.1 coordinate 850,204, forward strand.
TGGTCTTCCGCTCCATCGTGATCCCCATCAAGGCCATCATCATGAACCTGCTCTCCGTTGGCGCCGCCTACGGGTTGCTGGTCCTGGTCTTCCAGAAGAGCGGCGGAATCTTCGGGTTCCAGCACGCCGAATCCATCGATGTCTGGATTCCCCTCTTCCTCTTCTCCATCCTCTTCGGCCTTTCCATGGACTACCACGTCTTCCTGCTCAGCCGCATCCGCGAGCGCTACGACGAGACGGGCGACAATGCCGGGGCCGTTGCCTACGGCCTCCGCTCAACGGCCGGGCTCATCACCGGCGCCGCGCTCATCATGGTCGTGGTGTTCGGCGCCTTCGCCTCCGGCAAGACCATCATCAATCAGCAGGTCGGCTTTGGGCTGGCGGTCGCCATCTTCCTCGACGCGACCCTGGTGCGCTCGGTCCTCGTTCCCGCCAGCATGGAGCTCCTCGGCGGGCGAAACTGGTACCTGCCATCCTGGCTGAACTGGCTCCCCGACCTGCGCATCGAGGCCGAAGAGAACCCCGCACAGGAGTCGACCGGCACATGACCATGCCCACCGACTACCTCGAGGGCTACGAACGGGCCCGTGCCGTTAACCCGGAGCTGGCCGAGAACTACGTCGCCCACACGACCATCGGGGACCCCGACGCCGACGCCATGATGGCCGAGCTCGCCACCATCGATGCCGACGAGGGATTCCGCTTCCTCCAGGCGGGCATGGATGAGGAGCACGACGTCCTTCGCGACGCTCCTCCGACCGTCCAGGCGTTCTTCCAGAACCTCGAGACCCCGCCTGACTGGGTCGATCTCGAGTCCTTCGGCGACGGCGTCCGGCTCTTCCACAAGAACTCGAAGCTGCTGCTCGCCGGCATGCTCGGCGGCGTCCTCGTCGAGGGCTTCTCGACGAATATCTCGAAATCGTTCTTCATCACCGGGCGGCTTCGCGACCAGGGTGTCAGGCGGCTGCAGCAGAACAACCGCCAGATGATTGAGCTCTTCTTCCCCGGTGGCATGATGCGACAGGGCGACGGCTGGAAGCTCTCCGTACGAGTACGCCTGGTTCATGCCCAGGTCAGGCGCCTGCTGGCCCAGTCCGCCGACTGGGAGCACGACGCATGGGGTGTGCCCCTCAGTGCGGCCCACGTGGGATTCGCCATCACCGCCTTCTCCGCGCGCCTGCTCAAGCACATGCGGAGCCTGGGCGCGAGGTACAGCGAGGAAGAGGCCAGGAGCTTCATGCAGATCTGGCGTTACTCCGGCCACCTCATGGGCATCCCCGATGCCATCCTGTACGAGGACGAAGAGAGCGCCCTCGAGCTCTTCCGCATCGGCCTTCTCTGTGAACCCTCCCCCAGCACCGAGTCCGTCGTGCTCGCGAACTCCCTCGTCAACTCGGCGCCGCTTGTCGCGGGGATCACCTCGTCGGAGGAGCGTCGCAGCCTTTCCGGTTACGTCTATCACGTCTCTCGCGCCCTCATCGGCAAGGACCTCGCGGACCAGCTCAATTACCCCGCCCCTGGTCTCTTCGCCACCTCCTTTGGCGTGCTCGCCTGGTTCCGCATGAACGAGAAATACGACACCCTCATGCGCCGGCTCTTCCCCAACCGCGCTCGCGACAGCGACTTCGCCAACTTCTCCGCCCTCTTCGACGTCTCCAACTACGACGAAGACGGAATCAGCTACCGCCTGCCCACCCACGTCTACGCCGAGGAGTCCAAGCGCTGGTAGGGCCGGCGCCTGCGCGCACCCCCGCGCGCCGCAGGCGGTAGGCTTCCCGCACGCACCGTCACGGAGGCCGCCCGATGGAATCCCTGCACGTCCAGACCGCCGACCTGCGCATGCACTACCTGCAGGAAGGGACGGGAGAGCCGATCATCTTCCTGCACGGCTTCCCCGAGACCTCGTACGAGTGGCGCAAGCAGTTCCCTGCCCTCGCCGGCGACTACGCCCTCTTCGCCCCCGACACGCGCGGCTTCGGCGGCACCGACAAGCCCGGCGTGCGCGTCAACCGCACCATGCTCGCCCAGGACATCGTCAACTTCATGGACGCCCTCGAAATCGAGCGAGCCGCCGTCGTCGCCCACGACTGGGGCGGCATCATCGCCTTCAAGCTCGCCATCGATTGGCCCGAGCGCGTCAACCGCCTGGCCATGCTGGATACCCTCTGCACGGTCTGGGCCCCCGCCGGCGCCCACGGCTACTGGTTCAAGGCCGAGCCCCTCCCGGAGGAGTTCTTCGCCGCTCACCATCGAGGCTTCATCGAGAGCATCTTCACGGGCGGTTCCGAGCCGCCGCTCCCGGGCCGCCCCCAGTCCCCCTGGCCCAGCGCCCGCCCCAACCCCAACGCCACCCCCTGGGCCACCCCCGAGGACGTCGAGGAATACGCCCGCGCCTTTGCCGATCCCCTCAGCCACTTCCACGCCATCTCCTACTACCGCTACGGCCTCCCCTTCCACCGCGTCATCGAGGACGCCTCCGCGGCCCATGGGGAGCGCTACGAGTCCCTCAGCGAAAGCGATGTCGCCGAGATGTGGCTCCACCCCGATGGCCTCGAGCAGCACCCGAACTTCGGTGACTCCCACGACTATGGCCCCGAGGACCGCCACAAGACCTTCGAGGCGCCCGTCCTCTGGATGTTCGGCCAGTACATGGCCGGGCGAATCGGCACCGAAGGCGCGGATCGCGAGCACGCCATCCCCCGCGGCAACCCGTTCGTGGACCAGTTCAGCCGCTACTTCCCCGACCTGCGCGTCCGCCGCGTGAACGCCGGCCACTTCTTCCCGGAGGAGGCGCCGGAGGTCACGAACGAGGCGCTCCAGGCCTTTCTCGCGGGCCAGTTGTAGCGACCGTTATGCCGGCGCGAGCATATTGCGCCGCGTTCCCCATCACGTAACATCCGACCCACACTATTGGCCCGCTCACGCACGCGGAGAAGGGGTACTTATTCATGGCTGATTCCAACGGGAACGGAGCCGTCGAAACCGGCTACAACGGCAAGATGCTGGTCGTCGACCTGACGTCCGGCGAGATCAACATCGAGCACCCCGACGAGTCGCTCTACCGCGAGTACCTCGGTGGGTACGGCATCGGCGCCCGCATGCTCTGGGACCGCGTCCCTGCCGGCGTCGACCCCCTCGCCCCCGAGAACATGCTCGGCATGCTCCCCGGCCTTCTCACCGGCACGCCGCTCTTCGGGCAGCGCTGGCAGGTCGTCTGCAAGAGCCCCCTCACCGGCGGCTGGGGCGACGCCAACTGCGGCGGTGACTTCGGCGGTGTCCTCAAGCTCGCGGGCTGGGACGGCGTGGTCTTCTTCGGCAAAGCCGACCGCCCCACCTACCTCCTCGTCGAGGACGACAACGTCGAGCTCCGTGACGCCAGCGACCTCTGGGGAACCGGCGCCATCGAGAGCGAGATGGAACTCAAGGGCCGCCACGGCAAGCGCGCCAGCGTCGCCAACATCGGCCAGGCGGGCGAGACCCTCTCCCTCATCAGCGGCGTCTGCAACGATCACGGCCGCCTCGCCGCCCGCTCGGGCGTCGGCGCTGTCATGGGTTCGAAGAACCTGAAGGCCGTCGTGGCTGTCGCCGAGCGCAAGATCATTTCCCAGACGCCGGAGACCATCAAGATGCTCCGCGCCAACCTGGACGACATGGTCAAGCCGCTCAAGGACTTCTTCTCGAACTTCGGCACCACCGGCATCACCGCCGGCAGCGCACTCAACGGCGACTCCCCGGTCAAGAACTGGGGCGGCGTCGGCGTGGTGGACTTCCCCCAGGAGGTCTCCAGCCAGATCGACGGCGGCTCCATGATCAACCCCAAGATGGAGAAGAAGTACGGCTGCTGGCACTGCCCCATCGCCTGCGGCGCCGAGTCCGTCGAGTCCACCAACGAGAAGTACCCGTACCCGCATCACACCCACCGCCCCGAGTACGAGGCCATGGCCTCCTACGGGACGATGAACCTGATGAACGACCCCGACGCCCTCATCTACCTGAACCACCTCTGCAACGAGTACGGGTTCGACGTGATCAGCGCTGGCGTCACCGCGTCGTTCGCCATCGAGTGCTACGAGGCCGGCATCCTCACCAAGGAGGACACCGACGGTCTCGAGCTCACCTGGGGCAACGCCGAGGCGATCGTCGAGCTCACGAAGATGATGGGCGAGCGCCGCGGCATCGGCGATGTCCTCGCCGATGGCGTCAAGGTCGCCGCCGAGAAGATCGGCGCCGGCTCCGACGCCTACGGTATGCACATCGGCGGCCAGGAGCTCCCGATGCACGACCCGAAGCTCCAGCCGGAGTTCCACACCACCTACAAGCTCGACCCGACCCCGGGTCGCCACACCCAGTACGAGGGCAACCGCCGCGTCGGCACGATCCCGGCCGCCCCCCAGGACTCGCGCGACTACAACGGCCGCGGCGAGCACCACAAGGCGGCGAGCGAGTACATGCACGTCGTCAACGCCGGCGGCATGTGCCAGTTCATCATGATGACCGCCAACACGGCGAACATCCCCGACTGGTTCAACGCCGTCACCGGCTGGGACATGGATATCGACGAGGCCATGAAGGTCGGCGAGCGCATCGCCAATCTGCGCATGGCCTACGAGGTTCGCGAGGGCGGCAACCCCCGCCAGCGCCCCGTCCCCACTCGCGTCACCGGCGAGACCAACGAGGCCACCCACACCGGGCCGCTCGAGGGCGTCAACCTCGACACCGAGCGCCTCGAGGTGGACTTCCTCAACGCCTGCGACTGGGATGCCGACACCTGCAAGCCCTCCGCCTCCAAGCTGGAGTCGCTGGGTCTGCCCGAGGTGGCCGAGGCGCTTCACGCCTAGGCTCGCACCAGCGCCAATGAACCGAAGGGCGGCCGCAGGGCCGCCCTTCGCGATCCCGGGGACTCGCTGCCGGTTTGCCAATGGGGGTACCCTTGGCGGCCAGCATGAGCGCCACCAGCACCGCCACCTATCCCCTCGCAATCGCGGGCGACGGCCTCGAGCTGCGCCCGTGGGACGAGAACCTGCTCGTGCAGCTCGCGCAGTGGGGTGAACGCGGCTTCCCCTACCACGCGTTCGACCTCGGCCATCTGCGCGACCCCGCCCGTGCCCGTGCCGAGTTGACCCGCGCCCGCGAGGCGGGCCCCCACCGCCACTTCGTCGCCTGCGAAGGCGACACCGCCGTCGGCCGCGTCTCCGTGAACCTGCACGACCGTGCCGGGCTCTATCTGTGGGCCGTGCACGTGCCCCCCGAGCACGAGGGCCGCGGGGTCTGCCGTCGCATGATGGCCGCGCTCATCGAGTGGCTGGAGGCGGAGCACCCCGGACCCGACTTCGTCCTCACCACTAACACCTTCGCCGAGCGCGCCCACCGCGCCTACGCCGCTCTCGGCTTCAAGATCGCCGAAACCCGCTGGCACTACGACCGGCCCCTCGCCGAGCAGCTCTGGCGCGTCCCCCGCGAGCAGCGCAAGGCTATCGAGAACCACCTGCGCTTCCACAACGGGCGTTGGGAAGTGCGGACCCACCTCATGGCCCGCCCGCAGGGACGCTCCTCCCCCGCCTAAGCCTCCGCTGGCGGCGCGATCCCCAGGCGCCGGTCGTTCTCCAGCCAGGCCTGGTCCGCGAGCGCCATCAACCCCCCGCTCAGGAGCGAGTGCCCGCCCGCCAGGACGGGAACTTCGGCGGCCGCCAGCGCCGCCGTCAGGTTACGAAGCCACGGATCGGTCACCTGTCCCGCCGCCAGCAGATCGCTCTGGAAGCGGTCCTCGCGGCTCGCTCGCGACCCCGCATGTGCCAGCAGGACGCGCGTATCGAGCACCACCGCGTCTGCCATCGACGCCAGCTCCCCGGCGAACCGCTCCATTCCCAGTTCCTCCAGCAGACGCCCAACCAGTGATCGCGCCGGGTGACCTTCGGGCGCGCTGGCCAGGCCCCGCTCTTCGCTCACGATCCGGACGCGGCACGCCGTCTCCCGTTCGAGGTGCCCCCAGGTCGCGCTCGCGACCCGCCCCGCGACCAGTATCTCGGCGTCCGGGTCGCAGAGCAGCGGCATGAGCGCCCGGTAGGGCGCCAGCGGCAGCGACCCCTCCGGCGGCAGTGCCTCGCGGATTGCTTCCGGCGTCGCCTCGCTCAGCGCCAGCACCGCCAGGTCGGCCGGCGTGTCGAGGTCGAACGCCGTCCGCACCGTTCGCGGCAGCACCGTCACCGCGCACCCCGCTTCGTCCCGCAGCCGCCGCGCGAGCACGTTGTCCCGCGCGAACGGCCCCACCCGCGCGATCGCGTCCGAGGGGGTCCATGCGGTCAGATCGGACGAGTAGAAGTTGTTCGTCACCGCCGCATTACCGCCTCCCGCCAGGCCCTCCACTACGGCCGCAAAATCCTCCGCCGCCAGGAGTGGCAGCGCCCCCGCCCCCATCACGGCAACGGCTTCCGCCTCCAGCTTCTCGACCAGCCCCAGCACCCGCTTCCGCAGCGAGAACGCCTCCTCCGGCACATCGTGGTCGATGGTGTACGCGCCGTCTCCGTCCCCGGCTGCCTCGCCGGTTGCCAGCACAACGCGTCCGAAGCCGCCGGCTCGCGCTGCCCGCGCGCTCACGCCCGCCGCTGCCAGCCGGGCCCGCGCCACCATCCCCTCGGCTTCGCCCGTCCCGGCGCCCCCGTGCAGCAGGATCAGTGCCGGTCCGTCGCTCATCCTGCTACCTTAAGGGCTTGACACGGCGAACATATGTACTAGGCTCGTGTTAAGTGTTCACAGAAGCCGAGAGGACCAGTGAAACCTTCAACGCCACTCGCCGGAAGCTTCACACGGATGGGGCGTAGGGCGTTGAGCACCTAAGATCGCCTCACTATCGTCGCTCGCAGGCCGACTGCGGACGACGCAGAGGTCAGAGCCATGAAAGTCGTGTTTTTCGAGGACGTTGAGGGCACCGCCCAGGTCGGCGAGGTGAAGGTCGTGAAGAACGGCTTCGCCCGCAACTTCCTCCTCCCCCGCGGCATCGCCGGACCCGTCACGCCCCCCAACCTCCAGCGCGCCAACTCGCTCGCCGAGAAGGAAGCGCGCCGCCAGGCGAAGCTCGACGGCGAGGCCGAGGTCCACAAGGAGCGGCTCGACGGCTACACCGTCAGCTTCGAGGCGCGCGTCGGCGAGACCGGCCGCCTCTACGGCTCCGTCACCAGCCGCGATGTCGCCCAGAAGCTCGAGGAGAGCACCGGCATCGAGGTCGATTCGCGAGGCATCCTCCTCGCCGAACCCATCCGCGAGCTCGGCTCGAAGACCGTCACCATCCGCTTCACTCGCAACGTCAGCGCCGAGATCACGATCACCGTCGACCCCGACGAGGACTCGAAGGAGATCGTCGAGCAGCTCAAGGCACGGGAAGCCGAAGAAGCCCTCGCTGCGGCGGAAGCTGAGGCCGCCGCCGCCGCGGCGGCTGCCGAAGCGGAAGCAGCCGCCGGTGAAGCGGTTGCAGACGCAGCCGCCGAGGAAGAAGCAACCGAAGACGCAGAGTCGCCCGCGGAAGAGAACACGGACGGCTAGCGGGAAGGGGGGCGGAAGAGCGGGGACCGGCACTCACCACCAGCCATCGCGCTTCGGCGCGTCCCCGCCGTTCCGGTCGGTATGACCCTCCCCTTCCTGGAGCGCCTCCCGCCGCACGACGTCGAAGCCGAGGAGGCCGTGATCGCGGCCCTCCTCGTCGACCCAGAGGCTATCTCCAAGGTCTCGCCCATCCTCAAGTCGCCCGACTTCTTCCGCGAGAAGAACGGGTGGATCTACGAGGCCGCCAACGAGCTCTGGGAACGCGACGAGTCGATCAACCAGATCACCATCGCCCACGAGCTCGACCGCCGCGAGCGCCTCGAAGAGGTCGGGGGCCAGAGCTACCTCGGCGACATCATCCGCCAGCTCCCCACCAGCGTCGGCGTCGAGTTCTACGCCCAGATCGTCAAGCGTGACAGCACCTATCGCGGCCTCATCAACGCCGCCACTGGAATCCTCCAGCTCGCCTACGAGGCGCCCGCCGACCTCGAGTCCGTCTTCTCCCGCTCTGAGGAGCTGCTCCAGCGCCTCCGTGGGGGCGAGAACTTCCGCGACTTCGTCCACATCGGCCAGATCCTCCAGGCCTACCTCGACGAGGATGTCGAGGCCGCCGAACGCCGTGAGCTCGCCGCCGTCGAGGCTGGCTTCAACGACCTTGACCACCTGCTCGGCGGCCTCAAGCGCGAGGACCTCGTCATTGTCGGCGCCCGCCCGAGCGTGGGTAAGTCGTCCTTCGCCCTCGGCATTGCCCGCAATGCCGCCGTCAACCAGGGCGCCAACGTCGCCTTCTTCTCGCTCGAGATGTCCGCCGAACAGCTCGCCGTGCGTCTCCTCGCTGCGGAGTCTGGCGTCGACAGTACGCGCCTCCGCCTCGGCGGCCAGACCGAGCTGGAGGAGCGCCGCATCATCCGCGCCACCGGCGAGCTCGCCGGCGCCAACATCTGGTTCGACGACTCCCCCACCCTCACCGTTGCCGAGCTGCGCTCCAAGGTGCGCCGCCTCGCCAGCTCTCACGGCGTCGACCTCGTCGTCCTCGACTACCTCCAGCTCATGCAGTCGGACTCGAGCTGGACAGGACGCGAGAACCGCGTCCAGGAGATCAGCTACATTTCCCGCACGCTCAAGGGCATAGCCCGTGAGCTGAATGTCCCCGTTGTCGCTCTCGCCCAGCTCTCGCGCGCCATCGAGCAGCGCCACCCCCGCATCCCCATGCTTTCCGACCTCCGGGACTCCGGTTCCATCGAGCAGGACGCCGACGTCGTCATCTTCCTCAGTCGCGAGGAGCTTTACACCAGTCGCGAGCAGTGGATGGCCGAGCACCCGGAGATGCCCGAGACCGCCTACCCCCAGGGCGTCGCCCAGGTCATCGTCGCCAAGCACCGCAACGGCCCCACCGGCACGGTCGACCTGCGCTTCCGCCAGCGCCTGGCAAAGTTCGAGGACTGGGTCCTGCAGCCGGAAGACGGCGACCTCCCGCCCGAGGAGATCGACCAGTGAGCGGTTCCGTCCCCTTCGAGGGCTTCCCCGGCATCGGCAAGGCCACCGCCATCCCCAACACCTTCTTTTCGACGGTGCTGCCGGCGATGCGCGAGCCGGGAGACCTGCTCGCCTTCCTCTGGGTCGCCCGCCTCGTCCAGGAGCAGCAGGGCGACGCCCGCTTCGTCAGCGCCGACCAGGTCTGGGCCCTGCCCGACGCTGTCTCTACCTTCGACGCGCTCTCAGCCGGACGAGAGTCCCTCGAACGAGGGCTCGCCGCCTGCGTCGAGCTCGGCGCTCTGCTCGCCCTCGACCTCGCCGGCAGTGGCCGCCAGGAAACCGTCTATTTCGTGAACAACCCCGCCTCCCGCCGCGCCGTGGCCCGCGCCCGGGGCGGCGACCTCGAACTCCGCCCGGGCGCTATCGCCTACGAACCCCAGCCCGTCCGCCGTCCCAACATCTTCCACCTGTACGAGGAGCACGTCGGCACGATCACCCCGCTCGTCGCCGAACGCCTCCTCGTCGCCGCCGAACAGTACCCGGAACACCTCATCGAATCTGCCTTCCGCGAATCTGCCGAACTCAACATCCGCAACTGGAAGTACATCGAGCGCATGCTCCAAAACTGGTCCGAGGGGAACCAGAGACATGAAGCGTTTGGACAAAGCCTTGCTGACCGCCGCCGTCGATTCCTCGGCGACGGAGCCGCAGGATCCGCCTCCCGCCCCCGCTGACGAGCCCGACGACGCCTGCCCCCGCTGCGGCGGGGCCGGCTTTGTCCGCCGCTCGCGCGAGCTTGAGGATCCGCGTTTTGGCCGCGCGGAGCCCTGTACCTGCATCCTCGACGAAACCGGCGAGGTGCGCCGCTCCCGACTCGAACGCATCAGCAACCTCGGCGCACTTACCCGTTTCACGTTCGATGCGCTGGAGGGCGGGACCGCCGCTGCGGCCGCGCAGGTCCGCGCCTACGCCGGCGACCCCGACGGCTGGCTCGTCCTGAAAGGGCCCAGCGGTTCCGGCAAGACCCACCTCGCCGCCGCCATCGCCAACGAGCGCATCGCCCGCGGCGAGCCCGTCCTCTTCATGTTTACCCCCGACCTCCTCGATGGCCTGCGCTCGGCCTTCCAGCCCGCCGAGGGCGAACCCGGCTTCGACGCGCTCTTCGAGCAGGTTCGCAGCGCCCCTCTCCTTATCCTCGACGACATCGACGCCGCCGCCTCCAGCGAGTGGGCCCGCGAAAAGCTCTTCCAGCTCGTGAACGCGCGCTACAACGAGGCGCTCCCCACCGTCTGCACCTGCTACTCCCTCACCGACTCCCTCGATGAGCGCCTCTCCCGGCGCCTCGCTTCCGGCGCCGTGCTGGACCTCGAAGGCGGCGTCCCCCTCTCCCGCTACCGCCAGGTCGGCGGCATGACCCGCGAGCGCCTCGAGGATTTCGGCTTCCACAACTTCCACACCCGCTTCCCCAACTACGCCTCTCAGGAGAACGAGTCCCTCCAGACCGCCTGGGAGAGCGCCCACCGCTTCGCCGACGCCCCCGAGGGCTGGATGCTCATCCTCGGCGAGAGCGGTTGCGGCAAGACCCACCTCGCCGCCGCCGTGGCGAACGCGGTCCTCCGTAACGGTGGGGATGCTTTCTTCGCCGTCGTCCCCGACCTCCTCGACCACCTCCGCGCCTCCTTCGCCCCCAACCGCGGCGACCCTGGCTACGACGAGCTGTTCGAGAACATCCGCAACGCGGGACTCCTCATCCTCGATGACCTCGGCCCCCACACCAGCTCGTCCTGGGCCGTCGAGAAGCTCTTCCAGATCGCGAACTACCGAGCCTCCTCCCGCCTCCCCACCATCATCACCGCCGCCCTCTCCCTCGACGAGCTCCGCGAGGCCCACCGCCGCGTCGCCGTGCGCGCCCTCGACCCGAAGTTGAGCCAGCACGTCGCCATCCTTGCCCGCCCCTATAACGTCCCGCCCCGCTCGGGGGGGCGCCGACGCTAGCCCGCCGGCCGCTCCAGCCCCCGCCGCTCCAGCCACGCCCCCAGGGCCCAGTGCGTCGTGTCGAAGGCGAGTTCGTCCCAGGGGATCGCGTCCGGCGCGAACCACCCGATCTCGCTCGTCTCCGACCCCGCCGACCCCTCCCCCAGCGCCCGCGCCTCGTACACGATCACGACCACCCCCGCGTGCGTGCGCGTGTACACGCCGAGCAGCGACAGCTCGTCGACTTCCAGATTGGCTTCCTCGCGCGTCTCCCGGGCAGCCGCTTCCTCCGCCGTTTCCCCCACGTCCATGAAGCCGCCCGGAAACACCCACGACCCCAGCCGCGGCTCGATCGCGCGCCGCACGAGCAGCAGGCTGCCGTCCTCGCGCTCGGGAATCGTTCCCGCCACCGGCCGAGGGTTCAGGTAATGCACGAACCCGCAGGCCTCGCAGACCAGCCGCGTCATCGTGTCGCCCGGTGGGACACGCTCCGTCAGCTCGCCCCCGCACTGCATGCAGAAGCGGCTGGTGGCGTGTGGGTGGCTCGTCACGAGCCGCGCATCGTGGCGGGCGCGCGCTCCATCCCCAGCGACTCCGGCCCCTCGATCCACTCCTCCCCGTCTGCCCACACTTCCTTCTTCCACACCGGCACCCGCCGCTTCACCTCGTTCACGAGCCAGTGCCCCGCCTCGAACGTGGCCGCCCGGTGACCCGCGCTCACGGCGACCAGCAGGCTCGTCTCGCCGATCTCCAGCCGCCCCGTGCGGTGCAGAACCGCGCTATCCGCCAGGTCGAAGCGCTCCACCGCCTCCTCCGCCAGCTCCCGCATCGTCTTCTCCGCCATCGAGGGATAGGCGTCGTAGACGAGGTGGTCGACCGCCCGCCCCTTGTTGGTGTTGCGAACGACGCCCAGGAACACGTCGACCGCCCCGGCCTCGTCGCGCCGCACGGCCTCGATCGCTTCCTCCGGGTCGAGTCGCTCCGGTGTCACGCGGATCAGCATCCCTAGCCTCCCGATACCGGCGGAATCAGTGCGAGGGTCGCGCCGGCCGGCACAGGCGCGTCCTCTTCGGCGTACTCTTCGTCGACTGCGTACAGCAGCGTCTCCGTGAACTCCGAGATCTGCGGATGCGCCGCTATCAGCCGGTCGCGCACAGACGCGACCGTGTCCCCGCTCACGTGCGCCAGTGACAACTCGCGCGTGCCCACGGCATCGGCCAGTGAGGCGAAGAACAGCACCGTGATCGCCATGCCGGGGATTGTAGCGTGTAGCGCCCGCGCCCCCCGACGACGTTATCCTGCCCACCCGTGGCCACACTCCTCACCCGTGCCCTCGACCTGCTGTATCCCCCGCGCTGCGTCGGCTGCGCCGCCTTCGGCCACAACCTGTGCGAGGAGTGCTCCGCCCTGCTCCTCCCCGCGCGCGGACCGGGTCGCTGTGGTCGCTGCGGCGTCCGGCGCGACGACGAGGGGCGCTGCCCCGACTGCTTCGGTTGGCGCGACCTCGACGGCGCCCGCGCCGCCTTTGAGATGACGGGCCCCGTCCGCCGCGTCGTGCACGGCCTCAAGTTCAGCGGCATCCGTGACCTCGCGACCAACATGGCCGAAGCGCTCCATCCTGTCGTCGAAGAGCTCGCCCCCGACTCCATCTTCCCCATCCCGCTCCATCCGCGCCGTCGCCGCTCGCGCGGCTTCAACCAGGCCGAGGTCCTCTTCGACCGCCTCGGCTGGCCGCCTGCTCCTGGCCGCCTCGACCGAATCCGCCCCACCGCCAGTCAGGTCGGCCTGAGCGCCGCAGAGCGCCGCGAGAACGTCGCCGGGGCCTTCCGCTACCGCGGTCCCCGCCTCAAGGGAGCGACCATCGCCGTCCTCGACGACGTCGTCACCACCGGGGCCACCGCGAGTGAGTGTGCTCGCGTCCTCCGCGAGCACGGCGCCGGCCGCGTCTACGCGCTCGCGTACGCCCGCGCCCCCTACCGCTCCCCCACCTCCGGCCGCTCCGAGGACTAGGCTTTCTCCAGCTCCCACACGATCACGATCGGCAGCCCCCTGACCGCCGCGTCCAGAAGGCCTGGACGCTGGTCGGCGAATCCGAGCGTCGCAAGCTCCGCATCACCCCACAGTGGTTCCCGGCATTGCAGCACTCTGAGCCCTGCCGTCTGGAACGCCGACAGGTACTCGGAGAGGTGGTGAACGTGGTTCCGCACGAAACCGAACTCCCCCCGGCCGCTTGGGTACCTCGCATGGTTCCCAAGCATCGCCATGAAGGGATGCACGTCCGAGATGACGACGCGCCCTCCCGGGCGAACAACGCGGGCCAGCTCGTGGACCGGACGCGCAAGCTCGGCGATGTGCGTGAGGGCAAGCGCGCAGACCGCGAGTTCGGCCGAGTCCGACTCCAGCGGAATCGCCCCTAGGTCGGCCAGTTCGAAGCGAGCCTCCGGAACCTTCCGGCTGGCCTCGGCGAGCATCTCCGGGGTTGCGTCGATACCCGTCACCGAGTGACCACGAGATGCGAGGTAGGCTGCCCACCTTCCCGTGCCACAGGCGGCATCCAGCGCCGTCCCGGTCGGGCAGGCGTCCAGAATCTCCCTCATGACGGGCTCCTCGGCCATCACGATCGGGTTGTCCGGCCGGTCGTAGCCCTGAGCCCACTGGCCGTAGCCCGCCTGCATCCCCTGCTCCCGCTCGACCAGCGGGGCGGACCAGGGTCGCTCCTCGCGGCGCCCCACGATCTCGGCGACGCTCTCCGCTCGCGCTCGGACGACCTCCGGGCGAAGCCCCCACGAGCGCACGATCGCGAGTCCCTCGAACCCGATGACGAACTCGCCGAACGTCGGGTGCTCTGCCATGCGCTTGCTCCTGCCGCCCGTGTGGTGGACGTACTGACACCGTAGGCGGAGGGCGCCCTACCGGCCAAGGCGCGCCCCTCGCCGCCGGTCCCGCGTCCGTTGTCGCTACAATGGATCGCCGATGGCTCTCCCTGCCCAGCCCCCCCTCTCCCCGGACGCGTCCGCTGCCGCGGACTCGCTCGCTCGCGTCCGCAAGGAGATTCACGCCGCCGTTGTCGGCCAGGACGCGCTCATCGACCGGCTGCTGATCGGCCTGCTCGTCTCCGGCCACGTGCTCGTCGAAGGCGTCCCCGGTCTTGCCAAGAGCCTCACGGTCACCAGCCTCGCGAACGCCCTCGATGTTTCGAGCGTCCGCATCCAGTTCACGCCCGACCTGCTCCCCGCCGACCTCATCGGGACGGAGGTGCTGAATCCCGCCGAGGGCAACTTCGCCATCCGCCAGGGGCCGATCTTCGCCAACATCGTCCTCGCCGACGAGATCAACCGCGCCCCCGCCAAGGTCCAGTCGGCGCTCCTCGAAGCGATGCAGGAGCGGCAGGTCAGCATCGGCGGCCAGACCCTCCCCATGCCCGACCCCTTCTTCGTCATGGCCACGCAGAACCCCATCGAGCAGGAAGGCACCTACCCCCTTCCCGAGGCGCAGCTCGACCGCTTCCTCCTCAAGGTCCGCGTCGACTACCCCACCCGCCAGGAGGAGCGCGAGGTGCTTGAGCTCGGCCTGGACGGTGGCGCGCCTGCCCCCGTCCGCGCCACCGCCACCCGCGACGAACTCCTCGCCGCCCGCGACGCCCTCAACAGCGTCGCCCTCGACGAGGCGCTCAAGGACTACTGCGTGCAAATCGTGCAGGCCACCCGCCGGCCCGCCGCCTACCGCCTCCCCGAGCTGCGCACGCTCATCGCCTACGGTGCCTCCCCCCGGGCCACCATCGCCCTCGCTCGCACCGCCCGCGCCCGCGCCCTCCTCGAAGGCCGCGCCTACACCATGCCCGACGACGTGAAGGCGCTCGCCCACGACGTCCTCCGACACCGCATCGTCACCACCTACGAGGCGGATGCCGAGGAGATCACGACCGACAACATCATCGACCGCGTCCTCGAAGCCATCGAGGTGCCCTGAGGGCCGCCATGCGCGCGTGGTGGCCGCGGCTCTGGCGCCCCCGGCGCGACCCCTCCCGGCCCGCGTCCGATGAAGCGGCCTCATTGGACGGCGCGACCGAACTCCTGCGCCGCGTCCGCGCCATCGAAATCCGCGCGCGGCGCCTCGTAGACGACCTCTTCCTGGGCGAGTACCACGCCGTCTTCCGCGGCCGCGGCATCGAGTTCGACGAGCTCCGCCCCTACGTCGTCGGCGATGACGTGCGCTCCATCGACTGGAAGTCCTACGCTCGCACGGGCCAGCCCCTTGTGCGCCGCTACCGCGAGGACCGCGACCTGACCGTGCTCTTCGCCGTCGACGTGAGCGCCTCGCAGACCGTGGGGGCCGCGGAGCGCTCCAAAGCTAGCCTCGCCGCCGAGCTGTGCGCGGTCTTCGCCCTGGCCGCCATCCGCAACAACGATCGCGCCGGGCTCCTGCTCTTCGCCAGCGCCCCCGAGCGCTACCTTCGCCCCGCCGGCGGCAGCATCCACGTGCTCCGCCTCGTCCGCGAGGTCCTCTCCGCCCGGCCCGAGACCAGGGGCACCGACCTCGGCGCCGCGCTCGAATACCTCACGGGCGTTCAGCGCCGCCGCGCCACCCTCTTCATCATCTCCGACTTCCTTACGGAGGGGTACGCGCGCGCTCTCCGGGCGGCCGCCCGCCGCTTCGACATCATCGCCGTCCGCATCCGCGAGCCCCTCGACGAGCAGCTTCCCGCAGCCGGAATCGTGCGGCTTGAAGACGCTGAGGGTGGCCCAGCGCACGAGGTCGACAGCGACGACGAGGCCGTGCGCGAGGCTTACGCCGCCCGCGTCCGCGAGATCGATGCCGAGCGCGATCGCCTTTTCGGTGAGCTCGGCATCGACGAGATCGCCATCGTCACGGGCGAGGACTACGTGCGTGCGCTCCTCGCCTTCTTCCGGCGCCGCGCCCGGGCCGTCGCGTGAGACGCCTCGCCTTTCTCTGCGCCCTCGCCGCCGTGCTGGCGGTTCCCGCGCTGGCCTCCGCGCAGGATCCCGAGGCGACAGTCTCGCGCACCTTCGCCGCAATCGGCGAGCAGGTTGTCGTCACGATCACGCTCGATACACCCGCTGACGCCGTTGTCGAGGTCGACCCTGCCGGGGAGCCGTGGGGCGACGTGCGCGTCATCCGGGTTCTTTCGCAGTCCGCGACGGCCACCGAGGTGGGGCTGCAGCACCGCATCGAAGTGCTGGTGGCCCCCTTCGCGCCCGGTACCGTGACCTTCCGCCCCGCCGTGGTCGTCACAACCGATAGCGGCTCCGCCCCCGCCGCGCTCCCCGTCCTCACCCTGGAGGTGCCCTCCACCCTCTCGCCCAACGAGCCCCTGGCCCTCTCCCCCCTCCCGCCACCGGTCCCCATCGATGGCGCCCAGTCCGTCTTCCTCTGGCCGGGGGTTGCGCTCGGCGGGCTCGTCGCGGCCGTGATCGTTGGCGTTGCCTCCCTCCTCGCCCGCCGCTGGTGGCGAAACCGGCCCGTCGACACCGGCGAGGCCGCCCCCGAGCCGCCGCCCGCCCCCGACGTTTTGGCAAGCGCCGAAGCGTTGCTCGAAGCGGACGCCGCCGGCGCCTATCGCGCTATCTCCAGCGCGGTCCGTAACGTCCTGGGAGAGCGCTACGAGTTCCCCGCCCAGTCCCTTACCGCCGTCGAGCTGGAGACGCGCATGGCGGAGGCGGGAGTCGACGGCTGGGAGGAACGCATGGCGCGCGAGCTGCTGCGCGAGTGCGATGCCGTCGTCTATGCGGGTTACCGCCCGGTCGTGGAACGCCGCGTCGCCGACCTCAGGATCGCCCGCGAGATCATCGGAGGGACCGGCTGATGCACTTCGCCGACCCGTGGCTGCTGCTCCTCGCGCTCGCCGCCGTACCCCTCGCCGTTGCCCGCTGGCGCCGAACCCCACCCGCCATCGCCGTGCCCTTCGCCATGGGACTTGGCGGCGCTCCCACCGGATGGCGCGTCCGCGCCCGCCGGCTGCTGCCGCTCCTGCGCGTCGCCGCCATCCTGCTGCTCGTTCTCGGCCTCGCCCGGCCCCGTATCGGCGAAGCGGAGACGCTCGTTCCCGCGGAGGGCGTCGACATCGCCCTCGCCGTGGACGTGTCCAGCAGCATGGCCACGAACCCCTTCAGCAACAACAACACCCGCCTCGACTCCGTGAAGGAGGTCCTGCGCGGCTTCATCGCCAGCCGCGAGAACGACCGCGTCGGCCTCGTCGCCTTCCAGCGCGAGGCGCTCCCCCTCGCCCCCCTCACCCTGGACTACGACGCCCTCGACACCATCGTCGCCGACCTCGGCTCCGACCTGCTGCCGGATGGCACCGGCATCGGCGTGGGCATGGCAAGCGCCCTCTCCATGCTGGAGGAGTCCAGCGCCTCCAGCCGCATCGTCATCCTCCTGACGGACGGGCGCCACAACGCCGACTCCATCAGCCCCGCCGATGCCGCCGAGATCGCCACCGCCCTGCGCATCCGCGTCTACACCATCGGAGTCGTCGACGACCGGGAACGGCCCTCGGGCTTCTCCTCCACGTCCATCGACGCCGAACTCCTTGAGTTCATCGCCGAACACACCGGTGGCAGGTATTTCGAGGCGTCGACGCCGGAGGACCTGGTCCAGGTCTACGACGAGATCGCCTCGCTCGAGACGAGCCGCGTCGGGGACGAGACCTTCGCCCGCTACAGCGAGCTCGGCCTCTGGCTGATCGCCGCGGGCGCCGTGCTCCTCCTCGGCGAGCTCGGGCTCGGGCGCACCTGGCTGAGGAGGACGCCCGCATGAGCGACCTCAGCTTCGGCCGTCCGCTCTGGCTCCTGCTGGTCCCCTGCGCGTTGGTGCTGCTCCCCTTCGCCTGGGTGGTCGCGAACCGGGCCTTCGCCGCCGCCGCGACCCTCACGCGCGAACCCCCGAGGCCGCGCCGGGCCGTCACCGTCGTGCTCGTCCTCGCGGTCGTGCTCGCCGCCCTCGCCGCCGCCCAGCCCCGCTGGGGCGAGCGCAGCGCCACCGTCCAGACCGGCGGCGCCCAGCTTGTCGTCGTCCTCGACGTGTCCCGTAGCATGGGCGCGACCGACGTCGCGCCCTCTCGCCTGGCCGCTGCCCGAACGGCCCTCGCCGAGACCTTCGCCCGCCTCCGCGGCGACCGCGTCGCGCTCGTCGTGTTCGCCGGCGACGCCCGCCTCCGCTTCCCCCTCACCCGCGACCTGCAGGCTGCCGCCACCGTCATCGAGAGTGTCGAGGGCGGAACCCTGCTCCTGGAGCGCGGCACGAACGCGGCCTCCGGCCTCGAACTCGCCGGCGAACTCTTCGACGAGGAGACCAGCGGTGGCCGTCTCGTCCTGCTCGTGTCCGATGGCGAGAACCTCGGCGGCGATCCCGCGGCCGGTGCCGCCGCACTCGCCGCTGAGGGCATCGACGTGCTTGTGGCCGGCATAGGTACTCCCACCGGCGGCCCCGTCCCCATCCGCAACCCCCTCACGCGCGAAGTGGAACCCCTCCGGAACGACCAGGGCGAAGCGGTCGTCACCAGACTCGACGAAGCTGGTCTCCGCGCCATCGCCCGCGCCGGAGACGGCCACTACCTCGGCGCGAACACGGCCGCCCTCCCCGGTGCTGTCCGCGCCCGCGTCGCCGGACTCGACCACGCCACCTACAGCGCGACGACCATCTCCCTGCCGACCGAGCGGTTCCACTGGTTCGCGGCCGCCGCCGTTGTGCTCGTCGTGCTGGGAACCGCGATCGAATGGCGCGTCCTCGTTCGCTGGCGCTGGCGGAACGCTCCGGCGTTGGCCGCTATCGTCGGGTTCGCGCTTGCCCTCTCTGCCTGCGCGACTGCCGCCTACACCCTCAACGAGCGCGCCCTGGAAGCCTTTGACGAAGGCGACCTCGACACTGCCATCGAGCTCCTCTACGAAGCCCAGGCTGAGGATCCCCGCGACGGCCGCATTGCCCTGAACCTCGCCGCCGTCCTCGATCGGGCCGGGCGCTACGAAGAGGCCGTCCGCGTCGCCCGTCGCGCCCTCAACGACCGCGACGGCGACATCGCCGCCGCTGCCTACTCCAGCCTCGGGCACCACCTCTTCGCCCTGGGGGAGCTCGAGGAGGCGCTCGACGCGTTCACCGAGGGACTCCTCCTCACCCCCGGGGACGACGTTCTTCGCCGCGACTTCGAGGTCGTCTGGCGCCTCCTCCACCCGCCGCCCCCGCCCGAGCAGCAGGCTGCCGCCGAGCCGCCCGAGGGAGACTCCGGCGAAGGCGACCAACCCCCCGAAACCCAGCCCGCCTCCGGGCCCGACGGCCCCCAGGCTGACGGCGGTGAAGGCGGCGAGCAAGCGCTCACGCCCGAGGCCCTCGAGGAGCAGCTCGCCGCCATCGATGCCGAGGTTGCCCAGCTGCGCGAGGAGGCCGGCGAGGTGCTGAGCGCCCGCGAGGCGCTCGCCATCCTCGAGCTGCTGGAGGAGCGCAGCCGCCTCTCCGCGCAGAATCCCGTCCGCGGAGCCTGGACCGATGCCAGCGACTATTGATCGGTCCCGTACGCTGGTGGGGGGTCTTTCATGAGCGACGCCGCCCCGGGCTTCGGCGAGATCATCGCGCAGTTTGCCTTCGATGCACCCTGGTACGGCCTGCTGCTTGCCGCCGCCGGGTTCTACGCCGTCTCCTGGTTCCGCGTGCGCCGGGAGCGTCCCCGCGTCCCTCCCCGCGTCTGGCAACTCGTCGCCTTCATGCTGGGGTTGGCCCTTATCTTCGTCGCGACCCAGTCCCCCCTGGAGCACTACGGCAACCAGCTTCTCTGGGCCGACTTCGGCGGGATGCTGCTCCTTACGATGATCGCGCCGCCCCTCCTCCTCCTCGCCTCGCCCCTGACGCTCGCCCTCCGCGTGAGCGGCCCCCGAGGACGCGCCCGGCTCCGCCGCCTGTACCGGGGGCGAACGGCCCGCGTCGTGGCCATGCCAATCGTGTCGTGGCTCCTGTTTGCCGTTGTCACCTACGCCTGGCAGTTCATGGGGATCACCGAAGATGCGGCCGAGAACGTCTTCGTGCGCGACGTGCAGCAGCTCTCCCTGCTCGCGGTCTCCCTGCTCTTCTGGTGGCCGGCGCTCTGCGCCGACCCCGTTCCCTGGCGCATGAACCATCCCCTGCGCGTCCTCTACGTCGCCGTCGAGATGACGCACAAGGGGCTGTTCGGCGGCATGTTCCTCAGCCTCAACACCCCCGTCCACGAGACGTTCGCGGCCAACACGCCCGCCTGGGGTCCCTCGCCCATGATGGACCAGCGCCTCGCCATCCTCGTGCTCTGGGTCGGGGGAAGTCTCGTGTTCCTCGTCGCGCTCGCCGCCATCGCCGTGAGCTGGATCCGCTACGAGGCGCGCCAGTCGCATCGCGTCGACCGCCGCCTCGACGCCCTGCGCGAGGCCCGGCGCCAGCGCGCCCGCGCTCTCGGGAGTGTCTTCGAACGCTCCTAGGCCTGCCGCTCTGCTAGATGCCGAGCTCGCCCCACAGCTCGCTCGCCTGCTTCTGCAGGTCGGCCCGGAAGTCGGGGTGCGCTACGCTGATCAGCTCGGCGGCGCGCTGCCGGTGGTTCTTGTCGAGCAGCCTTGCCACGCCGTATTCCGTCACGATCGTGTCCGCCAGGTAGCGCGGGATCGTGATGAGCGTCCCAGCCTCGTGCTTCGCCACGATCTTCGAGAGGGAGCCCTCAAGCGCCGTCGAACGCAGCACCGTGATGGCGCGTCCGTCGGGGCAGAGCGCGGCGCTGATGTGCGTGTCCGGCTGCCCGCCCGTCCCGTTGATCATCTGGCCGCCGTAGCGATCCTCGCTCGCAATCTGCCCCAGCAGGTCGACCGCCACGGCGCTGTTGATCGAGGTCATCTGGCTGTTCTGCGACATCAGCGCCGGGTTCAGCAGGTAGTTCGGGTCGTACACCTCGAACGCGGGGTTGTCGTTGATGATCCCGAGGTCCACTCCGTCGCAGCCTGTCCACGCCACCGCCACGCAGCGCTCCTTGTGGATCGACTTCCGCGAGTTGTCGATGATGCCCCTCTGCCAGAGCTGCGCCAGCCCCGGCGAGCCCAGCTCCGTGTGCACGCCCAGGTGCTTCGCGTGGTCGAAGGCGCCCGCCTTGAACATGAGCGCGCTCGGTGTGCCCACCCCCACCTGGATGGTGTCGCCGTCCCGGATCAGCGGCGCGAGGTTGTCGGCGATCGCCTGCGCCTCGTCGTCGACCTCCGCAAGGCCGAACGCCTGCCGGACGATCTTGGGCGGGAGCATGTGGTACATGCTCTCCGCCAGCGCGATCTGGTCGGGACTGGCCATGTCGAGCAGTTCCAGCAGCTCCGCGCGGTTCTCCTCGGGCGCCTGCGTGTTGACTCGCTCCCGTACCGCCTCGGCGTTCACGGGCTGGATGACGCCCTCGATGAACGCCGCGAACTCGCTCACGTGCACCCACACATCCCCGTGCGCGGGCGTGATGTTCGGGTCGATCATCCCGATGGTCGTGGGGCAGCGCTTCGTGTACGACTTGCGTGTCCACATGTGCACGCCGAACTGCACGTAGCCGGCGTCGTTCGGCTCGCTGCAGGATGTGATCTGCACGTCCGGAAGGCGCGCCTCCTCCCGCCCCGCGTCGAATGCCTTCATGCCCAGCATGAACGTGTTCGGCAGGTAGGTTCCGATCTTGGCGTCGTGCGCCGCCCGCAGTGGTTCGCCGATGAACAGCTCGAACTCCCGTTCACCGTTCTGGCCAGGGCTGAAGAGCCTCGGCTCCGTGGGCGAGAGCGCGCGCACGTGCATGCTCTCAAGCTGCGCGGCGCGGTCGGCAAGGGCCGAGGCGAGTTGCGCGGGCGTCAGGACGCCCATCGTGACCAGGTCGCCATCGCCGATGAGCGCCATCGCCTCCTCAACGCTGCAGAGGCGCTCCTTGTAAGCCTCCCGCCAGTCTCCTGAGTGCGTCATGGCCTCGCTCCTAGGTGAAGTTGAAGTTGAACCCCCGCGGATCCTCGAACGAGGGCGGCTCGGGCTTCTTGTACTGGACCTCGATCTCGTCGGTGTCCTCGTTGTAGCGCACCGGGAAAGACGCCACCGGCCGGAACGCCGGCAGCGACTTCGCCGCCCCGTCCCGCACGTCGAACTTGGCCCCGTGGCGGGGACAGTCGATCTCGTAACCGACGAGCCGGCCCTGCCCGAGCGGCCCGTCGTCGTGCGAGCAGCGGTTCTCGATCGCGTAGTACCCCTCCACCAGGTGCACGAGCACGATCGAGTCCTCGCCGAACTCGATGATCGCGCTCTCGCCCGGCTTCAACATGTTCGCCGGGCCTACCGGGGTGAAAGGGGTCTCGCTGTCGGTCTGCTCACTCATCGGCGCGCTCCTTGGGTCAGGGGCAAGCGAGCCGCGGCATCGGCCGCGGCTCGCGTTCGGGTCCTCGCTCCGGACCTAGCGGTCCGGCCCGTAGACGTAGTCGTCGATCGTCTTGTGCATGTGCCGGATGCGGCGCTCACGGTAGTTGATGAGCAGGCCCTTGTACGCCCGTGAGTTCATCCCCTTCTGCACGCGCGGCAGGTTGTAGGAGTCCTGGTCGAGGACGAGACCGATGGAGATCTCGCCGTGCTTGTACGACGTGTGCACCGGCCGCGGCGGCGGGTCCGCCCCATCCGGGATGCGCGCGTAGTTCTGCAGGTCGAAGTACATCTTGTTCGGGTCCGTCGGGTGCGGACGCTGCCGGAACACCATCACGCCCGTGTGGTGCGTGTTCAGCGTGATGTTCGGGAAGATGTAGTAGTGGTAGTCGTCCGTCATCTGGTCGTCGTTCAGCTCTGAGACATCGATCCCGCGCGCTTCCGTGCTCTCGCGGGCGGCCACCTGCATGTACGTGCGGACCTCTTCCGGCGCCCCCGTGAAGTTCTCCGGGTCGATCCCCGCGCGCCGCAACATGCCCTGCAGCGCGTCCGTGATCTCGTCCTTGTTCGGGTAGCGCGGGCTCAGCAGCCCGAATGGCACCAGGTAGCGGTTGTGCCGCTCGTACAGGTCGATCTGGACGTGGATGTCGTCCAGCGACTCCAGCAGCTGTGGATGGATCCCCTGCACGTGGTAGACCTCGTTGAACGCGTCCACCGAGGCCTTCCAGTTCGTGTCCCACTCGATCGTCTTGTCCTGGACGATGTACATCTTCTCGAAGTGATACGGGTCGATGTGCTCAGGCAGCACGCCCAGGAACTCCTGGAGCGGCTCCGCGTCCGGGTTCATGTTGAACCAGACCCAGCCCGCCCAGGTGTCGCAGGGCACCTCGATCAGCGCCGTCTCCTGGGGCACGCCCTGGGTGAAGGTGTCCTCGTCGGGAACGAACTTCTTCGAGCCGTCGAGATTGAACTCGAAGAAGTGATACGCGCACTGGAACGACTCCGCGTGGCCCATGCCGGGGTTGCGGATCTGGTTCCCGCGGTGCGGACAGACGTTGTAGAACGCGCGCACCTTGTGCTCGGATTCCCGCACGATCAGGAAGGACTCGGGACCGAGCTCCGTGGTGAAGTAGTCGCCCACGTTCGGGATGTCCTGCTCCCGTCCCGCAACGTTCCAGACCTTGGTCCACATGCGCTCCCACTCGAGCTTCATGAACTCTTCGGAGGTGTAGCGTTCTTTCGGGATCAGCTCCGTGCCGAGCAGCGGCTCGGGGGCCTTCTCCATTGGGGTTCCGGTTACTCGTGCTTCAACAACCACGCCTTGCGCTCCTTCGTCCGCAGCCCTGCAAACGAAGCAGGGCACACGTATCCGGGGATGCTCCGATGTTACGCGAAATAGGTCCGATTCGCCCCTTCGGACGCTAGTACGAACCCGGCGTGGGCACGATCTCCGTGCCCATCTCCTCGGGCTCCATGCCCAGCGTGATGAGCACCTTGGAGAGGCTCATGAAAAGCCCGACGCCCAGCGCCATCTCGACGATCTCGGGGTCGCTGAAGTGCTCCCGCAGCCGCGCCTGCACCTCCGGCGTCACCTGTCTCGGGTCCCCGATGATCGCGTCCGTCAGGGCGATTGCCGCCTTGTCCCTCGAGGACAGGTCCGACTCTTCGTAGCCGTCCTCGATCTCCGTTACCTGGTCTTCCGTCAGTCCTTGCTCACGCGCCACGGCGAAGCGAACGTTCTTTCAGTAGCCGCAGTCGGTCACGCGGGCGTTTCGCATCCGCGTGACCTCCTTCGTGCGGTGGTCGAGCGCGCCCTTGCTCCAGAACGTCCCATAGAGCATCCCGAAGGCGCCCGCCAGCCCCGGCTGGTGCGCCAGCGCCGTGCCGAAGCTGGCCTCCTCGCCCGGTATCGCCGAACTCACTCGTGGTTTGGTCGACATCGCATCCTCCTTCGGGACATCAGTAGATCGGACCCTCGCTCGAGGCCGGCGCCGGCGCCTCCACAGGCGCGGGCGCCGTGCCCAGGGCCAGGCGCAGGCGGCAGTTCGCATCGAACAGCGCCACGCCGATGGTCAGCGCCACCACCCCCGACTCGCCGAAGTGTGCGTTCAGGTCCGCGTACTCCTCGTCGGTCAGGTCGTGGTGCTGCCAGGGCATCTTCTCGGCCAGCGTCAGCGCCGCTCGCTCCTGCCCGCTGAACAGGTCGCTGCCCGGCCAGTCGGCAAGCGCCGCGACCTGCGCGTCGCTCACGCCGGAGTCGGCGTGGCGAACGGCCAGCTCGGCCTCGCAGTCGTGCAGCTGCGCCACCCGCAGGCGGCACAACTCAAGCAGGCTCGCGGGCAGCAGATCCTCGTCCCAGAGCTTTCCGTAGAAGGCCGCGTACAGATCGCGCAGCTCGGGCCTCAACCCCAGCGCCGCATCGAACGGCGCGTTTCCTTCTGCCCCTTCGAGCCAGGTCACGCGCGCATTCTCAGCCCCCGACCCCCACCGCCGCAACGCCGCCCCGTGTCAGGTCGCCGCCACCTGCGGGATTCGCACCCGCCCCAGCCGCTGGGCGACCTCGGTGATTCCGACCGCGAACGTCGCCGGGATGAGCTCGCCCCGCTCGATGGCCGCGATGAACATCGGCAGGATCGTCAGCAACACGCGGATGCGCACCGACTCGCGCGCGTGCCACTCCTCCGACACCCGCCCCTCGGCCACCATCTCCTCCAGGTCCTTCGGCAGGTAGACCCCGCCGCGGCGCGCGTACGCCATCGTCGCGACCACCGCCATCGCCCGCGGGTCGAGGTCGGTGCGATGGAAGCCCGCGCTCTGGCTGGCCGGGAAGCGCTGGATCGCTCCCTGCACCTCCTGATGCAGCGCCTCCGCCTCCACGGCCGCTCCCGCGATCGCTCCCTCCGGATCCTCCAGCTCGGCCGCCAGCAGCGCGCCCCCCGCCAGCTCCGCCTCCGCCGCAGCGGTTACGTCCTCGATGCTGGCGCCCTCCGCAGCAAGCGACTTCAGGTGGTCGATCAGCGCGCCCATGACCGCCTCCGCGATCGCGTCCTGCCCCTACTGTACAGCCGCGGGAAGACCCCCGGCGCCACGCAAGTGGCTAGACGTGCAGGACCCGGTCGTAGGCGTCGAGCACTGACTCGTGCATCGCCTCCGAGATAGTAGGGTGCGGGAACACCGTCTCCATCAGCTCCGCCTCGGTCGTCTCCAGACCCATCGCAACGACGAACCCCTGGATCATCTCCGTCACGTCGGGGCCCACCATGTGCGCTCCGAGGAGCTCGTCCGTGTCGGCGTCGAAGACCGTCTTCACCATGCCGCCCGTGTCGCCGACGGCGATCGCCTTGCCGTTCCCGACCAGCGGGAACCGCCCAACGCGTACGCTGAATCCCGCTTCCTGCGCGGCCGCCTCGGTCAGGCCCACGCTCGCGACCTGCGGGTGACAGTAGGTGCAGCCGGGGATGCGCCGCCGCTCCATCGGCCGCGCCGAGGGCAGCCCCGCGATGCGCTCCACGCAGATCACGCCCTCGTGCATCGCCTTGTGCGCCAGCAGCGGCGGCCCGGCGACGTCGCCGATGGCGTACAGCCCCGGCTCGCCCGTCTCCAGCCACTCGTTCACGACGATCGCCCCGCGGTCGACGGTGGCGGCCGTCGCCTCGAGCCCGAGGCCCTCGACGTTGCCGGTCACGCCCACCGCCAGGATGGCGCGGTCGAAGGTCGCCTCGACCGTGCCGTCCTCGGTCGCGATCGTGGCGGTCACGCTGTTGTCGCCCTTCTCGAGCGACTCCACCGTGGCGTTCGTGTGCATCGTGATGCCCTGTTTCTCGAACTCCTCGCGGGCGAAGGCCGAGATCTCCTCGTCCTCCACCGGCAGGATGCGGGGCAGCACCTCCACCACCGTCACCTCCGCCCCGAGCGACCGGTAGAAGCTCGCGAACTCCACGCCGATGGCCCCTGACCCGATGACGAGCAGCGAGTCCGGCATCATCTCCGGCACCATTGCTTCCTTGTACGTCCAGACCAGCTCGCCGTCGGGCTCGAGACCGGGCAGCGACCGCGGCCGCGCGCCCGTCGCCACGATGATGTTGTCGGCGCCGAGTTCGGCGACTGTTTCGCTGTCCTTCTCGACGACGATACCGCCCCCGCCGGTCAGCCGCGCCGCGCCGTCGAACACCTGGATCTTGTGCTTCCGCATCAGGAACTTGACGCCGCTGTTGAGTTGGCGAGCAACCGACCGCGAGCGGCTCACGACCTTGTCCAGGTCGAACGAAGCCTCCGCCGTCAGGCCGTAGCGCTCGGCGTCCTGCATCTCGCGGTAGAGGTCGGCCGTGTGCAGAAGGGTCTTGGTGGGAATGCAGCCCCAGTTCAGGCAGATGCCCCCGAGGTGCTCCCGCTCCACGAGCGCCGTCTCCAGCCCCAGCTGGGACGCGCGAATCGCGGCGACATAGCCGCCCGGGCCGCCTCCGATAACTACGACATCGAACGTTGTTTCGGCCATCGTGCCTCCCTAGACCAACAGTCGGAATGGTGCTTCGAGATAGTCCTTCACCGAGGCGAGGAACTGCGCCGCCGGCGCCCCGTCGAGCGCGCGGTGGTCCCACGTCAGGCTCAGCGTCATCGCCTTCTGCCGGACTGGACGCTCGCCTTCCCAGCGCACGTCGTCGCGAAGCCGGTTCACGCCGAGGATGCCGACCTCGGGTGGGTTGAGGATGGGCGTGAACGAGTCCACCCCGAACATGCCCAGCGTCGACACCGTGAATGTGCCGCCGGCCATGTCGTCGAGCCCGAGCTTCCCTTCGCGCGCCAGCCCCGCCAGCCGCGAGGATTCCTGCGCGATCTCCTTCAGCCCTAGCTGGTCCACGTGGCGCACCACCGGCACGACCAGCCCTTCGTCGAGCGCCACCGCCATGCCCACGTGCACCTCGCCGCGCAGGTTCATCTCTGCGCCGAGGAACTGCGCGTTCATGCGCGGGTGGTCGAGGAGCGCTTTCGCCGCTGCCTTCATCACGATGTCCGTGTAGGAGGGGCGCACGCTGTCCCCCGCCCACTCCTCGATGAGCTGGCCGCGCAGCTTCACGCAGTCGTCCATGGTCACATCCATGTCCATGGTCAGCTGCGCTGTCTCCTGGAGGCTCGCGTACATGCGCTCGGCGATGACCTTGCGCATGCCCCGCACCGCCATCACTTCGTCCTCGCGCGCCGCCGCAGGAGCAGCCGCTGCTGCGGGAGCCGCAGCGGGCGCGCCGCCCGCTGCCGCCGCTTCGACGTCTTCCTTCGTGACGCGGCCGCCGGGACCCGTCCCTGTCACCGACGACAGGTCGACGCCGAGCGCCTCCGCCCGCTTCCGCGCCAGCGGCGAGGCCGGCGCGGGGGCGCCTGCGGGGGCAGCCGCGGGTGCGGCTGCTGCGGCCTCGTGCGCGGTGCGGACATCGTCTTCGGTCACGCGCCCGCGCGGACCCGTCGCCGTAACGGTGGCGAGGTCCACGCCCAGCTCCTTTGCCAGCCGCCGCGCAGCCGGCGAGGCTGGTACGCGCTCGCCCTCGGCTCGCGCCGGTGCGGCCGGAGCTGCGGCTGTCGCAGCTGCCGGCTCTGCTGCTGCGGGAGCGGCGTCCGCCGCTGGCGCGCCGCCTCCCGGCAGCACGTCCGGAATCTCTTCGTCGGCGGCATAGATCCAGCCGACCACGGCACCCGGGTCGACGGTCGATTCCGCCGGCACGAGGTGCCGCACGATGCCTGCGGCCTCCGCCTCGACCTCCATCTCGACCTTCTCGGTCTCGAGCCGGTAGAGGTCCTCGCCGAGCTTCACCTCACCGCCGTCGGGGATGTGCCACTCGGCTACGGTTCCCTCCGTCATCGTCATGCCGAGCTTCATCATGTAAATCTCGGTTGGCATCTCATCCCCCGTCCTGTTGGAGTGTCTGTTCCTCTGGCGAGCCGCCGGCCGCCTCGTCGTTGCGATACAAACCCACGCACGCCGCATACTCCAGCGTCGCGTGGACATCGATGACCCAGGGACCGTCCCGGGCTACTCGGAGTGTAGCCGCTTGCCCCGGTTTCAACACACGCTCCCGTTCGCCGTCGAACGCGAGCACCCCCGGTCCTGTCACGGTCACCGCTTCCCCGAGCGCGAGGCGCGCGTGCGACCGCACGGCGATGGGCTCGTACAGCCCCGGCGCGATCGGCGCCAGCAGGGAGACGCCCCCTTCCCCCGGCCCCAGCCGCAGGTGCAGGGCCTCGTCCTCGTCGGGCGTCAGTGGCGCCAACAAGCCCCCGATGGAGGTGATGCCCACCGCCGAAGCCTCTGCCCGTGTGACGACTGCCTCGCGCAGGCGCTGCCCGCCCCAGATCGCGCGCGACCCCACGAAGCGGTCGGCCGCCAGCACGGCGTCGATGAGCGCGAGGTCGTCGCGCTCGCCTTCGATCTCGACGTGTACGGCCTTCACCTGCCGCGCGACCCGCTCCAGCGGCACCTGGCCGCTCGCCACGAGCCCGGCCGCCGAGCCCGCCACGGTCGCTTCCACCATCGTCGGAAAGACGTTGTTGGTGCCTGTCGAGACGGGTACGAGCGGCGCGTCTCCCCAGCCGAGCGCGAAGGCCCGGTTCGTGCCGTCGCCCCCGAGCGTGATGACCGCCCCGCAGCCCTCCGCCCGCAACGACTCCGCCGCCCGGATCGTGTCGAGCGTGCTCGCCGTGTGCGTGGCCTCGACGGCGACGAAGTTGGCCTCGTCGCCGAACTCCTCGGCCGCCGCCGCCGTGATGCCGTGCGTGTCGGGCATGTAACGGAAATCGCGCACGCCGCTCGCGAGCGCGCCGACGATGGCGCGCCGCACGATCGCGCGCTTCTCCTGGTTGTCGAAGACCGACGCGCGCGCAACGAGGCGGCGGATGTCCTTCCCCGAGGCGGGGTTGGCGGCGATCCCGAGCGGGCGCGAGGTGGTCAGGGCTACCCCGTCCCGAGGATGCGTCGCGCCTCGGCCGCGATACGCTCGGCATTCGGCACGTACGTCTGCTCCAGCACCGGGCTGAAGGGCACGGGCGAGAACGGCGCTGCCACGCGGCCCACCGGCGCATCGAGGTAGTCGAATGCCAGCTCCGCGATCTGCGCCGCGATCTCCGCACCCACTCCGCCGAAGCGGACCGCCTCGTGCACGACGAGCGCGTTATGCGTCTTCGAGACCGAGTTGATGATCGTGTCCGTATCGAGTGGCTGCAGCCACAGCGGGTCGATCACTTCGACGCTCACGCCTTCGCCATCGAGGATCTCGGCGGCCTTCGTGGCCTCGTGGATCATCCGCCCGTGGGCCACGACGGTGAGGTTGTCGCCCTCGCGCAGCACGTTCGCCTTCCCGATCGGAAGCGTGTACGGCTCCTCCGGTACCTCGCCCGGAAGCGCCATCAGGCCCTTGCACATCACGACGAACACCGGGTTCGGCTCACGCGCCGCCGTGATGATCGCGCCCTTTACGTCGTAGGCCGTCGCCGGCATCACCACCTTCAGGCCCGGCGTGTGGCAGAGCCACGCCTCCAGGCTCTGGGAGTGCTGCGCCGCCAGGTTCATGCCCGCGCCCGACATCGTCAGGACGGTCACCGGCAGCGTCGCCTTGCCGCCGAACATGTACCGCATCTTCGCGAGCTGGTTGACGATTTCGTCCATGCACTCGCCGATGAAGTCCATGAACATAATGTCCACGATCGGCTTGAGGCCCGTGGCCCCGGCCCCCACCGCCAGCCCGATGATGCCGGACTCGCTGATGGGCGTGTCGATCACGCGGTCCGGCCCGAACTCGTCGAGCAGGCCGCGGTAGATGCCGAACACGCTCCCGGCGCCGGCGACGTCCTCGCCGGCCATGAACGCCAGCGGTTCCTCCTGGAGCGCCTGGCGGACGCCCTCTGTGATCGCAAGGGTGTAAACGAGTTGCCGCCCGGCGGGCGCCTCTGCTGCGGTCATTGGTTCGCTCCTAACTCGCCGCCGTGGGCGTGTAGACGTCGTTGAGCAGGTTCGCCGGGTCGGGCAGGGGGCTGTTCTCGGCGAACTCGATCGACTCGGTGATGTCGGCCATGACTGCGTCGTGCACGGCCTGGATCTCCTCCGCGGTCATCACGCCCATCTCGATCATGCGCTGCTCGTGCTGGGGGATCGGGTCACGGGCGCGCCACTCTTCGAGCTCCTCGTCCGTGCGGTAGTGCAGACCGATGCCGCGCAGGCCCACGTGGTCGACGAAGCGGTAGGTCTTGCACTCCACCAGCGTGGGGCCGCCACCTGAGCGGGCGCGTTCGATCGCCTCGCCGGCGGCTTCCCAGACTGCAATCGCGTCCATGCCGTCGCAGATAACGCCCGGCATGCCGTACCCGGCGGCGCGGTCGGCGACATCACTGATCGCCTGGTGCTCCGCCTGTGGGGTGAACTCGCCGTAACCGTTGTTCTCGCAGACGAACACCACCGGCAGCTTCCAGATGGCCGCCATGTTCGCCGCCTCGTGGAAGGCGCCCTCGTTCGTCGCGCCGTCGCCGAAGAAGGGAACGGCCACGTTCATTGAGTCGCGACCTGCCATCCGGGCGAGGTACTTGTTCGAGAAGGCCGCGCCCACGGCGATCGGCGGCCCTGCCGCCACGATCCCGTTCGCGCCGAGCATGCCGGCATCCACGTTCGAGATGTGCATGCTTCCGCCGCGGCCCTTGTTGTAGCCGGTCTCCCGGCCGTACAGCTCCGCGTACATCTTCTTGAACTCGCCGCCCTTGGCCACGAGGTGCCCGTGGCCGCGATGCGTGCTCGTGATCTGGTCCTCGTCGCTGAGGTGCACCATCACACCCGAAGCGACCGCTTCCTCGCCGATGTACAGGTGCAGCGCCCCCGGCGACTTGCCCTGCTCCATCAGCCTGCCCGCCTCTTCCTCGAAGTGGCGAATTCGCACCATCCGGAGATGCAGGTCCTTCAGGACCTCTTCGCTTGGTTCCATTGCCTGGCTGCTGTTGGCCACGGCCGCCTCCGCGCACAGTGGGATAGGGACGCCGTCGCGGGCGCCCGAGCGCCCGAGCATCGTACAGGACCGCTCCGACCTGACAAAGGCGCGCCGCCCCTTTCCGCCCGCACTTTCCGTGTAGGGCGCGACTCTCTAGAATCGCGCCCTGCCATTGAGGCGGCCGCGGCCCTGGATCCGCCCGGTCGCACCCAATACAAGGGAGGTTCCCCACACCATGGATCTTGGACTGCAAGGCAAGAAGGCCCTCGTCACCGCTGCCAGCCAGGGCATCGGCAACTTCATCGCCAACACCCTCGCCGCCGAAGGCGCCGATGTCGCCATCTGCGCCCGCACAGCGGAGCGGGTCGAAGCGGCCGTCGAAGGGCTCAAGTCCCACGGCACCAACGTCTGCGGCGCCGCCTGCGACGTCGGCGACGGAGACGCCCTGAAGGCATGGGTCGAGGCCAGCGCCGCCGAGCTCGGCGGGATCGACATCTACGTCAGCAACGCCTCCGCCGGTGGCGGCGGTTCGCTCTGGAACGAGCACTTCGCCATCGACATGATGGGCACGGTCAACGGCGTCGATGCCGCCCTGCCGTTCCTCACCGAGTCCGAGGCCGCCAGCGTCGTCGTCATCAGCACCTCGGCCGCCGTCGAGGCCTTCCCGCCGCCGCCCGCGACCTCCGCCGGCGCCTACGGGGCCATGAAGGCCGCCCTGCTGAACTACGCGTCCTTCGCCGCTCAGCAGCACGCGCCCGCGGGCATCCGCTTCAACGTCGTCTCGCCCGGCCCCACCTACTTCGAGGGTGGTCCCTGGCACAACATCGAGCAGGCCATGCCGCCGTTCTTCGAGATGATCGCGAACGGCATCCCCCTGCGCAGCAAGAGCAAGCCCGACACCCTCGCCGGCCAGATGGGCAGCGGCGAAGAGGTGGCGAACGTCGCCGCCTTCCTCGCCAGCCCGGCTTCCAGCCACACCACCGGCGTCAACGTTGTCGTCGACGGCGGCTTCACCCGCCGCGTCGCCTTCTAGCTCACGTACAGCGGGAGTCCCGCGCCGGCACACTCCGGCGCGGGACTCTTCGTGCTTCGCCGCGCACATCCGCCGGGAGGCCGCCATGCCGAGAATCGACGCCTACCTCATCGCCGGTGGCAAGTGGCACGACATCAACTTCGCCCGCCTCGAGGTGCTGAAGCTCCTCCACGAGGATGGGGACGTTCGCGTCCGCGTCGGCGAGGACTACAGCAACACCGAGGCGATCGCCGCCGCCGACTTCCTCATTAGCTATACCTGCGACGTCCACCCGACCGTCGAGCAGCAGGAAGTCGTCCGCGACTTCGTCGCGAGCGGCAAGCGCTGGTTTGCCCTCCACGGCACCAACTCCGTCATGGACTTCCAGGCCGACGGTGTCCACTGCCCGCGCGACTACCCAATCCTCATGGAGACGCTCGGCAGCCAGTTCCTCGCCCACCCGGCCATCGAGCCCTATCCCATCACCGTGAGCGAGTCTGCGAAGGACCATCCCCTCGTCGCCGGCATCGAACCCTGGCAGTGCGAGGACGAGCTCTACCTTTGCGAGTACCACGGCGACATCATCCCCCTCATGGAGACGCGCTTCGCCGGAGACAGCGGCGCCGGGTTCTTCGAGCACGACTGGCCAGAGGATGAGCCTCGCCTCGTGATGTACCTCCACCCCGTGGGCGAGGGCGAGGTCCTCTACTTCACGCCCGGCCACCGCCGGTCGAAGTACGACATGCAGGATCCGCCGCTGAGCGTGCCGGAGTGGCCCGTGCCCGAGTTGGGCGCCTGGACCGAGCCCACCTACTACGAGATTCTTCGCCGTGGCATCGAGTGGGCGAAGGAGCCCACCCGCGCCGCTGCTGCGGCCGCCGGCTAGGCGCGGCGCTCCCTAGGCGAACAGCAGCGGATTGTCCGGCAGCTCCCCGAAGAGCATCCCGCCCAGCGTTTCGAAGTTGCGTGGCGAGGTTCCCGCGTGCTGCGTGGCCGCGTGGATGTCGCGGAAGCAGCGCTCGATCGGGCTCGTCTGGAAGACAGACGTGCCGCCCGCCGCCGTGTGCACCAGGTCGGTCGCGTAGGCGGCGCTGCGCGTGGCATTCGTGCCCGCCAGCGAGAGGTCCCGCCGCTGCTCCAGGCTCACGTCGTCGCCCCGCAGCACGGTCTCCCAGGCCTCATCGACCATCTCGTAGAGCCACGAGCGCGCGGACTGGACGGCGGCGTGCGCCTTGGCGACCTCGTTGCGGATGGCGGTGTTGTCGCTGATCCGCGCCTGCGAGGTGCGCGCGGTCTTCGTCTTGGCGAGCTTGATGAACTCGTCGATGGCGCGCTGCGCGATGCCGGTCGCGATGATGCCGATCGGCGCGCCCAGGATGCCCATCACGGGGAAGTGGTAGAGCGGTCCCTCGAAGTGCTTGCCGCGGACGGTCCCGGCGCCGAAGGCCGATGTGCGGTACTCCGGCGCGAACGCGTCTTCCACGGCCACGTCGTTGCTGCTCGTGGCGCGCAGGCCCACCACATGCCACGTATCGATGATCTCCGCCTCCTCCCGGGGGAAGGTGACGAAGCGCATCTCGGGGATGCCCATCGGCGTCATCCGTGGCCGCCCGTTCTCCATGACCATGATGCCGCCACCGACCCACTTCGCGTGGCTCGACCCGCTGCAGAACGGCCAGCGGCCCGTCACGCGGTAGCCGCCCTCGACGGCCACGGCGGGGTTGAAGGGGAAGATGCCCCCCGCCCCCACGGCGCTCGGAGGTCCGTCTACGTAGGACTCGGCGATGGACTCTTCCGAGCTGGACGACGAGAGCGCTGCTCCCGTGGACCAGATCCAGAGGTTCCATGCGGCGGAGCCGTGAACCCTGGCCACCGTCTCGAACAGCTCGAACCCCTCGCGGGGCGTGGACTCGAGGCCGCCCAGCGACTCTGGCACCCAGACGCCCAGTAGCCCCTCGTCCTTCATCGCCTCGAACGTGCGGTCCGTCAGACGCCGCTCGCGCTCGGCCTCGTCGAGGTCTTCCGCCACGATGGGCGCGATCGCTTCCGCTCGCTCGAGCAGGCTCTTCGTTTCCGTTCCGGTTGCCGTTGCCATGCCAGGTCCTTTCCCGTTGAGGCGGTTAGGCCCGGGGAAGCCCGAGGCCGCGTGTCGCGATGATGTTTCGCTGGATCTCGCTCGTGCCGCCCGCGATTGTCTCGCGGACCTGGTTCACGTAGCCGACGCCCGGCGTGCCCCGCAGCGGCGCGCTCTCGTCGGAGATGTCGCCCCACATGCCGACCATGTGGGAGGCCGTGCGCGCGATGCGCTGGCTCAGCTCGGTCGTGAACAGCTTCGCGATCGAGGACTCCGCATTCGGAATCTCGCCCGCGTCCTGCATCGAGATGATGCGGTAGGCCAGCATCGTCGCCGTTTGCACCTCGATGAAGCGCTCCGCCCACTCGAAGCGGTTGGCCTCGTACGTCGTCTGCGGAATCTCGTCCTTGTGCTCGCGCAGCCAGGCCAGGTTCCGCTCGACGCCCTGGCGCAGCCCGATCGGCGTACCGATCGAGGAGCGCTCGAAGTCCAGCGTCGTCGTGCCCACGTACCAGCCGCGGTTGATCTCACCCATGATGTTCCTTGTCGGGACGCGCACGTCCTCGAAGAACACCTCGTTGAAGTCGTGGCCACCGGTCATGTTCACCAGCGGCCGCACCGTGATGCCCGGCGTCTTCATGTCGAGCAGGAAGTACGTGATGCCCCGGTGCTTCGGTGCGTCCGGGTCCGTGCGCGCCAGCATGAACATCCAGTGCGCGCGGTGCGCCAGCGAGGTCCAGATCTTCTGGCCGTTGATCACGTAGTCGTCCCCGTCGCGCACGGCGCGCGTCTGCAGGGAGGCAAGGTCCGAGCCGGAGCCCGGCTCACTGTAGCCCTGGCACCACTCCACCTCGCCGCTCAGGATGCCGGGGATGTGCTGCTGCTTCTGCTCCTCGGTGCCGTGCTCGATAAGCGTCGGCCCGAGCATCATCAGGCCCAGGCCGCCGAGCCGGGGCGCGCCGGCCTCCGCGAACTCCTGGCTCAGGATGAACTGGTCCATCGGCTTCATGCCCGCGCCGCCGTACTCCAAGGGCCAGGCGGGCGCGATCCAGCCGCGCTCCGCCAGCGCTACGCGCCACGCTTCCCACAGGGGCTTCTCTTCCTCGGGCCGCCCCATAGGGAACTTGCCCCGGATCTCCTGGGGACAGTAGTCGCGCAGGAAGTCCTGCACCTGGATGCGCCACTCGGCCTGAGCCGGGCTGTCTCGAAAGTCCATGTTCCGGGCCTCTCCCTGGAATCGCCGGCCTCGCCGGGATTCCTTGTCTGCTAAAGCGAAGGTCAAGCATAGCCGTACCCCTTCCCTACCGCCACGCGCCCTAACCCGGGCTTGTTGACGCCGGGCCTAGAATGACGCAAATGAACGAGTGGTCGGAATGACGGCCAGCTATAGAGAGAAGGGGAACGAAATGGCAGACGGATATTGGGGCAAGTACTGGCGACGCCGGATCTCACGCAGGCGCGTTCTGGCCGGCAGCGCCGCTGCTGCCGCCGGCGCCGCCGGACTCGTGGCCGTCGGCTGCGGTGACGACGACGACGATGAGCCCGAGGCCACTCAGGCCCCGGCGACCAGGGCCGCCGAGCCGGCGGACGCCACCGAAGCAGCCACCGAAGCAGCTGAAGAGGCTGCCGCTACCGAAGCTGCGACCGAGGCTGCCACCCAGGCGGCCGCCGCCACCGAGGCCCCCAGCGGCCCCCGCGCGGGCGGCACCTTCAAGGCGCAGCGCGCCTTCGCCGAAACGGGCTACGACCCCGCCATCACCATCACGGGCTACCAGTGGGCGGCCGTCACCTACAACCACCTCCTCGGCTACTCCCTCATTGAGGACGAGGCCTGGGGAGATGCGGCCCAGAGCTGGGAGCAGCCCGACCCCTTCACGATCGTCTTCAACCTCGAGCCCAACCTCCGCTTCAACCCCGAGGCCGCGGGCGGACGCCCGATCACGTCCCAGGACATCGCCTACAGCTACGCGCGCCTCCCCGCCGCCTTCACCAACCTCGCCTCCGAAGTCAACCCGATGCAGTTCTCCTTCATGGCCGGGTTCGACACGCCCGACGAATCCACCTTCGCCCTGAATATGGCCTACCCGTGGGTCTCCGCCATCCCCACGCTCGCCTCCACCTCCCTCGCCATCGTCGCCCCCGAGGTCGTCGAGGCGAACGGCGGCAACCTTACCGACACCGTCAACGCCGGCGGCGGGGCCTACATGTTCGAGTCCCGGGGGCTCGACGGCTTCAACTCCTACATGCGCAACCCCAACTACGCCGGCCATTCCACCGCCCGCGGGCGCTTCACCAAG
Source organism: Tepidiformaceae bacterium (assembly GCA_965207815.1). Taxonomy (GTDB): domain Bacteria; phylum Chloroflexota; class Dehalococcoidia; order Tepidiformales; family Tepidiformaceae; genus UBA2991. The sequence goes on from OZ242314.1 coordinate 886,915, forward strand.
GACCCGCCCTACATCGACGGCTGGGAGGACGCTCTCATTACCGATTCCGCCACCGCCGAGGCCCGCTTCCTCGCCGGCGACTCGGACATCCTCACCGGCGTCGTCGGCGGCATCGACGCCATCAAGGCCGAAGAGCTCCGCGGCGTGGACGGCGTCAATATCATCACCGGCCCCACCAACACCCACCTCGTCATGGCCCTCGACGCCCTCAAGTGGGCGCGCTTCCCGCAGCTGCGCGAAGCCCTCTCGCTCTCCATCGACTGGGACGGCTACATCGACATCGTGCACGACGGCGATGGCATCCGCGGGGCGCCCGTCGGCCCCCGCTTCCCCCAGGTCCTCTCCCAGGACGAGATCCGCCAGCTCCAGCAGTTCGATCCCGAGCGCGCCCGCCAGCTGTGGGAGCAGGGCGGCGGCGATCAGGTCTTCCCCGACGGCCTCACCACCCTCCTCGCCACCTTCGCGAACACGCGCGGCACCGAATTCATCTCCCAGAGCATCGAGGAGAACCTCGGCGTCAACGTGACGATGATGCCGGTGGATCTCGCCACCTACGTCTCCAGCCTCACGGCCCCGCCGGGCTCGAAGATCTGGCACTTCGCCCTCGTCACCGAGAACACCCTCTCGACCATCCCCGACTACAACGCCCTCACCCACTACGTGCCCCTGGGCTACGGCGGGGCCTTTGGCCTCTTCATCCACGAGCACCCGCAGGCGCCGCTCATCCCGTCCGAGGTCATCGACGTTACGCACGACATCGGCAAGCCCATCCAGGACCTCTACAACGCCCAGTCCGTGACCCACGACCCCGAGCAGCGCACCGCCCTGCTGCACCAGTTGCAGCGCCTCATCTTCACGCAGTTCTGCTGCACCTTCCCTGTCCCCGTGGAGGCCACGGAGCAGCACGCCCTCCGCACCCGCGTCCAGAACGCGCCGTTGCCCCCGGACTTCCGCGATAACGGCTCCATGGGCTACCGACGCGCTCAGAATATGTGGCTCTCCGACGCCTGACGGCGGGGGGTCTACGTCCGGCTCATTGCGGCTATTGAAAGGCGCATGGGCTTCCGTTATGAATGGGCCGATCGGCCCGGAATATTAGGGCCAGGAGGGATGACATGGCTGAAGGGTATTGGGGGAAGTATTGGCGCCGGCGCGTCTCACGCCGGCGAGTCCTCGCGGGAGGCGCAGCCGTTGGCGCTGGCGCCGCCGCTCTCGTAGCTGTTGGCTGCGGAGACGATGACGACGACGACGATGCTGCCGCTCCTGCGGCCACCCAGGCAGCTCGGGCCACCGAGGCCGCTGAGCAGGCCGCCGAGGCTGAAGCGACCGAAGCTGCCCAGGCCGCCGAGGCCGAGGCGACCGAGGCAGCGCAGGCCGCGGAGGCTGAGGCCACCGCAGCCCCCGACCCCGTCCAGCGGGGCGGCACGTTCCAGCACCAGAAGTCGGCACAGAACACGACGCTCGACCCTTCGGTCACCGTCACCGACCCCACCTGGACGGCGCTCACCTACAACCACCTGCTCGGCTACTCGCTGGTCGAGGAAGAGGCCTGGGGCGACGCCGCCAATGGCTGGGAGCAGCCCGACGCCACCACCCTCGTCTTCAACCTCGAAGACGGCCTCAAGTTCAACCCCGAGGCTGCCGGCGGGCGTGACCTCACCTCCGAGGACGTGGCCTTCAGCTACAGCCGGTTCCCGTCCAGCCTCTCCGACTTCGGCTCCGAGGTGAACCAGCTGCAGTGGGGCTGGATGGGTGTCGACCGTGGCGCATCATTCGATACGCCCGACTCACAGACCCTGACCATCAACCTCGCGTTCCCGTGGGCCTCCGCTATCCCGTCGTTGGGATCGAGCGCCATGGCGATCGTCAACCGTGAGGCGGTCGAGGCCGCCGGAGGTGGTCTACACGATGTCCCGAACGCCGGCGCCGGCGCCTACATGTTCGAAAACATCGACGAGACCGGGAATACGTACGTCCGCAACCCCAACTACCGGGGGCACTCGACGGCCCGCGGTCGCTTCACCGATGAAATGCCCTACATCGACCGCTGGGAGGACGCCATCATCGTCGATCAGGCCTCACGTGAGGCGCGCCTCCTCGCCGGTGACTCCGACGTCCTCGGCAGCATCGACAAGATCCAGGCGCAGCTGTTCGAGGGCGAGGAGAACGTCCAGGTCATCTCCGGCCCCGCCAACGACCACGCCATCATGGAGCTCGACGCCTACAAGTGGGCCGAGCACCCGTTGCTGCGCGAGGCGCTGTCGCTCTCGATCGACTGGGAGGGCTACATCGAGGTCGTCCTCGACGGTGAGGGCATCCGCGGCGCCCCCGTCGGCCCGGCCTTCTCGCAGGTGCTTCCACAGGACGAGATTCGCCAGCTCCAGCAGTTCGACCCCGAGCGCGCCCGTGCGCTCTGGGAGCAGGGCGGGGGCGACGACGTGTTCCCCGATGGGTTCGTGACCGTCATCGCGACCTTCGGCACCAGCACGCGCCACATCGAGTTCATCGCCCAGAGCATCGAGGAGAACCTTGGCGTTCCCACCCAGCTTGAGCCCGCCGACCTCGCCACCTACGTGGCGATCGCGACGGCGCCGCCGAGCGAGAAGATCTGGCACTACTTCATCGCGGGCGAGAACTCGCTCTCCACGATTCCCGACTACAACGCGCTCACCCACTACGTGCCCAACGGGTACGGCGCCATCTTCGGCGGTCTCTATACGTTCGACCATGTGCTCTCGGCGTTCTATGACGACGAGATCATTGCGGTCACGGACGAGATCGGGAGCGAGCTCCAGGGTCGCTACGACCTCCAGGGTGCGACCGTCGACCCCGAGGAGCGGAAGCAGGTCCTCCAGGACATGCAGCGGTACATCTTCACGAACTTCTGCTGTGTCCTGCCTCTGCCCGTGGCCTCGGTCCAGTACTACGCCATGGGTGCGCGTCTGCGGAACGTCCCGCCCGTGCCCGATATCGCCAACAACGCGTCGATGGGCTACCGGCGCGCCCAGAACATGTGGATCGCCGGCTAGCCGGTTGAGAGAGTGGCCGGTCCCCGGCCTGCGTGGTCGGGGACCGGAAGTTCTGGGACCAAAGGAGAGGAGGAGTCATGCAGGCGTACATCATTCGCCGGCTGCTGCTCGTTCCCTTCACCCTGATCCTCATCTCCATCATCGTCTTCATCTTCATGCGGGCGGTCCCCGGCGATGCAGCCGACGTCCGCTGTGGCGCCGCTGGCAACTTCGACCAGCAATGCTTCGATGTCGTCCGGGAAGAGCTGGGTCTCAACGAGAACAAGGTCAACCAGTACTTCAAGTGGCTGGGAGACATCGTCCTCCGCGGCGACTTCGGCTACTCCCTCTCGCAGCGCGCCCACATCAACGAGGAGATCGGAAAGCGAATCTGGAACACGGCCCAGATCGGGCTGCTCTCCATCGCCTTCACGCTCCTGATCGGTATTCCGGTCGGGATGGTCTCGGCGGTTCAATCCGGGAAGCCGTCTGACTACATCCTGCGCTTTTTGGCCGTGATGGGACTCTCTGTGCCGGGCTTCTGGATTGCGACCCTCTTGGTCATCTTCCCGGCAGTCTGGTGGGGGGTGCGGCTCGCGCCTGACTGGGTTGGCTGGGAGGAACCTCTGACGCATCTCCAGATCCTCGCCATTCCGGCCTTCATCATCGCCCTCGCCGGCGGTGGCACCATCGCTCGAATTGTGCGCTCCTCTATGCTCGAGGTCCTCCGCAGCGACCAGGTGCGCACTGCCCGCGCGAAGGGCCTCCGGGAGTCCGCTGTCGTCTCCCGGCACGTCTTCCGCCCCTCGATGATCGCGCTCTTCACCATCGTCGGCCTCCAGTTCAGCCTGGTGCTGGGCGGCTCCGTCATCATGGAGAGCATCTTCAACATCCCCGGAATGGGCCTCTGGGTGATCTCCGCTGTGGGTGAGCGCGACTTCATGATCATCCAGGCGGTGGTCGTCGTCTTCGCCGCCTGGTTCCTCCTCATCACCCTGCTCGTCGATGTTGCCTATGCGTGGGTGGACCCGCGCATTCGGTACTGATCGGAGCCGCCGCCGTGACAACCGCTGACGAGATTGCCGGCTCCCTCGGACTCGAGGCGCAACCGAGTTTCGCTCGGAGAAGGCTCAACGCCCTCGGCCGCTTCGTCGTCACGCAGCCACTGGGCACGGTAGGCGCCATCATCATCATCGTGATGATCGTGGGGTCCGTCTTCGCAGGGCAGCTCAACACCGTCGACCCCAAGACTTCGATCCGCGAGGCGGGCCCGCTCGATGCCCCCAACAGCAATAACTTCTTCGGCACGGACCGCAGCCGCCGAGACGTCTGGTCACGGGTGCTCTACGGAGGCCGCCCCACGCTCCTCATCGGTTTTGGCGCGGTCGCCATCACCATGGCCGCGGCCATCGTGCTCGCACTGGCTGCCGGCTTCCTGGGGGGCATCGTCGATGTTGTGATCTCGCGCTTAATCGAGATCATCATCGCCGTGCCCGCCATCCTGTGGCTCTTAATGTTCACCACCGCCATCGATCGCAGCGTCCAGACGCTGATGTTCTCGGTCGCGTTCACGTTTACGCCCATCGCCATCCGTCTGTTCCGGGGCAACGTCATCCAGGAGCGATCGGTCACCTACGTGGAGGCCGCCCGCGTAATCGGCGCCTCCGGCGGCCGCATCATGTTCCGCCACATCCTCCCCAACCTGGCGCCCCTCGTGATTGTGGCCGCCAGCATCACGATTCCCGCCGCGATGCTCGCGGAAGCAGGGCTCACCTTCCTCGGCCTCGGGCTCGAGCCGGGCACGCCTTCCTGGGCGCAGGACCTCGGCCCCAGCAACCGCCCCTACTTCCGCCTCGCCTGGTGGCTTGTGATCTTCCCCGGCGCCGCCCTCGCCCTCGCCGTCCTCGCCTTCAACTTCTTCGGCGATTCCGTGCGCGACGTCCTCGACCCGCGCCTCCGCGGCTCGGGCCTTATCTAGAAACCGGGGCGCTTCGAAGCCTTACGACTGGCCCTCCAGCGATCGCAGCATGGCCCCGCCGTGGTGGTAGTCCACCTCCAGCGTCACCTTGCCCGCGTCGTCGAACTCCAGGTAGGTCATCCCGTCGGAGTACCACTTCTTGCCCTTGTGCTCCGCCCCGAACGCCTCGTGCGTGACCGTCGCGCTCATGCGCCACGTGAACGCGACTCCGTCGTCGGCGGTCCAGAACTTCTCCGGGATGAGCGCCAGGTCGGGTGCGCCCTCGAGCCCACCCGCGAAGAACTCGCGGATGGCGGGCCAGCCCACCTTGTCCTCGCCCGCCACGATGTCGCGCAGGATGCACTCCTCCGCGAAGAAGGGCCCGGGTGCGTCCGCGTCGCCGCTGCTCCACGCCTTGAACAGTGCGATTGCCGTGTCGATCTCCTGCTGTCCCGCCATACTCGTGTGTCTCCCTTACTCGCCCTCGCGGGCGTATGACATGCCGATGATAGTGGAGAGGTGCTGAACCATTGAGAGTTTCAGCGCCGTCCCGATGGCCGCCATGTTCGGCGCCGGGTTCGCTCCGGTGATGAAGATGCGCAGCGCCGACGTGTTCGCGCACGCCCCCTTGAACTGGTTGAACACGTCCCAGTAGGCCCACGTCTCCTTCGTGATGACGTGTCCCGTGACGTCCGCGATGTACTCGCGCCAGGCCGGCGGCTCCATCACCCCGCGTCCTCGCATCCCGCCCAGGAAGAGCCAGTCCTCGTTCGGGTCGCCGATGTGCGAGAACTCCCAGTCCGTGAATGCCTGCACGTCGTCGCCCTTGTGGATGAAGTTGAGCGGGCCCGGGTCGCCGTGCACCAGTGTGAGGCGCAGGTCGTCCGGCGCGTTCCGCTTCAGCCACGTCGCCGCCTCTTCCAGCAGGGGCTCCGGCAGCACCCGGCCCCAGCGATGCACGTCCATCCAGCGATCCACCTGCTGGTGGACCGCGTCCACCGGAACCGAGGGGATGCGCGCGAACGGGATCTCCTTCGTCCGCCAGTCGATTTGGTGCAGCTCGTGCAGCTTCGTCACGTAGTCGCGCAGGGCCGCGTCGTTTGGCGGCCCGCTGCTCCCCTCCACCCAGTCCATCACGAAGAACGGCGTTCCGATCACCGCCGGGTCGAACTCGACGAAGCGGATGTTGGCCACGGGGAACCCCGCCGCCCGCATCGACCGCATCGTGCGCACCTCGTCGAGCGTGTTCGTGCCGAACATCCCCGCCTGCTCCACCCGCAGCGCGAACGAGCGCTCGACCGCCTCCCCGCCGTGCCGGTAGTTCGCGTTCACCCGGAACATTCCGCGCGAGTGTCCGATCGTGATGCGCTCCAGCGGCCCCACCTCCACCCCATCGTCGGAGGGCAGCTTCGCGGACAGGAATGCCGCTATCTGCGGCCGCGCGACCTCAACGTTCAACACGGCGCGGTCTCCCGCCAAATGCCATCAGCATCGGCATCGTCTCGTTCAGGGTGTCGGTCGCTTGCTGGACGATGAGCGGGCGTAACTGCTCCCGAATAGCGTCCGCCTCTGCGGAGTCGTTCGCGACCGCGTGGCTCAGCAGGCGGCTCGCCTGGTCCAGCACCGTGAACCCGCGCGTCTCGCCCCCGCTCCCTTCCAGCACTGCCTCCAGGCCGGGGTGGTCCCGCAGCAGGCCTGTGATGACGGCCTCCACTGCGTCGACCCGCGCGTCGACGTGCTCGTCACCCGCGATCAGTCCCCGCGCGTATTCAAGCGTACCCATCAGCTGGCTCGCCGCCGCGCGCGCCCAGGTGTCCTCCAGGTTGGGGAGGAGCTGGTTCTCGATCGTGTGCACCGCCCCGGCGAGCACCTCGTCGACGGTCGGTCGTTTCGCCTCCGGCATGTGGCCTCGCGCTAGCCGCCGCGGAGCGCCGCAGCTGCCTCCGCCTCGCGCTCGAAGTCCCAGCCGCCGCCCCAGAGCGGATCCTTCGGGTTGTCGCCGATGGCCTCCATGCCTTCCTCCATGAACCACTCGAAGGTGTGGGCGTGGCCGCTGCGGAAGTCGTACTCGTTCTTGAAGCCCATCAGGGTTTCCGCCTTGCGGATGCTCAGGACGGAGTGGTGCATGCGCCCGAACAGGTGGCCGAACACCGGCCTGTTCTCCGGGTGCCGCCAGTTGAACCCCAGGTCCGGCAGCTTGTCCTCGGGGATGTAGACGATGTCGGCGGGCTTCCCGACGATGTCCGCCAGCGTCTCCACGTAGTACTGGGTCGTCACTCCTTCGTTTGTCAGGTTGAACGCCTCACCCTTGGCCACGTCCTGTCCGGCGATGTCGATCTGGAAGCGCACGAGGTCGTCCACGTGCCCGTACGAGCAGGTGACCAAACCCTCGTGCGGGATCAGGATGGGAAGGCCCCGCAGGAGACGCAGGAACATAGGCGCCTCCATGTCGTAGATGTTGTTGTTGGGCCCGTAGATCGCTGCCGGCCGCACGGCCGTCACCGGGAATCCCGTCTTCCGGTGCTGCTCGAACAGCCGCTTCTCCGTGTACGCCTTGAATCCCCCGTAGGTGTCCCTCGGCTGGTCCGTGTACGCGTTCGTCTCCGGCCAGGGCATGTTCCCCGACGGCTCGTAGCACATGATCGAGCTGCAGTAGACGTAGTGCCCGATCTGGCCGTCGAGCAGGTCGATGAGGAAGTCGAGGTCCGACTTCCCCGCCACCATCACGAACCCGGAGATGTCGAACACCGCATCGAACTCGCGGCCGCCGAGCGCCGCCTTCATCGACTCGTTGTCTGTCCGGTCGGCGATGAGCCGCTCCGTCCCCGGCGGCAGGTCGACCGAGGTCACGCCCCGGTTCAGCACGGTCACCTCGTGGCCGCGCGCGGCCAGCTCCCGCACGGTGCGAAGCCCCACGAACGTGGAGCCTCCGAATACCAGCGCCTTCATCGTCATCCCTCCATCTATCGCTGAGCGTGCGCCCGCGCCTGTTACTCGAAGACGACCGCCTCGAGGTGCGCGAGACCGACATCGTCGCCGCTCCGCAGCAACGTGAAGCTCTCCGCCCAGGCGTGGTCGAACTCACGCTCGGTGCCGTCTTCCTCGACGATCTTCTGCGGGTGCGAGGCGTCCCACACCTCGCCCTCGACATGATACTCACCGCGCCAGACGCCCTGCCCCAGGCCGTCGTTGAAGCCGCCGAAGTAGCCGCCTCCCTGGCAGTAGATCCAGCCGAGGTCCTCGAACTCGTACTCCCGCTTCGTCCCGTTCTCGTCGGTCAGGCTGAACGTGCCCGACTTCACCCGCTTGTGGCCATCGGGATAGAACTCGAGATCGTGCTCGATCGCAGTGACCTCCAGCTGTGCGTCCTCCAGCAGGATCGCGCCCTCCTGCTGGAGGCGCGTCCCGTCGTTCCGGTCCATCGTCTGGTAGAAGCCGCCGTGGTCCGGCATGCGGAACAGCACCCACTGGCGCAGCGCCTGCATGCGATCACGCCGGAACTGCGCGGGTGCGCCATGCTCGCTCGGCCCGCCCCGCCCCGGCATCGACCCCCACGAGTGGTTCCGGAAGAAGAACCACTTGTCAGGCGTCGCCGTGTAGGTCTTTCCTGCCACCGTCACCGACCCCTCGACCGTGCCGATCACCTCGTATACCGCGCGCGAGCGGACGAAACGCCCGCCTTCGCGCACGTACGACGGCTGATCCTCGTACGGCACCGCCGTTGAGCGGCAGGTCAGGTCGCACTCGATGCCGTACTCGTTCTCCTCCAGCACGAGCCGCACGGTCTCCATCGGCTCGACGATGTCGATGCGCAACGGCCCGATGCCGTTCGTGTTGATGTCCGACCGCAGCCGGCGCGAGAGCCGGATGTTGTGCTGCTTCCCCTCGTGGCGGATGCACACGAACCCGTCGATCACGTCGTTGTTCGTGTAGAGCCGCACCAGCCCGATGAGCTGGATGTTGCCCTCGGTGTCGCACAGGCAGATGTAGTGCCCGTCGTTCCAGTGCTTGTCCGATGCCGCAACGGCCCCGAATGCTTCGGTGATCTGGTGCACCGGGTGCTCGTCGAAGTTGGTCAGGCCGTAGTCGCTCATAGCTTCATCCCCTGGCCCCGCCCTCGCGGGCTAGCCGTGCGCCACTTCGACGAGTGGGGCAAAGAAGTCGACCTGGTCGATCCAGTTCTGCGGGCTCGGGCAGGGCTCCCAGAACCCCGTCTCGATGATGACGTGCTCGATGCCCGCCTCCCGAGCTTCCTCGACCCTCGGCTTCATGTCCTCGGCCGTGCCGTTCCACGACATCGGCCCGAAGAAGCCGCCGTGCCACGGCTCGATCCCCGGCATCGTCGGGTTGGCGAAGATGCGCATGTAGTTCTTCAGCGGCCCGCGGCCGTACTCGGCCGCAAGCGCGTTCAGGCCGGCCATGCCCTGCATCACGGCCTCCGGCGGGGCGCCCGCGGGATTCCAGGCGTCGGCCAGCTCCGCGATGCGCCGCTGACCCTGCGGGTTGCCGCCGCCACCCATCGCGATCTCGATCTGCGGCTCGCCCGCCGCGTTGCGCTGGATCGGCTTCGGCGAACTGTCGGCTCGCGGCACGTCGAAGAACTCCCCGTGGTACTCGACCGGGTCCGGCAGCCAGCACGCCTTCAGCGCCCGCACGAAGTCCGTCATGCGAGCCCCGCGCTGGGTGAAGGGCGTATCCATGTGGTCGTACTCGTCCTTGCTCCAGCCGAGCCCCAGGCCGGCGATGACGCGTCCGCCCGAGAGGATGTCGAGCGTCGTCAGGCGCTTCGCCAGCAGCATCGGCCGGTAGTAGGCCGTCACCAGGATCGAGGTGCCGATCTGCACCCGCTCCGTTGCCGCCGCCACGAACGCCAGCAGCTCGATCGGCGAGAGCATGCAACGGTACGGGTCCGGCATCTTCAGCTCCGTGGGGCCGCCCGCGTAGCCGACCTGCGGGTCCTCCGGGACCATGAAGTGGTCCTGGACCCAGAGCGAGTCGAAGCCCGCCGCCTCGGCGTTTCGGGAGAAACCGAGGACCGCCGAGCGGTCCGCGTGGGGGTTCAGCTGGGGCAGGCACAGTCCGATCTTCATGGGCGAAATCACCGTCCGTCAGAAGTGCGCGCAGTCTACCGGGTTTCCCCGGCCCGCGATGGCCCCGCGGAGGGCGTTCCGCAGGCGTTACGTGTCAAGGAAGCTTGACAAAGTGTCTCGTGTCAAGCACACTTGACTTCGGAGGCCGCCATGCAACCCGACCAGCGCGCTGCCAGGAGGCAATTCCTCCGTGTCTTCCTCGTCGCGAGTCTTGTGTTCGTGGGCTTCGTCTTCCTCTCCGACTTCGTCGTCGATGCGAATCCCGATGCGAACTGGCGCTACGTCGTCGCGCTGCTACCGGTGGCCCCAATTGCCGCGTGGGTCTTTGCCTCGGTGCACTACCACCGGCTCCTCGACGAACTCCAGCAGCGCATCCAGCTTGAGGCGATGGCGTTTGCATTCGCTGGTACTGCTGCCATCACCGCCGGCTACGGCTTTCTGGAGTTTGCGGGGCTCCCGCGCATCGGTTGGGCGTGGGTGTGGCCATTGATGGGTGGTCTCTGGTTCGTGACCGACTGGCTGGTTAGACAGCGGCGCCTGTGAAGGGGGAAACCATGTTGGAACAGGACATTGCCAAGCGAATCTACGACCGCTGGGTCTGGGTTGCGTTCATCGTCTACTCGGGATTGCTCGCCGGCGTCATCACCGTCATGCAAACGCACCCGGACGCGGCCTGGCGGTACGCCGTGGCCGTCACGCCAATGATCCCGTGGGTCTTCCTGGTTGGGGCGTACGTCCGCTACTACCGCCGCATGGACGAACTCCATCAGCGCATGGCCCTCGAGGCCTTCGCGTTCGCCTTCGCCGGGACCGCGCTTCTCACGTTCACGTACGGCTTCCTCGACTTCGCTGGCGCGCCCCGCATCAACTGGTGGTTTGTGTGGCCCCTCATGGCGGCCCTCTGGATCATCGGCGGCTTCGTCGCCCGGAAGCGCTGGCTGTGAAGAACACCCTGCGGGAGCTCCGCGCCGAGCGCGGCTGGACCCAGGCCGATCTCTCCGAGCAACTGGGGGTCAGCCGCCAGACCGTCAACGCCGTCGAGACCGGCAAGTACGACCCCAGCCTCCCCCTCGCCTTCCGCATCGCCGCCCTCTTCGACCGCCCCATCGAGGCCATCTTCCACCCCGACGCCCGGTAAGCACCGGACTCCAACTTGATACTAAGTATCAATCAGGATAGGGTCTCACTCCCGGCGACCACGAGTCCCCGGGGAAGTTTGATCTGAATCCGGAGGATTCCGTTTCGTGAAGTTCCCGATTGCCCTGGTGGCCGTCCTGGTCGCCGCCCTCGTTGTTGTTGCCTGTGGTGACGACTCCAGCTCCGAGCCAGCCCCCGCCACCGAAGCTCCCGCGGCCCGCGAGGCCGTCGAAGACGACCACGCAGACGAGGATGACCACGCCGACGACCACGCGGACGATGACCACATGGTCGCCTCAGCCGGGGCCGGCCGCATCGTCGTCAGTGATGCCGAGTCGCCCTACGTGTCCGTGATCGATCTCAGCACGGGCTTCGTCGCGCGCGGCGCCTTCGAGGTGGCCGCCCCCTCGGCCACCGTTTACAGCGGCCTCGACGGACGCTATGTCTTCGTCCTCTCCCGCGGCCCCGGCGACGCCGACGACCGCATCCACGTCTTCGACAGCGGCATCTACACCGTCCCCCACGGCGACCACGAAGACCTCGTCATCGACCCGGTCGCCCGCCTCCTTGACGTCGCCGAGGAGCTGCCCATCCACTACACCTCCCTCCACGGCTGGGTTGCCGTCTTCGCCGACTCCCACGGCCACGTCTTCCTCTTCGAAGAGGAAGGCCTCGCCGCCGGTCGTAACGGCTACGAGCCCCGCATCCTGGAAGCCGGCCCGCACCATGGCTCAGCAGTCGCCCTGGCCGGCGACCGCTTCATCGTCTCCACCAAGAACCCCGACGACCCCGAGGATGCCCTCCCCGTCGGTGTCGAGGTCCGCGACCTCAACGACAACGTCATTTACGACGACAGCAACCGCTCCTGCCCCGGCCTCCACGGCGAAGCGCACAGCGCTCCCGGCGTGATGTTCGGCTGCGTCGGCGGAGTCCTCCTCTTCCAGCAGGACGGAGACACCTTGAGCCACGTCTTCATCGAGAACCCCGAGGAGATGCTGGACAACGCTCGCGTCGGCAGGGTCTACGGCCACGGCGAGGCGAACACCTTCTTCGCCACCGCCTCCTACCGCAGCGATGAGGGCTGGGGACAGGACGGCCTCTGGTTCATCGACCCCGCGAGTGGCGCGTTCACCCGCGTGATGGACGAGTCAGCCTCGGCCTCCTTCGGGCCCCACGGCGAGCGCTTCCTCGTCTTCACCGCCGATGGCGTCCTCCATGTCTTCGAAGCCGCGACCGGCGAGTTCGTGACCAAGGCCGCCCTCGTCGGTCCTGGCGCCGAGCGCCCGCCGGCCATGACCTTTGTCGGTGAGGACCTCGTCATCACCGACCCGGCAAAGGGACTCGTGAGGCGCGTAAGCCTGGACACCTTCTCAACGGTTGCTGAGTGGGAGGTGGGCGGCACACCTGCCAGCCTCGCCTTCGTTGGTCTCGGGGTAGCCAGCCACTAGCGCCGGTCCTTCAGAAGCGGTGTGCCGGGCGAAGTCCCCTCGCCCGGAGCTCCGCGAACCGGAAAGCCGCCCTGTGGGCTGCGGGGCGGCTTTCTCGTGCGACGCCCTGTGCCCGTAGCTGGTTGATGCTTGGTCCGCGGCCCTGCGGAGCGGACGCGAAATGACACTCTCGCTCACATGCCGAGAACGCGGTAGTCGCCATCCACGATGAGCCGGATAGAGAGGTACACCCCCAGCATCGGGATCAACACCCAGATGGCGTTCAGGCTGAAGATGTAGATCCAGAACTCTCGCCTGGTGACGTGGGCTCGCTTCTGTCCCACGAAGAAACTCACCAGGTAGAGCGAGGACCCGTACACCCACTGCCAGAAGAGCATCGCCCCGAGAATGCCGGCCGCGACGGCCGGCAGAAGCCCGCCGGTATAGGTCGCGTAGAGAACCAGGCTCGGCGCCGGCGTCGCGAACCCGTTCGCGATATCGATGTTGAACCCGTACGTGTTGCGATCGGCATACGCCGAATCGAACACCGAGTACGTCGCCCAGACGTCCGCCCAGACCGTCGGAGAGAGGATCCGGTCCAGCGGCACGCTGGACGTGAGGAACTCCAGGGCGGGGGTTCTGCCGGTGTCGCGCCACCGTCTCCGCCAGAATTCCGCGCGCTTCTCGATGTAGTCCCTTCTGAAGAACAGGCAAATCTCCCAGTAGGCGATCAGCAGATTGATCGAGAAGAACAGGCTGAACAGGCAGTGGAAGGCATCCACGTCGCCATGGAGCAGGTAGCGAACGCCGATGCCGGGCAGCGCCAGGAGTGCGACCGCCACCACGGCGACAAGGCCGGCCGGCGCGCCCCATCGGGGTGCGGGAAGAGGCCGGTCTGCGGCCGCCTGGGCGGCGCTGTCGCCCCCCACGGCTCAGGGCCCTCGTCGCGCGGCGCCGCAACTCGTCACGAATCGCCGGGACCCGCTGCCCCACGCGCATCGGCCGGATGGAGTTGCTCGACGAGAGTGCCTGCGCCCGCGACACATGCGCCACATAGTACTGAGCGTCGGGCTCGACTGAAGCCCCTAACCCGTTACCCCCGCCACCCGTAGACTCCCCGCCGTAGCCCGAAACTGGGGGCAGGGAGCGAACGGCATGGGACTCCTCGACGGCAAGAAGGCGATCATCCTGGGAGCCTCCAGCGGCATCGGCTGGGCCATCGCCGAGCGCTTCGCCGAGCACGGCGCCGAGCTGATCATCGCCGCCCGCCGCCAGGAGAACCTCGAGAAGCTGGCGTCACAGATCGGCGCCACCCCCATCCGCTGCGACGGCCGCGACTACGACGACCTCAAGGCCCTTGCCGACGCCGCCATCGACAAGTGGGGCAACCTCGACATCGCCGTCAATTCCGCCGGCATCGTCCGCTTCAACCTGATCAAGGACATCACGCCCGAGGAGCTCCACGAGGTCGCCGATATCCAGTACTTCGGCTTCATCTACTTCATGAAGCACATGGGCAACGCCATGGCTTCCACCGGCGGCGGCTCGCTCATCAACATCACCTCGAGCACGGCCATCTCCATCCCCATCGGGCTCACCCCCTACTCCGCCGCCAAGGCCGCCATCAACTTCGCCACCAAGATCGCCGCCCGCGAGTTCGGCCCCGACCAGGTGCGCGTCAACGCCGTCGCCCCCGGCTTCGTCCCCACCGCCATGAACAACTACGGGGGCGGAACTCCCATCGACGAGGCCCGTGTCGAACTGCCCGAGGACTCCCCCGGCGCGAAAGCGTTTATCGAGCAGACGCCCCTCGCCCGCATCACCACCGTCGACGACTGCGCCGACGTTACCCTCGCGGTCGCCAGCGACCTCTTCGGCGACATCACCGGCCAGGTCATCCCGGTCGAGGGCGGCAACCACCTCCTCCGCCTGCCCTAGGAAAGCGCAGCGCTGGCGCGCGGTTGAGTGGAGCGGCGGGCTCCCGCCCGCCTGAGGAGAGCGTTCGGCGCCTCGCGCCATCACTGAGTGGAGGGCTCGCGTCCGCTCGCTGAGTGAGACGCGAGCCCTGGGCTGCAGCCTGCAAGGGGCCACACTCAGGCGGCAAAGCCGCCGATTTCCTCAGCAAGCGGCTTCGCGAGCGCGCAGCAGTCGAGCGCGGGCAATCGCCGCGAGCGCTCTCCTCAGCCGCGCGCCAGCGCGGCGCTCCACTCAGCGAGCGCCCTACTCCGTCAGCCAGCCGCCGTCGACGTTCAGGTAGATGCCGTTGACGTAGTCCGCCAGGGGCGAGCAGACGAACGCCACCGCGTTGCCGATCTCTTCCGGCTTCGCCCAGCGACCCGCCGGGATGCGCGCGATGCGGTTCGCCACCGCATCGGCGAGTCCGTTGCCGGTCAGCTGGATGGTCGCGTTCGGGTCGAGCGGGGGCGGGTCGCCCGGGTTCACCCAGGTCGCGCCGGGGGCCACGGCGTTCACGGTGATGCCCGTGCGCCCCAGCTCCAGCGCCAGCGCGCGCGTGATCTGCAGCACCGCCGCCTTCGACCCGTCGTAGGTCACGCCCACGCCCGGAGAGACCGCCTGCGTCGAGGCGATGTTGACGATACGGCCGCCGTTCCCGGCGGCCAGCATCACGCGCGCCGCCGCCTGGCAGCCGTAGAACACACCATCGACGTTCACCGACCAGAGCACGCGCCACATCTCCGGCGTGATGTCGGCGATGCCACCGCCGTACTCGCGGTAGACGCCCGCGTTGTTCACGAGAATGTCGAGGCTGCCGTGGTCGGCCACGATCTGGTCGATGGCCGCGTCGAACGCGTCCTGGTCGGTCACGTCGAGCGGAAGCGCCGCGGTGCCCAGCTCGGCCGCCGTCGCCGCCGTCGTGTCTGGGTTCAGGTCCGAGACGACGACCGTCGCCCCACACTCGCTGAGCACCGTCGCGATGCCCTTGCCGATACCCTGTCCGCTCCCGGTGACCAGCGCCACCTTGCCCTGAAGATCGATCTCCTTCGCCATGGCCGTTCCTTTCGTGTTCTGGTTCGGTTGTGGGAATGCTACGCCGAGATGGCGCGAACCTCCGACCACTTCCCCTCGAGCGTGAGCTCGACGATCTTCCACTCGCCCTCGCGTCGCTCGAAGCGGTCGATGTACGTCCCGCCCAGGACCCAGATAGTGCCCTCAGCGGAGACGTGGCTTGCCTGCACGTAGGTGCGCGCCGAGGCCCGGTCGCCGTCGAGCGTGATCTCGTAGTTCCCCAGCAGGTGCTGCGTGTGCGCGTATTGCGAGAGCACGCCTTCCGCGTACGCCGCTGCCTCGTCGGGCCCCAGTGCCTCGCCGTAGTGCACGACGGCGTCGTCGCTGAAGCAGGTGCGGAAGCGCGCGTAGTCCTTCGCGTCGAGCGAGGTCGCGTACCGGTCGATGACCGCGACGACGGCCTGGCGGTCGGCGAGCTGCTCGGCGGTCACGTCCAAGCCTGCGTCCTCTCGAGTGGCTCCGAGCCGAGCGTCTGGGGCCAGAGCTCGAACAGCTCGTCGATGTCGATGAACGGGTCGTCGAAGCGCAGCAGGCGTTCCCGCTCCGGTTCGCTGTAGAGCGTGATGACGTGCCCGCGCGCCCCGAAGGTTTGCCCGTTCGCCGCCGCGCCCGCGTCTGACGCCAGCCACACCGCGATCGGCGCCACGTTCTTCGGGTCGCCGGCCGTCCCCGCCGCGGAAGCGCTGGGTGGCGGGCCCTCGCCCTGCCGCCCCAGGCCGCGGTCGGTCATGCGCGTCGAGGCCCCGGGCGCGATGCAGTTGCTGGTCACGCCGTAGCGGCTCAGGCCGCGCGCGTTCGAGCGCATCAGGCCGAGCTTGCCCGCATGCGCAGCCGAGTAGTTCGGCTGGCCGCTGCTGCCGCGGATCCCCGCGTCGGACGTGAAGTAGATGATGCGCCCGCCCTGCCGCTCCTGGCGCCAGTGGATCGCCGCGAACTTCGTGGGGGCGAAGCACCCCTTCAGGTGCGACTTGATCGACCCGTCCCACTCG
Organism: Tepidiformaceae bacterium; assembly: GCA_965207815.1. Classification (GTDB taxonomy): domain Bacteria; phylum Chloroflexota; class Dehalococcoidia; order Tepidiformales; family Tepidiformaceae; genus UBA2991. Next base: position 903,550 of record OZ242314.1, read on the forward strand.
TCCTCGGTCATGTTGAAGATCATCCGCTCGCGCAGGATTCCGTGGGCGCAGCAGAGGATGTCGAGCTTCCCCCAGCGCTCCAGCGCCGTTCGCACGAGCCCCTCGGCCACGTCCATCTCCGACACGTCCCCCACCGCCACGACCGCCTCGCCGCCCGCCGCCGTGATCTCGTCGACCACGGCGTTGACGCGGCTCGGGTCCATCCCCATCCGCCCCTCAACGTCCGCCCCCGTGTCCGCCACGATGACCTTCGCGCCGTTCTCCGCGTACAGCTTCGAGACCCAACTGCCGATGCCACCGGCCCCGCCCGTCACGATCGCGGTCTTGCCTTCCAGGTGCTTCGCCATCTCGCCTCCTACGGGAACGCCGGCTCGGGCGGCGCCAGGTCGTGAACCGCCAGCGTGCGCGGCATCTGCTCGAACAGCTCGTCGATGTCCCAGAACGGTGACTGCGAGAAGATCGACTGGTCCCGGAACGGCTCGCGCCAGATCGTGAACTCGTGCCCGGTGGTGCCGACCACGCGCCCCGTCACGCTCCCGCCCTCCTCCGATGCCAGGTAGACGATCGCGGGTACGACGTTCTTCGGGTCCATGCGCGTACCCGCTGCCGAAAGGCTTGGCGCCGGTCCCTCGCGGTCGACGCTCCGGCCGCGGTCGGTCATGCGCGTCGAGGCCGCCGGTGCGATGCAGTTCGCCGTCACGCCGTAGCGGCTCAGCGCCTGCGCGCAGGAGAGCATCAGCCCGACCTTCCCCTGCTGCGCCGCCGAGTAGTTCGGCTGCCCCGCCTCGCCGCGTTGGCCCGCCCCCGAGGTGAAGTAGATGATACGCCCGCCCTGCCGCTCCTGGCGCCAGTGGATGGAGGCGAACTTGGTCGGCGCGAAGCACCCCTTCAGGTGCGACTTCACCGAGTCGTCCCACTCCTCCTCGGTCATGTTGAAGATCATCCGCTCGCGCAGGATGCCGTGCGCGCAGACGAGGATGTCGAGCTTCCCCCACTGCTCCAGGGCGGTGCGAACCAGCCCCTCCGCCACGTCCATCTCCGACACGTCGCCGATGGCCGCGACTGCCTCGCCCCCCGCCGCCGTAACCTCGTCGACGACGGCGTTGACGCGGCTCGGGTCTACGCCCATCCGCCCCTCCACGTCCGCCCCCGTGTCGGCCACGATGACCTTTGCGCCCTGCTCCGCGAATATCCGGCAGATCCAGGAGCCCATGCCCCCGGCCCCGCCCGTCACGATTGCCGTTTTGCCTTCCAGGTGCTTCGCCATAGCGCGCGCAGCCTAGGTTGGCTGCGAGGGCGCGTCAACGCAGGCAGTGGTGAGTGCCGCTACCCCACGACCTTGCAGCGGATCGCCGACCAGTCGTCGTCGACTGCCACCTGCGCCACTGTCTGCAGACCAACCGTCAGCGCGTAGCGGCGGATGTCGTCCCGGTTGATGTCCGCGGTCAGGCGGGCGGAGGTTCCCTTGGGGTACGTGAACCAGAGTTTGCCGTCCGGTTTGAGGAGCGCCTTCAGCCGCGGCGCCTCCGTCTCCAGGTCCGCTCGTGTCGCGACGAACACCTGGATAACGTCGAACGTCCCCCGCGGCGTGCTCGCCACCTCCACGCTCTCCGGCGCCGCGAGTGCGGCTGCGTAACCGTCCGGTGCGCCCACGAGCAGCAGGCGCTCGCCCGCTCGCAGGTGCATGCGTTCGGCCAGGGGCTTCGTCGGTGGCATCGCCCGAATCCTACGGGAGCGGTGCGCACCCGCCCCCTATCATGACTCTGATGCCCCGCTTCGCCCTCCCCCGCCTGCGACCGAGCGACCTCGGCTTTCTCGCTCTGGCCGCCGTCATCGTCGGCGGAGATCTGCTGACGAAGTGGCTCATCCGCAACGGGCTCGATCGCGGGGACGCCTGGCCCGACCCCGACTGGAACGTCCGCATCGTGCACTACGCCAACACCGGCGCCGCCTTCGGCATCCTCGAGGGGGCGGGACCGCTGCTCGTCGTCGCGGGCGTCGTCGGCGTGGCCCTCATCCTCGTCTACCTCTTCAATCCCGGCATGGCGAGCCCCCTCGTCCGGGCGGGACTTTCGCTCATGCTCGGGGGCGCCATCGGCAACCTGATTGACCGCGCCGGCAACGGCGAGGTCACCGACTTCATCAAGTTCCCCGAGTGGCCCGCCTTCAACGTCGCCGACTCCGCTATTACGATCGGTGCAGTCATCCTCGTATGGGCGTTCGTGACTCAGACGCAGACCGGCCAGGAAGACGGCGACAGCTCCTCGTGACCGAGGAGGGCCGCCTCGACGCCGTGCTCGCCGCCGCCTTCCCCGACCTCAGCCGCGCCCGTGTGCAGCGCCTCATCGCCAGCGAGCACGTCCTTGTCGACGGCGCCCCCGCCCGCAAGTCGACGTATGTGCACGAGGGTGCGGAAGTCGCCATCACCCTCCCCGAGACCACCCGGGAGGCCGCCCCCAGCGGCCTCTCCCTCCCGGTCCTCTACGAGGACGACCAGGTCCTCGCTATCGACAAGCCCGCCGGCCTCCTCGTGCACGACGCCCCCGCCGAGCCCTGCGCCCCCAGCGTCGCCGCCTGGTTCGTTGAGCATTGCCCCCGCGAAGCCGCCGCCTTCGACGTCGAGCGCCCCGGGATCGTCCACCGCCTCGACAAGCACACGAGCGGCGTCCTCCTCCTTGCGAAGACCACCGCCGCCCAGACCGCCCTCAGCGCCGCCTTCGAAGCCCGCGAAGCGCACAAGCAGTACCTCGCCCTCTGCGACGGCATCCCCCAGCGCGACCGGGCCGTCATAGACGCCGATATCGGCCGCAGCCACGCCGACCGCCGCCGCATGGCCGTCGCCTCCGGCGGTCGCAGCGCCCAGACCGAATACGAAGTGCTCGCCGCCGCCCGCGAACGCGCGCTGGTGCTGGCGAAGCCCCTCACCGGCCGCACCCACCAGATCCGCGTCCACCTCGCCGCCATCGGCGCCCCCGTGGCCGGCGACGAGCTGTACGGGCGCGGCCCCGGTCCCCGCCACCTGCTCCACGCCTGGCGGCTCACCGTGCCCCACCCCGGCGGCGGCGAGCTCACCGTGACCGCGCCCCTCCCCCGCGACATGCTCGCCGCCATCGACGATGCCGGCTTTGCCGCGCAGGCCGCGCCCTACATCGAGCCTGTCGCCCCCACGCGCACGGAGGAGTCCGCATGACCGGTCCCGTCCGCACCCGCTTCGCCCCCAGCCCCACCGGCGAGCTGCACATCGGCGGGCTGCGAACGGCCCTCTTCGGGTGGGCCTTCGTCCAGGCGAACGGCGGGCAGTTCATCCTCCGCATCGAGGACACCGACCAGAGCCGCTACGTCGAGGGCTCCGTCGAGAACATCTATGAGGGCCTCCGCTGGCTCGGCATCGAGTGGGACGAGGGCCCCGACGTCGGTGGCCCGCACGGCCCCTACGTCCAGTCCGAGCGCCTCGAGAAGTACCACGCCGTCGCCGACGAGCTGCGCGCGCGTGGTCGCGCGTACCGCTGCTTCTGTACATCCGAGCGCCTCGCCCAGCTCCGCAAGGACCAGCAGAAGGACGGCCTCGCCCCCGGGTACGACGGCCGCTGCCGCGCTCTCGACCCCGGGGAAGCCGAGGAGCGGGCACGCACCGAGCCCTCCGTCCTGCGTTTCCGCATGGACCGCACCGGCACGACCACCTTCCCCGACCGGATCCGCGGAGACGTCACCTTCCAGAACTCCCTCCAGGACGACTTCGTTCTCCTCAAGACGGACGGCTTCCCCACCTACCACCTCGCCATGCTCGTCGACGATCACGACATGGAGATCACGCACGTCATCCGTGGAGAGGAGTGGCTCGCGAGCGGCCCCCGCCACCTCCAGCTCTACGAGGCGATGGACTGGCAGCCCCCCGAGTTCGCCCACCTCCCCGTCCTCGTCGACCGCGACGGCCGCAAGCTCTCAAAGCGCTCGGGAGACGTGGCCGCCCTCGACTACCGCGACAGCGGCTACCTCCCCGAGGCCACCCTCAACTTTCTCGCCTTCCTCGGCTGGTCCCTGGACGACCACACCACCCACATCACCCCCGAGGAGTTTGCCCGCCTCTTCACCCTCGACCGCGTCGTCTCCAACCCCGCCTTCTTCGACGTGGAGCGCCTCGACGCCCTCAACGGCCACTACATCCGCGCCCTCGACCCCGGCGCCTGGCGCGACCTCGTCGCCGACTGGCTCGACCGAGGCCTGCCCGCTAGCATCCCCCGCCCCCTCGATACTGACCTCGTGACCGCCGTCGCCCCCCTCCTCCAGGAGCGCGTCGCCCGCCTCGACGAGGTGGCCGGGCTCTCCCGCTTCCTCTTTGCCGACCTGCCCGACTATCCTGCCGAGCTCCTTACCGAGCGCATCAAGGGCGACACCGAGCTGGCCGCTCGAACGCTCGACGCCGCAGTCTCCGCCGTCGAGGGCGTCGCCCCCGGCGCCTGGGCCCCGGAGCCCGTCGAAGCGGCCCTGCGTTCCCTCCAGGACACCCTCGACCTGAAGCTGCGGAAGTTCGTCTCCGTGCTCTACGTGGCGACCATGGGCGCGCCGCGAGGCATCCCCCTGTTCGACTCCGTGGCGCTCCTAGGACGCGACGAGGCCCTTGCCCGTCTCCGGTCCGCCCGCGCGAAGCTCGGCTGATCCCTACCGCAGCGCCACAGTCGCGTCGCGCTTGCGCGGCAGGTTGAACCACGCGTCGTCGCAGAACGCGAGGTCGTCCTCGCTCAGGGTCAGCTCCGCGCCGCCCACGGAGTCCTCGATCTGCTCCGGGCGGCTCGCCCCGACGATTGCCGAGGTGATTCCGTCCTGCGCGATCACCCACGCAATCGCCGCGTGCGTCAGCGAGGTGTTGCGCTCGGCGAAGTACGTCCGCAACCGCTCGACCTCGCGGAACTGCACCTCGTCCCAGTAGCGGGCGCGGTAGCGCGGCCCCGCGTTCCCGAGGGTGAAGCGTGTCCGGTCGCGAAGGTCCTCCGTGCCGGCGTACTTCCCCGTGAGCATGCCGCCCGCCAGCGGGTTGTAGGCAATGACGCCCACCCCCTCAGTCCGGCAGAGGGGCAGCAACTCGTTCTCGATCTCCCGGAAGAGGATGTTGTAGCGGGGCTGGTCGCAGTCGTACCGCGCGATGCCGAGCCGCTCGCTCGCCCCGATCGCCCGCGCCAGCTGCCAGGCCTGGTAGTTCGAGCAGCCGATGTAGCGCACCTTCCCCCAGCGCACGAGGTCGTCGAGCGCCTTCAGCGTCTCCTCGATGGGCGTGCTCTCGTCGGGGAAGTGCGTTTGGTACAGGTCGATGTAGTCGGTGCCCAGCCGCTTCAGGCTCGCGTCGACCGCGCTCAGGATGTGTTGTCGGGAAAGGCCGCGGTCGTTCGGCCCCGGCCCCGTCGCTCCCCACGCCTTCGTCGCCAGCACGACCTTGTCGCGGGGCATCGTCGCGAGCCACGTCCCCACGATCGCCTCGGTGGCGCCCGTCTCCTCGCTGCCCATCGGATAGGCGTCGGCAGTGTCGAGGAAGTTCACGCCCGCGTCCCAGGCGGCGTTCATGATGCGCAGGGCCGCCTGCTCCTCGGTCTGGAACCCGAACGTCATCGTCCCCAGGCAGATCGTCGAAACGCGCAGGCCCGTGCGTCCCATCCTTCGGTACTCCATCGTGTCTCTCCTTGCCGTGCGCCTACGAGCCGAGGTGCGGTTCCAGCAGTTCCACGTAGAAGCTCGCCCACTCAGGCCGTAGGTGCGTGCCATCTTTCCACAGCACCTCGGGACGCTCCTCCAGCGCCGCCCGCCAGTCGACGAGGAACGCCCCCTCGTGGCGCTCGACGCCCTCCCGGATGACCTCGTTGTTGCCCTGCTCCCACGAGCGGCTCACCCGCAGCGTCAGGAACACGACGCGCCGCTCCGGCCCCACGACCTCCATAATCTGGTCGAACTGTCTGGCCGTGAAGGTGCCGTTGTTGCCGAGGTGCAGCAGCACGACATCCCCGAGCTGCCCGTTCGCCTTCCGCTCCCGCAGCAGCCTGATCGCCTGCGACACCTGCCGCCCGACCGACGCGTCGAGGTCAATACCGGGCACGTCCTTCGCGAGCTGGTGCGCCGCGCCGAGCATCACCGAGTCGCCAATCGCCGTGACGCGCACATTGCCGGGGTCTCCCGCCGCAATCCGACCGGCCGGCTCCCATCCTTCGGACCGGGGCGCCGTTCGTTTCGGCTCCAGCAGATCCGACAGGAACGCGTCCGTGAGCATCGCCAGCGAGGCCGCCTGTTCGGCCGCTGCGGGCGCGGGCGCGTCGTGCGCCGCCACCGCCAGGACTAGCGGGTCGCCCGTGGCCGCCGCCGCAACCGAGCCCGTCGCCGCCTGCGACGCGGGCGTGTCGAGGAGCGCCGTGGGCGAGTCGGTCTGCGGCGATCCAAGCGATACCACCCGGTACGGGTCTGCTTCGGTCTTCGCCGGGGTCGTCTCCGCCACGACATCCGTGTTCACCAGCCGTACGCGCACGAAGGCGAAGTACGGCGGCTCTTCATCCGTGGGGGTCAGGGTCATGAAGACTGCGACCACGGCCACGCCGGCCGCGGTCGCGGTGCTCGCCAGGGCCAGCGTTCCCCGCCGCCACTGCGGCGTCGCGGCGCCGTCCCAGAGCTGTTTCCACAGCCGGCCAAGAGCGCCTCCGCGGACCGGCTTCTCCACCCAGCGGTACGACGCCTCGGCCAGCGCCAGCGTGATCGCGACCTGCATTGCGAACAGCGCAATCCCATCGAACGGCACGTCGACGCCGGGGCGCGTCAGGACCATCACCGGCCAGTGCCACAGGTAGATGCCGTACGACCGCACCCCCACCCAGCGCAGGACCGGCGTGCCCAGCCCTGCTGCGAGCGGAGAACGCTCGTGGGTGGCCGCCACGATCAGGGCTGCGGTCGCGACACCTACCAGGGCGAAGCCGCCCTGGTAGAGGAACGGGGTGCTTCCGTCGGCCAGTAGCGTCAACCCGATGAGCGTCGCGAGTCCGGCGGCGCCCGCCAGCGTCAGCACCGAGAGGCCGGCCAGCGCCCGCGGGCCGCTCCCGCCCTCGCTCTCCCTTGCGCTCCACACGAACGCCAGCGCCGCTCCGATGAGGAGGCCGGAGGCGCGCGTGTCGGTTCCGTAGTAGATGCGCGTGACCGCGCTCCCCGGCTCGTAGAGCGCCGCCATCGCGATCGCCGAGGCGGCCGCCCCGCCGAGGATCAGGGCCAGCGTGAGCCGGTTCCGCAGCACCGCCAGCCCTCCCGCCATCAGCAGGGGCCACACCACGTAGAACTGCTCCTCCACTGCCAGCGACCAGAGATGCCGCAGCAGCGAGGGGCGTTCCCACGAGTCGAAGTAGGTCTCGCCCGCGACAATCAGGTCCCAGTTCGTGACGTAGGCCAGGGCTGCCGCAATGTCGCGGCGGAGCCCGGCTGCCTCGCCCGACTCGAAGATGACGGTGTAGGCGGCTACGCCGAGCAGCAGCAGGAACAGCGCCGGCAGCAGGCGTCGCGCCCGGCGCATCCAGAACGCCCCCAGCGCGATGCGCCCGCTGCTCTGGCGTTCCGCCAGCAGCGCCCGCGTGATGATGTACCCGCTGATGACGAAGAAGACCTCGACGCCGAGGAATCCGCCCGGAGCGATGCCGAGTGCGGAGTGGAAAAGGACGACCGCGATCACCGCCAGTGCCCGCATCCCGTCGAGACCCGGCAGGTAGCGTTGCGCCGGTGGGGTCGATCGGATGGGGGACGTGGGACTTGTTCGAGCCGGGTCTGGCCCCGGCCCCGGCCTCGGGTCCAGGGCGGCCAGCCCGCGCTTGATGGTCATGAGGGGCGATGCAGGCAAGGCTGCGAAGGATACGTCAACGCCCCCTTAGGTGCCCTTGCAACTCCTGTGTCCGCTACCCTCGTGGGCGGAGGTGGTCGTGACCGCAGCGGGAACTCGCGAGTGGCGAATCGTGGCCTTCCTCGACCACGAGGACGACCCCGCGACCATGGCCAACCCCGTCCACAGCACCGACTTCGCGCGCGAGCTTGGCTTCGCCGGCCCGCTCGTCTCCGGCGCGACCGTCTGGGGCTGGAGCGTCCCCGCCATCCTCGAAACCCTGGGCGACGAGTGGCTCGATGGCGGCTGGGCCCGCTTCCGCTTCCGCCAGCCCGTCTATCCCGGCGACGAGGTCCGTATCACCCTCTTCCCCGGCGAGGACGGCGCCTTCGCCCTCCGCATGATTAACCCCGCCGGCGTCGACTGCGTGGTCGGGGAGGTGGGCCCGGGCGCGAACGGCGCCCTCGCCCGGTTCGACGCCCCGGAGCGCCTGGACCCCGCCCCAGGACCCGACCCGCAGCCCGAGCTGCGCGTCGACCCCTCCCTCGTCGGAGCCGACTGGGTCCCGATGGCCGTCGACGCCTCCCCCGCGACCCTGAGCGCCTACATGCAGCTCAGCCACCGCTCCGACGATCCGCGCTTCACCGGCGATGCCGCCCGCCTCCACCCGGCCTGGCTCGTCGCGCGCGCGGAGGCGCTCATGCGCCACAACTTCGCCATCTCAAGCTCCATCCACACCCGCAGCGAGGTCGAGTTCCTCGCGCCCGCCCCCGTCGGCGGCGAAGTCGTCACGGCCGGGCGCTGCGTCGCCGTCTACGAACGCAAGGGCCGCCCCATCGTGGAGTTCGACTGCGTCGTGCGCGGCCCCGACGGCCGCGAACTCGCCCGCATGCGCCACACCACCATCTTCGACGCTACGGCAGGTGTTTCATGATCGACTCGATCGCCGGGTTCCTCCGCTACTTCGACGGCGTCCATCGCCGCGCCCTTCGCGATGTCGCCGCCCTTCCCCCCGAAGCTGTCGCCTGGAAGCCCCCCGCCGGCGAAGGCGAGGCCGCCTGGGACATTCCCGACCTTGTCGCGCACATCGCCCGCTCGCGAGGCTTCTTCGCCGGCGTCTACCACGACGAGGGCTGGATCATGCCCCCCGCACCCGACACCTCATCTCCCGATCAGTGGGCGCCCGCCCTCGAGGAGAGCGCCGCCGCCCTCCAGGAGCGCCTCAAGGATACCCCCGACGAGTGGCTCCAGCGCCGCGTGCCCCTGATCGAGGGTGACGGGACGCTCGCGGGTTGGCGGGTCCTCATGATGCTGCTCGAGCACGAGGTGCATCACCGCAGTCAGATCGACACGTACGCCGGACTGAACGGCTGGTCGCCCCCCGACATCTTCGGGATGAGCGCCGAGGGCCTTGCCGAACGCGAGGCCGGCCAGCGGCGGCGCCTCGCCGAGCGCGGCTAGCCCGCCGAATCGCGCTTCCCGTTCCCGCCCCGTAGGCTGCGCGCGGAGGTGCGATATGAGCGTGATGGATGACTTCCGGCTGGATGGCCACGTTGGCGTGATCACCGGCGGAGGCCGCGGGATCGGGGAGGGAATCGCCCTGGCCATGGCCGATGCCGGGGCCGATGTCGTCGTCGCCGCCCGGCGCGAGAACGACCTTGCGCGCGTTGTCGAGGGCGTCGAGGCGCGCGGCGCCCGCGGCCTCGCCGTTCCCACCGACGTACTCGACCGGGCCGCCATCGAGCGGCTCGCCGCCGCCACCGTCGAGGCGTTCGGCAAGATCACCGTCTGGGTGAACAACGCCGGAGGTAGCCAGGACAGCGCCGTGCGCGACCTCGCCGAGACCCCCGACGCCTACTGGGACGAGATGATCGAGTTCAACCTCACCTCCGCCTTCCTCGGCATCCGCGCCGCCCTCCCCCACATGCCGGACGGCTCGAGCATCGTCAACATCGTCTCGGGGGCCGCGCTCAACGCCGCCCCCCACACGGGCGTGTACGGCGCGGCCAAGGCCGGCGTCGTCAACATGACCATGACCCTCTCCCGCGAGCTGGCCGAGCGCCGCATCCGCGTCAACGGCATCGCCCCCGGACCGATCTTCACCGAGCAGTTCGCAGCCATGTTCCCCATGACGGAGGAAGAGCAGGAGGCCTACGGCAACCGGCTCCCCACCGGCCGGATGGGCAGGCCCAGTGACATCGGCGCCGGTGTCGTTTACCTCGCTTCCGAGGCCGGCTCCTGGATCACCGGCCAGACCATCGCCATCAACGGTGGGCACGTGCCCGGCTCCATCGCCGTGGTCCACCGCGGCGAATAGCCGCCCGAACACCCAATCAGGAGGAAGTACCCATGACCATTAGCAAGCAGGAACTCGTCGAGGGCATCCGTTTCGCCGGCCGCCGCGCCGCCGCCGCCCTCGAGCACGTCCCCGACTTCGACCGCCAGCTCGCCCAGGAGTGGACCACCGCCGACGCCTTCCGGCACATCGCGGCCGGCGCTGGCAGCCTCGAGGGCTTCTACGGCGGCCTCAGCACCGGCGCATTCGAGTCGTTCAGCAACGACGATGCCGCTGCCGGAAACGCCCGCACGATCGAGCGCATGGCCGAGGTCTCCCGCGAGGAGCTCGGGGCCATGATCCTCGAAGGTTCCGAGACCTCGGCGGCCTTCGCCGAGACGCTCGACGAGGACGACCTCGCCACGGTCGTCACCCTCGGCGACTACCGCATGCCCAAGGCCGAGCTCGTCGCCCAGATCTGGATCCACCACCCGATCCACCACGCCTACGAGGCGAGCCAGCGCTGGCCCCTGTAGTCGCGATTCGCTAGGGGGCGAGCACGCGGTCCAGGTCGACCTGCTCCAGGCGCTCCCGCAGGCGCCTGACCCACGCTGCCGCCATCTCCGCGCCGCGGCCCTCGCTCGCCCCCACGTCCAGGATCGTGAGCAGTCCCAGCGTCTGCGCGGTCGCGAGCAGGCCCATCCGGTAATGCCGCTCGAACGCCTCGAACGGGTACCCGCCTACGCCGTGCGCTTCCAGCTCCGAGTGATAGCCGTGGAGCAGTTCGGCCTCGTCGGCGGCCGTCATGCCGTCGCTCGACCCGGAGAGGAACCAGGCCACGTCGAACGCCGCCGGTCCCCGCCGGATCGCCTGCCAGTCGAAGAAGACCGGCTCGCCGTCGCGAAGCACGAGGTTGTCCAAACGCAAGTCGCCGTGGACGAGCGTTTCCGGGGCTTCCTCCTGCATCGTGTCGATCGTCTCGACTCCGTGCTCGCTTACCCACGCGACCAGGCGCTCGAACTCCTCGTCGAAGAGATCGGGGTGCCGTTCCCGGAACGAGTCTCGCCCCTCCAGGAACAAGCTCTGCCGGATGCGGGAGTCCCCTGCGAAAGGCACAAGCCAGTAGCGGTCGTCGAGTTGCGGGCTCTCCCAGAACGAGGAGTGCATCTTCGCGATCAACGTGAGCACCGTCGCGCACACCGACGGATCCGTGCCGGCAAGCTGGTCGCCCGATCGGGCCTCCCCCAGGTCCTCGAGCAATAGGAGGTAGCGTCGCTTTCGGCGTCCCGCCGACCAGAGGGCAACGCGCGTCACCCGCGGCAGGAGCGGCTGGGGAAGGCGGTTGGCCAGTCTCATCGTCCCCTTCTGGCGGTCCGAAACGGCGTGGCGATCGAAGTCGCTGTAGTACACGCGGGGCAACGCCACCGGCACATCACCCGCGAGCTCTTCATAAAAGCAGCTCTCTCGCTCGTAGACCCCCACGAGTTCTCCAAACGCCCGGTTCTCCAGCCGCGGCATCTTCGCCACCACGCTTGCCGGCCCTTCCCGGCCCTCGTACGACAGTCGCAGCCGCACGATGTCCCCCATGAACCCCTCGCCCTCGCCCAGAACCTCGCGATCAACCGACACCACTTTGCCGGCCCCGGACAGGTGCCCTTCCTCGCGCAGGGTTGTGGTCAGCCACCCCGGGGTCAGGTCCTCGATCTGCTTGGGGATGAAGCGGTCCATGCCTCCAGCCTACGCCGGTGCGTCGGCCAGCAATCGGTCGAAGTCGATACCCGACACGCGCGCGCCCAGCCGCTCGTGCCACGCCTCCATGAGCCGTACGCCCCGGCCCTCGCCCATGTCCATCATGTCCGTGGCCGTAAGCGTCTGCATGGCTGTCAGCAGGCCCAGGCGGTAGTGCCGCATCAGCGCCTCGAAGGAATAGTCGCGGACGCCAAGCTCCTCGAGCGCAGCGAAATACCCGTGAAGCAGCTCGGCCTCATCCTCCGCTGTCAGGCCTGGACACGCCCCCGAGAGGAAGTAGGCAACGTCGTAGGCCGCCGGACCCCGCCGCACGAGCTGCCAGTCGAACACGAGCGGCTCCCCGTCCCGGAAGGCGACGTTGTCCAGCCGCAGATCGCAGTGCACCAGCGTGACCGGCGCACCCCGCTGGAGACTCCGGGCAGCTTCCTCGCCATGCTCCAGCACCCACGCGAGCGCCCGCGCGAATCCTTCGTCGATGACGTGGCTGGAACGCTCCCGGAAGGTTGGCAGCGAAGTCCGAAAGAGCCCGTGCCGGATGCGTGCGTCGATGCTGAGCGGGATCAGCCAGAACCGGTTCTCCACCACCGGGCTGTTCCAGTAGGCGGCGTGCATCCGCGCGATCGCGGAGAGCACCGCTGCACAGCGCTCCGGCGAAACCCCCGTGAGCTGGTCCCCCGGCTCCGCGTCCCCGATGTCCTCCAGCAGCAGGATGTAGCGCCGCTTCTTGCGTGCCGCGACCCACATCCCCATCCGTGTCGTGAGCCCCGCCAGCAGCCGCGGTGTTCGATCCGCGAGTTGCAGGACCGCCTCCTGCCGTTCCGAGGTCGCATCCCGATCGAAGTCGCCGTAGTACATGCGGGGCGTCGAGAGCGGCAGGTCGGCGGCCATCTCGTCGTAGAAGCAGCTTTCCCGCTCGTACGCCCCCAGCAGCTCCCCCATCGCCCGATTCGCGAGCTTCGGCAGCTTGGCGATGACCGTCGCCGGCCCCTCCCCGCCCTCGTATGCAAGCGTCAGCCGGGCGATGTCGCCCAGGAACCCCGCGCCCTCCCCGAGGATCTCGCGCTCGGCCGAGGTTACGGTCGTCGTCGGGGTCAGCTCCCCCGACTCGCGCAGGGCAGCCGTCAGCCACTCCGGCGTGAGGTCGTCCAGGCGTTCCGGGATCGAGAGTGCCAAGGCGTGCCCTCCGGGGCTGCTGACCGGGCAGCTTACCCGCCAGCGCCCCTTGGCGTGGCGTTTGCGCGAGCGGCCCCGTACGATCCTGACTCCCGCAACCGCGGATCACCCCGCTTGTCCCAGCGTCGCCAGGAGCCCGCATGAAGATTCTCGACGGTGTCTACCAGCTTCTCACGCCGTTCCCCCAGTACCAGTACGAGGAGGCGAAGAAGCTCCGCGTCGAGCTTGAGCGCGCCCCCCGCGTCACGAAGGGCCTGCCCTACGTCATGCCCTACCTGATCAAGCACGGCTCGGACACGATGCTCGTCGACTGCGGCTGGAACACCGACGTCGCCTACGCCGCCCTCGAGGAGGGCATGGGTGAGTTCGGCAGCCACCCCTCCGAGATCACCCAGCTCGTCATCACCCACGTCCACCCCGACCACTACGGCATGTCCGGCCGACTGAAGCAGGTCTCCGACTGTGAGGTCATCATGCACGAGCGCGAGGCCGACTTCATCGCCTCCCGCTACTACGCGCCCCGCGGCCTCACCGACGAGATGCAGAAGTACATGGGCCAGCACGGCGTGCCCGAGCTGAAGGCCCCCGAGATGTCGCGCGGCTCCATGGACATGCTCGACAAGGTCCAGCCCGCCGCCCCCGACTACAAGGTCCACGGCGGCGAGACCCTGAGCGCCGGCGACTTTCACTTCGAGGTCATCTGGACGCCGGGTCACGCCCCAGGTCACATCTGCCTCTACGAGCCCAACCGCAAGCTCCTCTTCAGCGGCGACCACATCCTCCCCACCATCACCCCGAACGTGTCGATGCACTCCCAGACCTCCGGCGACCCCCTCGGCGACTACATCCGCTCTCTCGACATCGTCGCCGAGCTCGACGTCGACCACGTCCTCCCCGCGCACGAGTTCGACATCAAGGAACTCAAGCGCCGCGTCAACGAGATCCATGACCACCACCGCGAGCGCCTCGACGAGATGCTGCGCTGCGTCGATGCGGGCGCCACCGCCTGGGACGTCGCCGGGCGCGTTCAGTGGGCCACCGGCACCCTCGACGACTTCGAGCCGTTCATGCAGCGCGCCGCCGTCGGCGAGACCCTCTCGCACCTGGAGCACCTCTTCGAGGAGGGCCGGCTCTCCAAGGTGAAGCGGGACGGAACGTTGCACTGGATTCCGGTCTAGCGAGCGTTCCGCCAAGCGCCAGTCCCCGGCGTCTGGTACGGTTGGCCCGTGGCAAAACAGGAATCCATCGAAGTCGAGGGCCTCGTCACCCAGGCGCTGCCGAACGCCGTCTTCCGCGTCGAGCTGGCCAACGGACACGAGGTGCTCGCCCACGTGAGCGGGCGCGTTCGCCGCTACCGCATCAAGGTGCTCCTCGGCGACCGCGTGCTCGTCGAGCTCTCGCCCTACGACCTCTCCAAGGGCCGCATCACCTACCGCTTCAAGTAGGCGCTCGCCCCAACCGCTATCCCTACGCCGGTGGAATCGCGCCCGTCTCCTGCAGACGCGCGAACCACTTGCGGAACATGTCCTCCGTGTCCATGCACTCCGTGAAGCCCGCCTGCCGCACGGCGATCGTGCTGTTCAGGATGGGCAGCGGCGGCCGGTTCGGCGCGCCCAGCACCGTGTCCGCGTAGATGAGCGAGTTGTAGCCGCAGTACTCGACGAGGTCGGAAGGCGACGTCAACCCGTACCGCTCGACCACCGCCGCCCAGGCAGCCTGCCGCGCCGGCATCTCCTCCACCAGCGAGACCTGTCGTGGCTCCCCTGCCTCCATCCCCAGCGTCTCCGCGATCGCCGGCCAGACGTTCTCCCACATGAACACGTCGCCGTTCGTCAGGTTGAACGTCCCATCCCACGCTGCTGGCTCCTCCGTCGCCCACGAGAGCGCGTGCGCCACGAGGTCGGCGTCGACCGCCTCCCGCAGCGTCGGCGCGCCCGGCTTGCCCGGAAAGTCGAGCGGCTTCCCCTCCTCCCGCAGCAATGCCGCGTACGCCCCGATCACGGGGATGGGGTTCATGTTGTTCCCCGGCGCATCCCCGTAGATCACCGTTGGACGCCACGTCGTCAGCTCCCAGTCCCCCTCGGCCTGCCGCGCCCGCAGGTAGTCCTCCTGCTCGAAGTAGAAGTTCGGGTGCTCCCTGCGCGGCTCCCGCTCCCGCAGGGGCACCTTCACGCCTTTCGCCCCGATGCTCGGGTGGTGCAGCCCGTACGCCTTCGTGCCGTGCAGCAGCGACACGTGCTCGAGCCCCGAAGCCGCCCGCGACAGTGGCTCGAACAGGTTCCGCAGCATGCGCGCGTTCCGCTCGATCACCTCCGGGTCGACCCAGCCCGGCATCAGCCCCGGGACCTCCTGCAACGCCGCGTAGACCAGGTGCGTTACGCCCGTCATCGCCCCGAACGCCCGCTCGCAGGCTTCCTCGTCCAGCAGGTCGACCGAGAGTAGCTCAGCCTCCGCGGGGAGCCCCGCCGGCACGCGCCGCGAGACCCCGACCGCCTCCCAGCCAGGCAGAGTCGCGAAGTGCCGCACCGCCGCGTACCCCACCAGCCCCGACGCTCCCGCGATCAGCACCCGCTTCGCCATGCCGCTACCTCCGCCGGCGCCTCAAGGCGCCGCGGCGCACAGGATACCGAGCCCCCGCGCCCCCGTTGCGAGGCCCTTCCCGTGGGCGCACACTGGCTCCGCTACCAGTCGGAGGCTCCCTCATGACTTCCTCGACTCCCCCCAACGTCCTCCTCGCCACGAAGGGCCACCCGTTCCAGCGCGAACCCTTCTTCTCCATGTTCGACGCGTTCCAGGGCGACGGCGCCATCTCCGCCTGGACCCACGTTGAGCAGCCCGCCGCCCAGGCCTTCTTCAACGCCGATGCCGCCGCGCCCTACGACGTCATCGTCGACTACTCGATGCCCGGCCGGGGCATCGGTGATGCCGACCCGCCCCAGTCCCTCAAGGACGGCTATCGGTCCCTTCTGGAAGCTGGCAAGGGCATGGTCATGATTCACCACAACATCTGCTCCTGGCCCGCCTGGGAGGAGTACGCCGAGATGGTCGGCGGCCGCTTCTTCTACGACCCCGGCGAGCTTCGCGGCCAGCAGTGGCCCGACTCCGGCTACCTGCTCGCGGTGAACCACAACGTCACCGTCGTCGAGCCCGACCACCCCGTCGTCGAAGGGCTCGACCCCTCGTTCGAGCTCCAGGACGAGCTCTACCTCGCCCCCTACTTCGAGGACAACGTCGTTCCGCTCCTGCGCAGCGACTTCGAGTTCACCTACAAGAACTTCTTCTCGCCCGCCCTCGTCGTCCACGAGCGGCGCATGTACGAGCGTGGCGACTGGAGCCATCCGCCGACCAGCAACATGGTCTCGTGGGCGAAGAACCACTACAACAGCCCGATCGTCTACATCCAGCCCGGCGACGTGCCCACGTCCTACAACAACCCGAACTACCGCAGGCTGCTCTCGAACGCGATCCAGTGGGTCGCCTCCGAGGAGGCGCACGCCTGGGCGCGCGAGCGGAACGCCGCCGCCGTGCCCGGGAGCTAGTACCCCCGCTCCCGCCCGACCACGTTCGCGAGCGGTTCGCCGCGCACGTACCGCTGCAGGTTCTCCGCGAAGAACTCGGCCGCGCGGTCGAAGTAGCCGTGGATCGAGCCCGAGCGGTGGGGTGTCACGATCACGTTGGGCATGTCCCAGAAGGGGCTGTCCTCGGGCAACGGCTCGGGGTCGTGCACGTCGAGTGCCGCCCCCGCGATCCGTTCCGCCCGCAGCGCCTCAAGCAGAGCGTCCGTGTCGATGACGGTCGCCCGTGCGATGTTCACGATGGAGGCCTCTGGCTTCATCAGCGCTAGCTCGTCCGCCCCGATCATCCCGTCAGTGTCCGGTGTCAGCGGAACGCACAGGTTGACGTAATCCGACTGCACCAGCAGCCGCGGCAACTCGCTCGACGGCAGCAGCACGTCCACGTCCCGGTCGCTGTCGCCCGGCTGCGCGCTGCGGCGCGTCGCCACGACGCGCATCCCGAAGGCGCGTGCGCGCTTCGCCAGCTCCCGCCCGATCGCCCCCAGCCCCACGACCCCGCAGGTCTTGCCTTTCAGTTGCCCGGCAAAGTGGAAGTTCCAGCGATGCTCAACCTGGTCCCTCATCGTCTCGTGCAGGTCCTTCTCCAGCATCACCATCACGCCCATGCAGTACTCCGCGATCGGCACCGCCCCGACGCCGCTCATCGTCGTAATCGTGAAGTCCTTCTTGAGGATGCCCTGCGCGATCAGCTCGTCGAGCCCGGCCGTGAGCACCTGGAACCACTTCAGGTTCGGGGCGGCGTCGTGCACCGCGATTGGGTCCAGGTGGGATCCGAACAGCACTTCCGCCTGCGCCAGGATCGCGGCCTGCTCCGCCGTCGGCGGCGGGCGGAACGCGCCCGGCGCGATGCGTTCCGCGGGGTAGTCCAGGATGCGCACGAGCGGCGATGCGCCCTCGATCGTCGCCCGAGTCTGCTCCGTTAGCGGGAACGACACCACCACCGGGATAGGCTCCTGCCGCATGCGCCCTCTTTCCTCGGCGGCCAGTCTACCCAGCCGTCCCGGCTCGCGTTCCAGCCCTCCGTCCCCGACAATCCCTGCGTGATCCCCGAGAACGTCCTCGCCGCCCTGCGCCAGCGCTTCGAACTGCTCCCCGCTCCCGTCACGATCGAGTACTTCCACCAGGGAGAGAGCGGGCTCATCGTGCCGGGCGCTGCTCCCCGCACTCCCTGCCCCGCGTGCGGCCCCACGAAGGAGACGCTCGAAGACCTCGTCGGCGTCTCGCCGAAACTGCGCCTCGTCACGCACGAGTTCCACGCCGAACCGCAGCTCGTCGAGAGCTGGGGTATCGAGCGCGTGCCCGCCGTCCTCCTGCGGCGTGGCGCCGGCGCCCCGCCCCTCCGCTACTACGGCCTGCCCCAGGGGCTCTTCTTCGAGGTGCTGGTGGAGGTCATCTCCGCCTTCCCCGCGCCACCCTCCCCGCCCACCGCCCTCGCCGAGGTCCTCGACCGCCTGACCGACACCCTCTCCATCGTCGTGGTCGGCTCGATGCGCCACCCCGCGGCGGCGCAGGCCGTGGCGAGCGCCTACCAGCTCGCCCTCTTCTCGAACAAGATCGAGGCCACCGTCATCGAAGCCGAGACGTTCCCCGAAGTCGTGCAGCAGCTCGGCCTGAGCGAGCTCCCCGCCACCGTCGTCGCGGATAAGCACGGGTTCTCGGGTGTCGCCAACACCATGGCCCTCGCCCAGTTCGGCGTCGACGCGCAGCAGTCCGACTCCCCCTTGCCCCCGCAGGTGGCGCCCGGCTCGGCGGCGGCAATCGGCGGCCCGCCCGGCGCCCCGCCCGTCTCCGCCCCCCAGCCCTCCCAGTCGGAACCCGCGACCGTCGATCCTGCCGGGGAGAAAGTCGATGTCGCCATCGTCGGCGGCGGGCCTGCGGGGTTGCAGGCGGCGCTCGTGCTCGTGCGGGCACGCAAGTCCGTCGCCGTCTTCGACGCACCCTCCCCCGCCCGCAACGCCGCCTCCCACGGCGTCCACAACTTCATCGGCGTCGAGGGCATGCTCCCGGCCGACCTTGCGCGCACGGCCTGGGAACAGATCGACGCCGTCGGCGGCGCCTCCCTGCGCCCCGCCGAGGTCGCCAACATCGAACGTGACCACGAGGGCGAGTTCGTCCTCACAACCGCCGAGGGCGACCGCCTCGGCGCCCACCACGTCATCCTCGCCTTCGGCCACCGCGACGCCATTCCCGACATCCCCGGCTTCTCCGAGTGCTGGGGCGACACCGTCATCTCTTGCCCCTTCTGCGACGGCTACGAGCACCGCGATCGCGTCTGGGGTCTGGTCGTGCCCTCGGCCGGAGCCAAGGCCACGCCGCCCCTCTTCGCCTACAACTGGACCGACAAGGTGAAGGTCTTCCTGGGCGGTGAGGTCGAACTCCCCGAGGAGATGGCCGCGGCCCTCGAAGCCCAGGGTCTCGAGCTCCATCGCGGCGACATCACCGCTATCAACCACGACGACGGCACGATCGCCAGCGTCACACTCGCGAGTGGCGAGACCGTGCCCGTCGAGACGCTGCTCTGGAGCCCCGAATCCCTTCCCTCCCCTCTCGTCGAGCGCCTCGCCCGCGGCCTCGGCCTCGCCGTCGACGAAGAGGGGTTCATCGCCGTCAGCCCCTTGCAGCAGACGAACGTCGAGGGCATCTGGGCCGCCGGCGACGCCATCGGCTCGACGATGGCGATGGACGCCGCCCGCTCCGGTGGCGCCGTCGCCGTGCTCATCGTGCAGGGCTGGTTCGAGGAACCGGGGCACTAGGGCGCAACCCTGCCGTCCGCGTTATCCTTGTGCCGTTCGGGCCGCCCGCAGGTGGCCAGGTTCCAGGAGTGTGCCCCATGACCCGTGAGCAGTTGGTGGAGATGTCCCGCCGCGAGGTGGAGAACCTTCAGAACAACCGCATCGACCTCGCCGACGAGATCTACAAGATCCCCACCGCGCTCTACCACGACCAGGAGCGCTGGGAGGCTGAGGTCGACCGCATCTTCCGGCGGCTCCCCCTGGCCCTCGCCTTCTCATCCGAGCTGCGGGAGCCCGGTTCCTACCGCTCGATGGAGGTCGCGGGTGTGCCCGTCCTCATCACCCGCGCCGAAGACGGCGAGGCCCGCGCCTTCGTCAACATGTGCAGCCACCGCGGCAACTACATCGTCGAGGAGCCCGAGGTCGGCAAGACCGAGGTCTTCCGCTGCAACTATCACGCCTGGACCTATAACCTCGAGGGCAAGCTCGTCGCCGTCTTCGATGAGGACAACTTCGGCGAACTCGACAAGTCCTGCTTCGGCCTCACCGAGCTCCCCTCCGCCGAGCGCTCGGGCATGATCTGGGTCACCCTCAAGCCCGACTCCGACGTCGACATCGACGCCTTCCTCGCCGGCTACGACTCCGTCCTCGACGACCTCGCCTTCAACGATGCCTACGTCGTCGGCGCCCAGCCGCTCGACGGCCCCAACTGGAAGGTCGCCTACGACGGCTACCGGGACTTCTATCACGTCCCCATCCTTCACCGGAACAGCTTCGGCCCCGACGGCCCCTTCCAGCCCGACTACTACTCCTGGGGCCCGCACGTGCGCGTGATGTCGCCCAAGGGCCACGAGAAGCTCGCCGACACGCCCGAGTCCGAGTGGGGCTACGACGACATGACGGCGGGGGTCTGGACCGTCTTCCCCAACATGTCCATCGCCGGCAGCACCGGCACGGGCTACATGGTCTCGCAGATGTTCCCCGGAAAGACCCCGGGCGAGTCCTTCACCATCCAGAACTTCCTCCGCTTCGAGCCCCCCGAGGAGCAGGATCCGGAGGAGCTGAAGGAGTACATGGACTTCATGGGCCACGTCGTCGGAAACGAGGACTACTACACCGGCTTCCACGTGCAGAAGGCCCTCGCTACCGGCGCCAAGGAGTTCTCCCTCTTCGGTCGCAACGAGGGCGGCGGACAGCTCTTCCACAAGTGGGTCGATGCCCTAGTCGACACTGAGGACGAGGACCTTCCCGAGTTGCTGGAGAAGGGCATCTCCTAGCCCGCCGCCGCCAGGTGGCTACACAGAGAAGCCCCCTCGTCGAGGGGGCTCCTTCGTGCTTGTGACTCCCGCGGGGAAGCTACTTGCCGCCGGGAGCGCCCGCCTCTTCCGGCTCGACGCCGAAGCCGCCGGGTTCCTCGGCCTCGTCCTCGCCCGGGAGACTCTCGCCGCGGGCTTCTGCCATCAACTCCTCGCGGCCCCGCATGCGGACGCGCGGCATGAAGATCCCGATGGCGAGACCTACGGCCACGATCCCCACGCCGATGAGGAAGATGTCCGTGATCGCGTCACCCAGTGCGAGCTGGGCACCCTGGATCACGTCGTCGGCCGCGCCCGGGCTGGCCTGCTCAATCCGCGTCCGCATGAGCGCCAGGGATTCCGGGCTGAGCAGCCGCTGAGGGTCGGCGAACAGCTCGCTGAATTGCGCTGGCACGGCATTCGAGAGGTTCGACTTGAAGCTGCTCGCGAGGAGCGAACCCATGATCGCGACCGAGAACGTGCCGCCGATCTGGCGGAAGAAGTTGACCGAGGCCGTCCCCGTTCCGAGGAGCCGGTGCGGGAGTGCGTTCTGCACGGCCAGTTGGAAGGTCGGCATCCAGAAGCCCATGCCCACGCCCAGCAGCACCATGTAGCCGCGCGTCGTCCAGGCCCCGGAGGTCTGCTCAAGGGTGGAGAGCAGGTAGAAGGCAGTCAGCAGGGCGCACCCTCCGACAATCGCCATCAGCCGCATGTCGCGGCCGCGGCTGAGCAGCTGCCCCGAGGTGACCGAGCCGAACATCATGCCCGCTGTCATCGGCATCATGATCAACCCGGAGTTCGTAGCCGAGACCTCCTGCACGCCCTGGAGGAAGAGTGGCAGGAACTGGAACGCCCCGAACATGCCCGCGCCGAGCACCATGGTTGCCAGGATCGAGACGGTGTACGCGCGGTTGCGGAAGAGACCGAGTGGCAAGACGGGTTCCTCCGTCCGTCGCGTCTGCACGAGGAACAACACGAGCAGGGCCGCTGCCGCCCCCAGGGAAGCGAGGACGGGCGCCTCGCCCCAGCCGTACTGGTTTCCCGCCCAGGAGAAGCCCAGCAGCAGGGCCGTGGCCATGCCGACAATGATCGCGGCCCCCGACCAGTCGATGATCGCCTTGCCCTGACCGCGGAACCACGGCATCCCGAACGTGACCAGCGCCAGTGCCACCATCGCCACCGGGATGTTGATGTAGAAGATCCAGCGCCAGGAGAGGTGGTCCGTGAGGGCGCCACCCGCGAGCGGCCCGATGATGCTGGCCAGCCCGAAGGTCGCGGCAAACAAGCCGATCCAGCGTCCCCGGTCCTTCGGGGCGAACAGGTCGCCCACGGAAGTGAAGGCCGTCGTCATGATCAGCCCCGCGCCCACTCCCTGGATGGCGCGGAAGATGATCAGCCAGATCATGTCGCCCGCCGCCCCGCAGAGCCACGAGCCGACGACGAAGATGACGATGCCCGCCAGGATGAACGGCTTGCGGCCGTACAGGTCGGAGAGTTTCCCTACGACCGGCACCAGGGCCGTCGAGGCCAGCATGTACGAGGTGAACGGCCACACGTACAGGTCGAGGTTGCCGAGGTCTTCCACGATGCGCGGCAGTGAGACCGTCACGATCGTCTGGTCCAGGGCCGCCAGGAACATGGTCGAGAGCACGCCCGCCAGGACGAGCACCTTTCGCCGTACCGGGAGCGTCATCCCCGGAGGGAGGCCTCCGCCCGCCATCTGCGGGCCACCGCCCATTCCCATCATGACTGTGCCTCCCCGGCGTTCGCGTTGGTTTTCTGTGCAAGGAACGGGCTCAGTACCGCCTCCGCGGCGGCTCGCGCGTCGCCCCTGGCCTTGAGTGACATCGCCGACCACGGCGCCAGGCTGCCCAGGATTAGCGCTGCTGCCACATCGGGCTCGATGTCGTCCCGGAGCGCGCCGCTGGACCGTGCCCGCTCGTAGAGAGCCCGGAAGCGCCGAAGCGGATCGACGGCGCGCATCTCCTTGCGGAGCTCCTCGCGCCCGCCGATCAGCGCGGCGTGCACCCAGCCGTACTTCCCCACGATGGTGTGCAGTCGCTCGATGAGGGTGGTCAGGTTCTCCACCCCGCCGTCGCCGGTCTCGGCCTCATCGAAGCTCGCGGCCATCTGCCCCACCGCGTCCCGCACGATCGTCTCGATCACCTGGTCGCGGTTCCCGACGCAGCGGTAGACGGTGCCGACGCCGACGCCGGCCTCGTGGGCGATGTCGGTCAGCTCCGCTTCGAGCCCCTGTTCGGCCATGAGGCGGGTAGCCGCCTCCACGATCTTCCGCTGGTTGGCCAGCGCATCACTTCGCACGCCGCAACCGTAATCGGAATTCCGGTTATCTGCAAATCACGAGCGCGGGCAGCCTCGTGGGGGTGACGCGAAATGCCCTGCGGGACCTCTAGCCCTCGTCCTCGAGCGCCGCGTCCACCTTCTCCGCGACCTCGGCCGGTACGAACGAGGCCCACGCCTCACGGAAGTTGCGGAGGTACCAGAGAGCTCCCGCGTCCGAGTCCTCGTTGTTCTCCTCCATCCACAGCTCGGTTGCGACCTGGTCTGCGGCCTTGAATTCCCAGTTCTCGAGGAAGTCGATCACATCAGGCGCCCGTGGGGGCAGCGACTTGTTGACCATGATGAGGACCTTCGCCTCCGGATAGGCGCACGCCTTGGTGGTCGCCCAGCACTCATCGGAATAGGGCGGCTCTTCCAGGATGTACAGGTCCAGGCTCACGGACAGAGGCGTCGGGTGCCACATGTACCCGATCCAGGGCTCGCCCTTGGCGTACGCCGCTTCCAGGTCCGCGAACAGCCCCGCGCCCGAGCCGGGGTTCAGCAGGTCCACGACGTCGGCCAGGCCGTACGCCTCGACCTTGGCGGCGTTGACCTGCTCGCAGGCCCAGCCCGGGATGCAGGTTACGAATCGCGCTTTCCCCCGTGAGTCGGCCGTCACGAACAGTTCCGCGTACTCGGGGATATCCGTCACCGAGACCAGGCCGGGGTTCGCGTCCTTCAGGTACTGCGGGATGACCCAGGCTTCCCAGCCCGTGTCCAGGCTCGTCCCCAGCGCTACCAGGGTCCCTTCTTCCACGTCCTCCAGCCACTCCTGCTGCGCCGGCCAGATCTCCATCGTCACGTGGGTGTCATTGTTGACCAGCGCCGCCCAGAGCGAGACGGTGTCGCCCGTTACCAGCTCCACCGGGTACCCATAGCCGTGCTCGACGATGTACGAGGCCACGCGCGCCTGAATCTCGGCTGAAGGCCAGTTCAGGTCGGAGAAGATGATCGTCTCCTTCTTCTCCTCGGGGGCGCTTGTAGGCGTAGCGGTCGCCTCCGCTGCAGCGGTTTCTTCCGGCGGAGGTTCGCCCGAATCCCCTCCGCCGCAGGCAGCGATCACGAGGGCCAGACCTGCGGCAACCGCCGCCAGGGTCAGAAGAATCGGTCTCCTTGCCAGCATCATGAGGGCCTCCCGCCGCGGCCGGATGACTAAGGGGTGCTAACGCGTATGGGGCTATCCTACGCCGCCGCCGGCCCCCATTGACGACTGCTGGCGGCTGGCAAACGCCTGGGTGATGCGGTCGATGATGATCGCGAGGAACACGATGCCCAGGCCGGCCAGGAAGGCGTTCCCCGGCTCGATTCGCCCGAGACCGCGGTTCACGTCCTCGCCCAGCCCACCGGCTCCCACCAGCGAGGCGATTACGACCATCGCCAGCGCCATCAGCGTCGTCTGGTTGACCCCTGCCATGATCGTCGGAGCAGCCAGCGGGATCTTGACCTTCAGCAGCAACTGCACCGGCGTCGCCCCGAACGACTCCGCCGCCTCCAGCGTCTCCTCGGGAAGCTGCCGAATGCCGAGGTTCGTCAGGCGAACGGCGGGCGGCACCGCGTAGATCAGCGTGGCGATGACCGCGGGCACGTTCCCCAGGCTGAAGAACGCGATCGCGGGAACCAGGTAGACGAAGCTCGGCATCGTCTGCATCCCGTCGAGGATTGGCCGCAGGATCTTGTCCAGCCGGTCGCTCTGGGAGGCCCACACGCCCACCGGTACGGCGATCAAGATCGAAAGCGTCACGGTGACCGCCATCAGCGCCACCGTCTCCATGGTGCTGTCCCACAAACCGAAGGCCGCCAGCAGCGTCAGCGAGGCTGCCGAGAAGGCTGCGACCCAGAGTCCCGCCGCACGCCACGCCACCGTCGTGATGGCGAGGATCGTCGCCGGCCAGGGCAACCACAGCAGGAAGTCCTCGATGTTGACCAGCACGGTCAACACGACCTCCTTGATCACGTCGAAGAGGACGTCGAGCTCTGTCGTCATCCAGTCGATGATGTTGTCGATCTCCCGCCCAACGTCTCGTCCCACGTCAGCGGGGAACTCTGCCGCCCACTTCCAGTCCCCTGCCGTGAGCGCGCCGGCGAGGATGGCCGGAACCACGAGCCAGCGCAGCGTCAGCGCCCAGCGAAGCCAGCGCGGACCCCGGTTCAACGCCGGGACTTCCAGGCGGCGGCGGATTGCCTCCAGTGGCGAAGCGCCCGGTTCGACTTGTCCGGAAGGGGTATTGGCCGTCATGCCGGCGCCCCCTCCCCCGGGGTATCCGCCGCGTCCCCGTCCGCGACCCCCGCCATTGCCTGGGCAAGCGCATCCAGCGCGATTTCCCCCACAAGGGCGCCGGTGCCGTCGAGAACCGGAATCGGGTGGTCGGAACGCAGCCCGTGCGGAACCAGCTCGTCCAGCACTGCCTCCTCCACGACGGCGCTCTCCTGCTCCAGCGCCAGCGACCCTACCGGCCCGTCCCCGCCCTCCAGCCCGTGGCGAAGCAGGAGGAGGTCCGCGCTCCCGGCGTACCGCCCTTCGCGGTCGACGACCAGGGCGTGCATGCGACCCTCCCTCTCCAGCGCCCCCAGCACCTTGGAGGTCAGATCCTCCGCGCGCGCCGTGCTCGTTGGGGCGCGCATGACCGAAGCTGCCGTCACCATCGACTGCAGCCGCACGTCTCGCGTGAACTCGCGCACGAAGTCGTTCGCCGGCGACAGCACCACGTCCGACGGTTCTCCCATCTGCACGATCGCGCCGTCGCGCATGATCGCGATCCGGTCGCCGATGCGAACCGCCTCATCCAGGTCGTGCGTGATGAAGATGATCGTCTTATGCAGCTCCGCCTGCAGCTTCGCGAGCTCGTCCTGCAACTCCCGGCGAATCACCGGGTCGAGCGCGCTGAAGGGCTCGTCCATCAGCAGCACGGGGGCGTCCTGCGCGAGCGCTCTTGCCAGCCCCACGCGCTGCTTCATGCCCCCGCTCAGCTGGTCGGTCATGCGCTCGCCCCACCCCTTCAGCCCGACGGCCTCGAGGGCTTCCTCCGCCCGCTCCCGGCGATGGCGCTTCTCGACGCCGTTCACCTCGAGTCCCCACGCCACGTTCTCGAGCACCGAGCGATGGGGCAGCAGGCCGTAGTGCTGGAACACCATCGCTACCTCGCTGCGCCGCAGTTCGCGCAGCTCCGCCTCGTCCATCCCCGTGATCTCGCGGTCACCGAGCCACACCTCGCCAGACGACGGCTCGATCAAGCGGTTGATGCAGCGCACGAGCGTCGACTTGCCACACCCCGAGAGCCCCATCACGACGAAGAGCTCGCCCCGCTTCACCTCGAACGTCACGTCCGCGAGCGCCAGCACCGAGCTGTGCATCTCCTGGATGGCTTCCTTGGTCGTTCCCGTCCTGGCGCGCGCCAGCGCCCCGTCCTCGTTCCCCCCGAAGACCTTATAGATGTTGCGAACGGCGACTGCCGGCTCTCCCTGGCTGAGGTCTTGCTGCTCGGTTGTCACGGTTCCGTCCGCCTTTGCTGTGGGGCGCTGGACCTTCCGTTTCCCCCGTCTATGGCGCCGATGTGCGGCGCTCCATCCGCTCGGCCCTGCGAGCAGGCCGATGGTACCAGAGTCCTCTACCGGCTCTGCACCGCCGCGCGCTCGACCCCTGCGGGGCCGCTCGTTACCGTTGCCCGGCCAGGAGGGAGCCATGTCCGTCCCCAATCCCGCCCCCGACGTCTCAGTCGATATCGACGGCCACATCGCCACGGTTGAGATCCACCGTCCGCCGCACAACTACTTCGATGTCGCTCTCATCCGCGCCATAGCCAGCGCCTACCACGCGCTCGACGAGGAACCGGACGTGCGCGCCATCGTCCTCGCATCAGAGGGCCGCTCCTTCTGCGCTGGCGCCCAGCTCGCCGCCCCCGCCCCCGCCGATGACGATGGCGAGGCCTCCGAGCCAACCCGCCGCACCGGCAGCGGCCACCTCTACCAGGAGGCGGTGCGCCTGCTCGAGGCGGAGACGCCCGTCGTTGCCGCCGTGCAGGGAGCCGCCATCGGCGGCGGCCTCGGACTCGCCCTCTCCGCCGACTTCCGCGTGGCCGCCCCCGAGGCGCGCTTCGCCGCCAATTTCGCGCGCCTCGGCTTTCACCACGGCTTCGGCCTCACCGTCACGCTTCCGGCCCTCGTCGGCCAGCAGAAGGCGCTCAACCTGCTCTACACGGGCCGCCGCGTGAAGGGCGAGGAGGCGTTCGAGATCGGCCTCTGCGACGCGCTCGCCCCAATCGAGGAGCTTCGTGACGCCGCTCGCGAGATGGCCGCCGAGATCGCCGCATCCGCCCCCCTCGCCGTCCGCTCCATCCGCCGCACCATGCGCCGCGGCCTCGCCGAGCGCGTCCGCATCGCCACCGACCATGAGCTCGTCGAGCAAGACTGGCTCCGCGAGACCAACGACTTCCGTGAAGGCGTCCGCGCCACGGCCGAGCGCCGAACCCCCGACTTCACCGGCACCTAGAGCAGGAGCAAGCCATGAACGAGTTCCAGGTCGAGATCACGACTCCCGACGGCGCGGTCGACTGTTTCGCCGTCCACCCCGACGGCGACGGACCCTTCCCACCCGTCATCCTCTACATGGATGTCGTTGGCGTCCGCGAGGAGCTGCGGAATTTCGCCCGCCGCATCGCCGGCGAGGGCTACTTCTGCCTGCTCCCCGACATGTTCTACCGCCTCGGCCCGCAGAACTTCGATCTCTCGAAGGGCCGCGAGGAGATCGAGCGTATGTTCGCCGCCGGCCGCACGCTCGAGATGCCCATGGTCATGAGTGACACCAACGCCTGGCTCGACTATTTCGACTCGAACCCCATCGTGAGCGGCCCTGCGGGCGCCATCGGCTACTGCATGAGCGGGCGCTTCGTCGTCGCTGCCGCGGGCACGTTCCCCGAGCGTTTCGGCGCCATCGCCTCGCTGTACGGCGTCGGCATCGTCACCGACGAGGACGACTCGCCCCACCTGCTCGCCAACGAGTTCAAGGCCGAGCTCTATCTCGGCTTCGCCGAGCACGACCCCTTCGTCCCCGAGAACGTCATTCCCGAGCTGGGCAGGGCGCTCGAAGCGAACGGCGTGCCCCACGCCATCGAGACGCATCCTGGCACCGAGCACGGCTTCTGCTTCCCGGAGCGCCCCGGCTACGTCGAAGACGCAGCCGAGAGTGTCTGGCGCACCGTCTTCGACCTGTACGAACGCCGCCTGAAGGGGTAGCCGGCCCTAGAGCCCTAGCACCTCGCCCGCGTTCGCGTCCATGGCTGCGGTGATGCTGCGCTCCGCCATCAACGCCAGCAGGCCCTCGGCCGCCTCGACGAGCTGGCGGAAGGACTCGTGGTCCTCCTCGCTCGCGTCCGCGGGCGGCGGTTCGAGGGCCTCCAGGCCCCGGATCCCGATCAGCGGGATGAACATGCTCGCCAGCAAGCCCAGCCGGTAGTCGTCGAGACACTGCTCGAACGAGTACCCCGTAACCCCGTGTTCCAGGAGCGTGGCGTGGTAGAGCTCCACCAGCTCGTCGCTGATCGCCTTCCGTTTGGCCGGTTCGAACCCCTGCCCGATGAAGTACCCGAGATCCCGCAGACCCGAACCATAGCCGGCAAGCTGCCAGTCGAGGATCACGATCTCGTCCCGTGTGCCCCGCTCGCCAAAGAGGAAATTCTCGATTCGGAAGTCCCCGTGGATCAGCGTCGCCCCCGAGGCCGCGCCCCGCTCAAAGATCGTGCCCCAGTCCCGCACCAGCCGCTCCCCGATCGGGAGAAACGAGGGGTCGACGCGCGGCACGATCCGCTCCGCGAACAGGTCCCATCCTCCCTGGACCAGCGGCGTGCTGACTTCCGTCTGCTGCTCCGTCGTGGGCACCCACGCCCAATCCCGCAGCCTCTCGCTTTCCCACCAGTGCGCATGCACCTGCGCCAGCGTCTTCACCACCAGGGGAGCCTGATCCGGCGGGCAGGAGTCGGTCTGGCTCAGGGTGCCAAGCTCTCCGAGATCCTCCAGCAGAAGCGCATACGAGGTCCGGTCCTCGAACGTCCCCCCGTAGCAAACCGGCACCCGCGCCGGGCACTCCCCGCTCGCGTCTCGATACCAGTGGACCTCCGTCTCGATGATCCCCGCCGCCCATGGCCTCAAGTAATCGGGCAGCGTCACGAAGGTCGGCGTCTTGGCCACGATGCTCGCCGGTGGATCGCCATCCGCAGCCTCGTAGGTGGGGGTTACCCGAACTGCCTGGCTGATGTAGCCCCGGCCCACGCCGATGTCCTCCACCTCGACCTGCCTGACCCGACCGCTCGGCAGGTGGCCGCCTTCGCGAAGTGCTTTCGTGAGCCACTCCGCCGTGATGCCGTCCTTGTTCGCCAGCGGTTCCATGCGATCCTCCCGCGCCTTCGTCGGCGCTACCGGGGGCAGTCTCCGCTGCTGGCCCTTCCGTTCAAGCGCCCAGTAGCTCTCCGGCCTTCGTGTCCATGACCGCCAGGATGTTCCGTTCCGCCATAACCGTGACCAGCGCCACGCCCGTCTCGATCATCTCGTCGAACGCATGTCGTTCCGCTTCCGGCGCGTCCGGCGGCGGAGGCTCGCGCTCCGCCATCCCCGTCATCCCGATGATGGGCGCGTACAGGCTCCACAACAGGCCCAGCCGGTAATCCTCGTGGCACTGCGCCACGGAGTAGCCCGTGACTCCGTTCGCGACGAGCGAGGCGTGGTAGGTCGCGATCAGGTCGTCCTCCACCTCCCGCCGCTCATCCGGGTCGAACCCCTGCGAGACGAAGTACGCCATGTCCCGCAGGCCCGATCCGTAGCCCGAGAGCTGCCAGTCGATGAAGACGATCTCGTCGGGCGTCCCCGGTTCCCCGAAGAGGAAGTTCTCGACACGAAAGTCGCCGTGCACGAGCGTGGCCGCGGAGGCGGCTCCGCGTTCGAAGATTCCGGCGAAGTCGCGCACCACCCGCTCCCCAATCGGCATGAATGCGGGGTCGACCCGCGGCACGACCTGTTCCGCGAACATCTCCCAGCCCCCCTCCACCAGCGGGGTGTTCAGCTCCGACTGCCGCTCCGACGACGGCAGCCACGAGGCGGCCCGCAGCCGGTCGCTCTCCCACCACTGCGCGTGCAGCGCGCCCAGCATGGTCACGATCGCGTCCGCCCGGTCCCGCGGGCCAGAGTCCATCTGGCTCATCGACTCGAGGTGGCTCAGGTCCTCCAGCAGCAGCGCATACGACCGCCACCCCTCGAACGCCGCCCCGTAGCAGCGGGGCACCCGTGCCGCGCAGTCGCCGCCCGCCTCGGGGTAGAAGTGCAGCTCCGTCTCGACCGCCTGGGCCGCCCACGGTTTCAGGTATTCGGGAAAGTCGACCGACACCGGCAGCTTCGCCACCAGGCTCGCCGGCGCCGACCCGTCCGACCCCTCGTAAGTGGGGATCAGTTTCACCGTCTCGCTGATGTACCCGATCCCAATGCCTTCTGTGCTGATGTCCACCGCAGACACTCGCCCCCTCGGCAGGTGCCCACCCTCGCGTAGCGCCTCGGTTAGCCACTCCGCACTGACCTCGTGCTTCCCCAGCGGCTCCATGGTTCGTGCTGCTAGGAGTCCAGCACCGTCGTTTCCGACCCCGCCTGCATGATGGTGATGTGCGACATGGGCGAGCCTGTGTCGTGGGCGCCGTGCCAGTGGTCCTCGCCTGCCGGCACGACGGCGCAGTCTCCGGCGCTGACGACATGCTCTCCCTCGCGGTCGCCCACCTTCCCGATGCCGGAAACCACGTAGAGGATCTGGTCGCTTGTGTGGCGGTGCCAGCCGGCCCGCGCCCCGGGCCCGAAGTGCACCACCGACACGTTTATGTGGTCAGAAGCCGAGCCCGACAGCCCCCGCCCCCAGACCTGGCCGCCCTCGAAGATCGCAAGCTCCGAGCGCTCGGTCGTCTCGCCCTCGTCCGACTTCTGGATGTGAAGTGCCATCGCTTGCCTCCTTGTGCCCGGCGCAGCATAGCAGCGCTGCCCTGCGTGGCGCGGTATCCTTTTGGGGTGGAGTCCCCCCACGGAGGAACCAGCGATGCTGACGGAGTACAAGTTGCCGTACATCCTGCGGGAGCCGTGCGAGGACAACGGGAACATGTACGAGGCGGAAGTGCCGATCTTGCCGGGGTGCCGCGCTTGGGGTGAGACCCCTGAGGAGGCGCTCGAATACCTCGAATCGGTTGCAGCCTCATTCATCGAAATCTACGCAGAAGAAGGGCGGCCGTTGCCCGATGCGATCGTCAAGGCGGGTGAACTACAGGTCGCGGTTTGACCCATCGGGAAGTGACCCGGAAGTTGCGGGCACTCGGATGCGAGTTCCGACGGCAGGGGAAAGGCTCCCACGAAATCTGGTCCAACCCCGTTGGCAGAAGGAACACGACTATTCCCAACCGCGGGCGTAGGGACATACCGCTCGGCACGATCCGCGGCATCCTCCGAGATCTTGGCATCGACAGGCGCGATTTCGACCAGGCGTGAGGGCGCACTTGCCCGTTTGCGTCTCCCTTCCCACCATCGAGCGGGTGCCCGACTACACCCTCTTCATCGATGACGGCGGTGTTCTCAGCGACAACTCCCGGCGCGCCCCGGAGTGGCGCCGCCTCGTCGCCGAGTTCTTCCCGCCCCGGCTCGGCGGCGAGCCGGAGGTCTGGGCCGAGGCCAACCGTGACACCTGGCGCCAGGTCGCGGAAGCGCACCAGCCGGCCATGGCTGTTGAGGGTCGCTATGTCCAGGGCCTGGAGGTGTACGAGCAGGCCTGGCTTGTCGCGATGTGTGAGCACGTCGGCGTGGACCCGCCAGAGGGGGAAGCCTGCGCCGCCCTCGCCCGTGAAGCGAGCCTTTACATCATGCGCCGCGTGCGAGCCGCCTTCCCGGATGCCGCGGAGATTGTCGCCTCGCTCTCGGACGCCGGTTACACCCTCCACACAGCGTCGAACCAGGCCTCCTGGGAACTTGAGGCCTACCTGGCACCGATGGGTGTCGTGGACCGGTTCGGGATCCTGTTCGGCGCCGACCTCGTGGGCTGCATGAAGCCCAACCCTCGCTACTACGAGCGCGCCTTCGCGCTCGCCGGTGTCGACCCCTCCCGCGCCCTCGTCCTCGACGACACGTCCGAGTACCTCGATGCCGCCCGCGATGTCGGGGCCTGCACGGTCCTGGTCGGCCCGGCGGGGGCCCCACCTGGCCACCCCACCATCCCCTCCCTCGCCGCCCTGCCCGCCCTGCTGGAAGCGCTGACCTGATCCCGGACCCGCTACAATCCGACCCGTGAACGAGCAGGGCCTGGCCGTCACCCTCGAGTACTGCGCCCAGTGCGGCTACCTGCCCCGCGCCCAGTGGATGGCCGGTGAGATCCTCGCCGCCCTCCAGGACGACATAGCCAGCTTCGCCCTCGTCCCCGGTGGCGGCGGCTGCTTCGAGTGGGCCGTCGACGGCGAGGTCATCGCCTCGAAGAACGCCACCGGCCGCTTCCCCGAGGTCGAGGAGGTCATGGAGCTCATCGCCAACCGCCTCTGAGCCGAAAGGAACCCCCCGTGTCCGACTCCACCATCACCGTCTTCGACCCCCGCGGGCACGCGCGCGTCGTCGCCCAGGAGGCCGCACGCCGCCCCGCGGATCTCGACGGCCTCCGCCCCGGCGTCCTTGAGAACCGCAAAGCCAACGCCCGCCTCCTCCTCGAATCGATGGTCGAGAACCTGCGCGCTACCGCGGACATCGGCGCGACCACGACCGGCAGCAAGCCTGTCGCCGGGCCCGCCAGCCGCTCGACCATGGCCATGCTCACGGAGGAGTGCGACTTCGTTGTCGTTGGGTCATCCGACTGAGGGTCCTGCACGGCGTGGAGTGTCTACGCCTCGATAGCCCTCGAAAAACGCGGAATCCCGACCGTCACCGTCGTCACGGATGCCTTCGAAGGCCTCTTCAAGCTCGAAGCCGAGCAGCGCGGCGCGCCCGAGCTACCCTATATCGTGATCCCCCACCCCCTCGGCGGCATCCAGCCTGAGGCCGTGCAGGAGAAGGCCCGCGAGGCAACTCTGGACCTGCGAGCCGCCCTGCTGGGGAACGGCGCGTGAGCGACGACTCCCTGATGGAGCTTGCCTCGACCGTCGAGGTCGAGGAGCTCGGCACCGGACGTGCCGGCCCCACGCTTGAGCTTCCCGACGACGTTGCGGCCGTCAGCCGCGAGTTCGCCGCCCGTGGCTGGTCCGACGGACTCCCCGTCATCCCCCCGACGGAAGAGCGGGTTGCCGCCATGCTCGTGGGCACGCCTCTCGACCCCCTTGAGGTCGTGGGCATCCTCCCGCCCCGCCGCGGCGAGGCCACTGTGCACGCCATCGCCGTCAACGCCGTCATGGCCGGCTGCGTCCCGGGACACATGCCCGTCCTCATCGCGGCCGTACGCGCCATCGCCCACCCGGAGTTCAACCTCTCCGGGGTGAACGCGACGACCCACCCCGTCTCCCTTTTCCTCCTCGTCAGCGGGCCCATCGCGGGGGAGCTCGGCATCCACTCGGGGAGCGGCTGCTTCGGCCCAGGCTTCGCCGCCAACGCCACCCTCGGGCGCGCCCTTCGCCTCATCCAGCTCACCGTCTCCGGCGCCTGGCCCGGGCGCGGCGACCGCTCCACCCAGGCCACCCCCGCCAAGCTCGCGTTCTGCGCCGCCGAGAACCTCGAGGCCAGCCCGTGGGCGTCCTTCCACACCACCCGCGGCTTCGAGCCCGGGGAGAACGCCGTCACGGTCTTCGGCTGCGAGGGCCCGCACAACATCCAGGACCACGGCAGCAACACCGCCCTCGGAATCATGCTCACCATCGCCGGCTCCATGTCGCAGGCGGGAAGCAACAACATCCTCTCGCGAGGCTCGCCCGTGCTCGCCTTCGGACCCGAGCACGCCGCCACCGTCGCCGCCGAGGGCTGGTCCCGCGAGGACATCCAGCGCTACGTTTTCGAGAACGCGCGCTACCCCCTCGCGGAGCTCTCCGACGAGCTGTTCCAGGTCATCCAGGAGCACACCGAGCAGGGCATCCCCGTGCCCCTCTTCGAGCGCGACGCCATGGCGCCGATCGCCGACGGTCCCGAGCACATCCACGTGATCGTCGCGGGCGGACCGGGGAAGCACTCCTCGTGGTTTCCCACCTTCGGCAACATGACCCGCCCCGTCACGATACCGTTGGAGTAGGCGCCATCTACCCCGTCAGGAGCGCCGTCGGGTTCTCCGACAGCATCCGCCGCACCTCGTCCTCCCCGAGCCCCGCCTCCACGAAGCGCTCCCCGAAACGCGCCAGCGCCGCCGCCGGCTCCGGGTTCGACGCCTGCCCGTGGTCCGACGACAGGATGACCCGCTCCGCCCCCACCTCCCGCACCTGCCGCAGCAGGTCCGGCCACGCCTCCTCCCCATCCTCTCCCGCGACCGCGATCGCGCACTGCTCGATGTACCCGCCCTTCGCCACGATTTCCTGCTGCAGCTCGACCGGCGTCCAGAACGACGCGTGCGTGATCACGCAGCGCATCCCCCGCCTCAGCCCCTCCCCGAGGATCGCCCCCGTCTCCTCCGGCGAAAGGTGACCGCTCGCCAGCACGGCGTCGTGGCTCGCGATCACATCGAGGATGTCGTGGCAGACGGGCAGGAGCTCCCCGTCCTCATCCAGCACGGTGATCGGCTCCTGCGGGCTGTTGAAGCCACCCGGACGGTAGCCGCGCCAGTGGAGGGCGTCGAAGGTTGGCATCCACACCACCTTCCCCCCTATCCGCAGCGTGATCGACGCGGCCTCCGGGTTCAGCCCGCCGACCCCCCAATCCAATGCGACGCCGCCGTACACATCGATCCCGCTGAACTCGCGGTCGAGCGTCCACGCCAGCGGCTGCGTCGGGTACTCGTGGCTCTTCAGCACGAGCCCCGCCAGCCCCGCTTCCCGCGCCCGCGCTACCGTCGCTGCGAAGTCGGCCTTGCGCTCCGCGTACGGATCCGGGTCCGCGTGCACGTGGATGTCGAGCGCGCCCTGCAGCAGCCCCCGCGCCCGGTCGGAGAGCGACTCCAGCGTCGGCTCGGCCGCCGTTGTCATGGTTCTACCCCAGCGAGGCCTCGAGCTTGTCGAAGGCCGCCATGATCGCCGCGAAGCGCTCCTCTACCGCCTCTCGCGTCTCCGGGTGGGTGACGATGTAGAGGTCGTTGGCCTTCACCCCTTCGACCACCCGCGCCGCGATCGCATCGGGCTCCTGCACGTTGGCGCCGATGATGCGCGGCAGCTCCATCCCCGGCGGCAGCTCAAGCGGCGGCCCCATGTCCTCCTCCGACACCGGCCCGCCCGCTGCATCCGGCCGGTTGCGCGCCGACTGGCTGATGCGCGTGTTCACGACTCCCGGGCACAGCGCCGAGGCGCCGATACCCAACGGCGCGAGCTCGTCGTGGAGTGTCTCCGTGATGCCGACCACGCCGTACTTCGCGGTCGTGTAGTTGATCACGCCGGGGGCCGCCATTGGCACCAGGCCAGCGATGGACGCCGTGTTCACGATGTGGCCGTCGCCCTGCTCCACAAGCCCCGGCAGGAACGCGATCACGCCGTTCACGACCCCCTGCAGATCGACGTCCAGCACCCATTCCCACTCCGCCGGGCTCATCTCGGCGGTGGGTCCACCTGAGATGACGCCTGCGTTGTTGCACACCACGTGGTACGCGCCCAGCTCCGCCTTCGTCGTCTCCGCCAGCGCCCGCACCGAGTCCAGATCAGTCACATCGCAGACTACCGAGATGGCCCGCCGCCCTTTCGCGCGGACCTCCTCCGCCACCGCCTCCCCCGCCGCGGTCTCGATGTCGCCGATGGAGATGTCCATCCCCTCGTCCGCGAACGCGAGCGCCATGCACCGTCCGATGCCGCTGCCGCCGCCCGTGATCACCGCGACCTTGCCGTTCAGTTCCCGCATGACTCACTCCACATTCGGTCGCGCGCGAGTCTACAGGCGGGAAACGGATGGCGTGGGCCGCTGCCCCCCCACGTTCGGGCTAGCCGCCCCCGTGCAGCTCCTCGGCCCGGTCGTACGCCGCCAGGATGGCCGCGAAGCGCTCCTCCACCGGCCCGCGCGTCTCCGGGTGCGTGACGATGTAGAGCTCGTTGCGCTTCACCGCCTCGACCACTCGCTGGGCGACCACGTCCGGCTCGATGAGCTCCCCGCCGATGATGCGTGGCGGCTCGTAGTCCGGCGGCAACTCCGCCGGCGGGGCCGGGCGCGGCGGAACGGCCTCCGCGTCCGGCCGGTTCCGCGCCGACTCGCCGATGCGCGTGTTCACGATCCCCGGGCAGAGGACGGAGGCGCCCACGCCCGAGCCCTCCAGTTCGCCGTGCAGCGTCTCCGTGATGCCCATCACGCCGTACTTCGCCGCCGTGTACGAGATGATGCCGGGCGCCGCCAGCGGGATCAGCCCCGCCATCGACGACGTGTTCACGATGTGCCCCTCGCCCTGCTCCACGAGCCCCGGCAGGAACGCCTGGATGCCATGCACAACGCCATCCAGGTCGACCCCCAGCACCCAGCTCCAGTCCGTGTCCGACATCTCCGCCGTGGGGTTGTTCGCTACCACCCCCGCGTTGTTGCAGACGACGTGAGCGCCGCCCAGCTCCGTCCTCGTCCTTTCCGCCAGCGCCCGCACCGAGGCGCTGTCCGCCACGTCACAGGTTACGGCGATGGCTCGCCGGCCCTTTGCCCGCACCTCCTCCGCCACGGCCTCGGCCGGCCCCGCCTCGATGTCGCCGATGGCGACGTCCATTCCCTCGTCCGCGAAGGCGAGGGCCATCGCCCGTCCGATTCCGCTGCCTCCGCCCGTCACCACCGCGACCTTGCCGTTCAGTTCCTGCATGACACGCTCCCCGTCTGGTCGCGCGAGTCTACAGGCGGGCGGATGCGCCGGGCGCCCGGGTCAGACCTCCAGCCCCAGCCCCCGCAGGAACGCGTCAGAGTTCGGCTCGCGACCAAGGAAGTCCCGCACCAGCTGGTCGCCGTCGACGGAGCCGCCCCGCTCCAGCACCGTGCGCCGGTACTCCGCCCCTAGATCCGCGTTCAAGAGCCCCACATCCTCGAAGCGCGTGAACATGTCGTCGCCGAACACGTGTGACCAGAGGTAGCCGTAGTAGCGCGCGTCGTACCCGAACAGGTGCCCCCACCCCGACTGGAAGTGCGTCTCGGGCGTGTACGGGAACGTCGTGATCTCGTGCAGCTCGCGCGTCGCCGCCGTGCTGTCCCCCTCGAATCCGGGCGCGTGGTAGGCCTGGTCGAGGTGCGCGAAGTAGAGCTGCCGCACAATCATCACGCCCGAGCTCAGCGTCTTCGCTGCCAGCATCGCGTCCAGCAGCGAGTCAGGCAGCGGCTCGCCCGTCTCGTAGTGGCGCGTGAAGCTCGCCAGCACCTCCCGGTCCCACACCCAGTGCTCCAGCATCTGCGAGGGCGCCTCCACGAAGTCGCGCTCCGTCCGCGTCCCGCTGAAGCGCGCGTACGTGGCCCGCGTCAACGTCTGGTGGAGGATGTGTCCGAACTCGTGGAACAGCGTCTCCACCTCGCTGTGGCGCAGCAGCGACGGCGTCTCCGCCGATGGCTTGGTGAAGTTCGCGACGATTGCGCTCACCGGCTTCTGGTACGACCCGTCCGCCAACCGCCGCCCGCCTCGTAACGTGAACGCTGCCGCGTGGCCGTACGTGTTCGGCCGCGGGAACAGGTCCATGTAGAAGCGCGCGAACGCCTCGTCGCCGTCCGCCTCGTACACGTCGAAGGCCTGCACGTCCTCGTGCCACACGGGCGCGTCCGGGCGCGCCTCGAAGCGCACCCCTAGCAGGTCCTGGGAGACCGCGAACAGACCATCCAGACAGGCATCCAGCGGGAAGTACTGCGCCACCTCGAAGTCGTCGACCGCGAAGCGCGTCTGCAGCAGCTGGTCGTGGCAGTAGCGCCAGTCCCAGATGTTGACGGGACCGCCGTTCACCTCCGCCATCAGTTCCACGTCCGCCTTCGCCTTCACGATCAGCCGCTCCCGCAGGTCCGCGAGGAACGACGCCACCCGCTCCCGCTCCTTCGACATGCACACCTCGTGGGCATACGAGGCCCACGAGTCGTACCCGAGCAGGGCCGCCATCTCTTGCCGCGCAGCAAGCGCCCGTTCGAGCACCGCCACGTTCGCGTCCCCACCCTTCACCTGCTCCTTCGCGAACAGCGCCCGCCGCAGCTCCGACGACTGCGCCTTCCCCATGAACGGGAAGAACTCCGGGTAGTCCAGCGACACCCGGTAACGCGTCTCCCCGTTCCCTTCTTCGGTTCGAAGCGAGTCGATGAACGGGTCTGGCAGCCCGGCCATCTCCTCCCGCGAGATGAGGATGCCGTCGTCCCACTCGTTGATGTTCTTCTGGAACTCCACGCCCAGCGACACGAGCTCGTCGCTCAGCTCCCGCACCCGTGCACGCTCTGCCTCTCCGAGCTCGAACCCGTTCCGCCGGTAGTCGCGCAGCTCGAAGTTGAGCAGCCGTTGCTCCTCAGCCCCCAGCGCCTCGCCCCGCCCGGCGTACGCCTTGATCGCCGCGTACAAGTCCTCCCGAAACGACAGGTCGATGAGGTACTTGTCGATGCGCTCCTCGGCCGCCCGCCCCGCCTCCCGCAGTTCGGCGTCCGTGGCCACGTACGCCATGAAGGCGTACTGCCCCGACGCCTGCGAGACGCCGTCCGTCGCCGCCTCCAGCGCCCCCAGCGTGTTCGCGAACGTGCGCTCCCCGTCCGGCGTCGCCACGATCGCGTCGACCGCCGCATCGCACGCCGCGATCGCCCCCTCGCACGCGTCCGTCACCTGCCCCGGCGTCATCGCCGAGAAGTCCGGCAGTCCAGCGTCCACGTCAGTCATGCGTGTGCCTCCCCGGCGCGGAATCGTACGCGTTGCCGGGCGAACCGGGGGCAGTCCCGCTACTCAAGGCAGGTTCCGTCCACCTGGGATTCCGGAAAACGAATCTCGATTCCGGTCGTGCTGTCGACCGTCGGGTCTAGCACGGTCGCGTCCTGCAGCGACGGCGTAGTCCCCTCTGTGTCGTGGTACCACGTGCGGTCGCAGGTCTCGACTCGTACACCAAGAACGTAGACACCCTGGCGCGCCTCCAGCGCGAAAGTTCCATCGATGTCGGTTGTTCCGAAGGCGAGCCCCCGCCCGTCCACGGAGTGTGCTGAAACCTGGGCTCCACGAACGGGGTTGCCAGCCGAGTCGTGGATTGTGCCGTCGATTGCTATCCGGGTTGCCGGCAGAAGGACCTCAAGCCGGATTGCCCGGAGTACATCGCCGAGGTCGTCACGATCGACGACGAGAGGCTTCGCGTCCCCGCGATCGGGGGCCAGCTTTACCGCCAGGCTCGGGGGAACTACCGTCCAGCCCGCGAACCAGCCAAGGGTTTCCCCACCCTGCGAGAAGGAGAGCAGGTACGAGCCGTCCCGCAACTCGAGTGAGAACGAGCCCGCCTCGTCGCTCAGCCCTATTGCTGCGGACCGGCGACTTGTCGCGGAGAAGGCCTCCGCCTGAACGCCGGCGACAGCGGAGCCGTCAGTGTCGCGGATGACCCCCTGGATGCTCGAACACAATCTCGTGAACTGGACTCTCAGGTCGGCTCCGCGGAGGGAGCTCGCGACAAGTTCCGCTTCCGCCTGGGATTGGACGATCCGTCCGTGCCGCCCGTACCAGCCGATGTGGCAGGTCCCGATATGAAACGACAGCAGGTACGAACCCTCCGGCACCTCGATAGCAAACGTCGGAGGCCCTGTCAGGCCTCCCGCCCGCGCGACCATTTCGCCATCGGGCGCATGGATCGCAATTCGGATGGAGGGAAGAGGCTTCGCCGAGGCGTCGACGAACGTCCCCGTGATGCGATGGGTCGCCGGGGCTACCCGGGCCCGGTAGGCCTTGAACGCCTCGTAGAACTCGGCCGTCGAGAGGCCGAATGCGGCCTTGAACCGTGATGGCCACGCCGACGGCTGCTCCTGTGCGTAGAAGTTGAACAGTGCCTCTTCGCCCGCGTGGTTCACGAGCCAGTCGACCGCCAAGTGGGACAGCGCCTGGGTTCTCGAGGTCCGTACTGACCCTTCGCCCCAGAACCGCTCAAGGGGAAGGGTGATTTCCCTGGCAAGCGGAATGACCGTGTGGCGAAGCCGGGTGTCGTAGCTCTGGAAGGCACGCCACGCGTCGTGCCGCTCCGACCAGTACGCGGCCGCTCCCACGGCCAGCCAGTCAGGCTCGTTGTTCTCGCGTCCGTTGCGTCTCCCCAGTTCGTCCTGGAGGGCGTGGGCATACTCGTACGCGAGGGAGTCGAGACAGACTGTGTTGAGAAATATGGTTCGGCTCACGTACTCGCTGCACGGAGCGTAGTCATGGCCGAAGCGGATTCGTAGCTCCGATACCCCCACCCCCAGCTGTCGTCCGAAGTAGGTCACCAGGCGGTCGACTTCCCTGGTGAGGGGGCCCCGCCGGTGCTTCGGTACCGAGAAGCCAAAGATGGCGATCGGCGGCGTGTCCAACTGCCACCACTCCCTCAACGACGACACCTGCAACCAGAAGGCGCTGCCTGTCGTGAGCGTCGTGAGCGTGTCGCCATCGACCCCCTGCGCCGCGATTGCCATGTCGCCCAGCACCTCAAGGGCTTCGTCGGTTGCGATCCCGTCGGGGCCGGACCAGGTCACGAGATTCCAGCCCGGCCGGAGCGTTGTCGCCCCGCTCCTTGTATTCAGCGGGCGTGTCCACTCCACGGTGTCAGCCCCACCCACATACAGGAAGAGGCCCATCCCGGGAGTCAGCGTCGTCAGGCCGTTCGCCTGTCCGAAGTCCTCGCGGAACGCTGCGGAGAACCGGTGCCTGAACGTGTCCCACGCGTAGACCACTTCAAGTGGCGGTACCGCCTCGAAGATCTCCGAGACTTCCGCCTCATCCTCCGTCCACCCCGCCAGGTTCCATCCGGGCCGCAGCTCGGTGGTCACCGTTTGGGTTGCGGCCTCCTCCGCGTCTGCCGTCCCGCGTTCCACCCCGATGCCGGCGGCGACCGCGGCCGCTGCCAGGACCCCCAGGAGTGCTACGAGTCTCAGGCCAGCAGTCAGCATGACCGCACCCTAGCACCGAGTCGACGCCGCGCGTCAGCGGCACCGCCAGGCTCCGGAAAGTGCAGTAGGTCCATCTGAGACGGTCCGGCGGCTGCCCGATGACCACGATACGAACACCGACCAGGTCTTCGCTGACCCCACGAACTCCTCAGCGTTGACAGTGTCGCGCCACGATCGTCTCCGGGGTCTCCGGAAGTTCGATGGCGATGCCGGCGAGGTTCCTCCTCCCGGCCACCGGCTCCGCCCCAGCCTCGTCCGGCTCGAACCGGCCATCGGCGTCAGCAACGAAACCCCCTTGGCTCCACTCACCGAGAAAGGCCGAGTAGGCGCGGCTGCCGTCCGGGCACTTCAGAAAGACACCGAGTGTGTGGCGCTCATCGGGGCGATAGACCTCGAACTCTCCCCGTGAGTTCGCCCGCGCCCCCATCACAACAATCCTCTCGTCCTCGACTGCCGCCACGATGTGGACCTGGACGTAGGCCGCGGGCCTGCCCTCGGGGTCGAGCACCTTCCCGGTGATCTTCAACTCGAACGGTGATGCGGTCTCCCGCCAGTACTCCTCGAAAGCATCGGCGAACTCCTCCGGCGTCATGCCGAAAGCCCCTTCGAACTCCTGCTGACCTCCTCCCTGCCGGAAGAACTCGATGAGTGCTTCCTCGCCCTTCCGATCGACGAGCCAGTCGACGGCGAGAAAGCCGACCTGGTATTGGAGCACGAGGTCGGCTTGGCCGGTGAGGTCTGGGCCCTGGATGTTCCTACCCTTGTTGCAGAGTCCCCGTCCCGGAAAACAGAGCCCCAGCGCCCCCCACTCCATCCGGGCCACCTCCCGCCGGTACGACAGGTTCGATCGTCCCTGTTCCTCGCGGTAGTGAGCGCTCGCGTATTCCGCTGCGCCCTCGAGGAGCCAGTACGGCCAGCCTCTGGCCCCGCCAACCCACCCGAGGTGGTACTGGAGGATGTGGAAGTACTCGTGCGCGATGGGCCCACCGTGCGCTCGCACGTCCTCGTCGCAGCTCTCGAGCGCGATGAAGATGGCCTCAGGCGGGGCCCGGCCGCCGCACCTGAACCACGAGGGCAACTCGACGCCCCGCCGTCGATAATCCGCATCGAGCCATTCCCGGTACGCCTCGTTCAGCGCCTCGAACTCGGTTGAGATATAGAGCGTGAACTCCGAAGTCACGACGCCGAAGCGTTCGGCGAAAGAGAGCTGGACGCTCTTCACTTCCCGCGCGATTGCGTAGCGCTCCGTGGCCGTGAAACTCCCGAGGAACACGATCTCCGGCTCGGCTACCCCCAGTTGTAGCCACTGCTCCTCGAGCGGATCCTCCGGCGCCGGCTGGAGCGCAAGGACCAACCCCAGCACGACCCCGAACACGACGGAGGCCGCCAGCACCAACAGGCTGGCGGCCTCCGTGCGGTTGAGCGCCATGCGACCTAGCGCGTGAGCCAGCCGAAGGGCTGCGGCTTTCGCTGCGCCTTCGGGTCGATCATGATGTTCACGATCGACGGCGCCGGGTCGTTGACGGCCGTCCGCAGGGTCGAGTCCAGTTCGTCCACGGTCGTGACGAAGTAGCCCTTGCCCCCGAACGCCTCGATGATCTTCTCGTAGCGCGCGTTCGGCATGTACGAGCCCGGCGGGATGTTGTTCGGGTCGAGCTCGCTGGGACCGCCGCCGATGCCGTTGTTGTTCACCACGATGAACGTGATCGGCAGGTTGTAGCGGCAGGCCACCTCGACCTCCATCGCGCTGAAGCCGAAGCCCGCGTCGCCCTCCACGGCCACGATCTTGCGGTCGGGGTGAACGGCGGCGGCGGCGATCGCCTGGGCCACGCCTACGCCCATCGTCCCGAATGTGCCCGCATCCAGGCGCGAGCGCGGAACGATGTTCGGCAGCACCGTGCGGCCGATGTCCATCGTGCTCGCGCCCTCGCTCGCGATGATCGCGTCGTCGGGAATCGCCTCGCGAACGGCCCGCAGCACGCGGTAGTAGCCCATCGGCTCCGAGTCGTCCACTTCCATCGCGGCCACGGCCTGGCGGTTCTCCTCGGCCTTCGCCGAGAGGCCGGTCCACCAGGTCGTCTCCTGCGGGTAGGTCCAGGGGTTCTGCTCGAGCGAGACGTTCAGCTGGCTCGTGATCGCCTTGCCGTCGCCCACCAGTGCGACCTCCGTCGGCACGTTCGTGCCGATCTCCTCCGCGCTGATGTCCATCTGCACCACGCGCACGTCCTTGTTGAACCGCGGCGGCAGGCCGAAGTGCATGATCCAGTTCAGCCGCGCCCCCATCAGGAACACCAGGTCCGCGTTCTGGAGCGCGTAGGAGCGCGCCGGCGCCACCGACAGCGGGTGGTCGTCGGGCACGACGCCCTTGCCCATCGGCGAGGCCAGGAAGGGCAGCTGCGTCTTGTCGATGAACTCCCGCACCTCGTCCTCGGCGCGCGCGTAGGCCATGCCTTTGCCGACGATGACGAGCGGGCGCTCCGCCGACTTCAGCGCGTCCACCGCGGCGTCGATCGAGCCGGGCTCGGCATAGGTGCGGGGCGCGTCCGGACAGCGGTCCTTGAACTCGATGTCCGTCTCCTCGACCCGGGCGGTGATCACGTCGTTGGCGAAGTCGAGGTACACGGCCCCGGGTCGTCCGTACATGCTCGTGCGAACCGCCTGCTCCACGTAGTACGGCACCCGCTCGATGGCCTCGGCCCGGCGCGACAGCTTCGCGAACGGCCGTGCCGCCTCAACCTGCGGCGCCTCCTGGAACGAGCCCTGCCCGTCCTGGTACGAGTCCGGCGCGC
This sequence comes from Tepidiformaceae bacterium, assembly GCA_965207815.1. Lineage (GTDB taxonomy): Bacteria > Chloroflexota > Dehalococcoidia > Tepidiformales > Tepidiformaceae > UBA2991. The sequence goes on from OZ242314.1 coordinate 947,435, forward strand.
CGCCGATCAGGATCATCGGCCACGTGTTCGACCACGCGTTCGCCATGCCCGCGATGCCGTGGATCATTCCCGGACCGCACACCGTCAGGCATGCCCCCGGACGCCCGGTCAGGTAGCCGACCGCGCCCGCGGCGTAGCTCGCCGCCTGCTCGTTGTGGAAGCCGTAGTACTGGATGCCCTCGCGCTGGGCCGCTGCCGCGATGCCCGCTACCGGGAATCCCACCACGCCGAACATGTAGTCGACGCCCTGCTGCTTGAGGCTGCGAGCGATTACGGTCGCGCCGTCGATCTCTGCCATCTGATCACCCCTTGTGGTCGTAGCCCGCCGGATGATACGGGAAGAGTCCCCGACACTCCCGCTCCGCCCCGAGCGAGAGGGTGGGGCGAATTCATCGAGGCGGACGGGTAAGATTCGCCGCCACTACCGCAGAAGGAGCTCAGCCCATGCCTACCGATGCACGTGTAGTCGTTTGCCCTTCCGAGCCCGGACCCCTCCGCATCGACGAGATCGCCCTCCCCGATCCCGGACCCCACCAGGTGGTCGTCAAGCAGTTCGCCAGTGGCATCTGCCACTCGCAGCTCCACCAGATGCACGGCCCCCGACCCGCTCCCCAGCTCCTCGGACACGAGTCGACCGGCACCGTCGTCGCAGCCGGCAGCGAGGTGACGCACGTCAAGGAAGGCGACCGCGTCATGGTCACCTGGGTGCCGCGTAGCCCCGACCTTGGCCGCCGCCCCGACCCCATCTCCCTCCAGCTCGAGGATGGCTCCACCGCCATCTCCCAGGGCGTCTTCACCTGGGCCGACCACACCATCGCCGACGAGCAGTACATCGTGTCCATGCCCGACGACGTCCGCACCGACGTCACCGCCATCATCGGCTGCGCCGTCATGACCGGTTCGGGCGCGGCCTACCACACGGCCGGCGTGAAGCAGGGCGAGAGCGTCGCCGTCTTCGGCGTCGGTGGCGTGGGTCTCTCCGCGATCGTTGCCGCTGCCGTCGTCGGCGCCGACCCCATCATCGCCGTCGACCTGAACGAGGAGAAGCTCGAGTTCGCGAAGCAGTTCGGCGCCACCATCGGCGTCAACGCCTCCGACGGCGACGCCGTCGAGCAGGTCCGCGCCCTCACGACCAGCGATACCGAGTTCGACTTCATGGGCCGGCCCCTGGCCGGGGTCGACTACGCCTTCGACTGCATCGGCGTGAAGCAGACGATGGAGCAGATCCTGCCCGCCGCCCGTCCCGGCGTGATGGGCGTTCGCACCGGCGGCATGGCCGTCCTCGTGGGCGTCCCCCAGACGAACGTCGAGATCGACGCGCGCGACCTCCTCATCAACGAGAAGAAGTACATCGGCAGCATCGGCGGCTCCTGCCGCCCCGACCGCGACTTCCCGATGTTCATCCGCTGGTACAAGGAGGGCGACCTCGACCTCGACGCGCTCGTGACCGCCAGCTACGAGCTCGACCAGATCAACGAGGCCACCGACGCCCTCGCCGCCGGCCACATCTCGGGTCGCTCCATCATCCAGCTGTAGCCGAGCCAGCCTCAGCGCAGCTTCCGGATGGGAGACCAGACGAGGAGCAGGAGACCCGCGATGCCGCCCGCGATGGAGCTGGCGACGATGGCTACCTGTGGTCCCCAGAGCGTCGCGAGCAGCCCGGTCTGCGCGATGCCGATGGGCATCGAGGCTGCGAACATGAGCGAGTAGACGCCCATCACGCGGCCCATCACCGCCTGCGGTGTGTTCTCCTGCAGGAGGGCGAGGCTCAGATTCATGAAGATCGCGGCGGGCGGTCCGATGGCCAGCAGCGCCACCACCGTCAGCCACGGCACTTCGCTCAACCCGAAGAGCACAAGGGGCGGCGCCGCCAGTACCGGAGAGAGCGCCACCAGCAGGCCTCTCCGGGGGAGCGGCCGCAAGGTCATCACCCCCGAACTGACGATCATGCCCGCCCCGAATGCGGCGAAGAGGATGCCGACCCAGTGGTCTCCCAGCTTCAGCACATCCTCCACGATGAGCAGCATCGTCACCGTGATGGGGCCGCCGAAGAAGATTCCGAGCATCGCCGACAGGATGAGCAGACCGAGAATGGCTCGCGAGCGAATGACGTACTTGAGCCCTTCGGTGAGGTCGCCACGGATGCTGCCTGCCTCCGCCGGCGTCTCCGGCCGGTATTTCCGCAGCATGAGGAACAGCAGCGCTCCTGCGGCCAGCAATCCTGTCTCGAGGGAGAAGGCTGCGGTTAGACCCGCGAAGCCCGCTACCAGTCCGCCCAGCGCCGGACCGAAAAAGTCCGAGGCCGCGAGAAAGCCCACATTCCCGATGATCACGGCGTTCTGCAGCTGCGGCCGCGTCACAAGCTGCGGCAGCACTCCCATGCGTGCAGGATTCTCAAACGCTCCCACCGCACCGATCACGGCCGAGAGAAGGAACACCGGCCACAGGATCGTCACCGATGCGGCGGCAAGTACCAGGTAGACCGCAGCAACCACTGCCGCCACTGCGGTCGCCCGGACGAGGATCAGGCGCGCCTCTATCCGATCGGCGAGCACGCCACCGAACAGCGTCAGGAACACGCCTGGGAGTTCCTGGATCATGAGCGCACCGGCGATTGCTGCGGCGCGCTCATCCGGCTCAACACGATCGCGAATGAAGAGCGGGACGGCCACGATCTGGATGCCGACCCCGAGCGCCATCACGACCGACGCCGTCAGCCACGCCCGGTAGTCGCGGCTCGCGAAGGGGTTGCGGCTTCCCGCAGCCGGTTCGTCGGGCTGAGCGCCCTCCACGGCTTCCGTTTCGGCCTCGGTTCGTTCTGGATTCACGTTTCCAGGCCCCTGGGCTGCTGCAATAACTAATAAGGCATAGAAAGAGGTGGGTCAAGCCAATGTACAGCGGGCTCGCGGTTTCCTGGGGGCAGCGAGCCTAGCGCGCCGGGGGCTCGAACGTGTCCGGCTCGACAGCCAGCGCCCGCACGGCGAACGCGGCAATGTAGTCAGCCATCTCAGCGGGCGAGAACGTGCCCGGCGACTGACCGTGATAGCGGCTGATGGTCGCCTGAATCAGGCCAACGATTGCGATCAACCCGAGGCGCGGATCGGCCGGGAGGAATTCACCCTCGTCGATTCCGGCACTGACGAGTCCAAGAATGTCCTCCTGCCAGAACTCCGTCTGGCCTTCGTCGGATTCCGGCCACGGCGGTTGCAGGCTCGCATCGAGCATCCAGGAGAGATCGTAGGGAAAGTCGCAGAGGCTGTGGACAACCTCCCAGATCCACCTGTGGAGGCGCTCCGAGGGCGCTTCCGGTCCTGTGGCGATCACATGGCCCCGGGCAAGCGACTCCTCGATCCCCGAGTTGCTGAGCGCGAGCGCGATCTCATCCTTGTTGCGGAAGTAGTGGTACAGCGACGGGGCGCGAATGCCCACCTTGTCCGCGATCTCCCGAAGCGTCGTCCCGGCGTAGCCCTGTTGCGCCATCAGCGTTGCCGCGGCCTGAAGAATCTGCTCTCGCGCGTCGGGGGAGGGGGCCTCCCCCGTATGTCGGGGTCGACCGATATGCTGCCCCTTCCGGGATGTCGAGCGCGGTGAGGCTGCCATGCTGTGCACTCCCAACTATCCCACATCCGCGCCCGTTCACGGAATCCGGCCCGTGATCGCGGCCGACGATGGGATTGCGGTCCACCCGAGTCCGGTTCAGCCGTAGCGGCGCCGACCCCTAGCGCAGCTTCCGCACGGGGAGCCAGATCAGCAGTGCAATCCCGGCGATGCCGCCGGCGGCTGCGCTTGCCACGATGCTGGCCTGGGGCCCGACCAGGCTGGTGACGAGCCCGGTCTGCGCGTACCCGATCGGCGCGGAGGCCACGAACATCAGCGAGTAGACCCCCATCACGCGCCCCATCACCGCTTCGTCAGTCTGCTCCTGCAGCAGCGCCAGGCTCAGGTTGGTGAAGATGGCCGCGGGAGGCCCGATCGCGAGCAGGGCCGCGACCGTCAGCCAGGGTGTCTCGCTCAACCCGAACAGGACCAGCAACGGGGCGCCGACGATGGGTGAGAGCGCCAGCAGCAACCCTCGCCTGGGGAGTGGCCGCAAGGTCATCAACGCCGAGCTGATGATCATGCCGGCCCCGAACGTCCCGAAGAGGATGCCCACCCAGCGGTCTTCCAGCATCAGGACGTCCTCCACGACGAGGAGCATGTTCACCGTGAGCGGACCCGCATAGAAGATCCCGGGCATCGCCGCGAGGATCAGCAGTCCGACGATGTTGCGGGAGCGGCGAACGTAGCGCAGGCCCTCAAGGAGCTCGGTGCGCACGTCGTGTCGCTCGGGTACGCGAGGCTCGTAGTGGCCGAGCGTCAGGAACAGCAGCGCCCCAAGTGCCAGGAGTCCCGTCTCGAGCGCGAATGCCGCCGTCAGCCCGGCGTCGCCCCCGACGAACCCTCCCAGCGCCGGACCCGCGAACTGGCCCGCCGCCAGGAACCCCACGTTCCCGAGGATCACGGCGTTCTGGAGCTGCGGGCGCGTGACCATCTGCGGCAGCACGCCCTGCCGCGCAGGCTGCTCGAAGGCCGCCACCGCCCCGACCATGGCCGAGAGTGCGAACACCGGCCATACGATCGTCACCTCGGCTGCCGAGAGCACCACGTACACGGCCGAGACCGTCGCCATCACTGTGGTCGCGCGGAACAGGAGCAGACGCGGCTCGACGCGGTCGGCGATGACTCCGCCCAGCAGCGTCAGGAACACGCCCGGCAAGGTCTGGATGATGAGCGCCCCCGCGATCACCGCCGCCCGTTCGTCCGGCTCGACGCGGTCCCGGATGAACAGCGGCACCGTCACGATCTGGATGCCGACGCCGAGCGCCGTCACGACCGACGCCGTCAGCCACGCCCGGTAGTCGCGGCTGGCGAACGGATTGCGGGGGCCGGTCTCGGGGGCGGCTTCGGCGCTCACGCTCCCTCCGTCAACTTCGCGCGAAGCTCTGCGGCGAGCGCGTTCAGCGTGGCCCGCGGCGTCGGCAGAGGGAGCTCCGTGTAGGGGCGGAAGAGCGCGTCACCCGTCTGGCGCGGCATCACGTGCAGGTGCAGGTGAAACACTTCCTGGCCCGCTGCTTCTCCCGTCGACTGCCACACGTTGAGGCCGTCGGGGGCGAACGCGCGCGCAACACCCCTTGCTACCCGCGTCGTCGCTTTCATCAAGGCGGCGCCGGTGCGGTCGTCGAGCTCCAGGATGTCGGCGATGTGCTCACGGGGGACGACGAGCACGTGGCCCGGGTTCGGCTGGCGCAGGTCCATAAACGCCACTGCAAGGGAGTCCTCCCAGACGATGCTGGCGGGTTCCTCCCCCGCAACGATGGCGCAGAACAGGCACTCCTGGGGCATCCGCACAGTCTCGCACGGACGCGCGTTATCCTCGCTGGCGTCATGAACACACCGATGGTCATCGCCCACGCCGCCGCCGCCGGCGAAGCTCCCGCCAACACCCTCGCGGGCGTGCGCGCCTCCCTCGCGAGCGCTGCTGCCATGGAGATCGACCTCCACCTCTGCGCCGACGGCGTCCCTGTCCTCCTCCACGACCACACCCTCGACCGCACCACGAACCTCTCCGGCCCGGTCGCCGCCGTGCCCCTCGCCGACCTCGCCCGCGCCGACGCCGGTGAGGGCGAGCCCGTGCCCTCGCTCGACGAGGTGCTCGACCTCGTCGATGGCGGCATCGACGTCATGTGCGAGCTGAAGGTAGCCCCCGACCATCCCGAGGAGGGCCCTGCCCTCCTCGACGCCACCCTCGCCATCATCCGCCGTCACGGCGCCGAGTCCTGGACCGCCCTCCACTCCTTCGACCACGACCTCGTCGAGCGCGCCCGTGCCCTCGCCCCGGATATCGACGCGGCCTTCATCGTCGCGCCGATGGGCGGCGCCGGGCTGAAGGCGCTCTGCGCCCGCGCCAACGAGCACGGCGTCGGCGCCATCTCCCTCTTCCACGCCGTCACCGGGCCGCACGCCGCCGACGCCGCCCGCGAGCACAGCCTGAAGCTCTGGACCTGGACCGCCGACACGCCCGCCGACTGGGCTCGCCTCGCCGACTCGGGCGTCGACGGCATCATTACCAACCAGCCCGCAGCTCTCCGCGCCTGGAACGAGCAGCAGGCGTCCTCCTGACCACCGCCCGGAGGGGCCGTTCGCAGACAACACAGGGGTTCACCCTTATGATCGTGCGCCGTGCGGGCGGCTTCAGGCCGCCCAGTCTTCCGAAGGATTGTTCATGAAGGAGATTGACTACCTGGCGCCCTCCTCGCTCGGCGAGGCGTACGCCGCCCTCCAGAACGGCAAGACCTCGGCCTTCCTCGCTGGCGGTACCGACATCATCGTCCAGCTGCGCGAAGGCCGGAAACAGGTCGACCAGCTCATCGACGTCAAGCACATCCCCGAGCTCACCAGCTACGCCTGGACCGGCGACGGCGGCCTCGAGATCGGAGCCTCTGTTCCGTTCGCCGAGATTTACGAGGACGACGAGATCGTCCGCCGCCTGCCCTGCGTCATCGACTGCGCGACGCTCGTCGGCGGCATCCAGATCCAGAGCCGCGCCTGCTTCGGCGGCAACATCGGCAACAGCGGCCCCGCCGCCGACACCGTGCCCGCCCTCATCGCGCTCGGCGCCACGCTCACCCTCGGCTCCGTCGAAGGCACGCGTGATCTGGCTCTCGAGGACTTCTTCACCGGCCCCGGCCAGAACGTCCTCGGGCCCGGCGAGCTGATCATCAAGATCAACATCCCGCCGCAGCCCGCTAACTCGGGCTCGTTCTTCCACCGCTTCATCCCCCGCAACGAGATGGACATCGCCGTCGTCAACGTCGGCGCCCGCGTCGACCTCGATGCCAGCGGGGACCGTATCGAAGGGGCGCGCATCTCCGTCGGCGCCGTCGCGCCGGTGCCCCTCTACGTTGCGGCTGCCGGTGACGCCCTCGTCGGCGAGACACCGACCGAGGACAGCTTCGCCCGCGCCGCCGACATTGCCGCCGATGCGGCCACCCCCATCACGGACATGCGCGGCTCCGTCGCCCAGCGCGTGCACCTCACGCGTGTCCTCACCTACCGCGCCCTCGACCGGGCGCTCGAACGAGCCCGGGAGGCCTAGCCCATGCCCCGTCGCACCCACATCCAGACCACCCTCAACGGCGAGGAGATCGACTTCCTCTGCGAGCCCCGCCAGAGCCTGCTCGAAGTCCTGCGCGACGAGCTCGGCCTGACCGGCACCAAGGAAGGCTGCAACAACGGCAACTGCGGCGCCTGTAGCGTCCTCATGGACGGCCGCGTCGTGAACTCCTGCTGCGTCCTCGGCGTAGAGGCCGAGGGCGCCGAGGTCGTCACCATCGAGGGCGTCGCCGACGGCGACACCCTGCACCCGCTCCAGCAGTGCTTCCTCGAAGAAGCTGCGCTCCAGTGCGGCGTCTGCACCCCCGGGTTCATCGTCGCCGCCAAGGCCCTGCTCGATAGCGAGCCGGATGCCGACGAAGGCCGCGTCCGCCACTGGCTGGCCGGCAACCTCTGCCGCTGCACCGGCTACGACAAGATCGTCCGCGCCGTCCTCAAGGCGTCCGAGATGGAGGAGGTCTCCGCATGACAACCACCGAGAAGCCTGACTACAAGGTCATCGGCACCCGTCCCATCCGCCCCGACGGCGTCGAGAAGGTCACGGGCAAGGCGCTCTACGGCGCCGACATCCACCTTCCCGACCTCGTCCAGGGCGCCGTCCTGCGCAGTCCCCACGCGCACGCGCGCATCCTCTCCATCGACACGAGCGCGGCCGAGGCCATGCACGGCGTCCTCGCGGTCGTGACCCACAGCGACCTGCCCGTCGTCGCCGACAAGGTGCTCGACATGGGCGAAGGCGCTTCGACCGCCTCCGACATGAGCAAGAACGTGCTCGCCGCCGACAAGGCGCTCTACCGCGGCCACGCCGTCGCCGGCGTCGCCGCGACGAACGTGCACGACGCGCTCACGGCCATCGAGGCCATCAAGGTCGAGTACGAGGTGCTCCCGCCCGTCCTCAACGTGCAGGACGCGATGCGCGACGATGCCCCGCTGCTCGATGCGAGCCGCCACACGAAGACGCCGACCGGCGAGGAGTCGGAGAACGCCAGCAACGTCGCGGCGCACAACCGCTTCGAGGGTGGCGACGTCGAGGCCGCGTACGCCGAGGCCGATGTCGTCGTCGAGCGCGAGTTCGACACGAAGATGGTCCACCAGGGCTACATCGAGCCCCACAACGGCACTGCCAACTGGAACTCCGACGGCACCCTCACGGTCTGGACGAGCACGCAGGGCGCGTTCGCCGTCCGTGGCGCGCTCGCCGAGCTGCTCCAGCTGCCCGTCTCCCGCATCCGCGTCATCCCCATGGAGATCGGCGGCGGCTTCGGCGGGAAGATCGGCGTCTACCTGGAGCCGGTTGCGGCGCTGCTCTCCCGCAAGTGTGGCCGCCCCGTGCAGCTCACCATGGACCGCACCGATGTCTTCCAGGCCACCGGCCCCACCAGCGGCGGCCACATGAAGGGCAAGATCGCCGTCAAGGACGGCAAGATCACGGCCGCCGAGGTCAGCCTCGCCTTCGAGGCAGGCGCCTTCCCCGGCTCGCCCGTCATGGCCGGCGCCATGTGCATGCTCTCCCCCTACGAGGTGGAGAACTTCAAGGTCGATGCCTACGACGTCGTCGTGAACAAGCCGAAGGTGGCCGCCTACCGGGCGCCCGGCGCCCCCAACGCCTCGTTCTGCGTCGAGCAGCTCATCGACGAGGTCGCCCGCGAAACCGGAGCTGACCCGCTCCAGTTCCGCCTGAACAACAGCGCCCATGAGGGCACCCGCATGATCACCGGCGTCGCCCACCCCCGCATCGGGCAGGAGGAGACGGTACAGGCCGCCCAGGCCTCCGACCACTACAACTCCCCGATCGAGGGGCCGAACCGCGGCCGCGGCGTTGCCGGCGGCTTCTGGTTCAACGCGGGCATGCAGTCCTCCGTCGTCGCCTCCGTCAACCCGGACGGCACGGTCAACCTCATCGAGGGCTCGACCGATATCGGCGGCACCCGCGCCTCGCTGGCCATGCAGCTCGCCGAGACGCTCGGCATCGAGTACGACAGCGTCCGCCCCACCGTCGTCGACACCGACTCCGTCGGCCACAACGACGTGACCGGCGGCTCGCGCACCGCCTACGCCAGCGGCCAGGCCGTGTACGAGGCCGGGCTCGATATCCAGCAGCAGATGGTCGCCCGCGCGGCCCAGCTCTGGGAGTGCGAGGCCGAGGATGTGGAGTACGCCGACGGCGCCCTCCGCCACACCTCCGACAGCGAGAAGACGATGACCTTCGCCGAGCTGGCGGGGAAGCAGATGGAGACCGGCGGCCCGCTCCAGGGTCGCGGCAGCGTTGTCGCCCGCAGCCCCGGCGCTGCGTTTGGCGTCCACGTCGTCGATGTCGAAGTCGACCCCGACACCGGCAAGGTCGACATCCTCCGCTACACGATCGCCCAGGATGTCGGCACGGCCGTGCACCCCGCGTACGTCGAGGGCCAGATGCAGGGCGGCGTCGTCCAGGGCATCGGCTGGGCGCTCAACGAGGAGTACTACTACGGCGAGGACGGGCGTATGGAAAACGCCTCCTTCCTCGACTACCGCATGCCCACCAGCCTCGACCTCCCGATGATCGACACGATCATCGTCGAGGTTCCCAACCCCGGGCACCCCTTCGGCGTCCGCGGGGTGGGCGAGGTGCCGATCGTGCCGCCGCTGGCGGCCATCGCCAATGCCGTCCACGATGCCACCGGGCATCGCTTCACGGAGCTGCCCATCTCCCCGCGCCGCGTGGTGGAGGAGCTCCACAACCTGCAGTAGTCCGGTGGCGACGGTTCTCATACCGTCGCCGCTGCGCTCGCTCTGCGCCGGCGCCGCGACCCTCGAGGTCGCGGGCGCCACGCTCGGCGAGGTTCTCCGCGCCATCGACGTGCGCTGTCCCGGCTTCTACGAGCGCGCCGTGGAGGACGGCCGTGTGCGCCCGGAGCTCTCCGTCGCCCTCAACGGCCACGCTTTCCGCTACGGCCTCACCGAGCCCATCGCCCCCAACGACGAGGTCACCATCGTCCCCGCCATAGGCGGGGGCTAGGACTACAGCTCCGCCCAGGTCCGGCCGCGCTTCAGGTCTACCTTGAGCGGCACCTTCAGCTCGATGCTCGCCGGCATCACCTCCGCCAGCAGCGCCCCCACCTCGTCCGCCTCGTCCGACGGCCCCTCGAAGATGAGCTCGTCGTGGACCTGCAGGATCATGCGGCTGCGCAGCTCGCGCTCCCGGGCCGCGTCCGCGATGCGGATCATCGCCACCTTGATGATGTCCGCCGCCGTCCCCTGGATCGGCATGTTGATCGCCTCGCGCTCGGCCGCGCTCCGCACCTGGAAGTTCGTGCTGTGGATGGCGGGCAGGTAGCGTCGCCTCCCGAATAGCGTCTCCGCGTACCCCTGCTGCTTCGTCGTCGCCAGCACGTGCTCCTGCCAGGCCTTGATGCCGGGGAAGTTCGCGTAGTAGCCGTCGATGAACGCTTCCGCCTCCTCCCGCGTCATTCCCGTGCGGTCGCTCAACCCGAACGAGCCCATGCCGTAGGCGATGCCGAAGTTGACCATCTTGGCCGTGTCCCGCATCTGCCGGGTCACATCCGCCGCCTCCACCCCGTACACGCTCGCCGCCGTCGCCTGGTGGATGTCGGCGTCGGCCAGGAACGCGTCGATAAGCCCCGTGTCCTCCGTGATGTGCGCCAGCACCCGCAGCTCGATCTGCGAGTAGTCCGCCGCCACGTAAACCGGGTCGTCGTACCCCTCGGGCACGAACGCGCGCCGGATGTCGCGCCCCATCTCCGTGCGCACCGGGATGTTCTGCAGGTTCGGGTTTGTGCTGCTCAGCCGCCCCGTCGCCGCCACCGTCTGCTGGAAGTCCGTGTGGATGCGCCCGTCGTCCGGCGAGACCGCCCCCGGCAGCGCGTCGAGGTAGGTCGACTTCAGCTTCGTCAGCTGCCGGTACTCGAAGATTGTGTCGATGATCGGGTGCGACTCCCGCAGCCCCTCGAGCGCCCGCTGGTCGGTGCTGTACCCCTGCTTCGTGCGGCGCGTGGGCGGCAGCCCCAGTTCCCCGAACAGGACGTCGCTCAGCTGCTGCGGGCTGCCGATGTTGAACTCGCGCCCGACGTGGTCGTGGACGGCCTTCTCCGCGGCCTCGATGTCACCGATGAGCGAATCCGAGATGTCCCGCAACACGCCGGTGTCGATCCCGACGCCCACGGTCTCCATCTCCGCCAGCACGGGCATCAGCGGCAGCTCCATCTCCTCGTACAGCTCCCACTGGCCCCGCTCCCGCAGCTGCGCCTCCAGGCCCGGCAGCACCTGCAGCAGCAGGTCGACCTGCTGGCACGCCAGCTCCCCTGCCGACTCCGGGTCGACCTGCGCCAGTGGGGTCGCCTTGCGCCCGGTGCCCGTTAGCGCCTTCAGCGGTCGCAACTCCACCCCGAGGCGTTCGTTCACGAGGTTCTCCAGCGCCTGCGAGGTCTCCCCCAGCAGGAACGCCATCAGGCTCGCTTCGTGCGTGACCCCCCGCAGCGGCATCCCCGCACGCGAGAACTGGTGCAGCAGGTACTTCGCCCCGTACGCCGTCTTCGGCAGGGACGGGTCTCCCAGCAGCGGTCCGAGCACGTCCCGGACTACCTCGATCGAGAGCTGCTCGCTTGGACTGTCGAGCCGCGGGGCGTGCCCGATCGGCACGTACCACGCCCGCCCCGGCTCCGTCGCGAACGCCAGCCCCAGGAGCAGCGGATGCGCCGTGTCCCCGGTCGTCGAGAGCGCACCCAGCGCGAATCCGCCGGAATCGCGCAGCCTCGCCGCCAGCTCGCGGAGCTGGGCTTCGTCGGTGACGTTGGCGTATTCGCCCGGCTCCGCCTCCCCGGCGGCGGCCTCCGCTTCGCCATCGCCCGCCGCTTCCGGCAGCCGTTCGATCAGGCTGCGGAACTCCAGCTCCCGGAAGAACGCCACGACCTTCTCGCGGTCGTAGTCCGCCGCCTCGCACGCGGCGAAGTCGAAGCCGCACTCCACGTCCGTGCGGATCGTGATCAGCTCCTTGCTCTCCAGTGCCTCCTCCCGCTTCCCCTCCAGCTTGCTCCGCACCGACTTCGACGAGATCTCGTCGAGCCGCGCGAAAATCTCCTCGACCGGCCCGAACTGCCGGATCAGGTTCGCCGCCGTCTTGTCGCCGACCCCCTTGATGCCGGGGATGTTGTCGCTCGTGTCCCCCCGCAGGGCCTTGAAGTCGGTCATGAAGGGAGGGCTGAACCCCCAGCGCTCACTCGCCGCCTTCGTGTCGTACACCACCGTGTCGCGCTGGTAGGGGCGGAACATGAAGAGGTTGAGGTTGGGCCGGATCAGCTGTACGAGGTCCGTGTCGAGCGTGACGATCCAGGTGTCGATGCCCTCGGCGGCGGTCTTCGTCGCAATCGTGCCCGCCACGTCGTCCGCCTCGAAGCCGGGCGCCTCGTACACGGGGATGGCGAACGCATCCAGCATCTCGCGCACGCGCGCCATCTGCGGCAGCAGGTCCTCGGGCGTCTCCCGGCGGGTCGCCTTGTAGTCCTCGCGCGCCTCGTGCCGGAAGGTCTTGCCCTTCGCGTCCCAGGCCGCGCAGATGTGCGTCGGCGAGAGCTGGTCGAACACGCGCAGCAGCGACTCCGCGTACCCGTAGGTCGCGAAGGTGAGCTCGCCCTTGCTGCTCATCATCGGGTTGGGCACCGAGCCCAGCGCGAAGAACGCGCGGTAGAGGATGCCGTGCGAATCGAGGATCACGAGGCGCGGCTTCGCGCCGTTGCCAGCCACCCCGCGATTATAGGTGCCGCCTCACGGCGCGGGCCCGCAGCCCCGGCCCGGCTATACTGCCCGCACTCTCCCGCTGGAGCGCCCGATGGCCCGTCCCGTCCTCCGCACCGCCCTCTGCGACCTGCTCGGAGTCGAGTACCCGTTCATCCTCGCCGGTATGGGTCCCGTCGCCGGCGGCATCGTCGGTCCGGTGGCTACGGCCGAGCTCGCCTCCGCCGTCTCGAACGGGGGCGGACTCGGCGTCCTCGGCGGCAGCGGCTACGGCCCCGAGCGCCTGCGCGAGGAGATCAACAAGATCCGCGGCCTGACCGACAAGCCCTTCGGCGTCGACCTCCTCCTCCCCGCCAACTACATGGGCGAGGCGGCGAAGAAGCCCCCGCCCGCCGACCCCCGCGAGCTCGTCCCCGCCGACGTCCGCGACGGCCTCAAGGCCATCCTCGCCGACCTCGACGTTCCCTGGCTCGAGGCCCCGCCCGTCGAGACCGAGACGCGCCCCACCCTCCAGGGCCGCGGGGGCGGCATGTCCGACGCCCAGATGGAGGTCGTAATCGAGGAGAAGGTGCCCGTCTTCGCTGCCGGGCTCGGGAGCCCCGCCCCCTGGATCGACCGGCTGCACGCGAACGGCACGGTGGTCCTCTCCCTCGTCGGCAACGTTAAGAACGCGGAACGCGTCGCCCACGCCGGCGTCGACGCCGTGGTCACGCAGGGCACCGAAGCCGGCGGCCACACGGGCCGCATCGGCACCCTCCCCCTCGTCACCCAGGCCATCGAGGCCATCGACCCCGTTCCGGTCATCGCCGCGGGCGGGATCGCGAGCGGCCGGGGCATGGCCGCTATGCTCGCCGCCGGCGCCGCCGGCGTCTGGGTCGGCACCGCTTTCCTCGTCTCCGAGGAGGCCAACCAGCCCTCGGCCCAGCTTAAGCGCATCCTTGCCGCCACCGAGGAGGATACGAAGATCACCCGCCTCTACAGCGGCAAGACCATGCGCAACATCCGCAACCCCCTCATCGACGCCTGGGAAGACAGCGGTATCCGCGCCCTCCCCATGGGCATCCAGGGCATCGTCATCCGCGATGTCGCCCACTCCCTGCGCCAGGCGGGCCGCGAGGACCTGCTCATGAACGCCGCCGGTCAGATCGCCGGCATGCTCAATGAGGTGCGTCCCGCCTCCGCCATCATGGAGGAGATCATCGGCGAGACGGTCGAGATCCTGAGCGACCGCCTCCCCGCCACCGTCACCGCCCGCGTGGAGGCATAGCCATGTCCGACGGCCCGCTCGCGAACGTTCGCGTCCTCGAATTCACCGACGAGATCGGCGCCTACTGCGGCAAGCTGTTCGCGGACCTCGGCGCCGACGTCATCAAGGTCGAGCCCCCCGATGGGGAATCCCAGCGCCACACCCCGCCCTTCCTCGACGGAGACGCCGGACCCGACGCCAGCATCGCCTTCTGGGCCCAGAACACGTCGAAGCGCTCTCTTGCCCTCGACCTCCATGACGAGGCTCAGCTTGCCCGCGCCCGTGAGCTCGCCCTCGGCGCCGACATCATCCTCGAGGACCACCTGCCCGGTTCCCTCGCCGCCGTCGGCCTCGGCTACGACGACCTGCGCGGCGAGCGCCCCGACCTCGTCTACGTCTCGATCACCGGCTTTGGCCAGACCGGTCCCCACGCCAACTTCGCCTACAGCGACATCGTCGGCCAGGCCATGGGGGGCGTGATGACGCTCGCCGGCCAGCCTGAGGACCCTCCCAACCTCATCTACGGCAACCAGGGCAACATCTGCGCCAGCATCCAGGCTGCGCAGGGTGCCCTCGTCGCGCTCCATCACGCCGAGCGCACCGGCCAGGGCCAGCACGTCGACGTGTCCGTGCAGGAAGCCCTCTCCCTGCCCATGGAGACGGCCATGATGATGTGGGACTTCCAGCGCACCAACCGCGTGCGCACCGGTCCCCTGGGCCTCCTCCGCATGCCCATCCCGGGCGTGGGCGTGTACGACACGAAAGAGGGGTACGTGATGGCCTACATCACCGCCCCCGGGGGCGCCGACTTCCCCGAGGTCGTCGCCTGGATGGACGAGGTCGGCTTCGAGCACGACCTCCACGACGAGGCCTACACCGAGCTCGTCCACGGCATGAACCTCCGCTTCCTCGCCCAGGTCCTCTCCGACCCCGAGTCCGCCGCGGGCGCCGCCGGACAGCTCGCGCACATCAACGAGGTCTTCGCCAGCTTCCTCGCCACCATGACCGCCCTTGAGGCGTATGAGGAGGGCCAGCGACGCCGCCTCCTCGTCGGCCTCGTCTCGACGCCCCGCGACCTCGTCGAGAATCGCCAGCTGCGCGACCGCGACTGGTACCAGCCAGTCGCCGTCGATTCTCGCGAGGTCGAGTTCCCCGGTCCGCCCTACCGCCTCTCCGCCTCGCCCGCCACCGTGTCCTCCCCGCCGGCCCTTGGAGAGCACGATGACGCCGCCTGGAAGGCCACCCCCGCCCGGCCCGTCACCTCCGCCAGCCGCCCCAGCCGCCCCCTCGAGGGCGTGCGCGTCGCTGACTTCTCCTGGTTCGGCGCCGGGCCCATCGCCGGCCAGACCCTCGCCTCCTTCGGCGCCGAGGTCGTCCGCGTCGAGTCGGAGGCCCGCATCGACTCCCTCCGCGTCGTCGAGCCCGCCGCCCTCAACCCCGACGGCTCGAAGATGACGGACACCTACAACGCCTCCGGCTACTTCAACAACTTCAACGCCGGCAAGCTCAGCTTCCTCCTCGACCTCAACAGCGAGCGCGGCCAGGAGATCGCCTACCGCCTCATCGAGCGCTCCGACATCTTCATGACCAACTTCACGCCGCGCGTCCTGGAGAAGTGGAACCTGCTCTACGAGCACGTCTCCGGGGCCAACCCCCGCATCGTCGCGGGCTACGCGCCCATGCAGGGCATGGTCGGCCCCCACCGCGACTTCCTCGGCTTCGGCGCCGTCCTCACGCCCATCACCGGCATCAGCGAGCTCTCCGGCTTCCCCCACCACCCCCCCATCGGCATCGGCACGAACTACCCCGACTACGTCGTGAACCCCGGGCACCTCGCCTTCGCCCTGCTGGCCGGCCTCCGCCACCGCGACATAACCGGCGAGGGCCAGCTCGTCGAGATGCCCCAGATCGAGTCTGTCGTGAACGCCCTCGCCCCGGCCATCCTCGACTACACCGCCAACGGCGTCGTCCAGACGCGCGCCGGCAACCGCAGCCCCGTCGCCGCCCCCCACGGCGTCTTCCGCTGTACCGATGACCCCACCTCTGAGGGCTCCGAGGACCGCTGGATCGCCATCGCCTGCCGCAGCGACGAGCACTGGGCTGCCGTCTGCGACGCCTTTGGCCAGGTCGGGTCCGCCAGCGACCCCCGCTTCGCCACTCACGAGGCGCGCAAGGCAAACGAAGACGCCCTCGAGACCCTGGTCAGCCTGTGGACCGCCGACCGCCGCGCCGAGGACGTCATGGCGGACCTGCAGGCTCGGGGCGTCCCCGCCGGCGTCGTCCAGAACGCCCAGGACATCCTCGACAAGGACCCGCACGTCCGCGACCGCGCCTACTACCAGTACCTCGACCACCCCGAGACGGGCCGCAGCGCCTACGACGGCCCCTGCGCCCGCCTCAGCGAGACGCCGGGCTTCCACGCCGCCCCCGCCCCCCTCTTCGGCCAGCACACCGACGAGGTCTGCCGCCGCATCCTCGAGCTCAGCGACGACGAGGTCGCCACCCTCCTCGTCGAGGGCGTGCTGGCCTAGGGGCTCGCCGGGCCTACGAGCCCCTGGCCCTCTTGCTGAGGAGCCGGGAGTCCTTCCCCACGATGGCGAGCCAGCGCAGCGCCATGGCCACTCGTTGCCACGCCTCGGCTGCGGGCTCGCTCCCTGTCAGCTCGTCGAGATGCACGTCGATCCCGCATCGCTCGGCAAACGCGGCGACAAAGCTCTCCGGACTCTCGAGGTCGCGTGTGGTCAGGGTGATGGTGCACGTCCCCGCATTCACCAGCAGTTCTGCTCCAAGGCTCGGGGGCATGACGCTTGGCCAGGCTTGCGCTATCCAGAGCGGGCGGGGAGCAGGCTGCTCGATCCCCATGGCCTGCAGCACGATCGTCGCCCTGCGAATCTTCTCTTCGATGTGGCCCACGGGGTCGTCAGACAAGACGGAGTCGCTGGCCTCAGCCGCTTCGCGCACGTACGACCGTGCGTCGCCCTCGCTCATGCGGGCATTCTACTGTCCTCGCCGCTCCTACCCCCGCCCTCGATAACGTCTGCCGTCGCATGCTCGTCGAGCGGCGGCAGACGTCGACGCTGAGGGTGTCTTAGCCTAGGGGTGCGTTTTCGCCTAACTTGAGCGTGAAGCTGGGCAGGGAAGGGCAGGCGCCGGTGGGTCCTAATCTGATCGGAAGGGCTAGCATTTCCGGTTGACAGGTCCTCACCTGAGGACGTACGATGCGGAAAGAGTCATGTCGGCACCTAGAGACCAGCGGCACCCCTTCGAAGACGAACGACGCATACACGAGGGCGCCCTTGCGAGGGCGCGACTCGCGCGCTTGGGCCTGCAGCCAGAGTGGCTCGAAGTGGTGGCGGCTGACGCCGCTGCGGCGGCAGCGACAGTGACCGGGTTTCACCCCCGCACTGCGCAGGGCCTTCTGATCTGGTTGGAGGGAGTTCCCTCGCTACGCGACCAGTTGGTACGCAGGGACTGGATACAGGCGGACGACCGGGGACACGAACTCACTATCCACCCCGACGGCGAACTCGCGATATCTGTCACTAGCGCGACTGGTGGTGTGGGAGACCCCCTGCGAGTCCCCCGTACGCGAGCCCCCAAGGGCGTCACCACCAGAGACCTTGTGGAGAGCAATCGCCAGCTCTCAGCGTGGTCCGACGACCCCGAGTGGGCGGGTGGCCGGGGGGCGGAAGAAGTACGCCGAGTCTGGCTTCTGTTAATCGACGTGGCGGACGATGAGGTGCGCGCCGAGCTGTCCCTCCCGTCCACGATCCGAGACGGATACGTCACGGGTTGGGAGGAGCGTATTCTCCTGCGCAACCAGCCTCTTGACTCACCGGACGACTCACTTCTTGATCCGAACGATGACGACGAGCCGTATCCGGATGTCAAGCGACGATCGTCGTAAGGTCGTCGCCCCTCGCTTCAACCCCCAGCGCCTCGATACAGCTAGGCGTCGCCGAGGGTGGAGCCGAGTGAGGCTCGCCCAGGAGATCGAGATTTCGTCGCGGATGATTCGGGCGTATGAGCACGAGGGAAGGCACCCGACAGTTGAGACCTTGGACCGGATGGTGGATCGGCTCGGCTTTCCGCGACCGTTCTTCGAAGCGGACGATCTTGAGGAGATTCCGGCCGTTGGAACTAGTTTCCGTGCCCTGAGCAACCTGACTGCCAAGGAGCGCAATCAAGCGACAGCAGCCGGTCAAATCGCAACGGCAATCTCGGCGTGGGTCGATGAGCGGTTCACTCTGCCTGAACCTGACGTTCCCAGTTTCCCAGGAGTAGATCCCGAAACCGCGTCCCTGGCCGTGCGGCAGCACTGGGGTATCGGGGAAAAGTCCGTCGGCCACATGCTCCGAATGGCCGAGGTACACGGAGTCAGAGTGTTCTCTCTCCCAAGGGAATGCGACTCCGTGGATGCCTTCTCCTTCAAGCTAGGCCGAGTTCCGTTCATGTTCCTAAACACTCAGAAATCCGCCGAGCGTCTCCGAATGGATGTTGCTCACGAGTTAGCGCACCTTGTTCTTCATTGGGATGGGAAGTCACAGGGGCGCACAGAAGAGCACGAAGCTGCGCAGTTTGCCTCTGCCTTCCTTATGCCTCGTGCCAGTGTGATCGCCCACGCCCCGCGAAACGGCACGATCAAGGACATTGTCGCTGCAAAGCACCGCTGGCGAGTCTCGGCTGCCGCTCTCACCTACCGCATGCACAAAGTTGGAATGCTGTCAGATTGGCGTTACCGCAAGACCTTCGCCTACCTGAGCAGGCGAGGCTACCGGACAAGCGAACCCAACCCGATTGCCCCGGAGAGTTCCGACGTTCTGGAACAGGTCTATCGGCTTCTGCGTGAAGATGGCGTGAGTCGCGCAGAGATGGCCAGTCAGTTGCTAATCCCCCCCGCCGAACTGAGCAGCTTGACGTTTGGCCTGGAGGCCTTGCCTGAGGATCCAGCTGCCATTACGGCAGCCAAGCCTGCCTGGGAAGGGGAGTTAGCTGCGACCCATGCGGCAATCGATAGGAGAAGCCGTTTTCGGGCTGTTTGAAGCTCAATCCTGAGACACGCCAAGCAAGGCCTCGTCCATCCTCATATCCCGCCCCCGCGTATCATTGCCGCTCGCACTGCCAGCGGCGGGTTCGGGCCCGCCAATCTGACCACACACGGAGACGAACGCCATGGGACTGCGCACGCCGGCCGAATACCTCGAATCGCTCAAGGACGGTCGCACCGTCTACTACCGCGGCGAGCGCGTCGATGACGTGACCACCCACCCCGTCATCTCCAAGGCCGCGAAGCACGCCTGCGTCGACTATGAGATGGCCGAGGAACCCGAGTTCAAGGACCTCACCATCATCGACGAAGAGGACGAGCCCTACGCCCGCTACTTCAAGGTCCCCCGCAGCAACGACGACCTGCTCAAGCGCTCGCAGCTCATCGAGGCCTCCACCGCCCGCGGCAAGACGCTCGTGCCCCTCGTGAAGGAGATCGGCAGCGACGCCCTCTTCGGCCTCATGCGTATCAGCCGTGCCGTCGACCAGGCCCGCGAGACTTCCTACCGCGCCCGCGTCGACGAGTTCTATCGCCACTGCCGCGACAACGACCTGACCATGTCCGTCGCCCAGACCGACGTGAAGGGCGACCGCTCCGCCGGCCCCGGCGGCCAGCCCCATCCCGACTACTACCTCCGCATCGTCGACCGCCGTCCCGACGGCATCGTCGTGCGCGGCGCCAAGACCCACACCAGCTGCACGACCAACGTCAACGAGGTCATCGTGCTCCCCACCCGCGCCATGTCCGAGGCCGACGCCGACTACGCCGTCGCCTTCGCCGTGCCGCCCGATACGCCCGGCCTCAAGCTCGTCGCCAGCCCCTACGGCGGCTGGTCCAAGAACAGCTTCGAGAACCCCCTCAGCGCCGACCGCAAGATGATGGAAACGACCACCATCTTCGACGACGTGTTCGTGCCCAACGAGCGCGTCTTCCTCGCCGGCGAGCACGAGTTCGCCGCCCCCCTCGCCCTCGGCTTCGTCGAGTACCACCGCTTCACCGCGGTCTCCTACAAGCTCCCCCTCGTCGACGCCCTCGTCGGCGCCGGGCAGCTCATGGCCGACATGAACGGCATCACCCGCGCCGGCCACATCCGCGAGAAGCTCGTCTGGCTCGTGAGCTACGCCGAGACCGTCCGCGCCCTCATCGAGATGGCCGCCGCCCGCGGCGCCCCCGACGAGGAAGGCATCTACGCCCCCGACGCCATGACCACGAACATCGCCAAGTACCACTTCGCCCACCACTACCACGAGGCCCTGCAGCACGTGCAGGACATCGCCGGCGGCTCGCTCGTCACCGCCCCCGGCCTCGAGGACTTCGAGAGCGCGGATACCGGCCACCTCCTGCGCCACTACCTCGGTGGCCGCGAGGGCGTCGACGGGGAGGCGCGGATGCGCGCCATGAACATGGTCAGTGACCTCACCACCGGCGACTTCGGCGGCTACCATGCAGTCTTGGCCATCCATGCCGAGGGCTCGCTCGAAGCGGAGAAGCTCATGATCGCCCGCGCTTACGACGGTCGCCGCACGCTCAACTACGCGAAGCAGCTCGCCGGTATCGAGTAGTGGCCGCGACGCTCCTCCTGACACGCGAGCAGATTCAGGAGGGCGTCAGCGCGCTCGCCGCCCAGGTCGCCGAGGGCTTCCCCGAAGGCGAGATCCCCATCGTCTGCGTCGACATGGCCGCGCGTCGCTTCTCCGCCGACCTCGCCGGCGTGCTCGAAGGGCAGCACGGACGGCCCTGCCGCATCACCCACGTGCGCCCGAAGGACCCCATCCCCGACCACGTCCTCCGGGACTTCAACCTCGTCGTCGACACGCTCTTCGATACGGGCCGGACGTTCCATCTCCTTGAGGCCATCCCCGGCATGCGCACCACCCTCTGCGTGAAGGCCGACATCGACCCGAGGCTGTCGCGCTTGCCCGACTGGTGGGCCTACCTGGTGCCGAACGTCTACATCCACGGCTACGGCCTCGACGACTCCGAGGGGCTCAGCCGCGACCTCGACGACATCCTCACCGACGAGCCCCTCCCCGCCGGCGCCGCCGTCGTGTAGCGCATCGAGGTCACGACCCCCATCTAGGCGCCGGCGCCGCGCTCCCCAGTCCTGCCCCTGCCCGGTACACTGCCCCCGTGGCGAGCCTCGAGATTCCGCTGTTCCCGCTGCGCGCGGTGCTCTTCCCCGGCCACGAGCTGCCCCTCCAGATCTTCGAGGACCGGTACAAGACCATGACCCGCGAGCTGCTCGAGAGCGGCGGCGTCTTCGGCGTCATCCTCATCAAGCACGGGCGCGAGGTCGGCGGCTCGGCCGTCCCCTACGACGTCGGCACGACCGCCGTCATCGAGGAGCATCGCGAGCTTCCCGGCGGACGCTTCCAGCTCGACACCCGCGGCCGCGATCGCTTCCGGCTCGTGCGCATGCTCGAACCACGCCCCTATCCCTACGGCGAGATCGAGTTCCTCGACGACGCCTACGACCCCGCCGACGTGCAGCTCCAGGCCGCCTTCGAGACCGCCCGCGCCACCTTCCCCGTCTATCTCCGCCTCGCCCTCGCCCTCTCCGACCAGTGGGCCCGCGACCTGAGCCTTCCGCGCGAGCCGCACCGCTTCGTCAACACCGTTGCCCCCTGGCTGCAGGTGGACGAAGAGGGCAAGCAGCGCCTGCTCGAGCTGGAGTCCGCAGCCGACCGCCTCGGCCAGCTCGCCGAGCAGCTCGACGGCCTCATCTCCCGCATCCGCGAGCAGGTCGACACCCACCACCGCCAGCGGTTCGCCAGCCTGAGTGCCATCAGCTAGAGCCATTCCGCGCGCGCTTCGCGCCCATCCCGGCGTCGCGACGCTCTGGGGCGTTGTGCTGGCCGGGGCTGTGGTCCTGGCCATCTTCGCCGCCCTCAACGACCGCCTCCCCGGCGACCTCACCGCCACCCGCGCCGTGCAGGACTGGCCCTTCCCCGGCGAGCCCCTCGCCGACATCCTCCGCTTCCTCAGCGGCACCGAGTTCATCGTGACCGTCGGTGCTGTCCTTGCAATCGTGGCCTGGCTTGCGGGACGCCGCCGCCTCGCCGTTGGCCTGGCAGCAGGCCTCGCTGTGATGGTCCTGCTCCAGTTCGGCGTGAAGGAGATCGTCGACCGGCCCCGCCCCTCGCCCGACCTTGTCGATCTGCGCGCCGGGTTCACCAGCCCCAGCTTCCCCTCCGGCCACACCATGAGCCCGAGCTTCCTCTGCGGCTTCCTCGTTGCTGCCGCTTTTGCCATGCCCTTCGCCGCAAGAGTCCGTGCCTCGGTCACGGTAGCCGCCGTCGCCTTCCTGGCGCTCGGTGGGCTCGCCAACGTCTGGCTCGGTGTCCACTGGACGAGCGATGTCGTCGGCGGCTACCTCTGGGCGCTCGCCGTTGTCATCCCCAGTGCCTGGGTCGCCCTCGACAACCGTTCGTAGCCCTCCCTCGCGTACACTCCGCACTCGTGGAAGTTGATGTCGCCCTCAGGGCGGCCGCCGCCATTGCCGGAGCCGCCGCGCTCGGTCAGATCATCTCCCGCCGTTTCCCCATCCCCCTGCCCCTCTTCCTGCTCGCCGCCGGCCTCCTGCTCGGCCGCGACGGCCTGAACATCGTCCGCACGCACGAGCTCGAGGAGCTCATCCGCATCGTCGTCGTCATCGCCGTCGCCCTCATCGTCTTCGAGGGTGGCACGGCGCTGCGGCTCGCCTCGCTGCGCACGCTCGCGCCCGTCGTCCGCAACATCATCCTGCTCGGCCTTCTCGTGACCCCCACGGTCGGCGCTTTCGCCGCCTGGGTCTTCCTCGACTTCGACTGGCGCATGGCCTTCCTCTTCGGCGCCCTCGTGAGCGTGACCGGACCGAGCGTCCTCACCCCCCTCCTGCGCTCCATCCGCGTCGACGACCGTCTCCGCGACATCCTCGCCAGCGAGGGTGTCATCATCGACCCCTTCGGCGCCCTCCTCACGCTATTCCTCCTCGAGATCGTCCTTGCGGACACGCTCCACGTGGCCGGACCTACCTGGTGGGTGATTGAGCGCCTGCTCATCGGCCTGGCAGTGGGTGCGGGAGGCGCGCTCGTTGTCTGGGTGCTGTCGCGCACCGTCAAGCGGCTCGGCGGCCGCGAGATGGCCCTGTTCGTGATCGGCGCGGCCGTCGCCGCCTTCGCCGTGGCGGAGTCGCTCGCGCACGAGTCCGGGCTGGTGGCGATGGTCCTCATGGCTATCGCCATCGGCAACCTCCGCCTCCCCCAGCGCGAGCACGTGGACGACCTGCAGGAGTCGGTCACCGTCTGGCTCATCGCCAGCGTCTACGTGCTCCTCGCCGCCGGCATCAGCATCGACGACCTCACCGGCCTCTGGCCCGAGGGGCTGATCGTCGTTGCCATCCTCGCCCTCGTCGGCCGCCCTCTCCTCATCGCGCTCGCCAGCATCCGCTCGGGCCTCAACTGGCGCGAGCAGGCCTTCCTCTCCGCGGTTGCCCCCCGTGGCGTGGTTGCTGCCTCCCTCGCCGGGGTCGTCGCCGTCGAGGCGAGCTCCCTCGCCGGCAGCGATGCCTCCCGTCTGGTCGCCATGGTCTTCGTCGTCATCCTCCTCACCATCGGCATACAATCCGCCTATGCGGGAACCCTCGCACGACTCCTCCGGGTCCAGCCAATGACCACCGTCGTCGCCGGTGCGGGCGAGGTTGGGAGGCGGGTCGCGACCCTGATCGCGGGCTCGGGGGAGCCCGTCCTTGTCGTCGAGACCGACGAAGACGCCGTCGTGCGGGCGCGCGAGGAGGGCCTGGAGGTCCTCATCGGCGACATCTCCGATGCCGCCGTCCTCGAGAAAGTCCGCCTCCACGAAGCGAAGGCGCTCCTCCTCGCGACTCCCGACGACGCCCGCAACCTCCTCGCCGCCCAGCTCGCTCGTTCCAGGTTCAACTGCGAATCCGTCTTCGTCCGCGTGAACGATGTCGCCAACCTCGAGGCCTTCCAAAAGCTCGGTGTCGTCCCCGTGAGCCAGTCGGAGGCGGTCGCCTCCGAGCTCGCCCGCATGGTTGCCGGCCCCATGTTCCAGGACGTGCTCGCCCAGGTGGCCGAAGACGTCACCGTCGCCCGCGTCGTCGTTACCTCCGCCTCGGCTCAGCGCGAGATCCAGGCCATCCCCGAGCTGCGCGGCACCCTCGTCGTGCTCGTCACCCGCGGGCGCGACTCCGTCATCCCCAACGGAGGCACCGAGTTGCGTCTTGGCGACATCGTCACCATCTTCGGCAGCCTCCAGGACCTCGCCGTCGCCCGCGGTGGTCTTTCCGTCGTCCCCGACCCCGAGCCCATCATCTCGTAGCAGCGCTCGTCCTCAGCCGCTACGATCGAACCGTGAGGTTCCTGCTTCTCCTGCTGCTTCCCGGCCTCGTGGCCCTCATAGGACTGGTGCTGCGCACGTGGATCGCGATGCGCATGGCCGAGCGCAACCGCATCGTTGACGCCACGGTCACCGATGTCCGTTCCTCCCCCGTCGACTCCGACGAAGCGACGCCTCGCCCTCGGGGTCGCCTGCGTCGCGAGCCCCCTCTCTGCGGCCGCCACAACCTGCATCTGCTCTTCCGGCTGGTGGGCGGCGAGGCGAGTTGCCGCCACTGCGCCGCCATCGAGCGCGCCCAGTACGAGGCCGATGCCGCCGCCGCCGTCGACGCCGCCGAGCAGGCCCTGCGCCGCGACCGTTCCTAGCGGCTAGCGCGCAGCCACCGCCGACAGCCGCGCCCGTTCCACCTCACCCGGGAGCGCCTCCAGGACCGTCTCGATGTCTGCCTGCGTTGTGCCCTCGCCCAGGCTGAACCGCACGCTGCCCGCTGCCCGCCGGATGGGCACACCCATCGCCAGCAGCACGTGCGATGGCTCCCACATCGCGTTCGAGCAGGCGCTGCCGGTGCTCGCCGCGATCCCGCGTGCGTCCAGCCGCGCCACCAGGTCGTCCCCCTCGATGCCGTCGAACGAGATGTTCAGGTTGTTCGGCAGGCAGTTCTCCTGGCAGCCGTTCGTCTCCGCGTCCGGAACCGCTGCCAGCACGCCCTCGCGCAGCCGTTCCCGCAGCGCCCGCACGCGCTCAGCGCGCTCCTCGACGTTTGTAGTCGCAAGCTCCAGCGCCTTCGCTGTCCCCACGATGCCGGCCACGTTCTCCGTGCCGGCGCGTTTCTGCATCTCCTGGCCGCCGCCCAGCAGGAGGGCGTGGAAGGGCGTGGCCCGACGCAGGAAGAGCACCCCGCTTCCCTTCGGCCCTCCGAACTTGTGCGAGGACAGGCTCAGCGCGTCGACCCCCAGCGTCTGCACGTCCAGGGGCGTCCAGCCCGCCGCCTGCACGGCGTCCGTGTGCAGCATCACCCGGTGCCGCTGGCGCACGGCGTACTCCCGCAGGATGCCGGCCAGCTCCCCGATCGGCTCGATCGTCCCGACCTCGTTGTTCGCCAGCATCACGCTCGCCAGCACCGTGTCGGGGCGAAGCGCCCGCTCGAACTCCGCCGGGCTGACGTGCCCGAACCCGTCGCACCCGAGCGTCGTTACCTCGAACCCGATCTCTTCGAGGAACTGGGCCGCATGCAGCCCCGCGTGGTGCTCGATCGCTGTCGTCACCACGTGCGATCCCGCGCCTGCCCGCCGCATCGCGTAGGCGATGCCGACCATTGCCGTGTTGATCGCCTCCGTCCCCCCGCTCGTGAAGAGGATCTCCGAGGTCCGGGCGTGCAGGCAGTTCGCGACCGTCTCGCGCGCGTCGTCGACTGCGTCCTGCGCGATCCGGCCCTCCTCGTAGTGGCCGCTCGGGTTGCCGAAACGCTCGCCCAGGAAGGGCAGCATCGCCTCGCGCGCCTCGGGACGCAGGGGCGTCGTGGCGGCGTGATCGAGGTAGACCATCCGGCTCAGCCTAGCAGAGCCCCGCCTCCCGTTCGCCGCGGGGGGCGCCTCAGAACTCGTAGTAGAGCCCGAACTGCCCCGCCCCGATCGGCGCATCCGGCCCGGACGAGGAGATCGCCACCACCCCCAGCACCAGCACCATGAATCCAAACCCGACCAGGCACGACACCACCACCTGCACCGGTTCCGCCCCCGTTGCCGCCTGCACCGCGTAGATCATCGCGACCAGCAGGAGCGCCAGCGGTATAAGGGCGAACACCGGGTACAGCACCGGCAGGAACATCCCCAGTGAGATCGCCAGCGGGGCCGCCGCGTAGCCCATCGTTCGCACGATCGCGAGCAGGTCCACCTGCACGCGGAAGAACTGCACCATCAGCACGTAGATGAGCAGCGCCGCCGCGCCGTACATGGCCGCCAGGAAGAGCGACCCCAGGAGGAACGAGTTGATGAATGCGTTGGGCGGCGTGTGGTCGGCGCCCTCCCAGTGGAGCCAGGCGCCCAGCCCCGCCAGCAGGCAGGCCCCGCCCGCCACGACCAGGGCCGAACCGAGCTCCCGCTCGTCGTCCCGCACTTCCTCGAAGACGCCGGTGTCGAAGAACACCATCCGCACGAGCCGCTCCAGCAAGACCTTTCCCGGTCGCGTGTCGATGCTCGTGACCCGGTCCGCTGCCCGCTGCAGGGCGCTGGAGAGGAAGTTCAGAAACCTCAGACGCGTCTACTCCTTCGCTCGCGAAGCCCCTCGCTGAAGCGAACGCGAAGCATCCATCCCTGGGGAATGGTCCCACGGGACGGCTTCGGACTCCAGCACGTGCACCGGGTCTCCCAGTGCTCAGGGCGCCGCGATGGGGCGCTTCGAGGGCATGCCGGGCCGCCTCGGGTACCGGGCCTCGGTCGCGCCCAGCTTGCGGAAGAGCAACACGCGCATCTGTCCCGCGACCTCAGATCGCATCGCTTCCGTGCCCGCATGTTCGCAATTGAGCGCTGCGAGGGCCGCGCCCGCCTCCGCGAGCTCGGCCTCCCCCCTCGACCCCTTCACCGCGGCGACCGTTCCTCCCGTTGCTGCCAGGGGCGCGGTGTACTCCAGCAGCACCGGCAGGGGCGCGACCGCCCGGGCGATGACAAGGTCGGCACGCTCCCGCAGCGTCCCTCGCCCCGCTTCCTCGGCCCGCTCCCCGTGCACCGTCACCCGAGCCAGCCCCAGCGCCTCCGCCATGCTTCCCAGCAGCTCCGCCCGCTTCCTCCGCGCCTCCACCAGGTGCACCTCCACCTCGGGTGCGATGGCGGCGATCACCAGCCCGGGAAAGCCGCCCCCGCTCCCCACGTCCACCACCACCCCCTCCTCGGGCGACCCCGCCAGCCGGTACGCCTCAAGGGACTCCGCGTAGTGCCGCGCGACCACGGTCTCGCCCTTCACGGTGGTCGTCTGGACGGGGGACTCGGCCAGCAGCTGCGCGTGGCGGCGCAGCAACGGCAGCCAGCGCTCCGGTTCGACCAGGTCCGGGAAGAGTTCGGGCAGGGATTCCCACGCTAGCATCGCGAGAAGCCCGGAATTGGGCGGGAATGCGCCGGTTCATTGCGCAAGTGCATGGTACGATCCTCCCATGAGTGATCAGCCGGGGGCCAGTGCCTCGATAACGCTGGGCGAGGCGCTTGAGGAATACCTCGGAACGCTCGCGCCCGAAGCCCACAACAACGCTTCTCCGTTCGTCCGCCGCTACGTCGAGCACGCCGGCCATGAGACCGCCGTCGCCGCCCTCACGGGCGCCCGCGTCGAGTCCTACGCCGAGTCGCAGATCCAGCTGTCGGACCCTGCCGCTCCCCAGCGAGTGGCCGCCCTGAAGGCCTGGTTCCAGTACCTGAAGAAGCGGAGCTACGTCGAGAAGAACTACGGCGTCCATATCCGCCTGCGCCGTTCCGCCGGCCGCGCCACCGTCGCCCACGCCGTGAACGAAGCCCCCATCGAGATGACCGCCGAGGGCATCACCAACCTCCAGCAGGAGCTCGACAAGCTCGAGGATGAAGTGCCCGACCTCGTGAAGGCCATCTCCCTCGCCCGCGAGGACAAGGACTTCCGCGAAAACGCGCCCCTTGAGGCCGCCCGCGAAGCGCTCGCCTTCAACGAGACCCGCCGCCGCGAGATCAACGCCACTCTCCGCCGCGCCGTTGCCGTCGACGAGGGCAACTCCGCCGACGATCGCTCGACCATCGGCTCGACCGTCCAGGTCACGCGCCTCGATAACGACCGCGACATCGAGTACAAGCTCGTCAGCGCGCGCGAGGCCAACGCAGCGGACCGCAGAATCTCGGTCGAATCACCCGTCGGCAAGGAGCTGCTCGGCCGCCGCCCCGGCGACGAGGTGACTGTCTCGGTGCCGTCCGGCGTAATCGAGTTCCGCGTGACGGGCGTCAGCAAGTCCTGACGCCCCCGCCTTCACCAGGCCCCTAGCAGCAGTCGTCCTTGTAGCCGCAGCGCCGGCAGACCGCCAGGCGCGATCCCTTGATCGCGGATAGCGGCGCGTGGCAACGCGGACACGCCTGCAGCGGGATTTCGGCCATCTTCCCTTCCCACGCCTCCGGCCCCTTCGTGGTGCTCCGGGCAATGGCTATTGTGCGTACTCCGATGGACAAATACCAGTCTCGTTGAGGCAGTGCTCCCTGCCTTTTCGCAGCGTTCGCGATCGGGGGCTACAATGCGCGAGCTTGCACCGGATGCGGGCGACCGCGCCGTGCTCAGAAGACTTTCCAGGAAGGCCAAAATGACTTCGAACCAGTACTGGTGGCCCGATCAGCTGAACCTGAAGGCGCTCCGCCAGAATTCCCCTCTTTCCGACCCGATGGGCGAGGACTTCAACTACGCCGAGGCGGTCGCCACCCTCGATGTCGAGGCGCTCAAGCGGGATATCGAGCAGGTGATGACGACCTCCCAGGACTGGTGGCCGGCGGACTACGGCCACTACGGGCCGCTCTTCATCCGCATGACCTGGCACGCTGCCGGCACGTACCGAATCAGCGACGGCCGCGGCGGCGGCGGCTCCGGCCACCAGCGCTTCGCTCCCCTCAACAGCTGGCCCGACAACGCTAATCTCGACAAGGCCCGCCGCCTCCTGTGGCCCGTCAAGCAGAAGTACGGACGCAGCCTCTCCTGGGCCGACCTGATCATCTTCGCCGGCGACTGCGCCCTCGAGTCCATGGGATTCAAGAGCTTCGGGTTCGCCTTCGGACGCCCGGACGTCTGGGAGGCCGACGAGACCGACTGGGGCGAGGAGGGCGAGTGGCTCGGTGACGATCGCCACGATGCCGACGGCGAGCTGCAGGGGCCCCTTGGCGCCGACCACATGGGCCTGATCTACGTGAACCCCGAGGGCCCGAACGCCAATCCCGACCCCCTAGCAGCAGCTCGCTACATCCGCCAGACCTTCAAGCGCATGGCCATGAACGACGAGGAAACGGTCGCCCTGATCGCGGGTGGGCACACCTTCGGCAAGGCCCACGGCGCCCACACCGACGAACTCGTCGGCCCCGAGCCGGAGGGCGCCGGCATCGACGAGCAGGGCTTCGGCTGGACCGGCGGCGCCGGCACCGGCATGGGGAACGACACGGTCACGAGCGCCCTCGAAGGCGCCTGGACGAATAACCCCGTCCAGTGGGACAACAACTTCCTCGAGAACCTCTACAACCTCGAGTGGGAGCTGACGACGAGCCCCGGCGGCAAGTCGCAGTACACCCCCACGACCGCCGTCGCCACCGTGCCCGATGCGCACGACCCCGCGAAGGCCCACGCCCCGTTCATGCTGACCACGGACCTCTCGCTGCGGATGGACCCGGACTACGCACCCATCTCGAGGCGCTTCCTCGAGAGTCCCGCGGAGTTCGCCGACGCCTTCGCGAGGGCCTGGTTCAAGCTGATCCACCGGGACATGGGCCCGCGCAGCCGCTACCTCGGCCCGCTGGTCCCCGAAGAGGCCCTGATCTGGCAGGACCCCGTCCCCGACGTCGACCACGAGCTGATCGACGACGCGGACGCCGCGGCCCTCAAGGCGCAGATCCTCGCCTCCGGTCTGTCCGTGTCCCAGCTGGTCTCGGCCGCCTGGGCTTCGGCGGCATCGTTCCGCGGCACCGACAAGCGCGGTGGCGCGAACGGCGCGCGTGTGCGGCTCGCGCCGCAGAAGGACTGGGAAGTCAACGACCCGGCCCATCTCGCCGGTGTGCTGTCGACCCTGGAGGGCATCCAGGCCGCCTTCAACGGCTCGCAGTCCGGCGGCAAGCAGGTCTCCCTCGCCGACCTGATCGTCCTCGCCGGGGGCGCTGGCGTCGAGCAGGCCGCTGCGGCTGCCGGCCACGACGTGCAGGTTCCCTTCTCGCCGGGGCGCACCGACGCCTCCGGGGAGTGGACGGACGAGGAATCGTTCGCCGTCCTCGAGCCGACTTTCGACGGGTTCCGCAACTACATCCAGGACGGCCAGGACGGCACGGCCGAAGAGCTCCTCGTGGAGCGCGCGTACATGCTGAACCTCACCGCCCCGGAAATGACCGCCCTCGTCGGCGGCCTGCGGGTGCTCGGCGCCAACAGTGGGCAGTCCGCTCACGGTGTCCTCACCGACCGGCCGGGCACCCTGAGCAACGACTTCTTCGTGAACCTCCTCGACATGAGCACGGACTGGAATCCGTCCTCCGGTTCGGACGATGTGTTCGAGGGACGCGACCGCGAGAGCGGCGAACTCAGGTGGACCGGCACGAGGGTGGACCTCGTCTTCGGCTCGAACTCCGAGCTCCGCGCCCTCGCCGAGGTCTACGGATGCAGCGACGGTCAGGCTCAGTTCGTGAGCGACTTCGTGGCTGCCTGGAGCAAGGTGATGAACCTCGACCGGTACGACCTCGCGTAGTCGCGGCTGGTTCGGCAACCCATCGCAAGGGGCGCACCTCGAGGGGTGCGCCCTTCGCGATCTGCCCGCAGGCCCCGGCTGCGTCACAATCGTGCTGTGCTTCGGACCCTCGTCGCGCTTGCCGCTGCCCTCGCCCTCGTGGCCTGCGCCGATCCCGGCGTCCCGGCCCCGAGGGACGTCCCCCCGGACGCCCCCTTCGTCTCCCAGGACCGGCTCACCTTCTCTCCCAAGGAGCTCCAGGTGCGCGTCGGCGAGCGCATCTACTTCTGGAACGGGGAGACCGCCGTCCACAACCTCGTCTTCGACAAGTCCGCGCGCTCGCCCGACATGGAAGCGGGCGACATCTTCGTCTGGAGCTTCTCCACCCCCGGCGAGCACGTCGTCACCTGCGACTACCACCCGCAGATGCGCCTGCGCGTCACCGTCCTGCCATAGTCCCCACGCCCGGGCTCCCGTACGCTAGCGCCATTCGCTGGCGCGGAGGCCGAGCATGCAATTCGAGGACATCCTCTGGGAAGTCGATGACGACGGAGTCGCCCACCTCACCCTCAACAGGCCTGAGAAGCTGAACGCGATCAGCCTCGATACGCTGGCCGAGGTCGAGCAGGCCATTACCAGCGCCAACGACGATGACAACATCCGCTGCATCCTGATCACGGGTGCGGGCCGCGGCTTCAGCTCCGGCACCGACCTCACCGCCCGGGGCGGCACCCGCGCCGAGCGGCCCTTCCCGGGTCGAGCGGGCATCACGCGCAGCACGATGCTCTGGCCCGCCTACCTCTACAACTCCAACAAGCCCAGCGTCTGCGCCGTCAACGGCGTCTGCGTCGGCGCCGGCTTCTCCTTCGCCCTCGCCGCCGACATCCGCATCGCGTCCACCGATGCGCGTTTCAGCGCCATCTTCGTGAAGCGCGCCATCGTCCCCGATTCCGGCGCGAGCTGGCTCCTGCCCCGCCGCGTCGGCATGGAGCACGCCCTCCGCATGATGTACACGGGCCGCATGGTCGGCGCCGAGGAGGCGAAGGAGATCGGCCTCGTCAGCGAGGTGGCCCCGCCCGACGAGCTCATGGAGCGCGCCGGCGCCCTCGCCCGCGAGATCGCCCGCGGTCCCTCCGTCGCCGTCGAAGTCTCGAAGAAGCTGGTGCGCGAGAGCCTCCACCGGAACATCGAGGAGCAGACCGAGCTGGAGAACTTCTACCAGGGGTTCATGCAGCAGACCGAGGACGTGAAGGAGGGGCGCCTCGCCTTCGTCGAGAAGCGCGAGCCGAACTTCCAGGGTCGCTAACGACCGTTACGCCGCCAGCTCCCGCACGATCCGCCGCAGCTCGCGGATGGCCTCCGGCATCCTCGGGCCGTACCACCACAGCAGCTTCCCGTCGACGACCGCCGTCGGCGCGATCCCGGAGAACTCGGGCACGTGCCCCTCGTTGAACCGGTACGGTTCGTCCGGCAGCAGGATCGCCTGGGGTCGAAGCGCTGCCACCTCGTCCAGCGTCACCTCCGGATACCGCGTGCGCCCCGCGAGCACGTTCGTCGCGCCCGCCGCCTCCAGAACGGAGCTCCCGTACGTGTCGCCCGCGAGCCCCATGAGCGGGTTCCACCAGATCGGCACGAACAGCGCCGCCGGCCGTTCCCCGCTCCCCTCCGTGACCGCCGCTCGCACCTCCGCCACCAGCCCTTCCGCCGCCGCCTCCCGCTCCAGCGCCTTCCCCACATCCGCGATCATCGCCAGCGCTTCGTCCACGCTGTTCGGGTCCGTCAGCAGCACGTTCAGCCCTGCGTGCTGCAACGCTTCGACATCCTCGCGCCGGTTCTCCTCCCGGTTCGCGATGACGAGGTCGGGGCTGATGGCGGCGATCGCCTCGATGTCGGGGTTCTTCGTCCCCCCGACGTTCGGCACGACCTCGATCTCGCCCGCGGGCTCCTCGCAGAAACGCGTGCGGCCGCGCAATGCGTCCCCGCAGCCCAGCCACCACACGAGCTCGGTCAGGCTCGGAACCAGCGAGACGATCCGCTCCGGGGCCATGTCCCGAGCCTACGGCAGCGCGAACCCGTGCGCCCCGGCTGTTGGCGCCCTAGCTGCCCGTGTTCGGAGGCTGCGCCGGGGCTGGGTTCGTCAGGTTTGCCCCGATCACCCGCGGGAAGACCCGCTCGAGCGAGGCTAGGTCCCAGCCGCCCTCACGGTGAATCGTCGCTTCCTTGGTGGGCATGGTCATGAGCGACACCTCGTCGCCACCGACCACGAAATCTCGGCCGTTCACGTTCGCCGCCGAGTCCGTGCACAGGTAGACCACCAGGGGAGCAACCATCTCGGGCGCTAGGGTGTCGAGCTGCGAAACGGCCTGCTCCGCGCCCGTCTCGTTGGCGTCGCCGTCGCCGCCCTGGCGCGAGGCCCGGGCGCGCTGCATTGCTTCGCGCAGCTCCGGCGAGAGGGTCAGCCGCGTCCCCGCCCGTGGGCGGATGGCGTTCACCGTGACGCCGTACCGACCGAGGTCGAGCGCGCAGGTCCGCGTCAGTCCCACGATGCCTTCCTTGGCCGCAGCGTAGTTCGCCTGTCCCATGTTCCCCAGCCCCGACTCGGACGACGTGTTCACGATGCGTCCAGACCGCTGCTGCCGGAAGACCAGGCTCGCGTGCTTGGTCGTCGTGAAGTGCCCCTTCAGGTGGACGTCGATCACCGAGTCCCACTCTGCCTCGGACATGTTGAAGACCATGCGGTCGCGCAGGATGCCGGCGTTGTTGATGAGGATGTCGAGCCGCCCGAAGTTGTCGAGCGCCGTCTGCACGATGCGCTCGCCGCCCTCCATCGTCGCCACCGAGTCGTAGTTCGCGACGGCCTCGCCGCCCGCCGCCACGATCTCGGCCACCACCTCGTCCGCGGGGCGCGCGTCCGCGCCCTCGCCCGCCTCCGAGCCGCCGAGGTCGTTCACCACGACCTTCGCGCCCTCTTCCGCGAGCAGCAGCGCCTCACCCCGCCCGATTCCGCGTCCCGCGCCCGTCACGATCGCAACCTTGCCTTCGAGCCGTCCAGCCATCTTCTCTCTCCGTGTGCACAACGATCCCGCCGTCGGTGCGGCGGGCCGGGAGCGAATCTACACGGCTGCCCGTTACGCGGCAGGCCCGCCCTCGGGCCCCCGCCGGTTGAAGCGCGAGCTCGCCCGGTCGACGCCTTCCGCCACGATCGCCTCGACCGCGTCCGCCGCGTGCCGCGTCGTCTCCTCGAGCGTCGCCCGCTCCTCCCCGACCGGGTCCGCGAGCACGTAGTCGGCCACGAGGTCCGGATCGCGCGTCGGCTCCTCCCCGTCCAGGGGCCTCCCGATGCCGATCCGCACCCGCACGAATTCCGACGCCGTCTCCTCGATGATCGACTTCAGCCCGTTGTGCCCCCCGGCGCCCCCGCCCTCCCGCAGCCGCACCGCCCCCAGCGGCAGGTCGAGCTCGTCGTAGATCACGATGGTCTGCTCCAGCTCCGCCCCGCAGGCGTGCAGCGCCTGGTCCACCGCTCGCCCGCTCTCGTTCACGTACGTGCGGGGGCGTACGAGCGCGATTCGCTCGCCCGCGATCTCCCCGTACCCGATGCGGATCGAGCGCCCCTCCGCCTTCAGCTTCACGCCCAGCCGCCGCGCCAGCTCGTTCACCGTCCAGATCCCGGCGTTGTGGCGGTTGCGGCTGTACTGCTCCCCCGGATTGCCCAGGCCCACCACGAGCCAGGCGGCCGGTTCCGCCTTCTTCCGTCCCAGCCGTAACGCCCGTCGCAGCCGCATGGCCTTCCTCGCGCGGGTTGCGCACGTCCTACGCTAAGCGAAACCGCCGAACGTGGTAGAGTCACGCGCGGCAATGCTCGTCGACCTCCATTCCCACACATGGCCCAAGTCGCACGACAGCGTGCTCAACCCCGACGACCTCGTCGTCCGGGCCAAGGCTGCCGGCCTCGACGCCATCTGCTTCACCGAGCACGACACCGTCTGGGACCAGCGCGAAGTCGAGGAGATGCGGGCGAAGCACAACTTCCCCGTGTTCGCCGGCGTCGAGATCAGCACCGACGACGGCCACATCCTCGCTTTTGGCATCGACCGCTACGTCTTCGGCATGCATCGAGCCCCCGAGCTGGCGAAGTACGTCGAGCAGGGGGGCGGGATCATGGTCGCGGCGCATCCCTACCGCCGCCAGATGCCCTGGTTCACCAGCAGCGAGGACAAGTACGAGGCCGCCCTCGAGAAGGCGAGCCGCAACCCCGCCTACGAGTACTGCGACGCGCTTGAGTCCCTCAACGGCCGCGGCAGCGACAAGGAGAACGAGTTCTCCCGCCGCCTCTGCGAGCGCATGGAGATGCGCGGCACTGCCGGTACCGACTCGCACGCCATCGGCGATATCGGCAAGTGCGCCACCTACTTCGAGCGGGAGATTGAGGACGAGCGCCAGCTGATCGAGGAAATCAAGGCCGGCCGCTTCTACTCTGTCGACCTCCGCACCGGCGACCCGGTGCCGTTCGTAGCCGCCGTCGAGGGCTAGCGAGCCCCGGCCCTCCGATTGCGCCTCGCTTCACACATACCGGAACGGGTTGTACTATGCGTTGCGGTCGCTGAGGGCGGCCCGTAGCAGAAGCCGAGAGGTTCAAAGAGCATGACCTACGTCATTACGACGCCGTGTATCGATGTCCAGGACCAGTCCTGCGTCGAGGTCTGTCCAGTCGACTGCATCTACTTCGATGAAGACGGCGACCGCATGCTCTACATCCAGCCGGACGAGTGCATCGACTGCGGCGCTTGCGAGCCGGCCTGCCCCGTGACGGCCATCTTCGCCGAGGACGACGTCCCCGAGGAAGAGGCCGAGTACACCGCCCTCAACGCGAACTGGTTCGAAGACAAGGACGGCGTCCGCGCTCGCATCAACGAGCTGAAGCCCGCCTGAACCACCACCCGGTCACCGCTCCCCGGTCAGTGAGCGCGTAGGCGCGTATCAAGCGCGCCGCCCAGGAGGCGCCATGCCAGACCGACTCACCCTTTCCGCATCCAATCGCACCGTGCTCGGCAAGAAGGTCAAGCACCTTCGCCGCGAAGGGCTGCTGCCCGGCAACGTTTACGGCCGGGGCGTTGAGTCCACCGCCATCCAGCTCGATAGCCGCGACTTCCGCCGCGCTATCCGTCAGGCCGGCATCCGCAGCATGTTCGAACTCGCCATCAACGGCGAGAAAGACTCCCGCCACGTGCTCGTTCGCGGCCTCGACCGCGAGGGCGGCACCGGCGACCCGATCCACGTCGACTTCTACCAGGTCGACCTGAATCACCCGATCCAGACCACCACCAACATCCGCCTCGTGGGGACTGCCCCAGCCGTCGTCGACCTGGGCGGCACGCTCCTGCAGAACCTTGAGACGATCGCCATCCGCTGCCTGCCGCTCGATATCCCCGAGGCGATTGAGCTGGACATCAGCTCCCTCGTCAGCTTCGAGCTCAGCCTCAGCGTCGGCGACCTGGACGTGCCCGAGGGCGTCGAATTGCTCGTTGCGTCCGATATCGGCGTCGCTACGGTCGACGCGCCTCGCCTCACGATCGAGGGCGAGGAGGAAGAGGACGAAGAGCTCGAGGGCGAAGAAGGCGAAGAAGGCGAAGGCGAGGAAGGCGCCGAGACCCCTGCGGAAGGGGCCGACGACGAGGCCTAGCGCCCCGCCGTGCCCGACCGCCTCTACCCCTCCGACCCCGGCGAAGTTGCACTGCTGCTGTTCCTCGACTGGTTCGGGCATCGCTACGCGCGCAGCACGCGCGTCGACGAGCGCTCCGCCGAGGGCGAGGCCCTGCGCATCGCCCGGGTCCAGGTCGGCCGCCGCTGGGAGCTCGCCTGCACCCTTATCAACTCGGTCCACGGCGATGCCGACCTCCCCTTCGAAGCCGCTCGCGCCGCCGTCGAACAGCGCCTCGACCTCGAGGGGCTTCCGTACGCGCTCTGGCTGCCACGCGGGGCCGAGCTACCCGTGGGCGAGCCCGGTCTGAGCCAGCTGGTCCTGGCAGCCAATGAGTCCCGTGCCGTGGACGGCGACCGCCTCGAGGTGCGCCGCGGCGTCAGCCTCTACCTTCGGCGCACGAGCCTCGATGGCTCCGTCGTCACGGTGCTGGGCGGCCTGGCGCCGCTCTGGGCGCAGTTCACGAACCGCGTTGCCGGATCCTTCCAGCTCAACGCCGGCGACCTGCACCGGCTCCCCGAGTCTGAGGAGGAGCGCACGGAGCTCATCGAGCGGGTCGTCCTCGCCGCCGCACAGCCCGATGTCGACGACTCCTGCGTCATCCCCGCCGACGACGTCTGGACCGCGAACCGCCTGCCCGGCGATCGCGCCTACGTCATAGGTTCCCCCGTGGCCGAGGGCGACGAGGCCAGCGCCGCCCTGCGCCGCTCGCTCCGCAAGCTCCTGCGCGATGCGCAGGGCCTCGCGGCCGCGCCCGCCGATGCCCGCGCCCTCGTCATCCTCGCCGCCGCCACCGAGCTCGCCGGCGAGAAGGTCTCGCTCACCCTGCGGGGCATGGACCCCACCCTCTACTCGGGCTACGACCTCATCGCGGTGGTGGCCGACGGGCAGGTCAGGATCGTGCTCGATTCCCGCGCCGGCGCCCTCCCCTGGGACGCCCCCCTGCCCGGCTGAACAGCGCTAGCTGAACAGCGGCCCTCCGGGGTCCAGCACCTCGCCCCCGACCCCGATCACGCTCGGGCGCTCCTCGCAGTAGCCCTCGTTCTCGCACTTGTCGAACACGAACGCGCCCTTCGCCTTGTCGAAGCTGATCGTCCAGCTCCCCAGCACGTGGCTGTCCGTCCCCAGAGCGTTCTCGCGCGTGAGGATGTCGATGAGGGCGGCGATCTCCTTGCTTCCCATGCCTTGCTCCGTGTCGTACTCGTCGCCCGTGGGGCGGCCGTATCTCGATGCCCTTCCATCGTACCGCCTTGCCCCGCCCCTAACCGCCGGCGCGGACCGGCCACGTACAATCCTTCGCCGTGGGCCACGTCTTTGTTACCCGCCGCGTGCCCGGACGCGCCATCGCGCTTCTCGAAGAAGCGGGCCACGATGTCACCGTCTGGCCCGGCGACTTCCCCCCCGATCCCGACTCCCTTCGCAAGGGCGTCCGGGGAGCCGACGCCGCCCTCACCCTTGTGACCGACCCCGTCGGCCCCGACCTCCTCGAAGCCGCTCCGAGACTACGCGTGGTCGCGAACATGGCCGTCGGCTACGACAACGTTGATGCGGATGCCGCCGCCGAGGCCGGGGTGTGGGCCACGAACACCCCCGGCGTCCTCCACGAGACCACCGCCGACCTCGCCTTCGCTCTCCTCCTCGCCGCTGCCCGCAATGTCGTCCTGAGCGAGCGCGACACGCGCGACGGCGGCTGGCAGACCTGGTCGCCGACCGGCTTCCTCGGTCACGACCCTTACGGCGCCACCCTCGGCATCGTCGGTCTCGGCGAGATCGGCCGCGCCGTCGCGCGCCGCGCCCGTGGCTTCGGCATGACCGTGCTCACCGCCACCCGCACCGCCCGCCCCGAGGTCGAGCGGGAGCTCGGCGTCGAGCGCGTCCCCTTCCGCGAGCTGCTGGAGCGCTCCGACTTCGTCACCCTCCATGTCCCTTACGGCCCCGAAACCGAGGGCCTGATGGGCGCCGCCGAGTTCGCCGCCATGAAGGAGACCGCCATCCTCGTGAACACCTCCCGCGGTGGCGTCGTCGATCAGGATGCGCTCGTCGAGGCCCTCCGCGCGGGCGCCATCGGCGGGGCCGCGCTCGATGTCACCGTGCCCGAGCCCCTGCCCCTCGACCACCCCCTCTTCGGGTTCGCCAACGTCGTCATCACGCCCCACATCGGCAGCGCCAGCCACGCCACCCGCGCCCGTATGGCCGAGATGGCGGCCCGCAACATCATCGCCGTCCTCGCCGGTGAGGAGCCCCCCAACCCCGTCAACCGTCCACCCAACCCCCGCCCCGCTTGACACCGCCCCCGCCGTCGCGGACAACAGGGGCGGCGCGCTACTCCATCACCCCACCCGGGAGGCCCTCACCCTGAGCGACGAACCAGCCACCGAAAACCTCTGGCTCGCGGAGGAGCTCTGGGAGCTTGGCGCCGTCGAGTTCGGCAGCTTCACGCTCGGCCGCACGACGGTCGACTCACCCATTTACATAAACCTCCGCAAGCTCATCAGCAGCCCCCAGGCCCTCCAGCGCTGCGCCGACATCATCAGGCTCAAGCTCGAGGCGCTCGTGTCCATGCGCCATCCCCAGGTGCAGCCCTTCACGCTCGTTGCGGGCGTGCCCTTTGGCGGGCTGCACGTCGCGACCGCGTTCTCCCTCCACGTCAACACGCCGATGATCTACATCCACCCGCCGGGCACCGCGAAAGAGAACCTGATCGAGGGGAACTACGTGCGCGGCCAGTCCTGCCTCATCATCGACGACCTCATCACGGGCGGCGGGAGCATCATCGAGACCGCGGGAGCGCTCGCCGAGGCGGGCCTCGTTGCCCACGACGCCGTCACCCTCATCGACCGCCAGGAAGGCGGCCAGGCCGCCCTCAGGGCGAGGGGCATCAACCTGGTCAGCATTCTCACGCTCGACCAGATTGCGACCTACCTGCGCTACTCGGGCCGCATCGAGGCGCCGGACTACGAGCGCGTCGTGCGCTACATCCAGTCCAGGCAGGGCGCCTAGGGCGCCCCACGGCGAAACGGGACTCAGGACCGGCCCGGAACCTCCAGGTCGTCCGGTGGCGGCGCGGGGTTGGGAATGCCCGCCATCAGCTGCGTCGGCACCAGCTGCCGCAGCTCGTCGAGCGTCCACATGCCATCCTTGTAGATCTGCCGCACCGGCGGGTAGATCTCGTTGAGCAGACCCACCTGCCCTCCCGCCACGGAGAAGGTCTTCCCGTTGATGTTCCACGCCTCGTCGAGCAGCAGGTAGACGGTCATCGGCGCGACCATCTCCGGACCGCGCATGCCGGAGGCCTGCGCCGCCTGGCGCTGCGTCTCCGCCGCCCGGCCGCCTCCGGAGGTCATCCCCCGCTGCTGCCGGATTTGTCGCGCCGAGTCAGGCACCGTTGCCGTCAGGCGCGTGGCCGCGCCCGGCGCGATCGCGTTCACGGTCACGCCGTAGCGGCCCAGGTCGCGCGCCGACACCCGTGTCAGCCCCGCCACGCCCGCCTTGGCCGCGCCGTAGTTCGCCTGGCCCGAGTTCCCCTGCAGCCCCGACACCGACGAGTAGTTGATGATGCGGCCGTATCGCTGCTGCCGGAACACCACCGCCGCCGGCTTCGTCGTCGTGAAGTGCCCCTTCAGGTCGATCCGGATGACGTCGTCCCACTCCTCCTCGGTCATGTTGAAGACCATCCGGTCGCGCAGGATCGCCGCGAAGTTGATCAGCCCGTCGAGCTTGCCGTAGGCGTCGAGCGCCGTCTGGATGACGCTCTCGCCGCCCTCCATCGAGGAGACATCGGCGAAGTTGGCGGTGGCCTCGCCGCCGGCGTCCTTGATCTCGGCGACCACCTGCGCCGCCGGGTCGTCGTCGTGGCCGCTTCCGTCCGGGTTCACCCCCGGGTCGTTCACGATGACACGCGCTCCTTCCGAAGCGGCCAGCAGCGCGGTTGCGCGCCCGATTCCCCGCCCCGCCCCCGTCATCGCGACGACGCGGCCTTCAAGCAGATTCGCCATGGATGTGCTCCTACGGCAGGCGGACGGTAGCGCTACCCGGCGAGGTCCTCTGCCCGTCGGGGTTCTCCGTCCAGATCTCGAGGTCGACGAGCCGCTCGCCGTTCTCCTCGTACTTGCGTGTCACCACGCCCTTGCAGTGGATGTCCTGGTCGGGGAAATCCATGCCGCGGTAGCTGCAGCCCACGCGCTTCACTGCGCCCTCGTTGCCCACCCAGTCGTGGAGGAGCTGCCCCAGGAAGGCGTGCTTCAGCGCGCCGTGAACGATGATGTTGGGGAGACCCGTGGCCTCCGCGAAGTTGTGATCGTAGTGAATCTGGTAGAAGTCGCCCGAGCCTGCGGCCCAGTGCACGAGCTGCTGCGTGCTGCAGTTCTTCTCCAGCGTGGGGATCTCCATCCCCTCCTGAACCTCGTCCCAGCTAGCGCTCATGATGGTCCTCCTAGTACCGGATACCCGTGCCGGTCATGATGGCGACAACCTCGCCGTCCTGGTTCCGGTACGTCGTCTTCGTCGTGGTGATCAGCATCTCGCCGAGGCGCCCCTGGCGCTCCTCGATCGACGAGACCGCGCTTACCGAGGTGAGGATGTCGCCCGCGCAGATGTCGGCCACGTACTCGACGTCCGTGCCCCCGTTCAGCACCCGCTTCAGCGGGCGGCTCGGCTCCAGCATCTGCTGCGGACGCGCCCCTCGCTTGTTCGGGTCGAACACCGGCGTACCCAGGTAGCCCGGAGGAGCGGGAAGGCTGCGATAGCCCGCTGCCTGCGCGGCTGCCTCGTCGTAGAAGACCGGGTCGGTGTACCCCACGGACCGCGCAAACATGCGCACCGAGGTCTTGTCGACCTCCAGCGTCGTCGGCTCCGATTCCCTGCCGATCGACGCGCGCATCTCGTCCGTGATCAACGATTCTTGCGTCTCGTCGCTCATGCCGCCTCCTCAATCCAAATTGGCGCGGTGAACGATAGACCAGCCCGTTCGGGGCGTAAACCGGCCCTGGCCTCCCCCGGTGGCCCGCCGCAGCGCAACCCGGTACGGTGCTTTCATGGCCGAGGATCGCTGCGCGCTCGGAGGTCGTCTGCGGCGCTGCAGCCGCCCTTCTCGCGACACCTGCCAGTACTGCGCCCGCCCATCTGCGAAGAGCACGCCTACGTCCTCGAGGGCTACGACGCGGTCTGCGTCCGCCCCCACTGCACTGCCAAGCACGACGACCTCCCCCGCCACCACGAGTACGTCCGCGGCGTGCGCCTCCGCAATCGCGACGACCTCTGCGGATTCGACGGCTGCGAGTACAAGCACACCTTCGACTGTACGAAGTGCGGGGGGCGCTTCTGCCTCCGCCACCTCTCCGACGAGCTCTATCCCGCCATGGGCTCCCGCGGCGACGCCGAGATGGCCATCGTCTGCGCCCATTGCTGGGAACGTCGCACCATCTGGAGCAAGCCATGACCAGTGCGCCGTCCGTCACCGTCGACGACATCGAGGCGGCCCGCGCCGTGATCGCGGGAGGTGTCCTCGAGACGCCCGTCTGGCCGGCCCGCGCCCTGGAACGGCTGACCGGCGTCCCCGTCGTGCTCAAGTGCGAGCAGCTCCAGCGCGCGGGCTCGTTCAAGATTCGCGGCGCCCTCAACGCCATCCACTCCCTCTCCGACGAGGACCGCGCTCGCGGCATCGTGGCCGCCAGCGCCGGCAATCACGCGCAGGGCGTCGCCCTCGCCGCGCAGGCGGCCGGGATCGCCGCCACCGTCGTCATGCCAGAGGGCGCGCCGCTGGTGAAGGCCGCCGCCACCGAGGGCTACGGCGCCCGCGTCATCTTCCACGGGGAATCGCTCGAGGAAGCCCGCGCCCACGCCGGCGAGCTCGCCGAGCGCGACGGGCTCGTCTACCTGCCGCCTTTCGACAACGACGCCGTCATCGCCGGCCAGGGCACGCTCGGCCTCGAGCTGCTCGAACAGGTGCCCGACCTCGCGGAGGTGCTCATCCCCGCCGGCGGCGGGGGCCTCCTCGCGGGCGTCGCCACCGCCATCAAGGCGCGCCGCCCCGAGGTGCGCATCGTGGGCGTGCAGGCCGCCGCCATGGACGGCATCTGTCGCTCCTACGCAGCGGGCGCGGTCCGCAGCGTGCCCCACGCCGGCACCCTTGCCGACGGCGTCGCCGTCGCGGGCCCCTCCGACCGCACCTTCGCCCTTATCCGCGAGCACGTCGACGAGATGGTCGCCTGCGGCGATACCGCTATCGCCCGCGCGATGGTGTTCCTCCTCGAGACCTCGAAGCTGCTGGTCGAGGGCGCCGGCGCCCTCGGCGTCGCCGCGCTCCTCTCCGATGCCTACCGTCCCCGCGCGAAGACGGCCATCGTCCTCTCGGGCGGCAACGTCGACATCAACCGGCTCGGCTCGATCGTGCGCTACGGCCTCGTGGAAGACGGGCGCTACCGTCACCTCACCATCGAGATCGCCGACGTGCCCGGCGAGCTCGCCGCCATCACCGGCGCCATCGCGGGCGAGGCTGCGAACCTGCTCGAAGTGAACCACGACCGCGAGGCCCCCGGGCTCCCCGTCGAGGTGGCCCTCATCGACCTCCTGCTGGAGGTTAACGGTCCCGAGCACTTCGAGCGCGTGCGGGAAGCCCTGCGCGGGAAGGGGCTGGGCGACATCACTCTTGACCCGCCGCGCATGAACACGGCCGGCGCCCGCCGTCGCTACGAAACCGGCTGACCCCGGTCCGCGGCTGCCTAGTAGGTGACGAAGCTGCCTTCGGCCGTCTGTAGGTGGTGCGTGTCGTTCAGGCTGTAGAGGGCCCGCGTCTGTTCCCTGGCTCGCACGACATGTACCGACGTGTGCGCCGGCCGGAAGAACATGTCGTACGACGTCGCGATCACGTAGCCGGTGTAGGCGTTGATGACGCCCCCGTGGCAGGCCACCACCACCCGTTCCGCCTCCCCTTCGTGCCGTGCGACGATCCCCTCGATCGCGTTCACGACCCGCTTCGTGAACTCCGCGCTCGGCTCCGTTAGCGGGAACACGTCCCACGAACGCTCGCGCGCCATCCGCTTCCGCAGCCCTGCCAGGTAGTCGTCGCCGAGCGCCTCCGCCGCTGTCTGCTCGGGCGGTACGTCCCGGAACATCTCGACTTCGCGCAGATCCTCGACCACGACCGGTTCAAGCCCGTGGTGCTGCCCGATCGCCGCGCCCGTGTCGTACGCCCGGCGCAGGTTGCTGGAGTAGACCGCGTCGACCTTCTCCGTCGCGAAGCGTTCCCCGACCAGCCGCGCCTGCTCGCGGCCGAGGTCGCTCAGGGGCGCGTCGACGCTGTCGCCCAGGCGTGCATTCGGCGCGTTCGGGATCGACTGCTGCCCGTGCCGCACCAGCACGATCTCCATCGTCCCCTCGATTCCCGTGAGAAACGCCAGGTTGAACGCGTTCGAAGCCGGTCCGCGTTGCGGTTGACTCACCGGCCGGAGCATACAGCCCCGGTATGAACGAGCGAGCGTGGCGGTGGCGGCCCTACCAGCGCTGGCCCGGCGGCGCGTCGATGAGCGCCTTCTCCGCGATGGCTTCCGCGGCGGTCGCGCCCGCTGCCCACGGCCAGCTCCCCTCGTCCGGCGCGAACGCCCCCGGCGCCGCCGACACGATCGCCGCCGCCATCGCCAGCGTGCGGCGCGTACCCGCGACGTCATGCACGCGGAACACGCGTGCCCCCTGCGCGTACGCGAGCGCCGTCGTGACGTGCGTCTCCAGGTCGCGGTCCTCCGGACCGGCCCCGGATACGCTGCCGATGTAGTTCTTGCGGGAGTGGGCAAGCAACAGCGGT
This sequence comes from Tepidiformaceae bacterium, assembly GCA_965207815.1. Taxonomy (GTDB): domain Bacteria; phylum Chloroflexota; class Dehalococcoidia; order Tepidiformales; family Tepidiformaceae; genus UBA2991. The sequence continues at coordinate 991,852 of OZ242314.1, forward strand.
TGCCCGAACGTGCGCAGCTCGGAAAGGCGACGGAGCGACTGGATGTCTTCGTCGTGGCTCTTCCCGAACGCGATCCCGGGGTCGATGGCGATGGCCCCCCGCTCCAGCCCCGCCGCCTCCAGCCTCCCCAGCCGCTCCGCCATCCACTCCACCGTCTCCGCGACCACGTCGCCGTAGACGGGCGCCGGATCGGGTCGGTGCTTGGGGACCGTGTAGCTGTAGTTGAGCACGTACCCCGCTCCGCCCCGGGCGGCCGCCTCCGCCGCGTCTGTCCCCAGCGTCAGCCCGCTGATGTCGTTCACGATCGCCGCGCCGCTCTCGATCGCCGCCTCCGCCACCTCGCGCTTGTAGGTGTCGATGGAGACGAGGTGCCCCTCTCCCACGAGCGCCGCCACCACCGTCCCCGCGATGGTTGCCTCCGCCTCCGCCTCCAGCTGGGGGCGGCTTGCCCGCGCCGTCTCCGCCCCCACGTCGATGATGTCCGCCCCCTCCGATCGCAGTCGCTTGGCGTGGGCCAGCGCCGCCGTCACGTCGGTTCCCACCCCGTCTCCCGAGAAGGAGTCGTCGGTCAGGTTCACGATGCCCATCACGAGCGGCTCGTCCAGGGGCAGCTCGTGTGACCCTGCGCGCCACCGCTCGACCGGCGCCAGGTAGCGGCTCAGGGCCGCCGCCAGCGGGCTCTCCCGCCGCCCCAGCTCCGCCTCCAACCGCCCGAGGTTGCCCGCGCTTGCTGCCACCCGGCCCGTTCCTTCCGTCACGGTCAGGCCCAGGCCGAGCGCGCTCGTGGCGAGCGCGAGCGTCTCAAGGTCGTCGCCGAAGAAGGCGATGTGTTCGGCCTCGCCGTCCGTCGCCAGCGCCCACTCGGCCGGCGGGACGGCTCGCAGCAGCGGCGTCACCGGCGCGGTATCGGGTCGAGGCCGAGCATGCGCCGCGCCTGCCAGAGATGTTCAAGGTCGTGCTTGTACAGGTCGCGCACCAGGTCGATGAGCGCGACCTCGCCCCGGTACGGATGCATCGCCCTCCGCTCCCACTCCGTGGTCGAGAGCCCCCAGAGCGAATATGACGTTTCCTGGCGCGCGTGGGAGAAGCCCGAGATCGCCTCGTCGATGCTCACGTACTGGTAGTCCTCGGGGAAGGGGATGTTGTCGAGGTCGATGTTGCGGATGGGCCCGAACGGTCGCCTCAGGATCATCTCGAACTGCTCGGTCGTCTCTCGCTCCACCTCGCGCAGGTGGAAGGCGATGGCGAGCAGGCACCACCCCTCATCCTGCCCCTCCCCCGGCTCCCGCGCCTGCCGCTCGCTCGTCGACCAGAGCAAGCCACGCAGCTCACCGGCGGCCTCGCCCAGCGCCTTCAAGAGAAACCGGTCGCTGCTGGTGGGCGCCTCCTGCATGGACCCATTCTACGAACCCTGCCAACCCCACCGGCGGCTCAGGTGATGACGAGGGGAACATCCTCGCGACAGAGGTCGCACGCCTCCGGGTCCCATGACGCTACCTCGACGTTCAGGCAGGCGTGAAGCGGCGCCCCGAAGTCGGGCGAGGCCCCGCGGCTGACCATCACCCCCACCCCCACGACCTCCGCGCCCCGCTCCCGCACGGCATCGACCGTGTCGCGAACGCTGCCCCCGGTCGTCAGCACGTCGTCGACCACCAGCACGCGGTCCCCGGGGCCGAGCTCGAAGCCGCGGCGGAACTCGCGCCCCCCGCCCTCGTCCTTGCGCTCGGCGATGATCGCCTTCAGCCCCATCCGCCGCGCCACCTCGAAGGCGAGGATCACACCGCCCGTGGTCGGTCCCGCCACGATGTTGGCTCCCGCGTGCGCGAAGCGCTCCGCCATTTCCGCGCAGAGCTCACCCGTGACGTCCGGCCACTGCAGGATGCGGAACTTCTCGATGTAGGTGTCGGCGTGCCGGCCGCTCGCGAGCTGGAAGTGTCCCTGCAGCATCGCGCCACGCTGTTCGAGTTGCTCGCGAAGGGTGTCACTCACGGTTCCGATGGCTCCTGAGGTTCGTCTGGCTCCGCCGGTTGTGATGGCGTCGACACCGTCGTTCCCGTCATCTCCGCGCCGCCGTTCGGCGCCAGCCCGAAGGAATCGAACGGCCAGTAGCGGAGGAGCGCCTTCCCCACGATGCGTTCTCGCGGCACCAGCCCGATCCGTCCGCTGCGGCTGTCCTGGCTGCTGTTCCGGTTGTCGCCCAGCACGTAGTAGTGCCGCGCCGGGATCAGGATCTCGGGACGCGTGTCGCTCCAGACCTCCGTGATGTACGGCTCGTCCAGCAACTGCCCGTTGATGTACACCCGGCCCTGCACGATCTCGATGCGTTCCCCCGGTAACGCGATCACGCGCTTGATGAGGTCGTTCCCGGTTCCCGCCGAGCTTTCGAACACGATGATGTCGCCCCGCTCGGGCTTGCCGAACACCTGCCGCACGTCGCCGTCCTCGGCGTCGACGAACGGGATGAAGTCCGTCAGCCGGTCCATGTTGACCTCGGCGTAGCCGAGCTTGTTCACGAGGATGTGCTGGCCGTGGTCGAGCGTGGGGAACATCGAGTACCCCTCGACGAGGTAGTTCTGCAGGCTTGCCCGCACGGCCAGGAACACCAGCAGCGCCAGCAGGGCCGTCTCGATGATCTCCCGGATGAGCTTGCGGCTGCGGTTTGGCTTCTCCGCCACCGCCTCCACGGCCACCCCTTCCGTCCACGAGGGCACGAGGAACGCCTCTGCCTCCAGCGCTGGCAGCTCGCTGGTCGCGGCTTCCCGACCCGAGGCCGAGCGCGCTTCCGCCACGGGTGGCGTCGCGCTCCCGCCGATCATCGGTGCAGCCTCGTAGCTCAAGTCCGTCTCCTCCGGCGGCGAGCCGGGGGCGCGTTCGTCTTCGGAAGGCACCCCCCGAGCCTATCACTTGTCATTACGAAACAGGTCGCGCGTCGCTTCCCCGTCGCCTACGCTCGATGCAGCTCGCAACGAGTGCGAGCCCTGGAGGCACGGATGACTCGCTCTCGAATGCTCGCCGCCCTTGTGGCCGTGGCGGCGCTCCTCGTTCTCGGCTCGGCCTGCTTCCAGGCGGACGTGGACGAGGGTGGCGCCGATGTCCGCTCCATCAGCGTGACCGGCACCGGCCAGGTCCGCGCCGAGCCCGATATCGCAACCGTGAACACAGGTGTCGAGGTGCGTGCCGAGACCGTCGCGGCAGCCCGTGCGGGCGCGGCCGAGGCCTCGAACGCGATCATTGCCGCTCTCCGCGCCCACGGTGTTGATGAGCGCGATGTCCGCACCGTCGACTTCTACGTCTACCCCGAGTACGACTATCGCGACGAAACCCCCCGCGTGACCGGTTACGTCTTCTCGAACACCGTGCAGGTAACCGTGCGCGACGTCGAGCGTATCGGTGAGCTGATCGATGCCATTGCCGTCGCCGGCGGCGATGCCGTCCGCTTCGGCGGCATCTCCTTCGCTCACGCCGATCCCGGAGCCCTCAGCGGGGAGGCCCGCGAGCTTGCCATCGCCGATGCGCGAGGCAGGGCGGAGCAGCTCGCCGAGCTCACGGGGGTCACCCTCGGCTCCATCGTCAGCGTCGTCGAAACGAGCTGGGCGGCTCCGTACGCGGGCTTCTCACCGCGCGCGGAGTTCGCCGCGGCCGACAGCCTGGGCCCGTCGATTCAGCCGGGCACCTCAGCGGTAACGGTTACCGTGCAGGCGGTCTGGGAGATCGAAGACCGGGACGAGGACGAGTAGCCGGCGCTAGCTGTCCAGCTTCCCCGTGCGGTCCAGGATCATGTAGCGGCCGAGCCCCTTCATGAAGTGCTGATGGATGGAGGGGTAGCGGACCCGCAGCTCGTTCTGGAACTGATTCATCGGGTACCGGCGCCGGTGGTAGCCCGAGTCGTCCGGGATCGGACCCACCTCGCTCGCCACCGCCACGTAGAGGGGCCGGATGGACCGGAAGTGCGTCTCGTACTGCTCGTTGTAGCTCGTCGCCTCGCAGTCGAGGTAGCCCAGCAGCAGCGTCTGCGAGACGGTCGCGCCGATCTGCTCGTAGGCTGCTCGCGCCACGAACTCCTCGGGTGACTCACCCTCCGCCAGCTCGCCCTCCACGACCCGCCAGCCGTCACCGTCCTCGTCCGGCTCGGTCACGTAGCCGTAGTCGCCACGGACGACGCAGGCGTAGGCGAAGAGCGCGGGCCTGTCCTCGGGAAGGGCTTCCTCTTCCTCGATGTACTCCGCGCGCCAGTCGCGCCCAAGGATGATTTCGGTCTTCCCGTGGTAGTGAACCTCCGGGATCGGGACTTTCGGCATGGGGATGTCGCCGAGTGGCATCGCTACGTCTTCCTTCGCCGGTAGAGCGGCTTCTGCGCCACAAGAGCGCGTTCTCCGCCCACCTGAATCGCTGTGCCTGGATGGCTTCGGTTCCGGTTGAGTATTGCCAGTCCTGCCGCAGCGTCAAGCGCGAAGGACCGCGCGCAGCTGCGAAGCTCCCCCACCACCTGCTCGTCCGCCAGCGCCGGCGTCCCCACGGGCGGCGTCTCCGCACCCTCGAACAGGAGCGCACTGAGCACGCGCTCGGGCTCCTCCGCGGGCAGCCCGAGCACCTCGCTCAACCCTGCCTCCGCCGGCGTGAGCCCCGTCTCCAGGTCCGGGGTGAAGGCGGGCACGCCCGCCTCGATACGCGCGACATCCTGCGCCCCCGCTCCCGCCAGCCCTACCCCCGACGCCTGCAGCAGTCCCAGCAGGTGTTCCGCCACGGGCGGGGCGACCATGAACTCGAAGCCGTCCTCGCCCACGCTGCTCGTACGGATCGCCAGCGCCCGGTACCCGTGGAACTCGAACGGGGACGCGTGCATCGATGGCAGGCGTGGCGGCAGGTCCTCGTTCACGTGCCGCGCCGCCGCCTCCGCCGCCCCCGGCCCCGCTATCCCCACGAGGCAGGTCGTCGCCGTCCGGTCCTGGATGGCCACGTCGTACCCCTCCCCCACCGTGTCCTCCAGCATCGCCATCGTCGTGGCGCCCCTGCCCGGCTCGCCCATCACGATGTAGGCGATGCCCCCTGTCCTCGCGACCAGCGCGAGGTCCGCGATGCGGCCGCTGGCGTCGAGCGCCGCCGCGCGCACTGTCCGCCCCTCCTCCAGTTCGCGCGCGGCGTCCCCGAAGACCGCCCCCAGCACCGCTCCCGCGTCCGTGCCGCTCACCAGCAGCCGCGTCCGATCCGAGTGGTCGAAGGCGACCGCGTTCGATCGCAGCCGCGCGTACTCGTCCTCGCTGTCGCCGTAGCTCTCCGGGAGCCGCCAGCCGGCTCGCAGCCGGAACGTGGCGCCCAGCGCCTCGTGGACCGCGTGCAGGGCCAGCCGGTTGATGCCTGCTTCCGTCACTCCTCGACGAAGCGCCGCCGCCCGTCGACCTCGGTCAGGCGCCCCACCCCCGGAAACGCGTTGTGCACGCACACGAGCAGGGCGTTCTCGCGCACGGCGCGCTCCATCAGCCGCTTCTTCGTCTCCAACGAAACCAGCGGCAGGATATCGAAGGCCGCGATCCAGGCAGGACGCTCCGCCTGCACGGCGTGGTGCACGAGGTCGCCCGTGTAGATGGCCGTTTCGCCGCTCGAGCTGAGCACGATCGAGGCGTGGTCGGCCGTGTGCCCGGGTGTGGGCAGGAAGGTGATGCCGGGCAGGATCTCGCGCTCGCCGTCCACCAGCTCCAGCTGCCCCGTCCGTTCCAGCGGCTCGAAGTTCGGGGCCAGGTAGGTCGCGCGCGTCCGGTCGTTCGGGTGCATCGCCGCCTCGTACTCGCCTGCCTGGATGAAGTAGCGCGCGTTCGGGAACGTCGGCGTCACCTCCCCGTCCCGCTCGAGCGTGTTCCAGCCGCAGTGGTCCGTGTGCAGGTGCGTGTTGACCACGTGCGTCACGTCGCCGGGCGCGACCCCGATCGCCGCCAGTTCGTCGAGCAGCGTGCCGTACTCGCCCGGCCAGATGCGTTCGCGTTCGCGCTCCGTGTACTTCGTCCCCATGCCCGTCTCGACCAGTACGACGTTGTCGCCCCTGCGCACGAGCATGCAGTTGAGCGCCAGCGGAATGCGGTGCTGCTCGTCGATGTTCTCGCTGCCGACCACGGGCTCCCAGAGGATGCGCGGCACCAGCCCGAAGATCGCCCCGCCGTCGAGCTTGATGTGCCCGTCGGAGACGACCGCGATGTCGAATTCGCCCGTTCGGTAGGTTGCCGCCGCCATGGCGCAACAGTACGGACCACCGTCACTGCGCGCCAGAAGCCGCCCCGCTACTCCTCCGCCGAGGACTCCACCGCCGTCTCGAAGGCCGCGATCGCGACCTCAATCTGGTCGTCCTCGGGCACACGCGTGGTGAGCGCCTGCAGCGCGATGTTCGGCGCGAACATCGCCCGAACGAGCGGGTTCGACTCGTAGCGCGCCCCGAAGCGCAGCACCTCGTAGCTGATCCCGGCGATCGGCGGCAACAGCACCACCCGCGAGAGGATGCGGACGACGATGCCCTGGTCCACCAGCAGGTCGAACACGAGGAACGCCGCCAGCGCGACCATGATGACGACCACGAGGAAGCTCGTCCCGCAGCGTGTGTGCTCCTTCGGGAATCCCCGGATGTCCGCCACCTGTAGCGGTCGTGACGCCTCGTAGGCGTGGATCGTCATGTGCTCGGCGCCGTGGTACTGGAACACCCGGCGGATGTCGGGCATGAGCCCGATCAGGGCGATGTAGGCCACGAACAGCCCCAGCCGCACCGCCGCCTCGATCGCGACCACGCCTGCCCGCGCGATCCCCTGCGACTCCAGGAAGTTCGCCAGCAGCACCGGCCCGACAAAGAAGACCGCTATCGCGAAGATGATCCCGACCGCCATCGAGAACCACATCGCCGCGTCGGTGAACGGCTCCTCTTCGTCCGGGCGAGGAGCGGCCGCTTTCGTCGCCTCCTCATCCTCATCCGGCTCATCGAGGGCGATGCGCGAGGAGTAGTTGATGGCGCGCAGCCCGAGTGAAAGCGTCTCCCACAGCACGACGGCGCCCCGCACCAGCGGGACCCGGCGCAGGCGTCCCGTCGTGAATCCGGTCAGCTCCTCCGAGTGCCGCACGATCTCTCCGCCAGGATGGCGAACGGCGATGGCCATATGCTGCGGCGCGCGGATCATCACGCCCTCGATCACGGCCTGGCCGCCGTAGTACACGTCCGGACGCTGAGGGGCGGCGCTCATGGGCAATCAGCCTCTGCCTCGGGTCTCGCCGGTGGCAGCGGGGGCCGCATCACTCCCGGCCCGGAGGGGACTGCCGTGCTACGAGGGGTCGCCGAGCGAGTAGCGGCGCTGGAAGCGCTCAACCCGGCCCGCGGTGTCGACGATGCGCTGCTCGCCCGTGAAGAACGGGTGGCACTCGCTGCACACGTCGATGTGCATCTGCTCTTTCGTGGCCCGCGTCTCGATGCGGCTGCCGCACGAGCAGGTAATCACCGCGTCGACGTATTCGGGATGGATCTCGGCCTTCACCGCGTTACTCCTGGCCCGCCGGCTCGAGCACGCTCACGCGCTTGCGGCGTCCCTTGGCGTGGGGGCTGAACTTCACCGTGCCCTCCACCTTCGCGAAGATGGTGAAGTCCCGGCCGAGTCCCACGTTCTCGCCCGGATGGAAGCGCGTGCCGCGCTGCCGCAGGATGATCGTCCCCGGCGTCACGTACTCGCCGTCGTAGCGCTTCACGCCCAGCCGCTTGCTGTTGCTGTCGCGGCCGTTCTTGGTGCTGCCGAGGCCCTTCTTGTGCGCCATGGCCTACCCCTTCGTGATCGACTCGACGACCAGCCGCGTGACCGGCTGGCGGTGCCCGAGCGTGCGCCGGTAGCGCACCTTGTTCTTGTACTTCATGAAGCGCAGCTTCTGGCCCTTGCCGTGCTGCGCGATGCGCGCCCGCAGGGAGGCCCCGGGCACGGTCGGCTCGCCGACCTCGACGTCCATGCCGTCGATCAGCAACAGCACATCGAAGTCGATGGTGTCGCCGGGCTCGCCGTCGAGGCTGCCCACGTCGAACTCCTGCCCTTCCGTGAGCATGAACTGGTGTCCGCCGGCTCGCACGATCGCCTGCACTGCTTGCTCCGCTTGCTCCGCTTGCTCCCGCTCTGACGGGGAAAGTTCAGTCTAGGAAGGCCCCCCGTAGGGTCAACGCCGCCCTAGCCCTCCGACGCGATGATGCAGTCCACGCACAACTCGCTGTCGGCGCTCTCGTCGATCTCCGCGCCGCACGCCGTGCAGCGTCGCGGTTCGCCTTGGTCGCTCATGGCGTGGCTCGCGGGGAGCGGCGCTACTTGCCGCCGCCGCTGTCGGTCGTCGCCTGCGCGCCGCCTTCCCAGGCCAACCCCGGCTTGGGCGTCGGCTGGAACGTCGGCGTGTCCGCGGGCTCCTCGTCGAGGGACTCTGCGGGCGGCTCGTCCTTCTTCTCCAGGTCGGGCGGCGGCCAGGGAGCGCTCGGGTCGCTCTCGAGCAGGCGGGTCAGCTCCTCGCCCTCCAGCGTCTCCACGTCCAGCAGCACCGTTGCAAGCTTCTCCAGCACGTCCCGCTTCTCGCGCAGGATGTCGCGTGCGCGCATCTGCGCTTCCTCAATGATGCGCCGCACCTCGTCGTCGATCTCCTCGGCGATCTTCTCCGAGTAGTTTCGCGTCTCCGAGATCTCGCGGCCCAGGAACACGAGGTCGTCGCTGCGCCCGAACGTGCGCGGCCCGAGCCGTTCGCTCATGCCCCAGCGCGTCACCATCGAGCGCGCGATGCGCGTGACCTGCTCCAGGTCGTTCGAAGGCCCCGTCGAGGCCTCACCGTAGATGAGCTCCTCGGCCGCGTGCCCACCCAGGGCCGTGCAGAGCTGGTCCTTGAACATGTCGCGTGTGCGGTAGTGCGTCTCCTCGTCGGGCAGGAAGCGCGTGTACCCACCCGCCATGCCACGCGACACGATCGTGACCTTGTGCGGCGGGTCGTGCTTGTCGAGGAAGTGCGCGATCACCGTGTGCCCGCCCTCGTGGTAGGCCGTCAGCTGCTTCTCGTGCTGGCTCATCACGCGGCTCTTGCGTTCCGGACCGGCGATCACGCGATCCACTGCCTCCTCGAACTCCTCCATCGCGATCGTCTTGCGATTGCGCCGCGCCGCCAGGATCGCCGCTTCGTTCACGAGGTTGGCGAGGTCCGCCCCGCTGAAGCCCGGCGTCGACTTCGCCAGCGTTGCCGGTTCCACGTCGTCGCTGATCGGCTTGCCCTTCAGGTGGACGCCCAGGATCGCCTCGCGCCCCTTTACGTCCGGCGAATCCAGCACGACCTTGCGGTCGAAGCGCCCCGGCCGCAGCAGCGCCGGGTCGAGGATGTCGGGCCGGTTCGTGGCCGCGACTACGATCACGTTCGTGCCCGTATCGAATCCGTCCATCTCGACGAGGATCTGGTTCAGCGTCTGCTCGCGCTCGTCGTGGCTGCCGCCCAGCCCCGCGCCGCGCTGGCGCCCGACGGCGTCGATCTCGTCCACGAATACGATGCAGGGCGCGTTCTTCTTCGCCTGCTCGAAGAGGTCGCGCACGCGGCTCGCGCCCACGCCCACGAACATCTCCACGAACTCCGAGCCCGAGATGCTGAAGAACGGCACCCCCGCCTCGCCCGCGACCGCCCGCGAGAGCAGCGTCTTGCCCGTGCCCGGCGGGCCTACGAGCAGCACGCCCTTGGGGATGCGTGCGCCCAGCGCCGCGAACTTCTCCGGGTACTTCAGGAACTCGACGACCTCGACGAGCTCTTCCTTTGCCTCATCCGCGCCCGCCACGTCCATGAACGTGACCGTCACCTTGGCCCCCGTGAAGAGCCGCGCGCGGCTCTTGCCGAAGCTCATCGCCTGAGAGTTCGAGCCCTGCGCCTGCCGCATGATCAGCAGCAGGAACGCGCCGAACAGCAGGAACGGGAACAGGTTCAGCAGCAGCCCCAGCCATGGGCCCAGTCCGCCGCTGTCCTTGAACTCGAGGTTGACGGCGTTCAGCCGGCCCGGCGAGGCGCCGCTGAGATCGATTCCCTCGGCTCTCAGGAAATCCGCGACATCGGTGTTCTCCGCCACCCTCGACTTCTTCTCGAGGGGCTGGCCGTTGATGTGCTGGAAGTAGATCGCGTTGAGATCGCGGCCGTCGACCTCAAGGGTCTCGACCAGGCCGCCTTTGACGTCCTGCACGACCTGACCGAAGGGCACCTCCTGCTTCGAGTCGCCACCCGAGAAGAAGGCGAAGCCGATCGCGATCGCGGCGACGACCACGAGGAGCCAGATGAAGCCGTTGCGCATCCAGCGGGAGTACAAATGGGAACTCCTGGCGGCAAGGAGGCCGCTCAGAGAAGGTGTTTCTTGCTCTCGGATCGAGTATAGCAGAGCACCAGCCTTGGCCTGTAAGGGCCAGCGAAAGCCTCCCCCGTGGACCCTACCGGGCCTCGCGCGTCCCTTCCACCGACTTCCGCTAGACTCCCCAGCCATGAAACTTGCATTCGTCGGCGGTACGGGCCCCGAGGGCCTCGGGCTCGCCATCCGCTTCGCCGCCTCCGGCCACCACGTCGCCATCGGCTCCCGCTCCACCGAACGGGGCGAGGAGGGATCCGCCAAGATCGCCGAGGCCGTCCCCGGCGCCACCGTCAGCGGCGGCGAGAACGCCGCCACCGTCGCAGGCGCCGACGTTGTCTTCCTCACCTTCCCCTACAGCGGCCAGGGACCGACCCTCGAGGCCATCGGCGGCGCCCTCGACGGCGCCATCGTCTGCGATGTCGTCGCCCCCCTCGAGTTCGTCCGCGGGAAGGGCGCCGTCGCCGTTGATGTCGAAGGCAATAGCGCCGCCGAGGAGGCCGCCGCCGCCCTCCCCAACGCCCGTGTCGTCTCCGCCTTCCAGAACATGAGCGCCGAGAAGCTCATGGAGCTCGACAAGCCCGTCGAGGCCGATGTCCTCGTCTGCGGCGACGACAAGGAGGCGAAGGCCGTCATCATGGCCCTGGCCGACGAGATCGATGGCGTCCGCGGCGTCGATGGCGGCGCTCTCAGCAACAGCCGCTACGTCGAGATGCTCACGTCCCTGCTCATCAACCTCAACCGCGTCCACAAGACGCAGACCAGCGTCCGCATCGCTGGCGTCTAGGGAGGATCGACGTGGCCGTCTCTGTCATCGCCGTCGAGGGCCTTCCCGAGATCGCCGAGGGTGACGACCTCGCCGCGATGATCGTCGAGGCGGCCGCCGCCGGCGACGAGCCCCTCGCCGACGGCGATGTCGTCATCGTCACCTCCAAGATCGTCTCCAAGTCCGAGGGCCGCGCCGTCGATCTCGATTCCGTCGAGCCCTCCCCCTTCGCCCGCGACTTCGCCGAGCGCTGGGAGAAGGAGCCCGGCGTCGTCGAGATGGTCCTGCGCGAAGCGAAGCGCGTCGTCCGCCAGGTCGGACCCGTCCTCATCACCGAGACGCGCCACGGTTTCGTTTGCGCCAACAGCGGCGTCGACCAGTCCAGCTCCGGCGCGAAGGGACGCATCGTCCTCCTCCCCGTGGACCCCGACGCCAGCGCCCGCGGCCTGCGCGCTCGCTTCCGCGAGCTCGGCCACGAGGTCGCCGTCATCATCTCCGACACCTTCGGCCGCCCCTGGCGCGAGGCTCAGGTCGACGTCGCCATCGGCATCGCCGGCATCAACCCCGTCATCAGCTACGTGGGCCAGCACGATCCCCACGGCCACGAGTTTCTCGTCCAGGCCGTCTGCCGCGCAGACGAGCTGGCCAGCGCCGGAGAGCTCGTGAAAGGCAACCTCAGCCGCGTGCCCGTCGCCCTCATCCGCGGCTACCCCTGGGAGCCCGACGACACGGCCTCGATGACCGACATCATCCGCGAGGCCGAACGCGACCTCTTCCGCTGAGCCGGCCGGTGGACGAGATTCAGGTCAAGCTGCTTCGCGAAGGCGCCCGCCTGCCCGAGAAGGCCAGCGAACACGCCTCCGGCTACGACCTCTACGCCTGCCTCCCCGACGGCCCCATCGAGGTCGGGAACTTCCCGGTGCGCATCCCCACCGGACTCGCGTTCGCCGTCCCCCCCGGACTCGACGCGCAGATCCGGGGGCGCAGCGGCCTCGCTAGCAGGGGCGTTATGAAGCCCACCGGCACCCTTGATGCCGACTACCGAGGGGAAGTGTTCGTCACCCTGTACACGACTTCCACCGACCTTACCTACGTCGTCGAGCACGGCGACCGCGTCGCCCAGCTCATCATTACGCGCCTCGCCGATGTCGAGTTCTCGCTCCGCGAGGAACTCCCTGAGACCGAGCGCGGCGCCGGCGGCCACGGCAGCACCGGCCGCTGACGCCCGCCGTTGGCCGTAGGCGGCGCGTGTCCTACCGTATGCCTTCACGCCTTCCCGCAGGAACGCACCCATGTCGTACGAACTCGATGCCCTGACCGAAGCCACGCCCCGCGACGACCTGCCCGACTTCGGAAGCGGCGACACCGTGCGCGTCCACGCCAAGGTCGTCGAGGGCAACAAGGAGCGTATCCAGGTCTTCGCCGGCGTCGTCATCCGCAAGCGACGCAAGGGCATGGCCTCGAACTTCACCGTCCGCAAGATTGCCAGCGGCGTCGGCGTCGAGCGCACCTTCCCCCTCTACAGCCCCCGCCTCGACAAGATCGAGGTCGTGCGCCGCGGCAAGGTCCGCCGCAAGAACCTCTCCTACCTCCGCGGCCTCACCGGCCGAGCCGCCCGCATCAAGGAACGCCGCTAGCCTCTTTTGGTCACCGGGTGGGGTAATTCCCGGTGGCGTGCGCTACGCTCCTGCCATGTGTTGGGCTTTGGTCCGTCGCCCGGTACTTGCCGTCCTTCTGGCCTTCCTTGGGTTGGCTGCCGTAGCCGTTGTCAGCGCTGCCGAAGAGGATGAGAACTCGGGCCTCGTCAGCGTCGATGTGCGCGTGTGGCAGGACGTCAACGACGACCGTGCCCTCTATATCAGCGCTCGTCCTGCAGGCGGCTTCTGGCGGACGCTCGGGACGATCCCCCTTCCTCTCGACGACGGTCACAGCGCTAGCGGACGCCTTCGCTATGGCGACATCAGCGTTGCGGTGTCCGTGTTGGACCGTTTCGCCGGAGTCGATGTTCGAGTCTGGCAGGACGTGAACTATGGCAATGCCATCTACATCGGCGCCCGCCTAGCTGGGGTCCCGTGGGATACGCTCGGGACGATCCCACTCCCGCTCGCTGATGGCCACAGTAGCAGCGGACGCTTCCGCTATGGAGACGTCACGCTCTCCGTCCCCTGGCTCGTCAGCATCGAAGGGACGGTGACTGACCTGGAAGGAAGGCCCCGGGAAGGCATCGCCCTGGAGGCCTTTCCGTCCAGCACTTCGGACTTTCGTGTCGGACTCGGAGCCGCCCGAAGCACGACAAGCAACGATGGGAGTTTCTCGTTCTCTGTTCCCGCAGACTCGTACTACCTAAGGCTGGTGGGCACCGGAGCCCGCTTCCCGTCGTACTTGGGGAGTGAAGGGCAGTTCGCGGAGGTTCCCGAAAGCTTGAAGCCACTTGAGGTGGGTGCCGACATCACAGGACTTGTGCTCACATACGGGGTGATCAGCGGCTCGGTTCGTGGCATCTGGCAGGTGTCAGAGGACTTGCATGTCCGGCTCGGGGAACCGGCCAGAAATACGGGCTATTTCGAACCGCTCCAGGGCGCATTCGCGTACATCCGTGCCCCCGGTACCTACCTGTTGACGATTGTCTGCCATGTCACCGACACGCTCGGCTGGTATGGCGGTGAAACCGGCTTCGTGACGGAACGCGCCCGCGCCACTCCTATTGTTCTTGAGGCCGCTGACGTCGTCGGTCTCGTCATCGACCTCCCTGAGGACCGGCCGTCCTGTCCCTAGCCGCCCCCTACGCCTCCACCGCCGCCACCAGCTCGTAGAGCGGCTGGCCACCCTCCACCACCTCCACCTCGATTCCGTCGAACGCTGCCTCGATGCGTTCTGCCAGCTCCTCGTGCGACCCCTCGAACCCCTCCCCCACGTAGACCGTCACGATGGCGGCCGCCTCCGCCTCCGCCTCCGCCAGCCCCGCCAGCAGCCCCGCCACCGGGTCGTCCGTGCCCCCGATGAGCGTCCCGTCCACGAGCGTGATCGCCTCCCCTTCCCGCACGTCCACCCCGTCCGCTGTGCGATCCGCAGCTGCGCGCGTCACTTCGACCGAGCGCGTCGCTTCGAGCGCTTCCGCCAGCGCCTCCGTGTTCTCCTCCGGCGTCGAGAGGGCGTTGAAGGCGATGGCCGCCGCCGCCCCCTGCGCCAGCGAGATCGAGGGCGCCACGTGCAGGTTGCAGCGCGCCAGCTCGACCGCCTGCTCCGCCGCCGGAATCGCGTTCTTGTGGTTTGTCAGCACGATCACGTCCGCAGGGCCGAGGGCGTCGGCCGCCTGCGCGATGTCGCCCGCGGCCGGCTTCACGATCGCTTCCAGCCGGTGGACGCTCGCACCCAGGCTGCCGAACACCTCGTCGAATCCGGCGCTGCTGCTGAGCGCCAGCAGCCCCACTTTCAGCCCCTCGCCGCTCCCCTCCTCCCGGAAGCGCACGTGCTGCGCGCTCATGTCCTCGAACTTGGGACGCGTCAGCTCCCCGAACGTCCCCGCCTCCTCCAGCAGCCGCTCCGGCTCGTTCGTGTGCACGTGCACGCGCAAGGCCTGCTCGTCCCCCACGATCACGACCGACCCGTACTCCCCGTCCTCCGTGTGTCGCCGCAGCCCCTCGACGTCGACCTCCCGCTCGCCCGGCACCAGTACGAACTCCGTGCAGTACCCGAACCCGTCGTCGATGTGCCCCGGCAGCATCGCCAGCGGCTTGTCCGGGATCGCGACCGGTGGCGGGAGTTCGCCCCGCAGCGCTGCCACCAGCCCCCGCAGCACCACGCAGACGCCCTCCCCGCCCGCGTCCGTCACCCCTGCTTCCCGCAGCGCCGGGAGCTGGTCGATGGTTTCCGCCTCCGCCCGCTCTGCCTCCGCCAGCGCCGCCTCCAACACCGCCAGCACCCCCTCGCCGGCGCGCGCTTCCGCCCCCGTCGCCGCCGCCCGCAGGACCGTCAGCATCGTCCCCTCCACCGGCTCCGAGACGGCCGTGTAGGCCGCCGCCGCCGCCGCCTTCAGCCCCTCCGCGAGCGCCTCGCCCCCCAGCTCCTCGACCTCCCCCACGCCCTTCGCCAGCCCCAGCAGCGACTGCGACATGATGACGCCCGAGTTTCCGCGCCCGCCGTAGAGCGCGCCGCGCGCGAACGTCGCCAGCACCTGCCCGGCCGCCAGGGGCTCCTCGAGCGCGAGCATGTGGTCGCAGGCCTCGCGCAGAGTCGCCGCCATGTTCGAGCCCGTGTCGCCGTCCGGAACGGGGTAGACGTTGATGGCGTCGACGGCCTTCGCCGACGCCGTCAGGTAGTCCGATGCCGACGTGATCGCGGCCCGCAGCTCCGCTCCGCTCAGCGTCTCGCCGCTCATGCCGTTTGCCCCTGCGTTCCCGGATGGCTGCTAGGGAGAACCGGTGCTAGCATCGTGCTCCAGCCTTCCAGGGGAGTGACCTCCATGGCCAGCGGCGCCTGCGACGTTTGCGGAAAGACGACGACCTTCGGTCGCCACATCCGCCACCGCCACGGTGGACGCTGGGAGCGCAAGGCGCCCTCCAAACCCCGCCAGCTTCGACCCAACGTGAACAAGCAACGGGTCTTCATCGATGGCTCGTGGAAGCGCCTGAACATCTGCACCCGCTGCCTCCGCACGCTCTCCAAGAGCGCCTAGCTCCCGGCGGCCAGCGCCGCCCGCAGCGACGCAAGGTTCTCCGCCACGCTCGACCGATCGTTGTAAACGCTGCTCCCGCACACGAGCATGTCCGCGCCGGCCGCGGCGCACGTCGCCGCGTTCTCGACCTTCACGCCGCCGTCGATCTCGATGCGCGCCGCGTGACCGCCCTCGTCCAGCAGGGCTCGCAGCCGCGCCACCTTCTCCAGCTGCGCCGGGATCAGCGTCTGCCCGCCCCAGCCGGGGTTGATGGTCATCACCATCACCTGGTCCGCCACCGGAAGCGACTCCTCGATGGCGGCCAGGGGCGTGCCCGGGTTCAGGCAGACGCCCGCTTCCGCCCCGCCCTTGTGGATCAGGTCGAGCACGCGGTTGATGTGGTCGGTCGCCTCGATGTGGACGTTCACCGTCGCTGCCGCCTCGGTGTAAAAGCCGACCTGCCGTTCCGGTTCGGTCACCATCAGGTGGATGTCGAAGGGCAGCGAGGTCGCCTTCCGCAGCGCCTCGACGAGCGCGTGGCCGAAGGTGATGTTGGGCACGAAACGCCCATCCATCACGTCCAGGTGGAGCAGGTCTGCGCCGCCTTCCTCTGCCGCCCGCACCTCGTCCGCGAGCCGTCCGAAGTCCGCCGTCAGGATCGAGGGGGCGAGTTGCACGGTTCGCATGGCCGGATTGTATGCGCTCGGCACCACCCGCCGTATACTTCAGGTGTGTAGGGGGTTGATCCATATGGCTGTCCAGGTCGTCACCGATTCCACCAGCGACATCAGCCCCCCGGAAGCCGAGGAGCTTGGCATCAAGGTGGTCCCCGCCCTCGTGGCGTTTGGCGACGACGTCTACCGCGATCGCGTCGACATCACCCCATCCGAGTTCTACGAGCGCCTGACAACCGCGCGCGAATTCCCCAAGACGAGCCAGCCCAGCGTCGAAGCCTTCGCCAGCGTCTACCGCGAGGTCGCCGCCGAGGGGAACGACATCGCCTCCATTCACGTCTCCTCCAAGCTCTCCGGCACGCTCAATTCGGCCTCCATCGCCAGCGAGACGAGCGAGCTGGAGAGCCGCATCGAGCTGCTTGACTCCTACACGGCCGGCGTCGGCCTGCGCGCGGTCGTCGAGGCTGCCGCCGAGCGCGCCCGCGATGGCGCCCCGCTCGAGGAAGTGACCGCCGCCGCCCGCAGCGTGATGGATCGCGCCCGTGTCGTCGTTACCCTCGATACCCTCGAGTACCTGCAGAAGGGCGGCCGCATCGGCCGCGCCGGCGCTCTCGTCGGCACGGCCCTCCGCATCAAGCCGCTCATCCATATCGATGGCGGCGAGGTTGCTCCCTTCGACCGCGTCCGCACGCGCTCCAAGGCCCTCAAGCGCCTCGAGGAGGTCACGCTGGAGGACAAGACCCTTGAGCGGCTCTTCGTCATCTATTCGGATGACGACGCCAGCGCCAGGCAGCTCGTGGAGGACGTAACCCCGCAGCTTCCCCACACCCGCATCGAGGTCATCCAGACCGGCCCGACCGTCGGCGCCTATCTCGGTCCGAACGCCCTCGGCATCTGTACGGTGCGGCGGAGCCCGTAGGGTTGGCCGCCACCCCATCTCCACCCTCCCCCGCGACCGAGCTTTCCCGTCTCCGGGCCGTCTTCGAACGCGAGCTTGAGCAGGGCGCCGCGAACAGCGAGATTACCGGCGGCCTCGACACGCTCCTCATCCGCATGGTCGATAACGGCGTCATCGCCCGCGGCCATCCCCTCTACGAACGCGTCCGCGGGCTCCAGCGCGGCGGCGGCTACCGCGGGCTGACTCCCGAGGGGAGGCGCAAGTGGCTGGAGCGCGCCATCCCCGCCGCCGGTCCCGATGCCGGTGGTGAGGCTGCGGGGCCCTCGCCGGCGAGCGCCCGCAAGCGTCCCCTCGCCCCCGAGGATCCCGTGACCCGCCTGCCCGGCATCGGCAAGAGCGCCGCCGAGCGCTTCGAGAAGCTCGGCGTGACGACCGCCGGCGACGCCGCCCTCTTCTTCCCCCGCCGCTTCCGCGACTTCACCGATGTCCGGCGCATCTCCGATCTCGAGCCGGACGGCCTCCCCAAGACCGTGGTGGGCACCATTCTCAAGTCCGGCCAGCTGCGCTACGGCAGGCGCGTGCGCGGCAGCGAGGCCATCATCACCGACGGTTCCGGCTCCCTGCGCCTGGTCTGGTTCAACATGCCCTGGGTGCATCGCGGGCTGAAGGAGGGCGAGGAGTATGCGGTCTCCGGCGCCGTCACCGTCTACCGGGGCCGCATGCAGATGGCGAATCCGCCCGAGTACGAGCCCTTCGACTCGAACCTCATGCGCCCGGGCCGCCTCCTCCCCATCTACCCCGGCACGCAGGGACTTGGCCAGCGCACCATCCGCCGCGCCGTTGGCCATGCCGTCGAGCAGCTCGCCGACCGCCTCCCTGACCCCTTCCCCGGCTGGCTCGCCAAGGAGGAGGGCCTGGAGCCCTTCGGCGACTGCGTGAGCGCCTACCACGTCCCCGAGTCGCTTCGCGAAGCCGAGGGCGCGCGCCAGCGCCTCGCCCTTGGCGAGTTCCTCGCCATCCAGGTCGCCGTGCTCCGGCGCCGCGCTGCCTGGCAGCACGACCAGCACGCCTCGCAGCTCGACTTCGGCGCCCACCTCGACGGATACCTCGACTCCCTCCCCTTCCGCCTCACCACCCCCCAGCGCCGCGCCCTCGACGAGATCCTCGCCGACATCGCCGGACCGGCCCCCATGCTGCGCCTGCTCCAGGGCGACGTCGGCAGTGGCAAGACCGTCGTCGCCTTCGCGGCCATGCTCGCCGCCGTCGCCGCCGGCCGGCAGGCCGCCCTCATGGCCCCGACCGAGATCCTCGCCGAGCAGCACTACCGCTCCCTGACGACCCTGCTCGGCGGCGGCGAGTCCGCCTTCGAAGGGATGTTCGCCCCCGACTGGCTCGACCAGCGCCCCCTCCGCGCCGCCCTCCTCACCGGCTCCCGCACCGCCGCCGAGAAGAAGCGCGTCCGTGCGGCCGCTGCGCACGGGGGCGCCGACCTCGTCATTGGCACGCACGCCATCATCGAGGAGGCGGTCGAGCTTCCCCGCCTCGCCCTCGCCGTCGTCGACGAGCAGCACCGCTTCGGCGTGGATCAGCGCGCCCGCCTCCGCCAGAAGGGCGCCAATCCCCATCTCCTCGTCATGACCGCCACCCCCATCCCCCGCACCCTCGCCCTCACCGTCTACGGCGACCTCGAAGTCTCGACCATCGACGAGCTCCCCCCGGGGCGGCTTCCTGTCAAAACGACTTGGATCAAACCCGAGGACCGTGAATTAGCGTACGAATCGCTTCGCGCGCGCCTCGATGCGGGGGAGCAGGCCTTCGTCATCTGCCCCCTCGTCGATGAGTCCGAGGTGCTCGACGTGCGTTCCGCGGAGGAAGAGTTCGAGCGGCTGCGAAGCGGCCCCCTGGCCGCCTACCGGCTCGACCTGCTGCATGGACGCATGACGGGCCGCCAGAAGGACGAGGTCATGGGCCGCTTCGGCTCCGGCGAGACCGACGTGCTCGTCTCCACCAGCGTCGTCGAGGTCGGCATCGACGTCCCCAACGCGACGACCATCGTCATCGAGGGCGCCGAGCGATTCGGCCTCAGCCAGCTCCACCAGTTTCGCGGTCGCGTCGGGCGCTCCGACCTCCAGGGCTACTGCCTCCTCTTCAGCAGCGACGAAGCCCCCGGCCCGGAGGCGCAGAACCGCCTCCGGGCCATGGAGCGCACGACCGACGGTTTCGAGCTCGCCGAGGTCGACCTCGAGATGCGCGGCGAGGGCGAGGCCTGGGGCATGGCCCAGAGCGGGGGCAACGGCATGCTGCGCGTCGCCCGCGTTACCGACCGCGACCTGTTGACCGATGCCCGCGAGATGGCCCGCCGCATCCTCGCCCGCGACCCGCTCCTGCAGAAGCCCGAGCACCGCGGGGTTGCCATGAACGCCAGGCCCTTCCTCGAGACGGCCACCGAGGCCAACTGAGTTTCACCGCCTCTCCGGTGGGCCTCTGCGGCAGGCGCCACCGGCGACGGCGTGCCATCGCCGTGCTTGCCGGCGCCGATCAAGGACATCGGGACTTGCGGCTTGAACGAACTTCGGTAGGTTCTAGCTGGGATGTCTTCATAACGATAGATTTCTATCGATATATACAGCTTGAACAAGGACGCGGAGCACGAGTAGTGCCGGACTACCTGGTCAATCGGAGCGCCCAGTCGAACGGCGACCACGAGGTTCACAGGGCGCCGAGGTCTGAGTGCGGGAGCCCTGGTTACCCATTACCGAAGAAACAGGTCGACCTGGGCTGGCATTCCGACTGCGACAGCGCAGTGCGCGACGCCAGGAGCCGGGGTTATCGCGCGAACGGCTGCGCGTACTGCTCCTTCCCCTGCCACACCCGCTAGGCCGGACGCCCCTCGCGGAAGGCTGCCGTCAGCCGCGCCTTCTCCTCGGAAGGCAGGTACTTGACCGCCTCGCGGAAGGTCACGCCCGAGGCGCGACCCGTGCGCGGCGCCAGCCACCCGATCACCAGTTCCGGACGCTTCTTGCTGACCTCGCGCAGAATCCAGCCGATCGCCTTGCGGATGAAGAACTCGCGCTCGTCCAGCATGGCGTCGGCGTAGCCGGCGAACCGCTCGAAGTCGCCGTCGCCCCGCCGCAGCGCGGGCAGCAGGCTCAGCATCGCCTGTCGCCTCACCCAGAAGTCCTCGTCCCCCGCCCAGCGGTCCAGCGTCGCGGCCAGCTCCGGGTAGCGCTCCACCAGTGGCGCGAGCACGCTGATCGAGAGCGTGTCGAGGAGCGCCCACGTCTGCGCCTCGCGCACGAACCGTTCCAGCGTCCGGAAGTCCCCTGCTTCGAGCAGCTCGACGCGGAACCGCAGCGCATCGATAGCCGCCAGCCGCAGGTCGTAGACGCCCGCGTCCCACAGGCGTTCGGCCAGCGCGATCATCTCGCTGCGTTCCGTGACCGGGTGCGCCCGGAGCGCCGCCTTCGTCGTGCTGCGAACCACCGGGACGCGCGTCCCGAGGTACTCCAGCTTGATCGCGGGCCCTGGCGGATCGGGGATGTGCTTCTCCCGGTCGGCCTGCTGGCCGCGCCCGACTCGAGCGTTGCCCTGCGCCCGCAGCTCCCGCTCGATCTCCGCCGCAATCGCCTCGATGGACATCGCCTTTACCTCCGCTTCCGCGCCGCACACGGCCTGCCCATGCCTGCGCTACCATCGAGACCATGAAGATCTTCGGCGCACCCGAACAGGATGGTCATGAGCGCTTGCTCTTTGCCCAGGACGCGGAGTCGGGCCTGAAGGCGATCATCGCGGTCCACTCTACCGTCCTCGGACCGGCCCTCGGAGGCACGCGTTTCTACCCGTACGAGTGCGAGGAGGACGCCCTCGCCGACGCGCTCCGCCTCTCCCGCGCCATGACCCGCAAGAACGCCGCTGCCGGGCTCGATCACGGCGGCGGGAAGGGCGTCATCATCGGTGACCCCAGCACCGGCAAGACCGAGCGCCTGCTGCGCGCCTACGGCCGCGCCGTCCAGTCGCTCGGCGGCGCCTACGTCACCGCCGAGGACGTGGGCACGACCACCGCGGACATGGAGGTCATCGCCCGCGAAACCTCCTACGTGACCGGCGCCGACCGCGACACGGGGGGCTCCGGCGACCCCTCCCCCGTCACTGCCCGCGGGTTGATGGCAGCCATGCGCGGTACCGCCCTCGCCCTCTGGGGCTCGGTCGACCTCTCCGGCCGGCACGTCGCCGTGCAGGGCGTCGGGAAAGTCGGAGGCGCCTTCGCGAGGCTGCTCGCCGAGGCCGGCGCCCGCCTCACCATCGCGGACGTCAACAAGGAGGCGCTGAAGGCCCTCGCCCACGAGCTCGGGGCCGGCATAGCCGCTCCCGACGCTATCCATGCCACCGACTGCGACGTCTTCGCGCCCTGTGCGCTCGGCGGCGCCCTCAACCCCGAGACCATCCCCGAGCTGCGGTGCGCCGCCATTGTCGGGAGCGCCAACAACCAGCTCGCCGGCGACGAGCTCGCCGCCGACCTCGCCGCCCGCAACATCCTCTATGTCCCTGACTTCATCGTGAACGCAGGCGGGGTCATTAATCTCGCCGAGGAGGTCGGCCACGAGTACCGGCTGGAGCGCGCCAACCGCCGCGTGGACGGCATCGAAGCGACCGTCATCGAGCTGCTTGAGCGCGCCCGCGAGAGCGGCGGCACGCCCCTCGACGAGGCCATCGCGCTGGCCGACCGGCGCATCCGCGAAGTGGGCGATCTGCACGCCCGCGTCTCCCGTCCGCCGCGCACCGGCTCGGGAGCCCGCTAACCGCACGTCTGCTATAGTGAGAGAGGCCAATCCCTTGGGAGAGGTGGGCGCGTTGCCCGCCTTTTTTGTTGAACAACGATGAAGAACGACTTTCTGCTTGCGATCAGCCAGCTGGCCGCGGAGAAGAACCTCGCCCGCGAGGTGATCTTCCAGGCCGTTGAGGCCGCGCTTGCCTCCGCCTACCGCCGCGATGGCGAGGAAGGCCCCGAGGTGCATGTCCGCATCTCCGGCGAGACGGGCGATATCAGCGCGTTCATTCAGAAGACCGTCGTGCGCAACGTCGAGGACTCGAACCTCGAGATGGACCTCGAAGAGGCCAGCCGCTACAAGCCCGACGCCCGCATCGACGACGTTCTCGAGTTCGAGGTGAAGCCGCCCGAGAACGCGGGCCGCATCGCCGCCCAGACGGCCAAGCAGGTTGTTCTCCAGCGCCTCCGCGAGGCCGAGCGGGGCGCCATCTACGAGGAGTACGCGGACAAGCAGGGCGAGGTTCTGCTCGCCACCGTCCAGCGCGTCGAGTCCCGCCAGGCCACCGTCGAGATCGGCCGCGGCACCGAGGCCCTGTTGCCCGGCAGCGAGATGGTCCGCAACGAGCACCTCCGCGCCGGCCAGCGCGTCAAGGTGCTCCTGCTCGAGGTGAACGACGAGATCAAGGGCCCGCAGGTCATCGTCAGCCGCGGCCACCGCCTCCTGCTCCGCCGCCTGCTCGAGGTCGAAGTGCCCGAGATCGCGCAGGGCCGCGTCGAGGTCAAGGCCATCGCCCGCGAGGGCGGCCACCGCAGCAAGGTCGCGGTCCACGGGCGTGCCGCCAGCGTCGACCCGATCGGCGCCTGCGTCGGCATGCGCGGCTCCCGCATCCAAAACGTCGTCAACGAGCTCGGCGGCGAGCGTGTCGACATCATCAAGTGGGATCCCGACCCGGTGAACTTCGTCACCAATGCGCTCAGCCCCGCGCAGGTCGTCGATGTCCAGCTAGACGAGGACTCCCGCGAGGCCGTCATCGTCGTTCCCGACTCGATGCTCTCCCTCGCTATCGGCAAGGAAGGGCAGAACGCTCGCCTCGCCGCCAAGCTCTCCGGTTTCCGTATCAGCATCCGCAGCCAGACCGGCACCGAGCGCGAGACCGAAGGAGCCACCATCACCGAGGCCCCGGCCGCCTTCGACGCCTTCCCGCCGGGCACCGAGCCTGACCTCGACATCCTCCAGCTTCCCGACGAGCCGCTGCCCCCGATCGAGATCGAGGTGCCGCGTCCGGCCGCCGCTGTGCCGGTCGCCGTGCCCGCCGCCGCCGAGGCGCCTGCCGCCGCCGTCGAGGGATCCGAGGAGGAGGACCTCGCTTTCCCCGCCGCCCTTGCCGAGATGGAGATTCCCGATGAGGAGACGCGCGAGGCCGAGGACTACGGCGAGGAGGAGTTCGACGACGAGGAGGGCGAGGAGTACCAGGTGCCGACGCTCGTCGTGCCCGAGGAACGCCCCACCGCCATCCGGTTCGCCGAAGATGTGCTTCCCACCCGAGAGGAAGAGGACCAGCCCAGGCGCCGTCGCCGCCGCGGACCGCGCGTCGAAGAAGAAGACGAGTTCGAAGACGACATCGATTACTCCGGCCGGATCCACTGAGGCCCGCCATGGCAGTCGCCCGTCGTGAGCCGCAGCGCACCTGCATCGGCTGCCGCGAAGTCGCCGGCAAGCGTGGCCTCGTGCGGCTGGTGCGCTCGTCCGAAGGCGCCGTCGCCGTCGAGTCGCCCGGTGAGCGCCTTGCCGGACGGGGCGCGTACCTGCACCACAGCCGTTCCTGTTGGGAGCGTGCCCTTGCAGGCGCTACCATAGGGAAGGCCCTGCGAATGTCCCCGGATTCCGGCGCGATCGAGGGCCTTCGGCGGTACCTCGAGACCATTCCCGACTCAGGCGCGGAGGAAGCATGACAACCCGACAGTCGTCCGATCCGCGCACCGTCGCCCTTCCCGAGGCGATCACCGTCAAGGGGCTCAGCGAGCGCCTCGGTATCTCCCCCATCGAGGCGATCAAGCGCCTCATGACGCATGGCGTCATGGCCGCCATGAACGACACGATCGACTACGAGACGGCTGCGATCGTCTCGTCCGAGCTCGGCATCGCGCCTTCCCCGGAGGCCGCTGCCGCGGCCGTCGCCACCGCCGCTCGCGAGGATGAGGAGGGCGAGGAAGGCGAGCAGGCGGGCGAGGCCCGTCCCCCCGTCGTGACCATCCTCGGCCACGTCGACCACGGCAAGACGAGCCTGCTCGACGCCATCCGCGAGACGAACGTTGTCGCCGGCGAGGCGGGCGGTATCACCCAGCACATCGGCGCCTACCAGATTGAGCGCGGCGGGAACGCCATTACCTTCATCGACACTCCGGGGCACGCGGCCTTCACGGCCATGCGCGCCCGCGGCGCCCAGATCACCGACGTCGCCGTCGTGGTCGTGGCCGCCGACGACGGCGTGATGCCCCAGACCATCGAGGCGATCGACCACGTCCGCGCCGCCGATGTGCCCATGATCATCGCCATCAACAAGACCGACCTCCCCGCCGCCGACGCCGACCGCGTCAAGCAGCAGCTCACCGAGCAGAGCGTTGTCGTCGAGGATTACGGCGGCGACGTCCTCGCCGTCCCCGTTTCCGCCACCACCGGCGTCGGGCTCGACGAACTGCTGGAGTCCATCGACCTCGTCTCCGAGATACAGGAGCTCAAGGCCAACCCCGACCGTCTCGCGACGGGGACGGTCATCGAAGCCGAGCTCGATTCGCGGCGCGGCCCCCTCGCCACCGTCCTCGTCCGCAACGGCACCCTGCGGCAGGGCGATGCCCTTGTCAGTGGCCTCATCAGCGGCAAGGTGAAGGCGATGTTCGACGAGCGCGGCGAGCGCCTCAAGGAGGCCGGCCCCGCGCGACCCGTGCGCATCATGGGACTCGAGGACGTCCCCGCCGCCGGCGACGCCATCGAGGTCGTCGAGAACGAGCGCGCTGCCCGTCGCATCGTCGAGCAAACCCGCCGCGAGGCCGAGGGAGCGTCCGGCGCCCGTCGCGGCCACGTCACCCTCGATACCCTCTTCCACGAGGTCAGCGCGGGCAACGTCAAGGAGCTGCTCCTGATCCTCAAGACGGACGTGCGCGGCAGTGCCGAGGCCATCCGCGGTTCTCTCCAGGGTCTCGGCACGGGCGAGGTGAAGGTCAAGGTCATCCACACCTCGACCGGGCCGGTGAGCGAGTCCGACGTCATGCTTGCCGGGGCCTCGGGTGCCATCATCCTCGCCTTCAACGTGCGCACTGAGCCATCCGCCGCCAGCCAGGCCGAGATCAACGGGGTCGAGATCCGCTCCTACGATGTCATCTACCAGCTGCTCGAGAGCGTCGAGCAGGCCCTCGAGGGTCTTTACGAGCCCGTCTACGAACGCGTCGTCGACGGCACCGCCGAGGTCCGGCAGCTCTTCCGCTCCAGCCGCGTGGGCCAGATCGCCGGCTCGTACGTCACCGATGGCACCCTTCTCCGGGGCGACCGCGTCCGCGTCCTCCGCAACGGCGAAGAGGTCGCCGACACGAGCTGCGGCGGCCTGCGCCGCTTCCAGGACGACGTGCGCGAAGTCCAGCAGGGCTTCGAGTGCGGCATCGTCCTCGAGCGCTTCGATGCGTTCGAGGAGGGCGATGTCCTGGAGTTCTACCACCAGCAGCGCGTGAACTAGCGCGGCCCGGATGGAATCGCCATGAGCCGGCGCACGAGCCGTGTCAGCGAGTTGCTCCGTGAGGAGATCAGCGACCTCGTCCAGCGCGACCTCAAGGACCCGCGCCTCGAAGGGGCGCTCCTGAGCATCACCGAGGTCGAGGTCAGCGGCGACCTCCGCGTTGCGGCCGTCTTCGTCTCCCACCTCGGCACCGCCGAGGAGCGCGACGACGCCCTCGCCGGCCTCCAGAGCGCCGCTCCCTACCTCGAACGCGAGCTGCGCCGCCGCCTGCGCATGCGCCGCACCCCCTCCCTCACGTTCCGGTTCGACCCCTCCATCGAGCGCGGCGCCCGCCTTGCCTCCACCATCGCCGACCTCGCCCGCGACCGCGGGCCCGACTCCGAGTCATGAGCCGCCGCCGCAAGGGTGACTCCGGCCTCACCGGAGTCCTCCTCATCGACAAGGAGCCCGGCTGGACCAGCCACGACGTCGTCGCCCGCTCGCGCCGGCTGACCGGCCAGCGGCGCATCGGCCACACCGGCGCCCTCGACCCGATGGCGACGGGACTGCTCGTGCTCTGCCTCGGGCGCGCCACCCGGCTTGTCGAGTACATGATGGCCAGCGAGAAGGCCTACAAGGGCGAGATCGCTCTCGGCCAGGAGACCGACACCGACGACGCCGAAGGCAAGCCCACCGCCAGTGGCGAGGCGCCCGAGGGCGACCTCGACCTTGATGCGATCGCGCGCCGGTTCACCGGCGAGATCATGCAAACGCCGCCTGCCTACAGCGCCGTCAAGGTCGAGGGGCGTCGCGCGTACGCCCTCGCCCGCGAAGGCGAGACGCCCGAGCTGCGGCCCCGCCCCGTGCGCGTCACCTCCCTCAGCCTTGAGCGCACCGCCCCCGATCGGCTGCGCGTCGACGTGCACTGCGGCCCCGGCATGTACGTCCGCAGCCTCGCCCGCGACATCGGGCGCGTCATCGGCTGCGGCGCCCACCTTGCCAGCCTCCGTCGCACCGGCAGCGGCCCCTTCGACGTTCGCGATGCCGTGCCCGTCGAGGCGCTTGGCGCCTTCGCCGGGGCGGGCAAGCTCGACGAGGTCGTGCGCCCCGCCGACGAGGGCATCGCCGAGAGCGCCGCCGCCATCCTCACCGCCAGCCACGCCGAGCAGCTTCGCAGCGGGCAGCTCGCCTGGGCGCGGGGCGGCTTCCTGCGCCCCGCCACGCTGGCGCGCCTCTACGGCGCCGACGGCTCCTTCGTCGGCGTCGGCGAGGTGGACGAGCCCGGTCGCGTGCGCGCCCTGAAGGTTGTCGCCGGCGCCTAGCCCGCGCCTTCCCCCGCCGCCAGCACCGCGAGGAGCGCCTCGTGGACGTGCCCGTTCGTCGCGACCGCGTCCTCCCCTGCCCCGTCGACTCCCGCCCAGGTTGTCAGCCGTCCCCCCGCCTCCTCCATCAGCACGGCGAAGGGCGCGATGTCCCAGGGATTCACGACCGGATCGATCATCGCCTCGGCTCGCCCCGCCACCACGGCCAGGTAGCCGTAGCAGTCGCCCCACGAGCGCACCAGCCCCGCCTCCCGCGCCAGCTCCGCGAACCCCGCCGGCGTCCTCCGCTGCAGGCTCGCCGACGAGGTCGTCAGCACCGTCGCCACGCTCAGCGAATCTGTCTCGCTTACCCGTGCCGGCTCGCCGTTCAGGAACGCCCCCCCACCCCGACTCGCCCAGGCCGTCTCGCCCACGGCGTGGCAGGCGACCACCCCGATGACGGGGTCGCCGTCGCGCTCCAGCGCTACCAGCGTCCCGAACAGCGGTACGTGGTGGATGAAGCTCTTGGTTCCGTCGATCGGGTCGATCACCCAGCGGTGACGCCCGTCACCCGCCGACTCCCCCTGCTCCTCCCCCAGCACCCCGAAGCCCGGCGTTTCCCGCGCGAACAGCTCGCGCATCGCCTCCTCCGCCCGCCGATCCGCCTCCGTGACGGGCGTCCCGTCCGCCTTCAGCTCAACCGTCAGCTGCTGATCGTAGAGGGGCATCACGATGTCCCCTGCGAGGGCGGCAGCCCTCCGCGCGATGCCCGTGAGCTCCTCCAGTTCGCGTTCCATCGGGCGAGTCTAGCGCCTGCCCGGCCCGGCGGCCCCTGCCCGCCCCGGTAAGCGCGCTGTTACCGCCCGTCGCCTACACTGAATGGCCAGTCGGTTCGATGAAGGTGCACACGTGAGCGTTGGACAGGCCATTCCCACCATGGTGGGAGAGCCCCCCGACGATGAACTGCAGCAGCGCTTCCTCTACGAGATGCTGCTCATCCGGCGCTTCGAGGAGAAGTGCGCCGAGATGTACACGCGCGGCAAGATCCGTGGCTTCCTCCACCTCTACACGGGCGAGGAAGCCTGCGCCGTCGGCGCCATCAACGCCCTCCGCGCCGACGACAAGATCGTCACCCACTATCGCGACCACGGCCACGCCCTCGCCCGCGGGGTCGAAGCCAACCGCATCATGGCCGAGCTCTTCGCCCGCGTCGGCGGCACGAACGAGGGACGCGGCGGCTCCATGCACATCTTCGACGTCTCACGCAACTTCCTCGGCGGCTACGCCATCGTCGCCGGCCACATGCCCATCGCCGCCGGGCTCGGCCTCGCCGCCAATCTGAGCGGCGAGGACTGGGCCGCCCTCTGCATCTTCGGCGACGGGGGCGTGGGCGAAGGCGAGTTCCACGAGGCCCTCAACCTTGCCGCCATCTGGAAGCTGCCCGTCGTCTGGTTCTGCGAGAACAATGGCTACGGCATGGGCGTCCCCTTCGATGACTCCCTCGCGAACGACGTCTACAAGATCGCGGCCTCCTACCGCATGCCCAGCGTCCGCATCGACGGCATGGACGTGCTCGAGGTCTACTCGGCTACCCAGCTTGCCCTCGCCCACGTTCGCGAGGGGAACGGCCCCTATTTCATCGAGGCGCTCACTTACCGCTACCGGGGCCACTCCATGGCCGACCCCGAGCTCTACCGCACGAAGGCGGAGGTCGAGGAGTACCGCAAGCGCGACGCCATCCAGCGCCTCAAGCGGTCCATGATCGCCGACGGCCTTATCGACGAGGCCGCCTACGAGGCGCTTGTCGCCCAGGTTGATGGCGAGGTCGACGAGGCCGTCGCCTACGCCGACGCCAGCCCCGAACCCGGCCTCCACACCCTCTACGACCACATCACAAAGGAGTACGAGGGGGAGTCGGGATGACGGAGATGCGCATGCGCGACGCCATCCGCGAGGCCATGCGGGAGGAGATGCTCCGCGACGAGCGCGTGTTCCTCATGGGCGAGGACATCGGCGCCTACGGGGGCTCCTACGCCTGCACCCGCGGCCTCCTCGACGAGTTCGGCCCCGAGCGCGTCCGCGACACGCCCATCTCTGAGTCCGGCATCGTCGGTGCGGGCGTGGGCGCCGCCCTCGCGGGCTACATCCCCATGGTCGAGATCATGACCATCAACTTCAGCCTCGTCGCCCTCGACCAGATCGTGAACAACGCCTCCAAGCTCCACTACATGAGCGGCGGCCAGGTGAACGTGCCCCTTGTCCTGCGCATGGCCAGCGGCGGCGGCAGCCAACTTGGCGCCACCCACAGCCACAGCCTTGAGGGCATGTTCGCCCACTTCCCCGGCCTCACCGTCGTCTGCCCCGCCTTCCCCGGTGACGCCAAGGGCCTGCTGAAGCGCTCCTTCCGCGAGCCCAACCCCGTCGTCTTCATCGAGCACACCGCCCTCTACGGCAGCCGCGGCGAGGTTCCCGACGACACGGACCACCTCGTCGAGTTCGGCCAGGCCGCCACCGTGCGCTCCGGCTCCGATGTCACCCTCGTCGGCTACAGCGGCAGCGTGCACCAGTGCTATCGGGCCGCCGACATGCTTGCCGAAGAGCATGGGCTCACCGCCGACGTCATCGACCTGCGCACCATCCGGCCGCTCGACATGTCGACGGTCGTCCGCTCCGTGCAGCGCACCAACCGCGCCGTCGTGGTGGAGGACGACTGGAAGTTCGGCGGTTTCGCCGGCGAGATCGCCTCCCAGATCATGGAGCGCGCCTTCGACTGGCTCGACGCGCCCGTCGCCCGCGTTGCGGGCAAGGACGTGCCCATGCCCTACAACCGCAACCTCGAATACGCCGCCCTGCCCTCCGAGGAGGATGTGGTCGAGGCGGTCCTGGCGATGCTCTAGGAGGCACTCATGGCTCTTGAAGTGGTGATGCCCCAGATGGGCGCCGACATGACGGAAGGCACGCTCGTGCGCTGGCTCAAGGCGCCCGGCGACACCATCAAGCGCGGCGACATCATCGCCGAGATCGAGACCGACAAGGCCACCGTCGAGCTCGAGTCCTTCGAGGAGGGCATCCTCCGCCAGGTCGTCGCCGAGGAAGGCGAGGTCATCCCCGTGGGCGAGGTTATCGCTCTCCTCGGCGATGCCGACGAGCCCATGCCCGAGATCGAGCGCCGCTCCGCCCCCGCCCGCCCCAGCCCGCGCAGCGTGACTGCCCCCGCTGCCGATGGCACCGGCGCCGATCTCGACGCGCGACGCGTGCGCGTCTCCCCCGTCGCCCGCCGCATCGCCGACGACGCCGGCATCGACCTCGCCGAGGTCACCGGCTCCGGTCCCGACGGCCGCATCCTCCGCCGCGACGTGGAGGAGGCCATCGCCGTCCGTGATCAGCACGCTCCCGCCGGCGTGCCCACCGTCGAGCCCGCGCTCCCGCCCCCACCGCCGCCGCCCGCTCGCGTCGAGCCTCTCTCGCGCATGCGTTCCGCCATCGCGCGCAACATGACCGACGCGAAGCAGCAGCAACCCCACTACTACCTCACCGTCGACGTCGACATGACCGAAGCGATGGCCTTCCGTCGGCACGTCAATCTGGTCCTCCACGGGCCCCAGCGCGTGAGCGTGAACGATCTCCTCGTGCGCGCCTGCGCCGTTGCCCTTGCGACCCACCCCAAGTTCAACGCCTCCCTCACCGACGAGGGCATCCAGTACCACGAGCAGATCGACATCAACGTCGGCGTCGCCCTCGATGAGGGCCTCATCGCTCCCGCCCTCCTCGACGTGGCCGCCAAGCCCCTCCCCCAGATCGCGGAGGAGTCGAAGGCGCTGGTCGAGCGGGCGCGGGCTGGCAAGCTCCGCGCCGAGGAGTACTCGAGCGGCACCTTCACCATCACGAACCTCGGTGCCTACGGCATCGACGTCCTTGTCGGCATCATCAACGCCGGCCAGGCCGCCATCCTCGGGGCCGGCTCGGTCACGGAGCGCCCCGCCGTCGTCGACGGCGAGGTCGCCGTCCGCCAGCTGATGACGCTCGCCCTCAGCGCCGACCACCGCGTCACCGACGGCGCCGAGGGCGCCGGCTTCCTCAAGGAAGTCCAGACCATCCTGGAACACCCGGACCGCCTGTCGGTCTAGGCGCCCAGAGCCTTCCCCATTACGTAGAACGGGGCGCCTCCCGGCGTGAACGTCATCTCCGTGATGACCTCGAATCCGAGGCGCCCGTACAGCTCGTGTGCCCGGCTATCCGTGCGCGTGCTGAGGACGCACGTCTTCTCCGGCCGGCCCTCCAGCAACGCCTCGACGAGCAGCGCCCCGATGCCGCGACTCTGGAAGTCCGGGTGCACGGCGATCTCGACCAGCTCGTAGGCGTTTCCCAGCCAGCGCTTGCGGGCTTTTCGGTCCAGCTCCCTCGCCACGGCGTCGCGCCACCACTGGCCTCTCTGGCTGCGGTACCCGTACGTCATCCCCACGACGCCGTGCTCCGGCACCTCCGGCACCTCCGGCACCTCCGGCTCCCCGAGCGCGATGAACCCGCGAAAGCCCTGGCGGTCGCGGTGCAGACGCCGGAGCCGGTAGCGAATCTCCTCGCCCCGGTCCGGGTCGCTGTAGGGAGGCGGGGCGAACGCCGCCGCGTAGACGGCGATGGCCCCCTCGAACAGGGGGCCACCTTCCGGAAACGGGTCGATGCGCCAGCTCATCCCCGATACTGGATCTTCGCCCCGACGCGGTCCTTGTTCAGCCGCTTGTTCAGGTGCAGCCCCTCAAGGATGAACTCGGTGCCCGCGGCCACCTCGCCCGCCGAGCCCGCCTCGACGACCTGGAGCGCCTCGTCCAGCCCCTCGATCGTGTTCAGCAGACCCCTGTAGTCGTCGCTCGACGTCATCTCGCCCACCTCGACGGAGACGCCCGCCTTGAAGCGCGCCACGATCGGCTCGAGGTCCGCGAGGTTGTACAGCCGGTTGAAGACCGAGACCACCGCGCCCTGGATCAGCTTCTCGATGATCTGGTCCTCGCGGCCGTCCTCGATCGTCTCCAGCTCCACCTTGCCGCTGAGCGTGGGCACGACGAAGGGCAGGTCGCTTACGCGGGGGACGGCTTCCTCTTCGCCGTTCACGATCGCCCGCCGCAGCGAGTTCGCGAGCATGCTCTCGTAGTTCGCGATGCTCGCCCGCACGCTCACGCCCGAGCGCTGGTTCACGTCCGGACTGCGCCGCGCCAGCCTCGTGATCTCGGCGATGATCTCCTTCATGTAGTCCGGCACCGACACGTTGAAGTCGGCCGGGACGGGATGGTGCTCCGCCTCCACGATGTCGATCTCGTGCTCGATGCGCTGCGGGTAGTGCGTCCGCACCTGCGCCCCGTAGCGGTCCTTCAGGGGCGTGATGATGCGCCCCCGGTTCGTGTAGTCCTCGGGGTTCGCGCTCGCCACCACGAACACGTCCAGCGGAAGCCGCACGCGGTAGCCCCGGATCTGGACGTCGCGCTCCTCCATGATGTTGAGCAGGCCCACCTGGATGCGCTCCGCCAGGTCGGGCAGCTCGTTGATGCAGAAGATGCCGTGGTTCGTGCGCGGCACCAGCCCGTAGTGAATCGTGAGCTCGTCCGAGAGGTAGCGCCCTTCGGCGACCTTGATCGGGTCCACCTCGCCGATGAGGTCCGCGATCGTGATGTCCGGCGTCGCCAGCTTCTCGCCGTAGCGCTGGCTCCGGTCGAGCCAGACCAGGGGCGCGTCGTCGCCCTGCGCGGCGAGGATCTGCCGGCCCTGCGTCGTGATCGGGTCGAACGGATCCTCGGGGATCTCGCAGTCCGCCAGCACCGGGTAGGCGTCATCGAGCAGAGCAGTCAGCGATCGGATGATGCGCGACTTCGCCTGTCCCCGCTCGCCCAGGAAGATGATGTCCTGCCCCGCAAGGATCGCGTTCACGATGTGTGGGATCACGGTTTCGTCGTAGCCGTAGACGCCGGGGAAGAGCTCCTCCCCCGAGCGAATCCGCGCGATCAGGTTCTTGCGCATCTCCTCGCGCACGGGCATGGGCCGATAGCCCGACTCTCGCAGCTCACCGACGGTCCTGGGACGCTCGACTGTACTCACTCGCTCGCGCTCCTTCGGGCAGCGGGCACATGCTCCAACACGACAACGACAAAAGGAAGCCGCCGCGCCGCCCGGGTCCGCCGCGTATCGCGGCGCTCAGACTCACCCGGACGGTATCCCTACCCTGGACCGCACATGATAGGGCGTCGCCCGCCTGTCAACCACGGGCCGCCGGAAGCCCGGTTACGCTCCCGTGAACAGGTCCAGCTGCTCCCCCGTCTCCGAGGTCAGCTCCTCGATCAGGTCGGGTCCATCGTTTCGCACGCTGTTCACGCGTTGCGAGACCGGACGCACGAGCAGGTAATCCTCCGGCGCCGGCCCCAGCATCGACTTCAACTCGTCCGGCCCCCGCTCGCCCCCGAAAATCCACTCGTCGATGCGGTCCTCCGGCAGGATCACCGGCATGCGGTCGTGGATGCGCCCCGCGAGCTCGTTCGGCGGGCAGGTCAGGATGGTGAAGGTCGCCTCCCAGCTCTCGGGAGTCGGCCGCCACCACTCGTACAGTCCTGCGAATGCCAGCAGCTCCCCGTTCGGGCGGTGGAACCAGAACGGCTGGCGGTTCTCCTTCGTCCCCACCCACTCGTAGTAGCCGTCCGCCGGCACGATGCAGCGACGCTTGCGAAACGCCTCCCGGTAGAGCGGCCGCGTCTCCACGCCTTCGACGCGGGCATTGATGCCCCGCGCCGCCTGTTTCCGGTCCTTCGACCCGTACTTCACGAGCCCCCACCGGGCCGGCAACAGCTCCCGGTCTTCCCGCCGCATCCGTACGACGACGTGCTCGTCCGTCGGCGCGATGTTGAAGCGCGCCTGCATCGCCGGCAGCTCCCCCGACTCCACCCCGAACGCCACCGCCACCGCGCCCACGTCGTCCACCGTCATCGTGAACCGCCCGCACATGGGCCTAAGGATAGGGGAAGAAGGGTTCCGGGGACTGCCCGCCGTAGCGTTGAGAAATGGACCACGACCCGATAGGGTAGAAAGGGCCAGCAAGTTCTACCTTGAGGTTTCCGGTGAGCCTGAACATCAAGAACGAAGAGACCTGCCGCCTCGCCGAGGAGCTCGCCGAGCTTACGGGCGAGACGAAAACGGGGGCTATCACGGTCGCGCTCCGTGAACGCCTCGAGCGCGAGCGCCACGAGCGCACCGCCGAGGCCGAGGACCTGGCTCGCGACCTGCTGGAGATTGGCCGCAACGCCGCACAGTTCTTCCGAGGGAGCGGACTCACCTCCACCAACATCGGCGATGTCCTCTACGACGAAGATGGCCTGCCACGGTGATCATTGACTCCTCAGCACTGGTAGCCATCCTCCTCAATGAGCCCGAGGCGGGGCAGCACACCGAGGCCATAGCAGGCGCGACGCGCCGCCGCATGTCGGCCGCTACGTATCTGGAAGCCGCCATCGTCGCGGAGTCCAGGGGTGGAGCCGGGGGTGCTCGCTCCCTGGACCGGCTGTTGGAGAGTGCCCGGATCGAGTTGGTACCGGTCACCGTCGAGCAGGCGCAGGCTGCGCGCGAAGCGTGGAGGCGGTTTGGAAGGGGTAACCATCCGGCCACCCTCAACTATGGAGACTGCTTCGCCTACGCCCTGGCGAAGACGACAGGCGAACCGCTCCTCTTCCAGGGCAACGACTTCTCCCTCACGGATATTGCCTCCGCCTTGCCGCCTCGGTAGCCAACAGCCCCGTTACCCCACCCCTGCTAGCATTAATTCGGAAGGAATCCACGCCGAATGACCGCCAGCCAGACGCGCGTCCCACGCTCCAGCGAGATGCTGGACGACTACCTCCTCAGCGAGGAACAGCTCGAGGCCATGTACCGCTACATGCTCCTCTCGCGGCGGCTCGAGGAGCGCATGATGACCCTCAACCGCCAGGGTCGGGCCGACTTCGTCATCGCCGGGGCCGGGCAGGAGGCCGCGCAGGTGGGCGCCGGGATGGCCCTCAAGGCCGGCACCGACTTCGCCGCCCCCTACTACCGCGATCTCGGCGTCATGCTCGTCCTTGGCATGACCGCCCGAGAGGCGATGCTCAACGCCCTCGGCAAGCTCGACGACCCCAACTCCTTCGGCCGCCAGATGCCCTCGCACTGGGGCAGCGCGAAGCGGCGCGTGCTCACGCAGTCCAGCGTCGTCGCGACCCAGCTCGTGCACGCCGTCGGCGTCGCCCTCGGGGCGAAGATGCAGAACGACCCTATCGTCGCCTTCGCCAGCTGCGGTGAGGGCAGCACCAGCCGCGGCGACTTCCACGAGGCGCTCAACTTCGCCGCCATCCACAAGCTCCCGGTCATTTTCTTCGTCGAAAACAACGGCTATGCCATCTCCGAGCGGACCGAGAAGGAGATGCCCGTCCCCCATGTCGCCGACCGCGCCTCCGCCTACGGCATCCAGAGCGCTGTCGTCGACGGCCTCGACGCCATCGCCGTGTACCAGACCGTGCGCCCCGCCGTGGACCAGGCTCGACGCGGCGGAGGACCGTTCCTCATCGAGGCCAAGTGCTTCCGCATGTGGGCGCACTCCAGCGACGATGACCACCGCCGCTACCGCCCCCGCGAGGAGCTCGAGAACTGGGCCAGCCGCGACCCTATCGCCCTTTTCCGCAACCGCGTCGAGGAGGACTGCCTCTTCCCGCCCGAGGACCTCGACGCCATCGAGTCGGGCGTCGAGGTGGAGGTGCGCGCCGCCGCCCGCTGGGCCCTTGACCAGCCCGATCCCGCGCCCGAGGACATGTACGGCTTTATCTACAGGGAGGGCGAAGATGGCTGAGCTCAGCGTCATCGAAGCCGTCCACGAGACGCTCGACGAGGTGCTCGCCGCCGACGAGCGCGTGTTCCTGCTTGGCGAGGACCTTGAGGCGGGCGGAGTCTTTCGCGCCACCGACGGCCTCTCGGCGAAGTACCCCGGCCGCGTCCTCGATGCGCCCCTCGCCGAGTCCTCGATCATCGGCATCACGATCGGCGCGGCCCACTACGGCCAGCGCCCCATCGCCGAGATCCAGTTCGCCGACTTCATCCACGCGGGCTTCGACCAGCTCTGCAGCGAGGCCTCCCGCTGGTCCTGGCGCACCCGAGGCGAGCAGTACCTGCCGATGGTCGTGCGCACGCCCTGGGGTGGCGGCGTCCACGGCGGCCAGCACCACTCCCAGAGCATCGAGGCGTACTACGCACACATGCCTGGCATCAAGGTCGTCGCGCCGTCGTTCCCGGCCGACTACCGCTCGCTCCTGAAGGCCGCCATCGCCGACCCCAACCCCGTCCTCTTCCTCGAGCACAAGCGCACCTACCGGCTCATCCGCCAGGAGGTGGACGGCGCCCCCGCCGAGGACCGCATCGGCCAGTCGCGCATCACCCGTCACGGCGACGACCTCACGGTCTTCGCCTACGGCCTCATGCTGCACGAGTCGCTCGCCGCCGCCGAGGAGCTCGCGGGCGAGGGCATCGAGTGCACGGTTGTCGACCTGCTGACGCTCAACCCCCTCGACCGGGAGACGATCCTCGAAGCCGCCCGCGCCACTGGAAAGGTGCTCATCGTCCACGAGGACACGCTGACCGGCGGCCTGGGCGGCGAGCTCGCCGGCATCATCGCCGAGCACGCCTTCGAGGACCTCGACGCGCCCATCCGCCGCCTCGCCGGCCCCGACATCCCCCCCATGCCTTTCCACGAGGTGATGGAGTCGGCCTTCATGCCCGACCGCACGAATATCGCCGCTGCCGCGCGCGACCTGGCGGCCTACTGATGGCCACCGTCACCATGCCGCAGCTCGGCGAGAGCGTGACCGAGGGCACCGTCCTCCAGTGGCTGAAGCAGCCCGGCGACGCCGTCGCCCTCGACGAGTCCCTCTGCGAGATCGAGACGGAGAAGGTCGCCGCCGAGTTGCCGTCCCCCTTCGAAGGCACGATGGGCGAGATCCTTGTGCCGGAGGGCGAGACCGTCGAGATCGACGTCCCGCTCTGCACCATCATCGAGGCGGCCTCGGCCTCCCCTGAGCCCGCCCCTGTTGCGGCCGTGGAAACAGCCGCCGTTGAAACGGAAGCCGCCGCCACCGCCGCCGACAACAGCCGCGCAGGCGTCTACTCCCCGGTCGTCCAGCGACTGGCCGCCAAGCACGACATCGACCTTGCCGCCATCGCCGGCAGTGGTCGGGGCGGCCGCGTGACTCGGAAGGACGTGCAGGCCCTCATCGACGAGCGTGAGCGCGAAGCCGCCGCCGCGGACGGTATCCCGCCTGCTGCCGCGCCCCTCCCGCTCCCCGATGGCGAGGTTGTCCCCACACCCGAGGTGGCGACCGTCGCCGCCTCCGACGCCTACGACGTCGTCCCCCTCTCCCCCACGCGCCGCAAGATCGGGGAGAACATGGCGCGCTCCACCGCGGAGGCGCCCCAGGCCTGGATGATGGTCGAGGCCGACGTCTCCGGGCTCGTCGATCTCCGCTCCCGCGAACGCGAGCGCTTCGTCGGCGTCGACCTTACCTACCTGCCCTACTTTGCCTCCACCGTCGCCCACACCCTCACCGACTTCCCCGAGCTCAACGCCCGCTGGCACGGCGACGAGCTGCGCCGCTACCGCCGCGTGAACCTTGGCATCGCCATCGCCACGGAGCGAGGACTCGTCGTCCCCGTCGTTCCCAACGCCCGCGACCTGAGCGTCGCCGGCCTCGCTCGCCGCATCGACGACCTCGTCGCCCGCGCCCACGCCGGCAAGCTCCGCATCGAGGACATGGAGACGGGCACCTTCACCGTGAACAACACAGGCGCCTTCGGGTCCATCGCCTCGAACCCGATCGTGAATCACCCCCAGATCGGCATCGTCACCATGGAGCGCGTCGTCCGCCGACCCGTCGTTGTCGAAGGCGACGCCATTGCCATCCGCTCCGTGATGAACGTCGCCCTCAGCTTCGACCACCGCGCCCTCGACGGCGCCGAGGCAGGCGCCTTCCTCGCCGCCCTCAAGGAGCGCCTGGAGGCGCTGGGCTAGGCGCTAGTCCAGCCAGCGGTGGGGGCGCGAGCGCAGCTCGCCCAGCCCCAACTCCTCGCAGAGCGCCTGCCAGGGCTCCCGCGGCACGCCCAGCCACTCGAGGTCCGCGAACGTCTGGGGGATGGGCGCGTCGCGACGCAAGGTCGCCAGCTCCTTGAACAGCGCCGCATCCTCCTGCCCTTCCCGCAACGACCGCGCCAGCCGCCCCGCCCCGCGTGGCTGCACCGCCCAGTCGCCGTGCGCCTCCGGGACCGCCTCCAGGTGCACGTAGTGCGCGAGCACCGTCGCCGTCGACTTCGCTCCCCACCCCGGTAGCCCCGGGAACCCGTCCGCGGCGTCGCCGACCAGCGCCAGGTAGTCGGGAATCGACTCCGGCCCGACGCCGAACTTCTCCCGCACCCCCTCGGCGTTCGTGGTCACGCCCTTCCGTCGGTCGAGCATGACTACGTGATCGCCGTCGACGCACTGCGCCAGGTCCTTGTCCGGGGAGGCGAGGATGACCTGCTCGGCCTCGTCGGCGAAACGCGCCGCGCCCGAGGCCATCCCGTCGTCCGCCTCGAACTCGCGCATACGCCAGACCGTTACGCCCAGCGCCTCCAGCGCGTCCTCCGCCAGGGGGAACTGCGCCAGCAGGTCCTCGGGGACGCCCGCATCGGTCTTGTAGCCCGCGTACAGCTCGTTCCGGAAGGAGTGCACGACCGTGTCCGTTGCCGCCGCGATCGCCAGCGGCTCCTGCTCCCGCAGGAGCGCCAGCGTGCTCGCCGCGATGCCCGCCACCGCCCCTACCTGCCGTCCGTCGGGCGATGTTCGCGGCGGCGCGCCGAAGTACGCCCGAAAGAGCTCGTACGTGGCGTCGAGCAGGACGAGCCGCACGGCTCTGTCCCTCCTAGCGCTGGTAGACGATGTCGTCCGTCGAGTGCTGCCCCTGCGTGAACGCGGGGGCTCCCGGCCACGTCTCCGTCACCGGGTCGTAACGGGTGTAATCGTGCACCACCGTCCGCCGCAGGATGCGCCACTCCCCGTCGCGCCGCTCGAAACGGTCCACGTAGCGCCCGCCCCAGAGGAAGTCCACATCGACCTTGCCCTCGCCGCTCGGGATGCGGTGCCGCGCAAGGCAGTACGACTCGCACCAGGCGAAGTCGCCCTCGACGTCGATGATCACGTTGCCGACGCGGTGCTGCGTGAAGCGATAGGCGCCAAGACCGTTCGGAGCGTTCGCCGCGAACGCCTCGGGCGTCGTCTCGTCGCCGTAGCGGAGCACGGCATCGGGGTGGAAGCAGCTCTTCAGGAGCTCCTGGTCGATCCGATCGATGGCCCGTGCGTACAGCATGAGCACGCGTGTGATGTCGCGCTCCGCGATGAGCGTGTCGAGCGTGGTTGGGCTGGCAGTCTCGGTGGCCATTGGGCGCCTCCCGCCGCGAGAGTGGCGTGATTCTAGCGCCCGCCCGCGGAAGTTACGCGAGCCGCTCTTGCAGGGTCAGGCGACGGACCAGGGGCCACCGCTTGTACCAGATGGGTCCGGTTGGATGGCTGGGCGGTCCCGCCATCGCGAAGAAGATGGTCCCCAGCCCGGCGATGACGGCCAGCACGGTGAAGCCGCGCTCGTAATCGCCGAAGGCGTCCGCCATCGCGCCCGCGATGATCGGGCCCGACATCATGCCGAACATGACGATCAGGGACGAGAACCCCATGATCTTCCCGAAGTCCCGGCGGCCGAAGTAGTCCGCCCGCAGCGCCTGCTGCATCGGCCCGCGGGTCCCCCACGCGATCCCGTTGATCACCGCGAACAGCACGATCATCCAGAACCCGGCCGAGTACGTGACCAGCAGTAGCGCCACCACGTGCCCGACCATGCAGCCGGCCAGCATGAGCCGCTTGTTCAGCCGGTCCCCGAGGTATCCGCCCCCGATCTGCCCCACCAGCTGGAAGGCCGTCATCAGGAGCACGATCAGGCTCGAGATGAACGCCGAGTACCCGAGATTCTCGAGGTGCAGCACGAGGTGCACCATGAAGGCCCCGATGATGAGGACGGCTGCCCCGTGCCCGATCGAGATGTACCAGAAGCTCGGACTGCGCAGCGCCTCCCCCGTCGTAAAGTCCTCGCTCGCGGGGATCACCACCGGACCGCCCCCCGGCGCTGGCCTCGGGGGCGCCGCCTGTACGGGCTCCCCGTCGATCGTCTCGCCTCGATCCTCTGGCCGGTGGTGGATGAAACTGGCGACGACCTGCCCCACGACGAAGATCACCACGCCCGCCACCAGGGACGTGGCCCGCCAGCCGAACTCGTCCATGGCGAGCACGACCAGGAAGACGAGCAGGCCTCCCACCGAGAAGCCCGCCGACATCAGTCCCAGGGCCATCGACCGCTTCTTCTCGAACCAGTTGACGACCGCCACGACCAGCGTCACGAAGCCGGCCATGCTCGCTCCCACGGCGATGAGGAAGTACGTCAGGAAAAAGGTCGTGACCGAGTCGACGAAGCTGAAGAGGATGAAGCCGATGCCGGTGGTCGCGATGCCGATGCGGATCATGATCCGTGGTCCGAAGCGGTCGATCGCCCAGCCCTGGATCGGTCCCAGCACCCCGCTCTCGATGCGTGTCATCGCGAACGCAAGCGAGAACGTGGTCTTGCTCCACTTGAACTCTTCCTCCAGGCGCTCAACATAAAAGCCAAACGCATGGAACATGAACAGGCCCAGCGTCGTCTGGATCAGGAAGCCGCCGGCGACCATCCACCAGCCGTAGAAAACTCGTTCCCGCAGAGAGTCGATCTGTTCTCGAAAAGGCGTGAGCAACGGGGGCACCGCTCCACAAGATAAGCGGTGTTCGTCCTTGCCGCCGGAGCGTGGTCGGTGGGCTGTGAGCGGAGTCACCGCGCGACGGGAATGCGCGTGGAAGAATCACGCGAACCACGTACAGACAGGTGATCCGCTGATGCCTCGGTCCTTGCGAACCCCCCTGCTTCTGCTCGTCCCGCTCGTCGCCCTGCTGCTGCTGGCCGCCTGCGGTGATGATGGCGACGCCCCCACACCTGAGCCGACGCGCGAGGCAACCGAAGCCCCCACGCCCACCGAGCCGCCCGCGACCGCTACCCCCGATCCCACCGCGCCGCCTCCCACGGAGACCCCCGTAGCAGCCGCCGACGCGGAGGAGACCCCCGCTCCGACCGCCGCCCCGCCCGAGCGCGTGGCGCTCCACATCGGCCTGCTTGTCCCCGAGACAGGGGCCGTCGGCCCCCTCGCCGCCCCCGCTATCGAGGCCATGAGGCTCGCGGTGGAGGACATCAACGCCGCCGGCGGGAACATCACGGCGACCATCGCCGACACCGCCACCACCCCCGCCACCGGGCGCGAGGCGGCGGCCCGCCTGCTGGGCGAGGGCGCCGACGTCATCGTCGGCCCCGCTACCTCCGCCGTTACCCAGGCGGTCATCCAGTCCCTCTTCGATGAGCGAGTACCGCAGTGCACACCCTCGGCGCAGTCACCCGCGTTCAGCACGCAGGAGAACGCCGCCTACTTCTTCCGCACGGTGCCCCCCGCCCACGCCGTGGCACCCATCATGGCCCGGGTCGTCGCCGAGGACGGTGGGACGCGCGTCGCCATCGTCGGCCGCGCCGACGACTACGGCACGCCCATCAGCGGACTCGTCGCCCAGCTCCTCGCCGAGTTTGGCGCCGAGACGGAAGTCGTTCTCTACGATCCCGGCTCCACCACCTTCGACTCCCAGGTCGCCGCCGTCGCCGCCTTCGGACCCGACGCAATCATCAATATCGGCTTCTTCTTCGACGGCACCAGCATTGTCCACGGCCTCATCGAGGCCGGGTTCGGCCCGGAGATCCAGTACGGCGGGGACGCGCTCTTCCACCCCTTCCTCTGGCAGCTCGTCGACCCCAACGACCCCACCGTCCTCGATGGCATGAAGTTCGTCGGCGTCGCCGGGAGCGACGAGTTCAACAAGCGCATCTCCGACGTCACCGACGGCAACGTCAACTTCGCCGCC
Source organism: Tepidiformaceae bacterium (assembly GCA_965207815.1). Classification (GTDB taxonomy): domain Bacteria; phylum Chloroflexota; class Dehalococcoidia; order Tepidiformales; family Tepidiformaceae; genus UBA2991. The sequence continues at coordinate 1,034,020 of OZ242314.1, forward strand.
CAGTCCTACGACTGCGTCATGCTCCTGGCGCTCGCCGCCGAGATCGTGGGCGGCACCGACGGCGACGCCATCATGGCGGCCATCGGCGGCCTCACGCATGGCGGTACGGAGTGCTACTCCTACGAGGAGTGCGTGGCCCTCATCGACGCCGGCGAGGACATCGACTACGTCGGTGTCAGCGGTCCCATCAACTTCACCCCGAACGGCGACCCGACGACGGGCTCCTATGCGGTCTTCCAGTTCCAGGGCGGCCAGATCACCGTTCTCCAGGCGTACGAGGTCGACCTGACCCAGACGCGGTAGCCGCGGCGGCGATCGGTTGGAGGGGCGCTGCTAGAATCGAAGGTGCATGCCCCTCGACCACATCGCCGTGCGCGGCGCCCGTGAGCACAACCTCAAGAACATCGACGTCGAGATCCCGCGCGACAAGCTTGTCGTGATTACGGGCCTCTCCGGCTCGGGAAAGTCCTCCCTCGCCTTCGACACCATCTACGCCGAGGGCCAGCGCCGCTACGTCGAGTCGCTCTCCGCCTACGCCCGCCAGTTCCTCGGCCTCATGGAGAAGCCCGATGTCGACCACATCGACGGCCTCTCTCCCGCCATCTCCATCGACCAGAAGTCGTCCTCCAACAACCCCCGCTCGACCGTTGGCACGGTCACCGAGATCTACGACTACATGCGCCTCCTCTGGGCGCGTGTGGGCCGGCCCCACTGTCCCACCTGCGGCCGCCCCATCGAGCGCCAGACCGTCCAGCAGGTTGTCGATGCCACCCTCGCCTACCCGCCCGGTTCCCGCCTCCTCCTCCTCGCTCCCTTGACCCGCGCGAAGAAGGGCGAGCACGTCCGCCTCCTCGACGAGGCCCGCCGCCAGGGATTCGTCCGCGTCCGCATCAACGGCGAGGTGCGCGACCTCGACGAGACCATCGAGCTCGACAAGAACAAGCGCCATGACATCGACGTCGTCGTCGACCGCGTCGTCGTCCCCGAGCCGGGCGAGAGCGAGGGCGCGAGCCTGCGACTGGCCGAGTCCGTCGAAACGGCGCTCACCGCCGGCCAGGGCGTCATGCACGTTGCTACCGTCACCCGTGGCGACGAGGAGGAAGCCCCGGAACGCATCTTCAGCGAGCACTTTGCCTGCCCCTACGACGGCTTCTCCTTCGGCGAGATTGAGCCGCGCACCTTCAGCTTCAACAGTCCCCACGGCGCCTGTCCGCGCTGCACAGGCCTCGGCGCCGAGATGCAGGTCGACCCCGCTCTCGTCATCCCCGACCGCACGAAGTCGGTCGCGGAGGGCGCCGTCGAGCCGCTCGCCAAATCGCGCGGCGGCCAGACCTGGTACCAGCGCCTCCTCGAAGCCGTCGCCGAGGAGTACGGCTTCGGCATCGACACGCCCATCCGCGAGCTCACCGAGGAGCAGCTCAACGTCCTCCTCTACGGCAGCGGCGAGGAGAAACTGCGCCTGCGCTTCACCAACGACTACGGCCGCACGCGCTACTACGACGCCCGCTTCGAGGGCGTCATCAACAACCTCCAGCGCCGCCACAAGGAGACCGACTCCGACTACGTCCGCAGCGACATCGAGCGCTACATGGGCGCCGTCCCCTGTCCCGGCTGCGACGGCCAGCGCCTCCGGCCCGAGGCCCTCGGCGTCCGCATCGACGGCCGCACCGTCGTCGAGATCACGACCAGCAGCATCTCCGAGACCCTGCGCTGGTTCGACGCCCTCGCCGCGCCGGAGACGCCCCTGAGCGAACGCGAGCAGACCATCGCCCGCCAGATACTCAAGGAGATCCGCTCGCGCCTGCAGTTCCTCATCGACGTCGGCCTGGAGTACCTGACCCTCGACCGCGCCTCCGGCACACTCTCCGGCGGCGAGTCGCAGCGCATCCGCCTGGCCACGCAGATCGGGTCCGCCCTCATGGGCGTCCTCTACATCTGCGACGAGCCCTCCATCGGCCTCCACCCCGTCGACGGCGACCGCCTCATCCGCACCCTCGAGCGCCTCCGCGACCTCGGCAACACCGTCATGGTCGTCGAGCACGACGAGGCCACCATGCGAGCGGCCGACCACGTCATCGACCTTGGGCCCGAGGCCGGGCGCGACGGCGGCAACGTCGTCGCGGAAGGTCCGCTGGCCGCTATCCTCGCCTGTGACGAGAGCATTACCGGGGCCTACCTTTCCGGCCGCCGCACCATCCCCACCCCCGAAACCCGCCGCCCCGGCAACGGCGAGGAGCTCGTCATCCGCGGCGCCCGCGAGAACAACCTCAAGAACCTCGACGTCGCCGTCCCGCTGGGGAAGTTCGTCGTCGTGACCGGCGTTTCCGGCTCCGGCAAGTCCTCGCTCATCACCGAGATCCTCGTGAAGCGCGCCGTCAACGTCCTCCAGAACGGCCGCCAGCATCCCGGCCGACACGACGCCATCGAGGGGTTCGAGCACCTCGACAAGGTCGTCGACATCGACCAGTCCCCCATCGGCCGCACCCCCCGCTCCAACCCCGCAACCTACACCGGCGTCTTCACCGTCATCCGCGAGCTCTTCGCCTCAGTGCCCGAGGCGAAGGCTCGCGGCTACAAGCCCGGCCGCTTCAGCTTCAACGTGAAGGGCGGGCGCTGCGAGGAGTGTTCCGGCGACGGCTACAAGCTCGTCGAGATGCAGTTCCTCCCCGACGTGACCGTTCCCTGCGAGGTCTGCCACGGGCAGCGCTACAACCGCGAGGCCCTCGAGATCCGCTTCCGGGGCAAGAACATCGCCGAGGTGCTCGCCATGACCGTGGCCGAGGCGCTCGAGCACTTCGACCGCTTCCCCCGCGTGAAGCGCATCCTCGCCACCCTCGACGCCACCGGCCTCGGCTACATCCGCCTCGGCCAGCCCGCCACCACCCTCTCCGGGGGCGAGGCGCAGCGCATCAAGCTCGCCAGCGAGCTCGCCCGCCGCTCGACCGGCAAGACCCTCTACGTCCTCGACGAGCCCACCACCGGCCTCAGCTTCCAGGACGTCCACCACCTCCTCGACGTGCTCCAGCGCCTCGCCGACGGCGGCAACACCGTCGTCGTCATTGAGCACCACCTCGACGTCATCAAGTCCGCCGACCACGTCATCGACCTCGGCCCCTATGGCGGCGACCGTGGCGGCGAGCTCATCGCCGAGGGCGCCCCCGAGGGCATCGCTCGTAACGCCGCCAGCGCCACCGGCCGCTACCTCCGCCCCCTCCTCGAAGCCGCCGGCACTCTCCCCAAGCGGAAGACCCGCAAGCGCAAGCCGAAGGCTCCTGCGAAGGAAGCCGAAGCCGCCGTCGCTGGCTGACCCCGACCGGCATAGCTTGCTAAGGTAACGTATACGTTCCTATACTGAGGGCGATGACGAGCCGTGCCTAGGTAGAGAACAGTGGTCTTGACGCGAAGTTTCAAGGACACCATCAAGGCCCGGGCGAATCGAGACCCGGAGTTTCGCGCAGCGCTCCTTCGCGAGAGTGTGGAGCTCATGCTGAGGGGCGACGTCGACACCGGCAGAGCGCTGGTCCGTGACTACATCAACGCGACGATCGGATTCGAGGAGCTTGGTGGCCTCGTCCACAAGTCCCCCAAGAGCCTCATGCGGATGTTTGGGCCGACGGGAAACCCACAGGCTCGGAACCTCTTCGACGTCATCAGCTGCCTCCAGGAGCGCGAAGCGATCCGCCTGGAGGTCCGTGTAGCCAGCCGAGACGCCGTCGCGGGCTAGCGCCGCACCCGATACCGCAGGTAGACCTCGTCTGTCTCCGGGTTCGCGTGCGATGACAGCAGCTCAAGCCGCTTGGCTTCGTCCCGCGTGAATGGTGCTCCCGCGACCGCCGTCAGCGTGTCCGCCCCGCCTACCACCACCGGCCCCAGCGTCACAAACGCCTCATCGATCGCGTCCATCGCGTACAGGCCCGCGTAGACCGTCGGCCCGCCCTCGACCAGCAGGACCTCGGCGTCGAGCTCGTGGCGCATGTGGCGCAGCATCTCCCCGAACTCGTGCCCCTCGGACAGCGTCACGACGGGGCGACCCGTGGCCGCGATCGCGGCGCGGCGTTCGTCCGCTGCCGCTTCGGAAAGATAGACGAACGCCGGAAAGTCCCGCGCAGTGAAGAACGCGCGCCCCAGCGGAAGGTCGCCCCTCCGGCTGAGCACCGCCGCGATGGGGACGCGGGGCTTGCCCCGGTCCACTCGGATCGCCTCCAGCGCTTCGTCCCCCAGCCGCGAGGAGGTGCCGCTCGCGCGAAGCGTGCCAGCCCCGTTGAGGACCACGTCCGCGTTCACCCGCAGCTCGCGCATGAGCCGCTGGTCCACCGCCGACCCGATACCCTGCTCCGTGCCCTCGATCACGCTCTTGCCGTCAGCCGACATGACGGTGTTGGCGATGACGTACGGGCGGTCCGGGGGTGGCGCCGGCAAGTCCAGCGCCGTGTAGTCCGGTTTGCCTGGAAACCAGGCGTCGCTCATGGCAAGTCGTGCTCGCGGTCGACCTCGCGGTAGTAGCAGGTGACGTTGTTCGTGTGGCACGTCGGCCCCTCGGGCCGCGCCATCACCAGCAGCGAGTTGTCCTCGCAGTTCTTGTGCAGGCTGACGAAGTTGAGGAAGTTCCCGCTCGTCGCGCCCTTCTCCCAGAGCTCGTCCCGGCTCCGGCTCCAGAATGTCACGTGGCCCGTCGCGAAGGTGTGGTCCAGCGACTCGCGGTTCATCCAGCCCAGCATCAGGACCTGGTTCGTCTCAACGTCCTGGACGATGGCGGGAATGCGGTCGTGTTCGTCGAAGGAAAGGGGCATGGGCGGTCTCCGCAAGGGGTGGCTCTGTGCCCTTCGAGGATACCGGAGGGTGGCGCTGCGCTCGCGCCCGGGGAGTCAGTCCTGGGCGGCCACCGGACGCATCGCGATCCCCTGCTCCGACAGCGCCTCCTTGACCTCGCGGATCGAGTACGTCCCGAAGTGGAAGATGCTCGCCGCCAGCACCGCGTCCGCCTTCCCCTCGGCGAGCGCCTCCGCCATGTGGTCCGGACCTCCCGCCCCGCCGGATGCGATGACGGGCACGTTCACGGCCTCGCTCATCGCCCGCAGCATGGGGATGTCGTAGCCGCTCTGGTGGCCGTCGGTGTCCATGCTCGTCACGAGCAGCTCGCCCGCGCCCCGCTCCACCACCTCCCGCGCCCACGCGATCGCGTCAATGCCCGTGGGCGTGCGGCCCCCGTGCGTGTACACCTCCCACCCCTCGCCCGTCCCCTTCGCGTCGATCGCCACGACGATGCACTGGCTCCCGAAACGGTAGGCGCCCTCGTTCACGAGGTCGGGGTTGTTCACCGCCGCCGTGTTGATGCTGACCTTGTCCGCCCCCAGCTCCAGCATTGTCTTCATGTCGACCGTCGTGCGGATGCCCCCGCCCACGGTGAAGGGGATGAACACCTGGTCGGCCGTCGCCGAAACCATGTCGTACACCGTCGCGCGGTTGTCCGAGGAGGCGGTGATGTCGAGGAACACCAGCTCGTCCGCGCCCTCGGCGTCGTACAGCTTCGCCAGCTCGACCGGGTCGCCCGCGTCGCGCAGCTCGACAAATGAAACGCCCTTGACCACGCGCCCGTTGTCCACGTCGAAGCAGGGGATGATGCGCTTGGTCAGCACGCCGACACCGCTTCCAGCGCCTGCGCCAGCGTGAAGCGCCGCTCGTACAGCGCCTTCCCCACGATCGCGCCCTCGCAACCTGTCTTCGCCAGCGTGCGTAGGTCGTCCGTGGTCGTGACCCCGCCCGACGCCACGACCGGGACGGGCAGCGCTGCCGCGAACTCGGCCGCCAGCTCCGCGTTCGGACCCTCGAGCGCGCCGTCGCGGGCGATGTCGGTCACCATGATGCGGGGCGCGCCCCGCTCCACCATCTCGCGCGCCAGCGCCAGTGCGTCCGCCCCCGACCCTTCGCGCCAGCCCTCCGTCAGCGCCTCTCCAGCACGCGTATCGATTGCGACCACGAGCATCCCCGGAAAGCGCTCGACCGTGCGGTTCACGAGATCGGGATTGCGGACGGCCGCGCTCCCGAGCTGGATGCGTTTCGCTCCCCGTTCCACCGCCCCCTCGACGTCCTCCAGCGTTCGCAGCCCCCCCGAAACCTCCACCGGGATCTCGACGGCCTCGCAGATGGCCGCCACCTCCGCCCGGTTCACCGGCCGCCCCTCGCGCGCCCCGTCCAGATCGACCACGTGCAGCCGCTCCGCTCCCTGCGCCTCCCAGTCGCGCGCGACCGCGGCCGGGTCGTCGGCGTAGGCCGTCTCCTGGTCGTAGTTGCCCTGCAGCAGGCGCACGCAGCGCCCCCCGCGGATGTCGATAGCCGGGATCACCTCGAAGCTCACGCTGCCTCGCGCACCCACCGGGCGAAGTTCGCGTAGATCGCCAGACCCGACTCGCCGCTCTTCTCCGGGTGGAACTGCGTCGCCACCATGTTGTCCCGGGCCAGCACGCTCGGAAAGGTCAGGCCGTAGGTGGTCTCGCCCAGCGCCAGGTCGGGGTCGGCCGGGTGGGGGTAGAAGCTGTGGACGAAGTAGAAGTAGGACCCGCTCGGGATCCCCGAGGTAATGCGGTGCTCGCGCAGCCACGCCACCTGGTTCCAGCCCATGTGCGGCACCTTCAGGTGGTCGAAGCCGAAGTGGCGAACGTTCCCCGGTAGCAGCCCCAGGCACTCCTGCCCGCCGCCTTCGTCCGAGTGGTCGAGCAGCGCCTGCAACCCCATGCACACCCCCAGGAACGGGCGTCCCGAGGCGACGTACTCCCGCAGCGGCTCGGTCAGGTCCCGCTCTCCCAGCTTCGCCATCGTGTCCGAGGCCGCCCCTACCCCCGGCAGGATGACGCCGTCGGCGCGAACGACGTCGGCCCAATCGGCCGTGATCGTTGCGTCCACGCCGACGTGCGCGAGCGCCCGCTCGACGCTGCGCAGGTTGCCGGCGTCGTAGTCCACAACGACGAGGAACGGGTTAGCGGCCACCAAGCCAGTGTACGGCCTTGCCCCGCTATCGCCACGAGCCCTTCGGGCGGTCGAGCGGCGCTCGCCGGCGCGTTAAAATTGAGGCACGGATGGCTGATTCCCAGCATGAGGCGCGACTCCGCAGCGAGGAGCTGCGCTCCAGCATCAACTACCACAACCATCGCTACTACGTGCTCGACGCGCCCGAAATCAGCGACGGCGAGTACGACGAGCTCCTGAACGAGCTGCGGGACCTCGAAACGACCTTTCCCGAGCTCATCACCCCCGATTCCCCCACCCAGCGCGTCGGCAGCGCCCCCCTCGAGGCGTTCTCGACGGTCGAGCACCGTGCCCCCCTGCTCAGCCTCGGCAACGCCTCCAGCTCGGAGGACCTCGCCGACTGGCACCGTCGCGCCGCCGAGCGCGCCGGTCGCGACGACTTCGCCCTGACGACCGAGCCGAAGATCGACGGTCTCGCCATCTCCCTCACCTACGAGGGCGGGCGTTTCGTGCAGGGCGCCACGCGCGGGGACGGCAGCCGCGGCGAGAACATCACGCCCAATCTCCGCACGATCCGCACGATTCCCCTCGCCCTCACCGGCGACTTCCCCTCCGCCTTCGAGGTTCGCGGCGAGGTCTACATGACGAAGAGCGGCTTCGAGCGCATGAACGCGGAGCGAGCGGAACGCGGCGAACCACTCTTCGCCAACCCTCGCAACTCCGCCGCCGGCGCTGTCCGCCAGCTCGACCCCGCCATCACCGCCCAGCGCCCCCTCTCCATCTACGTCTACCAGGTCGGCTGGAGCGAGGGCGTGGCGCCCGCGAGCCAGATCGAGCGGCTGCACTGGCTGGCAGCGATGGGCTTCCCCGTGAACGAGGATGCGCAGCGCCATGCCGGCCTGGACGATGTCTCCCGGCGCGTGTCCTGGTGGGGGGAACGCCGCGACCGCCTCGATTACGACATCGATGGGGTCGTCATCAAGATCGACGACACGGAGGAGTGGGACCGCCTCGGGGTTGTCGGCCGCGAGCCGCGCTGGTCCGTCGCCTTCAAGTTCCCGCCCCAGCAGCGCACGACGAAGCTGCTCGACATTGCCGTCAATGTGGGCCGCACGGGCGCCCTCAACCCCTTCGCCGTCCTCGAGCCCGTCATCGTCGGCGGGGCGCGCATCCGCATGGCCACGCTTCACAACGAGCAGGACATCCACCGCAAGGACGTGCGCATCGGCGACACCGTCATCGTCCAGCGGGCCGGTGACGTCATTCCCCAGGTCGTCGCGCCTGTCGTGAGCCTGCGGGACGGCAGCGAGCGTGTGTTCGCCATGCCCGATGCCTGCCCCGCCTGCGGCGCCGGTATCGAGCGCGAGGAGGACGCCGCCGACTCCTACTGCCCCAACCTCGCCTGTCCCCAGCAGCAGGTCCGCCTCGTCGAGCACTTCGCCTCGCGGGGCGCGATGGACATCGAGGGGCTGGGGGAACGCCTCTCCTACGTGCTCTTCCGCGAGGGGCTTGTCGACGACGTTGCCGACATCTATGACCTGACTACCGAGCAACTCGCCTCGCTCACGCTGCCCCAGACCATCGGCGAGAAGAGCGCCGCCACCCTCGTGCAGCACTTCGGTAGCGTCGACGCCGTCCTCGAAGCGGACGAGGAGGCGCTGCAGGAAGCTGAGGGGGTGGGGCCGATCGTCGCCCGCAGCATCGCCGGTTGGCGGGAGCGGGAGGAGAACCTGAGGCGCGTCGCCTCGTGGCAGGAAGACGGTGTCGAGCCCGGCGTCGCCGGGCTCGCCCGCCTCCGCATCGAGGACCGCGGCTTCGGTCCGAAGAACGCCGCCAACCTCATAGACGGCATTCGCCTCAGCAAGGAGCGGCCCCTCCCCAACCTCATCTTCGCCCTCGGCATCCGCCACACAGGATCCGAGACGGCCCGCCTGCTCGCCGAGCGCTTCGGCGACCTCGACGCAATCCTCGACGCTGGCGAGGAGGCCCTCCAGGAGGTCGAGGGCGTCGGCCCCGTCGTCGCCCGCAGCATCGCCCGCTGGGCCGAACGGGACCTGAACCGCGACGTCGTCCGCCGGCTGCGGGCGGCGGGCGTGAACATGGCCGGCGAGGTCGTCGAGCCCGCCAGCGACCTGCTTGCCGGCCTCTCCGTTGTCATCACCGGCAAGCTCGACTCGATGACGCGCGGCGACGCCGAAGCCCGGGCGAAGGATGCCGGCGCATCCGTGACCGGCTCGGTCTCGAAAAAGACCGACTTCCTCGTCACCGGCGCCGACCCCGGTGGCAGCAAGCTCACCCGCGCCGAGAAGCTCGGCACCCTGCTCCTCAGCGAGGAGCAGTACCTCGCCGTGCTCGCGGAAGGCGTTCCCGCTCTCGATCGGTTCCGCGCGGAGCGCGAGGCGGCCGCCGAAGAGGCCTGACCCGAAGCCCCTGACCCGCCACAATGGCGCGACCATGAGCGATCCCGCGCCCCGGGACACCTACACGCACGGTCACCACGCCTCCGTCGTGTCCCAGCACAGCCGCCGCACCGCCGAGGAAGCTGCCGCCTTCCTCATCCCCAGGCTGCGCCCGGGGATGCGCCTGCTCGACGTGGGCTGCGGCCCCGGCTCGATCACCGCCGGCCTCGTGAAATACGTGGCCCCGGGCGAGGTCGTCGGCATCGATGCCGAGTCCTCTGTCCTCGAGACGGCGCGCGAGCTCACGGGTGACACCCCAAACCTCAGCTACGACGAGGGCAGCGCCTACGCCCTCCCCTACGAGGACGGTTCGTTCGACGTGGCCTACGCTCACCAGCTCATGCAGCACCTGGCAGACCCGACTACCGCCCTCCGCGAGATGGGCCGCGTCGTCCGCCCCGGCGGCCTCGTCGCCGCCCGCGACTCCGACTACCAGACCATGATCTGCCACCCCCGCACCGAGGGCATCGAGGAGTGGCGCGCCCTCTACACCGAGGTCGTGCGCCGCAACGGCGCCGACGCCAACGCTGGCCGTCGCATCCCCTCCTGGTTCGCCCGCGCCGGCCTCGACCCGGTCGAGGTCACGACTACCGTTGCGATGATGCGAGACCCCGCCGAGGTGCTGAACTGGGGCGATTCCTGGGCCGAGCGCGTCACCACGTCCGCCCTCGCCGAGCAGGCGCTCGCCTACGGACTCGCCACCCGCGACGACCTTGAGCGCATCGCCGCCGGCTGGCGCGCCTGGGCCCGCCACGAGGAGGCGCTCTTCCTCTTCGTCCACGTCGAGGGTCTGGCCACCGTTTCCTGAGCTGGCCCCGCCGCCGGTGCGCTGGACCGGCTGCCCTATACTGACTCTAGGCACCTTAACTCTCGCGAACGCAGGCCCGGCCTGCGGCAGGACCGGTCCCTTTGGCACGCCTCGGCCCTTTCTCGCGTCTCTTCGGCTTCCTGTCCCACGACATCGCCATCGACCTGGGGACGGCGAACACGCTCGTCATGGTCCGGGGACGGGGCATCGTCATCATTGAGCCCTCCATCGTCGCCATCGACCGCACCTCCAAGCGCATCCTCGCCATCGGCGAAGAGGCGCAGCGCATGGTCGGCCGCACCCCCGCCAACATCGTCGCCGTGCGTCCTCTGCGCGACGGCGTGATCTCCGACTTCGAGGTCACGGAGCGGATGCTCAGCTACTTCATCCGCGCCGTGCAGGACCGCTCCTTCCTCGCCCAGCCCCGCGTCGTCATCGGCATCCCCAGCGGCGTCACGGAGGTCGAGAAACGCGCGGTTCACGATGCCGCGCTCAGCGCCGGCGCCCGCTCCTGCTTCCTCATCGAGGAGCCCCTCGCCGCCGCCATCGGCTCCGGCCTCCCCGTCATGGAAGCGTCCGGCTGCATGGTCGTCGACATCGGCGGCGGCACTACCGAGGTCGCCGTCATCTCCCTCGGCGGCATGGTCGTGAGCCGGTCCATCCGCGTCGCCGGCGACGAGATGGACCGCAGCATCGTCGCCTACGCCCGCCAGGTGCATAACCTCCTCATCGGGGAGCGCACCGCCGAGGAGGTGAAGAAGCTCGCGGGCTCCGCCTCGCCACTCGACACCGAGGAGTCCGTCACCCTGCGGGGCCGTGACCAGGCGACCGGCCTTCCCAAGGCCGTCGACGTCAGCACGATCGAGCTGCGCGACGCCCTCGCCGGCGCCGTCGGCCAGATCGTCGAGGCCGTCCGCTCATCCATCGAGGTCACCCCTCCCGAGCTCGTGAGCGACCTCATGGCGCACGGCATCGCCCTCGCCGGTGGCGGCGCGCTGCTGCGGGGCCTCGACCGCCGCATCAGCCAGGAGACCCGCTTCCCCGTCTACGTCTCCGAGGATCCCCTGCTCTGCGTGGTCCGTGGCGCCGGCGCGATATTCGACGAGATCGAAGCGAGCAGCACGGTCGAGCAGCAGTTCGACTCGGGAAGGGCGCGGCGGTAGCCTCGAAACGGTCGCCGCATGCTGATTTTCAGTCGGTACAGCTACTGGGTCGGGGCCATGGTGGCCCTCGCCGTCCTGCTCGCGATCGTGGGGCGCGTCGGCTTCCTCGATCCCGTCCAGGATGTCTTTCTGCGCGCCACGGGGCCTCTCGAAGAAGGCACGTCCTCGGTCTTCAGTCCCATCGCCAGCTTCTTCAGCGATGTCGGCGACATTGACCGGCTGCAGGAAGAAAACCGGCGCCTCCTCAACGAGAACGAGACCCTGCGCAACCAGAACGCCGCCCTGCGCGCCGACAGCCTTCGGCTGGCCGAGCTCGAGGAGGCCCTGGGGGTGGTTACGGCCGACCCCTCCGCCGAGCGCCTCACCGCGGGCGTCCTGAGCCGCATTCAGGGGCCGCTCACGCGCGAGCTCCGCATCGATCGAGGGACCAACCACGGCGTCGTGGAGGGCAATCCCGTCCTCTCCGTGCAGGGAACCCTCATCGGCACGGTGACCGAAGCGCTGCCGTCGAGCTCGTTCGTCCGCCTCCTCACCGACAGCCGCAGCAGCGTCGCCGCCCAGGTCCGCGGCAGCCCCGCGGACGGCATCGCCAAGGGGAACGGCGGCGCCCTCAACTTCGAGCTGGTCGAGGGCGACGTGAACATTGGCGACACCATCGTCACCTCTGGCCTCGGCGGCACGTACCCGCCCGACATCCCCATCGGCGAAGTCACCGACATCCTCGGCGACTCGCAGGACCCCTTCCCAACCGTCCGCCTCCAGACCACGGTCCGCATCTCGACCACCCGTACTGTCCTCGTCGTGACCAGCTTCACGCCGGCCCGCTTCCAGGTGGACGAGTGATGCGCGTTCTCCTGACGGTTGTGCTCCTGCTGGTGACCGCGCTCGCGCAGGTCGCGATCGCGCCCCTCTTTCCCCTCGTGGGCGCCGTCGTCGAGCTGCCGGTCGTCGTGCTCCTGCTGCTTGCCGTGTTCGCCGGTCCCCACGCCGTCATGATCGGCCTGCCCATCCTCGTCCTCTTCCTGGGCTTCTCCACGAACGTGCCCTTCGAGTGGCTCGTCCTCGCCTACCTGCCCCTCCTCCCCTGCGCCGCCTGGATCCAGCAGCAGCGTGCCATCCCCCAGACCCCCTACGCCCTTGTCCTGTTCATGGTCGTTGGCGCCGGCATCTGGGCGCGCGCCGTCTTCGCCGTGGTGGCGATGACGTCCGGAGCCGGCCTGGCTGTCGGCCCCGTCGTCACCGACATCCTCCTCACGGGCGCCGTCCTCGATGCAGCCGTCGTATCGCTGGTGTACGGCCTCTGCCGCTGGGTCGGCTGGCCGGTGCGCTCCCTCGATCTCGAGCAGGCGGGGTTCTGAGCCATGACCGCCATCGGCGACCGCCGCGTCGATCCCGGCCTCAGCCGCAACCGCCCCCACGGCAACGTCGGCGTCCTCCGCATCGCAGTGGTCATCCTCTTCCTCGTCCTCGGCGCCCGCCTCGTCCAGATGCAGCTCGTCGACGGCGCCCAGTACGCCGAGCGTTCCGAGCTCAACCGCATCATCGTCGAGAGCGTGCCACCCACTCGTGGCCTCATCTTCGACCGCAACGGGCAGCCCCTCGTCCAGAACAGCGGCTCCTTCACGGCGCTCATCACGCCCGGCTTCCTCCCCGAGGAGCCCGGAAGCCGGTACCGCCTCTTCCTGTACCTCGAGGACCTGCTCGGGATCCCCGCCCTCCAGATCGATGAGGCCGTGACCGCTGCCGAGGAGCGCGGCCAGCGCGACCTCCCCCTCCCCATCGCCCGCGCCCTCGATCGGGAGACCGCGCTCATGCTCGAGCAGGTCGCCGCCGACCTCCCCGGCGTCACGCTCTCCGTCGAGCCGCGGCGGGTCTATCCCGGGGGACCGGAGTTCAGCCACATCCTTGGTTACGTCGGTCCTCAATCGCCGGACGAGTGGCGCGTGCTCCAGGAAGACGGGTACGGCTTCAACGAGGTCGTGGGCAAGGTCGGGGTCGAGGCCCGCTACGAGTCGGCCCTGCGCGGCAACCCGGGCACGGCCATCACCGAGGTCGACGCCCAGGGCGAGCTCGTCACCACGATCGAACGCACCGATCCCGAGGGGGGGCGCGGCATCCTTCTCTCGATCGACTCGGATCTGCAGCGCTACGTGTACGAGCTCCTCACCAACACCATGGGCGAGGCCACCACCGCCGCCGCCGTCGTCATGAGCCCGGTCACCGGGGAGATCTACGCCATCGTCTCGGTCCCCACCTACGACAACAACATCTTCTCCCTGCCCGACCCGGCCGAGGAGTACCAGGCCCTCCTCGACGACCCCCGCATCCCGCTCCTCCACCAGGCCCTCAGCCCCATCGCCCCCGGCTCCACCTTCAAGATCATCACGGCCGCCGCCGCCCTCCAGGAGGGCAACATCACGCGCTTCACCCGGCGCGACATCAACAGCAGCGTCCTCGAGTTCATCGGCGAAGACGGCCAGCCCTACTACTTCTACGACTGGCGCGTCCACGGCGAGATCGACCTCGTCGGGGCCATCTCCTGGTCGTCCAACATCTACTTCTACATGGCCTCCTGCGGCATTCCCCAGGAGGGCATCGCGGGTCTCGGGGCCAACACCGAGCAGTCGGCCATCGTTCTCGGCTACTACGCCCGCAGCTTCGGGCTCGGCCAGGTCACCGGTCTCGACATCGCCAGCACGGAGTCGCCCGGCGTTATCCCCAGCCCCGAGTGGAAGCGCCGTGTCCGCAGCGGCCCCCTCTTCAACCCCGAGGATCGCGACTGGTATCTCGCCGACACCTGCTTCATGGGCATCGGCCAGGGCGACGTCACCGCAACGCCGCTCCAGATCGCGGTCGCGACCGCCGCCATCGCCAACGGCGGCTACCTGCTCGAACCGTACGTGACGCGCCAGATTCTTGGCCCCGATGGAACGCTCCTCTCCACAACGGAGCCGTCCTGGGAACGCGTTCCGGTCGACGACGAGTACCTCGCCGTCATCCGCCAGGGGATGCGTCAGTCCGTCATCGACGGCGCGGCCCGCCTCGCCTCCCTCCCCGACACCCTCGTCGCCGGCAAGACCGGAACCGCCGAGTTCATCGATCCCGAGGACGGCGAGACGAAGGATCGCGCCTGGTTCACCGGCTTCGCCCCCTACCACAACCCCCAGGTCGTCGTGACCGTCTTCTACGACCTCGGGGTAGGCGGCACGAAGGCTGCCCCTACAGCCGCCGACATCATGGCGTACTTCCTGGAGAACGTGGAACCATGAGCCGGTTCGGGGTCGAAGGGTCACTCCGCGCCTGGGACCGCTTCGATGCGACCCTCGCTTTGACTGCGCTCGCCCTCGTGGGCTACGGCCTGGTGCTCATCTACAGCGGCAGCCTCGGCTCCTACGACGGCCCCACCGCCAGCCTCGAGAATCCCGTCGTCCGGCAGGGTCTCTTCGCCCTTATCGCTATCGGCGCGATGTTCATCATCTCGCGCTTCGACTACCACGTGCTTCTGCACTACGCCTGGTGGCTCTACGGCGCCTCCATCCTCCTCCTCCTCGTCCTCATCCCCATCGGCCAGACGGACTTCGGCTCGACGCGCTGGTTCGCGCTCGGCCCGATCCAGTTCCAGCCCTCCGAGTTCGCCAAGCTTGCGACCATCCTCCTGCTCGCCCGCTTCCTCAGCGAACAGGGCGGCGACGCTCGCGACCTGCGCGTGCTCGGCGGCTCGCTCGCCATCACCGCCCCGGTCCTGCTGCTCGTCTTCATCCAGCCCGACCTCGGCACCACCATCATCTTCGCGGCCATCTGGCTCGGCATGGTCGTCGTCGCCGGCATCCAGCGCCGCCACATGCTCTTCTTCGGCGCCGTCTTCCTCGCCGTCCTCCCCTTCCTCTGGACCTTCACCGTGGCCGACTACCAGATCGAGCGCATCTCCGTGCTCCTCGATGCGGAGGAGGACCCGCTCGACGCCGGCTACAACCCCATCCAGTCGCAGATCGCCGTCGGCTCGGGACAGCTCTTCGGCAAGGGCCTCACGAACGGCGAGCAGACCCAGCTCGACTTCCTCAAGGTGAAGACCAAGGACTTCATCTTCAGTGTCCTCGGAGAGGAGCTCGGGTTCGTCGGGGCGATGGCCCTTTTCGCCCTCTTCATCCTCTTATTGATGCGGGGGATACGCGCCGCCCAGATCGCGGGCGATATTCCCGGCCAGCTCATCGCCGCCGGCGTCGTCATCACGATCCTCATGCAGGCCTACATCAACATCGCCGTCAACCTCAGCATCTTCCCCGTCACCGGCCTCCCCCTGCCCTTCGTGAGCCAGGGCGGAAGCTCCCTGGTCACGCTCTTCCTCGGCCTCGGCATCATCCAGAGCATCGTCATGCGCCACCGCGCCTACCGCCAGTTCTAATCTTCTGCACCGGAAGTAACTGTTCGCAATCGATCTCTTGTCGCCGCGAGGGGTGAATCCGTCGCTACCCGAGGCTTTGGGAAGGCGTACCCTGCCCGCCACTCGTCCCGAGGGAGGCCCGTATGTCGAGCCAGGAGAATCCGCCTACCCAGTCCGAGGTGCTCGGCTACTTCGACTCGCTCTCCAACTGGGGCCGCTGGGGCGCCGACGACCAGCTCGGCGCCCTCAACTACATCACGCCGGAGAAGCGCCGCGAGGCCGGCGCCCTCATCCGGGAGGGCATCGCCGTCTCCTGCGCCTGGGACATCGAGACCACGCCTCGCCCGGACCACATGTTCGGCGTACCCCAGCGCTACATGGTCGCGAGCGGCAAGGATCCCCTCGAGTTTGGCCGCGGCGGTTCTGCCCTTGAGGTCATGAGCCTTGCCTTCCACGGCGCCACCGTCACCCACCTCGACGGGCTCAGCCACATCTTCTGGGACGGCAAGATGTACAACGGCAAGCCCGCCGAGCTCGTGACCGCCCAGAAGGGCGCGGAGCACTTCGCCGTCACCGCCCTCGGCGACGGCATCGTCACGCGTGGCGTGCTCATGGATATCCCCACCCTCGACGGGCGCCCCTGGCTCGACCCCGGCGAGGGCGTCTTCCCCGAGCACCTTGAGGCCGCCGAGGAGCGCCAGGGCGTGCGGGTCGGTATGGGAGACATCGTCCTGCTCCGCACCGGCAAGGGACGCCGCCAGCGCGAGGAGTCCGAACCCCCCTTCTCCTCCGGCGGCTGGCACGTGGCCTCGCTGCCCTGGCTGCACGAGCGCGAGGTCGCCGTCATCGGCGCCGACAACGCCCAGGAGGCAGGCTCCCCCGGCTACGACGCGATTCCCGTCCCCGTCCACATGATCGCCATCGCCGCCATGGGCCTGCACCTCATCGACAACTGCGACCTCGAAGCGCTTGCCCAGACCTGCGAACGGCTCAACCGCTGGGAGTTCTTCCTCAGCATCCAGCCCCTCCGCCTCGAAGGCGGCACCGGCAGCGCTGTCAATCCCGTCGCCGTCTTCTAAGCCTTCCTCGGGGAGCGTCGGTCAGCTGGCCACTGGCTCGAACGTGACGTTCAGTTCAAGAAGCCCGAACATCCGGCCGGGAAGATGCTTGAAGCTGTTCTTCCCGTCCGCCAGTCCAATCGACTCGAACCGATCGAGCCAGGCGTTCACCGCGATGTTCTGCTCCAGCCGGGAGAGCCCCGCTCCCGGGCAGTTCCGGGGGCCCTGCGAGAACGTGAGATGACGGCCCGGGTTGGGGCGAGCGAGGTCGATGCTGTCGGCGTGCGGGAACGTGTCCTCGTCCCTGTTTCCGGCGCCGTAGCGAACGTGCAGCAGGGAGCCTGCCGGAATCGTCATGCCCTGGAACTCCACGTCTCGCGCGGCCAGGCGGCTTGAGCTGCCCTGGGTTGGCGCGTACACGCGCAGGGCCTCTTCCACAAAGAAGCGAACCTTGCTTCGGTCGCGCTTGAGCTCTGCCCAGATAGCGGGTGTCTGGGCGAGGAGGAGCCATTCCGACGTCAAAGCGAACTGCGTCGTCTCGTTGCCGCCGATGTGCATCCCGAATGCAACGGACACGATCTCGCCGTCCGTCAGCTTGCGTCCTTCGTACTCCACCTGGGTCAGGAACGAGAGCATGTCGTCCCCGGGATTGCGCCGCTTCTCGTCCGCCTGCTCCTTGAGGTACTGCTGGAACTCGACGAGGGCCTGCGCGTTCTCGATTTCCTCGGCGGGCGGAAGTTCGTCCCTGTGGTTGATGAAGTAGACAAAGCGGCGGACCTGCGCTTCCTCAAATGCCTTCAGCTTGGGCATGTCCTCGAGCGGCAGCCCGAGGATCGTCGTGATCACGCGCTGCGGGAGCGGCTGGGCGAACTCCCGGACCAGCTCCGCCTCGGTTCGGCTGTCCCAGCCGTCGAGAAGCGTTTCGACCTGGGATTGGATCATGTCCGCGTGTTGCTCGGCGCCCACCGGGCCGACCCACGGATCGGTGAGCTGCAGGCGGTGTTGTTTGTGCGATTCGAGATCGGGGCGTAGCGACTGCCGTGCGTCAGCCGGGGTCCCGTAGCCCGTCTCGCGGAAGATCTCCGCGGCCTCGTCGCTCGCCTGCCTGAGATCAGACGGAGGGAACGTCTCGGGATCCCGGATGATGCGGGAGATATCCGCGTACTTGGTGATGACATACGCGTCCGTGCCGGGCAGCTTGCCGCCTCCCGGAATCTTCAGGACCGGCGCCTGCTCGTGGAGCAGGGAATAAGCCTCGTACCAGTGCTCCTGTGACCCGGGGGCGAAGAGGTCGACGTCCTCCACCTTCACCGGGCACGCCATCTCGGCGTTCAACATCTTCAGGTCGTGCGCTGACTGTGTGGACATGGCGCAGGCCTCCCTCCGCCTGGTTCGCTTGCCGCCGGGACAGGCCTTTCCTGGTGGAAATTCTGTAGCGCCTATTCTATGCCGCCGGGGAAGTGCCGCTGGACAGTCCTGACTTCCAGGGAGGAGGACAACAAGGCCCGGCGCAGCCGGTTCCACTCTCGCGCCTGCCGATGGCGCACACTATGCGGAGAACCGCAGCCCGGACGGGGGAAGTCATGTCGCTCACCACGCGTTCAACTCCAGAGTCGAACCCCGACGACAGCACGATCGACGCGAGTGAGTTCGACTCCCCCGGCTTCCTCCAGGATCCCCACCCGCTCTACCGACGGCTCCGGAAGCACCACCCCGTCTACCACGACCGCCTCCACAACCAGTGGCACGTCACGCGGTACTGGGACCTCGTCGAGGTGTTCCGGGACGAGGAGGCCTTCGGTACCCGGCCCCACAGCTACGAGACAGACGGTGTGCTCGGACCGACGATGCTGAGCCTCGGGGGCGCCGAGCACGCCGCCCAGCGCAACCTCGTCGGCGACGCGCTGGTCGGGCGGAAGCTCGACGCCTTCACCCCGATCGTCCGGGAGGTAGCCCGTTCCCTCGTTGCGGGCTTCGCCGATCGACGCGAGGTCAACCTCACGCAGGAGTTCACGAGCCAGCTCCCGATCCGCGTGATCATGGCGATGCTCGGGCTGCCCATGGAGGATTTCGCCCTGTTCCGGCGCTGGTACCGGCAGTTCATGGTGGGAATGGGCTGGGCCGACGACACCCGCGCCGTCGCGCTCGCGGCCCGCGCCGAGTACGAGGAGTACATGACGCCGTTCCTCGAAGTGCGACGCCGCAACCTTGGCGACGACCTGACCTCCCGGCTCATCCGCGAGGGCGTCCCCGACTCGGCGATCAAGACCTTCGTCTCGCTCCTGCTCTCAGGCGGCGGCGAAACGACGGACAAGGCCATGGGCAACATGTGGTGGAACGTGCTCCAGGAGCCCGAGCTGGTCGCCCGCCTCGAGGCCGACCACTCACTCCTGGACGCCTACTTCAGCGAGACGATGCGCCACTCCCCGCCCGTGCACCGCGAGGACCGTGGCGCGACCCGTGACGTTGAGCTGGCGGGCGTCGAGATCCCGTACGGCGCGGTCGTGCGCTGCTGGCTCGCCTCGGGCAACCGCGACAAGACCGTGTTCGTGGACCCCGACCGGTTCGACCCCTTCCGGGGCGACCTCTACTCCGAACGGGACCTGCGTGCCGGCTACTTCCGTGACGGCCTTTTCGGCCACCTCGGCTTCGGTCTGGGCCGGCACTTTTGCATCGGTTACCAGCTCGCCCGGCGCGAGGCGGTCGTCGGAGCCCAGGAGCTGCTGCGGGTCATGAAATCCCCGCGACTCTCGGACGAGCAGATGGATGTCATCAAGGCCCGCAAACGCGATGGCAGCATCCGTTCAGTGGCCGACCTGCACGTGGAGTTCGACCTCCAGTGAGGAGACCCAGCGCATGATGATGGAGAGCGATGGGGTGACCCACAGTTCGGACTCAGTACTGGCCTGGCTGCGGGAGAACGGTTCGGAAGAGGCCCGGGTGGGGATGCTGCGCTACGCCATCCCCAACGAGCGTGCCTTCGGTCTCGCGATGCGTGACATGAAGGGCTACGCGAAGGAGATAGGAAAGGACCATGACCTGGCCCTCACGCTGTGGGAGTCAGGCTGGTACGAGGCTCGAACGGTGGCCGTGTTCATTGCCGAGCCCGCGGCGGTGACGAGCGCGCAAATGGATACCTGGGCCGCCGACTTCGACAGCTGGGCCATCTGCGACACCGCGTGCTTTCACCTGTTTGACCGCACCCGTTATGCCTGGGGCAAGGTGCCGAAATGGGCCAGGGCGCGGGGCGAGTTCAAGAAGCGCGCGGCCTTCGCCCTTCTCTGGGGCCTCAGTGGCCACGACAAGGAAGCGGAGGATGAGCGGTTCGTGGATGCCCTGGAGTGGATCGAACACGGCGCCCAGGACGACCGCCTCTATGTGAAGAAGTCCGTGGACATGGCCCTGCGTGCGATCGGGAAACGTTCCCGCACGCTGAACGCCGCGGCCTGCGAAGTGGCCGGCCGGCTGGCGGCCGACCCGGCGCGGGCGCCGAGCTGGATCGGCCGCCACGCGCTCCGCGAACTGGAGTCAGAGCGCGTCCAGGCCAGGCTCAGAGGGTAGCGGTTGGCTGCCGAGCAGGGATTCGAACCCCGACCAAAGGCTCCAAAGGCCCGTGTGCTACCGTTACACCACTCGGCAGAGCGCGGGTGCCAGAGGCTGGTGCCGAAGGCCGGACTCGAACCGGCACGGGCTTAACGCCCAACGGTGTTTGAGACCGTCGCGTCTGCCAATTCCGCCACTTCGGCTGCTGCTGACCGTAGACCCGTCGCGCGCGCCCGGTCAAGGGCCTGCGGCGTGGGATGACGTGGAGCGGAAGACGAGGGTCGAACTCGCGACCTCCTCCTTGGCAAGGAGGCGCTCTACCACTGAGCTACTTCCGCGCGCCGAGCGAGTATAGCAAAGGCTCCCCGTAGGTCCCGATCCGCGCAGGTTCACCCCTCGCGGCGCTAACCGTTCGGCCGGGAACAACCTGGCCCGCCCAGAAAACTAGTCGCCCAACCGCGACGTGTAGCCCAGCGCGACCACATCCTCGACGTACTGGCTGCGCCAGCCCGCGTCGGGAACGCGCACGTGGTGGTCGCGGAACCAGCGATGGATGCGGAGGTACTCCTCCTCCATACGCGCCCGCCAGCCGTCCTCCTCCCGGAACGTGTCCGGGTCCACCTCTTCGAGCTTGCGCGACATGTCCGCGTACTCGATCTCCGCCTCTTCCTTCCAGTACGTCGAGAGGTAGTCCAGCGACTCCTCGAGGTTGCGGCGGCACTCGTCGAGCTGGACGCCCATCCACCCCGCTTCCGTCATGAACTGGCCGTTGACCCGGTACCGGCCCGCGCACGGCTCGCAGACCACCACCAGCTTGCGCGCGTCGCAATCCGACTTGTCCGTGCAGTCCTGGCAGCGCGCCGCGAACTCCGCTGCCTCCGTGCTGCGCGTGTAGCCCACGATCATCTCGTCGCCGAGCGCCTCGCAGGCCTGGCAGGCGAGCGTGCCCGCCAGGATCTCGTTGATCGTCTTGTCCCAGTCCACCGACATCAGCGCCCTCTACCCCCCGGGACTCCCTCGCGAGCCTGCTCGGCAGTATACCAACCGGCCTGTCCCGGCATTTCCTCGATGCCGACCGTCAGCCGCTTGATGTTGGACGCGCCGTGCTCGGTCAGCGCCGCCTGCAGGCGCACCGCGAACCACTCCGCCAGCCGCTCCGCCGTCGAGTTGTCGATGGGCAGCGCCGCCACGTCCGACTTGGGGAAAATGTACCGCCGGTTCTCGTACGAAATCTCCCAGTCGTGCTCGTTCTCGGCGATCGTGAGCACGCGGCTCTCGAGCTGGAGGACGAACTTGTGGTCGAGCTCGTCCGCGATCGCCTTCGTCAGCCGCTTCAGGTCGCCGAAGTCCCACACCCATGAGTCCTCCGTGAGGTCGCCCTCGACGTCGACCATCACGTCGTAGTTGTGCCCGTGGAGCGGTTCGCACTCCCCCAGGAACGTGGCGAAGTGGGCGGCGGCGAAGCGCAGCCGGTTGCGTTCGACGGAAACGCGGCGGGTGACGGTCATGATGCGGCCTCCAGGTGGCGATCGTTTCCGATCGTCGCACCCTTGGGCCGCACACGCTCGCCTGGGGCTCTACCCGCGGCCCAGCAGCCCTCCCGCATCCATCGCGAAGATGCCCGCCATGTCGCGGTTGATTCGCAGCTGCAGGTAGGCGCGAAGCTTCTGGATCAGGTTAGGCGCCTCCGCCCAGCCCTCGCCGTCGAGCTTGTGCAGGTGCCCGAGCGCCTCCGTCAGGAGCTCGCTCAGCTCGCGGTAGCTCTCGCTGACCGAGGCGAACGCCGGCACCTCCGGGAACTCAGGCGCTCCTGCGGCGCGTTCGCCGATGGCCTGCAGCGCCGCCGCCGCCTCACCGTCGTGCGCTGCCGCCGCCGAGGCCGCCTCGCCCAGGGCCCGCGACATGCGGTTGCACTCGTCCGCCATCCACTGCTGCTCCACCGGCAGTCGCCGCTCAACCGAGACCAGCATCTGCTGGATCATCTGGACCGTGACCTTCGCGGCGTTCGTCTGTAGCTCCGGCATCACATCGCGGTCGAGGCTCTCGCGGATCAGCTCCAGCACCCGTGCCGAACTTGGATTCGTGAACATGGAACCTACTCCTCCGCCTCGGGGTACCCGAGGATCCCGCAGTAGCCGGGCTGGGCCGCCACCAGCGGCTGCAACATGTACGTGCTCAGGAAGCTCTGGCTTTCGCCGCTGAGCCCCCGCCGCACCGCGTCCAGGATCGGCGCCGCCAGCGCCGCCGACGAGAACACCATGAAGAACCCAACGTCCTCCATCGTCACGGGGATGCCGCTCAGCTTCGAGTAGTGCTGCAAGAACCCGCCGTCGGCCTTCACGCTGCCCGCCAGGTCGAAGCCCGTGATGGCAGAGAGCTGGTAGAGCCAGCCGATGTCCTCCCGCGGGTCGCCCACGTGCGCCGCCTCCCAGTCGATGATCCCGGTGATGCGCCCGTCCTCGTAGAGGAAGTTCGACGGCTGGTAGTCGCCGTGGCACATCGCCAGCGGCACCGGCCTGGGCAGGCTGTTGGGCAGGCTCGCGTACATGTCGAAGAAGACCGGCAGCGGGTCGAACGCGATTTGCTGATAGCTCTCCATGAAGAACGCCGTCGAGCTGGTCATGTACGACTCCCAACTCGAGGCGTCGATGCCCACGTCCCGCGCGTCCCGGAAGTCGCCGTCGGGGTCGAGGGTGTCGAGTGAGGTCGCGTGCAGCTCCGCCAGCCGTTCGCAGAACTCGGTCGCGACCGCTTCCGCCTCATCCTCGTTCCCCGGCTCGAACAACGGTGTCAGGTCGGCGGTCCCGCGGGCCCGCTCCATCACCATCGCCGGCCGTTCCAGCGCGTCCCCGTGCTCGTCGAGGAAGTACGCCTTTGGGACGGGGATGTTCGTCCGCTCCCCCACCCGTTCGAGGATGCCGAACTCGAGGCGCCGCTTCGTCGGCAGGATGTCGACTTCGGGGGGCGGGTCGCGACGGATGATGAGCGGGAGCCGCTCGCTGCTCCCGCCGCTCTCCACGATCGCGTCGGCGCTGTAGGTCTCCTGCGAGTAGCCTCCCGCCAGGAGCTGGAAGTCTTCGATCCGCACCGACTCGGCGTCGGGGCGTTTCTGCTGAATGAATCGCTGAAGCTGAGCCTCCATTGGGTGCCCTCCGCCGCGGAAGTCTACGGCGGAAGCTCGTTGCGCTCAGCCGACGATCGCGACGCCCTCGCCCCGCAGATCGTGGGCGGCGGCGATGCCCCCTCCTGTCAGCACGGCGAGGCAGGCTCGCCCCGTCCACCCGTCCCACGCCGCCAGCGGCTCGAACCCGAGCCCCTCCGCCCCCAGCGCCTCCCCGAGCATGTCCGGCGTGCGCGACTCCGCGTACAGCGATCCGTCGGTATCGAGCGCCCAGCGGGCCGCGTCGAGCGCGTCCTGCGGGTCGACGCCCCGGCGCAGGACGGCGTCCAGCACCTGTACGTTGGTCTGCGGCTGTCGGTGCGCCCCCGGCGTCCCCCCGACCGCGACCAGCTCGCCGTCCCGGGGCCCCGACGCCTCCCCCGCGAGCGGAAGGTCGGGGATGGACGTGACGATGTAGTTGTGCAGCGTGTGCATGGGGCGCTTCCCACCCGCCAGCTCGTTCGGGTGCCCCTCCTCGAGGGTGAAGCCCCGCATGCGGTTGTTAAACACAACCCCCGTGCTCGCCGAGAGCACCCCGCTCCCCCAGGCGGAGAACACCGACTGGATCAGCGAGACGGCGTTCCCTTCCGCGTCGATTGCGAGGAGCGCGGTCGTGTCGCCGTCGCCCCCGCTCGCCATACCCGTCGCCACCGGCGCGGCGCCGCCCCGGAGCAGGGCGGTCGCGTCGAACCCCGTGACTCGGGGATCTCCCGCTTCGGTGTCGACGGCTGCGAACGCCTCCCGTAGCGCCTCGACCTGCGCTCCGATGCCGCCATTCGAGCGCGCCAGCCGTCGCAGCGCCAGCATCGTGACGAGCCCTCGCGACGGCGGAGGTTGCGTATGTACGAGCATGCCCGCGAACTCGACCGAAAGCGGCTTCACCCACTCGGCCGGAGCGCGCCAGTCGTCCGTTGTGAAGGCCGCCCCGAGCCCGTTCAGCGTCGCCAGACACGCATCCGCGATGTCGCCCTCGTAGAACGCCTCTGCCCCCCCTTCCGCCAGCGCGCGAAGCGTCTGGGCGAGCTCCGGCTGCACGACCGGCTGTCCGCCGTCCCCGGCGACGTGTCCGAACGTCTCCTTGAATGCCGCCGCCGGGTAGGCGCGCTCCCTCCCCACCCGCACCGCCCGCGCCAGCGCCCGCGAGGCCGGGAAACCCTCCCGTGCGATCCGCTCCGCGTCCTCCAGTACCCGTGACCACGACAGCTTGCCGTACCGCTCGTGCAGGGCGCCCCAGCCCGCGACGCATCCGGGCACCGTTACTGCCAGCGCGCCCGTGTCGGGGATGCCGCCCAGCTCCCGGTACGCCGCTGCCGACGCGCTCGCCGGCGCCGGTCCCGAGCTGTTCAGCGCTTCGACGGCGCCCGTGGCGGCGTCGTACACGGTCGCGAAGGCGTCCCCGCCGAGGTGGCTCATGAACGGCTGCGCAACCGTGAGCACCGCCGCCATCGCGACCGCCGCGTCGGCGGCGCTGCCACCGTCGTGGAGCGCGCGCTGGCCGGCCGCTGCCGCCAGCGGGTGGTCGGCGATGACGCACGTGCCCGAGCCTCGCAGCGCCCCGCGCCGGGGTCCGTCGCCCCCTGCGACCCCTTCGACGCCCTCGCGTCCGCCGCCTGCGGGCTGGTCCGTCATGCGCGCCCCCGTGGCTACCCTACGCCCCGCGCAGCAGCTTCAGGACCGCGTCCGCGTTGTCTGCGGCCTTCGCTCGCTTCCACACCTTCGTGAAGGTGCCGTCCGGACCGATGACGAAGGTCGAGCGGGTCATGCCGATGCTCTTCCGCCCGTAGAGCGTCTTCTCGCCCCATGAGCCGTACTCCGTCGAGACCTTCGCGTCCTCGTCCACCAGCAGCGGGAAGGGCAGGTCGTACTTTTCCCGGAACTTCGCGTGCGAGGCGGCATCGTCCGTTGAGACGCCCAGCACGACAGCGTCCTCGGCCCCGATGTCTTCGTGGTTATCCCGAAAGCCGCAGGCCTGCTTGGTGCAGCCCGGCGTGTTGTCGCGCGGGTAGAAGTAGAGCACCACCGTCTGCCCGCGATAGTCCTGCAGGCGGTGGGTGTTGCCGTCCTGATCCTGCAACTCGAAGTCGGGGGCCGTATCGCCCGCTTCCAACGTGATTGGCATCGCGTCCTCCTCTGCTGGCGCTTGCCTAGCGAATGACGCCGGAGACTCGCTCCGGGTGGATCCGCAGGATTACCCGGCGCTGCGCCTCCAGCCAGGCGGGCAGGTCTTCCGGCTCGGTGAAGCCCGAGCCCTTGATGTTCTCGAAAACGAGGTGCGTGGCGTGCTCCAGCCCCTCGCGCTCGATGTCGCACCGTCCTTCGACCGTGACGAAGTTGAACGGCGCCGCGTCGTTGAACACCGTGATCGTCACGCGCGGGTCGTTCTCGAGTGTGCGCACCTTCAGCGTCGGCGCGGTCGTGCTCACGACCAGCGTGTCGTCCTCGCGTGCGTACGCCACCACCGAGCTGCTCGGCTGCCCGCTCTTCCGCACCGTCGTGATCACGGCCCAGCGGTTCTCGCTCACGAACCGGTCGAACGCCTCCGTTCCGATCATCCGCGCCTCCTTCTGTCCGGCCTTGCCGCCGGCTGGTCCTATTCTCGCCAACGCGGCGGCGGCGGTCACGCGGGGCGCCGCGTCCTACAATGGCGCCCACCCCGACACGGGAGGCCCCATGTCCGAGCTTCCGGCTTTCACCCTCACCGACGGCGACGGGCGCGAACGCGCCTTCCCTTCCGGCCGCCCCTCCCTCCTTGCCTTTGTGAAGGAGGACTGCCCCACCTGCGGCCTCTCCATGCCCCTCATCCAGGCCGCCCACGAAGCCTTCGGCGGGACCGTCGACGTGCTCGCCATCGGCCAGGAAGCCGAGGGCAACGCCGTGCTCGTCGACCGCCACGGCCTCACCGCCCCCATGCTCGACGACAGCGCCCTGCACACCTCCTACGCCTACGATCTCGACACCGTCCCCACCCTCATCCTCACCGGCCCCGACGGCGCCGAGCAGAAGCGCTTCATCGGCTTCGGTCGCGAGGACTGGCAGGATCTCTTCGGCGACCTCGCCGCCATCGCTGGCGTCGATGCCCCCGACCCGGGCTGGGACGACTACCCCGACTCTCGCCCCGGCTGCGGCTCCCGTTCGGTCGAACCGGGCATTGCCGAGCGGCTCGCCGCCGAGGCCGAGGGCAGCCCCCTCCGCGCCCGCCGCATCGACATCGGCGCAAGCGACGACCTCCACGAGTTCCTCTTCGACCAGGGCCTCACCGACGGCCTCCCCGTGGTCCCGCCCACCCCCGAGCGCGTCATGCGCATGCTCGAAGGCACTACCCGCGACGCCCAGGACCTCGTCGCCGTCGTCCCCCCGAACATGGCTCCGGCGACCGTCGAGAAGGTCGCCATCAACGCCGTCATGGCCGGCTGCAAGCCCGAGTACCTGCCCGTTGTCATCACCGCCATCGAGGCCTGCGTAACCGAGGAGTTCAACGCCCACGGTGTCTGGGCCACCACCATGGGCGCCGCTCCCGCCATCGTCGTCAACGGACCCATCCGCCACCACATCGGCATGAACATGCAGCTCGGCGCCCTCGGCCAGGGGACCCGCGCCAACGCGGCTATCGGACGTGCTGTCCGCCTCGTCATGCGCAATGTCGGGGGCGCGAAGCCGGGTGGCACCGAGCGCTCCACCCTCGGTACGCCCATGAAGTACACGCTCTCCTTCGCCGAGTGGGAGGAGCGCAGCCCCTGGGAGCCGATGCATGTCGAGAAGGGTTTCGACGCCGACGACAGCGTGGTTACGGTCTTCCCCGCCACCAGCGGACCCCAGCTCATGGTCGACCAGACCGCCCGTACCGCCCGCGCGCTCACGGGCATCCTCGGCCTCACGATGGCCGCCGTCGGTAACCCCCGCACCCCCACCGGCCACGTCCTCTTCGTCGTGTGCCCCGAGCACGCCGACACCATCTGGCGCGACCGCTGGAGCAAGCAGCAGGTGCGCGACTACATCCTTGAAGTCACGAGCATGCCCCTCCGCGACCGCCTCGCCACCGCCGACGCCAGCGGCATCGAACCCTCCCAGTTCGGCCCCGACGGCCCCTCCGAGGAGCAGCTCGACAGGCTGTACTCGAAGTTTCGCGCGCCCGAGTTCATCCACATGGTCGTGGCCGGCAGCGAGGCCGGGAAGTTTTCCGCGGTGCTCGGCGGCTGGGCGAGCGCTCCCGTCAGCCGCAAGATCGAAAACATCCCGTAACAATCGGGAGCCGCTTTCGCTGGCGCCTTCGGAAACCGCCGCCTACGCTGGATATGCGGGTTGGAGAACGGCCCCGGAAGAGGTACTGCCATGAGCGGTGCGATTGGACCCGGCAGCGAAGGCATGAACCTGGAGCACATCAAGACGTGCGTCCGCTGCGGCCTGCGCTATGACTGGCGCCGGTCCTCCAGCGCCTCCCTCAAGATGACCTACTGCAGCCACCTCTGCGAAGCGGGCGACCTCGGCTTCACCCTCGAAGCCCTGCTGCACGCCCAGCCGCCCGCCTCCACCGAGGTTGAGGCCGAGGCCTCCGAGCCCGAGACCGCCGCCATCTAGCCGCGGCCCGCGCCGCGCTTACGTGACCAGCGGCGTGTCCTCCCGGTTCGCCCACTCGTACATCGAGCCGTCGTACACGCGTACGTCGTCGTAGCCCAGCAGTGTCAGGGCGAAGGCCGAGTGCGCCGCCCGGATGCCGCCCTGGCAGTACGTGATCGTTCGCGCCCCCGGCGCCACTCCTGCTTCCTCCAGCAGCCGCTGCATTTCCTCCGCCGGCAGGAAGCGGCGCGTGTCCGAACGCTCGACGAGGTCCGTCCACTCAAGGTGGTGCGCCCCCGGCACGTGCCCGACCCGGTTGTTCCCCCGCGAGTTCGACCCGTCCCACTCCCCGTCGCTGCGAACGTCGAGCACCGTGCAGGAGTCGGAGTCGTGCTCGGCGATCAGGTCCTCCGCGCTCGCGTGGAGCGCCGGATCCGTGCGCGCCTCGAACGTGCGCGCCTCCGGACGCGTCCCGTGGAACGTGACCGGCCTGCCCTCCGTCAGCCAGCGATGCCAGCCGCCGTTCAGAACCTTCGCATTCGTGTGGCCGTAGTAGTTGAGCACCCACCAGAGGCGAGCCGCCACGAGCGCGTTGTTGTCGTCGTAGGTCACGACCGTCGTGTCGCCGTCGACCCCCAGGCCGCCCATGAGCGCGGCGAAGTCGTCGGGCGGCATCACGAACATACCTGCGCCGCCCTCCCTCTCGCCCTGCTCCTTGATGTAGTAGTGAACGGGCAGGTGGACTGCCCCCGGGATGTGGGCGCGGCGGTACGCCTCCAGCGTGGCGCAGTCGATGATGCGCACCTGCGGGTCGTCCGCGTGTTCCGCCAGCCAGTCCGGCTCGGCGAGCAGCTCCGGTCGGGCGTACGGCATTGCTCACTCCTCGCGCTTCGAAGGTCCCGCAGAGGATAGGCCGGGCGACCCCGCCTCGCTACGCCAGCAGGTGCTCCTCGAAGTACGACACCAGCCGGCGTTCCATGTACTCCAGCCCCGCCGCGTCGCGTGGCATGTGGCGCTCCTCCGGGAAGATCTGGATGTCGTACGGCTTCTGCGCCGCCGTCAGCGCTGTGATCAGACGCGCCGTGTGCCGGAAGTGCACGTTCTCGTCGACCATTCCGTGGACCAGCAGCAGCTTGCCAGACAAGCCCTCCACGTGCGTCGTGACCGCGCCGTCGCGGTACCCCTCGGGGTTGTCCTCGGGCGTCGACATGTACCGCTCGGTGTAGCCCGTGTCGTACCCGTCCCAGTCGACGACAGGCGCTCCCGCCACCCCGACGCTAAACACTTCCGGCGCGCGCATCAGCGACATGCACGTCATGTAGCCGCCGTAGCTCCACCCGTAAATGCCGACCCGCTCGCGGTCGGCGAGCCCTTCCGCCACCACCTGCTCGACCGCCGCCACCTGGTCGTCCACCTCGATCGTGCCCATGCGCCGGTGCAGGTGCGCCTCGAACGCGAGTCCTCGGTTGGCGCTTCCCCGGTTGTCGACCGCCAGTACGACGAACCCCGCCTGCGCGAGGTACTGCGCCCGCAGGTCTACCGTCAGCGCCCAGTCGTCGAGGATCCGCTGGGCATGCGGCCCCCCGTAAACGGCCACGACGAGCGGGTGCGGCCCCTCTCCCTCCGGCCGGTAGAGCGCCCCGAACATCGGCGTGCCGTCCGCCGCCGCCATCTCGCGCAACTCGGGAGGCCGCAGGCCCTGTGCCGTGGCGGTCATGTCCGGCTCCTCGTGCAGGGTCGCGACCACCTCGCCTCCGTCCGTGCGACGCAGCGTCGTCGTCGCCGCGCGCTCACGCGACGAGAAAGTGTCGACGAACGTCTTCCCGTCCGGCGACACCGCGCAGCCGTGCACGCCCGGCTCGCTCGTGAGGCGCTCCACCTCCCCGCTGTCCAGCCCCACCCGGTACAGGTGCCGCTCGACTGCCCCCTCCCGCGTCCCGCTGAAGAACACCGTCCTCCCCGCCTCGTCCACCTCCACGATGCGCGTCACCACCCACTCCCCAGTGGTCAGCTCGCGAGACTCGTTGAGGTCGGCGTCGTACAGGTAGAGGTGCCGGAAGCCGCTCCGCTCGCTCGACCACAGCATTTCGCCGGTGTCGAGGAAGCGGAAGTCGCCGAGGTTCAGCCACGGCTCGCTGCGCTCCTCAAGCGTGCGCAGGATGGTCCCCGTGTCCGGGTCGAACAGGTGCAGGCGAAGCTCCGTCTGCGCACGACTCAGCACCATTCCCGCAAGGACTCCATCAGACCGCCACACCACGCGCGGCAGGTAGATGTCCTCCTCCTCGCCGAGGTCCATCCAGACCGGCTCCCCGCCCGCCGCCGGCACCACGCCCAGCCGCACGCGCGCGTTCCGCGCCCCTGCGAACGGGTAGCGGTGGTGTTCCGTATCGAGCGCGTCCTGCCCCTGGTGGACGATCGGATAGTCCGGGATGTGCCGTGCGTCGACCTCCACGAAGGCGATGCGCGATCCATCCGGCGACCACCAGAAGCCGTCCGGCTGGCCGAACTCCTCCTGTGCGATGAAGTCCGCGAGCCCGTTCGTGAAGCCATCCTCCGCGCCGCTCGTGAGCTGCCGCGCTTCCCCGCCCCCGGACGGCATCGCGAACAGCTCCCCCTCCCGCACGAACGCGAGTTGCGCGCCGTCGCCGGTAAGCCGCGGCGTGATCGCCCCCCCTGCCCCCTCGATCGCAACTGGTTCCCCATCACCCACGATGAGCCGCGGCCCTTCTCCACCCGGCAAGAGGATCGTGCGTTCTGGAGCCTTCGTGGCGAAGCGGTAGTCGGTCACGCCTACGTCGCGCAGGCGCGCACGCTCCCGGCGCAGTTCCTCCTCGCGCGAGATCGGCCCGCCCCCGCCCGCCGGCCCCGCCAGCGCCCGCCGCTCCCCCGTCGCGACGTCGTACAGCCAGAGGCTCCGCACGAGCCCCCCGTCTTCGCTGGCAAGGGAGGTGATGCCGCTCCCGTCGGGCGTGAACGACCAGCGCATGGGTCCGCCCATGCCCGGCCGGGGATAGCGCGCGACCTGCTCGATCGAGATGCGCTCGTACGGAGCCGTCACCCCTCCAGGCCCTCCACGCGTAGCGCTTCGATCGCGTCGAGCGCCTTCGGCGTCGCCGCGGACAGCACCTCCGCCGCCTCCTCCGTGATCAACACGTCGTCCTCGATGCGGATGCCGCCGAAATCCAGCATCCCCTCGACCCGCTCCCAGTCCACGTCGTCGCGGTATCGCTCGCGTAGGTCGGGATCCTCCAGCAACGCCCGGATGAAGTAGATGCCCGGCTCGATCGTGACCACGTACCCAGGCTGGAGGGGCAGGTCCGCTCGCAGGTAGCGCAACGTCGGGCGTTCGCTTGGCATCCGGCCCTCGAGGCAGCCGCCCGCATCGTGTGTGGCCAGCCCCAGCATGTGGCCCAGCCCGTGCGGGAAAAAGAGCGCCTGCGCGTCGCGCTCGACCAGCCCCTGTGCGTCCCCCCGCAGCAGCCCAAGGTCGACGAGCCCCTGCGAAATCTCGACGCTCGCCGCCAGGTGCAGGTCTCGGTACTCGACCCCCGGCCGCGCCCCCGCGATGGCCCGCTCCTGCACGCCCAGCACGAGCGCATACAGGTCGCGCTGTGCCCCCTCGAAACGCCTACCCACCGGGTACGTGCGCGTCACGTCGCTCGCGTAGCCGCCCACCTCCGCCCCCGCGTCGACCAGGATCAGTTCCCCCTCGCCGAACTCGCGGGCGGTCGGCGAGAAATGCAGCGTTGCCGCGTTCGGGCCGCCCCCCACGATTGAGCCGTAGGCCGTGCGCTCCGCCCCCGCCCGGAAGAACTCGACCTCGATCTCGATCTGCAGCGCCCGTTCCGACATCCCCGCCCGCGCCTTGCGTATCCCCGCCATGTGCCCGCGATGCGTTGCCTCGGCCGCCTGCCGCATCAGCGCCAGCTCGCGCGGGTCTTTCGCGCGGCGCAGCTCCGCCACAACGGTGCGCAGCCGCTCGTTCTCCTCCTCGTCCGTGGCGAGCTCCAGGCTGGCCCACGACTCTATCCCGTACTCCGCCGCCCGCAGCGTGATGTCGTCGTTCCCGATCACCGCGACCGGCTCCCCCCGCCGCTGCTCCAGCCACTCCGCCAGGTCCGCCGCGGCCCGCACGCGCTCCAGCCCTGACGCCTCCCCCACCGCCGCCAGCGAGGGACCGTCGCCGGTCCAGACCCGCTCGGCTGCCTCCGGCTGCGGGACGAACAGGGTCCAGCCCTCGCCTGCGTCGAACGCCAGCACGCCGCCCGCCTGCCCCACTCCCGCGAGGTACTGGTGCTCCGGGTGCGCGTGGTACTCGTGGAACTGGTCCGTGCCCGCGATCGGCAGCATCAACCCCGCCGGCACGAGCACGACGCCCCGGTCGAGGTTCCAGCGCTCCACTGCCCGCTCCCGCCGTTTGGCGACGAGCGCAGCCACGCCCTCTTGCTGCATGTCCGCAGTGTAGCGATCTCTCCGCGATCCCCGCCCGCGCGGGTGTACGCTGGAGGTGACCCGCAGGCGCCGCTCCCCGATGCGGCAGGGGATTCCATGAACGCCCGCGCCACCAACCTCGCCCTCTTCGCACTCCTCCTGCTGGAGCTGCTCTCCGGGCTCGGGAGCTTCCTCGCCGGGAGCCCCGAGGGGCGCTGGGTCTTCTGGCTGCACAGCGCCGGCGGCCTCTCGATCGTCGTCCTCCTCGTCTGGAAGTGGCGCATTGTCGTTCGCTCGTTCGCCCGCCGGGGCGCAGGGCTCTGGTCGCTCGCGCCCGCCCTCCTCGGCGTGCTGTTCCTGGGAATCCTCGTGACCGGTCTCTGGTGGCTGCTCGTCGGGCGCGGGACCCTGCTCGTCCCCTTCTACGGCGAGATGCGCCCCCTCGTGCTGCACACCATCCTCGGCCTGGCGCTGGTGCCCTTCTTCGCCCTCCACGTCCTCCTGCGCTGGCCCAGACGACCCGCCGCCGCCTTCGCCAGCCGCCGCGCCGTGCTGCGCCTCTTCGCCGTCGGAGCCGGCGGCCTCGCCATCTCTCGCGGGCTCGCCGTGGCAGCGCCCCACTCCGGCCCCGACCGGCGCTTCACCGGCTCCCGCGAGGAGGCCAGCTTCACCGGCAACGCCCACCCCGTCACCAACTGGCTGTTCGACAACCGCCAGCGCATCGCGCGCGACGAGTGGCGCCTCGAAGTCCACGGAGAGGTGCGGGAGCCCCTCACCCTCGACTACGACGAGCTGATCGCCCTCGCCGAACGCACGCGCCGCGCCACCCTCGACTGCACTGGCGGCTGGTACACCGTGCAGGACTGGAGCGGCGTGCCCCTCGCAGCCGTCCTCGAACGCGCCGGCCTCACCGACGACGCCCACAGCGTCGTCGTCACCTCCGCGACCGGCTTCAGCCGGCGCTTCGGACTGGGCACGGTCCCGCGCCTGCTCCTGGCGACCACCGTCGGCGGCGAGCGGCTCAGCTCCGGGCACGGTTTCCCCGTACGACTCGTCGCCCCCGGGCGGCGGGGCTACAACTGGGTGAAGTGGGTCGTGAGCATCGAGGTCAGTCACCGGCCCGGCTGGTGGCAGTCGCCCCTGCCGACGCAGTAGGGTCGCCTCGCAGCCCCATGCGTATCGCCGGCTCAGCGATCGATGTCCTCGTCTTCGACCTCTTTGGCGTGCTCATCGGCTTCGACGACGGCCTCGTGATCGCCCGCCTCGCGCGCCACTGCGCGGATCCGGCCGCCGCCTCTGAGCGCCTCCACAAGCTCACCGCCCGCCACGACATCATCACCGGCGAAACGACGCTGTCACAGGTCCACCGCGAGCTCGTCGATACCCACGGGCTCAGCCTGGCCTACCAGGAGTTCGAGGCTGCCTGGCTGGAGCCCTACCACCAGCCGATCCTCGGCATGGCGGAGCTTGTCGAAGCGCTCTCCCGGCACTACCGGCTCGTGCTTCTCTCCAACGTCGACCGCGACTACTGGCAGGTCGTGCGGGCGATGCAGCCGGAGCTCGAGCACTTCGAGCACCTTCTCGTGTCCTGTGACCTCGGCGTGGCGAAGCCGGAGCCGGAGACGTACCGCCGCGTCTGCGAGCTGACCGGCACCGAACCGCACCAGTGCTTCTTCGTCGACGACACCGCCCGGAATGTCGAAGCCGCGCGGGCGCTGGGTTTCCACGGTTACGTCTTCCGTTCCGTCCCCGAACTGCGGGAGGTTCTTGCGAAGGCCGGCGCCACAGGGCTGTAGCGCTCGACGCCCGGTAAGCGCGTTTCCCGGCCCCTCGGTAGGATCGGCAGCGATGCCCCTGACCGAGTTCGGGCCCGTCCAGCACCTCTCCGCCGATGCCGTGGGCCAGCCGGGACAGCGCCGCTTCCGTCTGCGCGCCATCAGCGAGCGCGGCGCCTACGCCTTCGTCTGGATGGAGAAGGAGCAGCTCTCCGCCATCGGCGAGGCCATCGAAACAACCCTCGAGCACGCCGAGGTCGACCTTGCTCCCTCCCCCCTCGGCGTGCCCGAACCGGTCTTTCCCCTCCAGGCGAACCTCGAGCTCGACGTGCGCGCCGGGCGCCTCTCCCTCGGGCTGAACGAGGAGACGCGCCACATCGTCGTCGTCGCCGCCGAGGCGGCTTCCGAAGCCGAAGGCGAGGCCGTCTCGATGGAGTTCGACTTCGACACCGCCCGCCGCCTGCGCGCCCAGATCACCGAGGTGGTCGCCGCCGGACGCCCGCCCTGTCCCTTCTGCGGCGCTCCCATCGACCCCGAGGGGCACGTCTGCCCGCGGTCCAACGGGCACCTGGCCGAGGAGTAGCCGGGCCGGGCCCTACAAGCCCCGTAGGAACGCGATCATCGCCTCGTTCACGGCCTCGGGCGCTTCCTGCTGCGTCCAGTGCCCGACCCCCGGGATCATGACCGCACTGCGCAGGTTGGGCGCCGACTGCTCCATCTGTTCGCGCCACTTCGGCCCCATCAGCGAGACCACGAGGTCGCGGTCGCCCGTCACGAACAGTGACGGCGGCGTGACCTTCTTCCCGTTGAACGCGGCCATCAGCTCCCAGTTCCGGTCGATGTTGCGGTACCAGTTCAGCCCCCCGCGGAAGCCCGCCCGCTCGAACTCGCCCGTGAACACGTCCAGGTCGGCCTCCGTCAACCACTCCGGCAGGTCGTCCCCGGGATCCTGCATCGCGTCGAGGAACCCCGCCGTCTTCGGCAGCGCTGCCGCGGCCGGGTTCGGTGGGCAGTCGCCCGAGGCGGTGTAGAGCAGCATCCGCATCGTCGTGCGCACGTCCGCCTCCAGTTCCACCTCGGCCTTGCCCGGCTCCTGGAAGTAGAGCTGGTAGAAGAAAGTGTCGCCGAAGCGCTGCTTCATCCCCTCCGTGGGCGGGATCGGCCCCGACCACGCGTTCGGCGGCACGCTCAGCCCCGCCACGCCGCGGAACACGTCGGGCCGGAGGGTGGCCGCGTTCCAGGCGACCGGTGCCCCCCAGTCGTGGCCCGCGACCACCGCCTGCTCCTCCCCCAGCGCTGCCACCAGCCCCACGATGTCCCCCACGAGGTGGAGTTGCGTGTAGGCGCCGATGTCCTCGGGTGCATCCGTCTGGCCGTAGCCCCGCTGGTCTGGCGCGACCGCGTGGAACCCCGCCTCCGCCAGCGCCGTGAGCTGGTGCCGCCACGAGTACCACGACTCGGGGAAGCCGTGGCACATCACCACCAGCGGCCCCTCCCCCGCCTCCGCGATGTACATGTTGATGCCGTTCGTCTCCACGAATCGGTGCGTGATCTCGGTCATGGCGTCCTCCCGCGCGCATCCTAGCCCGTCCCCGCGTAACGGAACTCGCTACACTCCCGGCCACCGAAAGGGGTGATGGCATGCGGTTTGGAGTGCACCTCATCCAGCAGAACATCGAGATGGCGGAGCTCCGCCGCCTCTGGACCTGGGCCGATACCGCCGGCTTCGACTGGATCGACGCCTCCGACCACTTCTATGAGGCCCCCCTCGTCCACGAGAACCACGGCGACTACTGGGAAGGCACCACGATCATGACCGCCCTCGCCTGCGAGACGAAGAACCTTCGCATCGGCTCGCTCGTGCTCGGCATGAACTACCGCCACCCGGCCGTCCTCGCCAACGCCCTCGCCGCCATGGACCACCTCAGCGGTGGCCGCATCGAGCTCGGCATCGGCGCCGGTTGGTACGAGGACGAGTACCGCGCCTACGGCATCCCCTTCCCCTCCCTCGGCAAGCGCCTCGACATCCTCGAGGAGGGCATCCAGGTCATCCGCCTCCTCCTCACCAAGGACCACGTGGACTTCGAGGGTGAGCACTTCACCCTCGCCGATGCCTGCTGTAACCCGAAGCCCCTGCAGGAACGCCTCCGCATCTGGGGCGGCGG
The DNA here is from genome assembly GCA_965207815.1 of Tepidiformaceae bacterium. GTDB lineage: Bacteria > Chloroflexota > Dehalococcoidia > Tepidiformales > Tepidiformaceae > UBA2991. Next base: position 1,070,480 of record OZ242314.1, read on the forward strand.
CGTCGGGCGCAAGCGCACCCTGCCGATGATCGCCCGTCTCTGCGACGGCTGGAACGGTCCCTACCTGACCCCGTGGCAGTTCCGCCACCTCTCCCGGGTTCTGCAGGAGGCCTGCGACCGCGAGAACCGCGACTTCGACGAGATCGAGAAGAGCGTCAACCTCAGCTTCCACCTCGCCGCCAACGAGGCCGCCCGACCGCGCGCCGAGGAGCACGCCCGCACGGTCTTCGGTGGCGCCATCGACACCTGGCGCGAACGCGGTCTCATCATGGGGACGCCGGACGAGGCGAAGGAGCTCGTCGCCGAGTACCAGGATCTCGGCTGCGACCTCCTCAACATCGCCATCCGCCCGCCCCTCGACTGGGAGGCGCTCGAAGCCTGGGCGCAGGAAGTTATCCCCGCGTTCAGCGAGCAATAAGCCGCGAGCGAGCGCGTGAGTCGCCCATTACTCCGCCGGTGTGGACAATCGTCCGGGTGGTTCGGGCTGACAAGCCCCGGCTCATGAACGAGCCAGTGCCCGCGAGACGGCTGTAGCGGGTCGACCACTCCAACCTGAACCGAACGCCCGCGGGGGAGACCATGACTGCTGCTTCGGAGGCCGGCGCCCCGTGACCGCGCTCGCCGAGTCCGGCATCGCCAACGCCCTGCGACGCAACATCGCCATCATCGCCCACGTGGACCATGGCAAGACGACGCTGGTCGACGCCATGCTGCACCAGAGCGGCGTGTTCCGCGCGAACGAGCGCGTGGAGGAACGCGCCCTCGACAACATCGACCTTGAGCGCGAACGCGGCATCACCATCATGGCCAAGAACACGGCTATCCGGTATCGCGACTGCACCGTCAACATCGTTGACACCCCCGGCCACGCCGACTTTGGCGGGGAGGTCGAGCGCACCCTGACCATGGTCGATGGCGTGCTGCTGCTCGTCGACGCTTCCGAGGGGCCGCTTCCCCAGACCCGTTTCGTGCTGGGCAAGGCGCTGGAGCACGGCCTGCCCGCCATCGTCGTCATCAACAAGGTCGATCGCAAGGATGCCCGGCCTGCCGAGGTGCTCGACGAGGTCTACGACCTCTTCATCGATCTCGAAGCGACCGAGCAGCAGATCGACTTCCCTGTGCTGTACGCGAACGCGAAAGCCGGAACCGCGAGCGTAGACCCGGACGAGCCCGGTCTGGACCTGCGGCCCCTGCTGGACGCCATCGTCGGGCAACTGCCGCCTCCCCAGGGCGACCCCGAGGGCGCCCTGCAGATCCGGGTTGCGAACCTCGACTCGAGCGACTATCTCGGTCGCATCGCCATCGGGCGCATCGTCAACGGCCGCGTCGCCCTGGGCGACGAGATCGCCGTCTCGAAGCTCGATGGGTCCGTCGCGCAGACCCGCGTTACGAAGCTGTACGTCTTCGATGGCCTGGAGCGGGCGGAGGTGGAGGAGGCCGCGGCAGGCGACATCATCTGCCTCGCCGGGATCGACGACATCACGATCGGCGAGACCATCACCGCCCCGGACGACCCGCAGCCGATCGCCCCCATGCAGGTGGATGAGCCGACCGTCTCGATGGTCTTCGGCGTGAACACCTCGCCCATGGCCGGGCGGGACGGCCAGTACGTCACGTCGCGGAAGCTGCGCGAAAGGCTCGAGCGTGAGCTGGTGAGCAACGTGTCGATTCGCGTCGAGGACACCGACTCGCCGGACCAGTTTCAGGTGATCGGACGCGGCGAGCTCCAGCTCTCGATCCTTATCGAGATGATGCGCCGCGAAGGCTACGAGCTGCAGGTCGGCCGGCCGCAGATCGTTACCCGCGAGCGTGACGGCCGCATCGAGGAGCCCGTCGAGGAGCTGGTCATTGACGTCGCCGAGGATTACCAGGGCGTCGTCATCGAGCAGCTCAGCGCTCGTCGGGCGACGTTGAACCGGATGTCGAACCATGGAAGCGGCCGCGTCCGTCTCGAGTTCCTGATCCCGACGCGCGGCATCATCGGGTTCCGCTCGCAGTTCCTCACCGACACCCGCGGCACCGGCATCATGAATCATCTTTTCGCCGGTTGGGAGCCGTGGAACGGCCCCATCGCCGGCCGCCTGACCGGCGCGCTCGTGGCCGACCGGCCGGGCAAGGCGACCGCCTACGCCATCTACAACCTGCAGGAGCGCGGCGAGATATTCATCAGCCCCGGCACGCAGGTCTATGAGGGGATGATCATCGGTGAGAATGCCCGCCCCTCCGACATGGACGTGAACGTGACCAGAGAGAAGAAGCTCACCAACATGCGCGCGGCCGCGGCCGACGACGCCCTGCGCCTCGTGCCGCCGCGACTGCTCAACCTGGAGCAGTCGATCGAGTTCATCAACGATGACGAGGTCGTGGAGATCACCCCGGCGAGCATCCGCCTGCGCAAGCGCATCCTCGGCGCAACGCCGCGGGCCAGGAGCCGGCCTTCCCCCGGCCATTGACAGCGCCCTCGCCGATCGGCAACGTGCGCGCACAGTTTCCGGAGGTACCCCATGGCTGACGATGCCTACGCGCCCGACCCCACCAAGGATCACGAGACCGTCTCCATCTATCCCCTCGACGACGACGTCAAGGAGGAGCTTCTCAACACCGTTGGCGAGGCCGTCCTCAACTGGTCGACGAAGGACGGCTGGCCCGTCGGCGTCATGCACGCCGTCGTCTGGGCCAAGGGCTCCTTCTGGATGACCGCCGCCGCCCATCGCCACCGCATGGCCGCCCTTCGCCGCGACCCGCGTTGCTCCGTCGTCCTCACGAGCACCGGCACCCACCTCGGCCCCGGCAAGACCATCACGGCAAAGTGTCGCTGCGTCATGTACGAGGACCGCGAGACGAAGGACTGGTTCTACCATGCCCTCGCCTTCCGCCCCGGGGCGGACCCCGAGCAGGCAGCCGCCTTCGAGAAGTCCCTCGACTCGCCCCTGCGCGTCGTGATGGAGCTCGTACCGGAGAAGTGGATCACCTTCGACGGCGCCAAGATGGGCATGGCTACTGCGGGCGTCCTCCCCGACGAGCAGAAGGGCCCCATGCTCAGCTCCGACGCCGTCCGCCTCGAGAAGGAGCTCAAGGCCCGCGGCCTCGCCTGACGCCCGGCGCATCTTCTCGCGTTCGTAACCCGGCCGGGACGTTTCCGCTCGTCCCGTTCACGGTTCCGCGCTACGGTCGTTGCACACCCTCGGCAGGGAGGAGACGGTCGTGCGCGTGGGAATCCTGACCGGCGGAGGCGACTGCCCCGGACTGAACGCCGTCATTCGCGCCGTCGTCACCAAGGGCGAGCGCCAGTACGGCGATGAGGTCGTCGGCTTCCGCAACGGCTGGGCCGGTGTCATGGAGGGCGACGTGATGCCCCTCAGCGCCGAGCGCTGCCGCGACATACTGCCCCTGGGAGGCACCATCCTCGGAACCTCCCGCGCCAACCCCTACGCCACCGAAGGTGGGGCCGGGGCCGTGCGCGCCACCCTTGAGCGCGAGGCCATCGACGCCCTGGTTGCGGTTGGCGGGGACGACACGCTCGGTGTCGCCGGGAAGCTCGCGGCCGAGGGAGCGCCCATCGTGGGCGTCCCCAAGACCATCGACAACGACCTTGGCGTCACCGAGGTCACCTTCGGCTTCCACACGGCCGTCCAGACCGCTACCGAGGCCATCGATCGTCTGCGCACGACCGCCGAGTCCCATCACCGCGTCATGGTCGTGGAGGTCATGGGCCGCCACGCAGGCTGGATCGCGACCTACGCCGGCATTGCCGGGGGCGCTACCGAGATCCTCATCCCCGAGGAACCGTTCAGCATGAGCGACCTCTGCGAGCGCCTCCTCGCGCACCACAACCGCGACGTCTCCGCCTCGATCGTCGTCGTTGCCGAGGGCGCCCGCCCGCAGGGCGGTGAGGTCATCACCCAGACCGATCAGCGCGATGCCTTCGGTCACGTAAGGCTGGGCGGCATCAGCCGCCTCGTCGCCGACGAGATCGAAGCCCGCACCGGCTTCGAGACGCGCCTCACCGTGCTCGGCCACGTCCAGCGTGGGGGAACGCCCACCGCCTACGACCGCGTCCTCGCCACCCGCTTCGGCATCGCCGCTATCGACGCCGTCCACGACGGCCAGTGGGGCCAGGCCACCGTCCTCCAGTCGAACGAGATTCGCCTCGCCCCACTCACCGACCTCACCGGCGCAGCCAGGCTCGTCGACCGGGACCTCTTCGAGACCGTCGCCGGCGCCCTCGTCTCCCTTCCCGGCTGAAGGGGAGGAAGCGTACGGGGTTAGGAACCCCCCTCGGCGAACGTGAAGAACAAGATGAGGACCAACGGGAACAGGGCTGCGCCCGCCAGTCCGAACAGGATGGGCACGTGCCACGATCGCTCATCGGGGTCTGTCCACTGAAGCCAAACCGCCGCTACGAGCAACAGGGCGCCAATGGCCACGATCGCGTGTGGCGTCACCCTGGAGCCCCCCAGGAGAGCGATCCAGCCCCAAACCGGCAACAGGAATCCCCCTAGCGTGGCGAGGAGCCCTGAAAACACGTTTCGTGCGTCCGAATACATGGGCTGACCATAGCCGTTCAACACCCCATTTACCCCAACCCATGTTCTTCAGCTGGCCAACACGGCTTGCTATCGTCCCCCATAGTTGAAAAAGACGGTTAATGCAGCCAGGAGAAAGAGGGCTGCTCCAAGGAGCGCAGATGCTCCGATCAGGAGCCATGGTCGCTCGGTAGAACTTCTTCCCCACTGTAGTGCGATCGCAGCCACGAAGAACAGAAGGACGATAGCGCCAAGGCCGATCATGCCAGCGATCGGGTCGCCGGTGTCGTACAACCCAACTGCTGCCAACCACCACCCGAGCAAGAACCCGCCAGCCGTCGCGAGAAGTCCTGAGACGATTGCGCGTGGGCTGCGCTGCACAGCTTGAGCAGAAGCACGCCACGCTCTCTCCCCCGAGCGTGTCTTCGCTCCCAGTGCAATGGCGCTGAGGACAAGCAAGACCGCTGCCGCGGCGAGATTGAAGGTGTTCATGCCCTCGTTGACGTCGCCCCAATTCGCCACCCAGACTGCCCATGCTGAGAATGTCCCCGCCACAATTGCGAGAACGCCCACCATCACGGTCCGTACATCGCTCATCAGGCGAAGATAGCAAAGCCAGCACCCGATTTACCCCAACCCCCTAAGTCCCCCGCGGCCAAGGGCCATGAGTCCATAGCCAACAGCCGACACCTCTCCCGCTATAGTCCTCGCATGCCTCCACGACCCTTCCGTATCGATGTCCCCGACTCCGTCCTCGACGACCTCCGCGACCGCCTCGGCCGCACCCGCTGGTCCGACGCCATTCCGGACACGGGCTGGGACTACGGCGCCGATGTCGCCTACGTGCGCGAGCTCTGCGACTACTGGCGCAACGAGTACGACTGGCGCGCCCAGGAGACCGCCCTCAACGCCTGGCCCCAGTTCCTCTGTGAGGTCGACGGCGTCGATATCCACTTCTGGCACGTCAGGGGCAACGGCCCCGACCCCCACCCCCTCCTCCTGACGCACGGCTGGCCCGGCTCCATCTTCGAGTTCCTCCACCTCATCGGGCCCCTCACCGACCCCGCCGCCCACGGCGGCGACCCCGCCGACGCCTTCGATGTCGTCATCCCCTCCATCCCCGGCTTCGGCTGGAGCGGCAAGCCCGCCGAACGCGGCTGGGGCCCCTCCCGCGTCGCCGATGCCCTCGACCACCTCATGACGGCCGAGCTCGGCTACGAGCGCTACGGCGCCCAGGGTGGCGACTGGGGCGCCATCATCAGCACGCGCCTGGGCGCGGCCCACGCCGCCAACCTCAGCGGCATCCATCTCAACATGGCTCTTGCCGGTCCCCCCGACCCGCCCACGGAGGCGGACGAGGCGGGCCTCGCCTCGCGCCGTGCCTTCCAGGCCCGGGAGACCGGCTACAGCAACGTCCAGGGCACCAAGCCGCAGTCCCTCGGCATCGCCCAGGCCGACTCACCCGCTGGCATCGCCGCCTGGATCACCGAGAAGTTCCGCACCTGGAGCGACTGCGACGGCGACGTCGAGTCGCGCTACTCGAAGGACACCCTGCTGACCAACATCATGTTCTACTGGGCGCCCAACAGCATCGCGTCGGCCGCTCGCATCTACTACGAGGCCCGCGCCGAGGGCGTTGGTGGCCGCGTCCCGCCCGTCGAGCGCATTACGGTCCCGACCGGCTTCGCCGCCTTCCCCGGCGAGATCATCCAGGCGCCCCGCCACTGGGTCGAAGCGGCCTACAACCTGGTGCAGTACACGGAGATGCCGGCGGGCGGCCACTTCGCCGCCCTCGAGGAGCCCGACCACCTGCTGCAGGACATCCGCGCCTTCTTCCGCCAGGTGCGCCAGGCGTAGCCGGCCAGCCACCATAACCGCCGCTCGGGATATACTGCCGTGCGCGGATTTCGCCGCGGACTCCGCGAGCAGAAACACGCCCCGAAGGACCACGGATAGCGAAATGCCCAGCCAATCGAAAGAAGAGTGGCTCGAAGGTACGTACCGCAAGGCGGTCGAGCGCAACCCCGAGCGCGCCGAGTCGTTCCGCACCACCGGCGAGACCGTCCTCGACCCCGTCTACACGCCTGAGGACGCCTCCGCCAACGGCGACCTCGGCTTCCCCGGCGAGTACCCCTTCACCCGCGGCGTCCAGCCCACCATGTACCGCGGGCGCCTCTGGACCATGCGCCAGTACGCGGGCTTCGGCACCGCCGAGGAGTCGAACGAGCGCTACCGCTACCTCCTCGACCAGGGCCAGACCGGCCTCTCCGTGGCCTTCGACCTCCCCACCCAGATTGGCTACGACTCCGACGACTCGATGGCCATGGGCGAGGTCGGCAAGGTCGGCGTCGCCATCGACTCGATCGACGACATGCGCACGCTGTTCAAGGAGATCCCCCTCGACCGCGTCACCACCTCCATGACCATCAACGGCACCGCCGCTGTCCTTCTCGGCCTCTACATCGCTGTGGGCAAGGAGCAGGGCGTGCCCCTCGACAAGCTGGGCGGCACGGTCCAGAACGACATCCTCAAGGAGTACATCACCCGCGGGACGTGGATCTATCCGCCCACGCCCAGCATGCGGCTCATCACCGACGTCTTCAGCTTCTGCTCCGAGAGCGTCCCCCGCTGGAACACCATCTCCATCTCCGGCTACCACATGCGGGAGGCGGGCTGCACCGCCGCCCAGGAGATCGCCTTCACGCTGGCCAACGGCATCGCCTACGTCGATGCCGCCGTCTCCGCCGGCCTCGACGTCGACGCCTTCGCGGGGCGGCTCAGCTTCTTCTTCGCCTGCCACAACAACCTGCTGGAGGAGGTGTGCAAGTTCCGCGCCGCACGCCGTCTCTGGGCTACGATCATGAAGGAGCGCTTCGAGGCCAAGAGCCCGCGCTCGATGATGATGCGCTTCCACACGCAGACCGGCGGCGCCACCCTCACCGCCCAGCAGCCCGAGAACAACATTGTGCGCACCACCCTCCAGGCCCTCGCTGCCGTCCTCGGCGGGACGCAGTCGCTCCACACGAACTCGATGGACGAAGCCCTCTCCCTTCCCACCGAGAAGGCCGTCCAGATCGCGCTGCGGACGCAGCAGGTCATCGGCTTCGAGAGCGGTGTCGGCGACGTCATCGATCCCCTCGGTGGCTCCTGGTACATCGAGTCGATGACCGACCGCCTTGAGGGCGAGGCGCGCGACTACCTGAAGACCATCGAGGACCTCGGCGGCGCGCCCGCCGCCCTCGAGCAGGGCTTCCAGCAGCGCGAGATCCAGGAAGCCTCGTACCGCTACCAGCGCGAGATCGAGGAGAAGGACCGCGTCATCGTCGGCGTGAACGACTTCACCGTCACCGGCGAGGAGCCGCCTGAGCTCCTGCGCGTCGATCCCTCCATCGGCCAGCGCCAGGTCGAGCGCCTCCAGGAGCTGCGCTCCCAGCGCGACAACGCCGCCGCCGATGCCGCCATCGCCGCCCTCGAGGAGGGCGCTCGCGGCACCGACAACCTCGTGCCCCTCATCGTCGCGGCCGTCGAGGCGCGCGCCACGCTCGGGGAGATCAGCCACGCCCTGCGCCGCGCCTGGGGCGAGTATCGCGAGATCGTGGTCGTCTGATGGCCGAGGACGACACCCGAAGCTACGTGGATGACCGCCGCCGCTTGCTCGGCGAACTGGAGCTGGAGCGCAACCAGCTCGTGCGCAATATCGAGACCTGCCGCATCCGTGACATCGAGCGCCCCATGATCGACGAGTGGTCCCTCAAGGACATAGTCGGCCACGTCGCCAGCTGGGAGGCCGAGGTCGTCAGCGCCCTGCTCGATATCCAGGAGGGTCGACGCCCCGCCATCCTCGACTTCGACGAGGAGCGAACCGACGCCTGGAACCAGGATCACGTCGAGCGCAAGCGCAGCCTTACTTTCTGGAGCGTCCTCGAACAGCTCAAGACCGGCCGCGAGCGGCTGCTCGCCACCGTCGCCGAGTTCGACGACGCCGCCATCGGCGAGGAGGGCCGCGTCCCCAACCAGCTCCTGCAGGTGGTCGCCAACCACGACAAGGAGCACTGGCACATCATCGCCGCCTACCTCGCCGGCATGCCCGGTGTGCGCGAAGCCAGCGCCGCCGGAACCAGCTAAAGCCCAAAGGAGCCCCATGCTCAGCAAGGTCCACCACGTAGGCATCGTCGTCCGCAGCGCCGACGATGCGCTCGGCTTCTACCGCGATGCCCTCGGCCTGCCCGTCAGCGTGGACCGTGTCATCGAGGACCAGGGCGTCCGCGGCGTCCTCCTCCCTTGCGGCACCGCCGAGATCGAGCTCCTCGAGCCGACCCGCGACGACACCGGCGTCGCGCGCTTCCTCGAGGGCCGTGGTGAGGGCATGCACCACGTCTGCTTCGAGTCCGACGACTGCGGCGCCGACCTTCGCGCCGCCGCCGAGGCTGGGGTCCAGCTCATTGACGAGGCGCCCCGGGCCGGCCTCGCCGGCATGATCGGCTTCCTCCATCCGAAGTCGAACCACGGCGTCCTCATCGAGTACGCCACCCCCGTCGAGGAGGCGCACGTCGGCCCGCGCGACGACGCCCTCGCGAAGCGCATCGACCACATCGGCATCGTCGTGCAGGACATCCCCGCCGCTGCCGCCACCTACGAGCGCCACTTCGGCTTCACCCTCGATCCCGACCTCGGTGGGCAGAACGACGCCCTCGGCATCGAGAACGCCTTCATGCTGGCGGGCAACGCCCATCTCGAGTTCATCCGGCCCACCACCGAAGAGGGGCCGGTCGCAAAGTTCGCCGCTGAGCGAGGCGAGGGCTCGTTCCTCCTCTCGCTTGCCGTCGCCGATGCGGAAGCCGCCGTCGCCAGCCTGCGTGACGCGGGCGCCCGCGCCGGCGACCCCAACGGCGGCGTCGCCTTCGTTTCACCCCGCTCGTCCTTCGGCGTCAACCTGCAGCTGGTCGAGCGATCCTGACCCCACGACACAGAGGAGCAGCACCATGACCGCATCTCCCGAAACCTCCGCCCAGGGCGAAACCGGACAGAAGATCCGCGTCCTCATCGCCAAGCCCGGCCTCGACGGCCACGACCGGGGCGCCAAGATCGTCGCGCGCGCCCTGCGCGACGGCGGCTGCGAGGTCATCTACACCGGCATCCGCCAAACGCCCCAGATGATCGCCGAGGCCGCCCTCCAGGAAGACGTCAACGTCGTCGGCCTCAGCATCCTCTCCGGCGCCCACCTCGAGCTCTTCCCGCGCATCGTCGAGGAGCTCAGGTCGCGCGGGCTTGACGATGTCGTCCTCTTCTGCGGTGGCATCATCCCCGAGGAAGACACGGAGGCCCTCGAAGCGATGGGCTTCAGCGCCATCTTCCGCCCGGGCACCAACACCCGCGACATCGTGTCGTTCGTCTACGACAACGCCTCGTCCGGGTGAGCGACCTGATCGAGCGATTCCTTGCGGGCGAACGCCGCGCCCTCTCCCGGATTCTCACGCGCGTCGAGAACGGCACGCCCGAGGGGCGGGAATACCTGCGCGAGCTCTACCCCCGCTCCGGCCGCGCCCACACCATCGGCGTCACCGGCAGTGCCGGCTCCGGGAAGAGCAGCCTCACCGGCGCCCTCGCCGCCGAGCTGCGCAAGCGCGGCCACGAGGTCGGCATCATCGCCGTCGACCCCTCCAGTCCCTTCACCCAGGGCGCTATCCTCGGCGACCGCATCCGCATGCAGGATCTCGTCCTTGATCCGGGCGTATTCGTGCGCAGCATGGCCAGCCGCGGCGCGCTGGGCGGACTCGCCCCCACCATCGATGACGTCGTCGCCGTCATGGACGCCTTCGGGTTCCCCTACGTCTTTATCGAGACCGTCGGCGCCGGCCAGGACGAGGTCGAGATAGCCGGCACCGCCCTCACGACGGTGCTGGTCAACAACCCCGGCACCGGCGACGACATCCAGGCGCTCAAGGCCGGCATCATCGAGATCGCTGACGTGCTCGTCGTGAACAAGGCTGACCGCCCCGGCGCCGACGTGCTCGTGAGTCAGCTCCGCGCCCTCCTCTCCCTCGCCCCCAGCGAAGGCCGTGACATTCCCATCCTCTCGACCGTCGCCACGACCGGCGACGGCGTCCCCGAGCTCGTCGACGCCGTCGACGAGCACCGTGCCTGGCTCGACAGCTCCGGCGAGCTCGAGCGCCACCGGCGCCAGGAAGCGCGCCACCAGGTCCTCTCCGTCGCCCAGCGCATCCTTCTTGAGCAAATCCGGCGCGAGACCTCCGAGGAAACACTGGGCGATCTCGTGGGGCAGGTCGCGGGCCGCTCCCTCGACCCCCACACCGCCGCCGAGCAGCTGGTCGAGCAGGGCCAGGCGGTGTGAGCGAGGCCCGCCAGCGCATCCGTGCTCGATTCCGCAAGGGCGAGCGCGTGCGCCACATCTCGCATCTCGACGTGCTCCGCTACTGGGAGCGCGCCATTCGTCGTGCCGGCCTGCCCCTCCTCTACTCGCAGGGCTTCACGCCCCACCCGAAGATCGCCTTCGCTGCGCCCCTGCCTCTCGGGTTCATCGGCGAAGGCGAGATACTCGAGGTGCTGCTCACGGAGCGCGTTTCCCTTGAAGCCTTCGCCGCCGAACTCTCTCCCCAGACCACCCCAGACCTCGAACTGCGCGAGGCGAGCGAGGTCGCCCTCGGCCTCCCCGCGCTTCCCACCCTCCTGCGCTGGGCCGACTACCGCCTCCCGCTTGACGGCATCACGCCCGAGCACGCCGTTGAGTCGGTCAACGCCTTCCTCGCCACTGAGACCTTCCCCTGGCGCCAGGAGCGGGAGGGGAAGAAGGCCCGCGAGTACGACCTCCGTACCGGCGTCACCTCAATTTCCGTCGACGCGAGGGAAGGCCGCACAGCCATCGATGCCCGCCTGAGCTGCGGGCAGGAACTGACCGTGCGCCCCGAGCAACTCGTCGCCGCCCTCTTTCCGACGGCGATGGTCGAGCGCTACGTGCGCGTGGGACTCGTGCTGGAAGAGCCGTCGGCGGCGCTCCAGGCGTGGCGCGAGAAGGGCCAGTACGAATGAGGCTCGCCCTCGTCCGGCACGGCGAGACCGCCCACAACCGCGATGGCCTCGGGCTCGGGCGCGAGGACGCGCCCCTCACCGAACTCGGCCTGCGCCAGACGTCCGCCGCCGTCGAGCGTCTCGCCGCCGAACCCCCCGATCGCATCCTCACGAGCCCGCTCACGCGCGCCGCGGCCATCGCCCGCGGACTCGCCGAGCGCACCGGCGCCCCCCTCGAGGTTCGCGAGGAGCTGACGGAGATGGATGTGGGTGAGACCGAGGGCCTCCCCTTCGCCGAGATGCGTGCCCGCTTCCCCGAATTCATCGAAGCCTGGCGCGCGCCCGACCCCGCGGACGTGGTCATGCCCGGCGGCGAGAGCCTCGCCCAGGTCGCTGCCCGTCTCGAACCGCTCGTCGGCGAACTGCACGCATTTCCTGACCGCAGCAGGGTCGTCGTGGTCTCCCATAACTTCGTGCTGCGGCTCCTCATCTGCCGCCTGCTCGGCCTCGAGATCGCCGCCTTTCGGGCCTTCAGCGTCGGTCTGGCGTCAGTCTCGACGCTCTCGCTGCGGGCGGGCGGGGCCTCCCTCCGCTCGCTCAACAACCGCTGCAACCTGTCGGCGGACCCAAACGGAAGCGCTTGAATCTTGAACGCCCCGAGCCTAATTTGGTCACATGCCTATCCCGGTGTTCACTAAGGCAACCCTGTTTCTTCTGGTTTGCCTGCTGCTCGCCGGGTACTTCGCCTACACCGCTTCCTCGGGCACCGTTCGCCAGCGCCAGCAGAACGAAGACCATGACGCCGCCCTCGCCGAGATCGAGAACCTCCAGTCCCGGCGCGACCATCTCCTCGCCGTGTACGACTACGTCGTCTCCGACGCCTACGTCGAGCAGGCCGCTCGGCGCGAGCTCGGCTACGTCCGCGAAGGCGAAACCGCGTTCGTCGTGCTCAGCCCCCCTCCCCCCTCCGACCAGGATCTGTCTGGTGAGTGGTGGGAGCGCCTCTTCCCGAAGTAGTGCCGGACCGCTCTCTCTCGCCCCTTGAGCGCGTCCGCCGCTTCGCCCGGGACGAGCAGCTCTTCCGAAGCGCCGGGAAAGTCGTCGTCGCCGTCAGCGGCGGAGCCGACTCCGTCGCCACCCTCCTCCTCCTGCGCGAGCTTGCCGGGGAGCTCGGCTTCGAGGTCGTCGCCGCCCACTTCGACCACCACCTGCGCCACGAGTCCGCCGCCGACCGCGAGTTCGTGACCGACCTCTGCGAACGCCTCGATGTCCCCTGCATGACCGGCGAGGGGGACGTGCCGCTTGCCGCCGGGGAGATGCGTATGGGCATCGAGGAGACGGCCCGCCGGCTGCGGTACCAGTTCCTCGCCTTCGCCGCCGAGCGCCAGGGCGCGGGCGCCGTCGCCACCGGCCACACCGCCGACGATCACGTCGAGACCGTGCTCCACCACATCGTGCGGGGCAGCGGGGTGCGCGGGATCCGGGGCATGCTGCCGGCCGCTCCCCTCCCCGGCATGCCCTCCCTTCGGCTCATCCGCCCCCTCCTCCCCCTCGCCCGGGCCGATACCGTCGCGGTCTGCAACGCCGCCGGGGCCGACTATCGTGAGGATGCGACCAACGCCGAACTCCACGCCACCCGCAACCGCCTCCGCCACACCGTCGTGCCCCAGCTGCGCGAGGAGAACCCCTCCGTCGATGCGGCCATCCTCGGGCTCGCCGAGAGCGCCCGCGAGCTTTTCCGCTCCGTGGAGCGTTCCGCAGACCTCGCCCAGCCCCGCGACCGCGCCCCCGGCTCCGTCGTGTTCGAACGTGACACCCTGCGCGCCCTCGGAAGCGAGGCGCGACTGCTGCTGCTCGAACGCGAAGCGGCCTTCCTCAAGGTTGCGGTCGACGCGAACCGCACCCGCCTCCGCAACCTCGACGACGTGCTGTCGAGCGGGGCCGGCCGGGTCGCCTTCGGCGGCCTGACCGTGGAGGTGTCGGCTGGTCTCGCCCGTCTTTCCGGTGACTCCGACGACGAGGATGTCCCCGAGATTACCGAGCAATTCGTGAACATCCCTGGCATCACCCGCGCTGGCGAGCGTGTCCTGCAAGCCGCGACCGATCCGTTCCCCGATGACGCCGGTGCGCCCCCCGCCGCCGCGGTTCCCAGCGACCGCATCGAGGGGGCGCTTCGCCTCCGCGCCCTCCTCCCCGGCGATCGCATGCACTACCGAGGCTATCGCCGCAAGGTGAGCGGCATCCTCAAGGCCGCCCGCGTCCCCGCCTGGGAGCGCGGCGACCTCATTGCCCTCGCCGGACGCGAGGAGGTTGTTGCGGTCCTCGGGGCGAATGTCGCCATCGCCGACGGCGGCGAGGAAGACGATTGCTACTACTTCCGGATCGCGCCGCCGCCCCCCGCGGCTCCGCCCCTAGGTGTGGACGGCGGGTAGCACTTCCTCGATCAGCCGTTGCGTCTGCGTGTAGGCGTCTGCGTCCGAGTCCGCCAGCGGGCGCAGGACGAACTTGCTGATGCCGCACGCGACGTACTCCTGCGCCCGCGCCACGACTTCATCCGCGCCTCCCACGGCGAAGAGCGCCTCCGGGTCGAGCGCTGCGAAGCGGCTGTACGCCTTCGCCGTCCGCGCGATCGGCTCGTCGTCCCAGCTCCCGAACCGGAAAGGGAACCCGGCCCCGTAGTGGTCCTCGTCGATCGTCCGTCCCGCCTCCGCGACCGCCGCCTTGATCTTCGTAACCACCGGCGCAACCTGCGCCGGCGTCTGGATGCCGGCCAGCCACCCCGTTCCCCGCAGCGCCGTCCGCTTGATCGCCGCGTCGCTGCTCCCGCCGATCCACAGCGGCAGCGGCTGCTGCACCGGGCGCGGGGCGATGGACGCGGCCTCGTACTGGAAGTGCTCCCCCGCGAACGTGACGTCTTCCTCCTCCCACAGCCGCACCATCAAGTCGATCATCTCGTCGGCGATGGCCCCGCGACCCCGCGGCTCGCGGCCCGTCGCCCGCCACTCGGGTGCGTTCAGCGCGCCCACCCCGAACGCCGGCAGCAGCCGACCGTCGCTCAGGTAGTCGATGGTCGCGCACTCGTTCGCCAGCACGAGCGGATCCCGAAGCGGCAGCAGCACGACGTTCATCCCGAACTTGATCCGCTTCGTGGCGCCCGCGACGGCCGCCATCGCCGTCATCGGTTCGAGGGCGCGTTGCGGCCCGGCGAGCCTCTCGCTGAACCAGATCGAGTCGACCTCGCTCTCCTCGCACAGGTCGACCCAGCGGAAGAACGACGCCGGAGTCGTTTCCGGCAGCAGCGCCGCCCCCAGCCCGATGCGTACGCTCATCGCGATGCCTCCGCGCGCATCCTAGCCCGTCCTGCGCTTCCCTACCGCGAAATGCGCTGGAAGTACCCGCTGATGCGGGCGTGGAGCCCCGCCTCCGCCACCAGCAGCCCCCGCACCAGCGGACGTGGCTGGTTGAACTCGATGGTGTCCCCCACCACGTCCGTCACCGTCAGTCCCTTCGCCAGACAGAGCGCCGCTCCCGCCGCCACGTCCCACTCCTGCCGCGCGTACCACGTCACCACCACGTCGCCCTGCCCCGCCGCCACCAGCGCGAGCCGGTACGCCACGCTCCCGACCCCGCGCGTACGCGCCTGCCCGGGCAGCGGCGGCACTTCCCCCAGCATGTCCTCCCCTCGTCCCACGAGCGCGAGGTAGCTCCGCGCCGGCTCGTCGCGGGGGATGGCCTCGGGCGCCGGCTCCGGGCAGACGGCCGCGTGCATCTCGTCCGTCGCGGGGTTGTGCACCACCCCGAGGGCGGGCCGCCCCTTCACCACCAGCCCCACCGAGATCGCATACTCGGGATGCCCCTGCAGGTACTCTCGCGTCCCGTCGATCGGGTCCACCACCCACACCCGTTCCCGGTCGAGCCGTTCCGCCGTGTCGCGGTGCTCCTCGCTCAGCCAGCCATCGTCGGGGAAGGCGCCGGTGAGGGCTTCGTGCAGGACCTCCGCCGCGTGAATGTCGGCCTCCGAGACGAGCTCGTAGCCGCCCTTCCGCCCGTACCGAAGCCCCTCCTCCCGCATGCGCGCGACCTCGCCGCCCGCTCGCCGCGCCGCCTCGATCGCCACCTCCAGCTCGTGTTCCAGCACCGCCCCACTCTGGAGGCGCTGCCCGCTCGGGGCAATCTCCAAAGGCGGCGCCCCCGTACACTACCCACGATGCCAAACCGTCTTTCGGGCGAAACAAGTCCCTATCTCCTGCAGCACGCCGAGAACCCCGTCGACTGGTACCCCTGGGGCGACGAGGCTTTCACGAAGGCCCGCGAGGAGGACAAGCCCGTCCTCCTCTCCGTCGGCTACAGCACCTGCCACTGGTGCCACGTGATGGCCCACGAGTCCTTCGAATCGCACGAGATCGCCGGCCTCATGAACGAGCACTTCGTCAACATCAAGGTCGACCGCGAAGAGCGCCCCGACATCGACGGCGTCTACATGACGGCCGTGCAGGCGCTCACCGGCCAGGGTGGCTGGCCCATGACCGTCTTCCTCACGCCCGACAAGAAGCCGTTTTTCGCCGGCACCTACTTCCCGCCCGAGGACGCCCATGGCCGCCCCGGCTTCCCTCGCCTCCTCCAGACCATCAACGCCACCTGGGATGAGCGCCGCGAGGACATCGTCAACTCCGCGGAGTCGATCAGCGACCAGCTCGCGGAAGCGTCCGCCCGTGCCGTCCCCGAGGAAGCGTTCGACCCCACGGTCGCTGCGAGCGCCGTCGAGGCCATGCTGCGCTCCGCCGACGAGGTCTGGGGCGGCTTCGGCACGGCCCCCAAGTTCCCCGCTCCCGCCAACCTCGAGTTCCTGCTCGGGCGCGCCGCCCGCGCGGACGATCCCGAGCAGCCCGCCATCCGCTCCATGCTCGAACGCACCCTCTGGGGTATGGCCAGCGGTGGCATGTACGACCAGATTGGCGGCGGCTTCGCCCGCTACAGCGTCGATGTCCAGTGGCTGGTGCCCCACTTCGAGAAGATGCTCTACGACAACGCCGCGCTCGCCCGCGTCTACCTGCACGCCTTCCAGCTCTTTGGCGACCCCGCCCACGAGAGAGTCGTGCGCGAGACGCTGGCCTACCTGGAGCGCGAGATGCTCCACGAGGACGGCGGCTTCTACAGCGCCCAGGACGCCGACAGCGAGGGCATCGAGGGCAAGTTCTTCCTCTGGACGACCGGCCAGATTGAAAGCCTCCTCGGCGACGAGGCGGAAGCCTTCAACCAGATCTTCGGCGTCACCCCCGAGGGCAACTTCTACGACCCGCACAACCCCGAGCTCATCGGCCGCAACGTCCTCTCCCGCCGCACCGACCCCTTCCCCGGCGCCAACACGTCGGCCGAGCGAATCGAGGGCTGGCGGCGCACCCTCTTCGAGGCGCGCTCCGGGCGCATCCCGCCCCAGACCGACGACAAGGTGCTGACCTCGTGGAACGGCCTTGCGCTGGCCGTCTTCGCCGACGCCGCCCGCGTCTTCGGCGACGGGCGCCTGCGCGAGATCGCCGAGCGCAACGCCCGCTTCGTGCGCGAGCGCATGTGGTCGAACGGCGCTCTGCTGCACACGTACAAGGACGGCGTCGGCCGCATCGACGGCATGCTCGAGGACTACGCCTACTACGGCCTCGGCCTCGTCGAGCTCTACCAACTCACGGGCGAGCGGGAGCACCTCGACTGGGCGAACGAACTCCTCGACGTCATCGTCGCCCGCTTCCACGACGATGAGGCCGGTGCCTTCTTCGAGACGGCCGAAGGCGCTGAGGAGCTGCTCTTCCGCCAGAAGCCGCGCTTCGACCAGGCCACACCCAGCGCCGGCGCCTCCACCGCCCAGCTCGCCCTCATGCTGCAGCGCTACGGACTCCGCAGCGACGGTGACGCCATCGCCCGCGAGGTTGTCGCCGGCGTCCAGGGGCTCATCCTCAACGCCGCCACCGGTTTCGGGGCGACGCTGCAGGTCATCGACCTGCTCGCGTCCCCGCCGCGCGAGCTCGCGATCGTCGGCGCGCGCGAGGCGCGCGCCCCCTTCGAGCGTGCCGTCGCCGAACGCTTCCTCCCCGGCCTCGCGCTCGCTCCCGCCGCCGCGCCCGACGGCCTCCCCCTGCTCGAAGGCCGCGAAGCTCCGGAAGGCGGCGCTACCGCCTGGCTCTGCGAGAACATGGCCTGCCAGCTTCCCGCCGCTACACCGGAGCAGCTCGGCGGACAGCTCGACGAAGCCTTCCCGCCAATCCCCGAACAGCACCCGGAGGCATCCCCATGACCGCTCCCTCCCCCGTCCTCGAAGTCACAGACGAGACCTTCGCCGAGGCCGTCATCGAGGAGTCGAAGAACCGGCCCGTCGTCGTCGACTTCTGGGCTGAGTGGTGCGGCCCCTGCCGCGTCCTCAGCCCCATCATCGAGAGCGTCGCCGCCGAGTTCGGCGAGGACGTGTTGCTCGCCAAGCTCGATACCGACCGCAACCCCCTCACGTCGACCGCTCACGGCATCCAGGCCATCCCTTCCGTCAAGGCGTTCGTCGATGGAGAGGTCGCCGGCGAGTTCGCGGGTGCCCTCCCCGAGGAGCACGTCCGCGCCTTCTTCGCCCAGCTCGTGACCTCTCCCGCCGAGATGGCCGCCGCCGAGGCCGAGGATCTCGCCGCCTCCGGCGACCTCGAAGGCGCCGAGGCGCGGTACCGCGAGATGCTGGAGGAGGACGACGAGAACGCCGATGCCCTCACCGGCCTCGCCGCGATCCTCCTCGAACGCGACGACCGCGAGGGCGCCGAGGAGCTGCTCAAGCGCGCCGGCAACGATCGCCGCGCCAAGGCCCTCCGCCACCA
Source organism: Tepidiformaceae bacterium (assembly GCA_965207815.1). Classification (GTDB taxonomy): domain Bacteria; phylum Chloroflexota; class Dehalococcoidia; order Tepidiformales; family Tepidiformaceae; genus UBA2991. The sequence continues at coordinate 1,088,877 of OZ242314.1, forward strand.
CATCTTCCTCGCCGAGTTCTCCAGCAAGCACGATCCCGCCGAGCTTGAGCAGGAAGCCCGCCTCGACCCGGAGGACCCCCGCGCCCGCTATCGCTGGGGCGTCATGCTCGCTGCCTTTGGTCGCTACGAGGAAGCCCTCGACGAGCTGCTCGAGTCCGTTCGCCTCGACAAGACCTTTGCCGGGGATGCGGCCCGCAAGGCCGTGCTCGCCGTCTTCGACATCCTCGGCCTGGAGAGCACGCTCGTGCGCGAGTACCAGCGGCGGCTCACCCAACTCCTCTTCTGAACCCGTCCTCCGGCAGCCGCGCAAATCTGGGCCAAGGCTGTGCTGGAGGCTGGTCCAAGGCTGGTCTATTGACCGCGCGCATAGGAAGATGAGCGTTCGAAAATGGATGGAGAACCCCGAAATTATGATCATCCACATGGTCGAGGGCGCCTCGGATGAGCAGACCGAGCGGGTAATCGACCGCATCGTCAGCGACTACGGTCTCCAGTGCCAGACCATGGTCGGCGCCGGCAGCATGGTCATCGGCGTCAAGGGCATGGCCGGCATCATCGACGAGGGCCGGATTACCGAGCTGCCCGGCGTCGACCGCGTCATCCGCATCACCGAGAAGTACAAGGACGCCAGCCGCAACTTCCACCACGAAGACACCATCGTCGACGTAAACGGCACGCTTGTCGGCGGCGGCAACCTCACCATCTTTGGCGGCCCCTGCGCCATCGAGAGCGAGGACCAGGCCGTCGACTCCGCCATCATGGCGCGCGACGCCGGCGTCGACATCCTCCGCGCCTTCGTCGACAAGTCCCGCACCAGCCCCTACGACTACCGCGGCCTCGAAATCGCCCGCGGCCTCGACATCGTGAAGTCGATGAAGGCGGCGACGGGCCTCCCCGTCGTCTGCGAGCTCATCGACCTGCGCCACCTTGAGGCGTTCCTCGAGGCCGGCATCGACGTCATCCAGATCGGGGCCCGCAGCGCCCAGTACTCGCCCCTCCTCGAGGAGCTTTCACGCATCCGCACGCCGATCGTGCTCAAGCACGGCTTCGGCAACGACCTCAACGAGTGGCTCTGCGCCGCCGCCTACATCATGTCCGGCCTCGACCGGGCCGGGAACCACACCGGCGCCGGCAACCCGAACGTCATCCTCTGTTACCGCGGCATCAGGTCGTTCGAGTCCGAGACCCGTTTCGCCGCCGATATCTCGATGATCCCGCTTGTGCGCAGCAAGTCGCACCTGCCCCTCATCGCCGACCCCTCCCACAGCTCCGGCGACCGCGCCCTCGTCGAGCGCGTCTCCTACGGGTTCGTGGCAGCCGGCGCCAACGGCCTTGAGTTCGACATCCACTGCAACCCCGAGGAGGCGCTCTGCGACGGCCGCCAGGCCGTGCGCGAGGAAGCGGGCCGCATCGTCTCGCAGGCGCGCGCCATCCACGGGCTTCTCGCCGCGAGCGGCGCCGAGACCGCCGTCCACGCTGCCGCCTCGAAGTAGCGGGCGGACCTCGAGACGATGCTCCTGAAGCGCGCGACGCTTGAGGGTATCGCCGAGTGCCGCATCACGCTCGCCTTTCGCCGCTGGAAGCGCCCGACCGTGCGCGCCGGCGGGGAGCTCCGCACCGCCATCGGCGTCCTCGCCATCGACGCGGTCGATGCCATTGCTGAAAGCGACATAACCGAGACGGACGCCCGCAGCGCCGGTTACACCGCCCGGGACGCCCTCGTCGCGGACCTGAACCGTCGAGCCGAGGGCGACCTCTACCGAGTCACCCTGCATCTCGCGGGCGCCGACCCCCGTACGGCCCTCCGCGAGCAGGGCAGGCTCGACCCCGAAGCGATCGCGACGATCGCAGCCCGGCTCGCCCGCTTCGACCGGTCCAGCCGCCACGGCCCCTGGACCGACGCCGTGCTGCGGCTCATCGAAACCTCGCCCGGCGTGCGCGCCCCTGAGCTCGCCGCCTCCCTCGGCCGCGAGACCCAGCCCTTCAAGCGCGATGTGCGCAAGCTCAAGGAGCTCGGCCTCACCGAGAGCCTGGAGATCGGCTACCGCCTCTCGCCGCGGGGTCGCGCCTGGCTCGCCACGCGCGACCAGGAGCGCTAGTCGCCGGGCTCGTCCAGCGACAGGTCCCGCTCGACCTCCCCGCGCGCCAGCATTCCCAGCCGTTCCGGCAGCTCGCGCGCTCCGAATCGCCACGCCACCGCCTCCTCGAACACCTCTGCCGTCTCCGTCGGGATGCCGCCCTCGCTAGCGAGGATCCACGCCCCCGCGAGCAGTCGCAGGTGGTACGCCGCCGCTCCGCGGTAGAGCTTCTCGTCGGCGGCTGCCACCTCTCCCGGCAGCTCCCCGGTGACGCGCTCTGCCAGCGCCTCCGCCGGCCCCGCCACCAGCGGGTCCGCGTCCACGGTCCGCCCGAACGAGGTCATCAGCCGCCCGTAGTTCTCCTCCGTGATCAGCGGCCGCCGCCGGAAGAGTCGCATCACGCCATCATAGCGAGCCCCGCTCGCGGTACCCTGAGCGCATGAGCACGGGCGTCACCGGCGTCATCGTCGCGGGCGGGCTGAGCCGCCGCTTCGGCTCCGACAAGGCTTCCGCGAGCCTGCGCGGACGGCCCCTCCTCCAGTGGGTGCGCGACGCCCTCGCCCCTGCCGTCGACGAGATCGTCATCGTCACCGCCGCCGGGCAGACCCTGCCCCCGATGCACCCCGCCGTGCCTGTGATCGTCATCGAGGACCGCGAGCCTGAACGTGGTCCCCTCGCGGCCCTCGCGACCGGTTTCACCGTGGCTGCCTCCCCCGTCTGCTTCGCCGCCTCCTGCGATACCCCTCTGCTGCAGACCGCCGTCGCCGAGCGGGTCATCGCCGCCCTTGCCGGCCACGATGCCGTCCTGCCGGAGGTCGGCGGCTACCAGCAGCCGCTTGCCGCCGCCTACCGCCGCGAGCCCTGCCTGGCCGCCGCCGAGGCCGCCCTCAGGGGCGGCGGCAACAGGGTGATCGATGCGTTCGCGGACCTCGACGTACTCGCTCTCGGCGAGGACCGCCTGACGCGAGTCGATCCCGACCTCCGCAGCTTCCGCAACGCCAACACCCCGGAGGAACTGGCCGCCATCGCGACGTTGCTGGATTCGCCCCCTCCCGCTGCCGCCCCGCCCCGTCGCAAGCGCGCCAGGGCCCGCACGAAGAGCCGCCGCCGCCACTAAGCACGGTCCTGCGTACAATCCTCGACTGGCGCCCCGCGATGGGGCTGATCGAAAGGACATGAAGCAATGAAGGTTGGCAGCGGATTCGGTGGTGGTTGGATCACGGATGCGGCGGAAGGCGCGAGGCGCGCCGAAGACCTCGGTTTCGACTTCGCCAACGTGGCGGAGACCGCCCACGACTCGATGCTCGCCGCTACCCTCGCGGCAAACGCCACGGAGCGGCTGGAGATCGCCACCTCCGTCACGATCGCCTTTCCCCGAGTCCCTATGATCCTCGCGATGCAGGCCTGGGACATCCAGCACCTGAGCAAGGGGCGCTTCGCCCTCGGTCTCGGTAGCCAGGTGAAGGGCCACAACCAGCGCCGCTTCAGCGTGCCCTGGGTGCCGCCCGCCCCCCGCATGAAGGACTACATCCGTACCCTCAAGGCCATCTGGAAGACCTTCCAGACAGGCGAGAAGCCCGACCACGTCACCGAGCACTACCAGTTCACGCTGATCAACCCCACCTTCAACCCCGGCCCCATCGAGTATCCCGCTCCCAAGGTCATGCTCGCCTGTGTGGGCGCCGGCATGGCCCGCGCCGCCGGCGAGGTTGCCGACGGCGTCTACCCCCACGGCTTCATGACCGACAAGTACATGCGCGAAGTCGTCCTGCCGAACATCGCCATCGGCCTCCGCCGCTCCGGTCGCAAGTGGGAGGACATCGAGCTGTCCGGCGGCGGGTTCACCGTCTTCGGCGAGACCGAGTCCGAGATCGAGCAGGGCCTTGAGGCCCTGCGCCAGCCGATCTCGTTCTACGGCTCCACCCGCAGCTACCACGACGTCTTCGAGATCCACGGCTGGAAGGACCTCGGCATGGAGCTCCACTCCCTCTCCCTCGCGGGCAAGTGGGACGAGATGCGCCGCGTCATCCCCGAGGACGTCCTCCGCGGGTTCGCCCAGACCTCGACCTACGACAACCTCCCCAACTTCATCCGGGAGCACCGTGAGTACGCCAGCCGCGTCGGCTTCGGCATGCGCACGGAGACGCCCGAGCAGCGTGAGCGCTTCGCCCACATCCTCGGCGAGATCCAGAAGGTCGAGGTGTCGCGCGTGCCCCGCGGGCTTGAGGACGCCATCCTCCCGAGCGCAGCCGCCTCCTGAGGTCCGGCCCCGTGGCCGAGCGCAGGGACGGGCCCTACGTCTGGCTGACATGGCTCGCTCAGTGGATGAGCGGGCAGAACACCTGCGAGTGGTCGGTCTGGTTCAGGGCCAACTGGCAGGATTACGAGCGCGTCGAAGACGAGACCGACTGGGCTTCCTACCGGGCCCGTCACACCAAGCTCTTGAGGGAAACGCACCGCGCGTTGAACGGCGAGGGCTACCGGGTGAAGCGGGAGAACCAGAACCGCTTCACTTACAGGCACGAGGCTTCAACCGAAGTCGTCGTTGGTGGAAAACCCGACCTCGTTGCCCTCGGCGAGCACGACAATATCGTCCTCGACACGAAGACCGGCAGGGCCCACGACTGGCACGAATTTCAGGTTCTGATTCCGATGGCGTTGCTGCCTCAGTCGAACCTCGTCGAGCACCACGAACGCCGCTTCCGCGGCCGCCTCGTCTACGAGGACGGCGTCGTCAGGAACTTCGATCAGCGCCAGGCCGATGACATCCTTGAGCAACTCCCTTACTTCCTCGACATCCTTGGCGGTTCCGAGGAAGGCGCCATGCGCATCCCGAGCTGGCAGGAGTGCCGCTACTGCCCCATCAGCAAGACGCACTGCCCCGACCGCATCGAATCCGACCCCGGGGGTTGGGACGAGGGCTAGAGCCTGCCCGGGTGCCCTGGATGATCCTCGGGGCTCGCCTCCACGCCGGGCGTGAAGCTTCCGATGCCCACCACCTCACGGCGCGCAAACAGCCACTCGCCCTCGACCTTCGTGATCTCGTCCACCCAGCGCCCCCAGTAGTGCATCTGCTCCATCGTGCCTTTGATGCGGTGGAACGCGTACACGTACGACTGCGCTCGCGCCGTCGTCTCGCCGGTCAGCTCGATCTGGACGTTCGTGAGGTGGTGGCTGGTCGCGTGGAAGCCAGCCAGGATGCCCGTGAGCCGCTCGGCGATCGCCTCCCGGCCGCGGGAGTCACCCCAGTACACCCCGAGCCCGTCCGGGGCGAAGCAGGCTGCCGCCCCGACCGGATCGTTCGCGTCGATCCGATCCGCGTAGCGCACCATCAACCGCGTGATCGCGTCGCGTTCCAGCAGGTCGCGCAGGGCCTCTGTTTCCGACATCTCAGCCCTCGCGGGGGCCGCGGTACTGGCGGTTCGGCCAGACGAAGTCGATGTACGTCCGCTCGATCTTCCACTGCCCGTCGACCTTGCGGTACACGTCGTCGTAGATGCCCATGAGCATCAGCGGGTTCTGGTCGGCCGGGCCGCTCAGGGAGAGGTCAAGCAGGTACCAGCGGGCCTTCGCCGTGTTCGGGCCGGTGAGCTCGATCCACTCGTTCGTGTTGGCGTGCATCGCTCCCGTGAACTGGCCCGCGTCGCCGCTGAATTCCTCGTACCCGGCCCGGATGCGCTCCTTGCCGACCCAGTCGCCCCCGTAGTTCGGTCCGAACTCGCAGACGGCGTCGTCCGTGAACAGGTCCATGAGGCTGTCGATGTCCGCCATGTCGAAGTAGTGCGAGTAGAGGATACGGACGCGCTTGATCGCCTCGATCTCGAGCAGTTCCTCGATGGTCACCGGTGCAGTCGACGCCATATGCGGCCTCCTTTGGGTGCGTGAAGCGGCTGTGCGCGCGGTAGCCTAGCACGACCCTGAACGGAGACGAGTCAGGTTCCGAAGATCCTCCGCAGCGAGGGCGCCAGGCCCCGTGGCGAGAGCGTGAACACGATCAGGAAGAACAGGGCCGAGGTCACGACGATCGCCGGGCCAGAGGCCACGTCTGCATGGAAGGAGGCGTACAGCCCGATGACCACCGACAAGACGCCGAAGACGGCGCCCACAAGCATGATCAACGGTACCCGGCGTACCACCAGTGCGGCCGTCGCCGCCGTGGCCACGAGCATCGCCATCACCAGCGCCACTCCCACCAGCCGGAAGGCCGCCACCGCCGCCAGCGCCACCAGCACCATCAGGCCGGTCTGCACGAGCGCCACCGGCACGCCCGCAGCCGCTGCCATGGTGGGGTCGTACGCCACAAACAGCATCTCCCGGTAGAAGATGGCCATCACCACGACGACCACGATAGAGAGGATTGCCATCACGATGATGTCCTCCGTGGGCACCGTCAGGATGTTCCCCACCAGGAACGAGCTGAGCTCAAGCGTGTAGTTCCGCGCCCGGCTGATCAGCAGGATCCCGAAGGCGAAGAGGGCCGCGAAGAGGATGCCGATGGCCGTGTCCTCGCGGAGCCGTGCGCGCGTCAGCGCCGATACCCCCACCGCCGTCATCCCCGCTGCCACCGCCGCCCCAAGGCTGATGAGGATCGACCCACCCCCTGCCAGGAACGCGATGGCCGCGCCCGCAAGCGAGGTGTGGGCGACGGCGTCCGTCAGGAACGCCAGCCCCTTGATCACGACGAAGGCGCCGACGACGGAGCAGGCCAGCGCCACCAGCGATCCGGCCAGCAGGGCCCGCTGCATGAACTCGAACTGCCAGGGGTCGGTCAGCCAGTCCATGCCCGCTCCTACCCCCGGCCGCGCCCCTCGTGCCCGTGCACGGGGTGGCTGTGGCGGGCGTGCTCGCGGTCCCGGTGGGGGTCTTCGCGCTCGTTGTGGTCGTGGGACGACAGCGCCAGCCTGTTGCCTTCCGCCCCCATCACCAGCGCATGTCCCTCGAACGTGCGGTTGAGCATCTCCTCCGTGATCGTCGTCGCCGGCGGTCCGTACGTGACGACCTGCCGGTTGAGGAACAGCGTCAGATCGCAGCACTCGGCAGCACAGCCGATGTCGTGCGTGCAGAACACGATGCTCGCACCGTCGGCGGCCAGCTCGCCCAGCAGGTCGATCATCTCCTGCTCGGAGCGCGTGTCGAGCCCGGCGGTGGGCTCATCCAGCAGAAAGAGGTCGGGATTCCGTACCAGCGCCCGTGCGCAGAGCACGCGGCGTTGCTGCCCCCCGCTCAGTTCCCCCGCCTGACGGTCGGCGAGGTGGTCGACGGAGAGCCGCTTGAGCGCCGTCATGATGCGGTCCTGCTCTTCCGACCTGCGCCGGAAGCGGTCCAGTCCGAGCGCCTTACGGTAGAGACCCATCGCCACGACCTCCCGCACTGTCACGGGAAAGTTCCAGTCGATGTCCTCCGCCTGCGGCATATAACCGATCTGCCGCCGAACTTCCCGTGGCGTGCCGCCAAGGACGCACACGTCGCCCTCCCACGGATCGAGCAAACCGACCAGCGTCTTGATCAGCGTGCTCTTGCCCGAGCCGTTCGGCCCCAGCAACCCCATGACTTTCCCCTGCGGCAGCGAGAACGACACGTCCTCGATGGCCCGGTGCCCTCGGTAGCCCGTCGTCAGGCTCTTCACCTCGATGGCGGGAACCACCTCGCGCTACTCCGCGATGCCGTTGGCGATAGCGCGGAGGAACTCCACGTAGGTCGGATACTCCTCGGCCAGGCCCCCGGAAGGAATCGTGCGCACAGTCGCGCCCGTGTCGCGGGCGATCTGTTCGATCACGCGCGCACTGAACTGCGGCTCGGTGAAGATGAAGGGTATCCCCAGCTCGGTGATGCTCTCCACCAGCTCCGTGATGGTCGAGGCGCTCGGCTCCTCCTCGGGACCTTCCACCACGAAGCCCAGGATCGTCAGCCCGTAGCGGTCGGCGAAGTAGCCGTAGGCGTCGTGGAACGTGACCAGGTAGCGGCGCTCCTCGGGGAGTGCGGCCAGCTGCTCGCGGATCTCGCCGTCGAGCTCGCGCAACTCTGCGATGTACTCCTCGGCCCTCTCGCGGTAGTAGTCGGCCCCGTCCGGGTCGAGCCGCGTGAGCTCGTCCCGGATTTCCTCGACCGCCTGAATCGCGAAGTCGATGTCCATCCAGAAGTGCGGGTCGAAGGCGCCGTGTCCGTGCCCTTCCTCGTCGCCGTGGTCGTCGCCTTCCTCGTCGCCGTGGTCGTCTTCGTCCTCGTCGCCGTGGTCGTCTTCGTCCTCGTCGCCGTGGTCGTCGCCTTCGTCCTCGTCGTGGTCGTCACCTTCCTCGTCGCCGTGGTCTTCGCCCTCTTCCTCGTCGTGGTCTTCGCCTTCGTCTTCGTCGTGGTCCTCGCCTTCGTCCTCGTCGTGGTCCTCGCCTTCGTCCTCGTCGTGGTCCTCGCCCTCGTCCTCGTCGTGGTCTTCGCCTTCGTCCTCGTCGTGATGCTCCCCTTCGTCCTCGTGCTCATCCTCGGCGTGCGCCAGGCCTTCGGGGAACGGCCTCAGGTCCATGTCGTGGGTCAGCTCCAATACTGCGCCCTCTGTGCTGCCCTCGAGGTCCTCCTCCATTGCCGCCAGGTCGGCTCCGACGATCACGAGCAGATCCGCTTCCGCCGTCTTGCGGATGTCACTCGGGGAGAGCGTGAAGGTGTGCGGGTCTGCCCCCGTGGGAACGATGCTCTCGACGGTGACTCGGTCGCCGCCAACCTGCTCCACCAGATCCTCGACAATCGTCGTCGAAGCGACGACCGAAAGCGCGGCCCCGTCCCCGTCCCCTTCGTCATCATCCCCGCAGGCGATGGCGACGAATGCCGCCCCCACGAGCAGACCGGCGAGCGCGAGGCGGAGCCCCTTGAGGTTCGGCAGTCCCATCGGTGTCTCCCTTGTTGACGGTCAGTATCAGTGCGACGCTGTATCATTCGATGGGCGATACGAGGTGTCAAGGGTACTGGGTCTCAACTGTAGGTGCGCCTGCGCCACGCTCATTGACACCCTCTTCCTGCCATCCCTACGATCGATGGCGTGAGCACGACTCCCGACTCCTCGGGTCGCCTCGAAGACACCGGCTATCGCCTGACGGCTCCCCGGCGCGCTGTTCTTGAAGCCATCGCGCGCACGAACCGCCCCTTTACCATCGAAGAGCTGAGCGAACGCCTCCCGAACATCGGGCGGGCCACCGTCTTCCGCACCATCAAGCTTCTCCACGAGCTCGACATCGTCTGCCGCGTGCCTCTCGAGGACGGCGGCATCCGCTACGAGCGTTCCCGCAGTGGTGTCCACCACCACCACCTCATCTGTAGCGAGTGCGGCTCCGTGACCGAGTTCATCGACCCTTCCCTCGATGCCGCCATCGAGCAGAACGCGACGACCGCCGGTTTCGAGCTCGACAGCCACAGCGCCGAGCTGTACGGCTGCTGCGCGTCCTGCCAGCCCGCGCTCTAGGCACCGCTCCCGCAGCCCGGAAGCCCCTGCTACCATCCCGCGATGCTCGGCCCCTACCGCGTGCTCGACCTCTCCGACGAGCGCGGGCTCCTCTGCGGCTACATCCTCGGCGACCTCGGCGCCGACGTGGTCCTGGTCGAGCCCCCCGGTGGCTCCCCCGCCCGCATGGCGCCACCACTCCTCGACGGCGCACCCGAGGGCGAACAGTCCCTCTACTGGGCCGCCTATGCGCGCAACCGGCGCAGCGCCGTGCTCGACCTCGACTCGCCCGGGGGACAGGCGGAGCTGCGCCGTCTCGCCGCTTCCGCCGACATCCTTATCGAGTCCGGCGCCCCCGGCGCGATGGCCGCTCGCGGCCTCGGCTACGACGACCTCGCCGAGATCAACCCGGGGCTCGTCTACGTCTCCATCACCCCGTTCGGCCAGGACGGGCCGAAGGCGAGCTACCTCGCGACGGACCTCGTCGTTGCCGCTGCCTCGGGAACCATGCACATCGCTGGCTACCCCGACGCCGCGCCCGTCCGCGTCACCGCTCCCCAGGCGTGGCACCACGGAGCCGGCGAGGCTGCCGGCGCCGCCCTCATCGCCCTCGCCGAGCGGGCGCGTTCGGGGCACGGCCAGCACGTGGACGTCTCCGCCCAGCAGGCGTTGAATCTCGGCGCCTTCGGGCAGCTCGTGAACATCGCCGCGGGCGCTCCCGAGACGGTGCGCGTGGCCGGCGGCGCGGTCATCGGGCCGGTCACGCTCAGGCTCATCTGGGAGGCGAAGGACGGCTACGTCTCCCTCACGTTCTTCTTCGGCAACGCCGTCGGGCCTTTCACCCGGCGGCTCATGGAGTGGATCTGCGAAGAGGGCGGCTGCGACGAGGCCACCCGTGACAAGGACTGGATCGCCTACGCCGCGCTCCTCCAGCAGGGCGAAGAGCCCTACTCGGAGTTCGAGCGCATCATCGGTGTCGTCGAAGCCTTCCTCAGGACGAAGACCAAGGCCGAACTGATGATGGAGGCCCAGAGCCGCCGGTTGCTCATCCTGCCCGTCGCGACCGTGCCCGAGGTGCTCGACAACCCGCAGCTCGAGGCGCGCGACTACTGGCGCTCCCTGCCCGTGGCCGGTCGAGAGGCGCGCCACCCGGGTTCTTCCGTCCGCCTCTCCGCCTGGTCCCGTCCGGACGACCGCCCCCCGCCCTCCGCTGGCGCCGACACCGCCGGGCTGCTCACCGAGCCCGCCCGCCCCGCCCCTCCCGCCCCTGCCACCCCGCCCCCGACCTCCCTTCCCCTCGAGGGGCTGAAAGTCCTCGACTTCATGTGGGTGATGGCGGGTCCCGCCGCCACCCGCGTGCTGGCCGACTACGGCGCGACCGTTATCCGCGTGGAGACGCCCTCGCGCCCCGGCGCGGGACGCAGCATGGCTCCCTTCCGCGGGGGGCAGTTCGCTCCCCAGAACTCCCTCTTCTTCGACAACATGAATGCGGGCAAGCTCGGCCTTGCCCTCAACCTCGGTTGCGAGGAGGGCCGCCAGATCGCCCGCGACCTCGTGCGTTGGGCCGACGTCGTCGCCGAGTCCTTCGCGCCCAGGGCCTTCCGCGGATGGGGTCTCGACTACGACACCCTTCGCCAGATCAAGCCCGACCTGATCATGATGAGCAGCTGCCTCTTCGGGCAGGACGGCCCCCTCTCCGATGTCTCCGGCTTCGGCACGATGGGCGCGGCCGTTTCCACCTTCATCGACCTCACCGGTTACCCCGACCGCTCCCCTGCAGGGCCCTTCAGCGCCTACACCGACACCATCGCCCCCCGCTTCCTCCTGCCCGGCCTCCTCGCCGCCCTCGACCACCGCCGCCGCACCGGTGAGGGCCAGTACATCGACCACTCCCAGGTCGAGAGTTCCGTCCAGTTCGTCAGCCCCTACCTGCTCGACTACCAGTTGAACGGCCGCGCCCTGACCCGCATGGGCAACCGTGATCCGGATATGGCCCCGCACGGCGTCTACCCTTCCCGTGGCGATGACGACTGGGTCGCTGTCGCCGTCCGCGACGACGCGGACTGGCTGCGCCTCTGCGCCGTCATCGAGCGTCCCGACCTGGCCGGCGACGCCCGCTTCGCGACGCTCGCCGGACGCCTTGCCTTTCAGGACGAGCTCGATGAGGCCATCTCGGCCTGGACAGCGGAGCGCACTCCCGCCGAGGCCGAGGCCGTCCTGCAGGTCGGGGGTGTCCCCGCCCACGCCGTCATCCGCGCGAGCAACGCCGTCGACGACCCCCAACTCGCGCACCGCGACCACATCGTTCGCGTCCCCCACTCGCTTCATGGCGAGTCCGTCGTCGAAGGGTCGCGCTTTCGCCTCTCCCGCACCCCCGCCCGCATCGGCCAGCCCCCGGCGGTCGGCGAGCACACCGAGCAGATCCTCAAGGACATCCTCGGCTACGACGACGAGCGCATCGCCGACCTCGCCGCCGCGGGCGCCTTCGACTAGCGCCGTTCGCTCCTCCCCCGGCCCGCGGCTACGCTAGCTCCATGGCTCGCCGCCGGCGTCGCAGGCAGGAGATTCCCGAGGAAGACCGCTTCCAGACCGTTCGCATCGAGCGGATCGTCGCCGGTGGCCGGGGACTCGCACGCCTCCCCGACGGGAAGGCGCTTATGGCCGCGTTCGCCGCGCCCGGGGAGCTCGTCGAGGTCGAGGTCGAGCGCATCCACAAGGACTACGTCGAAGGCGTCGTTACCAACGTGCTCGAACCCTCGCGCAGCCGCGTCGAGCCGGAGTGCTCCCTCTTCGGCGAGTGCGGCGGCTGCCAGCTCCAGCACCTCGAATACCCGGCCCAGCTCGCCGCCAAGGAGGGCGTCGTACGCGAGCAGCTCGCCCGTATCGGCGGCCTCGCCGATGTGACCGTGAACCCCGTCGTCGGCGCCGACGACCCCTGGGGCTATCGCAACCACATGCGCTTCTCCACCGGCCGAAAGTTCGGTGACGCCGGCTTCATCCACCGCCGTGGCCGCCGCCTGCTCAAGGTCACGAAGTGCCCCATCGCCGATCCCTGGGTGAACGCCGTCCTCCCCCGCCTGCAGGGGCACGCCCACGGCCTCCACCAGATCCAGCTCCGCCGCAACGCCGTCACCGGCAGCACCCTGGTCGCCCCCGCCCTCGAGGTGCTCCCCGAGGAGAGCGGCCAGGAGCACTACGTCGAGGAGTTGGCCGGGCGCCGCTTCCGCGTCAGCGCTTCCTCCTTCTTCCAGGTGAACAGCGCCCAGGCCGAGAAGCTGGTCGAACTGGTCGCCTCGGAGCTCCCGAAACAGGGACGCCTCCTCATCGATGCCTACGCGGGCGTCGGCACCTTCGCCGCCATCTTCGCGGGGCGCTTCGAGCGCATCATCGCCATCGAGGAGTCGCCCTCCGCCCTCCGCGACGCGGAGGTCAACCTCGACGACATCGAGAACGTCGAGTTCCGCCGCGCCAAGGTTGAAGAGCTCCTGCCTGACCTTGTCGAGGAGCCCGACGTCGTCCTCCTGGACCCGCCCCGCGTCGGCTGCGCCCCCGAGGTGCTCGAAGCCCTCGTGGCGTTCGCGCCACCCACCATCGTCTACGTCTCCTGCAACCCCACCACCCTCGCCCGCGACGTGCGCCGCCTCACCGATGCGGGCTACCGGCTCGAACGCGTCACGCCCATCGACATGTTCCCGCAAACCGCCCACATCGAGTGCGTCTCGCGCCTGACGCGGACCCCCGCCTAGCGTGCCCGGTCGCGTCGTTCTCGCCTCCGCCTCGCCCCGTCGACGCGAGCTCCTGAAGGCGCTCCTCGACGAGGTCACGGTCGACCCCGCGGACATCGACGAGCGCACGACCGATGACCCCCGCGCCGACGCACGCCGCCTCGCCCGCGAGAAAGCCTCCGCCGTCGCCCGCCGCCACCCGGGGACCGTCGTCATCGGCGCGGACACGATCGTTCACGACGGCGAGCGTGCCTACGGCAAGCCCGGCGACCCGGAGACGGCGACAGCCATGCTGCGGGCGCTGCGCGGCAAGCCGCACCTCGTTGTGACCGGCATCGCCGTTGTCTCCGCGAGTGGCGCCGCCAGCGAGGTCAGCGCCTCGCAGGTCACGCTCGCGGACCTGGACGACGACGCGATTGCCGCCTACGTCGCCAGCGGCCGCCCCCTCGACAAGGCTGGCGCGTACGCCATCCAGGACGAGGACGTGCCAACGGTGACCGCGCTCGACGGCTGCTACTGCTCGGTGATGGGGCTGCCGCTCTGGCGTCTGCGCGCGCTCCTCGCGACAGCGGGTGTCGTGGCGGGCGAACCCCACCACGCCCTGCCCCGCTGCGAGGGCTGCCCCGAGCGCTAGCTGCGCGTCCCCTGCGGCAGGGCGCGTGCTGCCGCTGCCGCGGCCCGCTCGAAGCTCGCGAATACCGGGATACGCCGCTCCGCGAACTTCAGCCGCACCTCCGCCACGAACGCTTCCTCGTGCGCGGGGTGCATCACCATCAGGAACGGCTTTGCCGAACGCTCGATGTGGCTCGCCAGCGTGTCGACCAGGTCGTCGACGCGCTCGGGGTGGTCCTTCCACTGCCGCGCGCCGAACATCGCCGACTGCTCCATCACGAGCGCGTCGACGCTCTCGTCGGCGTCGAGGATGCCGAGGATGCGCTCCAGCGTCTCCCGCTTCCCTTGCACAGTGCCGGCCATGTCGAGCGGGTTCTGGAAGCTCCCGCCGATGATGTTGAAGAAGCTCGACAGCTCCTCGTAGGACTGCTCGCTCAACCGCCCCACCTCGAACCCCTCACCCACGAACGCGTCCGTGATCGAAACCGACTGCCCGCCCGTCATCGCCATGAGGGCCATTCGCTTGCCCGTCGAGGGCTTGGCGTCGAGCAGCACCTTCACCGCGTCGACCGTCTCGTCGAGGCTGTTCGTCGAGATCGCCCCGCACTGCCGCATGATTCCCCGCCAGACCGCGTGCGGCGAAGCCAGCGAGCCCGTGTGCGACATCGTCGCCCGCGCCCCTGCGTCCGTCTGGCCGCCCTTCCACACCACCACCGGCTTGCGGGCTGTCGCTGCCTGGAGGGCTTTCACGAACCGAGGCCCGTCCTTTACGCCCTCCACGTACATCGCGATGACGTCCGTCTCGGGGTCCTCGGTCAGGTACTCAAGGTAGTCGCTGATGTCGAGCACGATCGCGTTGCCGAAGCTGGCGCAGCGACTCAGGTGCATCCCGTTCGCGCCCATCACCAGGCTGAACATGATGCTGTGCGTCCCCGACTGGGAGACGAACCCGACTCGCCCGTCGTCGGCCACCGGCACGTCCGGGTTGAAGCGCACCCCCACACGCGGCAGGTACAACCCCATGCAGTTCGGCCCCACGACGTTGAAGTTGGCCTCGCGGGCCATCTCCGTGAGCTGCGCCTGCAGGCTCACGCCGAGCTCCTCCCCCGTCTCGGCAAAGCCCGAGGTGAAGAACGCCGCACCTCCCACGTCCGCCTCGATCAGGTCCTTCATCACGTACGGCGAGACGTGCCGGGGCACCGCCACGAGGGCATAGTCGACCGGCTCCGGGATGTCCGTGAGCGCGCGGAAATTCTCGATGCCCAGCTCTTCGATGCCGGGGATCTCCTTCTCGTCGATTTGAACGGAGTAGAGGTTGCCGCCTCGATCCTTGAAGGGTTGATTGTTCCGCAGCCACATGTAGTTCGGACCCTTGTCGCCGATGATGGCGACCGTCTTCGGATTGAACATGCGGTCGAGCGGGTGCCCCGGTACCGCCATCTCAGGCCTCCGCCAGCACGATGCGCGCATCCACGGCGATCGCGCCCTCAGGCGAGGCGATGACCGGGTTCAGGTCGAGTTCCGCCACCTCCGGGTGGTCAGCCGCGAATGCCGACACGCGGTCGAGCATCGCCTCGATCGCGCCGATGTCGACCGGCGGTTGCCCCCGCACCCCGTCGAGCACCTGCCGTCCCTGGATCTCGTCGATCATGTCGCGCGCGTCGCCCTCTCCGAGGGGCGCCAGCCGGAAGGCCACGTCGCCGAGCACCTCCACCATGATCCCCCCCAGCCCGAACATCATCACCGGCCCGAACTGCGGGTCTGTCGTGACCCCGAGGATCACCTCTACCCCGGGCGAGGCCATCTCCTGCACGGAGACGCCCTCGATCACGGCCGAGGGCTGGGCCGCCTGCACGGAGTGGATGATCTCGTCATACGCCTCGGCGACCTCTTCGTGACTCTCAAGCCCGAGGACCACGCCGCCGACGTCGCTCTTGTGCGCCACGTTCGGCGAGACAACCTTGAGCGCCACCGGATAGCCGATCGCCTCCGCCTGCGCCGCCGCCTCCTCGCGCGTCTGTGCGAGCGTGGTCGCCGTCACGGGGATACCCGCGTCGCCCAGCGCCCCCTTCGCTTCCACCTCGGAGAGGAGGGTGCGGTTCTGGGCGCGAGCGCTGGCGATGGTCTCGGCGAAGGTCATGGGCGGTCCTCGGCGTGGAGTCGCCGGATTCTAGCGGCCTTGGTGCGTTCACGCCCGACGAATTGAGGAAACAGGGTTGGAGGCGCCGACCGGAATCGAACCGGTGATAAAGGTTTTGCAGACCTCTGCCTTACCACTTGGCCACGGCGCCGCAAGGGAAAACTGGTGCCCAGGGTGAGATTTGAACTCACACGCCCAAAAGGGCACTGCCCCCTCAAGACAGCGTGTCTGCCGGTTCCACCACCTGGGCCCAGACCATCGATCGTAGGCAGCGAGCCAGCCTGCGGCAAGCGCGAGGACTGCCGCCCGCCCGATCTCAGGAAGAGGGTTTGGCAGGGGTGGCAGGACTCGAACCCGCGACACTCGGATTTGGAGGCCGATGCTCTACCAACTGAGCTACACCCCTGCGGCCCCTCGATCGTACCAAACACCCGCGACACGGGCCCCGACCGCCTCTCCCCACGACCATTGTTCGTTGGCCGTCGCTCCCCAACACTCGTTCAATGACACGACACCTGCTTGACTCCGCCGACCTCATGCCTGCCGAGATCGGTTTCCTCCTGGAGACCGCCCTGGAGTTCAAGCGTCGTCCCCGCAAGCTCCTCGAGGGGAAGCACCTTGCGCTCCTCTTCGAGAAGCCGTCGCTGCGCACCCGCGTCAGCTTCCAGGTGGGGATGCACCACCTCGGCGGCGAAACCCTCTACCTCGCCCCCCAGGAGGTGGGCCTCGGCGAGCGCGAGGCCATCAAGGATGTCGCCCGTGTCCTCGCCCGCTACGTCGACATCGTCGCCGTGCGCACCTTCGGACAGGTCATCGTCGAGGAATACGCGCGCTTCTCCGACATCCCCGTCGTCAACGCCCTCACCGACGAGCAGCACCCCTGCCAGGCGCTCGCCGACCTGCTGACCCTGCGCGAGCGCTTCGGCGACCCGCGAGGCCACTCCCTCGCCTTCGTCGGCGATGGCAACAACGTCTCCTCCAGCCTCATCGTGACCGCCGCCTCCCTCGGGATGCACGTGCGGCTCGCGACCCCTGAGGGCTACCGCCCGCCCCAGACGGTCCTGGAAGAAGCTCGGGCCCGCGCCGACCGCACCGGCGGCTCCTTCCTCCACACGGCCGACCCCGAGGAGGCCGCCAGCGGCGTCGAAGCGCTCTACACCGACACCTGGATCTCGATGGGCCAGGAGCGCGAGGCGGAGCAGCGCCGTGAAGACTTCGTCGGGTACTGCGTCGACGATCGGCTGGTCGCCCGCGCTGCTCCCGGCGCGTTCGTGATGCACGACCTCCCCGCCCACCGTGGCGAGGAGATCACCGACGCTGCCATGGAGTCCCCCAACTCCATCATCTTCGACCAGGCCGAGAACCGCGTCTGGGCGCAGGTGGCGGCCGTCGCCTTCCTCCTGGGGCTCGTGGACGCGCCCGCGTCCTGAACCTCTGGCCGTGGGCGTGTTCGCTATGATTGCCAGGGAGGCCGGCGCGCACGCGCCGCGAGCGATGGACCATGGATTTCCAGGAGGCTCGCGAAGTCCTCAACCAGTTTGACTGGTCGGCGGCGATCGACGTGCTGCTCATCGCGGCCGCCATCTTCGCCGCCTTCCGGCTGCTGAGCCGCACGCGCGCCATCACCCTGCTGCGCGGCGCCGTGGGCCTCATCCTCGTCCTCGTCATCCTCGGGCTCGCGCTCGACCTGACCGCCGTCAACTGGATCCTGCAGAACGGTCTTGTCGCCCTCATCGTCGGCGCGGCCGTCATCTTCCAGCCGGAGATCCGACGCGGCCTCGACCTGCTCGGCCGAACCGGTATCCAGGACCTTCTCGCCCATGATCCCACCGACGACACCATCGATGCCGTCGCGGAGGCGGCCACGCGCATGGCGCGGGAACGGCACGGCGCCCTCATCGTCTTCGAGCGCGAAACAGGCCTGCAGGACGTCGTCGAGACCGGCGTCTCCGTCGATGCACGGGTCTCCGCCGAGCTGATCGAAGGCATCTTCTTCCCCAACTCGCCCCTGCACGACATGGCCACGGTCGTCCGCGGCGCCCGCGTGGTCGCCGCTTCCTGCGAGCTGCCCCTGGCCGACGAGGTGCGGGGGTTCGGCGTGCGCCGGCTCGGGACGCGTCACCGCGCCGCCGTCGGCATAACCGAGCAGACCGACGCCCTCACCGTCATCGTTTCCGAGGAGACCGGCGAGATCAGCGTGGCCCAGAGTGGCCGCCTCGACCGGGTTGCCCGCGGGTCGCTCCTCGCCCAGGAGCTTCACCGGCGCATGGAGCGCCATCCCGACGGTGGCCAGGGCGAGCCTGCCGGCCTAGAGCGCGTGACGAATGAATGACCTCTGGGTACGCCTGCGCCCGCTGCTGCTGACCGCGCGCACCCTTGCGAGGGCCACGGTCTTCTCCGTCGTCCACAACTGGCCGCTCATGCTCTTCAGCCTCGTGCTCTCCTTCGCCATCTGGTTCCTGGTGGAGGACGTGGAGAACCCGCGCATCGAGGCTACCGTCCCCGCCGAGGACCAGGCCGCGATCCCGGTGGAGGTCGTCAACGTGCCCAACGGCCTCATCGTGGGCGAGGTCGAACCCATTCGCGTCTTCGTTGAGGCTCGGGAGGAAGACGTCGACGAGCTCCGCGCGGCCGACTTCAGCGCGGTCGTGGATGCTTCCCAGGCGAGGGCCGGCGACATCCGCAGCCTTCCCGTCACCGTCACCACCGAGCGCCGCGAAGTCCGCGTCATCCGCCCCGAGCCGAGGACTGTCGAGGTCTCCGTGGTCGCGACCGTCAGCAGGGAGCTTCCCGTGACCGTCGTCATCACCGGGGAGCTCCCCTCGGGCTTCCGCCAGGGTCTGGAGGCGGTCGACCCTCCCTTCGTCGAGATCACCGGTCGGGAAGAGCTCGTCGATTCGGTGGACGAGATCCAGGCGACCGTCTCCATCGCGGGCCTGCAGAACACCCAGACCTTCAACGTGGAGCTCGTTCCACGAACGGCCGACGGCTCCCGCGTCACCGTCACGCTCTCGCGGAACCGTGCGCGGGTCACCGTGCCCGTCGAGGAGGCGTTGCTGACGCGGCAGATCGCCGTCCTCGGAGGCGCGACCGGTACGCCCGCGCGCGGCTACACCGTCACCGACGTCGCCGTCAGCCCCTCCCCCATCGAGGTCACGGGCCCGCGCGACATCGTCGAGGGCCTGTCCGCCTTCGTCGTCGAGGACGCCGACGTCAGCGGCGCCATCGCGCAGGTCATCGAGAGCCGCGATCTCGAGCTCCCCGCGGGCGTGTCCGCGAACGTCGAGACCGTCTTCATCACGGTCACCATCGAACCCCAGGAGGGCTGGCGCGTGCTCCGCGTCGTCCCCATCTTCAGCGACACTCCAGAGGGGCTGGAGCTCGCGTCCGGCGTGTACTTCGTCGAAGTGCGCATCGCCGGCCTGGAGCCGGACCTCGCTCGCCTCGGCCTGGACGACGTGACCGCGCGGGTCTCCCTCGCCGGAGCCCCGCCGCGGTTCTCCCGCCACCAGCCCGAAGTCACCGTGCCCGAGGGCATCGAGGTTGTGTCCGTCGCCCCCCTCTGGGTCGAGTTGGTCGCCCCTCCCGAGGACGAACCGCCAGAGGACGAGGAGGCGACCGGCGAAGACGACGAATCGGGCGAGGCCGCGGAAGAGGATGAGGCGGGGCAGTGATCGCCTCCGCCCATCTCCCCCGTGTGGCCATCGTGGGCCGTCCCAACGTGGGCAAATCGTCCCTCTTCAACCGCATCGTGGGTGAACGGCTCGCCATTATCGAGGACGAGCCCGGCACCACCCGCGACCGCCTCGAGGCTGAGGTCGAGTGGCGTGACCGCCCCTTCCTCCTGCTCGATACCGGCGGCTTCCAGGTCGAGGATGAGGGCGACTACACCGACCTCATCCGCGCCCAGATCAACGCTGCCATCGCGGAGGCCACCCTCGTCCTCTTCTGCGTCGACTCCCGCGATGGCCTCACCGCCAGTGACTACGACGTGGCCGATGCCGTTCGGCGCGGCCAGACCCCCGCCATTCTCGTTGCGACCAAGGCCGACAACGAGTCGCGGGAGATCGTCGCCGCCGCCGAGGCGGGGGCGCTCGGCTTCGGCCCGCCCCTCCCCGTGTCCGCCCTCCACGACCTGAACGTCGGCCTCCTCCTCGATGAGGTGGTCGAGCGCCTCCCCGAGATCCCGCCCCTCGTCGAGCAGGACCGGGTTCGCGTCGCCATCGTCGGGCGACCCAACGTCGGCAAATCGACCCTCGTGAACGCCCTCATCGGCGAGGAGCGCGTCATCGTCAGCGACGTTGCCGGTACCACCCGCGACGCCATCGACACGGACCTCGATGCTCCCGAGGGCGCCTTCACGCTGATCGATACTGCTGGCATCCGGCGCCCCGGCAAGCGCGGCCAGGGCGTCGAGCGCCACGCCGTCCTCCGCGCCACCGCCGCCCTCGCCCGCTGCGACGTCGCCGTCGTCCTCATCGACGGTTCGCAGGGCGTGACTTCGCAGGACACGCACATCGCCGGTCTCGCCAAGGAGGCTTCGACCGGCATCGTCGTGGCGGTGAACAAGACCGACCTCTGGGAGAGCCCCGAGGAGGACCGCGCCCGCCTGCTCGCCGCCTTGCGCGAGCGTTTCCGCTTCCTGCCGTGGGCGATGTTCACGTTCGTCTCGGCGGAGGAGGCCGCCGGCCTCCCCGACCTGCTCCGCCTGGCCGCCGAGGCGCGCGAGGCGCGCCGCCGCCGGATTCCCACGGGCGAACTGAACGGCATCTTCCGCCGCGCCCTGCGCGACCATGCCCCCCCGGTCGTCCACAGCAAGCGCCTCAAGGTCCGCTTCGCCACCCAGCCATCGGTCGACCCGCCCACCTTCGTCGTGTTCGTCAACGACCCGAAGCTGCTCCACTTCAGCTACCGCCGCTACCTCGAACGCTGCCTGCGCGAGGCGCACGACTTCGAGGGCACCGCCATCCGGTTCGCCTTCCGTGGCTCGAGCGAGGAAGATGAGCCCGCATGATCGGCGAGTACATCGGCAATGTCGCCATCGGCTACGTCCTCGGCTCGATCCCGACGGGACTAGTGCTTGGCTACATCTGGCTGCGCAAGGACATCCGCGAGTTCGGCAGCGGCAAGACCGGCATGACCAACATCCTGCGCACCGCGGGCCCTATCCCCGCCGCTCTTGTCCTCTTCGCCGACGTGGGCAAGGGCGCGGCCCCGGTCGTCATCGGCCGTTTCCTCTTCGATGACGTGGGCGTTGCGATGGCTGGCGGCGGAGCGGCGGTGGTCGGCCACGTCTGGCCGGTCTTCGCGGGCTTTCGCGGCGGCCGCGGTGTCGCGACCGCCCTCGGTACGCTCCTCGCCATCACGCCCCTGCTTGCCCTCGCGATGTTCGGCGCGGGTGTCATTGCCGTCGGCATCACCCGCATGGCTTCGGTCATGTCGCTGGTCGGCGGGATTGCTGCCGTCGGCATCACGGGCGGGCTTGCCCTGGCCGGTGAGCTCGACCCCATCGTCGCCTGGTACGCCCTCGGCATGGTCGGGTTCCTCTACTACATGCACATCCCCAACATCCGCCGCCTGATCGCCGGCACCGAACCGAAGCTCGGGCAGGGCGGCGACAAGCCCGCGAGCGGCTGAGCCGTGCCTGCCTTCCTCGTTGCCGGCGCGACCTCCTGGGGCGTGACCCTCGCGGGTCTCCTCGCCCGCGGCGCCGAGGTGACTCTGCTGGCCCGCACCGCCGAGGAAGCAGCCGCCGTCGACCGCGACCGGGGACTCGCCCGCCTGCCCGGCTTCCAGCTCCCATCCGCCGTGAGCGTTTGCCCCGTCGATGACGCCCCCGCGACTCCCGATGGCATCGTCGTTGCCGCCCCCGCCCAGTCCTTCCGCGCGACGGCGGAACACTCCGCCCTCTCGCGCAACGTTCCCGTGCTCTCCGCGGCAAAGGGCATCGAGCACGGCTCGCTGCTCCGCATGAGCGAGGTGCTCGCCGCCTGTGGCTGGCCCTCTGAGCGCATCTCCGCCCTCTCCGGGCCCAACCTGGCCCGCGAGATCGTCGCCGGCCTCCCCGCCGCCTCCACCGTCGCCTCGTCTGGCGAGGCGGAGGCGGAGATGTGGCAGCGCGCCCTCAGCACCTCCCGTTTCCGCGTCTACCGCTCAGCCGATCTCGTCGGCGTCGAGCTTGGGGGCGCCCTCAAGAACGTCGTCGCGATTGCGGCTGGGGTGGGTGCCGGACTCGGCCTCGGCGCGAACGCCCTCGCCTCCCTCACGACGCGCGGCCTCGCCGAGATCACCCGCCTCGCCGTCGCCGAAGGGGCGTCGGCAACCACCCTCCTCGGCCTCGCCGGCGTCGGCGATCTCATGGCGACCTGCTACTCCCCGCTCAGCCGCAACCACCGCTTCGGCGAGCGCCTCGCCGCGGGCGACACGCCCGAGCAGGCGATGGCCGCTGCCGGCGGCGTCGTCGAAGGCGCTGCCACCGCCCCGGTGGCGCTCGCGCTGGCCGCCCGCCGGGGCCTCGACATGCCCATCGCCGAGCAGGTCAACGCCGTCATCTCCGGCGAAAGCTCGGTCACAGACGCCCTCGAGGCGCTTCTTTCCCGGGACCTTCGCGCCGAGGGCTGACCCGCTGTGTACGATCAGAGGTATGACCGCCTCCTCGACCCCGCTCGCCGAGCTCAACGAGGCGCTCGAACGGCTCGCCGGCGGCGCTGATCTGCTTCCCTCGGAGCTCCCCGTCCTCTCCGACCTCGACCGCGAGCAGGTGAAGGCGCTCGAGGGCGCCTGGCTCCGCATCCCCGACGAGACCCGCGTCAAGGTCATCACCGAGGCCGTGCGCCTCTCCGACGAGAGCGTCGAGGTCGAGTTCTCCCGCTTCGCCGGCGTGGCCATCGCCGACCCCCTGGCCGAGGTGCGCGGCGCCGCCGTCGAAGCGCTGCGCGAGTCCACCCACCGCACGACCGCTCGCCTCCTGACCTCCGTCCTCCGTGACGACGACGACGAGGAGGTGGCAGCCGACGCCGCCGACATCCTCGGCGAGTTCGTGGTGCGCCTGGAGCTGGGCCACTTCCCCGAGCGCGAAGGCGAGGCCGTCGTCGAGAGCCTCCGCGCTGCCGCCTCCGACCCCGCCCGCGCCCCCGCCGTCCGCGCCAGCGCCCTTGAGTCGCTGGCGCCGCGCACGCTTCCCTGGATCGACGGCCTCGTCCTCGAGGCCTACTACGGCGACGACGAGACGGTGCGGCTTGCCGCCGTGCGCGCCATGGGACTCTCCGCCCGCGAGGACTGGCTCGAATACGTGCTCGAGCAGTTCGAGTCGGGCGACCCCGAGTTCCGGCGCGAGGCCGTCATCGCCGCCGGGGAGATCGACTCCGAAGACGCTGTCGACCGCCTCGCCGATCTCTTTCTCGACGCCGAGGAAGAGGTGGCCAGGGCGGCCATCGAGGCTGTGGGGGAGGTCGGCGGCGAGGTTGCCCTCGAGTACCTGCGCGAGTTCGCCGAGGAAGCCCCCGAGGGCTGGGAGGAAGTCATCGCTGAGGCCATCGAGGCGGCCTCCGCGGTCCAGCGCGACTACGCGGAGTTCGAGGAGTGAGCACCCGCGCCGCCCGCCGGCTACCCGTCATCGACTCCGTCTCTGCGGGCGGAGTGGTCTGGCGTCGGGATTCCGGCGGCGCCATCGAGGTCGTCATTGGCTACCAGGCGAGAGACGGGCGCTGGGGCATTCCCAAGGGCACCCCTGACAAGGGCGAGACCCTTGAGGCCACCGCCCTCCGCGAGGTTGCCGAGGAGACCGGGCTCGAGGTCGTGCTCGGCGAGAAGGTGGGCGTCATCGACTACTGGTTCTCCCAGGACGGACGCCGCTACCACAAGCACGTCCACCACTGGCTCATGACGGCCAGCGGTGGCGACTTCGCCGACCGCGACTACGAGTACGACGAGGTGGTCTGGGTTTCGTCCGGCGAGGCGCTCGCCCGGCTCACCTTCGTAACCGAGCGCGACATCCTTGAGAAGGCGCTGGCGATGCTGGGGGCGGACGCATGAGCGAGCCCAGGCCCGTCGTCGTCGTGGCCGAGACGCCCCGCCTGCGCATTCGCGAGAAGCGCATCGAGGACGCCGCCGCCGAGTACGCCTGGCGTCGCGACCCCGAGGTCGCTCGCTACGACGCCACCCCACCCCTCATTCTCTCCTACCGCGAATACGTCCAGCAGTTCGAGCGCGACCTGCGCTTCTCGAACCCGGCGCGGCACGCCTACGCCATCGAGACGGTGGAGGGCGTGCACATCGGCGCGCTCATGTACTACAACGCCGACCACGTCTCCGGCACGGCCGAGTACGGCATCTCCATCGGACCGGCCGAGAGCCGCGGCGCCGGGCTCGGCACCGAGGCCACGATCGCCTTTCTCCGCTTCGCCTGGCAGTCGCTCCCCCTGCGGCGCATCTACCTCCACACCCTGGAGTGGAACGAGCGCGCCCGCCGCTCCTTCGAGCGCGCCGGCTTCCGCCAGACCGAGACCGTGCTGCGCCGCAACGAGCGCTTCCTCCGCATGGAGGCCAAGCGGGAGTGGTGGCTGCTCTGGGACAGCGAGGGGCGTTTCGCCGAGTACGCCGGCGCGGCCCCGCACGCGAGCGAGGCCGCGGCCTCCGAAGGCTAGCCGCCCTCCTGCGCTGTGTGCGCCTCCAGGATCGCGTTTGCGATCAGACGAGCGTGCGGATACGGCCTCCAGCCCTCCGGCGTGTTGTAGTAGCGCGTTCCGATCTGCACCTCTTCCGGCGGACGGTTCCCGTACTCGACGTCGATTCCTTCGACGCGGATGCTCGGCGTGCCCAGGAAGCGCTTCGTGGTCGCATCCTCCTGGCTCAGCACCTCCGTGTACGTGACCTCGACCTCCACGCCCGTCGCCTCAATGGCGAGGCGCAGGTTCTCCTCGGCCTCGTCGCCCGGCGACTGCCCGCGCGTGTGCAGAACCTCAACCTGAATCGCTGCTGCTGTCAGAGCGTTCCTCCCCGGGCTCCCGTTGACGGGCGAGGCGGTCGGCCAGCGACGCCTCTGCTCCCAGCGAGCCCGCGTGATAGTACCGCGTCTGGCCCAGTTCTTCGGGCAGGTAACGTTCGCCCTCCGCGTAGTGGTCGGGTTCGTCGTGCGCGTAGCGATAGCCGGAGCCGTAGCCCATCTCGCGCATCAACCCGGTCGCTGCGTTGCGAAGATGCAGGGGAACGGGCAGGTGAGAGGTGCGCCGCGCGTCCTCGCTCGCCCGCGCGTACGCCGTCAGCGCCGAGTTGCTCTTCGGCGCGAGGGCCAAATAGAGCGCGCACTCGGCCATCGGCAGGAACCCCTCCGGCATGCCGATGAAGTGCACCGCCTGCTGGCAGGAGGTCGCCACGCCCAGCGCCTGCGGATCCGCCAGCCCGATGTCCTCTGCCGCCAGGATCACCATGCGCCGCACGATGAACAGCGGGTCTTCCCCTGCCTCCACCATGCGCGCGAGCCAGTAGACCGCCGCGTCGGGGTCTGACCCCCGCACCGACTTGATGAACGCCGAGATCGCGTCGTAGTGGTAGTCGCCTTCCTTGTCGTAGTAGGGACGGCGCTCCTGCAGCGCCCGACGCACGTCTCCGGCCTCTATCTCCTCGCGGCCGTCCCCTCGCGCCGACTCCGCCGCGATCTCCAGCGCGCTCAACGCGGCCCGCGCGTCTCCGTGTGCGCCCTCGACCAGCGCCACCCGCGGCTCCTCTCCGATCGCGAGCCCCAGCGGCCCCAGTCCCCGCTCCCCGTCCCCCAGCGCGCGCTCGACGATGCGCGCGAGGTCGTCTTCCGCCAGCGCCTCCAGCCGCACCACCCGCACCCGGCTCAGCAGCGGCGCGACCACCTCGAACGATGGGTTCTCCGTCGTCGCCCCGATGAGGGTCACCGTGCCGTTCTCTACATAAGGAAGGATGACGTCCTGTTGCGCCTTGTTGAACCGGTGAATCTCGTCGATGAAAAGCACCGTGCGCACGCCCGCGTCCCGGCGCTGCTGCGCCTCCCCGATGACGCGTCTCAGCTCCGCCACGCCCGACGCAACAGCGGAGAGGGCGACGAACTCCCCCTCGGTGTCGCTCGCGAGGATGCGCGCCAGCGTTGTCTTCCCGCACCCCGGCGGGCCCCACAGGATGATCGACGGCAGCGTCGCGCCCGTCGCCACGCGTCCCAGCAGCGCATCCGGCCCCACCGCCGGCTGCTGCCCGACGAACTCGTCGATCGTTCGCGGCCGCATCCGCGCCGCGAGCGGCGCGTCGGGCCGCTCGCCCGCGGAGAAGCCCAACGACGCCTGGAGTCCTCGCGCGTCCCGCTGGCGCGGCATCGCTAGCCCGCCAGCACGGCGATGGTCACGCCGTCGCCGCCTTCGTGCGGCGGCGCCGTCTCGTAGCGACGCACCAGCGGGTGCCGTGCTAGCGCCTCGCGGATGGCCGCACGCAGGGCGCCGGTGCCCTTCCCGTGGATGATTCGAATCGATGGCAGCCCCGCCCGAAACGCGTCGTCGAGGTGCCCCTCGAAGTTCAGGACCGCCTCCTCAGCCCGCTGACCTCGCAGGTCGAGCTCGGCTGCAACCGAAGCGGCAGGGGGCAGGTCCACCGTTGCTCTGGCGGGCGGCGCGAGCTTCGGCTCCGTTCGCTCGATGCGGTCAACCGAAACCTTCATCCGCATCGACCCGAACCGCACCTCCACGCGCCCGTCCGCCCCCACGCCCGTCACCGCCTCTCCCTGCTGCGGGATGTCCCGCACGCGCACGACATCGCCCGGCGAGACGGGGTCGAGCCAGGCGGTCGCCCGCTCTGTCGCCTGCTTGCCCGCCGCCTCGATCTCCGCGTCCAGCGCCTGCAGGCGCTCCGCCGCCTCGCGGTCGACGGTCCGCTCGCGTTCGCGGCGTTCCAGCCGCTCCAGTTCGCGCTGCGCCCGCGCGACCAGCGCCTCGCCTTCCCGCCGCGCCCGCCCCAGGATCGCCTCCCGTTCCGTCTCGATCGCGCGGTGCTGCTCCGCCAGCTGGTGACGCAGCTCCTCCGCTTCGCGCCGCGCCTCCTCCTCGCGACTGCGCGCCTCCGCGGCGCCCGCGCGCTCCCGGCGCGCCTCGTCCAGCAGGCCGTCCAGCTCCCGCGTCTCCGGCGCGACCCGTTCCTCCGCCCGCTCAAGCACGCCCTCGTCGATGCCCAGCCGCCGCGCGATGGCGATGGCGTTCGACTGGCCGGGCAGGCCGATCGTGAGGTGGTACGTCGGGCTCAGCGTCTGCAGGTCGAACTCCACCGAGGCGTTCCGCAGGCGTGGTTCCTCCTGCGCGAACGTCTTCAGCTCGCCGTGGTGCGTGGTCGCGATGATCGCGCAGCCGCGGTCCAGCAGCGTTTCCAGCACGGCGCGGGAGAGCGCCGCCCCTTCCTCGGGATCGGTGCCCGCGCCCAGCTCGTCGAGCAGCACCAGCGTTCCGGGCGCCGCGGCTTCGAGGATTCCCCCCACCGTGCGCATGTGCGACGAGAAGGTCGAAAGCGACTGCTCGATCGACTGCTCGTCTCCGATGTCGGCGTGGATCGCCCCGTAGGTCACGAAGCGGCTGCCCTCGTCGCAGGGGACGGGCAGCCCCGCCTGCGCCATCAGCGTGAGCAGGCCTACCGTCTTCAGCGCCACCGTCTTGCCGCCCGTGTTCGGACCGGTGATCAGCAGCCCCGGCGCCTCCTCGCTCAGGTCGAGGTCGATCGGGACTACGTCGCCCTGCAACAGCGGGTGCCGCGCCCGCAGAAGCGACGTGTCGCCGCCCTGGCCGAGCCAGGAAGCGTCGCCGTCGGCGCGGGGCAGGGCGGCGCCCAGCCGCTTCCCGAGTAGCACCTTCGCCCGCAGCAGGTCGAGCCGGGCCATCGCCTCGAGCGTCGCGAGCGCCTCGTCCTCCCGCTCCCCCACCATCCCCGAGAGCTGCAGCAGCACGCGGCGTTCCTCGCGCTCCTCGGCCAGCTGCAGCTCGCGCACCTCGTTGCCCGTCTCGACGACGCTCATCGGCTCCAGGAAGACCGTCGCCCCGCTCGAGGACACGTCGTGGACGATGCCCGGAAGCTGCCCCCGGAAGTCCGCCTTCACGGGGATGACCATGCGCCCGTTCCGCTCGGTCAGCAGTTCCTCCTGGGCTACCCCCCGCCGGATCGCGTCGCCCAGGGCCGTCCTCGCGCGTTGCTCGAGTCTCCCCTGCGCGACCCTCAGCTGGCGCCGAACGGCCGCCAGCTCGGGACTCGCGTCGTCGGCGACCGCCCCCCTCGGGGTGATCGCGCGCTGTACCTCGGTGACGAACGCCCGGAAGTCCGCGACTGCCTCGGCGATTGCCGCGATGCGGGGCGTCTGCTCGGCGAGGCGTTCGGCCAGCTGGCGCGCCCGTCGGGCTGTGTCGAACGACCCTGCTGCGTCCTGCAGGTCGGTGGGTTCGAGCGCTTGCCCGATCGTTGCCGCGTGGACCAACGCCCGCAGGTCGCGCATGCCCCCGAGGGGAACGTCGAGGCCCATCTGGTCGATGTGCGTCATCTCCGCGGTCTCGGCCTGCAGCGCCAGGACGGCCCCGTGCTCGCGCTCCGGTTCGAGCGCAAGGGCCAGCTCCCGGCCCAGGCTGAAAGCTGTCTCGCCCGCCAGCATGGCCCGCACCTTGTCGAACTCCAGCACGCGCAGGGTGTGGTCGTTCATGGCCTCAGCGTACGTCCTCGCCCCCGGCGGGACCAGAAAAAAGGAAAGGACTGTGTGTTTCGGCGCTCATCGCAACCCGCTAAGCTGATCTGCCCGGCGCCTGGCGCACGAGAGGGTTGGATGCTGAAGAAGGTCCTGATCGCCAACCGTGGAGAGATCGCGTTGCGGATCGTGCGCGGTCTGCACGATCTGGGGATCGCCTCCGTCGCGATCTACTCCGAGGTCGATCGACTCTCCCGCCACGTGCGCTATGCGGACGAGGCCTACCTGGTCGGCCCCGCAGTAGCTGCCGAGAGCTACCTGAACGGCGATCGGATCATCGACATCGCCCTGGCTTGCGGCGCCGACGCCATCCATCCCGGCTATGGCTTCCTCGCCGAGAACGCCGACTTCGCCGAGGCCTGCGAGGATGCGGGCCTCACCTTCATCGGGCCCTCCGCCGCGGCCATGCGGCTGCTGGGCGACAAGAATGCGGCGCGCTCGCTGGCCGCCAGCGTCGGCGTGCCGGTCGTCCCCGGAACCGAGCCCCTCGAGTCCTTCGACGACGCTCCGCGGTACGCGCGCGAGATCGGCTATCCCATCGCCATCAAGGCGGCAGCCGGAGGCGGCGGCCGCGGCATCCGCTTCGTTGAGCGCGAGGAGGACCTTCCCCGCGCCCTTGATCTTGCCCGCCGCGAGGCGATTGCCGCCTTCAAGGACGGAGCCGTCTACCTCGAGAAGCAGATGCAGCGGGTCCGCCACATCGAGGTCCAGATCATCGCCGATACCTTCGGAAACGTGATCCCGCTCGGTGAGCGCGAGTGCTCCATCCAGCGCCGCCACCAGAAGATCATCGAGGAAACCCCCTCGGTGGCCGTCGATGCGGAGCTTCGGCGCGCCCTCAACCGCGCCGCCGTGCGCATCGCGCGCGCCGCCGGTTACAGGAGCGCCGGCACGGTGGAGTTCCTCCTCACGCCCGAGGGGGAGTACTACTTCCTCGAGGTCAATGCTCGCCTCCAGGTGGAGCATCCGGTGACCGAGATGACCACCGGCGTCGACCTCGTAACGGACCAGATCCTCGTCGCCAGTGGCCAGGAGCTCTCCTACGACGAGGGCGATCTGCTCACGCGCGGCTGGGCGATCGAGTGCCGGATTGTAGCCGAGGACCCCCAGAACGGCTTCCTCCCTTCCGTCGGACGCGTCGTGCTCTCGCGTGAGCCGGCGGGCCCGGGCATCCGCGTCGAGAGCGCCCTCCACGACGACTACGAGGTGACCCGCTTCTACGACTCCCTCCTCGCCAAGGTGACCGCCTGGGGCCCCGACCGCGAGGACGCCCGGGCGCGCATGCTGCGCGCGCTGCGGGAGTCCCGGGTCGTCGGCGTCGCCACGAACATCCCCTTCCTTATCGAGATTCTCAACCTGCCGGCGTTTGTCGAAGGCAGCCTCGATACCGACTTCCTCGACCGGCACCAGGTGGTGCCGCGACAGTCTGAAGAACCCCTTCTCGAGGCGGCAGCTATCGCTGCGCTCCTCACACTCACCGGCGACGGCCGCTCGGCGGCTGCTACAAAGGCGGCGGAACGGCGGCCTTCGGCTCCTTCCGCCTGGCGCCAGCAAGCGATGGGACGATGGCCGAAAACTATCTGATCCAGGTCGAGGACAGCTTCATCGGGGGCGAGGTCGAACGCCTCAACGGCGAGGGCGGCGCCCGCGTTCGCCTGCACGGCGATGGCGACTGGCAGTTCGCCGAGCTCCAGCACGTTCGCGCCGGCCTGCACGTCATGATGCTCGACAACCGCCCTATCGAGCTCTATATCGAGCGCCGTGGCGCAGGGGCCGATGTCACCATCGGACGGCGCACCTACCACGTCCAGATCGGCCGCGGCCGCCGCGCCGCGAACATGGCTGCGGCGGCCTCCGCCGCCAGCGACGGCCTCGTGCGGCTGCGCGCCCCCATGACCGGGACCGTCATCGAGTTCCGCACGGAGCTCGGGGCCGAGGTTGAGGCTGGCGAGGTTCTCGTCGTCATCGAGTCGATGAAGATGAACAACGAGCTCCGTGCTCCCGCCTCGGGCGTGGTCGAGCGCGTCGGTGCGACTGTCGATGTGCAGGTCGAGGAGGGCGCCGAGCTCGTCGCCATCCGGCCACCCGAGGATTCAAACGGAAGCGCCTGAATTACGCCTCCGTTGACCCGTATGATGTTGTTACGTACGGTACGCGCCCGGCCGTGCTAGGCGGGGAGCTAGCGGTGCCCTGTTACCCGCAAACCGCTCCAGCGGGGCTGAATTCCCGTCCGAGGGGTCGTCTCTCCGGGGACTGCCTTCGCAAAGCGGCGTTGACGATCTGGTCCTGCGCGGCGGAGCACTACGAACCTGGTCAGGTCCGGAAGGAAGCAGCCATAAGTAGAACGCTCCGGGCGCCGCAGAATCACCGGGTCCGAGTTGGCTCGCGCGGTGCAAGCCTGGCATTCACTTCGACGACGGGTGCACGGTCGTTGCCGGATTTTGCCTGTCGCCCCCGAACGGGTGGCGACAGGGGAGGGGGTGCCCTTGGACCGTAGCCTGCCTCGCCCCCGCCCCACCGTTGATCCCCCGCCGATGATCGGGCGGCCATTCGGCGCTTTCGATCCCATTGAGTACTCTCGCTCCACCCGGGGCCGCCGCCATGCCGCGGCCATGCTCGTGGTCGCGCTCCTGGTCGTGCTCGCCTTCCAGCTCTTTCCCATCCAGAACATCACCCTGGTGATGGGCGACACGACCGTGCAGGTGCGCTCCACCTTCGGCGACGAGCAGGAAGCGCTCGCCGCTGCCGCTCTCGACCTCGCCCCCGGCGACCGTGTGCTCGTCGCCCGCACCGGCGACCAGGCCGCCCTCGCCGTCGAGCGCGCCACGCCCGTGGTGGTCCACGCCGATGGCGCCCGGATCGAGGTGCGTACCCGGGCCCGGACCGTCGCCGGCGCCCTTGCTCTGGCCGACGTGCAGGTCGGCGAAGGCGACCGCATCTACGTTGAGGGCTACCGGGCTGCCCCCGGCCACGAGCTGGACGGACTCGCCCCGGGATCCGTCGCCGCTGCCTCCGAGGGGCAACCAGTCCGCATCGAGGTCGTTCGCGCCCTCCCCGAGGCGCCCGTAACCGACTCGACTGCCGCGGCGGCGCCTCAGGCCGATGCGGAGGTGGCGTCAGTGCTCGAGGCCGTGCCCGGCCGCCGCCTCCTGAGCGTGCTTGTCGACCCCAACGCCTGGAGGCCCATCGAGAGCTCCTCCCCTCCCGATATGACGGCGCTCTACCGGGCCGTGGCCGCCCTCCCTCCGAGGGTGCTCATCACGGTGAACATCGGCGGCCAGGTTGACTCGTTGCGCATCGCCGCCGAGACCGTTGACGAGGTGCTTGCCCACCTCGGGGTCGAGCTGGGTGAGCACGACCGCATCTCCCACCCTCTCGACGCAGCGGTGAACCCCGACATGGAGCTCGTTGTCCTCTTCGTGGAGAGAGTCGTCGAGGAGTACATCGAGTACACGGAGCCGACCATCTACTGGCGCGACGACCACACGCTCGCGCCCGGCGAGGTGCGTTTCGTCGAAGGCACGCCCGGGGAGGTGCGGGTCTGGGAGGAGGTGACCTATGAGAACGGCGCCGAGATTTCCCGCGAGCCTCACTCGGCCATGGTCCTGTCCGAACCCATCTCCGGCGAGCGCCTCCGCGGTCCCGTGGCCGAAGACGGGGTCTCCCCCGTCGTCGTCGACGACTACGACGGGCCCTACACCCAGAAGCTGCGGGTGTGGGCCACCTGGTACAACGCCACGCACGGGTGGGCGCCTTTTGGAGATCCCGCCTATGGCATCACCTTCACCGGCGTACCCCTCGAACACGGCATCTGCGCCGTCGACCCGGACTTCATTCCGCTGGGCTCCAGGTTCTATGTGCCCGGCTATGGCGAGTGCCTCGCCGCCGACACCGGTGGCCTGATCGAGGGCTACGATGTGGACCTCGGCTTCCCCGAGGGCCATCCGCCCGAGCCCTGGCACACGGGCTACGTGCACATCTACCTCCTCGACTGACCCTCACGGCCCGGCCTACCATCGCCTCATGAGCGCGAAGTCCCGCGGCCCCCGCGCGCGCAAGGCGCTTGGCCAGCACTTCCTCGTCGATACGGGTGTGCTGGCCGACATCGC
Source organism: Tepidiformaceae bacterium (assembly GCA_965207815.1). GTDB lineage: Bacteria > Chloroflexota > Dehalococcoidia > Tepidiformales > Tepidiformaceae > UBA2991. The sequence goes on from OZ242314.1 coordinate 1,121,691, forward strand.
GGCCGCCGTGCGGGTACCCGAGGGTGGCGTCCTCTTCGAGATCGGAGCCGGCACCGGCCAGCTCACCGGAACCCTCCTGGACGCCGGCCACGAGGTCGTCGCGCTGGAAATCGAGCCTCGCCTCCTCGGCCACCTCCGCCAGCGCTTTGCAGGACAACAGCGCCTCACGCTGGTCGAGGGTGACGCCCGCATTCTCGACCTCGCCGAGGTCATCCCTGCCGAACGCCCCTTCGGCGTCGTCGGGAACCTCCCCTACTTCGCCGCCAATCCGATCATCCGCCACCTACTGGAAGGGAGGCCGCGACCGTCGGAGCTCGTCGTGATGGTGCAGCGCGAGGTCGCCCGCGAGATCACCGCCGAACCCGGAAAGCTCTCGCTGCTTGGCATCTCCGTCCAGAACCACGCCGTACCGGAACCGCTCTTCGATGTCCCGCCCAACGCCTTCGACCCGCCCCCCGCGGTCCACTCCTCCGTTGTGCGGCTCACGCTGCGGGAGGCGCCCCTCGTTCCCCCCGAGCGCGACGAGGCCTTCTTCGCCCTCGTGTCGGGAGCCTTCCGCAACCCCCGCAAGCAGATCCACAACGCCCTCTCTCGCGCCCCCGGCCACGTTCCCGACGCCGTCCGCCCCGCCCTCGACGCGGCAGGCATCGAGTCCCACCGCCGCCCCGAGACGCTCGCCATCCCGGAGTGGCTCGCTCTCCTCGATGCCTTCGAGGCCTTCACTTCCCATGCCTGACGCGTTTGCCGGAACCGCCCCTGCCAAGATCAACCTCACCCTCGAGATGGGCGCTGCTCGTCCGGATGGCTTCCACGACCTCACCAGCATCCTCCAGACGCTCGCCCTGGCCGACGAGGTCACGCTGCAGGCGGCGCCCACGACCTCGATCGAGAACAGCGGTCCCTTCGCCGCCGGCTCCCCCGCGGGTCCCGAGAACCTCACCTGGCGCGCCATCGACGCGCTCGCCGGCGCGCTCGGGCGTGAGCCCGAGCCGTTCCGCGTCCGCATCGTGAAGCGCATCCCGGCCGCCGGCGGCCTTGGCGGCGGCGCTTCCGACGCCGCCACCGTTCTCCGCCTGCTCGCCCGCCGCTGGCCCGGGGTCACGGAGGAGGCGCTGGCGACCGCCGCCGCCGCTGTCGGCAGCGACGAGCCCTTCTTCCTCGCGGGCGGCACGGCGCTCGTCGAGGGACGCGGTGAGCGCGTCACCCCACTCCCCGACCTCCCGGAGCACGGCGTCGTGCTCTTCATCCCCCCCGGCACCCTCCCCAACAAGACCGCCACCCTCTTCCGCGCCCTCGACCGCGACGGCCAGGTCGACGAACCAACCGTGAGCACGGCGCTTGCCAGGCGTATGCCGGCGCAGGTCACCGGAGCGGACCTCTACAATAGCTTCGAGCGCGTCGCCTTCGACTGCTTCCCCGGCCTGGCCGGCCTCTGGGAGCAGCTCGAGGCGCGAACGGGAGAGGCCATCCGCCTCGCCGGCGCCGGTCCGACCCTGTTCTGGATCGGTCCCGTCGACCAGACCGAGCGTGTACGGATGGCCGCCGAAGGCCTCGACTGCACGATCATCCCAACCGCCACGGCCGGCTCGCCATGGCGGCGCTGATCGCGGGCGCGATGGCCGGCTACGTGATGGCCATGCTCACGAGCGTCGCCATCACATACCTCGTGTTCCGTTCCCGCGACAGCGAGGCCCTTCAGCGGTGGGTTGACCGCGATGTCGCCGGACCGCTCCTCCTCGTCCCCATCCTCACCGCCTCGGTGCTGAGCTGGGTCTTTGTTGGCCTCGCTGCGGCCATCATCTACGAGGTCGCCGATCTCGGCGCCCAGCCCGACGGCCTCGCCAGCCCCAGCGCCGTCTTCACGATCATCGCCGTCGTCTTCTCGGTCGCGCCCGTCATGCTCCTCAGCATCCTCTGGACGCGCCTCTGGTGGATGTGGGTCGGGCTGGGCCTTCCCGCCGTCGGTCTCTTCGGCTGGCTTCTGCCTCACCTGGCGGGCCGATAAGATAGCTGGCGCGCTTGTGCTGCTGTTCACGAGCGCGGAGGCGCACGTGGCCGGCACCATCGTCGATATGCACCTGCACACGACCCGCGGCGCATCCGACTCCATGCTCGATCCCGAAGATCTCATCGCCGAGGCCAACCGCATCGGCCTGACCGGCGTGAACATCACCGAGCACGACCGCATGTGGGAGTCGTGGGACCTCAACCCCTTCCGCAAAGCCCACCCCGAGACCTTCATCTCGAACGGCATGGAGGTCTCGACCGACATGGGCCATGTCATCGCCGTCGGCCTGCGCGGCTACGAGGGCGGCATCCGGCGCCTCGAACGGCTGCGCGAGGTCGCCGACGAGCAGGGCGCCTACCTCATCGTCGCCCACCCCTTCCGCCACTTTTTCGATCCGGTCCACTTCAAGCGCCAGGGAAAGCCCGCCTTCACCTTGACCCCCGAGGAGGCGGCGAAGCTCCCCGTGTTCCAGCTCGTCGACGCCGTCGAGGTGCTCAACGGCTGCAACACCCCTCGCGAGAACTACTTCGCCCTGCAGGTCGCGAAGGTGCTGGGCAAGCCCGGCACGGGAGGCTCCGACGCGCACTCCAACCAGGGAATCGGCTACTTCAGCATCCAGCTCGACGAGACGGTCGAGACCCCCGAGCACTTCCTGAGCCTCCTCCACCGCGGCGCCTACAACCCCGTCAGCGGCCTTCCCCAGGGCGAGCTTGAGAACTTCTGGGATGCGCCGCCCCCCGAGGGGGTTCCGGCGTGACCGACCGGACCCGCTGGGAATACGCCCGCGTCGTCGTCAGCGGCATGGAGCAGCCCATCGTCGCCAACTTCAGCCACCAGCCCGAAGACGACCGCGAATACGGCACGAACGACCTCGCCGAAGCGCTCCGCGACCTTGGCGATGCTGGCTGGGAGATGGTCTCTGACGCGCGCGTTGAGAACTGGGTCGGCACCCAGCTCGTCTTCCGCGAGATGCTGTACTTCAAGCGGCCTCAACAGGACGACGCGTGAGCAACGAGCAACCCTTCGCCGGCATCACGGTGCTCGAATTCGGCCAGTTCGTCGCCGTTCCCTACGGCGCCCAGCTTCTCGCTGACGGTGGCGCCCGCGTCATCAAGATCGAGCCCCTCGAGGGCGAGGCTTCGCGGCATACCGGCTACCGCTGGGGCGATGTCACCCGCCACTTCCTCGCCCGCAACCGCGGCACCCACTCCCTCCCCCTCGCCCTCCGCCACGAGAAGGCCGCCGGCATCCTCGATGCCCTGCTCGCCAACACCGATGTGGTCCTGACCAACCTCCGCCCCGGCCTCGCCGCCCAGTTCGGCCTCGACTACGACAGCCTCTCCGAGCGCTACCCCCGCATCATCGTGGGAAACGTAACTGCCTTCGGGGAGAAGGGCCCCGACGCCGGCCTCGCGGGCATGGACCAGGTCGTGCAGGCGCACAGCGGCCTCATGGCTATGAACGGCGGCATGCGCGATGGCCGCCCTATCGCCGAAGGCTCCCCCATCTCGGACTTCATGTGCGCGGCCCTGCTCGCCTACGGCGTCGCCTCGGCCCTCTACCGCCGCACCAGCACGGGCCGCGGCGGGCGAGTCGATACCTCGCTGCTCATGTCCGCCCTCATCCTCCAGAACAACCTCCTCATCCGTGTCGAGGACCAGGACGGCGAGACGCATTCGAACTACCTCGACTGGCTCGCAGAGGCGAGGGCGGGTGGCATGCCCTACGCCGAGCAGGCCAGCCACATGCCCAGCAGCCGCGTCGCGCGCCTTGTCAGCATCTACTACCGCACCTTCACCACCAGGGATTCGGCCATCGCCATCGCCTGCCCCAGCGTGGGACTTCGCCGCCGCCTCATGGAGGTCATGGACCTGCACGACCCCGCCCTCGACCCCGCGCTCCCCCAGGAAGAGCGACACGCGCTCGATACCGAGCTGCGGGACCAGATCGAGGCGCTCTTCGCCTCCGAGACCACCGACCACTGGGAAGGGCACCTGCGCGAGGCCGGCATCCCCGTCTCCCGCGTCCGCTTCCCCACCGAGCTCATCGACAACGAGCAGGCGGCCGCCAACGACCTCTTCATCCACCGCGACCATCCCGAGGCCGGCTCCTTCACCACGCTGGGGAGCGCCCTCAAGCTGGACGACGACGGATTCGCGCCGGCGCCCACCCCCGCCCCCTTCCGCTCCGAGACCCGCGACATCCTCTCCTGGGCCGGCCTCTCCGAGGACGCCATCGCCGACGCCATCGACAGCGGCGCCGTTGCCGCTCTCGATCCGGACTGAGGCCGGTTACCGGCTAGCGGCTCCGCGCCCACTCCTTGGCGTGGTAGGTGATGATGATGTCCGCCCCCGCCCGCCGGATCGACGTGAGTGTCTCCTCGATCGCACGCTCCTCCTCGATCCATCCGTTCGCCGCCGCCGCCTTCAACATGCTGTACTCGCCGCTCACGTTGTAGGCCGCCACGGGCACATCCACCGCCTCCCGCACCGAGCGCAGCACGTCGAGATAGGGGAGCGCGGGCTTCACCATCACCATGTCCGCCCCCTCCTCGATGTCCGTGAGTGCCTCGTCCCGGGCCATGCGGGCGTTCGCCGGATCCATCTGGTACCCCCGCCGGTCCCCAAAGGCAGGGGCGCTGTCCGCCGCTTCCCGGAACGGCCCGTAGAACGCGCTCGAGAACTTCGCGGCGTACGAGAGGATGGCCGTGTCGCTCAGTCCCGAGCCGTCCAACGCCTCCCGGATAGCGGCCACGCGCCCGTCCATCATGTCGCTGGGCGCGACGATGTCGCAGCCAGCATCCGCGAGGCTCACGGCCATGTCGGCCAGCAGCGGCAGGCTCGCGTCGTTGTCGACCTCGCCCGTGTCCGCCAGCAACCCGCAGTGCCCATGGCTCGTGTACTCGCACAGGCACACGTCGCCGATCACCAGCATCTCGGGAACGGCGTCCTTCAGCCGCCGGATCGCCTCCTGCACGACACCGCGGTCGTCGTATGCCCCTGAGCCGCGCTCGTCCTTGGCGGCGGGAATGCCGAACAGCAGCACGGCCGGCACGCCCGCCTCCCGCAGCTCCCGCGCTTCCTCCACCAGCGTCTCCAGCCCCAGCCGCGACTGTCCCGGCATCGCCTCGATCGGCGCGCGCCCTTCCAGGCCTTCCTCGACGAACAGCGGAGCCACCAGGTGCGAGGGCGTCAACTCGGTCTCGCGCACGAGCCCGCGCATGGCCTGCGAGCTGCGCAGGCGCCGGTGTCGCCGGAACTCCAGCCCTTCCATGTGTGCCGCGCCTCCCGGGAAGCTAGGCCGCTAGACGGCGCACTCGCCCTCGCCGCGCTCCAGCACGTAGAGCTCGAACTTCGTCCAGTCGATGAACATCTCGCGGTTGTCGTCCGAGAACTCGCCCGGAATCGTCAGGTCCTGCACCACCTGCTCGAACGGCTCCTTGCCGACGCGGTCGAAGTAGGCGTTGAACTCCTCGCCGTTCTCGCGCTCGCGCTGGTACAGGTCGAGCCAGCGCTGTACGGCGTCGGGCGTGCGCTTGGCCGGCAGGCGCAGCTTCAACTGCGTGCCGACGCGCACCTTGCCATTCCCCTCTTCGTAGCCGCCGCCGATGAAGGCGTGGTACGCGGGAAGCTGGTGCCCGTCGACCTTCATGGCCGCGCCGTGGAAGCCGATGTTGCCGAGGTGGTGCTGGCCGCAGCTGTTGGGGCAGCCGCTCATCTTGATGTGCAGCTTCTCCACGAGCGGGTCGGCCACCGCCAGGTCCGTCACGCGCTCCTGGATGGCGCGATTCAGCCCCATCGAGCTCGTGATGCCCAGCTTGCAACTGTCCGTGCCGGGGCAGCTCACGACATCCGTGACCGTGCCAGCTCCCGCCTCCGCCAGGCCCAGGTCGACCAGCCGCGAGTAGACCTCGTACAGACCCTCGTCGCGCACCCAGCGCAGCACCATGTTCTGCTGCACGGTCGTTCGGGCGTTGCCGCCGCAATGCTCGCGCATGATGTCGGCGATGCCGTGGAACTGCGCCGGCGTCAGGTCGCCGCGCGTGATCTTGATCTCGACCGTGCTGAAGCCCTGCTGCTTCTGCGCCTTCACGTTCGCCGAGACGAACTGCGTGAACGCAGCCGCGTCGTCGCCCGGCTGCGCGTAGGAGTCGCGCCTTGCCGGCGCCCGCTCCTCCTCGTTATCGAGGAACAGCAGCCGTTCCGGGCTGAAGTCACGCTGCGCCCAGTCCTGGGCCAGCTCGTCGTCGACCATCTCGAGGAAGCGGTCCGCCCCGATCCGGTCGATGAGCACCTTGATGCGCGCCATCGCCCGGTTCTTCCGCAGCATGTCCGCCGCGTTGAAGATACGGATGACCGCCTCGCTCACCTTCAGGTACTCGTCCAGCGAGACGAACTCGCGTACGACGATCGCCTCGCGCGGCATGATCGCGAGGCCGCCGCCGCAGACCATCTTGAACCCCTGCACCCCGTTCTCGATGCGGGGGATGAAGCCGAGGTCGTGGATGCCCGTGATCGCCACGTCCGCGTCGTCGGCGCTGAAGGCGACCTTGAACTTGCGCGGCAGCAGCTGGGTCAACGGGTTGCGCAGCCAGAACCGCGCGAACGCGCCCGCGTAGGGCGTCACGTCGAACAGCTCGCCGTCGGTCACGCCCGCCCACGGGTCCGCGGTCACGTTGCGGACGGTGTTGCCGCAGGCCTCGCGGGTCGAGAGGCCGACGCTCGCCAGCAGCCGCAATCCGTCCGGCATGCGCGCCAGGGGAATGTGGTGGAACTGGAAGTTCTGGCGCGTCGTGATGTGTCCCTTGCGCAGCGGCGCGAAGCGCTCCGCCAGCTCGCCGAAGGCGTCCATCTGGTCCGGCGTCACCCCGCCGAAGGGGAGCTTCACGCGCGTCATCTGCACGTTCGGCTGGCGCTGGCCGTAGACGCCCTGCTTCAGCCGGTAGCCCTGGAAGACCGCCTCTTCCTCGTAGCCGCCCGCCAGGAAGCGCGTCGCTTCGGTCTCAAAGTCGTCGAGCTCCTCGGTCAGGATCGGCAGCACCTTGCCGGGAGCGTTGGTCTGGACGATAGTCTCGACTGCGCGCATCTACGCTGTCCTTTCGCGGCAGGCCCTTCGGGCCCGGCCATCGCGGGCTGGAGTGTGTGAAGCGACTGTAGCATGTAGGACGCGCCCAGTCGTTGCTGGCAAGTCACGTTGTTGATATTGTTGAGCGACGAACTCAGCTTTACGAGGAGCGGCTTTCCCCGTGTCCCTTACCACCGCCCTCGACGAGACCGCCATCGCCTCGCTCAACGAGCGATTCGAGGACGCGAGTCCCGAGGAGATCGTGCGCTGGGCCGTCGAGACCTTCGGCGATGGCCTCTCCGTCGGCGCGAGCTTCGGCGGCCCAACGGGCATGGCTATCCTCCACATGACCGCCCAGCTCAAGCCCAACGTCCACGTCTTCGTTCTCGATACCGATTACCTCTTCGACGAGACCCATCAGACCCGGGAGCGGGCGACGGCGGCCCTCAACCTCAGCAACGTCCAGGTCTACAAGTCGAAGCTGACTCACGAGGAGCAGGCCGCCCGGTACGGCGCCGCTCTCTGGATGCGCGATCCCGACCTCTGCTGCGACCTGCGCAAGGTCGAACCCAACCAGCGCGCCCTCGCCGGCAAGACCGCCTGGATCGCCGGCCTCCGGCGCGACCAGTCCGAGGGCCGCGCCGACGTTCCCATCGTCGCCTGGAACCAGAAGTTCGGCCTCGTCAAGATCAACCCCCTCGCCCGCTGGACCGAGAAGGACACCTGGAACTACATCAGCAAGCACGACGTTCCCTACAACCCGCTGCTCGACCACGGCTTCGTCAGCATTGGCTGCTTCAACTGCACCGTGCCCGGCAAGCAGGGCCGGCAGGGGCGCTGGGAAGGATTCGACAAGGACGAGTGCGGACTCCACACCTGAGCCGGCCTGCGTCCACCACCTCCGCACGGCGGCCATCGGGCCGCCGTCTTGATGCGCATCCGGCGCCTCGAAGGCGCCACCAGTCACCACGATAGTCAGGGAGTAAAACCAATGCGTTCGGAGTACCGCCAATGAGCAATCAGGGTTTTGTCATCTGGTTCACGGGGCTTTCGGGTTCCGGCAAAAGCACCCTCGCCGAGGCGCTTGCCCCGGTCCTGCGTGAGCGGGGACGCAACGTAGAGATCCTCGACGGCGACATCGTTCGCACCAACCTCTCGAAGGGCCTTGGCTTCAGCAAGGAGGACCGCGACACGAACATCCGACGCATCGGCTTCGTCGCCAGCCTCCTGGCCCGCAACGGCGTCGGCGTCATCACCGCCGCTATCTCCCCGTACCAGGAGATTCGCGACGAGAACCGCGCCATGACCGAGGGCGACGGCGCTGTCTTTGTCGAGGTGCACGCTGCTGCCACCGTCGAGCAGTGCGAGGCGCGCGACGTGAAGGGCCTCTACGCGAAGGCCCGCTCCGGCGAGATCAAGGGCTTTACCGGCATCGACGACCCCTATGAGGAGCCCCCTACGCCCGAGGTGCGCTGCGAGACCGGCGTCGACGCCCCCGAGGCGAGCCTCCAGCAGATCCTCGACTACCTCGAGTCCCGCGGGCTCATCGGAAAGGCGCAGTCATGAGCAACCTAGGCGAACCCTACGGCGGCACCCTCGTCAACCTGCTCGTCGATGAAGAGGAGCACGTCGAGATCGGCCGCGAAGTCGCGTCCCTGCCCACCATTGAGCTCGACTCTCGGCACCTCGCCGACTTCGAGCTCCTCGCCAACGGCGGCTTCAGCCCCCTCACCGGCTTCATGGGCGAGGCCGACTACCACTCCGTCGTCGAGAACATGATGCTGGCGAACGGCCTCCCCTGGTCGATGCCGGTCACCCTCTCCGTCCCCGAGTCGCGCGCCGGCGAACTGACCCCCGGGGTCCGCGCCGACCTGCGCGACGATGAGGGGTTCCCCCTCGGTGTCATCGACATCGAGGAGGTCTACCGGCGGGACAAGACCCGCCTGGCCGAGCAGGTCTACCGCACCACCGACGAGGCCCACCCCGGCGTCGCCGCCGTCTACGCCTCGGGCGACCTCGTCCTGGGCGGAAAGGTCAAGGCCCTGCGCCTTCCCGACCACGGCAACTTCCCCGACCACCGCCTCACCCCCGCCCAGACCCGCGCCGCCTTCGCCGAGCGCGGCTGGCGCACGGTCGTCGGCTTCCAGACCCGCAACCCCATCCACCGCGCCCACGAGTACCTCATCAAGGTCGCGCTCGAGGGCGTCGACGGCGCCCTCATCCATCCCCTCGTGGGCGACACGAAGGACGACGACATCCCCGCCGACGTGCGCATGCAGTGCTACGAGGTGCTGCTCGATCGCTACTTCCCCGAGGACCGCGTGCAGCTCTCGGTGCTGCCCGCGGCCATGCGCTACGCCGGTCCGCGCGAGGCGATCTTCCACGCCATCATGCGCAAGAACTACGGCTGCACCCACTTCATCGTCGGGCGCGATCACGCCGGCGTGGGCAACTACTACGGCACCTACGACGCCCAGCGCATCTTCGACGACATCGACCTCGACGCCCTTGGCATCCAGCCGCTCTTCTTCGAACACGCCTTCTGGTGCCTTCGCAGCGGCGCCATGGCGACCACGAAGACGAGCCCGGCCACGCCCGAGGAGCGCCTCTTCCTCTCCGGGACGAAGGTGCGCGAGATGCTCGCCAATGGCGAGGATCTGCCCGTCGAGTTCACGCGTCCCGAGGTTGCCGCCGTGCTGATGGAGAGCGCCCGGGGCGGCTGAGGTGATGCAGCGGGCGCGTTCCGCCGCGCGCGACGCGCCGCCCGCTGCGCGCACCCTTCGCTGGTTGCGCCCCGCGCTGCTCGTGCGCGTGGCCTGCGCCGTCGCCGGCCTCGCGCTGTTCGCGCTCGCCCTTGAGGTCACGCGCGCGGGCGCCGGCTCCCTGACCCCCCTCCTCTCCGACATCAACGTCGAGGGTGTCGCCAACAGCCTCGGCTTCGGATGGCTCTTCGCCTACGTCGTCCTCAGCGGCTCCCCGGTTGCCGCGATCGGCGTCACCCTCCTCGCCGAGGGCGTTTTCCACACCACCGAGGCCTTCGCCGTCGTGGCCGGCTCGCGCCTCGGCGCGTCCTTCATCGTCCTCGCCGTCGGCTTCCTGGCCTTCCGCTTCGGCCGCCGCAGCGGCGATGGCGTCGCCATCGGCATCGTCGCCATGCTCGTCACCTTCACGACCCAGGGACCGGCCGTCGCGCTCGGGTTCCTGGCGCTGCACCTCGGCTGGTTCGAGGGCGCCACGCCCTCCGCCCCCGACGCCCTCCTGCAGGGCACAGACGCGGCCTTCGGCCCCGTGTCCGACGCCCTCGACTCCTTCCTGCCCGGCCTTCTCGTGTTCGTGGTCGGAGCCGGTGTGCTGCTCCTGGCCTTCGCCGTGTTCGAACGCGCCCTTCCCCAGCTTGAGGGCGAGGCGGAGGGCATCCGCCGCCGCCTCGACGTCTTCAACCGCCGCCCCTTGATGTTCCTGATGGGCGTCATCATCACGCTCACGACCCTCAGCGTCGCCGTCTCCCTGACCGTCCTTGTGCCCCTCGCCCTGCGCGGCTACGTCCGCCGCGAGCACATCATTCCTTACGTCCTCGGGGCCAACATCGCGACCTTCGTCGATACCCTCGCCGCCAGCGTTCTCGTCGGCGGCGAGGCTGCCGTCGCCGTCGTCCTCGCGCAAGTTGCCTCGATCACCGTCGTGGCAGGCATCGTCCTGACGGTGCTCTACGGCCCCTACCGGACCGCCATCCTCCGCAGCGAACGCTGGATCGCCGCCCACCCCCGCCGCCTCGCCGCCTTCCTCGGCGTCATCGTCGCCATTCCCGCCATCCTGCTCGTGGTCTAGCGAACGCGTGGCGTTATCGGCTCGAGGGTGATGAAGGCGCTGGAATGACGGCAAGACCTTCGGCAGAAGCAGCGCGGACAAGGTCGCGGTCCAGGGTTGCCAGGGGGAGGTAGCGACGTTTCGCCAGCTCCACATAGCTGGCGTCGTAGAGCGACAGCCCGTGGGCCATCGCGAGACCGATTGCAGCATCGAGTTCGGTGGCCTGGTCCGTGGCAATTGGGAGAATCCTGAGCGCGGCCAACCGAGCGCCTGCTCCGCCCTCTGGGAGCCGCCTGCGACGCTCGGCCACCACGAGCGCGTTGCCGACTTCGTAGTGCCAGAGGTGCGGCACGAGGCCTCCCTCACGTCGGATCCTCTCCATCGCCGCAGAGACACCCGGCTCCGCTTCGTCGTCGAGGAGCCAGGCTGCGGCTACCGAGGCATCCAGCACCACCCCGCTCACCAGCGATGGCCCTCGTGACGGGCGGCGAGGATCTCCTCCAGCGTCATTCCTGTGGGCTCCCAGCGTGCTCGCAACTCCAGGAACCGATCAACGGCTGCGTCTCGCTCGGCCTGCTCGTGGTCCGGAGCGGGTACGACGTGGGCGATGGTCTTGCCGTGTCGTGTGATCGCGATTGTCTCGCCGTTCTCGACGGTACGCAGCAGCTCGGCAAATCGAGCTTTGGCCTCTGTAGATTGCACTTTCTGCATGAATCTGACCGGTTGTCCTGACCGGTCAATTATAGCCCAACTGTCCCGCGCTAGCGACCCATGGTCTCCAGGATCGCGACCGCCTCCTCCACCGACACCTCACCCTCGGGCCCGCCCAGGTGCACGCTCAGCACGAACCGGTCCCGCGCGACGACTACCGCGTAGCGAACGCGCCCGTCCGGTTCGTCGAGCCGGAATGCGCGCGCGTTCTCGGCCTCCACCTCCGCAATGCCCGTGCCCTCCGCCAGCGCGACTCCCGCCACCGTGACGCTCAGCCAGTCCGCCTCCGCCGGCAGCTCCTCCACGAAACGCGACGCCTCCCCGCCACCGCCGAACGCCACCACCTGGCACACGATCTCGATCGCCGGCTCATCCTCCAGGCTGTCGCGGCGTTCCTTCCAGTAGGCGAAGTAGCCGCCGTCGACCCCCGCCGCCTGGAGTGCCGCCGCCCCTACTTCGCGTCCCATCTCGCTGCGGGATAAGTTCCCGAACGTCAGCCGCTCGAGCCCCTCCGGGAGATGCTCCTGCTGGCATGCGCGGTCGGCGAGCAGCTGCGGGCTTCCCGAGCACGCGGCTGCCAGCGCGAGGATGCCCAGCGCGGCGAGGGCGATGCCCGCCCTACTCGTCGTCGAAGGGCGGGTCCGGCTCAGGACCAATCAATCCGTGTTTGGTCGAGTAACGCTCCACCGCCACGATGAGCGCGAAGAAAGGGATGAACCCGATCAGCGCCCCCAGCCCCCAGAACCAGAACCCCCCGATGCAGAACAGGATGCCCGCGGCCGTGAAGAACGACATCCCGATGATCGACAGGATCCGCCCCGCTACCACGTACGGTGAGATTGGCGCCTTCAGCACGACCCGCCCCCTCCCGGCCTTCGCGCCGTCACCACGCTGTTCTGCTCTCCGATGGCCGACCGCCACACGCCCCTGAACCCCGCATCCTCCAGCAGTTCCCCGACTCGGGACTGCGTGCGGTTCTCCCCTCCGAGCATCGCCATCGTCAGGCCGCTGACGGACGCGTGGTCGGGCCCCGTGAGGTCTTCGGCCAGCATCGGCTCCACGACCGCGATCGTACCCCCTCGCTCGAGAGCATCGTGGCAGGCCGCTAGGATCTGCCGGCACTCCGGCGTCTCCCAGTCATGCAGGATATTCGCCAGCAGCAACACGTCGTGACCGCGTGGCAACGGGTCGTCGAAGAACGACCCGGCGACGAAGCGGCAGCGGTCATCGAGCCCGTGCTCGGCGATTCGCTCCTCCGCGAGCGCGCGTACCGCAGGCAGGTCGAAGATAGTCGCCTCTAGCGATGGGTGAGCCTCCAGCAGGGCGAGTGTGTAGCCGCCGCTGCTGCCGCCCACGTCCAGCAGCCGCCGGAAGGGTGCGAAGTCGACTTCCCGCAGGAGGTGCTCCGTTCCCGCGATCGCGTTCGCGAGCATCCCCTCCGCGAACCAGCGCCGGTCCTCGTCGTCGAAGCCCCCGAACATGTCGGCCTGCCCGGCCTCTGCGAGTGGCTTGCCGCTCCCGAGCGCCTCGCCGAGCCGCCCGATCTGCTCGTGGAACCCCTGGAACAGTAGCGCTCGTCCGCCCGCGAACTGCGGGCTCGACCGCACCAGAAACGTCTCGGTCGCCGGGGTCGCCCGGAAGCGTCCCGCTTCGTCGCGTTCCGCGAGCCCCTGCCCTGTCAGGAACGCGAGCAGCGCCGGCGCCACGCGAGGCGCCAGCCCCAGGTCTTCCGGTGTCGATGGACCGCTCGACAGGCGCTCGAATACGCCGCTGCGCAGGCAGAAGGCGAGCGCCTGCGCCCTCATCGCCCCGTCCTGCAGCGCATAGATGCGCAGCCTCGCGGCCTCGAGATCGTCAATCGCGGCGGGCATGGGCTCCCATTCTCTCGCGCGTCCGGGGAGCGGGCCAGCCGCGCCGCCCCTACCCGAAGGCGTACCAGGCTGCCGCCATCGCGCTCACGCCGATCACCATCCAGGCCGCGATCGAGAGCGCCGCCGCCGCGTCCTCGTCGGCGTCGTGCTTGATCCACGACCACACGAAGAACGGCAGCAGCACGAGCCCGATGAGAAACGACACAAGGTCCAGTCTAGCGAGGTGCGGCGGCGCAGTAGACCGGCGGGCGGTAGAGTGCCATCCACACCTCCGGAGGTCGCCAGCGTGGAGTTCTGCAGCTACGAGAAGAAGGACCGTGTCGCCTACATCACCATCACTCGCCCGGAGGTCATGAACTCCCTCCACATCCACGGCAACCTCGAGCTGAACGAGGTCTGGGATGACTTCGCTGCCGACGACGACCTCTGGGTCGCCGTGTTCACCGGTGAGGGCTCGCGCGCCTTCAGCGCCGGCAACGACCTGAAGTTCACCGCCGAGATGTCGCGCCTGCCCGCCGCCGAGCGCCCCCGCCAGGCCTGGCCGCGCGGTGGCTTCGGAGGCATCACCAGCCGTTTCGACCTCTACAAGCCGGTCGTCGCCCGCGTGAACGGCTACGCCCTCGGCGGCGGCTTCGAGATGGCGCTCGCCTGCGACATCGTGGTGGCCGCGGAGCACGCTCGCTTTGGCCTCACCGAGCCCAAGGTCGGCCTCATCGCCGGGGCGAACGGCGTCCACCGCCTCCCCCGCCAGGGTCCCCTCAAGGCCGTCATGGGGCACATGCTCACCGGTCGCCACATGACCGCCCAGCGCGCCTACGAGCTCGGCCTCGTGAACGAGGTCGTCCCCATGGAGGAGCTCGACGAGGCTGTCGACCGCTGGGTTGCCGACATCCTCAGCTGCGCGCCTCTGTCCGTGCGCTCCACCAAGGAGACGGCCATGCGCGGGCTCGACATGGCCCTTCCCCATGCCGCGCAGGCGGTGTTCCCCTGGGAGACGCGCCGCCGCCAGTCCCCCGACTCCGTCGAGGGCCCTCGCGCCTTCGCCGAGAAGCGCGACCCCGACTGGAAGGGCACCTGGACATAATCTCCGCTCACCGAACGCCCGGGCCGAGCCGCTAAGATCGTGGCGGAGGGCCCTCGCGTGTCCCGTTCCGGCGTCCATGTGGTCGAGGCCCACTACGACTCGTCCTGGGACCGGCTAATCTCGTCGCTCCGCTACCAGCAGTTCCGCTGGCTCTACATCAGCAACATCGCCTTCATGTTCGCCATGATGGCGATGTTCCTGGTCCGCTCCGTCCTCGCCTACGACCTCACCGACAACAACGCCTTCGCCCTCGGCATCGTGAACTTCGTCGTCGCGATCCCCATGCTGATCGTCTCCCCCCTCGGGGGCGCCGTCGCCGACCGCGTCGACCGTCGCAAGCTCATCCTCCTCGTGCAGGCGGCCGTCCTGGTCGATGAGGCCCTCGTCTTCTTCCTCCTGGTCACCGATCAGTTGACCTTCCCCCTGCTGCTCGTGCTGACTGGCGCGCTCGGCGTGCTCTTCCCCTTCATGATGCCCGCCCGCCAGGCCATCGTGGCGAACGTCGTGGGGAGGCGCGGGCTCGGCAACGCCATGGCGCTCCAGATGGGCGGTATGAACTTCACCCGCATCACCGGACCTGTCGCAGCCGGCGTCTTCATCTCCGTTATCGGGATGGCAAACACCTATGCCGTCGCGCTCGTCTTGTATGGGATCGGACTTGCCGCCATGCTCCGGGTCCACCCCTTCTTCCCCGACGAAGGGCAAGAGCGTCGGAGCGTGCTCGGGGACATCTGGTACGGATTCCGCTGGGTGTGGGAGAACCCACCCGTACGTGTGCTGCTGTTCTTCGGCCTGGTGCCGACCATCCTCGCGATGCCCTTCCAGACGCTGCTCGTCGTGTTCGCCATCGACGTCTGGGATGTTGGTGAGGCGGGACTGGGGATCCTGAACGCGGTTGCCGGCATAGGCGGCCTTGTCGGGTCCATCTACATCGCCTGGGACGCCGAGTCGCACCAGCGGCTGAGGCGCATGATGGCCAGCCTTTTCGCCTTTGGCTTCACCCTCTTCCTGTTCTCGATAAGCCCGTGGTTCCTGCTGGCCCTGCCGCTCATCTTCTTCGCCGATGTCTTCGTGAGCATGTTCATGGTGCTGAATAACACCGCCATCCAGGTCCTCATCCCCGACTTCGTGCGAGGCCGCGTGATGAGCATCCTCATGATGTCGTTCGGGCTGACTCCGCTCGGCACCGTCCCCATGAGCTGGTTTGCGGAGGAGTTCGGGGCGCCCGCCGCCGTTGCCCTCGCCTCGATCCTCATGGTCGTCCTGGCCGCGGTCTTCTTCCTGCTCAGTCCTGCCCTGCGCCGCATCGACACCAGCACCCGCGAGGCCGAGATCGCGTTCGGCGAGGAGGAGCGCCGGGGCAGGGGTGGCCGGGAGTACACGCCGGCCGCCAAATGACCGTCTCCCGGGAAGAAGGGTGGTGCTGAGGCCCAGAATCGAACTGGGGACACCTGCGTTTTCAGCGCAGTGCTCTACCAACTGAGCTACCTCAGCGTGCAGGCCATCGTAGGAACCGCACCCGGCACGGGCAAGGTGAGCGGCTAGGCTCTGCTCTCCCGGATCCTCCCCACAACCTGCCCCAGCGGCACGACTTCGCGCTCGCCCGAGGCCCGGGCCTGGAGCTCGATGCCTCCCTGTCCGAGCGCGCGCGGACTCACGGTCAGCCGGACCGGCATGCCCAGCAGGTCCGCGTCCTTGAACTTCGCCCCCGGCGACTCGTCCCGGTCGTCCACCAGCGCCTCCAGCCCCGCCGCCTCCAGGGCCGCTTCCAGCTCGCCAAGCGCCTCCACCACCTCCTGCTTGTCCCCGCCGAGCACGACCACGTGCACGTCGAAGGGCGCCAGTGTCGCCGGCCAGATGATGCCGTCCTCGTCGTGGTTCGCCTCGAGGACCGCCGCCAGCAGGCGGTCGACGCCGATGCCGTAGCAGCCCATCACGGCGTGATGGCGCTCGCCCTCGCCGTCGAGGTAGCGAACGTCGAGGGCCTCCGCGTAGGTCGACCCCAGCTTGAAGACGTGCCCGAGCTCCATGCCCGACCGAACGTCCAGCGTGCCCTCGCAGTTGGGGCAGCCGTGCCCCCCCTCCGCCAGCGCGATGTCGTCCACGAGCGTCGCCGTCCAGTCTCGGCCGTAGTTCAGGTTCAGCAGGTGCGCGTCCGGTTCGTTGGCGCCGCCGACCAGGTTCACCGCCTCCGTGGCGCTCGTGTCCGCCACCACCCGCATCCCCTCCAGCCCCACGGGCGAAGCAGACCCAGCCACCAGCCCGTGTCGCGCCACTGCGGCGTCCTCCAGCGCCTCAAGCTCGACGGCCTTGAGCAGGTTCCGCAGCTTCGTCTCGTTCACTTCGAGGTCGCCCCGGATGGCGACGAATACCGGCTCCCCGTCGGCGGCGTAGAACACCGCCTTCACGGTCTGCCGCTGCTCGACCCCGAGGAACGCCGCCAGGCTCGCGATGGTCCCCACGCCCGGCGTGTCCACCCGCTCGACCGGCGCGGGGTCCGCCTCGACCGGCGGCTCCGCCCGGAACGTCGCCTTCTCCGCGTTCGCGGCGTAGCCGCACGAGGGGCACAGCAGCACCTCGTCCTCGCCGTTCTCGTTCAGGTAGATGAACTCCTGGCTGTCCTTGCCCCCGATCGCGCCGGAGTCCGCCTCGACGGGCACGGCGGGCACGTCCGCCCGCGCGAAGATGCGCGCGTAGGCGTCGAACATCGCCTGGTAGGACTCGTCCAGCGTCTCCCAGTCGGGGTCGAAGCTGTAGGCGTCCTTCATGCAGAACTCGCGCAGGCGGATCAGGCCGCCACGCGGACGTGGTTCGTCCCGGAACTTCTGCTGGAACTGGTAGAGCGTCACGGGCAGGTCGCGGTAGCTCTGCACCTGCGAGGCTGCCAGCGCGCTCACCGCCTCCTCGTGCGTGGGCGCGAGCACGAAGTCTCGCTCCCGCCGGTCCGACACGCGGTAGAGCACATCCCCGAAGATCTCGTTGCGTCCCGACTGCTGCCAGAGCTCGACCGGCTGCAGGGCGGGCAGCCGCAGCTCCTGCGCGCCTGCCCGGTTCATCTCCTCGCGGACCAGCTCCTCCACGCGTTGCATCGCCCGCCACCCGAGCGGCGTGAAGCAGTAGAGCCCCGCCGCCAGCGGCATCACGAGGCCCGCGCGCAGCAGCAGCCGGTGGCTCGGCAGCTCCGCCTCGGCGGGCGCCTCCCGCAGCGTCTTCAGGAAGTAGCGGCTCATCCGCGTCGATACGGTCATGGACCTACTCTCCCCGCCCCGTCGCTCCGGTCAAGCGCGGCGCGGGCGCTCCAGGTCGGCGCTGTCGATGAGCAGCGTGACGGGCCCGTCGTTCACGCTCTCGACCTCCATGTGCGCGCCGAAGCGTCCCCGTTCGCACCGCACCCCCTCCTCCTCGACGGTCGTGCAGAAGCGCTCGTAGAGCGCCTCCGCGCGCGCCGGTTCGGCCGCTTCCGTGAACGACGGCCGCCGCCCCTTTCGCACGCTCCCGTACAGGGTGAACTGGCTGACGCAGAGCACCGCCCCGCTCACGGACGCGAGGTCCAGGTTCATCTTCCCGTCCGGATCCTCGAACAAGCGCAGTCCCGTGACCTTGCGCGCGAGCGCATCCGCGACTGCCTCATTGTCGCCGTGGGTGACGCCCAGCAGCACCAGGAAGCCGTTCTCGATGGCGCCCGTCGCCTCGCCGTCCACGCGCACGCTGGCACGGCTCACGCGCTGCACAAGGGCGCGCACGCGGCGCTAGTCCTTCGAAGAGGAACTGCTGGACTTCGCGCTCTTGCTTTTGCTCTTGCTGTCGCTCTTGCCGGAGTCGCCGCTCGGGAGGCTCATCGTCTTCTCGCTGGAGCTCGTGCTCTTCTCCGACTTGCGGCTGTCGTTCACATAGAAGCCGCTGCCCTTGAATACCACCGTCGGCGCGTGCAGCACGCGGACGGCCGTGCCCTTGTCGCAGCGTTCGCAGGGATGGCTGCTCGGCGCGTCGAACCCTTCGCGCAGGTCGTATCGACGCTTGCAGGTGTCGCACTGGTACTCGTAGGTGGGCACGCGGGTCCGTCCAGGCTGAGCGGAAGTCTGTGTTCGCAGTCTAGCACTCTCCGATGGCGACTGCTAACTCCCGCCCAGCCGGTCCCGCACTACAATCGAACGCGGAGAGGTGCCCGAGTGGCTGAAGGGACCCGTCTTGAAAACGGGCGTGGCTGATACCCACCGTGGGTTCGAATCCCACCCTCTCCGCCACGTTCTCGCTTACACCGTAGCTACTCCACGTCCCGGTAGAATCCCACCAGGCTGCTGTCTCGGGAGGTGCTCCACGTGCCTGTGACGATGACGTTGCTGCACGATGGCCGCGTCGACGAAATCCCCGTCGCCGACCTTGCCCGCCCCACTATCTCCCCGGAAGACCTTGAGAGCCTGCTCGGCTGGGAGTTGAAGCCCGAAGGCCTCTGCCAGGGCTTCGTGTGCGTTCCCGTCGACCAGGACAACCTCGTTGGAGAAGACGGCCTCGACCTCCGTATGCTGGCCGAGGCCCTCCAGCGCCCCTTCATCATCGACGAGGAGCACGCCGTCGCCTCCCTCGGCGCCTCACACCACGACCGGGCCGAGGCCCTCTCCTCCCTCGACGCTCCCGACTTCACCCTCCCCGACCTCGCCGGCAAGCTCCACTCCCTCAGCGACCACCGTGGCAAGAAAGTGCTGCTCGTCGCCTACGCCTCCTGGTGAGGGTGCCGCTACGACCTGCCGGTCTGGCAGTCCGTCTACGACGAGCTATCAGGAGAGAACTTCACGATCATCACGGTCGGTATCGAGCGGTCGGCCGACGACGCCCGGCCCTGGATCGAGGCGGCCCGACCGAAGCACCCCAGCCTGATCGACATCGAGCACCTCCTGCCCGATCTCTATGGCATCAGCAACGTCCCCACCGTCGTGTGGATCGACGAAGAAGGCCGCATCGCCCGTCCCAACGACGCCACCTTCGCTTCCAACCGGTTCAAGCTGCTGACGGGGCTCGACTCCAGGCGACACCTGAGGCGCCTCCGCGCCTGGGTACGCGGCGAGGCCCCCGCCCTTACGCCGTCCGAGGTCCGCAAGCACCAGAGCCTTCCCACGGCAGACGAGCAGGAGGCGCGCGCCGAGTTCACGCTCGCCTGGTGGCTCTCCCGCGAAGGCCACACCGAGGACGCCGAGCGCCACTACGAGCGCGCCGGCGAGCTCGCCCCCCACGACCTCACCATCAGGCGCGGCTCCATGCGCACCCGCGGCCAGAACCCCATGGGCCTCGCCTTCCTCAAGCTGATGGTCAAGAACGTACTGGCCGGCACTCCCCTCTACCAGAGGGTCAAGGACAGCCCTTCGTAGTCCCCGTCCGTGGCCTACAGCCTGCCAGCTTGATTCGCAGCTTCCCCCGCCCCAACCCCACGGCGCACTTCCTCTTCGCCTGCCCGTAGAATCCGCTCCACCTGCTTCACCGGGAGCGTTTTCATGGCTGCCACCCTGACCCTGCTGCACGACGGCCGCAGCGACGAGATTGCCGTCGCCGACCCCGCCCACCCCACCATCCCCGCCGCCGCCCTCGAGGAGACCCTGGGCTGGGACCTCCAGCCCGAAGGCCTCTGCCGCGGTGTGGTCTGTGTGCCTGTCGACCAGGCCGCGCTGGTCCGGGAGGATGGACTCGATCTGCGCCTCCTTGCCGATGCACTCCAGCGTCCCATCGTCATCGACACGAAGCACGCCGTCGCCTCCCTCGGCGCCTCCCACCACGACCGTGGTGAGGCCATTTCCTCTCTCGATGCTCCCGACTTCACCCTGCCCGACCTCGACGGCAACCTGCACTCCCTGGCCGGCCAGCTCGGCAAGAAGGTCCTTCTTGTCGCCTACGCCTCCTGGTGAGGCTGCCGCTACGACCTGCCGGTCTGGCAGTCCGTCTACGAAGAGCTGAAGGACGAGGGCTTCACCGTTCTCACCATCGCCATCGACCGCTCCGCCGATGACGCCCGCCCCTGGATCGAGGCGGCCGCGCCGAGCCACCCCAGCCTGATCGACACCGAGCACGTGGTGGCCGATCTGTACGGCATGATCAACGTGCCCACGATCCTCTGGATCGACGAGGAGGGCCGCATCGCGCGTCCCAACGACGTCGCGTTCGGTTCGAACCAGTTCAAGGAGATGACGGGCATCGACTCCGAGGCCCACCTGGAGCGCCTGCGCGCCTGGGTGCGGGGGGAGGGCCCGGCGATGACGCCGGAGGAGGTGCGCGCCGCTCAGTTCCTCCCGACCGCCGCCGACCAGGAGGCCCGCGCGGAGTTCACCCTCGCGTGGTGGCTCTCCCAGCGGGGTCATGCCGAGGACGCCGAGCCCCACTACATGCGCGCCGGAGAGCTCGCGCCCCACGACTTCACCATCCGTCGCGGCACCATGCTCATCCGCGGGCTCGACCCCATGGGTGAGGACTTCATGCAGATCGTGAACGAGTGGACCGAGGCCGGGAACGCCTTCTACCGGCCCCTGGAGCCGGTGAGCGCCTCGTGAGCGACCTCGAAGGCACGGCCGCTATCGTCACGGGCGCCGCCCACGGGATCGGCAATGGCATCGCCCGCGTGCTCGCGGGCAAGGGCGTCGCCCTCGCCCTCTGCGACATCGTCCCCGCCGTCCACGACCTCGCCGCCGAGCTCGAGGCGGGCGGCGCCGCCGTCATGGCTGCCGAGGCCGACGTGAGCGACCCCGCCGCCGTCCGCGCCTTTGTCGATGGCGCCATCGAACGCTTCGGGCGCATCCACACCATGGTCAGCAACGCCGGCATCTGGCGCGCCACCTCCCCCCTCGACCCCTGGGACAAGGCCCTCGACGACTTCGACGCCCTCGTCGCGACGAACCTCAGGGGCGTCTTCCTCTGCGGGCGCGCCATTGCGCCCCACATGGCCGAGATGGGCGGCGGCAACATCGTCAACATCGCCACCGACCACATCTGTCCGCCACCCGGCTACAACACCGGAGGCGGTACCCGCATGGACGTGTATGACGCCTCCAAGTGGGGCATTAACGGACTGACGCAGGCGTGGTCGCGCGTCCTGGAGCCACATGGCGTGCGCGTCAACGCCCTCTGCATGGACGCCACCGACTCCGAGATGATTCGCGGCGCCCTCGGCATGACGCCCCCGCAGGAGCTCCTCGACCGCTGGATGCGTCCCGAGCAGATCGCCGGCCTCCTCGTCGACCTCCTCGAGGAGGGGCCCGACGGCCGCACCGGCGAGAACATCGGTATCTGGCTCGACCACGAGATCAAGCTGCCGCCGCGCGTCGAGCCGCTTCCCCACCGTTTCCAGTAGGCGTCCCCGTTACGGCCCGGACTGTCCCTCCGCCAGCGGTTCCGCGGGCGGGGGCGGCGCCTGCGTTCGCGCCTGCCGCCGCCGCCACCACAAATAGAGGCCGCTCAGGATGATGGCCGCCACCCACACCGCCACGATCACCAGCGTGATGCGCAGGTCGCGCCCAAGGCTGTCGCCCGCGACCACTCCCACGGTCGTCGGCGTCAGCATGCCCAGGAAGCTGAAGAAGAAGAATCGCCAGAATCGCATCGCCGTGAGCCCTGCGAGGAAGCTGATCCAGTCGAAGTTCACGACCGGCAGCATGCGCGCCCAGAAGATGAGTCGACCCCCCATGCGGAGGGAGAGGGAGTCCAGGTTGGCGGCGGCCTTGCTCCCCACGAGCTTCGGCAGGTGCTTCCGGCCCAGCCAGCGCGCCACCCAGAAGGCCATCGCCGATCCCCACATCATCCCGATCATCGAGTAGACGGTTCCCAGCACCGGCCCCCAGACGAGCCCCGCGGCGATGAAGATGGGGGCGTTCGGGACCGGTGCGAACAGCACCGAGAAGGCCATCACGGCCATGAACGCGATTGGGCCCCACACGCCCCACTGCTCCACCCAGTCCTGCAGCGGCTCCGCATCGAACTGCAGCGAGATGTCGAAGGCCTCGGCGAGGATGAAGTAGGCCGCCACCAGCGCCAGGAACACCACCGCAATCCCCGCCAGCACGCGCGGCCGCAACAGGATCGGCGTCTCCTCCCCTTCGGCCACGAAGTCGGTGATGGTGGGCTTGCGGAGGGTGCGCTCGGAGCGTTGCTCAGCCATTGGCCCGTCCCCCCGCCCGTTCCAGGTGCGCCAGCAACAGCTCGTTCACCCGCTCCGGCGCCTCTTGCTGCACGAAATGCCCGACGCCCGAGAGGTAGTGCAGGTTCAGGTCGTGGACGAACCGTTCCGTCCCCACCGTCAGCTCCCGCCCGAGCGCGACGTCATCCTCGCCCCAGATCATCGTCGTGGGCGCCCCGATGATGGGAATCGGATCGGGGAGGGCTGGCCGGTTGCGGAGGAGGGCGCGGTACCAGTTGACGCCCCCCGAGAGGCCGTGCTCGCGCCAGCTCTGCCGGTAGAACGCGATGTCCTGGCGGCGCTCCTCGCCGGCCGGGATCCCCTGGAGCACCGAGCGTACGAGCCGCCGGTAGCCACCGAGGGCCAGGATCTGCTCCGGTAGCCAGGGCAACTGGAAGAAGGCGATGTACCAGCTCCTCCGCAGTTGCGCGATGCTCCGCAGACCCTCGCGGAAGAGCGCCGGGTGGGGGATGTTCAGGATCGCGAGGGAGCGCACCGCCTGCGGGTGATTCATGGCCAGCTGCCAGGCGATCGCCCCGCCCCAGTCGTGCCCCACGATGTGCGCGCTGCGCTCACCCAGCGCTTCAATGAGGCCGAGCACATCCTGCTGCAGCGTGTCCGTGTCGTAGGGAGGCCGCGCCTCCGTCTCGTGGTACCCCCGCAGGTCGGGCGCGACCACGCGGTAGTGCGGGGCCAGCGCCGGTAGCTGGTGCCGCCACGAGTACCAGCACTCGGGGAACCCGTGCAGGAACACGACCGGCTCGCCTTCACCGCCTTCGACATAATGAATGCGCAGACCGTTCGCCACGACCTCGCGGTGCTGGGGCTCGAACGGCGTTTCGGGAGCCATGGTCCTATCTTAGGCGAGCGCCCCGAAGGGGCAGCCGCGCGCGTTGCGGTCAGGTGAAGTTCGCGACCAGGTAGACCACCGGCGCCACGAACACGATCGAGTCGAGCCGGTCCAGCAGGCCGCCGTGTCCGGGTAGCAGCCCGGACGAGTCCTTGATGTCGGCCTTCCGTTTCATCCAGCTTTCGGTCAGGTCGCCTGCCTGCCCCGCCACCCCCAGTCCCAGCCCCAGCCCCACGACTGCCGCGATGTTCAGGTCGAGGTCGAACCACGACGAGAGCACCCAGACCGCCAGGACGGCGGCGCCCAGGCCTCCGAGCGCTCCTTCCCAGGTCTTGTTCGGACTGATGGCGGGCCAGAGCTTGTGCCGCCCGAACAGGGACCCGACCGCATAGGCGCCCGTGTCGATGGTGAATGTCGTCAGGACGGTCAGGAGCACCCAGTCGCGGCCCTGGTCGAGATCCCGCGCCAGGACGATGGTCGAGAAGATGATGCCCGGGTAGATGATCGCCCAGCCCATCACGCGCAGGGGCTTCCGCGGCCCGAAGGCGTTCGTGCGGCTGTACCCCGCACCCAGGAAGAGCGCCGCGAGCAGCGCTCCCGCGATGAGGAAGCGTTCGTCCGCGTGCACCCCCGCCACCACGATCGCCGGTCCCAGCAGGAAGGGACCGAGCCGCCCCACCTCCCGGTAGGGCCGCGTCGGCATGAGCCAGGCGTGCGCGAACTCGATGGCGCCGCCCAGCGTGATCAACCCCGCCACGATGGCGAACGGCCACCCGCCGGCCCAGATGACGAGCAGCAGAAGAGGCACGCCCACGGCCGCCGTCGCCAGGCGAAGCGCGAGGTTGCGGGGGATGCGCACTAGGCGTCCTCGAACGCGTCGAGGTCTTCCGGAAGCAGCTTGCCGAACTTCCGCTTGCGCCGCCCGTACTCGGCAAGCGCGAGGTCGACGTCCTCCCGGCCGAAGTCGGGCCAGTAGGAGGACGTGAAGTACAGCTCCGCGTAGGCGTTTTGCCAGAGCAGGAAGTTCGAGATGCGCTGCTCGCCCGCCGTGCGAATGACAAGGTCCGGGTCCGGGAGTCCGCCCGTGAGCAGGCGCGAGGACACCGTCTCCTCGTCGATCTCCTCGGCGGGGATGCCCTCCTCGGCGATCCGCTGGATGGCGGTCACGATCTCGTCCCGGCTGCCGTAGCTCAGGCAGATGTTCAGCATCAGGCCGTCGTTCCCGCGTGTGACCGCCACCGCCTCCTTGACTCGCACGGCCAGCGCCGCCGGGAGCTGCTCCAGGTGCCCGAAGTGGCGAATGCGCACGTTGTCGCGCTGCATGTTGTCCAGCTCCCGCTGGAGGAACCGATCGATCAGCTGGAAGATGACGGACACCTCGCTTGCCGGCCGGTTCCAGTTCTCCGTCGAGAAGGCGAACAGCGTGACGTAGCGGACGTCGTGTTCGGCGAAGCGCTCGATCACGCGCCTGATGTTCTCCGCCCCCGCCCGGTGCCCGGCTGCGCGCGGCAGACCCCGTTCCGTGGCCCAGCGCCCGTTGCCGTCCATGATGATCGCGATGTGGCCGGGCACGCGCCCACCCGTCAGCGACGAGATGCGGTCGCCGCCGGGGTCGGTCCGGGACTCGGTCCCCGCGCGCTGCGCCAGCCTATAGCTCAAGCAGCTCCTCCTCCTTGCGCTTCATCGCCTCGTCGATCAGCCCCGTGTGGGAGTCGGTCAGTTTCTGTAGGTCGCTCTCGTAGTCGCGCAGGTCGTCCTGCGTCATGTCCCCGTCGCGCTCGCCCTTGCGCAGGTCGTCGTGCGTGTGCCGGCGCACGTTGCGAACCGCGACGCGCGCGTCCTCCGCCTTCTGGTGGACCATCCGCACGAACTCGCGGCGGCGCTCCTCGGTGAGCTGGGGAATGGGCAGGCGGATGAGCTGCCCGTCGATGTTCGGGTTCAGCCCCAGGTCGGAGGTCTGGATCGCCTTCACGACCGACTGCACGGCTCCGGCGTCCCACACCTGCACGGCCAGCAGCCGCGCCTCGGGCGCGTTGATCGTGCCGAGCTGGTTGAGCGGCTGCGTCTGCCCGTAGTGTTCCACCTGCAGCCCCTCGATGAGGCTGGGGTGGGCGCGTCCCGTGCGGACACTGGCAAGCTCTCGGTGGAACGCCTCCACGGCGCCGTCCATGCGCATCTCCGCGTCGAGCATGATCTCGTCTGGGTCGGCCATGCGTTTGCTCTCGTTCTACCCGGGATGGGCGGGCTCGGTGAGCGCTCCCGCGCTCACGGTCGTGCCGATGCGCTCCCCGTTGAGCGCCCGGTAGATGCTGTCGTGCGCCCGCACGTCGAAGACGACGATCGGAAGCTCGTGCTCCATGCAGAGGCTCAGGGCGGTGCTGTCCATCACCTGCAGGCGCCGCTGGATCGCCTCGAGGTGGCTCAGGCGCTCGAACCGCGTCGCATCCGGCGAGGTCGCCGGGTCGGCGTCGTACACGCCGTCAACCCCGTTCTTCGCCATGAGCAGCGTCTCGCAGTCCACCTCGATGGCGCGCAGGGCCGCGGCCGTGTCGGTGGTCATGAACGGGTTGCCCGTCCCCGACGCGAACACGACCACGCGCCCCTTCTCCAGGTGCCGGATCGCCCGGCGCCGGATGTAGGGCTCGGCGATCTGCGCCATCGTCAGCGCCGTCTGCGTGCGCACCTCCGCGCCGGCGTGCTCCAGCGCGTCCTGCAGCGCGAGCGCGTTCATCATCGTGCTGAGCATCCCGGCGTAGTCTGCGGTGGCGCGGTCCATGCCCGTCTCCGCCGCCGCCTGGCCGCGCCAGAAGTTACCGCCGCCCACGACGATCGCGACCTCGACCCCACCGGCCGAGGCGCGCGCGATCTGGCCGGCGAGATCGGTGATGGTTTCGGGATCGATGCCAAACTCGCGGTCGCCCATCAGGGCCTCACCGCTGAGCTTTACGAGCGCGCGCCGGTACGCGTCGGTCACGGCTCCCCCTCTTTACGATCCGAGTTCGAAGCGTGCGAACCGTCGCACGCGGATGTTCTCCCCCGTTTTCGCCATCGAATCCTGGACCAGGTCCGAGATCGTCTTCGATGCGTCCTTCACCCAGGGCTGGCTCAGCAGGGCGACCTCTTCGTCGGCGCCTTCCAGCTCCGGCTCGCGGTCGTCTGCAGAGACCACCGCGGGATTCATCGCCGCGACCTGCATCGCGATCTCGTGCACGAGCGAGCGGAACTCGTCCGTGTTCGCGACGAAGTCCGTCTCGCAGTTCACCTCCACGAGCGCGCCGATGCGGCCACCCGCGTGGATGTACGTGTCGACGACGCCCTGGCCGGTCTCGCGCTCGGCGCGCTTCGCCGCCGCCGCCAGTCCCCGCTCGCGCAGGATGGCGGCGGCCTGGGTCATGTCGCCGCCGGCCTCTTCCAGGGCGCGCTTCGCGTCCATGACCCCGGAGCCGCTGGCGTCGCGCAGCTCCTTCACCATTGCCGTTGAGATGCTAGCCAGTGGTCTGCTCCTCTGATGCCGGTGCGGCCGCCGCGGCGACCGGTTCTTCCCCTGTGGGCGCTTCCTCAGCCTCGGCCCCAGCTTCAGCCGCCGCTTCCTGCGCGGCGGCGAGCTGCGCCATCTCCTCGCTGTACGCTTCCGCGCCGACGCCCGCTTCGCGGGCCGCACGGCCCTCGATGGCGCCGTCGGCTATCTTGCCGAGGATGAGCTTGATCGCGCGGATTGCGTCGTCGTTGCTCGGGATCGGGTAGGCGATCGGGTCCGGATCGCAGTTCGTGTCGACCAGCGACACGATCGGGATCCCCAGGCGATCGCACTCGGCCACCGCGATCGCCTCCTTCATCGTGTCGATGATGAAGACGGCGCCGGGAAGCCGGTCAAGGTACTTGATGCCGCCGAAGTAGCGGTTCAGCCGCTCGATCTCGTTGGCGATGTCGAGCTGCTCTTTCTTGGCGCGCCGCGCGAACTCGCCGCGCTCGGTGCGCTCCTCAAGGTCGCGCATATGGCGGATGCGCGCCTGGATCGTGCGGAAGTTGGTGAGCGTGCCGCCCAGCCAACGGTTGTTCACATAGGGCAGGCCGGCGCGTTGCGCCTCCTGCTCGACCGTTTCGCGGGCCTGCTTCTTCGTGCCGATGATGAGCACGTCGTTGCCGCCGGCCACCACCTCGCGCACGAAGTCGATCGCTTCGTCCAGGCGCGTAACCGTCTGCTGTAGGTCGATGATGTGGATGCCGTTGCGCTCCGTGAAGATGAAGTGCTGCATCTTCGGGTTCCACCGGCGTGTCTGGTGGCCGAAGTGCACCCCGGCTTCGAGGAGCTGTTTCATCGTGACGGGCGTGACCAAGGTCCGCCCCTTTCTGCGCGACGCATAGATTTGACGCAGTACGCCAGGCGCCGCGCGCCCGCTCAGAATACCGGTGCTCCCCGGCACGCGGAAGCGGGGACCTCCCAAACCTTCCCCCTAGCCACCGGGCGGGCGGGCGTTTATCGTTAGCCGCAAGGAAGGAGGTGATGCGCATGGACGACCACAGTAGTAGCCAACCCCATTTTCTAGCGCAGGAGGTGACCTCCTCCTAGAACAAGCGTTGAGCTACGAACGGGGCCTGAGCGGTGCGATTGCCGCCAGGCCCCTTTTTCATTCCCGGATTCCCGCCAGCCATGCCCGACTCCCCCGCTTTCGCCGCTGATCGCTTCGCCGCCGCCCTCCACGCCGCCGCCCTCGGCCGCGACTTCCGCTACGTCCTCGAGACCCCCTCGACCATGGACCTCGCCCGCACCGCCGCCGCGGAGAGCGCGCCTCACGGCTCCCTCATCCTCGCGGAGGCCCAGACCGCGGGCCGCGGCCGCCGGGGCCGGGGGTTCTTCAGCCCGCCCGGCGGCAGCCTCTACTTCACCCTCATCCTGCGCCCCTCCCGCGAGTCGTACGGCCGTCTCCCCCTCGCCGTCCCCCTCGCCGTCTGCCGCGCCTGCGCCCACGAGGGCGTCGATGCGCGCATCAAGTGGCCGAACGACATCTGGGTGGGCGAGCGCAAGCTGTGCGGCATGCTTATCGATGGCGAGACGGGCCCCGGCGGACTCACCGCCTACGCCGGCATCGGCATCAACGTGAACGCCGACCCCACCGCCGACCCCGCCCTGCGCGACACCGCCACCAGTCTCTCCCGCGAGCTCGGCCACGAAGTCGACCGCGAGCCACTCCTGGCCCGCATCTGCGACCAGCTCGAGGCTGCAATCTCCGCTCCCGAAGCCGACCTCGTCGATGCCTACCGCGCCGTCAGCCTCGTGCTGGGCCGCCTGATCACGGTCGAGGAGCCCGATGGCGCCTACGAAGCGCGCGCGGTCGAGATCGCGCCCGACGGCGGGCTCATCGTCGAACGCGAAGGCGGCGAGCGCCTTACGGTGCTCGCCGCCGATGTCTCCGTCCGTCCCGGAGCGTGAAGCCGTCCGCTAGTCCTCTTCGTCGTCGTCCTCGATGAACATGCGAATGATGTCCATCGGCAGCGGGAACACGATCGTCGAGTTGTTCTCCACGGAAATCTCGCCGAGCGTCTGCAGATAGCGGAGCTGCAGCGTGATCGGCTGCTCCGCCATGACGTCTGCTGCTTCACGCAGCCGCTCGCTGGCCTGGAACTCGCCGTCGGCGGCGATGATCTTCGCGCGCCGGTCGCGCTCTGCCTCGGCCTGCGCCGCCATCGCGCGCCGCATCTGCTCCGGCAGCTCCACGTCCTTCACCTCGACCGTGCTGACCTTGATGCCCCACGGCTCGGTTTCCTCGTCGATGATCGACTGCAGCTGCTGGTTGACCTCCTCGCGCTGGGAGAGGAGGCCGTCCAGGTCCGTCTGGCCCATGACCGAGCGCAGGGTTGTCTGCGAGATCTGCGAGGTCGCGCGGATGAAGTCGAGGATGCGCACGACTGCCATCGTTGGCTCGACCACCCGGAAATAGACGACCGCGTTGACCCGCACCGTCACGTTGTCCCGCGTGATCGCGTCCTGCGAGGGCACGTCCAGCGTGATCGTGCGCAGGTCCACCTTCACCATCCGATCGATGAACGGCAGCAGCACGAACAGGCCCGGTCCCTTCGCCCCCTGCAGGCGCCCGAGCCGGAAAATCACGCCCCGCTCGTACTCCGCCACCACGCGGACCTGGAAGGGAAGGAGCGGGACCAGCAGGATCGCGCTCAACCCCAGCAGGAAGACGCGGATGATCGTCGCCAGGAAGCTGCTTGGCGGCTCCTGCTCGAATTGTTCGGGTTGTGGTAGCTGTTCGGTCATGGGTCGTTCTCCTTCCGTACCCTGAGCCTCAGGCCGCTTGCGCTCACGACGCGCACCTCTTCACCCTCTGCCGCGGAGCCGTCTTCCAGCTCCGCTTGCCAGCGCTCGCCCTGGATGAAAACCGTGCCGTCCGGCGTGAGCGGCGTGCGTGCGACCGCCATTCTACCGACAAGCGCCTCCGCCCCGGTTTCCGAACGCATCTTCCGCATCCGCGCCAGCCCGATCGCCATCGAGACGAACACGATCACGAGCAGGAACCCCAGGATGCCGACCACGATGCGGTTCGGCTGAAACTCCGTGGGCGTGTCCCGGAAGGCGATGATCGCCCCCAGCACGAGCGCCACCAGCCCGCCCCCGGCGAGGATGCCCCCCGACGGCACGAACAGCTCCAGCGCGAAGAAGAGCAGCGCGATTCCGATCAGGACGAGCCCGATCGTGTCGACGGGCAGCACGCCTAGTGCGAGGAAACCGACGGCGATCGCAATCACGCCCGCCACCCCGGGGAAGATCACGCCCGGATTGGTGAGCTCGATGAAGAGCCCGATCATTCCGAGCGAGATCAGGATGGTCGCGAGCGTCGGGTTGGCGAGGTGTTCCAGCATCCGTTCCCAGACGGTCATGCTCGTGTTGACCCGCTCCGCCCCGGGCAGCCCCGTGAGGGTCACCATGAGCCCGGGCTTGAGCTCGATGGTCGTGCCATCGATGCGGTGCAGGATCTCGTCGAGGTCGCTGGCAACGAAGTCGACCACGTTCAGCTCGACCGCCTCGGTCTGCGTGGCCGCGACCGCTTCGCGAACCGCTTCCTCGGCCCAGTCGGCGTTGCGGCCCCGAAGCTCCGCGATGCCGCGGATGAAGGCGACGGCGTCGTTCTCGATCTTCTTGCCGAGCGTGCCCTCGATGTCGCTGCCGTCCGCGTTGATCGCCGAGGCCGCGCCGATCGAGGTGTTCGGCGCCATCACGGCCACGTGCGCCGACATCGTGATGAACGTCCCCGCGCTCGCCGCCCGCGCCCCGTAGGGCGATACGTACACGACGACGGGCACGTTCGATGCTTCGATGCGCTGCACGATCTCGCGCATCGACGAGCTGAATCCGCCCGGCGTGTCCAGCTGGATCACGATCAGCCTCGCGCCCTCGTCCTCGGCCTTTCCGATGCCGCGGTCGATGTAGCGCTCGGTGATCGGGCCGATGCCGCCGTCAATCTCCAGGAGATGGATGCCGCCCGGTTCGACATCGTCGCTGCTGCACGCCACGCCGATCCCGACCGCGATCAGGATGAGCAGGAAGGCGCGCCGAGCCGTCTTCAGGGAACGCATCTCCATCGAGTATAGCCAGCGGGTTCGGCGCTTGGTGGGAAGGTCGTTACCCTAGCGCAAGGGGATCCCCATGGCGGACAAGGGTCGTGGTCTCTCGGAACGCATCGACGCCCGCCGTCGTCGCGCCATGGTGCGCGAACTCCAGACGTGGCTGCTCGAGGAGCGCGACGAGGATGTGGGCGAGCTCGCGGCCGGTTTCCTTCTCGATTTCGTGCTCGATCTCGCCGGCCCCGACCTCTACAACGCCGCTCTCACCGATGCCGCAAGGGCCTTCCGCGAGCACGCCGACATCGTCGAAGCCGAGGTCGCGTCGCTCACGCAGGACACGTTCCAGCCGCGCGAGGCGGAGGAGTAGTCGACCCTCCGGGAGCTAGCCCTGCTGCAGAGGCTCCACGGGCGGGAAGGTCGTTTCCCAGTAGTCGTTGAGACCGGCCACAGCCCCGCCGACCACGCCCTGGTGGATCGGGGGCCCGAGCAGCTCGAGGATGGGCCCGCCGCCGGCGGCGTGCAGGTAGGTCAGGCTCCCGGGAAGCGTCTCGCCCATGATTTCATCGAGGGAGCTGTCGAAGTTCAGCTGCACCACGCCCGCGTTCGGGTAGACCCAGCGGATCTCGCCGCCCTTCTCGAGCAGGTCCTTCGTCGCCTCGACCACGTCGGGCACGTACAGGCCGAGGTGCTGGACGCCCTCGCCCCGCTCGTCGAGCCACTGCTGGTGGGGCGTGTCGCCCCGCACCGGCTGGATGATCTCGGCGATGCTGCCCGCAATCGCGCCGTAGTAGACGCGCAGCTCGGCCTCTTCGCCCGCCATCGAGTGGACCATGTAGGGCGGCATCAGGCGGAACTCGGCGCCCAGCAGGTTCGTGTACGTGTTCGCCATCTCGTCGGCGTCTTTCACGACGAACCCGAGGTGGTGCATGACAGGCTTGCCGGTGTGGATGGTCATCGGTCTCTCTTCCGTGCGTTCAGAGTGCCCGCGCACGCTACGCGATCCCGCCCCCGCGGGCCAGTAGCGAAGAGCCGGGCGTGACGAGTGCCTACGCCAGGCTCGCCCGAACCTCGGCCAGCCGCCGGATCGACGCCACCGCGTGCTCCTGCGTCGGCATCAGGTTGCGCACAATGATGTCCGTGTACCCCGACTCCTCCAGCTCCCGGAATTGCCCTGCGACCGTCTCCGGACTTCCGATCGCCAGCGCTTCGCTGTCGAAGCCCCGGTAGCCCGACTCGACGACCGCCCGCGCCGTCTCCTGCGCTTCCTCGTCGCTCTCGCCGACGTAGATGTCGCGCCTGATGGCGACGGGACCCGTCTCCGCGTGCCCGTGGATCTGTCGCCGCTCGTGGTACTCCGCCGACTGCGCCGCTGCCTGCTTCGCCGTCAGCCCCGGCGAAGCCAGCCAGCCGTCGCCGAGGCGTGCCGCCCGGTCGATGGCGCGCCGCGCGACCGCCCCGATCCACACCTCCACCCCGTCCGGTGGCACGGGGCTGATGCGCGCGTCCGTGATCTGCCAGCGACCCTCCGAGCTCACGCTCTCGCCCGCCCACAGCCGCCGCATGATGTCGAGCGACTCCTCGAAGCGCGAGGGCCGGTGCTTCACGTTCACGCCGAACGCCGGGAACTGGTTGTCGTCGGGCCCGATGGCGCACTGCATCACGAACGGGCCCGTGTGCAGCGCCGCCAGCGTCCCGATCTGCTCGGCCAGCAGCACCGGGTGCCAGAGTGGCAGCAGGAAGAGCGCTCCCGCGGGCTTGTCGTCCCACTCGGCCAGCACCCGCCCAAGCACCGGCACGTTCTGGTAGTAGGTCATCGGCGCGGTGCTGTGGTGGTCGCCCACGAAGAGGCTGTCGAGTCCCGCCTCCCGCGCCGCCGCCGCCCGCTCGACGAGCCACCGCCCGCCCGTGCGCGCATCCGGCGCCCGCAGCGCCGTCGTCATCGAAATCCCGATCCGCATGGTCCGACTCCTTCCGTCAACGCTCGTAGGCGATGACGTCTACGTCTTCGATCGCGCCGTCCGCCGTGAAGCGCCAGATGCCGAGGTGGCCCCGCCGGAGGTCTCCGTGCTCGTCCCAGTCCATCGACACCGAGGCGCCCTCGTAGTCCACCTCGCCGCCTTCCTGGACGATGCCCAGCGCGCGGGCGATGCCCTCTACCCCGGGCCGGACCTGCTCGCCAGGTGCGGCGCCGATGCCGCGCAGTGCGTCGCGGATGGCCGTCCCCTCGGCCTTGCCCGCCGCCTCCGCCGCGAGGGCGATCGCAATGGCGGCGTCGTAGGACTCCTTCACGTAGGTGGCCTCCGTGACCCTTCCATACTCGTCCCGGAAGGCCTCGTCCCAGATGACGGTGGACGGGTTCTCGTGGGAGGGACCGCTGACGGTGCCGTACATGCCGGCCAGCCTTCCCCCGCCCACGGCCTCTGCGAGCTCGACCACCCGTAGGGCGTCGCCGAAGAGGAACTGGTCGTAGAGGCCGCTCTCCAGCGCTTCCCGCAGGATGACCTCCGCCTCGGGCCGGAAGGTGAGCAGGACGAGGGCCTGGGCCCCTTCCCGCGCGCTCTCCTCGATCAGGTCGAGGTAGCTCTCGCGGAGCTCGGTGGGGGCGTTCACGGTCACGATGCCACCCGTCCACGCTTCCTGGAAGGCCTTCACCAGCCCCTGCCCCCAGGCATCGTCGCGGTAGATCACGCCCACGTTCTCGAAGCCCCGCTCGCGCGTGAGCCCGGCCAGCGCCGGCCCCTGGGCGACATCGGAGAGGACCGTGCGGAAGAACAGGTCGCCGTCCTCGTTCGTCGTGAGCAGCGGCGAGGAGGCCGACGGGCTGATCACGAGCACGCCTGCAGGCGCTGCGATCTCCACCACGAGAAGCGAGTTGGCGCTGGAGTTGGGCCCCACGATGGCATGCACGCCCTCCTCTTCAATCAGGCGTCGCGCCTCCTCCTGGGGGTTGAGGGTGTCGCCTTCCACGACTTCCACGGGCTGGCCGAATACGCCTCCGGCCTCGTTCACGTGCTTGATGGCGAGCTTGAAGGCGCGCAGCCGGTCGAGAGCCGTGTCCGTCCGCGTCTCGCTGTTGACCAGCAGGACGCCGATCCTGAGAGGCGCGCGCTCTTCCTCGCCACCACAGGCCGCCAGCGTGCCGGCGACCAGGGCGAACGCCGCGCCGAGGGCCAGCAGGAGGCCCCTCGCCGCTCGTCCGGGGGTCATCGTCGAGCGCACTCCCTCTACTTGGCCTTGAACTCGATGTGGAGCTCCTTCAGCGCCCGCAGGAACATGTGCGGGTGGTGCTTGAAGTCGTTCTTCTCCGGCGCGAACCACATCTCGTCGACCCGCTCCACCAGCGTCTTGAAGCTGTAGTACAGCTCGCGACGCGCGAGCGGCGCGCCCAGGCAGTAGTGGATGCCCGCCCCGAACGTGAGGTGCGCCATCGGGTTCTTGCGCTCCAAATCCACGTCGGCCGGGCACTCGAAGCGCCGCTCGTCGCGGTTCGCGGCCGCGTAGCGCGTCCCGATCGAGGCCCCCGCGGGAATCGTGACGCCGTGCATCTCGACGTCGTTCAGCGCGACCCGCCCGAGCATCTGCACCGGTGACTCCAGCCGCAGCACTTCCTCGACGAACGTACGCAGGTACGTGTCTGGGTCCGACTTGAGCTGCTCCCAGATCTCGGGCTGCTCGATCAAGATCTTGACGCCCTCGGCAATGGCGTTCGTGCTCGTCTCGGAGCCGCCCACGAAGGTGTCCGACATCATCTCCGATTGCAGCTCACCGTCCGTGAGCGTGCGCCCCCACTCGGGGATCTCGCTGTTCACGAGGTCCGAGAGGAGGGTGTCGTCGGGCTCTTCCCGCAGGCGGTCGAACACCTTCTTGAAGTAGTGCTGCGCCGCGATCTCGAGCTCGAGGGCCTCGCGCTCCTCGTCCTCGCTCACCATCTGTCCGAAGCGGCGCACCCAGGCGTCGGTGGCCCGCTTGATGAGCCAGATGTCCTCCTCCTTTACCCCCATCTGGTGCCCGATCACGATGAGCGGCAGCGGCACCGCGAACTGGTGCACCCAGTCGCAGTGACCGTCGTCCATGAAGGCATCGAAGAGTCGGTTCGCGACGTTCTCCACGAACGGGTCGAGCTGCTTGATCTTCCCGGGCCGGAACGCCTTGTCGAACATGTTCCGCATCTGACGGTGGTTCGGGTCGTCGCGAGCGGCCAGGGTCGGCTCCGGAAGCCACCCGTTGTTCTCTTCGTACACCTTGAGCATGCGCATCTGGCGCTCGCTCAGCTGGGGGCGCGCCTCTGCGTCCGCCTGACGCCGGCCCCCGTTCCCGAAGTTCTCCGTATCGAGCAGCACCTCGCGCAGGTCCTCGAAGCGCGTGATCACGTACTGCCCCGTATGCGGGTCCTGGTAGACCGGCGCCTGGTCGCGCAGCACCTGGTATGCGTCGTAGGGGCAGTCCTGCACCTCCGGATCGAGGAAGTTGAAGTCGTCCGGCGTCTTCCCGGTTGTCTCCGTGATGTCACTCATCAGGTGCTCCTTGTTGGTCGTTCGATACTAGTGCCGGGGGCGGTGGGGACTAGCCACCAACCACCGGCCACTATCCACTCCTAGTGCGCTGCCGCGTAGTGCTCCGCGAGCAGGTCGCGTCCGAAGTCGCCCTCGGGATCGCGCCAGACCGTGTGGCTGTGATTGGCGTCGTTCTGGACGCAGTCGTACTCGATCAGGACGCGCGGCCCCTGCAGCCGGTAGTAGTGCGGCTGTTTCCGCTCGATGCCCCCTGCCCAGGCGAAATGCAGCTCCGGGAGGATGCTCATGAGGCGCTCGTGCTCGGCCAGCGCCATCGGCTCGGGGAGCCGCTGCGTGTACTCCCGCAGGAGCGCCTCCAGAATCGCGAGCTGTGCCTGCGACATGCCAGCCGCCGCCAGCCCCTTGGGCGTGAGCGAGTAGCGCGCCGCCGCGCGGTCGGCGTCGGTCATGGCCTGCCGGCTATCGAGGTCGTCCTGCATGATCGTGAGGCGATCGGCCGTGCCCTGGTCGGGCAGCCCGTTGAACACCATGGAGATCCACTCCGGCTCAGCGCCGTCCTCCACCTGCGGACGGTTCGACTGGACGATGTCGAACGGCGCCGCCTTCGAGATGATCGCGACAGAACGCTGTTCGATGTCGAGGCTGTGTACGAGCTCGCGCGCGAGGTCCTCCTCGCCGGCCACGGGGCGCAGCGTCTGGTAGTCGCTCAGGTCGGCCTCGTGCGGGTTCGCCCCGAAGAAGGTGGGCGTCACCGAGACGATCTCGCCGTTCACGATCGTGTTGTGCACCGAGACGTGGTGCCCCCCGAAGCGCCAGCCCCAGGCTTCGCTCCCCGGCTCCCCGAAGACCATCGCGAAGTACATCGCGGGGTCCTGTCCGTGCATCGTGCCGCGCATGGACCCGCGCGGAATACGCCAGCCGCCGAGCGCGTCCTGCCACGCCTCCAGGTTCATGATCACCGTCGCCCGGCGGTAGGCCGGCAGGCTCAGGCCCGAGGCCAGCAGCCGGTGCGCCAGCTGCACCTGACGCACGTTGAGGTCGGCCATGGGCACGCCCTCGTGGTTTGTTGGTGTGTAGTACCAGACTTCCCGGCGCGGGTCGGCAAAGCGCGGGTTCGCCGCGGAACGCAGCTCCTCCGGCAGCGAGTCGAGCCAGTCGCTGGCCGCCTCCGCCATTCGTGCGACGACATCCTTCGCGGCGACGCTCATCCTGACCTCCGATCGCCGCGCAGCCTACGGCTCGGGAGGGGCGGCGTGAAGCGCGGCGTTGCCGAACGTCCCTGTGTGCTCCGGGTTGGGGCCTTCTGACTCGGTTGTGGCGCGAGCAGGGAGATCGAAGTAGAGGCCTTGTTCGCGTGTTGTCCTTGCGACCCTCGGTAGGAAATGGAGTGGTCTGTAAACCCCCGCGGAATGTGAACTTGTCAATCAGTACTGCTATGCTGAAATGCACAATTGTCAGGAGAATCAAACGATGGTGAAGTTCTCAACCGTAAAGGCGTCCGCTGCCCCCGGTCCGATGAAACAGACCGGACGGCTTACTGCTCGAATGCGGCAGTATGAGGACTACGTTAATTCGGTGAAGTCCGACGAAGCGGGAAAACTCACTCCCGAAGAGGGCGAGACCACTCGCGGACTCGCACTTCGCATCTCCCGTGCGGCCAAGCGCGTCGGCAAGAGCGCCGATACCTGGGTCCGCGACGGGTCCGTCTACTTCGTCGTTTCGTAGCCCGGAGCGCTTCGGCCGCTCCTGACTCGCAGACGGCCCCGAAGTCTTGCCGTGATTAGCTGCCGGGCACGCCCGCGACTGCACCCCTGTCCGCGTCCGGCGCCGAGCTCATGCGACGCAGATCCGTCTGCGTGGTGACCATCACGACGCCCAGGGCGAGCAGTCCCACGCCGCAGATGGCATACCACTCCTGGGCGCCCACCACGTCGGCCATCAGGCCCGCCACAAGCGCCCCCAGCGGCATCGCTCCCGCCATGCAGAGCTGATACATGCTCATCACCCGGCCCATGATCGCGTTCGGCGTGTGCGCCTGGACGAGCGCCATGTTCAAGTTTGTGAAGAAGCCCGCGTTCCATCCCGTGATGAACATGATGACAAGGGCCAGGGTGTACCAGGGCGCCACTCCCAGGCCGATGTTCAGGAAGCCGCCGACCACCAGCGTCATGAGGAAGTAGAACCCGGCGCGGTCCACGCGTTGGAAAGACGCCAGCACAAGGGACGTGATCAGCGTCCCGCCGAGCATCACCGTGAAGAGCATCGAGGCCTGGAAGGGACCAGCGCCCAGATCGTCGACGGCGATCTTCGGGAGCAGCGCCTGGAACGCTCCTCCGATCACCAGTGAGGTCGCCAGCAAGGCGATCATGAGCGAGCGAATGCCCGCGTGGTGGACCACAAAGGTGAACCCTTCCCGCAGGTCTTCACGCATCCGTCGAGAGGTGTTCGCTCGCACGTTGGGGACACGAAGGGGGATGAGCGCAAGTAGCCCCAGCGTCAGCAGCCCCGCCTGCGCCGCGAAGGCTGCGGAAATCCCGCCGAGCTCGATGACGGCGCCGCTGATCACCGCGCCGCCCGTCGCGACCTGCGCTCCGACGTTCATGAGGGTCACCGCGTTCAGGACGCGTTCGGGGGGCACGAGCGACGGCACGATTGCCTGGCGTACGGGCATTCCAAAGGCCACCGCGGAGCCAAGCACGAACGCCAGGGCGAGGACGCCCCAGATGTTCAGTGAGCCCATCGCCACCAGCGTGGCGGCCCCCGCCGTGATCGCGATCCCCGCCCCCTGGCTCCCGAAAAGGAGCAGCCGCCGGTCGAGCCGGTCGGCGAGGATGCCGGCATAAAGCCCGAAGAGAAGGATGGGCAGGCCGAGCGCGGCGATGACGAACCCGAGCACGGCCCCCTCGCCCACCGTGAATCCGGCCCAGAGCTCCGCCCCGCCCTCTCCGATCTCGAGGGCCAGCCACGCAAACGTGAACTGCTGAATCGACTGAGAGAGCGCGAACGTGATCGTGTTCGCCCACAGCAACGTGAACGGCTTCGAGCGG
Organism: Tepidiformaceae bacterium; assembly: GCA_965207815.1. GTDB lineage: Bacteria > Chloroflexota > Dehalococcoidia > Tepidiformales > Tepidiformaceae > UBA2991. Next base: position 1,160,371 of record OZ242314.1, read on the forward strand.
AACGCCGCGAACGTCGAGTGCGAGAGCCCTCGGCCCTCGTGCTCAACCGCTACCGGGTCCGCGGCGGGTTCGGAGACGGAAGCCACGTACCGGCGATGCTACAGCGCCGGCCCCCCTGCCATGGGTTCGAGGCAGGCCTCGGTCCGGCGCTAGCCTCCGGCCATCGCCGCTGCCGTGCCCTCCGGGTCGGGCGCGGAGCTCATCCGTCTCAGGGCAGGCTGCGTCGCAATGACGACGACGCCAAGCAGAAAGAGCAGCGCGCCGCCGATGGCAAACCACTCCCGCGCCCCCACCACGTCCGCCATCGGCCCCGCGACCAGGGCGCCGATCGGCATCGCTCCCGCCATGCACATCTGGTAGATGCTCATCACCCGCCCCATGATGGCGTTCGGCGTGTGCGCCTGGACAAGGGCCATGTTCAGGTTGATGAAGATCCCGGCGTTGAAGCCGGTGATGAACATGATCAGCAGGGCCATGGAGTACCAGGGCGCAAGGCCCAGCGCGACGTTCAGCACCCCGCCCGCCACCAGTGTGCAGAGGAAATAGAACCCTGCCCGGTCGACCCGCCGGAACGAGGCCAGCACGACCGACGTGATCAGCGTGCCGAACAGCATGATCGTGAAGAGCATCGAGGCCTTGAACGGGCCCGCGTCCAGTTCGTCAAGCGCGATCTTGGGAAGGAGCGCCTGGAACGTGCCCGCCATTGCGAGGGCGGTCGCGAGCAGCACGATCATGAGCGTGCGGATGCCCGGGTGGTGGATCACGAACGACAGCCCCTCCCGGAGGTCTTCCCGTATTCGACGCGATGGTCCGCTCCTGACGTTGGGCACGCGAATCGGGATCAGCACGAAGAGCCCGACCGTCAGGAGCGTTGCCTGCGCCGCGAATGCCGCCTCGATGCCGCCAAACGCGATGACCGCCCCGCTGACCGCCGCCCCCGCCTGCGCCACCTGGGCGCTGACGTTCATCAGGGTGACTGCGTTCAGCACACGTTCGGGAGACACCAGCGACGGCACGATCGCCTGGCGCACCGGCATTCCGAAGGCCGTTGTGCAGCCCAGCACGAACGCGAGGCCGAAGATCCCCCAGATGTTCAGGGATCCCAGGGCCACGAGGGTCGCTGCGCCGGCCGCCAGGGCGATGCCTGCGAGCTGGGTGCCGAAGAGAAGCACTCGTCGGTCGAGGCGATCGGTCAGGATGCCGGCGTAGAGCCCGAAGAGGAGGACGGGCAGGCCCAGCGCCGCGATGACAAGCCCCACCACCGTTCCCGACCCCACCGTGAAGCCGGACCAGAGCGCCACTCCCTCGTCGCCGGCGATGTCGAGCGCCAGCCACGCGAAGGTGAACATCTGGATCGCCTGCGAGAGGGCGAACGTGATCGTGTTTCCCCAGAGCAGGGCGAACGGCCGGTGCCGGAACACCGCGAAAGTCTCCCGCGAGAGACCGCGAGCCCCATCAACCGGGACCTCCACAGGTCCTGCCTGCGTCTCCGAGACGGTTGCCACGTTCGGGCGATGCTACAGGGCTGCGGGGCTCGCTACCCCGAAACCGGGAGCCGGCGCCTTCCCCACAGGAAGAATGGGGCGATCCGTTCGCCGTCTCCCAACAGCTGGAGATCGGGGCAGCGCCGCAGCAGCGTGCGCATCGCCACACGAGCCTCCAGCCGCGCCAGCGGCGCCCCCAGGCAGAAGTGCACGCCCAGCCCGAACCCCAGGTGCCGGTTCCGCTCGCGATCCAGCGAGAACTCGTCCGGCGACGGGAACGCCTCCGGATCCCGGTTCGCGGCGGCGTAGTGCATCATCACCTTCGCGTCCTTCGGGATCGTTCCCCCGTCGAGCTCCACATCCTTCGTCGTCGTCCGGTAGAGGCCCAGGACGGGCGGGTCGAAGCGCAGGCTCTCCTCGACCGCGGCGTCGGTCAGGCCCGGGTCCGCCACCAGCCGCTCCCAGAGGGGCCGGTCCTGCAGCAGCCGCCAGACCATGTTCGTGATGAGCGACGTCGTCGTCTCGTTGCCACCTACGAAGAGCTGGTTCACGACCCCGAGAAGCTCTTCGTCCGTGAGCCCCTTGCCGTCCTGCTCGGCCGTCACGAGCTCGCTGATGAGGTCGTCGCGCGGGTTCTCCCGACGCTCGCGGATGACCCCCAGCAGGTAGGCGGCCAGCTCGCCCATCTCCGCTGCCCACGGCGTCGGATCTTCCGCGCCCATCGCTTCGACGGTGATGTCGGACCAGTACTTGAACTTCTGCAGGTCGTCGCCGGGCACGCCCAGCATCTCCACGATGACGATCACGGGCAGGGGGAAGGCGTAGTCGTCGTGCATGTCCCAGTTGCTGACGTCCGCCCGTTTGTCCAGCAATTCCTCCGAGATCTCCACGATCCGTTCCGCCCATTCGGCGATCGCCCGCGGCGTGAACGCCTGCTGCACGAGGCCCCGGTAAAAGGTGTGCTGGGGCGGGTTCGAGAGCATCCCGCCCGGCGGACTGTGGCGCGGTCCCTGCCCCCACTCGCTCGAGTACGTCTCGATGTCGAGCAGCGCTCCCTGCACGTCGGCGAAACGCGAGAGCGTATAGAACGGCGGCTCGAACTGCTCGAAGAAGTGCACCGGCGCCTCTTCGAGGAGGTGGTGGTAGGCGACGCTTGGCTCGGCCCGGACCTCGTCCGAGAGCGGGTTGTACCCGTCGACCATCCCCGCGCTACGCCCCGACCGCCGCCTGGCGCTTCGTGAACGCCAGGTCGAGGTGGTACAGCCCGAGCATGATGCCCGGCTGGTGCTCGAAGTCGTTCGTGTCCTTCAGATCGATCGTCTCCAGCCGGTCCAGCAGCGCGTTCACTGCCACGTTCTGCTCCATGCGCGAGAGCCCCGCACCCGGACACGATCGCGGGCCTTGCGAGAACGTCAGGTGCCGGCCCGCGTGCGGCCGCGTCAGGTCGAGCGTGTCCGCGTTGGGGTAGTGCTCTGGGTCGCGGTTCCCCGCGCCGAAGCGCAGGTGCAGCGTCGACCCCGCGGGAATCTGCACCCCGCCCATTTCGAAGTCGATGCGCGCCGTGCGCGCCGTCAGCCCCTGCGTCGGCGCGTACAGGCGAAGCGCTTCCTCCACGAAGAAGCGCACCTTCGTCCGATCCGCCCGCAGCTCCTCGACGATCTCGGGATGCTGCGCGAGCAGCATCGCCTCCGCCGTGAGCGCGTACTGGGTCGTCTCGTTCCCGCCGATGTGCATCAGCAGGGCCACGCTCGTGATGTCGCCGTCGCTGAACGTCTTCCCCTCGAACTCGATCTGCGTCAGGTACGAGATCATGTCGTCCTTGGGGTTACGGCGCTTCTCCTGGATCTGCTCCGCGAGGTACTCGTTGAAGGCGACCAGTTCGCGGGCGTTCTCGACCTCGTCCTCGTCGCTCATGGTGCTGTTCACGCCCCGCCCGTAGACGAAGCGGCGCACCTGTGCCTCCTCCATCCCCCGCAGCATCGGCATGTCCTCCAGCGGCAGCCCGAGGATGGTCGTGATCACCACCTGCGGAAGCGGGGCGGCGAAGCCCTTCACGAAGTCGACCTCGCCGTCCTCGATCCAGTTGTCGATCAGCCGGTTCGCTGCCGCCTCGGCCATCTTCTGGTGGCGCTGCGCCCCTTCCGGTCCCACCCACGGGTCGGTCACGAGGCGCTTGTAGCGCATCGCCTGCTCATCGCTCGAGCGCAGGTCCTGCTGCGCGTTGAAGGCGTCGCCGAAGCCGGCTTCCTCGAAGATCTCCTCCTGCAGGGGGCTGTTGCCGTTCCCCTGCATGGCCTGGTCTTCGCGACCGAGTACGAGGCTCCGGTCGCGCGCGACCCGCGCGATGTCCTCGTACCGCGTCAGGATGAACGCGTCCGTCCCTGGCTCGCGGCCCTCGCCCGGCAGGCGAATGACCGGGCACTCCTCCTGCAGCTTCAGGTACGCCTCGAACCACCACTCCTGCGACCCCGCCGCAAAGAGGTCGATCTCCTCGTGATTCACCGGGCACGCGGCCGGTGCTGTCGGAACCTCGGTGGTTCCGTGGTAGGTCATCGACATCACGCACTCCTCTCGGCGCTGGAGGCGCCGGTCAGGCTGGCCGCATGATCGCACTCCGCGGACGGGCTCGCCACTGTCTGGGATGCGCCAGAGGACAGGTTAGGTGCGCCGTCGCCGTCGGCGGCGCTTCGGTTTCGCCTCCGCTGTGAGCGGGGCAACCAGCTTCTCGTAGAGCCCCAGGAGGTGTTCGACGCGCTCCCTCTCTGACTCGAACCCCGATGGTCGGTACAAACGGTCCACCGCCCGGTCCAGTGTCCGATGCGCCTTCCGTAGATTCGGGGGCATTACGTCGGGGTCGTAAAGGTCAGCGAGTGTGGCGCCAGAGTGCTCGGCCCGAGCGTCCAGGACCGCCTGGGCCAACGGCTCCAGCGCCTCCACCGCTTCGTCATCTGCCGGGGGCAGGGGGAATGTGTTGTAGACGACCCCTACAGAGTATTGAAAGTCGCTCTTGAGGCGGCCAGTGACAGTCCGCGTCCAGGCCATGTGCATCGCAGACGTGAGAAGTGCGAATTGCCATAGGCGGGCGCCCTCTAAGATCCTGAGCTTGTTGCTTGGGATGATAGGAGGTTCTAGCCAGCCGGTCGGCACATAGTCACGTCGCTCGGAGCTGACTTCCGGTAGGGCAAGGAATGGATCAGTTGGGACTACGTTGACCTGATACAGCGTGGGGGTATTCGCTAGTGCTCGCGTAGAGTTGCGCTTGCTCCTTAGCCGGAACTCGCGGACCAGTTGGATACGCTTGCGTACTCTCGGCAGCGCCCTCAGAGTGTTAGGAGGCGCTTCGGTGAGGTGTAGCAGCCAGCGGCCACCGCCCTGAAGGAATTCGCGGGCGCCAAGGTAGGGTCTCAGCCAAGACTCTGCATCCGGCTCTTCTCGTAGGAAGGCCCCACGCTCCTCCGTGGTAAGGATGTAGTGACCCCCGTCAATGGGTTGCGTGCCCGTGAGGAGTTGGGGCATGCCGTTGATTGGGCGGCCCGTCTCCCGCACCACGAGATGCGGGTCGGCTAGCCCACCCGCATCTAGCAGATAAGGGGACAGGACTGCGTGCTGGCTCTCGACGGGTTCGCCGTTGATGTCGTCGTACGACAACAGCCGCCTGCTGGCAGGTGCCGTGTCCACTTTTGTGAGTCCGACAATCACGACATGCACGTGTGCTTTCCCGCGCGCGTCCGAGCCCCAGGCAAAGGTGCGATGCGCGAACGCGATCTCCAATCCCAAGCGCTCGAACAGCACGGGCCAGAGCTGTCCCACCTGCTCCCCCTGCGTGATCGAATTCGTGGCGACAAAGCCAATGGGCGCCGTGCTCTTCTGCACGTATTCGCCCGCCTTGATGAACCACGCCGTCACGTAGTCGAGGGTGCCCCCGCTCTTGCCCAGCTTCGCAATGCCGCGCACCTGCTCGCGCTGTTCGGGACTCTGGAACTTCGCTCCGCCAAACGGGGGATTTCCGAGCACATAGGAGCACCGCTCTGGTGGCAGTAGGTTCCCCCAGTCGGTTTCTAGCGCATCGGCTTGCAGGATGTGCGGTGACGCTTCCAGGGGGATTCGCGCGTACGACTCGCCAAACTCCAGGCTGAGTCGATTGTTCATGATGTGGTCCATCATCCAAAGTGCGGTCTCGGCTATTCGGGCTGGGAACTCGTTAATCTCGATCCCATAGAACTGGTCGACGTCGATGCGGGTCAGGTCAGCCACGTTGAAGACCTGCTGCTCGGCGATGAGTTCACGGATCACTTCGATTTCAAGGGTGCGAAGTTCGCGATAGGCGATGATGAGGAAGTTGCCGCAACCGCAGGCAGGGTCGAAGAAGGTCATCTCGCCGAGCCGCCGGTGGAAGCGTTCAAGCTCTGTGCGCCGCCGTGTGTCCCGCCGCGTCTTGAGCCGCTCGAACTCCGCTCGCAGGTCGTCGAGGAATAGAGGTTCGATGACCTTCAGGATGTTCTGCTCGGTCGTGTAGTGGGCGCCCTGAGATCGGCGCTCTTCTGGCTCCATCACCGATTGGAAGAGGGAGCCGAAGATGGCCGGCGAGACTTTCGACCAGTCGAAGTTGCAGGCTTCGATCAACGCTTCGCGCATGGAGGCGTCGAAGTCGGGGATGGAAAGCGGCTCCCGGAAAAGGTCGCCGTTGATGTATGGGAAGCGGGCGAGGTCTTCGTCGACCGTCGCCATGCGCTCGTTCTCAGCTCTGTTGAGCACCTGGAAGAGGCGGCTCATCCAGAGGCCTGTGTCTGAGCCGTCCACGCTGGTGCGCTCTTCGAGCAGGTTGAGGAAGCTGTCCCTTTCGAAGATGCCGGTGTTGTCTGCGAACAGGCAGAACACGATCCGAACGAGGAACCGTTCAAGATCGTGACGAGGGTAGCCGGCGTCCTTCAGGGCGTCGTGGAGGTTCCCGGCAAGTTCCGCGGCCTGGATGTTGACGGGGTCCTGGTCGCGGAACGTTCGCCTCTCGACGCCTACGACGAAGCCGAACTTGTCGACGTGTTCGGGGAGTTCGGCGAGGCTAAACCTGCACGTCTCATCCTCGTCGCGATCAAGCAACTCGAACGTCCGAAAATCACACAAGAGTTGGTACCGAGGACGTTCGTGCTCGGGCAGGCCGTCGAAGTAGGAGCCGGCCTGTTCACGCGCAGCTTCGAGGCTCCGACCGGCGCTCTTCTGCTCCACCAGCAAAACGCCGGGCCAGAAGAGGTCGATATAGCCGTCGCTGTTGTCCAGGCGCTTCACGTGTTCTTCGTAACGGGCCACGGAGCGCCGTCGCACGCCGAAGACCTCGAAGAAATCGTTGTAGAAGCTCTGGGTCTCGCCCCTCTCGTAGGAGGCTTCCGCCCACTCGCGAGCAAATTCGGCGGCGCGGGCGCGAATCTCGTTCCAGGATAGACGCACGTGGTTCCTGCTAGCTCAACTGATTATTCGATACTGACGGTGCCCGGTCGTCTGCGCTACCCGCCCCACTGGTCCCAGTGCGTGCAGTCCTGCCAGGGCTTTCGCCAGGGGCGACCCCACGGACCCTTCGGGTAGCCCACCGGGATGAGCGCCGTGATCGTGACGTCCTCCGGCAGACCCAGCACGTCGCGAACTTCTGCCGTGGCCTCGGGCTTGATCGGCGAGTAGTCCGTCGCCAGCGTCAGGAGCACCGTGCCCAGGCCCCGCGAGCGCGCCGCCAGCAGGATGTTCTGGACGGCCGGGTAGGTCGAGCTGAAGAACCCCGACGAGATGTCGGAGTTGTCGGGCGCGCGACCGTGCAGGCAGGTCACGATGATCGCCGGCGACTCGTCCAGGTGCTCGACGTTGTGCATCGCCTTCGAGTAGACGCGCTGGCGGTCGGCGGTGATGTCCGGGTCGGCGAGCACGCCGTCGCGGATGTAGCGCTCGCCCACGTCGCGGTAGGCCGCGCCGATCTTCGCGACCTGGTCCGGGTCCGTCACGACCACGTAGGCCCACATCTGCGTGTTGCCAGCGCTCGGCGCCATCGTCGCCGCCTCGATGATGTACTCGAGGTCCTCGCGCGCGACCGGGTCTGGCTTCAGGTGACGCATGCTCCGTGTCGTGAAAATGGCTTCGTGGGCCGAGAGGTCGCCCATCGCTTCGCTCCTGCCCGCGCAACGCTGGCGCGAGTCCCTGCTGGTGTCGGCACGATAGCCACGCGTGTACGCCGCCACAACCGCCCCCGAAATCCTTCGCGGGAGGCCGTGAACACTGCGAAATGCTGGTATCGCTGGGGGTGCGGCGGTAGGATTGCGTTACGTCTATCCCCCGGGAGGGAACCCCATGCCCGAATTCGATACCGTCATCAAGAACGGGACGGTCTTTGACGGCCAGCGGACGCCGCGCTTCAACGGCGACATCGGCATCAAGGACGGACACGTTGCCTCCATCGGCGGCAAGATCCACTCGTCCGATGCCGGCAAGGTCATCGACGCCACCGGGCTCAACGTCGCTCCCGGCTTCATCGACCTGCACACACACTACGACTCCCAGATCTTCTGGGACCCGTATTGCTCGATCTCGGGTTGGCACGGGGTCACTTCGGTCGCAATCGGCAACTGCGGCTTCGGCTTCGCCCCCTGCAAGCGCGAGGATCAGGACCGCGCCATGCTGACAATGTCGCGCAACGAGGCGGTCCCCCTGGAGTCGATGCAGGAAGGCATGCCCTGGGACTGGGAGACCTATCCCGAGTTCCTGGACAGTCTCGATCGCATCCCCAAGGGCGTGAATGTCCTCAGCTACATGCCCCTCAACCCGCTCATGATGTACGTGATGGGCCTCGAGGCGGCCAAGGGCCGCCCCGCGAACGACGAGGAGATGGCGGAGATGCGCCGCCTCATGATCGAGGGCCTCGAGGCGGGCGGTTGCGGCTGGTCCGGCCAGTTCGGCGACAACGATGTGCAGCGCGACTACGACGGCACGCTGATGATCACGAACCTCATGAAGGAGCAGGATCTCGTCTCCTTCGCCCGTGTCCTTCGCGAAGTTGGCCGCGGCTTCATCCAGTGCATCGGCGCTTCCCGCGAGCTCACCGAGACGCTGGCCGACGAGAGCGGCCGCCCGGTCATCTACAACGTCCTCGCCGTCGCCATGGACCAGCACGGCGTCGCGATGCCGCAGTACAAGGACACGATGAAGTGGCTGGACGACTGCAACGCGCGCGGAACCCGAGTCTTCGGCCAGGCCCTCACCTCCGAGAACAACTTCCAGTTCACCTTCGAGGAGTGGAACCTGTTCGACACCAGCCCCGTCTGGCGCGAGATGACCCTTGGGACCGTGCCCGAGCGCGCCGCCAAGCTCGCCGACCCCGAGCGCCGCGCCGCCGCCAAGGCCGAGTACGACGACTCCGAGCGCACCGGCCAGGGCGTCGTCTTCTCGATGGACGACCTCATCATCGGTGAGGTGCATAGGCCCGAGCTCGAGAAGTACACCGGCCTCACCGTCGCCGAGGCCGCCGAGGAGCGCGGCCAGCACGTCATCGATGCGATGCTCGACATCGCCCTCGAGGACGACATGAAGGCCCTCTTCGTGACCTCCCCGCGTCCGTATGACATGGCCGCAATGCGCGAAATGGCGAACTCCGCGTTCGCCCTCCCCGGTGTCTCCGACGGCGGCGCCCACACGAAGTTCATCACCCTCGGCCGCTACCCGACCGAGTTCCTCGCCCTTCTCGTTCGCGACAACGAGGTGATGGACCTGGAGCAGGCCCACTGGCGCCTGAGCGCCTACCCGGCGCTGGCGGCAGGCTTCCGCGATCGCGGCACCATCCGCGAGGGCGCGCCCGCCGACATCGTCATCTACGACTTCGAGAAGCTGGCGATGGGCGAGACGGAGAAGGCGTACGACTATCCGGCAGGTGCGTGGCGCCTTATCCGGAAGCCAGAGGGCTACCGCCACATCATGGTCAATGGCGAAGAGACCTTCGTTGATGGAGAGTGCACGGGCACGACGACCGGCAAGCTCCTGCGCCACGGCTCGGCCTGATACAAGAACGTCATCGACAACGCACCAGTGCGGGGCGCCCATCGGGCGCCCCGTTCCGCGTCACGGGGCATTGCGCAATGACATAGAATGCCTCGCATTCCCAGACACCGGTTCGACCACTAAGGAGGGACCATGGCCGAGAACTACTGGACCAGGTACATGCGAAGACGCCCCATCAGCCGCAGGGGCTTCCTTACCGGGTCGGCTGTCGCCGCCGGGGGCGCCGCCACGGCCGTGCTCATCGGCTGCGGCGACGACGATGACGACGACGAGCCGGCTCCCGCCGCGACCGAGGCGGCTCGGGCGACCGAAGCTCCCGAAGAGACGCCTGAGCCTGAGCCGACTCCGCCCCCGAGCGACGTCAAGCGAGGCGGCACGCTGCGAATCGGTGGCTCCGTGGGCGGCGACTCTGTCTTCGATCCTGCGATCACCAACCACACCACCACCTACTCGCTGGGTATGGGGCTCGCCTACAACCGGCTCCTCAACTACGACGGCGACGTTCAGGTCCATGCGGAGTTGGCCAGTTCCCTTCCGGAGCAGCCCGACGATCTCAGCTACGTGTTCACGTTGCGCCCCGGTGTCCAGTGGCACGACCTGCCGCCGGCCAACGGACGGCAGTTCACCGCTGAGGACGCAGCCTTTGGGCTGGGTCGCTTCAATGAGGACAATCCGGAGTTCATCCAGGGTCAGCTCGACCGCATCTCGAGCATTGAGGTCATCGACGACCTCACCTTCCGGGTCAACACGAGCGAGCCCTTCGCACCGATGCTTCGCTTCCTTGCCGATGACCCCATCCTGATGGTCAATCGTGAGCAGCGGGAAGCTGTCGGCGACGAAGGCATGAAGCTCTACGAGAACATGGTGGGAACCGGTCCGTTCATTCGAGGCGAACTCGACCCCGGCGTACGCGGGATTCTCAACAAGAACCCCAATTACTTCGAGATGGGCGAGGATGGACAGGCCCTTCCCTACCTCGATGCCGTGGAGCACTTGGCGTTCTCGACGGAAGCGCAGGAAGGCGCCTTCATCGCCGGCGAGTTCGACCACTTCGACAATATCGGCGCCGGCGGCCTCTTCGTTCAGGTGCAGTCCCTCCAGGACCAGATGGGTGATCAGGTCGCTTTCCGGAAGCGCCTCCACTCCGCCATCGAAGAGACGCACATGCATAATCAGAAGGAGCCGTTCAACGACCCCCGCGTTCGCCAGGCGGTTCACCTGGCCATCAACCGGCAGATCGCCGTCAACCCCTTCGGTCCCGAGAGCGGTATCTACATGGGGCCCGTCCCGCAGATGTTCCACCCCTTCGCCTTCACCGAGGAGGAGCTCCTCCAGATGCCGGGCTGGCGCGAGGACAAGGAACAGGACGTCGCGGACGCCATCGCTCTCATGAATGCCGCTGGAGTCGGCGTTGGCGCCGATGAGACCATCACGATTCCAACGCCAATCCAGTGCCCCTGTCATGGCACTGGCATCAAGGAAGACGTCTCCGTACTTGGGCTCGACCTCGAGCTCCAGCAGGCGACTGGCGCCGACTACTTCGCCGAGCGGGCGCAGGGCAACTTCATCATGAACATCGGCCTGGAGGTTGGTGGTACCGATGCCGACACCTATCTGTACCACCGCTTCCACACCGGTGCGCCGTTCAACCGCGTGGGCTTCTCCGAGCCCGATGTTGATGCGCTCTTGCAGAAGCAGCGGACAACGCTCGACACCGAGGCCCGAGCCGATGCGGTGCGAGAGGCATCGCTTGCCCTCATCGAGCATTCGCCGCAGGCCTTCACGGCCTCGCTCGTCTTCTATCCGATCTTCCGGAGCTACGTGATGGGCCATCCCGAGGGCATCCCCTTCGGCCTGACCCACAACCTGGGGCGGCTCTGGCTGGACGCCTAGTCACAAGATCGGCAGCGAACCGACGGAGGGGCAGGCCCGCAAGGGGCTGCCCCTTCCGTTTTTCCCTTGGCCCTTGCGGGCAGGTGGCTAGGTCGTCCCGCGCATGCGGGGATCCCAGAGGTCGCGCAGTGAGTCGCCCAGGAGGTTCACGCCGAGTACCGCCAGCGCCAGCCCAATCGCCGGGAAGATGAAGAGGTGCGAAGCGCTGGAAATGAGCGTGCGGCTGTCCGCGATCATTCGCCCCCACTCCGACTGCGGCGGTTGCACCCCAAGGCCAAGGAAGCCGAGAGCCCCGGTCGCCAACATCAGATTCCCGACGCCTACCGCGAAGATCACGCCGATCGTGGGAGCAATGTTGGGTAGCACATGGCGAAGGAGGATTCGCAGCCACGAGGCGCCCATCACTTCTGCCGCCTCCACGTAGGGGTTCGTCAGGGTCGAGAGCGTCGAGGCGCGCGCGATCCGCACGAGCGGCGGTGTCACCGATAAGGCGAGGACGAATACCACCACCTCTGTGTCGCGGCCGAAGACGATGAGGAAGAGCAGAATCAGGAAGAGTCCCGGTAAGGCGAGCATCGCGTCGATGATGCGCTGGAAGAGGAGGTCGAGGCCACGAACGTAAGCCGAAACCATCCCCAGCAGGGTCCCTGCGGCGGTCGCCAGCGCCAGCGAGAGGGTCGCCACGATCACGGTGATCCGCCCGCCCGCCATCGTGCGCGAGAAGTAGTCGCGGCCCTTCTCGTCCGTACCGAACCAGCTGTCGCCTGAGGGCCCTGCCAGGAGGTTGCCGCTCTGCTTGTCCGGGTCGTGGGTCGCGATTGTCGGTCCAAAGATGACGATCACGAGCACGACGAGCGTAAGGAAGAGTCCGAACACGCCCACTGGCTGCGCCCGGGCAGTGCGCCGTAGCCGCTCCCCGACTCCTGGACGTGTCGGCAAGACAGGCTCGCCTGAGACGGCTCCTCCCATCGGTGCCGCGCTCATGCGTACTGAATCCTCGGGTTGAGCCATGCGTAAACGATGTCAACCGCCAGGTTGACCATGACGAACATGAACCCCGAGAAGACCACGAAGGTCTGGACAACGAGGTAGTCCTCCTGGCGGACCGCGTTGAGCGCGTAGAAGCCTAGGCCCGGCAGGCTGAAGATCGACTCGATGATGACGACCCCGCCGAGCGCCCCGCCGAACGACAGCCCGAGGACAGTAATCACCGGAATGAGGGCGTTCTTGAGCGCATGCCGCTGGATAACCGTTGCCTGCTGCAGGCCCTTGGCCAGTGCCGTGCGAACGTAGTCCTGGCGCAGCACCTCAAGCATCTCGGTGCGCGTCAGCCTGATAAGCGTCGCCATGAGCGCCATCGCGTTCACCACGACCGGGATCGAGTAGACCTGCATGTTCCGAAGCGGGTCGTCCTGGAAGGGTACGTACCCGATCGGGGGGAACCACCCCCACCAGATCGCTGGGAACTTCAGGGCGAACACCGCAATGACGAAGCTCGGCACCGCCAGCAGGATCACACTCGTGATGCGGATGGAGTGGTCGGTTATCCCGTTCTGTCTGACCGCCGCCAGTGCCCCTAACGGTATGGCGATGGCCGCCTGGACCAGTACGGTCAGGACTACCAGCTCGATCGTCACGGGGAATCGCCGCTTGATCTCCTCGGAGATGGGCGTGTAGCTCACGAACGACCTTCCGAAGTTGCCCCGGAAGGCGTTCGACATCCAGTCCCAGTAGGCCTCGAACGGTCCCTTGTTCAAACCCAGGTGCTCGCGCAGTTCGTCCGCTCGCTCGGGCGTGTAGCTGTTCTGAAGCTGGTAGTCGACGACGTCCCCGGGCGTCAGCCGCATGATCATGGCCGTGCCGAAGGAGAGGATGAGCAACGTCACTGGCACGAGTAGCAGTCGCCGCAGGATGTACGTCGTCATGGTTCGCTAACCGCTCAGGAACCCCTTGACGGCGCTGGCTGTCTGCTCAAATTGCTCCATCTGCGGGAGGTGTCCCGCCCCCGCTATCAGTTCGACGCGTGCGTCGGGGATGGCGTTCTCGAAGTCGCTCGCATAGACCGGCGGGATGAGGCCGTCCTGCTCGCCCCAGAGGATCAGCGTCGGCGCCGTGATGCGGTGCAGCCGCTTCTTCAGGCCCTTGTCGGGGATGGGCCACACGAACTTGCCCGTGCATGCCAGCGACCACGTCGTTCGCAGCGCCATCTGGATGCCCGTCTCCGGGTCCGGTGGAGGCGTAGCCATCATCTGCGCCGCCGGACCCGTCGGATCGGCGAACAGCAACGGACCGAGGTCCTCCGGGGAGGTTGCCATCCAGTTCTTCACGGGGGCGTCGTCGCGCCAGAGTCCGACCGGGTCGATCAGCGCCAGCCGGCTCACCCGCGACGGGTTCGTCGCCGCCACCTCCGCGGCCACCATGCCTCCGAACGAGTGCCCCACGACTGCGGGGCTCTCCAGGCCCAGTTCGTCGAACACCTCGTAGTAGGAGAGGACGAGGTCCCAGAGGTTGTCGATCGGCTTGATCGCGTCCGGGATGCCGGGTGTCGTCCCCGGATGCTCAGGTGCGTAGACCGTGAACGACTCCGCCAGCGCGTCGAGGAAGGGGTCCCAGGTCAGCCCCATGGCCCCGTGGAAGAAGACCAGCGGGGGACCGTCACCCGCTACGAGCGCGCGCGACTGCACCTTGCCCTGCCAGACAGTCGTCTCGCGCTCGCCGACTGCTGCCATCAGGAGCCACCCGCCACAGCCGCGACGCCGGCTTCGGCGTTGATCTGCCGGCCCGCTCGGAGGCTCTCCGGCCACCAGTGGTTCTCCCACTCGTCCGTCCAGTGGTGGCGGAGGTGGGGAATCACCTCGGTGGCCATCAACTCGATGTTTTTCATCGCCAGCTCGTGCGGCATCGAACCGATCTGGAGGAGCAGCATCAGGTTCCCCACGCGCAGGCTCTTGATCAGCTCCTCGAGCTGGTCCCGCACTGACGCGGGGCCGCCCGAGATCACGTACTGGTTATCAACATAATCCTTGAATGACCAGTCGCTCAGCCGCTGCTGCTCCGACATCTGCTGCGAGAGCATCCGTCGAAGATTGTTCTCGAGGCTGCGGTAGTCCTGGTGCCCCGGCGGGGTGAACTCCGGGGCGATGTGCAGGCACTTCTCGAAGAAGTACTTGATGTGCTTCTCGTAGTCCTTCTCCGCCTGCGCGTCTGTTTCCGAGACGGCCACCAGCTGGAGGAAGCCCGCCCGGTACGGGTTCAGCTCCTTCTCCTTGCCGTCCATGAACTCCCAGAAGCTGTCCATCACTGCCTTGCCGCGGGCGTGCCCGAAGTAGCTCAGGAAGCAGTAGCAGTGCCCCTGCTCCGCCGCGAACTCCCAGGTGCTCAGGCTGCCCATCCCGGGAACCCAGACGGGCGGGTGCGGCTGCTGAACGGGGCGCGGCCACAGGTTCACCATCGGCAGCTGTGTGTACTTCCCGTTAAAGGGGAAGGGCTTGCGTGACTGCCAGGCCTTCAGGATCAGGTCGTGCGCCTCGTAGTAGCGCTCGCGCTGCTCGATCGGCGTGATGCCGTAGCCCATGTTGGCGTCCATGGCCGTGCCCAGCGGCATCCCCGCCACCAACCGCCCGCCGGAGATGCAGTCCAGCATCGCGTACTCCTCAGCGATGCGGATCGGGGGGTTCGTGGTCGGCAGGGTTGCGCCCATTTGCACCAGGGCCACGTCCTGGCCGCGTGTCGCGCGGGCCAGCGCCCCGCCCATCACGTTCGGGCCGGGCATGAAGCCGTAGGCGTTCTGGTGGTGCTCGTTCACGCAGATGCCGTCGAACCCGAGGTTGGCCGCGTGCATCAGCTCGTCCAGCGTCCAGTTGTAGTAGTCGCCAACCCGCTCGGGCGTCGCCAGCTCGTGGAAGGGCGGGTCGACCCAGACGGAGTGGTAGCGCTCCTCGAAGTCGTCCGGCAGCTCCCGGTGGGGCATCAGGTGGAACATCGAGATCTTCATCGGGTACCTCCCAGCCGCTGCCTGCTGCGCGTCCGTCGGGGCAATCCCAGCGGGCGCGACGTGGCGCGTGAGGCTCGGCGCCCACGCTAGCGATCGGCCAGAGGCGGGTCAATATGCCGGTGGAGAATGACGGGACATCGAACGCTTGCGCCCACCGCCGTCTACCCTTGTTGCATGGTCCGGGGCGTCATCCGCAGGTTCGATCCGCGCGAGCGCCTCCCCCGGCGGCCTCTCACGAACTTCGTTCGCCCCGTGCAGGAGTTCGTGCAGACGGAGAGCGCCGGTGCCGTCCTCCTCATGCTTGCCGCCATCGTGGCGCTCGTCTGGGCGAACTCACCCTGGCAAGAACATTACAAAGAGCTGCTCGAGGTTGAACTCGGCATCGACCTCGCCTTCTGGGCCGTCGAGGGGTCCCTTCACTTCTGGGTGAACGAAGTGGGCATGGTCCTCTTCTTCTTCCTCATCGGCCTCGAAATCAAGCGCGAGATCACCATCGGGGAGCTCTCCGATCCGCGCGTCATGGCCGCGCCCGTGGTCGGGGCCATCGGCGGGATGCTGCTGCCGCTCGGCATCTTCCTGCTTGTCACCCAGGGTGCCGGCGCCGATGCTCGCGAAGGCTGGGCCATCCCCATGGCCACCGACGTCGCCTTCGCCCTTGGCATCGCCACGCTCTTCGCCTCAAGGGTTCCCCTCGGCCTGCGGGCCATGCTGCTCACGTTCGTCATCGTCGACGACATCGGCACGGTCGTCGTGGTCGCCCTCTTCTATTCGGGCGATGTCCAGATCGATCAGCTTGTCCTCACGGCGTCGCTGATCGTTCTCATGCTCGTTGTCTACCGGCTCGGCATCCGCAGCATGTTCATCTTCGCCGGCATTGGCATCGTCGCGTGGGCCGCCATCCATGATTCGGGCGTGCACCCCACCACGCTCGGCGCCATTCTTGGGTTCCTCACCCCCTGGCGTCCGCCTGTACCCCTCGAAGGCTTCGTGCGCACCGCCCGGCAGCTCCTCGAACGCTTCCGCGCCGGCGACGAAGACCCGGAGACGCCCCTCGGCCACGATCAGATGGTCGACTCCCTTCTCAGCCTCAGCGACCTCAGCAGCAACGCGGTCCCTCACGTCGATCGCCTCGAGCATCACCTGCACCCATGGGTCGCCTACCTGGTCGTGCCGGCGTTCGCCCTCGCCAACGCCGGCGTCCATCTCGACCCCGGCAGCCTCACCGACGCCTTCATGAGCAGCGTTACGTGGGGCGTCATCATTGGCCTCGTGGTCGGCAAACCCCTCGGGCTGGTGGCGGCCACCTGGATATCGGTCCTTCTCGGCGCTCAACGGCCGGCGGGGGTCACCTGGCGTGGCGTGTGGGCGATCGGGCTCGTCGCCGGTATCGGCTTTACCGTCGCCCTTTTCGTTGGCGACCTCGCCTACACGGATCCCGACCTGATCAGGGACAGCAAGATCGGCATCATCGCCGCCTTCGCCATCGCCGGGCCCCTCGCATTCCTCGCGTTTCTGCTGCTGCCGAAGGTCGACCAGCGCAAGATGCCCGTGCCCCCGACGGGCCGGGCGGAGACCGCCCCGGGCCCAGCGGAGCAGGAGGAGACCGCCTCCGCCCCGTGAGCGCCCTCCGTCCCCACTCCCGGGATGGCCTCGCTACCCTCCTTGCGCCCACCGAAAAGGAGTAGGCTGGGCGTGTGAATCCAGAGTCTGGAGGGTAGACATGCGGTTCTTGCGACGTGGAGAAAGTGAGTCGAGCAGCGCCCAGGTAGCCGACCCGGCTTCGGAAACCTGTGAGTGCGTCCTCCTTGTCCCGCACTGGGACTCGCCCGAGAACATGGGCATTGAGGAAAAGGCGAGCAGCTACCGCTGCAACACCTGCGGCGAGAGCTTTACCCGGGAGGAGGAGGAGATCCTGCGCGGCACCGAGGCGGACCGTATCCGTCGCGGCCTGCAGGAGCGACCGAACATCCAGGCGCGCTACCCCGTCACCTGGAACCTTGCCGACGGACGCGAGGTGGTGCTCCACCGGCTGACCCGCTCGAACCGAGGCGCGTTCCTCCAGTTCGCCCGCGCGCTTCCTCATGACGACCTGCTCTTCCTTCGGGAGGACATCTCCAGCAGCGCTGTCGTTGATGGGCTGGTCCGGAATGTGGAGGAAGGCATCGACTTTGCATTGGTGGCCGAGTCCGGCGGCCGGGTCGTCGGCTACGCCTCCTTGCACGGCGAGCCCATGCGCTGGACTCGCAACGTGGGCGAAGTCCGCGTGATTGTGGACAGCGACTTTCGCGGCAGCGGCCTCGGTGGGCGCCTCGTCCGCGACGTCATCGATGCCGCCCCCAACTTCGGCTCGCGCAAGATCACGGCCCAGATGACCGTCGATCAGGGTGGCGCCCGCGCCGCCTTCGAGCGCCTTGGGTTCAATGAGGAGGCCACCCTGCACGGTTGGGTGACGGATCGCCGCGGCCTTCCGCGCGACCTCCTCATCATGTCCCTCGACCTCGCCGGCTAGCGAGACCTGACCCCGGGGCCAGGGCCCTCGGCCCCACGCTCCCGGCAACACGAACGGCCCGCCGATCGGCGGGCCGTTTCGTTGGAGTTGGGCTGAGAACTGTGTCTGTCGGTCGCTTCTCAGCGAAGCGCCGGCATGACCTCCTCCTCGAAACGCCGCCCCGCCTGCTCGGCCAAGTCTGGCGTGACCAGCGCCGATGGCCCCGAGATCACGAACCGCTCGACGCCCAGGTCGATCAGCGCCTGCAGGCGCTCAATGCAGACGTTCGGCGGCCCGATGATGGCGAACCGGTCGATGAACTCCTCGGGCACGACCTTCGACTGCGGCGAGCCCTCGCGGAAGTGGCCGTGCAGCTCGTAGTTGTCGTGAACCGTCTCGTAGACCTCCCGGTCGGCATCCGAAACGGGCGCCACGGCCTTGCCGTACATCGCCGTGAAGCGCGCCATCGAGGTGGTGCTGCCGCTCAGCATCCGGCGCCCCGCCGCGAGGTCATCGGTCACGGCCACCGGCACCCACGCCCCGAGGTTCACCGGGCGCGTGACGCCCGCCGCCTCACGGGCGTCGCGCACGACCCCGAGCGCCCAGGCGACCCGCTCCGGGTCGCCTCCGACGGCGGTCGTGACGTGGTCCGCGTGGCGAGCGCCGACGCCAAGCACCTTTGGTCCAGTGCCGACGAGGTCGAGCGGCACCGGCGGGATGTTCCGCATGAACAGCCCAAATTTCGCTTCCGTCGCCGTCGACACCAGCCCCAGCCGTTCGACCGGCGGGAAATGCCCGCCGCCGTCGAGGTCGTAGTCGAAGGGCTGGGGCTCATCCTGCAGGTAGTTGCGCAGCCGGCTCACGTACCGCTCGAAGAACTTGACCGGCGCCGGGGCCATCCCCAGGTAGGCCATTGCCGAGTCGCCCCGGCCCAGCCCGAGCACCGCCCGGCCATCGGACACGGCCTGCACCGTCTTGATCGACCCGGCCGCCGCCGCCGGCGTGTGCGACCCCGGCGTGGCCACCCACGTGACCACCCTGATGCGGCTCGTCGCCGCCGCGACGGTCGACAGCACGACGTACGGATCGGGGGCCATGGTGGGCGCGTAGGGCACGCCGATCCCGTCCCAGCCCGCCGCCTCCGCCTGGGTGGCCGCCTTCACCACCACCGGGGGCAGCCCCATTGATGTCGTCCAGAACTCCGCCATCGTCAGCGCTCCCCTATATGTCCGTGCTGCCGTTGATCTCCCGGCGCGGCCAGAGGAAGTCGATGCGCGTGCGCGCGATCTTCCAGCCGTCCCGGGTCTTCCGGTACAACTCGTCGTAGATGCCGCACAGCATCAGCGGGTTCTCCTCCCCCACCGTCGAGCGAATGTTGATCAGGTACCAGCGGCCCTTCGCGTTCGACTCGTCCACGAGCCGGATCCAGGGGTTCATCACGTTGTGGAGGATGCCGTAGTCGGTGCGCCCGCTCGCGGCAGCGGCAGCGTACTGCCGCTGAATCTCCTCTTTCCCGACCCACTTCCCGTAGTTCTCCCCGAAGTCGCACACGGCGTCATCGGTGAAGAGCGCCACGAGCTCATCCACGCGGTTCCCGTCGTAATAGTGGGCGTAGAGGGTACGGAGGTTCTTGATCTCCTCGATCTCGCAGAGGTCCTCGGGTGTCACCACCGTGCGGTCCCTACAGGTTCGTGCTGGGCTGGTATTCCCGACGCGGCCAGAGGAAGTCGATGCGCGTGCGCGCGATCTTCCAGCCGTCATCCGTCTTCTTGTACGTCTCGTCGTAGATGCCGAAGAGGATGAGCGGGTTCTCGACGCCCTCCGTCGTGCGCAGGTCGAGCAGGTACCAGCGCCCGTGCGCCGTCGTCTCGTCCGCGAGCCGGATCCACGGGTTCACCACCGCGTGCATGACCCCGTGGGGGTCGTCGCCCTCGCCCTCGATGAAGTTCTTGTAGTTGTTGTAGATCTGCTCACGGCCGACCCAGTCGCCGCCGTACTCCTCGCCGAACTCGCACACCGCATCCTCGGTGAACAGGTTCGCGAGCTCCTCGACCCGCTGCCCGTCGTAGTAATGCGTGTAGAGGTAGCGAACCTCCTTGATCTCCTCGATCTCGCACAGTTCCTGGGGGGTAACCATCTTGCGTTGCTCCTTATCCTGGCGGACCCCATGAGGTCCATTCGTCGATCGGTTTGTCGGGCGTAATCACCAGCAGGACACGCTGGTCCCGCCGCAGCTCCTCGAGAAAGTCGGCGTCGTTCTGCTCGCGGCCGTGCTTGGCGCGGATCGCCTTGAACTGCTCGAATACCGCCTCGTGGTCGTCGCGCAGCTCGACCGTGCCGTCGACCAGCACGGTGCGGAACCCGGTCGCGTCGTCGATGGCCAGCTGCACGCGCGGGTCGCGGCTGAAGTTCTCGTACTTCCGCCGCGCCTTTGTCGTCGAGACGTAGAACCGCGAGCCGTCCCAGTGGAACCAGTTCGGCGTCATCTGCGGGCGTCCGTCCTTGCGGATGGCGCCCACCATCGCGTTGCGGGGCTCCGCCAGGAACGCCTCGATCTGAGCGCGGCTCATGCCGCGCGGGCGGGTCATGCGCGGACCCCGGTGCGGGCAGCCGTCACCGCGCGCTCGCCTTGGGCCCGTCCCAGTACTTGATGAGCTCGTACCAGCCCGAGCCGTTGATCGCGATCGGGATCCCGCCCAGTTTCTCGCCGGTTTCCCGGTGGTGCTTGCGGCCTTCCCAGGCGTCGGGGTCGCGCTGCCACGCGTTCAGCGTCGTCTCTGCCTCGTCGTAGCTGTCCGCCTCCACCTCGTAGAGGGAGAGGTAGCCGGAAACGGTCTCGCCGTTCCCGTGCGGACCGCTCAGCTTGAACACGCTCCCCCGGATGAAGTTCGGGCACTTGGCCGTGTCCTCGATGTGCTGGTCGACGAACCACTCGTCGAACGCCTCCTGGGCGTCGGGGCCTGTGGGCTCGCAGAGCCCGATGAGCACGAATTTCGGCATGGTCTGGTTCCTCCTGCCTGTTGTGTCGTTGCCTAACCTGCGCCGTAGCGGAGGAGCCGGCCCGGCGTTGCCCCGGTCGTCTCCCCGTCTTCCATCGTCACTTCGCCGTTCACGAGTATCCAGCGGTAGCCCTCCGCCCGGCGCACGCGGCGCCACTGGCCCGCCGGAAGGTCGTACACCTTCTCCATCGGCCCGATGCCGAGGTTCTCCAGGTCGTAGACGACGAGGTCCGCTGGGGAGCCTTCCTTGATCCAGCCCCGGTCCTTGAAGCCCGCGGCCATCGCCGGGTAGGCGCTCAGCCGCCAGTGCGCCTGCTCCAGGTCCATGATCCCGTGGTCGCGCACCAGCTCGGACAGCATCTCCGTCGGGTAGACGCCCATCGCCAGGAACTTCGTGTGCGCCCCGCCGTCCGAAACGCCGGGAATGGCGAACGGCGAGTTCGCCACCTCGCTCATCGACTGGACGTCCGTCTCCTCCGGCGGTGTCACCCACGTCGTGTGGAGGTCGTCCGCCACGCCGAGGTCGAGGAACGCATCGACGACGTGCTTGCCGCTCTGCTCGGCGATCTCCTGCACGGTCAGCCCCTCGTACTGCTTCAGTGAGGGGTTCTCGACCTCCTGGATGGTCAGCACCGAAAGCCCGCGCCCCACGTGCCCGGCGATCTCCGCCTCCTCGTCGCGGCCCGGCGCGCTGGGGCCCTTCCCCTCGTCGTATTCGGCTCGGAGGGCCGGCCGCCGGGCCGGGTCGGCCATCTTCGCCTTCCGCTCCGCCACCGTGCCCAGCGTCATCTCCCGCCAGAGCTCGTGCGTATCGAACATATTCCAGTGCTCGAGCGTGAACTCGTAGCCGATCTTCACCGTGACCGCCTGCCCGAAGATGCGATTGCCGCGTGCGTTCGCCTCGTTCAGCCACGCGATCGTCTTGTGGTGCCCCTCCATCTTGTTGCCGTGCTGGTCCTGGGGCACGGCGAGGATGAGGTTGTAGATCACGGGTCGCCCGCTCACCTCGGCGAGCTGCTCGTTCAGCTTCATCCCCCCGCCCGTGAGCTGGATGAATCCAGCTCGGCACTTCCCCAGCACCTCCGCAAACGAAAGCAGCGTCTCGGGCGCCATCGTGTCCGTGATCATCGGCGTGCCGTCGTAGTCGCGCTGACCGCTCCCAGGGCCAAGCACCTGCGCGGAGAACCCGCACCCGCCTGCCTTGACCGCCTCCTCCAGGATGCGCGCCATCTCCGCCATCTCGGCCTCGGTGGGCTGGCGGTTCTTCGCGGCCTCCAGCCCCATCACGTACATCATCAGCGGGCTCAGGCCCACGTAGCTCAGGACGTTCACGCCCTTCGGCGTGCGCTCCATGCTGTCGAGGAACTCGGGGTAGGTCTCCCAGTCCCAGGGCATCCCTTCCTGCATCGACTCCAGCGGAACCGCCTCGTTCCGCGCCAGCGAGAGCATCGCGCGCTCGCGGTCGTCGGGTTTCACGGGCGCGAACCCGAACCCGCAGTTCCCGATGACGACCGACGTCACCCCGTGCCAGCCCGAGATCGAGCAGTACGGATCCCAGTAGATCTGCCCGTCGTAGTGCGTGTGCAGGTCGACGAAGCCCGGCGCGACGATCAGCCCCTCGGCGTTGAGCACGCGCTCGCCGTCCGATGCGTTCAGCTTCCCGATGTAGTCGATGCGGCCGTCCGCGATGCCGACATCCGCCACGTAACGCGGCGTCCGCAGCCCGTCGATGATCGTTCCGCCCTTGACGACGATGTCGAACTCAGCCATGGGGGCTACCTCGCCGCAATACTACGGATTGGAATGGCCCTCGTGTGACCCGCCGGGTTCAGCGCGCTACAGCCGCGGCATCACTTCGGCGGCGAACCAGGTCTTGTAGTCCGCCCCCGTCAGCGCCGGCGGAACCGATCGCGGGATCGGCGCGTCCGGAACCGGCATCGGGACCGGGTGCGGCACGACGATGTCGACTCGCCCGACCGCCTCGATCGCCGCCCGCAGCTGCCCCGCGACGTCGTCCGCGGACCCGAACAGCGCGAACGAGTCCGCCGTCTCCTCGTCGAGGAAACCGACGAGGTTGCCCGACTTCACGAGGTCCGGGGCGTGGTGGAAGTCCGGGTAGACCTGCTGCTTCAGCTCCTCCACCGAGGGCCCGTTCCAGGGCAGGCCCGGAATCTCGAAGAGCGCGGGCGAGTACTCGTAGTACCCCGCCGCCATCGACCGCGCCGTTGCGCGAATCTCGTCGGGGTTGTCGCTCATGACCGTGTGGAAGATGAGGCCGATGCCGATCTCGTCCGGGTCCCTCCCTGCCTCCCGCGCCCCCGCGTGGACGCGCGCAATCGCCGTGCGCAGGTTCTCCGCGTGCCGCCCGACTCGCAGGAAGACGCCATCCGCCACGCGGCCCGCCATCTCGATCGTCTTCGGGCCGCCGGCCGCGATCCAGACCGGAACCGGCCGCGC
Organism: Tepidiformaceae bacterium; assembly: GCA_965207815.1. GTDB lineage: Bacteria > Chloroflexota > Dehalococcoidia > Tepidiformales > Tepidiformaceae > UBA2991. Next base: position 1,183,714 of record OZ242314.1, read on the forward strand.
GTGGACGAGCTGCGCTGGCCGCACCGCCCCCACATCCACCGCCTCCCCCGCCAGCAGACGCCGGGCCAGCACCGTCGCCTCCTCCAGCTCCCCCATGCGCGCGGGAGGCAGCCCCAGCCAGCGCACGGCCGTGTCGCCGACGCCCAGCGTGAGCAGCGCCCGCCCGCCCGACATGATGTCGAGTGTCGCGATGGAGCTGGCCGAGACCGCGGGGTGGTGCAGCACCGGGTTGTCGAGCAGCAGCCCCAGCCTGATGCGCGACGTTCGCCCCGCCGCGATCGCCAGCTCCATGTACGGGTCGCGCCGCGAGAGCGGGTTCCAGGGGATGAGCGCGTGGCCCCAGCCCAGCTCCTCCGCCCGCTGCACATCCGCCACGAACCCCTCGGTCGAGGTCCAGTCGAAGCGGTTCAGTCCGAATTCGGGCTTCTGGTCCATGGCGCGAGAGCCTACCCGCGGGTGGCCGAGGGGTCGATGTCAGGGCTGCGCCAGCCCGGCCCGGTACTCGGCGAACTGCTCGTAGAAGTCCTCGATGGTCAGGCCGAAGGCCTGTTCGAACGCCGCCTCCCAGCTCCCCGCCCCGGGCTCGTATTCCGGCCAGTCGGGCTCGCCCCTTGGCAGCAGGCGAACGTACTCCTTGAGCGCTCCCTCACCGGCCTGGTTCAGCAGCCGGTCCATGGCCACGAAGGCCAGCGCCCGGCTCTCGTCGGCGCCGGCGGCGCGCCAGCTGTCGGCATCGGTGAGCTGCGACAGGGGCGTTGCGTTGCTCCGCGCCTGGTCCGCCCGGGACCGGAGCTCGGAGTCGTACTCGGCAAGACCTGCGCTCACCCCGTAGGAGGTCTCCAGGTACGCGTAGATCCCGGAAAGGAGCCACTGCGGTCCGATAGCGACGCGTGCGTTCAGCACCTCCAGGTACCGGCGGAAGTAGTCCTCGTGCGTTAGAAGCTCTTCGCAGGTCACTTCGTGGAAGACCGCTGTACCGATCAGGCCGTATGAGCAGGCGGACGGAGCCGATCGCAGCACGCCCTGCCGGATCAGCGCTTCCTCGGCCAGACTCCCTGCCTCCTCGTCTGCTGAGATGTACGACGCGATGGTGAACGGCCTGACGCCCAGGTTCTCGATGAAGAACGTGTAAGTGTCTGCCGCCAGCGCCTCGAACTCCGCGCGTGCGGTCTCCGGCAGGTCTCCAGAGAAGACGACAACGGGACCCGCCAGCGCTTCGCGATAGCGCTCGAACTCCGGGTAGAAGTCGGCCGGTTTCATTCTGAACACGGTCTCGAACGCTTCCATCCAGCTCCCCGGGGAGGCCACCAGGCGGTAGTACTCCAGGTACGACGCGTAGTCCCCTCGTTCCGCGACGGCCATGGGCTGTGGCAAGGGCGAAGATGGCCCGTCTCCCAGGGTTGCGTGCGCAACCAGCCAGTCCATGGCTAACGCGCCAAGGGGGTACGTCGCCAGATTGTGATAGCCCGGCGCGGATTCGTCCTCAAGCGCCTTCAGTGTCCTCCCGAAGCGTTCCGCGCGTTGTGTCCAGATCAGCCGGATTGCGCTCCCGTCCCGGCCCAGCGAGGCCACCTCGTAGATTCCCTCCGCATACGTCGCCGCCCCTTCGGTCATCCAGGAAGGGGGATAGGGGTATCTGGCGAAGGCGTGCTGGAGCACGTGGAAGTACTCGTGCGCCAGCGTGCTCTCCAGCTCGTCTTCGACGATGTCGTTTTCGATCTGGAGCAGGCTGCGGACGACGCGGCTTGCCGGTGGAAGGCCGCGAAAGTGCGTCGTAACGGCACTCGGAGAGTCCTCGCCGGAGCTCAGGGTGAATTGCGGTGGCTCGACTCCGTATCGCTCCGCGAAGAAGCCGATCACGTTGGCCAGCGCCTTCCGAACCTCCACCTGGCGTTCGGCCGACACGCCCTCGTCGAAGGCGAATTCGGTGTTTCCCGTCTCCGACTGCCACCACCTTGTTTCCTGGGCCAGTTCGACCCAGATCGCGTCCCCGCGGTTCAGCTCGGTGAGCGTGTTGAGCGGGCCCGCACCCGGAAGGTAGGCGTCGAACCGCTGGGCCTCAGCATCCCACCGGAACGCGGAGCGCACCTCGTCGCCAAACCGCCTGAACGCTTCCTCGACCGGGGTGCCGTCACTCCCGGTCCAGCCCACGAGGTTGAGGCCCGCCTCAAGGGAGAGGAGCACGAATCTCTCGCTGACCGGGCGTTCCCAGTCGACCGTCGCCTCACCGCTCACCTCGAGCCACAGCCCCTGCCCGGGGGTGAGGCGGCCCATCCGGTACCCGACGCTGGTCCGGGTCGATCGCCGGAAGCGCTGCGCCTCGGTGTCCCATCCGCGTACCTGCTCGAGCTCCGGGATGGCCGCGAAGAGATCGGTTACCGATGTCGTGTTCCCAACCCACCCCACCATGTTCCAGCCGGGATGCAGCCTCGTGGTGACCGTGGGCGCCTCGTCCTGCGCGAGGGCGACTCCGGGCGTCGAGACGGCCCAGACCACAAGTGCCACGAGGATCGCAGCGACAAGCGCACGAGCGGAACGAAGCCTCAACGCTCCCTCCCGGGTGGGCCGCAGGCGACGCTCACCACGATTGTGGCCTGCGGGTCATACCGTTGGGTCAGCCGGCCTTCCGGGCGAGGGGACTCTCAGCGGGGTCGCGCAGCTCGAGCACCTCGAACAGGTTGGCCGCCTTCGAGATGCCGACGATGTAGACCATCCGCTCCTTCACCGCGCCCTCGGCGTGGACGGCCCCCGCCGGGATCACGAGCTTGTCCCCGGGGCCGAGGGGGAAGCGCTCGCCGTGCTCGTTCAGCACGTAGCTGCGCCCCTCCAGCACGTAGCCGCAGTTGTCGACGTCGTGCCAGTGGAGGGGGAGCTCCTCCATCCGTTCCGAGACGTAGGTCGTGGGCCACAGGTCGAGGCTCTTGATGTCCTCGAGCACCTCGTCCTTGGTCGTGAAGGCGTTGTGAATGACCTGCATCGGGCCCGGTTCCAGTGCCACGGCCTGCTCCTCGTCGCCGGTAGGGCGTGCCGCGGGCGAGTGTCGCACGTGTCTGTGGCCGCCGCCACGCCCTACCCCGTCGTGCCTGTCTCCAGCCCCGTATACCGAACCCCGGTCAGCTCCTCCGACAGCTCCCACAGCCATGCCCCGTCCGCCTCGTCGCGCGCCTCCGCCGAGGCTTCCACGAGCACCGGATGCCCCGTCGTCTCGTTCAGCCGCGCCGGGCCGAAGTACTGGCCGCCCCTCGCGTCGGGGTCCGTGGCCGCTCGCAGCGTGGGCAGCGCGCCCATGTCCGGTCCCTGGATCAGCCTGTTGAAGATGCCGAGCGCTATCCGCATGTGCAGCCGTTCCGCCATGTGGCCGGTCAGGTTCGAGGCCGAGAAACCGGGATGCGCCGCCAGCGAGTGCGCATCGACGCCGGCTCGCTCGAAGCGACGCTGGAGCTCGTACGTGAACAGCATGTTCAGCAGCTTCGAGCGGCCGTATGCCGCCCATTCCCCGTAGCCGCCCTTCTCGTAGAGCAGGTCGTCGAGGTCCAGCTCGGCTCGCTTGTGGGCCAGGCTGCTGACATTCACGACCCGCGCCCCCGGCGTGGCCAGCAGCACGTCGAGCAGTCGTCCCGTCAGGGCGAAGTGCCCCAGATGGTTCGTGCCGACCTGCCGCTCGAAACCGTCCTCCGTCTTCCCGTAGGGGATGACCATGATCCCGGCGTTGTTCGCGAGCACGTCGAGGCGCTGGTGCCGCTCCGTGAACTCCGTGGCGAACCGCTCCACCGAGGCAAGGCTAGTAAGGTCGAGCGCCATCAGCTCCGCCTTCGCTCCGGGAACTTCTGCCTTCAGCGCGTCGAGGGCGGCCTGCCCGCGCTCGGGCGAGCGGCAGGCGAGCACTGTATCGGCGCCCTTTCGAGCGACTGCCTTGACGGCCCCGAATCCAATGCCGCTGTTCCCGCCGGTCACAACAACCACCTTCCCGGTCAGGTCGGGGATGTTGGCAACGGTCCACTTCTCAGGTCTGGGCACTGGTGTGTCTCGCTTCAAGCCTCGTGTAGCGCACTCCTGTGAGCTCCTCGGAAGCCGCCCAGGACCGCCGCGCCACATCTTCGTCGTGCGATGCGGGAATCGACGAAACGACGACCGGGTAGCCCCTTGCCTCATAAAAGCCGGAGGGCCCGTAGTACTGGCCACCGGTGGCCTCCGGATCGACGGCGGCACGCAGGGTGGGGAGGGCACCCATGGCCGGGCTCTGCGCCAGCAGGGCGTTGACCAGTCCGAACAGCCATCCCGTCCCTGGCGGACGCACTGACGCCGCTCCCAGGTTCGTCGCCGAACCGCCTGGATGCGCCGCCAGAGATGACGCCTCTACCCCTGCCGCCTCGAACCGCCGTTGCAGCTCGTACGTGAACAGCAGGTTGAGCAGCTTCGACCGGAAGTACGCCCGCCAGGGCCCGTAGTCCCCACCCTCGTACAGGAAGTTGTCGAAATCGATCTTCCCCTGCCGGTGCCCAACGCTGCTCACGTTCACGACCCGCGCTCCGGGCGTCGCCAGCAGCACATCCAGCAGCCTGCCAGTCAGTGCAAAGTGGCCAAGGTGATTCGTCCCGTTCTGCAACTCGAAGCCGTCCCTGGTCTGGCCCCAGGGAACCGCCATGATTCCGGCGTTGTTGATGAGCAGGTCGAGGCGCGGGAAGCGATCCACGAACTTGGTGGCGAACCCCTCGACCGATGCGAGGCTCGCCAGGTCGAGCGCCATGAGCTCGGCATTCGCCTCCGGGACATCAACCCTCAGCAGGTCAAGAGCTTGCTGCCCCCGCTCGGGTGAACGGCAGGCGAGGATCGTCTCGGCTCCTCTCCGCGCGAGCTCCTTCGCTGCCTCGAAACCGATTCCGCTATTCGCTCCCGTCACCACCGCGACCTTGCCCGTCAGGTCGGGGATGTCGTCGGCGGTCCACTTCTCGCGATTCGGCATCGGCTCACCTGTCTTCGGGTTGTTGTTGAAGTGCTGGAGCGGGAGACGAGGATCGAACTCGCGACATCCTGCTTGGAAGGCAGGCGCTCTACCGCTGAGCTACTCCCGCTCGCGGACTCTTGCGATTGTAGCAACCGCGCCCCTTCCGCCCCTCTCCGGCGGCAAGCCCTCCCCCCGATGCGGTAGCCTTTGGCCGCACGACACGCACGTACGGGAGACCACGATGACGGCAGCCGAAGAAGCCATGACCATGGAAGAGGCCATCAAGGCCCAGCTTGCGCTGGCCATCGAACCCCAGGAGTTCGATAGCCCCGAGTACATCAAGGATCCCTTTCCGCTCTACAAGCGGCTGCGCGACCACCATCCCGCCTACCAGGACCTCTTCCACAACAACTGGGTCATCACCCGCTACGACGACATCGTCTCCGTCTTCCAGAATAACGAAGACTTCGACCGCGCCGAGTACGACCCCAGGGGCGAGTACGAGTTCGGCAAGAAGCACGTCTTCGGGCCGAACATCCTCGAGTACGGCAACAGCGACGAACACCGCTTCCTCCGCAACGTCGTGGCCGACCAGTTCGTCGGGAATCGCCTCCAGACCTTCCTCCCCTTCATCGAGCAGATCGCCCGCGAGATGATGGGGAAGATCTGGGCGAAGTCCGCGGACGACATCGCCAACGGGTTCGCTGAGTCTGGCGAGGTCGAGCTGATCAGCCAGTTCACCACCCAGTTCCCCATCCGCGTCATCTCCAACATGCTCGGCCTCCCCCGCGAGGACGAGGACACGTTCGTGCGCTGGTACCAGCACCTCATCGAGGGGCTCGGGTTCGGCGGCGAGCACCTCGCCCGCGGTCTGCAGGCCCGCAACGAGATGTGGGATTACCTCGACCCGCTGATTCGCCGCGCCGAGGACGCCCCCGGCGACGACCTCGTCTCGCGCATCGTGCACGCCGAGTTCCGCGGCCAGCGCATGAACGCCGACGAGATCAAGGGCTTCATCGCGCTGCTACTGGCGGCGGGGGGCGACACGACCGACAAGGCCATCGCCCTCATGTGGTACCACATGCTCTACACCCGCCCCGACCAGTTCGAGGAGGTGAAGAAGAATCCCGAGCTCTGGACCAATGTCTTCACCGAGATGATGCGCTACGACCCCGTCGTCCACTTCCAGTACCGCTACACGACGCGGGAGGTGAAGCTGCACGGCGAGGTCATCCCCGAGCGCGCCAGCATCACCCTGCTCCTCGGCGCCGGGAACCGCGACGAGCGCGTCTTCAAGGACCCGGACACGTTCGACATCTTCCGCGAGGACCTGCACATGGGCCGCGAGCTTCGCTCCGGCCGCTACCCCGACGGCAAGCACGGACACCTCGGCTTTGGCATGGGCCAGCACTTCTGCATGGGCTACGCCATGGCCCGGCAGGAGGCGATTATCGCCTCCACGCGCCTGCTCGAGGCGATGAAGAACCCGCGTCCGAAGTTCCCCACGCATCCCGGCGTCACCTCGCCGAACCTCGGTTCGGGCGGCTTCCGCTCTCCAGTGGAGCTCTGGGTCGAATTCGACACGGACTAGCACGGAGGTTCGATGGCGCTCGATCTGGAGGTCATCGCCCGAAAGGCCGAGGGCGGGTCCGATTACCCGCCACTGCTCTTTGTCCATGGCTCGTGCCACGCCGCCTGGTGCTGGGACGAGCACTTCCTCCCGTACTTCGCCGAGCGCGGCTTCGACGCCTACGCCCTGAGCCTGCGCGGCCACGGTGAGAGCGCGCCCCCGCGCAGCCTCCGTTGGACCTCCACCGCCTCCTACGTCGCCGATGTCGAGCAGGTGGCCGCGGACCTGCCCCGCGAGCCCGTCGTCATCGGGCACTCGCTCGGCGGCCTGATCGTCCAGAAGCTCCTGGAGCAACGCCCTCTGCCTGGTGCGGTGCTCGTCGCGCCGGCCCCCAGGCGCGGGAGGGGCCGCGGTGCCGTGCGCCTGGTGCGCAGGGCGCCCTTGCTCGCCGCCAGGTTGTTGCTGACCCTGGAGCCCCGCACCCTCTTCTCGACCCCGCAACTCTGCCGAAGGCTCCTCTTCTCTCCCGCCACGAGCGAAGACGCCGTGAACCGTTACGCCGAGCGCATCGGCCGGGAGTCCTTCCGGGCCTGGCTGGAGATGCTCGTGGTGCGGCTCGATGCCCGGCGCATCGGGAGCACGCCCATGCTGATACTGGGAGCTGAGGGAGACCGCCTCATTTCCGGGCACGCCCTCCGGGCAACGGCCGGCGACTACGGCGCCGACTTCACCATCATCCCCGACATGGCCCACGACATGATGCTGGAGGCCAACTGGCGGGAGGCCGCCGGCGCCATGCTCGGCTGGCTCAACCGCACCCTCGCCCCGGCCTGATCCCGTCCCTGTACACTCCCACCGACCACCGACCACCGACCACCGACCACCGACCACCGAGGCCCCCGATGACCCTCAGCATCGACGACGTCGACCTCTTCTCCCCCGAGACGCAGGAAGACTGGTACCCCTCCTACCACGCCATCCTCGAGCAGGCCCCCGTCTACCCCATCCCCGGCCGCAACATGTTCCTCGTCTCGAAGTTCGAGGACATCGCCTGGATCGTGCGCAACCCCGATCGCTTCCCCCACAACCCCACCGGCAGCCACGGCCTCCTCATGAGCGACGAGGCCAAGGCCTACCACGAGGAGCACGGCTACCCCCGCATCCAGCCCCTCAGCACCAACCCCCCGGAGCATCGACGCTACCGCGAGCTGGTCGACCCCTTCTTCTCCCCAGCCGGCGCCACCCGTCAGCAGGAGATGATCACAGCCACCATCGAGGGGCTCGTCGACGAGATCGTGGCGAAGGGGACCGTCGAGTTCGTCGAGGACTTCGCCGTCCCCCTCCCTGTCCGCGTGATCACGCTCATGCTTGGCTTCCCGCTGGAGGACATCCCCCGGCTGCGCGTCTGGTCGAACGCGTGGGTCATGCCCTTCCAGATGGGGCTTACCCACGAGGAGCAGATGTACCTCGCCGAGAAGGGGGTCGAGTTCCAGAAGTACATCGAGGGCTTCATCGACGAGCGCCGCGCCAACCCCGGCGAGGACGTGCTCTCGCACCTCGCGGCCCGCGCCCGCTACGGCGGCGAGCGCCCGCTCAGCAACGAAGAGATTATCGGCATCATCTCCCATCTCTACATCGGCGGGAACGAGACCACGACCTTCGCCCTCACCTCCGCGCTCTGGCTCCTGACCCAGGATCCGTCACTCTGGCCCCGGCTCAAGGAGGACCGCTCGCGCGTCCGCTTCTTCGTCGAGGAGGTGCTGCGCCTCGAATCCCCGACGCAGGGACTCTTCCGCATCGCCGCCCAGGACGAGGAGCTGCGCGGCGTCAAGATTCCCGCCGGTTCCGTCCTCCACCTCCGCTTCGCCGCCGCCAACCGCGACGCGGACGAGTTCCCCGCCCCCGACGACTTCAGCCTCGAACGGCCGAACGCCGCCAAGCACGTCGCCTTCTCGCAGGGCGAGCACATGTGCCCCGGCGCGGGCCTCTCCCGGCTCGAGCAGAACATCACCTGGGAAACGATGCTCGACCGTGTCGAGCGCATCGATCTCGTGCCCGGCGCCAACGACTTCACCCACCTGCCCGGCTTCGTCCTGCGCGGCCTCAAGGAGCTCCACGTCACCCTGACGCCCGTGGAGTAGGGACGCCCTACAGGTGCTCGACCAGCCAGCGGTGCACGCCGGCGCACCTGAGAAGGTGTCGCGCGCACCACGGGGCGAAGTCCGAGCCGTCCTCCGGGAACGGCTCCATCCAGCGGACCTGGAGCCATTTGCAGCGGAGCAAGTCCGCGCGTGGGTGCTCCGCCGGATACGGCTTCGGGACGCGCTTGTACTCGATGCCCGCGACCTCGGCGCCCGTCTCCGCCACCAGCTCCGCGATCGCGGAGGCGAGCGGAGCGCCCGTCGCCTCCGCGTCGACAAGCTCCCGCCAGCGCTCCAGCGACGGCAGCATGATCCCCGTCGCGAACCCCACCTCGTCGGCGGCCAGCCGCACGAACAGCGTCGGCGCCGTCTTCTTCTCCTCACCCTCCCACCAGCGGAACAGCAGGTGGTCCTTGTAGGGCGTCTTGTCGGCGGAGAAGCGGATGTCGCGGTTGATGGGCGAGATGGAGCCGTTCACCCGAGGCACGCCGACGATTGCCGGTGAAAGCTCGTTGCGGAGGTCCGCCGCCACCGCCTCGACGAGCGCCTTCGCGGGCTCGGCGACCAGCGCCTGGTACGCGGGCCGGTTCGCATCGAACCACGCCTTGTCGTGCGTCGGCAGCTCCCGAAGGAAGGTCCGCGCCTCCACCGCAAACGTGGCCGCGGCGGTCATGCCTGTTCCCCGCTCACGAAGGCGCGCGCCTCATTGAGCAGCGCCTGCCACAGCTCCTCGTCGCGACCCGGAACCTGCACCCACTCCCGGAACCGCCGTCCCGCCGGGGCGAACGGCAGTCCCGTGCCCTCGTCGACAAGCTCGGCGACCCGCCCGGCCGGGAGCTTCACGATGAGGTCGCCGCTGGTGTGTTCGGCCATCGCGAGAAAGGCCCCGCCCGTCGTGCGCAGGCAGGGGAACCCCATGATCGTGCCTTCGTCCGCCTGGCCCGTCGCCAGTAGCGGTTCCGTCACCTCGCGGAAGAGCGCGCCGTCGAACCCCGGGCCGGGCCGGATCGGACTCACTGGCCCTGCAGGGCGCGACGCAACCGGTTCATGGCCACCGCCGGCTGCGGCGGACTCCCTCCGAATCGGGGGATGGTGTCGCGCCAGCTCAGTCGCATGTCCCAGGCCGCCAGCGGCGCCAGCAGGATCGCCGGCAGGATGATGATCGCCTCCACCCCGACCGCGTAGGAGAGCGCCGCCGCCTGGGTCTCGCCCAGCGCCACCAGCGCTTCCTTCGCGAGGAACGCAAGCCCGACGCTCGCCTGCGCCAGCGGGATCCCGGCGCCGATGTTCGCCGCCGCGACCACGAAGATGTGCACGAGGAAGTTGAGGCTGATGCCGAGCGAGGCCGCCACCGCCCAGTAGAGGAGCGCCTCGCTCATCCATATCGCCGCCGTGAGGACCAGCACGTTCGACGTCTGGCGGAAACTCTGCACCGAGTGCAGGCCGGTCAGGAATGGGGAGATGCGCGGGTGCGCGAGCAGGCCCCGCCAGCCGATCGCCGAGGGGGGCTCCCCCCGGTCCCGGGTCAGGAACCACGCCAGCGCGATCCCCGCGGGCGTGCCGAACAACATGAACGCTCCCAGCCCCGTGAAGCTGTCGCCGATCGTGAGCGTCGCGATGGCGACCGCCATGAGCAGGGCGAACACGAAGCCGTCCATGATCCGCTCCAGAGCTTCCGCGCCCAGCAACTCCAGGCGCCCGATCCCGAACTTCCGCGCCGTCACCTGGATCATGAGCACGTAGCCCAGTCCGAACGGCAGGGCCATGTTCGCCGCCTGCCCGAGGATCACGCGCGGGAAGGCCCGCCGTGTCGTCACCGACTTCAGGTGCCGGACCAGGATCTTCCAGCGGATGGCGCGAAGCCAGTAGCGCGCGAAGAACACCAGGGCAATGGGAACGAGGAAGCGCAGGTCCGCCTTCTGCAGCGTCCTCGCGACGTCGCCCAGGTGCACGTCGCGAAGCAGCAGCCACACGAGAAACAGGCTGATGGCGATGCCGACTGCGAGTCTTAGCGGCTTGCCGAGTCGCCCAAGCGACACGCACGTCCTCCGCCGTCGCGGGGCACGTCCGGAATCCCCGCGGCAGGCGGGCCTATTCTGAACGTTCGAGCCAGACCTGTGTAGGGTGCTACTGTCCCGGCGAGGCCGCCTCCGGCAGCTCCTCGATCTGGTCCAGTACCGCCTCCTCGGGGTCTCCTTCGCCCTGCCCTTCCCCGCTCGCGCTCACCCCGATCGCCTCCGCGAAGCGCCGGTACGACTCCAGCGAGTCGCCGTATTTGCGGTGTCCGGCCGTGTGCCAGGCGCTCGCCAGCAGCAGCGTGTCCCGCCGCGATGAGGTCGAGTGGCCGTAGTCCTCCGCCAGGCAGAGCCCGATCTCCTGGTTGTGCGGGTCGTTCCCGTGCTTCACCGCGGCCGTCGTCAGCGTCTGCACGAGCGGCGACCTCCCGAACCCGGCATCGAGGTAGGCCTGCGTCCAGGCCACGCTTTCCTCTTTGTTCAACGCCATGAGCGCGTCGTCCAGCCGCGCGAGCAGCTGGTCTCCGGAGAGCGACTCCGAGCCCTTCGGCGCAGCGACGAGCGGTCGCCCGTGACCCTCCAGGTTGGCAATCCAGCGCGCCGCCTGGTTCACGAACGAGCCCGCCACGAACAGCAGCTTCGTGCGGTGCGGGTGCTCGAAGGTGTCGTAGAACCAGCGCACGGTGTTCGTGTACTCGTAGGCGTGCTGCGGCATCGAGAACTCGTCCGGCACGACCGTCTCCAGGAGCACGTTCGCTGCCGCCACCTGGATCGTATCCAGGATCTGGAGGGGACTCCGCCCCGCCAGCAGCAGCGCCACCAGGTGCTCGATGTAGTCCGGCTCGGGCATCGTCGTCAGCGCCCGGATCAGCCCCTCCGCCTCGGGCTCCGAGAGGGGCGCTTCGTTCGCGAACAGCTCGGCGTCGCGGTTTGCCCCGGGGGTCGGGTCGATGGAGGAGCCGGGAAGCTCCTCGCGCAGCCGGTACAACTCGACCTGGCAGGCCATCTCGTATTCGGAGTGCCAGCGCGGCCCCACTGCCACGTCGAGCACGCCCGCGTACAGGATGTGGTGCGCGTTCTCCCAGCCGATCGCCTGCCCCAGCTCGATCGTGGCGCGGGCGCGGTAGGCCTTGTGTCCTGTGGTGTACGAGCGGTTGTAGAGCAGCCGTCCCTGCACGTCGATGAGCCCCGCGAAGACGAGCTGCGCCAGCAGCTCCTTGCGCCGCTCCGTCTCCTCGAACAGGCCCAGGAACACCCGGTAGGCGCGGACTACCTCGCCGCGCTCAACAAGCGTCAGCCATTCGTTCAGCCGCTCCTCGAACGTGCCCTCGATGTGCAGCGGCTCCTGGTCCTCCCAGTGCCGCTCCGGTGGCGGCGGCTCGACGCCCGGCACGGCCTTGTAGGTGCGCCGCCCGTAGTGCCCCGGCATCCGCCCGATGAGCTGGTTCCACGGGTCGAGTCCCGTGGGGACGTACCAGAGCGTCTGCGCGAGCGGCAGGTGCTTCAGCTCGGGCGGGAGGTAGCGGGGAAGGGTCAGGCTCGTGCGCGAGCTCAGCATGCAGTGGTCGTTGTTCACGAAGCGCATCACGCCGCCGTCGACGCGCTGGTGGTAGGGCACGTTGGTGTAGGGGCCGTGCGTGCGCACGGTCTCGCTCAGGATCTCGACCGGGTCGCGGTCGGCCGCCAGCAGATCCAGCAACGTCTGCCGCGTCGCCTGCTGATCGCGCCCGAGGATGCTCTCCTCGAGCTGTGCGAAGAGCCGGTCGGCTTCCCTGTCGCGCGTCGCCGTGGCCGTCATCGCGAGCCTCCCGTCGTGCTCCCTGCGGCTGGCTCGATTATAGGCGCGGTGGCTAGCCCGCCGCCGAGGCCTCCGGCTCGCCTTCGTAGCGGCCGTCGCGCGCGAGCCCGTTCAGTCTGGCCCGCTCGAAGAAGGCCGCCTGCGCCGCGGACTCGTTCTCGACCTTGCCGCCCCACGCCGCGAGCGCCGGAGCCTGCAGGCCCCGGCCGTAGGAGAAGCTCAGCGCCCACGGCTTCTCGCCCGCAGCCGCGTTGATCGCGTGCAGGTTCTCCGTCGACTCCACCGCCGACTGGCCGCCGGAGAGGAAGTTGATCGTCGGCACCGCCGCCGGCACCGCCCGCCGGAAGACGGTCAGCGTCGCGTCCGCGACCTCCTCGGGCGAGGCCTTGCGTCCGCTCTCGCTGCCGGGCAAGACCATGTTCGGCTTCAACACGATCCCCTCGAGCAGGACGCCGTGCCGGTCCAGCGCGGCGAACACGGCGTGCAGCACGGCCTCTGTTACCTCCGCGCAACGCTCGATCGTGTGGCCACCGTCCATCAGCACTTCCGGCTCCACGATGGGCACCACGTCCGCCTCCTGGCAGATGCGTGCGTAGCGAGCCAGCACCTCGGCGTTGGCGGAGATGGCGAGGGGGCTCGGCAGGTCGTCGGTGATGTTGTAGACCTCGCGCCACTTGGCGAAGCGCGCGCCCTGCTCCTTGTACCCCTCGAGCCGTCCCGTGAGGCCGTCGAGCCCCTCCGTGACGAGGTCGCCCGGGGCGCCCGGCAGGGGAACCGTGCCCTTGTCGACCTTGATGCCGGGAACGACGCCGGCATTCGCCGCCACCTGTGGAAGAGGCGTGCCTTCGCGATCCGTCTGGCCCAGCGTCTCCTCGAACAGGATCACGCCGCAGATGTACTCACCCACGCCAGGCGTGGTCAGCAGGAGCGACCGGTACGCGCGGCGGTTCTCCTCGGTCGATTCGACACCGATCGAGTCGAAACGGCGCTTGATCGTGCGTGAGCTCTCGTCGGCGGCGAGGATGCCCCTGCTCGGTGCGACCAGGTCCGCCACGGTCTGCCGAAGTACGCCTTCGTCCATGTCTTCCCCCTACCCTCGGTGGCTGCGATGGGCGCAATCTTACGCCCGTCTTCGGGAGCCGCTATCGGGGGAATCCTCGGGACTGCTGCCGGAAGAAGCGGGTTCGCTCAGGCCGCGGTCTGGCGGCGCCCGCGCAGCCAGTTCAGGAACGCCTGCACGCGTGGATTCGGGCCCTTGTCGGCGCTCCCCGAATCCTCCAGCTCCGCGAAACCGCGGCCGCAGGCCTGGCAGTAGCCGTACACGTTCAGGTTCTCGTGTCCACAGGCCGGGCAGGTCTTCATGGCGCCAGTCTAGCCTGCCCGTTCGCCTCTGGCACGGCCCGCCGGATTGTTCGCACGGATCGGGCCTAGCAAACTGGAAGGATTACCGCCGGGAGTGCCCACGTGAGCCTTGATCCCATCCGCGACATCATGCCCCTCGTCATCGAGTCCGATGGACGCCGCGAGCGCGCCTACGACATCTACTCGCTCCTCCTCAAGGAGCGCATCGTCTTCCTCGGGACGCCGATCGACGCGATGGTCGCGAACATCATCATCGCCCAGCTCCTCTACCTCGACCGCGAGGACGAGGAGAAGGACGTGACCCTCTACGTGAACAGCCCCGGCGGCAGCGTCACCGCGGGCCTCGCCATCTATGACACGATGCAGCTCATCCGCCCCGACGTCGCCACGGTCTGCATCGGCCTCGCGGCCAGCATGGGCACGGTGCTCCTTACCGGCGGCGCCAAGGGCAAGCGCACCGCCCTCCCCAACGCCACCGTCCACCTCCATCAGGTGATGGGCGGCGCCGAGGGTCAGGCCTCCGACATCGAGATCCAGGCCAGGGAGACGCTGCGCCTGCAGGCCATCCTCCGCAACATCATCCACGAGCAGACCGGTCAGCCGATGGAGCGCATCGAGCGCGACACCGACCGCGACTTCTGGCTTGATGCCCAGGCGGCCAAGGAATACGGCCTTATCGACGAGGTGCTCGAGGGTCCGGTGGCCGGCGCCAACGGCGCCACCGCCGACTCCGCCGGCAGCTAGCCCGAAGCCTCCGGCTCGATCCGCGTCAGGCCGCCCATGTAGGGCTGCAGCACGTCCGGCACGGCCACCGAGCCGTCCGCCTGCTGGTAGTTCTCGATGACGGCGATAAGCGCCCGTCCGGGCGCCAGCCCCGAGCCGTTCAGCATGTGCGGGAAGCGGGGCCGGGCGCCCGCCTCGGGCCGGTAGCGCACCCTCGCCCGTCGCGCCTGGAAGTCGAACGTGTTGGAGACGGAGCTCACCTCCATCCACTCCTCCTGCCCCGGCGCCCACATGTCGATGTCGAACCCCTTCGATGCCTTGAAGTCGAGGTCGCCGCTACAGAGTTCGAGGACGCGGTAGGGAATCCCGAGTTCTTCCGGAATCGAGCGCGCGCGGGAGACGAGCAGGTCGAGCTCGGCGCCGCTCTGCTCCGGTTCGCAGAAAGAGAACATCTCGACCTTCTCGAACTGGTGCACGCGCTTGAGCCCGCGCGTCTCGCGCCCGGCGCTCATCTTCTCGCGGCGGAAGCAGGGCGTGTGCGAGACGAACCGCAGCGGCAGCACGCCGGGATCGAGGATCTCATCGCGATAGAGGTTCGCGAAGGGCGCCTCGGCCGTGGGGATGAAGAGGTAGTCCTCTTCGGTGTCCTGGTACAGGTTCTCGCGGAACTTCGGCAGGTGCCCCGAGGCCAGGAACGACTCCTCCGTCAGCATGTACGGCAGGTAGTGCTCCTCGAAGCCTGCGGCTACGTGCCAGTCGATCATCCACTGCGTCAGCGCGCGATGGAGGCGCGCCGTCGCCCCGCGCAGCACGAAGAAGCGCGTACCCGACATCTTCACCCCGCGCGCGAAGTCGATGCCGTCGAGCGCTTCCCCCACCTCCCAGTGCGAGAGCGGCTCGAAGTCGAACTCGCGGAACACGCCCACCGTGTCCACGACCACGTTCTCGCTCTCGTCGGCCCCCTTCGGTGCCGTTGGGTCGAGGATGTTGGGGACCTCGTAGAGCGCCTCCTGCAAAGCGGCTTCCGTCTCCCGCAGCCGCTCCTCGAAGCCGTCGAGCCTGTCCCCAAGTGCTCGCGCAGCCTCGATGCGCTGGGTGCGTTCCTCCGCGTCCTGCGTCTGGCCGATCGCCTTGCTCGCCGTGTTGCGCTCGGCCCGCAGCCCTTCGACCTCGCCGATGAGGGCGCGCCGCTGCTCGTCGAGGGTCAGGATCGCGTCGATGGGCGCGTCCGACCCGCGCGCGCCGATGTCGGCGCGAACTCGGTCGAGGTTCTCCCGGATGAACTGTGCGCTCAGCATCGCCGCTCCGCCTCCGCCGCCGCATCCAGCGCCCGCATCCCGAGCAGTCGAACGTCTTCCGCCACGGGCACGAGCCTACCATCGGGCGCGGGGAGCGAAAACGCGTCCGCCAGCGTCTCCCGGTCGACCCACCGGCAGGGGCCGTGCGGAATCGGGGCCTCGTAGTCGACCGGGTCGGTCGCGCGCGTGAAGTACACGTGGTCGATGTGCTGGTGGAACGGCTGGTCCTCCCGCACGATGTCCTCGATCAGGATCACCTCCGGGGGCGGCAGCACCTCCGGTTCGCTGACGGCCAGCAGGTTCGCGGGCGGAATCACCTCCACCTCCAGTCCCGACTCCTCCCAGGCCTCTCGCAGGGCCGCCTGCAGGGGATCCTCGTTCGGCTCGAGGTGGCCCCCGGGTGGAAGCCACATGCCGAGCTTCGCGTGCCAGAGGAGGAGCGTGCGGTTGCCTGCCACCACGTAGCCCGTGCTGGTGGGATGGCGTTCGAGCGGCTCCGTCACTCCTCGTCCCGCCGCGTGAGGCTGCGGTGCTGCGGGAACAGGATGACTTCCCGGATGCTCGTCTGCCCCGTGAGCAGCATCACCAGCCGGTCGATCCCGAACCCGAGGCCGCCCGCCGGCGGCATGCCGTGCTCGAGCGCCAGCAGGAAGTCCTCGTCCGCCAGCTCCACTTCGTCGTCGCCCGCCAGCCGCAAGGCCTGCTGGGCCTCGAACCGCTCCCGCTGGTCGACGGGGTCGTTCAGCTCCGAGTAGGCGTTCGCGAACTCGAAGCCGCCGGCGAACGCCTCGAAGCGTTCGACCACGCCCTCCACGCCGGCCTTCCGCTTCGCCAGCGGCGAGAGCTCGATCGGGTAGTCCAGCAGGAACGTCGGCTGGATCAGGTGCGGCTCGACGAGGCTGCTCGCGGCGATGTCGATGAGCTTGCCGCGGCTCGCCTGGGCGCGCGCGTCGAGCCCCCGTTCCCGTAGCTCCTCCCGTAGCGCCTCGGTATCGCCGAACTGGTCGAGGTCGAGGTCGCCGTACTGGCGCAGCGCCTCGTGGTACCCGATCCGGCGCCAGGGCGGGCGGAAGTCGATCTCGTGCCCGCCGAAGGACACGGTCGTCGTCCCCAGCACCTCTTCCGTCACGCCGCTGATCAGCTCCTCGAGGAGCGTCGCGATGGTGCCGTAGTCGCCGTACGCCTCGTACAGCTCCAGCATCGTGAACTCGGGGTTGTGCCGCTGGCTGAACCCCTCGTTTCGGAAGATGCGGCCGATCTCGTAGACGCGCTCATAGCCGCCTACGAGCAGCCGCTTCAGGTGCAGCTCCAGGCTGATGCGCAGCGCGCGCGCCTCGCCGAGGGCCTGGGAGTACGTCTCGAACGGCCGCGCCGCCGCGCCCCCCGCCTCTTCCTGGAGCACCGGCGTCTCCACCTCGAGGAACCCGCGCTCGTCGAGGCGCCGGCGAACCGCCGCCACGATCCGGCTGCGCACGCGGAACGTATCCCGTACTTCCTCGTTCGCCAGCAGGTCGAGGTAGCGCTGGCGCTGCCGGATCTCGACGTCGGTCAGGCCGTGGAACTTCTCCGGCGGCGCCCGCAGCGCCTTCGTGATCACCTGCCACGAGTTCGCGCCCACCGTCGCCTCGCCCGTGCGCGTGCGCATGGGCGAGCCCTGTACCGCCACGAAATCGCCGAGGTCGAGCAGCTTCAGCCGCTCGTACGCCTCGTCGCCCACCACGTTGCGGCGGACCAGCACCTGCAGGCGGCCGCTCCCGTCGACGATGTCGAGGAAGCTCGCCCGGCCCATGCCCCGCTGCGCCACCACCCGCCCCACGATCGCGACGGGGTCAAGGTCCGGCTCCTCGCCGCTCCCGACGCCTTCCAGGAGCGCCTCGACCTCCTCGTTCGTGTGGGTCCGCTCGATGCGCGGCGGGTAGGGATCGAGGCCCGCGTCGCGAAGCTGCTCCGCGCGCTCGATGCGCTGGGCGCGCAGGCTCTCCGCCCCTGTTCCCGCGGGGCCGGTTGCCTCTTCCCGTGTGCCCTGTTCCTCGCCCATCCTCGTCTCAGTCCTGTCCTTGCAGCAAAGAGGGCCACCGGTTGGCGGCCCTCTCCGGATGTATCCGTTGCGCCGCCTGGCTAGTCGATTTCGAGCACCTTCAGCTTGATGATGCCGCTTGGCACCGTGATCTCGACTTCCTCGCCCTTGGCTCGCCCCAGCAGGGCCGCGCCGATGGGCGACTCGTTCGAGATGCGGCCCTCGGCCGCGTTCGCTTCTGGTGGACCCACGATCTGGTAGTGCAGGGTCTTGCGCCCCTGCCGCACCTTCACGCCGCTCCCCACGACCACGCGCGAGGCGTGATGCGCGCCTTCCTCGTCGATGATGACGGCCCGCCTCAGGAGATCCTCCAGGTTGAGGATCTTGCCTTCGAGCAGGCTCTGCTCCTGCTTGGCGTTGTCGTACTCGGCGTCGTTCTGGCTCGTGCCCAGTTCGCGGGCCTTGTGGATGTGGTCCGCGACGGTCTTGCGATCCGCTTTCAGGCCCTCGAGCTCCTCGTGGAGCCTGGCCACGCCTTCCTTCGTCATCGGCACTGGATCTTGTGACATCGTTCGCTGCCTTTACGAACGCGAGCCGCCTCTGGGAGGCTGCTCGCGGAAGACTCAGTATACCGCACCGACGCCTGCCCCTTCCCCGCTCTGGATGTTGGGCGCTGGTAGGTCATAATCGCGTGTGATGCTTCTGGTGGCTGCCTTCGCGCCCTGTTGGTGGGCTCGCCGCCTCCCCTCGCTTCCCGCGGGAGCGGCGCCGTGATCCGGCCGGGACCCCGTCGCGGCTATGCCGGTGGAGCGGTGCAGCGCTCCGCCTTCTCCGACGGCCGCCGCCCCTCCCCGCTGCGCTTCGTGGTGCTGGCCGCCATTGCGATCGCCGTCATCGTCGTCGGCGTGCTCATCTGGTTTTTCTTCGGCCGCTCCCCCGGGGAGTGCACCGACGCCTACTGCGAGGTCACCGACTCCCGCATCGACATTCCCGCCGACTTCGACCTGCACAGCAGGCTCTTCGAGCGGAATCCCAACGCGGAGCCCCTCCCCGACGGTTTCGACCTGCAGATCACGATCCCCCTCGAAGTCCCCACCATGGATGACCGCGGCCTGAGCTTCTACGGCTACAACGCCGAGAGCCAGATCTGGGAGCCCATCGCCAGCGCTATCCTCGACGAGGCCGGCGAGCGCGCCACCGGCATCTTCGCCGATCCCCCTCGTTTCCTTTCCGTATTCCGGCGGCTGAACGAGGGACGCCAGGTAGTCGCCTACCTCGCTCCGGGCGACACCCTCCACCCGACCGCCGCCCTCCTTGCGACCATCGTCCACACGCTCGACTTCACCCCCGCGCCCGATGGCTCCCTGCAGGGGCAGCCGAGCGCCCGTCCCCCGACCACCGCCGTCCACTACCCCGTCGTCTCCGCCTCATCCGAGATCGATGGAACCGTCCCCAGCGTCGACAACATTCTCTCGACCGGCGCCGACCGCACCAACCATGTGCGCCAGATACTTCAGCGAGTTGCCGCCCACCGCCTCTCCGGTATCGACATCGCCTACCTGGACCTGCGCGCCGACCACCGCACCTCTTTCACCCTCTTCATCTCCGAGCTGGCCGAGGGACTGCACTCGCAGGGCAAAACGCTCACCCTCACTCTTCCCGCGCCCCTCAAGGCCATCGACCGCATCGACGAGGGGGCCTACGACTGGGCCGCGCTCGGCGAGTCGGCCGACCTCATCAAGATCGCCCCAGTGCGCGACCAGAGCACCTATCGCCTGCACATGCCGGAGGTGCTGGAGCACATCACCTCCGTGGTCGACCCCGGCAAGGTGATCCTCACGATCACGCCCTACGCGGCGGAGAAGTCGGCCGACGGCATCCGCCCGCTCACCCTCGCCGAGGCGATGACCATCGCCAGCAAGCTCGCCGTCCGCAGCGAAAGCCTGGCGGCGGGGAGCGACGTCCAGGTCGTCGGCGTCAACATCGACCGCGACGAGGGACTGAGCGGCCTGCGCTGGCAGGCGGAGACCGCCACCGTCGCCTTCACCTACAAGCTGAACGGCGGCCGCACCGTCTGGCTAGAGAACTCTTTCAGCGCCGGCTTCAAGCTCGAGTTCGTGAGCGTCTTCAACCTCGGCGGTCTGGCCGTGGAGGACTCGAGCGACAACGTCTTCCTCGGCAACATCTGGACCGCCGTCGAACCCTTCGTCGCGTCCGGGCAGCCCGTGCTCCTGCAGCCCAGCCACTCCCACCTCCTGCCCCGCTGGGAGGTCACCGCCGGCAGCCTCGTGGGCGGCGAACGCGGCCTCGTCACCTGGCAGACCCCGCTCGAGGCCGGCTCCTATACCGTGACCCTCACCCTGAGCGATGGGTACGAGCGCTTCGAGAGCCGCATCCTGCTCGCCCTCCCGCCCGCCGAAACCGAAGAGCCCGAGGAGGCTCCCTGAGTGCCGCAGACGCGCGTCCGCGTCACCGGCGGCGCCCTGCGCGGCTTCCAGCTGGCCGAGCCGGGCGGCGCCCGCCTGCGTCCCACCAGCGCCCGCGTGCGCGAAGCCATCTTCAACGTGCTCGCCGCGCGCATCGAGGATGCTTCCGTCCTTGATCTCTTCGCCGGGACCGGGGCGCTCGGTATCGAGGCGCTCAGCCGCGCCGCCGCCCGCGCCGTCTTCGTCGAGAGCCACCGATCGTCCGCACGCGCCATCGTCCAGAGCCTCGCCCGGGCGGAGATGGCCGGTCGGGGGTCGGTCGTCCGCGGCGCGCTGCCGGGCGCCCTCGACGCCGCCGAAGGCCCCTTCGACCTCATCTTCCTCGACCCGCCCTACGACTCCGAGCAGGCGCTGCCCACCCTCAGCGCGCTCGCCCCGCTGCTCGCCGCGGGCGGTCTGGTCGTCTATGAGCACCGGAGCCGATACAATCCTCCTGAACGCCCGCTCGGCCTTGAGTTGTCCGATCGGCGGGTCTACGGCGATACCGCCGTGGCGTTTTTCGTGGCGTTGGAGGGTGAATGAGAACCGCGATATTCCCCGGTGCCTTCGATCCCGTCACCAACGGGCACCTCGACCTCGTCAAGCGCATGACGGGTCTCTTCGACCAGGTGATCGTGGCCGTCATCCGCGGACGCGAGAAGAGCACCATGTTCACCTGCGAGGAGCGCATCGAGCTCTTCCGCGAAGCCGTCAAGGAGCTTCCCAACGTTGAGGTCGAGATGCTCGAGGGGCTCACAGTCGAGTTCGCCAAGAACCGGGGCGCGGTCGCCATCGTGCGCGGCATCCGCGGTGGCGGCGACTTCGAGTACGAGTTCGACATGGCCCTCATGAACCGCAAGATGGCGCCCTCGATCGAGTCCGTCTATCTGATGACGAACCACGAGTACATCTACGTGAGCGCCAGCCGCGTGCGCGAGGTCTCCCAACTCGGCTACGACGTGGACGGCCTGGTACCGGACCACGTACGCGTCGCCATTCGCGAGCGGGTCGGCCTCCAGGCCTGATCCTGGGAGGCCCCGGTGGAACTCCTCGATCTCATCGCCCGCCTGGAGAACCTCGTTGTGGAGGCGCGCCGGCTGCCCGTAGGCGGCAACCTCGTTGTCGAGCGTCGCGCCATACTCGACCTCGTCGATCAGCTGCGCCTCGCCGTTCCCGACAACGTTCGCCAGGCCGCCCAGGTGCTCGAACAGCGCGAGCAGCTCCTGCGCGATGCCAAGGAACACGGACAGGCCGTGATCGAGGAGGCCGAACGGCAACGCGCGCACCTGGTGAGCGAAACCTCGGTCGTCCAGGAAGCGCAGCAGCGCAGCCAGGAGATCATCATGGACGCCGAGGCGCGCGCCCGGCAGACCGTCGCCGATGCGGACGCCACCGCCGCCGCCCACCTCAGCGAGGCCGCCGAGGCCGCCGCCAGCCAGCTCCAGGATGCGGATCGCTACGCCGTCAGCGTCATCGAGCGGCTCCAGGCCGATATCCGCTCCGTCCTCGAAGCGCTCGACCGCAGCAGCGACAGCCTGCGCGAGTCCCGCTGAGGGCTACCCGTCCCCGCTGGCTCCCCGTGACGCGCCGATCGCGTCGCCCACCGCCTCGTGCGTAATGCTCCCGTGGGAGGCCGCCCACCGCGCCCTCGCATCCCGCAGGATCAGCACCTGCGGCGACTCGTGCTTCACGCCCGTGCGCGTTTCCACGGAGCGGGTCAGTTCGCGCCCCTCGGCCACGTCGATGAGCGTGATCTGCCCCTCCACCAGCGACATTTCGTCGTAGGCGCGGCTCGAGATGGGACACCAGTAGTCGTGCAGGAAGAGCACGACGTCCCCCTCCCGCGAGCGCTCGAACAGCGCGTCCAGCTCGGCCATCTCGGTCAGGTTCTGGAAGTCCTTCGCGCCCACCGGCGACCCTCCTCGCCCCGTGCCGGGGCCGCGCCCTCACGATAGCAGGCGCCGGACCTGCCCCGCTCCCCTACCCGCGTCGCGCGATCGCGTAGGTCACGCGTCCCGCCGCCGCCAGCTCCCCCGCCTCGTCCCGCACCTCCACTGCCACGAACACCGTCGTCCGGCCCGCGCGCAGCACCCGCCCTTCCGCCCGCGCCTCCCCGCGCACCGCCCGCAGGTACGAGACGTTCAGGTCCGTCGTCGCGTGGCCAGCCCAGGTTTCGTCGGCGGGGTCGCGCAACGTCGCCACCGCCGACCCCGAGGCCGCGTCGACCAGCGAGGCGATCGCGCCCCCGTGCATCACGTCGGGACGGCGCGTTGCCAGCTCCTGTCGCATCGGCAGCCGCAGCGTCACATGCCCGCGCTCCGCGTCCACCAGTTCGATGCCCAGCAACGACCAGTAGGGAATCTGATCGGCTGCCACCAACTCCGCCATCGCCGGGTCCATCGCCGTTCCCCCGCCCCGTATACTGCCGCCCCCCAGCGACTCGGTCACGGAGGCAGGCATGGTCACCATCCCCACCGCCGCCGGCGCCATCGAGCACACCGACCTCGGCGCCACCCTCATGCACGAGCACGTCTTCATCCGCTCGCCGGGCGTGTACGAGAACTGGCCCGAACTCTGGGACCGCGATGCTGAGGTCGCCAACGCCGTCGAGCGCTTTCGCGAACTCAAAGCCGCGGGCATCGATTCCATCGTCGACCTGACCACCGTCGACCTCGGCCGCGACGCCGCCATGGTCTCCGAGGTCGCCCGCCAGGTCGACCTCAACATCGTTATGTGCACCGGCGTCTGGCGGCAGCCCCCCAACCTCTTCAAGCAGATGAACAGCGACGCCATCGCCGACCTCTTCGTGCGCGACATCGAGCAGGGCATCGAGGGCAGCGACGTCCGCGCCGGCGTCATCAAGCTCGCCACCCAGCCCACCGTCGACGAGGAGAACGAGGTCATGCTGCGGGCGGGCGCCCGCACCCACCGCCGCACGGGCGTTCCCATCAGCACCCACACCGACGTGTCCACCGAGTCGGGACTCGCCCAGCAGGACGTGTTCGAGAGCGAGGGCGTCGACCTGACGCGCGTCGTCATCGGCCACTCCGGCGACAGCGCCGACACCCGCTATCTGAGCCGCATCATGGACCGCGGCAGCGTCATCGGCATGGACCGCTTCGGCATCGACCGCACCCTCAACACCGAGGGCCGCGTCGACACCATCGTGAAGCTCTGCGAGATGGGCTACGCGGAGGGCATGGTCCTCTCGCACGACACCAACTGCTTCATGGACACCATGCCGCGTGCGTCATCGCAGGAGTGGGCGCCGAACTGGCACTTCCTCCACATCAGTAACGACGTGCTGCCGGCGCTGCGCGAGCGCGGCGTCAGTGAGGCGCAGATCAACGCGATGATGGTGGAGAACCCGCGGCGCATCTTCTCCCGCCGCGACGCCTACTAGGGGGCCGTCGCCGGACGCTAGAAGTCCAGGTCGCCGCCCATATCGAGACCGTCCATGCCGGGCATGCCCGGCATTCCCCCGCCCATGTCGGGCATGCCGCCCATGTCCGGCATTCCCGCGAGGTCGCCGAGGTCGCCGAAGTCGTCGCCGCCACCGCCCACGCCGATGATCGCCGCGCCGAAGACGCGCTGTGCGTTCTTGCCGCATTCCGGGCAGCGAGCGCCCTGGCCGGCCTTCTCGACCGGCCGCTTGCGCTCGAAGACCTTCCCGCACGAGGGGCAGCTGAATTCGTAGATGGGCATGGCGGACGGTTCCTTTCCGGAGGTAGGACGCGAAGTGCCGCCCGATCGTAGCACTCCCGCCCGAGCGGTCGAGGCTGGTGCGGGTGCGCCTCCGACGCGCTACCATCGAGCCTCGCCGGGCCCCCGTAGCTCAGCGGATAGAGTGTCGGCCTCCGGAGCCGAAGGCAGAGGTTCGAGTCCTCTCGGGGGTACCAGACGAGACTGTGTTACTAACCCCTCCGGAAGACCGAACTCCGCCGCATCCCTCCCGCCGACGGGCCGTTGGAACCGTCGAGGTTGTCACGTTACTGCTCTCTACCCCTCAGAATTGCGACACAGCCTAGCCATCGCGGACAGCGCGAAGCCAGTGGTTGACAGCAGTCATCCCTCCGTCGATCACGATCTCTTGGCCCGTGATGTAGGACGAGTCGTCCGAGGCCAGAAACAGCGCGAGCTTGGCGACGTCTTCGGCTTCGCCGGGGCGGGCCAACGGGGACACCAGCGCCCCGCGGGCGCGGCTCCCCGCGATCTGCCTCTCCGTCTGCGGCGCCTCGCTGGGGAGTCCGAATCGTGTCGTCACGTGCCCAGGCACGATCACGTTGGCGCGAATGTTGAGGTGCGAGAGCTCGGCGGCGGCCGAACGAGCCAGAGCGTGGACGCCTGCCTTGCCTGCGCAGTACCCAGCGCCGTTGGTCACGCCGCTGATCGCGGCGACCGACGATGTCGCGATCAACGAGCCACCGCCGGCCTGTTCCATCAATGGAATGGCGAGCTTCATGCCCAGGAACACGGCGCGCAGGTTGACCGCAATGAAGTCATCGAACTGATCGGCGGTCATGTCGCGCATTGACACTACGCCAGCGTCTCCGGGACCGGCGTTATTGAAGACAACGTCAAGCCGTCCCCACCGGTCGACGGCAGCGTCGAACGCGGCCTTGAGCTGATCCTCAAAGCGAACGTCCGCGACGACCGGCAGCGCCTGCTCGCCGATGTCATCGGCAGCTTCCTGGAGGCGCTGCTGGTTGCGTCCGACCATCACGACATTGGCGCCGTGTTCGGCGAAGAGTTGGGCGGAGGCGAGCCCCACCCCAGAACTGGCGCCGACGATGATCGCGGTCTTGCCGTCGAGTTTCTTGGTCATCTGGACTCCTAGATCTGTTTGTCGAAATGCCGACGGCAGACGCTATCACGAATCGGGATCGCAAGCACAAGGGCCAGCCCAGGAACTCTCAGCGCCCAGGAGGTGGCTCCTCGGATGCTGCTGCCATCTGCCCGAACACCCAGCAGGTGACTCCGAACTTGCCGGCCGGCGGGCTAGAGCGCCACGGCCAGCGCGAACGTTCGTAGTACAGTCCCGTTGGGCGTACAACCTCCCTTGAAAGAGAAGGGGGTGCGGGCGTGCACCTCGCGGGCAAGGGCGAACTCCAGCCGTGAGCCGCCTCGGCCCAGCCGATCTCAGGCCTCGTCGCTGGCGCCTCAGCGCCCCAGGTGGCGATCGAAGAACGCCAGCATCGACGTCCAGGCCGCCTCGGCCGAGGGCTCGTGGTGGCCAGCCGCCATGGGCGAGAACCGCACCAGCAGCGACTGCAGCCGGCCATGCCGGTTCATGAACGAGTGGCCGGCATCGGGGTAGGTGGTGATCTCGTGTTCCACGCCCAGTTCCTGCAGGTGGCCGCGCAACCGTTCGGCCTGGCTGCTGAAGACGCGGTCCTGGCCACCGTAGCCGGCAACCACCGGGCAGATCCCCTCGATCGCCTCGCGCTCCTGCGGGACGGCGCCGTAGAAGTCCGCCACCGCACCGATCGGCGCGCGGGCAGCGTAGAGGATGGCGAACCCGCCGCCCATGCAGAATCCGGCCACCGCCAGGCGTGACGCATCGACCTCGGGCCGCGCCGCCAGCCACTGGCGGGCGGCCTCGATGTCGTCGAAGGCGCGACCCGTGCCGCTGCGCAGCGCGGCCATCGTGCGGCGGATGCAGAGCAGCCGGGGGCCGGCTCCGGCCGAGTACAGGTCTGGCGCCAGCGCCACGTGGCCATGGTCGGCGAAACGCCGGGCGATTCGGCGGATGTCGTCGTTCAAGCCGAACAGTTCATGCAGGACGATCACGCCCGGCCGGGGACCAGCGGCCTGACCCGCGGTGGCCAGGTAGGCCGATAGTTCTCCGTCGCTGGTCGCCAGGCGAACGTCTTCAGTCAGCATCGCGCACCTGCCATCTGGATGTCGGGTGATTCTACGGAGAGCGCCTCTAGGCCCGCCTGAGGCTGGGTGTACTGGTCGCTTCGTGGAGTGCTCCGCCTGCCTCCGGTGACCGGGTTTGACCGGAGGTGCTGGTGGCTACGAGGATGAGCCGGCGGGCGGCAGGGGCGGCACGGCGCTGCTCGCGGAGACCGAGGAGGGGCATGACGGAGGGCTCGAGCGTCGACATTGCCAGCCTGGAGAAGCTGGGTGAGGGGTACGAGGCGGAGATATTCGCGTGGGAGGATGGCCAGGCCCTGCGGCTGTTCCGCGAGGGGTACGAGGCCAACGTCGAGCCGGAGCGGATTGCGATACCGGCGGCGCTGGCGGGAGGCATCCCCGCGCCGCGCCTGGGCGAGGCGCTGCGCCTCGGCGGCCGCGCGGGCACGCTCATGGAGCGCATCGACGGGGAGAACCTGCTCGACCTCGTGGGGCGCAAGCCGTGGCTCCTGGCGCGGGAGGCGTGGGAGACGGGCAAGATCCATGCGCGGCTGAACGCGCTTCCCGCTCCCTCAGGAATCGCGACCGTCCACGAGCGGGCCCGCGAGTGGGTCGGCAACGTGGAGATTCCCCCGCACCTGGCGGCGCTCGCCAGGGAAACGCTCAAAGGGCTCGAAGGCGGAGACCGTTTCTGCCACGGAGACTTCCATGCCGGGAACGTCTTGCTGGAGCGGGGAGGGAGGCGGGTGGTGATCGACTGGGGGTCCTGCGCGGTCGGGCCACCCGAGGCGGACGTGGCGCGGACGGTAACCCTGGTGCGTCTGGGCGAGCCGCTCGACGCGACCCCGGCGATGCGTGTGATCACCCGACTGTTCAGGCCGATGGCCGCCTTCGCCTACCTGCGGGGGTACCAGCAGACGGGGCCGGTCGACACGAACCTGATGTGGCGCTGGGTGGTCGTGCGAGCGATCGAGCACCTGGCCATCCTGCGGGCGATCCGCCCACCCGACGAGGAAACCCCGTCCCGAGTGGCAGCGGTCGAGCGGCTGGTGGCGGTGGCGAATAGACGGGCAGGTGCGTAAGTCAGGCGTCCGGCCTCGTGACCTGGTGCCGGAGTCGAAGGTCCCCGCCGCGGTCCCGCCTCAAGCTGTAGTACGAGTTCGAAGGTTCTACCTACCAGTCAGGCCAGGGGTACTACTCCCACGGATCCCGTAGGATGCCGCCGGTGAGCGTTCTCGATCAGTTCCGGCTTGATGGCCACGTGGCCGTCGTCACCGGCGGAGGCCGCGGTATCGGCCGCGGCATCGCCCTGGCCTTCGCGGAGGCCGGTGCCGATGTCGCCGTCGCGGCGCGCCGCACGCACGAGGTCGAGGCCGTGGCGGAAGAGGTTCGGGCGCTCGGACGGCGCGCCCTCGCGGTCGGCATGGACGTGCTCGATTGGCCGGCCAACGATCGCCTCGCCGAGGCTACCGTCGCCGAGCTCGGCAAGCTCACCATCTGGGTCAACAACGCCGGCGGCAATCTCGACCGCACCCAGCGCAACCTCGTCGACACGCCGGAGGACGTCTGGGACACCCTTGTCGACCTCAACCTGAAGACTGCCTGGTGGGGCGCGAAGGCCGCCACCGAGCGGATGACCGAGGGCGGCAACATCATCAATATCTCGTCGGTTGCCGCCTGGGGCGCCTCCCCCAGCGCCGGGCCTTACGCCGCCACCAAGTCCGCCATGATCAACATGACCAAGACCCTCGCGATGGAGCTCGCTCCACAGAAGATCAGGGTCAACTGCATCGCGCCGGGCCTCGTCCCGACGGAGATGTTCTTCGAGACCATGAAGGTGGACGAAGCCGCCGTCGAGAACATGGGCTCGCAGCTGCCGGCCGGACGCGCCGGCAAACCCGAGGACATCGGCGCCGCTGCGGTCTACTTCTGCTCGCCCGCAGCCGAGTGGATCACGGGTCAGACGTTGGCCGTCAGCGGCGGGCCGACGGGAACGAGGGAAATGTGAGCATCCTCGACCTCTTTCGACTCGACGGGCAGGTGGCCGTCGTCACCGGTTCCGGCCGGGGCATCGGTGAAGGCATCGCCGTCGGCCTCGCGGAGGCTGGCGCCGCGGTCGTCGTGGCCGCGCGCCGCACGCACGAGGTCGAGGCGGTCGCGGAGAAGATCCGGGCCGCGGGCGGCCAGGCCCTGGCGCGAACGACCGACTTCCTCGAAGTCGACCAGATCGAGGCGCTCGCCGACGCTACTGTCGCCGAGTTCGGCAAGCTCACCATCTGGGTCAACAACGTGGGCGGAGCCCAGGACCGCACCGCCCGCACGATCCTCGGCACGCCCGAGAAGGCCTGGGACAACCAGATCGACCTCAATCTCAAGTCCGTCTGGGCGGGCGCGCGGGCTGCCAACCGGGTCATGGGCGAAGAGGGCGGTGTAATAGTCAACATCTCCTCCGCTGCCGCCACGCAGCCGTCGCCGATGAACGGCCCCTACGCCGCCGCCAAGTTCGGCGTGAACAGCCTGACCATGACGCTCGCCCGCGAGCTCGCGCCGCGGGTGCGGGTGGTGGGCGTCTCCCCCGGCCCCATCCCCACGGAAGTGATGATCGAGTACACCGGCATGAGCGAGGAACAGTTGCGACAGGGGCTCGGCGCGATGCTGCCGCTCCAGCGAATCGGCGAGCCCGAGGACGTTGCCGCCGCCGTCGTCTACCTCTCCTCCCCCGCTGCCTCCTGGGTCACGGGCGCCACGCTTTCCGTCACCGGCGGCTAACGCTCAGCCCACCGGCGTATCCTGCGCAGCACATCTCCAGGGGAGCGATATGCCATGGGCGTGAAGCCACCAACCCTCGAAGAACATCTCGAGATCGAAGCCATCAAGCAGCTGCGGGTGCTCTACTCGCAACTGTTCGACAGCCACCGCACGGACGAGATGGCGATGCTCTTCACCGAGGACGCCGTCTGCGAATTCAGCGACGACCTGCCCTACGGCGACTGGGTCGGCCGCGACGAGATCCGCAGGCAGTACAAGGAGGTCGCCGGGCACAGCCCCAAGCCCTTCTCGTTCATGCACGCGACGACCAACGGCTGGGTCGAGCTCACGGGCCCGGACAGCGCGACCGGCAGCTGGTTCCTGCTCGACCTCGGCATGGGCGACAACCCCAATCCCGTCGGTCTCCTCGGTGTCTACAACGACGTCTACAAGAAGGTCGATGGCGAGTGGTTCATCCACCGCACGCGCATCGACCACATCTGGACCCAGGGCTCGGCTGGCGGCGGCTAGCCGGCGAGCGACCGCCACGGAGGCCTGCGCCGGCGGCGGCCCTGTGCCCGCCGGGCTGCGCGTAGCCGGTCAGTTGGGAAGAATGCTGCCAGCAGCGTCCGCCCATCGGCCTCCCCTCCATGTGCTCTTGCGGACGTACCCCGTGAAACGAGATAGAACGACGTGACCCTGAAGTCAGCGGTAGTCCTGCTCTGCATCGCGTTGCTGTCGGTGGCGCTGGCGGCATGCGGCTCGGATTCCCCCACCCCCCAGCCCTCGCCCACCGTCACCGCCGCGCCCGATGAACCCACGCCGGCCGCCACCCCGTCACCGGTGGCCACCGCTGCAGCGACGGCCACTCGTGTGGCGGCAACGCCCACTCCCACCCCCGAACCCACCGCCGCGCCCGGCCCAGAGGTCGTCGGTCCCGACGGGAACCTCATCTTCGACCCCGCAGTGGTGCGGGGAACCCTCAGCAACGGGCTCTCGTACTACATCAGGCGCAACGAAGAGCCCCGAGAGCGACTGCACCTGTCGCTTGTCGTCAAGGCCGGTTCCGTGCACGAGGAGGAAGAGCAGCGCGGGCTGGCCCACTTCGTGGAGCACATGGCCTTCAACGGCACGGAACGCTTCGCCAAGCAGGAGATCATCGATTACCTGGAGTCCATCGGCAGTTCCTTCGGTGCCCACCTGAACGCCTACACGAGCTACGACGAGACGGTCTATTTCCTCGAAATCCCGACGGATGACCCCGAGATTCTCGAGAAGGCCTTCCAGATCCTCAGCGATTGGGCCTACGGCATCAGCTTCGACCCGGAGGAGGTGGAGCTGGAGCGTGGGGTGGTGCTGGAGGAGTGGCGCCTCAGTCAGGGATTCGATTCCCGCTGGCGGGACGGTCTCTACCAGGCCCTGTTCGGCGCCTCCCGCTATTCCGAACGGGCCCCGATCGGCCTGCCCGAGGTCGTCGAGACCGCCCCGGTCGAGCAACTGCGCGCCTATTACGAGCGCTGGTACCGGCCTGAGCTGATGGCCCTCGTGGCCGTAGGCGACTTCGACCCCACGCTCATCGAGGCCAAGATCAAGCAGCACTTCGCACCACCCCCCGAGGGGGAAGCCCAGCAAGAGCGGGCGGCCGTCGCGCCTCCGACGACCCTTCCCGCGTTCGAGGTTCCGGGACACGAGGCACCGCGCATCGACATTTTCACAGACCCCGAGGCGCCCGGGACCCAGCTGATCCTGGTGCGGAAGGTGCCCCCCGATACCGGCCAGGACCGTGCCTGGTTCAAGCGCTCCGTTACGCAGCAGCTGGCTTTCATGATGCTGAACGCGCGGCTGTTCGAACGGGGCCAGGCCGCTGATCCCCCCTGGCTGTGGGCGGGAAGCGCGGGTGGAGCGTTTGTAAGGCCCACCCACATCGTGCAGTTCGCGGTCGTGACCGAGCAGGACGGCATCGAGGTGGGATTCGCTGCACTGCTGGAGGAGCTGCAACGCGTGCGGCAGCACGGCTTCACCGCTTCCGAGCTGGCCCGGGAGAAGGTGAACCTGCTGAGCTCGGTGGAGAGCCTGTACAAGGAGCGCGACCAGCGCGATTCGCAGTTGCTGGCGGGCGAATATCGCACCCACTTCCTCTCGGGGGTTTCCGCTCCGGGCATCGAAGCAGAGTGGGAGCTCTACCAGCAGCTGCTCCCGGAGGTCTCGCTGGGCGAAATCGATCTGTTGGGAGCATCCTGGTCGGATACCCGGGACACGGTGCTGCTTGTGCTGCGGCCGGAGGATCCCGAGGCCAGTTCCGACGAAGCCCTGAGCACGGCCATGTCCGTGCAGCTGGAAGGGGCAAACGGCCTGCAGGTGGAGGCGTACGAAGACGAGTTCGATGACCTGCCGCTCATGGCATCGATCCCGACTCCCGGGACCATTGCCGCGGAGGAGCAGATCGAGTCGATCGATGCCGTGCGGTGGACCCTTTCGAACGGGGTGACGGTCATCGCCAAGCAGACCGACTTCCAGAACGACGAGGTGCTGTTCACGGCCTTCAGCCCCGGCGGTCACTCCCTCGTCTCGGATGAAGACCACGTGTCCGCTCTCTATGCCGACGACATCGCTGCCGGCAGCGGCGTCGGCCTGCACGACAGCGTCACGCTCGACAAGCTGCTGGCCGGCAAGCGGGTGTCGGTTGCTCCCTATATCAGTGCGCTCTTCGAAGGCCTGAGCGGGAACGCCTCGCCTGAAGACCTGGAGACGCTGTTCCAGCTGATTGCGCTCTACGTGACCGAACCCCGGTTCGATCCGGCCTACTTCTCGACGTATGAGGCGAGGTTGCGCAGCAGCGCCGAAAGTCGCGCGACCGACCCGGACTCCGTGTTCTTCGACAAGGCGAACACGGTCCTCGCCCAGAACCACCACCGCGCCCGGCCCCTCTCCCTCGACGTCCTCGAGGAACTCGACCTCGACCGGGTGACGGCAGTCTACGGCGACCGCTTCGCGGACTTCGGAGATGCGACCTTCGTGTTCGTCGGCGCCTTCGACTGGGATGAACTGCGGGACCTCACCTCCCGCTACCTCGCCAGCCTCCCGACCACCGGACGGGTAGAGACGTGGGTCGACCACGACGTCGACCCTCCCCCCGGGGTGGAAGAGCACGTTGTCCGCAAGGGCATCGAACCGCGCAGCCGGACGATCCTGATCTACGCGGGGGACACGCTGTGGACCCGCGAGGAGGCGCTCACGGCAACGGTGGCCGGGGAGATCCTCGGCACCCGCCTGCGCGAGCGCGTCCGCGAGGAGCTGGGCGGAACCTACGCCATCGGCGTCAGCGCCGGCCTCAGCTTCTTTCCCGACTCGGAGTACCTCCTGTACATCCTCTTTGGCAGCGACCCCGCCCGTGTAGAGGAGCTGACCGCGGAGGTCTCGGTGGAAGTCGCCTGGCTCCGCGACGGTGGCGAGCAGAGCTACCTGGACACCATCAAGGAGCAGCTCCGGACCTCCCGCAAGGAGCAGCTCCGCGAGAACAGCTTCTGGCTGAACCAGATCCGGGACGCGACGCAGCGGGGTGAGTCGCTCGCCGAGATCAACGGCTTCGACGACCGCCTGGAGGCGCTGACGCTGGAGGATGTCGCGGCCGCTGCCCGGCGCTACCTCCTCGACGAACGCTACATCCACATCGTGCTGCTCCCGGAGGAGGAGTAGCCGGGCCGGCGGGAAGGACGAACATGCGGCGAATTGCCATCGTTGGCGGCGGCGTCTCGGGGTTGGCCGCGGCCTGGGCCCTGAACCATCACCCCGACCGCTTCGACTTCCGGCTGTTCGAAGCCCAGGACCAGGTTGGCGGGAACGCCATCACCGCCGACATGCCCCAGGACGGCGGCGGCTCCGTCCCCTTCGATATCTCCGTCACTGCCTGCATCCCCTCCATCTACCACCACATCGTGCTGTTGCTGGAGCGCTTCGGCATCAACCTCGTCGACACGAGATTCAGCTACAGCGTGAAGTACCAGGGACGCCTCTATGCGCACGACTTCGACTCCGACATCCGGGAGCAGCTGCAACCCGAGATCGCGAAGTTCCAGCGCATCCTCAAGCGGCTGCACCGGATCGGCTGGCTGACCCGGACGCAGTCGAAGTTCCTCAACGCCCTCAACCCGTTTAACTACATAAGCATGGGGACGGTGCTCAACCTGGGCGGGTTCTCGGGGGACTTCCGCTACAAGGTGCTGAAGCCGATGTTCGTCAATTTCCTGATGGCGACGAACGTCTTCGACATGCCCGCGGCCCTCTTCTCGCGCTACCTCGAGTTCTTCGACATCGAGACATCCACGCCCATGCAGACCTGGGATCAGGGCACGCGGCGCATCTACGAAGCGCTATCGGCCGGCTTCCGCGACAAGATCTTTCTCGGCCGCCCCGTCAGCAAGGTCTACCGCGACAAGACCGGGGTCGTGGTCGAGGATGCGGACGGCGTGCGGGAAGCGTTCGATGACGTCATCTTCGCCTGCAACGCCAACCAGACCCTGATGCTCCTCGACAAGCCCACCTTCCTCGAGCGCTCCATCCTCTCGTCGATCCGTTACGAGAGTGAGCTCCACAACCACACCGTCGTGCATTCCGACGCCTCCGTCCTTCCCGACAACGAGGTCAAGCCCCTCACGACCCGGAGTAACCACATCGAGCAGTACGGCGCGAGGCCGGACAACTACGAGATTACTTACATCATGCACAACCAGCAGCCCTGGGCTCAGGAGTCCGACAAGCCCTGCCTCGTCACGTACAACCCGACCAGCCCCATCGACGAGAGCAAGGTCGTGAAGCGGTGGTGGTTCCAGCACATCGTCCACGACGTGCGCCACGTCGCGGTGACGGTGAACATCTTGCGCTTCATCCAGGGCAAGAGGCGAACCTGGCACTGCGGCGCCCATACGCTGGTCAACGCCCAGGAGACCTGCTTCGTAACGGGCCTCGCCGCCGCCCGGCAGCTCGGAGCCGACTACCCCTTCGAGGACGACGCCGCGAGGCGCTCATTCAACTACTACGGGAGCATCCTCTACGGCTGGCGTTTCCGGAAGGCCTAGCGCGACATCGCGTGGCTGGCCCGCGCGCTCAGGTGGAGGAGGGAGATCGTTGGCACTCGTCGGGTCCGGATAGAACTGCCTGCAGTAGTCCCGGAAGGCCATGATCTCGCCATCGGCGCGGTTGAGGCGTGGCCGCGCGCGGTACTGCTTGCGGCTCCAGATCACCACGTCCTGCAGCACGTCCATTTTCTGCATGGGACTCAGGAACCTGTTGACGACGGTAGCCCGCAGCCCGTGCGGGAGGAACCCCGCGCCTGCGATGAGCCGCCTGGTCTTCGGCTCCACTCGCACCTGGGAGGCCAGCGACAGGTCGATAAGCCTGCCGTCCACGGGTGTCGCCAGGATCCACAGACGCATGTCCATCGGGATTGAGTGCTCGCGGACCTGCACGAGGGAGTAGCCGAGCCCGAAGATGCGAGTGTTGGCGGAGAGGTCGAGGGTGAGCCTGGCGATCCCGGCGATCTTCCGAACTGTCCGAAAGTCCCAGCGGCTCACGAAGAGGGGGCCGTCGGCTTCAACCGGGTGCGTGCGGTCCACGTTGTCGTAACCGTGCACGTAGCGCAGGTGGGCGATGTCCACCGAGTTCTCCGAGGTCTCCTGCGGATGTCCGGGGAAGCGAAGGGTCTGGATGCGGATGTCGCTCCAGCCTTCCTGGTCCGTTGCCTCGTCGGGCACGCTCCACTGGCGTGGTCGTCCCTCCAGTCCCCACCAGGCGAAGATCATCCCGGCGATCTCTTCCGTCTCGAAGACCCGCAGCCTCGCCGACCGTGGCGGGGCGGCGAAGGGGGTGGCGACGCACTGTCCCGTGGCGTCGAACTCGAAGCCGTGGAACGGGCAGACCAGCCGTCCGTCGCAGATGCGTCCCCCTGCCTCCGGCCCGAGCTCGGAACCAAGGTGGGGACACACCGACTCGGCTACGCAGATGCGCCCGTCCTCGTCACACCAGGCGACAATCTGCTCGCCCAGCCAGGTCTTCTGCAGGAGTCCGGCCTTCTCGATCGCCTTCCGGCTCTCGATGAAGTACCAGCCCTCGGGAAACGGGGCGGGCGCCGTCGCTTTCGTCGGTTGTGTCGACACGGTTCACCCCCTGCACCCGCCTCGTCTGCCGGCGTTCCGTTTCAGCCCAGGGCCTCCATCCAGAATACGAGAGTCTCCCCGGAAGCTCATCCCCGGCGCCGGAACCCTGGTGTGCTCGCTCACGCCGTCGGAAGGCCACGTCACTGCTCGCCCCGTGTCTGGTCGAGTCCCGGATCAAGGGTTACCGCCGGGGGCCAGCGGGGCTACGTTTCCGAGGTTGCCTACGATGAGTCCTCTTGCTGCTCGTACTGCTCGTGGACGCCCTCGATTGCCACGTCGAGCTCGTCCCAGACTCGCTCGACCATCGAGCGCAGCCGCATGTTCTGGTAGGCGCCCCAGACCGTCATCGCCGGCGGCACCACCAGGATCGAGATGATGAGCGCGTAGCCGATCGTGATCGCCGCCGTGATCCCGAACTCCTGGGACACGGCCGTGGGCGAGAGCACCAGCGCTCCCAGTCCGAGGGCCGTCGTGAGCGCTGAGCCAAGCAGCGCCGATCCCGTGGTTCCGAGCGTGCGGATGGCTGCCTGCTCGGGATTGCGCAGCGTGGAGAACTCTTCCCGGTAGCGATGGATCACGTGAATCGTGTAGTC
This sequence comes from Tepidiformaceae bacterium, assembly GCA_965207815.1. GTDB lineage: Bacteria > Chloroflexota > Dehalococcoidia > Tepidiformales > Tepidiformaceae > UBA2991. The sequence goes on from OZ242314.1 coordinate 1,219,400, forward strand.
CACCCCGATCCCGATCGAGAGCGCCGTGATGATCGCCGTCACCAGCGTGTACGGAATACCGATCAGCGCCATCGTGCCCAGCACCCAGATCAAGACGAGCACGACCGGCGCCACCGCGATGAACGCCAGTACGGGCTGCCGCAGGGTGACCCAGAAGAAGATGGCGAGGATGCCGAACGCCAGCGCGATCGTCGTGCTGATCGCCTCGGTCTGGCGGCTCGTAATCTCGTCCGTGACCGCGAGGGAGACGATGGTCGCCGAGGTGGCCGTAACCGTGCCGTCCTCGCCGAACCAGAGGGCCTCGATGTCCTCCTGGAGCGCCCTCGCCAGGTCCGGGTCGGCCGAGAACACGGGGAACTGGATCAGCAGGGAATCGGTACCGTCCGGATCGTCCACCAGCGCGTGCGAGACCACCGGATCCATCTCCCTGAGCCGGTCGAGGAACTCCTGCAACAGAACGGGGTCGAGTTCAATGCCCGCCGAGGCCTCGTGGAAGAGCGCGGCCAGTTCGGCGTCGTACTTGTCTCCCGGCTCCCCGCTGTCGTTGATCCAGTCGTGCACGATCAGCTCATACGACAGCTGGATGGGGCCCGCCGCCGCTCTCGGGCGGCGTTCCGGGTCATCAAAGGCTTCCCTGAGGTCGTGCAGGTTCAGATAGGTACGGGTCTCCGTCGCTTCCGCCTTCACGAGGACGGTGACCATCTCCGTGGAACCGCCGACCGATGCTTCGAGGGTCTCGATGTCCTCCAGAACGGTCCCGCCGCTGGGCAACACGTCGCGAATGTCGAACCCCGTCTCGAGCCTCGTGGCGGCGAAGCCAAGGCCAATGGTGATCGCGAGCACGACGACGAAATACGGCGCTGGCCTGCGTGTGACCGATACGCCCAGCACCTCCGCCAGGCGTCCGATGCCGGGCAGCGCGGCCGAGACCGGCCGGGGCGGCGTCAGCTTGCCCCGGGCCTCGCGCCGCCGGTCGATGATCGTCCGTGCGGCCGGCAGCAGCGTCAGCATCACGATGAGGCTCATCCCCACGCCCAGTGCCGCAACGATGCCGAAGTCCCCGACCACGGAGATGGGGGAGAACAGGTTCGCCAGGAGGCTGGCGATGGTCGTGACGGCGGCCAGCACCAGCGGAATCGTGACATTGCGCAGGCCCGTCCTCACCGCCTCCACCACCGAGGTTCCCTCCGTTCGCTGCTCGCGGTAGTGCGAGACGCCCTGGATGGCGTAGTCCACGGTGAGGCTGATCACGATGATCGGCACCATTGCCGAGAGCGAGCTCGGCGGGCCGATGAGGCCGAGCGCGTCCGGGCCCAGCCACCCCTCCATGCCGACGACCCAGATGAGCGAGATCAGCAACCCCGCCAGTGTGAGCAGCAGATCGGAGACCGTGCGCAGGAACACGAGGATCAGGGCCAGGATCAGGAGGAGCGCCAGCCCCAGGATCGCCACCAACCCCGACTCCGTGGCCTCCTTGTACTCGTCCTCGATCACCACGGGCGAGAGGCTGCTCACGTGCAGCGGCCCCTCGTCGTTGATAGCCAGCTCGTTGATCGTCCGCTCCGCTTCCTGAATTCGCTCGTCGCCGGTGTCGACCAGCCGGATGGTGGCGATGGAGACGGGTGTGCCGTCGGCGTCGGTTCCGGTCATCGCGGCCAGCGCTCCGCCGATCTCGGGAGCGCTGCGGGCAGCGTCGATCTCCGCCTGCGTGACCGATGCGATGTCGTCCACCTGGAGCGCGGCCTGGATCAGGAAGGACGGGGAGACGGCCACGTCGCCGGGCGCCAGCAGGCCGCTCACGGAAGGCTCGCTCAGGACGCTGTCCACCAGGGCGTCCATCTGCGCGAGCCCCTCGGGTGTGAATGCCTCTCCGCGGAAGACGAGGGTCACCACGCTGACGTCGCCCGACTCCGTGAAGAGCTCGTTGATCTCGTTGATCGCATCGGCGACGTCGTTCCCGGGGGGAAGGAACGCGAGGGCCGCGCCCTCGATCACTTCTGCGCGCCGCCCGGCGCCGAGCGCCAGCACGACGGTGATGATCAGGATGATGGCGATCGTGAGATACGGCCGGGCCGTAACCAGCCAGCTCCATTTATCGAGAACACGGCTCATGGCTCGCCATTCTAGCGAAGCGGCTCTCCCCTGCGTGTCGTCTGGCTTCCAAACCCCCGTCGGCCGGACTCTCCTGGGACAGTGCGGTATCGGCCCGCCTCGTCGGAGGGCTGCCGCTATACTGCGCCGACTTGCGGCCGGCAGGCGCCTCCCCGGCGGTGTCGCGTGACCGTGCCCCACCGAGGTGAGAGATGAGCAACGAACCCGACTTCAAGGGCCATATCGGGCGCTACACCAGCGAGTCCACGCCCCACTGGCCCGAGCCCCCGCGGCCCGCGCCCGACAGCCCCAACGTCGTCTTCATCATGCTCGACGACGTTGGTTTCGCCCACCTCGGCTGCTACGGCTCCTCGATCGACACCCCCAACATGGACCGGCTCGCCGCCAACGGCATCCGCTACAACAACTTCCATACCACTACGCTCTGCTCGCCCTCGCGCGCCTGCCTGATGACGGGGCGCAACCACCACTCCGTGGGCATGCGCACCATCTCGAACTACGACACGGGCTTCCCCAGCGCCCGCGGGTCCATCTCCCCGAGAGCCGCCACGATCGCGCAGATCCTTCAGCAGGCCGGCTACAACACCGGCGCGTTCGGCAAGTGGCATCTCGCTCCCATGGCCGACGGCTCCGCCGTCGGACCGTTTAGCAGCTGGCCGCTCGGCAAGGGCTTCGAGCGCTACTACGGGTTCCTCGATGCCCTCACCGACCAGTTCGCCCCCGAACTCATCCAGGACAATCGTCACATCCCCTCGCCCTCCGACCCGAACTACCACCTGAGCGAGGCGATCGTCGACGAGGCCATTGAGTACGTCAGGGACCAGACCTCGCTTTCCGAGAACCCGTTCTTCCTCTACGTCTCGTTCGGGGCCTGCCACTCCCCCCACCAGGCCCCGCAGGAGTACCTCGACAAGTACCGCGGGAAGTTCGATCAGGGCTGGGATGCCACCCGCGAGGAGTGGTTCCAGCGTCAGATCGAACTCGGCATCGTCCCACCCGGGACGGAGCTCGCGCCGCGTAACAACGGCGTCCTCGCCTGGGAGGAGCATTCCGAGGACGAGCAGCGCGTGCGCGCCCGCCTGCAGGAAGCGTTCGCAGCCATGCTCGACCACATGGACGCCCAGATCGGGCGACTGGTCGACTACCTTGAGGAAATCGACCAGATCGACAACACCCTCCTGGTAGTCGTTTCCGACAACGGCGCGAGCCAGGAGGGCGGTCCCCTCGGCGTGTTCAACGAGGGCCGCTTCTACAACCAGATCCCCGTCAGCGAGGAGCACAACCTCGAGCACATCGATGAGATCGGCGGCCCCAGGTCCCACACGAACTACCCGTGGGGCTGGGCGCAGGTGGGGAACACGCCCCTGAAGCGCTACAAGCAGAACACCCACGGCGGCGGCATCCGCGACCCGCTCATCATCCACTGGCCCGACCGCATCAAGGATGCGGGCGCCATCCGCCCCCAGTTCCACCACGTCTCCGACATCGTTCCGACGGTGCTGGAGGTACTTGGTCTGGAGGCCCCCGACACCTACCAGGGTGTGCCCCAGATGCCGATCCACGGCACGAGCATGCTCTACACGTTCGACTCCGGCGACGAGCCCACGCGCAAGCGCAGCCAGCACTTCGAGATGTTCGGCCACCGCGCTGTCTGGCACGAGGGCTGGAAGGCCGTCGCCTTCCACGCCCCCGCCACCTCCTTCGAAGAAGACCAGTGGGAGCTCTACCACCTCGACGAGGACTTCTCCGAGTGCAACGACCTCGCCGAGGCGGAGCCCGACAAGCTCCGGGAAATGATCGACCGCTGGTGGATCGAAGCCACGAGGTACGGCGTCCTGCCCCTCGAAGACGGATTGCGCGGCGCCCGTGGCTCGCCCCCGAAGAAGGGCTCGCCCCAGGACCGCACGAGGTTCGTGTACCGCCAGGGCATGGCCCACGCCCCCACTAACGCGGCCGCCGATGTCCGCAACCGCGACTACACCATCACCGTCGAGCTGACCCGCCAGACGGAGGCCGATGAGGGCGTGCTGATCGCCCACGGCGGCCACACGAGCGGCTACACCCTGTTCATCAAGGACAACCGCTTGGTGCACGAATACAACTTCGCCGACGTGCGTTATCGCATTGTCTCGGACGCGGTCGTGCCGGTCGGCGAGTCCATCGTCGTCCTGGAGTTCACCAAAACGGGCGACCACGCCGGCACCGCCACCCTCTCGGTCAACGGCCGCGAGGTCGGCAGCGGCGATTTGCCCGCGACCCTGGGCGGCATGTTCGCCATCGAAGGCCTCGACGTCGGCCAGGACCTGTACACGGCCGTCAGCGAGGACTACGAGGTGCCGTTTGCCTTCTCGGGCACGATCGCTGCGGTGACCATCGAGCTCGGCGATCAGGAGCTCGACCGGCAGGCCGAGCTCCTCGGTCGCGTGATCGCGCAGTAGCAGGGCGCCCGCGGCACCTGTCCGCAAGGCCAGCGGGCCCGCCGGGAGGCGGGCTCGCGGCGGGTCGGGCGTATCGTGCGGCTGTGACTCGCGTTCGTCCTTCGGCTGCCACCAGCAGGGGTAGTGCGATGGGCCGCCTCCGCCGGCGGTGCCTGTGGAGCCCGACGTGCTAGAGGCGATCCTGCTCATCCTGCTGGGGCTGGGGGTGGGCGTCTTCGGCGCAATCGTCGGCGCGGGAGGAGGCTTCCTCCTCGTCCCCATCCTGCTGGTCGTCTACCCCGACCGGGACCCCGCCACCGTCACGGCGATCTCCCTCGCCGCCGTCTTCGCGAACGCCACCTCCGGCGCCATCGCTTACGCCTACCAGAAGCGCATCGACTACCGCAGCGGCGTCTGGTGGGCGCTGGCCGCCATCCCCGGCGCCCTGGGCGGCGCGCTGCTCGTGGGCATCATCCCGCGCGACATCTTCGTGATCGTGTTCGCCGTGGCGCTGGCGGGCGTCGCGACGCACCTCATCCTTCGCCGCCAGGCCACCGGCCTGCGGGAACCGATCACGGGTCGTGGCGCCATCTCCCGCCGCATCCGGGACCGCGAGGGGCAGAACTTCTTCTACACCTTCCGCCTCTGGCACGGCCTCTCGATCGCCGGAGCAATGGGGTTCGTGTCCGGCCTGCTGGGGGCCGGTGGCGGCGTCCTGCAGGTGCCGCTCCTCACGATCGTGTTGCGCTTCCCCGTCCACATCGCCACCGCCACCAGCCAGTTCGCCTACGCCCTCATCGCGCTCGAGGCGACGGTCGTTCACTCCGTCACCGGAGGCCTCCACCTGGACGAGCACCTGGCCGAGGCGGGGTTCATCGCCATCGGAGCCGTCGTTGGCGCGCAGGCAGGCGCTCGCGTCGCCTCGAGAATCCGCGGAGCCGTGATCCTGCGCGTCCTCTCGACGACGCTGCTGCTGGTCGTCGCCTGGCTCGTAATCGACACGTTCGTCCGCTAGGGCCGCGCCTCCTACAGGTCGCGGACGCAGCGAAAGCCCGAGTTGGCCGTTGACGAGTCCGGAGTGTTCGCAGTGCGCGCCGCTACCCGGTAGCGGTTGCAGTACGACACGTGGCAGAGGAACGACCCGCCGCGTTGCACGCGATGCGTGCCCGTGGGCGGCCCGACCGGATTGTCCCGCGTGGCCGCTTCCTCTTGCCGGTGGTAGTCGACGCTGAACCGGTCGGCCGTCCACTCCCACACATTCCCCGAGCAGTTGTACAGCCCGTAGCCGTTCGGCTCGAAGCTGTCGACAGGGCAGGTGCCGGTGAAGCCGTCGGCGCCCGTGTCGTGGTCGGGGAAGGCGCCCTGCCAGATGTTGCAGCGGTGCTCTCCACCCGGCTCGAGCTCGTCGCCCCAGGGGTAGATGGCCTGCTCCAGCCCGCCTCGGGCGGCGTACTCCCATTCCGCCTCGGTCGGCAGGCGCGCGCCTGCCCACTCGCAGTACGCCTGCGCGTCGTTCCACGAGACGTGGACGGCCGGGTACCGGTCGCGCCCCCGGAGGTCGCGACCGGGTCCCTCCGGCAGGTCCCAGCGGGCGCCCGGCACCGCCAGCCACCAGGGCGCCTGCACTACCGCGTTCGTCTTCTCCAGGCGCCGCGCCATCTGCCGCGAGAGGTGCCGCCGGAAGACGAACGACCACCCGAACCGCTCCGCTTCCGTGACGTAGCCGGTCTCGCGGATGAACGCCGCGAACTGCGCGTTCGTAACCGTGTGCGCGTCGATGGAAAAGGGTTTGAGCGTCACCTCGCGCACGGGCCCCTCGCCGTCGTGGTCGGGAGCGCCGTTGGGAGGCGCCCCCATCAGGAACGCGCCCCCCGGCAGCTCGATGACCGCGCCGCCCGACGGCTCCTGTCCCGGCTGGAGGTCGCGCGTCGCGGCGGTGGGGTGAGTCGCTTGCGGCGTGTCCGCTGGCTCCGAGTCCGATCGCGAGGGCGCCCACGAGGTCGTACTGGGCGTACAGCAGGCGTCTCCCGGCTCGTGTGTCACCCGTGCCTCCGGTGCGGCCCGCGTTGGGCGCTTGTCGTTGGGCGCTTGTGTCGTAGAATCCCGCCACTCCACATTCCCAGTCAAGGAATGCCGGAAGAGGAGTTGGAGCAGGCAATCTGCCTGCGGGAGGCGAAGACTCATGACATCTCTGAAGGATCGCAGGATTAGCCGCCGGGCGTTGCTCGCCGGGAGCGGCGCGGCAGCGGCAGGCCTCGGGGCGGCGGCCCTGGTGGGTTGCGGCGACGACGACGACGACGAGGCCCCGGCGCCCGCCGCGACGCAGGCCGCCACCGAGGCAGCGGCCACCGAAGCCGCCGCGACCGAAGCTGCGGCAACGGAAGCGGCCGCGACCGAAGCCGCCGCCACCGAGGCGGCCGCGACCGAGGCGGCCGCGACGGAAGCGCCCCAGGAGGGCGGCCCCCAGACCGGCGGGACCCTCCGCGGCTCCGCTCCGACCTTCATCTGGAACACGGGCTTCCCCTTCTCCTTCACCTGGGAGAACGAGCCCTACTTCTCCGTCCTCGAACCGCTCGTCCGCTATCGGGACAGCCTTGAGCCTCACCTCGTGTTGGCGGAGCGCTTCGAGTACAACGACGACCGCAGCAAGCTGACGGTCACGCTGAAGCCCGATCTGGAGTTCCACGACGGCTCGCCCGTGACCACGCAGGATGTGTTCCACGGCATCGAGGTCATGCTCGACCCGGAGCCGTGGGGTATCACCGGGGTCTTCCAGATCAGCTCGTTCGCGCGGACGCTGACCCGCTGGGAAGCGGTGGACTCGCGCACGATGGAGTTCGAGTTCGACATGCCCCGGCCGAACATGACCGACTTCTTCGCCCAACTCCTGGTCACGAAGGCGGACACCTACCGCGAGCTGCAGGAGGGCCAGAACGTCCAGGGCACCGGCCCCTTCGCCTTCGAGCAGTGGACGCCCGACGTCGGCGCCAGCTTCGTCGCCAACCGCGGCTGGCACAAGAGCGCCGACGAGGGCGGCGGCCCCTACGTCGATCGCATCGAGCTGCAGAACTTCCCCGACGCGGAGTCGCTGGGCCTCGCCCTCGAAGCGGGCGACATCGACTGGTCGCTCGGTGTGGCGCCCTCTATCGCCCGCCGCACGGGCCAGGGCTTCCTCGCCCCGAAGGCCGGCATCGTCTACGTCGGTTGCGTCACCAACAGCCCGAAGCTGGTGGACCCGCGCGTGCGCCAGGCTCTCCTCTACGCCATCGACCGGCGGCGCATGACCGAGGAGCTCCGCGAGGGCTTCGGGGACCTCACGGCCCAGCCGTGGCCGAGCTCCTCGCCCGCCTTCGACCCCGACCTGGAGAGCGAGCTCTACGAGCCCGACCGCTCCCGCGCCCTCCTCGCGGAAGCGGGCTGGTCGCAGGACTCGCCCCTGATGATCGAGCCGATCCCGGGCACGGAAGTGACCGCCCAGATCCTGAAGGACAACTTCGCCGACATCGGCGTCGACGTCGAGATCGTCACCCAGGAGATCGGCGTCTGGGTAGGCAAGCTGCGGCAGCGCGGATTCGTCGACCTGTGGGTCGCCCCCCACAAGTTCTCGAACCTCTCGCCGCTCACGACCATGCAGCAGACGTTCCCGTATCGCATGGGGAACCCGAGCTACTACGAGACGGAGACGTACCTCGACATCATCGCCAACCTCGAGCGGCTCGACCCGCTCGGCGAGGACGCGAGGGAGCAGTACGCGCGCTTCAACCGGATGTGGCTCGAAGATCCCTGGCTCCTGCCCGTGCACACCAACCAGCGAATCGAGGTGGCCAACGCCAACGTGAAGGGCTACGACGAGCACTTCGTCACGATCTTCGAGCAGCCAAACCTGGCGAAGGTCTGGCTCGAGGCGTAACTCTTGCTCGCGTACGTCTTCGCCCGCTTCCTGCAGGCGATACCCGTCCTCGTGCTGGCGAGCATCGCGGTTTTCTTGATGCTCCGGCTCGTGCCGGGCGATCCTGCTGAGTTGCTCGCGGGCCAGGACGCTACCGAGGAGGATGTCGCTCGGCTCCGCCAGCAACTGGGTCTGAATGACTCCCTCCCCGAGCAGTACATCGGCTGGCTCGCCGATGTCTTCCAGGGAGACCTCGGCATCTCCTTCGCCCGCGGCCTGCCCGTTTCCAGGATGCTGCGCACCGCCATACCGCCCACGGTGGAGCTGGCGGTGGCCGCCTATTTCGTCGCCGTCGTGGTCGGCATTCCCCTCGGGATCCTGGGAGGTATCCGTCCCCGTTCGGGATGGGACTGGACGCTCTCGGGCTTCACGCTCGTGGCCATCGGCATCCCCGGGTTCCTTCTCGGCATCATCATGCTCTGGATCTTCAGTGTCAGGCTCGACTGGTTCCCGGTGTTCGGCGCGGTGTCCATCGTCGATGATCCCGTCGAGTCGCTCCGTCACCTCGCCCTGCCCGCGGTCGCAACCGGGGTCGGCGTAGCCGCCGTTCTCGCCCGCTACACGCGCACGACCATCGCCGAGGTGATGGGGAACGACTACGTGCGAACGGCCCGCGCGAAGGGACTCGCCGAGAGCCGCGTCGTCGTCCGCCACGCCCTCCGCAATTCGATGATCCCCGTCGTCACGGTCATGGCCCTCCAGGTTGGCGGGCTGCTCGTGGGGGCCGTCATCGTCGAGCAGGTGTTCACCCGCCCCGGCCTCGGGCGCCTGGTCGTGAACGCCATCCAGGCCCGCGACTATCTCGTCGTTCAGAGCACTCTCATCATCCTCGTGACGGTCTTCATCGGGGCCAACCTGGCTGCCGATATCGCCTACGGCTTCCTCGATCCCCGGGTGCGCGGACGATGAGCGCGGCCACGTTGGACGCCGAGGTTCAGCTCTCGTGGTGGGGGCGCAAGACCCGCGAGTCGCTGCTCTTCTCGACCATCAACGGGATCATCCGCAACCCCCAGGGCATGGTCGCTATCATCGGGCTCGTTCTGCTCGTCGTCGGGGCCGTGGGCGCTCCCGTCATCGCTCAACACGACCCCATCGCCCAGGACGCAGCCGGCCGCTTCCTCAGTCCTTCGACGGAAAACTGGTTCGGCACGGACGAGCTCCGCCGCGACCTGTTCTCCCGCACCCTCTTCGGGCTGCGAGCGTCCCTGGCCGTGAGCCTCATCAGCGTTGCCGTCGGTACGTCCATTGGCGTGACAATCGGTTTCCTTGCCGGGTTCATCGGAGGGATTCTCGAAGCCGCGGCCATGCGCCTCGTCGATGCCTTGCTGGCGTTTCCCGGCCTGATTGCGGCACTGGCCATCCTCAACATCCTCGGGCCTGGCGTGCGCAGCATCGGGATCGCAATCGCGTTCTTCACCATCCCCGCTTTCGCGAGGCTGGCCCGCGCCCAGATGCTCGCCGAGAAGAACAAGGACTATGTGCTCGCGTCGCAAGCGTTGGGCGCCAGTCCGCAGCGCGTCATCTTCCGCCACATCGCCATCAACGCCTTCCCGCCCCTGCTCACGCAGATGGCGCTGCTGATGGCCGTGGCCGTGCTCATCACCGCCGCCCTCAGCTTCCTCGGTCTGGGCGACAACCCACCCGCGCCGTCGCTGGGCGGCCTCCTCAACGTGAGCCGCCAGTACCTGCGCGAGGCCTGGTGGTACGCCGTCTGCCCGGGGGCCGTCTTCGCCCTGCTCCTCTTCTGCCTCAACCTGCTCTCCGACGCCATCAACGAGGCATCGAGCCCCTACCAGAGGCGTCGCTAACGGCCATCACGTGATGGAGCGCCCGCACACCCCGGGAGGAACACCGCATGCCCGCTGACTCCAGGCCCAACATCGTCGTCATCATGGCCGACCAGCACCGCGCCGACGCACTTGGCTGCTACGGGAACGACATCATCCGCACGCCCAACATCGACCGCCTCGCGGCCGAGGGCGCGCGGTTCGGTCGGGCGTTCTGCCAGGGACCGTTGTGCATGCCCGCCCGCTGGTCGCTGCTGACGGGACGCTACGTCCGCGACCACGGCGTGTTCGAGAACGACTGGGACATGACCCAGGACATCCCCAACCTCGCCCAGCACCTCCAGCAGGCCGGCTACTACACGAGCTGCATCGGCAAGATGCACCTCTTCGCCGATGAGACGCTTGTCTGCGGCAGGCCCGACATGGTGTCCGACCCGAGCGTCACCGCCCGCTACCGGGCCGTCGGCTTCGATGAGCCGCACCCGGGGCCGGAGAAAAACGGCGTCATGGGCCTGGATTGCGAGTACGTCGACTACCTGAAGGAGCAGGGCCTCTTCGAGATGTACGGCGAGTGGTTCCACCTGCGCGCCTACCCCAAGAAGACGCGCGACCACCTCGGTCTCCCCATGTGGTTCCCCGAGTCAACCCCCCTGCCCAACGACGCCTATCTCGACACGTGGACCGGTCAGCAGGTCGTCGACTGGATCGATAACTACGACAGCGATCAGCCCTTCTTCCAGTGGGTCGGGTTCCCCGGGCCGCACGAGCCGCACGATGCCCCGAGCGACTACGTCGACCTCTACCGCAGGACGGTGATCCCCGTCGGCGAGCGCATTCCCCCGCAGATTCCCGAATCGGGGCCGCTCCACACACTCATGCGCTGGCTCCAGACGACGGCCCAGTGGGAGGGCCTTACCGACGACATCGTCGAGCTCCTCACCCGCTACTACTACGCCAACATCACCGCCATCGACGACCAGGTCGGAGCGATCGTCGACGCCCTCGATCGCAAGGGCATCCTCGACAACACCTGGATCATCTACACCGCCGACCACGGAGAGATGATGGGCGACCACTGGATGCTCTGGAAGATGCTGTTCTACGAGCAGTCGGCCACCGTGCCCCTCATCATCCGCCCGCCCGCCGGCATGGAAAGCCGCACTGTCGACGGCATCGTCGAGCACGTCGATGTGACGGCCACGATCGAAGCGCTGACGGGCATCGCCCCGCTTCCGGGCAACGAGGGCAACTCGCTGATCGGCCACGTCGACGGCAGCGGCTCCGGCCCCACGCGCGAGGTCGCCCATAGCGAGAACTACGGGTTCGGCATGTTCGCGACCGACCGCTACAAGCTCGTCGTCTTCGAGGACACCCAGGAGCCCGTTCAGCTTTTCGATTTCCAGGAGGATCCCGACGAGAACTGGAACGTCGTCGCGGATCCCGCCTACGCGGATGTGATCGAGCAGATGATGCAGGACCACGTCCGCCCGTTCTTCGAGACGCCACCACAGCGACCGGCGAAGGGCATCTGGGAGGTCCAGGCCGGGCGCTACGAAGGCAACCGCCACCTGGCAGTCCGATACCCGCGCTAACGCGCCGGCGGCTCGCTTCCCGGGCGCGGCCGTAGCGTGAGCGGCGTCACTCCCGGGGTAGTCGCTCTCGTGTAGGCTCCCGGCACGTTTCCGACGTGTCTGGGAGGCCTGCGCATGGTCGCGAAACTCCGTCCTTATCGCCGTCCCGCCATCATCCTTGCGATAGCCGCCATCGGAGCGGCCGCCATCTTCCTGGGCCGGCCCGCCATCGCCGAGGCGGCCGCCGTCGACGGCGAAACCGAGTTCGTCCTCAACACCTTCGCCTTCCTCATCTGGGGCGCGCTCGTGATGTGGATGTGCGCCGGATTCACGATGCTCGAGTCCGGCTCCGTCCGCACCAAGAACGCCTCGATGATCTGCCTCAAGAACATCGGCATCTACTCGATCGCCGGCCTCGCCTACTTCGTCATCGGCTACAACCTCATGTACGTCGATGTCGTCGGCGACTTCATCGGCTCCTTCAACCTCCTCTACCAGGCTTCCGATGTTGAACTCGCCCTTCTCGAGGGCGAGGGCACTGCCGACGCCGTCCTCGCCGATGAGAGCTACGCCACCATGTCCGATTGGTTCTTCCAGATGGTCTTCGTGGCAACCGCCGCCTCGATCGTCTCGGGCGCCCTGGCCGAGCGGGTCAAGATGTGGCCGTTCTTCTTCTTCACGCTGGCCCTGACAGCCGTCATCTACCCGATCGTCGGCGCGTGGACGTGGGGCGGCGGCTGGCTCGCCGACCTCGGCTTTCAGGACTTCGCCGGCTCCACCATCGTCCACGGCGTAGGCGGCTGGGCCGCGCTTGCCGGCATCCTCGTCGTCGGTCCGCGGCTCGGAAAGTTCCGCGCCGACGGCACCGTCAGGCCCACGCCACCCTCGAACGTTCTCGTCGTCACGCTCGGTGTCTTCATCCTCTGGCTGGGGTGGTTCGGGTTCAACGGCGGTTCGCAGCTGGCCCTCGCCAGCACCCTCGACGCCGTCTCCATGAGCCACGTGCTCGTCAACACGAACCTCGCCGCCGCGGCGGGCGTCATGGCCGCCCTCGCCCTCTCGCGGTTTGTCTTCGGGCGTATCGACCTGATCACAGGCCTGAACGGCGCCATCGCCGGGCTCGTCTCCATCACCGCCGGCCCCACAATGACTGAGCACTGGTGGGCCATCGTCATCGGCGCCATCGGCGGCGTGATCTGCACGCTCGGCATCAAGGGGCTGGAGAAGCTCAAGCTGGACGATGTCGTCGGCGCCGTCCCCGCCCACCTCTTCGCCGGCATCTGGGGCACGCTCGCCGTCTGTATCGCTGCCGACGGCGACTTCGGCGCCCAGATCGCGGGCGTGGCCGCCATCGGAGCGTTCGTGTTCACGGTCTCGTTCGTGCTCTGGAAGGCGCTGGCCCTCACGGTCCAGGCGCGCGTCTCTCCCGAGGTGGAGCAGCTGGGCCAGGACGCGGGCGAGCTTGGCATCGAGGCTTACCCCGAGTTCGTCCTCATGCCCGACGACTTCTCCTTCCCGGAGCCCCCGCCGCCTCCCGATCCCGAGGAGGCTCCCGCCGAGGCCTGAGCCAACGTCGCATGCGCATCACATGTGCTAATGTGGGGCACATGTCCAAGATGATCCAGATCCGCAACGTGCCCGATGAGCTCCACCGGGAGGCGAAGGTGCGGGCCGCCCGCGCCGGCATGACCCTCTCCGCCTATCTGCTCCGGGAGATCGAGCGTGCCCTTGAAGCCCCCGACATCGAGGAGCTAATGGCCCGGTTGGACGCGCTGGAGCCTATCCACCCCACTGAGACGCCTGCCGAGATGATCCGGGCGGAACGTGATTCGCGGTGATCGTTGCCGATGCCTCTCTGGTCGTGGAACTACTCCTCAATCGCCACGAGCCCGCGGGCGTGGCGCTGAGAAGGCGAATCGACCAGGGGGAAGAGGTCTGCGCCCCTCACTTGCTTGATGCCGAGGTGGGGCAGACGTTGCGGCGCCTGATGCTTCGCCGGCAGACGACGGTCCCACGAGCGGGTGCATCCCTTGACCTGCTGGTGAATCTCCCGATCCGCCGCTATTCCCACGGCTGGCTGCTGCGCCGCGCCCTCGAGCTTCGTGACAACGCGACCGTCTACGACGCCCTTTACCTCTCCCTTGCCGAAGCCCTGGATGTGCCGCTGCTCACATGCGATACCAGGCTCCGCGACGTGCCCGGCTGCCACGCCACCGTCGAAGTTCTCCCGGTCACGCCAGCCGGAGCTTCAAGCTGACGCCAGCCCGTTAGGCCGCTTACACCAGCCTGCCCGAACCCAACGCGCTAGCCGTGTAGCATGAGCGCGTCAGGGAGGCGCTAGATACCCATGCTGAGATTCGCCGAAGAGATCATCCTGCTCCTGCTCCGCGATGAGGACGGCACCTTCGTCCATGTGCCCAACTGGTCGATGGACCGCGCCATCGCCGGCGCCGTGCTCATGGACCTGGCCATGGAAAACCGCATCGATACCGACCTTGAAAACCTCATCCTGGTCGACTCCACTCCCCTCGGCGACAGCCTCCTTGACCCCACCCTCGCCGACATTGCCGCCGACGAGACGCGCGACCCCCGCTACTGGGTCGAGCAGGTGGCCCAGCGCGCCCCCGAGCTTCGCGAGGAAGCACTCCGCCGCCTCGTCGACGGGGGCATCCTCGAGCGCCAGGACGACCGCTTCCTCTGGGTCTTCCGCTCCCGCCGCTACCCCATGGTCGATGGCAAGGCCGAGCGCGAGGTGAAGCTGCGCATCATGGGCATCCTCTTCAGCGAGGAGATTCCCGACCCGCGCGATGTCGTCATCATCTGCCTCGTCGATGCCTGCCGCATCTTCCGCGAGCTCCTCTCCAAGCGGGAGCTTGAGCAGGTCACGCCTCGCATCGAGCAGGTCCGTAAGCTCGACCTCATCGGCCAGGCCATGGCCCAGGCCATCCGCGACATCGAAGTCTGGATCACCACGGCCCAGATCGAAGGGCGGATGCTCTACTGAGCCGCGGCTGAGTCCATGGCCGGCGCTCCAGACGAACTGATCGACGGCTGGCTGCGGGAAGAGCAGCAGCCTTTTGGCGGCTGGGACTTCTCCCATCTCGACGGTCGGATGATCGTGGACCAGGAACCGTGGTCGTACCTCGACCGTGCGGCTGAGCTGTTGGCGCGGTCCTCGTCCGTCGTGGACCTGGATACGGGCGGCGGCGAGAAGCTCCTCGCACTGCGGGACCACTGGCCCGTGAAGGTAGTCGCCACCGAGGATTACGCGCCCAACTACGAACTGGCCTCCCGGAGGCTGTCACCCCTTGGCGCGACCGTTGTCAGGACGCCGGTCTCCGACACGGCAGCCATGCCCTTCGCAGACGCAGAGTTCGACCTTGTCCTGAACCGGCACGCCGCCTTCAACGCCTACGAGGTGGCCCGCATCCTCTCCAGCGGCGGTTCGTTCCTGACCCAGCAGGTCCACGGGATGTGGGCCTGGGACCTGCTGGCCGCCTTCGACGTGGAACCCCAGTGGCCGGACGCAACGCCGGCGAAGTACGTGCCGCTGCTGGAAGCGGCCGGGCTCGCCGTTCAGACCGTCGAGGAATGGGAGGGCAGGCTCGCCTTCACCGATGTCGGCGCAGTCGTCTACTACCTCAAGGCCGCGCCCTGGGAGGTGCCTGGATTCACTGTGAAGACGCACGTTCGCTACCTGCTCGCCCTCCAGCAGAGACTGGACGCGGGCGAGGATCTGGCCTTCCACGCCGCCCTGTACCTCATCGAAGCGACGAAGCCGTAGCGTGAAGCCGGTCAGCCTTCGCCGACCCAGCGCGCGAGCGCCTTTTTCGGGTCGGCGAGCTCCTCGACCGACTCGTACCACCAGTCGCGCCAGCCCTCGCGCGGCAGCCCCGTGAACAGCATCAGGTTGAGCGGGTAGTCCTCGCTGTCCGTCGCCCGGCGGAAGTCGTCGCGGAAGAGGAACGTCGGCTTGCCCAGCGCGATCGCCATGCCCAACTCCACCATGACGCCCTCGTCCGGCGGTACACCGTTCACGACCGCGAAGGTCGCGTCCGCCTCGCGCACGTCCCGGAAGTCCGCCTGCCCGATCCGCCACGCCCAGTCCGGCTCTGCCCGGTCGACCTGGTTGTTCCGCGCGAACGGCTCCCACACTTCCAGCCCCAGTTCCTCCAGCGCTCCCACGAGCTGCGGCAGCAGCAGCGTCCGCTGCTGCTCCGAGAACCCGTAGGGGCTCGCCAGGTAGACGGTCTTGCGGCGCTGCTCGGGGCTCGCCATGGCGGGCGTCAGTATAGGCACTGAGCCTGGCGGCGCTCGGGCTTGACCCGCACGACTACCCTGCCCCTATGCGCTCCTGGTTCTTCCGGCTGCTCGCCGTCGCGTTGCTTGTCGGCCTCCCGTCGGCTGTAAGCACTCCTCGAGCTGAGGCGTGCTCCTGCAGTCCACCCTCCCCCCTTTGGGGCCTTGCCGAAGCCGATGCAGTGTTCATAGGGAAAGCAGTGGCGAACCGATCGGGCGATGCCGTCGAGATGGAGATCTTGCGTATCTGGAAGGGCGCAGCGGAGACGGCCACAGTCATCCATTCATACCGAGCTACGTGTGGGGTCACGCTCCAGTTGGGCCGCGAATACCTGGTCTACGCATTCCGCGAGGAGGAGGGCTTGACGACGGGAATGTGTCTCGCTTTCCGAGTCGATGTCCACGACGTGCGTGTTCGCGAGCTCTTGGATGCCGTTGGTCCGGGCGTCACCCTTGCCTCCGACGACGGCGCGTTGGATTCTTGGGGCGTTGGCCTGATTGGAGCCGCAGGAGGCTTTGTCTTGGCTAGCGCAATGTTCGCTGCCATCTCCCGCCGCCGCGCACAGCAAACCTGAGCGGCCCCAAGGGCCGCTCAGGCCATGAAGTACGGGGTCGGAGAACGCCCCCTAGACCGGGACCGCGATCTTCGCGAACTCGCCGCTCAGGTCGGCCGGACCGCGGTACAGCGCCTGGAACTCGCGCGTCTGGATGTACCACTGCCCGTCGATGCGCGTGTACGTGTCCACGTAGCAAATCGAGTTCATCGACTGCGAACCGTCGGCCATGTTCAGGAACTCGCCCATGTACCAGCGGCCCCGCGCCGTGTCGCCCGTTACGTCGTCGATGACGCCCGAGTACACGTGCATGTAGACGTTGGGGATGCTGCCCATGATCTGCGTCCAGAGCGGCACCATCACCTCGCGGCCCTTGTGGACCTCGCCCACGTTCCACTCGCCGTCCGGCGCCCACGTCTGGCCCCACGCCTCCGCATCGAAGCGGTTGACCGCATCGACGTAGCGCTCGGCCACCATGCGGATGGCGGTGTAGTCCTCAACTGTCGGCTTTCCCATTGCGTTTCTCCCGGTTGATTTTGCCCTGCGCGCGCTGCGCCAGCGGGCCGCTGTTGGTCGCGTTCAGCGCGGGTCGTAGGGGTAGAAGGATCCCTCCAGTTCGCCGCTGAAGAGCACGTAGTGCTCTCGCAGCGCGAAGCGCCACTCCCCGTCGATGCGCACAACATCGTCTTCGTACAGGGTCAGGCCGGCCAGGGGCGTGGCGTCGCCCCGCTGGACGTACTCCGTGTGGTACCAACGCGCCTTGGCTGTGGCACCCTCGACGCGCTCAACGACGCCGGAGGTGACGGACATGAGCACCTCCATCCCCTCCACCGACATGTCCCAGAAGCGGGCCAGCGCGTTGTGGCTGCGGGGCGGATCGTCGTGCCCGTAATCGAACACGCCGTCCGGCGCCCACGTCGCCAGCCACGCGTCCTGGTCCCGGCGGTTGACGGCGTCGACGTAGCGCTCGGCAAGCTGGCGAATGGCGGTGTACTCGTCCGGCATGGGCAGCGCATGGTACAGGGTTCATGGGCCTGCCGGGGGAGTCTCGTGGGCCTGCTCTTCGGCGTGCTCCGGGAACGCCTCCGAGGCGCCTTCACGCAGTTCTGCGTCGGAGACCGGGGCCATCTCCGAGATTAGCGACCAGTGGTGCCCGAACGGATCGCGCAGCCGCCCGTAGAGCGCCCCCCAGAACTGCCGCTCGAGCGGCATCGTCACCTCCGCCCCTGCCGCCACCGCCCGTTCCCACAGCGTCTCCGCGTCCTCGACCGAGAGATGGATGGTGACTGGGCTTCCGCCCAGCGCCTCCGGGGTCGACGGCTGCTGGGGACCCTCGGGGAAGTCGTCCGAGAGCATGATCAACCCGCCGTTCACCGCCACCTCGGCGTGCATGATCCTCAGTCCGTCCGGCGTGAGCGCCCGCTCGATCTCCTCCGCTCCGAACGCCTTCACGTAGAACGCGATCGCGGCCGCCGCGTCGCTCACCGTCAGGTACGGGGTCAGGGGCGGGTAGGGTCGGGACTCGGCATCTGCGGACATGGACGTGCCTCCGGCGGGCAGTCTACCGGCGTGCCTTGGACACCACCGCCACGAGCAGGCACGATCGGCGGACTTCCTTCCGCGAGGCCGATATGAGCACCACCCCCCTCGAAATCCTCCGCACCGGACTCAGCTCGATGCACGCCCTCCTCGACGAGGCCATCGGCGACATGACGCTCGAGCAGCTCAACTTCCGCCCCGCCGAGGGCGGCCTGAGCCCCTTCTTCAGCCTCTGGCACTACGTCCGCACCGAGGACAACATCGTCAACTTCATCGCCCAGGGCAGGCCGACCGTCTGGCTCGAGGGCGGCTACGACCAGCGCTTCGGCCTCCATCGCACCTCGCAGGGCACGGGGATGTCGGAGGAAGACGCGAAGGCCATGACGTTGAACGATCTCGACGGCTGGCGCGAGTACCAGCCACGCGTCTGGCAGGCCACCGACGACTACCTCGCCACCATGTCGCCCGACGAGTTCGACACCCGCACCGTCACCATCAAGCCCCTCGGCGAGATGTCGCTCTGGCAGGGCCTGAACGGCGTCTGCCTGAGCCACGGCTACCGCCATGTGGGCGAAATCGAATACGCGCGCGGCATCCTCGGCCTGGGCGGCCTGACCATCTAGGCAGCCCTGCTACGACTCCTCGTCGTCCCCGCCCCGCTCCTCCAGCGCGGCGATGCGCCGGTCAAGGCTGCGCAGCGAGTAGCGAATGATCGCCATCGTCACGAAGAAGTCGAACCACAGCATCACCGCGCCCACGATCATGAAGGCGTCCTGGATGATCTGGTGGTTCACGAGGATGGCCGCGAGGATGAAGGCGATGCCCACTCCCGAGAGGAGCGAGGGCACCACGATGAGCGCGCCGCCAACCGTTCGCCGAACCGTCATGCGCCGTCTCCCAGCCGCGCGCTCTCCTGCGCGAGCAGCCCCAGCCCCATCGGCCCCATCGCGAGCGCCTCGCGATGGAAGGTGGTCAGGTCGAAGGCGTCGCCGAGGCTCTGCCGCGCCCCTTCCCGCGCGGCCAGCCAGTAGCGCTCCCCCACCTTGTAGCTGATCGCCTGTCCCGGGAGTCCGAGGTAGCGGTCGATCTCGCTCGCGATGAAGTCCGCCGGGAAGTGGCTCCGCGTCCTCGCGAACTCGTCGCCCAGCGCGGGCGTCCAGACCTCGCCGGGGTGGAACGGCTGCCCCTCCGGGATGGCAAGCTCCAGGTGCATCCCGATGTCGATGATGACCCGCACCGTCCGCAGCGCCTGCGAGGCCAGCAGCCCCATCTTGTAGTCTGGCACCTCCAGGTACCCCAGCTCGCCCATGAGGCGCTCGGCGTAGAGCGCCCAGCCCTCGACGTAGCCCGAGCAGTCGCCGATCAGCCGCTGGAAGCGCGACAGGTCGAGCAGTCGCGTGTTGCCGCGTTCGAGGTGGTGTCCCGGAACGCCCTCGTGGTACGCGATCGAGACCTCGCCCCAGAGCGGGAAGCGCGTCTTCCCGCCCGTCGGGTACCACGTCCGCCCCGGCCGCGAGAAGTCCTCGGACGGGCTGGTGTAGTACATCGCCAGCGCCCCGCCCGGAGGCGCGATCATCGCCTCGAGGCGCTGCAGCTTCTCGGGAATATCGAAGTGTGTGCCGTTCAGGTCCGCGATCGTTTGCTCCTGCAGGTCCTGCATCCACTGCCGGAACGGCTCGACCCCCTCGATCGCGCGGTCCGGGTCGGTCTCGAGCACTTCCTTCGCGGCTTCGACGCCATCGCCCGGAGCGATCTGCTCCGCGGCCTCCTCCATCTCGCGCTGGATGCGGTGGATCTCGTCCCAACCCCACGTGTACGTCTCCCGCAGGTCGAGCTCGCAGCGGTTGTAGGAACGCGCGTATCGCGCGTACCGCTCCTCGCCTACCCCGTCGCGTTCCCCGGCGCGCGGCAGGTAGGCCTCGCGGAGGAACTCGCCGAAGGCGCGGTAGCTCTCGGCAGCTTCGATGGCCGCCGCGTCGAGGTCGTGCCGCAGGCCCTCGGAGACGTCGCCCGAACGCCCCACGAATTCGCCGAAGAAGCCGCCGTCGCCGTCGCCCGCCCACGTCTCGCACTGCTTCACGCACGCCTCGACCTGCCGGCGGGCGGCGGCCCGCCCCGCCTCCAGCCCCGCCTCCAGCGTCGTGCGGTAGCCCGCGAGCGCCTCCGGCAGGCGCGCGAGCCGCCTCGCGATAGTCGCCCAGTCGGACTCACCGTCTGTGGGCATCAGGTCGAACGTGCTCCGGAGCCCCTGCATGGGCGAAGCCAGCACGTTCAGTCCGGCGAGGTAGTCCCCGGTCTCGTGCAGCTCAACGTCCACGGTGAGCGCTTCACGCATCACTTCCCGGAGGATGCGGTCGCCGTCGGTCTCGTCGGGCAGCGTCTCCAGTTGGCCGAGCGTCCCCCGCGTGAGCCGGTCGCGAGCCTCGAACCCCTCGACCGAGTAGTCCGTGAGCTCGTCCTCGTGTCCGGCGATGCCCAGGCTCATGGCGGCGTTGGGGTGAAGGGCCGCCAGCTCCTCGACGTATGTGTCCCCGAGATCGCTTATCGCTGACATCAGCGTTCTAGCTTGCCACTCCGCCCGCTCCGCCGCGAGGGATCGCGTGCCGGCATGCTGTTGCCTTCCGCCCACTCGTCGATCGCGACCAGCCGCTCAAGCGGCTGCCGCCGCTGTTCGCGCTGCTCCCGGCGCTGCAGATCCTCCGGCAGCGACTCGACCGGCCCCGGATACCCGATCGCGAACACCACCAGTACCCGCAGCTCCCCGGGAGCGCCGAAGGCGTCCCGCACCGCCGCCTCGTCGAAGCCGGCCATGGGGTGTGCAATCAGCCCCAGGGCGGTCGCCTGCGCCATCAGGTTCCCCGCGGCGATGCCCGCGTGGAACGACCAGAGGGCGCGCTCCTCGCCGTAGGAATCGGCGTGCTCGTGGTCCGGAATCGAGCCCAGCGCCATCAGGAGGGGCGCCGCTGGCGCCCAGTTCCGGTTCCCCTCCGAGAGCGCTGCCAGGAGCTTCTCGCGCGCTCCCTCCGACCGCGCCACCAGCAGCCGCGCCGACTGCACATTGCCGTGGCTCGGCGCGACGGACACCGCCCGCCAGAGCAGTTCCTGCGTCTCTTCCGGAACCGCTCGGGGGTCGAACGCGCGCTGCGCCCGCCTTCCCGACAGCGCTTCGATGAGCTCCGCCATGGTCCCTCCGGCGCGCGATCGTGCCACCCTCCCGCTCCCGGTGCTAGGGTGAGCCGCCATGCCCACCTTCGTCGGCCTCGACCTCGCCTGGACGTCCCACCGCGAAAGCGGCGTCTGCTGGTTCGAGGGCGAGACGCCCCGCGACCTGCGTTGCACGCGTCTCGAGGCCGCGGTCTGTAACGCCAGGCGGCTTGCCGACGAACTGGCGGCTATCGAAGGTCCGCTCATCGTGACGATTGACGCTCCCCTGCTCTACACCCCGGAACGCTGGGCGGAACGGGAGGTCGCCCGCCGCTTTGGTCGGTACAAGGCTTCCGCCCACTCCGCCCATGCTGCCGTGCGCCGGGGCTATACAGCAGGAGTCGACCTCGGTCGTGCGTTGATCGAACGAGGCTTCACTGCCGACCCTGCCCCCCTGTTGAGAGGCGAGCCGGGGCGGTTCGCTGTCGAGATCTACCCCCACACGGTTCACGTGCGCCTGTTCGGCCTTTCCGAGCGTCTTCCCTACAAGCCGAGGCCCCACAGGAGCGTCGCCTTCCGACAGGCCGTCATGCAGGAGTACCAGGACCACCTTCGCACGCTCATGCAGCGCGTGGCTCCCGGTGTTTTGCGCAACTCCCGTGTACGGCAGGCCCTCGCGCCCAGGACGGCCGCGACCGCCACGGGCGCCGCCCTCAAGCGCCTCGACGACACCCTCGACGGCCTGACCTGCGCCCTCGCCGCCTGGCTCCTCTGGAAGGAGCCCGATCGCTGGGAGACGCTCGGCGACCTGAACGGCTACATCGTCGCACCGCGGGAAATAGGCGAGCAGGGGGCGCTGCGGTAAGCGGCTACATCCGCTCCGGTGCGGTCATCCCCATCAGGTCGAGCACGCGCCCGAGCGCGATCTTCGCGGCCTGCACCAGCCGCAGCCGCGCCGCCGTCAGCGCCGCGTCGTCCGTGATCACCTTCAGGTTCGGGTCGCCCTGCTGCCGGAACGCGTCGTTGAACGCGTGGAACGAGGTCGCCAGCTCCATGCCGTAGTGGGCCAGGTGCTGCGGCTCGTACGTCGTCGCGACCAGCTCGATCACCTCCGAAAGGCGCAGCATCTCCCGCACCAGCGCGAGCTCGTGCGGCGCCGTCAGGAGCGAGACATCGCCCCCGTCCGGTGCGTGCCCCTCGCCCGCCGCCCGGTCGAGGATGCTCGCCAGCCGCGCGTGCGCGTACTGGATGTAGTACACGGGATTCTCGTTCGACTGCTTCACCGCCAGGTCTAGGTCGAAGTCCATCTGGGAGCTGGGGGCCCGCAGCAGGAAGAAGAAGCGGGCGGCGTCCGGCCCCACCTCCTCGACCAGCTCGTCGAGCGTGATGATCTCGCCGCCCCGCTTCGAGAGCCGCACCGTCTCGCTCCCCCGCTTCAGCGTGACCAGCTGGTAGAGGAGAAGGTGCAGGGCGGCCCCCTTTCCGGTGACCGCCTCGGTCCCCACCTCCAGGCGCGACACGTGCCCGTGGTGGTCGGCGCCCCACACGTTGATGACCTGGTCGAAGCCGCGCCGCAGGAACTTGTCGTAGTGGTAGGCGATGTCGCTGGCGAAGTAGGTCGGGCGGCCGTCCGATCGCACGACCACGTTGTCCTTGTCCTCGCCGAGGTTGCTGGAGGTCAGCCACAGGGCGCCCTCGCGCTCCGCGAGGTGGCCGTTCTCGCGCAGGACGGCGAGGGCCGCGTCATACGCCGACGCCTCGCCATTGCCCGCCGGCTCGTACAGCGACCGCTCGCTGAACCAGCGGTCGTAGCTAGTCCCGAAAGCATCGAGGGTGTCCCGGATCTGCTCGACGATGAGCTCGATGCCCATTTCCCGCACGCCCGGCGGGGGAGGCTCGCCCGGTGCCGCGAGGAAGCGTTCGCCTTCGCGCTCCCGCATCTGCGTGGCGAGGTCGACCATGTACTCGCCCGGGTAGCCGCCTTCGGGAAGTGGCACGTCACGGCCGTGCTGCTGCTGGTAGCGCGCGTACAGGGTCTCCGCGAACACGTCCGTCTGGGTGCCCGCGTCGTTCACATAATATTCGCGCTCGACCTCGTACCCCGCCGCCGCCAGCACCGATGCGAGTGTGTCGCCGATGGCCGCCCCGCGTCCGTTCCCCACATGCAGCGGCCCGGTCGGATTGGCCGAGACGAACTCGAGCTGCACCAGCTTCGCCTGGCCGAGGTCGCTGTCGGCGAACGCCGGTCCCTCCGCGATCACCCGGTCGATCTCGCCCTGCACAAAGTGCTCGGCCAGGCTCAGGTTGATGAAGCCGGGCGGCGCGATGCGCGGCGCGTCGATGACGTCGTTGGCGGGAAGGTGCTCGGCGATCGCCTCGGCAATGGCCAGCGGCGGCATCATCGCCGAGCGCGCCAGGCGCAGGGGCAGCGAGCTGGCGTAGTCGCCGTGGCTCGCGTCGCGGGGCCGCTCGACGAGGTCGTCGGGCAGGGCCACGTCGGGAAGGCTGCCGGCCTCCATCGCCGCACGCGCCGCGCCCGCGACGAGCGCGCCCACGCGGTCCCGGAGTGTCGTGGTCTCAGTCACCGGAGTAGCGTATCGCCTCCCGCCGAACCGGGGGAGTCGCGGCCTACAGGTCGAACGGGAACTGGTGGCGCTGCGCCAGCTCGGAGAGTTCCCCCACCGCGGCCTGGGCGTGTTCCACCACCTCGGGCGGGTAGCCGTACTTCAGGCGGTGCTCCTCGAACTCGTCCGCGTCGAGCAGCTCAATCGTGCCGCCAGCCCGAACCGTCACGTCCAGGTCGAGGTCGATGTAACGAATCTCGCCGTCCTCGAACTCCGGCGGCGTGGTCACGTTGCAGTACCAGAGCGCCGTCTCCTCGCCCGGTTCGGCCAGGCGGAAGACGTTGTACCAGCGGTCGCGCCAGAAGTGGACGTAGCTCTCGTATCGCGAGCGGAACTCGCCCCGGCTCGTGAAGATCGGGCTTCCCGCCGAGGCGTGCGCCTGCACGAGCGATCCGTCGTCGGAAAGGACGCGCAGGTGCTGGATCCAGTGCGCCTCGCCGTCGTACTTGGTGACGCGCAGCAAGAGGGGGTCGCCACGGGCGATGGGAGCGCCTTTCATCCTTCGATCATACCCAACCGCAACGGCCTTCGACGGGGCGCTTACGTGAAGCCCGGCGGGACCTTTTGCCTAGGTGGTGTAGACGAGTCCGAGGACCGTGCCCGCGATGATGGCCACCACCCCCAGCCCGATGACCAGGGCGATATCGGACGGGCTGAACTGCGCCCGCGCGTCCGTGTGCGCCGGCGCCACCTCGGGCGTGCTCTCGTCAGCGTTGCTCATTCCGTGCTCCCGGCCTCATTCTGCGTGCCCGGCGAGGTGTGCGCACCCTCCGCTGGCGCTGGGCCAACTTGATCGGGTGCGGTGCGTCGTCCACGCTCGGTGAGGCGTCTGACACACAGGCGTCATGGGAGCTGCAATGACCGCTGACGGGCGTGTGGGCGATTTGGTCATCGACGCGAGAGGCGTCACGAAGACGTACGACACGGGTGAGGTACAGGTCCAGGCCCTGCGCGGTGTCGACCTCCAGGTTCCCCGAGGCGAGATGGTCGCCATCATGGGCCCCTCCGGTTGCGGCAAGACGACCCTCCTGAACTGCCTCTCCGGGCTCGACGCTTTCGATGACGGTCAGGTGCTCATCAACGGCGAAGACATCGCCCGCATGGCGGACAACGAGAAGACGGAGTTCCGGGCGACGGGCATGGGCTTCGTCTTCCAGACCTACAACCTCCTGCCTGTGCTCTCTGCCGTCGAGAATGTGGAGCTGCCCCTGATCGTCTCAGGTACCCGCCCCGCCGCGGCCCGCGAGCTTGCCCTCAACTCCCTCGAACGTGTCGAGTTGCGGCAGTACGCGGGGCACCGGCCCGCGCAGCTCTCGGGCGGCCAGCGCCAGCGAGTCACCGTCGCCCGCTCGGTCGTGAACAGCCCCTCGATCGTCTGGGCCGACGAACCCACGGGCGCACTCGATTCGCTCACCGCGGGAGGCATCATGGACCTCCTCGTCGAGTTGAACGCCAGCTCCAACCAGACCCAGGTCATCGTCACGCACGCTCCCGAGGTGGCCGCCCGCTGCCACCGCACCATCTACATGGCCGACGGCCTCATTGAACGCGAGGAAGCGATCCGCCCCCTCGCCCCCGCCCCCGCGTAGCGAACCGCCATGGAGGAACTGTTCGGCGTCTCCATGAACACGATCGCCGTGGTGGTGGTCATCATCACCCTCGGCATTCTCGCCCTGCTCGCGTGGGTGGCCTTCCGCAATCCGGTGATGTTCAAGACCGGCCTGCGCAACATCCCCCGCCGCCGCGCCCAGACCACCCTCATCATCTTCGGGCTCATGCTGGCGACCGTCATCATGACGGTCGCCTTCGGCACCGGCGACACCGTCTCGAGCACGGTCACCGACGATATCTACCAGCTCGCCGGCGAGACCGACATGCTCATCGTCTGGGACGAGGAAGGCAGCCCGCGCCCCGAGGACGAGCGCGTCATTCCCCTTGAGGAAGTTGCCGCCTGGGAGGAGCGATTCGCCAACGACCCCGACATCGATGGCTTCCTGCCGATCCTTCTGGAGACGCTCCCCGTCATCAACACGGCCACCGGCCTGAACGAGGCCGGGGCCACCATCGTCGCCTACGACACCGAGGCAGCAGGGCCGTTTGGCTCGCTCCGCGACCTCGACGGGAACGTGGTGACGGTCAGCGGAAACGAGATCGTCGTCAACGAGGACCTGGCCGGCGAGATCGACGCGGAGGTAGGCCAGACGCTCGTGCTGCTCCTGGGCGGCTACCCGGTGGAGGTCGTCGTCGCGGCGATTGCTCCCAACAGCTTCCTCAGCGGCACCTTCAACGTCGGCGCCTCGGAGTACCCCGGTGGCACGGTCAGCTTCGACTTCCTCTCCGACACCCTCGAACTGGACGGGATCGCCTACGCCGTGGTTGTCACGAATGCGGGCGGCGTGCGCGACGGGCTGGAGCGCTCCGATGTGGTGGAGGAGAAGCTCAACGAGGTCATCGATGGCACGCCCTACGAGGTACAACCCCTGAAGAAAGACGCGATCGAGATCGCGAAGCTGGTCGGCAGTGTCTTCACGACCATCTTCATCATCTTCGGGCTCTTCTCGATCGCTGCCGGCATCCTCCTCATCTTCCTCATCTTCATCATGCTCGCGGCCGAGCGGAAGCCGGAGATGGGCATGGCCCGCGCCGTCGGCGCCAAGCGCCGCCACCTCGTCGAGTCCTTCCTCGCCGAAGGCATGGGCTACGACCTCGGCGCCGCCATCGTCGGTCTCGTCGCGGGCGTCTTCGTGACGTTCGGGATGGTCGCCCTCATCAACGCCTTCGCGGAGGCCGGACTCGGCCTCGAGCTGCGCACCAATCTCACTCCCCGCAGCCTCATCATTGCCTTCTGCCTCGGTGTCATCTCGACGTTCGTCGTCATCTTCTTCGCTGCCGTGCGCGCCAGTCGGCTCAACATCGTCGCCGCCATCCGCGACCTCCCGGAGCCCATCGTCACCAATCCCGAAGCGGCAACCTGGCGGGGGTACGCACGGGCCGTGCTCAACGCGGCCGTTGCCGGCGGCGCCATCGCCGTGAGCGTGTTCGCCCTCTACCGGCTCCCGGATTTCGCCGGCCTGTTCTCGATTGCCCTGATCTTCGGCCTCGTTGGTCCCTACGTGTACGTGCTCCGCCGGCACAACTTCGGCGCTCCCCGGCACGAGCGGATCGCCGGGCAGCGCATCCCCCTCTGGCCGTTCCTGCTGTTCCCCCTGATTCCCTTCTACCTCGTCGCGCTGCTGGTTGTGCGCATCATGCGCGACCGCAATCCGCGAGTGAGCCTCGGGCTCATCGTCCTCGGCATCCTCCTGCCTCCCATCGGGCTTCTGCTCGTGGCGTCCCAGGACCGCGACCGGCCAATCGCGTGGGGCGCCGGCTACGGGGTCGTGGGGCTGGCCCTCGCCGCGCTCTTCATGGAGTGGGCCTACTCCTCCGACAGCTACTTCTTCTTCGCCGCCGGAATCTCACTCGCTTTCGGCTGGGCCGCCTTCACGTTGCGCTACTTCCACATGCGGGAGCGCATCTCGTTCACAATCCTCGCCGGCCTGCTGCTCGCTTTCTGGTACATCGGCCCCGCGGGAACCCTCGACTTCATCATCGGCGACCTCGAGGGCGGGCCCGAGATGTTCTTCCTCAGCGGCATCGTCATGGTCGCCTGCGGCACCTTCCTCATCGTCTACAACGCCGACATCCTGCTCCCGCCGGTGGCGACCGTCGGCGCGCGCCTGGGCCGCATCGTGCCCGCCGTCAAGACCGCCGTCGCCTACCCCCTCACCGCCCGAATGCGCACCGGCATGACGATCATGATGATCGGCCTCATCACCTTTTCCCTCGTCATGTTCTCCACCGTCAACGACAACTTCACCAACATCTTCCTCTCCGACG
This sequence comes from Tepidiformaceae bacterium, assembly GCA_965207815.1. GTDB lineage: Bacteria > Chloroflexota > Dehalococcoidia > Tepidiformales > Tepidiformaceae > UBA2991. The sequence goes on from OZ242314.1 coordinate 1,247,275, forward strand.
ACGCGAAGGGCGGCTTCGACACGATCGTCTTCGTCAACAGCAACAACCGCACGGATGACCTTGTGGCGACGCTGGAAGAGAACGGCGTCGACACCACGCCCATCGTCGCCGTCAGCGAGCAACGCATCGCCTGGGCGGGCGAGACCGAGATATTCGTCGATGCCCCGTCCGGCCCCGGCGTTGCCGGCACCTTCACCGTCATCGGCGCCGACGCCGCCTTCTTCGCCACGAACGAGTTCGAGCTCAAGCGCCGCGCTGCCGGCTACGGCAGCGACGAAGAGGTCTGGGCCGCGGTGTCCGGTGACCCCACGCTTGCCGTCATCCCGGGCGAGCTCACGGACGCTGCGGGCGCCGAATTCTCCGAGTTCGCACTGCTCATTCTCGACCCCGCGCTTGTGGGGGAGGGCTTCCAACCGTTCACCCTGCATCTCCACGCACCCGGGACCGACCTCAACACCTCCGTCACCGTGATCGGGCAGATGGACGACCCCGGCGACATCTTCTGGAACGGCATCATCGTGCAGCGCGACACCGTCGTCGCCGCCTTCCCCGACTCCGACTCCCAGCGCTTCGTCCTCAAGAACCGTGACGGAACCGACCAGGAAGCCTTCGCCAAGTCCATCGAATCGGGCCTGCCCCAGGCCTCGGCCGAGTCGTTCCAGAAGCTGCTCGACGATCAGCGCGCCGCCTCGCAGGGCTTCCTCCTGCTCTTCCAGGGATTCATGGGGCTCGGCCTCATCATTGGCATCGCCGCGCTCGGCGTGATCGCCTTCCGCGCCGTGGTGGAGCGCCGCCAGCAGATCGGCATGCTCCGCGCCATCGGCTACCAGCGCTCGATGGTCGCCCTCAGCTTCGTCTTCGAGTCGGGCTTCGTCGCCCTCTCCGGGATCATCCTGGGGGCTGTGCTCGGGGTCTCCCTTTCGTGGGTTCTCTTTACCTCCGGTGGTATCGGCGAGGCCTCCGAGGGCGGGGACTTCATCGTTCCCTGGCTCCAACTTATCGTCATCTGCGGAATCGCCTTTGGAGCCTCGATGATCATGACCTGGTTCCCTGCTCAGAGTGCCTCCCGCGTCGCCGTCGCCGAGGCCCTCCGCTACGAATGAGCGCCTCCGACGACCGCCCCGAGCTGCGCGGCACGCAGCTCTTCGACCTCACCGGGCGCGTCGCCATCATGACCGGCGCCGGGCGCGGCCTCGGGCGCACCATGGCCCTCGCGCTGGCCGCGGCCGGCGCCGACCTCGCCCTTGCCAGCCGCACCGGTCCGGAGCTTGAGTCCCTGGTCGAGGAAGTGGGGGCGCTCGGCCGCCGCGCCATCGCCGTTCCCACCGACGTGACCTCCGCCGAGGCGTGCGAGGCGATGGTGGCCGCCGCCGTCGACGGGCTCGGGCGGCTCGACGTGCTCGTGAACAACGCCGGCACGAACATCCGCAAGCCCGCCCTCGAGCTCACGCCCGAGGAGTTCGACTCGGTCCTCCAGGTCAACCTGAAGGGCTACTACAACGGCGCCCGCGCGGCCGGCCGGCACTTCGTCGCCCAGGGCTCCGGGAAGCTCATCAACGTCTCCAGCATCCTCGGCAGCGTGGCCCTGCCGAACCAGGCGGCCTACGCCTCCTCCAAGGGCGCCATCGACCAGCTGACGAAGGTGCTCGCGATCGAGTGGGCGGAGGCCTCCGTCCAGGTGAACGGCCTCGCCCCCACCTATTTCGAGACCGACCTCACACGCCCCCTCTACGAAGACCCGGAGCGCAAGGCCTTCATCGAAGACCGCACGCCCATGGGCCGCTGGGGACAGCCGCATGAGCTGGCCGGCGCCGTCATCTTTCTCGCGAGCGACGCCAGCGACTTCGTCACCGGCCAGACGATCCTCGTCGACGGCGGCTGGACCGCCTGGTAGTCCCTACCTGCCGCCGATTTGCGGCTCCCAGAGCGTGAAGAAGTACCCGTCCGGCCCCATGATCTGGCAGGTCCGCCCCGTCCCGTCGTCGTGCGGCCGCTGGATGGTGACGTAGCCCATCTCGACTGCCTTCCGGTGCCGCGCGTCGACCGCGTCCACCTGGATTCGCACCTCCGCCCCGATGCCCCGCGCCGCCCCCTCGCTGGCGAGCGCCTCACGCCACGGATGGCCCTCGTACGATTCGTCGGAGTGCAACTGGATCTCCGCGCCTTGCAGCGCGAGCCCGGCGAAGCCGGGGTGGCGCGTCTCCAGCGTCGCGCCGGCAACGTCGGTCAGGAACGTCGCAAAGCCGTTCAGATCGGTCGCCCAGAGGACGATGCTGAGTGCCCCCTGCGGCATCGGCGTCAGGCCACAGGCCGGAAGCGGGGGACGGGCGCGTCCCCTTCGTGCTCCCACGCCACCCGTACGGGCATGCCGACGACGATCTCGTCGTTCGGGACGCCGATGATGTTGGCGGGCATCCGCGGCCCCTCGTCCAGCTCGACGATCGCGATGTTGTACGGCAGATCCGGCTCCCAGGCTGGGTGGTAGCGCTGGTGCATGATCCCGAACGTGTAGACGGTCCCGCGCCCGCTTACCTCCTTCCAGCTGAGTCCCTCGCCGAGGCACGTGGGGCAGGTGGGGGAGGTGGGGAGACGCATCTCGCCGCACATGTCGCAGGTGGCGAGCACCAGGCGGCCCTCTTCGCCTGCGGCGAAGAAGGGCTCCGTCAGCTCATCGGGTTGGGAGACGGGCTTCACGGGTGGGGAGTCGGCCATCTCGTGCTGCCTCAGTTCGCGTGCGGGCTCAGGATGAGGGAGGCGTGGTAGCTCAGCGCCCCCCCGTTGCCCGTCGAGAGGATGAGGTCGTTCTTCTCGACCTGGCGCTCGCCCCCCTGACCGCGTCCCTGGATGATCGCTTCGCTCAGCGGCGTCATGCCCCACATGTAGTACGCGGAGAGCTGCCCGCCGCCCGTGTTCGTCGGCAGCGAGCCCCCGGGACCGAGCTTGCCGTCCTCCACGAAGGCGCCGCCCTCGCCCTTCTCGCAGAAGCCGTAGTCCTCGAGCGTGACCAACACCGTGTAGGTGTAGCAGTCGTACAGCTCGCAGACGTCGATGTCCTCGGGACCCACGCCGGCCATGCGGAACACCGTTTCCGCGGCCAGCTTCGCTCCCGTCTCGGTCTCCGGCGCATCGCCTGCGCGGCGGCTGTCGCCGGGATGTCCCTGGCCCATGCCATGGACGTACACGGGCGGCTGCGGCATGTCCTTCGCCTGCCCCGGCGGGCTCACGATCACCGCCACCGCCCCGTTCGAGACGAGGCAGCAGTCGAGCAGATGGAGCGGCTCCACGATCCAGCGGGAGGCGTGGTACTCCTCCAGCGTCAGCGGATCCCGCATCTTCGCGTGCGGGTTCATCGTCGCCCACGAGCGCTCCGCCACGGCGATCGCGCCGAGCTGGTCCTGCGTTGTCCCGTACAGCGACATGTGCCGCCGGGCGGCCAGCGCGTACGACGTGTTCGCGCCGAAGTGGCCCGCTCCGGCCGAGAGCCCGAGGATGCCCGTCGGACCTGCCCGGCGCCCGGCGTTGCCGTAGGCCGCTGCCGAGGAGCCGCCCTGCTGCAGGGGAGCGTCGGCGAACACGCAGACCACGTGCGTCGCCATGCCCGCATCGATCGCCATCGTGGCGTACTGCACCATCTGCGCCGCCGTCGAACCGGCCGCGTTCATGTGGTTCAGGAGGCGCAGGTTCCCCATCCCGAGAGCGTTCTGGAGCTGCAGGCTCACGCCCTGGCCGGAGAACCCCGTGATGCCGGCGTTGATGAGAAGGCCGTCGATGTCGGACTTCTCGAGCCCCGCATCGGCGATGGCGAGGCGCACCGCGTCGACCGCGAAGTCAGTCGAACTCTTCCCGTAGATGCGCCCCATGGGCGTAATGCCGAGGCCCGTGATGGCCGCGGCCCCGCGCAGTGGATGTGACATGGCGGCGATTCTAGCGCAGCCGTCTCCGGGCCGCCCCGCGGCTAGAAGCGGTAGGTCTCGTAGTCCTTCGCGACGACCGTACGCGCCAGGTCCGTCTCCACGGCCGGCGTGACGTGCGTGAGCACGAGCCTCGCGGAATCCGAGAGCGCCGCGTGGACCTCGGGAATGTCGTCGACCAGGTTCATGTGGATGGGGATCGGTGTGTCGAGCGAGGCGCACTCGGCTACGAGCACGTCGGCGCCTCGGGCCAGGTCCAGTACGCCGTCGCAGAGCCGCGTGTCGCCTGTGTAGGCGAAGCGCTCGCCCTCCAGTCGTGCGTGGTAACCCAGGTTCAGCGATAGCCGGTCGTCGTGCTCGACTGCGACCGCCTCGACCGTGAGGTCCGCCACCGTGGCGGAGTCGCCGGCCTCGAGCTCCCGCCACTCGATCCCGAAGTCGCTTTCGAAAAGCCCGGGGTAGACCGTACCGCCGATCTCGCGGGCGAGCCGCTCCGTCTCCGGCGGCCCCACGATCGTGACCGGGGTCTCCCGGCCCCGGTGCTTCCAGTGCAGCAGCAGGAAGGGCAGGCCCAGGAAGTGGTCGCCGTGGTGGTGGCTCAGCACGACCGCCTCGATCGCGTTCGGATCGGTGTCGACCCGGTGCAGGGACATGAGCGCCTGCGGCGGCGCCTCGAAGAGGTAGCGGCCGTTCGCGAGGAACCCGTTCCAGCAGAGCCCACTGGGGGCAAACGCGTTCCCCGTGCCGATGAACGTCAGGTCGAGCGACATGGCCGGCATCCTACTGCGCCCGCGTGACGCGCGTTCGCGCATGCCCGCAACAGGCGAGACAATGCGGATATGACGGTTCGGGCGGGCATCATCAACGTCACCGGTTTCGCGGGGATGGAAGCGGCGCGCCTGCTCTGGAACCACCCCGAGGTCGAGCTCGTCGCCGCCACGGGACGCTCCCTCGCCGGGCAGAAGCTGGGCGAGGCCTTTCCCCACCTCGCCGCCTACGCCGACTTCCCCATCACGGGCGAGATCGAGACCGCCGTCGACGTCGTCTTTTCGGCGTTGCCGACCGGCGCGAGCGCTGAGGCCTGCGCCCCGCTCGTCGAGCAGGGCGTGCGCGTCATCGACATCGCCGCCGACTTCCGCCTGCGCGAGCCCGCCGCCTTCGCCCAGTGGTTCGGCGCCGAGCATCCCGCCCCCAACCTCCTCGGTCGCGCCGTCTACGGACTCGCCGAGCTGTACGCGAAGGACATCGCCGGCGCCGACCTCGTCGCCAACCCCGGTTGCTACCCGGCCGCCACCATCCTCGCCCTCGCCCCCGCGGTCGCGGCGGGCATCGTCGAGCCTCGCGTCTTCGTCGACGCCAAGTCGGGCATCTCCGGCGCGGGTCGCGGCACCGGCGGCGGTTTCAGCTACAGCGACGTCAACGAGGACGTCTCCGCCTACCGCGTCGCCAATCACAACCACCAGCCGGAGATGGCGCAGGAGCTCTCGCGCCTGCGCGAAGGCCCCGAGGTGGCCGTCACCTTCGTGCCCCACCTCGTCCCCATGACGCGCGGCATCCACTCGACCTGCTACGCCCCCCTCGCGGAGGATGTTTCCCCTGCGCAGGCGCTCGCGCTTTACCGCGACTTCTATGCGGACGCGCCCTTCACCTCCGTGACGGACTCGCCCCCGCACACGAAGCACACCTACGGCAGCAACGACTGCCTCGTGCACCCCACCGTCGACGAGCGCAACGGCGCCCTCGTCGCCGTCGGCGTGCTCGACAACCTCATGAAGGGCGCCGCCGGCAGCGCCATCGAGAACATGAACCTCATGTTCGGCCTGCCCCAGCAGGCGGGGCTGGACCGCCCGGCCCTCTACCCGTGACCGTCGAGATCGACCCGACCGGGAGCGCCACCACCCCTGCCGGCTACCGCGCCGGCGCGACCTACGCCGGTATCAAGACCTACGGTGAGAACAAGCTCGACCTTGGCATCCTCATCTCCGACCACCCCGCCACGGCAGCTGGCGTCTTCACCGTCACACGCCTCCACGGCGCCGCCATCGACGTGGACCGTGAGCGGCTCGCCGGCGGACAGGGCCGGGCCGTCGTCGTGAACAGCGGAAATGCCAACGACAGCACCGGAGAACGCGGCGTACGAGACGCCTACCGCATGGCCGAGGTCGCCGCGCAGAAGGTCGGGATTCCGGCCGAGGCCATGTTCGTCTGCCACACGGGCGTCATTGGCCACTACCTGCCCATGGACAAGATCGAGGCAGGCATCGAGGCCGTGGAGCTGTCCGGTGACGCCGGCCCCGGCTTCGCCCGCGCCATCATGACCACAGACCTCGTGCCCAAGCACTGCTCCGTGCGCTTCGGGCCCTACACCCTCGGGGGCTGCGCCAAGGGCTCGGGCATGATCCACCCCAACATGGCGACCATGCTCGCTTACCTCACGACCGACGCCCCGATCGCCCAGAGCACCCTGCAGGCTGCCCTCTCCGAGTCGGCCGACCGCAGCTTCAACCTCATTACCGTCGATGGCGACACCAGCCCCAGCGACACCGTGCTCCTCTTCGCGAACGGCGCCGCCGGCGGAGAGACGATTACTCCCGGCAGCGAGCACTACGACGCCTTCCGCGAAGCGCTCGACGCCGTCTGCATCTACCTTGCCAAGGCCATCGCCCGCGACGGCGAGGGCGCCACGAGGCTCATCGAGATCACCGTCAATGGCGCCGCCACGGGCGCCGACGCCCGGCGCCTCGTGCGCGACATCGGCACCTCGCCCCTGGTCAAGACCGCGGTCCACGGCGCCGACCCCAACTGGGGCCGCATCGTCGGCGTCATCGGCCGCTCCGATGTCGCCATCGTCGAGGAGGCCGTGACCGTGGCCGTCTGCGGCCACCAGCTCTTCGAGCGAACCGTCCCGATCCCCTACGAAGAGGCGGAGGTCTCCCGCGCCATGTCCGGCGACGAGGTCACGATCGAGGTGTCCCTCGGCGCCGGCGACGCGAGCGCCACCGGCTGGACCTGCGACCTCACCGCCGACTACATCCGCATCAACGCCGACTACACGACGTGAGCGACGCGGGGCCCCTCGTCATCAAGGTGGGTGGAAGCACCCTCGGCGCCGCCGACACGACTTTCCACGACATCGCTGCCCTCGACCGCGACGGCGAACGCCCCATCGTCGTCCACGGCGGTGGCGCCGAGGCCAGCCGCTGGCTCGATGCGATGGGTATCGAGAGCCGCTTCATCGACGGCCTGCGCGCTACCGACGAGCGCGCCCTGCCCGTCATCGTGGCCGTCTTCGCGGGGCTCGTGAACAAGCGCATCGTCTCCGCCCTGAACGCCGCCGGCGCCCGCGCCGCCGGCCTCTCGGGCGCCGACGGCCGCACGCTCGAGTGCGAGCAGCGCCGTCCCGAGCTGGGTTTCGTCGGGACGCCCGTCGCCGCCCATCCCGAGGCGGTGCTCGCCCTTCGCGACGCCGGCTTCGTGCCCGTCATCAGCCCCGTCGGCTACGTACCCGGCGAAGACGGCGACCAGCTCGTGAACGTGAACGCCGACGAGGCTGCCGGCTGGATCGCCAGCGCCGTCGACGCCCGTGAACTCGTCTTCCTGACCGATGTCGAGGGTGTGCGTGGCGAGGACGGCGCCGTCATCCCCGAGCTCGACGCCAGCGCCGTCGGCTCGCTGCGCGAACAGGGCGTCGTCGCCGGCGGCATGATTCCCAAGACCAACGCCTGCCTCCTCGCTGCAAGGCTGGGCGTCCCCAGCCACATCATCGACGGCCGCGTTCCCGGCGCCCTCCTCGACCGCGAAGGCCACGGCACCGTCTTTCCGCCCGCTCGTTCCTGAGCGCAGGGCCCGTAGACGGGCGCGGCGTACAATCCCCATCCCGACCCCAATACTCCCCGACAGGAGCCCGAACGGCATGAGCGACTGGATCGAACGCGACAGCAAGTACCTCTTCCAGAACTACGGCCGCCAGCCGATCGTGCTCGAGCGCGGTGAGGGCTCGCGCGTCTGGGACAGCGAGGGCAACGAGTACCTCGACTTCGTTGGCGGCCTCGCCGTCACCTCGCTGGGCCACGCCCACCCCGCCGTCAGCGCTGCCGCTGCCGCCCAGGCGGAGCAGCTGATACACGTCTCCAACCTCTACTACACCACCCCGATGATCGAGCTCGCCGAGCTGCTCGTCGAGAACTCGCCTCTCGACCGCGTCTTCTTCTGCAACTCCGGCGCGGAGGCCATCGAGGCCGCCATCAAGGTCGCCCGCCGCTGGGGGCACGACGAGCAGGGCGGGAAGCACGGCATCATCGCCATGGAGGACGGCTTCCACGGCCGCAGCCTCGGCGCCCTCGCGGCCACCGGCACGGCCCGCTACCGCGAGCCCTTCGAGCCCCTGCCGACCGGCTTCAGCCACGTCCCCTGGAACGACCTCGACGCCCTCAAAGCTGCCACCGACGACAACACCGTTGCCGTCCTCATGGAGCCCATCCAGGGCGAGGGCGGCGTGAACGCACCCGCCCTCGGCTACCTGCAGGGCGTCCGTGACTGGTGCGACGAGAACGGCCTCCTCCTCATCCTCGACGAGATCCAGTCCGGCATCGGCCGCACGGGCACGCTCTGGGCGCACGAGCAGGACGGCATCGAGCCCGACATCATGTGCGTGGCCAAGGGCCTTGCCGGCGGCCTTCCCATCGGCGCAGTGCTCGCCCGCGAGGAGCTCGCAGGGCACCTGGTACCCGGCGACCACGGCACGACCTTCGGCGCGAATCCCGTCGCCACCGCCGCCGGCGTCGCCGTGCTTCGCTACATCTTCGAGAACGATGTGCTCGCCGCCGCCCGCCGCGCTTCCGACCGGCTCGTCGCCCGCCTGCGCGCGATGGAGGACCGGCTCCCCGCCGTCACCGAGGTGCGCGGGCGCGGCCTGCTCCTCGCCGTCAGCCTCTCGAGCGAGGCCGCCGCCGGCGTCGTCAACCTCTGCCGCGAGCGGGGCTTGCTCGTGAACAACGTGCGCCCCGACCGCATCCGCCTGATGCCCGCCCTCATCGTCGAAGACGACGAGATCGACCGCGCCTGCGACATCCTCGAGGAGGCCATCCAGTTAGCGACCTCGTAACGGGTCTGCTGCTTGCCCTCGGCACGCTCGCGTCCGTCGGCGTAGCGGGCGTGGGCTTGCGCCTGCTGCTCGCCGCCCGGGCCGCCGATGCCGCCATCGCTCCGCCCGCGACGCTGGTGCTGGGAAGCGTGGCGGCGGGCGCCATCGGTCTCGCCTTCACACCCTTCGCGCTGGCGGGATCCCTCCCAACCGCCCTCGGCGTCGTCGTGTTCGTGCTGGTCGTAATCGCGCTCGCGAGCACGCTCGGGGCCTGGATGCTGCTTCGGCGCGTGTTCTGACTGCCGCACGAGCGGCGGGCGCGCTACGCTTTGGGGGACTAGACCGAAAGGCAGGCCCGCGTGCCCAAACTCGTTCTCGCCTATAGCGGCGGCCTCGACACCACGACGGCCATCACCTGGCTCACGAAGGAACGCGGCTACGACGTCGTTGCCCTCAACATCGACGTGGGCATGAGCCGCGAGCAGGCCGTGCTCGAAGAGCGCGGCCTCGCAGCCGGCGCCGCCAAGGTCATCGTCGAGGACGCTCGGGAGGACTTCCTCCGCTACTTCGCCTTCCCCGCCCTCGCAGCTGGCGCCCTCTACCAGGACGCCTACCCCCTCGCGACGGCCCTCGCACGGCCGCTCATGGCCAAGCTGCTCGTCGATGTCGCGCACGACGAGGGCGCCGTCGCCGTCGCCCACGGCTGCACCGGCAAGGGCAACGACCAGGTCCGCTTCGATGTCGGCATCCGCACCCTCGACCCCTCCCTTGCCATCGTCGCCCCAACGCGCGAGGAGGCGATGTCCCGCGAGATGGAGATCGAGTACCTCCAGGAGCACGGCATCGCCCTTGCCTGGGAGGTGAAGGGCTCTTTCAGCATCGACGAGAACATCTGGGGCCGGAGCGTCGAGGCGGGCGTGCTCGAGGACCCCTGGACCGCGCCCCCACCGGACGCCTACGTCTGGACGACCGCCCCCGAGGAAGCCCCCGCCGAGGGCGTCGATCTCGAGATCGGCTTCGAGAAGGGCTTCCCCGTGACCGTCGACGGCGAGGCGCTCGCCCCGGTCGCCCTCGTTGAGCGCCTCAACGACCTCGGTGGCCGGCACGGCGTCGGCCGCGTCGACCACATCGAGGACCGCCTCGTCGGCATCAAGAGCCGCGAGATCTACGAGGCGCCCGCCGCCACAATCCTCTTCGCCGCCCACCGCGCACTGGAGACGATGACGCTTTCGAGGCAGCAGCTGAAGCTGAAGCGCGAGATTGCCGCCCAGTACGCCGAGCTCATCTACGACGGCCTTTGGTTCAGCGCCCACCACCAGGACCTCGCTGCCTACACCGCCAGCACCCAGCGCTTCGTCAGCGGGCAGGTGCGCCTGCGCCTCCACCGCGGTGCCGTCACCGTGACCGGTCGCCGCGCCGAGTCCTCGCTCTACGACCGGGCGCTCGCCACCTACGACCGAGAGGACGCGTTCGACCACGCGTCGGCGGTTGGATTCATCGACATCTGGGGGTTGCAGACGCGCGTGCAGGCCCGCCAGCAGTTGCTCGACCAGTTGCCCCAGGCCCTCCGCATCGCCCAGCCCCGCGAGGAGGCGTCCGAGTGAGCACAGCGTCCGGCACGACCACGATCAGCTACCACGGCCCCGGTGATGGCGCCGAGCTCTGGGGCGCCACCCAGGCCGACTTCGTCCTCGACTGGCCCAACCGCCCCGCCCGCGAGGTCGCCGTCCTCCTGCAGGACGCCGCCGCCGAAGGGCTCGCGCAGGCAGCCTCCGCCGAGAATGGCCCCCACTTCCGCGCCGCCGCCGCCCGCGCCGTGGGCGAGGCCTGGCTGGAAGCGCAGGTCGAACGCGACGCGCGCGTCGACTCCATCGTCGTGATCTCCGCCGCGACCCTCGCTGAGCGGCCCGAGCTCGTTGCCGTCGCTCGTGGCCTCGCATCGGCCGCGTCATGACCGAGGAGCGCCGCCGCGTTCCTGTTGACCAGGTTGGCGGAAGCCGCCCCTCTCCCGTCGATGGGCCGGAACCCTGCGACTGTCCGCGACTCGATCGGAACGAGTGGCACGAGGTGGAGAGCGACTGGAGCGACATCGCTTTCGCGAAGATCGGCATCCCCGCCTTCTTCGGCGTGCCCATCGGCTTCTGGGCCAACCGGCGCAAGCTGGTCGACCGCGCCGAGGCCGCCGGCAACGTCCCCGAGGACGCCATGCTCCTCATGGGCCCCGGGCGCCTGCGCCGCACGGTCATGATGGAGGTGGAGGACGCCGACACCTCCCGTCGCGACATCGTGACTCCCGGCGGCGTCGTCTTCACGCGCCTTCTGCCCGCCCCCTGGGGCCAGATGCGAACCCTCGTGAAGGAGACTCGCGACATGGCCCGGGAGCGCTACGGCCGCAATCCCGCCGGCATCTGGGTCTGGTACCTCACGTGCCAGACCTGCTCCCCCGAGCGCAACTTCGAGACGCTGTTCGTCGCCCACTATCCGCAGCGCCCCGAGGCGAAGGGCGCGGGATGACGCTCGCGGCAGGCTTCGCTACCATCGTCAACACGATGCACTCGATGTGGCCCGGCTCCAGGCTCGCCCTTCGACGGCCTCGCGGCGCATAGCCGGCGAGGCCTCTCCCCAGACCTGCCCCCGGTTTCCTTCCGAACGGCCCGATGCGGGCCGGACCCTCCCCCTGAACGAGGAGCTTCATGGTAGATCGCTATGACCCGCACACCATCGAGCCGAAGTGGCGCCAACGCTGGCAAGCCGATGGCATCGACCACGCCAGCGACAACGACGAGCGCCCGCCCTGGTACGTGCTCACAATGTTTCCCTACCCCTCGGGCGACTTCCACACCGGCCACTGGTACGCCATGACCCCCTCCGACTCCTTTGCCCGCTTCCGCCGCATGCAGGGCTACAACGTGCTCTTCCCCATCGGTTTCGACGCCTTCGGCCTGCCCGCCGAGAACGCCGCCATTCAGCGCGGCGTCGACCCGAAGGAGTGGACCTACGGAAACATCGAGCGCATGCGCCAGCAGCTCCGGTCGATGGGCGCGAGCTTCGACTGGGAGCGCGAGATCGTCACCTGTGACCCCGACTACTACCGCTGGACCCAGTGGTGGTTCCTGAAGCTGTACGAGCAGGGTCTGGCCTACCGCGCCGAGGCCGCCGCCAACTGGTGCCCCGGCTGCCAGACCGTGCTCGCCAACGAGCAGGTGCTCGACGGCCTCTGTGAGCGCTCCGACGACCCCGTCGAGCGCCGCTTCCTGACCCAGTGGTTCTTCCGGATCACCGCCTACGCCGAGGAGTTGCTGGACTTCGGCGGCATGGACTGGCCGGAGCGCGTCACCACCATGCAGCGGAACTGGATCGGCCGCTCTGAGGGGGCCACCCTGCGCTTCCCGGTGGATGTCGAGGGGGTCGACGAGCCCCTGACCGTCTTCACGACGCGCCCCGACACCGTCTATGGGGCCACCTTCATGGTGCTCGCCCCCGAGCATGAGCTTGTCGAGCGCATCACCACCAGCGAGCAGCGCGAGGCCGTCGCCGCGTACGTAGCCGCCACCTCTCGCGTTGCCGAAGTCGAGCGGCTCTCCACTGAGCGCGAGAAGACGGGCGTGTTCACGGGGGCGTACGCCGTCAACCCGTTCAACGGCGAGCGCATCCCCATCTGGATCGCCGACTACGTGCTCGTGACCTACGGGACGGGCGCGATCATGGCCGTCCCCGCGCACGACGAGCGCGACTTCGAATTCGCCCGCGACCATGGGCTCGCTATCGTCCCGGTCTTCGACCACCCCGAGATCGATACGAACGCACCACTGGAGGCGGCGTTTACGCAGGGCGGCGGCATGATCAACTCGGGACCCTTCGACGGGACCCCGGCAAGCGAGGCCATCCCTACCGTCATCGCCCACGCCGAGGCCGAAGGGGCGGGGACGGGCGCGATCACCTACCGTCTGCGCGACTGGCTCATCTCCCGCCAGCGCTACTGGGGCACGCCGATCCCCATGATCCACTGCGACTCCTGCGGCGTGGTGCCGGTGCCCGAGGACGACCTCCCCGTCGTCCTCCCCGACAACGTGCACTTCGAGCCGACCGGTCAGTCGCCCCTGACGCAGATCGAGGAGTGGGTCAACGTCGACTGTCCGCAGTGCAGCGCCACAGCTCGCCGCGAGACGGACACGCTCGACACCTTCATGTGCTCGAGCTGGTACCAGATGCGCTACGTCGACCCCCACAACCCCGAGCGCCCCTTCTCGGCGGAGGCGATGCGCCAGTGGCTCCCGGTCGACCTCTATACGGGCGGCGCCGAGCACGCGGTCATGCACCTCCTCTACACCCGCTTCTTCTGGAAGGCGGCCCGCGACATGGGCATTGTCGAGGGGGACGAGCCCATGAAGCGCCTCTTCAACCAGGGCGTCATCCTCGGCCCCGACGGTAACCGCATGTCCAAGAGCCGTGGCAACGTCGTCGCGCCCGATGACCTCGTGGAGCAGCACGGCGCCGACGCCTTTCGCTGCCAGCTCATGTTCGTGGGCCCCTGGGACCAGGGCGGCCCCTACAACCCGAGCGGCATGCCCGGCATCGTTCGCTGGCTCAACCGCCTCTGGTCCGTTGCCACCGAAGCCCCTCCCGAAGCGGCGGACGGCGCCGGGTCACGGGAGCTTGTCGCCGCCACCCACCGCACCATCCGCGACGTCAGCAACGACATCGAGGAGTTCCGCTTCAACACCGCCATCGCGCGCCTGATGGAGCTGACGACCGCCCTCTCGCGTGCGCGGGAGTCGGGGGGCGTGGACGGCGCCACCTGGGAGCGCTCCGTCGAGACGCTGATCCTGCTGACGGCCCCCCTCGCCCCTCACATCGCCGAGGAGCTCTGGGAGTGCCGCGGCAAGCCCTATAGCGTCCACCAGCAGGCCTGGCCCGAGTTCGACGAGTCGCTCGTCGTCGAGGAGACGGTCGAGATCGTCGTGCAGGTCAATGGCAAGGTGCGGGACCACCTCACCCTCCCCGTCGATGCCGGCGAGGACGCCGCGCTTGCCGGCGCACTGGCCAGCGATCGCGTACAGGGTTGGGTCGAAGGCAAGGAGCCGCGCCGCGTGATCTACGTGCCCGGCAAGCTGCTCAACATCGTCGTCTAGCGGGCAGCGCCTCAGTTCGAGACGCGGTTCACGACCCAGATCATCAGCCAGAGCACGACGATGACGAGCATCGGGCTCAGGTCGATCATGCCCGTGCGCGGCATCACCCGGCGCACCGGGTCGATGAGCGGGTCCGTGATCTGGTGCACGAGCCGCACGAACGGATTGGCGCGCGAGATCGGGAACCAGCTCAGCAGCGCCCGCGCAATGATCGCCACGATGAGGATGTAGAGGAAGGCCCGGAACAGGTCGGCGATGACCGGGTTCACTGTGCCGCCCCCAGTTCGCGCGATCGCTCACAGGCGGCGCGTACGCACGCCTCGATCAGTGAGCGGAAGTTCCCGCGATCCAGCTCCGCGAGCCCCGCCGCCGTCGTGCCCCCCTTCGAGGTGACGCGCTCGCGCAGCGTCGCCGGTGGGTACTCGCTGACCTGTGCATAGGCAGCCGAGCCGGCGAGTGTCTGCATCGTCATCGCTTCCGCTTCCTCGGCGGTGAGCCCGATGGCCACGCCCGCGTCGATGAGCGCCTCGATGAACAGGAACACGTAGGCGGGGCCGCTGCCGCTCAGCGCCGTGGCCATGTCGAGCTTGTCCTCGTCGCCGACGTAGAGGTCCTGCCCGATCGCGGCCAGCAGCTCGCGCACGGTCTCCCTCTGCGCGCTGTCGACCGACTCGGTCGCGGTCCAGACGCTCATGCCGGCGTTGATAGTGGCGGGCGTGTTCGGCATGACGCGCACGATCCGGTTGTGCCCGAAGTGTTCCGCGAGGCTCGCGATGCGTGTGCCAGCCATGATGGACATCAGGAGCGCATCGCTCGCCAGCTTCCCGGACAGGGTGTGGAACTCCTGTGGCTTGACCGCCAGCAGCACGAGGCTCGCGCCGGCAAGCACGTCGCCGGCCTCGCCGGTCGTGGCCACGCCGTAGCGAGCCGCCAGCTCCTCCCGGCGCTCGGCGATGACCTCGACGACCGTCACGTCGTCTGCCGCCACCACCCCCCGGTCGAGCGCGCCGGCGAGGATGGCCTCCCCCATCACCCCGCCACCGACGATCGCGACCGTCACGTTGTTCGCTCCCCGAAGATGGCGCGCCCCACCCGTACGAGCGTCGCCCCTTCCTCGATTGCGACCTCGAAGTCGTCCGTCATCCCCATCGAGAGCTCCGGCAACTCGAAGTGCTCGGCCAGTTCGCGCAGCTCGCGGAACACCGGCCGCACGTCCTCGGGATCGGCGGCCAACGGCGCGATCGTCATGAGGCCGCGCAGCCGCAGGTTTGCAGCCTCCCCCGCCGCCTCGACCAGCGCCTCCACTTCTCCGGGGGCGACGCCCTGCTTCTGTGGCTCGGCCGCGATGTTGACCTGCAGGAGCACGTCGCGCGGTGTGGGCGCCGCACCGTCGAGCCGAGCCAGCAGCTTCGCCGAGTCGACCGAGTGGATGACGTCGAAATCCGCGGTAGCCGCCTTCGCCTTGTTCGACTGGAGGTGCCCCACAAGGTGCCAGGCCGCCTCGACGCCGGCCGCCTTCGCCGCGTCGATCTTGGGCGCCGCCTCCTGGATGCGGTTCTCGCCGAAGTGCTGGAGGCCCGCGGCGTATGCCGCCCGCACGGCCTCGACCGGCTGGCCCTTGCTGACGGCGACGAGCGTCACGGAGCCGGGGTCGCGACCGGCTCGCTGGCAGGCGCGGGCGATGCGCTCGCGCACATGCTCGACGCCCGCTTCCAGGTCTTGCTGCAGGGCGATCGCGCTCACGGGCTCGATCTTACCCGTGCGCGCGAGGGACGGGAGCGCCCCCTAGCCGCACTTGGTGTAGCCGCAACTCCGGCACACGAGGCAACCCTCGCCGTACTCGAGGACGGAGCCGCATTCGGGGCAGCCCACCCCGCTTGGGACCATGTCGCCGTGGGACAAGACGGGCTCGTCTACTCCCCGGCTCTCGACGACCTCGTACGGTGGGATGAGCGTCGGCTGCACTGCTGCTTCGCTGTCCCCGAACTTCAGCTCCAGCCAGCGGAAGATGTAGTCGGTGATACTCGTCGCGATGGGGATCTCGGGGTTGCCCGTGGGACCGCTCGGCTCGAAGCGGCTGCCCTGCATCCGGCTCGCGAGCACCGAGACCGGCACCCCGAACTGGAGCGCGTAGCTCGTCAGCATCGCAAGGCTGTCCATCAGGGCCATCACCGTCGAGCCCTGCTTGCTCACGTTCACGAAGAGCTCGCCGGGGGTGCCGTCCTCGAAGAGGCCGACGGTCATGTACCCCTCCTGCTCCCCCACGCGGAACTTGTGCGTGATCGACTGGCGCTCGTCGGGCAGGCGGCGGCGGATGGGCCGCCCCTTCTCCGCCACCAGCGCCTCGGCTGCGGCGATGGCCTCGGCTGCCGCTTCTTCGCTGTCTTCCTCCTCCTCGCCCGCGTGCTTCAGCACCTGCAGGTCGCGAGAGCCGTCGCGGTAGATGGTGATGCCCTTGCAGCCCGTGTCGTACGCGAGCTGGTAGGCGGTGGCGACGTCCTCGACCGTCGCCTCGTTGGGGAAGTTGATCGTCTTCGAGACGGCGTTGTCGGTGTGCTCCTGGAACGCCGCCTGCATGCGCACGTGCGCCTCCGGGGCGATGTCGTGCGCCGTCACGAACACCTCCTTCACCCAGTCCGGCACGTCCGTGCGCTCCGCCAGGTGGCCGCCGTGGGCGAGGAAGTCGATCAGGTCGTCGCTGTAGAAGCCCTCCGTCTGGGCCACGTGCTCGAAGTGCTCGTTCACCTCGTTCAGCTCGACCCGCTTTGTGGGGTCGTCCTTGTCGAGGTAGTGCGAGCGCACGAACGCCAGCGCGAACACGGGCTCAACACCGCCCGAGCAGTCGGCGATGATGCTGAGCGTGCCCGTCGGCGCGATCGTCGTGCGCGTCGAGTTGCGCAGGGGCATCGGCCCCTCGCCCCCGCCCGGCCCGTACATGGACTGGGCCCACTCGGGGAAGTTGCCGCGCACGGCGGCGAGGTTGTGCGAGGCCGCGTCCGCCTCGCGCTGGATGAAGCCCATCACCTCGCGGGCCAGCGCGAGCGCCTGCTCCGAGTCGTAGGGGATGCGCAGCTCGAGCAGCATGTCCGCCCAGCCCATCACCCCCAGCCCGATGCGGCGGATGGCGAGCGACGTCTCCTCGATCTCCTCGATCGGGTACTGGTTCATCTCGATCACGTTGTCGAGCAGGTGCACGCAGCGGTGCACCGTCGAGCCCAGCCGCTCGAAGTCCACGGCTTTCGCCCCCGGCTCCCCGACCACGAAGTGGGCCAGGTTCAGCGAGCCCAGGTTGCACGAGTCGTAGGAGTACAGCGGCTGCTCGCCGCAGGGGTTCGTCGACTCGATCGGCCCCCGTCCGGGGACAGGGTTCGCCCGCCCCCCGTTGATGCGGTCGATGAAGATGACGCCCGGGTCGCCGTTCTGCCAGGCGTTCTCGACCATCGTCTGCCAGACCTCGCGGGCGTTGCGCTTGTCCACCGCCTCGCCCGTCTTGGGGCTGATGAGGTTGTAGTCGCCCCCCTCCTCCAGCGCCGTCATGAACTCGTCCGTCACGGCCACGCTGATGTTGAAGTTCGTGAGCGTGGTCATGTCCGCCTTCATCTCGATGAAGTGGTCGATGTCCGGGTGGTCGACGCGCAGGATGCCCATGTTGGCGCCGCGGCGCGTGCCGCCCTGCTTGATCGCCTCCGTGGCCGAGTCGAACACCGTCATGAAGGACACGGGACCGCTGGCGACACCCATCGTGCTGCGCACGCGGTCGTTCGCCGGGCGCAGACGCGAGAAGGCGAAGCCGGTACCGCCGCCCGACTTGTGGATGACGGCCGTGTCGCGGATCGCCTTGAAGATCCCGTCGATCGAATCCGGCACCGGCAGCACGAAGCACGCCGACAGTTGCTGCAGGTCACGCCCCGCGTTCACCAGCGTCGGCGAGTTCGGGAGGAAGTCGAGCGATGACAGCAGCCGGTAGAAGTCCTGCTCCGCGGCCGTGCGATCGGCCTCGGTGCCGCCGTACCGTAGTTCAGCCTGCGAGAGGTTGCGCGCGACCCGTTGGAAGCACTGATCGGGCGTCTCGATCGGATCACCCTGGTCGTCGCGCGCCACGATGCGACGCTCCATGACCACGACGGCGTTCTCCGAGAGCGGTGTCGCGGCGAATCCGGCGCCCGTATCGGGAGTGGGCTCGGAAGTGGTAACCATGATGTCCTCCAGCAGGTCCAGGTGGCGGGTCTATTGATAGAACGTTTGTTCGGGGCGGGCAGAGTAACGCCGCTCGCTCAGGGATGCAACCTCCATCGCTACCCCACCGTCCGCAGGATGGGGGCCGGCTCTTCCGAGCGCCCGTCCTCTCGTGCGGAGTCTTCGGGGAGGGCGAGTTGCTGGGTGCGCTCGTCGAACGTGGGCACGCGCCCCTCGTCCAGCGCCTGGAGCGCGTCCTTGAGCGAGTCAAGGTCGGCGAAGGCACGGTAGACCGAAGCGAAACGGATGTAGGCGATGTGGTCGATCCGCCTCAGCGCATCGACGGCGAGCTCGCCGATGATCGCGGACGGCACCTCAAGGCGCCCGTCGCGGGTGACGCGCCCCTCGATGTCGGCCACGACGGCGTCGAGCTGGTCGGCCGAGACGTTGCGCTTGGCGCAGGCCGAGCGCAATCCCGCGAGAAGCTTCTCCCGGTCGAAGTCCTCCCGGCGATCGTCCTTCTTGACCACCTGCACGGTGGAGCGAAGGACGGTCTCGAGCGTCGTGAAGCGCTCCCCACAGTCTGCACACTCGCGCCGCCGGCGCACGGCGTTTCCGGTTCCCCGGCTATCCGTAACGCGGGAGCTTTCCGAGTGGCAGAAGGGACAGCGCATAACGAATCCGAACTGTTAACGGGTGTTAACGCCTTTCTCGCTGGAAGCGCATCATCGCCCATATCTTGGGGGCCTGTCAATACGTCAGCCACTAGATATTGGGGCTGCTAAGGTTCCATAACATTTTATCAGGTGTTCACGTGGACCGCTCGATCGGAGCCCTACCGGCGGCGGCGAACCTCGTGAAACTGGCAGGCTTCGGTGTCGGGCCACGGCGCGAGCACGCCGCTTCCCGGGTGCAGGCACCGCCCCCGCCCCGTGTCCCCGGGGACGAACTCGTGGCAGTTCTCGCAGGTGACTGTCGCCTTCGCACCGGGGTTCAGATCTTCACGCACCGCCGCCATCAGGCTGCGCGGTCCGGGCTGCCAGGCAAGCGCCCGCAGGTCGTCGTCCGCGGGCGAGGCCGCTACCGTGCCGGCGAAGAAGTCGTCGTCGGAACGCCGGCGCTTGCGGCGCGCTTCCGAGCGCCGCAGCGCCTCCGCCCCCAGGCTCTCCCGATCCCGGCGGCCACGGCGCTTGCGGCCCTTGCGACGACCCATAACCGCAGCCTAGCGAGACGCCACCCCCGCGTCGAGCAGGCCCCGTGGCGGCTTCAGAAGCCGGGCAGCCGCTCCTCGCGTCCGCCCCCGGCTACCTCCGCCTCGTGTGCGAGCAACGCCCGCTTCCGGTCGAGGCCGCCAGCGAATCCCGTCAGCGAGCCGCTCGCCCCGACGACCCGGTGGCAGGGCACGATGACCGGCGCGGGGTTCCGCCCCGTCGCCGCCCCCACGGCCCGCGCTGCCGCGGGCCGTCCGATCTCGGTGGCGATGGCGCCGTAGCTCTGCGTCTCCCCGAAGGGGATACGCGCCAGCTCGCTCCAGACGAGCCGCTGGAACGCCGTGCCCTCGAGGTCGAGGGGCAGGTCGAACTGCCGGCGCTCCCCGTCGAAGTATTCGGCGAGCTCGCTCACCGCCCGATCGAGATGCTCGATCGCCTCGGCTTCGGCGCTCGCTGCGCCGGCGCCTCCCTCGCCTCCCCACCGCACCTCCCGGATCCCCTGCGCCGACGCGACGACCGTGAGGTCTCCGATCGGCGTCGCGATCGCTTGGGTGGCCAGAGGGGTTGGGTCTACCGATGCCACTCGGCGATGTTCCAGACCTCGCTGTCCCAGGCGTTGAACCTGACGCCCTGCAGCGTGTTCGCATGCGCCGAGACGATGCCGCGGCTCACGAGCGGGATCTCGACATAGCTTCGCACGAGGATGTCGTTCAGCCGCTTCACCAGCGCCTCGCGCTCCGGCCCGATCGGGAGCTGGGGCAGGCCCTCGTAGGCGGCGTCGTAGCCTGGATTGCAGGCTCGAGCGACGTTCCCCTCCGCCCAGGTGTTGGCGCGCGTGGGGATGTGCGCGCAGCGGTTGTCGGAGAGGTAGTTCTGCGGCTCCAGCCCGCCGCCCGTCGCGTACATCTGCACGTCCGCGAAGAAACGCCGGTACGACTCGCCCGTCGCCTCGCTCCCGAAGTAGACGCCGGCGTCGAAGTGGACCAGCTCCGTCTCGATGCCGATCTCGCGCCACCAGTCGCGCACCATCTCCTGGGTGGCCTGCCGCACGGCATTGGTAGAGGTCATGTAGGTGATTCGCAGGGGCACGCCGTTGTACTCCCGGATGCCGTCGCCGTCGCCGTCGACCACGCCGTGCTCGTCAAGCAGCGCGTTCGCCCCGGCGATGTCCTGGGTGAGGCACGCGTTGTTCGCTCCGGAAGCGTAGTGCGCGGGCCCGGCGATGAGGTCGCATTCGGGCCTGCCCGCGAAGCCGTACAGCTCGGTCAGCCGGTCCCGGTCGATGGCCATCGACATCGCCTGACGGATCGGCTGGAAGGAGAGGAACGGATGGGGATTCTCGCCGTCCAGGTACTCCGAGCGGTTGTCCCCGAGGGCGGGATCCGGATTCGTCTGGTTCACGACGATACGCTCGACCAGGTCGGAGAACGCGGACACCACGGCGCCGTTGCCCGCTGCCCACAGCGCTTCCAGCAACTCGGGCTCGACCTGCAGGTTCAAGGCGTAATCGGCGATGCCCCACTGCAGGACGGCCGTTGCCGCCGCGATCGCGCTTCCACCGCCCTTCAGCACGACGCGGTCGAAGTAGGGCCTCTCCCCTCGCCAGTGCGGATTACGCTCGAAGGCGGCCTCGGCCTCGGGCGTGAAGGAGACGATGCGGTACGGGCCCGTGCCCAGCGGCCCGTGGTTCTCATCCTCGCATCCGCTGGCGGCCTCGCCCACGCAATCGGCGAACTGCGAGGCGCTGATGATGGGCGTGCCCGCGCTCACGAAGGCATGGTAGGGATACGGCGTGGGCTCCTCGAACGTGATCCTGACGGTGTGCTTGTCGAGCGCCTCCACGGACGCGATGCCGCTGAACGCGTCTTCGGCCGTGCACCCTGTCGCCTCATGCGTGCAGTAGCGCCAGGTGAAGACCACGTCCTCAGCGGTCATGTCGCTCCCGTCCGACCATTTCACCCCTTCCTTCAGCTTCCAGGTGATGGAGAGCTGGTCCGCCGACACGCCCCCGTTCTCGATGGTGGGGATCTCCTCCGCCAGCGCCGGCACGAGCGCGCCGTCGGGGCCGTACCAGGCCAGCGGCTCGAGGGTGATCGCGCCTGCGTCCCGGTCCTTGAAGCCGCCGGAGAGGTAGGGACCGGGGAGGGAAGGGGCCTGCCAGTTGAGGAGCGTCAGGACCTCTTCCTGGTCGCCTTCGCCGTCGACGTCGCCGTCGCCGCCGCAGGCGGCGAACGCGACGAGCAGGGCCAGTCCGAGGAGAATCGTCAGGAAACGGTGCATGGAGGAACTCGCTGGTTGTAGTCGAACGCTCCCCGGCTGGGGAACTCGCCCGGATCGTACGCTGCGTGTGCGTAGCGCGCTCCGGGTCATCGTTCCTTACGCCGCCGTAGGAGGGGTACGCCGTATACTCTCATCGCCCTCTCGGGGCCGCCTCACGGTGCTGAAAGGACCGTGGGCGAACGCCCGGAAGGGGCGCAACGCACACCTTCGTCGGGAGTGGGCGGAAGCGATGAGCAGTACTGGAGGGGGCGCGTGACCGAGATCGAAACCGCCCCTTCCCGTACGTCCGCACTCGATCTGGGTGGCGAGCTGTTGCGCCTGCGGTCCCGCCGAGATGGAGCCGGACTCGCGACCGTCGCGCTCCCGGTCGCGCTGCTCGGCAGTGCGGCAGGGTGGAGCGTCCAGCAGCTCCGTTCCGCCGCCACCGTGTCCTGGGAGCAGCCCTCCGAAGACCTGCACCTGTTCGGCTTCGGCCGCGCCCTCGACCTGGGCTCGGCCGCGGGCGCCCCGCTGGCGGCGGCCGCCCCCGCCCTCCGCGAGGCCGCCGACGAGCATCGCGCGGGCGAGGTCGACCCCCTCGCCCGGCCCCGCTTTTTCGGGGGCGCGCGCTTCGATGCGAGCGCTCCCCACCTCGAGCACGCATGGGCGGCCTTTGGCGCCTGGCGCTTCGTCCTTCCCGAGGTCATCGTGGCCCTTCACGGAGGCCAGGTGAGCGCCTCCCTCACCCTTGCCGTCCGCCCCCAGCAGACGCGGGAAGGGGTCGCGGCAGCCGTTGCGGCTGCCATTGCCCGCGTCGCCCTGCCGTCTCGCCCGGCTGCCGGCCCTCCCCGGTACCAGCGCACCGGTCCCGACGCGCCGCACTGGCGCGCCGCCGTTTCGCAGGCGCTCCGCGAGATCGCCGATGGCCGCTACCGCAAGGTCGTCCTCGCCCTGCAGGCGCGCTGCCACTCGCCCACCCCCCACGACGTTGCCGCCACGCTCACCGCCCTCGCCGACCGCTACGAGGGCTGCTACGTCTTCGGCTACCGGCTCGGTGACTCGAGCTGGGTCGGGGCCAGCCCCGAGTTGCTGGTGTCCCTCGATCGGGGCCGCGTAAGCGCCCTCAGCCTGGCCGGCACCTGCGCCCGCGGGGACGATGCCGAGGAAGACGAGGAACTGGCCGCCGTCCTCCTGGCCAGCGAGAAGGAGCGCAGCGAGCACGACCTCGTCGTGCGCGCGGCCCGCGAAACGCTCGACTCGCTCTGCACTGAACTCTCCGTGCCGGACACGCCCCAGCTCCTCCGCATGGCCGGCATCCAGCACCTGCAGACCATGATCGAAGGGCGTGCCGCTCCCGGCGTCGACGTGCTCGATGCCCTGCTCGCGATGCACCCCACGCCGGCCGTCGGCGGCTCGCCCCGCGAACCCGCGCTCGACGCCATCGCCCGGCTCGAGGGCATGGACCGTGGCTGGTACGCCGGCCCTATCGGCTGGATGGACATGAACGGCGAGGGCGCCTTCGCCGTGGCCCTGCGATCGGCCCTCCTGCACGGGCGTGAGGCGCTGCTCTACGCCGGCGCCGGGGTCGTCGCGGGCTCGGACCCCGATCGCGAACTCGCCGAGGCCGAGCTGAAGCTCCGTCCCCTGCTCGAGGCCCTGCGCGGGGAATAGCGGTGGTTGCCGCCGCCAACACCGCCGCCGCCCGCGCCCTCGTCGAAGGCCTCGCCCGCGCCGGCGTCCGCGACGCCTGCGTCACGCCCGGCTCCCGCTCCACACCCCTGACGGTCGCCCTCGCCGAGCAGGACGCCATTCGCCCCTGGCTCCACCTCGACGAGCGATCATCGGCGTTCTTCGCGCTCGGGCTCGCCCGCGCGAGCGGCAGGCCGGTCGTGCTCGTCTGCACGTCCGGCACCGCCGCCGCCAACTACCACCCCGCCGTGGTCGAGGCCGACCTCTCGCGCGTCCCTCTCATCGTCTGCACCGCCGACCGTCCGCCCCACCTTCGCAATGTCGGCGCCCCCCAGACCATCGACCAGGTGGGCCTGTACGGCGTCAGCGTGCGCCACGAGCGCGACCTCCCCGCCCCCGGCTCCCCGGATGCGTCGCCCCAGGTCTTCGGGCAGGCGGCGGCCCACGCGGTCGAGGAGTCGCTGGGGCCGCTGCCGGGGCCAGTCCACCTCAACGTCCCTTTCGACGAACCCCTCATCGAGCCTCCCGGCGCCCACCCTGCCCCCGTCCCCACCGAGCAGGGCGGCTCACTCCCGGCGGTTCCGCCCGTCGCGCCCCGCCCCGACGCGATCGAAGCGGCGGTCGCGGCCCTGAACGGCTGCGAGCGGCCCCTCGTGGTGGCCGGGCCGGAGAGTGGCGGCCTCCCCGCCGAGCCGGTCGCGGCCCTGGCGAGCGCCCTCGGCGCTCCCCTCCTCGCCGACCCCCTCAGCGGTCTCCGCACCGGCGCCCACGACCGAACACATGTCATCGACGCGTACGACGCCTTCCTCCGCGATGCCCGCGCTGCCGCCCTCGCGCCGGACTGCATCCTGCGCTTCGGAGCGGCGCCGACATCGAAGGCGCTCAACCAGTTCCTCGCCGGCGCGACCGGCGCGACTCACATCCTCTGCGACCTCCCCGGCTCCTTCCGCGACCCCAACGCCGTCACGACGCAGCGCCTGACCGCGGATGCCCGCTCTGCCGCGGTCGCCCTCCGCGAGGGGCTCTCCCACGAAGCGAACGGCGACTGGCTCGCGCAGTGGCGCGAGCGCGACGCCCGCGCCCGTCGCGCGCTCGACGCCTACACATTGGCGGCGCCGGATCCCTTCGAGGGTCGCGCCGTGGTCGAGCTGCAACGCGCGCTCCCCGCCGGCGCCACGATTTTCGCCGGGAGCAGCATGCCCGTCCGCGACGTGGACTCGTTCCTCGCCGGCGACGGCAAGCCACTCGCCGTCGCCTCCAACCGCGGCGCCAACGGCATCGATGGCGTCGTCTCCTCGGCACTGGGGCACGCTGCCGCCGGAGTGGGGCCGGTCGTCCTCCTCATCGGGGACATCTCCCTGTACCACGACCTCAACGGTCTCTGGCCGGGCATGCGCCACGGGCTCGACCTGACCGTCGTCATGCTCAACAACGGCGGGAGCGCCATCTTCCACTACCTCCCCCAGGCTGCCCACGAGCACGTGTTCGAGGAGTGGTTCGCTACGCCCAGCGACATCGACTTCGCCGCCGCGGCCGCCGCCTACGGCGCGAGCCACCGCGTCCTCGGCGACTGGAGCGAGCTCGACGGCGCCCTGTCGGGGCCGGGCCGGGGCGTCCGCATCATCGAGGTCCGCACGGACCGGGTCCGCAACCTCCAGATGCACCAGGAAGCGTGGGCGCAGGCCAACGAGGCTGCCTGGGCATGACGCTGGTTCCTCTCGAAGGCGGCTATTCACTGAACGTCGAGCGCTGGGGCAGCGGACCACCCCTGGTGCTGCTCCACGGGTTCACCGGCTCCGCCATGAGCTGGGGGCCGCTCGCCGAGATGCTGGCCGCGCGCTACACCCTGCTCGCCGTCGACATCGTCGGGCACGGAGCCTCCGGCAAGCCCGCCGACCTCGACAGCTACGCCATCGACCGCGCCGCCCGAGACGCCGTATCCGCCATGCTCGCCTTTGGCCTGCGCCGGAGCTCGTGGCTGGGCTACTCAATGGGCGGGCGCCTCGCCCTCTACGTGGCGGCCACCATCCCCAAGGCCGTGGACCGGCTCGTGCTCATCGGCGCCTCCCCAGGCCTGGCCGACGCGGATGAGCGCGAGGCCCGTCGCACCGCCGATGAAGCCCTTGCCAGCCGTATCGAGCAGGATGGCGTCCCCGCCTTCGTCGACTACTGGGAGTCCCTGCCCCTCTTCGAGAGCCAGCAGCGGCTCCCCACGGGGATGCGGCTCGCCATCCGCCGCGGCCGCCTCTCTAACGATGCGCGCGGTCTCGCCAACAGCCTTCGCGGCATGGGAACCGGCGCCCAGCCTCCCCTCCACGACCGACTCGGCGCCATCGAAGCGCCCTCCTTGCTGCTCGCGGGCGCGCACGACGCGAAGTTCGCCGCCATCGCCGCCGAGATGGCGGAAGCGATGCCGAACGTCCGCGCTGTCCTCGTCCCAGGCGCCGGCCATGCCGCACACATCGAGAAAGCGGCATACTGCGTCCCGACGATTACGGCCTTCCTTGAGGAAGGCGCGAGGGAGCAGCGACATGGCGGTAGCCTGGGAGCCGGCAGGTGACTACGAGGACATCCTTTACGGGAAGGCCGAGGGGATCGCTCGTATCAGCATCAACCGGCCCGAGGTCCACAACGCCTTCCGTCCCGAGACCGTCTTCGAGCTGATCGACGCTTTCCAGAAGGCGCGCGAGGATCCCGAGGTTGGCGTCATTCTCTTCACCGGCGAGGGCGGCCGCGCCTTCTGCTCTGGCGGCGACCAGCGCGTCCGCGGCCACGGCGGCTATGTCGGCGAGGACGACGTCGCCCGCATCAACGTCACTGACCTGCACAAGCTCATCCGCTCCATCCCCATTCCCGTCATCGCCCTCGTAGCGGGCTGGTCGATCGGGGGTGGGCACGTCCTGCACGTCATCTGCGACCTCACCATCGCCGCCGAGAACGCCCGCTTCGGCCAGACCGGCCCGCGCGTCGGTTCCTTCGACGGCGGCTTCGGAGCGGGGCAGCTCGCCCGCCTCGTCGGCCAGAAGAAGGCGCGCGAAATCTGGTACCTCTGCCGCCAGTACGACGCCCGCGAAGCGCTCGAGATGGGCCTCGTGAACGCCGTCGTGCCCCTAGAGCAGCTCGAGGATGAGGGCGTCCAGTGGGCCCGCGAGGCCCTTCGCCACAGCCCCCTAGCCCTGCGCCTCATGAAGTCGTCGTTCAACGCCGAGCTCGACGGGATGACCGGGATCACCGAGCTGGCCCACAACGCGACGCTCCTCTTCTACATGAGCGACGAAGGCAAGGAAGGCCGCAACGCCTTCATCGAGAAGCGCGAGCCCGCCTACTCGGACATGGCCAAATTCCCGCGACGGCCATGACCCCCGCCGGCCCCGTCGCCGACGTGCGCTGGCGGCCCTGGCGCATCCCCCTCCGTGACCCCCTTGCCACCGGCGCCGGTGACCTGACCGCCCGCGAGGGTGTGGTCGTGCGTATCGAGACCGCCGATGGCGCGGTCGGCCTCGGCGAGAGCGCACCGCTGCCCGCCGAGGGGCTCGGTGTCGACGACCTTGCGACCCGCCTGGCCGAAGTGGGAAAGACACTCATGGGCCGGCCACCGGCCGAGGCGTGGCCCCTGCCACGTGACGAGCGGCTTCCGGGCGCGGACGTCGGCATCGAGACGGCGCTCGCCGATTTGCTCGCACGGGCGTGTGAAATGCCCCTCGCCGGCTGGCTGGCGGAGCAGGCTGGGCGGGAGCCTCCCTCGCCCGCTCCCGTTCCTGCGAACGCGCTCCTCGGGGCTGCCTCTCCCGACGACCTCGCCCGCGAGGCTGCGGCGGCGCTCGACTGCGGCCTCTCGACCGTCAAGGTGAAGGTTGGTCGCGATGTCGCCCTTGATGGCGAGCGACTGCGTGCTGTCCGCACCGCCATGGGCTCGGACAGCGAGCTTCGCATCGACGCGAACGGCGTCTGGAACGAGGGGGAGGCCGTCGAGGCCCTCACCGCTCACGCGACCCACGGCGTCGCGCTCTGCGAGCAGCCGGTGGACCCGGGCCCCGCCGCCGTCGCGAGCCTCGCGCGGGTGCGGGAAGCCAGCCCCGTCCCCATCGCCGCCGACGAGTCCTGTGCCTCCCTCGCCGACCTTCGCGCTCTTCTCGATGCTGGCGCCGTCGACGCCGTCGTCATCAAGCCGCTGCGCACGGGTTTGGCGGAGGCGCTCGCCATGATTGCCGAGGCCACCGCCCGCGGCGTGCCCTGCATCCTGACCACGACGTTCGACACGGGCATCGGCACCACCCTCGCGACCCACCTCGCCGCGCTCCTGCCCGAGCCCCGCCCCGCCTGCGGCCTCGCGACGCTGCCCATGCTCGCCGGCGATATCGTGCGCGGCTGCCCCTCCCCTCAACGGGGAGCGCTCGCGCTACCGGACACCGCCGGGCTCGGCGTCGAACTCGATCATGACGCGCTCGACCGCTTCGCCACCGGCCCCTGGCAGGGTGTGCCGGCATGAGCGCGATGCTCCCCGACTGGCTCACCCACCGCGCCCGCGCCCTTCCGCGCGTGACCGCGATTTCCAGTGGCCGGCGACGCGGGCTCAGCTACGCTTCCCTCTACGAGTACGCCGTCCGCCAGGCGAATGCGCTCGCCGCGGATGGCGCGGGGCCCGGTGAGCGCGTCGCCATCATCGCCGGCGCCTCCCGCGACTTCGTCGTCGCGATGCACGCGACCGGCCTCACCGGCGCCATCTTCGTGCCCCTCAACGTCCGGCTTACCGCCGCCGAGCTCGCGGACCAACTCCGCAATGCCGAGCCCGCCGTCGTGCTCTGCGACAAGACCCGCGAGGCGCTCGCCATCGAGGCCGCTGCCCTTGCGGGCTCGCCGCTGCCGCGCCGCATGCCCCTCCCGCCTGTCCCGGAGAGGACGGCCCTCGTCGACGCCCATGACGAGGACTCCTGCCACAGCATCGTCTACACCTCGGGCACGGCCGGGAACGCGAAGGGCGTCATGCTCACGTACGGCAACTTCTGGGCCAGCGCCAGCGCGTCCGCCCTCAACCTCGGCCTCGATCCCTCCGACCGCTGGCTCGCCTGCCTGCCCCTGAACCACGTCGGCGGCCTCTCCATCCCCGTCCGCAGCGCCATCTACGGCACCGCCGTCGAGCTCCACGCCGGCTTCGACCCCGAAGCCGTCAACCGCGCCGTTCGTTTCAGCGACATAACGCTCCTCTCCGTGGTGCCCACGATGCTCCGCCGCATGCTCAACGCCGACGACCGCCGCTTCGATGGCTCGCTCCGGGCCGTACTCGTGGGCGGCGGACCGGTCCCACCGACGCTGCTCGAACGGGCGACCGCTCGCGGCCTGCCGGTCGTCCAGACCTACGGCCTCACCGAGGCCTGCAGCCAGGTCACCACCCTCGCGCCATCGGAGGCGATGTCGCACCTCGGTTCGGCCGGACGCGCCCTCCTCTCCGCCGACGTGCGCGTTGACGCACCAACGGGGGAGCCCGGCGAGATCCTGATCCGCGGGCCTGCCGTCACCCCTGGCTACTATCGCGACCCGGATGCGACCGACCGCGCCTTTGCCGGTGGCTGGCTGGAGACCGGCGACATCGGCTTCCTCGACAGAGACGGATTCCTCACCGTGCTCGACCGCGGTGACGACGTCATCGTCTCCGGCGGCGAGAACGTCTACCCCGCCGAGGTCGAGGCGGCCCTCCTCGCCTATCCCGGCATCGAGGCCGCCGCCGTCGTCGGCGTCCCCGACGAGGAGTGGGGCCAGCGCGTCGTCGCCGCCGTCGTCTCGCCGCTGCCGGTCGAACTGGCGCGCGTCGAACCGCTGCTCCGCAGCCGCCTCGCCGGCTACAAGATTCCCGCCGCCATCGAGCGCTTCGAAGCCCTTCCCGCCACCGCCTCCGGCAAGATCCAGCGCCGCTTCGTTCGCCAGCAGATGGCCGAGCGCCTCGCTACACTCCCCACCAGCCATTAGACACTCACGACGACTCACCAGGGGGTTCCCCATGAGCGACGACGCGCTCCAGACGCTGCTCGACCGACAGGCCATCAGCGATACCGTCCTGCGCTATGCCACCGGCATCGACATGCGCGACTGGGGGGCCTACCGCTCCTGCTTCACCGACGAGGTCGAGATCGACTTCACATCCTGGAGCGGTGGCGAGCCCTCGACCATGCGCGCCGACGACTGGACCGCGGGCGTGCGCGCCGGGCTCAGCGGGTTCTCGGCTACCCAGCACATCAGCACGAACCACGTCATCACCTTCGCCGACGGGGGCGATGAGGCCACCTGCGTCTCCTACATGCAGGCCCAGCACTACCTCCCCAACGACGAGGGCGACAACACCCTCACCCTGGGCGGCTACTACACCAATACCCTCGTACGCGGCGATGACGGCTGGCGCATCCGCCGCTGCCAACTCACCGTTACCTGGACCACCGGCAACAAGCACATCTTCGTGCTCGCCCGTGAGCGCTGGGCCGCCATGGAGGCCGCCGGCGAAGCCTAGGACGGCTGCGCCGGCTCGGGTTCGGCTTCGCGGTCGCCGCCCCCGCCGGGCTCCTCGCCCGGTAACTGCTCGCGGCTGTGTTCCCGCAGCCAGAACGCGAGCAGGGGTGCGCCGAACACCGCCAGCAAGACCGCTCCCGTCAGGTAGGCGGTAGGCAGGCTCCGCCAGTCGCCGATCGCGGTCAGGAGCGCTTCCATCGCCGCGACGACGAGGCTGAAGAGCATGTTGTGGATCGACAGGATCGTGGCCCGGTTGGCGCTCGGGATGCGCCGGTTCAGGTAGTCCGAGATCACGACGAAGCTCATCGCGAACATCAGCGTGGTGAGCGGGTAAAACGCCCATGCTGCCAGGTGGTCGACGGTGCCCAGGCCTACTGCTGTCGTTAACACGACCAATGGCATCAGGGCGATGAGGCGGCTCACCCCCAGTGCCGCAGAGATGCGATAGGCGAGCAGCGCGCCCGCGATCGAGAGGAACTGTCCCGGCATCAGGAACGGCCCGAAGAGGCCGTAGCTCACGTCGTGGCTGTCGAGGAAGGGCTGCTGGAGGATGATCATGCTCACGCCCACCCCCATCACCACCGCCATCAACAGCATCATCATGCGGACGGCTGGCTGCCCGAACGCCACCCGGAACGCCCCCTTTGTGACTTCGAGGTAGCCCGCCTGCTGCTCGCCTTCGTCGAAACGCGGCGGCTCCTTGAAGGTGAAGCTCACCAGCCACGCGACCGCCATCAGCCCGCCGCTGGCCACAACCGGCACCCAGAGGCTGACGATCTCCGCCAGCAGCGACCCCACGCCCAGCCCGAGAATCGCGCCTGCTGCCTGCACCGCGCGGGTCCGTCCCCACAGCTTCTGAAATTCGTTCTCCCGTCCGACCGCTCTCAACGAGTCGTAGACGAAGGCGGAGTCGGCTCCCGAATACAGCGTGAACGCGGCCGCCCACACCATGTAGGAGATGAGCAGGACCCCGAAGTTCCCCGCCAGTCCGAACACGATCACCGCGATCGCGTTCGCGAACGCGCCGTAGCTCAGCGAGACCTTGCGCCCCCAGCGATCCGCGATCGCCCCTGTCGGTACCTCCAGCACGATGAGCAGAATCCAGAAGGGCGCGTCGAGTGCCCCGATCTGCCACAGCGAGAGCCCCCGCTCGTCCGTCAGGTAAACGACCCAGATCGGCAGCCAGAGCTGGAAGTCGACGAAGAAGCGGAACAGGTAGAACCGCCACACGTTCGCCTGCAGCGAGCGCGCGTCCTCTGGCGACACTGACACGCCGGATGCTGGTGTTATGGCGCTCACGCAGCGTCACTCCCGTGTCGATGGGCACCGGGTGGCATGGCGCGGGGCACGGTCGGTTGCATGAGCGAACCACCATCGTACGCGACGAAGCGGCTAACCCCACGCCCCCGTCGCTGGACTCGCGTGCTACCGTGCCGCCATCCCTGCCACGGAGGTTCCCCCATGGCGCGCTTCATCCTCATCGGCCTCGTCGAGCCCACCAGCCCCGAAGACCAGGAGGCCTTCGACGACTTCTACCTCGGGCAGCACATCTACGACACCGCCCTCTGTCCCAACTTCCTGAGCGGCACCGTCTACAAGCTTCGCGGCGGGCACGTTGGCATCGATATCCCCTCCGAGTACATCGCCATCTACGAGGTCGACGCCGAGAGCTACGAGGAGGCGGAGCGCGTCCTCAACGAGTGGCAGCGCGATCCCAACGCTTGGGAAGGACGCGCCGAGCACAACGAGGCTGGCGCCGCGATGGATCACACCCCACTGCGCGTCAAAGGCTCGGGCTGGTACGAGTTCGAGTGCGCCTACCACACGCGCGGCTGAGGTCGGCGCTCTTTTGCCCCGGTAAAGGCTTGTCAACCCGGCGTGCTGGGACAAAAGGCTCGCTTTTGTAGACAATGAGCAGATGAACGCCGACAACCGGCGCAGCACGGCTTGCCTGCGTGTTTGGAGGGCTTCCCGATGAGCCGTCTGACGCGTGCCCTTGGCTTCGGGGATGGCGACAGCCGCTCCCGCCCGAGCGCCGACTCGCCCAAGGTGCGTCGCATCCGCGAGACCATGCGCTGGCGCGGCTACGACCTGAGCGAATACACCGACGAGCAGATCGCGACCGTCAGCGCCCGCTTCCCCAACGACATCTCCGAGGACGGTGAGACGACCGAGGACGGTCGCCGCGCCCTCGCCGCTGCTCTCGAGCAGGGCGACTTCGCCCCGGCCCCCGAGCCGCCCGCCCCCGAGCCGGCGCCGGAGGCGCCTTCCCCTTCCGCCACCGCCGAACCCCCCCGGCCCCGAGAGGAGCCGCGTCGTCCCCAGGCCGCGCCCGCATCCGCCCATCGCTCCGCTCTCGGCATGCCCACCCTCCCCGAGCGCTTCGTCCACATCTTCGGCATCCACGCCTGGCGTCCCCTCGACGGCGATGACGGCAAGCGCATGCAGTGCGTCGGCTGCGGGCAGATGCGGAACGAGCCCATCCCCTTCCGCCCCCCGTCACCGCCCCCCCCGCCCCCTCCGCCCCCACCCCGCGAGGATCCGATCTCGCGCCGCGAACCGCCTCCCTCCCCCCTCGACGACCTCCCCAACCTCGGCGACCGAGACCGCGAGCGCGACCCTCTGGGGAGGCCCCAGCGACCGCAACGCCCGCCGGGTCAGCAGCGCTCCGATTCGGCCTGGGACTTCTTTATGGGGCTCCCGTGGTGGTCGAAGCTGCTCGCCATCTTCATCGCCATCCAGGTCATCCTTTTCATCGTCTCCGCCGTCGCCGGCGGCGGCGGTGGCGGCTAGCGCAGCCGGCAGGGAGTCATCCGTGATCCGCTACGAGGACATCCACCACATCGCCTTCGTGGCCTCCGATCTGCAGCGTGGCATGGAGGAGGTCGGCGAGGTCTACGGCGTCTCCTGGACCACGCCCCGCCACCTTGAGTTGCCCGTGCGCGACTCGCGCGGCGATCGCACGCTCAACCTCTCTGTCGTCTACTCGCAGGAGGGGCCGCTCTTTCTCGAGGTACTGCAGGCTGTCCCGGACTCGGTCTGGGCGCTCGCGCCCGGCTCGCACCTGCACCACATCGGCGTACACGTTGACGACGTCGAGGCCGAAATCGAGCGGCTGGAGGGGCTTGGCCAGGCCATCGAGGCGGCCGGAATCGGCCCCGGTGGCCGCTTGAACAGCTGGGCCTACCTCTCGAGCCCGCAGGCCTTGCGCGTCGAGATCATGGACATCAGCGGCCGCGAGGCCACGGCCCAGTGGGCGCGGGGCGAGATCGAGTAGTTCCCTTCTACTCGAGGCGCCGCAGCCGCGGCGAGGCCACCATGATGAACGCCGCGACTCCCACGAGGCCGATAGCGAGCGCCCCCATCGCGATGTCGATACCGGCCCGCTCCGCGACCACGCCAATGACGAACGCCCCCAGCGCCATCATCCCCGGCTGCAGCATCATCAGCGCCATCACGCGACCCCGGAACTCGTTCTCCACGTAGGAGTGCAGCAGGATCTGGCTGAACGCCTGCCGCCCTGCGGTGCCGATTCCGACGAACACGATCGCGATGACGGCGAACCAGAACGCCGTCGAGCCCGCGAGCAGGATCAGCGACGCGCCCAGCCCGACCACGCTCAGCAGCAACAGCAGGCCCCGGCGGCGCTCCGGCAGCGAGGCGATCACGAGCGCCCCGAAGAGCGCCCCGCCCCCGCTCACGGCCGTCAGCAACCCCAACTCCACCGGTCCGCCGTCGAGCACGTCCTTCACGAAGCCCGGGAGGAGCTGGATGTAGGGCATCGCCAGGAACGCGCTCAGCAGCGTCACGGCCAGCACGATCAGGATGGTTGGGTCGTGGCGCACGTAGACGAACCCGTCACGCAGGTCGCCCAGCCCGCCCCGCGCCGACCCGCTCGAGGCGGCCTCCTGGCGAGGCAACATCGCCAGGGTGACCATCGCGAAGAAATAGGTGCCGGCCATGACCATGTAGACGGGCCCGGCGCCGATGACGCCGCCACCGGCCGCGGCCGTCAGGAAGCCCGCCGCCGCCGGCGCCAATACCCGCATCAGGTTCATGCCCGCAGAGTTGAGCGCGACCGCGTTCATCAGCAGGTCGCGTCCCACCACCTCCGGGATCATGGCCTGCCGCGAGGGCATCATCAGCGCCATCGTGATGCCCTGCAGGGCCCCCGCGGCGAACAGGTGCCACAGCACGATGGTGTCCGTCAGGATGAGGATGCCCACCCCCAGGGCGGTCAGGACGGAGACGAACTGCCCCACCTGGAGCACGACCTTCTTCGGCGCACGATCCGCCAGCACGCCGCCGAGGACGCCGAGGAAGAGCATGGGCAGGGCGGAGGCGAGCGCGATCCCGCCCAGCGCCGCGAACGAGCCCGTTATCTCGAACACCACGTACCCGCGCATCACGAGCTGGATGTTCATCCCTGCCATCTGGCCGAGCATGGCCAGGTAGAACCAGCGGAAGTCGCGCTCCCCGAAGGAGGCGAACGTGGGCAGGGCGGCTACGCGGGCGGTGACCGGGTTGGAGCGGGGAACGGCCTCGGCGCCGGCCGTGCCTGTCGACTGCGCCAAGGGGCCTCCGGTGCGCGGGGCGCGCACACCCTCACGCTAAGGTGAGGG
The DNA here is from genome assembly GCA_965207815.1 of Tepidiformaceae bacterium. Classification (GTDB taxonomy): domain Bacteria; phylum Chloroflexota; class Dehalococcoidia; order Tepidiformales; family Tepidiformaceae; genus UBA2991. The sequence continues at coordinate 1,281,856 of OZ242314.1, forward strand.
TGTTAGAGAGGCAAGCAGGCGGCGGAGCCGGTCGCCCCGCCGCCTGAAAATCTCTGCTATGGCTCGACTGTGACCGTTCCCGTCGAGCCGTCGATGGTCACCGTGGCCCCGTCCGGGATGAGCGACGTGATGCCCCGGATCTGCGCGACCGCGGGAATCCCGAACTCGCGCGCGACCGTGGCGGCGTGACTCAGGATGCCGCCCGTCTCCACCACGACGCCCGCGGCGGGGATGAACAGCGGCGTCCAGGCCGCGTCCGTTACCGGCGCTACGAGGATCTCCCCGGGCTCCAGCATGGCGCTCACGGCGGCCTCGGCGCTCTCGATGACGCGCGCCTTGCCCGAAGCCTGGCCGGGGCTGACGCCCAGGCCCTCGTAGGTGGCCGAAGTGACCGGCGCGGCCGCCTCCTTCGGGATCAGCTCCACCGGCCACTCGAACATGACCGGCAGCTCGTGCTGCTCCATCAGGGCGAACTCGTCCTTGCGGCTGGCGATGTTGGCCTTCGCCTCGGCGCCGTCGAGGTTGCCCCCGGCCGCCTGCCGCAGCTCCGGGAGCCGCAGGAACCAGACGTCCTCGGCGTCGTCGAGGATGCCGCGCTCGACGAGCCGCCTGGCAAGCTCGACGACCGGCGGCCGCTGCGTACGGCAGGCCCGCGCCCAGTTCGCCTTGCTGCTCTCGCGGCCCCGGTTCATCGTCTGCGCGTGGTACAGGGCCTGCCGGTACTCGTCCAGCACCTCTGCCGGCAGCTTCGACTCGATCTCGCGCTCAACTTCCTCACGCGCGGCCGCCTGCTTGCGCTCCAGCTCGTGGGGGTCGCGCTCGGGCGGCGCGTTCAGGTCGGCCTGGATGCTGCTCAGGACGAAGTTCGGCGCCTCGTTCCAGGTCCGGTACGAAGGGTTCGTCTCGTTCTGCCCACGGAAGCCGAGCTCCTTGATGAACTCGGCGTACTCGGCCGCGAACGCCTGCCAGTCGTCGTTGGGAGGACTCGCGAGGTTCGACAGGAGCTCGTCCGGGGTTAGTGACGCGAACTCCGCCGCGAGCGCGGGTCGAGCCGCAATGAAGCGGCTCAGATCCCAGATCGCCTTCGCGGGCAGGGCGCTCTCGACATCCGTGAGCCCGCTCGTGATCGTGTTCGCCCACTCCGGCGGGTGGTCGGGGATGTGCTCGTCGAGGATCGCCCCGATTACGCTCGTGTACTCGCCGCCGCCCACCGAGTTGAAGTAGTGCGCCATGAAGATCCGTCCAGCCAGCTCGGTCCCGGCGTCCAGCGCCTCGATGAGCTCGGCGTCGCTGGCAGCGCTCCAGTCGCGCGCCAACGATTCCTGGTACGCCTTCTTGCTGATCTCACGGTTCTGGTCGCGGATTTCCACCGAGCTTTCCCACTTCTCGGTGATGGCAGCGCGCGCGGCGATAGCACGCTCCTCGTCGCCGTGGGCCTCGCTCGTGAACTCCTCCTCGCCGCCCTCGAGGAACTGCTTCAGGAAGTCGCTTCCCTCGCCCACGGAGTACAGCGCCGTGAACGCCATGTTCAACCCGAAGTTGATGACGAAGCGCCCCCCGATGAACGGCAGCGTGGTCGCCACGGGAGGCTTCGGGATCTCCAGCAGATCGGTCGTGCCGAAGGTCTCCATGACCCCGTAGTTCCAGACATAGTCCCACTCCCGCCAGATGTCGGCGGACAGCGGCTTGGTCACGCCCGGGAGCACCTCGGCGGCGTTCGCCGTGGTGTAGTTCCCGTGCACGGTGTCGTGGTGGCTGTCCCAGCTGCAGTGAAGCTCGTCGCTCATCCTCGTGTCCCTCCTGAGCCGCGGTGGCGTTTAGTAGGCGGCCGTCTAGTAGGCGGCCGTCCCGCCGTCGACCGACCAGAGCGCGCCCGTGATGCCCGCTCCCACGTCCGACGCCAGCAGCACGGCCACGGCGCCGACCTCCTCGACGGTGTTCATGCGCTTGATCGAGGACTCGCTGGAGAACTGCTCGACCATTTCGTCGTAGGTCAGCCCCATTGAAGCGGCGGCGGCGGCCCCGCTCTCACGCACGATGTCCGTCTCGATCAGCCCCGGGCAGATGGCGTTCACGGTGATGCCCGTCGTGCCCACTTCCTGGGCCGAGCTCTTCGTGAGCCCGTTGATCGCGTGCTTCGCGGCCACGTAGGCGGCGATGCCCGGCTTGCCGTGCTTCCCCTCCAGCGAGGAGATGTTGATGATGCGCCCGCTTTCCTGCGGAATCATGTAGCGGAAGGCGTGCTTGATGCCCCAGAACGTGGCCGACAGGTTCCACGTGATCGTGTGGTCCCACGCCTCGTTCTCCATCTGGGCGACGGGAGCGAAGCCGGAGCTGCCGCCCGCGTTGTTCACGAGGATGTCGATGCGCCCGTAGCGCTCGACTGTCCCGTCGACGAGCCCCGAGATGGTCGCCTCCTGCGTCACGTCGCCGGCGATGAAGTGGGCCTGGTCGCCCGCTCCCATCTCCTCCAGCGCCCGCGCGCCCTTCTCCTCGCTGCGACCGTTCATGACAACGCTCGCGCCCTCGGCGATAAACGCCTCCACGATGCCCCGACCGATGCCCCGGGTCCCCCCGGTAACCGCCGCGACCTTGCCTTCCAGCTTCATCACACCCCTCCTGGAGTTCATGGTGATACGCCCCGCGGCCATTGCCGCAGGGCCGACGGGAGAGCTTAACGACACACCCCGCGCAAGCGCCACCGCAGCAGGCTTGGGAAATTGGGTCCGATCGGGTGGGGAAACTCCCCCATGTCGCGTTCTAGGATGGCGTCATGGAACGCAACCGTGGCGGCCGTCCTAGTCACCCCGACATCCTGACGCCCGCCGAGTGGCGGGTGTTGGACGAGTTACGCGAGGGTGGCACGAACGCTGAGATCGCCGTGCGACTCGGCCTCAGCCCCGACACCGTCAAGTACCACATCTCGAACATGCTCTCGAAGCTCGGCCTCGAGGATCGCCGGCAGCTTGCTGCGTGGAGACCGGCCGCGGAACGAAGCCGCCTGCGGGCCCTGCTCGCGCTGCCTCTCGCGTTCCAGTCGCTGGCACGCCCCCTTGTCTGGGCGGGCGCGGGAGCCGTGGCGCTGGCTGCCGTAGCTGCCGTGGTCGCGGTTCTGGTCGTCGTGACTGGCAATGGCGACCAGCCGCTCGTCGTCAGCCCGCCCCCTACCGAGACGCCACAGCCAACGCCGTCGCCAACCGCGACCGCGACCGCGACAGTGTCACCCATGCCCACCACCCCAACGCCGACGGCGACCGCCGCCCCGTCGCCCACGGCCGGCGCCACTCCCCGCTCGACCCCAACCGCCACGTCCACCCCCACCCGCGCCGAGCCCGTCGAGCCGGTGCCGGAGCCCGCGCCCGTCACCCGCCCCTCCCTCCCCGCATCCCCTACCTTCGACGGCCCACCCGGCGTCTACACCGACATCACCGTCGGAGCTTCCCACGCCTGCGCGTTGACGGAGGCTAACGAGGCTGTCTGCTGGGACATCGGGACCGTGAACGTCTGGGACATTCCACGCGGCACGTACACCTTCATCGAGGCTGAGAGAGACGAGACGTGCGCCATCACCGACGAGGGCGCGATCGTGTGCTGGGCGAGCGGTGGCGGGCCGATCCCGGAAGGCAGACAGGATCCCTCCGGCGACGCGCCGCCGGGCCGCTATCAGGCGTTCAGTTGGGCCAGCGACGAGTACTACCTTGCGGGGCATACGCATGCCTGCGCCGTGACAGACGCTGGCGAGGCCGTGTGCTGGACGAGTCAGGAACCTTGGGCAGCCTCTTCATACGAACTGGCTCTGCCCGAACTTCCACCGGGGGAGTACACGGAGGTGGACGTCCGGTACGCCTTTTTCGGTTGGGGCCAGGAGTCCCTGACTGTATGCGCACTGACCCGCACCAAGAGTGCCGTCTGCTCCGAGGCAGCGCGTGCTCAGGGAAGCGTGTATCCGGTGTCGACCTGGTTGCTCCAGAGTACCTACACCTCGGTCGCAGTTTCCGGGCGCGACTCGTGTGCGCTCAGCGCCGCAGGGGAGATCGAGGGTTGCGGGCTATGGGATAGCCGTACAACCCGCTATGTCGCGCTCAGTCCAGGCGAGAAGCACGTGTGTGCCGCCACGGATGCGGGACAGCTCGAGTGCTGGGTCCACGGGAGCGGCTGGTTCGTGCAAGGAGAGGTGTTCGTGATGGACCCGCCTGCTCCGTCATCCGCCGGCTACGTGGACGTGGACGTGGGCCATGGGTATGCCTGCGCGCTCGACGAAACCGGGCGGGCGATCTGTTGGGGTCATCGCGAGAACAAGGTCGCGCCTCCGAAGGCTGCTCCCGGGCGCTATGTGGCGGTTAGCGATGGTCTTGGGCATACCTGTGCCCTGACCGACACAGGCGAAGCCGCCTGCTGGGGCTGGAACAACATAGGCCAGGCGGCAGTGCCCGAGGGTCGCTACAAGGCTATCAGCGCTGGGGTCACTGGCACATGCGCACTCACGGAGGCGGATGAGATGGTTTGTTGGGGGTGGTCTACCTACCACCACGACTTTCCCCCCGGTAACTACCGCTTCATCACCATGGCCCCAGACCGTCCGCTGACGTGTGCGGTGTCCGAAGCAGGGGCTGCGGCCTGCCACGGGCCGCGCAATTTCATGGAGCCAGTGGAGTTTCCTGGTGGCCCCTATCGGAGCGTCCACGTCGGGTGGTCGGCGGATGGAGACCGCATCTGCGCGCTCTCCGAAGAAGGGAAGCTGGTCTGTCGGAGGTCTGAAGATGGTGCTGCGCTGTCACCGCCGGTTGACCGCTCCGTCGTCGTGAGTCACGGGTCCGGCCCCCTGTGCTTCTTCACCGACGGTGCGGAAGTGGTCTGCTGGGACGCTACGACTGCATGGTCGCGCGTTCTACCCGCAGGCAGCTACGTCGCCCTCACCACTGGCCCCAACCATGTTTGTGCACTCACGGATGCAGGGGAAGTTCACTGTCGGGGTTCGTTTGGCGACCAGTGGTCCGTCGACGCGCCTCCCGGTCGCTACGTTGCTATCAGCTCCAGCCAGAACCGCGTCTGCGCGGTGACCGAGGAGGGTGACGTGGTGTGTTGGGGCGAAACAGACTACGGGGAGCCGCCAGCAAGCGATCCCTACTGGTAGACATCCGCCCCTCACCCCCCACCCGCCCCCGCCGCCGCGCCCACCCCAGCGCGACGCTCGCCCCCACCGCCAGCGCCCCCGCGAGCACGTTGAAGAGGATGTCCCACGGGTCGAACACGCGGTCGGGCACGAACAGTTGGAGACACTCGTCGAGCAGCCCGACGGCCGATGTCGCCAGGATCGCGACCACCGCCGGCATGGGGACGCGCCGGCCCTGGCCGGCGCGCTCCGTGAGGGCCGCGTACACGAACACGCCCAGCACCCCGTACTCGATCAGGTGCGAGCGCTCCTCCAGCACGGCGATGCGCAGGAACACCAGCAGGTACACGGCCGCGATGCCCACGGCCACGGCGATCTCCAGGCGTTCCGGCCGCGCCCACACCCCCTGCAGGACGGCGGTCGCCCCCACGAGGAGCATGCCGAGCAGGAACAGCCCGGCGCTGAGCGCCTCCTCCAGCGCCTCGAGGTCGCGGAGCGCTTCCGCCAGCTGTCCGCCGACCCAGAGCGAGGAAGCGATCGCCGCCACCACGGCCAGCGTCCAGAACCACAGCCACCGCTCTCGCGTCGAGGAGAAAAGGGGCATGACCGGGCACTATAGGGCCAGCCTCGGGAACACTCCTATCGCCCCAAACTCCTTGTAGGGGCTGCCCCCATTCAGTACCGTTAGCCCCAATAGGGCGTATGACGCGTCAGCGCTGCTGCGCCCACTCCGGGAGGCGCCACGTGCACGATCTGGTTATCCGCAACGGCACCATTGTCGACGGGACGGGAGAGGCTCCGTTCCAGGGCGACATCGCCATCGACGACGGGAGGATCTCCGCCATCGGCCGCATCGAGGCCGAGGGCCGCGAGACCGTCGACGCAACGGGGCAGATCGTGACCCCCGGCTTCGTCGACATCCACACCCACTTCGACGGTCAGATCACCTGGGATCCCCTGCTCACGCCCTCTTGCTGGCACGGCGTCACCACCGTCGTCATGGGGAACTGCGGCGTCGGCTTCGCCCCCGCCGCTCCCAACCGCCACGAGTGGCTCATCGGCCTCATGGAGGGCGTCGAGGACATCCCCGGCACGGCCCTCTCGGCCGGCATGCAGTGGAACTGGGAGACATTCCCCGAGTACCTCGACTACCTCGACACCCTGCCCAAGGCCCTCGATGTCGGCACGCAGGTGCCCCACGGCGCGGTCCGCGCCTACGTGATGGGTGAGCGCGGGGCCATGAACGAGCCCGCTAACCCCGAGGACATCCACGAGATGAAGCAGCTCGTGCGCGAGGGCATCGAAGCGGGCGCGCTCGGCGTCTCCACCTCCCGCACGATCGTCCATCGCGCCATCGACGGCGTGAACGTCCCCGGCACCTTCGCCGAAGAGGACGAGATGATGGCCTTCGGCGAGGCCCTCGCCGAGGCCGGCACCGGCGTCTTCGAGCTCGCCCCCGCCGGCGTTACCGGCGACGACATGAACCTCCCCGACCTCGAGGTCGCCTGGATGCGGCGCGTCTCCGCCGCCACCGGCCGCCCCATCACCTTCGCCCTCGTCCAGCTCGACGCCGAGCCCGACCACTGGAAGCGCATGTTCGACCTCTCCGAGGAGGCCGTCGCCGAGGGCGCCGACCTCTACCCGCAGGTCACGGCGCGCGCGCCGGGCGTCTTGCTCGGTCTCCAGACGAACCACCCCTGGGTGAACGCGCCGACCTTCCAGGAGATCAGCGGTCACTACAAGCTCGGCGCCGGCGACGCCCACCACCTCCGCCGCACCCCCATCGAGGAGATCGCGGCCGAGATGGGCAAGCCCGAGGTGAAGGCGAAGCTCATGGAGGAGTTGAGCGCTGCCCACCAGGACATCGCCTTCATCGATCTCTCTCGCGTCTTCCCGATGGAGGAGCCGCTCGACTACGAGCCCCGTCGCGAGGACAGCGTTGCCGCCATCGCCGAGCGCGAGGGCCGTGATGCCTACGACCTCCTCTACGACCTGATGCTGGAGGACGAAGGCAAGCGCATGTTCTTCGCCCCCACCCTCAACTACACCGAGTTCGACTACGAAGTCGTGCGCAAGATGCTGACGCATCCGCGCGCCGCCCTCGGCCTCGACGACGCGGGCGCGCACTGCGGCGTCATCTGCGACGCGAGTATGCCTACCTTCATGCTCACGCACTGGGCCCGCGACCGCTCTCGCGGCGAGGGCCTGCCCCTCGAGTTCGCCGTCAAGAAGATGACGAGCGATACCGCCCGTCTCTACGGCCTCCACGACCGTGGCGTCCTCCGCCCGGGCATGAAGGGCGACGTCAACGTGATCGACCTGGAGCGTCTCCAGTTGCGCGCCCCTGAGCTCGCCCACGACCTTCCCGCCGACGGCCGCCGTCTCATCCAGAGGGCGGAGGGCTTCGTCGCCACGATCGTCAGCGGCGAGGTCATCATGCGAGACGGCGAGGACACCGGCGCTCGTCCCGGGAAGCTCGTCCGCGGGGAGCAGCAGCCCGCCGCTGGCGTGAGCTAGCGCGCGGCCGCACCAAGCAAGGAACCTTCGCGAGGCCCACCGCTCTGGTGGGCCTCGCCATATCCCTTAAGCCCTGCGGTCGCGGTATGCTTAGCCGCAACATGCGAGGCTGCCTCCGCATGGGCGGAGCGTGCGGCCATTCGAGAGCACGGGAGAACCCCATGACCGAGACGATGTACCAGGACATGATCGACGCTGTTGCCGAGTGTCCGGTGAATCTGGAGGAGGTCGACCTCTTCAAGGCCGGCCAGCAGGAGCATTGGTTCGACTCCTACAAGATCCTCCACGAGGAAGCACCCGTCCTGCGCATCCCCGGCGAGGGCACGACTCCCGGCACCGATGGCTTCATTATCACGAAGTACGACGACATCGCGATGATCATTCGCGACCCGTACACCTTCCCCCAGCCTTCCTACGGTGGAGCCGGCCTCGAGGTTGAGGAAGAGGACGACCACTCCGTCCTGCTCGACGCGATGGCGCGCAACACCCTCCGCCCCAACATGGAGCTGCACAAGCAGCACCGTATCCAGCTCACCGACCCCTGGGTCGGCGCCACCGGCGCCCCCCGCCACCGCCCCATGGTCACGCGCTTCGTCGACGAGCTCATCGACAACTGGATCGATCGTGAGCCCGCCGAGATCGACTTCGTCGAGGAGTTCGCCGCTCCGCTCCCGCAAATGGTGATGACCACCATCCTCGGCTTCCCCTTCGAGGACATGCCCCAGCTCCGCATCTGGGGCCAGGCGCAGGTTCGTCGCTTCGTGTATGGCAAAGGCCACCGCAACCTCATGAGCGACGAGGAAGAGGCGGACAACGCCCGCGACCTCGGCGACTTCATGCAGTACGTCCAGAGCCATGTCACGAAGAAGCGCCAGGACCCCCAGGACGACATGACGTCCTTCCTCACGCAGGTGGAGTACATGGGCCGCAAGCTCACCGACTCCGAGGTCGTCGGCGTCGTCTTCGGCATGCACATCGGCGGCCTGGAGACGACCCAGTACGCCATCGCCGCCGAGGCCGAGCTCCTCGGTCGCGATCCCGAACTCTGGAACACGCTCAAGGCAGACCGCTCGAAGATCCGCTTCTTCGTCGAGGAGGGCATGCGCATCCAGGCCCCCACCCAGGGCCTCTCGACCCGCATGACCGCGAAGGATGTGGAGCTCCGGGGCGTCACGATCCCGAAGGGCTCGATCCTGCACCTCCGATACGGGGCCGCCAACCACGACCCCGAGGAGTACCCCTGTCCCGCCGACGTCGACCTTTCGCGGCCGAACACCGGCCGTCACATGACCTTCTCGCAGGGCATCCGCGTGTGCCCCGGGGCTGGCATCTCCCGCCTCGAGCAGAACATCGCCTGGGAGCGCCTCTTCGAGCGGCTCGACGGCATCTCCTTCACAGCGGGGAAGAACGACTTCCGCCACCAGCCCGGCATCATGCTGGGTCTGTGGAACCTCCACCTCAACTTCGAGAAGGCGAAGTAGTACTGGAGGAAGCCCGTGGCCGAATCCGATTCCGTAAAGGAGCTCGCGCGACTCGCCCGCGAGGCGGCGAAGGTGCGCTGGGGGCCGGAAGACACCGGCGCCGCTCCCGTCCTGCCCGGCAAGGAGAAGCGCAGCGAGGAGCCCGACCTGGAGCGCATGTCCGGCGATGAGGAGCGCGAGGTCCTGAAGGCGCTGGACCCCTTCTGGACCCGCGGCATCGTCAAGCCCGAGGACGGCGAGAGCTAGACGGCTCCTACCCCCACTCCAGCGCCAGCTCGTCGCTGGAGAATGCCGCGAGGTGCTCAGCCTCCGCTTCCGCCCCTTCCCGAACCGCGCCGGCAACCTCGCCGAACGGCTCGATGGTCACCGCCAGCCGCCCTCCTCTCCGCTCGTGCGACCACACCCCCTCGATGCGACCGTCGACCAGCAACACCGGCGAAATCCAGCCCTGAGGCCGGTGCACCCGCGCCTTGTATTCCGGTGCCAGGATCGCCGGGACATCCCGCGCCGAGCCGATGACGTAAGGGTCGAAAGCCGGCAGGAGCCGCACGGCCCCCGACGGGGAGGTGCCTGCAGTCTCCGCAACCTGATCCGCCAGCGCCCAGTGCGGCTCGCCCTCGACGTCGACCTCCACCGCCTCGTCCCCCAGCGCTCGCAGGTACCGCGTCGCCTGCGCCGGACGGCGCGGACCCCACCAGCGCGAGTATTCCGCGGCGGTCGCCGGCCCGTAGGCGCCTAGGTAGCGTCGCGTCACCTCTGCGAGCGCCTCCTCCGGTGCGGGACCGGGCGTCGCCTCGACCCACGCCGCCGGACTAACGAAGGTCACGTTTCGGCCGCGGTTGGGGCCGAAGCAGAGGCTCCCCTGGAACGAGGCGGGCTTCAGGTACGCGCCCCAGCTGTCCGATAGCTTCTCCCCGAGCGCCGGCGACCCCGATGCCTCCGCCACCGCCTCGGCGAGCTCGTCGCGCGTCATCCCCTCCCCTCCCAGCACCTCCCTCACTGCGTCGAGGAGGAAGTCGCGCTCTTCGGCGGTGATGTTGAAACCCCGCAGCCAGGCGCCCTTCAGGTAGTGGTCGTAGGTGTCGAGCGCCGCCTGCCAGAGGCCGTATTCGCTCGCGGGCAGCAGATGGAGCGTGCCCCGCATCGCCCACGTCTTCACGAGGCTGCGGCGCTCCCACAGCTCCTCCTCCAGCTCGCCCGGCTGGAGCCCTTCGACCCTGGCCCACGCGGCCAGCTCTGCGCTGGAGGCCATCTGCGCCTGCAGCCCGCCCACCGCCCCCACCACCTCGAGCAGCTCGTCGCGCGGGCGCCGGGAGACGAGATGCTGCCGCTGCATACGCCACGCGAGGACGCTCGCCCAGTCCAGGTCCGCCCGCTCCGCTATTGCTCCGCTCCGAACCGGGCCGGGTCGAACGGTGTCAGGTCGACCTCGCTGCTGCGCCCCTCGGTGATCAACTCCGCCAGCGCCTCCCCTGTGGCAAGCGAGAGGATGATGCCCTTGCGCCCGTGTCCCGTCGCGATGTACGCCCCCTTCCGCCCCGGCGCGGCGCCGATGATGGGCAGACCGTCGCCCGACACCGGACGGAGGCAGGCCGTCTGGTTGACTACCTGCATCCCCTCGAGCCTGGACGTGAACCGCGCCAGCGTTGCGAGCACGTAGTCGCGGGCAGCCTCCGTCGGCTCCGTGTCGAATCCCTCTTCTTCCTCCGTCGCGCCGATGTGCACGAGACCAGTCGGGCGCGTTACGACGTAGTGCCCGTGCATGTCCGAGAAGCCTCCCGGTGGAGGCTCGACTGCGGGCTCCAGGTGCACGATCTGGCCCTTCAGCGGGCGCACCGGTACGGGTAGATCAAGCCACGCCGCGGCCCGTAGCGACCATGGCCCCAGGGCGATCACCGTGGCGTCGGCCGTGACGACGCCGTCGTCCAGCTCCACGCCGTCCACGTAGTCCGCTCCGCCCACCAGCCCCACGGCCCGCCCCATGCGCAGCGAGGCTCCCATGCTCTGTGCGCTCTCCAGCAGCCGCCTGGTGAACCTGGCGGAGTCGATCTGCGCCGTGGGTTGTGCGAGGGCTGCCGCGACGGGCTGGTCGATCCACGGGCAGCGCTCCCCGAGCTCGGCGAGCGGGATCGGTTCGGCGCTCAGGTGCTCGGCGCGAGCCAGCAGGTCGGCCGACTCGTCCTCGTCCTGGGCGACGAGGCAAGTTGTGTACGGCGTGTAGTCGTAGGTCGCGGGCCCGTCGAGCAGCTCCGAGACGGTGCGGTGAAGAGCCACGCTTCGTGCGATCAACGGAGGCAGAACCCCCGTCTGGTCGTCGTCGTGGGGCAGGCCCGGCGACAGCAGTCCAGCCGACTTCCCGCTCGCGCCGTAGGCGACTTCCGTGCCCTCGATCACGAGCGGCTCTACGCCCCTCTGCGCGAGGAAGTAGGCGATTGCCGCTCCCATCACACCCCCACCCACGATCGCGACATCCACGTGCTGGTTCGGTGACATCAGACGGCGGCTCCTTCCCGGAGTGTGTCACGTAGGGGCCTGCCTGCAAAAGGCCGGTTGAGTGGTACTGCGCGAGGAAGAAGGAAGCCAGGGCAATTGCCCTGGCTTCCGCGTTCACGCTGCTTCGGCAGTGGGTGCTGCCGCTATTGCAGGTCGACCTCCACGGGAATTGCACTTCCCTGATAGAAGTTCCCGCTCGAACTCCGGTTGGAGAGGTCGATGGGCGTGTTGTGCGTAATCCAGCGCTCGCCCGGGGCCTGCGTGCTGATGAACGTGTTGTCCGTCCGCACCGAGCGCCAAACCGTCACGTTGATTGTGATCGTCGTGCCTACGTTGACCTCCACGGGAATTGCACTGCCCTGGTAGAAGTTCCCGCTCGAACTCCGGTTGGAGAGGTCGATGGGCGTGTTGTGGGTGACCCACCGCTCACCGGGAGCCTGGGTGCTGATGAACGTGTTCCCTGTCCGCACGGAGCGCCACACGGTGACGTTGATGGTCACTGACTCCGGCGCCGCTGGCGCGAGCGTCAGGTTCAGCGTCACGGGACCGCTTCCGCCGTGCTGTGCGGTCTGCGCGGCAGCCTGCCCCCCGATCTCGAAGCGAATGTCGCCGGCGCAGCCATCTCGAGTGCTGGCGTTGTGAACGGTCACGAAGTACCGCGTCACGCCCGACCTGGAAAAGGTCTCGGCAGGCTGGTTGTTGCAGAGCGTGTCGCCGACGAAGGCCTCCACGCTGAGCCCTGCAGCTACGTCCCCATCAGGGCCAGTGACGGTTCCCGTGAATACCGAGGGTGGCGAGGGTTGCGCCAGCGCTACCGTCACAAAGGAAAGCGCGAGCGCCGCAACTGCGATAGTGAGAATCCAGGGCTTGGTTCGCTTCATGGGGGTGGTCGACTCCTGCATGGGTTTGGCCGCCGGTGTGCGTAGATTACCCGAGGATGGCCACGTCAATGGCCATAACGATGAAGATCGCCGCAAGATATGCCAGAGAAAACGTGTAAAGCCGCATCGAGGGCACCCGTTCCGGCCACTTCCAGAGCCCGAACGCAATCGCGACGAACCCCAGACCAGCCGCACCCGCGGCCGCGCCGTAGAGCCAGCCGACCTCCCCGGTCAGGAAGAGCGACAGCGTGAGCGGCAGGAGCACGATCGAGTACGCCAGTATCTGCCGCCGCGTCGCGACCGCGCCCGCCTCTACGGGCAACATCGGCACGCTCGCCTTGCGGTAGTCGGGCGCGATCCGCAGGGCCAGCGCCCAGAAGTGGGGCGGTGTCCAGAAGAAGATGATGGCGAACATGATCACGGGCGCCCACGAGAGCTCGCCCGTCACCGCCGCCCAGCCCACCATCGGCGGGAAGGCGCCCGCCGCTCCCCCGATGACGATGTTCTGCGAGGAGCGCCGCTTCAGCCAGACGGTGTAGATGAACACGTAGAAGAGGAATGCCGCCCACGCCAGAACGGCCGCCAACAGGTTGGTTGTCGCCCAGAGGAAGGCGAATGCGCCCACGGCCAGCGCGAGCCCGAAGAGGAAGGCGTTGAGCGGGGGAATCTCCCCTTGCACGAGCGGCCTGGACTGCGTCCGGCTCATGAGCGCGTCGATGTCGCGGTCGTACCAGCAGTTGACGGCGTTCGCCCCCGCCGCCGAGGCCGCCCCGCCCACGAGCGTCGCGATCACGAGCATCGTCGAGGGCCAGCCCCCCTCCGCCACCACCATCGCCGGCACCGTTGTCGCCAGGAGCAGCAGGATGATGCGTGGCTTCGTGATCGCCACGTAGCTGCGAATCGTCGCCGACGCCCGGCTCGACTCCCGCAGGGCCACTGTCAGCGCCGTCATGCGGGCGCCTCCGCCGGGGTCGCCGGGACGCGGTCGCGCGACACCGCCTGCGCGGAGTATCCGAGGAGCGCGGCTGCCGACAGGGTGAGCCACAGCAAGGAGGCTAGCACGGTATGCGTTACGGTGAGCGCGTCGGGGAACGTGTAGAGCACGTTGAGTGCGCCGATCGCCACCTGCGCCCCGTAAAGGACCGCCGTCGTCCGCGCGACGTGCATGCCCCAGCGTAGTGTCCCGCGCTCCCGCCAGGCCGCGACGATCAGCCAGACAAGGGGTACGAGCAGCAGCGCTGCCAGGTAGCGGTGCACCATGTGCGTGATTTGCTGATCGTCGGCCCCGGGCAGGACGCCGCCGCTGCAGAGCGGCCAGCCCTCGCAGGCGGTGGAGCCGCCGCTCTCGCCCAGGTAGCCGCCCATCCACACCACCGCCGCAAACAACACCAGGGCGACGATCGCCCGCTGTCCGACGCGCCAGGCCGCCGCGCGCTGGTCCGGCGGGATGCCGCCGCGGACCTCGTTGAACATCGCGAGGGCCGTCGCCGCCATCACCGTCAGGATGGCCATCGCCAGCAACAGGTGGGTCGCGACGATCTCGGCGGGAAGCTCCTCCCAGACGGTGATCGCCCCGATCAGGCCCTGGATGCCGACCAGCGGCACGGCCGCAATCGCTGGCCAGAGCACCGCCGGCACCTCCCGGAAGTGTCGCCAGGCCAGCACCGCGGTCGCGATCACGAGGATGCCGACGAAGGCCGCCACGAAGCGGTGCGTCGACTCGATCAGCGCCTCCTGCTCGTGCGGCGGCACGATGCCGCCGTGGCAGGTCGGCCAGTCGGGGCAGCCCAGCCCCGACCCCGTCGCCCGCACGTACACCCCGACCCCGATCAGGATCAGCGTGGCGGCGCAGGTGATGAAGGCGAGGTTGCGGGTGGCTCTCATCGACTCGGAGGGCGCCCTGGAGGCGCCGGCTCTCAGCGTACGGTGCGATGCCCGGAGGCGCCAGATTCCGGTAGGCTCGCGCCATGAGCGACACCGATGTCGACACGGTCGCAACCTGGCTGCGGGAGGCCCGATCGGTCGCCATTCTGACCGGCGCGGGCATCTCCACCGAGTCCGGGATCCCCGACTTCCGCGGGCCCGACGGCGTCTGGACGAAGAACCCCGCCGCCGAGCGCACCGCCACCATCCAGCACTACATCGCCGACCGCGACCACCGCGTCCGTTCCTGGGCCGGTCGCGCCGGCAGCCCCATGCAGAACGCCGAGCCGAACGCGGGCCACTACGCCCTCACCGCGCTGGAAGGCAAGGGGAAGCTGGACACGCTCGTCACGCAGAACATCGACGGGCTCCACCACGCCGCCGGCACCTCGCCCGAGCGTATCGTGGAGATCCACGGGACCGTTCGCGACTACGCCTGCCTCGGCTGCGGCGATCGCGGCCCTATCGAGGTCGTGCTCGAGCGCGTGCGCAACGGCGACGAGGACCCCCACTGTGAGCACTGTGGCGGCCTCATCAAGTCGGCCACGATCTCCTTCGGACAGGCCCTCATCGCCGAGGACCTCGAACGTGCCCAGCTCGCCGCCGCCAACTGCGACCTCTTCCTCGCGATCGGCACCTCGCTCACGGTCTACCCCGTGGCCGCGCTCCCCGAGATCGCGCTGCAGCGCGGTGCCCGGCTCGTCATCCTGAACGCGCAGGAGACGCCCTACGACCCGATAGCCGCAGCCATCGTGCGGGACCGCCTCGGGACCGTGCTCCCGCAGATCGTCGAGCGCGTCTAGCGGCCCGACTCAGGGGCGTCCCGCTGGTCCCCCCACCGGTCCCAGTGCACCACCTCGCCCAGCGGCCTCCTCCGTGCCTGCGAGAACCGCCCCTTCTCCAGGTAGCCCAGCGGGATCAGGGCCATGACGAACGCGTTTTCCGGCAACCCAAGCAACTCGCCGATGCCGGAGCTGTCGTCGAATGTCCACGTCATCACGGTGCCGATGTCGAACGCCCGCGCCGCCAGCATCAGGTTTTGCACGGCGCCGTAGATCGAGCCGCCAAGACCCGCGCCGGAGCGCCGCGTGCTGTCCGACATGCGGGCTGCGGTCTGCATGACCGGCGCGATGATCACGGGCGCCTCGGCGAAGTGTTCGGCCAGGTGCACCACCCCCCGGCGGTTGCGCGCGTCGATCCCGATTTCGCCCTCCGCAACCCCGCCGCGTGTGATGCGCGCCGTTCCCAGCTCCTCGTCGCTCACCCGCTCGTAGCCGTAGGCCGCCAGGAGCCGTTCCGAGTAGATCTTCGCGATCGCGTCCTTCGTCGCCTGGTCGCGGATCACGACCCACCCCCAGCCCTGCTGGTTGCCGCCCGTCGGCCCGCGGACGGCCGCGTCGAGGATCTCCCAGATCACGTCCTCCGGGATCGGATCCGGCTTCAGGAATCGCTGTGCCCGCGTCGTGTGGATCGCGTCGAGCACGTCGAGGGGTTCACGGTCCGGCATGGGGCCTCCTGTGGTAACGGTTCGTGGTCGCGAGTCTACTGCCCGTGAGGGGCAGCCGCCGTATCATCCGCCCGCGACTCACATCCGGGAGGCTGGCGATGAAGATCGGACTCTATGGCATCAATGCAGGCTTGAACTCCGACCGCGAGGCCGTGCTTCGCTACGCGAAGACCGCCGAAGCGGCGAACTTCGAGTCCCTCTGGACCGGCGAGCACGTCGTCGCCATCGACCCCCAGCGCCCGCCCTCCCCCGTCGTCCCCGATACCCCCATCGTTGACACCATCGCGACGCTCGCCTTCGTCGCCGGCGCCACCGAGCGCATCAAGCTCGCGAGCGGCATCCTGCTGCTGCCCCAGCGGAATCCCGTCGTCCTCGCGAAGGAGCTCGCGGGCATCGATGTCCTCTCCGGCGGACGGCTCATCTTTGGCGTGGGCGTCGGCTACGTGCAGGAGGAGTTCGACACGATGAGCGTCCCCTTCGAGGAGCGCGGCCCGCGCACGTCCGAGCACATCGAGGTCATCCGCACCCTCTGGACCTCCGACAAGCCCGAGTTCGACGGGCGCTTCACCTCGTTCTCCGGCATCCAGTCGTACCCGCACCCCGTCCAGCAGCCGCATCCCCCCATCGTCATCGGCGGCTCCTCGCCCCCTGCCCTCCGCCGCACGATTACTCAGGGCAACGGCTGGTACGGGTTCATGCTCGATGTCGACGGCGCCTCCGCGGTCATCAAGGCCCTCGAGGAGACCGCCGAGCAGGTTGAGCGCCCCGAGGCGCTCGGGCCGCTGGAGATCACCATCACGCCGCGCGGCCGTCTCGACCGCGAGACCGTCGAGCGCTTCGCCGAGGTCGGCGTCCACCGCCTCGTCCCGATGCCCCGCAACCTCATGGTCCCGGCCGACGACCCCACCGCCACCCGCGACGAGATCATCGCCTCGATCGAGGACCTCGCGGAGGCGCTGGAGCTGTAAGGTGGAGTCGGAGTAGCGACCATGCCGATGAAAAATCCACCCCATCCCGGCCTTGGCATCAAGCTGAACTGTCTGGAGCCGCTCGGCTTGAGCGTGCCCGCGGCTGCAGAGGTGCTGGGCGTCGCGAGACACACGCTCTCGCGGGTGCTCAACGGCCACGCTGGGATCTCGCCGGAAATGGCGATTCGCCTCGAGAAGGCTGGCTGGTCGAACGCTGAGTTCTGGCTGCGCGTCCAGACTGCCTACGACCTCGCGCAGGCCCGAAAGCACGAGGATGACATCAAGGTTGAGCGGTATGAGCCGCTCGCGCCTGTCGGCTGAGCTTCAGGGTCACTCCTCGCAGACGACGCCGTCGCTGTCACCGTCCCGGGCACTTGGCACCATCTCCGCGGGGAAGCCCCTACCCCCGCCCGGACACGTCCCCCGACTGCAGCCCTGCTGCCGTCGCTCGCCGGCAGCGGCCGCCGCCGCGCACGATGCGTAGGTGCGCTGCGTCTGCGTGCCGGAGGTCTCCGTGGGCGTGGGGTCCGAAGTCGAGCCCGATGTGTCTGTCGAGGAGCACGCGCTCGCGAGGGCGCGTGTCTCCGACTGGCCGAGGGCATGGCCGTATCGGTTGGCCGTATCCCAGTAGCGGGTCGCGTACGCGCACGCGTTGGCGCTGTAACCCTCCGCGTCGCGCGACCGCCATCGCGGGAGCCACTCATGCGCGAGGTCGTCCGACTTCGAGAGGTTGAAGCTGGCGAGCGAGGGCACAAGGTTGTGGACGTCGTTGTAGGCCGCGCGAGCCTCGTCCTCGCTGTCCACCAGTTCGCAGAGCACCGACCAGGGCAGCACGTGATCGCGATGTCCGTCGCCGTTCAGCGAATCGAGGCTGTAGAACCCCCGCGCCCCGTCGAGCAGGTCGCGCGCCTCGCCCGACCAGGACGGCCGGTCATCGCACCACTCCGGCTCCTCCGAGGATCCCTGGGTGGCCCGCGTCGGAGTCGCGTCCTGTGTCTCGGCTGCCGTTGTCGTCGCGGCGGAGGCCGTGGCCGCAGCCTCCGACTCGGGGCCGGCCCCGGGAATGACGAGCTCCCACCCCACCCTGAGGTTGCTGCAGTTCTGGTCGATCCGGGGGTTCGCTTCCAGCAGCCGTACCGTGGAGATGCCGAAGTCCCGCGCAATGCGCCAGCAAACGTCCCCCGGTTGCACGACGTAGGTCGCCGCCGCCTCCGCCGTCGCCGCCCGGGTCGGGGAAGCGGTCGGGGCGGGGGTGCGTTCAGGGGACGGGGTTGGGGTTGCCGGCGCCTCGGTCGCCGTCTCCGCGGGAGCCGTTGCAGTTGAGGTCGTTGGCGCCGTCCCAGGCCCTTCCTCGGACTCGCACGCGACGGCGCCGCCCAAAACCAGCACGGCGATCAGCACGAGGAATACGCTGTATTTCACAGCTATAGCTCTATCCCTTAGAGGACTGCTCCCGGCTTCCCCTGCGGGTCAGATCAGGAGCGGGCGTTTAGTGGCCGGATACTCCCCTTGCGGGGACCTTGGACTTAGGAAATCTCTAGGCGGTGTGCATTCTAGCTGGGGTGGTCAGGGAGCGGGCAGGGATTCAGGCTGAGCCTAGAGGTTGTACGTGTCGTCCAGCGGGTAAGGCAGCTTGCCCCGCGACATCATCTCCATTATCTCGACCATGTGGTCGTACGATGCGTCGAAGCATCCGTCACAGAGGATGCGCTCTTGTCCGGGTAGCCACACCTGGGGGAACTCAGTGCCACCCGTCTCCTCCATGTGCCCGGCGGTCATTCCGTTGATTGAGGAGTGAATCATCACGGGTTCGCCCGGAAGCCCGCAGCGCTCGCAGGTCGCTGGACTGTCGAGAAGGATCGAGTCGCTACTCTCCATCAGTCGGCACCTCTCCGCTTGCTTGGTCCCGTCCGCTAGTGCCCGGGAATCGAGTTGTCTTCGAGAGCTATCAGTCGGTTGAAGACCTGGCCGAGCATGACTTCGAGATTCTCCACGCGATGCTCCAGCTTCGCTAGCGTCTCGCTCTCTTCCTGCTGCCTCCGCCTGTAATAAAGGTCCATCTCGATAGCCAAGACTAGGTCGCTCGGCACTCCTTGGTCCCCGGAACCCCCGCCGTAGACATAATGGTCCGTGACCTGCTGGTGCTCGCGTCGCGTCGACATCCGGTAGTGCCACACGCGACTTCGCAGGGCGACCTCGCGCACCTCCCGGTCCATCCGCATGAGCATGGCGGCCAGTTCCTCGGCGCGCGCCTTGTCCTCGTAGATCTCTGCTTGTAGCTGCTCGCGGTGCTCTGTGACCATGTTGCGTTTGCTCCCTGCTCCTTGTCTCCGTGGTGAACGGTAGACGGTTCAGTCTAAACGGTTAAGGTGTCTACTCGCCTTTCCGAACGGAGAATCTTCACAGGGCACGTGGCCTTACGTGACTCGGGCGTGCGAGTCAGTCGACCGCAGCGGCCCAGCCATGGCCTACGCCGACGCCCCGGCAGGGGTGCGACCTTCCCGAAAACCCAGTGTCTATATGGGGTGTTGCTGGTCGGGGCGACCGGATTTGAACCGATGACCTCTTGACCCCCAGTCAAGTGCGCTACCAGGCTGCGCCACGCCCCGACGCGGCCTTCGAAGCGTACACGATCCCCCTCCTACCCTCGCCCCGCCCGCGTAGGCTTCCCCAATGCGCGTCATCCCCGGTCAGGCGCAGGACTTCGACCTGCGTTCGCTGATCGGCGGCATCTACCTGCCCGCCCTCTTCTTCGGCATCGGCCAGTGGATGATCATCCCCGCCATCCCCCAGTTCGCCGACGAGCTCGGGGCGAGCGTCTTCCTCAGCGGCATCATCTTCGCCGCTCGTGGCGCCGGCTCGATGATCGGCGACGTCCCCTCCGGCCTCCTCACCAGCCGCCTCGGCGGCCGCGCTGTCATGACGACCGGCGTCGTGCTGACGGCCGCCACCGCGGCGGCCATGGGGTTCAGCACCGGTCCCGCCGCCCTCGGCCTCTTCACCCTGCTGAACGGCGTCGCCTTCGCCCTCTGGCACGTCTCCCGCCTCGCCTACATGACCGAGACCGTGCCCGTCGAGTACCGCGGGCGCGCCCTCTCGCTCGTCGGCGGCGTCACGCGCGTCGGCTTCTTCGCCGGCCCCATCGTCGGCGGCGCGATAGCCCAGTTCGGCGGGCTCGAGACCGTGTTCTTCGCCCAGGCCGTGGTCGTCGGCGTGGCCGCGCTGCTCGTGGCGACCCGCCTTCCCGAGCCTCGCGGGGGCGACGCCGGCACTCCGGAGCGTCCGCACGTGAGCCTCCGCAGCGTGGCTTTGGCCGAACGCCGCAGCCTCATCGTGGCCGGGTCTGTCGCCGTCACCCTCGTGCTCATCCGCCACGGACGCCAGTTCCTGATTCCTGTATGGGGCAGGGAAGCCCTCGAACTCGATCCCTTCGAGATCGGTCTGATCTTCGGCCTGGCCTCCGCCATCGACATGGTCATGTTCTATCCCGTCGGGATGGTCATGGACCGCTGGGGACGGAAGTGGGTCATCGTGCCGAGCCTGCTCGTGCTCTCCGCCAGCCTGCTCCTCATGCCGCTCACCGCCGGCTTCGTCTCGTTCCTGCTCGTGGGGCTCCTGTCCGGCTTCGGCAACGGGCTGGGAAGCGGCGCGGTCATGACGCTCGGGGCCGACCTCGCCCCGCCCGATGCCGCGGGCGAGTTCCTCGGACTCTGGCGCCTCGTCGGGGACGTGGGCGCGGTCGCCGCCCCGCCCGCGATCGGCGGGCTCGAAGACCTGTTCACGCTCGACGCCGCGGCTGCCGTGACCGGCGTCATCGGGCTCGCCGGCGGAGTCATCATGCTCCTGCTCGTGCGCGAGACCCTGACGAGGTCGCGCGAACCCGCCCGCGCTTCACCCCGCTAGAGGTCGAGATCGATCCCCACCGGGCAGTGGTCGGAGCCCAGTTGCTCGTGCTCGATGAACGCGCTCCGCACCGATGGCAGCAGGTCCTCGCTCACGAACACGTAGTCGATGCGCCAGCCGATGTTCCGCTTGCGGCGCTCCCGCCATGGGTCCCAGTAGCTATACGCGTCCGCCTGGTCAGGATGCAGCGCCCGGAACGTGTCGACGAACCCGCTCTCGATCACGCGGTCGACCCACTCGCGCTCGACCGGCAGGAAGCCGGTCTCCTTCTCGTTGGGTCGGGCCACGTCGATCTCGCCGTGGGCCACGTTCAGATCCCCCATGAACACGACGCTTCGGCCCTCGTCCCGCAGGGCCACGACGCGCTCCAGGAAGGCCTCGTAGTACGCGAGCTTGAAGTCGAGCCGCGCGAGCTTTCGTCCGGCGTTCGGGAAGTACGACGTCAGCAGCACGAAGTCCCCGAAGTCCGCCTCGATCACGCGCCCCTCCCGCTCGAACTCGGGCGTCTCCAACCCGAGGCGCAGCGACTCGGGTTGACGCTTCGTCAGGAGGAGGGCGCCGCTGTAGCCAGCCTCCTCGGCGGGGTGCCAGGTGGTGTCGTAGCCCGCCTCGAGCCAGGGTTGGTCCTTGACCTGCTCGGGGCGCGCCTTCACCTCCTGCAGCCCGGCGATGTCGGGGGCCGTCTCCTCGAGCCACGCGGGGAAGGTCCCCGAGCGCAGCGTCGCCCGCAGGCCGTTCACGTTCCAGGAGCAGATGCGCAGGGTCGCCACCGCTTACAGGTACTGCCGGGCGATGACGACGACCGCGGCGCTCACGCCGGAAACGACCAGGTATTCGGCCACGGTCGAGGGCGTCAGGTCTTCGTCCAGCAGGTGGTGGACAAGCCCGGTCGCAACGTAGAACCCGATGATCATGAGCGCGCCCGTCAGCAGGTCGTCGAGCGGGAAGTAGTAGAGGGCGATCCGCAGCTCCGCCAGCGAGATGCCGATTGCCAGCGCCGCCAGCAGGGACGACGCGCCACGACCGCGGCTCTCGCGCAGCAGGTCCAGCGCCAGCGCGAAGCTGAGGCCCCCGACCGCTGCCGCAGATGCGGGCAGGTTCAGGTCATGCGTGAAGAACACCGTGAAGAGCGCCAGCGCGACCAGGTAGGTGACGACCGCCAGCAAGAGTCGCATCGGCCCGAACAGCGGCCGCGTGGGCGAGACGGAGTGGTACTCGGCGTACAGCAGCAGGCCGGTTCCGGCGCCCGCCGCCAGCCCCGCCGCCAGGCGCGCGTACCCGCTCACCGCTTCGTCGATGAACAGGCCCGCGCCCAGCACCCCGAGCAAAGGCAGCAACGCGTAGCTGAGCGAGCCGAAGGTGCCTCCGCGCCAGTCCGGGTGTGAGCGCACCGCACTCTCGACGCCCGCCGCCGCGATGAGCGCAGTGAGCGCCAGGAGCCAGTGCTGTTCCGGCCTGAAGTTGAGGTAGGCGGCCAGACCCGCCATGGCGAGTGCGCCCAGCACCACGGCCCGGCCCGTCGCGCTCAGGGTGGGGATTGGTGTCTCGGCCGGGGCTTCCGCTTCCAGCGCCTATTCCTCCGCGAGCGTGGGCTCCTCGAACCCGTAGACCTCCGCCCCGTTGCGCCACCACAGGCGCTCCCGATCCCCCTCCGAGAGTTCGAGCTGGTCGTAGATCGCCTCGAAGCGATCGATGTGCTCCTGGATGTCGTCCATCCCGCAATCCGACCCGAAGATCAGCTTCTCGATCCCGATCTCCCGGCCGATCAGGCCCTCCTCCACGGCGTGCCGCTCGATCGTCTCGCCCCCGCTCATGTCGAACCAGACGTTCGAGCGCCAGCGCGCGACCGAGGCCGTGAACTGGTAGTTCCCCTGGTTGCCCAGGTGCGCACCGATGATGCGCAGGTCGGGGAAGCGCTGCGCGATGGTATCGAGGTGTACCGGCGACATGCGCTCGGCGGAGACGTCACGCATCGGCCAGCGGCCCCGCATCTCCTGCATGCGGCGATACATCGCCGCCGCCTGCGGGTCGCGCCGCGGGTGGGTGATCGAGTAGTCGATGCCGCCGCCGATGACACCCAGATGGAACAGGACCGGCATCCCCAGACGCTCGGCGGCCCCGTACGTCGGCAGGTAGTCGGGCTCGTCGTAGCGGCGCGCCACGCCGATCAGCTTCAGCCCGCGGTAGCCCATGGCATGGAGCTCTTCGACCTCGTCCCGCCCAATCACCTCGGGGTCGATCATCGCCACCGGCACGAACAGGTCCGGGTACTGCTGCAGGATCTCGATGCCGCGCTCGTATCCCGGTCCGAAGCGCCCGCCCGTCAGGACGCAGCCCTTCGTGATCCCCGCAGCCGTCGCCACCTCGGCGAGGCGCTCGATCAGAGGCGCCGGGTCGGCGTCGGGCTTCTCCCAGTCGCGCGGGAAGTGGATGTGAACGTCGAAGATCTTCATCGTGGAGACGCGGGATGGCGCTTGCCAGAGTGTAGCACGAGGCCCGATCTCGCCCGTGCACTACAGCAAGCGCTCCGCGAACGCCTCCAGCGCCGGGATGGCGTCGCGCGAGGAGCGCCACAGCGTCACGACGATCCGGTTCACCCCCGCTTCCTCCAGCGCCTCCACCTCCTCTCGCGTGATCGAGGGCGAGCCGTTCACGGTCACGTCGAAGGGCTCGTCAGCGCGGCCGTACTGCTCGCGCAGCTCCGTCAGCTTCGCGACGTGTTCACGGGCGCTCTCGGGCGTGTGCCGGAGCGCGTACCAGCCGTCCCCCAACCGCGCGGCGCGACGCAGGGCCGCAGGCGTCTCGCCCCCCACGAGGATGGGCGGGTGCGGCTTCTGGAACGGCTTCGGCTCGAACGCAGCCGGGCCGAGGTCGTAGTGCTCGCCGTGGAACTCCGGCTCGGGCTCCGTCCAGAGGGCCCTTAGCACCGCGATGCACTCGTCCATGCGCGCCCCTCGCGTGTGGAAGTCGAGCCCGACCATGTCGAACTCCTCCTCCAGCCAGCCGGCCCCCACGCCGAAGATGACGCGTCCCCGCGTCAGGTAGTCGAGGTCGGCCACCGTCTTCGCCGTCGACACCGGGTCGCGCAGGGGCAGGATGAAGACGGCCGTGCCAAACCGGATCGTCGTCGTGTGCGAGGCGATGTAGGTGAAGATCGTGAGCCCGTCCATGAACGGCCAGCGCGGGTCGAGGGGCGCCTGCCCGTCCTCCGCGTAGGGGTAGGTCGAGGGCATCTCCGTCGGGAAGATGAGGTGGTCGGGGCGCCAGAGCGACTCGAATCCCAGCTCCTCCGCCTTCTGCGCTGCCGCGATCAGCGCCTCCCCCCGGATGCCGTGAATGACTGTGCCGAACTTCATGCCCGCGCCTCCCTGCTGAAGATGAGTCCGCCGCTGGCGAGCGTCCCCGCTCCCACCGTCGCGACCGCATGCGTCGCCCCTTCGATCTGCCGTGCCTCGGCCCGCCCCGTCACCTGCAGCACCGCCTCGCTGATCTGCGCCATGCCGTGCAGGCGCCCCTCCCCCAGGGAGCAGCCCGATGTGTTCAGGGGCAGTTCGCCGTCGAGCGCCGTCGCCCCGGAGGCGATGTAGCTCGCGGCCTCTCCCCGCCCCACGAATCCCAGCGCCTCCAGCCACACGTAGAGGAAGATGCTGAAGCCGTCGTAGAGCATGGCCACGTCGATGTCGGCCGGCCCCAGGCCCGCCGATGCCCACAGCTTCTCCCCCATGGCGGCCCCGCCTTCCCACATGTTCTCCGAGTCGGTGAAGCCGCCCCGCGTTGGCCAGGTCGTCTGCGCGTAGCCGGTGATGTAGGCGGGCGGCTGGCGCAGGTCGCGGGCCCGCTCGGCGCTCGCGAGCAGGACGGCTACGCACCCGTCCACGGGGATGTCGCAGTCGTAGAGGCAGAACGGGTCCGCCACCATGGGCGCTTCCAGATAGTCCTCAACGGTGAGGGGCGTCCCGCACCAGTACGCCTTCGGGTTGAGCTGCGTGTTCTCGCGGTTCTGCACCGCGAACGCCGCCATGTCCTCCCGCGTCGACCCGTGGTCGTGCATGTACTTTCGCAGCGCCACCGACTGCCAGGCGGCGGGCATGGTGAAGCCGTAGGGCGCGCGGAACTGGTGCTCGCCCCGCGCCTGCGCCATCGAGAAGTCGCTGTAGCGGCCCTTCGGCACGTTGACCGCCCGCCACACGAGCGCGTAGGTGCATGCCCCCGAGGCGACCGCCGCCGCCGCCGCCATGATCGTGTCGGGACAGAGGCCCGGCGTCTGCACGTGCCAGCGGATGCCGCGTTCCCGCCCCAGCATCCGCACCATGTTGGGGACCGTCACGATGTCGATGCCCTCGAGGTCGCCCGTGTTGCCGTAGGCGGCGATGTTGGGAATCGTGCCGAGCCCGTCGATGTCGTCGATCGTGAGGCCGGCGTCGGCGACGGCCGCCTCCGCCGCCTCCCGGGCGAAGTGGGCCAGCGGCCGCGGTGAGCGACGCTCGAGCTTCGAGTAGCCGAGCCCCACGATCGCCGCTTTTCCCGAGAGCTCGCTGGCCACTCAGTCCCCCTCGTCCGGCGTGAACTGGGGCAGCGCGATCTCATCCGTCAGCCGCTCGAAGGTGACGCGCAGCGGCATCCCGATGCGGACGTCCTCGGGCGCCACGTCCACGACGTTGGCGACGAGCACCAGCCGCTCCTGCTCGACCAGTTCGATGATGCCAATCACGTACGGCTCGTCCTCCGCGAACCCCTGCGTGACGTTGTCCCGCACGATCGTGTGCGTGTAGACGCGCGCCTGTCCGCTCACCTCGCGGAAGGCCAGGTCCGGCGCCTGGCAGTCGGGGCAGAGCGCTTCCGGGGGGTGGATGTAGCGCTGGCACGCCTCGCAGTGCTGGATGGCGAGCACGCCCCGGTTGGCCGCTTCCCAGAAGGGCGCCGTGATCGCGTCCGGGACCGGCACTGGCTTCGTGACGGCGGTCTCCGCGGCGCTCATACCCCATCCTCCTGCCGGCGGACGGCGTCGCCGTGCTCGTCGAGGCGGGGGGCGCGTCGCTTCGGGCGCACCTCCGAGTTCTGCGCCACGAAGGCGCTTCCGGCGTAGCGCAGCGTCCCGTCCGGCTCGCCGTGGTCGAGTTCGATCCAGAAGTCCCGTGCCGCTAGGTGGGGATCATCCAACAAGTCCTCCGGGTTGAGGATGGCGCTGAAGATGAGCGCCCGCGCCTGCGCCCCGTGGAAGATCTCGTCCGCCGTCTTCGTCGCCACGAACCTCCCGATCACCTCCGAGATGTGGTCCGCCTCCTCGCGGAAGATCTCCGGCACGAAGTACTTCGGGTCGGTCAGGTCTTCGGCCATGCCGTGGTCGTCCAGCCATGAGACCAGCCCCTCCCACGCCCGTGGGCTCACGTTCACGAGCTGCGCGTTGATGTAGCGCCCATCCGCCGCCCGGTGCTGCCAGGCCGGCGTCGGCGCGATGCTCGCGTGGCGCCCCGTCCGCCGCGTCACCACCTTCCCCGTGTAGTCGAACTGGGGAAGGGCGTTCTCCGTCATCCCCGCGCAGGCGTCGTGCACGGACAGGTCGATGAACGAGCCCTTGCCCGCCTGCAG
This sequence comes from Tepidiformaceae bacterium, assembly GCA_965207815.1. Classification (GTDB taxonomy): domain Bacteria; phylum Chloroflexota; class Dehalococcoidia; order Tepidiformales; family Tepidiformaceae; genus UBA2991. The sequence goes on from OZ242314.1 coordinate 1,308,231, forward strand.
CGCCGCCAGCGCCGCGATGAAGGCCCAACTCCCGGCCATGTGCCCCGCCTGGTTCCCCTGCCCGTTGACGGGTGGGCTCGAGGGCATGTCGTCGTAGCCGTTCATCATCATCTGGCCGCCCAGCGCCTGGTGGACGAGGTCGCTCCCGAGCCACGAGGCCATCGGCCCTTCCTGCCCGAATGGCGTCAGGGCGACGTGCACGAGCCGGTCGTTCGCCTCCTCGATCGCCTCTCGCGTCAGCCCCAGCCCCTCCAGACCCCCCGCCTCGCTTCCGTCGAGCAGCACGTCCGCCTCCCCGAGGAGCCGCAGGAACGCCTCGCGGCCGTCCTCCGTCGTCAGGTCGAGGACAGCGCCCTCCTTGTCGGTGTTGTAGTGCCAGAAGTGCAGACTGGATTCGCCGTCCCGGCGGCCGTGGAACCACGGCCCGTAACCCCGCGTTTCCGCCCCGCCCGGCGGCTCCACCAGCACCACGCGCGCCCCCGCCTGCGAGAACAGCTTCCCGCACCACTCCGTGCGCGGCCCCGCCAGCTCCACGACCGTCAGATGCTCGAGCGTCCGGCTCATGTCGCCTCCGCCTCCTCCAGCGAGATCGCATCGTCGATGATGGCGTCCGCCCTGAGCTGTTCGAGGCGCTCCTCCGGGTACCCGAGCAGGTCGCGAAGCACGTCGTGCGTGTCCGCCCCGAGCCAGGGCGAGGGGCTGCTCACGCCCACGTCGAAGCCGCTCATCGTCACGGGGATGTCCTCGTACCGCTTCTCCCCGAGCACTGGGTCGTCGAGCTTTGTGTAGAGCCCGCGAAACGCGAGCTGCGGATCGTGGTGAACCTTGTCCTCGACTGTCTGCGCGACCCCAGCGGGCACGCCCGCGTCCTGCAGAACCACCATCGCCTCCCGGGCGTCCCGCGAACTCGTCCACGCCTCGATGCGTGCGTCGATCTCGTCCTCGTGCGCGAGGCGCCCCGCAAGCGTCACGAGGTCCGGCCGCGCGGCGAGGTCGTCCGCGCCGATGACCTCGCACAGCGCCGCCCACTCGCTCGGCTCCCGCACGGAAACCGCGAGCCACGAGTCCTCTCCCCGGCAGCGGTAGGCGTTGTTCGGGCAGAAGTTGCCGTACAGGTCACGGTTCCCTTTCGGGCGGACCTGCGCGTCGTTCAGGGAAACATCGAGCAGCATCGGGCCGAGGAGGGCGCAGCCGTGCTGACTCTGCCCCGCGTCGAAGAACTCGCCCTCGCCCGTCGCCCGCCGCCGTTCGAGGCCCATCAGGATGGCGGCGGCGTTCATCACCGCGCCCATGTGGTCCATGTAGGAGAAGCCCCAGCCGGCGGGCTCACGGTCGGGCAGCCCCGAGGTCGCCGTCAGGCCGCTGTACGCCTGCGCTGTCGGCCCCACCGAGCGGTAGCCCGCGTACGGCCCCTTCTGCCCGAACCCCGAGGCGGACAGGTAGATGATGTCGGGCCGGATCGCGCGCACGGCCTCGTAGTCGAGCCCCCAGCGCTTCATCACGCCGGGCGAGAAGCTCTCTGCCAGCACGTCGCAGTGCGGGATCAGTTCCCGCGCGATGTCCTTTCCCGCGTCCGTCGACATGTCGATGGCGACGCTCCGCTTGCCCACGTTGACCTGCGCGAAGAACCCGCCCCGGTTCATCCCCGGCCTGCCGTCGGCGTGCGGCCCCGAGAGCCGCAGGAAGTCGAGGGCGGGTGGGTGGGGCCACTCGATCCGCAGGATCTCCGCGCCCAGCGTCGCAAGGATGCGGGTCGAGCCCGCCCCCGCCAGGTGACGGGTGAAGTCGAGCACGCGAATGCCGTCGAGGGGGCCTGGCACGGCGCCTACCCGCCGTCGAGCAGTTCGAGGGCGCGCCGCATGAGGAAGGGGACGGAGAGGGCCGTGTCCTCCCACGACTCGTCCGGGCGCTTGCCGCTGCGATGCAGGTACAGGTTGAAGCCGCTGATGATCCCGAACTTGTAGGCCGCCAGCGCCCGGTACCAGGCGATGTCGCCCGGGTCGCTCCCGTACGTGTCGACGTACTCCGCGATGAGGTCGTCGGGGCTCGGCAGCGCGTGCCGGAGCCCGTGTTTCCACGCCTCGGCGTCGGCGAACGTAATCACCCAGCCGAGGTCGTTCAGCGTCGCCCCCACGCCCCACAGCTCCCAGTCGATAACCGCCTGCAGCGTCCCGTCGAAGCTGTAGAACACGTTCGACCACTGGAAGTCCCCGTGGAAGATGCCGATCCGGGGCGTGCCCGGCAGGCGCTCGAGCAGCTTCTTCCGCACATCCGGCGCGAGCGCCACCAGGTCCATATCCCCGGAGCGCTCGTAGAAGCGGTCCCAGCGCGTCACGTCCGGCTCCAGTTCGAGCGGCGGGCCGTCGTCGGGCACGTACTCCCGCCAGTCGAGCAGGTGCAGCGAGGCCAGCGCGCGCATCGCCTGGAAGGCGACCGGACGCATCTCCTCGGCGGGCATGTCCCAGCCCCAGTCGCTGCGCAGCACGTCGCCCTTGAGCTTGTTCACGATGAAGTAGGGCGACCCGAACCAGCGCTCGTCCTCACCCGACCAGATCACGTCCACGACGGGCACGTCGGTGTCGTGCAGGGCGTGGACCACGCGCGCTTGCCTGATCACGTCGGCCGTGCCCACACGGCGCACGTTCGGAGGGGGCACGCGCAACACGTAGGAGCTCGACTCGCCCTTCGCCGTCGCCGTGAACCCGAAGGAGAAGCCCGCGTGCCCGGGCATCGTCTCGACATCCGAGACGGTCACGTCAGGGTCGCCGAGGTGCTCGCGGCAGAACGGCACGAGGCGTTCGGAGAGCTCTGCGAGGTCCATGCCCGGCCTCCCGGTGGCGCGGCGATGATACGCGCGCGGTCGCGGGGCTTCCTAGCCCATCGCCTGGGCGTGCTCCAGCACGGCCTCCCAGGGCGCGCGCTGCTCGATGAGGGGACGGTACGACGAAAGCTGCTGGGGCATGTTGAACGTCAGGCCGCCCACGATGATCCCGTTCCGCTGGTAGCCGGCCACGAACTCGAGGCTCTCCAGCGAGCCGTGCAGGACCTGCACCTCGTCGTCGGCCGTGGGGTGGCCCAAGGACTGGATGCTCGCGTCGTACTGGTCCGACCAGACGTAAGGGACCGACGCGAACGGTCGCGCCTCGCCCGGCTCCGCCAGCAGGTTGCGCGCCACGTGGCGGCTCTGGTGGATTACGTTCGTCCAGTGCTCGACCCGCATCTCCTCCTCGAAGATCGGGTTGTACCAGCGGCATGCGTCCCCCACCGCGTAGACGCCCGGCGCCGCCGCGCAGGTGGCGTCGCAGACCACGCCGTCGCGGAGCTCCAGCCCCGACCCCTCCAGCCAGCGCGTCTCCGGCGCAACCCCGATGCCAACTACCACCAGGTCCGCCTCCACCGCCGACCCGTCCTCGAGCAGGACGCGCTCGACGCGCTCGCTCCCCTCGAAACCGGCAACGCGCGCATCGCAGCGCACGTCGACGCCGTGGCTGCGGTGCATCGCCGCGCACGCCTCCCCCACCTCCACGCCCGCCGCCTGCGCAAGCGGCGCCGGCAGTGCTTCGATCAGCGTCACCTCGAGTCCGGAGCTGCGGGCCACGGCTGCCACCTCCGCCCCGATGAACCCCGCCCCCACCACCGCCACCCGTGGCCCCTGCGCCAGCTCCGCCCTGATGCGCATCGAGTCGTCGATCGTGCGCAGGGTATGGATCCCGGCGAGATCGGGCGTGTTCGGGAGCGTCCGCGGCGTCGCCCCCGTCGCGATGATGAGCGAGTCGAACCGGACGCGCGCGCCGTCGCTCAGCACGACCTCGCGCGCCTCCAGGTCGAGCGACTCCGCCTTCACACCGAGTCGCAGGTCCAACCCGAGTTCGTCGACCTTGTCCGGCGGGTCGAGGAGGGTGCGCTCGGGACCCCACTCGCCTGCCAGCACCTGCTTCGAGAGGGGTGGCCGGTCGTAGGGGTAGTGGGGCTCGGCCCCGATGAGGGTGATGGTGCCTTCGAACTTGCCCCGCCCGCGCAGCGCCTGCGCGGTGCGGAGGCCCCCCAGGGAGGCGCCCACGATGGCGATGCGGTCCGGATAAGGCATCGCGCGATTCTCTTGACCGGTCACGACATCGTCAACCAAGTCTGTGACATCTCTGTGGCATCCCTTGCGCTCAGGCCTCAGAATGCGGGCATCGTCCGATAACTTGATACGTGAGGAGTCTTCTATGGCCACCCGCGAAGCCATTGTCCAGGCCATCCGCAACGCCGATGCCCGCGGCGAGGCGCTGCGAGACCGCATCGTCGCGAGCCCCGAGGCTCCCCTCGCCGAAGGTGACTGGAACGTCCGCGACGCGCTCAGCCACCTCGCCGCCCGGGCCAACCCCCTGCCCCTCATCGAGATGGTGAGCGCTATGTCGGAGTCTGGCGCCGAGGCGCCGCCCGCCGACGAGGGGGAGGCGATGAACGCCCAGCAGATCGCCGAACGCGCCGGCATGTCCGCCGCCGAGATCCTCGACGAGATGCACGCCGCCTACGAAGAGGCGGTCGACGGCATCGGCGGTCTCGACGACGAGACGCTGGCGCGGCCCGTCAAGCTCCCCATCATGCCCAACGAGATCCAGATGTCGGACCTTGTCCTCATGTCGATGACCATGCACGTCGAGGCCCACCTCGGCGAGATCGAGGCGGCGCTCGAAGCGGCCGGCGCCTGACTCAGCTCGGCAACGTCGAGACGGCGTCCAGGTCCGCGATCGCCGTAAAGCAGCGGCGCGAGACTTCCGTCGCCAGGTCGATGTGCCGCTGGCTGTCCCCGGCAAGCCCCCCGCCCATCCCGATCGGGTAGACCGCGCACCAGAGCGTCGCAAGCCGGTAGTCCTCGAAACAGTCGTCGAACGAGTAGTCCCCCACGCCCGCCGCCACCAGCGTGTCGTGGTAGTGGCGCACGAGCTCGCGCTCGGTCGCCCGGCGCTGCTCCACGTCGAGGCTCTGGCTGGCGAAGTAGGCGATGTCGTACGGACCGCGTCCGCGCGCCATCAGCTGGAAGTCGATGACGGTGATGGGGTCGCCCTCGCGCTCCGGGAAGAACATGTTGTCGAGCCGGTAGTCCCCGTGGATGACGGTGATCGGGGGCGTCGCGAAGCGCTTGAAGACCCAGTCCATCTGCGCCCACGTCCGCTCCACCGCGGCGATCAGGTCGGGCGTGAGCATGTGCCCGAAGTTCTGCTGGTAGACCGGCCAGAAGCCCTGCAGCGTCGCCGGCGCCATCGCCCACACGGGGCCGTCCGTCTTCGGAATCCAGGCCAGTTCGTCCGTGTCGGCCTTGCCCCACCAGGTCGCGTGCAGTCCCGCCGACTGCTCGACGATCTTCAGGGCCTCGGCGTGCGGGGGCGACTCCATCTGGTCGCCGATGCGGAGCTTCCCCTGGAGGTCCTCGAGGATCGTCACGCCGTCCCCCGCCGCGGAGTCGTGGGCGGTGTAGAACGCCCGCACGGTCGGCATCGCGGTCAGGGAAGGTTGCAGGTCCTGGAAGAAGCGCGCCTCGGTGACATAGATGCCGTACTGGCGCGCGAACGCGCGGTTCATTTCCGCGCCCGCCGCGAACTTCGCGATCAGGGTTGCCGGCGCGCCCGCCCGGGGCTGGTCGTAGGTCAGCGACAGCCGCACGAGCGAACCCAGGAACCCGAACTCCTCGCCCATGGGGCTCGCCTCCACGGAGACGACCCGCTCGTCCTCGATCGTTCCATTCGAACGCAGGGCGGCGGTCAGCCAGTCAGCGGTGAAATCCTGGGCGGACAGGGGGATGGGCAGGTCACTCATGGGCTCGCTCCTCTGTGGGTGGCGGATTGGGGGATCGGGCTCGCGGCCGGTTAGCTCGGAAGCAGCGAGCCCGCGTCCAGGTCGAGGATGGTGTTGAACGATCGCTTCGAGACCTCCGCCGCGATCTCCACGGCGCGGTCGTTGGTGGCCATGCCCCCGCCCATCGCGACCGGGTACATCACGCACCAGAGGGCGGCCGTGCGGTAGTCCTCGAAGCAGTCGTCGAACGAGTAGTCGCGCACGCCGCCCGCCAGCAGCCCGTCGTGGTAGCGCTTCACCAGCGCCTGCTCGTGCTCGCGCCGCAGCCCCACGTCGATGCTCTGGCTCATGAAGTAGGCCACGTCGTAGGGGCCGCGCCCGCGGGACATCAGCTGCCAGTCGATGATGGTGATGGGGTCGCCCTCGCGCTCCGGGAAAAACATGTTGTCCAGCCGGTAGTCGCCGTGAACCAGCGTCATCGGCCCCCGGCTGAGCTGCTGTCCCAGCCAGATCAGCCCCTCCCAGGTGCGCTCGATGATCTCCGCCATGCCCGGCAGCAGGAGGTGGGAGGAGATCTCCTGGTAGGTGGGCCAGAGGCTCGGCAGCGTTTGCGCCGTCATTGCCCACACGGGCCCGTCGAATGCCGGCACCCACGAGATCGCCTCCTCGTCCGCCCGGTCCCACCAGGTCGCGTGCAGATCGGCGATCTGGGTCATCAGCTGCTCTGCTTCCTTCAGCGAGGAGCCGGCGAGCTGGTCGCCCACGCGGAGCTTCCCGTCGAGGTCCTCGAGCAGGATCACGCCGTTGCCCGTCGCCTCGTCGATGTCGGCGTAGTACGCCTCCGGCGTCGGCATCGCCGTGATGGTGCGCTTGATCTCGTTGAAGAACCGCGCTTCCCGCTCGTACACCTGGTACTGGAGCGCGAGCTCGCGGTTCATCTCGACGAGGGCGGGGAACTTCGCCACCAGGGTGGCGGGCACCCCCGCACGGGGCCGGTCGTAGGTGAGCGCGAACCGCGCAAGCGACCCGAGGAATCCCGCTCCCTCCCCCACCGGCGTCGACTCGATGGCGGTCACCCGCTCGTCCCCGATCGTGCTGTTGGCGCGCAGGGCATCGGTCAGCCACTCCGGCGTGAAGTCCTCGGCGGCCATCGGAATGGGCAGATCGCTCATGGGTTCCCTCCAGCCCGGCATCCTAGGACGCCCGAACCTTGCGGGCACGCCTTGCCTTCCCCCCGCGGACCTCGTATCCCTATGCGACCACGAATCCGGGAGGCGGCCATGAACGGTGCGGAGCTGAAGGCGAAGACGCGAGCCGGGGGCATCGTTTACGGAACGATGCTCTCCGCCGCGCGCAACCCCCGATGGGCCACGACCATCTCCGGCCTTGGCCTCGACTACGTCATCATCGATAGCGAGCACGCCCCCCGCGGCCGCAGCGAGATTGCCGACCTTCTCTCGGGCCTCACGAGCGTCGACGTCGTCCCCATCGTGCGCGTCCCCATCCCCAGTTCCCACTACGTAACGATGGCGCTCGACGCGGGCGCGCAGGGCATCCTCGCCCCCTACTGCGAGACGCCCGACGAGGTCCGCGAGGTCGTGGGCGCGACCAAGTGGCGCCCCCTCAAGGGCGAGCTCGTCCGCCGCGTCGTGGAGCAGGGTGAGTTCCCCAGCGACGCGTCCCGCGAGTACCTTGAGCGGCGCAACCGCAACAGCGTCTGCATCGTCGGCATCGAGAGCGTGCCGGCCATGGAGGCGCTTGACGACATCGTCGCGATCGACGGCGTCGACGCCATCTTCGTTGGCCCGAACGACCTCAGCATCTCCCTTGGCGTTCCAGACCAGTACGACCACCCCGACTACGAGGCCGCCCTTCGCACCATCATCGCCACCTGCCAGGCCCGCAGCGTCCCCGTCCTGATTCACCACCAGACGGCCGAGCTTTCGCAGAAGTGGCTGCGCGAGGGCGCCCGCTTCGTGCTGCACTGCACCGAGACGCGCGCCGTGCACAACGCCTTCCGTGCCGACTTCGCCGCCATCCGCGCCGTCGGCGAGGAGGTCGGCGGCGGCGATGCCACCGACGTCGGTGAGTCGGAGGAGACCATCTGAGCGGTCCTCGCTCCGGCGCATATTCGAGGCGCGTATACTCACCCCACCTTTATGGGAGGCTGACTCTCCATGCCTGAGTACCAGACCGTTCTCTACGAGAATCTGACGCCCGAGATCGTACGCGTCCGCATGAACCGCCCCGAGGCCCGCAACGCCCAGGACCTGCGGCTCACACGCGACCTGAACGACGCGTTCGACCATGCCAACCAGGATGACCAGGTCAAGGTCATCATCCTCAGCGGCGAGGGCCCGCACTTCAACTCGGGCCACGACATGCGCGGCGGCACGGGGCTCGGCTTCAACGACGTCCGTCCCGTCGGCACGTGGGCCAACTTCGACCTTGAAGGCGCCGAGGGCGCGATGGCCAAGGAGGAGGAAATCTACCTCCAGATGTGCCGCCGCTGGCGCAACCTCCCGAAGCCGATGATCGCCGAGGTGCAGGGCAAGACCATCGCCGGCGGCCTCATGCTCGCCTGGGTCTGCGACATCATCATTGCCTCGGAAGATGCGGAGTTCCGCGACCTCGTCGTGGGCTGGGGCATCCCCGGCGTCGAGTACTTCGCCCATCCGTGGGAGTTCGGCCATCGCCTCGCCCGCCAGATGCTCTACACGGGCGACTGGGTCAGCGCCCAGCGCGCCTACGAGGCGGGCATGGTGAATGAGGTCGTCCCCCGCGACGAGCTCAGCGAGTACGTCGAGAACCTGGCCCGCAAGATCGCCGAGAAGCCGTCCTTCGGCCTGAAGATCACGAAGGAAGCCGTGAACCAGACGCAGGACGCGCAGGGTCTGTGGACGGCCCAGCAGGCCGTTTTCATCATGCACACGCTCGCGCACACGCACTGGCGCGAGGTCAGTGGCGCCGGCATCTACATGGGCGACGGCGCGGCCCCGAGGCCCGGCGGCGGCGCCCGCAGGGAAGCTTCCGCCGCCAACTGATCCGGCCGCAAGGCAACCAGCACCAGCGGGCGGCTTTCGGGCCGCCCGCTCCGTTCCCGGGAGGCTGACCCGTGCTCTTCAACATCCTCACCCGTCTCAACATCCTGCGGCCGGTCGAGAACTTCCTCGTGCGCTTCCTCGGCTTGTCCGTCGTCAGCTGGCACATCAGCCGCCAGAGCGGCGTCCCCTACGTCCCCACGGCCATGCTCACGACCGTTGGCCGCACAAGCGGCGACCTCCGCTCCGTGCCCCTCTTCTTCTTCCGAGACGGTCGCGACTTCGTCCTCATCGGCTCGAAGGGCGGCGCGGCCGCGCACCCCTCCTGGTTCCCCAACCTGGTCGCCAACCAGCAGGCCTGGCTCCGCGTGAACACCCGCCGCATCCCCGTCACCGCCGAAGTGGTCGAGGGCGAGGATCGCGACCGCCTCTGGGCGATCGCCGCAGCTGCCTACCCGCCCTACACGGAGTACCAGGAGCGAGCCAACCCCCGCCAGATCCCCGTCGTCCGACTCCGGAGGCGTTAGGGAGGCCAGGCAATCCAGGATCCGCTACGGGATCGTTAGCAAGGCCTGATGCCTCAAGTGAAAGGGTTTTGCACCCTTGCCCAGTCAAAGCTGTAAACCTCGTCTTCCCGTCCCCTGTTGTGGTCATAGAACCCACTACCGGGCCTTCCTGAGGATGCACTGACGACAAGAATGGTGAGCGGAGGCAATCCGTTGGCCTCGCAGTAGTCCTGGATGGGGGATAGACCCCGGGGAATACCAATGTAGGGATGTGCACCGAGCTGTCCGCCAAGTTCGCCGTACCGGATTCTGCGACGCTGTCCGGCCAAGTCGACGAGGACTGGCCAGATTCGAGCCGCGAGGCCCCTGTCTTCCTGAACCACCATTGCCCTACCGCGGCGCCAGCCGCAGCGCCCCGTCCAGCCGGATCGTTTCCCCGTTGATCATCGGGTTCTCGATGACCGAGCAGGCCAGCTGGGCGTACTCCTCGGGCTTCCCCAGTCGCGTGGGGAAGGGGGTGATGTTGCCCAGCGCCTCCCGTGCTTCGTCCGGCAGACCCAGGAGCATCGGCGTGAGGAAGAGGCCCGGCGCGATCGTGTTGTTGCGCACGCCGTTGCGCGCCAGGTCGCGGGCGATGGGAAGGGTCATCCCCACGACGCCACCCTTCGAGGCCGAATAGGCCGCCTGTCCGATCTGTCCCTCGAACGCCGCTACCGAGGCCGTGTTGATGATGACGCCCCGCTCGCCGTCTTCCGTCGGGTCGTTCTTGACCATCTCTGTCGCTGCCACCCGGATCGCGTTGAACGTCCCGATCAGGTTGATGTTCACCGTCCGCGTGAACAGTGCCAGGTCCGCCGGACCCTCCCGCCCCACGGTGCGCTCCGCCGTCGCTATCCCGGCGCAGTTGATGAGGAGATGCACCCCGCCGTGCGCTGCTGCCGCGTCCGCTACTGCCTGCGTCACCTGCTCGTCGCTGGTCACGTCTGCCTCGGTGAAGATTCCGCCGAGGTCCGCCGCCACCTCCGCCCCGTTCGAACTCCCGAGGTCGAGGATCGCGACCTTCGCCCCCCGGGCCGCCAGCTCGCGTGCCGTCGCTTCTCCGAGTCCGGAACCGCCGCCCGTTACGATCGCGCTCAGTCCATTGATGTCCATGTCAGATCTCCGCAGCCGTTGTGGTGCCGGATGCGTTCTACCACGTACGCCGTCCCCCCGCGATTCGGTCGCCGGCATGCGGCGTACACTGCGGGAGGGTTGAGCCGCTTCAGGAACCCGCTCGGGGAGGTGACGATGGCGACCGAGGCCGAGTCCCGCAAGGATGCTGCCGCATCCTGGTCCGATTCCGTCGACGAGATCGAGCGGCGCCGCGAACTGGCCGGCCGCATGGGTGGCGAGGAGCGCGTCGCGCGCCAGCGCGCGCAGGGCAAGCTCACCATCCGCGAGCGCATCGACGGCTTCCTCGACCCCGGCTCCTTCTTCGAGGTCGGGGGCATGGCCGGGACGGGCGAGTACGACCCCGACGGCCGTCTCACCGACTTCATCCCCGCCGGCTACGTGCTCGGCCTTGGCACCGTCGACGGTCGCGAGGTCGCAGTCGGCGGCGAGGACTTCACCGTGCGCGGCGGTTCCGGCGGAGGGGGCAAGGGGCCGGGACGCTGGCTCCAGCCCGCCGCCCTCCAGCGCCGCATCCCCCTCATCCAGTTCGCCGACGGCGCCGGCGCTTCCGCGCGCAGCTACGACGACGCTGGCCGCATGCACCTCCCCGATGGCAACCAGTGGGCGCGTGACGCCGAGCTGCTCTCGAAGGTGCCCGTCTGCTCCGCGATCGTCGGCCCCTCGGCCGGACATGTGGCCGGCCGGGCCGTGCTCTCGCATTTCAGTGTCATGGTGCGAGGACAGGGCCAGGTCTTCGCCGCCGGACCACCCGTCGTGAAGCGCGCCATCGGTGAGGACCTGACCAAGGAAGAGCTTGGCGGCGTCGGCGTTCATGTCCGCACCAGCGGCGTCGTCGACAACGAGGCGGAGGACGAGGAGGACGCCTTCCGCCAGATACGCGCCTTCCTGAGCTACATGCCTCAGAACGTCTGGGAGATGCCGCCGCGTGTGTCTACCGGCGACCCCGCCGACCGTCGCGAGGAGGCCCTCCTCTCCATCGTCCCCCGCGACCGCACGCGCTGGTACGACATGCGCAAACTCATCGGGCTCGTGGTGGACGGCAGCGAGTTCTTCGAGATGCGCCGCTCCTTCGGCCGGAGCCTCATCACCGGCTTCGCCCGCTTCGACGGCTACCCCGTCGGCATCATCGCCAATGACCCCAAGGTCTACGCGGGTGCCATGACCGCCGACTCCGCCGACAAGCAGACCCACTTCGTCGACCTCTGCAACACCTTCAGCATCCCCGTTGTCCTCTTCGTCGACGTGCCAGGCTTCATGATTGGGTCCCGTTCCGAGCGCGAGGGCGTCATGCGCGCCGGGATGCGCGCCGTTGTGGCCGGGTCCAGCGCGACGATCCCCTCGGTCGCGATCCAGGTGCGGAAGTCGTACGGCATGGCCGGCGATGCCGCCGCCTGCCTGGGAGGCCCCGACGCGCTCAAGATGCGGTTCGGCTGGCCCTCGGGCGAGTGGGGCTCGATTCCCATCGAGGGCGGCGTCGCGGCCGCCTATCGACGCGAGATCGAGAACGCCGACGACCCCGAGGCCCGGCGCGCCGAGATCGAGGAGCGCCTCCTGCAGGGCCGCTCACCCTTCAAGGTCGCCGAAGCCTTCGAGATTCTCGACATCATCGACCCGCGCGAGACGCGCCCCATCATCTGCCGCTTCATCGAGAGCGCCCAGGACATCCTGCGGCGCAACCTCGGGCCCAAGGGCCCCGTCCGCCCCTGACCACGTGGCGGATGGCGTCACCGTAGTCGAGCTCGGAGGCGGCGTCGCCTCGGCGTACTGCGGGCGCCTCCTCGCGGGCGCCGGCGCGAACGTCGTGACCTGCGAGCCGGACCACGGAAGCCCCCTCCGCTCCGCCCACCCCCTGCTTCCCGGTGGCCGCTCGGCCCTCTTCGAGTATCTCGGGATGTACAAGCGCTCCGCCGTCCTTCCCGACGGCGACCTCGACCGCCTCGTCGCGAACGCTGGCATCGTCATCGATGAGGTCGACGTCGAGGCTGGCAAGCCGCCGGGCCTGGTCGAGGAGCGCATGAAGCGCTTCCGGACGCTGAATCCCCGCCTCGTCGCCGTCGTCTGCAGCCCCTTCGGCCTCACAGGGCCATACGCGGACCGGCGCTCATCCGACCTCGTGGACTGGGCAATGAGTGGCTACGCCGCCATCACCGGTGATCCCGATCGCGAGCCGCTGCAGGCTGGCGGACCTTGGTGCGCCTACGTCAACGGCCTCACCGCGTCTGTCGGGGCGATGGCGGCCCTGCGCGCCGCCGAGCGAACCGGCCGCGGTCAGCTCGTCGATGTCTCTGCCATGGACGCGATGACGGCCCTCCACCAGTGGTCCATCGTGCTCGCGACCCACCAGGGCGTGCGCAAGCGCCGCTCCGGGAACCGCCACGCTGAGTCGTTCCACCCCCTCGGCATCCTCCCCTGCAAGGACGGCGCCGTCTGCATCGCCGTCTCGAGCCCGGCCCAGTGGGAGGGGTTCTGCCTCGCCCTTGAGATGCCGGAGCTGCTCGACGACGAGCGCTTCGCCACGGGAGGCGACCGCTTCGACAACTCTGCCGAGCTCGATGCCATCATCCTCCCGTGGCTGCTGGCGCGTCCCCGCCGCGAGATCGTCGAGCGGCTGCAGGAGTGCAACGTCCCCACGAGCCCGGTTCTCGATGTCCTCAGCGTCCAGGACGACGAGCAGCTTGCCGACCGCGGCTTCTGGCAGTCGCTGCCGCACCTCGGCGAGGGCGTGATAGCACCCTCGCTGCCCGTGCGCGGCCCGGTCCTCGGCAGCGGGCGTCCCCGCGCACCCGAACTCGGCGAAGACCCGGAATCGGTGGTCGCCGGCCTTGGCCCTGGCGAGCCTGTCCCCTCCCGAGCGCCTTCGACTGCCGCTACTCCCCCGGCTCTTCCGTTGGAGGGCGTGCGCATGGTGGAGCTCTCGATCGCGTGGGCGGGACCGCTGGCCGGCCGCTTCTTCGCCGACCTCGGCGCCGACGTCATCCGTGTCGAGCACCCCGGCGCGCGCGGCAACGGGCTCAGGCCCGATGGCTCACCCATGCGCGCTCCCGAAGGCTGGCGCTGGGGAGAGCTCCCCCCGCCTGCCTACCGCGCCGGCATCTTCCCCGATGCCGACCCCGGCGAACGCCCCTGGAACCGCAACGGCCCCTTCAACAAGATGCAGCGCAACAAGCGCTCGCTTGCGTTGGACCTGCAGGATGAGGCCGGGCGCGGGGTCTTCCGTCTCCTGATCACCGAGGCCGACATCCTCCTCGACAACTACCGCCCTCGCGCCCTTGACCGTCTTGGCTTCGACTTCGAGACGGTCGCCGCTATCAACCCCCGCATCGTGCGCATGTCCATGTCGGGCTACGGCTCGACGGGGCCCTATCGGGAGCGTGGCTCCTGGGGACCCATCCTCGAGGCGCACTCGGGCCTCGCCGCTACCACCGGCTACGAGGGAGGCGGCCCCGTGAAGCAGGGCGCCGCCTTCCCCGACGGCATCGGCGGCCTCACCGGGACGTTCGCGGTCCTCGATGCCCTCCGCGAGCGCGACCGCACCGGCGGGCCGGTCTATGTGAATCTCTCGCAGCTCGAGTCGTATGTCTCCATCGGCGGCGAGTTCGTTGTTGCCGCTTCCGCCGGCGGCGAGCCCCCTGCGAGGCGCGGCAATCGCTCCCCGGCGTATGCCCCGCAGGGGGTCTACCCCTGCCGCGGCGACGACAACTGGGTCGCCATCACCGTGCAATCGGATGAAGCATGGAAGGCGCTGGCGGCGCTCATCGACACCCCGGCGCTCTCCGACCCGGCCCTGGGCAGCGAGGCCGAGCGTCGGCGCCGCCACGACGCCATCGACACGGAGATCGCCGCCTGGACGCGCTCCCGCGACGCGCACGAGGTGGCTGCGCTCCTGCAAGAGGCGGGGGTTGCCTCCGGACCCGCCCTCTCGAACCTCGAGATGGTCGCCGACCCGCACCTGCGCGCCCGCAATATGGTCGTCCCCATCGACCACCCCGACGCCGGTCGCCGCGAGTTCCCCGGCTTTCCTATCCGCTTCTCGGAGACGCCCGTCGAACGTTTCGCCGGCGCCCCCACCCTCGGGCAGGACAACGAGGCGATCCTGTGTGACCTCCTCGGCTACAGTGGAGACGAGTACGCCGCGCTCCTGTCTGCCGGCGTCGTCGCCGACAACCCTCCGCGGTAAAGCGCGTGCCGTTATTGTGAGAAGAATCACAAAGCGGTAGGCTGAGTGAACAGGAGCCGGTAGCGATGGCGACCATGAAGGCGACGGCTCTCAATTCCCTCTACTCGGCCGACCGAGCGCTCTTCCTGACCATCGTCGGCGGGCTCGCCGCGAGCATCGTCGCGACCATCGCCCTGCGAGCCGGCGACGGCGGCGGCGCTGGCTGGATCTGGGTCTGCACCTGGGCCGAAGTGCCCCCACCGGAGTTTCCGCAGGCGATCTTCACCTTCGCCGTCGAGCCCATCCCCATCTTCCTGATCGCCCTCGCCGCCGTCTGGTACCTGCGCACGCGCCAGCGCGCGCAGGCCTCCCACGTGCGCCAGCTCGTCTCGAACGGGCGCGTCGCCGCCTTCCTCGGTGGGCTCGCGCTCGTGCTGTTCACCGTCTTCGGCCCTATTGCAGCCTACGACGGCACCTTCCTGACCCTGCACATGGTGCAGCACTTCATCCTCATCACCATCGCGCCGCCGCTCATCCTCCTCGGGGCGCCCATGACCCTCTGGCTCATCGCCTCTGGGAAGGAGCGCCGCCGGCGCGTGATCTACCCCGTGCTCCACGCGGGCGCCTTCCGCGCCTTCACGCACCCCCTCGTGGGCGTGTTCCTCTTCGCTGCCGTTCCCCTCCTCTGGTACGTCACCCCGGCATTCGAGGCGAGCCTCGAGAGCGCGCCGCTCCACTTCATCGGCTACGCCATCTTCCTCTTCGCGGGACTGCACTACTGGTGGCCGGTGATCGGCGGGAACCCCACGCGCTGGAACCTTTCCTACCCGGTCCGCCTCGTCTACCTGCTGGCGCTCGTGCCCATCCACGCCATGCTCGGCCTGATCTTCCATGAGCCCGACAACGTCATCTACGAGCAGCTTGCCGGCGTCCCGCGTGCGTGGGGTCCCGGGCCCCTACTGGACCAACAGATTGCCGGCGCCATCATGTTCATCGCCGGTGAGGCGCTCGGGCTGATCGCCCTGCTGCTCGTCGCCTGGCAGTGGGCCTCGCACGAAGAACGCGTGGGCCGCCGCCTCGACGCCGCCGACACGAGCAACGAGTGGCGCCCGTTCGAGCCACGTGAACGGTAGGAGTGAAGCCTTGCGAATCCTGATGGTCTTCGGTGTCGCCCTCCTGGGCATTGTCCTCGTGGCCTGTAGTGGTGACGACGGGAACCAGGCGCCCTTCGAGGTGGAGGGGCCGCCGAGGACCGTGGATGAAGATGGCAGCGCCGGCGACGAGACGGCCACGGCCGCTGCCGCCGATGGGACGTCTGGGGTCCGCTACCGTGGCGCACTCGCCTCTCCACCCCTCCCCAAGCCTGACGTCGTGCTGACCGACACGAACGGCGACCCCTTCGACTTCCTCGCCGAGACCGAGGGCTATCTCACGCTCCTCTACCTCGGCTACACCCACTGCCCCGACATCTGCCCGGCGCACTTGCTCGATCTCTCCAAGGTGCTCGAGACGATGGATCCGGAGCTCGTCGAACGCATCCGCGTCGTCTTCATCACCACCGACCCCGAGCGCGACGACGCGGCCGCCATCCGCCGCTGGCTCGACCTCTTCGACTCCAGCTTCATCGGTCTTACCATCGAACCGGAGACCCTCTCCTCGCTGCTGACCTTCCTCGGCATGCCCCAGATCACCACGCGGGACATCGGCGATGGGCGCTACACCGTGAACCATGCGACCTACCTGATCGCCTACACCCCCGACAACCTCGGGCACATCGTCTACCCCTTCCTCCAGGGAGGAGGCCTGCGCGGAATCATGGCGCACGACCTTCCCCTCCTCGCCGAGCACGGCTGGCGGGAACCTTCGTGACGTCGCCCCCGCGACCTTGGTGGCGGCTCGCTGCTGCCGCCCTCGCCCTCGCAGTGCTGGCACTCGGGACCCTCGTCGCCTGCGACAACGAGGATGACGGTGACGCTGGCGGGGCCATCGAAATCACCAACGCTCGCGCCCGCTTCACGACGACGGACGTAGGCGCGGTCTACTTCGACATCCGCAGCACGGGCGCCGGGGACCGGCTGGTCGGCGCCTCCGCCGAGATCGCCGCCGACACGCAGGTCCACGAGATCGTGTCCGAGGGCGGGAGCTCGATGATGCGGCCCGTCGAAGGTGGCATCCCCATCGACCCCGGCGGCCACGTCAGCCTCCAGCCCGGCGGCTACCACGTCATGGTGCTCGGCGTGGAGCAAATCCCGGCGCCCGGGACGACCTTCGAGGTCTTCCTCGAGTTCGAGACGGCCGGGCGCATCACGATCACTGTCCATGTCCAGGAGTTCGGCGCCGAGGACGAGGGCATGGATCACGGGGAAATGGACGAAGAGGGGATGGACCACGAGTAGCCCTCCCTGCCGGCGCGCTACCCTCCCGGGCCTCGCGTAGACTCACGCCACTTCCACGACAGAGGGAGCCTCGCATGCAGATCGGCGCCATCTTCCCCCAGACGGAGATCGGCTCGGACCCGTCCGTCATCCGCGACTTCGCCCAGACGGCCGAGGGTCTCGGCTACTCCCACATCCTCGCCTACGACCACGTCCTCGGCGCCCTTCCCGAACGTGAGCCGAGACTGTGGGGTCCGTACACCCACGAGTCCGCCTTCCACGAGCCCTTTGTCCTCTTCGGCTACCTCGCCGCCATCACGGAGCGGGTCGAGCTGGTAACTGGTGTCATCATCCTGCCCCAGCGCCAGACGGCCCTCGTCGCCAAGCAGGCGGCGGAAGTCGACATCCTCTCGGGCGGCCGCCTCCGGCTCGGTATTGGCACCGGCTGGAACTACGTCGAGTACGATTCCCTCAACGAGGACTTCACCAACCGCGGGAAGCGCCAGGAGGAGCAGGTCGAGGTGCTGCGTCAGCTCTGGGACGAGCCCATCGTCGACTTCGACGGGAACTGGCACCGTATCGACCGCGCCGGGCTCAAGCCCCTCCCCGGCCGCCGCATCCCCATCTGGTTCGGCGGCTTCAGCGACCCTGCCTTCAGGCGCGCCGCCCGCATCGGCGATGGCTTCGTCTTCGGGAACGGCAGCCCCGATGCGCGCAACACCGTCGAGACCATTCGCGGCTACCTCGACGAGGAAGGCCGCGACCCTGGGAGCTTCGGCTTCGAAGCGATGATGAACTACGGTGATGGCCCCGAGAACTGGGCCGCCGAGGTGGAGCGCTGGCGCGAAACCGGCGTGGACTACGTCTCCATGCGCACCATGAACGCCGGTCTGGAGAGCCCCCGCGACCACATCGAAGCCCTTGAGCGCTACTGGCGCGAGGTCGGCGCCTAGAGCGCTCCCACCCCTTGCACCAGGGGATATCCCTTCTGCTATGATTGCGACAATCAAGCATGACGACAGAAGAGCGTCTCAGCAGGCTCGAAGGAGCGTATGAACAGGTGGACCAGCGGCTGGGCGACCTTGCCCTCGCTGTCGACTCCCTGCGCCATACGGTGGACGAGCACCATAAGGAGACGAACGAGCGGTTCGACGCCCTCCGCGAGCATGTGGGCTCCGAAGTTGGCTCCCTTCGCGACCACGTGGACTCCGAAGTCAGTTCGCTGCGTGAGGAGATGAACCAAGGCAACGCGGCCCTTCGCGAGGAGATGAACCGAGGTGACGCGGCTTTGCGCGAGGAGATGGCCGAGGGAACCTCGGCGCTGCGTGGGGAGATGGCCGAGGGAACCTCGGCGCTGCGTGGGGAAATGCGTGAGCAGAACCAGCGCCTTCTCAACCTCGAGGCGAGGATGGACAACCGCTTCAACAACCTCTATCTGCTGGCAGGTGGAGCCTGGGTGTCGACCGTCGGCATCATGGTCGGTCTGTTCTTGGGGACCTAACTCTCCAGCGCCCCCTGTAGCCGGTCCCAGCGCAGGATGCCCGCAATCGACTTCGCGTCGATGATGCGCCCCTCGTCCACCGCCGACACCGCCTCGTCGCGCGTGAGCCTCACGACCTCGATGTCCTCGTCCTCGTCGCCCGGCAAGGGGTCGGGAGTCAGGTCGCTGCACAGGAACAGGTGGATGTACTCCGTAGCGTAGCTCGGCGCGATCCAGAACCCCCCGAGCGACTCCACCCGCGCCGCACGCATCCCCACTTCCTCGCGCAGCTCCCGAGCCGCTGTCCCGGCAGGGTCCTCGCCCGGTTCGAGGGTTCCGGCGGGAATCTCCAGCAGCCGCGTGCGAGCCCCGTGCCGGTACTGCTCGACCAGCAGGAGTTCCCCATCGCCGTCGACGGGAATCATGCAGACCGCCCCCGGGTGGTAGACCATCTCGCGCCGGAACGAATGCCCTTCGGGCGACCGAAGCGTGTCCAGGCGCACGTCGTACAACCGCCCGGCGAACACGGTCTCGCTGCCGGTGAGCTCCGGGTGATCGGGCATGTCCCCTCCAGTTTCAGGGCCGCGCTGAGCGCCGCCGGAACGGTGCCAGCCTACCGCCCGCAGTGCGTAAGCGGGCTGACTGGACACCCGTGGTACGGTTCCGCCAAGGGAGGTAAAGATGCCCGGCGCGCTCAAGCAACTCGTCTCCGTCTACCTGCTTCTGGCCGGCCTCGCGGTGGCCGTCCAGTTCATCATCTTCCCGTTCTACGAAGACCATGACACCGACCTTGTCGTCTGGCGGACCCTCGACTGGTTCATGGCAGCGGGCCTCCTGCTGGCCTTGGCCGGCACCTTCCTCCGCAAGCGCGAATTCGATGCCTCGTCGGGTGACGACCTCCACTGGCGCGAGTACGTCGAGGTGAATGGCCTCTTCTACGCGGTGGTGGCCCTCGCCCTGGCCTTCTTCCCCGCCTGGTTCGCTGTGGAGTGGAGCTCCAACCCCGATCTCGCGAGCTGGACCATCTGGCACATCATCGATACCGCCCTGCCCATCCTGTTCGTCGTGATCGGCCTCCGCTTCTGGCGAGAGGCGAACGCCTAGCGCGCTTCCCGAGGAGGGCCTCAATGGCAGCCATCCATCGACTCTTCGCCGTCTACCTGTTCCTCGTGGGGCTGGCCGTAGGAGCCTACTTCGTCATCGCCCCCCTCTATGCAGGCCAGGGGAACCTGGCCGATGCCGGCGACGTGTGGGACATCCTGAACTGGTTCATGGCTGTCGCCGCCATCCTCCTCGTGCTGGTCACTTTCGTCGGAACGAAGTCGTTGGCCGACGGTGCCAGCAGCTGGGACAAGTTCGTTGCCTATGGACGGTTTCACCTTGCCGTGGCTCTCCTCCTCGGCTTCCTGAATAACTGGTTCGCCAGCCAGTGGGGCGAGGGCGGGTTTGAGCCCGTCGCCTTCCTCTGGGTGGTGATAGACATCGCTATGCCGATCCTTGCGGTCGAGATGGCGATCAAGCTCTGGCGCGAGCCCCATGCGCCCTTTGGAGCCCGTGACTGATCAGAACCCGGCCGTCGTGAAGCGTCTGGTCGCGCTGTACCTGTTGCTGCTCGCGGCCGCGACGGTCGTTCACCTGATCATCACGCCCTTCTACCAGCCCGACCACGATCCCGACTTCACGTACTGGGAGGCCTACGACCCGTTCATGATGGCGGGCTCGCTCCTGGTGCTGCTCTTCGCCTACCTCTGGAAGCGCCGCCACGATGCGGCGCTTCCAGAGGCCAACAACTGGCGCGCCTACCTTGAGGCGAACGGCCTCTTCTACATCGGTGGGGTGCACGCCATCCTGCTCGCCTGGTCCTGGCTCATGCAGGTCTACGGTGACTCCGCCCAGGCTCAGCCGGTCATCTGGCTGCTCCTCGACTCCGTCGGCCCCATGCTGTGGCTGGCGGCAGGACGCCGCCTCTGGCGGGAGGCGGCGTCGGCGTAGGGGCCGCCCGGAGATCGTCTAGTCGAGGTAGTCCTTCAGCTTGCGGCTGCGGCTCGGGTGCCGCAGCTTACGCAGCGCCTTCGCCTCGATCTGGCGGATGCGCTCGCGCGTCACGCTGAACTCGCGCCCGACCTCCTCCAGCGTCCGGCTGCGCCCGTCCTCCAGCCCGAAGCGGAGCTGGAGCACACGGCGCTCGCGGCTGGTGAGCGTGGCGAGCACGTCCTCGACCTGCTCGCGCAGCAGCTGCTGGCTGGCGGCGTCGGCCGGCGCCAGCGCCCGCTCGTCCTGGATGAAGTCGCCCAGGTGGCTGTCCTCTTCCTCGCCGATCGGCGTCTCCAGCGACACCGGCTCCTGCGAGACCTTCTGGATCTCGCGGATGCGCTCCGGCGAGAACTGGTGCGAGGAGTCCTGCTTCGAGCTCTCGATCATGCCGCGCGCGATCTCCTCGCTCGTCGGCTCGCGGCCGTACTCCTGCACGAGGCGCCGGCTCACGCGGACGAGCTTGTTGATCGTCTCCACCATGTGCACGGGGATGCGGATCGTGCGCGCCTGATCCGCGATGGCGCGGGTGATCGCCTGCCGGATCCACCACGTCGCGTAGGTCGAGAACTTGTAGCCCTTACGGTAGTCGAACTTCTCGACCGCGCGGATGAGGCCGATGTTCCCCTCCTGGATCAGGTCCAGGAGCGACATGCCCCGCCCGATGTACTTCTTCGCCACCGACACCACCAGCCGCAGGTTCGCCTCCGTCAGGCGCCGCTCGGCCTTGTCGCCGTTGTGCTTGATCGTGTCGAAGTGGTACCGCAGCCGGTCCTCGAGCGCCGTGATCTTCTCGATCAGGCCCTCGGCTGGCGGCAGCAGCTGGTCCTCGCCCCCGGCTTCGTCCGCCATCTGCGAGAACAGGTCGGGCGTGAGGATGTGGGTCACGATGGAGAGCGAGACGATCGCGTGGTGCATCGTCTCTTCGTCCTTGCGCAGCCGCTTCATGCAGTACGTGCGGAAGGGGAGCTCCATCTCCCGGTCGATCAGACCGCGGAACTGGTCGTCACCGATGACCTCGG
Organism: Tepidiformaceae bacterium; assembly: GCA_965207815.1. GTDB lineage: Bacteria > Chloroflexota > Dehalococcoidia > Tepidiformales > Tepidiformaceae > UBA2991. The sequence goes on from OZ242314.1 coordinate 1,329,796, forward strand.
TGTAGTTGCTGCGCATCAGCTTGATGCCCTCGGGGTCGCGCCACTTCGGTTCCTTCGGGGGCCATTCGTCTTCGCTGCCCTCGGGCGGCGTCTGACCGGAGATGACCTTCTCGTAGCGGTCGACGTAGTAGAGCGCCGCCTTGTAGATGGGCAGCAGCTCCGTGAACTGCTCGAGCAGCGTCACCGCCACGCGCGAGGCAGAGGGCGGATGCCCGAACGCATCCACGTACGCCTTCTCGATGTCGCGCAGATGGATGCCTTCCTCCATCTGGCGGGCCAGGTGCTTCTCGTCGTCGGCCGTGAGCAGGTAGACCTTTCCGATCTCGCGCAGGTACATGCGCACGGGATCGTCGATTCCCTCGGACTCCTCGGTCAGGAGTGCGACGGTTTCTTCTTCTTCCTCCTCGCTCTCGTCGGGATCCTTGTCGTCCTTCTCTTCGTCGTCCTGGGTCGCGGTCTGGTTCCCGGAGAGGTCGTTCTCCTCGTCGCGACGCTCATCGAAATCGCCGCTGGAGAGGCGGCTGAGGACGCTGCCGATCATCGCGTCGGCGCTGGTGGAAGAAGTCTGGTCGGTCAAAGTCTCGTCGCTCATGCGGCTGACAGGTACCCCCGGTACAGGAATTGGGATGGCGCGCGGACACACAACGCCAACATCAGTATAGCACAAATGAGCGGCGATCTGAAGCCCAGGCGCGCCTCAAGACCGCAGGGAAGGAGGTGGGATCAGTCCCCCGTCGGGAACCCCGCCTCCGCCCACGCGTCCGTGCCGCCCTCGACGTTGAACAGCTCCAGGTCGTCCAGGCCCGCCGCCGTCGCGTACTCGGCGGCGAGGGCGCTACGGCCGCCCATTTTGCAGATGAACAGCACTTCCTTCTTGTCGCCGGCGAACTCGCGGATCTGGTCCAGCTCGTTCATCACCGTGTTCACGGGAATCAAGCGCACGCCCTTCGCGTGAACCTCGACGTACTCGTGCGGATCCCGCACGTCGACCATCACGGCGTCGCCGTTGTCGAGCTTCTCCTTCGCCTCTTCGATCGAGAGCCTCGTGAACGGCTCGCGTGGATCTTTCGTAGCCACCGGATCTGCCTCTCGTGTGCGTTGTGACGGGAAGCCTAGCACGCACGGGCCGTCTGGCGAGACTCCGCGCTATGTGCCACGCTCCCTCCATGACCGACCCCCTCCGCCCCGACCCCACCGCTGCCCTCGCCTCCTGGGCCGACCGCGTGCGCCTCAACCGCGAGCAGGTCGAGCGCCGTCGCAAGGCCATGCCTCCGCGGGACGACTACTACGCCCCCATCGCCGCCATGTTTCGCGCCGACCCCCACCGTGAGGGTGACTCCACCCTGGATGCCCTGCGCGCCCTCGTGCGGCCGGAGGACACCGTGCTCGACATCGGCGCCGGCGGAGGGCGCTACGCCCTTCCCCTCGCCCTCCACTGCCGCGAGGTCATCGCCGTCGAGCCCTCCGAGGGCATGCGCGAGGTCCTTACCGAGCTCATGGCCGAGCACGGCATCGAGAACGTCCGCGTCGTCGACAGCCGCTGGCCCGCCGACGACCCCCCGCGGGCCGATGTCGCCCTCATCTCGCACGTCGGCTACGACATCGAGGACTTCGGGCCCTTCCTTGATGCGATGGAGGCGGCTGCCGGCCGGCTGTGCATCGCGGTCATGCTGAGCAAGCCCCCGCCCTCGCGCGCCAATCCATTCTGGGAGGCGGTCCACGGCGAGCCCCGCGAGGCCCTTCCCGCCCTGCCCGAGTTCCTCGCCCTCCAGCTCGCCCGGGGCCGGCTGTGCGAACTTTCCTTCGCCGAGTACGACGCCATCGGCTACGGCGAGGAGGAGGGTGTCCTCCGCTTCCTCCGCCAGCAGCTCTGGATCGCCGAGGGCAGCCCCGAAGAGGCGAAGCTCCGAGCTATCCTCCCCGACTACGTCGACGTCAAGGACGATCAGGTCGCGTTCAGACAGGACCCGGGCAAGCTCGGGATCGTTCGCTGGGATCCGGCTGGGAGCGCCTAGCGCGAGCGCGCGTACTTCCTCACCGGCGTCAGCACGATCGGCGTGAGCTCGTTCGCGCCGTAGGAGGTGCGCTGGCGCTCCTCGGGCGGCGTCCCGTACGTCGTCGTGCGCTGCCGGGGCAGCCGCCCGATGCTGGTGATGAGCTCGTCCATCGCCTCGGGCGGCATCTCCTGGCCGTGGCTCGCGCCCGCCGCCCGGCTGATGCTCTCGTTCATGAGCGTCCCGCCCATGTCGTTCGCGCCTGCCAGCAGCGCCGCCTTCGATCCCGCCGACCCCATCTTCACCCACGACACCTGGATGTTCGTGATGAGCGGATGCAGCGCCAGCCGCGAGACGGCGTGCATCAGGATTGCCTCGCGCCAGGTCGGGCCCTTGCGCGCGCGGCCCTTCAGGTAGATGGGCGCTTCCATGTGCACGAACGGCAGCGGCACGAACTCGCTGATGCCGCCCGTGCGCGCCTGCAGCTCGCGCAGGCGCAGCAGGTGCCGCGCCCACGACACAGGCCCGTCGATGTGCCCGTACATAACCGTCGAGGTGGTCGTGAAACCGACCTCGTGCGCCGAGCCCACCACCTCGAGCCAGTGGTCCGTGCTGAGCTTGTCCGGGCAGAGCGTCGAGCGCACCTCGTCGTCGAGGATCTCGGCGGCGGTGCCGGGCAGCGTGCCCAGCCCCGAGGCCTTCAGCCGCGCCAGGAACTCTTTCACGGGGATGCCGAGCGTTTCCGCCCCCTGGTGCACCTCCAGCGGGGAGAAGGCGTGGACGTGCATATCGGGCAGGGCGTCCTTCACCGCTTCGCACAGCTCCAGGTAGGTCGCCCCTGTGTACTCGGGGTGAATCCCCCCCTGCATGCAGACCTCGGTGGCGCCGCGGTCCCACGCCTCTTGGGCGCGCCGCACCACCTCGTCGAGGCCGAGGTCGTACGGCTTGCCCCGCAGGTTCTCGCTCAGCTTCCCCTTCGAGAACGCGCAGAACTGGCACTTGAAGTAGCAGATGTTCGTGTAGTTGATGTTGCGGTTGACGACGTACCGGACGATGTCGCCCGACACCTCCGACCGCAGCTCGTTCGCCGCCGCGCAGACGTAGTCGAACTCGGGCCCGCGCACCTCGAAGAGCCGCGCGATCTCGCCCTCCGCCAGCTCCTCGCCCCGCTTCGCCTTCGCGACCAGCGCCGGCACGGGCGAGTGCGGCGGCATAGTGGCGGGTTCTTCCCGCGGGAAGGTGTAGCCGGGCGGCGGCTCGAGCACTGCGCCGGGCGCCCATTCGCCCTCGCGCGCGTAACCGTCCGCGTCCATCGAACGCAGCACCTCCGTCGCCATCTTCTTGCTCTGCCAGCGGTCGCTGTCCTTCGCATAGCTCGGGTAGACCGCCAGCCGCTCGGCCAGGTGGTGCCCGGCCGCCTCGGTCTGGCGTCGCAGCTCCTCGAGTTGCGGCCAGGGCGCCTCCGGGTTGACGTGGTCGATCGTGACCGGCGAGACGCCGCCCCAGTCGCTCAGGCCCGCCGCCACCAGCTTCCCGTACGACTCGGGCATCAGGTTCGGGGGCGCCTGCACGCCGATCTCCGGCCCGAACAGGATGCGCGCCATCGCCAGTGTCCACAGCAGGTCGTCGAAGTCCGGCTCGGGCGCGTCCGCCATCTTCGTGTCGGGCTTGGCCCGGAAGTTCTGGATGATCAGTTCCTGGATGTGCTCGTGCCCTTCGTGCATATCGCGCAGCGCCAGCAGCGACTCGATCCGCTCCTGCCGCGTCTCCCCGATGCCGATGAGGATGCCCGAGGTGAACGGCACCTGGAGCTCTCCCGCCAGCCGCATCGTCTCGATTCGCGCGGCCGGGTCCTTGTCGGGCGAGCCGTAGTGGACCTGCCCCTTCTGCAGCAGTCGCGGGGAGATGCTCTCGAGCATGATCCCCTGCGAAACGGAGACGTCCCGCAGGAGGGCGATGTCCTCGCGCGTCATGACACCGGGATTGGCGTGGGGCAGCAGCCCCGTCTCCTCGGCCACGATGCCCGCGACCTCGGCGAGGTAGGAGATGGTCGTCTCGTGCCCGAGCGCGGCCAGCTCCTCGCGCGCCACCTTGTAGCGCAGCTCGGGCTTGTCCCCGAGCGTGAAGAGCGCCTCCGTGCAGCCCGCCGCCGCCCCGGCGCGCGCGATCTCCAGCACCTCGTCGATGCTCATGTAGGCGCGCTCGCCCCGCTTCGGGGGCTGGGCGAATGTGCAGTAGTGGCAGACGTCGCGGCAGAGCTTGGTCAGCGGGATGAAGATGTTGCGCGAGTAGGAGATGACGTGGTCGTGGGCCTGGTCGCGAAGGGCGCCGGCCGCCGCCGTCAGGGCGGCAAGGTCCGTTTCGGAGGCAAGGGCGAGAGCCTCGTCGTGGGTGGGGCTCACGCCGGCCAGCGCTCGCGCCAGCACAGCCTCGGTCGTTTCGCGCATTCGTACTCCGGGGCCCGCTCAAGTGACCCGGGCCGGTACTCGATAGTACAATACGACTCGGTAGCTCGTCACAACCCACCGGAGGGTCCATGACCTCGCGAAGCGTCCGCTGCCCCGTCGCCTCGACCCTCGATCTCGTGGGCGATCGCTGGACGCTCCTGATCGTGCGCGACCTGCTCAAGGGCGACCAGCGCTTCACCGACCTGCGCCGCTCCGTGGAGGGCATCACCGGCAGCGTCCTCTCCTCCCGCCTCAAGCTGCTCGAGGCCGAGGGGCTCGTCGAGCGCCGCCTCTACAGCGACCACCCGCCCCGCGCGGAGTACCTCCTCACTGCGAAGGGCCATTCGCTCGGGGTCGTCGTGGGCGCGCTCGCGACCTGGGGGGAACGCCACACCGACCACGACCTCAGCATCGTCGACCACCGCTGCGGGCACGGCGTCGACGTCGTCTACCACTGCCCCACCTGCGACCGCTCCGCCCCCCGCTCCCGGATCCGGATCGTGCCCGCCTGAGACGTCGCCGGAGTTTGCTCCCCCTTGCCCCGGCCACGTATCCTCATAGTTTGGGAAAGTCCCCACCTCGATCGGGAGTGAGCGCGTGCACACCATCGGCCTGACTGGCGGCATCGCCAGCGGGAAATCGACCGTCACGGAGTTTTTCCGTGAGCAGGGCGTCCCCGTCATCGACGCCGACATCCTCGGTCACCGGACCTACGAACCCGGCACCGGGACCTTCGCCGCCGTCGTCGCCGCGTTCGGCGACGACCTCGTCGCCGACGACGGCACGATCGACCGGCGCGTGCTCGGCGGCAAGGTCTTCGGCAAGCCCGAGATGATGACCCGCCTGACGGACATCGTCTGGCCCGGCATCCGCGCCCTCGCCTCCGAGGAGCTGTCCCAACTCGAGGTGGCGGGCACGCGCATCGCCGTGCTCGAGGCGGCCGTCCTCCTGGAGGCCGGCTGGCAGGACATGGTCGACGAGATCTGGGTCACCACCGTCGAAGTCGACGTGGCCGTGGCCCGGCTTGCCGAGCGGAACGGCCTCGACGAGGCCGCAGCGCGCGCCCGCATCGATTCGCAGCTCTCGAACGAGGAGCGGATCGCCGTCGCGGACGTGGTCATCGAGAACAACGGCACGCGCGAGGAGCTCGCGGACACCATCCGCGCCGCCTGGGAAGCGCTCCGCGCGCGCACCGGCACAGAGAGGCAGACGATTGGCTGAAGCACCCACCACCACCGAAGTCATGGCCCCCGGCGGGCTTGTGCTCGCCGCCGAGGAATTCACCGTCCGCGAAGAGCCCTACTACCTCCCTCTCGGGGACGAGATCGAGCTCTTCGAGGCCGCCTTCGAGCAGCGTATCCCCGTCCTGCTGAAGGGTCCCACCGGCTGCGGCAAGACCCGCTTCGTCGAGTACATGTCCTGGCGCCTCGGCAGGCCCATGACGCACATCTCCCAGGGCGGAGAAGCGCCCCTCGACGACGAGGGTCCCCGCCCCTTCGTCACCGTTGCCTGCCACGAGGACCTCACCGCCAGCGATCTCGTCGGCCGCTATCTGCTCGACACCGACGGCACGCGCTGGATCGACGGGCCCCTCACCCGCGCCGTCAAGACTGGCGCCATCTGCTACCTGGACGAGGTGGTCGAGGCGCGCAAGGACACCACCGTCCTCATCCACCCCCTCACCGACTACCGTCGCCTGCTCCCCATCGAGAAGCTGGGCCAGGTCGTCGAGGCCGCGGACGGCTTCCTCCTCGTCATCTCCTACAACCCGGGCTACCAGAGCGCCCTCAAGGACCTGAAGCACTCGACCCGCCAGCGCTTCATCTCCGTCGAGTTCACCTACCCCACGCGTGAGCAGGAAGCGGAGATCATCTCGCACGAGTCCGGCGTCGATCTCGCAGTCTCCATCGAGCTTGCCAAGCTCGGCGAGAAGGTCCGCAACCTGAAGGAGCACGGCCTGAGCGAGGGCGTCAGCACGCGCCTCCTCATCTACGCCGGCCGCCTCATCGAGCGGGGCATCGAGCCGCGCCGCGCCGCCCAGGTGGGCGTCACCTGGGCGCTGACCGACGACCTCGAGGTCCAGCGCAGCATCGAAGAGGTAGTGACATCGATCTTCGAGTGATCGCCACCGCTCCCCGCTCGGAGCACCCACGGAAGCGCGGGCCCCGGCGCGTGCGCGAGGCGGCAGCGTGAGGATCGGCATCGTCTCGGATGTGCACGGCAACGTCGCCGGCCTGCAGGGCGCCCTCGACCGCATGGGCCCGATCGACGAGCTCCTCTGCGCGGGTGACACCGTCTACCAGTACCGCTGGTCGAACGAGACGGTCGAGCTGCTGCGCGAACGGGAGGCTCGCGTGGTTCTCGGCAACCACGACGAGATCATCCTTGGCCGCGACGGCGAACGCGCCCGCTCCATGGAGCACGTGCGCGAAGACCTTGTCGAGTGGCTGCGCGAGCAGCCCTACTCGGTCGACGCACAGGTCGGTGGAAAGCGCTTCCTCATGGCGCACAGCTCGCCCTGGGGCGGCTGGGAGTACCACTACCCCCACGACCCCATCTGGCGGCGCACCGAGTCGCTTGAGCACGACGTGGTCGTGACGGGCCACACCCACGTCCCAATGGCCGCCCACTTCGGCGACACGCTCGTCATCAACCCCGGTTCCGTCGGCGAAGCCCGCCACCCCGGGAACGACTACCGGCTCTCCTGCGCCGTCTGGGATACGGCCGGCGACGAGGTTCATTTCTACGAGTACGAAGATCCGGCGCGGCCCTCGCGCGTGCTCGCGGGCGGTGCTTCATGACCGTTGCCGGTGGGCTCATCGCCCGCAACCGCTCCCGCTTCGACGGCTTCCCCGAGCCCTTGCTGGAGTCCTATGAGAGCAGCCTGCGCGCCCTCGAGCCGCGCCTCACGCCCACGCAGCTCGAAGCGTGGTCGCAGGGCGGGCTCGACCTCATGGCCATCAGCCTCCGCTCCTGGGAATCCGCCGCCGAGTACTTCAAGGCCGGTCCCCAGCTCGCCGACTCGACCCCGTGGGACACCTACGAGCAGCTCGCGCGCGAAGCCGGCGATCTCACGGAGCAGTCCGCCCCGCTGGCCGTCTCCTTCCTGCGCAGCGCCCCCGCCACCCTCACCCATATCGGCCCCAACCACCTCGCCCAGTGGGCCGACTTCGGACGCCGCCTCTACAAGGGCAACTGGAAGAGCTCCTCGCTCGCCGCGCAGTTCTACGATGCCGGCCCGGACCTCTTCGGCACCATCCGCGTCAGCCATGCCGGACGCCTCGTGCTCTTCCTCGACGAGCTTGCCCGGCACTCCTACGAGCTCGCCGCCGCCTGCCTCACCTCCGCCCCCGAGGTGCTCGGCCGTCTGGAGAGCGGCGACCGCATGCCCTTCCTCACCTTCGGCGTCGAGCTGGCGCAGACGAGCTGGGCCGATTCCCGCCTCTACTTCGACCGCGGCGTGCCCCTGATCCAGCGCGTCCACGGCCCCGTGCGCGAGCGCTACCTGACCCTCGCCGCGCAGGTCGCCCGCGACCACAGCCGCTCAGTGTTCCAGTACTTCGAGGATGCCGCCCACGCCCTCGGCGAGGTCGAGCCCGACGACCACGGTCCGGTCATCGAGCTCGCCGAGCAGCTCGCGCCTCACTCGGCCTACGCGGCCATGGACTTCATCAGCAACGCCCCCGAGGTGCTGGAGAAGGTCCGCATCGACGAGCTCGCCGCCTGGCAGAACCACGGCCTCGGCATCCTCGCCTCCAGCAAGGAGGGCGGCGAGGCCTACTTCCGCCTCCAGTCGAGCCGCGGCGAGGAGATCCTCGACACCCTCTCCGCCCGCGTCGAGCTGTCCAAGGTCGGCGACGTGCTCCGCCTCTACGCGAAGGCGCTTACCGGCACGAACATCAGCATCCATGCCTCCGCCGTCCTCACCGAAAAGGGCATCGGCTGGGTCGACGAGGAGCGCGCCAGCACCGAGGGCACGACCATCTACCTGCCCGAGGTGATGGAGCGCTACCGCAACAAGGAGGAGAACTTCGCCTCGGTGAAGGTCTTCACCACGCACCAGGCGGCCCACCTCGAGTTCGACAGCTTCAGCTTCGGCTTCGACCGCCCCTCGACCCTCTTCGAGGACCTGCGCCCCACCATCCCCGAGTCTTCCGGCGCGACTCCCGCCACGGAGATCGAGCGCTTCTTCGACCTCTTTCCCGACCGCACGCTTGCCAGCGACCTACACGAGATCGCCGAGGACGCCCGCATCGACGCTGCCATCAAGCGCAACTACGCCGGCATCCGCCGTGCCCTCACGCGCATGCAGCGCGAGGAGCTGGGCCGCCGCCCCGAGGTCAGCGAGCTGCCACTCCGCCAGGCGTTTGTCGAAAACCTCGTGCGTGTCAGCCTCGATGGCGTCGACGCGGTGCGCTGGCCCGCCGCCCAGCAGGACGCCATGTCGAACGGCGTCGCCGTGCTCCAGCGCCTGAGTGAAGAGGGCGCCACCGTCGAGGACGCCGCCGAAGCGACCCTGCGCCTCTACCAGCTCGCCATGAGTGTGAAGAACGAGCGGGAAGAGGGAGACGAGGAGTGGGACTCCCTCCCGGACATGGACCAGGAGTCGCTGCAGCTCGACATGAGCGACCTCGGCGGCGAGGGCGCCTCGATGGAGATGGGCGAGCCCCAGGAGGGCGACGTCGAGTACGAGAGCCCCCAGGACATCGACTTCCGCGGCGACTTCAAGCCCGAGCTCGTCCAACTCCTCATGAAGCTCCGCGACGACGCCCAGATGGGCGACGCCGGCCAGATCTCGCCCGACCAGCTCACCGAGGAGCAGCTCAAGGAGCTGCTCGAGAAGAGCGCCGAGATCGATCTTGACACCCTCCTCGAGGGCGACCTCCAGAACACGACCGGCATGTTCCTCTCCAACCTCCTGAAGGAGGCCGGCACCCCAACCCTCGACAGCGACGCCCAGTCCGACCAGCCCCTGAGCGACCTCAGCACCGGTGCCGAGGAGGGCGAGGAGCCGCTCGCTCCCATCGTCACGACCTACTACTACGACGAGTGGGACTTCCGCGCGCAGGACTACAAGCCCCGCTGGTGCGCCGTGAAGGAGGCCGCGCTGGAAGAGGGCGAGGACGAGTTCTACGAGGACACGCTGAAGGAGTACGCCGCCCTCGTCGCCCAGACACGCAAGCAGTTCGAGCTGATGAAGCCCGAGCTGTTCCGCAAGATCAAGAAGCTCTCCGACGGTGAGGACATCGAGCTCGACCCCGCCATCGAGTGGATGATCGATGTTCGCACCGGTGTCAGCCCCTCCGACAAGGTGTACTGGCGCCGCAACAAGGTCGACCGCGACGTCGCCATTGCCTTCCTGCTCGACATGTCCGCCTCCACGGACGAGGAGATCGCGCGCCGCGACCAGCAGTACGACGACTCCGACGACGACCCCCGCAAGTACCTCAGCTGGTGGGTCACCAAGCGCCGCCAGGAGCTCGCCGCGCCGCCCAAGCGCATCATCGACCTTGAGAAGGAGGCGACCGTCCTCCTCATCACCGCGCTCGAAACCATCGGCGACGACTACGGCATCTACGGCTTCAGCGGTTACGGGCGCGACAACGTCGAGTTCTACGTGCTCAAGGACTTCGACGAGCAGTTCGGCGAAACCACCAAGAAGCGCATCGACAAGGTCACGCCCATCCGCTCGACGCGCATGGGCCCCGCCATCCGCCACGCCATCCACAAGCTCAGCGAGACCGAGGCCAAGGTCCGCATCCTCGTCCTCCTCAGCGACGGCCGCCCCCAGGACCACGGCTACGGGCGTGACCGCACGGAGAAGGAATACGCCATCCACGACACCAAGCAGGCCCTGAACGAGGCCAAGCGTGAGGGCATCACGCCCTTCGCCCTCACCGTCGACCGCGCCGGCCACGACTACCTGAAGACGATGTGCGAGGACATGGGCTACGAGGTCGTGGGCGACATCGAGTCCCTGCCCCGCCGCCTGCCCGCCCTCTACCGGAGCCTCACGGAGTGACCCTGCTCCTGGTCCGGCACGGCGAGTCCGAGGGCAACGTCGAGGGCCTCATCCAGGGTCAGCTCGACAAGCCCATGACCGCCCTCGGCCACGTGCAGGCGAAGGCCGTTGCCGAGCGCCTCGGCGCCGACGGCGGAGCCGACCGCATCGTCACCAGCCCCCTCGCCCGCGCCTTCCAGACCGCCGAAGCCATCGCCGCAGCCCTCGACCTGCCCGTGACCACCGACGACCGCCTGATGGAGTACGACTTCGGCGAGCTCAGCGGGCTCACCGCGCGCGAAGCGGCCGAGCGCTACCCGGGCTGGTCCTGGCTCGTCGATCGGGGCGATACGCCCCGGGAGGTTCTCCCCGGCGAGGAGGGTTGGGCCAGCTTCGACTCGCGGATCGCGGAAGCCCTGGCCGACCTGATGGCCCTCGACGGCCGGACGGTCGTGGTCACCCACGGCGGCGTCATCATGGCCGCCCTCAACGCGGTCATGCGCATGCACGGCGCGGCCGAGGCGGACGGACGCCGGGTGCGCTTCCCCATGAAGAACTGCGGCATCACCGAGCTTGCCCGCGACGCGGAGGGGCGCCTGATCGTGCTCCGCCACAACGACGCCTGTCACCTGCCCGCCGAGACGGCCTCGGTCGGGAGTTCCTAGGCCGGTTCTTCTTCTCCGACCTCGCAGTGGTATCGCTCGATGACCGGGTTGGCGAGCAGCCGCGCGCACATGTCCTCGGCCAGCGACTGCGCCTCATCGGCGCTCGCCGCCTCGATCGTGACCTCGAACAGCTTGCCCGAGCGCACCCCCGCCACCCCCGCGAAGCCGAGGTTGTGCAGCGCCGACGCGATCGTGAGCCCCTCGGGGTCGTTCACCGTCGGCTTCAGCGTCACCGCGATCGAGGCGAGGAAACGGCTCACGCGGGCAGGTCCTCGCCCGTGAGCGTGCGGTACAGGGTCAGGTAGCGGTCCGTCGTCGCCGCCACCACGTCGTTCGGAACGTCCGGCGCCGGGTCGCCGTCCTTCCAGCCCGTTCCCGAGAGCCAGTCGCGCACCGGCTGCTTGTCGAAGCTGGGCTGGGAGCCGCCGGGCCTGTACTCGGAGAGCGGCCAGAAGCGGCTGCTGTCCGGCGTCAGCACCTCGTCGATGAGAATCGTCTCCTCGTTCCACACCCCGAACTCGAACTTCGTGTCGGCGATGATGATGTCCCGTTCCAGCGCCACCTGGTGGCCGTAGTCGTAGACGGCGCGGCTGCGCTTCGCCATCGCGTTCGCCGGCTCCGCCCCCACGATCTCCTCGAGCTGCTCGTAGTTGATGTTCTCGTCGTGGAGGCCCACGTCCGCCTTCGTCGAGGGCGTGAAGATAGGCTCCGGCAGCCGGTCCGACTCGGTCAGCCCCTCCGGCAGCTGGATGCCGCAGACGGAGCCATCGCGCTTGTACTCCCTCCAGCCCGACCCGGAGATGTAGCCGCGCATGATGCACTCCGCGCTGTGCGGCTGCGCCTTGCGGACGAGCATCGAGCGCCGGTAGCAGTTCTCCGGGAGTGCGAAGGGCAGGAACTCTTCCGCGTTCGAGCCGTCGATGACGGCGATGAAGTGGTGCGGCACCACCTCGCCGATGCGCTTGAACCACCACGCCGAGAGCTGCGTCAACACCTCGCCCTTGCGGGGAACGCCCGTCGGCAGCACCAGGTCGAGCGCCGAGATGCGGTCGGTGGCGACGATCAGCATGTTGTCGCCAAGGTCGTACGTGTCGCGGACCTTGCCCCGCACCATGGGGGCGGGCAGGTCGGTCTGCAGCACTACGTCGGTCATGAGGGTTCCTCCCGTATTCGCAGGTAATAGAGGGTTATCGCGGCATGGGCAAACGCCGTGAGGGGAATTGCCACACCGCCCTGCAGAATCTGAATCAAGGCGTCGATCGCCATGCGCCCGCCCCGGCTCATTGACTCGGGTCCGGGGCTCACCGGCACCAGCAGCCCGATCAGGACAACCAGCACGAACCCCACGATCACGATCGCGAGCAGCCGCAGCATGTTGCCGTTCATCGTGCGCCAGCTCCGTGTCAGCGCCTCGATCGGTCCGATCTCCTCGATCAGGTACACCTGGTACGCGATTCCGAAGCGCCCTATCAGGAACGGGATGACCGCCAACCCCACGATCGTGAGTGCGAGGAGGGCGCCGACGACTGCGAAGATGACCGTGAGCACGATCAGCCCCCCAAGGCGGGTGAAGGCGGGATCGAGCGCCTCCGTGAGCGACACTGGCTTCCCGAGCGCGGCCGCGGCTACCGACACGATCGTCGCCGCCTGACCCACGAGCCCCAGCACGACCGCGATCGCCACCACTACCACCAGGGCGAACACCTGGCCGCCCCCTTCACTCGCCCCCGTGATGCCTCCTCGCGGGTACATCTCGTCGAGAAACACGCTGTTGTAGAGCAGGATCGTCACGAGAATCGTCCCGATGACGAGGGGCGCCTGAATGGCGAGCAGGGGCAGCATCGTCTCCCGCGGGTGGTCCCGCATGAGCGCGGCCGCCGCGCTCAGCGTCTCGCCCACGCCCGGCTTCTCTGGCTGCTGGGGAAGCTGCTGTTCGGGGCCGCCGGTCACGCCAGCCCGAGCCGCTCGAACGTCGAGCCGGCGTTGCGCAGGTAGTAGCCGTAATCGAACAGCGACCGCAGCCGCTCTTCGTCGAGCCGTGAGGACACGTCCTCGTCCCCCAGCAGCAGCGAGAGGAACGGCTCACGCTCCTGCCACGCGACCATCGCGTTGCGCTTCACGATGCCATAGGCGTCCTGCCGGCTCAGCCCGGTCTCGATCAGCTCCAGCAACACGCGCTGCGAGAACACCAGCCCGTACGAGGCGTCGAGGTTCTCGCGCATGCGCTCCGGGTACACCACCAGGTCCTCGGCGATGTCCGTGAACAGCGCGAGCATGTAGTCCAGCACCAGGCAGGCGTCCGGGAAGACGATGCGCTCCGTCGAGGAGTGGCTGATGTCCCGCTCGTGCCAGAGGGCTACGTTCTCCATCGCCGTGTTCGCGTAACCCCGCAACACCCGCGCCAGCCCCGTGATGCGCTCGCACTTCTCCGGGTTGCGCTTGTGCGGCATCGCACTCGACCCCGTCTGGCCGGCCGCGAACGGCTCCTCCGCCTCCAGCACCTCGGTGCGCTGCAGTCCCCGGATCTCCGTCGCGAACTTCTCCAGCGAGGCGCCCGTAAGCGCGAGTGCGCTCACGAACTGCGCGTGCCGGTCCCGCTGGATGACCTGTGTCGAGGCGTGCTCGACCCCGAGCCCCAGCGTCGTGCAGGTCGCCTCCTCGATCTCCGGCGGGATGGACGCGTGCGTCCCCACCGCCCCGCTGATCGCCCCCACCGCGATCGTCTCGCGGGCGGCCATCAGGCGTTCGCAGTTGCGCCGCATCTCGGCGACCCACACCGCCACCTTCAGCCCGAACGTCGTTGGCTCGGCGTGGACCCCGTGGGTCCGACCGGGGCAGAGCGTGTCGCGGTGCTTCCGCGCGAGGTTCTCGAGCGCCCCCGTCAGCCGCTCAACGCCGGCGATGAGCAGATCGCTCGCGGCCCGCAGCTGGAGGGCGGTGGCGGTGTCCCAGACGTCGCTCGTCGTGAGTCCGAAATGGACATAACGCGACTCCTCCCCGAGCGAGTCCGCCACCGATTGCAGGAACGCTGTCATGTCGTGGTGCGTGACCGCGAGGTACTCGTTCACCTTGTCGACATCGAAGGTGGCGTTCGCGCGGATCAGCTCCGCTGCTTCGAGGGGCATGTCGCCCGCGGCGGCGCGCGCCTCGCAGACGGCGATCTCGACCTCGAGCCAGCGTTCGAACTTCGCCTGCTCGCTCCAGATGGCGGCCATCTCGGGCCGCGAGTAACGGGGAATCACATGGCACTCCGGCGAGCGTGGGGTTGTGGCGTGGCCATCACTTCAATAATAGCTCGGGCAGCCCCTGTGTGAGCCTCTCGCCGTTCGTAATTCACGGGTACCAGCGTGTAGACTGCCGCTCCGCCAGGAGGTGCCGAGTGGAAGAGTTCCGCGGTCGAACAGCTGTGATCACCGGAGGGGGTGGCGGTATCGGCAGGGCCCTGGCCGTCGCCTTCGCCCGGGAAGGCATGAACGTCGTTATCGGCGAGGTCGATATGGATGCCGCCGCCGGCACCGTCGCCGCCGTCGAGGAGCATGGCGTACGCGCCATCGCCGTCCAGAACGACGTCTCCGACCGCGCCTCCATGCAGGCGCTCGCCGACGCAACGCACGACGCCTTCGGTGGCTGCCACGTGCTCTGCAACAACGCCGGCGTCGTCACCTTCAAGCTCGCCCAGGACATGACCGAGGACGACTGGGACTGGGTCGTGGGCGTCGACCTCTACGGCGTCATCTACGGCATCCAGGCGTTCCTGCCCGGCATGGTGGCGGCGGGCGAGGGCGGCCACGTCGTGAACACGGCCTCCATCGCCGGCCTCGTGGCTCCTGCCACGCCCGGCATCTCCTCCTACTCGGCCGCCAAGTACGGCGTCGTCGGAATCTCCGAGGCGCTCGCGCTTGACCTCGAGCCGCACAACATCGGCGTGAGCGTGCTCTGCCCCGGCGGCGTGCGTTCCCGCATCGTCGAGGCCGGCCGCAACCGCCCGGACGAGTTTGGCGGCCCCGAGACTCCCGACACGCGCATGATGCTGACCGGTGAGAGCGTCCCCCAGGAGATGATCGAGCCGGAGGACCTCGCCCAGAAAGTCCTGAACGCCATCCGCGGCAACCACCTCTACGTTGTCAGCCATCCCGAGACCCAGCCCGCCGTCGAGGCCCGCTTCCAGCGCATCCTCGACGCCTACGATCTCATCCCCAGCTAGTCCCGCCGCCGAAAGGAGCGAGTCATGTCCGTCAAGGTGCTGGTCGTTACGAAGGGCCACCCGTTCGACTACAACGGCTTCTACGCCATGTTCGATGAGAACCCCGAGCTTCTCACCACGCAGGTCGAGCAGCCGGCCGCGCAGGTAATGCTTCGGCCAGAGAACGTGGCCGAATACGAGGCCGTCTGCTTCTACGACATGTGGGGCACGGAAAGCCCCGACGGCGGCGCCAGCTTCGTCGCCGCGCCCGACGAGTACCAGGAGAGCATCGCCGCCCTCCTCGAGAGCGGGAAGGGCATCGTGATGATGAACCACGCCATCGTGCAGTGGCCTGCCTGGCCCGGCTGGCGCGACGTCAGCGGCACCTCGTTCCTGCTGACCGAGGGCGAGGTCTTCGGCGAGATGACCCCCGGCTCCGGCTATCGCGGCGGCGCCGTCGACCCCCGCGGCAACCCCACCGGCACCGTCTCCGCCGACGCCGGTGCCGCCGGCCACCCCGTCCTCGCCGGCGTCGAGCCCTTCACGATCGAGGACGAGCTCTACCTGACCTCGAAGAGGTTCGAATCCCAGCCCAACATCCTGCCGCTCATGCGCACCGACTACCCGATGGTGAAGGAGAACTTCAACCCACCGCCGCTCGCTCCCGCCGAGGAGCAGGCGCGCTGGGACCATCCCGAGGGCAGCAACCTCGTCGTCTGGGCCAAGAAGAGCGTCAACTCCCCCGTCATCGCCATGCAAATCGGCGACGGCCCCAACTGCTACGCGAATCCCGAGTTCCGCAAGCTCCTCAGCAACGCCCTCCACTGGGTGGCGACCGAGGATGCTCGCGCCTGGGCCGCCAGCTAGCAGGAACCGCGGGCAGGACCCCGGAGAGGAGAGCCACCCAATGGCAGTGAAAGTGCTCGTCGTGACCAAGGGCCACGGCTTCAACTACAACGGCTTCTATTCCATGTTCGATGACAACCCCGAGCTGCTCACGACGCAGGTCGAGCAGCCGGCCGCCCAGGTGCTCCTGCGCCCCGAGAACGTGGCCGAGTACGAAGCCGTGTGCTTCTACGACATGTGGGGTGTGGACTTTTCTCCCGCGCCCGAGGAGTACCAGCAGAGCATCGCCGCACTCCTCGAGAGCGGGAAGGGCCTCATGTTGATGAACCACGCGCTCGTGGAGTGGCCTGCCTGGCCCGGCTGGCGCGACGTGAGCGGCACCTCGTTCCTCCTGCGGGAGGGCGAGGTGTTCGGCGAGCTGACTCCCGGCTCCGGCTACCGTGGCGGCGGCGCCGACCCGCGCGGCAACGGCCGCGGCAAGGTCACGCCCGACCCCGCCGCAGCCGGCCATCCTGTCATTGAAGGAATCGAGGACGGCTTCGTCGTGCAGGACGAGCTCTACCTGACCTCGAAGAACTTTGAGTCCCAGCCGGACATCCTGCCCCTCATGCGCACGGACTACCCGATGGTGCAGGAGAACTTCAACCCGCCGCCCATGGCCGCCCAGGAGGAGAAGGACCGCTGGTCCCACCCCGAGGGCAGCGACCTTGTCGTCTGGGCGAAGAAGAGCGGCAACTCGCCGGTTGTCGCCACCCACCTCGGCGACGGTCCGGGCAGCTACGAGAGCGAGGGCTTCCGCAGGCTCCTCCATAACACCCTCCACTGGGTGGCGTCGGAGGAAGCGCGCGCCTGGGCCGCCAGCTAGCGAGCGCTAGCGCAGCTCCCGGAACGTTGCGCGGATGCCGCGCACGATCGCCTCGGGCTCCTCGGCGGGCGCGAAGTGCCCGCCTGCCGGGTGCGAGTCCCAGTGTACGAGGTTCCAGTACTCGCGCTGCTGCTCGCTCGGCTCCTGCGGCGCCCCCGGCCCGTGGAACGTGAGCCCCGTCGGCGCCTCCACCACCGGCGTGCGGTCGTGGCTCGGCTGCCACTGGTTCCAGGCCGCCTCGTAGTAGTACCGCACGGTCGTTACGAAGGCGTCCGTCGCCCAGTACAGCATCATCGTCGTGAGCAGGTCGTCCTTGGGGAAACGTGACTCCACGTCGCCGTTCGTATCGCCCCAGTTCCGGCGCCGCTCGAGGATCCAGGCGCAGAGCCCGATCGGCGAGTCGTGCGCCATGAAGGCCAGCGTCTGCGGGTCGAGCCCCTGCACGGCCACGTGCGCCGAGTAGTAGCGTAGCCGCGCGAGCGTCGCCTTCCGCGCCTCGCCCGGCGGCATGTGCGCGAGTCCCGGGTCGCCCAGCACCCAGGGCCGGTCGTGCGTGAACATGTCCAGCATGATCGCGTCCGTCAGGTGGATGCCGATCAGGTGCTCGGCGTACTTGTGCCCGAGCTGGCTCGTGACCAGCGCCCCCCAGTCCCCGCCCTGCGCCGCGAAGCGCTCGTAGCCGAGCACCTCCCGCATCAGCGTCACCCACAGATCCGCCGTCCGCCAGTAGTTGATCCCCGGGGTCGTCAGGGGCGTGGAGAACCCGTAGCCCGGGAGCGACGGCACCACCACGTCGAACGAGTCTGCCGGGTCGCCGCCGTGGGCGGCGGGGTCCGTGAGGGGACCGATCACGTGGCGCAGGTCCCAGTACGTCCAGGGCCAGCCGTGCGAGAGGATGATGGGAATCGGGTTCGGCCCTTTTCCGCGCTCGTGCACGAAGTGGATCGGCATCCCCTCGATCTCGACGCGGAAATTGTTAAGGCGGTTCATCTCCGCCTCCTGCGCGCGCCAGTCGTAGCGGTTGAGCCAGTGGTCGGCGAGCTCCCGCAGGTACGCTCCGTTCACGCCGTACGCCCAGCCCTCGTTGCCGAAGTCGGGCGCCCAGTTGATGCGCTCAAGCCGCGTACGCAGGTCCTCCAGCTTCTCCTCGGGGATCGCAATCGTGAACGGTTCGGCCTGCATGGGCGTCCTCCCTGCCCCGTCGTGGGGCAGCGAGTCTAGCGTTCACCGCCGGCGCCCGGGGCGTTCGCAAGTCCTAGGCAACATAACAATTTCGCATGTTGTCAGGTGCAGTTGAAAGCCCCATGCCTTGGTGGCTAATGTCTCCCTGCGCGTCGGGGGACGGCGCATCCAGAAGGGGGATCCCATGAACATACTCAGTAGCTTGTGCTCCGCACAACGGGCGCCCGGGACGGCCATCGTCTTAGGCCTTGTCGTCATGATCATCGCCCTGCTCCTCTACCCGGGGGGCTGGCTGATCGACCCAAGCGACCCGCTCGACTTCAACGAGACGCTCCAGGCGTATGCCGACAACGACAACCTTACGCACGCGGTGTCGTTCGTCATCATCCTTTGCTCGTTGTTGATCTCGTACGGTCTGTTCTCGTTCTGGCGGCTGCAGGGGCCCTCGGGAAGCCTGGGCCACTCCATGCTGCGCTTCGGGATCCTGGTCAACCTCTTCCACTACGGTGTTTACATCCTGACGATGGGAGTGCGGCACCTGCTGGTTGCGGTCGCGCAGCACGCCGAGGCACTCGCGGATCCCGCGGGGGCGCCGGAACTCATGCTGGTGTTGCATGCGGCCAGCGGGGGGCTCCACTTCGCCTTCGTCACCATTTCGTCGGTGAGCGGCATCCTGGTGGGGATCGGGCTAGCCAGGCGCTTCAGCTCGATGAACCTCACCGCAGCGGCCTGCTGGGTCTTCGCCCTCGCCGGGGTGGCGGGTCTCGTCAACGTCGTCGTCGGCCAGCAGGCCGAGATCGACCCCGAGGCCTTCATCGTGGCTAGCAACATCGTCCTGTTTGTCGCTGCGGTCGCGCTGCTCTTCATCGGCATCGGGGTGATACGGGGCGAGAGCGAGCTCATTCCGGAGGACGCCGACTAGGCGCGCGCGTCTGTAACCATCTCATCGCCGGCGGGAACGCGTAGCCGTTCCCGCTGGCGAGGCTGATCGCGCTCGGCTACAGTTCCGGCAGCGCCTTCGCGCTCCGGGGGATCCCATGGTCGTCGAGACGAAGCAGACCTTCTGCCGCTTCTGCCACGCGTTCTGCGCGATCGAGGTCGATATCGAGGACGGCCGCGCCATCAAGGTGCGCGGTGACGCCAAGAACCCCATGTACCAGGGGTTCACCTGCATCAAGGGTCGCCAGCTCCCCGAGCAGCACTACCACCCCGACCGCCTCCTCCACTCCCAGAAACGCGCCCCCGACGGGACGTACCACGATGTCCCCCACCAACAGGCCATCGACGAGGTCGCCGACAAGCTCCAGGCCATCATCGCCGAGCACGGCCCCCGCGCCGTCGCCACCTTCAGCGGCACCTACGGCTTCTCCTTCCCCTCCTCCGGCCAGTTCGCCGGCGCGTTCATGGCCGGCATCGGCTCGAACATGACCTACTCCGGCGGCACCATCGACCAGCCCGCCAAGCCCATCGCCCGCGCCTACCACGGCAACTGGGGCGCCGGCCCCCAGATGTTCGACGACTCCGACGTCTGGATGCTCATCGGCGCCAATCCCACCATCTCCATGTGGGGCGGCATCCCCCAGTACAACCCGGCCAGGCGCCTCCACCAGGCGAAGCGGCGCGGGATGCAGTTCATCGTCATCGACCCGCGCCGCACCGAGGCCGCCGACCAGGCCGACGTCTTCCTCCAGGTGAAGCCGGGCGAAGACCCCACCCTGCTTGCGGGTATCCTGCGCGTCATCCTCACCGAGGGCCTCGTTGACGGAGACTTCGTCGCCGCGAACGTGCAGGGTCTGGAAGAGCTGCGGGAGGCCGTCGAGCCGTTCACCCTCGACTATGTGGAGGAGCGCGCCGGCGTCGCCGCTTCGCTCGTCGAGCGCGCCGCGCGCATTTTCGCCGGCGGCAAACGCGGCTCCGTCACGTCGGGCACGGGCCCCGACTTCTCGCCCCACGCCAACATCACCGAGTACCTCATCAACTCGATCAACACCGTGTGCGGGCGCTGGCTGCGTGAGGGCGAGCGCGTCCCCAACCCGCCCGTGCTGCGCAAGCCCAAGGACTACCTCGCCCAGGCCTACGAGGAGAGCACCGACTGGGAGTCGCGCGAAAAGCTGCGCATCCGCGACCTCCCCATCACCGCCATCGGGCCGCCCACCAGCGCCCTTGCCGAGGAGATCCTGACGCCCGGGGAAGGCCAGATCCGCGCCCTCATCTGCATCGGCTCGAACCCCATGGCCGCCTGGCCCGACCAGCTCCGCACCTACGAGGCGATGCAGGCCCTCGACCTGCTCGTCACGCTCGACATCAAGATGTCGGCCACCGCCAAGCTGGCTCACTACGTCATCGCGCCCAAGCTCTCGCTCGAGCGCGAGGACACGACCCTTCCCAACGAGGCGCTCTCGGGCGTCTTCGGCTTCGCCCAGGGCTACCCCGCCCCGTACGCCCAGTACGGCCCCAAGCTCATCGACCCCCCCGAGGGCTCGGACGTGATCGAGGAGTGGGAGTTCTTCTGGGGCCTCGCTCACCGCATGCGCATCCCCATGCGCACCGGCTGGGGCGAGGTCGATATCGACAACAAGCCGACGACCTCGCAACTCCTCGAGTGGATGTGCGAGGGCTCGCGCATCCCCCTCGACGAGGTGAAGAAGTACCCCCACGGCCACATCTTCGAGGACGACGAGATCCGCGTGCTGCCCAAGCGCCCCGGCTCGCCCCGCCTCGATGTCGGCCGCGCCGAGATGATGGCGGAGCTCGCAGAGGTGCGGGCCGAGCCCTACTTCGAGGGTGGCGGCTACCGCGAGGGCGAGGAGTTCACCCACCGCCTCGTCAGCCGCCGCATGCTCGAGTCGTACAACTCCTCGGGCCGCGACATCCCCCGCCTCATGCGTAAGTACGAGAACAAGGGCAATCCCGCCTACATGAACCCGATGGATATCGCCGAACTCGGCCTCGCCGCCGGCGACGTCGTCGAGATCGAGTCCGCGCGTGCCGCCATCTATGGCGTTGTCGAGCCCGCGGACGACGTGCGCTCGGGCGTCATCTCGATGGCGCACGCATGGGGCGACGCCCCCACCGAGGACGCCCGCGTGCGCGAGCTAGGCGCCAACACCGGCCGCCTTTCCGACACGCAGCGCGACTTCGACCCCATCACCGGCATCCCCGTAATGAGCGCGATTCCGGTGAACGTGCGCAAGGTCAAGGATCCCGCGCCCGTCTCGGCGGGATAGGCGGCAGGGCGTCCCCCGGGGCGCCGGCGCCTACTCCCTTGCGATGAGGGGGGCCGTGCCGCGCCCCGGAAAGACGGGCGGGTCGGTGGGGCTGGCGCCGGAACGGATGCCCGGCTTGTCGAGCCACTCCCAGTGGGAGGTCGCGTCGTCCGGTGCGCGAGCGGCCTGGACGAAAGCTGCCGCGAAGTCGGGGAGGGAGTGTGGCGGGTCGGTTGGGAACCGCTCGACGCGGTTCCACTCGTGCAGGCAGATGCGGTGCGCCACCTTCCACTCGCCGCCGCGTCGCTCGAAGCGGTCGATGTAGCGTCCGCAGAACGTGAACAGGCTGGCGTTGTGCTCGTCGATCGGTGAGTGGCTCCATGTAACGAAGCTCGCTTCCGAGAAGGCGACGTCGGCGCTCTGGAACTCCACGTAGTGGTTGCCGATGAAGTGCACCGCCCGGGAGTCACTCGGCGCACCGTCCTCGCGGGGTGCGAAGAACTTCGCGAACTCCCAGCCGGGGCCCTGGAACATGGCCCCGTGGTCGTCGTACCCGTCCTCGTGGTAGACGGACTTCACCAGCTCGGGATCGCTGCGGTCGACTCCGCGGCAGTAGCGCATGATGACGTCGTAGATCTCCGCCTTGGCGGCCAGCCTGTCGAGGGCGGACATGGTCTCCGCGCTCGCCGTCGTCTGCGTGTCGGTCATCGCTCAGCCTCCTGCCGGTAGGGCATCCGGTCCCGAAGTCTAGGGAATCTGCCAACAGCCCGGGATGTGGGACGAGTAGCCCGGAGGTCCCCATCGAGATTCTCCGAAACGGGCGGGGTAATTCGAAGGATCGCGACCTAGGGTTGGTCCATGAAGCGTTCGATTCATGGACCTCTCCCGTTCAGCCTCGCCGTCCTCCTGGCGATGGCGCTCGTCCTCGGCGCCTGCACGCCGGAGGGGCCCGCGACAGCTCCGCCCGTGCGGGGAACGGTGGTCTCTGACCCCGACCCCACCCGGCCCCCGCCCGTCCCGGCCACCCGCAGGGCAGAGCCCACGGAGACCCCAGCGGCGCAGCCAACCCCGACGCCTCAACCAACCCAACCGCCATCGTTGGACGCGTCCACGCCGGCCACCTATACCGTCCAGCCCGGCGACGTGTGCTGGCGCATCGCGCAGGACCATGGCGTGACAACCCTCGCGCTCATGGAGGCGAACCCGCGGATCAACGCCAACTGCACCAATCTCACCGTCGGCTGGGAACTGGCGATCCCCTAGGCACGCCGTCCGTGCGGATGGTCGGGTACACCCGCAATATCAGAGCCCCTCAGTGCCAGTCGTGCGCCTCGGGCATCGGGACGCCTGTGCCCACCGGCTCCACGTGCGAGACGGTGATGGTCATCGTCCCGTCCCGGCGCGAGACCGTCCCCCGGATCAGCAGCACCTGGCTTCGTAGCTGCTTGCGATGGCGCGCGAACACGCGGGGCCAGAGGATGACCTGCACCTCCCCCGTCTCGTCCTCGATCGTCACGAAGACGGTGCCGTCCTCGCCCCGGGGGTGCTGCCGGGCGATGGGCCACCCCGCCACTCGCACCGCCGTTCCGTCGGGCAGGCCCTCGGCCTCGGCGCAGGGCAGCACCCCGGGGGGCAGCGAGGGGCGCACGAACTCCATCAGGTGGCCGCGGGGGTAGACGCCCAGCGTCCGGTACTCGCCTGCCATCCTCTCGTATTCGCTGAGGTCCGCGAGCGTGGGGACGCCCGCCGCCCCCGTCGCGGGGAAGGCGCGCTGTCCGTTCCGGGATGGCGGGGTGGCGAGACCCGCGTCCCAGAGCGCCAGTCGACGGTTCGGTTCGACGGCGTCGAACGCCCCCGCCTCCACCAGCGACTGCGCCGCCTGCGGCTTCAGGCCCGTGCGGCGAACGAGGTCGCCGGCGCCGGCGTAGGGGCCACGCCGCTCGCGCTCCGACACGATCAGCTCCGCTGCCGCCTGCCCCACGTCCTTGACCATCTGGAGCCCCAGCCGCACGCAGCCGTTGTCGGGGATGGCGTGCGCCTCGCTCGTGTTCACGCAGGGGTTGAGGAAGGGCGCGCCGAAGCGGCGAGCGTCCTCCTTGAGCGTCTCCAGCGGATAGAAGCCCATCGGCTGGTTGTTCACCAGCGCCACGAAGAACTCGAGGGGGTGGTACCGCTTCAACCAGGCCGCCTGGTAAGCGGTGATGCCGAAGGCGTGCGAGTGGGACTCGGGGAACATGTAGTGGCCGTTGATCTTGGCGAAGATCGTGCGCGCCGTTTCCTCGGGCACGCCCCGGCTCCGCGCCCCCTGGAGGAAGCGCTCCCACTGCATCTCGATCAGGTGCTCGCCCTGCGGGCGGGCGAAGGCGCGCCGCAGCTCGTCCGCCTCGGCCGCGGTCATTCCCGCCACGTCCATCACGAGCTGCACCACCTGCTCCTGCCAGACGATGACGCCGCAGCCCCGCTCCAGGGCGCGCTCCTCCAGCGGATGGTCGTACGTCCACTCCACCCCGTGCCGGTACCGCTCGATGAATTTCGAGACGGCGCTGCCCTGCACGCCCACCCCCGGCCGGATGAGCGCCACCTGGTAGGCCAGGTCGAGCAGGTTCCGGGAGCGGAGGCGCTGGGCGATCTTGAGCTGGGCCGGCGACTGCAGCAGGAAGACGCCCTTCGCCCGCCCCTCGTTGATGAGGTCGTACACGTTCGGGTCATCGGGAGCAATGCGGCTCAGGTCGGGCCGCGTTCCTTCGCGGGCCTCGATCAGGTCGAGCGCTTCCTCGATCTGGTCGAGCACGGGCAGGGAGAGGAGGTCGATCTTGGCGAAATTGGCGTCGGCCACGCTGTCCTTGTTCCAGTCCATGATGAAGCGCCCCTCCATCGCCCCGTCCCGGATGGGGACCATCCCCGGGATGGGGCTGTCGCTCAGCACCATGCCCCCCACGTGCTGCCCCAGCCCCCGGGGCGCGTGCAGCAACTGGGGCGCCAGCTCCGTCAGCTCGCGCCAGCCGGGGGCGTCGACCCGTTCGCGGAAGACGGGCAGATCGAGCATCGCCTCCCGCAGCCCCTCGCCCCCGCGTGACTTGAGCTGCTTCGAGAGCAGCCGCAGATCCTCCCGCGGCAGGCCCAGCGCCTTCCCCAGGTCCTGGACGATGCCCTTGTACGAGTAGGTGGCGATCGCCCCCGCGAGGACGGCGTGCTCCGCGCCGAAGTGGCGGTGCACGCGCACGATCAGCTCGTCGCGGAGGGCGCGGGGGAAGTCGAGGTCGATGTCGGGAAGGGTCTGCATGTCCTCGGGCATGAAGCGCTCGAGCGTGAGGTTCCAGCGCAGCGGGTCAACGTGGCTGATGCCGATCAGGTAGCCGGCCAGCAGCGCCACCGAGGAGCCTCGTCCCCGTCCCGGCGGGCGTTCCTCGATGGACGTGTCGGGCTCCGCGAGCCCCTGCTCCTCCATGATCCGGCGGGCCAGGCGGACGATCTCCCGGTAGAGCAGGAGGAAGCCCGCCAGGCTGTGGCGGCGGATGAGCCGGAACTCCTCGTCGAGGCGCTCTCGCACCTGTTCCGTGAGAGCGCCGTAGCGGCGGCGCGCTGCCTCCTCGCAGAGTTGCCGCAGGTAGCTCTGGGGCGTGTGGCCCGCGGGCACCGGGGGCTCGGGCAGGCGGTAGCCCAGGTCGGTGCTGAGGTTGAAGCGGCACTGTTCCGCGATGCGCAGGGTGTTGGCGACGGCCTCCGGGTAGTCGGAGAAGAGGCGCGCCATCTCCTCCGGCGGCTTCAGGGAGAAGTGGTCGTTGGGCCGGATGAAGGGCAACGCCCGGTCGATGGTGGCGTTGCGGCGGGCGGCCGCCAGCGCGTGCTGGAGCCGGTAGCGCGTGGGGTCGTGGTAGCGCACGTCGTTCGTGGCGACCAGCGGAGCGCCTGCCTCCCGCGCGAGCTCCGCCAGTTCGCGGTTGCGTGCGGTGTCGCCCTGCAGCAGGTTCTGCTGGAGTTCCACGTACACGCAGTCCGAGCCGTACCACTCGCGGTAGCGGTCGAGCAGCTCTCTTGCCTCCCGCCGCCGGCCCTCCAGCATCAGCCGCGCAACGCGCCCGTCGCGTCCGCCGGTCAGCAGGAGCAGGCCCCGGGCATGCTCGGGCAGGTGAGCCGGGTCGAGCCGCGGTTCGCGCCGGTCGACGGCGTTGGCGAGGGTGAACAGCCGCGAGAGGTTGGTGTAGCCCTCGCGCGTCTTCGCCAGCAGCACCAGGCTGGAGCCGTCCGCCAGCGTCAGCTCCCCGCCCGTGACGGGCTGGACGCCGAGGCTGTTGGCCAGCCGCGCGAACTCCAGCGCCCCGCAGAGGTTCGTATCGGTGAGGGCGAGCGCCGGGCTGCCGTGCGCCTTCGCGCGCGCCAGCAACTCGTGGCCGTGCGAGGCGCCCTCTCCGAAGGAGTAGAAGCTCCGCGCATGTAGCTCGACGTACCCGGCGGACACGGAGCGGCCCCGCTAGCAGGCCTGCTGGTACCAGCGCGCCTCGCGCCGGTCGCGGAAGAGGGTGACTCGCCGCCCGTCCTCGCCACGGACGCGGTAGTAGTCGCGGCTCATGGGCGCGGGCAGCCACCAGAGGTCGAAGCTCCAGCGATCCTCGATACGTTCGACCGGCCGCCAGCGCTGCTCCAGGCGCACGGCCAGGGGTTTCCCTTCCGGCCCTTCCTCCACCGTCACGGGCGCGGGCGGCGCGAGCGGGCGCATGGCGTCGCGCGCGGCAGGGTCGATGGGCGCCTGCAGGACGCGCATCTCGGGCGCCGGGTGCCAGGGTGCGACGGAGGTCATCCGGTAGAGCGCGGGGCCGCCGAGACGGGCCCGGAGCTGCCGCTCGGCCTCCTCCAGGCGGCGCTCGCGTCCCGCGCGCACATCGGGGAAGAGCCCTAATTGCTCGCCCGCTCCCCCGCCGAGGTCGCCGAGCTCCAGCACGAGCTCCTCGACGGGAGCCTCGGGGTGGTCGTGCTC
Source organism: Tepidiformaceae bacterium (assembly GCA_965207815.1). GTDB lineage: Bacteria > Chloroflexota > Dehalococcoidia > Tepidiformales > Tepidiformaceae > UBA2991. The sequence continues at coordinate 1,356,160 of OZ242314.1, forward strand.
CAGCCGCCGCCGGATCACGGGAGAGGCCTCCTCCCGGCTTCCCACGCCCCGCCGGAAATGGAACGTCCGCTCCCAGGGGGGCGACTCGTGCAGGAGGCACGTCAGCTCGGCGTGGCCCGCGCGACGCCCCCGCGCCGCGGGTCGCGCGAAGGCGCGCCGGAGGAGCGTGTCGACCCCCGTCAGCGCCAGGTCCAGCGAGGCGGAGGCGAAGGGCAGGGGGAGCCGCTCGACCACCGCCTCGCTGGTCGCGAGGGGAACCAGGGGACTGTCATCGATGCCCTGGCTGAGCTCCCAGGCGCGCCGTCCCTCGTTCCCGAACTGGTCGATGAGCAACTCCGGCCGCATGGCGGCGACAGCGCCCATGGTGTGCAGCCCGAAACGGAGCAGTCCGCCGAGCGCGTCGGGGGAGATGGGCAGCAGGTCGATCGGGTGGGGCGCGAGGAAAGCGGCGGGATCGCCGGAAACCGTGACGGCCTCGTGCGCCCTGCCCGTCCGGGCCGCGACGAAGGCCGGGAACTTCGCGTCCGCCACTCCGATCCGGGGCGCCAGGTCGCGGGGGAGCGCCTCGCGCAGGGCGCGCACGAGCGCCGCCTCGCCGCCGTGCAGGGACTCGAGCCCGTCGAGGCCCGCATAGGCCGTGCCCGGTTCCGCCCCCTCCACCCGGTCGCTCACTCCCTGCAGGGCCGTGAGCACCTGCTGGAACACGCGCCGGTAGGCCGGTTCGTCCGCCTCCAGGACGGTCATATCCGGGTGTCGCGAGAGCGCCTCGTCCAGCGTCATCCCAGCGACCACTCCCGTGGCGGCGGGGAAGGTGTCTGCCACCCGTGGCCTGCCCGCGGAGCGCTCGGCGATCACGGCCGGCCGCGCCCGCAGGTGGGGCTGCCGTCGAAGCTCGACCCTGGCTCTGAGGTGCGTGATGAGCACGCAGGCGATCCGCACGGCGTCCTCCTGGTGGCGTCGTCGGCAGTGGAAGCTGTGCGGGGCACCTTATAGAACGTACGTTCTATCCGTCAACCACACGCTCGCGATGAGGGGTGGGGAGGGCGCAAATCAAGGCGATATACCCCCGGCAGGAATCGAACCTGCGCACATGGTTTAGGAAACCACTGCTCTATCCCCTGAGCTACGGGGGCCTGCCTGTATGAGAACCCGCTTTCGCCGGGCTGTCCACCGCCCGACCGATCCCCGCGCGGCCTAGACCGTGACCTCGCGGAGGTTGGGCGCCGGCACGACCTCCGCGCCCGTGAGTTGCTGTACCTCGTCGACCGTGAAGCCGGGCGCGATCTCGCGCAGAAGGAAGGAGTCGCCCGCGGGCTCGAAGAGCCCCAGGTCCGTCATCACGAGCGTGACCACGCCCGCCGCCGTCAACGGCAGGGCGCAGTGATCGAGCAGCCGTGGGCGGCCGTCGCGCGTCGTGTGTTCGAGCAGGAGGAATACCTGCTTCGCCCCCACCGCCAGGTCCATCGCCCCGCCGATGCCGCCGCCCTTCCGACCGCTGATGCGCCAGTTCGCGAAGTCCCCGTTGGCAGCCGCCTCGTACGCCCCCAGGACGGCCACGTCGAGCAGACCTCGCCGGATGATCGCGAACGCGTCGGCGTGGTGCACGATCGACGCGAGCGGCGTGAGCAGCACCGGCTGCGCACCGCCGTTCACGACATAAGGGGTGGCTTCCTCTACCGTTGCGTTCCGCCCGTATCCGATGACGCCGTTCTCGGAGTGCAGGATGACCGTGCGGTTCTCGGGCACGAAGTCGGAGCAGCGCGTCGGCATGCCCACGCCCAGGTTCACGACCCAGCCGTCCTCGAACTCCGCCGCGACCCGCGCCGCCATCAGGTCGCGAGACAGCCGTTTCCCTTCGACGCTCACGACCGCGGCCTCCCGCTGAACATGGCGAGTGGCGGCGCGTTGAGCATGCCGCCCGCCTCCGGGATGGACACCACCCGCTGCACGAAGATCCCCGGCGTGTGGATCGCGTCCGGGTCGAGATCTCCCACCTCCACCACTTCCTCCGCCTCGACGAGGGTGCAGTCGGCCGCCATCGCCATGATCGGGTTGAAGTTGCGCTGCGACCGCCGGAACACGAGGTTTCCGAATGTGTCCGCCTTCCAGCAGCGGATGAGGGCGTAGTCCGCGACGATCGCCTCCTCGAGCACGTACGTCCGGCCACCGAACTCGCGGTGCTCCTTTCCCTCCGCCACCTCCGTCCCCACCCCCGCGGGCGTGAAGAACGCGGGGATGCCCGAGCCGCCCGCCCGGATGCGCTCGGCGAGCGTGCCCTGCGGTGTGATCTGGGCCTCGATCTTGCCCGCCTCGTTCAGCTCCTCGAGCGGGGTCCGTCGAGAGGGGTGCGTCGAGGCGGTGAAGGCGAGGATGACGCGGCTCACCCGCTCATCCGCCACCAGATTCCCCGTCGTGATGATGCCGTCCTCGCGCGGCCCCCCGGCCCCGTTCGCGATCAGGGTCAGGTCCGAGGCCCCCTGCTCGTAGAGCGCGGCCACGAGGTTGTGGGGGGTGCCCGGCTCGCCGAAGCCCGCCACGAGGATGCTCGACCCGTCCTCCACCCCGGCGACGGCCTCCGCGAAACTCGCGACGACTTTCGATTCCATCGCTGCGCGCTACGCCCGGCCCATGCGCCCGACCAGGTAGGCCGCGGTGCGCCCTTCCGCTTCGGGGTCGACCGGCATGATTGAGGCGGAGAAGTCGCTCACGCCCATCGCTTCCAGCCGGTCGAGTGCCTCGTCCAGCGCACGCTCGTCCCCGAGGATGGCGACGTCGCCCGGGCCGCCCGCCCCCTCCCGATCCAGCATCGCCCGGTAGGAGGGGATGCCACCGTAGTTGGCCAGCATCCTGCCCACGCGCTCGCGGGCGTCGTCGGGGTCGTCGGTGAGGGCGATGGGGAAGGCCGCCACGATGCGCGGCGCCTCCCGACCCGCCCGCTCCGACGCCTCTCGAAGCGCCGGCGCGATGTAGCCCTCGATCGTGTCCGGGCCCGTCATCCAGAGGCTCGTGCCGTCCGCCACCGAGCCCGCGAGCGCGAGCATTCGTGGCGCCATCGCCGCCAGCAGCACCGGCGGCGCCTCCGCGCCGGGAACGCTGTAGGTCGCGTTGATGCGGTAGCTGTCGTTCTTGACGTGCGTCTCCTCGCCCTGCAGAAGGGGCAGGAGCGCCTCCAGGTAGTCGCGCATGTGCCGCGCGGGGCGCTCGAACGACATCCCCCACATGTCCTCGATCACGAACTTGTGCGAGAGCCCGATGCCCAGCGCGAACCGGTTCCCGGAGGCGGCCTGCACCGTCAGCGCCTGCTGCGCCATCGTCACGGGGTGGCGGGCGTAGGTGGGGACGACCGCCGTCCCGAGCTCGATGCGCTCGGTTTCGCGCCCGATGACCGTGAACGCGCTCATGGCGTCGAGCCCGAAGACGTTGGGCATCCAGGCGCTGGCGAAGCCCTGCGCCTCCACTTCCTGGGTGCGCGCCAGCAACCCCTCGAGATCCTGCCGTCCGCCGATCATCACGCCAATGCGCATTCGCGTTCCTCCGAAGGCGCAAGGCTACCAGAAGCGTCGCCCGTCACTCATGCGCGCCCGCTGCGGCGCGTTCCCCTACGATTGGGCGCGGGCCACAGGATGCCCCCGGAGGAACGCCGTGGACGGCTTCATCGACGTACACCATCACGTGCCCTCGGCCGAGATCGCGGAGGCCGCTACCCAGGTCGGCATTCCCATGGCCGGCGCCTGGACCCCCGAGACGGCGATGGCCGCCATGGACGCCAGCGGCATCGCCGCAGCCGTGCTCACCCCCACCATCTTCGTCGCCGACGTCGGCGATCCCGAGGCGGCGGTCCCCCTCCACCGCGCCACGAACGACTACCTCTCCGGCGTCGCCCGACGCTGGCCCCACCGCTTCGGCGCCTTCGCCACCCTCCCCCTCGTCGACCCCGACGCCGCCCGCGCCGAGCTCGGCCGCGCGCTCGACGACCTCGGCATGGACGGCGTCCTCCTCCCCAGTGGCGTCGGCCCCGATCTCATCGGCGCCGAGCGCTTCGATTCCGTTCTGGCCGCGATGAACGATCGCGGCGTCGTCATCCACCTCCACCCGACGAAGTCGCACCTCGGCATCCCTAACCTCTCCCCCGCGGTCGTCGACTTCCCCGTCGAGACGACGCGCGCGATCGGCAGCCTGCTCGCCTCGGGCGCCCTCGAGCGCTACGGAAACCTGACCTGGGTCATCGCTCACGGCGGAGGCTGCTTCCCTTACATCGCCGGACGCGTGGCCCGCTCCGACGGCGCCGAACCCTTCACCACGACCGCTCCGCAGGGCACGCTCGCCTACCTCCGGCGCATGTACTTCGACGTTGCCGTGACCTGCCACCCCAACGCCTTCCCCAGCCTCCGCACCGTCACCGACACCGACCACATCGTCTTCGGCACCGACTACCCGGCGTTCTCGCAGGCGGACGTCGACGAAGCGATCGCATTCCTCGTCAACGAGGCCGGCTTCACCGAGGACGAGCTCGACGCCATCGGCTCCAGGAACATCAAGCCCCTCTTCCCGCGGCTGGCTGCGGATATGGAGGCGGCCGGCTAGCCCTACCGCGCCTCCACACCCGCCGGGACCGCGACCATGTCGCCGACGCCGAGCCCCTGCCGTTCGAACCAGCCGCCGTTGACCTCCAGCGTGTACCGGTAGGGCTGCGTGGGCGTGAGGATGTCGAGGCTGAGGGGCACGCCGTGGACGATCTCCAGCACTGTGCCGTCCGCGCCCAGGTAGGCGATGTCGAGCGGGATGAGGGTGTTTCGCATCCAGAAGCCGCCGTGCCGGTCGCCCGGGAACACGAACAGCATCCCTGCCAGCTCGTCCATCGACTCGCGGAACATCAGGCCCCGCTGGCGCTGGTCCGACCGGTTCGCGATCTCGACCGTCAGCGTCACCGACGCCTCGCCGTCGGCGCTCGTCACGGTGAGCTGCGTGATGGGGAGCAGGCAGGGGTCGGGGACGTTCGCCGAGCACCGTTCCGGCCGCCAGTCGCCCGCGAGTCCGGGGATGACCGCCCGGTGCACCTCGGGCGTCGCTTCCTCCATCTTGGCCGCCGGCTCCGGTGCGACGGTCGTGACTGACTTTGGGTCCGACTCCCCTTGCCCCGCCTGCACGGTCACGACGAGCGTGACAGTGAGGATCGCGAACCCCGTTAGCAGGAGCGCTGCGTAGCGCATTGCGCTAGCCTCCGGTGTGGCGGGCGACCCACGACGTGATGAGCCGGTTGGCGATGCTGATCGGTCCCGGGATGTTCGGCAGCGCGTCGACCGGGAACCAGTCGGCGGCGGCGATCTCCTCGTCCTCGAGGACGATGTCGCCGCTGTCGTACTCCGCGAAGAACCCGAGCATGAGCGAGTTGGGGAAGGGCCACGGCTGGCTGCCCCGGTACTCCAGGTTCTTCACCCGCAGCCCGACCTCCTCCTCCACCTCCCGCAGGAGCGCCCCCTCGACCGTCTCGCCCGGCTCCACGAACCCCGCGAGAGCGCTGTACAGGCCCTCGGGGAAGCGGTGGCTGCGCGCCAGCAGCACCTCGTCGCCACGGTGGATGAGCGTGATGATGGCCGGGGAAAGCTGCGGGAAGCGCAGCAGGCGGCACTGGGGGCAGCGCATCGAGCGCTCGCCGGAGACCGGCTCGTTGGGGATGCCGCAGCGGCCGCAGAAGCGGTTGATCCGCTCCCACTCGACGATCTGCACCGCCCTGCCCGCCGCCATCCACAGCTCCTCGTCGGTCATCCCGTACACGGAGAACAGGTCGCAGAAGTGCCAGCCCTTGCCCGCCTCCGCCTCGTCCTCTACGCCCGCCGTCCAGACGGGCCGCCCGTCGAGCGTCCCGATGAAGTGGGCCGCCCCCGTCCGGGGGAGGCGGTCGGCCTCACGCTGTTCGGCCAGCGCGGAGTCCGCCTCGCGGAACAGCACGCGGTCGCGCTGGACCAGCATCCAGAGCCGCGGTTCGTCGTTGTCTTCGGGCGGCTTCACCCCGGGCTCGAACATGACCGCGCCAGCCTACAGGCTCGGCCGGGCGCCGCGAACCACTACGCCTGACCCAGCAATTCCGCGAAGGTGCGCAGCTCGCGCTCGATGTCGGGACCCATCGGCTGCCACATCAGCTCGGTCGCGCCGCCCGTTTCCAGCGCCTGCAAGCGCTCGCGAATCTGTTCGACCGTGCCGGTCAGCTGTGCCGGGGACTCGGACTCGGCCGTGAGCGCCCTGCGGTCGTGCTCGTTCAGCTCGACGAGGTGCCCGCGGTGGATCTCGAGGTGTCGCACGTCCTCCGCGACGCCCGCGATCGATGCCGCCCAGTCCTCGCCCCTCGGAAACGCATCGAGCGACTGACCGCGCGCGGCCGCTCCGTGGTAGCGCAACGCCAGCGATGGCGCCGTCGCCTCGAACGCGCGCTCCGACTGGGCCGGCTCGCCCGGTTCGAGCACCGTGCCCGTGCTCAGGACGGCGCACCAGGAGAATCCGGGCACGGGCCGGAAGCTCACCGTCACGCCGCTCCCGATCTCGCGTGCGAACGCCTGCCCGCGCGGCCCCTGCGCGTTAACGAGCACCGGCACGTCGATGGGCCGCTCCGGCGCGAAGCCCTCCGAGTGCAGCATCTGCGTCGCTGCCCCGTCGACCTCCACCACCTCCCCCCGGAGCAGCGCCAGCACCTGCTGCACGCCCCGTTCGAACTCGCGGCGCGAGAGCATCGGCTGGCCCATCGCGAGCCTCCCCGTGAATCCCGCGCCGAACGCGACCGCCAGCCGTCCCGGGGCCAGCTCGTCGAGCGTGGCGATGGCGGCGGCCTGAGTCATCGGGTGGCGCAGGTGCGGCACCAGCACGCCCGGTCCGATGCCGATGCGCTCCGTGCGCTCGGCGATGCGCGCGAGCGTCACCCACACGTCGTGGTAGAGCGCGGGCGAGTCGTAAATCCAGACCCGCTCGTAACCGAGCTGCTCGGCCAGGACGGCCTGCTCGACCGCCGCGCTGTTCGCCGGAAATGCACACGAGATATCCATCGCTCTGCTCCTGGTCTTCCTGGATCGTGGATGCTAGCAGCGCCTCAGACGCGCGGCTCCCACGAAGAGAACCGCAGCGTGATCAGCAGCCCCGCTACGCCCCACGCCGCGATCACGCCCAGATGCACCGGCTCGAAGCCCGCCCCCGTCTCGAACGGGTTGAAGCCCGTCTGCAACGCTTCGGAGAGGTGCCGGACGGGGAACACCGAGCTCAGGTGCTCGACCCACGCGGGCGTGCCCGCGTCCGGCGGGATGAACACGTCCGAGATGAACAGGAGCGGGAGGATCGACGCGTTCACCACGGCCGGCGCCGCGTCCGCGTTCGGAACCATCGAGGCGATCGCGAATCCCATCGCGCAGAACGCGAACGCCCCCACCGCCAGCGTTACCAGCACGGCCGGCATCGTCTGCCCGGGCACGTCCACGTCGTAGAAGAGCCACCCGAACAGCACCACCAGCACTAGCAGGGCCAGCATCAGGATGATCGCGTGGGCGATGCGCCCGCAGAGGAACGCCCACGGCGGCAGGGGCGACCCCCGCACCCGTTTCAGCACGCCCCCGTCCCGGTCGAACACCCAACTCATCGCTATTGACGTGTAGCACGAGTTCACGATCGTGAGCGCCGCGATCGCCGGGATGTAGAACGTCGCCCCGCTGATGACGCGGTCCCCCATGTCGAGGTCGTTGCCCCCGAAGATGACGTTGAGGATGACGAGGAAGATCAGGGGAAACGCGATCGTGAAGAACGCCGCCGCCGGATTCCGCCGGAACGCCCGCTCCTGGTACTTGATCTGCTGGAGCACGAGCCTCGCCGCCTTCACGAGACCACCTCCCCGTCGCCCTCGTCGGTCAGCCGCAGGAACACGTCCTCGAGGGAAAGGCGGCTGACCGTCAGGTCCTCCAGATCGACGCTCTCGGCCAGCGCCCAGCTCGTCAGGGCGTGGAGGTCGCGCGTCGGGTCGGCGGTCCGCACCTCGGTGAGCCCCTCCCCCGCGTCGCTCGGGGCCAGCTCCTCGGGCAGCGCCGTCCCTGGTGTGCGGAAGCGGATGACCGCGTCCGCGTCGGCCGCGACCAGCCCCGCGGGCGTGTCCTCGGCCACGATCTCGCCCCGCACCATGATCGCGACGCGGTCGGCGAGCGCCTGCGCCTCGTCGAGATAGTGGGTCGTCAGCAGCACCGTCTTCCCGAGCTCGCGCAGGCTCCGGATCATCGCCCACGCCCCGCGTCGTGCCGTCGGGTCGAACCCCGTCGTCGGCTCGTCCAGGAACAGCAGCTCCGGGTCGCCCGCCAGCCCCACCGCCACGTCCAACCGCCGCTGCTGCCCCCCCGAGAGGCGCCGCACGCGCTGGTCGCGCTGCTCCTCCAGCCCCACCACCTCCAGCACCTCGTCGAGCGGCAGGGGTCGCGGGTAGAACCCTCGGAACATGTCGACCGTCTCCGAGACGGTCAGGTACGGCTCGAGGCCGGTGTGCTGGAGCACGATGCCCGTGCGCTCCTTGAGCGCGACCTCGTTCCGGCCGGGGTCGAACCCGAGCACGCTCACCTCGCCCGCGCTGCGCGCTCGGTGCCCCTCGAGTATCTCGACCGTCGTTGTCTTTCCCGCCCCGTTCGGTCCGAGCAGCGCGAACACCTCGCCCCGCTCGATGCGCAGGTCGATGCCCCGTACGGCCTCGATCTCGCCGTACCGCTTGCGCAGCCCCCGCACCTCGATGACGGCTTCGCCCATGCCGCGATCCTAGGGGAGAGCCGACCAAGGGGCTGCTCTCCGGGGGAGCAGATGTCACGGCAGCCGTCCGTGCCACGACCTCCGTAGACTGAGTCCCCTGTGGCTACTGCCTGGGTCATAGCGGTCTTCTCCGTCTATTTCGCACTGCTTATCGCGATCGCGGTCGTCGGCGCCCGGCGCATGAGAAACATGTCCGAGTACGTGCTCGGCGGCAGGCGGCTGAGCAGCTTTACCGCCGCTCTCAGCGCTGGCTCCTCCACGACTAGCGCCTGGACCATGCTCGCCCTGCCAGCGCTGGCCTACGTGAGCGGCCTGGTGGAGATGTGGATTCCGATGGCGGCGGCGGTTGGCCTCTGGCTCAGCTGGACCTTCGTTGCCAGGCGGCTCCGCCGCTACACCATCGCCGCCAACGACGTCCTCACCATCCCCGAGTTCTTTGAGGTGCGTTTCGGCGACACCACCGGAATCCTGCGGGGGATGACGGCCGCCATCACCATCCTCTTCGTCGTCTTCTACGTAAGCTCGGGGCTGGTGGGCGGCTCCAAGCTGCTCGACACGATGTTCGGCATCGAAACCAACACCGGCATCCTGTTGACCTTCGGGGCAGTGGCCTCGTACACCCTGATCGGTGGCTTCCTCGCCGTCTCGCGCACGGATGTCTTCCAGGCGCTCCTCATGATCATCAGCCTCACCATCATCGCCGCCGTGCTCATCAATTCGACAGGCAGCCCGTTCGCGGACACAACCGGCGATGCCCATGGCTTCTTCAATCCTTTCACCAGCGCCACCGGTTCGACCATCGATGCTGTCTTCATCCTCTCCGCTCTCGGATGGGCGTTCGGAGCCTTTGGCACGCAGCGCATTTTGCAGCGCTTCATGGCCATTGAGCGTGAGGACCACATCCCCAGAAGCCGCAACCTGTCATTCGTGTGGCTGGTGCTCGTGTACTCCCTTGCGCTGGTCGTGGGCCTGGTCGCGCACAGCGCCCTGGCGGAGCAAGCGATGCTGGGCGAGGTCACCGATCCCGAGCGCATCTACGTGGTTGTGTCCGAGGTCTTCTTCCATCCCGCCGTGACCGGCCTCCTCCTGACAGCCGTGATCGCGGCCGTCATGAGCACCGCCGACTCCCAGCTCCTCCTCGCCTCCGCGGTAGCGACCGACGACATGCCGGTTCTCAAGCGCGTCGCCTATGCCATCTCCGAGAACCGCCGCGTCTGGCTGGGCCGTGTGCTCCTCGTCATCATCGGCGGTGTCGGCGTGCTGGTCTCGGTCTACTTCCCCGGCTCGATTAACGAGCTGGTCGCGTACGCCTGGGGCGGGATGGGGGCGGCCTTCGGGCCGGTCACGATCCTGGCCCTGTTCTGGAGACGCTTCAATTTCCCGGGGGCGCTCGCCTCCATCGTCGTCGGGACGGTCGTCGCCTCCATCTGGGCCTTTAGCGACGGCGGACCGTCCGGCATGTGGGACATGCAGCCCGCCACACCCGGGTTCATCCTTGCCTCGGTCGTGGCGGTCGTGGTTACGCTTGCCACGCCGCCCCCGTCCCGAGAGATCGTCGACCTCTTCGACAGGGTCAACTCCCGCTAGAGGTATCGCCGACTGGTGGCGTGGCGGTGCCGTCAAGCCATCTTGAGGTCAGGAAAGTAGGAAGCGAAGAAGCGGCGATCTCGCGTCAGGAACGTGTCGGCTGAGGCGATGGCGTGGGCTCCGATCAAGAAATCGGGGAGGATGCGCTCCCTGGTGCCCCCACTCCTTCGGTAGCGTGTCCAGCGAAGCCCCGCCTCGTACGCAATGCCCGTGTCGATGGGCGACACTACCGCATTGATTTCCTGAAGGGCGCCATCCAGCGCAGTTCGGTCACCGAACCGCGGGACGAGTTCCGCGTACACGATGTCGCAGATGACGATTGCGCCTGCGTCGTAGGCTGCTACGAGCTTGTCCCGCGACTCTGCGTGGAACGGGGACTCGTCCAAGAAGAGATCGAGCAGGACGTTGGTGTCGACTGCTGTGATCACGCGCCGCGAATCTCCTCGATGTACTCATCTACATCGGAGGGAATCCCCGGCTGTTCCACTCCATTGAGGATGCCGCTCACTTTATCGACGGGATGCTCGCCTGCCGCTTGCTTGCGGATGAGAAGACCGTCATTGGTGGGCGTAATGTCGACTTCCACGTTGTGATTCATTCCGTAGCGGTCCCGGAGGCGCTTGGGAATGGTGATTTGACCACGCTCGGAGATTCGCATGTAAAACCCGGTATGAATTTCGGACTTTTCTTAGCATACCACTCTCGCGAACCCGTCCTTGAACGCACCGCCCATCGAGTCCGGCCTACAACGCCAGCAGCCGCGCCGCTATCTCTCGCGCCTCGTCGAGATTTTCCGCGAAGCGATCCTCGGGAACCGCGTCCAGCACGTTGAGCGACTCCATCGCCCTGCGGGACGACCCACGCAGCCCCATCACGATCACTTCCGTGTCCTGTGCGATCGCCGTGTCCACCAGCTGTTCGACCACCAGCGCGGCGCTGTCGTCCACGTAGACCGTCTCGGAGAAGTCGAGAATGACCACCTCGTGGTCGCGGACGTCCATGCTGATCGTGCTGATCAGCTTGCTCGAGGATGCCACCGTAAAGCTCCCGCGCAGCGCGACGAGCCCCACCCGCGCGGAGAACGCGTCGATATCGCTCGGGCTTTCCTCGCCGGTAAAGAAGCTGCGGTCCAGCAGCGGCACCGACACCACGCTGTCGAGCTGTAGCCGCTCGAACTGGCGGGCGCTGGCCATACCGGCCGCGATCAGGCCGATCGCCACTGCCGAGACGAGGTCGAGGAAGACCGTCATGGCCAGTGTGATCAGCATCACCAGCAGGTGCTCCCGCTGGACTCGTAACAATCGCGTGAGGAAGCGCCAGTCGATGATGTCCCAGCCGACCTTCATCAGGATGCCTGCGAGCACGGCCTGGGGAATCTCCTCCGCGAGCGGCCCGAGGCCCAGCACCAGTGCTAACAGGATCACCGCTCGTAGCACTCCCGAGACCGGTGTGCTGCCGCCGGCTCGCAGGTTCACGACCGTGCCGGGGGTAGCGCCGGCGCCCGCCAGCCCTCCGGAGAGCGCCGCCGCCACGTTGCCGATGCCCTGCCCCATCAGCTCCTTGTTCGGGTTGTGCTGCGTCCGCGTCATCGAGTCGGCGATGAGCGAAGTCAGCAGGCTGTCGATCGCTCCCAGCAGCGCGAGGGTGATGGCTGGCTGCACCATGCTTGCCAGGAAGCCCGCGTCGAGCGCAGGCAGGCCGAAGTCGGGCAGCCCCCTGGGCACGGCACCGATGTCGCCGATCACGGGCGTGTTCGAGAGCCAGAGCACGCCAATGACGGTTCCCACGACGAGCGCCGCCAGCGTCGGCGGCAGGAATTTCCGGAGCTGCCGCGGCCAGAGGATGCCCACCAGCAGGGTCACCGCGGCGATCCCGAACGCCTCGAAGTTGACGTCCCCGAGCACGTCCGGCCAGGACCGGATGGCCTTCAGTGGCCCGCCCGTGGGCACGGCCCACCCCAGGAACGGCAGCGTCTGGATGATGATGATGATGATCCCGATGCCGGACATGAACCCGGACGTCACCGAGTAGGGCGTGTACGAGATGAACCGCCCGATGCGCAGGACGCCCAGGAGAATCTGGATCACCCCCGCCATCATCGCGATCGCGAGGGCCTTCGAGAGATCGCCGTCGGCGTGCACCGTGAAGATGACCGCCATGGCCACCGACGTCGGCGCCGTGGGACCCGAGATCTGCGACCTCGTGCCGCCGAACACCGCCGCGAAGAAGCCCACGGCGATCGCCCCGTACAGCCCTGCCGCCGCCCCCAGCCCCGAGGCCACGCCGAAGGCGAGCGCGATCGGCAGGCCGACCACCGCCGAGGTCAGGCCCCCGAAGATGTCGCCGCGAAACGTGTCGAGGCTGTAGCTCACTCTTGGCATGCTCAGGGGAGCGCGATACGTCATGTCAGAAGGCCGGAAGCATACGAGAGTGCCGGCCCCTTGTGGTGGGCCCGGTCAACCGCCCCGGGAGGTCTCGGCTCAGGTGACCTCGTTCAGGCTCCCCGTCGCGCAGTCATAGACGAAACCGCGCACGTCGTCCTTGTTGGGGATGAAGGGGCTCGCCTTGATGCGCGCGATCGACTGCCGGATGTCGCCGTCGAGATCCGGAAACGCCTCCATCGCGAACGACGGCCGGATGCCCGTGTCCGCCGCAATCGCGTCCTTCACGTCGTCGTCGCGGAACGTCAGCATGCCGCAGTCCGTGTGGTGGATGAGCATGACCGAGGTCGTCCCCAGCAGCCGCTGCGAGATCGTGAGCGAGCGGATCGCATCGTCCGTCACCACGCCGCCCGCGTTGCGGATGACGTGCGCATCGCCCACGCCCATGCCCAGCAGGGCATGCGTGTCGAGCCGCGCGTCCATGCACGCCACCACCGCCAGCCCCAGTGCCGGCGGCAGAGGTGCGTCACCCTTGTCGAAGCTCGCGGCGTAGCTCGCGTTGTTCTCCAGAAGATCGTCGATCGCAGCCATTGGAAGCCTCCTTTAATTCGGGTGCTTGCCGTCAGCCCGCCTCGGGCGGGACGACGCGGACCGTGATGATATCCGTATCGTGGTACTGCTGGTGCGTAACCGACTCGGCGTAGCTCCGCAGCAGCACCAGCGAAAGCTCCTCTTCGACCGCCGTCAGCGAGTCGTGCTCCTGGATCTGCCGGATCTGGTCCTCCAGGTTGGCTCCCGCGCCCCCTCCGATGAACTCGAGGTCGGCCGTCGTGCCTTCGCTCGAGGCGAGCACGACCAGCTGGCGTTCATCCTCCGGTTTCTCCTCCTCGTCGCCCCCCAGGCTCAGGTCGAGCGGCGCGAGCGTCAGGAGGGTCTCCTCCGCGACCGCGGTCAGCCGCTCCTGCATCGCCGAGTCCCAGTTCCGGCGTCTCGCGAATCTCGTGATGAACTCGTTAAGCTCCGGCAGCGCGTCGACGTTCAGCTGCGACCGGAACCGCATGCGCCGCGGGTTGGTCAGCTCGAGGTACAGGATCATGACGATCGCCGCGAGGCCGCCCGTGGTGATGCCGCTCTTCAGCAGCGCGTTCCCCACCGCCCCGATGTCCGGCAGGTGGAACAGCTCGAACTGGAACGAGGCGGCGATCCAGAAGCACACCCCCGCGACCGCGATCTTCTCCTGGCTCTGCTCGTTCTGGATGACCGTCCGCGCGCCCTCCACGAAGAGCGCGCCCGTCACCATGATCAGGTACCCCGTCATCACCGGCCCCGGGATGCTGCTCAGCACCGCTGATACCTTCGGCAGGAACGCGACGATGATGAGGATGGCGCCGATGAAGTACCCCACCCGCCGCGCCGCCACCCCCGTGATCTGCGTGAACGACACCATCGCCGGGTTGATGGCGTTCGGCACCGTTCCCGCCAGCCCCGCGAGCAAGTTGCTCGCGCCGGCCCCCGCTACTGCCCCCTGCACCCCCCGGAAGCTGACCGCGCGGTTGTCGCGCCACGCCACCCGCTGCATCGCGATGGCCGCGCCGTTCGCCTGGATCGCGATGATCACGCCCAGGAAGAGGAATGCCGGCACCAGCGTCCAGAAGTCCACGCTGAAGTCCAGCCTGAGCCCCGGTGACTCGCTCGGGACGCCCACCCAGTTCGCCGCCGTGATCCGGCCCGTATCGAAGATGCCCAGCGCGCCGGCCACGATGCAGCCGACCACGATTCCCGCGAGCGGTCCCCAGAAGCGCAGGAACGCCGAGCCCCGCAGCATCAGCGCCGCCGCCACGACCATCGTCGCGAGCGCCGTCAGCGAGGCCTCCTCGGGATCGGCGCTGGTGGCTTCGTCCAGCAGGTCGAACACGACGGAGGCCAGCGTGATCGACAGGATCATCATCACCGTGCCGCCCACCGTCGGCGTTACGAAACGGCGCAGGATGAAGAGCCAGCGCGAGACCAGGAGCTGCACGATCGCCGAGAGGACCACCAGCGTCGTGAGCGTGGCCGGGCCCCCGTCGACGAGTGCGGTGATGCAGAAGGGGATGGCGAAGGCGGCCGTGAACATTGGCAGCACCGCCCCCGCCCCGACGAACCCGAGCTTCCGCACCTGGATGATCGTCGAGAGCCCCACCACCACCAGCGACGCGAACACCATCCACGTCACGTACGAGCCGCCCCGGTCCGCCGCGTTTGCGACGATCACGGGCGTCACGAGCAGCGTCGCCGAGGCGATCAGGCTGAACTGGAGGCCATACCCCAGCGAGCTCAGCAGCGGCGGCTTGTCGTCGGCCTCGTAGCGCGGGTGCTCGGGAGCTGAAGCGGCCATCGCGCGCCATTCTAGGCAAGCCGCCAATGCCCCGTCGGACCGGGCGCCTCAGGCCCTCAGCTTCACTGCGCGCCGTGAGTGCCTCCACAGCCCTGCTGAACCCTGTCATAACCGTTGCTCGAACCCTTACGCATCACCCGGGCGGGGCCTTCTAGTCTGTTTGGAGTGAGACCTCCGCCCAGCAGATCGAACCTGGACCGCACGAGGAGCTACCAGGAGGTAATGAGATGCAGAGTGGAAGTAGGCTGCCGGCTCCGCCAAAGCTGACCACGATCGCGTTCGCACTGATGGTTGGCGCCATCGCGGGAGTTGTGATGGCTACCCTTTTGGTCTTCCTCTCTCCCTAGCTTCGAGCGAGCCCCCGGAAGCCCGCGTCGCACAGCACGTGAGGCAGGCCGCCGCCACGGCAGCCCGCCCCGTCATCTCGCTTACTGCGAAGCGGTCCACGCTTCTTTACCCTGAGGGCCAACAGGCTGGGGGTAGTCCACGATGATTGAGTGGCTTGGCATCGAGCATCTCTTCGAACTGTCCACGGGCGAGAAGATCGCCGGCATCTTCACCCCGCTCGCCATCTTTGCAGCCTTCGCCATCGTCCAGATGATCCTGCCCGCGCGCTGGGTGCCCGGTTACGTGACCGACCCCGCCACCGGAGAACCCCGCCGCTACCGCCTCAACGGCGTCCTCGTCTTCATCGTGGCCTTCCTCGTCTGGGGCTTCGAGGTCATCCCCGGGGTCGAGCGGGAGTTCTTCTACCGGGTCTCGCTCTACGCCGTGGCCGGCGGGACCGGCTTCGCCCTGCTCTTCACCGCCATCGCCGTCTACACCCAGCCGAAGGTCGAGGGCCGGAACCCGATCGTCGACTTCTATCTCGGCCGCATCCAGGAAATCAGGTTCTTCGGTGACCGCCTCGACCTGAAGATGACCTTCTACGTCGTCGGCGGGACGATGCTGGGCATCAACGCCATGTCGGGCGCTGCCTGGCACTACGAGCAGTTCAGCCCCACCAACGACGTCAACCTCGGCGTCTTCCTCTACGCCGCCATCTTCACCTTCTACGTTTTCGACTACATGGTCTTCGAGCGCGTCCAGCTCTACACCTTCGACCTCATCCACGAGCGGATGGGTTTCAAGATGTTCTGGGGCGACACCATCGTCTACGGGTGGCTGTTCATCATCCCGCTCTACGGCATGGCCGCCTACCCCGACCCCGGCTTCGGCACCGCCTGGACCTACGTCTGGATCATCGGCGCTTCCGCGCTCTTCCTCGTCGGGTGGAGCATCTCCCGCGGCGCCAACCTGCAGAAGTACACCTTCAAGCGCTGGCCCGACCGCAAGTTCCTCGGGATCATCGAGCCCCGCTACATCCAGGCCGGCGAACGCAAGATCCTGACCAGCGGCTACTGGGGCGCTGCCCGCCACTTCAACTACATGGGCGAGGGCTTCTTTGCGCTGGCCGTGGGCCTCTCCTTCGGCCACTTCGACGTCGCCTGGTCATGGGCCTACGCGATCTTCGTCATCTCCATGTTCACCTGGCGTCAGGTCGAAGACGACAAGGCCTGCGCGGAGAAGTACGGCCCCGAGAAGTGGGCCGAGTACCAGGAGAAGGTGCCCTACCGCATCGTCCCAGGCATCTATTGAGAATTGAGCAAAGGGAGTTCCGCGCTGGGTGGGAAGTGCCCCGCTAGATGTCCCCGTCCAGCTGCTGTGCTCGCGCCTCGCTCAGGTCAATCCGGGCTTGGTGACCGTGCTTCTCCAACAGGGACAGCAACTGCGCGCCGTTAATGAGGGTTAGTGGTTTGTCCTTGGCAAAGTTGACTGAGTCAGCGCCGTAGTCGGCGGTTGTTACGAGAATCCCGCGGTCTGCACCTTCGTGCATGACTGTCCCATAGAGGTCCCTCACAGCGGCAACACTAACCGTTCGGGTGTATCGCTTGGCCTGAATTACATACTTGCCCCCGCGGATTGGGTCGGGGTCAAAGGCGATTGCATCGACCCCTCCGTCGCGGCTTGCCTGCGTCACTTTGACCTCGCCGCCTTCTGTGACGAACTCTTGCTCGAAAATCTCCCGCACCAAGTGCTCAAAGCTCTCCCAATCCATCGTCGCGAGATTCGACTCTCCGGACAGTTCTTGGGCGATCTCCCGTGACTCCACGAAGCGTCGGTCGCCTGTGTCGAGTTGAAGAATCGGCTGGACGGGAGTAAGTGTGGCGAGCTTGGCGGCTGAAACACCCTTCAGCGCTCTATAGCACGCTTTGGGTTCTACCTCGGCAAGATTTAGCGCCAGGAATTCCTCGCGACGCGCCTGAACGGACATAATGCATCCGTCTCGTAGCTGGCCTGTGGCGGGGTCAATGCTCTCAACCCAGCCATTGAATACGACTGCATCTAGGGCCGAGATTTCGTCTGCTTCGTACAGTTCATGGAGAGTCCGCAAGGCGATCTGATGCAGCACGCTTTCGTACAGCGCGGTCTTCTCCCGATTGGAAATCGTGGCTTGCTTCATTTCGTCTCGGCTCTGGACATAAGTGACGCTCTTGAGGCTGGGGATGTGGTCCTCAAGCGGAAGGCGGTACTCGACGACGAGCGTCTTTGTGTCAGCGCTGTAGCCCAGGTCAAAATCAACCGCGACCCAGTCCGGATAGTGCGACGAGTTGAGAACTAGTTCCGCGTGTTCCTCGATAGCGCGATCGTCGTCGTCGCCCCACTGCTCATAGCTCTGGCGGAAGGCATCAACTTCGGCGTTCGCTGCATCTTGGCGGGCTCTGTAGTCAGCCTCTTGTGCGTTCCATGCTTCCTGCTCAGCCAGAAGCGTCGCCTGTCGGGCTTCGTCCTCGCGTGCAACGCTGTCTAGCTTCGCCTGCCACTGCTGCTCCAGCTGTTCGAATGCCAACTCAGCAGCCTTCTCCTTTCGGTCCCTTCGAGAAGAGGACAGCCTGTCGAGGAGACCGAGCCGCGGGGGTGTGTGCACGGGAGCGTTGCCGGATGGCCTTGGAGCTGGACGATAGGCGATTGGCCTACCTGTCGCAGGGTCATACTCGATACTGTCAGTGCCCTTGGGGTCACCAGTCATGGGTGTGTGGTTCTTTAGTGACTCCCAGTCGACTCGGTCATCAACGTCGAGGGTGTGTCGCAGCAAGTCTCTGCACGCCTGCAGGGCCACTTGTGCTTCTGCCGTATCCGTTTCTGCGGCTGCAAGCCCTGCTTGCCGGCGAGAGTTGCGCTCTTCCCGTTCTAGCTGCTTTTCATATTTCTCTTCCCAACGCCGAAGTTGAGCATTGAGTTTGTTTTCCAAAACGCCGATGTCTCGATCGCTCAACACACGGTGTTCGTTCAGGCCGTCGTGCCAGACTTCAACTTGGTAGCCCGACGGCCGACCTGTGGACGTGAATCTCGTTGTAGCTTCCCCGATGCGAACAGGATCAGTCCTATTGCCCATAGTGTTCCCCTAGCAGCAGATAAGGATTTCGACGCGAAGGGGCATCATAGCCATCCGCTCGGTAGATGCCTGCTCAGCTTTCTAGTAGGTGATTAGAAACTCAAGCCCCTCACCCTCTACTTCTTCCAGCCGCCCCTCGTCGGACCTAGTCGACTTCCGCGTAGGTGAGCAGCCACTCTCCGTCGAACTGCTCATAGATGAACTTCATCTTGACTGAGCTCCCGCCGAACCGCGCCGTGTGCTTGATTTCCCACTTGCCCGGCTCGATCTCCTTGGGTGGGGATGTCTCCTCTGCTACGAAGACGGTGCCACGGTCCTTGAATGGCGCCATGTTGCGCTCAAGGTCTTGCCTCTCCGTCGTCCAATAGCTCGGCGCGTAGAACTGCCTGAGGTCTTCAAGCACGTAGGTGTTGTATACCTCCCACAGCTCCATGGTCCTCTCGCTGAGGTAGGCGGCAAGCTCCGCGTCCTCTTCGCTCAGCGGCTCCTGTGGCGGGGGCGGTTCGTCCTCCCCGCCGCCACACGCGACCGAAGCGGCCACGACAAGCGCCGCCAGGACCAACAGCAAGCCGATCGTCCCGCCCTTGCGGGTCGAACCGGTCCCGGTCACGCGTAGAAACCTGTCGCTGGCCGTCACCGGCACAAGGATACCGACCGAACGGCGGCACTGCACAGCTGTGTCATTCGGCGTCGACATCGTCCCGGTTCAGGTCGAGGGCACTACCGAACGCGCGAGGTCCCGCACCGACTTAAGGGACAGCGAACCCTTGCCGACCAGGACAATCGCGTGAGCCGGGGGGTGGTAGGCCGAGCGTTACCGTTGAGCGAACCTTTGAGTTGGCAGTAGTGCTGTAGGTGCCCACGGCTGCGGGAGCACCACCGGGGCGCTCTCACGCGGCGTCCCGTGTCGCCCCGGCTGGCCCGTCCTGCGAACGGGTGAGCACCGCCTCATGGACAGCGTTCACCGCGCCTTCCATCACTTGGGTTGCCGACTGGATCTAGGAGTTCGTCTCGACCCGACTAGAGGCTCGAACCACGTTGCCTTGGATCGAGGACATCCCTCAACCCGTCGCCGAGCAAATTGAATCCGAGCACCGCTACCGTGATCGCCCCACCGGCGGCAAGGCTCATCATTGGCTTGCTGTCGAGGAATGCCCGCCCGTCGGCGACCATCCCTCCCCAGCTCGGTCCGGGGACGCTGAGGTTCAGGAAGGAGAGGCCGGCCTCAGCGAGGATGTTCGTCCCGATCGAGGCCGAGAAGATGACGATCATTGGGCCGACAACGTTGGGGGCGATGTGACGCGTCATGATTCTGCCCTGCCCTGCCCCGATTGTGCGGGCGGCCTCGACGAACACTTCGGCACGCAACACAAGTGTTGCGGAACGGACGAGCCTCGTGACGGGCCCGACGCCGAGCACAGCCAGTGCCACGATCGTGAGCTGGGTACTGGGCTCTCCCGTCTGCACCAGCAGAAGAAGAAGGACGAGCGCCGGGATTGCGAGGAGCGCATCTATGATGCGCTGAATCGCGAGGTCGACCGTCCCTCCCAGATACCCAGAGATGATCCCGACCACGGCGCCGATGATCGCAGCCACTGCCGATGCACTAACTCCCACGGTCACGGACAGTCGAGCGCCGTGGACCATCCGCGTGAGGAGATCCCTGCCAAACTCGTCGGTCCCGAGCGGATGCTTCCAACTCGGACCCGAAAGGAGCGCGAGTCGAGTCGGATTCGACGCCTGGAGGTTCGTCGGGTCTTGGTTGTCGGGGTCGTAGTGTGGATTTTCCTCGCTAAACACGTCGTCGTCCCCGTAGGGGGCAACGTACGGCCCGAACACCCCCACCACCACGACGGCGGCGGCGAAGATGGCGCCGATGGTTGCCAGCTTCTTCCGCCTTGCGAACCACCCGAGATTGGTGAAGACCAGCATGACGAGCGAGCGCCGCTCAGCGCTAAACTCATGCGCCAGTGGCTGGGGAGTCGGTTCAACTCGTCTCATGTCTACTCCACACCCCCGACGCTGATTCTCGGATCGACCTGGAGATACACGAGGTCTACAAGGAGGTTCACTACAACGACGCCCGTCGCCAACACGAGCGCCAGTCCTTGGACCACTGGGACGTCGCGGCTACGCAGCGAGACGATCATCATCTGTCCCATCCCGGGAATGTTGAACATCGCCTCGAGGATTACGGAGCCACTGACGAGTGTCGCAAAGACGAAGCCAAGCACCGTCAACACAGGTATCAGGGCGTTTCGCAGCGCGTGGCGGAGGATGACAGTACGCGCCCTGAGCCCCTTTGCCTGGGCCGTCCGGACGTAGTCCTGGCGGAGGACATCCAGAAGTTGGGAGCGCAGCATCCGCATCACAAGCGCTCCGGACGACACTCCCCCGGCAACAGCGGGGATGATGAACAGCTGGAAGCTCGGCCACGGATCTTCCCAGATACCAGGGTTCCCCACGATGTTGAGTTCCAGGATGCCGTACTCAAGCACGACCAGCGTGCCGATCGTTGCGGTCCAGAAGGACGGCGCCGCGAGCGCGCCGATCGCGAAGAGGCGAAGCACACCATCAAGGAGCGAATCCTGCCGAATCGCCGAAATGATCCCGACCGGGAGGGCTACCAGCACCCCCACGATCATGCTCATCGTTCCCAGTTGGATGGTGTAGGGGAGCGCGTGCCGGATCTCTGCGATGACGGAGCGGCCGGTGGCGAAGGATGTCCCCAGGTCATCGGTTACGAGGCTCTGGACGTATTTCGCGTACTGGACGGGGATGCTGTCGTTCAGCCCCAGTCGCTCGCGCGCCTTTTCCAGTGCCTCTTCAGGAGACTCACCTGCAGCGGCGCCACCGCCGAAGTAGCGTTCGGACACCTGGGCGGCCGCGTAGTCCCCCGGGAGGATTCGGACCGTCACGAAGACGAAGGTCATGACGAGCCAGATGACGGCGACGTTGAGGAGCACTCGCCGGATGACGTAGTTCGTCAAGCGTTACCACCCGGAGAGCCATCGCTGGCTCGTAGAGACCCCGCCCCCTCAGGCTCTCACCCGAACGGTGCGCGAAGGCGTGGGCGATGATGCAGCATGATTAGAGCGACTCGATTTCAGGCTTCCCCTGGAAAGTGGGATCACTCTGGTCGATCCAGGTTCCCTCCGCAAGATCCTTCGTCCAGTACCCTGTGAAGTTCGGGATCTCACGGTGCAGGTACGGCCACTTCATGTAGCGGTTGAGGCCACCCGCGATCGAGAACTCACCGGCCCCCGCATCGCGGAGCGCCACCCGCTGGGCATCCCTCATGATCGCCTCGGCCTCCTCGCGCACAAGGGACCTGAACCCACGGGCGATCAAGTCTTCCATCTCCGAGTTGTTGTACTTCCCGAAGTTGATGCCACCATCCTTTTGGAAGTAGAGGGCGAACCTCGGGCGGGGATCCGGCTGATTCCAGGCCGCCAACGTCCCGAAGTGGATGGTGTAGTCATCACTGATGAGGTAGTTGAAGAGGCTCGCGCCTCCCTCTACGAACTGGGGCTTGAACTGATCGGTCCCAAGATTCTTGTTCATCATCGTGATCATCCACTCGGCTGCCGCCTGGCCTGAGGGCACATTCTGGATGACGATGCCAATATCCCCGAGGTCCGGGCCACCGCCGGCCTCCCAGAGCGCCCGCGCGTCGGTGAGATCCTGGGTCTTGTCAGGCCGGAAGCCCGGCGTGGTCAGCAGCTCTTCCTCGGGCAGTGCCCAACCCGTGTAGGCGAAGGGGATGGGCGGGTTCGGCCTGCCCTCACCGGCGAACGCCTGCTGGATCACGAGCGGTCGGTCGATCGCAAGCTGGAACGCTTCGCGGATCTGCGGGATGGCGAATGGCCCCGCGTTGAAGTTGTAGAGGAAGGAGTGGTTGCCGTTCGGATCAGCCGTGTTGACCAGTTCGGCATCTGGATTGGCGCTGGCAATCGTCTCCATCACCTGTTTGGGGAATGAGCGGAACAACCCCCCGAACATGTCGATCTGCTTCTGTTCGAATGCCGCTCTGAACGCATTGATGTCGTCCCCGATGTCAGTTCCGATCATCTGATCGACGAACTGAATTGGGTCACCCAGAGCCTTGCGAAAATGGTCCGGGTGGCGATCCAGCCGGAATTTCCGGTCCTGTTCGAAAGAGGTGACCATGTACGGCCCCGTCCCGACCATGTTTTCGCCTGAGAAGAAACCGGGGTTGTCTTCAATCGCCTTGGCGACATCCGGGTGCATGAACCCGTTCAACTGGTCGGCCATGGCGCTGAGCCAGGGACCATTGGGACCACTCAGTGTCAGATTCACCGTTCGATCGTCCGTGTACTCCGTATCCACGACGTGTGAGTAGACGGAAGCGAACCGATGGAACGTCTCATCGACGGTGCCATCGCTGAGCATCCGTGAGCGATTCCGCTCGATATTCCACTCGACCTGGTCCATGGTGAGCTCCGAGCCGTTGGCCGGGGCCTTGTTGTGCCACGTGATCCCGTCACGCAGCTTGAAGACGTAGGTGACCTCGTCTGGCTGCTCCGGAAGACTCTCGGCCGCGTCGGGAACGATCGTGCCGGCGTTGACGCTGCCGAACACGACGAGGTTGCTGTAGATCTGATGGTCTGAGGTGACGCCGTTCACTTCGCGGTGAAGGTCGGGGTTGTTTGCCCATCGAGTGACCGCTTCGCTGTAGTAGCTGCCGTCCTTTGTCGCCGGCGCGGCTGTGGCCGTCGGTGTAGGGGCTTCCGTAGCAGCTTCGGTGGCAGCCTCCGTGGCGACTGTATCGGCGCTGCCAGTGTCGTCGTCATCATCGTCGCCGCAGCCCGCGATCGCGAGCGCGCCGACACCAACCGCCCCAGCGGCCGCTCCGCCCAGAACAGCGCGTCTCGAGACGCGCTTGCGCCAATGTCGGTTCCAATAGCCTTCCATCTCCGGGCCTCCCTTGACCGCTTTCCTGCACGGAGTATATCCCTACCTGCAATAGAAGGTATGCTCTGGGGAAATCGCACGGCTTCCGGTGGCAGCCTGAGAGCAGCACTCGGGTTCGCGATAGACGTTGCCGGTTCCCTTGACAGGCGCTGCCGGGGGCCGTAAGCCAGAGCAGGCGGGCAGGAGCGATTGAAGCGAGGATGTCATGACCGCTCCCTATGAGGTCGAAGAGACCGACGACCCATCGATCATCGAGCCGCATGAATTCCTCGGCGAGCAGTTCCGGGTCGATCCGTTTCCGCTCTACAAGCGTCTTCGCGATTACGAGCCCATTTACCAGGATCGGTTCCAGAATCGCTGGATCATTTCCCGCTACGAGGACATCTGGGGCATCTACAAGAACAACGCCCAGTTCACACGCGCGATTTACGACCCGAACGGGCACTTCAAGTTCGGCTCGGACACCCCTCTTGGCCAGTCGCTGAACGAACTTGGCGAAGGCCAGGACTACATCTGGCTGCGCGGGATCGTAGCGGGCGAGTTCGTGGGGAAGCCGCTTCTCGCTCGTATCCCGCTCATCGAGCGCGTCGCGAACCGGATTATCGAGGAATTCCTTGCCCAGGCGGCCGAGGATCGCAGGGCGGGGCGAACGCTCCATGGCGAGGTCGAGCTGGTGAAACAGTTCAGTGCCCGCTTCCCCATCCGGGTCATCGCCGGCCTGCTCGGGCTCCCCGAGGAAGACAACGACTATTTCGAGTGGGTGTACGGACAGCTATTCGCTGCCCAGGGATACGGTCGCGCCCACTTCCGCCGCGGCATCAAGGCGCGTGACGAACTCTTCGCGTACCTGGATCCCCTTCTCGACGAGCGAATGACCAATCCCAGGGACGACCTCCTGTCACGGTTCTGCCACGCGACCAAGGATGGGCGGACGATGAGCCGCGATCAGATGAAGGGGTACGTTGCCCTCATGCTCGCAGGGGGAGGCGACACCACGCACAAGGCCATCGATGCAATGTGGTGGAACCTGCTGAACAACCAGGAGCAATTTGAAGCGGTGAGAGACAACCCGGACCTGATGGACCGCGTGTTCACCGAGATGTTGCGCTTCGACGGCTCGAACCACTGGCAACGCCGGCGGACGAAGATGGAGGTTGACCTCCGCGACAAGGTTCTGCCCATGGGAGCGACCGTGTGGCTATTCCTCGGCGCCGGCAATCATGATGAGCGCGTCTTCAAGGATCCCGAGACCTTCAACATATTCCGCGACGACCTCTATTTCGGGAAGGAGCTGCGCTCGGGCTACTGGAAGGACGGCGTTGCCAGCCATCTGGGCTTCGGGCAGGAGACACACTTCTGTCTCGGCTATGCGCTCGCTCGTCAGGAGGCGGTGATCTCGTCCAAGATGTTGATGACGGCCCTCAAGAATCCCCGCCTCAAAAATGTGCCCAACGAGGGGATCGTGTTTCCTCCGCCCGGTCGCGGTGGCGTACGCGGCGTCCAACACCTTGACATCGAATTCGATCTCTAGGTGCGGCCCCTCAAGGCCTCAGGCCGCTTAGCCGAGGAGGGATACAACGTGGCAGCTCCGATAAGAGAAGCGCCCATCATCGAACCCGCCGAGTTCCTCACCGAGGACCACCGCCTCGACCCCTTCCCCCTGTACCGCAAGATTCGGGACTGGGAGCCCGTCTACAAGGACGACCTCCAGAACCGTTTCTTCGTCAGCCGCTACGAGGACATCTGGGACGCCTACAAGCGCAGCCGCGACGGCGGCGACTTCACCCGCGCCGTCTACGACCCCAGGGGCAAGTTTGAGTTCGGCTCCGAGTCACCGCTGGGCCCGACCATCCTCGAGATGGGAGAGGGCGAGGACCATCGCTGGAACCGGGGCGTGGTCGCCGGCGAGTTCGTAGGCCGGCGCCTCTTGAAATGGCTCCCCGTCATCGACGAGATCGCATCGGAGCTAATCGAGGAGTTCTCGCTCGAGGCTGCGGAGAGCCTCGCTGGCGACTTCTCAGGCCGCGGCGAGGTCGAGCTCGTCTCGCAGTTCAGCAGCCGCTATCC
The DNA here is from genome assembly GCA_965207815.1 of Tepidiformaceae bacterium. Classification (GTDB taxonomy): domain Bacteria; phylum Chloroflexota; class Dehalococcoidia; order Tepidiformales; family Tepidiformaceae; genus UBA2991. Next base: position 1,381,703 of record OZ242314.1, read on the forward strand.
CATCCGCGTCATTGCCGGGCTGCTCGGCCTCCCCAGGGAGGACTACGACTACTTTGAGGGCGTCTACTCCGTCCTCTTCTCCGGGATGAGCTACGGACGCGCGTACTTCCGCGAGGCCTCCGGCGCACGGGACGAACTCCACGACTACCTCGACCCCATCATCGCCCAACGCCGGCGAGACCCCGGCAAGGACCTTATCTCGAAGTTCTGCCTCGCCGAGATGTCGGGGCGCAAGATGACCACGCAGCAGATCAAGGCGTTCATCACCCTCCTGCTCGTCGGCGGCGGCGACACCACCCACAAGGCCATCGACTCGATGTGGTGGAACCTGCTGAACAACTACGAACAGTACGAGGCCGTTCGCGAGCAGCCGGAGCTGATGGACCGCGTTTTCACGGAGATGCTCCGCTTCGACGGCCCCAACCACTACCAGCCCCGACGCACGACCCGCGAGACCGAGCTGGGCGGCCGCGTCATCCCCATGGGGGCGACGATCGCGCTCTGTCTCGGCTCCGGCAACCGCGATGAGCGGGTCTTCAAGGACCCGGACACCTTCAACATCTTCCGCGAGGACCTGTACTTCGGGAAGGAGCTCCGCACGGGCTACTGGAAGGACGGCGTCGCCAGCCACCTCGGCTTCGGCCAGGAGCGGCACCACTGCATGGGCTACGCCATGGCCCGCCAGGAGGCCGTCATGGCCTCGAAGATGCTGCTCGGTGTCTTGAAGAACCCCCGCCTCAAGGACCTGCCCAATGAGGGCATCGTCTTCCCGCCTCCGGGCAAGGGAGGCGTACGCGGCCCCCTACACGTGGAGATCACGTTCGACGTGTGATCTCGGGAGTGTCTCTTTCCCGTGCGAGAGCGTGTCGAGTTCGAGTGATACTACTCGGCCCCCCGCTCGACCAAGGTCTCGCAGGCTGACTCCCATTGCCGCTTTCCTGCGCCCTCGACGCCCAGTAGAACCCTCTTCAGGCGGAGCTGCCGGGGGGTTCAAGCACGCACCCCCTTTCAAGGGGGGTGGTAGGCCGGACTGGACGAAATCGAGAACCGGGGCTGCCTCGCTGGTCAGGCCGTCCGAGGGCATCGGGACCGTGTACGTCAACGTAGCCTCGTTGCCGGTCACCTCGATGCCCTTCACGAAGTTGCGGATGAGCGCCTTCCGCTCAGGGATCGTCCCTTCGCACAGGAAGGTGCGGAAGTCCGCGACGTACCCCTTGATCTCCTGGGTAGAGGGCAACTCCACCTTGCGATGCGCGAGCTGGGCAGCAGCCTCTTCCCGCGCTGCCGCGAGCTGGTCCTCGCGGTGCCGCAGCTCAAGTATCCGCGGCGACAGCGCCTCCAGGGTCAGGTCGCTCTTCTCGAGGGCCTCGTAGAGCCGGCGCAGCCTGCCGTCCACGTCAGCAAGCTCCGCATCGATCGCTCTCAGCCTGTCACCTAGCTCCCCCGCCATCGCGTCCACCTCCTCGGCCACCAGCGTCACCAGTTTCGTGATGGTCTCGTCCGTGAGGATGCGCTCCCTGATCTTGCCGACGATGTACTCCTCCACCCTGTCTGCGTTCAGGTAACGGGCATCGCAGGTTCCGGCGCCCTCACGCAGCAGCGTTCCGCAAACGTAGTAGCCGAAGCGGCCGCTCTTCGCCCCCTGACCGGTGTAGGGCTTTCCACAGAGGCCGCAGCGTAGCAAGCCGCTAAGCAGGAACTTGCTCCCCACCCGGGCCGGCCGTTGCTTCGCCGGGGCCCGTTCCCGCAGCACCTCCTGCACCTTCTCGAACAACTCCTTGGAGACGAGCGCCTCCCATGCGTCCTCCACACGTACGGGGTCCGGAACCTTGTCGCCCTTCGTCCTGCGACCCCAGACTGCCGTACCCGTATAGGCTTCGTTGGTGAGCAGGTAGTAGAGGCCGTTCTTCTGCCAGCGCTTGCCGTTCTTCGTGATGCCCCGCTCGTTGAGGTCGCGACAGATCTCCTTCAAGCCGTTCCCTCGCAGTGAACTCTCGAAGATCTCCTGTACGAGCGGCGCAGCCGCGGGGTCGACCTCAAGGGTCGGGCGCTCCCGCATTCCATCCCTCACCTTCACCCGCTTGTAGCCAAAGGGGGCCTTGGGACTGAGGAAGAAACCGCGCGAGGCGGCCTCGCGCATCCCCCGGACAACTTCCTGCGCGAGATTCTCCGAGTAGAACTCGTCCACGCTCTCAATGATCGCCTCCATCAGCTTGCCCGTGGGCGAGTCGTCGGCGGGTTCGGTGATGGAGACGACCCGGACGCCGCGGCGGCGGAGCATCGACTTGAAGGCGACCGCGTGCTCACGCTTGCGCGTGAAGCGGGAGAACTTCCACACGAGGATCTCTTCGAAGGGAGCGTTCGGCCCGCTGGCCGCATCCAGCATCTTGCGGAACTGGGGCCGGTCGGCGACACGGCCGCTCTCCGCCTCGTCGACGTACTCGCGGGCGACGACGTAGCCGTTCTTCTCGGCGTAGTCACGTAGGGCCCGCAGCTGGGCCGCAACTGACAGGTCAACGTCCTGGCGCTCGCTGGAGACGCGGGCGTAGAGGGCGGCGGGCTTGGGGGCTGCTGGGTGCTTCATCTGGTCTTCCTTTCTGTACAGGTGGCTGTCTGGTTGGTTGGCCTGGTGGGGGCGGAGCCTACCGTGCGTCCTCAATGGGAAAGACACACAGTCGAAGGCCGAGGGCGGGAAGCACCCTCAGCACGGTGGCAAACTCGGGTCTTCCCGTGGGCGCCAGCGACTTGTAGAGGCTCTCCCGTCCGAGCCCCGTGTCTGCCGCTACCTGGCGCATGCTCTTCGCGCGCGCGATCGTCCCGAGCGTGTCCATGACGCGGCTCAGGTCGTCGGTGGCGAGGGCGGCATTGAGGGCGACGGCAGCGTCTTCCACGGGCCATGGTTGGAAGTCCATCTTCGGCATGGCTGCCTCCTGGCTGCGGCGGGTTTCCGGCCCTGATCGAAGTATCTAACAGGATACCGTATCCAAACACACCTCTCCCCTGCCAGTAACGTGCTTGGCTGAGGCGAGCCGTCCGAACCCGAGGCCGGCCTCTCCCTAGTTGTTCTCACCCTCGCGACGAGACGGGCAGGTTCCGGCGGAGTCGTCGCTGGTCTCCGGACTGGCCCCGACGGAGGCCAACGCCCCCTGACGCCGCAGATGAGCGCGCGCGATCAGGCGCGCGAGCATCCGCAGACCAAACTCGAGGGTCTCGTCCTGCTCGGCGGCGTCTGGCCCCTGGTCGGTGGTGCTCTCCATCGCGTGTTCCCGTGAGTGGTCGGACTCAAGGGAGCCGGCGCGGCCCCGCTGGCAATGCACAGCAAGAGCGGTCCAGACTTGGCCGCACTCCGGCTCCTGCGCTTCAGTGTTAGGCGCGGGATGGTCGGGCGGAACTGCCTCGAAGGGGGTTCAAGTGCGAACCCTCCGACGTAGCGGCGTGAAGTGCACGCCAATCCGCTCGTCGGCACCGGGGGTCAGGTGTCCAATCCTCCGCTTGGGGTGAACTCGTGGGGGTGCTCAGGGTCGTAGGCCCTTGGCAGCAACTGCTCGGTTGGGTCGCGAGGTTGGCTGGGGAACCCAGAAGTGGATGCAGGGGTGGGCAGACATCGCGTCTGCCCCGGTGGCGTGGTGCTACGCGCCCAGCGGGCTGTATTGAACCCAAGCGGGACGACCAGCGATCGTTCGCAGCTCCCCCACGATCCGGCTAGGGCCTGTTTACATATTAAGGGAAGTGGGGCTGGACTCTGCGGCAAACTCGTAAACTCCGTCGTCTTTAATAGAGCCTCCGGAGTACACCCTTGTTCCTTGCCGTTGTGCACGTCCTTCAGTTTGCTGTGGGCGCAGTTATCTTCCTTGCCGTCTTCGCTGACATCGAGCTGTCTGGACAGAACACCGGCTCAGCCCAGGACTTCAGTGCCCGCAGGTACATCGAGGTAGGAGTCATCCACGCAGTCGATGACCTGAGCGCCATCTGGATCAGTGTCAGAACCTTCTACGGTGAGTGGACTGATCCCATCCGCGTATCCTTTGAGCACCTCATGGAAGCGGACTCTACTGGGTCGGCCTGTTGGCATGGGATGCGCTGGAGCAAAATTGCCGCGAAGAAGGAGCCAGAGATGTCGAACCACAAGAGAGTCACCGAACGCGAGATGAAGGAGCGAGCCGGCCGCATGCTGGAGAAAGCTGTTGGGGGCAGCGGTATCGAGGTTGAGAACGACATCGTGTTGTCGGCCAAGACCGGCGAGCTCGTCGAGGAGATACCGCCGGCCGACCCCGGCCCCGCGCCCGGGAAATGATGCGAGAAGGTGAAGCGCTAGCCCATTGCCCCTGAGCACATCGCATGAAGAGGATGACCAGCGTCATCCCACCGAAAAAGAACGCTACCGTCAGGTAGCCCTGTAGCCACATCAGCCCTGAAGGACAGCGATCACCCTGAATATGTAAACAGGCCCTAGGCGGCCGCCGGCCCCTCCTCTCCCGGTGGCAACCCCGCCAACGCGCGCCCGGCCTCTGTCAGCGTGAGCGAGCGCGAGAGGCGCGGCACGCGCCGGATGAGCCCCAGCCGTTCACACACGTCCAGCCGGTACGCCACTGCCGATGTGGAGTGGTATCCGGTCCGCCGCTGTAGCTCGCGAACGGTCGGCGGGTAGCCGTTGACGATCTGGTGGCGGGCGATCGCCTCGATAACTTCACGGGTACGGTTGTCATTGTCCGGCATGGTGATCCCTCACAACGGGCAGCAGGTGGCTGAGTTCAAGCGACGCCGCCAGGCTCTGGAGCGCGAGGAGGTGCAGCGCATTGGGGCGGACCCCCTTGCGCCAGCGCCTGAGGGTAAGGGGGCTGGTCCCGAGACGTCGGGCAAGTTCGGTCCAGGTCAGGCCGGAGGCCTCCTTCAACCGCTCCAGACCCTGGGGGAAATCCTTGGGGAAGACGTGCACTTCACGGGGGAGCCTGCGCCGGCGCATGCACTCAGCCCTCCCATCCCGTCAGCTCGAAGTCCTCGCCCATGATCAGCTGCACGCCGCCGGGTACGCGGCCCGCTACGCGTAAGAGCGAGTGCAGGGCGCCGCCGCAAGGGTGCGCCCCGTGGCGCCAGCGGAGCACCTGCTTGGGGTCCGCCCCGACAGCCTCGGAGAAGTCGGTCCAGGTCAGCCCGCTGCGCTCCTGCAGCCGGCAGAGGCGCTGGGGGAAGTCCTCCGGGAGCTCGCCCGTCTCGTAGGGAACGGGACGGCCGCCGATCGTCAGGCCGTGGGCGGCGGCCGGGCGTGTCTCGTGGGGGCTATTCGTTCTCATCCTGGTCCTCCAGTTCGAAGAGTTCGTCGAAGTCGCTGATGCCCAGGGCTGCCTGCAGGCGCCTGCGGACGGGGCCCGAAGGCGCCCGCCCCTCGTTGATGAGGGTGGACAGATAGCTGTGGCTCATGCCCGCCTCCCGGGCGAGCCAGGCCTGGGAGGCGTTGAGCACTTCGAGGCGCTTCCAGAGCACCTCTCGCTTGAGCCGGACCAGGGGACGTTTTCGCATGCCTGCACCCTAAACAGCGATAAGGGTAGGATAGTAGTCGCTCTTCAGGTGGCTAGCAAGGAACGGATGTTCGTATCCTTGAAGGCCTAGAATGGGAGGCGCAGCGCGCATGACGGAGGACCAGGGCTACAAGTGGAGGGAGAGCGGAGCCCGCATCCGCGAGGCGCGCACGAAGGCGGGCCTCACCCAGCGGGAAGTGAGCGAGCTCCTCGGCGTCAGCGCCCACGCCGTCTGGTGCTGGGAGGCGGGCAAGACCAAGCCCAGTGCGGAGCATCTCGTCGAACTGGCCTCGCGCTGCCAGGTGAGCACCGACTGGCTGCTTGGACGGGTGGTGGTGGAAACGGAGCTCCTCGAGGAGGTGGATGCCTCTTTCCGCAACGCCGTCGCCGCCCTCCCCCCCGAGGACCTCAGGGAGATCCAGGACTTCATCAACTTCGTGCGCGAACAGCGGCGGAGGAAGTAGAGAGGCCACAGTCCCCGGCGACCGAGAGCCCTGTACCGGAGCCGTCTCAGCACCAATCCCTCCTCGGTGGTCCCCGTCTGGGTCGACGGGGGCGATAGGGCAAGGTGTGCGCGAGGAGAAAGGGGTGGCCCGGCGGCGAGCGAAGGCGGTCCACGGACCTCAAGGGGATATTGCGCCAGAGCCACGTCTGGGACATGTCGTCTCAGGGCAGGGGCGTTCACGGAAAGCGCGCGGTTGGAAACGTACTCCCCGCTCATCACCACGAGGTGCACGACCACGCGACCCCAGGTTTCACTCACTGCCAATCAGCACGTACAGCGAGAGGCCGAGAAGGACAGGCGGGACAGGGAAGCATGCCTCGCGAAGGGACGCTGGCCTGGGCAGGCGAGCACTACGGCTGGAACGCGAAGGGCGTGTAGGCGCGCACCATCTCGTCCGGTACGCCGAAGTGCTCCGCCACCTCCCACGAGTAGACGCACCCCTCGGCGGCAGCCTCGCGGGGATCCACGAGGAAACCGAAGGCGAAGTCCTCCGCCTCCCGCTCGAAGCCCCGCCCGAGGTCGGTATGCCTCCGAATCCAGAACTGGTTACCCACGTGGAGGAACCCGTGCCCGACGGCGTGGGCGACGACCCAGCGACGCCACTCCGGTTCGAAGCGGTCCGCGACGGCGATGAAGTTCCCGAGACGCATCTCCTCGAAGACGCGGAAGCGTGAGCGCTTCACCACCAGCCCCAGGTGGTCGGTCACCGCCTGCGCGTCCACCTGGCCGCGCAGTCCCATCTCCCGTCGCAGGGCCGAACCCTGTTTGATCGCGCGATTCATGGCTGCCTGTCTCTTACCTGGCGTTCGGGCTCAGAGTGTTGCGGCCTCCGACCTGATCAGCCCTTTCACTCCTGGATCGTGCTCTGCGAGGTCACACTTCCAGAAATCGACACGAACACCCTGCCACTCGAATCCACCGCAAGACCCGAGGGCGCTTCGTCGATGCCGAATCCCGCCTTGCAGAACGGTGCGGGAGATTATGTGGAACTCATAAGTGACTTAGGGGTAACGAATGGACCGTTTCGATGACGTTTCGATGACTTCATCAGGAATCCACCCCCCATGGACCTGTCTCCCGCTCGCGAGCGTCCACCTTGGTCGAGTCGCTCCGGACGACCGGCCCGGGCGCGGGCCAGCCCTCGCCCATCAGCAGGCACCTAGCCTTCCGCCAGCCCTCGTCACCTACACAGCGATCAGTTGAGGCGGGCGCCGGACTGCAGGTAGCCGCACCAGATACGGAGGCCAGGGCCGGTCATGATGGAGGTGGGAGGGGGCGAGGCGCTTCATGGGAAGAACCTAAACGTGCGCCCTCCAGGGGGACAGTTGACCGAGTTGATCCAGGCCAGCGGCGCAGCCCCTGCCGGCGGCCTGGCCCCTGTCCGTTGCCACCGGGACGGTGAAGGTGATCCTGGGTGCCCAGCCCCAGGCCCGTCGCGCTCGGCCCAGATGCGCCCTCCGTGCGCCTCGACGATGCCCTTGCAGTTAGCGAGGCCGAGACCCGATCCCGCGACCTCGGTGTCCCCGTCCGCCGCGTGGACGCGGACTTAGGAAGGGGAGGCGTGGGGGATGCCCTGCCTCCTTGTCCGTGACGCAGATTCTGAGATGGGGACGCTCGTGCTCGAAACTGTCACCGAAATGACATCGAAGTCACGCCCCTAGACGCGGTTTCGTCATCATTCTGTCCAGTATGGTCCCGCCCTCGAGCCCCGATCCGGGGCGGAGGTACTGGCGTGGCGCTCGACGGCTCTCGCTCGCTCCACACGACAGCCTGGGGCACTGGCCGGTGGAGTCCTCCTACCCGGAAGTGTTGGCTGGCAGCGGTGGGGAACCTGGCCGTCAAGCGCCCCCCTGGCCCGGCGCAGTGCCTCTCGCGGCGCTTGCCTGCAACATGCTGGGCGGGCAGGGGCGTAGTGCGCTGGCTCGCAGGTGCAGCAGGCGTCTCCCTCGCGCTCCGGCACCACATACCGCTTCCGGGTTGCCGCGCGCGGGGACGGTCACCCCTACCTGGACGAGTACGAGAACTTCACCGAGGCCTCCGCCACAACCACTGCCCCGACCCCCACTGTCACGATCGCCGCCGCCCCGACCACCGTGGACGAAGGGGAGAGCATCACCTTCACGGTGACGGCCAACCCTGCCCCCACCGCCAGACTTCCCGTGACCGTGAGTGTGAGTGAGGTGGGGGACTGCCTGGCGGGCACGCGGCCGCCTTCCGTGACCATCCCCGCCAACCAGAACTCCGAGACGTTCACGGTCGAGACGGAGGACGACGACGTGGACGAGGCAACCTGCACGGTCACGGGGACACTGGTCGCCGGGAGTGGCTACGACCTGGGCACGCCCGCGTTTGCCAGCGCGACAGTGCGCGACCCCCGGCCCACGGTCACCATCTCGGCGAGCCCGACGACCGTCGACGAGGGTGACAGCATCACTTTCACGGTGAGGGTCAACCCTGCACCCGAAGCCGAGCTTCCCGTGACTGTCCGCGTCACCGATGTGGGGGACTGCCTGACGGGCTCGATTCCCTCACCCCTCACCATCGGCGCCAACCGGACCTTCCGGACCTTCACGATGGGGACGGAGGACGACGACGCGGTGGCTGCCTGCACCGTTACAGGAACGCTGGTCGACGCCGACGGCTATGACCTGGGGCCGCCCGCCACGAGGTCGGACAGGGTGACCGTGCTCGACCACCACCCGAGGGTCACCATCTCCGCGGACCCGACCAAGGTGCGCGCGGGCGGGCCCGTCGTCCTGACCGTGACGGCCATCCCTGCGCCGAAGAAGAATCTCACCGTGTCCCTCGACATAGGCGACAGCCTGCTTACGGGCACGGTGCCCGGGTCCGTCCCCGTTCCACAAGGGACAAGTTCGGCTCCTTCTAGTTCGGGAACCGTCATCGTCACAACGAGCAGCAGCATGACAGGCACCGTCACGGCGACCATCGAGGAGCACGCCAGCTACGCGGTGGCAAGCTCCGGCGGCTCGGTCGACATCGCCGTGGTGCCGGGCGTGACCATCACGCCGCCGTCGTCACCCGTGGAGGAGGGAGGCACGCTCGTGTACTCGGTGACGGCCTCCCCCGCGCCTGCAACGCCCCTCGAGGTGAGCTTCCGCCTGACCCAGGCGGGGAACTTCATTCGGGGTTCGCTCAGCCCGAGGGTCACCATTCCCACTTCAGGCACGGGAACGCTCTCCGTCGAGACTCAGGATGACGCGGTGGTGGAGAACGACGGCTCCGTCACGGCCACGGTCGTCGACGGGACGGGTTACGTCGCCGCGACCCCGGGCTCGGCCAGCGCCGCCGTCGAGGACAACGAGCCCTACGTGCACATCACGGCGGACCCCACGACGGTCTCCGCCGGCGGCAGCATCACCTTCACGCTGACGGCCAGGCCGGCGCCCAACACGGCACGCACGGTACGCGTCAACGTGGGGAACACCCTCCTCTCCGGGACACCCCCGTCGACCGTCTCCATTCCAGCCGGCGCGGGCGAAGAGTCGGAAGCAACCCTCAGCGTGACCACGGCCGACAACGTCATGGGCACCGTAACCGCCACCGTGCAGCCGTCATCGGGCTACCGGGTCGGGAGCCCGAGCTCGGCGGACGTGACGGTTACCCGCGACCCGGTCGTCACCATCGAGGCCAACCAGGACTCGATCACGGAGGGCGCCACCATGGAGTACGTCGTGACCGCCTCGCCTGCGCCTCCCGCGGGCACGACCCTGTCCGTGACGGTGGAGCTCGGCGGCGTGGAGTCCTTCCTCTCCGACGCGACCGACCGGACGGTCGACCTTACCCGGGACGCACCCTCTGCCACCCTGTCCGTGACGACAGTGGACGACAGCGCCGTCGACGGCCACGGGCACATCACGGCGACGGTCCTCGAGGGGACCGGCTACCGGGTGGGGGGTGACGGACAGGCGGAGGTGTACGTCTGGGACGACGAGTCCCCACCCCCGGCGCCCGACAACGTCCGCGCCACCTCGGTCGCGGAGACGGGCTTCACGCTCGTCTGGGACGATGTCGAGCACGCGACGAAGTACGTCGTCGAGCGCCCCAATCCCCAGACGCTCTCATGGGAGCGCGCAGGCCGCGAGGTGACCGACACTCCCGGCGCGACCAGCTACCAGTTCCCCGTGACCGGCCTGGAATGCGGGACGACCTACAGCTACCGGGTCCGCACCTACGGCGACGGCGTCAATACGAAGGCCGCCTACACCGACCCACACATGGATCAGGAAGTCTCGCCGGCGACGGAGCCATGCCCCACCGTGTCGATCGCCTACGAAGCGCCATCGGATGGTCGGTCGGCGACCGAGGGGGACACCCTCAGGTTCACCGTGACCGCCAGTCACGCTCCGGTCAGAGATCTGGTTGTGCCCGTATCCGTCACCCAGCGAGGCGGGTCGTTCCTGAATGGCACGCCGCCGCTGCGGAAGATCGTCACCATTTCTGCCGGCGACACGTCGGAGGAGTTCGACGTCAGGACCGTCCAGGACATGGCCTACGAACCCAACGGCGCTGTCATTGCGACCGTGGAAGACGGAGCAGCCTACGATGTCTCAGCTGGCATGGGGGCGGCCACCGCGCCGGTCGTGAGCGACGACACGTCCCTGCCCGAACCCACCGCCGTTTCAGTCGAACCCCTGACTGGGCGCAGGATCAAGCTCACGTGGGAATGGCCCCTGCCGCTCCTTCTGGAGAGCATTCCGGGATCGGTCACTTACGTTGTCGAAGCCAGGGGCATCGGACACACCACAACGGACTGGGGAAGCCCAAGCAGGGTCCGCCTGGTTTCGCGGGAGCTTGAGCTAGACCTTGATGCCATCGAGTTGCACGACCCGGATGCTCTTCCCGTCCCCCAGGCTCGCCCCGCTCCCATGAGCGCCCGCGTCAGCGACCACCCGCGGCTGGAGTTCCGCGTCCGAGGAACGTACACGCCGGACACCGGTGACCCTATCGATCTCGCCACCAGCCAGGAGGTCGTCGTCGTCGACAACCCCCTGCTGGCCGTGACGGGCCACGCCTACGCGGGCGTGAGGGGTTCGGAGAATAGCCCCGCTTACTACGCGAACCTGAAGTGGGCAGCTGGCGGAGATGTCAGCAGCTACTCCATCCGGTACCGCCCGCTTCTCTCCTACGGCCATCACAGCCACTCCTCGGAATCCTGGCAACTGATGGACTCCGTGCTCGGGGCGTGGGGGAACGACGGCAACGTGCGGATGTTGGCGGCTTCCGGCAGCGCAAGGACTGCCAGCATCGACTCCCTCTCGCGCGGCTCGCTCTACGCTATCCAGCTCAACTTCGAGGAAAAGCTGGACTCCACCTGCCAGGACACGCTGGCATCATCCTGCCTGACCCGGCCAGGCTTCTCAGCTCGCTACGCCTACGTCTGGGCCTCAGGTACGCGGCCTGACGCCGGCGCGAATACCCCAGAGCGTGTCGCCACCTACCCCTACTACGGCCACTTTGGCGGGAAGACGTACCGCTACCGGATCTGCACCGACACGCTTCCACAGGAGACTCTGGAGCCTTTTGTGCGAGGGACGTGGATCAACATGATCAACAAGGCGATCGGCACGTGGCAGGAGGCCACTTCCAACCTGATCACGACCACGTATGACCCGGCCGCATGCGAGGATCCGGAATGGGTAGATCAATTCGATTTGCCGGCCTTCACATGCGACCCGGTTACTGGGCTGATTGGGACTATCACCGACGGCGTCTTCGATGCATTTGAGTATTTCACCGGAGGGGGTATTCCTGACGGGTGGAGAGAAGAAGCATTGCAATTCGCTGCAAGTATGTGCGAGACCTATGCGAGTCGGGTGGATGTAGGCCTGCTCGTGGACCTTGTGGAGGACGCTGCAACACTGGGGCTCAATATTGCGCGAGCAGTCAGGGGTAACGAGAACCTCGATAGCGAGGTGCGGTTCATCGATAACCGGTCGTTCCAGGACGCGGAGTTCATCACGAGCGTTTTCAAGCTGTGCATCGTTGCTGATGCAGGGGGATGCACCGTCTCTCCCGCCTATGCAGGGAGCCAGCTTGCGACCAGCGAGATCGGATCAGCCGACATCTTCCTGAACTGGAGAAAGATCAAGAGCAAGGACTCCGATCGCAATGGAGTGCCTCCCCTGCAGACCGACGTCGTTGTCCCAGTGGACTTTCGGTTCGGCGAGTGCGTCCCGCCCAGTGGCGCACACTTCAGCAGGCGAGACAGGTACGTGTTCGAGTTGGTGGTTCACGAGGCTGGCCATGCTCTCGGAGTGTCGGGCGCGGACATCCGTGCGAGCGCCGCGAGCCTGGTCGACAGGGGCCGGGACTACATCGTGTCCCACCCCAACATCGCACCTTCGGTTCTCAACTACGCCGACGAAGTAGTTGGCGCCAGGGGCGAGCCTGACTGCTTCCCCCACCCGATGGACGCGCTCGCGATCCACGCCCTCTACCAGACAGGGTACGGCCAGTGATGGGAACGCCTCTGGGTAGCGGTGCGTGCCGCGCGCTGGCCGTGAGTTCGATGGCCGCCGTTCTCGTCTTTCTGAGCGGTTGCGGGCCGTTCCGCGAGCATCCTCCCAGGGCCAGCGACGCGTGGGAACCGTTCGACTATGGGATCCTTGAGACTTTCATGGTGGCCTCACGTCACTACGGACCGAGCTGGGGGCGCTTGGACGGCAGGGACGTGATTGTCTTCGGCTATCGGGAGGGCTTGGATGAGTTCGGGGGCCTACCAGCAGCCGTGGGCGGGAGCATCTACGTCATTCGCGCCGATGGCACGAAGCTGAAGCGGCTCAGTCCGAGCGTGGGCGACGGGCGCGGGCTCGGAGGAGACAAGGCCGCCTACGATATCTCGCCGGACGTCTCATCGGACGGACGCTGGCTGGCGTACGCAACCCATCGTTACAGCAACCGCCTAGTGGTTGTGACCTTTGAGCTGGATGGACGCGGCAAAGGGAGGATAGCTGGAGGGGACTGGCACGTCGGGGTTCCAGCATGGGCTCCCGACGGGAAGACGCTGGCCTTCATCGGACCAGGGGCCGAGAGGCGCAACATCAACATCGCGGAATCCGACGGTTCCAACCGTCGGGTTATTGCCCGTGACATCGTCCCGGCCTACGAGCGGCCATCGTGGTCGCCTGACGGCAAGCTGCTGGCCTTCCGCTCCCTTGGCGACGAGCTTGCCGGGATAGGCCAGGAGGGCTTCATCCTGCACATCGCGGCCGTGGATGGATCGTCGGTGATCGCAGTCGGGGATGCGGCAACGCGCCCGGTGTGGTCCCCGGACGGGCGTCACATTGCCGTTGGTGGGGGCTTCCTGGAGGTCGACGGGGAGCCGCAGTGGGGTGTCTACGTGCTGGATGCCGACGGCGGCAACCCGCGGCGAATATTCGACACCGACCGCCGGCCGCACGGCCTTTCCCCGCTGCTGTGGTCGCCGGATGGGGCGGAAGTATGGTTCCAACTGTACAGCCCCTCTATCTCCCTTACCGCGGTGACAGTGGCAACGGGAGAGCAGCGCGATCTGCCAGAGCTAGATGGCGTCTGGGGTATGGCGTGGTCGCTCGACGGGTCCCGCTTGGCCGTAGTCACACAACCCAGCGCGCTGGGCGGGGAGGTGCTCTACACGGTCGCGGCGGACGGCTCGAATAAGCAGGTCCTGGTGAGGGTTGGGCCGGACGGCTTGGTCGCCAAGCCGGTCACATCGCGTCCCCCGGATGAAGACAACCACCCATCCCTGGGAAGGACTCCCCGATGAAGCTCCGAACCCTTCTGCTCCTGGGAGCTCTCAACCCTGCTGTCCTGAGGGGGCGGGACTACATCGTGTCCCACCCCAACGTCGCACCGTCGGTGCTCAACTACGGCAGTCAAGCAATTGGCGCCAGGGGCGAGCCCGACTGCTTCCCCCACCCGATGGACGTGCTGGCCATCCACGCCCTCTACCAGACGGGATACGGCCCGTGATGGAGACCCCTCTTGGCAACATGGCCCGCCGCTCCCTGGTCGTGAGCTCGGTAGCTGTCGGCCTCGTCTTCCTGATTGGCTGCGGGCCGTTCCGGGAGCATCCTCCCAGGGCCAGCGACGCGTGGGAGGCTTACGACACTGAGTATGCGGCCTTCGAGTCTTTCACGGTGGGATCGCGACACTACGGACCGGGTTGGGGCCGGATCGATGGCAGGGATGTGATCGTCTTCGGCTATCGCGAGGCGTTGGATGCGTCTGGCGGGTTGCCTGCAGCCTACGGTGGGAGCATCTACGTCATTCGCGCCGACGGCACGAAGCTGAAGCGGCTCAGTCCAAGCGTGGGCGACGGGCGAGGCCTTGGTGGGGAGAAGGCCGCCTACGACATCTCGCCGGATGTCTCTTCGGACGGGCGCTGGCTAGCGTACGCAACCCATCGTCACAGCAACCGCCTGATGGTCGTGACGTCTGAGTTGGATGGGAGGGACAGGGGAAGGATCAGGCCCAGGGACGGGGACTACAACTCGGACTTCGGGGTTCCTGTGTGGGCTCCCGACGGGAAGACGCTGGCGTTTAGCGGTGTTTGGACGGACAGGCACAATGTCATCATCGCGGAGCCCGACGGGTCGAACCGTCGGGTTATTGCCCCCGACATCAGCCCGGCCTACGAGCGGCCGTCGTGGTCGCCAGACGGCAAGCTCCTGGCCTTCCGCTCCTTTGGAAAGTGGGAGTGGGGCCCTTCGGAACGCGAGGGTGTCGACGTGTTCGAACCCAAGGGCTTCATCCTCCACATCGCAGCTGTGGACGGGTCGTCGGTCAGGTCCGTCGGAGAAGCGTCAACACGGCCAGTGTGGTCACCGGACAGTCGCCACGTTGCTGTTGGCGGGGGGTTTCTGGAGGTGGACGGGGAGCCGCAGTGGGGCATCTATGTGCTGGACGCCGATGGTGGCAACCTCCGGAGGATCGTCGCCACCGACGGGCGCCCCCTCCGCGGTTCACAGTTGCTGTGGTCGCCCGATGGGGCAGAAGTGTGGGCTACTTGGGTCGGAGGGCAGCGTCTTGTGGCCGTCTCCGTGGCGACGGGGGACGTGCGCCGTATTGAGGTGCTGCCCTATGGCATTGACGGCATGGCCTGGTCCCCAGACGGCTCGCGCCTGGCCATCGTGACTCAGCCGAGTCGTCTGGGTCGGGCCATTGCCTACAAGGACGGAGTCTACGAGTACGAGGTGGTCCCCGTGCTCTACACGGTCTCCGCGGACGGGTCCGACATCAGGGTACTGGTGCAGTTGGAGGACCCCGTCGACGGGGAGGGCGATGTACGACTGCGAGGCGTTCCTCAATGAAGTGGGGGCTCCTCCTTTCGGACAGCGTACGGCCCGTGATGGCTACACCTCTTGGCAACATGGCACTCCGTGCGCTGGCCGTGAGCTCGGTAGCCGCCGTTCTCGTCTTCCTGAGTGGCTGTAATCCGTTCCGGGAGCATCCCCCCGAGGCAGCTGAGAGATGGGAGGTCCCAAGCGAAGGGAGGTCCGTCATTGAGGGCGGTCTCGTTGCGTATGACTTCATCGTCGAAACCCGCCACTACGGACCGGGTTGGGGCCGGATCGATGGCGAGGATGTCATCGTCTTCGGCTATCGGGAGGGGTTCGATGAGTCTGGTGGGTTGCCCGGGGCATTCGGCGGGAGCATCTACGTCGTTCGGGCGGATGGGACGAAGCTGAAGCGGCTCAGTCCAAGCGTGGGGGATGGGCGAGGACTCGGAGGAGACAAGATCGCCTACGACATCTCGCCGGACGTCTCTTCGGACGGGCGCTGGCTGGCGTACGCGACCCATCGTCACAGCAACCGCCTAATGGTCGTGACGTTTGAGCTGGATGGGCGCGGGAAGGAGAGGATCGAAACACGGGACTGGAGCCTCGGAGTTCCAGCATGGGCTCCCGACGGGAAGAAGCTGGCGTTCCATGGGCTTGGCGGTCTAGTCGTCGCGGAACCCGACGGTTCCAACCGTCGGGTGATAGCGCCGGGCATCAACCCGGCCCGTGAGCGGGCATCGTGGTCTCCGGATGGCAAGCTGCTGGCCTTCCGCTCCCTTGGCGACGAGCTTGCCGGGATAGGCCGCCAGGACGGCTTCATGTTGCACGTCGCGGCGGTCGATGGGTCATCAGTGATCGCAGTCGGGGATGCGGCAACGCGCCCGGTGTGGTCCCCAGACGGCCGCCACATTGCGGTTGGCGGGGGCTTTCTGGAGGTCGACGGGGAGCCGCAGTGGGGCATCTATGTGCTGGATGCAGACGGCGACAACCCGCGGAGGATTTTCGCCACCGACCGCTGGCCGGATCGCCGTTCGCAACTGCTGTGGTCGCCGGACGGCTCGGAGGTATTGTTCAAACTCGCAGCCCACAAGACGCCCCTGGTGGCAGTAGCGGTAGCAACGGGAGAGCAGCGCACGGTTGCGGAGTTGAATGGCATTAACGGCATGGCGTGGTCACCCGACGGGTCCCGCATGGCCGTGGTCACGCAGCCGGTCGAGTTGGGCGGGGCTGTGCTCTACACGGTCGCGGCGGACGGCTCGGACCTGCAGGTCCTGGTGCGCGTCGGCCCGGAGGGCTTGGAGGCGCAGCCGGTCACATCGCGTCCCGTCGATGAAGAGAACCACCCATCGGTGGAAAGGGCTCCCCGATGAACTTCCGTTCCCTTGCTCTAGCGGGAGCTCTCATCTCCGCAGCCCTGGTAGCGGGAGCGTGCTCTTCACCGGAACGGCCCGCCGAAGAGCGCGAAGCAGAAGAGCACCTGCCTGCATCGGTGGAGCACGCCCCCACGACGCTCCCGAGCCCTGCTGAAGCGCAACTGTCCTCAGGGCCGCAGGTATACGCGTCGACAGTTGGACCGTGTGCCGGAGTCGCAGGCGCAGAGCACCCATGCAGGCCGCGGGATGTGAGCACGTTCACGCTGTTCGCATCCGTGCCGGGAGGGGTGGCCAGCTCGGAACCCGAGGCCGACAGCGTGGAGGCAGTCCTCGAACACGGGCGGCGGCTGGCCGAATCTTCCCCGGTGCACCTCGCGTTCTGGGGGACGGCCGCAGCCGACTCGGTACGCTGCGAGTGGCGCGGGGTCGCTCGCACGGCTGCCCAGCGAGAGGCGAGCATCCGCTACTGGCTCGGCTTGGGCGACACGGTCACCCTTCCCGATGCAGCAGCGATCGAGCGCCTGTTCATAGCGATTCTCGAGCGGGCCGAGCCGACATACCCAGAGAGCGCAAGGGCTAGCTTCCGGGCGCTGGCGCGCGGGGGCGTAACGGACCAGTACCAGTTCCTCGGCTGCTACGTCGACTACACCGTCAGCGAGTACATCCTGGGGGCGGGCCCCACAATGCTGACAGTCGCCTACGACCGCCTCGCAGAGACCAAGTCCTACGAGCTGTACTCCCGCGCGCATGCCGTGGGGGAGTACGGGACGGCGACCCTGATGAGTGAGGCCGAACATGCGGCAGCGCAAGCGCGGTTGGTCTGGGAAGCGGAGGAGCGGCTCGCCGCCATCATCGGTGGGCACGAGAGCGTGGTGTTCGTGGCGCCGCTGGGGGCGCACAACGCCATCGCCATCGAGGCGTGGCTGGCGGTGGATCAGTGGGACCTGCAGACGGACGACGACGACACCGTGCACGCCGTGCGCTACGGCACGTCCGCGGGAGATCCCGAGCACACGCAGACCCTCGCCGCACTCAGGACGCGCATCACGACGGCTGCCGCCGGGGACGCCCACGCCACGACCCGCATCGTCAACGCCAGCGGCCTGCGGGCCTACTACCAGACGATTGGGGCGTACGGCGACATCACGCCCGGCGACGGCGAGACGACGACGTTCACGCCGGCACAGCCACCGGCCGCGCTGACGTGCGCGGGCGGGACGGCGGTGACTTCGCCTGACGAGAACCGAGCGCTCGTGCACGACTGCGAGGTGCTGCTGGACCACAAGGCCGCGCTGGCGGGGACGGCCACCCTCAACTGGAGCGCGAGCACGGCCATCGCCAGCTGGGACGGGGTGACGACGGGAGGCGCGCCGTTGCGCGTGACGGGCCTGGCGCTGGCAAGCAAGAGCCTGGGCGGCAGCATCCCGGCGGCGCTGGGCGGGCTCTCCGCCCTGACGACGCTGAACCTCTCCAGCAACAGCCTGACCGGCCCGATCCCGGCCGAGCTGGGGATGCTCTACCAGCTGACGACGCTCCGGCTCTCCGGCAACAGCCTGACGGGCTGCATCCCCGTGGCCCTCAAGGACGTGGCCACGAACGATCTGAGCTCGCTGTCGCTGCTCTACTGCTCACCGCCGGCGCCGGCCAGGCCCACGGCCGCGACGGCGGCCGAGGGCAGCGTCACGCTGAGCTGGAGCGCGGTCACGGGCGCGAGCGCGTACCGCGTCGAGTATCGCCTCGACCGGGACGAAGGCTGGACGGAGGACAGCGCCACCGTCACCGGTACCACCCACACGGTGGACGGGCTGCACTGCGAGGACACCTATGTGTTCCGGGTGAGCGCCCAGGGCAGCGGAACGACCTACGCCAGCGGCTGGAGCGCGCCCTCCGTGGCGTTGCGCACGACCACGAACGACTGCACGCATCCCGTCTTCGGGGCCGGGTCGTACGCCTTCACCGTCTTTGACGACGCAGCCGCGGGCGACACGGTCGGCTCGGTGACGGCGACCGACGCGGCCGGCGACACGCTCACGTACGCCATCAGCGGCGGCAACGAGGCGGGGGCGTTTGCGATAGACGGAGCCACGGGTGTGATCACCGTGGCCGCGGCGCTCGACCACGAAGTGACGCCCACTTCCACCCTCACGGTCACCGTGCAGGACGCTCCCGGTGGCTTCGCCAGCGTGGAGGTGACGGTCACCGTGACGGCACCACCTCCTTGCCGCACGCCGACCGCGGCCGACTGCATCCAGGCCGTCTACGCCGGCGCGCCCGCCGATTACACCGAGGTGTCAGAGATTCCCGCATCGGCGTTGCTCGAGCCGGCGAGCGACGGTCGCTACGAGGTCCAGCGCGGCCGGCAGTATACGGTGGTCACGGCCGCGGCCGTGCCTGAGGGCTACACGCGCCTCTCCCTGGTGCTGAAGCCCCTGGGGCAGCCCTCACCGGTCTCCGCCTCGCAGCTCATCGCGCCCCTGGGCACCACCTACACGTTCACGCCGACGGCGAACACGGCGGGAGCCAACCTGTTCACCTACGAGCAGCCGGCGGCGCGGCCCTTCACCCGTCCCCGGCCCGACAACAAGCCCGAGCTCGGCCCGGTGGTCGTCACGACCGGTTTCCGGGTAGTGCCGCCGGCGCCGGCGAACCTCGGCGCATCGCTGGCGGGCGGCACCTTCACCCTGAGCTGGGATGCCGTCACGGGCAGCGATCGCTATCGCGTGCGCTACCGCGTGGACGCGGACGGCGAGTGGACCGATCTGACCGACGCCGTGGCGACCGACACGAGCGCCACCCTCACGCGCGCCGCGCCGTCGTGCGGGGAGCGGTACGCCTTCGAGGTGGAAGCGCGGGGCGACGGCAGCGCCTACGCCGCCGCCTGGGGCGCGAGGGCGACCGTCACGGCCGCCACGCAGGCCTGCTCCCCGCCGGTGTTCGGCTCGTCCGGCTACGCCTTCTCCGTCGTTGATGACGCCGCCGGCGGCGCGGTCGTGGGGTGGGTGGAGGCGAGGAGCGCCGATGGGGAGGGGGCCGTGTCCCTCGCCATCACGGCGGGCAACACCGGCTCCGCCTTCGGCATCGGGGCCACGACCGGCGAGATCACGGTGGCGGGAACCCTCAGTCATGGCACGACGCCCTCGTACACCCTCACGGTCACGGCGACGGACACCCGGGGCGGCCCCAGCGCAACAGTCACCGTCACCATCGCCGTGTGGCCCAACTGCTCCGGGGGCACGGTGGTCGCCAACCCCGCTGACAACCCCGGGCTTGTGGCCGACTGTCAGCTTCTGCTGGCGGCGAAGGACACCCTCCGCGGCACGGAGACCCTCAACTGGAGCGGGGACACGGCCATCGCCGACTGGGAGGGCATCACCGTGAGCGGCACGCCGAGCCGCGTTACGGCACTGCACATCGACGGCTGGAACAGCGCCAGGCGCTTCGGACGCGAGATCGCCCTCAACGGCAACCTTCCGGCCCAACTGGGCCGGCTCGCCAAGCTGCAGCGCCTCGTGCTCACGAGGCACGCCCTGACGGGACCTATCCCGGCGGAACTGGGGAACCTGTCGGAGCTGATGTTCCTGCGCCTGTACGGCAACCAGCTGAGCGGGGCCATCCCGCCGGAGCTGGGGACCCTCGCGGCTATCGACGAGATCAACCTCAGCAGGAACCGGCTGACGGGCGCTATCCCGGTCGAGCTTGGAGGCGCGTCGACCCTGACCGACCTGCGCTTGCACAACAACCAGCTCTCGGGCGGCGTCCCCGCCTCGCTGCGCGACCTCCCGGGCCTCGACAACCTGGAGCTCGCCGGCAACTCCCTGACGGGCTGCATCCCCGCCTCGCTGCGTGATGTCAGGTCCAGCGACCTGAGCTCGCTGAGCCTCCCGTACTGCACGACGACGACCACCTACACGCTGACGACCTCGGCCGCGGGCAACGGGCGCATCGGTCCCCTGCCGGGTACCTACCGCTACCTCAGCGGGGCGAGCGTGACCGTGACGGCGACGCCGGAGGAGGGCTACCGCATCGCCTCGTGGGGCGGCGACTGCCGGGGCACGGCCACCACCTGCACGCTGACCATGGACGCCATCAGAATGGCGAGCGTCACCTTCGAACCGGACACGCCCTGAGCGCGGGTAGCGTCCGAGGCAGTCCAGACCACCCTCGCGGGACCAGGCCAAGTCCCGTGCAGGCTGACCGTGCAAGGCCTACCGTCTCACCACCCCCTGCGGGTCCCGCCGGGACGCCTCCCGGTTGAGGACGTGGTCGAGGACGGAGAAGGCCAGGGCGAGATCGTGTGCTTCCCCACTGGCTCCCGGCCCCTGCTCCTGGAGCAGGAGGGCGTAGGCGACGAAGCCCGCCAGCTGCAGCAGGTGGTCGTCCTCGGCGCTGCGGAAGGCGGGGCCGCCGATGACGCGCTCGAGGGGGATGTTGCGGGTGGGGGAGCCGTCCTCCCAGGCCTCGTAGCGGCTGGGGATGGGGTTGTGGACGCGCAGACGCCGGTAGAGGCGCGTGATGGGCTCCTCCTGGACCCCGTCGAAGATGAGGAAGGCGTGACGGCCCGCGCCGGCGGCGGACGTGTTGATGCGCGTGAGCAGGCGGCCGAGGCTGACCTCGTCCGTACGCCCTCGCCCCTGCTTGTCCAGGCAGACGTTGATCAGCTCGATACCACCGCTGCGGCGGGAGGCGTCTTCAAGCAGGCGCAGACCGCCCCGGAAGGTCTCCACCCCCTCCTCGGGGGAGACCCAGCCTTCGCCCTCCCCGCAGCCGGACGGCTCCTTCGGGCTCAGGAGGTCGAAGGGCAGCAGCTCCACCGTGACGGGGATGCGGTGGCGCCGGCGCAGCTCCTGCCGCCAGCCGCGGACGGCCCGGAAGAGGTCGTTCCAGCACTCGGCGTCGACCCCCAGGGCGGAGCGGACGTGGTAGCGGGCGCTCTCGCGCTCGTCGAGGTAGTACAGCCTCATGGCTTCGCTCCTTCCTGTGCCGCGAACGGCGGCCCTGGCAGCGCCGTCGCGAGTGCGCCCTCGCCGGTCGTGCGCCAGGCACGCCCCAGGGGCCCCTCCTCCTCCAGGGCGGTCTCGTACGAGACGCAAAGGGGGACCTTCACCCCCGTGCGCTCCATCTCTGTTCGCGCCACTCGCAGGAAGTGGCTCGCCGCCAGATCGTCGTGAAGAACCACCAGTACCTCGGGCCGCACGCCATGGTCGTGGACAGGACGGGAGGTGGAGTAGTAGCGCAGGTAGGGAGCGAGTCGGTCGGCCATGGTCCTGGGCCGCACGGCGCGGCGCTCCCACTCCAGGAAGAACGGCCAGGCGTGTCCTTCCCGGCGCAGGACCCCGAAGGCGTCGGGGCGCACCGAGTGAACCCCCTCGCCGTGGCGGAAGTAGCGCGACGCCCGGTGGGGTGGGTCGACCTGCACGATCGCCCACCCGCGCGCATGCGCCTGCCCCACGAGGGCCGCGACGAAGCCGTGCACGGCCGCCGTGTGCGTGAGGTGGCGCAGCAGCTGGCGGCTGCGGGAGCCGCGCACGTTGCTCCAGGCGAGGGGCTCCTCGGGCTCCAGTGGGGCGGCGCTCCAGCGCTTGCGCAGGGCGCCCGCGGAGACACGGTCGCGGTGGGCGATGAGGGCCAGCCCGCGGTCCGTGAGCACCAGGCGGCGCTCTCCGGCAACGGGCATCCGAGCCGCGAGCCCCAGCGCCTCCAGCCCCAGCACGAGGCGCGAGGCCCGCGCCCCGGAAACGGCCAGCAGGCCCGCCAGGTCCTCGAAAGCGAGCCAGGGCCAGTCGAGGAGGAGGTCGAGCGCCCGCTTCCCGGCGGGCTTGAGCCGCGAGGGGGCGAGGAGGTGTTCCGGGATGGCGTCCCCGGGGAGTGCAGCCCGCACCGGGCGGGTCTCCACCGGCGCGACGCCGCGCCTCCCGCCCAGGCGCACCGCCTCCGCCAGGGTGATCCTCCCCGGCAGGGAGGGCAGCCGCCAGATGCGGTCGTCCGCGTGCCCGCCCGCCACCTCCCGCTCCAGCGCGAGGAAGGCAGGCAGGGGAGCGTCGCCAAGCAGGCGGCGGGTGTGCCGCAGGCGCAGCTCGTCGGGCAGGAGGAGCAGGAGGACGCCCGGGAGGGGTCCCTCAAACAGCCGCCGCAGCCGCCTGGAGAAGCCCGTGCGGTCGGAGGCCAGTCCCTGCCGCACGACTCCCACGACGCGCCCCCCGGGGACGGCGACGGCGGCGTCGAGGGGCGCGGCGCGGTACCAGCGGAGGCGCAGGGGCTGCGCGCCGGAGGCCAGCGCCGCGGCGAGCCGGTAGATGACGGCGAGGGCGTCCAGCCGCTGCAGCAGGAGACGGCGCCAGTGGCGGGAGACCGGTCGCGTCCGCAGCAGCTCCTCCACGCTCACGCCCTCCCCGGACGCGAGCCGCCGCAGGCCCGCGTCCGTGAGGAGGAAGCGCCGCGTCGGGGGGATGAGCTCGCTGGCGTGGGGGAGGGAGGCGGCCAGGCCCGCCCCTTCCAGCCGCCCGGCGGCCGCGTAGGCGGCGCCGTGCGACCAGCCCGAGAGGGCAGCGAGCTCCAGGCGGTCGGCGAGTGGCGTCTCCCCCAGCTGGCGCAGGAGCGCCCCCTCGCAGGTGTCGCCCCTCACGTTGCGGGCTCCTCTGCGGCGTCGCCCTCCCCGGACTCGGCTCCCTCCCGGGGCCGCTTCCTCCGCCGCCTGCGCCGCTTGCCCGGCGGCGGTGACTCACCGTCCGGCGGCGACTCGCCTCCCGGCGCGGATTCACCGGACTTCAGGCCCTCCAGCGCCGCGCGGTACTCCTCCACCCGCCCGCCGGCGTAGTGCGCCTCCCTCGCCTCCACTTCCGCGGCCGAGGCGCTGTAGGTCCGGGCAGCCTCGCGGATGCGGACGGCGACGCCGGCATCGCCGGGTTCGGGCTTCCGCACCTGCATGGAGAAGGCGGGCAGGCGCTCCCTGCCCACCGTGGCGCGCACATAGCACTGGTGCACGGGCAGGGAGACGATGTCGTCCTCGGAGACGCGCTCCCGGTCCAGCTCCCACACCAGCTGGCGTGCGTCCGCGCCGGCCACCTGGAAGACGCAGAGGCAGCCCACGTTGGCGAGGACGGTGTCCCTCAGGGTGGGGGAGAGATCCGCCAGCTTGGCCAGGCTCTGGGTGGCGAGCACGAAGCTGGCGCCGTACTTGCCCAGCTCCGAGAGCATCGACTCGTAGTCGACGCCGGGCATGGACTGCATCTCGTCCACGACGACGAGCGCGCCCCGCCGCTGCTCCAGGGGCAGGTGCTCCTGCTCGCGGACGACGGCGTCGACGAGGTTGAGCAGCGACGCGCCCACGAGGGCGGCGACGTCGCGCCCCGCCGCGCCCTGGGCGGTGGAGACGAAGAGGACACCACCGTCGAGGATGACGCGGCGCAGGTCGATGGTGGAGCGGGGCTGGCCGAGGATAGCCCGCGCCCGCCTCGACGAAGCGTAGTAGGAGAGGCGCGTCTGCACCGGGGCCAGGGCCTCGGCGGTGTACTCACGCCGCCAGCCCCCGAAGTCCCTCGCCCACCACTCCAGCAGGTAGGGGTCGCTCACCCGCTCGAGCACCTCACCGCGGAAGCCCTCGTCGGAGAGCAACCGGAGGGCGTCGAGGATGGTGTACTGGTCGTCGGGATCGAGGGTTGTGTTCGCCTCGTGCAGGGTCTTGACGCTCTGCTCGAGGATCGACTGCATCCTCGGCCCCCACTGTTGCCACAACCCCCTCGCCACCCTGACGACGGAGTCGGCCGTGCGGTCCCGGTCCGTGAAGATGCGCGTGTCGAGGAGGTTGACGCCGGGCGCGCCCTCCTCCGCGGCGAGGTCGATCAGGCGCACCTGGTCGACGAGCGACGCGGGCACCTGCTCGAGGAGCCCGGCGACGAGGTCGGCGTGGGGGTCGACGACGACGATGGCGTCGCCGTCCCTGCCTGCCGCCTTCTCCCGCAGCTTGTGGGCGACTTCGTGGCGCATGAGCGTGGACTTGCCCATGCGCGTGCGCGCCACGTAGAAGTGGTGCCGCCGCAGGAGGTCGTCGGGGAAGCGGATCTCCGCGGGAGCGCCCGCCGTCGTCTCCCCCACGAGCGCGCCCCTGGCGACGCTCCTGGCCACGGGCGGCAGCGCGCGGGCGCCGGAGCGCTCGACGAGGGGCGTCTCGTCCCCGGCCCCCGGCGGATGCCAGAGGGCGGCCACCTCGCGCACCCCGAGGACCCCGCGCCTGCCGAAGAGACCGGGGGGTGCGGGTTCGAGGGAGGGCGTGGGCAGGACGGGCCGCACCTTCCCCACCCTGAAGCGTGCGCCTGCGGGGTGGTCGTAGTGGCGGTAGGCGGCCGCCACCGGCTCCAGCAGCTCGCGGGCGCGCTCCGCCTTCCCGCCGGGGGGCAGGATGGCGGTGACCTCGATGCGCGCCTCGAAGGCAGCGCGCGACACCTTTTCCTTAATCAGGGCGGGGTCGTAGACGCGGTCGCGGCCGCCCTTCCAGCGCTGCCAGACCCAGAGGCCGGCGATGCTCGCCCCCAGCGCCCCGAGGCCGAGGAGGGCGGCCTTGAGCGGCTCGCCGCTCTGCACCCACTCCCAGCCCTTGAAGGCGACGAGTCCGACCACGGCGAGGACTGCCAGGGCGAGGGGTTCGGGGCCGCCCGAGACGCCCTGCGAGGAGGGCGCGGGCTTCGGGGCCGGGCGCTGGGCGGCCGGCTGCCCGAAGGCGAGCTCCTGGTGGGGCTGCGACCAGTCCGGGCCGAGGGAGCGCAGGAGGAGGCGGGTGACCACGCGCTCGCCCTCCTCGGGGGTGGCGAGCGCCCCCAGCAGGGCGAGGAGCGGGTCGGAGCCGGGGTCGAGCAGGTCGTCGTCGCGGAAGGTGCGGAGGGGCACGTAGTCGGGACCCGTTGTGGTCAGGGTTACGCCCCAGGCCTGCTCCCCTTCGCCGAGACGCAGGGGATCCTCCTCGGAGGAAAGCTCCTCGATGCGCGCCTGCGGATAGTGAGCGGCGATCTGGCCGCGCACGGCCTCGCCGTCGCGGCAGCGGGCCATGAGGGTGACGGCGTCCTCGTCGCCGGAGAGCTCCAGGGAGAAGGCCTCGGGCGTGGCGATCGATTGGAGGAGGTTCTCGACGCCGAGCAGGGTGCGCTCGCCCGTGCGGGGAGGGGTGATGGCGAGGAGGACGGGCGGGCGGGGCTCGGGTCGGTTGAAGGGGTTGAGTCGCATGGCTGTGTTCCTTTCGTTGTTGCTGGCGGGATGGGTGTATCTGTTCTCTGCGGAAGCCGTGCGAAGGCGTCAGCTCTGCCGACCCGGAGAAAACTCGACGAGGGCGTGCTCCTCGGGCGTGGCCTCGATGCGGATGGGGAAGCGGTTGCCCCGCGCCAGCAGGAGCCCGTCGCCGCGCTGGCAGGAGAGGAGCCAGCGCTGCAGGTCGGGGGGCAGGTCGAAGGCGTCGCCCACCGTGCTGATGGCGGCGGCGTCCTGTTGGAGGAGGAGCTTGAAGGCCGCGTTCTGGAGGAGCGCGCGCCCGGAGTGGCCGGTGATGGTGCGGGAGGAGTCCTCGCTGAGGAGGTCCTGCACGTCCTGGGTGATGAACTGCAACCCCAGCCGGTGTTTTCTGGCCCGCTTCGCCATCGAGACCATGAAGGCGGCGCCCTCGGGGTGCTGCATGATCGACCAGACCTCGTCCACCACCAGCAGGCGGGGGCGGGGGTCGCGCGCGGCCGCGGCCCAGACCGTCTCCGTGCAGACCATCGTCGCGGCGGGGCGCAGCTCCGGCTCCAGGAGATGCAGGTCGAAGACGGTGACCAGCGCCTCGTTGGCGAGCAGGTCGTCGCCCTCGTCGGAGAGGAGGTGGCGCAGGCTGCCGGTTGCGAAGGGGCGCAGGAGTTTGGACAGGTCCTCGTCGCTCTCCCGAAGGAAGCGGTAGAAGGCGCCAAAGCCGGCGCCCTCGCGCGGTTCGGCGTAGTAGGCGGCGAGGACGTGGTCGAGGGCGGCGCGGCGCTCGGCCCCGAGCGACTCGCCCACCATCACCTCGATCAGGCGGCGCAGGCTGCCGATGCGCTGCAGCAGCTCCTCGGCGTCCCGGCGCTCGATGATGAAGGGGTTGAGGCCCTGGCCGGCCACGCCCGGGGAGAGGACGCGACCGCCGGCGGCGCGGGCCATGGAGGCGTACTCGCCCTCCGGGTCGATGACGTAGGCGACCACGCCCCGCGTGATGCCCCTCAGCACCCCCAGCTTCGTCGAGAACGACTTGCCCGAGCCCGACCGCGCGAGCACGGCCGTGTTGGCGTTGAGGTGGGTGCCGTCGAAGGGGTCGTAGACGACGGGCGCGCAGGCGCGCAGGTCGATGCCCGCGAGCGTGCCGCTGCGGGTGTCGAGGTCGGGCGGGGAGAAGGGATAGAGACGCGCGATCGAGGAGGTGTCGAGCGTGCGCCAGGTCGCGACGGCGTTGAGGGCGAGGGGGAGCGTCGAGAGCAGCCCCTCTCGCTGGCGAAAGGCGAGCCCGTCCAGCTTCCCCAGCGTCGCCGCGAAGTGCGCCCGCGCCCGCTGAGTGAGGTCGTCCAGCGCGGCCTCGTCGGAGGCGTGGAGGGTTACGGAGAGGGAGGCGTGGAAGAGACGCTCGCGCCCGCGCTGCACCTCGTCCCGCAGGCGCGTCACGTCCTCGAGCGCGATCTCCGCCTCCGAGGAGAGGGTGCGGCCGCGGCTCATCGAGAGGCTCTGGGCCGACTCGAAGCGCACCTTCTGCCACTCCAGCGTGCGGGCCGCCTGCTCGGCGGGAATGGCCCCCAGGTGCAGCGAAAGGTCCATGGGCACGCCCGCCGTCATCAAGCCCTGCAGGAAGCCGGGCGCGAGGGAGCGTGGCCAGCGCCCCAGGTGGAGCGCGCGCGCGAGGTGGTCCCCGAGCCGCAGGTCGCGCCGGTTTACCTCAAGCTCGACGGGCGTTTCCTCGTCGCGAACGGCGGGCGTGCCGCCCAGGGTGGCGGCGAGCAGGAGGCGCCGCAGGGCGCGGCCCTCCAGCGGGTGGACGGAGAGCCCCGCCCGCACGAGCAGCGACCGCAACTCCTCCGCGTGCTCCATCTCGGTGACCGCGTAGAAGCGGCGGTCGAGGATGCCCTCGCGCCGCTCCAGGCCCTCCAGCAGGCCGTGCAGGGAGTCGGCGGCCGCCTTCGTGCGCTCGGGCAAGTCCTCGGGTTCGTCTTCGCGCAGCGCCTCCCGCATCCGCCCGAGGTCGGGCGGGTGCTGGCGCACGAGGAGCTGGACGGGGAAGTCGAGGGCGTTGAGGAAGCCGGCGAACGCCCCCAGCTTCGGCTCGTCCAGCTCAAGGCCCTGCACCTCGCCGACGCCCACCCTGGTGCCGTCGAGGCGCACGACCGCCTCCTCCTCCAGGTGGGAGAGGAGGAAGCACAGCGGCAGCGGGAGGGGAGGCTTCGGCTCGGGTGCGGCCGGCGCCGTGCCGCCGATGATGGGGGCTGGCGCTCGCCTGAGTGCCGGTAGTCGCATGGTTCGTTCTCCTTGGGTTCGGTGGCGTGTCGGTCGGGGAGAGGACGGACCCTTCGGAGAGGCACCCACGGAGGGGGTCTCAGAAAGAAGGGGTGAGGCCGTTGCGGAGGGCGAGGGCGATGCCCTTCGCCGAGAGGACGATGACGAGGCCGACGACCGCCATGAAGATGGCGCTCCTCGCGCGGCTGCCGCCGCGTCCCTCGGCGCCCTCCGCCATGAGCACGACGCCCGCCCAGGCGATGGCGAAGACGGCCAGGCCGCCTGCCGCGTAGGCCATCGCCGTGAGCGCCTGGTCGAAGGCTTCGAGCATGGCCCGCTCCTCCTCCGGCGCCGGCGCCGCGCCCATCGAGAGGAGCGCGACGCCGGCGAGGACGAGGGCGGTTCCACCGCGCCTGAGCACGGCTACTGCTCGCCCATGACCCCGAGGAGCCACTGCAGGACCTCGGGGTCGACGGCGGTCTGGATGGACGGGAGCGGCTCGTCCTCCTCGGGCGCCTGCGAGCCGAGGGCCGCGTAGGGCTCGTCGGAGGCGACGCTCTGCGCCAGGGCGAGGGACTCGCTCCGGGCGCGGACGAGGGGAGCGCGTGCGACGACCTCGGCGCGCACGTGCTCCTCGTGGACGACGGTGAAGACGACATCCTGGCTGACGGTCGACGCGGGCACGTAGCAGCTCGCGGTAACGCTCTGCACCACGGGCACGCCGCCCTCGCCGGTGACGGTGACCGACTCGGTCACGGTGTCGCCGAAGGCGGGGATGGTCACCGAGGCCGTCTCCGTGAGCCGCTCGGTGCGCTCCGGGTGGTGGGTGAGCTCGACCAGCGCCGGCAGCGGGGCCGTCGTGGTCGCCTCGAGGGCGGCCTCGAGCGACACCGCCCGGATCCCCGCCCCGCTCCCGATGGAGAGCCGGAAGGCGGTGTTCCCCTCCGGCACGAGCGCCACGCTCGTGGTGTGAGCCCCGGACGTGACCGTGAGGGTCCCGGAGAGGCCGGAGACGGTCGCCTCGATGAGGGCCGTCACCGACTCCGAGTGGTGACCGGAGACGACGGGCAACTCGACCCGCTCCTCGACCTCGGTAACGCACGTGGAGGCGATGCCCCCCTCGATGCGCCCCGGCGACCAGGACAACGAGGTCATCGACAGCGAGCAGAGCTCCCCCTCGACGGCCGGCAACGGGTAGGGAAGCTGGGCGCCCTCGAGGCCGAACGCGCCCGCCTCCCCGAAGCCGTCCTGCCACGACACCGTCACCGACGGAAACTCCCCGTCCAGGGGAACGTCCCAGCCGCGGCGCTCACCGGTGACGAGGCTCTCCTTCGCCTGGTAGACGAGCGTCTGCCCGTCGTCGCCGCCGTAGGCGCGGACGTGGACGTCGAGGTCGGTGGCGGCGCGCAGGGCGAACCCGGCGCGGCCGCCGTAGACGGTGAGCCGCTCGAGGAAGAGGCGCTGCCCGGGGACGGACTCCGGCGTGAGCACCTCCTCCTCGAACCACTGGTCGTGGCCGTCGGCGCTGGCCGGCTGCGACGCGAGCGCCATAACCCCGCAGGCCGTCGTTACCCCGATGGAGGCGGCGAGCAGGGCGTACCCCGCCCGCTGCCCGAGGGAGCGGATGTCGACGCGGTGACCCTTGCCGCTCTCGCCGTTCCGGCGGAAGAGCCGCTTGCCGAAGCGGCAGTGGGCGCGGAAGGACTTGCGCTCCCCGCGACGCCGCTTCTTGCGGAGCCTGCGCAGGCCCCGCCGCGTGCGCTTCACCAGGAGCTGCAGGGGGTTCGGAGCGGGTGGAGGCGGCGGGGGCGGTTCGCTCCGCGCCAGCTCGGCGGGGGCGCCGACATAGCGCCGCGGCCCCAGCCAGAAGCGGAGGAGGTCGGCGACCACCAGCGGCAGCCGCCGGCCCCCAACCTTGCCGACGACCGTAGCCGTCCCGGCCAGCGCGAGCAGGATGGCCAGGGCCAGCCTCACCCCGAAGGGACCGGGGGCGAAGCTGTAGAGCCCGTAGGCAATGGCCGCGACGGCCGTCAGGGCGACGATCTGTGGGAACGTGAACCAGAGCAGGACGCGGTCCTCGGCCTGCACGTGGGTGGGCACTTCGTGCTCGTGCATCTAGGCCCCCTGGCCCCGCAGCGCCCCAATCAGGGACGTGGTCGGGTCGGGGATGTCCTCGGGGTCGACGGCCGGGTCGACGACGGCGTTCATGACCACTTCGACGATGCCGAAGGCCACCATCGCCAGGACGATGCCGGCGAGGGCCGTCATCATCGCGCTCTTGCCCCGCTCCATCTGGTGGGGCGCGCCCGAGGCGGTGAGGTACAGGTAGGCGCCGTAGATGAAGAAGCCGACGCCCACGGCCCCCACGAGGCCGAGGAGGATGCCGACGATGTTGGAGATGGTCTGGACGAGGTCTTCCATTGGGTTGCGACTCCTTGCGCGTGTGTCGTGTTTCGTTGCCGGTGGGGCTGCTCCGTCGTCCTACTGGCACATCGCTCCGTCTCCTTGAGTCGTTCGCGGCGTGGCCTTGGTTCACGCCGGTGTGTGTGGTTCTCGGTGTGACTTACTCGCTGGCGCTGCGCGGGAGCCCCGCGCCCTCTGTTGGCGTGCCTGTGTCGGCCGCGGAGCGCACGGCGCCACCGGCGGCCAGCGTCGTGCTCGCCGCCGCGCCTGCCGCGCCCGCCGTCGCCGCCCTTCCCGCTCCCATCGCGGTCCGCCCCAGGAGTCCGATGGTGCGCGCCGAGCGCACCATGCTTCCGGGCAGGGACATGCCGAAGTAGAGGGTGTGCATCCAGGCGTCGAAGGTGCCGGCGTTGCCGAGCAGCGCCGGCACGCGTGTCGCCAGGTAGATGAAGGCGAGCGACAGCAGGAGCTTCCAGACGAGGTCCTGGATGGGTTCGAAGGCGGCGATGTCGGCGAGGAGGTTGAGCATCCCGAAGCCCATCGCCAGCGCGATGAGCTGGATCGCCTGCTGGAAGGTGGTCGTCATGAAGAGCCGCAGCCAGTGCCGGCCCCAGCCCGCCGTGTGCGGCAGGATCCAGAGCCCGAGGGCGACCGGCGCGAGCACGATCAGGAGGTCGATGAGCGCCAGCCGCATGATCAACTGCAGCAGCACGTAGAGGACGAAGAAGCCGTAGACGAGGTAGAGCAGGGCCAGCAGCAGGGCCATGCCCACGCTTCCTACCTCGATCGCGGTCAGCAGCGTCTGGGCCGATGACCGCAGCAGGTCGCCCGCACTGAGCCCGAGGGAGGCGGCGACGAAGCCGGAGACGGCGTCGGCCACGTCGATGACGAGGCCGCACCACCAGAGGCTCGTTGCCGCCGCCACGAGCCCGAGGAGGAGGCGAGGAACCATCTCCCGCCAGCCGGCCGGCACCTGCCCGAGGTGCTCCTGGATGACGAAGCTCAGCCCCATCCAGCCGAGGATGGCGACGAGCATGGCGGAGGTGATGGCCCACACGACCATCCACGCCTCCCGCACGATGGGGTGCAGGTAGGTCATCTCCGCGGGGGTGCCGCTGATAATGTCCGGCATGGCCTACGGCCCCTCGCAGCGGTCGGCGTCTTCGCCCGTGGCCCGCTCCACCACCCCGCACAGCGTCCCGTGCGTCCCCTCGATCACCCAGCCCGCGATCGCCCGCCCCCACTGTGTGGGGTCGAGCGCGCGCAGGATCTTGTTCCAGATGCCCCCGGGCCGGTGCTCGGGGATGGCGGTGTAGAAGCGGTAGGTCTCGCCCTGCTTGACGGCGAGGATGACGAGCAGGTAGGGGCGCTCCTTGTCGAGCTCGACCTGGCCGTCCTCGAACGGGTACTCGAAGGAGTACTCCCAGCCGTCCTGCCGCTCCTTCTCCCCGCCCCGCACGCTGAACATGGTCGTCAGCCACTCGCCCGTGTCGGGGTCGCGCACACCGTAGTAGAGGGGGCCGACGGGGTGGCTGAAGACGGGACGCGCGATGAAGCGTCCGTCACCCTTGCGCTCGACGGGGTCCTCGCTCGCATTGACGAAGACCAGCTCGTCAGTCGGCGGGTCCTGGGCGAGGACGAGGGCGGCCGGGATGGCGACGGCGGCGATCAGGAGGAGCGCCGACAGGAGCGTCGCGACCAGCAGCGCCGGCCGCCTCCTACGGGATCTGGGAGCGGGAGTGCGGGATTCCACGGTTGCCCTCCTGGGGAGTGGTGAGGGCAACCGAGTGTGAGCGTGGGAAGGCCCGCGGTTAACTGCCTGCAAGGGGGTGCGTGCATGCACCCCCTGGAGACCTACTCGGATGGGCGTGCTCCGAGGCTTCCTGGGCGGAGCGGCGCGTGGCGGCACCTGACCAAGGGGAAGCCCCGACCTCGCTGTCGTCCGCTCAAGGGGGAGTTGTGCCGGGCTTCTGTGTCGTTCCTCGTTACCAGTCCTGCATGCCTCCGACGACGACGCGATGGCGCAGCGCACCGGTTCGAGCCCCAGGCGAGGACACCAGACGGGAATGTAGAGGGCACGCCGTCAAGGACATGCTCATTGGCCTCGTAGACGGCCGTGGCGCGTATACCTTGCTCGACGGGTACCAGCACCAGTTGAACCAGGAGTCCTGGACCCGCCTGCTCGGCGTGGGCTCCGATGCGGTTCGCGGTACAGTACGTCATGGCCGGAAGTCATGGGTTTGAGCTGCCGGTGCTTCGAGCTCTCCCGCCGGACGCGCAGCCATGACGCTGCGCGGCTGGCGCCGAGCGGCCGCCGGGGTTGGCGTCGGCTTCGCGCTCGCCTTCGGGCTGGGCTACGTGGCCCTGGAGTACCTCTGGAGCCTCTTCTGAGGGTGCGGAGAAGGCCGCCCTGAAAAACTTCCCCGAAGTGTCACCAATCTTCCACCAACGTCATCGATACGTCACGGACTTGCTCTGGCCAGCGGACGTGCGGGTGCCCTAGCCTCCTTCCCAGGCGCCCGGCAGGGCGCCGCCTGCCGGGAGGGACCCGTGACACTGGCGCGGATCACCGGCTCCACCTTCCGCGGCGGGCTGCTCCGGGGAGTGGTCGCCGGGGCGGTCGCCGTGCTGGTCGTCTATGGAGTCCTCGCTCTGACCTCGGGCGAGCAGACGGCCACCGCGCAGGAGCCCTGTGCGCGGGGAACGGCCGTGCCCAACCCGGCCGCCAACCCCGGCCTCGTGAGCGACTGCGCCGTCCTGCTGGCGGTGAAGGACGCCCTCCGCGGCACCGGCACGCTGAACTGGTCGGCCGATGCCGCCCTCAGCACCTGGGGCGGCGTGACCGTGGACGGCGAGCCCCCGCGCGTGGTGAGCCTGGACCTGGAGGGCGCCGGCCTGAACGGGACGATCCCGGCGCGCCTGGGCGAGCTGGCGGCGCTGCGCACCCTGGCCCTCCAGGACAACGCCCTCACGGGGACGATCCCCGCGCGGCTGGGCGACCTCGAGCGGCTGGAGCGGCTGCGCCTGCAGGGGAATGCGCTGACGGGCGCGATCCCCGCCGAGCTGGGGTCGCTGGCCGCGCTGCAGCTCCTCTACCTGCAGGGGAACCAGCTCACGGGGGAGATCCCGAGGGCCCTCGCCGCGCTCGCCAACCTGGTCGCCCTCGACCTCAACAGCAACCGCCTCACGGGCTCGATTCCCGCCGAGCTGGGGGAGCTCTGGAGCCTGCGCGACCTCTACCTGGAGCACAACCAGCTGAGCGGGCAGATCCCCGAGGTGCTGGAGGACCGCAGCCTGCGCTCGCTCTACCTGGCGGGCAACCGCGGGTTGACGGGCTGCCTGCCGCAGGGGTTGCGCGGGGTCGCCTTCACCGACGTCACGGCCCTCGGCCTTCCCGCCTGCGCGCCCAGGCCCGCGTTCACGCTGACCACCTCGGTGACGAGCGGGGGCACGATCACGCCCGCGCCGGGGCGCCATACCTACGGCCGGAACGCGCGCGTGCGGGTGCGGGCGACCGCGGCGGGATGGGACATCGAGCTGCAGTCGTGGGGTGGGGCCTGCGCCCGCACGCCCCTCACGGAAACCGACTGCATCGTGACGATGGACGCCGACAAGACCGTGAGCGTCGCCTTCGAGCGGGCCATGCACACGCTCACGGTGGAGGCCACGGCAGGGGGCAGCGTCAGTCCCGAGGGGACGACCACGCACTTCGCGCGGAGGGACGTGGCGGTGACGGTGACGGCCACGCCCGATCCCGGCTACCGGGTGGCCTCCTGGGGCGGAGACTGCAGCGCCAGCGGCGCGAACCTGACCTGCGAGGTGACGATGGACGGCGACCGCACGGTGAGCGTCGCCTTCGAGGAAGGAACGGCCTACGCGCTCACGGTCACGGCGGGAGCCAACGGCGACGTCAGCCCGGCGCCGGGCACGTCCACCCACCACGAAGATGCGCAGGTGACGCTGACGGCGGTACCGGACGCCGGCTACCGGGTGGCCTCCTGGGGCGCCGACTGCGCCGCCAGCGGCACGAACCTGACCTGCGTGTTGACCATGGACGGCGACAGGACCGCCGCCGTCACCTTCGAGGAAGGGACCGCCCACGCCCTGACCACGATGGCAGGCGAGGGTGGGAGCATCACGCCCGCCGGGACGACGACACACCACGAAGGCGCTGGGGTCACGCTCACGGCGACCTGGGACGACGCCACCCACAGCTTCTCGCGCTGGGGCGGCGACTGCAGCGCCAGCGGCACGGCCTCGACCTGCGTCCTGACGATGGACGCGGACAAGACCGTGACGGCCACGTTTGCGGCGCTTCCGGCGGACCGCTGCGCGACGACGGCGGCGCCCGACTGCATTCGGGCCGTTTACCTGGGAGCGCCCGACGACTACGCCCAGGTGCAGGACATCCCCGCCAGCGTGCTCCTGACCCCCAGCAGCGACGGGCGCTACTACGTCGAGCGGGGCCGGCAGTACACGGTCGTGACGGCGGCGCCCCTGCCCGAGGGCTGGTCGCGCTTCTACCTGGAGTGGAGCCCGCTGGGGTCGCCCTCGGTGGGGGAGCCCTGGACGCTTTCGGCCTCGCAGCTCGTTCCGCCGGTGGGGACCACCTACACCTTCACCGTCACGGAGGACGAGGCCGCCGCCACCCTCATCACCTTCGACCTCAAGCGAGCGCGGCCCTTCGTCCGCCCCAGGCCCGACGGCAAACCCGAGATCGGCGACACCGTCGTGAGTACCACCTTCCAGGTCGTGAACTGCTCATCCGGCGTGGCCGTGCCCACCCCAACCACCAACACCGAGCTGGTGGAGGACTGCGAGAGCCTGTTGAAGGCCAAGGACCGGCTCGCGGGCACCGCCATCCTCAACTGGAGCGCCGGCAAGCCCATGAGCCAGTGGGAGGGCGTCACCGTTGCCGGTACACCCCAGCGCGTGACGAAGCTGGAGCTGGCGAGTAGCGGGCTCACGGGGGAGCTCTCAGCCTTGCTAGGGGACTTGACGAGCCTGACCCACCTCCGCCTCACCGACAACTCACTCACAGGCCGGATCCCTTCGAAGCTGGAGCAACTTACCGCACTCACTCACCTCCATCTGGCCAACAATTCCTTCACAGGGTGCATGCCGACCTCGCTGCAAGACGTGAGCAACAACGACCTCGCCTCGCTGAGTCTCCCGGGTTGTACGCCCCCTCAGGCAGTGCACAAGCAGCGGAACCTACTGGATCTGGAGGGTGGTCAGACCGTCAGCTACAGACTCTATGACGAAACTCCTGCGCTGGTCCTGGACCTGCCCGAGGGCTACACCTACAACATGCACCCCATGACGGGAGAGCCGAACAGGCCCAACATCCCCTCAACGACCATCCAGGTCATCGTCTACGACGCCGGCGGGAACAAGTCATGGGTGTCCTTCGACCCAAATACCGGCGACGAGTTTTATCGCTACATTCATGGCGAGGGCGGTAGAACTCAAGACGGGCGGCTTGTCGGCCGCTCCGATGCAGGGCCAACGGATACCCCCCCGGATCCGCTGAACGAGGTGTTTGACGACATCGCCAACTCTGCCTGGCTGGAGCGGTGACCTATGGACCGCCTAGCTCTCTTGGGCGCCCTTCCTTTGGCCATGCTGCTGGGCGCCCTCGTCTTCGCGCCTGGCCTTCCTCCTCAGACCACTGTCCAGGCCGAGCACGACGAGAATGAGGACGACGATGGAAGCGGCACGGTCTAAACCGTGAGTGGTCAAGCCTCTTTCCGCATGGAGCCCTGAACCGGAACCTGATTCTCGGTGAGGCCATTGACATCTCCACCATGTATCCGAACGCGACTCAGGCTGCCATCAACAGGTGGCACACTGCCCTAGGGGGTGCCGGTTGCATTGCCCAGGGCACCAAGGCCTTCGATGTCGTCTACAGCCACAGTGACGCAGGGATGTTCACCGACCACTGCTCTGTGGGCGGGAGCGGGCGAACTGCCCCCGCGGGGGCGGCGACTACAGCGTGTCCAGGGACTGAGGACAGTCGGACCATGCGGCCGCTTTCAGGCTACCAGAAGCGCCACGGTGGCAGCGCCTCTATGTGCCTGGCCGGCCACCGCAGCCAGCGAGCCACGACGCTCCTCACGTCACGTCCTCTTCCGACCATGGCGTTCGGAT
This sequence comes from Tepidiformaceae bacterium, assembly GCA_965207815.1. Taxonomy (GTDB): domain Bacteria; phylum Chloroflexota; class Dehalococcoidia; order Tepidiformales; family Tepidiformaceae; genus UBA2991. Next base: position 1,418,400 of record OZ242314.1, read on the forward strand.
CCTCACGGTGGCGCCCGCCGGGACGGTCCAGGTGAGGGGTTCCTCGACGGCGACCCAGTAAGTGACGCCGGTGGAGAGGGTGGTGAGGGTGTTGAGGGCGGGCGCGTTTGAGAGGGCGGGGAAGTACCCCCGCCAGGCGCCCGCCGCTTCGTCCCAGGTGTAGACCGCCACCACGCCCTCGGGGAGCACTTCGGCGAGGGCGGCGCCATCCGCTCCCGGCCACGTGATCGCCGTCCAGCCCGCCTCCAGCGCGAGCGCCGGCGGGGGCTGGTCGAAGACCACCCGGTAGACGCGCTCGCGGCTCCCGTCCGCGGAGGTCACCGTCACCGTCAGCTCGCTCACCCCGGCGAGCGTCACCTGGTGGCCGTTGGCCCCGTTCCCGTCGGCATCGGGCGGGTCGATGACAAGGCGCGTGCCCCGCTGCACGGCGGCCGCTGCGACGGTGGTCTCCGTCAGTCCCTCGCCGACGGCGCCCTCGTAGACCCCGCGACCGGGATCGAACTCGCCGATGTCGACGCCCGCGAGGGTGAGCGAGGTGAGGCGCGCGTCGATCGCGTCGGGGAGGTTGTAGCTGTAGACCTTGTCGTCGCTCCCGTCTGCCACGTACATCACCTCGCCGTCGGACCAGACGCCGCGGGGGCTGTTGTTACTGGCCCCCGAAAGGTGCGTGAAGTCCTCCTCCCGAACGCGATCGAGGCTGGCCCCCTCACCTGCCCGCTCCACCTCCTCCCGCCGTGGCAGGCGGTAGGCCCAGAGCTGCTTGAGGCCGTGGTCCGACACCCACAGGCTCACCCCGTCGGACCAGATGCCCTGGGGGTCGCGGTTGCGCGCGTCGAGGCCGTACCCGCCGAGCAACTCGCCCGTCCCCAGGTCGTAGGCGTAGAGCGAGGGGTTGCGGTTGAGCACCCACATCGTCTCCCCGTCCGACCAGATGCCCCGCGCCTCGCCGTTGCCCTTAGCCAGCTCGATGTCGCGCTCCTCGAGTCGCTCGCCGCTCCCCAGGTCGTAGGCGAACAGTCGGTCGCGGCCGCTGTCCGCGACCCACACGATGCCCTCCCCGTCGGACCAGGCCCCGCGCGGCGCGCGGTTGCGCTCGTGCAGCGGGAACTCCCGCCCCGCCAGCCGCTCGCCGCTCTCCAGGTCGTAGGCGTAGATGCCATCCCCGGCGCCGTCGGGGTTGTCCAGCACCCACAGCGTCTCCCCGTCCGACCACATCCCCGTGGGCGTGCCGTTGCCCGGCACCAGCGCCTCGATGTCCTCCTTCACCGTCCACTCGTAGTCCGCCTCGCTCGGCGTCGGACCGGACGCCCCTCCACCGCCTCCTCCGCCTCCTCCGCCGGCGAAGCCGCCGCCGCCGGGCGCCGGCGCCGGCGCCGGACCCGCCGTCACCGTGATCGTCACCACGATGCTCGCTTCCGCGGACCGGGGGTCCCGCGCCCGTACCGTCACCTCGTACTGGCCGGGGACCAGCGCCGCCCCCGGCGCCACCCGGATCTGCCCCGTGTCCTCGTCCACGTCGAAGTCGCCCGGCCCCGTCAGGGTGTACCGCAGGAGGTCGCCGTCCACGTCCATCGCCCGTACCGGAGCCCCGACCTCCCCGCCCTCCTCCGCTTGCTCCGACACCTCCCGCTCCGCCGTCGCCGCCGCGAACGCCGGCACGTCGTTCACCGGCAGCACGGTGATGGACACGGAGGCCTCGTCCTCGAGTGACCCATCGGATACCGCGTAGGTGAACGTGTCGTCGCCGTGGTAGTTGGGGTCGGGCGTATACGTGAAGGTCTTGTCGCCGCCGATGGTGACGCGCCCGTTCAGCGGCTGCGTGACCACACGCACGCGCAGGTCATCGGCCGGCGTCTCCGGGTCGCTGTCGTTGGCGAGCACGTCGATGTTGACGGCAGCTTCCTCTGCGGTCATCGCCGTGTCGTTCTCTGCCGCCGGAGGCTCGTTGACGTCCGTGACGTTGATCGTCACCAGGATGGTGTCGGAATCGCCGTCGCGGTCGGTGACGGTCAATGTCGCGGAGTAGCTCGATCTGATCTGGCTGTCCAGGTCCGGCGTCGCGACGGTGATCTGTCCGTGAGCATCTATCTCGAACCCCGGAGCGCCCGAGATCCGATACGTGAGTAGATCGTCGTCGACGTCGCTGGCCACGATCGGGGGGCCCACGTTGTCCCCCGGCCGGGCGCTCTCGGAGACTGAACGGACGGTCGTTTCGCTTGCGAACGCCGGGGCGTCGTTCACCGCGACGACGGTGATGGAGACGGAGGCCTCGTCCTCGAATGACCCATCGGATACCGCGTAGGTGAACGTGTCGTCGCCGTGGTAGTTGGCGTCGGGCGTATACGTGAAGGTCTTGTCGCCGCCGATGGTGACGCGCCCGTTCAGCGGCTGCGTGACCACACGCACGCGCAGGTCATCGGCCGGCGTCTCCGGGTCGCTGTCGTTGGCGAGCACGTCGATGTTGACGGCAGCGTCCTCCGCGGTCGTCGCTGTGTCGTTCTCTGCCGCTGGAGGCTCGTTGACGTCCGTGACGTTGATCGTCAACAGGACGGTGTCTGATTGCCCCCCCTGGTCCGTTGCCGTCACCGTTGCGGAGTAGCTGGGCGTGGACTCCCTGTTGAGCTGCGCGGTCGCGACGGTGATCTGTCCGCTAGCATCTATCTCGAACCCCGGAGCGCCCGAGATCCGATACGTGAGTAGATCGTCGTCGACGTCGCTGGCCACGATCGGGGGGCCCACGTTGTCCTCCGGCCGGGCGCTCTCGGAGACTGAACGGACGGCCGTGTCGGCTGCGAACGCCGGTGCGTCGTTCACCTCGCTGATCGCGATGGTGACCGTGGCTTCGTCGTACAGGCCCCCTGGGTCCGTGGCCCTGTACGTGAAGCTGGCAGCCCCATGGTAGTTGGCATTGGGCGTGAACGTGATCGTCTTATCGCCTTCGATCCTCACGGATCCGCTATCAGCGTTAGGTGGTGCTCGCAGGCTGACCTGCAAATCACCGGCCTGCGTCTCAGGGTCGCTGTCGTTCGCGAGTATGTTGATGTTGACGGGGGCGTCCTCAGCCGTCGTTGCGATGTCGTCCTGCGCCGTCGGAGCCTCGTTGACGTTGGTGACGTTGATGGTCACGGTGATGGTGGCGTACAGCTCCGAGGGGTCGGTCGCCCTCACTGTTACGGTGTGTGAGGGGGCCGTCTCGTGGTCCAGCGTGACGCCGGGAGCGACGCGGATCTGTCCTGAAGTGCCAACTATCTCAAACAGCACTGAACCGGTGAGCGTGTACGTCAGTTGACCGAGATCCTCGACGTCGTTGGCCGTCACCGCCTCTCCGACACTCCCGGTAGCATTCTCAGCGACTGATCGCGTCGTGGTGAGGGCGCCGAACTGCGGTGCGGTGTTAGCGGCCGGCCGGGCCTCGACGGGCCCGCTCGCCGTTGCGGATAGGACGTTGCCTGAGTCATACCCGTCCTCGTACGTGACGGTGGCCCGCAAGAAGGAGCCAGTGTCGCCTTCGACCGGCGTGTAGCGCTCCTGGGTTGCACCGGTGATCTCCGTCCAGCCGCTACTCCGGCTCGCTGAGCGCTCCCACCGCCACTCCGCCGATGCCACGATATCGGGGTCTCTGAGTGTCGCGACCAACGCCGTTCCGACCTGCGGTTGCCCCAGAGGGAAGAGCGTGACGTTTCCCGTCTCTTCCGTGTTTGTGACCATAATCGCGAGATCGTAGGTGGGGGTGTGCAGACCGTCGGAGGAGCCGATCGTCACGTTGTACTCGTTGTCGCCGCCGGCATCGGCGGGAGACTCGAAATCGGGTGGCGTGGCGAAGCTGAGTGTTCCGTTGCTGAAACTGAAGCGGGCAGCGTCTGAACCCGAGAGGGCTTGCCAGACGGTGGTCCGCCCTTCCGGGTCGGACACCGTGAACCGTGCTACAGACCCCCTATGCGCTTCAAGTACTGAGATGCGCCCCGAGGTGACCGCCGAGGGTGGGTCAATCACCGGCGGCTCGTTGACGTCGATCACCCGCACCGTCAGCGCGAGGCTGCCCGCCAGCCTGCCGCTGGCGCGGGTCTCAGTGGCACGCACGGTGACCAGGTACGTATTGTCCGCGCCACTGTCGAGTGGGGCCTCGAAGTCAGGAGGAATCTTGAAGGTGAGCGCGCCGCTCGCGCTGATGTCGAAGTCGTTCGCATCGGTCCCGGTTAGCGACCAGGTCACGCCATCGCCCTCGGGGTCGGCCACCTCAAACTCGCCCACAAACGTGCCGCTACCCTCCACGACGCTGATCGTGCTGTCGCTGCCCGCCCTGCGGCTGACGACCGGGGGCTCGTTGACGTCGGTCACGGTCACGACGACGTCGAGACGGCCCGTGAGCTGGCCGTCGAAGGCGTTGAGCCGGACTCTGTACGTCTCCTGCTCTTCGAAGTCGGGAGGGGTCTTGAAGGTGAGCACACCGGCGTTGCTCAGTTCGAAGTGCTCCGCGTCATCGCCGCCGAGCGCGGACCAGGTGACGCCCGCACCTTCGGGGTCGCGCTTGGAGTAGGTGCCGACGCGGCCGCTGCTGTTCTCCGGGTAGTTGTCGACCCGGGCGGGTCCGGTCACGACCGGCGGCTCGTTGACATCGCCGATGGTGACCCGGACCTGCAGCGCGCCGACGTGGCTGCCGTCGCTCGCCCGCACGGTCACGAGGTACACGTTGTCCCTGTTGCGGTCGGCGCGCGCATCGAAGTCGGGAGGAGTGTTGAAGGTGAGCACGCCGCCCGCACTGATGCCGAAGTGGCTTGCGTCGTCGCCCGCGAGCGACCAGACGAGGGCCGTGACTCCCTCCGGGTCGGTCGCGCTGTAGGTGGCGAGCGGGCCCGCGACGTTCTCGTCCCGCGCGATGTCCGTGTTGCCCGTGACGACCGGGGGCTCGTTGACGTCGGTCACGGTCACGACGACGTCGAGACGGCCCGTGAGCTGGCCGTCGAAGGCGTTGAGCCGGACTCTGTACGTCTCCTGCTCTTCGAAGTCGGGAGGGGTCTTGAAGGTGAGCACACCGGCGTTGCTCAGTTCGAAGTGCTCCGCGTCATCGCCGCCGAGCGCGGACCAGGTGACGCCCGCACCTTCGGGGTCGCGCTTGGAGTAGGTGCCGACGCGGCCGCTGCTGTTCTCCGGGTAGTTGTCGACCCGGGCGGGTCCGGTCACGACCGGCGGCTCGTTGACATCGCCGATGGTGACCCGGACCTGCAGCGCGCCGACGTGGCTGCCGTCGCTCGCCCGCACGGTCACGAGGTACACGTTGTCCCTGTTGCGGTCGGCGCGCGCATCGAAGTCGGGAGGAGTGTTGAAGGTGAGCACGCCGCCCGCACTGATGCCGAAGTGGCTTGCGTCGTCGCCCGCGAGCGACCAGACGAGGGCCGTGACTCCCTCCGGGTCGGTCGCGCTGTAGGTGGCGAGCGGGCCCGCGACGTTCTCGTCCCGCGCGATGTCCGTGTTGCCCGTGACGACCGGGGGCTCGTTGACGTCGGTCACGGTCACGACGACGTCGAGACGGCCCGTGAGGTCCGGATCGTCGGCCCGCACCGTGAGGAGGTACACGTTGTCCCCGTTTCGGTCCGCAGGAACGTCGTAGTCGGGTGTATCAGCGAACCTGAGTACCCCGGCGGTATTGATCGCGAAGGCCGCGGCGTCTTCGCCTTCAAGCGTCCACACGAACGCATCGTGAATGCCTTCGGGGTCGCGCGCGGAATACGCGGTGAGCGTGACCGCCCCGCCCTCCTGCCTCGTGATGTTGCCCGCAGGAGTGATCACCGGCGGCTCGTCCACATTGCTGACGAGGACACGAAGGTCGACCGTGCCGGTCCTTGCACCGTCGCTTGCGCGGACGGTGATCGCGTAGATGTTGTTGCGGTCGGCGTCGGCCGGCGCCTCGAAGTCCGGAGCAGCCCGGAACGCAAGCACGCCGTCGTCCGCGCCCAGCGTGAATGCGCTGGCATCAGGGCCAGCGAGTGAGAACGTAAACGTGTGCTTCTCGCCTTCAGGGTCCTCTGCCTGGAACACCACGAGCTCGCCGGTGGCGTTCTCCTGCCATGTGATGTCGTCGCCGGGCGAGATACTCGGCGGCTCATCGACGGGAGTGACGGTGATGGTCACGTCTCGGGTAGCTCTCAGACCTTCCGCATCTTCGGCAACCACCGTGATCCGGTGGACGGACTTTGTTTCGAAGTCCGGGGGCGCACCGAACATGAGCTGTCCGCTCTCGTTGATCACGAAGTCGCTTGCGTCCGCGCCTTCGACCGACCAGCGAATGGGCAGCCGTTCGGGGTCGGTCGCCGTGTAGGTGGCGACAGTTCCGGTCGTGTTCTCGGGCACGCTGCGTGACGATGGCCCGCCGGTCAGCGCAGGCGGGTCGTTGATGTTCGTTACAGCCACCAGCACATCGAGGGAGCCGACCCGGTTCTTCTCGTCCCGTGCCTCGACGGTAACGCTGTACTCGTTGTTTCCGAGAGAGTCGGCAGGATCGTCGAAGTCGGGGGGCGCTGCAAACGTGAGGAAGCCGTCCACAACCCTGAAAGCGTTCCTGTCCGGGCCACTCAGCGTCCAGACGAATCTCGTGTTCTCGCCTTCCGGGTCTGACGCACTGTACTCCCCGACCCTCCCCGTACCTTCCTCTTCGTAGGTGAGCGTGCGCGGTCCCATGATCTCCGGAGGCTCGTCGACGTTCTCGACCGTGACGACGACGGGGAACCTGGTTGTGAGGCCGGTGCCGGTGGTGGTACCCGGGGGTACATCAGAGACTACGAGTGTCACCTCGTACCTCACCTGGGCCTCATGGTCAGGGGGCGACAGGAAGTTCAATCTGCCGCGCTCATCGAGCGTGAACACCACTGCGTCCGTTCCCTCGAGCGCGCCCCAGAACACGTCCTTACCTTCGGGATCGGTGGCTCTGTAGGTTCCGACGGGGCGCGTGCTGCCTTCGCGCACGTTCGGATTGGCTTCACCGTCGATCTCGGGCGCCTCGTCAAGGTCCGTCACCGTGACCACGACATCGAGTCTGCCGACACTTCGGCCGTCACTGGCGCGCACGCGCACGCGATACACGTTATTTCCGTTGGCGTCCGCCGGGCGATCGTAGTCAGGTGCAGTGCGGAACCGGAGCACGCCGCCCTCGATCGTGAAGTCGTCTGCGTCAGTGCCTCTCAGCGACCACGCAAATGAATCAGTGACGTTGTCCGGGTCGGCAGCCGTGTAGCTGGCGAGATCGTCCGTGGCGTTGTCCTCACGCCTGGTGATGGACTCGGGACCGGAAACGATGGGGGGCTCATCCTCATCGACGACCACCACCTGGACCTCGATGGTGGCGTCGCTGCGGGAGTCGGGCTCGCCGTTGGTATCTTTCCGATCCGTGACGCTCACCGTGATGGTGTGACTTGCCTGTGCCTCATGATCGAGGGCGACCCTGGTCAAGACCCTGCCCGTCTTCGGGATGATCTCGAACAGGTCGCCGCCCGTCGTGAGGGTGTATCTCAACGGGTCGCCGTCCGGGTCGCTGGCGCGGATCCGGGGGCCGATCGTCTCCCCGATCGCCAGGGACTCTTGCACGCTGCGCACGCCTGACTCGGTTGCAGGGAATTGTGGAGCCTGGTTCAGGATCATCGGTGTACCCAGCGCCGTGCCTGACCAGCCGCTGGTCTCGATGTCGTTGGTCGCCCGGACCTGCACGTCGTACGAGCGGCCGTTCTCGAGGCTTGCGATCGTAGCGCGCAGGGCGCCGCCCCCGGTGACCCAGACGGCCGGATGCACCGCCCAATTTCCATCGGACTTGTCCGGGGCGTCGCTCCGGATGCTGCGCAGGTCGTAACGGGTGACGTCCGCTCCGCCCGTTTCGGTGGGTGTAGCCCACTGGACCACCAACTCCCCGTCGCGCGGGCTGATGGAGGGAACGCCCGGCGCCGCGGGCGGGCCCGGCAGATCCCTGATGGTGACCGTCGCGATGGACCGCGCGGGCGGGTCCGCGCTCACCTGCGGCGGCAGAAGCCCGAAGGAGAGCTGGACTTGCTCGCCCTCGTCCATGCCGCTGTCCAGCCGGGCCTCGAAGGAGACGGCCTGCAACGTCTGGTTGCTGGCGAAGGTCACGCTGGTGGGCGTCACCCGGAAGTCCTCATCGCTGGCATCGGACACGGGAGTGACAACGATCGGGATCGTGACCTCCCGTTCCGGTTCGATGTTGAGCACCACGGGGATGCTCACGGCCTGACCCTCGCCGGCCGCGAACGTCGTCGACCCGAACGCAACGGTGACGTTGGGCACATCGTTGTCGATGATGGTCACCTCGGTGGTGTCGAGCGCCACCGATTCCCCGGGCGGGACGGTGGTGTCGGCCGTGACCTGGGGTGGCAGCATCCCCAGCCCCAGACGGACCCGTTCGCCATCGTCGTCGAACATGTCCTCGGTCGCCTCGAATGTGAGCGAGGCCGTCGTGATCCCGCTCCTGAAGAGCAGGACGAGCGGATCGGCGGAATAGTCGGACAGCGTCGCGTAGTCGTTCAGATCGCCGTCAAATGCTTCGTCACTGCTGGCTTCCTCCCGCCCGTACAGCGTGATCGGAATCTCGACCCTGCGTTCCGCATTCCTGTCCAGCACCACGTCGACCGTCACCGTGTCGCCCTCCTCAGCGCTGTACGTTGCGCTGGCGAAGCGCACCGTTACATCGGGGAGGTCGTCGTCGTCGATGTAGATCCGGGTGAAGCGCTGGGTTCCCTGGTCGATGCCGGTTGGCAGCGTTCCGAAGGTCAACTCGACGAATTCGTCGTCGTCGTCGACGGTGTCATCCTGTGCCGAGACGGTGAACGTTTTGCTCTGCTCACCGGCTTGGAACGTCACGCTCGTGGGGAGTCCCGAGTAGTCTTCCCGGAGCGCGCCACCTGTCGGAAGATCCTGGATGGGGATGGTCAAGGTGTCGCTCGCCGGCCGGAGGAGAGTGACTTCCACCTGCGTGGAACCACCCTCCGCCATGCTGTAGGTGGGATGCGCAAAGCTGACGACGTTATCCGCAGGCGGGATCAGGCCCCGGAGGTGTATCTCGAATTCCCTCCGATGCTCTGACCACACGGTCTGCGGGGCCGTGCGATAGAGCGAGGAGGTGGGCACGAACCATGATGGCTGCTTGACCTGCACATCCCCGATTCGCCGCTTGTACGTCAGGCGCCCCGAGTACAGTGCGTCTGCTGGAACGGTGTGTACTTTGATGAGCACGAAGTAGTTTGTACTCCGGCGGAGTGTAATCGCAGCGTTGTTTCGCGGCCGGAATTCCTGGACGCCCGATTCCTCCAGTGTGCCGTCGAGCCTTGCGACCTCGGTGGCGGGCCGGTTCTGGGCATCGGCGGTGTAGATCGCGACCGTATACGTGGCGCCGCTGGGAAGCGCCTGGGTGAGATTGAGATTGACCTGCGTCAGGAGATATCCGGAGGCGTTACTCCCGGTCCAGAACCGCTGCGCCACCTCCCTCCCGGCGGTCAGGAGCACATAGGAGTTGGAGTCCGTCTGCTCCCGATGGCTCCCCGCCAGGTCGGACGGCTCGGCGATCAGCCTGCCGGTCGGATCGCTCCGCACCTCCTCGTGCACGCCCGTAGAGTCGCGGATCTTCAGGCTGACCATCAGGGACTTGCCTTCATCGGCATCGGTGCCGGTGTACGTGGGCTGCGTCGCATCCGGGATCAGTGTCTCGGTGTCGCCCTCCACCCGGTACCACTGGTAAGTGCGGGCGGACTCGGACGTGACAAGGCCGTCCGCATCCCTAACCGCCGAGATGTTGACCGAGAAGACCCTGCCAACCTCCGGGACTCCGACGATGACGGGCTTTCCGGTGGCCGGCCTCCCGGGGAGGTTGGCGAACCCGTGACCCCACGTATTGTTCGGGTCAGGGCTGCCCCGGGGCAGCGCATGGCTCTTCAGATACGCGGCGATCTGCGCCGGGGTGAACCACGGGTGCCGCTGCTTGACCAACGCCGCCAGACCGGCGACGTGAGGGGCGGCGAAGCTCGTCCCGATGACCGTGGCGCTTGAGGTCTCCGAGCGGAGCCGTGCAGCCCCGACGATGTCCGGCTTGATCGTCCCGTCCGGCAGTGGGCCGCGACTGCTATAGCTCTCGATGCTGGATGTCCTGCTGGCGCGGGCCGCCCCAACGGCAAGCGCCCCGGCATTCTTCGTCTCGGCGGGCTCGGTAATCCCGTAGCCGTCGCTGTACCGCTCCAGCGTGATCGAGCCCTCCGTACGCACGCGCATTTGCACCCAATCGGGAATGGGGCCTGATTCGTGCTCAATGACAAAGCAATGGCGTCCATTGATCGGGGACGTGTATTCGAGACTCTCGAACGGATCGTCGTTGGCGCCTCCGTTCTGATCGCCTTCACCCTTCGCCTTGATCTGTCCGTCCCTCGTAAGGTAGATGTTCAGATCGGTGGCTGCGCCGCCCCATGTGTCCTCCCACCGCACATGGACCTCGTAGGTTGATGTACGGCCCAGCGAGAGTGCGTTGCATTCATCCCCGTCAACGAAGTCCAGTACGCTGTCATTGTCCGGGTCACGAAAGGGTCCGAACCAGGTGTTTTCGTGCTCGTTCCCTGCGGCGATGATCACTGCTATCCCATTGCGGACCGCCTTGTCGACGAGGGCGAGCGAGGTATTAGGGTGGCGGGTTGTACCATCACCAGGTCCATGCCATCGGTTCGAGAGCGAAATGTTTATTACATCGACGCCATGGCTGATAAACCAATCGATGGCGCGAGGATAGTCGGATGTGTAGTAGATAGCAGCCAGGTAGTACGTAGCGCTCGGGGCAACGTCGTAAGCCATTTCGGTGACCGCGGTACCATGTTCGTTGCCTTTGGCTGCTCCTTCACATGCGGTGAGTGTGGTGTGAACCACGCCGTGATTGGACGTATAGCAAACCATCGCGGCCGGGCGGGGTACGTGCGTGGGTATATGTCGCGAATAGTCGGCAAAGCCAGCATCGAGGATGCCAATCCGTACGCCCTGGCCTCCGAACCCTGCGCCTTGCCAGCGGGGTGCGCCGTGCGCGCGTGCCCCCGCATCGAGCGACACCACCGGGGGATCCACCCTCACGCGCACGACGGAAGGGTGCCGGGCGAGGCGAACGAGCAACGAAGTCGGCACGCCGGCCGAGATATAGTCCGCACCCGCGATCGGGTCACGAATCCGCGCGCCGTGCTCCTCGAGCAGAGCGAGGACGGGCTCCACCTGCCCGGGGACGACCTGCACAACCACGGCCACAATGTCGTCGGCGGTCTCGGAGTCGAGTCGGGGACGCGGCCCCTCCCCGCGGACCTGAGTGCTCCTGGATTCCGGCTGCGCGGCCCCTTGATTCGCTTCTGACTCCTGGACCAGCTGATTCAGGGCGTAGTCGAGGCTGTCGTACCTGGGCGGGTCGATCTTGCCTCCTACGGCCGGTACTTGCTGGTTCGGCCCTCTGTCTTCGGGCACCGGAGTTGGTTCAGCAGGGTCCGACAGTACGGTCTCGTCCGTACCCGAACCGGGCTCTGGCCCTTGCGCGGAAGCGACAATCGCGGACGCAATCAGCGCGACGAGCGTAAGGAACAAGGCACCGGGTAGGCGGCGAAAAGCGGATCGGGATCGGCGTCCCATCGAGCGTCGATCCCCCCTTCGATCGGGACAGGAGGACCGCTCCTGGTCGCGCTGGAACCGGTGGTCGGCGCTATGCATCGTCCATTTCTCGAGGCCTGGTGTCCCCCTACTGCCTGCACATGTCGGCGACTCCCGCCCAGCAGGCCGGAAGGGTCAGGACATCAATCCCGCGACAATGCTGGGACTCGGTGGGGGTCAGAAAAGCCGATGTGCCACGCGGGCGAGTCTCGGGAATCCGCGTCCGGCGTTGGATCACGGAGTGTGGCCACGATGACAACGAGTAGTTGTCTCTTCACGGTGCGCCCTCGTGCTGGAACACTGGCAACTTCTCCAGGCACAAACAAGAGCCATATGCGACATCTTAATTGGGCCTTTTGGTGGTGTTATTGCCATGGCTAATGCGTGCATATGAACGAGGTGCTTACACCCCAGAAGACACCCTGCTGCCGTAGTGGCGAATCGCACCCAAATGATCAGGTGGAACACCCTCACAGCCTGAGGTTGTTTGAACCTCGACAGTGGGGATGGGGCTAGGCACTTCGGGCAGCCACACTCGCCGTGTCCGCTCCGATAGGCCCCGGCGGGGTTCTCGACATGAAGGGAGCGAGCGATGCTCAAGCGCGCTGAGGTCAGGCACGCCCAGCGCGAGCTAGGACGATGAGGATGCGGTAGGCTGGAGCGCGAGCGGCCCGCTTGAGCATCGACCAGAACGACTCGATGCCGTTGTGTAGGCCTACGCCGCCACGTACGCCCCGACGCTGTGCTGCACCGGCGGCGTTACGGTTCCGCGCGCCGCACGGTGAGCGGCGTGGCCGCCGGCACGCCGTCGGCGAACAGCGCGCGGAACGGCTCGTTCACGAAGTCCGGCGCGCCCACGATGTAGGGCACGTACTCGCCTCCGCTCAGTGCCTAGAGCGCCGTGACGCCCCGCTCCCGCGCGCAGCTCACGAGCTGCTCCACGCTGCCGCCCTCGTAGACCACGAGGCTGAAGCCGTCCGCAAGCTCGCCGAGCAGGCAGCTCGCAAACGGCTCCGTGAGCGCGGGCACGGCCGGGGCGGGTGTCGCCAGGCCCTCGCTGCGCACGACCAGCGGCAGCAGCGCCGGGACGCCAGCGGGGAACAGCGCCCCGAACCGTTCGTTCACGAAGCCCGGCGCGCCGAGGATGTAGGGCACGTACTCGCCGGCGCGCAGCGTGTCCAGGGACTGAGCGCAGTCGGACCATGCGGCCGCCTTTCAGGCTACCGGAAGCGCCACGGTGGCAGCGCCTCTAGGTGCCTGGCCAGCCACCGCAACCAGCGAGCCACGACGCTCCTCACGTCACGTCCTCTTCCGACCATGGCGTTCGGATCCTCACGGTGGCGCCCGCCGGGACGGTCCAGGTGAGGGGTTCCTCGACAGCGACCCAGTAGGTGACGCCGGTGGAGAGGGTGGTGAGGGTGTTGAGGGCGGGCACGTTTGAGAGGGCGGGGAAGTACCCTCGCCAGGCGCCCGCCGCTTCGTCCCAGGTGTAGACCGCCACCACGCCCTCGGGGAGCACTTCGGCGAGGGCGGCGCCATCCGCTCCCGGCCACGTGATCGCCGTCCAGCCCGCCTCCAGCGCGAGCGCCGGCGGGGGCTGGTCGAAGACCACCCGGTAGACGCGCTCGCGGCTCCCGTCCGCGGAGGTCACCGTCACCGTCAGCTCGCTCACCCCGGCGAGCGTCACCTGGTGGCCGTTGGCCCCGTTCCCGTCGGCATCGGGCGGGTCGATGACGAGGCGCGTGCCCCGCTGCACGGCAGCCGCTGCGACGGTGGTCTCCGTCAGTCCCGCGCCGACGGCGCCCTCGTAGACCCCGCGACCGGGATCGAACTCGCCGATGTCGACGCCCGCGAGGGTGAGCGAGGTGAGGCGCGCGTCGATCGCGTCGGGGAGGTTGTAGCTGTAGACCTTGTCGTCGCTCCCGTCTGCCACGTACATCACCTCGCCGTCGGACCAGACGCCGCGGGGGCTGTTGTTACTGGCCCCCGAAAGGTGCGTGAAGTCCTCCTCCCGCACGCGATCGAGGCTGGCCCCCTCACCTGCCCGCTCCACCTCCTCCCGCCGTGGCAGGCGGTAGGCCCAGAGCTGCTTGAGGCCGTGGTCCGACACCCACAGGCTCACCCCGTCGGACCAGATGCCCTGGGGGTCGCGGTTGCGCGCGTCGAGGCCGTACCCGCCGAGCAACTCGCCCGTCCCCAGGTCGTAGGCGTAGAGCGAGGGGTTGCGGTTGAGCACCCACATCGTCTCCCCGTCCGACCAGATGCCCCGCGCCTCGCCGTTGCCCTTGGCCAGCTCGATGTCGCGCTCCTCGAGTCGCTCGCCGCTCCCCAGGTCGTAGGCGAACAGTCGGTCGCGGCCGCTGTCCGCGACCCACACGATGCCCTCCCCGTCGGACCAGGCCCCGCGCGGCGCGCGGTTGCGCTCGTGCAGCGGGAACTCCCGCCCCGCCAGCCGCTCGCCGCTCTCCAGGTCGTAGGCGTAGATGCCATCCCCGGCGCCGTCGGGGTTGTCCAGCACCCACAGCGTCTCCCCGTCCGACCACATCCCCGTGGGCGTGCCGTTGCCCGGCACCAGCGCCTCGATGTCCTCCTTCACCGTCCACTCGTAGTCCGCCTCGCTCGGCGTCGGACCGGACGCCCCTCCACCGCCTCCGCCGCCTCCGCCGCCGGCGAAGCCGCCGCCGCCGGGTGCCGGCGCCGGACCTGCCGTCACCGTGATCGTCACCACGATGCTCGCTTCCGCGGACCGGGGGTCCCGCGCCCGTACCGTCACCTCGTACTGGCCGGGGACCAGCGCCGCCCCCGGCGCCACCCGGATCTGCCCCGTGTCCTCGTCCACGTCGAAGTCGACCGGCCCCGTCAGGGTGTAGCCCAGCCGGTCCCCGTCCACGTCCGTCGCCCGTACCGGAGCCCCGACCTCCCCGCCCTCCTCCGCCTGCTCCGACACCTCCCGCTCCGCCGTCGCCGCCGCGAACGCCGGCACGTCGTTCACCGGCAGCACGGTGATGGACACGGTCGCCGTGTTCGACAGGGACGGGCTGCCGTCGTCCTGGACGCGGTAGGTGAAGCTGTCGGCCCCGTGGTAGTCGGCGTCCGGCGTGTACGTGATCCGGTTGGTCGCCGTGTCGACCGCCGCCCTGCCCCGGCGCGGCCCGCTCGCCAGCGTTCCGGCCAGGGTGAGCACCCCGCCCTCCGGGTCGGTGTCGTTCGCGAGCACATCGATCGTGGCCGGCGTGTCCTCGTCGAAGCTGGCAGGGGCGTCGTCGAGGGCCTCCGGGGGCTCGTTGACGTCGGTGACACGGACGGTGACGGCAACGGTGTCGGTCCCGCCGAAACCGTCGTCGGCGGTGACGGTGAGCGAGTACCTGCGCTGCCCCTGGTCGTAGTCGAAGGCGGCGCCGTCGGCGACCCGGATCTGGCCCGTCGTGCGGCCGACTACGAACTCACTCGCGCCGCTGAGTGAGTAGACCAGCGGGTCGCTCTCGCCATCCGTCGCCCGCACCGGGCTCCCGATGATCCGCCCCCCGGGGGTGTCCTCCGGGATCGCGATGTCGTCGACGGCGTCAGGCAGCACCGGAGGGGTATTCGAGCCGCGCTCGTTCACGGTCGTGAACTCGGTCGTGGCCTCCGCACTCTTGCCCGGACCGTGGCCATCCTCGTACGTGACCCTCGCCCGCAGGTAGTGGTCACGGTCGTCGGCGCCGGGGGTGTAGCTGCTCGAATCGGCGTTGGTGATGTCTGTCCAACCGCCGGTACGGCTCCTTGAACGCTGCCACTGCCACGAGGCGCTGACAATGTTGTCGGGGTCGGCGAGCGTCGCCGTGATGGAACGGTTGATGACCAGGGTGCGACGGTCGAAGGACACGGAGCCGCGCTCGTCCAGGTTGGTGATGGTGATGGCGACATCGAGCGCGCCGTTGAGGGAGCCGTCGTTGGCGCTCAGGGTGACCGCGTGGCTGGCCCCTCCGTCCTCGTAGTCGGGCGGGCTGGCGAAGGTCAACCTGCCGTTCGCCTGGTCGAACGCGAAGGCGTCGCTGTTCCGTCCACTGAGCACCACGCTGCTGCCGACGGGCCCCCAGTTGGATGACGAGCCCTCGGGATCGAGCTTCGTGTAGGTACCGACGATAACGACCTGCCCAACGCCCGGGTTGACGATCTCGCTGAGGGTGACCTCCTCCGGTCCGCTGATGAGCGGGCCCTCGTCGACGTCGGTAAGGGTGATCGTCACCGGGAGGTTGCGGACGCGGTTGCCCTCGTCGGAGGCGCGCACGGTGACGCGGTACTCGGGGCCGTGGTTGCCGTTGGTGGACCGGTCGAAATCCGGCGTCTCGGCAAAGCTCAACCGCCCCGTCACGGTGTCGAACACGAAGAACCGCGCGTCGGCGCCAGTCAGGCTCAGCCAGGCGGCGACGGCTCCCTCAGGGTCGGTGGCGGTGTAGTTGCCGACGAAGGTCGAGCCGTTCTCCGCAACGACGAAGGTGTCGGTCCCGGTGATCTCAGGCGGCTCGTCCACATCCTCGACGGTGACCGCCACCTCGAGTTCACCCGTCATGGCGAAGAAATCGGTCCCGCCGTCGTCGGTCGCCTGGACTATCACGGTGTACACATTGTCACGGCCGGAATCGGCCGGCAGTTCGTGGTCCGGCGCGCGATCGAAGGTGAGCACGCCCGTGTCGCTGATGCTGAAGGCGCCGGCGTCGTCTCCGGCGAGCGTCCAGGTGAACGTGGTGGTCGTGCCCTCCGGATCCACAGCCGAGTAGCGATCGAGCTGGCCAGTCGTGTTCTCGTTGACCACGATGGCCGCGTCACCAGTGATTGCTGGCGGCTCGTCGACGTTTCGGACCGTCACGGTCAGGACGACGCGGCCCGTCTTGCCGCCGCTGTCGAGGGCGTTGGCGGTGACGGTGTAGACGTTGTCCCGGTTGAAGTCCTCGGGGCGGTCGTAGTCCGGGGGGGAGGCGAAGGAGAGGACGCCGGCTGGCGTGATGGCGAAGTCTCGTTCGTCGGTTCCTCCAAGCGACCAGGTGTAGGTGAGCGTGGCATCGCCCTCGGGGTCGGTCGGGGCGAGGTTCGCAAGCGCACCGGCGTGGTTCTCGTCCACCTCAAGGGCATTGTCGGTCGCGGTGACGCCGCTACCCGTTACGAACGAGATGTCCGCGGGCTCGTCCACGTCCTCGACCGAGACCGTCACGGTTACCAAGTCGTCTGTGGCGGCGTCCGGCAGTGCGTCCGCATCCAGGCGGTCGCTCACCCCAACCTGGAAGACGTGCTGGATCGCACGTTCGTAGTCGAGTTCGGCCGCCGTCGTCAGGCGCCCGGTGCGCTCCTCAACGGCGAACAGGTCAG
Organism: Tepidiformaceae bacterium; assembly: GCA_965207815.1. Taxonomy (GTDB): domain Bacteria; phylum Chloroflexota; class Dehalococcoidia; order Tepidiformales; family Tepidiformaceae; genus UBA2991. The sequence continues at coordinate 1,435,404 of OZ242314.1, forward strand.
CCCCGCCGACGATCGAGTAGAAGAGCTGGTGGCCCTCACTGTCGGTGGCCGCCGGGACAGACCCGATGGAGTGGTTCGGGGCCACATCCTCGCGGACAGCGAAGCCAGCCGTGGGGTTTGGGAAGGCAGGATCCAGGTTGAGCCGTTCCGGCGTTCCTGCGTCGGAGTGCCCCCACTCGCCTTCACCCGCGGCGTTCCAGGCGCGAACGGCGACGAGGTGCTCAACACCGTTGGCCAGGCCGGATATCGTGTTGCGGAGTTCACCCGAGCCCGTCGTCCAGACCGAGTTCACGACCGTCCAGGGAATCGGGTTCGGGACGGGCACGGTCGTCTTGGGGTAATAGCGGAGATCGTACCTGGTGATCTCTCCAGAGCCTTCGTCGGGGTTCGGCGCCCACGCCACGAAGAGCTTCTCGTTGCCGGGCTCGACCGATTCCACGCTCGGGCCAAGGGGCGGTTCCAGCGCGGTCGTGGCAGTGAGTTGGGGGGACCATGGCCCCGCCCCGGTGGCGTTCACCGCCCGAACCTGGATGTCGTAGGCCTTGTAGCGACCCAGTCCGGTCAGCAGGAAGATGCCGGCGTCCGTCGTTCCGATGGCGGTATGGGTGGTCCAGTTCTCCGCCGACCTGTCGGTTTCGTCGCTGGCGATGTACCGAAGGTCATAGCTGGTGATCGCCGACTGACCAATGTCGGCGGGGGCGCTCCAGCCGATGGTCAGCGTGCCTACTCCCGGGGTGGCGGTCGGCGCCGGGGGGAACCCCGGGCTCGCGCCGTGGCCGTACGCCTTGATGCGCCAGTGCTTGAAGTTGCCGATGTTGTTGAGAAGGTCATTGTCCAGGCTGAGCTTCCAGGTGCCGGCCGCGCTCTCGCCCAGATGCCGGGCCGAGCCGAAGCGGAAGGGCTCGTCCTCCATGAAGAAATTGGTGGTGCCCAGGACCAGGATTTGATTGGCAGTCAGTGGGGGCGACAGCACCGAGACCCGGCCGGCGGGCGACTCGAGCCGGATGTCGAGTGCGCGCATCCAGTGCTGGAAGAGGACTTCCACCTCGATGAACTCGACGAAGTCGATGTAGTTGTCGAGTTCCAGTTCGAGCGTGAGGACGCCGGCTGCGGGAATGGGGACGTCGAGGGTGCCCGAGGAGATTTCTATCTCGCGCATGGCGGGCACGGGATTCCAGTCCGCGGCGAGGGCGACGGCGGCCGCGCCATCGACGGCGCCGAAGCCGTACCTGCGGCTGTACCGGTACGTGTCGGTGGATCGTTCCGTCGGGGAGATGTACTTCTGCGCCCCATCCCGCCAGGTGGAGCTCGTCGGCTGGGGCCTGTGCGCGGATGCGGCGAGAATGAGCTTCACGTCCCTCCATGAGAGATTCGCGTTGGCCGCTCGCACCAGGGCGGCGACCCCGGCAACGAGCGGGGCTGAGGCGGAGGTGCCGGTAAACTGGTCGGTGTAGTCGTGGCCCATGCTCGTCGTGACGAGGCCCTGGCCGCCGCGCGGCCCCCCGACCCCGAACGAGGCGCCCGAAGGGCCGCACACCCAGAGGTTTGGGCCCTCCTCCGAATACGTCGCAAGGGTGCGAGTGTAGTCCACGGAGCAGACCGTCATGACGGCGAAGTAGTTGGCGTACCCGTCGAGATTGCTGTGAGCGCCGATGTTCCGTCCCGTACCGCTTCCCCCGTTCCCGGCGCTGAAGACGTACACGATGCCCTTGTTTCCGTAGCCCTCCGTCACGCCTCGCCTCGCGGCTTGCTCCCACTCGGGTGGCGGCATGTTGGGGGCATGGCCGGGGTTGAAGCCATAGGCATTAACGGAAACCGCTATGAGATCCTGGTTGCGCAGCAGGGCGTCGGCGGAGTCGGCGCCGCTCCAGACCTGCTGGGCGAGGTTGTACGAGTAGATCGTGGCCCTGGGGGCGACACCCCGCACGCCGACGTCGTTGTCGCGGGCCGCGATGAGCCCAGCGGTGGAAGTGCCGTGGCTGAGATCGGCGCTGTAGAGTCCATCGCCGTAGTAATCGTGATGGCCCGTTGTCGCGATGTTGTCAACCAGGTCTTCGTGGTCGGTCTGCACGCCTTGATCGACGACGGCCACCTTGATGTTCTCACCCTTGTTGGTCTGCCACACGCTCTCGACATTCACACCCGGGAAGGCCCTCAGATACCACTGGCAACCGTAAAGTGCGTCGCTGACCGTCTCATGGGCGCAGTCCTCATCCCCCCGGAGATCGGCGTACTTCCGATCGAAGCCGGCCTGCACCAGGTATGCGGCTCTGGCCGCACTGGATGCGGCTATCTTCAGAAAGTAGGTACCCGGGTCCAGCCTCACCTGCACGTCCCCGCGGAATCGCGAGACGACGGAGGAGACCTCTTCGGTCTCGATCGTGGAGAAGACGTCCTTCGTGTTCCCGTCGCCGTCTTCCACGGTCACCACCGGCCGGTCCGGCGCGT
>CBDBNV010000001.1:0-1723542 GCA_965207815.1 Tepidiformaceae bacterium
CGCGCTTCCACCTCGAAGGCGTACCGCTCCCCGCACGACGGCGCGGCGCGCGTGAGGGTGGCGCTCGTGTCGGTCGCCACGGCGTCGGTCAGATCGGTCCACTCGCCGTCCGCGTCCACGCGGTAGCGCACGCGATAGCGATCGCTGCCCGTGACGGCATCCCAGCTCAGGGTGAAGGTGCCGCCCGCCAGCGATGCGCCGAGGTTCGCGGGCGCCGGCGGCACCACCCGGAACCCGGTCGTGACCACGACGGCGCCCAGCTCCGGCTTCTCGCCCGGGCGGCTGAGGGGCCGCGGCCGCGCAGCCGTCAAGTCGTACGTGATGAGGTTCGCTCCCGCCGTGTCCGCCGTCGCCGTGAAGGTGTAGGTGGTGCCCAGGGGCGGGATCAGCCGGGAGGCGGAGACCGCCGAAGGCGACCCTAGCGGATTCAGCACGAGGTAGAGGCGCGTGTAGCCCGCGGGCACGGCCGCGGCCGTCACAACCGTGTACTGCCGGCCGCGCTGGATCTCGTAGCGACCGTCGCTCGCCGGTTGGACCAACGCCGAAGCGGGGATGTCCGATACCGCCGTGTAGTCGGCGGGGTCGCCGGCATAGACCGCCTCGATGCAGTCCACCGCGGTGGGCGTGCGGCAGGGCGGCGGCGCTGTCACCGTGACCGTCACCTCCACGCTGGCCGACCCGCCGGGAGCGTCCCGGGCGGTGACCGTGAGGGTGTAGGTCGAGGTCGCCTCGTGGTCGAGGGCGGCGGCCACGGTGATCGCGCCCGTGGCTCCGTCGATCGCGAACGCCCCTGCTTCGTTGCCGCTGCTGATGGCGTACGTGAGCGTGTCGCCCGCGGAGTCGGTCGCCATGACGGTCCCCACGGAGGCTTCGAAGGCGGCGTCGCCAAAGACCGTGAAGCTATAGCTCGCGGCCCCGAAGACGGGGTGCGTGCAGTCGGCCGTCGCCGTGCGCAGCGCCACCGAGGGCGTGCTCCAGCCGGTGGCGTAGGTGGTCCCGCTGCCCTGGGCGCTCACCCGGAAGACGTAGGCGCCCTTGCACCGCAACCCGTCAACGGTGTGGGTCGTGCCGGTGACGGTGGCGCTGTCCTCCGTCCAGCCCTCGTCCCGGTCCAGGCGGAACTCCACCCGGTAGTTGGCCGTGTTCGGGACGGCTCCCCAGGTCAGCCCGATGCTGCCCTCGGCCGTCGTGGAAGCGGTGGGCCTCGCCGGCGCGGGCGGCGAGCAGTACAGCAGCGACAGCGAGCCCAGGTCGTTCGTGGCCACGTCCCTGAGCGCCACGGGGATGCAGCCAGTCAGGGCGTTGCTCGACAACCTGAGCGTCGTCAGCTGGTAGAGCATCCCCAGCTCGGACGGGATCGATCCCGTCAGGCTGTTGCTTGAGAGATCCAGGGCCGTCAGGGCGGAGAGCCCGCCCAGGGCCGCGGGGATGGTCCCGCCAAGGCTCTTGCTGGCCAGCGCCAGCCCCGTCACGCGCAGCGGCGTGCCCCCGGTCGTCACCCCGTCCCAGCTGGCGATGGCCGTCGTCGCGCTCCAGTTGAGCGTGGCCGTCCCCGCCAGCGCGGCCTTGTGGTCCAGCAGCACCTCGCAGTCGTGCACGAGCGCGCGGTTTGTCTCCGGGCTCGTCACCGCCGTCCCGCCCGCGCACGTCAGGGCCGCGGGCGGCTGCGCCGGCGTGAAGGTGGTCGTCTCCCCGTCTCCCGGCGTGATGTCGCCGTACGCCCCCATCGCCTGGTAGTACGCCCGCAGGCCGCTGGCGTTGGCGATGCGCGTCGTGGCGTGGGCGTCCGCCGCCGCCGCCGTCGTGATCCGCGTCCTCAGCGCGGCGAGGGTCTGCGTGTGCTCGGGGTCCCCCGCGGCCGTGCCGTAGCGGACCGCGTGCACGGTGCCCTCGTCGTCCGTCTGCAGGTCCCACTGGTCCACCGCCAGCCATGCCTCGATGGCAATGGCGTTGTGCGCCCCCAGGGGCGCCACGAACACCACGCTCTCATGTCCCCCGATGATGCCGGCGAGCCGCTCCTCCGCTTCCCAGACCAACCGCGCTTGCGCTGCCGCATGTTCGGCCTCACTCATCAGGGTCGCCGTCCCGTACTCCCCCACGGCATGCGCGCGGGAGTACAGCTCGTAGGACTTGGTCTCTGCGAGGCGGTCGTAGGCGACTGTCAGCATTGTGGGGCCCGCCCCCAGGATGTACTCGCTGACGGTGTAGTCGGCGTAGCAACCGAGGAACTGGTACTGATCGGTCACGCCCCCGCGCGCCAGCGCACGGAAGCTTGCCCTAGCGCTCTCCGGGTAAGTCGGCTCGCCCCGCTCGAGAATCGCTATGAACAGGCGCTCGATCGCCGCTGCATCGGGAAGGATGACCGTGTCGTCGAGGCCGAGCCAGTAGCGGACGCTCGCCTCGCGCTGGGCGGTCGTACGGGCGACACCACGCCACTGGCAGCGAACCGAGTCGGCCGCGGCCGTTCCCCGGAACGCCAGGTGTACCGGCGACGACTCGGCCAAGCGCAGCCCGTGCTCCAGGACCGCTTCCACGCTGTCCGCCTCCGGCTCAGCACCAGCCCAACCACCCCCGGGGGCGGAGGAAAAGAGCGCAAACGAACTGACATCTCGTGCACTGCACGGTTCCGCGCGTGATGCGCTTCGACCGCGTGATGCGCTTCGACCGCACCGGGCCTCCGTCGTGACGAGCAACTCCGGCGTCGGCGCCGTGCGCCGGTCGCGGGGGTTCTCGCGTACACCGGGTACCTGCTCTGCCGGAGCGGGGGATGGTTGTGGCGCTTGGCGCTCAGAAGCAGGCGTGTCCCCCGGGGAGCAGCCTCCAGTGATGACAACAATGAGCAGAAGGGCTGTAACGAGGAGAGTAGGGCTGAATCTCATTGGGGAACGCCTCGCAGTCGTACATCGGCCTCCCCGTCACTGGGGTCTTCCAACCGCACCAGTACCCTGATGTCGGACCCGTCCGCGGAGACCGTGTAGAGCACGGGGACCACCTCGTACTCGTAGACTCCGTCCTTGTAGGCAATGGCCCGACCCAGACGACTCGGCTGGGTCACGATGGCCAGGCGCGAGCCGTCCGGGGACCAGGCCATGCCGTCAATGCCATAGGGCAGCACCTCAATACGGCGCACGTCCCCCGTCGCCACGGAAACGGCCACAAGACGCTGCCCTCCGACCCAGGTAGCCCATACTTCTGCCCCATCGGGCGACCACAGCAACTGTGAATCGCGGGGGGGGGCGGTCGTCGGTGGCGGCGATCCTCCGGAGGTTGCCACCATCGGCGTCGAGCACATAGATGCCCCACTGCGGCTCCCCGTCCACCTCCAGAAACCCCCCGCCAACAGCAATGTGGCGACCGTCCGGTGACCACACCGGGCGCGTTGACGCTTCTCCGACGGACCTGACCGACGACCCGTCCACAGCTGCGATGTGGAGGACGAAGCCCTTGGGTTCGAACACGTGGACACCCTCGCGTTCCGAAAAGACCCAGTCCCAGTTCCCATGGGAGCGGAACGCCAGGAGCTTGCCGTCCGGCGACCACGATGGCCGCTCGTCGGCCGGGATGATGTCGGGGGCAATAACCCGACGGTTCGACCCGTCGGGCTCCGCGACGATGACATTGTGCCTGTCCGTCCAAACACCACTAAACGCCAGCGTCTTCCCGTCGGGAGCCCACACAGGAACCCCAAAGTCCGAGTTGTAGCCCCCGTCCCTGGGCCCGATCCTCCCCCTGTCCCTTCCATCCAGCTCAGACGTCACGACCATCAGGCGGTTGCTGTGACGGTGGGTTGCGTACGCCAGCCACCGCCCGTCCGAAGAGACGTCGGGCGAGATGTCGTAGGCGGCCTTCTCCCCACCGAGACCTCGCCCGTCGCCCACGCTTGGACTGAGCCGCTTCAGCTTCGTGCCGTCGGCGCGAATGACGTAGATGCTCCCGCCAACGGCCCCGGGCAGGCCTCCGAACTCATCCAAGCCCTCTCGATAGCCGAAGATGATCACGTCCTTCCCGTCGATGCGCCCCCAGCTCGGTCCGTAGTGGCGCGAGGCCACCTTGAAGGTTTCAAGGGTCTCGTAGTCGAACGGTTGCCACGCATCGCTGGCAATGGGAGGGTGCTCCCGGAACGGCCCGCAGCCAGTCAGGAAGACGAGGCCGACAGCTACCGAGCTCACGACCAAGGCGCGGGATGCCGCGTGGCCCAGGGGCGTTTCCATCACTGGCCGTACCCCGTCTGGTAGAGCGCGTGAATGGCCAGCACGTCCATCGGGTGGGGGAAGCAGTCGGGCTCGCCCCTGGCGCCAATTACTTGACTGCCGTAGTTGAGCACCGACGGTGCGACGTTGGGGTGGGACACGATGTAGTCCCGCCCCCTCAGGACAGCAGGGTTGAGAGCTCCCAGGAGCAGAAGGGTTCGGAGCTTCATCGGGGAGTCCTTCCCAGGGATGGGTGGTTGTCTTCATCCGGGGGACGCGATGTGACCGGCTTGGCGACCAAGCCGTCCGGCCCAACCCTCACCAGGACCTGCTTATTCGAGCCGTCCGCCGCGACCGTGTAGAGCACCTCCCCGCCCAGCGCGCTGGGTTGTGTGACTACGGCCAAGCGGGACCCGTCGAGCGACCACGCCATACCCCAGACGCCATCTAGCTCTGGCAGATCGCGCTGCTCTCCCGTTGCCACTGTCACCGCGGTAAGGGAGATAGAGGGGCTGTACAGTTGGAACCATACTTCCGCCCCATCCGGCGACCACAGCAGCGGGGAAAGGCCGTGCGGCCGGCGGTCGGTGTCGAATATTCGCCGCGGGTTGCCGCCGTCGGCATCCAGCACGTAGACACCCCACTGCGGCTCCCCGTCGACCTCCAGGAAGCCCCCACCAACGGCAATGTGACGCCCGTCCGGGGACCACACCGGGCGCGTTGCCGCATCCCCGACTGCGATCACCGACGATCCATCCACGGCCGCGATGTGCAGGATGAAGCCCTCCTGGCCTATCCCGGCAAGCTCGTCGCCAAGAGAGCGGAAGGCCAGCAGCTTGCCGTCAGGCGACCACGATGGCCGCTCGTAGGCCGGGACGATGTCACGGGCAATAACCCGACGGTTGGAACCGTCGGATTCCGCGATGTTGATGTTGCGCCTCTCGGCCCCTGGTCCGATGAAGGCCAGCGTCTTCCCGTCGGGAGCCCATGCTGGAACCCCGACGTGCCAGTCCCCTCCAGCTATCCTCCCTTTGCCGCGTCCATCCAGCTCAAAGGTCACAACCACTAGGCGGTTGCTGTAACGATGGGTTGCGTACGCCAGCCAGCGTCCGTCCGATGAGACGTCCGGCGAGATATCGTAGGCGGCCTTGTCTCCTCCGAGCCCGCGCCCGTCGCCCACGCTCGGACTGAGCCGCTTCAGCTTCGTGCCATCGGCGCGAATGACGTAGATGCTCCCGCCCACGGCTGCTGGTAGGCCCCCGAACTCATCCAAGCCCTCCCGATAGCCGAAGATAATCACGTCCCTGCCGTCCAAGCGCCCCCAGCTCGGTCCGTAGTGACGTGAGGCCACCATGAAAGTCTCAAGGATCCCATAGTCGAACGGTTCCCACGCGTCGCTGGCCCTGGGAGGATGTTCGCGGAACGGCCCGCAACCGCTCAGAAAGACGAGAACGGCGGCCATCGAACTCACGGCCAGCGCACGGAGTGCCATGTTGCCAAGAGGTGTAGCCATCACGGGCCGTACGCTGTCCGAAAGGAGGAGCCCCCACTTCATTGAGGAACGCCTCGCAGTCGTACATCGCCCTCCCCGTCGACGGGGTCCTCCAACTGCACCAGTACCCTGATGTCGGACCCGTCCGCGGAGACCGTGTAGAGCACGGGGACCACCTCGTACTCGTAGACTCCGTCCTTGTAGGCAATGGCCCGACCCAGACGACTCGGCTGGGTCACGATCGCCAGGCGCGAGCCGTCTGGGGACCAGGCCATGCCGTCAATGCCGTAGGGCACCTCAATGCGGCGCACGTCCCCCGTCGCTAGGGAAACGGCCACAAGACGCTGCCCTCCGACACCTGTAGCCCACACTTCTGCCCCATCGGGCGACCACAGCAACTGTGAACCGCGGCGGGGGCCGTCGGTGGCGACGATCCTCCGGAGGTTGCCACCATCCGCATCCAGCACATAGATGCCCCACTGCGGTTCCCCGTCCACCTCCAGGAACCCCCCGCCAACAGCAATGTGGCGGCCGTCCGGTGACCATACTGGGCGTGTTGACGCTTCTCCGACGGACCTGACGGAAGACCCATCCACAGCTGCGATGTGGAGGATGAAGCCACTGGGTTCGAACACGAGGACGCCTTCGCGTTCCGAAAAGACCCAGTCCCATTTCCCATGGGAGCGGAACGCCAGCAGCTTCCCGTCCGGCGACCACGATGGCCGCTCGTCGGCCGGGATGATGTCGGGGGCAATAGCCCGACGGTTCGACCCGTCGGGCTCCGCGACGATGACATTGTGCCTGTCCGTCCAAACACCACTAAACGCCAGCGTCTTCCCGTCGGGAGCCCACACAGGAACCCCAAAGTGCGAGTTGTAGCCCCCGTCCCTGGGCCCGATCCTCCCCCTGTCCCTTCCATCCAGCTCAGACGTCACGACCATCAGGCGGTTGCTGTGACGGTGGGTTGCGTACGCCAGCCACCGCCCGTCCGAAGAGACGTCGGGCGAGATGTCGTAGGCGGCCTTCTCCCCACCGAGACCTCGCCCGTCGCCCACGCTTGGACTGAGCCGCTTCAGCTTCGTGCCGTCGGCGCGAATGACGTAGATGCTCCCGCCAGCGGCCCCGGGCAGGCCTCCGAACTCATCCAAGCCCTCTCGATAGCCGAAGATGATCACGTCCTTCCCGTCGATGCGCCCCCAGCTCGGTCCGTAGTGGCGCGAGGCCACCTTGAAGGTTTCAAGGGTCTCGTAGTCGAACGGTTGCCACGCATCGCTGGCGATGGGAGGGTGCTCCCGGAACGGCCCGCAGCCAATCAGGAAGACGAGGCCGACAGCTACCGAGCTCACGACCAAGGCGCGGGATGCCGCGTGGCCCAGGGGCGTTTCCATCACTGGCCGTACCCCGTCTGGTAGAGCGCGTGAATGGCCAGCACGTCCATCGGGTGGGGGAAGCAGTCGGGCTCGCCCCTGGCTCCAATTACTTGACTGCCGTAGTTCATGACCGAAGGTGCGATGTTGGGGTGGGACACGATGTAGGGCAGGTCAATGTCTACTTCAGCTTCAGACAGACCCAGGGCGTGACCAGCTTCATGAATCACCAACTCGAAAGCGTACCTGTCTCTGTCGCTGAAAGCGCCAGGCCAGACACACTGGCTGTACCGGAAGTCGGTGGGGACAAGGACATCAAGCAGGGCCGGGGGAACCTTGTTGCGCTTGGGCTCCTTTCCCTTGATCTTTCGCCAGTTCAGGAAGATATCGGCTGACCGGATCTCGCTGGTCGCAAGCTGGCTTCCGGCATAGGCGGGAGAGACCGTGCAACCCCCTGCATCAGCGAGGATGCACAGCTTGAAAACGCTCGTGATGAACTCCACGTCCTGGAATGACCGGTTATCGATGAACCGCACTTCACTATCGAGGTTCTCGTTACCCCTGACTGCTCGCGCAATATTGAGCCCCAGTGTCGCGGCATCCTCCACAAGGTCAACGAGCAGCCCGACATCGACCCGACTCGCATAGGCCTGGCACATACTTGCGGCGAACTGCAATACCTCTTCTCTCCACCCGTCAGGAATACCCCCTCCGGTGAAATACTCGAATGCATCGAATGCGCCGTCGGTGATAGTCCCAATCAGGCCAGTAACCGGGTCGCATGTGAAGGCCTGCAGATCGAATTGGTTCACCCACTCCGGATCCTCGCACGCGGCCGGGTCATACGTGGTCGTGATCAGGTTGGAAGTGGCCTCCTGCCACGTGCCGATCGCCTTGTTGATCATGTTGACCCAGGTGGCCCGCACCAGGGGATCCTGGATTTCCTGAGGAAAGTCGCCAGTGCAGATCCGGTAGCTGTACTCCCTCCCTGGCAGGTGCCCGAAGTATGGATAGGTAGCGACGCGCTCGGGAGCATTCGCGCCCGAGTCAGGCCGCATGTCTGAGGCCCAGACGTAGGCATAGCGACCGGAGAAGCCTGGCCGCGTAGGGCAGGGTGATCCCTGCGTGTCCTGGCAAGTGGGGTCCAGATTCTCCTCGAAGTTGAGCTGGACGGCGTAGAGCGACCCACGGGAGAGGAAGTCGATGCTGGCGGTCCTGGCGCTGCCGGAAGTCGCCAACATTCGCACGTTGCCGTCGCTTCCCCAGGCCCCGAGGACGGAATCCGTCAGTCGCCAGGACTCCGAGGAGTGGCTGTGCGCGCCATAGGAGAGAAGCGGGCGGTACCGGATGGAGTAGCTGCTGACGTCTCCCCGCGCCGCCCATTTGAGATTGGCGTAGACGGAGGGATTGTCCTCCGGAGGCCTCGCGCCCGCGTAGGCGTGGCCCGTCACGGCCAGCAGGGGGTTGTCGACGACGACGACCTCCTGGCTGGTGGCGAGATCGATGGGGTCGCCCGTGTCCGGGGTGTACGTGCCGCGGACGCGGAACTCCAGACGGGGATAACGGACGAGCGGCAAGGCACCGAAGCTGTCCGGCGGATCCGCACCAGCAGCAACCTGAACGGAGTCGTAGATAGACAACTCGTCGAGGTCTATTTCGGTGTGGAGAAGAGGCAGTGTAGCCTTAGAAACGCTGCCCCAGCGTGTGAAAGAGCTGCCTTGCCCGCCAGTCAGGCCCCTGGCTTCCACCAGGTAGGCGACCGATCCCGAAATGCTCTCCAGAAGGAGCGGCAGGGGCCATTCCCACGTGAGCTTGATCCTGCGCCCAGTCAGGGGTTCGACTGAAACGGCGGTGGGTTCGGGCAGGGACGTGTCGTCGCTCACGACCGGCGCGGTGGCCGCCCCCATGCCAGCTGAGACATCGTAGGCTGCTCCGTCTTCCACGGTCGCAATGACAGCGCCGTTGGGTTCGTAGGCCATGTCCTGGACGGTCCTGACGTCGAACTCCTCCGACGTGTCGCCGGCAGAAATGGTGACGATCTTCCGCAGCGGCGGCGTGCCATTCAGGAACGACCCGCCTCGCTGGGTGACGGATACGGGCACAACCAGATCTCCGACCGGAGCGTGACTGGCGGTCACGGTGAACCTGAGGGTGTCCCCCTCGGTCGCCGACCGACCATCCGATGGCGCTTCGTAGGCGATCGACACGGTGGGGCATGGCTCCGTCGCCGGCGAGACTTCCTGATCCATGTGTGGGTCGGTGTAGGCGGCCTTCGTATTGACGCCGTCGCCGTAGGTGCGGACCCGGTAGCTGTAGGTCGTCCCGCATTCCAGGCCGGTCACGGGGAACTGGTAGCTGGTCGCGCCGGGAGTGTCGGTCACCTCGCGGCCTGCGCGCTCCCATGAGAGCGTCTGGGGATTGGGGCGCTCGACGACGTACTTCGTCGCGTGCTCGACATCGTCCCAGACGAGCGTGAAGCCCGTCTCCGCGACCGAGGTGGCGCGGACGTTGTCGGGCGCCGGGGGTGGGGACTCGTCGTCCCAGACGTACACCTCCGCCTGTCCGTCACCCCCCACCCGGTAGCCGGTCCCCTCGAGGACCGTCGCCGTGATGTGCCCGTGGCCGTCGACGGCGCTGTCGTCCACTGTCGTCACGGACAGGGTGGCAGAGGGTGCGTCCCGGGTAAGGTCGACCGTCCGGTCGGTCGCGTCGGAGAGGAAGGACTCCACGCCGCCGAGCTCCACCGTCACGGACAGGGTCGTGCCCGCGGGAGGCGCAGGCGAGGCGGTCACGACGTACTCCATGGTGGCGCCCTCCGTGATCGAGTCCTGGTTGGCCTCGATGGTGACGACCGGGTCGCGGGTAACCGTCACGTCCGCCGAGCTCGGGCTCCCGACCCGGTAGCCCGATGACGGCTGCACGGTGGCGGTTACGGTGCCCATGACGTTGTCGGCCGTGGTCACGCTGAGGGTTGCTTCCGACTCTTCGCCCGCGCCGGCTGGAATGGAGACGGTCGACGGGGGTGTCCCGGAGAGGAGGGTGTTCCCCACGTTGACGCGTACCGTGCGTGCCGTGTTGGGCGCCGGCCTGGCCGTCAGCGTGAAGGTGATGCTGCCGCCGGCGGAGACCGTCGTGGGGTCCGCCGTGATGTGCACGTAGGGCTCGTTGTCCTCGACGGCGGCGCTGGCCGAGCCCGGGGTCGCGGCGACGTAACCCGTCCCGTCGACGACCGTGGCCGTGACGGAGCCGTCGTTCTCCACCACCGCGTCATCCTGAGTCTCGACGGAGAGCGTTCCCGTGCCTGAAGTGGGAATGGTGACCCTCGGGCTGAGCGAACCCCGAATGAAGTTCCCCGCCTGGGTCAGGCGGAAGCTCACCTCGAGGGGCGTTGCAGGCGCGGGGGAGGCCGTCACCGAGTACACGAGCGTGCCTCCCTCCTCCACGGGTGACGACGGCGGCGTGATGGTCACGCCCGGCACCACGGCGATGTCGACCGAGCCGCCGGAGCTTGCCACCGCGTAGCTGGCGTGCTCCTCGATGGTCGCCGTGACGGTGCCTGTCATGCTGCTGCTCGTTGTGACGATGACGGTTCCCGAACTAGAAGGAGCCGAACTTGTCCCTTGTGGAACGGGGACGGACCCGGGCACCGTGCCCGTAAGCAGGCTGTCGCCTATGTCGAGGGACACGGTGAGATTCTTCTTCGGCGCAGGGATGGCCGTCACGGTCAGGACGACGGGCCCGCCCGCGCGCACCTTGGTCGGGTCCGCGGAGATGGTGACCCTCGGGTGGTGGTCGAGCACGGTCACCCTGTCCGACCTCGTGGCGGGCGGCCCCAGGTCATAGCCGTCGGCGTCGACCAGCGTTCCTGTAACGGTGCAGGCAGCCACCGCGTCGTCGTCCTCCGTCCCCATCGTGAAGGTCCGGAAGGTCCGGTTGGCGCCGATGGTGAGGGGTGAGGGAATCGAGCCCGTCAGGCAGTCCCCCACATCGGTGACGCGGACAGTCACGGGAAGCTCGGCTTCGGGTGCAGGGTTGACCCTCACCGTGAAAGTGATGCTGTCACCCTCGTCGACGGTCGTCGGGCTCGCCGAGATGGTGACCGTGGGCCGGGGGTCGCGCACTGTCGCGCTGGCAAACGCGGGCGTGCCCAGGTCGTAGCCACTCCCGGCGACCAGTGTCCCCGTGACCGTGCAGGTTGCCTCGTCCACGTCGTCGTCCTCCGTCTCGACCGTGAACGTCTCGGAGTTCTGGTTGGCGGGGATGGTCACGGAAGGCGGCCGCGTGCCCGCCAGGCAGTCCCCCACCTCACTCACACTCACGGTCACGGGAAGTCTGGCGGTGGGGGCAGGGTTGGCCGTCACCGTGAAGGTGATGCTCTCCCCTTCGTCCACGGTGGTCGGGGCGGCGGCGATCGTGACAGTGGGGGTCGGGGCAGTGGTTGTGGCGGAGGCCTCGGTGAAGTTCTCGTACTCGTCCAGGTAGGGGTGACCGTCCCCGCGCGCGGCAACCCGGAAGCGGTATGTGGTGCCGGAGTTCAAACCCGTCTGCTCGTGTGTCCTCTCGGCCCTCCGCGTGTAGGCCACGATCCCCCAGGTGCCGTTCGTGCGCTGCTGGTCGATCCGCCAGAGGAGAACGTCATCCAGGACGACGGCGGCGGCCGGCTCCCAGCTCAGGCTGACGCTCGTGTCGGTGACGCCGGTCACGCTGACGGTGGGTGCTGGAACCGGCGGACAGGAGTCCGTTGTGGCGTTGACGGAGGAGGTGGGGTCACCGAACGTCGTGGAGTAGGGCGACCGGTCGCCCCGCGCACTCACCCTGAAGAAGTACCTCGTGTTGCACTCCAACTCAGTCGCCTCATGGGTGGTTCCGGCAACGTTACTGGTGGCAACGCCCCAGGTACCTCCGGACACCCCTTGCTCGACCCGGTAGCGATGGGCGTCCGGCACGGCGTTCCAGCGGAGGTCCACCATCTTGTTGCCGCCTGTTGCCGTGAGGCCAGTGGGCGCCGGCGCGTCGGGGCACGGGGCGTCCGTCGTGGCGCTGACGAAGGAAGACGGGCTTCCAAACATCGTCGAGTACGGAGAACCATCGCCTCGCGTGCTGACCCGGAAGAAGTACGTCCGGTCGCAGGCGAGGCCAGTGACGGTGTGACGGACGCCGGCGACGTTGTCGCTGACCTCGCTCCAGGTGTCGCCGCTCACCCACTGCTCCACCTTGTAGCGATAGCCACCCGACACCGAAGTCCAGCTCAGGCTCACGCTCTCGTCGCCACCGGTCGCGCTCAGGCCGGTGGGCGGCGGCGCCTTCTCGCATGGTCCGGGCGTTCTGGAAACGGTCGAAGAGGCGCCGCTCCATGAAGCCTGGAAGGTGACGCCATCCCCTCGCGCCAGCACCCTGAAGTCGTAGGCTTCCCCGCAGGTGAGCTCTTCTACCGTGGTGGTAGTGGATGTCGTGGCACCGGCCGAGGTCCAGGAGGTCACGATGCCTCCCATGTACTCGACCCGGTACCTGTCCGCTCCGAAGACGCCGGTCCAGCTGAGGTCGGCCGTGGCCGTCGGTCCCGTCACGGTTACCTCGGTGACCGAGAGACCCGTGGGCGCGGGGGGCGGCGTGTTGTAGATGGGGCTGCGTACCGACCGCTCGTCGACCTCTTCCTCCACGACGCCGGGGCCCGTCAAGTAGGGTGTGGGATGCGGCGTGGGCGTCGCTTCGGGCGTCTCCTCGACGGGAGGTTCCGTCGGGGGCACTGCCGGCTCCCGGGGCTCAGCCGGAGGTTGGTCGTCTGCCACCTCCACCGGAGGCTCCGTCGGCGTCGCCTCCGCTTGCTCCTGCGGGGGATCTCCCTGCGCGCTCGCACCCGGTGAGTTTCCCGGGAGGCCCACGACCAGCACGACGGTCACCAGCGCGAGGGAGACGCCTGCTGCACCTGCGAGCCAGCGCACTACGCCCCTGCCCGCCCAGCATGTTGCAGGCAAGCGCCGCGAGAGGCACTGCGCCGGGCCAGGGGGGGGCGCTTGACGGCCAGGTTCCCCACCGCTGCCAGCCAACACTTCCGGGTAGGAGGACTCCACCGGCCAGTGCCCCAGGCTGTCGTGTGGAGCGAGCGAGAGCCGTCGAGCGCCACGCCAGTACCTCCGCCCCGGATCGGGGCTCGAGGGCGGGACCATACTGGACAGAATGATGACGAAACCGCGTCTAAGGGCGTGACTTCGATGTCATTTCGGTGACAGTTTCGAGCACGAGCGTCCCCATCTCAGAATCTGCGTCACGGACAAGGGGGCAGGGCATCCCCCACGCCTCCCCTTCCTGTTTCAGAAGTCCGCGTCCACGCGGCGGACGGGGACACCGAGGTCGCGGGATCGGGTCTCGGCCTCGCTAACTGCAAGGGCATCGTCGAGGCGCACGGAGGGCGCATCTGGGCCGAGCGCGACGGGCCTGGGGCTGGGCACCCAGGATCACCTTCACCGTCCCGGTGGCAACGGACAGGGGCCAGGCCGTCGGCAGGGGCGGCGCCGCTGGCCTGGATCAACTCGGTCAACTGTCCCCCTGGAGGGGGCACGTTTAGGTTCTTCCCATGAAGCGCCTCGCCCCCTCCCACCTCCATCATGACCGGCCCTGGCCTCCGTATCTGGTGCGGCTACCTGCAGTCCGGCGCCCGCCTCAACTGATCGCTGTGTAGGTGACGAGGGCTGGCGGAAGGCCAGGTGCCTGCTGATGGGCGAGGGCTGGCCCGCGCCCGGGCCGGTCGTCCGGAGCGACTCGACCAAGGTGGACGCTCGCGAGCGGGAGACAGGTCCATGGGGGGTGGATTCCTGATGAAGTCATCGAAACGTCATTGAAACGGTCCATTCGTTACCCCTAAGTCACTTATGAGTTCCACATAATCTCCCGCACCGTTCTGCAAGGCGGGATTCGGCATCGACGAAGCGCCCTCGGGTCTTGCGGTGGATTCGAGTGGCAGGGTGTTCGTGTCGATTTCTGGAAGTGTGACCTCGCAGAGCACGATCCAGGAGTGAAAGGGCTGATCAGGTCGGAGGCCGCAACACTCTGAGCCCGAACGCCAGGTAAGAGACAGGCAGCCATGAATCGCGCGATCAAACAGGGTTCGGCCCTGCGACGGGAGATGGGACTGCGCGGCCAGGTGGACGCGCAGGCGGTGACCGACCACCTGGGGCTGGTGGTGAAGCGCTCACGCTTCCGCGTCTTCGAGGAGATGCGTCTCGGGAACTTCATCGCCGTCGCGGACCGCTTCGAACCGGAGTGGCGTCGCTGGGTCGTCGCCCACGCCGTCGGGCACGGGTTCCTCCACGTGGGCAACCAGTTCTGGATTCGGAGGCATACCGACCTCGGGCGGGGCTTCGAGCGGGAGGCGGAGGACTTCGCCTTCGGTTTCCTCGTGGATCCCCGCGAGGCTGCCGCCGAGGGGTGCGTCTACTCGTGGGAGGTGGCGGAGCACTTCGGCGTACCGGACGAGATGGTGCGCGCCTACACGCCCTTCGCGTTCCAGCCGTAGTGCTCGCCTGCCCAGGCCAGCGTCCCTTCGCGAGGCATGCTTCCCTGTCCCGCCTGTCCTTCTCGGCCTCTCGCTGTACGTGCTGATTGGCAGTGAGTGAAACCTGGGGTCGCGTGGTCGTGCACCTCGTGGTGATGAGCGGGGAGTACGTTCCAACCGCGCGCTTTCCGTGAACGCCCCTGCCCTCGAGACGACATGTCCCAGACGTGGCTCTGGCGCGATATCCCCTTGAGGTCCGTGGACCGCCTTCGCTCGCCGCCGGGCCACCCCTTTCTCCTCGCGCACACCTTGCCCTATCGCCCCCGTCGACCCAGACGGGGACCACCGAGGAGGGATTGGTGCTGAGACGGCTCCGGTACAGGGCTCTCGGTCGCCGGGGACTGTGGCCTCTCTACTTCCTCCGCCGCTGTTCGCGCACGAAGTTGATGAAGTCCTGGATCTCCCTGAGGTCCTCGGGGGGGAGGGCGGCGACGGCGTTGCGGAAAGAGGCATCCACCTCCTCGAGGAGCTCCGTTTCCACCACCACCCGTCCAAGCAGCCAGTCGGTGCTCACCTGGCAGCGCGAGGCCAGTTCGACGAGATGCTCCGCACTGGGCTTGGTCTTGCCCGCCTCCCAGCACCAGACGGCGTGGGCGCTGACGCCGAGGAGCTCGCTCACTTCCCGCTGGGTGAGGCCCGCCTTCGTGCGCGCCTCGCGGATGCGGGCTCCGCTCTCCCTCCACTTGTAGCCCTGGTCCTCCGTCATGCGCGCTGCGCCTCCCGTTCTAGGCCTTCAAGGATACGAACATCCGTTCCTTGCTAGCCACCTGAAGAGCGACTACTATCCTACCCTTATCGCTGTTTAGGGTGCAGGCATGCGAAAACGTCCCCTGGTCCGGCTCAAGCGAGAGGTGCTCTGGAAGCGCCTCGAAGTGCTCAACGCCTCCCAGGCCTGGCTCGCCCGGGAGGCGGGCATGAGCCACAGCTATCTGTCCACCCTCATCAACGAGGGGCGGGCGCCTTCGGGCCCCGTCCGCAGGCGCCTGCAGGCAGCCCTGGGCATCAGCGACTTCGACGAACTCTTCGAACTGGAGGACCAGGATGAGAACGAATAGCCCCCACGAGACACGCCCGGCCGCCGCCCACGGCCTGACGATCGGCGGCCGTCCCGTTCCCTACGAGACGGGCGAGCTCCCGGAGGACTTCCCCCAGCGCCTCTGCCGGCTGCAGGAGCGCAGCGGGCTGACCTGGACCGACTTCTCCGAGGCTGTCGGGGCGGACCCCAAGCAGGTGCTCCGCTGGCGCCACGGGGCGCACCCTTGCGGCGGCGCCCTGCACTCGCTCTTACGCGTAGCGGGCCGCGTGCCCGGCGGCGTGCAGCTGATCATGGGCGAGGACTTCGAGCTGACGGGATGGGAGGGCTGAGTGCATGCGCCGGCGCAGGCTCCCCCGTGAAGTGCACGTCTTCCCCAAGGATTTCCCCCAGGGTCTGGAGCGGTTGAAGGAGGCCTCCGGCCTGACCTGGACCGAACTTGCCCGACGTCTCGGGACCAGCCCCCTTACCCTCAGGCGCTGGCGCAAGGGGGTCCGCCCCAATGCGCTGCACCTCCTCGCGCTCCAGAGCCTGGCGGCGTCGCTTGAACTCAGCCACCTGCTGCCCGTTGTGAGGGATCACCATGCCGGACAATGACAACCGTACCCGTGAAGTTATCGAGGCGATCGCCCGCCACCAGATCGTCAACGGCTACCCGCCGACCGTTCGCGAGCTACAGCGGCGGACCGGATACCACTCCACATCGGCAGTGGCGTACCGGCTGGACGTGTGTGAACGGCTGGGGCTCATCCGGCGCGTGCCGCGCCTCTCGCGCTCGCTCACGCTGACAGAGGCCGGGCGCGCGTTGGCGGGGTTGCCACCGGGAGAGGAGGGGCCGGCGGCCGCCTAGGGCCTGTTTACATATTCAGGGTGATCGCTGTCCTCCAGGGCTGATGTGGCTACAGGGCTACCTGACGGTAGCGTTCTTTTTCGGTGGGATGACGCTGGTCATCCTCTTCATGCGATGTGCTCAGGGGCAATGGGCTAGCGCTTCACCTTCTCGCATCATTTCCCGGGCGCGGGGCCGGGGTCGGCCGGCGGTATCTCCTCGACGAGCTCGCCGGTCTTGGCCGACAACACGATGTCGTTCTCAACCTCGATACCGCTGCCCCCAACAGCTTTCTCCAGCATGCGGCCGGCTCGCTCCTTCATCTCGCGTTCGGTGACTCTCTTGTGGTTCGACATCTCTGGCTCCTTCTTCGCGGCAATTTTGCTCCAGCGCATCCCATGCCAACAGGCCGACCCAGTAGAGTCCGCTTCCATGAGGTGCTCAAAGGATACGCGGATGGGATCAGTCCACTCACCGTAGAAGGTTCTGACACTGATCCAGATGGCGCTCAGGTCATCGACTGCGTGGATGACTCCTACCTCGATGTACCTGCGGGCACTGAAGTCCTGGGCTGAGCCGGTGTTCTGTCCAGACAGCTCGATGTCAGCGAAGACGGCAAGGAAGATAACTGCGCCCACAGCAAACTGAAGGACGTGCACAACGGCAAGGAACAAGGGTGTACTCCGGAGGCTCTATTAAAGACGACGGAGTTTACGAGTTTGCCGCAGAGTCCAGCCCCACTTCCCTTAATATGTAAACAGGCCCTAGCCGGATCGTGGGGGAGCTGCGAACGATCGCTGGTCGTCCCGCTTGGGTTCAATACAGCCCGCTGGGCGCGTAGCACCACGCCACCGGGGCAGACGCGATGTCTGCCCACCCCTGCATCCACTTCTGGGTTCCCCAGCCAACCTCGCGACCCAACCGAGCAGTTGCTGCCAAGGGCCTACGACCCTGAGCACCCCCACGAGTTCACCCCAAGCGGAGGATTGGACACCTGACCCCCGGTGCCGACGAGCGGATTGGCGTGCACTTCACGCCGCTACGTCGGAGGGTTCGCACTTGAACCCCCTTCGAGGCAGTTCCGCCCGACCATCCCGCGCCTAACACTGAAGCGCAGGAGCCGGAGTGCGGCCAAGTCTGGACCGCTCTTGCTGTGCATTGCCAGCGGGGCCGCGCCGGCTCCCTTGAGTCCGACCACTCACGGGAACACGCGATGGAGAGCACCACCGACCAGGGGCCAGACGCCGCCGAGCAGGACGAGACCCTCGAGTTTGGTCTGCGGATGCTCGCGCGCCTGATCGCGCGCGCTCATCTGCGGCGTCAGGGGGCGTTGGCCTCCGTCGGGGCCAGTCCGGAGACCAGCGACGACTCCGCCGGAACCTGCCCGTCTCGTCGCGAGGGTGAGAACAACTAGGGAGAGGCCGGCCTCGGGTTCGGACGGCTCGCCTCAGCCAAGCACGTTACTGGCAGGGGAGAGGTGTGTTTGGATACGGTATCCTGTTAGATACTTCGATCAGGGCCGGAAACCCGCCGCAGCCAGGAGGCAGCCATGCCGAAGATGGACTTCCAACCATGGCCCGTGGAAGACGCTGCCGTCGCCCTCAATGCCGCCCTCGCCACCGACGACCTGAGCCGCGTCATGGACACGCTCGGGACGATCGCGCGCGCGAAGAGCATGCGCCAGGTAGCGGCAGACACGGGGCTCGGACGGGAGAGCCTCTACAAGTCGCTGGCGCCCACGGGAAGACCCGAGTTTGCCACCGTGCTGAGGGTGCTTCCCGCCCTCGGCCTTCGACTGTGTGTCTTTCCCATTGAGGACGCACGGTAGGCTCCGCCCCCACCAGGCCAACCAACCAGACAGCCACCTGTACAGAAAGGAAGACCAGATGAAGCACCCAGCAGCCCCCAAGCCCGCCGCCCTCTACGCCCGCGTCTCCAGCGAGCGCCAGGACGTTGACCTGTCAGTTGCGGCCCAGCTGCGGGCCCTACGTGACTACGCCGAGAAGAACGGCTACGTCGTCGCCCGCGAGTACGTCGACGAGGCGGAGAGCGGCCGTGTCGCCGACCGGCCCCAGTTCCGCAAGATGCTGGATGCGGCCAGCGGGCCGAACGCTCCCTTCGAAGAGATCCTCGTGTGGAAGTTCTCCCGCTTCACGCGCAAGCGTGAGCACGCGGTCGCCTTCAAGTCGATGCTCCGCCGCCGCGGCGTCCGGGTCGTCTCCATCACCGAACCCGCCGACGACTCGCCCACGGGCAAGCTGATGGAGGCGATCATCGAGAGCGTCGACGAGTTCTACTCGGAGAATCTCGCGCAGGAAGTTGTCCGGGGGATGCGCGAGGCCGCCTCGCGCGGTTTCTTCCTCAGTCCCAAGGCCCCCTTTGGCTACAAGCGGGTGAAGGTGAGGGATGGAATGCGGGAGCGCCCGACCCTTGAGGTCGACCCCGCGGCTGCGCCGCTCGTACAGGAGATCTTCGAGAGTTCACTGCGAGGGAACGGCCTGAAGGAGATCTGCCGTGACCTCAACGAGCGGGGGATCACGAAGAACGGCAAGCGCTGGCAGAAGAACGGCCTCTACTACCTGCTCACCAATGAAGCCTATACGGGGACCGCGGTCTGGGGTCGCACGACGAAGGGCGAGAAGGCTTCGGACCCCGTGCGGGTGGAGGGCGCCTGGGAGGCGCTCATCTCCAAGGAGCTGTTCGACAAGGTGCGGCAGGTGCTGCGGGAACGGGCCCCGGCGAAACAACGGCCGGCCCGGGTGGGGAGCAAGTTCCTGCTCAGCGGCCTGCTGCGCTGCGGACTCTGCGGCAAGCCCTACACGGGTCAAGGAGCGAAGAGCGGCCGGTTCGGCTACTACGTCTGCGGCACCCTGCTGCGTGAGGGCGCGGGAACCTGCGAGGCCCGCTACCTGAACGCGGGCAGGGTCGAGGAGTACATCGTCGGCAAGATCAGGGAGCGCATCCTCACGGACGAGACCATCACGAAACTGGTGACGCTGGTGGCCGAGGAGGTGGACGCGATGGCGGGGGAGCTAGGTGACAGGCTGAGAGCGATCGATGCGGAGCTTGCTGACGTGGACGGCAGGCTGCGCCGGCTCTACGAGGCCCTCGAGAAGAGCGACCTGACCCTGGAGGCGCTGTCGCCGCGGATACTTGAGCTGCGGCACCGCGAGGACCAGCTCGCGGCAGCGCGGGAAGAGGCTGCTGCCCAGCTCGCGCATCGCAAGGTGGAGTTGCCCTCTACCCAGGAGATCAAGGGGTACGTCGCGGACTTCCGCACCTTCCTGTGCGAAGGGACGATCCCTGAGCGGAAGGCGCTCATCCGCAACTTCGTGAAGGGCATCGAGGTGACCGGCAACGAGGCTACGTTGACGTACACGGTCCCGATGCCCTCGGACGGCCTGACCAGCGAGGCAGCCCCGGTTCTCGATTTCGTCCAGTCCGGCCTACCACTAAGTCTGGTACTCATAACTCCACCCGCCAGAGCCACCTCCGCAGCGTCCGCGCCCCCGATGGGGCTGTCCTCCGGCGTGGGCAGCGTGTAGTGGATGACGGCCTGCCCGGGCCCGACCAGCACCTGCTTCACGAACGAGCGCACGAAGGCTCGGGTCTCAGTGATCTCGCTCGTCCGCAGGAACTCGCCCATGTCCTGGGCGAAGGTCGCGATGGTGTCGGCCCTGTCGAGCAGGTCGCGGCGCTCGGCCAGAACGGCGCGCGCCTCCTCAGCGGCAACCTCCAGTTGCTGCTGCCGGTCGCGGTGCTGCTTGATGCGGTCGGAGGCGTCGGCGAAGTCGAGGTCCGTGCTCTCGACGAAGCGCCAGATGCGCTCCATCTTCTTGCGCTCCTCGGTCAGCTCCAGCTCGATGCTCTCCAGCCGCTCGCGCTGCTCAGCGGCAACGCCGTCCATCTCCTCGTCCAGCATGCGCACGAGGTCGCGGATGTTGGACTCGGTGAGAATGTGGTCCCGTATCTGGCCGATGATGGTCTCCTCGAAACGCTTGGCGTTGAGCCTCGGCGTCCGGCAAGCGTTCTTGCCCCGCTTGATGAGTGACTGGCAGACGTAGTAGGTGTAGCGGCCGCTCTTGGCCTCCGCGGCCGTGAGCGCCTGCCCACAGCTCTCGCACTTGGCCAGTCCGCTGAGGAGGTAGGGGCTGGAGGCGCGCCGCGGGTGGACGACCTTCGGGGCGCGCGATTGCAGGAGCCGGTTGGCGCGCTCGAACTCGTCCCTCGTCACGATGGCGGGGAAGGCGTCCTCGACGCGCACGGGCGGGGCCTTGTCCTTGCTCCTGACCCCCCAGACGAGGGTTCCCGTGTAGGCCTCGTTCGTCAACATGCCGTGAACGGTGTTCTTCGACCAACGCCCGCCGCGCATAGTGGGCACGCCCTCGTCGTTGAGGACCCCGACGATGTCGAGGACGCTCTTGCCCCGGCAGGCCATCTGGAAGATGCGGCGCACGACCGCGTCGGCGGGCGGGTCGAGGCCCAGGCGGGGGCGCTGCTTGGCGCCGTCCTGGACGTGGACCCTGCGATAGCCGTAGGGAATGTGGGGTGAGACCCAGAAGCCGCGCGAGGCTGCCTCGCGCATCCCGCGCGTGACCTCCTGCGCCAAATTCTCCGAATAGAACTCGTCGACGCTCTCGATGATCGCTTCCATCAGCTTGCCCGTGGGGGAGTCGTCGGCGTGCTCGGTGATGGAGACCACGCGGACGCCGCGCCGGCGGAGCATCGACTTGAAGGCGACGGCGTGCTCGCGCTTGCGGGTGAAGCGGGAGAACTTCCAGACGAGGATCTCCTCGAAGGGCGCGCCCTCGGCGCTCGCCTCGTCAAGCATCCTGCGGAACTGTGGCCGGTCGGCGATGCGGCCGCTCTCGGCCTCGTCGACGTACTCGCGCACGACGAGGTAGCCGTTCTTGTCGGCGTAGTTGCGGAGCGCCCGAAGCTGCGCGGAGACGGAGAGGTCGACGTCCTGGCGGTCGCTGGAGACGCGGGCGTAGAGGGCGGCGGGCGTGGGATCGGGTCGGTCAGACATCAAAGGCTCTCCTCGTCGGTTGTGGTTCAGCGTAGCGGGCTCCGGCCCGGCTCGGTGCGAAAAGTTAGGGTTTTGTGATACTGGCGTAAGCGATTTGCCCATTTCACCCGTGAACTCCCCCTGCAAGGGATTGTCGGAGGCTCGGGCGGCTGGTACTCATGGTGGGGCAACTCGGTCAAGGCCGAGGAAACGTCCCCTGCCAGGGGATTGCCGGAGGCTCAAGGGGCTGCTAGGGTCCCACGAACGTATGTTCCAGTCGAGAACAGAGTCTAAAACACTAGCGGGTGCGCCAGCCACCCCGATCTCGCGGGGGTGTGCGCCCGCGGGAGTCGAGCATGAGTACACGCCAACGGCTGAGCGACGAGCAGGAGCGGATGCGCCTCGAGGGGCTGCGCGTCCTCGCCCGCATCATCGTCCAGCACTACCACGCCCACCCCGAGAAGTACGCAGGTAGGGCCGCCCAAGAACCGGAGGATACGCCGGTCAACGGCCGCCCGACCGCAGAAGGCGAGCGGGCCAGAGAGGACGACGCGGCATGAGGCGGCGACGAACGTCCCGGCCGCGCGTGAGGCTCAATCCGCAGGCCGTGTGGGAGCACCTCAGCCGGCGCGACATGACGCAGAACGAGCTGGCCCGTGCGGCGGGCATCACCTCGGGTCACATCTCGCTCCTCATGAACGACAGGCGCTCACCGTCGCCGGGCGTCAGGCGACGCCTGCAGGCAGCGCTGGGCGTCACCGACTTCGACGAGCTCTTCATCCTGGAGCCGTACCGTGAGTCGTGACACGTTCCCTCCCAGGCACCTCTGCGTCGACTGGACCCTCGTGATCGCCAACCTGCCCGCGTGGCTGGAGTGGATCAAGACAGTTACGGGGTACTCCGACAACACGCTGGCGATATGCCTGAACGTCGACTCACGCCAGGTCGAGCGCTGGCGGCTGGAGGGCGTGGTGCCAAGCGGCGGCGCGATGGCCGCGATCGTCCTCCTGGCGGAACGCATCCCGGGTGCCTACGACCGGCTGCTGTACCCGAGGGGAAGGCCGCAGGCGGCAGCCGTCCGGGAGGTGGTGGCCCCCCTTGGTGATCCACCCCTCCGCTCCCCCGGTGATCGGGCGGCGTAGCAACGTGCCAGCGCGGAAGCAGAACGGGCGGCCGGAGAGCTACGGCCTCCCCGAGAACTTCGGAGAGCGGCTGGAGCGGTTCATGCAGGCAAGTGGTCTCGGTCCGCGCCCGCTTGGTCGGCTGGTCGGAGTCAGCCCCCACCGGGTCCGCGAGTGGCGGCGGGGCGTGGTCCCCTCCTGGCGCTACCTCTCTCGGTTGCTGACTGTCGCGGAGAGCATGGGGCTCCGAGAGATTCTGATGTGTCCCGACGGGGACGAGCGCTCTCGACTGGGGGTGGTAGAACGTGTGCGACACATGCTGAATGACCCCGAGTGGGATTTGCCTTAACCGGCACGGGCGCAACTCAAGCGGCTGAAGCCGCCTGCGGAGCCATCGTAGGTACTCTCGTTCACCCTCTAAACCACACGCCTCACGCCCTCTTGTGGGTCGGCGACCCTCTCAAATTGGATATCGCTGACGGTCGAGAGGGTGAGGTGTCCAGCTTCAAACCGCTGGATGAACCCTTGAACCTCATCGGGTGTGTAGACCCCATGCGCCATCACGGAAGCTGTGAAGCCACACTCCTTGCCCGCAATTACCAGGACCCTCCGCAGGGCCCCCTCGGCCCTTGCACGCATCGATGAACGGAAGTGGAGGAATCGAAGTTCTCGCCAAGACCGATAGTAGTCCGTTGTGCGGGTGTTCGGAGCAAAGAAGGTCTCGCGAGCTGTCCATCCGATCGGAAGGGCGGCCTGCGCGATGCGCAATCGCTCCGTTCGGTCGGCTTCCTTCACGTCGAACCGTGGAGCATCAGGACGCTGCCCTGCCATCTGAGCCATCGCCCAAGGTGGTAGCAGACTTGAGTCGATCTCTGCTAGGTCGTGAACCACCTGGAACAGAGTTTCGCTGGCATATGCAGCTGGCAGAGATACATGGACCATTCGAGCTGCATCGAGTTCTATTTCCTTCTCCCACGAGCCGTCCCACCTGACCGAGTCCGGCAACTCATCACGGTTGGGAGGGGCCTGAACCAGGTGACCGGCGCTTGCACGGCTGACGCCATCCACTTCGAATACAGCGAATGGTGCACCGTCGCGGCCGACGTCGCCAAAGGCCACCTCTAGCCAGACCTCGTGGCGCGTCAGCAGGCTGGAAGCCACTCTGCGAAGAAACCCGTCGAGCTTCCACCCGTGGCGGCCCAACGTCAGGCACTCCTCTATCTGGCGTGGGGAGACTCCTTCAGCGGACAGTGCATAGGCCTTCGGGTCGTGGCGATATGGGACGACCCTATTCGAGAAGTCCTGATACAGGAGGTCGGTCTGCGCCGAGGGTATCCAGCACTTTGGCTGTGAGAAGACTCGATGTGAAAGCCCCCGGATCACTCTGAGCCGTCCTCTTCGGGACCACTGTCGTCGGCGAAGATCTCATCCTGCGTGCCTGACTCGCTGTGAGTGTCCAGATTCTCAAAGTAGTGCCGTAGCCCGGGACGCGCCCTCAGTTCCGCTTTAGTTTCGCCACTCAACGGACCAATGACCGTCGCGGCGAAGATTGCGCGGGGATGCACAGAGACCCCTGGCGGCGACTGCTCCACGCCTAGCACTTTGATGAGTAAAGGGGCACTCCAGGGTGGCTGGTTACCAAAGAGGTCAGACTCTGGAGTTGCGTAGCCAGCGTCCACGACTTGCCTTACGAGACGACTCTCCCATTGCGTCCTCCTAGGAGACCCCGCCGGTATGCCCCCGTCTGCCGAGTCTAGGATGTCCAAGACTGCTCTTGACGCCTCTTCCGAACTGTCGTGGGCTTCTGCCCAGCCCTCCCAAGCTCCTCGAACCGGCCCAGCTGAGTTGTCGTCGTCCCGGAGCACCTGGTAAATCAGCGCTAGCCCTGAGAGCTCGAGAAGGTCAACCAACGGATTGTAGATTGCCGGGCTGAACTGATGAGTCGGAGGTCCGTGGAGGGCGATGAGGTGCCTCTGTAGGGTCAGTGTTGCGGACAGCACCTGCTCAAACACACGCCCAAGCAGGTCAGGATTGCCGTCCGCGATCGCCTGCTCAGAGTGGTGGATGAGTCTGAAGAGAGCTTCCCCAAAGAGGTCGGGGGCAGAGGTCGACTCCTCCGGCTGAAGCTCGATGACTGCAGTGGCAAGGCTCTGCAGGATTGGGTTCTGGCGAGCTCGGACACGGGCGCTGAGACCCACGAGTTCATCAAGCGACTGGGGGTCATGTCCTCGTTGGAGCCCCTTCAGGCCCTCCAACGCCTGTGAGATTTCGTCGACGACTAGCTCGGCCTTCGCGATGGCCTGAAGGGCCTGGGACCCCGCCGCCACCCGGCTCGCTGGTGATGAATGTTCAAGAGTTGGCCCAATGAAGTCGTCTAAGAGACTTGGGAACCCGCTCGCGAATTCCTGCAGCGAGAGGATGCACTCCGTTGCCAGTGCGGACTGCAGGTACCAGTCAGGAGTTACGCGCCGGCCCTCGATGGCGTGCTCGGCCTGCACCTCTTGGAGAAGACGCTGAGCGGCTTTCCAGACACGTTCAGGGCCCCGGACATGCACCACCGATGTCTTGGCCACATCCCACTCCGCCTGGAACACGGTGCTGCGAATCACAGTTGGCCACGAGCGAATGGCGTCGCGCCACCCTAGGAGCAACTCAGTCAGAATGAGCGGGGGTTCAGACGTCAGCAGCCTTGCTGTGGCGCTGTCTTGCTGGTTGGACAAACAGCCGTCACGGACGACTGTTGCGAAAGCAAGGGCGTCGTCGAGGCGGTAGCAGCCCGCCAATGCCTTGGCGGTCACTCCGGCCGCCCGTGTCACTCGGAGCGCAGCGTCGGTGTCACCCTCTTCTATGCAGGTCTCAAGTGCCACAGATGCCAGTTCGGCCGATCGCTTCTCAAGCCAGTCGGTCACGGGCTCCAGTCGGGGCTGCAAGGGCGTCGAAGTCTGGAGGGCGACAGACATCTCGGAGAAGCCTGTCTCGACCCATCGTGGATAGGCCGGGGCCTGCGGGAACCATGCGCTCGTGGGCGTGAGCAGGTGCTTGCGCTCGCCATAGAATCGAACCTCCGCAAGGAGGAGTTCGACTAGTAGGGCAAGGTCGTCGCGTGCGACTGATCTGCGGTCGCTTGTCAACTCGATCAGTTCTGATAGGACTTGCAGAGCATGATCTGCTTGACGTGAAGCAGCCCTCAGGACCGCTTCATCCCCGGCTACGCCTCTCGCACCAAGATGGCCGATGGCCCTGTGTAGCACCTCAAGCGGTTCCCCACCAAGTACGATTGGGTTGAAGAGATTGAACGCCCCGAAAGCCAGCCTGGCAAAGGCCCAACCGCTGAACAGGACGAGCCCGGCATACGAGGCGATCGTGAGGTAGCCGTAAGGTGCGCCGACACTTCGCAGCAACAGGAGCGTGAGGCCAGCTCCGATGGCCATGCCGATTGTCCTGAGGTAGAGCCTTGTGCGCGGGTTCTCCAACACGAGGTCCCGCAGGTCCGCGGGTACATTGTGGTAGGACGTGCCCAATACGATTCCCACACTGGCCAAGTAGAAGCCCAGCAGGCTTGCCGACACTTGGACCGCCAGTGTCGGGAATGCACCTAGGGGTGGGACCGGGTCTTCGGTAGGCACGAGCCACGGGAAAATCCAGCTGGCAAGTCCGAATTCGATTCCTATCACCGCTAGGAACAGCAATGGGGCAACCCAGAATGCTCGTAGGAGCGAGCGGATGCCGCTAAGCACGATCCGGCCGGATTCCCGCGCGCTGGAGATATTCAGTCCGAGGCCGTGTCTGAGCGAGACCAGTTGGAACCGGCGACGTCGTTGCCTTTGGCGGCGGTGCCAGTATTCCTCAGTGACCTGTTCTCTCAGATCCCGTGCCAAGTCCGGTGGGCCAGACCACCAGGGCAGTCGAGAAGCGCGTCGTTTCACCTCCGCGATGAGCCTTCGCCGTCGAGGGCCAACGAATCTCACCAGCCGCTCTCTCACTTCAGGGCCACCGGGTTCCTGTCCGATGTCGTGAGCGCTAAGGGCGTCACTGTCACTCGGTCCACAGCTTCCTCACGCCTGCCGTATCGCTCGCTGACGGCTTCAGTTCTCTGATGGTAGGGAAGCTGTACATGGGAGCAACTTCCGCTCAGATGGCGGATACCAAGCTCGCGGGTGAACCAACATCGACGCCCTTCTAAGCTCGCCCCAACACACCCTCCTGCTCCAGCAAGTGCCTTTGCGAGACCCACAGCGGCACCTCCACCCTCGCCCGCTCCATCTCGTCTCTCGCTACCCGCAGGAAGTGGTTCGCAGCCAGCTCGTCGTCGAACACGACCAGCAGGACAGGCTGCGCCCCATGGTCATCCGTGGGCCGCCGAGAGGCGTAGTAGCGCAGGTAGGGGGCGAGGCGGGCGGCCATCGTGGTGGGTCGCACGGCGCGGCGTTCCCACTCCAGGAAGAAGGGCCACACCTCATCGCCCCGGTGCAAGGCACCGAAGGCGTCGGGCTGGACGGAGTGGAGCCGCCCGTCGTGCCGGAAGTACCGCGACGCCCGGCGGGGCGGGTCCAGTTGGACCACCTCCACCGACCTCTCGCGCGCCTGCGTCGCCAGCGCCGCGAGGAAGCCGTGGACCGCGTCCGTGTGCTCGATGGTGCGGAGGAGCTGGCGGCTGCTCCTGCCCGAGACGTTGCGCCAGTCGAGGGGCGCGGCAGGGTCGAGCGGCGCCACGCTCCAGCGCCTCCTCGCCACACCCAGGGAGGTGCGGTCGCGGTGGCTCAGGAGGGCCAGCCCCCGGTCGGTCACGGCGACACGCCGCTGCCCTTCCACGACATCATCAAGGACCAGCCCCGTCTCCCCGAGTTGCTGCAGCACCTCGGACAGCCGCGAGCGCTTCACCCCGAGGAGATCGCCCAGGTGGGCAGGCGTGACCCAGGGCCAGTCGGAGACCAGGTCGAGGGCGCGCTTCTCGATGGGCTTGAGCAAGGCCGGCAGCATCCGCTCGTCCCGTTCCGCCCCATCCCCCGCAGGCAGCGGCCGGGGCAGCGAGCGCCACGCCAGGGACCGCTCTACCGGCCACGCCCCACCCGGCCGCACGTAGGAGAGCGCTTCGCCCAGACCCAGGGGCGTCGCGCCCGACGTCGTGCGCCAGATGGGAGCGCGCGAGCCCGCCGAAGCCACATCCCGCTCCAAGGCGAGGAAGGAGATGAAGCCGGCCCCCGCCAGCAGTCCGCGGGCGTGGCGCAGGCGCACCTCGTCGGGCATGAGCAGGAGCGCGGCGGCTGGCTGCGGCCCCTCCCGCAGCCGCCAGATGCGCTTGCCGAAGCCCGTGCGGTCCGAAGTGAGGCCCTGGCGGACGATGGCGACCGTGCGCCCGTCGGGCAGGGCGACGGCGGCGTCCATGGGCATGGCCCGGTACCAGCGGAATCGGAGTGGGATGGCCACGCCGGCGAGGGCCGAGGAGAGGCGGTAGATGACGGCGACTGCGTCGAGTCGCTCGAGGAGGATGCGCCGCCAGCGCCGGGAGACGGGCCGCGTGCGCAGCAGCTCGTCCACCCCTACCCCCTCCTCCCCCGCCAGTTGCCGCACGCCCTCGGCGCTGAGGCAGTAACGCCGCGTGGGCACGACCAGATCGGAGGCGTGGGGCACCGACTCCACCAGCCCCTTCTCCTCCAGCGCCGCGACGGTCTTGTAGACCGCCCCCCGCGACCAGCCGGAGAGGGAAACCATCTCCAACCGGTCGGCGAGGGGCGCTGCGGCGAGGAGTCGCAGGAGGTCCTTCGGCAGGTTCACTCGTCACCCTCCGCGGGCGTTTCCTCCCGCAGCCGCCTGCGCCTCTTCCGCTTCCGGTCCCTGGGCGCTTCCCGGGGATGGTCGCGCCCCTCGTCGCGCCCCTCGCCAGGGCCCTTTTCGGGCCCCGGCTCCTCCCCCTTACGGAGCGCTTCGAGGCTCGCCTGGTACTCCTCCACGCGCCTGCGACCCTCCGCCTCCTGCGCCGCCAGCACGTCGGGCGAGACCACGTAGGAGGCCGACTCCGAGCGGATGCGAGCGGCCGTGTCGAGATCACCCTCTTCCGGCTCCCGCACCTTGATGGAGAAGGCCGGCACGCGCTCCCCGTTCACGGTGGCGCGCACGTAGGCGTGGTGGACGGGGAGGGAGACGATGTCCTCCAGGGAGACGCGGTCGCGCCCCAGTTCGAGGACGAGCTCCTGGGCGTCGGCGGCCGCCGCCTGGAAGACGGCGAGGCAGCCCACGTTCGCGAGAAGCGTGGACTGCATGGAGGGGGAGAGGTCAGAGAGCTTGGCGAGGGACTGGGTGGCGAGCACGAAGGAGGCCCCGTACTTGCCCAGCTCGGAGAGCATCGACTCGTAGTCGACCCCCGGCATGGACTGCATCTCGTCCACGACGACGAGCGCCCCGCGCCGCTGCTCGATGGGCAGGCTCTCCTGCTCACGGATGACCGAGTCGACGAGGTTCAGGAGCGACGCGCCCACGAGCGCGGCCACGTCCTTGCCCGCCGTGCCCTGGGCGGTGGAGACGAAGAGGATGCCCCCGTCACGGATTACCTGCCGCAGGTCGATGGTGGAGCGGGGCTGCCCGAGGACGGCCCGCGCTACCTTCGAGGATGCATAGTAGGAGAGGCGCGTCTGCACGGGCGCGAACGCCTCGGAGCGGTACTCGCGCCGCCAGCTGGAAAAGGTGCGCGCCCACCACTCCAGCAGGTACGGGTCGGAGACCTTCTCCAGGACCCCATCCCGAAACTTCCTGTCGGAGAGCAGGCGCAGGCCGTCGAGGATGGTGTGCTGCTCATCCGCCGCCGTGGAGGGATGGGCGTTGGCCTCGTGCAGGGTCTTGACCGTTTGCTCGAGGATGGACTGCATGCGCGGACCCCACTGCTCCCAGAGCCCCCTGGCCACGCGCACGACCGAGTCGGCCGTGCGGTCGCGGTCGCTGAAGATGCGCGTGTCGAGGAGGTTGATGCCGGGGAGGCCCCCCTCCGCGCCGAGGTCGACGAGCCGCACCTGGTCGATGAGCGACTCGGGCACGTGCCCGAGGAGGTCGGCCACGAGATCGGCGTGGGGGTCGACGACGATGATGGCATCGCCGTCGCGGCCCGCCGCTTTCTCCAGCAGCTTGTGGATGATGACGTGGCGCATGAGGGTGGACTTACCCATGCGCGTGCGGGCGATGTAGAGGTGGTGGCGGCGCAGAAGGTCGCCGGCGAAGCGGACGGGTTGCGGCCTGCCCGCCGTGGTCTCACCCACGAGGGCGCCGTCGCGCACGTCCCGCGGGGAGGGCAGGAGCACCTTCGCTCCCGAGCGCCCCACGAGGTGCGTCTCGTCCTTCGCGCCGGGCGGGTGCCAGAGGCAGGCCGCTTCGCGCGCGCCGAGGACGCTGCGGGCGCCGAGGAATCCCGCGCCGGAGGGATGTAGCCGCTCCGGGTCGGGGAGCACGGACCGTACGCGGCTCACGTCGAAGCGCGCCCCCAGGGGATGGTCGAAGTGGCGGTAGGCGGTGGCAACGTGCTGGAGCAACTCCCGCGCCCGCTTGCGCGCCGCCTTACCATCCCCCTCGGGAAGGATAGCGGTCACCTGGATCTCGGCCTCGAAGGCCTGCTGTGACACCTTCTCCTTGATGAGGGCGGGGTCGTGGACGCGGTTGCGGTTGCGCTGCCAGCGCGCCTTCGCCCAGCCGGCGAGGCCGAGGACGGCGACGATGCCGAGGCCCGCCAGGACCGTCTTCCAGAGCTCGCCCGCCTGCACCCAGCGGTAGCCCTGCACGAGGCCGAGCACGGCCACGGCGAGGAAGGCCGCCGCCATGCCGCCGTTTGCGTGCTGGCGCTCTTGGCTAACGGGTGCGGCCGGCTGCGGCTGGAGGGGAAGTGGCGGCTCGAAGGCCTTCGCGGCGTACCCCTGCGCCCAGCCCGGCCCCAGCGACTGCATGCGCAGTTGGGCCACGATGCGCTCGCCCTCCCCCGGGGCGGAGAGCGCGCCGAGGAGTGCGATGAGGGGATCGGAGCCGGGGTCGAGGAGGTCGTCGTCGCGGTAGGTGCGGAGAGGGACGTAGTCGGGACCGCTGGAGCGCAGGGTCAGCGACCACGCCTGCTCCCCCTCGCGCAGGCGCAGCGGATCCTCCGCATGGGGCACGTCGTCGATGACGGCCTGGGGGTAGTGGGCGGTGAGCTGGCCGCGCACGGCCTGCTGGTCGAGGCAGCGGGCCATGAGGGTGACGCCGTCGGCGTTTCCCGCCAGCTCCAGGGAGAAGGGTTCGGGGACGGCGATCGCCGCGAGAAGGTTCTCGACCCCGAGGAGGGTGCGCTCGCCGCTGCGCGGGGGCGTCACCTCGAGGAGGACGGGAGGCTGGGGTTCGGACCTGCGGGAGAGCAGGTGCAGGGAGTTGAGTCGCATGGTGTGGGTTCCTTTCCTATCGGTTGTCCCGCGCCTTCCCGGCGCCACCACGGGCGGCTCTGACAGGAGGACCAGAGCTCCTTCACCGGGGCAGGCGCGGACGATCGAGTGTGGGAAACCAGGGGCCAACGGGTAACGCCTTACGAGGGGGCACGTGGACATGCCCCCTCGCAGGGCCTGCCGCTGTCGAGACCGATCTGATGTCATGGGCGTGTACAGAGAAAAGAGGGAGATTGCAGAAAGGCAATCGAGGCGAGAAACCCAGTCGGTACAGGGGAAAACTGCCCCTACCGGACGTAGGCAGTAAGCAATTCGGTTCCGGAGCGGCTTCCACGAGAAATTGACCTATGCCGAGGCGAGAATTGACAAAATGCAATCGGGAAGGCGGGCCTGAGAAGGGCGGAATCCCTGCGGGGACCCCCGGGGGAGCCCAGTCCGCGAATGGTCAGGAAGGCATCCCTGCTGGCGAGAGCAGGAGCCCGGAGCAGCTTCGACACGAGCGGCTGGTGGCGTTGCTGCGAGAGGTGGCCGAGACCAGGGGCAAGGTGAAGGCGGCGGAGGCGCTGGGCGTCAGCTTCCGCACGCTGGCGAGGGCGGTCGAGTCGGGCCGGCTGACGGGGCGCATGGCCGACGCGCTGGAGCGGCACCTGCGGGAGGTCAAGGGCTCGGTGACGCCTGCGCCGGAGTCAGAGCCGGACCAGGCGGACGAGCTGGAAGCGCGTGTGAAGCAACTGGACGTTGAGCTGGCGGAACTGCGGACCCGCGTAGGAACCATCCAGGCAGTCGCCGGAGCAGTGCAGGAGGACCATGCTCGGACGCTGGACCGGTGGGAGCGCCGCCTCGCCCAAGTGGAAGCACGGCGAGAGCTTGAGAACGGGTCAGCAGCCTCGTTCCTGCCGGGCGTGAAGGGAACCGCAGAGGGTGTGCGAGAGCGACAGGTCAAGCCGCCCAAGCGTCCCTACCCCCAACTGGTGACAGTTGAGCCGGAGGAAGGCGAAGAACTCATCTACGGTGAGGCGATGCCGGCCATCACCGAGTGGCGAGGGGCTCGGAGGATGCTGGAGGAGTCGAGGCGTCGGTTGGACAAGCTCGATGCTCGCCAGCAGGTGTTGGAGTTGGAGCTCAGGCTGGTCAGGGACCACGAGCTGACGCTACCGCCAGCGGTCTATCCCTGGGACCGCGCCGACCGGCGCGACGAAGTCTGGCGGCGGAAGCAGTCGCTGGAGGACCTGCGGGTCGAGCGCAACCGGGCGGTGTTCTGGCGGTGGGTGCGACGCGTGCTGACCGTGGGGCTGTGGTGGAGGTAGGCTCCCCGTGAGTTCGCGGTGGCTACACAAGGCCTCGGGCTTTGGCCACCAGCCACACCAGCGCCACTGCGTGGGCACATGGGGCGGCGAGAGATTCGACTATGCGGGAGG
The DNA here is from genome assembly GCA_965207815.1 of Tepidiformaceae bacterium. Classification (GTDB taxonomy): domain Bacteria; phylum Chloroflexota; class Dehalococcoidia; order Tepidiformales; family Tepidiformaceae; genus UBA2991. The sequence goes on from CBDBNV010000001.1 coordinate 32,401, forward strand.
GAAGAAACCGGTGCCGGTGGCTAACGAGATTACGGGTAGCCACCGCAGCACCCAGGGTGTTCGCAATCGCACGGTCACTTCCAGAGTTGGCGTCGAGTGCCGCTGCGGTCAGGTGCATGGCGCGCTCCTCCAGATTTCCCCCTTTGTCAGATGTGTGGCCGTCGCTTATGAGTCTCCGAAAGGCTGGAAGCCAGGAGGAGCCAGTTCCGAGCATCTTGACTAGGGCGGGGAACGGCTCCCCACTATGACTCGGGCCGCCGGCATCGCTTTGCGTGCTTGCTGACGCCTCCAACACTCCGCGGGCGAGCTGTTCCCCAGCGAGGGCAAGAGGCCGGAGCCGACGATTGAAGAAGCCTGGAAACGGGTCGCGGCGCTGCTCGTCCGCGGTGTAGGAGTAGCGCTGGAGGCTGAAGAGAACTTCCAGGAGGTCGTGGTCCAGACAGAAATTCACAATCTCATCGGCCGTGCTGTTCGTGAGAGCCGGGTCCGAAAGGAACCCTGCGGCTGGATCTTCGCTGAGGATGGCCGTGAGGTTCTGCCGGGCGCTGCTGGCGGCAGTCTCAACGGGGTCGAGCCGCCGGAGATCAGCCATGAGCGATGGACCAGCATGGTCGCGAGCCGCTTCAAGGAAGGCGTCCCAGGAGTGTCCGAACGCATGATGCGCGAGGTTTTGCGTATCCCAGATGTACTCCTCGGCATCTTCGGCCAGGGCGATGCGTTCGTCCATGCGGTAGTTGGAAGCCAGAGCCACCAGCTTGCTGAGGAAGTCGAAAAGCGCCTGTTCGTCCAGGTCAGAAGATCCCAGTGAACGACGTGCCCGACGACGCAGAACACCGCCCAGCCTGCTTTGCGCCTCCTCCGGTAGTGGTTCTCCGGACGGTACGGCTTCGAAGGCCTTGAGTAAGGCATCGTTCTCGGCGAAGCGGAACCGTTCAAGTGCGTCGAGGCCAGCTGCCATCCCCCGAAGCGAGCGAATCGGCTGAGTGTCCTCGGGCAGGCGGTGCCACTGCCAGACTTCGTGTGATGGTTCTAGGTGTCTGAGGAAGTGGGTGTGATTGTAGAAGTGATTGCCCCGACGCAGCGCTTCGACGACATGGATCTGCCAAGGCGTGTAGTACCGCTCGACCGTTGGCTGCTGAACGGTGCGCCCACCTGCCGTAGTCACACGGACTCGGCTGGCATCCCATGGCTCGAACGTTGAGCAGTCAGGTGTGACAAGGAATTGATTGCGCTCCCTCTCCGCATCAAACGCGTGTAGGCCACCCCGACCTGGCCAGTGCAGTTGCTTCCAGTCGTCTGGTGGCTCCAGGTCGTCTGGGTTCGTAAGGGGCATGCCGAAGCGCTTCTCCGTTCGGGCAACAGCATGGGCTTGAGGCATGTGCGTGCGGGCAGCGGGAAGCAAGAGGCAGTGCTCCTCATAAAACTCCAACTCCCGGTCGAAGAGGGCTGACACCTTGAGAGCACTTGCGTGCCGCCTGAACTGGTCAGCTGGGAGGAAGCGCCTTCCGTGTTGGTTCATGGCTTGTCGCCCAAGGCTTCATGCCACCTTGATGGAGGGGGTCGCCGAAGGTCAGCGTACTCCCCGACGGTCCCTCCGGCAGTATCCGCACCAGAGGCTCCATCAGGACTGCTTGCCTCCCATGTCGGCATTTCGCTGCTCAGACTCGCCCCCGTCACGCTGCGCGACGTAGGTGGCGGGCCTCGTCCCGAAGCGCTCGGACACTCTGAGCCAGCTCGTCGATTGAGGCGCGGATGTCCGCAATCGAGCCCGACAGATTGACGGCCGCGACTTCCAGACGCTTGCCGGCGTTGCGAACGTCGTGCACGACTGGCCGTTCCTCGCCCTCCGCGTAGGCCAACAGACCGCCGGGAAGGTCGAGGGCGGTGGCGTACGCGAGCATCTGGTAGAGGTCCGCGTTGGGAACCCGCTTGTCTTGAACGCGCTTGTACTTCGCGTCGCCGACGAACGTGCAAAGGGAGCCTTCCCACCAGGAGAGGTCTGGCCCGAGGCGTATCCGCCTCTCCTTGTCCAGCCAGAGCGTTCCGGGGAGGTTCTTGTCGGAGCGGAGAGTCCTGTCGGAGACGCCGAGGGACTCGCGCAGCGCCCTCGTGACGAACCCCTGGAACACCTCGGTCATGTCCACGAGGAATCCGTTCGCACGCACGCCTCCGCGGTCCATCTCGATGGCCCGGTATCGCAGGATGAGCCGTGACAGCTCGACCACCTCGCGGTAGTGCTCGTTCAGCCGGTTAAAGGCCACAGCCGGCACGTCGAGCGGCGAGAAGCGCAGCAGGGACACGTTCCCGAGCGTCGCGTCCATCCAGCGGAGTCCCTCGCGGGCGTCGGCAGCCTCGATGTGCATCGCGCCAAGCACGGAGGCTGCCGCCTTCACGAGGCGGTTGGGCAGGATGTCGTCGGTGAAGTCGTCGTAGCGAACCTCCACCGGGAGGGGGATATCGAACCGGCGGCGGACCTGCTCCGCAACCATGATCCGTCCGCGAACGGTGTGGAGGGCTTCCTCCTCGGTCCGGTAGCCGTGGAGGAGCCCGCGCCCAAAGGCACGCCTGGCGGCCGCGACGAGGGCGGGCGCGAGCGCTTCGACCAGCGTCGGCTCGTCCTCGAAGGCGAAGGGCTCGTCCTGGAGTCTGAACGCTCCCATCGCGTAAGAGGCGAGGAAGAGCACGCGCGAGACTTCCAGCTTCGGGCGAATGGAAACCGCGAGGTCGCCCAGCTCAAGTGCTCCCACGGTGGAGCCGGGAGTCAGGCGATAGACGGCCTCCTGCCCGATGACCGGCTCGACCGTCAGCGACGGAACAGCTGCTTTGAGGGTGTCGCGGTCCTCGACAGAGAGGGGCGCCTCATGCGGCTCGTACTCCCGAAGCTCAAGCGCCTGCATCGGTAGAGCCGGCTTCGTCGGCTTGCTCGCCCGTGGCGGGCTCGCTCTCCTCATCGACGATGCCTTTGAGTTCGCGCCGGAGCCGGTCCAGGTCGAACTCAGCCAGGCGGTCGTGCTGCCCGTAGAGCTGCTCCTCGATGTATGGCAGGACGTTGTGCTCCCAGATGAGTTGGACCTTCTCCTCGGTGAGGTCCTCCTGCATGAAGTAGCTCGGGCCGATGGCGGCTTCCCGGTTTGCCAGCTTCTCGTTGGCGAGATCGACGATGTCCGCCACCCACTCCATGCCTTTCGCCCTGTCATCGAGCCAGTCCCTGAGCAGGCCCTTGATGGGTGGCCTGTCGGGGTGGAACTCGACGAAGTGGAAGCGGCGGCGCAGCGCGAGGTCCACCAGCGCGATCGAGCGATCGGCCGTGTTCATCGTGCCGATGATGTAGAGGTTCTTGGGCAGCTTGAAGGGCTCGTCCGAGTACTGAAGCTGCATCTCCTCGTCGCGATACTCCAGGAGGAAGTACAGCTCGCCCAACACCTTGGCGAGATTCCCCCGATTGATCTCGTCGATGACGAGAAAGTGCCTGGCTTCGGGGTCTTGGCGGGCCCGGTCTGCCATCCGCACCAGTGGTCCGTCCCGGAGCTTGAAGCTTCCCCGCCCCTCGTCGTCGACGGTCGGCCTGTAGCCCTGGACGAAGTCCTCGTAGGCATACGACGGGTGGAACTGCACCAGCCGTACGCGATCCCGCGAGCCGGCAAGGCACTCGGCCAGCCTGCGCGCGACGTATGTCTTCCCAGTCCCGGGCGGCCCCTGGAAGACGACCTGACGCTTGTCATCCAGCAGCAGTTCGACTTCCCGCAGGAAGTCAGCACCCAGCCGGAGCTCCTCGCCGAGCGCTTCAAGGTCGCCGTGGACGGGAGGATTGTCTCGGGCAGGGGCATCTGGCCTGCCGCCGTGTGGCTCAACGGATACGTTACGCATCATCCAAACGACCGACTGCGCCTCAAGGCGGTCCTCGGGCCGGGAGAGCCCCAGCTCGGCTGTACGGCGGACAAGCGCATTAAGGAAGCCGAGGGCGTGCTCATACACCTCCCCGTGGCTGGCATCTTGTGGAGGCGGGGGGTAGTAGGTGCTGTGGTAGGCCCTGTCAAATGAATCCCTTGCGAAGGGCGGGTAGTCAGAACCCAGAGCCATCAGTAGAGCAGCGACTGGCCGGAGGGTCGTGCCGACCTGGGACTTTCTGAAGTGCCCACTATCCGGGACGTGTCGGAGGAAAGCGTCAATGCGCTCCCTCGTGGAGGCGCGGCCGTCGGTCCAGAGAGCCCGGATGGCCGCCATTGCTGCATCAGGCTCGGATGCGAACCAGTCATACAGGGGTGCTGTCGCACGCCAGTCCATAGGGCTTCCCTCAACCCCAAGAGCCTTCTTCACCAGTGCGGCCCACTCGTCGTCACCAGCAGCTGCCGCGTCGCGAGCTCGGCCGAGGCCCGCAATGATTTCGAACTTGTACTCCATCTCTTCAGCATCCATTCGCCCAGACTCGATGAACGGCTGAGCCCCCCGGATATAGGCATCGATGCCGCCCACGGTCAGGCTACGTACTCGCTCCTCCGCGTCGGCCACCGCGATTCGGTGAAACGCCGGTTCAATGGTCATGGAGTTGTAGAGGTCGTCGTCGAACTCCGATGCAGGAATGCCATGGGCTATCCAGCGGAGGGGTCGGACGTGGTACGGCTCCGTGTCGGCCCGAAACTCATAGGGACCGGCAACTTCCCCGACAGACACCCTGGCATCCCTGAACGAGGCCGCAGCGTCCTTGAAAGGGACGACTACTAGATCCCCCTCCCTGGGCTCACTGTAGAACCGCCACAGGACGTCTGAACCACTGCCTTGCTGCTGCTTGAGTGCTTCCTTTGACTCGATATCGGCAAGATTCAGGCGGCAGTTGTAGCCAATCCCCACGTGGCCGTTCTCAAGGAAGTCAGCGTCGTACGCGCCTTTCGACGTATGTGTCACCCAGAGCGCCATTCGCTTCCCTCCCCTTGGGCGAGCGTTCCCACTACTCGGGCCTCTCACCCGGTTCGTAGAGCCGGTCTGCCAGCGATGTGATCTGATCCAGCATCGTGAGCTTCTCCAGCCATTCAGAAGGGACCCCGTCGACTCCGTAGTAAGCGCCGGCGAGCTGCCCGTAGATCGCCGCGGTCGTGTCGGCGTCGTGGCCAAGGTTGGCGGCAAGCAAGGCCCCTTCGCGGAAGTCCTCAGAATGCAGGAAGGCCCACAGGGCTGCCTCCAGCGTTTCCACCACATAGAATCCGCCCCGGATGTCCGGGGGCTGCCGATGCTTGAACGACCCTTCGGCAATGGCGGCGATCTTCCCCGCCATCGGCTCCCGCTCCCACAACCCTTCCACCGGACAGTAGGAGGGTGACAGCAGCGTGTCCTTCCCGACGCCCCGCAGCGCGCCGACGAGCAGGCCAGCGTAGTAGCGGGAGGCGTCGACGGCCTCCTGCGCCCCGTGCGTCGTCCGGGAACTGTCGGCGGCCATGCGGATGGCTTCCTCCGCATCTCCTGCGAAGTACATCGGCACTGGCGCCAGGCGCATCAGCGAGCCGTTGCCGGCGGTCTTCGGATCGGTCGAACCGGCGTACGGGTCATCCTCATCGATGAATCGGGCTAACGCTGCGCTTACGGTCGTCCCGATATCGAAGCACCGCTCCCTGGAGGAGAGATAGCCGTCCTTCCACCAACGCACGTATCGCTCCATCTGGTCTCTGGCGTCAAACCCGCCCCGCTCGACCAGGCTCGTCGCGAGACACAGGGCCATTGAGGTGTCGTCCGTCCACTGACCGGACTTCAGGCCGAACGGTCCACCGCCCACCATGTCGTCGATGGGCTCGAACGTTCCCGGCTCCGCGAACTCCAAGGCTGTGCCCAACGCATCACCGGCTGCGAGGCCCAGCAGGCAGCCTCGGAAGCGCTCGCGTGTGGTGGGGCCGCTCACGGGGCCTCCCGTCGTCGGCTCGGTCCAGTTTCGGACGTATTCGCACTGTTCCGATGTCTCGGGTGACTCTGGCCGGCGGTAGGCCTTCTCTACGCCCTGCCACCACTCCGCAACTTGCGCCAGCGCCTCCTCCCCGGTGCGTCCGTGCCGCACAAGCCAGCAGCCGACCACCGTCCCCGTCCGGCCCACCCCTCCCCAGCAGTGGACGTACACGGTCTTGCCCTCCCCGAGCGCAGCGTCGATGGCGTCGAGGATAGCGGTCATCTCGTGCCGGCTGCGCGGGATCTGTACGTCAGGGATCGAGTGCCGGTCATGCTCCACCGACAGGCCCAGCCGGGTGGCTTCCTCCTCCGCAATCCCCGCGTACGGGGCCAACTCGTGCGGCTCAGTCAGGTCGATGAATTGGTCGATGCCTGCGCCGAGAAGGCGTCGCAGCTTCTTGGCTGCATCCCCGCGGTTCTTCGCGCCCGGGTACTCGCCCGCTGCGAAGCGACCGGGCACGACCCAGTAGGCGTTCTCAGAAGGGCGGTCGATTCCTGATGTGTTCATGCTTATGGCGGCTCGAACCTAGCGGATTCCGGAAGCCGCGCCGCACTCTAGCACTCGCTCGATCGTGCCTGCTACGGTATCCCGGATGACGATCGACGTAATCGACTTCTTCAGATTCGACGAGGCCGCTGGAGGCCGCGAGCCTGTTGCCACCCTCGTCGACTACGAGTTGCAGGACGGGGCTGCTTTGGAGTTCCGCGATCTCTGGCAACGCCGCCCGCGCGAGGTCGCATACCACTACGGAGACACCAGCGAGGAGGCGTGCGTTCTGTACGCCTCCGACGTGACGCTGGAGGCCGAGCCAACGTTCTACCTATCGGCGATGAGCTCTTGGTTGATCGAGCAGGGCTACGTGCTCCAGGCTCGCCCGTAGCCGCTGGACCGACGAAGCACTCCCCTTGCGCTCTTGTCACGCCGACCGGCTAGCATGGCCCGGTGCAGCAAGTCGACGGGCGGGTGGTGTACTCCGCGACGGACCTCGTCGGGTACCTGGAGTGCCGGCACCTTGCGACGCTGGAACGCGCAGCCGTCTGGGGACACTTGGCGCGGCCCGTCCGCGAAGACAAGGTGCTGGACCGCATCGCCCAGCGAGGCATCGAGCACGAGCAACGCTTCCTGGAGTCGCTCCGCGACGAAGGGCTCACCATCGTTGAGGTCGAGCGGAACGACGACCTGCCGTACGAAGAGCGCCGCATCCGCGGGCGCGACGACACCCTCGCCGCCATGCGCGAGGGCGCCGACGTCATCTTCCAGGCAGTGCTGTTCGACGGCCGCCGTTTCGGCTACGCCGACTTCCTGCGACGGGTCCCGCAGCCCAGCGACCTCGGCGACTGGAGCTACGAGGTCTGGGACACGAAGCTCGCGCGCCACGCGAAGGCGTCGGCCGTCCTGCAGCTGTCCCTCTACTCCGACATGGTGTCGAAGCTGCAGGGAGCGCAGCCCGAGAAGATGCACCTGGCCCTCGGTGGCGTGCAGCGCGAGAAGGTTTCCTTTCGCGTCGCCGACTACGCCGCCTACTACCGGCTCGTCGCACGCGAGTTCGAGGCGTTCCTCGACAGTGGCGAGGTCTTCCCCGTCGAGGGCACACCGGAGCCCGTTGAGCACTGCGGCGTCTGTCGCTGGAGCGAGCGCTGCCGAAAGCAGTGGCGCTCCGAAGACGACCTTTCTCTTGTCGCTGGCCTGTCGTCACGCCAACGGCGCGCCCTGCACGCCATCGACGTGACCACACGCACCGGGCTCGCCGAACCGGCGGAACCGCTTCCGGACCGGCTCGACGGCGCTGGCCGCGAAGCTCTGGCGCGAATCCAGGCGCAAGCGGAGATCCAGGTCCGCGGCGAGCGCCTCGGGAGGACGATCTCTGAGCGCATCGAGCCCCCGCGCGACCGCGAGGACGAGCTGGTTCCCAACCAAGGGCTGCTCATGCTCCCGGAGCCCTCCGCTGGCGACCTCTTCTTCGACATCGAGGGGGACCCCTTCTTCGAGTCGGACGAGGTCGACGGCATCGACTACCTCTTCGGCGTTGTCGAGCCCGGCCGTCCCGAGGAAGGCGGACAGCCGGCGTTCCACGCCTTCTGGGCAATCGAGGACGGCACCGTCACGACGGGTGCGGAACGGCGCGCTTTCGAGGCGTTCATCGACCTCGTAATGAATCGGCTTGAGACCGACCCCAACCTGCACATCTACCACTATGCGGCGTATGAACCGACCGCCGTGAAGCGCCTCGCCGGGCGCTACGGCACACGCGAAGAGGAGGTCGACCAGCTCTTGCGCGGGGACGTGTTCGTCGACCTCTTTCGGGCCGTGAGGCAGGGCGTTCGAGCGTCGGTCGAGGGCTACTCCATCAAGCGTCTGGAGCCGCTCTATGGCTTCAACCGCGGGGTCGACCTGCGCGATGCCAACGAGAGCATCGTCGAGTTCGAGACCTGGCTTGAGCTTGGGCAGGGCGAGGAACGGGAGGACCTGCTCTCTGAGATCAAGGGCTACAACCGCGACGATTGTCTCTCGACTCTCCACCTGCGGCACTGGCTGGAAGAGCAGCGGGCGGAGCTTGAGCATGAGCTCGGCGACCTCCCCCGCCCGGCCGTGTCCGAGCCTGAGGAGCGGGAGGACAGCGAGGAGCAGAAGGCCGTCAACGAGCTGGCGGACAAGCTGTGTGTGGGGCTGCCGGAGAGTCTCGATGATCTCGATGGGGACGAGCGCGGCCGCTGGTTGCTGGCCCAACTCCTGAACTGGCACCGGCGCGAGGCCAAGTCATTCTGGTGGCGCTACTTCTACCTCGTGGGGGAACTCACCGACGAGGAGCGCCGCGAGGAGTCAGACGCGATAGGTGAGCTGACGTTCGAGGACTCGTGGCCCGACCCCAGGCCGAGGGCGCGTTCGACCGTGTACCGGTTCCGCTTCCCACCGCAGGACCACGCCATCAGGGAGGACGACTCGCCTCACGATCCGGAAACCGAAACGACTGCCGGCAAGGTCGTGTTCATCGACGACGAGGAGGGGCTGATTGACCTCAGGCGGGGCAACAGCCAACCTCCGCCCACGCCCACCTCCCTCGTCCCTCACGACTTCGTCCGGCCAAGCCCCAAGCCGGAGAACCTACAGCGGCTTGCCCGCTGGGTGCTCGAATACGGTCTCGACGGCGCCGGTCCCTACCGGGCGGCCCGCGACCTGCTCGCGCTCCGCCCGCCCAGGCTGGGGCAGGGCGAGGGTAGGCCCCTTCTCGGTGACGCCGAGGATGCCCAGGATGCTGCACGTCGGCTGGTGGCGAGCATGGACACGACCTACCTCGCCATCCAGGGACCGCCCGGCTCGGGGAAGAGCACGGTCGGGGCGCAGATGATCGTTGACCTCGTGGCTTCGGGGAAGCGCGTCGGCGTGACCGCTAACAGCCACAAGGTAATCGGCGAACTGCTGTTCAAGGTGGCAGGAGTCGCAAGCGAGCGGAACATCGATGTCGCCATCGGCCAGCGCTCGAACGATGAACCTGCCTACACCGACGCCGAGCATCTCGCGGACAACGACGTGGCGAGGCGCGCACTCGCCGAGGGCTCGCTGGACGTCGTTGGTGGAACAACCTGGCTCTGGGCCCGTGAGGACATGGTCGAGAGCGTCGATGTGCTCTTCATCGATGAGGCCGGTCAGATGTCGTTGGCCGACGCGCTGGCGGCCTCACTCTCTGCCTCGAACCTCGTTCTCCTGGGCGACCCACAGCAGCTCGACCAGCCCCTGCAGGGCGTGCATCCGCCGGGCGCCGAGCGCTCGGCACTCGCGCACCTGCTCGACGGCAACCGGGTGATGCCAGATCACCTCGGTCTCTTCCTCGACGGAACCTGGCGTCTCCATCCCGACATCAGCGCCTTCACGTCCGAAGTGTTCTATGAAGGCCGGCTGCACTCGCATCCCAACCGCGACCGCCTCGACCTTGAGGGAACCCCGCCCCTTTCCGGCACGGGCATCCGGTTCCTACCGGTCCAACACGCCGGCCAGTCGAGTGAGTCCCCCGAGGAGGCCGAGGAGCTGGCGACGCTGGTCCACACCCTCCTGAAAGGCGACCCCACCCACATGGACGCCGAGGGCTCAGACCACTCGCTGGATGATCAGGACATCCTCGTCATCACGCCCTACAACGCCCAGGTCAAGGCCATCAAGGACGCCCTCCCGGACTTCCGTATCGGTACCGTCGACAAGTTCCAGGGGCAAGAAGCCCCCATCTCCATCTACTCGATGGCGACCAGCTCTGCCGACGAGGCGCCCCGTGGCATGGAGTTCCTGTACAGCCTCAACCGCCTCAACGTCGCCACCAGCCGAGCCCAGTGCCTCGCGGTCGTCGTCGCCAGCCCCGACCTCATCCGCGTCCGCTGTCGCACCCCCCGCCAGATGCGCCTCGCCAACGCCCTCGCGCGGCTAATCGAAGTGGCGGGAGAGGGAGTGTAGGCGAGTTGGCGGCTCCGCTGAACGAGTCGTAACCTTGGGTCGCGGGTCGCGTTGGCACTAGTACTATCAGCCCTCAAGCAGCCCCGGAGTGTTTGACAGCCCGCGCGAAGCACACGGATCATGTGATTGCCAAGGGGGCAGGCTCGCCATGGATTGGCGCGATTACATCACCGTCGACCCGAGCGTCTGCCACGGACAGGCCTGCATCGCTGGTACCCGTGTGATGGTCACCGTCATTCTCGACAACCTGGCCGCGGGTCTGACGGCCGAGGAGATCGCGGAGAGCTATCCAACGGTTTCCGTCGATGCGGTTACCGCGGCCCTCCACTACGCGACGGAACTGGCCAAGGAGCGGACTGTGCCGCTGGGAGCATAGAGACGCTCCATGCGGGTCAAACTCGACGAGAACCTTCCGACACAGCTCAGGAGCCTGTTCACAGAGTCCGGGCATGATGCGGAGACGGTCGTCGACGAGGGACTGGGCGGTGCGCCCGACGTGGAGGTGGCGGCGGTCTGCATTGGCGAGGAGCGCGTGCTGATCACGCAAGACCTCGACTTCTCCGACATACGAACATACCCGCCTGCGGAGCACTTCGGCATTGTTGTGTTTCGGCTGTCCACCGGAGCGCGCGATGCGGTACTGGAGGTGGCCTCTATCTTGATGGAGCGACTGGATGAGGCATCCCCCAGAGGTCAACTGTGGATAGTGGAAGGCTCGCGCATCCGAATCCGGGAGTGACTAGGCCATCGGAGGCATCGACTGTCGGAGTCCTGCCCGGGCTCGCGCGATACTGTCGGCCCTGCTCGGATGCGCCCTCACACAAGCCCGTCCGAGCACACGATGCGAATGACCTGAGGCTCCTGACTGGGAGTCAACTCCTCGTCGTCGGGCGAACTGAGGCGGTATCGCTCGCGTAACGCTTCCAGTCGCTTCCGGAGCAGTGGACCCTCCAGACGCAGGTTCCCAATCTCCGCGAGGGCGCTTTCCACCTGCTGGGACACGTCGCCGAGGAATATCCGCCTCAACGCCTCGATGCGCTGCGTTTCGGCTGTGTCTTCCGCGGCTTCCCGGAGCGCGATGCTGAGTTGGCGGGACAGGTAGCGACGCGCCTTGGTATCCCGCCGACGCTTGCTCCTGCCCAGCCGCGTCTGAAAGTCGGACTGGAAGGCTGAGAACGCAGCCATCACTCGCTCATTCGTGTCCTTGGGGAGCGGCTGCGCCGGAGTGTCCTCCTCGCACTCAGCAGCGGCGATGAGTTGTGCCGGGCTAATGGCGCGCGGCTCGAGGTCGCTTCCGACCGCGTAGCAGCCGTGCACATCCCCTGCGCCCAGGAGGACGAGCGTCTCGTCTGGGCCGGGGTCGTCGAATGGGGAGGGAATGGATTCCAGACTCGTCGGCGACATCAGTGGCGCCTGAGCCCCTTCCACGTCGAGCGGATTCTGGACGAAGCGATCGTTGGCTTCCTCGTCCTGCTTTGCAGGTACCCTGAGTGCCGAGCGGATCCCATCGGGCAGGTCCGTGATCGTCTGCCACAAGGTCGGGTCCTCCGCCTGGATGCGCTGGAGCAGGGCGACTGCCCGCTGGTTCGCCGCCACCTCGTCGAGGCCGTCATCAATCTCCGGCAACTCCTTCTGTCCGTAGATTCGATACATCGCGTCGAAGTTGAGCCGCTCCGTTTCAGACAGCAGCTTGCTGTCCAGCCCGATGAGGTCGTGGACTGACTGGATGCGCCGCGTTAGCCGCTCGGTGAGCGAGAGGTGCTCATCGACCTCGACGTCTGGCCACATGTTGTGCAGGTTGATCTCGGTGTGCTCCGTGCCGATCCGGTCGACGCGACCGAACCGCTGGATGAGGCGCACAGGATTCCAGTGCAGGTCGTAGTTGAGGACGCGGGCGCAATCCTGCAGGTTCTGCCCTTCGGAAACGACGTCGGTCGCGAGGAGCACCCTTATCTCGGGACCAGTCATCCTCTCCTCCTTGCGCAGGTTAGAGCCCGGCGAGAACCGCTTGACGATGCTCTCAGCATCGCGGTGGGTGCTTCCCGTCATGCGCACGATCGAGGAATCAAGGCCATCCGGGTTCAACTCCCGGTAGAGGTAATCGATGGTGGTCTCGGCCTCGGAGAAGAGGAGCAGCTTGCCCTCTTGCACATCCGACCGCTCAAGGAAGCGCTTCAAGGATTGAAGCTTGTCGTCGTCTTCGGGTGTGATGTCTTTGACACGCTCCACGATGCCACGCAGGACCTCATAGTCAGCGTCCAGGTGCCCCAACCACTCCTCGACGTTGAAGTCATCGGTCGTGTGGACCAACTTGGCACGCTGGCCGCCCGATTCCCGCCGGCGTTCCTCTTCCTGCTGCAGTACTTCCAGCAACTCGTCGGCATCGAAGGAATGCCCCGAGAGCAGTCGGGTGGCCGTGCCGCCGATGGGGACGTATCCCGCCTCGAGCGCCCCCCGGAAGTTGCGGTTGCTGTGCTGCAGGGAAGTCAGCGTTGAGCGGAACGCCTCGATGCTCGATTCCAGCCGCTTGAAGAGCAGCACTCCCATCAGCTTCGCAATGCGGTCGCGAGCCCGGAAGAGGTCGCGGTACTCGTCCTTCTCCTTGGCCTCTTCCTTGATGTAGTCCGTGACGCGGTATCGGTAGCCATGGTGCCGCTCGAGCTCGTTCTCCAACTCCCTGAGCGAGCCGGCCTTGGCATACACCTTGTCCAGGCGGTAGTCGACGTTGTCGAGCACCGGGTCGGGGAAGTGCACCGGCTTCCCCCCGACCTCCGCTGTGTCGCCGTACAGCTCCTTGATGTCCTTCCGTCGACGGCGGATGAAGACCGACGACAGGACTTCCTCGATCTGTGCGTACGGGATGGTTGGCTTGGACTTCCCCGGCACCGGAGGAGAACCCTGGCCGTTGCGCTTCCACTCCTCGAAGTCGGCCCGATAGTTCTCGTCGTCGACGCGGTACTCAAGCCACACACGCGCGTTGTGGAAGTACTCCTCGAGGTTGACCGGCTCGATGTTGAGGCCGTGGTCCGTGTTGTCGAGGAACAGACGCAGCTGCCGGTAGATGTCCATGGGCCCGAGGTTCTGGGGCGTGGCGCTGAGCAGGATGACCTTGTGGTCGCCAGCGTCTAGGTAGTCGCGAAGGCCTCTCGAGCGCTGGTTGATGTTGCGGAAGTTGTGCGCCTCGTCGACCAACACAGGGCCGCGGTTCGGGTACTCCTGCTCCAGGATGATGCCGTGCTCAGGAGGCTCGGCGTCGACGTATCTGCCGAGGTCCTCGTCGAACTCGGGGGCGGGGACCGCACTGATGAGGCTGTGTGAGACCACCGCAGCCCCGAGCCCAAAGCGTTCGTTGAACTGCTCCCACATCGGCTTCAGCCCGGCGGGGCAGAGGATGAGCGGGGGCCCATCGTTGGGATAGTGCATCGGCAGCTGGCGAAGCAGCTCGGCGCCGATGAATGTCTTACCAAGCCCCACGACATCGCCGATGTAGCAACCGCCGTGTTCCTCGATCATCCCCAGGCCCTGCTTGACTGCGTCGATCTGGAAGTTGGCGAGCGGTTCGCGGTCGGTGGGAAGCGGCAGGTCGCCTCCGCCAATCTCTGAGGCGTACAGCTCGTGGAGGGCCTTCAGGTAGACGTGATACGGAGGCGTCTCGTCTAGCGCCCAGGAGCGGTCCAACTCGGTAACGAGCGCCTCTCCGATGTCCTCGGAGTCGGCCCAGAGGTTGTCGAACCACTCCTTGAGCGCGGCCATCTCCGCGTCGCCGCTGACGCGTACGTTCAGCTCGGTGTTCCCCTCGAACCCCGCAAGCGTGAGGTTCGACGAGCCCACCACTGCCGCCCCCGGCTCCGCATGGTTGTCGTACCAGCAGAGGTAGGCCTTGGCGTGCAGGGGACTCCGCAGGTAGGTGCGGACCTCGACCTTGCCCTCGGCCACGAGGTCCCGCAGCGCCTTCACAGCCGCTTCCGTCCCCTGCTCCTGCGGCAGCATGGAGACCCCGTCGCTGATGTGGTCCACCGCCTGCTGAGCGAGGGCGGCCCGCTGTCGCCGTTGGACTAGTGTGTCCGTCTCAAGGCGAGCGCGAAGTGCTGGCGCCTGCTGAAGCCCCGCAGCGACCTCTTCGAGCACCTGCTGGTCGGTGCGACCGACGAGGATGCGGACTTTGAGGAGGTTCGACAGTTCCTCGGCCACTGCCTCGAAGCCGCTCATGAAGAAGTACCCGACCGCGATGTCGGCCCGTGCAGAACTGGCCAGCATGTCCTTGAGCCGCGCGAGCAGCGTGGGGTCGGTCGTAGCGTGGAGGATGTTCATCGGTTTGAGGGGGGCTCTGTGCCTATCCTACGTCTCAGGGCTAACGCGAGAGCGCCGCCACCGACCTCACTAACTCGGATCTGCGCGGTAGCCGCTGGCTCCAATCCCCTGGACCGTTTCGAAAATCCTAAGGCCTTGCTCTAGGCTCTCATCCGTGGCGATTTCACCAGAAATGATTTTCCGGAGGCCGGACGTTAGGTTCTTTTCGATCGCCTTCTGAAGGAGGAGCAGATGGCCATTTTTCCTGCTTAGAAATTGCTCGAATTCCGACTCGCTCAGGGCTATACGAACAAGGCTAAGGATGCTTTCGTCGGCGAACCAAGGATCTGTGTTCTCACCCGCCACATGCTGACTCATGCGAAGGGAAATGAAGGCCGCTACCGTCCGATAAACCCGAAGAAGGGAGCAAGGCTCATCTCCAACGAACGGTCGATGCCGATCCATGTCGAACTCAATTGCTCTGTCGACATCCCGGGAACGCCCCCTTGCGAGCGCGACAAAGGAAGACTCCTGTAGTAGGGCCTCCTGGACTCCGGTTCCCCAGGAGGAGTCCCACAGGCGGACCTCAAGTGGCGTCTCCTGTAACTCTTCGACCCACTGCTGCCAGAAGGCATCGACAGCCCTGATGCGCCACTCGGCCGAAACACGCTGCCCTTCAACAAATGCCGAGTTGGCTGCCCCCTGAATAGCCTGCAGTTGGCTATTCAGCTTCCTGAGCTCTTCAAGCAAGGCATTCTCCTCGACCCGGAGGTCGTGCCTGTACTCCTCCAGCTCCTTCCGGTATCCGAGCCGGATGGCCTCTTGTATCTGCGTGCCGATCCATGCTCGCGCCCCATAGGTGAGGACCCCGATGACGGCGACGGCCACTGCCGCACCGATACTCCCTGTGACAGCTGCTTCGCCTATCACTCAAGCAAGCTCCGCTGCTCCAACCACTCCTGTATCAAGGTTCTCTCCTGGTCTGTCAGGCCGAAAGCTTCGGACACAAGGTCGTCGATCTCCGATTCGAGGGCGGGTGTCACATCTCCAGAGCTCGCCTGCAGCACAAGCTCCGAGAGTCGTCGGTCAAGATCCTCACCCACCCGCGGGACTGGCAGCCTCTCAAGAAACTGCACGAAGACCTGGAAGTACCCGTTCTGGAGCATCGTGCAGAGGTGCCAGAGCAGCCACCACCCGATTTGGGAGTTGACGATTGCGGCGAGGGACGGGGTTGGGGGCACGGCAAAGTAGCAGGCATCGTTGTGGTAGGTCCCAGACGTGTCGAACGCGAAGGTGGGGGCATTGATAAATCGATTGAAGACGATCTTCGGCTGGTCGAATTCCGGGTAGTAGGCACAGGCACGTAACTCCCACCAAAACCTTCCCTGATCCGATCTTGTGCGGAGGCTCTGCTCAGACTGGCTGAAGTAGTCGTGAACGGCGGGGTAGTGGGTGGCAAAGGCAGCTCTGGCGGATTCCTCGGACACTTCGGTTGCCCAGGGGTTGCTCGCACTGGCGTCACCACTGTTCTGGATCGCTATGACATATTGCCCAGCCCAGTCCGCCTTCCACCGCTTGATGTCCCGCCCACGCAGCCACGGCCTTATCAACTCTGCGCTGCGCGGGTCCGCCTCGACAAGTTCGTCGCGCTTCCGCCGGTTGATGACGAACGTCTCATTCAGCCCGGTCTTGATGCCGTAGTAGATGCGTCCCTCAACGAACTCCCCGAGAGGCGTGCCGGTGTTCATCAGCCGCTCGAAAAGGTGGACTAGGGACAGGTCCTCAAGGACCCAACCGTCCTCCGCCAGCATCGAGCGTGGATATCCAGACACCGCGTGTTCGGAGAGGAGGGAAGGGAGACTCTCGATTGCACGGTTTACGGTCTCCGTGGTCACGGGCCGTTCCTCGGCCGCCATCTTCCGGCGGATCGGCATCACGAGGTCCGCGACGCGCAACGGGAGGTCCGCTTCAGCTTGGACCTTGCGACCAACGATGACGGACGGGTAGGCCGTCGCCGTGAACACGGGCAGATCGCCGAAGTCCACGACCTGGCTGAGGGTCAGGCTGCTGGAGAGATGCCTGCGCAGCTTCTTCCCGTAGCCCGCTCGCATGTACTTGTCGCTGCTGATGAAGACCAGAACCCCGCCTGGGCAGAGTATCTGGATGGCCCGGCTGTAGAAGTAGACGTAATAGTCGGCCGTGCCTGTGTAGACATCTGGGTAGCGCGCCTTCAGGTTGGCCTTGTGCCTGCTGATCTGCTCGTGTCGCTCGTATGGGGGGTTCGCGATGGCGATGTCGAAGCCGCCCCGTGACGCGAACACCTCTGCGAACTCCAGCCGCCAGTCGATGGAGTCCTCTGGAATCGGTTCGCTTCCGAGGTTAGCCCGCACCTGTTCGCGGGCGACGGCGATCTCACCGCGAAGGCGGTCCTTCTTGGCACCGTCGGATTCGCGCAGGTACTCGCCCTTGAGCTGTCCCAACCCGGATTGTTCGATAGTGACCCGGTCGAGACTGAGGCCACTCGGGTCGGGGCCGAGCAGGCTGTCGCCACAGACAATCTTGAAGTTGAGATTGGGAAGCGGGTCGATTGGCGGCTCATCCTCGATGGCGAGCGAGAGCCAGAGGCGAAGCATGGCGATGTTAACGGCGAATCCATCGTTGTCCACGCCGTGCAGGTTGCGCTCGATGATCTCCAGCTTGAGCGCGTGGAGTGACTTGGGGTCGGCCCCGGCCCTGAAGAGCGCCGTCTGAAGGTCGACAAGTTCCTGCATCATGCCCAGCAGGTAGGCCCCGGAGCCACAGGCCGGATCGACGACCGTGACCTCGCTCAGCGCCTCCGCCACCTTGCGCGCCTCCGCGACGCCAATGACGCCCTCCGTACACTGCTCATCGACGAACTCGCTAATGGCTTCTGCGTCGAGTCCGGTCTCGCAGCCCTCCAGATAGCCCTTGAGCGCTTCGCGGCACATGAAGGAGACCACGGGGCGGGGCGTGTAGTAGGAGCCGGACTCGTGGCGTCCGGTCACGAGCTCTTCGAACACCTTTCCCAGCATCTCAGGGTCCACTGCCACCTCGATGTCGAACGGCGTGGACTCCATGACCGTGAAGTTGAACCTCCGGAAAAGCTGGAACAGCAGCGGCTGGATGGCCTCGTCGGGCACGGACACGCCCGGCTGCTTGTCGAGGCTTGTCTCCTCGAACAGCCCGCCGTTCAGAAACTGCACCTTGCCGATGTCGGGGTAGTCGCGAAACTGCGACTCGGGATTACTCAACCCGTCAAAGAAGAGCCGCAGGAGTCGGTCGCGGTGAAAGTTCGTCTCGCCGGGGGTGGTTTGGTAGTCCTGCCAGAGGGCGCTGAGGTATTCCGTGTCATTGTTGAAGGTGAGCCAGCCCTTGCGTGAGAGGAAGTGGACGAACAGGAGGCGGTTAAACAGCGTCTGGACGAATAGATGGAGATCTTCGTCGCTACCGAAGCCAGTCACCCGCTCTTTGGCGGCCTCGAAGATTCGCTTGTACTCCTCGAAGAACCTCTTCGTGACCGGCTCGACTTCGAAGGCGTCCCTGATGGCCGTTACGACGGGAACGCCCTTGGCCTTCGAGTAGATGCCGGCGATCTCCAGGCAGGCCGTCCGCTCCCGGAGACCGCGCTCGACAGTTCTGCGGCGCAGCGTCGGAGTCGTCCCGCTCCCGAAGTCAGGCAAGATCAGGTGGAGCTGGTCCGCGTCCCCCAGCTTCTCGTTGCGGTTGGTGCAGACGAGGAGCAGGTCCTCACCCAATTCTCTCTCAATCAGGCGGGCGGCTTCGGCTGCCTCACGCTTGTTCACGCGCTTGCTCGCCAGCGCGACCCAGACCACGTCTACTCCACCGAGCGAGGCGATGCGCTCCGCAAAGTCGGGCAGCTCGGCGCCCTCGCGCCGCCCACGCAGGCCTACCTGTCCAACAACACCATGGAAGTCCAGCACCTCGACGAACAGCCGTCGGATGGCCTCCGCGCGGTCATCCGGATCGGCGTCAAAGATGCGGTCGATGTGGTCTTGGACTTTACGCGCGTCGTCGGTGCTGTCAGGCAATCAAAAGTTCCTAGGTGGAGTGCCCGGTCGGGCTTCCGGGGATTATATGGGGCAGTGCTCGTTGCCCCGGCCATGGGCGACCAGTGCCTACTGGAGGTCAGTACACCCGTCCAGGGACATTATCTGCCGGCACGACGTACAGGATCTCGGCCCCCAACTGGTCCCGCATCGTTTCGGCCACCAGCCGAGGCCAGTCGGGAATGCTGGGTGAGTTCTCGGGCGTGAGGGTGTCGAGGAATCCTTGGTGGCTCGACCACCCCGTGTCCCCTTCGTACGAGATGTCCTCGCCCCACAGTCGGAGGGCTACCAGTATCACGATGCCGATCGTACCCCCGACACCCTCCCCCTGGAACAGCAACGGGTGTCGCTTCTGGGGTACAGGCGGATCCGCGTCCTACAATGCTGGCTCCTGGAGGTGCCTGAGAGCATGTCGTGGGACAACGTCGACTACCTTGGCCGGGCGCTTAGGATCTGGCTGCGGGAGTTCCGGAAGCTCGTCCGGACAAGACTCGAGGCTGAGTTCGAAGAAGACTGGTACCCAAGCGGCGTGGAGAAGGCCGTAGGAAACCATCTCTGGCCCGACCTGAAGAGGAACATCGATAGGGCTCCCTCTCGGAGGGTCGAAGAGTCATTTGATCCGTCTCACATCAAGCAGATCCTCACGGCCAAGAGCACGTGCGACCTGTTCGCCGACCTCTTTCCTCACCGGGACCTCCTGGATGCACGCCTCCAGTACGTCATGGTGGTACGAAACACGCAGGTTGCCCATCCCCACGACAGCGAACTCACCAACGAAGAGTTGGACGAGTTCGTCGGACCCATGATCGTGCTGCTCAAACAGGCCGACTGTGTCGGAGCCGTCGGAGAGATAGAAGGGATGCAGCGGGAGGCGAAGGTCTCTCAGAAGACCTCTGTTGCTGCAGCAAAGGCACCCAGGGAGTCGGGGCAGTCAAGTGCCGAGCACGACGACTCCGAACCGGAGTGGATAGGGTGGGCTGGATCCGCTCTCGCATCGACCCGGGACGCCAGTGGTTGGGGCCGGGTCGAAGAGGTTGAACGTGCGCTCTTGGACGAGCATCCCGACTTTCGGGACGTGGTTGAGGATGCCCCGGACGGCTTCCTGGACCTTCTGCGCCGACGGCCCGACATCTTCGAGGTCACCAGGCCTTCCCGGGCAAGACGCGAGGGCCGGCCGTATGTACGTTTGGCAGCGGACCAGAATGTGCCGAAGGAGGAACTCCCCGACTGGACTCCGGTTCTTCTGGGAGTCATCGATCGGGCAAGGGACCCAAGTGGGCGCATCGCCTCGAGAGTTCTCCCCAAGGTGAAGAATCTCCTCCCTGGATTCGACTTCCGTGAATACGGCCACTCCACGTTCCCCGACCTCGTAGCCACGCGGTCGGATTTGTTCCGGCTCACTCATCGCGGTCGGGGAAAGGCGTTCATCACGCTCCGTAGGTCGGAAAGCGACTGAGTACTCTGCCAATCCTGACCCACTCACTGTAGATCCCTGGGTTGCGCACTCACTCCTGCCAATAGGGGATGCGATCCTTCAGGAAGGCCTCCCGCTCATCCATATACGTGAGTACCCTGGGTCTAGAACGGGGGAGGGCCTGAGCCGACAATGTCCACCCGCTCTCGGGCTTGTGTGGCACTGATGAAGGTGGACACGTTCTGTACGAGCACGGTTCCCTTGCTACCATCCGGTAGGCGGATCGTGAACTGCGCACCGGAGTCAATCTGAGGGCCTTCGATCTGTCTTGGGATGTGGCCACTCCATGTCGTCAGGTGCCGACGCTTTTGGGTGTACAAGTAAGCCGTGACCGGGATCGGCGCCCCGCCGTCTTCGGGGATCAGTTCTGCGGGTCCCCTGTAGGTCGCCACGGGAAAGAGTGTACTGCCTCTTTCCCAGACTCGTGAACAACTGGCAGGGCTGCACGAACCTTGCTTGACCTTGGCGTGACGCACCCCCATTGGAGCGAGACCCCCGAGGGTGCTCCTGTAGACTCCTCACTCTGGGTAGTGCGATTCGTGGCAGAAGTTAGAGAGACGTGGGAGCGCGCCCTCACACCTACGGGGACTCTGTACATTGATGATCTGGAGGAGATTGAGGAACTTTTTAGGTTTGAGAATGCCAATGTCGAGTGGGCTCTCAGCAGTCGGGGCGACCGGGGTTCAACAAGAGCGACCGCAGGTTCCCTCAGTGAGCTAATTGAACTGCGCAACCGAGTTCCAGACGCAAGCGGCATGAGACTCACGGTGGATGTGTATTCGGAGGAACATGGGACCGCGCTGTCAGCCCAGGCCGAAGTGCAGGATAGCGAGTGGCGAGAACACACCCTGTGGGAGGTCGAAGTTTCTGCAAGTGACGCGTATCGCGACAGGTTTTACGAGATTACCACCGGGGTGGATCGGGTCTTTCGTGACGCATCCCAGACCACATGGGCGAGGGAGCACGAGTTAATCTCCACCGTCTTTCGTGATTGGTGGTGGGGCGTTTGGGGAACAAGTGCCGCTGCGTGGTTCATGTGCGTGGCACTCTGGCTGGTGTCCCCATGGATAGCAGCAGCCGCCTTCGGAACGTATGCCTTTGTGGTGGCGGGGGGCTACTACTTGAAGCGGCGGTTCGACGCCAACGCTTCTTGGGAACCGCCACCCTTCAATCTGAGACGTCGCCGACATGAAGATGTGAATCGGCCCTTACCCCCTCCGATTCTGAACAGAGAGGTCGTCCTGTTCCTCATCACGGTTGCTGGCGGTGTCATCGCGACATGGATAGCCGCTGCCCTCAAGCCCTGGGACTAGCACCTCCTTCGGGGGTGAGGACGGCCTGGATGGGGTTGGAGCCTGTAGCAGGTCTAACTCTGCCAACCGCGGGAACAGGCCGTACGTCGATTGCTTGAAAACAGCGGGTAGCTGTTGTCAGGGTCAGGCTGTCGTCTTCGCCTTGAGAAAGCGTCGTCGATCCACCGGCGAATACGGCCGACCTCGTGCTGGCTCCCTGACCAATCATGAACGGCCGCAAACGGGTCGTTGCCTTCGCAGTTGGCTGCCAGCCTGGGGGGCATCAGACGGGGATCGTATTCGGCAGCCCCGAAGTCCGTATGGCTTGGAAGGAAGATGCCCACCAGGCCGCACCTGTCGTTGTGAGGGGTATCAATCAGACTCGCAGAAATCTCCCAGTCGACGTGCTTCCGGCGCCAGGTGCAGCGGCCGATCAGGACCACCGTGACGGTGGCCTCGGCAATGTACTCGTCACGGATTCGCCGTCTAACCTCATCCAAGGGCCTATCCTGGTCGACAATCTCGCCGGTACCGACAGACTTGTCCACGATGCAGTCGCTCATCATCTGGACGAACCGGTCCTTGTACTTCTGGTCTTCCTCATGGTGGTAGCTAATGAACACCTTGCGCCTTCTGGATCGAGCCATGAAATCACCCCCGACTTCACCGTCTCGGAAGGCGGTTCGGTCGCACGTAGCGCGCGCGGCCCGGTTCACTTCCGTCATGCCTTGCTCGCGAGGGCTTGAGGAAGTGCTCAAGTATCCGAGCTCCTACGATGGCGGCGCCTGCCCAGAGAATGCCATCAGCCAGTGACATCCCCTCTGAACCGACTGCGGACGCGTCTCTATTGTTCTTGAACCGCTTCGACGAGTTGTCAGGTGCCGGGCCGGCCCGCCGCTGGAACGCGTCATCGACCCAGTCGCGAATAACGGCAAGGGAGCCGTCACCCGGCCAGTCGTACAGACGTACGTAGGGGTCGTCTCCCTCAATGTTGGCTGCCAGTCTCTGCGGGAGCAGGTCGGGGCTTCGACGCTCCCTGCCGTAGTCCGGGTGGTCGGGCAGCACTATCCCCAGTACGCCGCATCGGGAGTTGTTCCTGCTCTTGTTCAGCGCCGAGCCGATCTCCCAGTCCACGTACTTCCTGCTCCAGGTGCGGCGGCCGATCAGAACGATCACGACGGTGGCGTCGGCAATGTACTCGTCACGAATCTTCTCCCAGATGGCCTCCGTCCCAAGGCGGTCGTCAATGTCTCCGTCTTCGACCGAGCGGTCCACGATGTCGGCTGCCATCTCCTTCACCAGCCGGTCCTTGTACTCCTGATCATTCTCGTGGTGGTAGCTGGCGAAGGTCTTATGTCGAGGGGCTTGGGGCATAGCTACTCTCCTTCAGGATCTTCCAGGTCCGTGAGGTCCTCTACGCTGGCAATCTCGGCAAGCAATCGGTTGTAGTTGCGTAGCTCAACCTGCAAGCTCTCCAACTCCTTCCGAAACTGCAATCGTTTGCTCTCCTGTCCGAAGGAGCCGGACAGGCTCTCCTTGTGCCACTTCGCCGTGAAGGGCCGTACGATCTGGTTCAACACGGGCACCGCAACCTTGCTGAACTGGATCGACGCTCGTCCGTGGTGCCTCAGGACTTCCCGCGTGGCCGGAACGAGTGAGTACACGCTCTCCAGCGCAGCTTGCTCGTCGCCGGCTTCTGGGGGAAGCGGCTGGGTGACGACTCTGGTGAGCATCTCGACGTAGAGATCCCAGGCGGCATCCTTGTCAGTCTCCCGGAATGACACTTCGAACTGAACTGCCTTGAGATTCAGCTTCACATTCTCGAGGTGGAAGTCCTTGAAGAGTTCGCCGAGGTGCATACCGACTCAGCCTCCCACATCATGCTAGCGAAAGTCCTCGCCTGTGCACCCTGACGCTCTGGGGGACCCTCCATCCACAAGAACCCTCACGTGGGACGCCGAGCACCCGGAACAGCTGGAGAAAATGGGCTCGTCTTATCTATAGCGAGACCGCCCAGCTGAAAGTTCGCAGCACCGTCCGCGTTGGCCTACCACCCCTCATCCCCTTGTTTCCCCGGGGGCGTCCCTGTGCCCAGGACGTCTAGGGCACACCGGCCTCTGGAGTCGCAATCGTCCAGGTGACCGCCTCCGCGGCCGCGACCCAGTAGGTCGCGCCGGACGAGAACCCGGCCAGGGTGTTCAGGCCGGGCACATCGTTCAGGTCGGGGAAGTACGCGAGCCAGGCGCCCGTGGTCCCGTCCCAGGTGTAGACGGCGACCACCTCACCCGGAAGGCCGGCCTCGTCGATAGCCGTGCTGTCGGCTCCCGGCCACTCGAACGCGGTCCACCCGGAACGCACCGCGAGTTCCGTCTCCGTGGGCTTGAAGGCCACGCGGTAGGTCTTCGTGCGCCTGCCGTCGGCTGACGTGACCGTGACGGCGATCTCCACGACTCCTGCGAGCGCCACCTGGTGGCCGTTCGTGTCGTCGCCATCGGCGTCCGGCGGGTCGACCGCGACGTCCGTGCGGCGCTGCATCGCCGCCGCCTCGACCGTCGTCTCCGTCACGCCCTCGCCGATGAGACCCTCGTAGTCGGTCCGGCCCGGGTCGAACGCGCCGATGTCGATGCCGCTGAGGGTGAGTGAGGCGAGGCGGGCGTCGAGGGCGTCGGGCATGTTGTAGGTGTAGACCCGGTCGTCGCTCTCGTCGGCGACGTAGACGACATCGCCATCGGCCCAGATGCCCCGGGGGCTGTTGTTGCTCGCGCCGCTCAGCGCCGTGAAGTCCTCATCGCGGACGCGCTCCAGGGCGGCGTCCTCGCCGGCAGCTTCCACCTCTTCGCGGGTGGGGAGGCGGTAGGCGAGGAGATCCTTCTCTCCATGATCCGACACCCAGACGGTGACGCCGTCGGCCCAGAGGCCGCGGGGGTCGCGGTTGGCCGCGTCGAGGGCGTACTCGGCGAGCAGCTCGCCGGTCGAGAGGTCGTAGGCGAAGAGGCTGTCCGTGCCCCCGTCCAGGACCCACATGGTCTCGCCGTCGGACCAGATGCCGCGCGGGTCGGCGTTGCGCTCGGCCAGATCGATGTCGCGATTCTCGCGGCGCTCCCCGCTGGCGAGGTCGTACGCGAAGAGCTGGTCTTGCCCGCTGTCGGAGACCCACGCCAGCCCCTGGCCGTTCGACCAGAGGCCGCGGGGCGCGCGGTTGCGCTCGTCGAGCGCGAACTCGCGCTCCCCGACGCGCTCCCCGCCGGCGAGGTCGTAGGCATAGACGGCGTCGTCGGCGCCGTCGCCGTTCTCGAGGAGCCAGATCGTGGCGCCGTCGGACCACATCCCGGTGGGCTTGTCGTGGCCGCCGGCCAGTGCCTCGATGTCGTGCTTCACCGTCCACTCGTAGTCGGCCGTGCTGGGGGTTGGGCCGTCCCCGCCTCCTCCTCCGCCACCACCGCCACCACCACCGCCGGGCGAACCTCGCGTCTGCTCACCGATCGTCACGGTCGTCTCAGACACGGGGCCCAGCGCCACCCGCTCTGCCGATGGCGTGTCGATGCTGATCGCGACGGTCTCGGCGTCGTCCTCCTCGTCGTCCGTGAGCGAGCTGAAGGTGAAGGTGCGTTCCGTCACGCCCGCGTCGAAGACGAGCACGCCCGGCCTGCCCGGGTCGGGCCAGGCGATGGTGAAGTCGGCCTCGATGGCATCGACGGGCGTCACCGTGAGCGTGATCTCGAAGCGCCGCTCGGGGTCCCTGTCCAGCACCACCGCGATGGTCCCGGTGTCCCCCTCCGCGATCGTGTAGGCCGTCTGCTGAAAGCCCACGGTCACCGCCGGATGGTCGTCGTCGACGATGCTGACGACCGTCTGGGCGGGCGTCCCCGCCGAGACGCCGGCGGGCAGGTTCGTAAAGCCGAGCCTGACCGACTCGCCGTCGTCGTCTCCGGAATCCTGCGTCGCCGTGAAGGCGACGGTCCTGGTCGTCTCGCCGCTGTTGAAGGTGACGCTCGAGGGCAGGCTGTAGTCGCTGCTCGAGGCGCCGCCCTGGTTGGTCCGGCTCAGGGGGATTGTGACCGTGCGCTGCGGGTCCGCGCTCAGGTGGACCGTGATGCTCCGCGAGGCGCCCTCGGCCACGCTGTAGGTGGCGCTGCCGAAGCTGACCGCCACTTGGGCGACATCGTCGTCGGTGATGCCGATCACGGTCTCGTTCGTCGAACCGGCCGTGTACCCGGGGGGCAAGTTGCCAAGGCTCAGCCTGACCGACTCGCCCGACTCGACAGCCGAGTCGTCCACGGCCGTGAACGTCACGGTCCCTTCGTCGGCGCCGCCGGCGATGGTCACCGTCGCTGCCGAGAGCGAGTAGTCTCCGCTGGTGGCGCCGCCCTCGTTCGTTGCGCTGATCGGGATGTCGACCTGGGCGCCGGCGGCGGAGTCGAGCGTCACCCTGACCGTGACGGAGCCGCCTTCGCCGACGGTATAGCTCGGCTGCTCGAAGTTCACGACCGTCGGGGCGACGTCGGTGATACCGACCCGAGCGGTCCTCGGAGCAACTGAGGACACGCCGCTCGGCAACGTGCCAAAGCCGACAAGCACGCTCTCCCCGACATCTGTCTCGGAGTCGACAGCCGCCGTGAACACGACCGACTGCTCCGTGTCCCCCACCATGAAATCGACGCTTGCCGGGACGGAGTAGTCGGAGGCGCCGGCGCCCCCCTCGTTGGTCGCCGTCAGGGGGATGGACAGCGCCGTAGGCGCCGCCTGGTTGAGGATGACGGGGACCGACACGCTGGCGCCTTCGTCGACGCTGAAGGGCCCCGGGCCAAACTTGACCCTCGGGGGCACGGTCAGGGTGAAGGTCTTGGTCCTGGTGGTGCCATCCTCGGCGGTGAGCTGAACGACGAGGGTGTTGGCCCCGCCCGTCAAGTCAAACACCACGTGAACTGTTTCGTCGATGAACCCTGAGGTGGAGGAGGAGGCGATCGTCCGGCCATTCAACGTAATCTCCACGTCCGCTCCAGCGTGGTTTGGCGTTACCTCGATATAGAAGGGCCCGGGACCGCCGACGGTTGCCGTGTACTCGGTGACGGAGGTACTGAAAGCCGGCGACAGGACGATGTCGGCACCCAGGTCGTCCTGCAGGAGGAAGTTCGAGATCGTGGCGTCCGATGAGGCCGCCTTGGTCACCAGGACCTGGTAAATCGACTCCTGGCGGCGATTGTTGGAGACGATCACGACCTTGATCAGGTTGAGGCCGGGGGCGACACGCCTGAACTCCGCGCTGCCGGCCTGTGCCTTGCTTCCTTCCTCCACCTTGCTGATGGCGTCGAAGTAGCGCAGCCAGCTCGGATTCACACCCGTGTCGAACGACGGGGTCAGGGTCAACGCGTCCACGCTGCCGCCGGCGTCGGCCGTATACACGAACCGGTAGCGGTCGAACGTCTCGTTGAGCGCGATCGCGTTGCCGTCCTGGTCGGTCACGGCGATGCCGGCCAGCGTCGAGTCGCTCGACGTCGTCTGGTCGTTGTTGAGGATCACGCCCGCCGCCGTATCGAGCCCGCTCAGGGCGATGTTGGCCGACGGATTGCTGAGCCGCACGAGGAACCGCTCGTTCGTCTCGTCCTTCGAGTCGTCGCCCGTGGCGATCGAGATCGTCTTGCTCGTCTCGTTCGCCCCGAACGTGATCGTCCCGTTGCTGACTGCCGTGAAGTCGCTATCGGCGCTGGTCGCAGGCAGGGCGCCGCTGCCGTCCACGGTCGAGTACTGGACGGTCGCCGTGGCGCCCGGCGCGCTGGCCAGCTCGACCGTGAACTCGATGGACTGTCCCTCGACGGCAGTCCCGCCGGTGATGCTGGCCCGGGGCAGCGTCGACTCGATCGGGCTGTTGAGTGACATCAGCCACGGGCCGTGTGTCACGTCTGTTCCTATTGAGCATTTGACCGGGTAGGGCCACGAGTCGGAGGTGCTCGTCCAGCAGTCCTGGCCGAGCAGCCAGCCGGGCTGGCCGGTCGGGTCTTCGTCCCGGTGCCTGGCCACGAAGGAGTTCATGTCGCCCTGGACCAGCACCAGCTTCAGCCAGTAATCGGTTGAGGCCGAGAGGGCGAAGCCGCCGCCCGGCGCGACGAACGTCGCGGGGCCGTCGACGTACTCGGGCGGCGAGACGAGGGTCCCGATCCGCGCGCCCGGGGCGCCGCCGTCGTCTTCCAGCAGGTGCAGCTCGAGGACCAGGTTTCTGGCGTAGCCGCCAACTTCCCGAGGTTGAAATCGCAGGAAGGTGACGCTGCCCAGGGTGCCGCCCCCGGGTCCAGTGGTGAACGGGACGACGCCATACGTGGCGACAAGGCCGGTCAGAAATGAGAAATGCACCAGTGTCGGCCTGCCGGGGTTCTGGCTGACGTTGCTGACCAGCTCACGCGCGCGTGCGGCCGGCGTCGCCGTCGCCTCGCTGGAGTGATGGGCCGCGGGGCCGAACGCGTTGGCGTGCGTCACCCTGACCGTGTACTCCGTGCCGTTCGTCAGCCCCTCGAGGATCACGCGGTCGCTGCCCCGGCCCATGACCACCTTGACCCGGTCGCCGGTCAGGTCGGTCTGGAACTCTTCGGTGCCCGACTTCCAGGCAACGAGGTAGCGGTCGAAGGCGACCGACCCCAGGTTCCTGCCGTTGATCCAGAACACGTTGAGCGCACCATCGAGCGAACCCGCGTCCGCTTTGACCACCCTTTTCTGGCTGGCGTCGCTCGGTGGGGGGGAGGTCGCCTCCGCAATCTGATCCCCGACCGGGTCGCCGAGTGCGACGAGGACCGCGAACGAGATCCCGAGGGCCAGGGCGAGGAGCGTGAGCCGGGGAGTTCGGCGCCGACGCATGGTTCGTCCCCGCCGCAGGTGGAGATGTCCGGGCTGAGGCATGCGAAGCCGGATGGTACATTAGGACTATTACCGTGATACAAGACGATAGTCCCAAGCCAGACACTGCGATGTGCTTTCGGGCGCTGGTGGGTCGTCGCAAGCCTCCCGCGCCGCTTCGGCCCCTTCGGCCGAGCGCAACTCGAACGGCGTCGCTACGGCCGGCACTGCAGGCTCAGCTAACCGTTCGGCCGGCTGCCTGCTTGCGAATCCATCCGCACTTGTGTATTCATTTGTGTCGGTAGAATTAGATCGATCTAAATCGATCGAATAAAATCGACCCTCAGTTCCGGACGAGGGGGGTGGTGGTCATGGGGATCGGGGCCGGACCGCTGGTGGAAGGCCGCTCAACCCCCATGCGGACGAGATGGACCGGGTGGCGAGCCCTGCCGTTCCTGGCGCCGGTAGCGCTGATCGCCCTGGTAGTGGGCGTGCTGGTCCCGGGGGGCGGGCACGTCAGCGCCGACGCGAACTGCAGCGTCCCTCCGGTCAACCTGACCAGCGCCCTCAGCGAGGACGGCTCGGCCGTCGTGCTGACCTGGGAGGCCTCGCCCGACTGCACGCCCGACGAGTACGCCGTCTACCGCCGCGACATGGACGTCGAGGGCGCGCGCATGACCCTCATCGCCAGCGTCGACGGCAGCGTCCTCACCTACACCGACACCACCGTCACGGCCGGGCAGCACTACCGCTACCGCATCCGCTCGAACGACCAGGGCTCCCGGTCGAACCGGACCGACATCACGATCCCCGAGGCCACCGTCACCGAGCCCGAGTCGGAGCCGACGCCCGAGCCCACTCCCGAGCCGGAGTCCGAGTCCGAGTCGAAGTCGGAGCCTGAATCGGAGACCTCCGAGGAGGAGGGCGACCCGCAACCCCGCTCCGTCCCGCGGGATACCATCAACCCCACGCTGCTGTCGGCTAACGTGGACGGTACGTCCCTGGTCATCATCTATAACGAGCTCCTGAAAGAGACCTCCGTCCCCGTAACCACCGATTTCACGGTGAACATTGGCGGGACGGACTCCACCCCGTCGAGCGTCGCCGTGCGGGGAGCTGAGGTGGGGCTCACGCTACCGACGGCTGCCGCCAGCGGCGACACGGTGACCGTGTCCTACGCACCCGGGACAAACCTGCTGCAGGATCTGGCAAGCAACCAGGTGTTCGGGGTGACCGGCCAGGAAGTGAAGAACCACACCGGCTCGACCAACGACAGGCCCACGTTCAGCGCCGAAACGATCACGATCTCAGTCGATGAGAACACAGGGACGGGGATGAACGTCGGGAGCGCCATCACCGCCACGGACGACGACATGGGCGACACGCTGACCTACTGGTTCCCCTCAACCTTCACAGTATTCACCGTTGGCGCCAACGGTCAGATAGCAACGTCTGAGGCACTGGACTTCGAGAGCCAATCTTCCTACACCGTGCCGCTCTACGTTCGCGACAGCAAGAGCCCCTCCGGAGCCGGCGACAGTATCCCTGACGACAGCATCAAGGTGACCATCACCGTCAACGAGGTCAATGCGGAGCCCACCATCGCCGGTGACAATGCCCCCGATGTTGATGAGAACACCACCACCGTGGGGACCTACACGGTCACTGACGACGACACGGGGGATACCCACACGTGGTCGATAGACAGCGACACCAGTGTTGAGGAGAACCGGGACGGATCGCTGTTCGAGATCGGTTCGACCTCCGGCGTACTCTCGTTCAAGAACGCGCCGGACTATGAGACGCCGGGCAGCCTGACCACTCCCCCCAGCAACACCTACAAGGTGACCATCAAGGTCACCGACAGTGGTTCGCCGGCGCGGAGCGACACCTACGATGTCACCGTTAGTGTCACCAACGTCAACGAGCCGCCCTCCATCGGGGGACTCAGTACCGGCCAGATCCGCGAAGGCACGTCCACGTCGCACGTCATCCACACCTACATGGCGCCCGACCCGGAGAACGACACGCCGACGTGGTCGCTGGCCGGCCAGGACGCAGGCGACTTCAGCATCAACCCGACGACGGGCGCGCTCACGTTCAGCGCCGTGCCGGACTACGAGAACCCCGCAGACCAGAACACGGACAACTTCTACAACGTGACCGTGCGGGTGACCGACGGCAAGAACGCCCAGGGCGGTGCTGACAACACCGTCGACGACACCCACCTGGTGAGCATTGAAGTCCTCGACGTCAACGAGGCGCCGGAGATCACGACCACGGGGACCAACTTCACCACCATCAGTAGGCCGGAGAACACTGCGACCACTGCAGTCCTCCAGACCTACGCAGCGGACGACCCCGAAACTACCGATGTGTTGACATGGACGCTGACCGGACCAGACGCAGACAGATTCGCCATGACCGACCACGGCAACGGACAAGTCGATCTCAAGTTCAGCGCCGTGCCCGACTATGAGAACCCCACGGACGTGGGCGCCGACAGGGTCTACAACGTGACCGTGCAGGTGCGCGACAGCAAGATCAACACCGCCACCAACAACGGCAACGCCGACACCATGACTGACGACTTCATTGCCGTCACCGTCACCGTCACCAACGTGGACGAGCCCGGCACAGTGACGATCTCGGGCATGGAGTCCGGCGGCGAGATGCTGACGGCGTCGGTGACCGACATCGACGGGACCGTCAGCAGCCCGTCGTGGAGCTGGCATCGGGAGGGTTCGACGCCCGGGTCGTTTACGGGCATCAGCGGAGCGACCTCCAATACCTACACAACCGTGGCCGCCGACGTGGGCAAGAAGCTGAAGGCCATCGTCCTCTACACGGACCCGCAGGGTTCCGGGAAGTCCGCCAGCGCCGAGACGGGCCAGATCGGCGCCAGCAACAGCGAGCCGGCGTTCCCCTCCAGTGAGATGGGAGCGCGCAGCGTGCCGGAGAACAGCGGAGTGGGGACGAACGTCGGCGCGCCGGTAGCGGCCACGGATGGGGACAACGACTCGCTCACCTACTCGCTCAGCGGCACGGACGCCTCGTCGTTCGACATCGTTTCCACGAGCGGACAGATCAAGACGAAGATGAACGTCACCTACAACTTCGAGGGCAAGAACAGCTACACCCTCAACGTCAACGTCCACGACAACAAGGACGCCGCGGGCAACCCCGACGCGACGATCGACGACACCATTGAAGTCACGATCACCCTCACCAACGTCAACGAGCAGCCGACGATCACGACCACCCAGACGACGGCGTCGGTGGCGGAGAACACGCCCGCCACCACCGACATCATCACCTTCGTCGCCTCCGACCCGGACGCCTCGACCACGTACAGCTGGTCCGTGGAGCCCGCCGACGACGGCGACAGGTTCGACATCAACTCCGACGGCGATCTGACCTTCAAGACCTCGCCCAACTTCGAGATGCCGACCGACGACGGTACGAACAACGTCTACAACGTGACGGTCAAGGTGACGGATAACGGCTCGCCCGCGATGAGCGATACGCACCACTTCGCCGTCATGGTCACGAACGTCAACGAGGCGCCGGAGATCACGAGCACCGGGACCAGCCACACCGACCTCACCTTCGACGAGATCGAGTACGACGCCGATGCCCAGGGGCTGGCTGTCAGTCTCGTGGTCGCCACGTACACGGCGAGCGACGTCGACGCGGACGACACGGGGGCGAACTGGTCCTGGCGTCTGAGCGGCAATGACGCGGGCGACTTCACGATCACCAGGAACGCCGACGGCGACGGCGTGCTCTCCTTCAGCCAGCGCCCCGATTTCGAAGATCCGGCCGACGCCGACACGTTGAACGACTATGACCTCACGGTGATCGTCAGGGACGACGGCGGCCTGGAAGACTCGCTGGTCGTCGAGGTCATGGTCGAAGACGTCAACGAGCGGCCGAGAATCGTCGGCGATACGTTGGTCGACCTGGACGAGATCGAATTCGATCTGACCGACGCCGAAGTGGCCGCCGAGCATCTGCTGGAGGTGTTCGACTACGACGCGACCGACGAGGAGAACGACACGATTGCCTGGTCGATCCACGCGGACCCGCCGGACAGCGCCTCGGTGGGTCACATGGAGATTGACGCGACGACCGGCCTCCTGTCGTTCAAGTCCGGCAGCCGGCCCAACTTCGAGGCGCCCGCCGACGGTAACTCCGACAACACGTACGCGATCAGAATTCGGGCCACCGACAACGACCCGGACGATCCTCGCTACCGAGAGGTCGGCGTACTGGTCCGCATCCAGAACAAGAACGAGACGCCCGAGATCCCGGGCGGGGTCGCCGACGAGAGCTTCGCGGAGATCGAGTGGGACGACGACTCCCCGAACCTGGAGGTGATGACCTACATCCCCCGTGACGAGGAGGTGAGCGACCTCACGCTGTTGTCGTGGTCCCTCGCCGGCACGGACGCGGCCGACTTCGAGATCATGGAGGACGCCACAACCGGCCACGGGACGCTCAGCTTCCGGAACGGGCCGAACTTTGAGGACCCGACCGACCGCGTGAACGCTGCCGAGAGCCACGCCGCCGATGACAACCGGTACCAGGTCATCGTGAAAATCAGCGACGGCCTGAACACGCGGGACTACCCGATGACCGTGACGGTCACGAACGTGGACGAGAGGCCGCAGTTCACTGTCGAGTCCACCGGTCGGCATGCTGACGAGATCGAGTACGACTCGGGGACGACGGCGACTGACCTCTCCACCATCCCCGCGACAGTGCCGAACCTGGCCTACTGGTACCGGTTCGAGGCCCGGGACGAGGAGGGGCAGGACATCATTTGGACCATCACCGGGCCTGACGCGGCTGACTTCGTGATCGCGGAGGACTCCGACTTTGTCCCGACGGCCGATGCTGACGAGAGCGCCATTGCCCGCTGGAATATCGTGCCGGACTTCGAGAACCCGATGGGCTCCTCAACCGACGTAGGAGCAAATGGGTACGTGTTCACCGTGAACGCATCCGACGGCACCAATATCTCGACGCACGAGGTCTTCGTCCACATCTTCGACGTCAACGAGCGGCCCGAGTTCACGGGGACGGTGGAAACGGCGATAGCGCTCGACGAGCACGACGCCACCCTCGACGCGAGCTTCCAGGAGCCGCCATACGCGTTCCCGGCCATCGCCACGTACACCGGTCGCGACGAGGAGGGCGGGGTCACGTGGTCGCTCACCGGCACGGATGCGGGCGACTTCGAGATCGACACCGGCGGCAACGTCATCTTCAAGGAGACGCCCAGCTTCGAGGACCCGAAGGACTCCGGCGGGGACAACGTCTACAACTTCACCGTCGTCGTCACCGACATCCTGAGCAAGACAAACCGACGCACAGCCATGCAGCCCGTCACCGTGACGGTGCGCGACATCGAAGAGACCGGCGTCATCCAGGTGAGCAACCTCGATCCGGTTGTGGGGGACACCATCACCTTCACGTTGTCGGATCCGGATGGCGGAATCGACATGGGTCAGACTAGCCTCAGCTGGACCCTGAGGGCGCAGGAGTCGGGGGTGTGGCAACCCATCAGCCTGGGTGCTAACTCCATGAAGACGCAGACGTACACGGTGGACGAGGACGACACCGGGAAGCCCCTGCGGGCCGAGGTGTCGTACTTCGATCGGCGAAACGCCGATCGGGTCTTCGCCAACCGGAAGATGGTGACCAGCGGAGAGACCGCGCCCGTGGAAGCGGACCCCCTGCCCAACGTGAAGCCCAGATTCCGTTCGGGGTCTAACCAGGCGATGGAAGAGGGCGCGGCCGGCAGATTCCTCCCCGACCGCATAACAGCCACGGACCGGGATGGCGACAACCTGACGTTCGGTATCCAGGACGGGCAGGACTCCGCACTCTTCGAGATCAACGCCTCTACCGGACAGATCAGGACAGTCGGGGCGTTGGACTTCGAGACGGTGGGAGGGCAAGGCCTGCTGTTCTTCACGGTGACGTTGCACGACGGCAAGGGCCTGGACGGCAGCAACATGGTGATCAATGACGACTCCATCGACGCCACCACCGTTGTGTCGGTTCGCGTCCTCGATGTGGAGGAGGAGGGGGTGGTCACCCTCTCCGTGCCGGAGCCGGGCGTCGGCGTCACGGTGCAGGCCACGCTCACAGACGGCGACGGCAGCGTCAGCGGGCGCAGCTGGCGCTGGTGGCGCTCCCGCGACGGGCGCACGGGCTGGAACCCCATCCCGAACACCACCTCCAGCGCGACCTCCAGCAGCTACACCACGGTGCTGGCGGACGCCGGCTTCTTCCTGCGCGCGGCCGTCTCCTACACGGACAGGCGCGGGGGCGGCAAGCGCGCCGAGGGGATCACCGCCCTGCGAGTCTTCGGCGAGAACCAGCAGCCCACCTTCCCCGCCACAGAGGACGGCGCGCGGTCCGTGCCGGAGAACAGTTCGGCCGGCACGAGCATCGGCGACCCCGTGGCCGCCGAGGACCCCGAGAACGATCGGCTTACCTACTCGCTCAGCGGGACGGACGCCGCCTCCTTCAGCATCGTCGCCGGCAGCGGCCAGCTTCGCGTGAAGGAGTCCCTCGACTTCGAGACGAAATCCAGCTACGAGGTCACGGTCGACGTCCACGACGGCAAGGACGGGCTCGGCAACCCCTCCGCCGCCATCGACGACTCGATCGACGTGACGATCACGGTCGGGAACGAGGACGAGCCCGGCACCGTCACGCTCACCACGCTCACGGCTACCATCCAGGCGCGCGTCGAGGTGACGGCGGTGCTCGAGGACGACGACAACCCGGTCTCGAACTCGATCAGCTGGGCCTGGCACCGCTCGCCCAACGGCCGCACGGACTGGGTCAACCTGGTCGGGCAGACCGGCGCCACGTACACCCCAACGCTGGTCGACGCCGGGAACTTCATCCGCGCCACGGCCTCCTACACGGACGGCCACGGCCAGAACAAGACCGCCTCGGAAGTCTCGTCGCGCGTGGGCGACCCGCCGCCGGTCAACTCCGCGCCGGCGTTCCCGGCGACGGAGGACGGCACGCGCGACGTGCCCGAGGACGCCCGGGGCGGCGATGCCATTGGCGACCCGGTGGCCGCCAACGACGTGAACGCCGGCGACTCAGCCGTCAACGACGCCCTCGCCTATTCGCTCACCGGCACGGACGCCGCTTCGTTCACCATCGATGCGGGCACCGGGCAGATCAGGCTCGCGCAGGGCGTGTCGCTGGACTTCGAGGGCAAGCGCACCTACCGCGTCACCGTGCAAGTCACCGACGGCAGGGACCAGAACGGCGACGATGACAACGACGCCATCGACGCCAGCCGGACCGTGACGATTTCGGTGACCAACATCAACGAGGCGCCGGTGGTCAGCGGAAACACCTCGCCATCCATCGCCGAGAACAGCAGCGCCGCGGTCGCGAGCTACACGGCCGCCGATCCGGAGCGCGACACGATCGAGTGGTCGGTCAACGACAACCGCTTCTACATCTCCAGCCGCGGGCAGCTGTACTTCGCGACGCCGCCGGACTACGAGGACGGCAACACGAGCTTCTCGATCAGGGTGACCGCGGAAGATCCCGGCGGCCTCACCGGAAGCCTCGACGTGACCGTCTCGGTGACGGACGTGGAGGAAGCTGGAGTGCTCACCCTCTCGCCGCCGCGCGGCTGGCCCAACACGCGCTTCGACGCCGTTCTCAGCGACGACGACGGCAACACGACCGGCTTCAGCTGGAAGTGGGAGCGGTCCAGCAACCGCTCGAGCTGGGAGGAGATCGTCGGCGCCACAACGAGCTCGTACACCGCGGGCGCCGACGACGTCGGCCACTACCTGCGGGCAAGCGTGGAGTACTCCGACCGCCGGGGCGGCAACAAGATGGCGTCCGCGGTGCTGGGCGCGCGCATCGGGGAGACCATGCCCTCCTCGAACACTGCCCCCACCTTCGACGAAGCCGAGGTACCGCGCTCGGTCGGCCAGGGAACGGGGCCCGGCCGGCCCGTGGGAGCGCCCGTGAAGGCGACAGATCCCGACTCGGACGATGTCCTCACCTACACCCTCAGCGGGCCCGACGCCGACAACTTCGAGATCGACCCGGCGACGGGCCAGATCCGGACCAAGTCGGTCCTGGACCCGGACGTGCAGGAGACCCACAGCGTTACCGTCGACGTGAACGACGGGTTCACCCCTGGCTACCAACCGTCCGACGCGACCGACGACTCCGTGGACGTGATCATCACCATCGCCAGGGTCAGCAGGGGCACCTTCGGCGGCGGCGGCATCGCCGGAGGTGGTGGCGGAGGCGGTGGCGGCGGGACTGGCCCGACGCCGAGCACGGCCGACTTCGAGTGGACGGTGAAGCACGACATCGATCCGCTCGCCAGCGACCATGATGAGCCCACCGGAGCCTGGTCCGACGG
Organism: Tepidiformaceae bacterium; assembly: GCA_965207815.1. Lineage (GTDB taxonomy): Bacteria > Chloroflexota > Dehalococcoidia > Tepidiformales > Tepidiformaceae > UBA2991. The sequence continues at coordinate 69,167 of CBDBNV010000001.1, forward strand.
TACGACGCTGTGGCTGCTGGAGAACGGCCCCGGCGCCGACGATGGCATCTACGCCTACGACCTCGACACCGGCGAGCGCGTCGAGGACCGTGAGTTCGCGCTCGATGCGCGCAACCGCGCGCCGCGTGGCGTGTGGTCCGACGGCACGACGATATGGGTCTCCGATAGCGGCCGGGACGAGCTCTTCGCGTACGACCTCGAGACCGGCCGGCGCCTCCCCGAGCGTGACATCGACCTTGTCGAGGGCAACCGCGACGTGCGCGGCATCTGGTCCGATGGCACGACAATGTGGGTGCTCAACCGCAACCCATCCCTCTTCGCCTACGACCTCGCGAGCGGCGACTTCCTCGCCAGGTACACCCTCGATTCACGCAACGGCGATCCTCGCGGCCTCTGGTCCGATGGCGTCTCGTTCTGGGTCTCTGACCCCGGCGCAAGCCCGCGCCGCCTCTTCGCCTACCGCGTGCCCACCCTGCCCGACAAGGGGGAGGCCACGCCCGAGGAGCCCCCGGCCCTCGAGCGCTTCCCCGACGAGGACTTCGCCGAGCTGAGCGACGCGAGCAACAACAGCCCGCGCGGCGTCTGGTCCGACGGCGACATCGTGTACGTCGCCGACCAGAGCGATGGCAGGGTCTACACCTACAACATGCCCGACGCGATCGACGCCCGCCTCGCTTCGCTGAGGCTCGAGGGCATCACCATCGGCGCGTTCGACCCGGGCCGGACCGGCTACCGGGGCATCGCAGCCGAGGGCGTCACGCAAACGACGGTCGAGGCTGGGGCGGTGCAGCGCCGCACGAACATCGTCATCGACCCGCCGGACGCCGACGGCGATGACCGGAACGGCCACCAGGTGGCACTCGAAGGCGTGTCCGAGATCACGATCACCGTGACCTCAGCCGACGGCACGCGCGAGCGCACCTACCGTGTCCTCCTGGGCGTGCCGGGGGAGATAGCGCTCGTCGCCGGCTGGAACCCGTTCACGTGGCCCGGCGCGGACGGCACGGCCGTGGGCGACGCCCTGCGGGCAGACGGAATCTCGGAGGGCGTGCTCGCAATCTACGAGTGGGACGACGCTTCCCGGACCTGGAGAGGCTTCTTCCCCGGCATGGAAGATGTCCCCGGACTCAACACGCTCACGACGTTCTCATCCGGGGCGACTTACTGGATCTCCGTCGAAGAGGCGCTCACCTGGACCGTGAACGCGAACCCGGTGCCGTAGCAGCCTCGGCGCCGCCTAGTCGGAGACAGGAGCCCCGGGGGCGCGCAGGTCATTCTCAAGCAGCCCGTTTCGAACCGCCCAGACCACAATCTCCTGCTTGGTCGTCACGCCCAGCTTCCGCTCGATGCGGTAGATGGTGTTGCGCACGGTGATCGGGCTATTGCCCACGATCGCGGCGATCTCGGCGTACGAATTGCCCCGTGCGAAGTGAGTCAGGATGTCGCGCTCATGAGCCGTCAGCGGCCCCTCGGAGGACCGGGCCCTGGCCGGCGGTGTACGGGCAGCGCCGAGCGCGCGGCGCACCATGTCGACCGAGACCGTTGAACGACCTTCCACTGCATCGCGCACGGCCGTGAGGAGGTCGTCGCGCCCCGAGAACTTCTGCAGGTAGCCCGAGGCGCCCGCCGCCAGGGCGCTCACGATGGCGTCATCCGCCGTTGATGCCGTCAGGACCAGGATGTGCGTCTGGGGCACCGCTTCGAGGATGTCCCGGCTCGCCTCGACGCCGTCCTTGTTGGGCATGATGAGGTCCATGACGACGACGTCGGGCTCGACCGCCGTGGCAACCTCGACCGCCTCAACGCCGTCAACGGCCTGGCCGACCACGTCGAAGCCGCCCGCGCGCTCCAGGATCTCCTTCAGCCCCTCGCGGACGATCGCGTGATCGTCGACCAGCATGACCCTGATGGGGGAGGTGTCTTCTACCACGTCACTTCGTCTCGTTTGCAGGACTTGGAGATACCGAAGGCGACCTGGCGATCACTTCCAGGTTCGTACGAACCCCTGCCGAACATACCACCCTGACGGTTCTCTGACATTTCTCTGACGTTTCCCTGACGGATCGCGTGGCTCGGCACGTTGACCAACAGGCGAGTTCACCGTCCGGAAGCTACCGCGGGACCAGTCGCCTCATCGGCAAGGGCCCGGCTCCCTTCCACGGTACAAGTGACGGTGGTCCCCTGGCCGGCGCCGGGGGACTCAACCAGGAGTTGTCCGCCGATTGTCTCGGCATCGCGTCTCATGTTGCGGAATCCGTGACCCCGCGACTCGTAGCCGTCGGGCAGCCCCGTGCCATCATCGCTGATCGCCACCCGGACGGCCTCGTCGCTGAATTGAAGCCGGACGGTGACCTGGCTGGCTGCCGAGTGGCGAAACGCGTTGGTCAGCGAGTTGTGGATGATGGAGAACAGCCGCGCCCGTACCTCGACGGGCAAGGGCGGCTCTTCCCCTTCGATCTCCAGTTCCGTGGGTATGGAGGTGATCGTGTTGAACGTCTCGATGTGCGTTCCCAGGACACGACCGAGCTCGTCTCCTTCGAAGAGCTGGCCTGCGTCGATCGGCCGCCGCAACTCCCACATGGCCGACTTGGCGAACGTAGCCGTCCCCCGCAGGGTCTCGAGCAGTTCAGTGTTTGCCCTGCCGGCGAGGTTGATCGCCTGGTCGATCCCGAGGCCAACCGTGTACGCGGCCTGCGCCGCGGTGTCATGAATCGTCTGCGACATCTCCAGACGGTCGTTTAGGAGCGCCTGTTCTCGTTGCAGCGCCCTGCGGCGGCCGCTGCGCTCGTACTTGGCGACGACGTTGAGCGCCAGGGCGACGGGAAACAGGAACACGACCCGCACGTACAGGTCCTTGTCCTCGGCCACGTCGGTCTGGATACCGTCGCCCGCGAACAGGGCGGCCAGCACGTACGCCAGAATCGCCAGCGAGGTGACGCCGACGACCAGCCGGACCGACGTGAACACCACGGCAAACACCGCGAGCACGGGGAAGTACGCCACGTAGTAGTAGGAGTCGAGCCCACCGCGGACGGCGATCATCAACGTCACCAGCGCGATGTCGAGGAGGGCCATGCCGAGCAGCCACTCCCCGCGGAGCCGCCGCCTCCTCCAGACCGCGATGTGAAAGACGGCGTTGACGGCGATTTCCACGCTCACTCCCGCAAGCGCCACGGTGATCTGCATCGCGGTGTAGTCCGGTCGAAAGGCCAGCAATCCGAACGACGCTGCGAGCACGAACCACCTGACCCACGCCGAGACGTTCGCCAACGTCCACAGTTCATCCGTGCTGAACCGAACGGAGGTGTTCAGGTATTCGGCGATGCCCGCGGCGGGATTCCTCATCTTGAGATCGCCCGCGTCTCAGTCTCCATCCTCAACCCCGACTTCCAGTCGTTGGGCGCCATCGTTCACGAGGCGGGCAGGCGATGCAAGAACGGCAGGGCTTTCGCTTGCCTCGGGCCGCCGGGCAGGACACCGCGACACGTAGTCGTCGTTGACCGCTGCCGCGCGTCGGTGGGGTGCGGCCGCTTGCACGAGCCAGCCTGCGAGTGGTGTAGAAACGCCTCGAAAGTGAGGACGCGATGAAGGGCTACGTCATCGTCGACACCGAGGTCATCGATCAGGAGGCGTACCAGGAGTTTCTGCAGCGGATCCCCGGGATCGTTGAAGGAGAGGGCGGACGGTTCGTCGTCCGCACCAGCGACGCCGAGACGGTCGAAGGCGGCTGGGCGCCGAAACGCATCGTCATCATGGAGTTCGACAGCCTTGAAGCGGCGCGGAGCTTCCTCAACTCCGACGCCTACACGTCCCACAACGATCTCCGGCACCGGGCGGCGAGGGCCCGGATCGTGGTCGTGGAGGGCGTCCCCGAAGCGTGAACCTACCGTCCCGACCCCACGACCCTCTTATGGCCAGTTAGAATCGGCCTGCCTTGAGCACAGCCGGGGATAGGCCGGCGGGAGAGCACCATGACAGCCCGAGTCGTCATATCGGCCGACAGCCACACGGAGAGGTTCCTCGACCTCTCCGAATACATCGATCCCAAGCACCGTCCCAAGATGGACGAGCTGAACAAGCGCGACGAGGAGCGGCTCCTCAAGATCCTCGAGAACATGCGCAACCGCGGCCAGGAAACCTCCTACTCCGGGCGCAAGAACACGATGGAGGAGTTCCGCATCACCGTCGATCTCGGTGATCGCATGGACGCCATCACCAGCGACGGCGTCTGCGCCGAGGTCGTCATCGAGCGCGGCGGTTCCCGCGACCCCGATGTCGACTTCCTGCGCGCCTGCAACAGCGCCTACTACCGCTGGTTCAACGAGCATTTCGCCGACGAGGCCTATCGCTTCATCGGCGTCGCCGCCATCACCCTGTGCGACATCGAGAAGGGCATTGAGGAGCTGAAGGAGGCCCATGGCCTCGGCTTCCGCGCCCTCATCCTCCCCGGCTCCCACTACTGGTTCCCGGGCGCCCTTCCCTTCCACGACCGCGCCTACGACCCCCTCTGGGCCACCGTGCAGGAGATGGGCATCCCGATCCTGTTCCACCCCGGATTCGGTCGCGAGAACCCCATCCTCCCCGCCGACCCCGACGGGCAGGTCTTCAAGTACGGCCCGCTCACCACGCTCGAGCTCCGCGCCGCCCTCAAGCACTTCCTGCTGGGCGGCATCGCCGAGCGCTTCCCCACCCTCAACTTCGGCTGGGTCGAGTCCGGCAGCCTCTGGGTTCCGCCCCTCCTCGACGAGTACGACGCCCTCGTGAAGCGCCGCCCCGGCGGCCAGAGCCAGGAGCTGCTCCCGAGCGAGCTCTTCGCCCGGCAGGGCTTCTGCGCCGGCCCCCTCACCAAGAGCGAGGTCGACGCCCGCCACCGCCTCGGTATCGACAACCTCATGTTCGGCACCGACTATCCCCACCCCGAGGGCACCTATCCGCACACGCAGTCGATGATCGACGAGATGTTCGAGGGCGTGAGCGACGAGGAGACCCACAAGATCCTCGCCACCAACGCCGCCCGCGTGTTCAACCTCGACATCGGACGGCTGACCAGCTCGACCGTCGCCGTCGGCTAGACCGCTCCTGACACACGCAACAGGCCCCGGGCGGTGCGAACTGCCCGGGGGCTGTCTGTGTGCGGGAGTCGGTCAGGAGCGTCCGCGCGCGTACGGGCTGATCGCTTCGTTGATCGCGTCGGCGAAGAGATTCAGGCACAGCAGCAGGAAGGCGAGGATGGCGCCCGGGAAGACGGGGTACCACCAGGCCCGCTGGAGGTACGGCCGGCTGTCGTTCACGAGCCCTCCCAGGGAGGGGGTGTCCGCCTCCAGGCCGAACCCAAAGTAGCCCAGGGCGGCCACGACCAGCACGCCACCCGCGATCGCCAGTGCAACCTGCACGAGCAGGGGTGGAATCGCGTTGACCACGATGTGCCGGAAGATGACCCGGGGCGTGTTGGCCCCGACTACCTGCGCGGCGAGCACGTAGTCCTTGTTCCGCTCGCCCAGCATCTGGGCGCGCGAGAGGCGCGTGAACCCCGGGATGTTGAACACGGCAATGGCGATGCCGATGTTCTCGATGCCCTCGCCGAGGATGGTGAGAGCGGCGAACGCGAAGAGCAGGCCGGGGAAGGCCAGCATGGCATCCACCAGCCGCATCACCGCCGAATCGGCCCACCCCCGCACGTACCCCACCGTGAATCCAGCCATGGTGCCGATGACGGCGCCGGCCAGCACGGCCAGGATACTCAGGACGAGCGCGGCCCTTAGTCCGTAGAGATTGCGTGAAAAGAGATCGCGCCGCAGCTCGTCGGTCCCGAAGGGGTGATTCCAGGAGGGCGACAAGAGCCGCGCGGAGGCGTCCTGGGCTATCGGGTCGTGCCATGTGAAGAGGGGAGCCCCCACGGCAGCCACGAAGATGACGAGGAGACCCGCCACGGCGATGGCCCCCTGCGGGTTGCGGAGCAGGCGCTGCAGCGTGTCGACCCACATCGATTGAGCGGCGCCCGCCCGAGGCCCCAGAGCTTCTTCCTGGCTGGCAGAGGCAATGCTCATCGGACTCGCACCCTTGGATCGACAAAGCCGTAGACGATGTCCGCCACCAGGTTCACGGTCACGAAGATGACGACGAGCACGACCAGCATGGTCTGCACGACGAGGTAGTCCAGGCGTTGGATCGCTTCAACCAGGATGCGTCCGAGACCCGGCCGGGTGAAGACCTGCTCGATGATCACGACCCCGGTCATCAATTCACCCACCTGCAGCGCCATGATCGTGATCACGGGAATGAGCGAATTGCGCAGCGCGTGCCGCAGGATCACGGTGCTCTGCTGCAGCCCCTTCGACCTCGCCGTGCGAACGAAGTCCTGGCTGATGACGTCCGTAATGGTCGTGCGTGTGTAGCGGGCGAGCACCGCGCTGATGGGCATCGCCAGGGCGACTACGGGCAGGGCGAGGTGGTACAGCGAGTCCACCGGGTCGTCCAGGAAGGAGACGCGCCCGTGCGAGGGGAACCAGCCGAGCTCGGCCGCGAAGATCCAGAGCAGGATGATGCCGCTCACGAAGCTGGGCACGCCGACCGCCACCATGGTGTAGCCCGAGAGGAACCAGTCCCACACGCTTCTCGGCTTCACTCCCCCGAGGATGCCGAGGGGAATCCCGAGCAGGATGGCGAACGCGTACGCCACGATCCCCAGCTCCAGCGTGGGCTCGATGTTGATGGAGAACAGGCGCGTGACGCTCAAGCCGCTTACGAAGGAGTACCCCAGGTCACCCGACACGAGGTCGCCAAGCCAGCGGACGTACTGTTCCGGCCAGCTGTCGTGCAGGCCGAACTGCTCCCGGATCGCGTACAGGTCCTCGGCGGTCGCCTCCTCGCCCGCGATGACGAGGGCGGGATCGCCGGGAATGAGCCTCAACACGAGGAAAGCCGCCACCGTGCCGAGGAACAGGATGGGAATCGTCTGCACGACCCGGTTCAGGATGAACGGAGCCATATCCCCTCGCCCTCCGGCCCGCGTTTCCCGGCGCCATGTCGGCGCTCGATCGAGCCGTGAGCATACACAGGCAGGCAGCCTGCGGGGTGAACTCGGAAGGGGCCGCGGGGCGTCCCGCACCCCATGCCGGAGCGGTATAGTACCGGCCACGCGTCAGAGGCTGCGCGACCGGGCTTCCGTCGGAAGCCAGACACCCGGTGTTGCGGTAGTGCCAAGCCTGACACCACAACGGGAGGTTCCCATGACGTCCACCTGGAAGAAGCCTATTTCGCGCCGGCAGATGCTCGCCGGGTCAGGCGTCGCGCTCGGTGCGGGTGTGACCGCTGCCCTGGTCGGCTGTGGCGACGACGACGACGACGACGCGCCGCCCGCCGCGACCGCCGCTCCCGCAACCGAAGCCCCGGCGGAGGCGACCGAGGCTCCCGCAGAGGCCACCGAGGCCCCCGCGGAGGCGACTGAAGCCCCGGCTGAGGCAACCGAAGCGCCCGCCGAGGAGGCGACCCCCGAGCCCACCGAGGCTCCCGAGACCGGCCCGAAGCAGGGCGGCGTCCTTCGCTACGCCGTGCAGGGTGACCTGCTCCTGACCAACGGCGCCCCGTTCACGCGCGCGCAGGGTATCCCCATCCTCGTCTTCGAGAGCCTGATCCGCTACGAGGACTCACCGGCCCCGACGCACGTCCTCGTCGACCAGTACGAGGTGTCCGAGGACCTCACCCAGGTCACCATCCGGATCAAGGAGAACGCCGTCTTCCACGACGGCTCGCCCGTAACGCCCGACGACGTCTTCTTCGGGATTGATGCGATCACCAACCCCGAGCAGTACGGGTTCACCTTCCGCGGGCAGCTGCTCGCCTTCGCTTCGCTCGTGACCGACATGAGCACGATCGACGAGCGCACCATGGTGTTCACCTTCGGAACGCCGCTCGCGAACATCAACGACTTCTTCGCGCAGTTCCCCGTCACCAAGAAGGACACCTACGCCCAGCTCCAGACGGGCGAGAACATCCAGGGCACGGGCCCGTACAAGATGAAGTCCTGGACCCCGGGCGTCGGCTACGAGCTCGAGCCGAGCACCAACTGGCACGACGATCGTGGCGGTCCCTACCTCGACGGCGTACAGGTGATCCAGTTCGCCGACGCCGAAGCCGTCGGCCAGGCCTACGACGCCGATGACATCGACATCGCCACGGGCGTGAGCCCCGTCTTCGGCAAGGCCCACGAGGACGACGTGAGGCTCGCGGCCAAGTGGGGCATCGTCTACGTCGGTCTCAACGTCACCAACCCGTCCTTCCAGGACAAGCGCGTCCGCCAGGCGCTCTTCTTCGCGATCGACCGGGAACGAATCGTGAACGAGCTCATGGAGGGCCTGGTGGAGCTGACCACCCAGCCCTGGGACCCGGGCAGCCCCGCCTTCGACCCCGACCTCGAGCAGCCCTTCTACGACCCCGACCGGGCGAGGGCGCTCCTGGCGGAAGCGGGCTTCAGCCAGACCGAGCCCATCACCTTCGACCACTACGCCAACCACCCCGTCGTGGGGGCGCAGCTTGCCTCCCTCATCAAGCAGAACTTCGCCGACGTGGGAGTCGAGATCGAGCTCGTCGGCCACCAGATCCCCGACATGAACCAGAAGCTCTTCCAGCGAGACTTCGAGGCCGGCTGGTTCCTCATGACGGGCTTCTCGCCGTTCTCGCCGGTCACCGTTATCACTCAGCCGTTGCCCTTCCAGGACAACAACCCCAGCAAGTACACGAGCGAGACCTTCCTCGACATCAGGGCGAGGCTCAAGACGCTCGATCCGTTCTCGGAAGAGGCGCTGGCGCAGTACGAGCGCTTCAACGAGCTCTTCCACGACGACCCCTGGCTGCTCCCCTGCGCGCCTTTCCGCAGCATCAACGTTGTGAAGCCGCGGGTGCAGGGCTACAACAGCTTCATCGAGCCGCTCACCTACCTCGGGTACGTCTGGCTCGACGACGCCTAGGAGGAGACTCCGGGCACACGCATCCGTTCCGTCACGCCGCCGACCGGTGAACCACCGGCGGCGGCGCGGCGATCAAGGAACCTGACTGGTCGGGCGCTGCTCGTGCGCCCGAAGGAGGAACCATGCCTGACGCCGCCGAGTCCGCCGGCCATTCCACCCTCGAAGCCCACGAGTTTTCAGGAACGTGGCCCGAACGCCCCGACCTGGGTGGCCTCCCCAACGTCGTCTACATCGTCCTCGACGATGTCGGCTTCGCCCAGTTCGGCTGCTACGGCTCCAGCATCGACACGCCGAACATGGACCGGCTCGCCGCCAACGGGCTCCGCTACACCAACTACCACACCACCACCCTCTGCTCCCCCTCCCGCGCCTGTCTCCTCACCGGCCGCAACCACCACACCGTCGGCATGCGCTCGGTCTCCAACTGGGCGCGCGCCTACCCCAACGGTCGCGGCGCCATCACGAACCGCGCCGCCACCATCCCCCAGCTACTCCGGGACCGCGGCTTCTCCACGTTCGCCGTCGGCAAGTGGCACCTCGCGCCCATGTCCGAGACCTCCGCCGCCGGCCCCTTCGACCACTGGCCCCTGCAGAAGGGCTTCGAGCGGTACTACGGCTTCCTCGATGCCCTCACCGACCAGTTCGCCCCCGAGCTCACCTACGACAACCACCGCATCCCCACCCCCGACACCCCCGGCTACCACGTCACCGAGGACATCGTCGACCGCGCCATCGGGTTCGTGCGCGACCAGCGCGCCATCTACGACGACAAGCCTTTCTTCCTCTACGTCGCCTTCGGCGCCTGCCACGATCCCCACCAGGCCCCCCCGGAGTACCTCGAGAAGTACCGCGGCCGCTTCGACCAGGGCTACGACGTGGCCCGCGAGGAGTGGTTCGAGCGCCAGAAGGAGATGGGCATCGTTCCCGAGGACACGGTCCTGCCGCCGAGCAACCCCAACGTCCCGCCCTGGGACAGCCTCACGCCCGACCAGAAGCTCGTCGCCAACCGCCTCCAGGAAGCCTTCGCCGCCATGCTCGACCACACCGACGTCCAGATCGGACGCCTCGTCGACTACCTCGAGCAGACGGGCCAGCTCGAAAACACCCTCATCGTGCTCACCTCCGACAACGGCGCCAGCGATGCCGGTGGTCCGCTCGGACGGGTGAACTGGCTACGGGCGATGAACGGGCTGGAGGACGAGTCCTTCAACCTCGCCAACGTCGACGAGATCGGCGGCCCTAACTCCCACACCAACTACCCCACGGGCTGGGCGCAGGCCGGGAACACCCCCCTCCGCTGGTACAAGCAGTTCCTGCACGCCGGCGGTATCCGCGCGCCCCTCGTCTTCCACTGGCCCGACCGCATCAGCGAGGGCGGCCTCCGCCACCAGTTCCACCACGTTACCGACGTGACCCCCACGGTCCTCGACCTCCTCGGCATGGAGGCCCCGGCCGTCTTCGAGGGCATCCCCCAGCTTCCCGTCGCCGGCGAGAGCATGGCCTACACCTTCGAAGACGCCGGTGCCCCCACCCGCAAGGTCACCCAGCACTTCGAGATGAACGGCCATCGCTCCGTCTGGCACCAGGGCTGGAAGGCCGTGACCCGCCACGTCATCGGCGACGACTTCCAGACGGAGCCCTGGGAGCTCTACCACCTCGACGAGGACTATTCCGAGAGCTACGACCTTGCCCAGGAGGAACCGGAACGGCTGCAGGAGCTCATCGCGCGCTGGTGGGCCGAAGCCGGGCAGCACGGCGTCCTCCCCCTTGAGCAGGGCGGCCCCGCCCAGTTCGTCGGCAACGTCGCCCCGGGGAGCCCCCAGGACCGAACCACCTACGCCTACGCCCACGGCATGGCGCACGTCCCCACCGTCGCCGCCGCCGACGTACGCAACCGCTCCCATCGCATCCGCGCCGACATCGTCCGCGAGGGCGCCGGCGAGGGCGTAATCCTCGCCCATGGAGGTTATGCCGGAGGCTACGCCCTCTACGTGCAGGACAACCGCCTCGTCTACGAGCACAACTGCGCGGGCGACCACACCCGCATCGTCGGCGGCGAGGAGCTCCCCGCCCGCGCCTCCGTCGAGTTCTCCTTCACGAAGACGGGCGACAACCGCGGCGTCGGGGTCCTGACCGTGGACGGCCGCGAGGCCGCCCGCGGCGAGATCCCCCGCACCCTCGGCGGCCTCTTCACGATCGAGGGCCTCGATGTCGGACAGGACGCCGCCACCGCCGTAAGCGACCAGTACGAGGCGCCCTTCCCCTTCTCCGGCGCCATCGAGTCCATCGTCATCGAAGTCGACAACGACCAGTCGCTCGACCCCGCTCAGCTCGTCGAGGCGGAGGAAGAGCAGCAGTAGCGGGTTGCCCGGGGAGGGCTCGGGTGCGTCCGCCGACGCTCCCTACGGGGAAGCAGGCTCGGCTGCTGGCTCGCGCTTTTCGTACCAGAAGTCGAATACCTCGTCGACGGCTTCCAGAACCTCCGGCGTTCCGCCCTCCTTGAAGGCGGCCTCGACGTGGCAGGCACCCAGGCTCGTTCCCTCGCACTGGTCCGAGTCGTCGTCATCCAGGGACTTCAGGTAGAGCCGGTTCAGGCCGTCCCAGAAGTCCTCTCCCAGCTTGCGGTACAGGTCGCGGAACAGGCGCTCGCCGAGCGAATACGAGCAGAGGAACTGCCGGGACCGCTGTTGCGGTCCGATGCTCTCGAGGTCGGAGATCCGTCGCGCGTACGGGCAGGGGAAGACGGCGTCGCGCTCCGGCAAGTCTTCGAAGGTGCCGTCCACGACGGTCGCCAGGAGATTCGCCACCCCTTCGTCGACCCACGGTGCGTTTCCGCGCCAGTAGTAGTGGGCCACCTCGTGGACGATCGGGTTGTAGGCTCGCGTCCTTAACATCGCCGTCGAGTCAACCTCCGGCGAGAGCGAGATATGGGTGCTCCAGTGGGTACCGAAGAACGTGGTTAACACGGCATCTTCGAAGAGGAAGGTCACCTGCCTGGACGGCAAGGGTTCCTCCATCAGCTTCTCAAGGGCGACCGCCGCATCCTCGATGAGATCCATCGTCCGCCCTGCGCCGGCCTTTGTGCGGATCACCGTCACATGCGCCTCTCCGGACACTGGGAGCTCGATAGTCCGCTCCTCCAGCAGCACCCTCGCCGGGTCCAGCAGGGTCTCTATCAGGTCCGGGTTCGTCTGATACACCCCCGACAGGGTCGACACCACGGCCGTCTCGTCCTCGGTGATGCCATCCTCCACCGCAGGATTCCCCAGCACGCGTGAGAACCCCTCAGGGAACCGGCGTGACAGGTCGCTGAGGGCAGCGGCCGCAGCTGCCCCGGCCGGGGAAAGCGTGTCGAGGAACAGCATCGTTCCCAGAACGTCAACGTCCTGATCCCTCCAGGCCTTGAGGCTCCACACGGTCCATCGTTCGTCCTCGGTGATGCCGTCCTGGAACCAGCGGAAGCCGGCGACGCGACCGGCAAGCTGCAGGTCGACGAATGCGAGGTCTGTCAGGCTTCGCACCGTCCACCGTTCGGATTCAGTCACGTCGTCCTGGAACCAGGGCAGGTCGGCGACGTGACCGGCGAGCTGGGGGTCGGTCTCGTGCAGTGTCTTCAGGTTCCACACGGTCCAGCGCTCGTGCTCGGTCACGTCGTCGTGGAACCAGGGCAGGTCGGCGACGAGACTGGCGAGCTGGTGGTCGGTCTCGTGCAGTGCCTTCAGGTTCCAGACGACCCGGCGTTCGTCCTCGGTTACGCCGTCCTGGAACCACGGCAGGTCGACCAGGAAGCCAGGGTACCGGGGTTCAACCCGGGCGATTGCCGTCAGGTTCGAGAGAATCCAGCGTTCGTGCTTGGTGATGTCGTTCTGGAACCAGGGGAACCCGGCAACGCGGCCGGCGAGTTCGGGCTCGCCGCCTGCCAGCTCCTCCAGCTCCTGCAGCGCGTGGCGTTCGTCCTCGCTGATGCGGTCCCGTATCCACTCCGCGCCGGCCGCCGCGCTACCGGCTGACGCGTTGCGCTCCGTCAGACCTCCGAGGGTCCGCAGTGCGAGCCACTCGTCGCCGCCGACTCCGTCAGCGAGCCAGTCGTAGCTGGCAACGTGTCGCGCCATGTCGACGCCGTCACGCGCAAGGATGTCCAGTTGCTGGAGGGCCCTCAGACCCGCACCGCTGGGCCCTGCTTGGACCCACGGAAGGGACGCGAGTGACGCCGCCAGAGCGGGTTCAGCCTCGTGCAGCCTGCCCAGGGCCAGCAGCGCCACCCGGTAGTCGTGGTCCAGAGGACCGGCTGCCCACGGCAGCGTCTCCCGGAGTTCGGCGAACGCCCCAGCCTCCGGGAGGGGCTGGTCGATGACCTCGAATCCGGCCCTGGCGATCGGCTCCCCTCCTATGGCCAGTTCGACGCGGTAGGTCCCGGGCTGCCAGAACCCACCGGTGGCCGAACCCCATCCAGAGCTCCGATAGCTGTTTGTCCAGCCCTCGTCGATGTAGCTCGTCGACACGAAGCTCGCGGCGATGCTTCCGTCTGAGCGGTAGATGGTGGTGTCGATGGAGAAGTCGATACGTGCCGCCGGTGCAGCGTGAACGAGCCGCAGGTGCCAGGTGATGTAGCGAGTGACGGATCGGTCGAACGATGTCCTGAAGACCCGCTCGTGGAGCGGCGGAAGCGCAAGAGACGCCTCGAAGAATTCGAGAGCGACGACCGTGGCGTCAAGCGCAGGGATGTACCCGCGGAAGTCAGGCTCTCGGACGTTTGTCGGTCCCCGCTCCACTTGCACCCCCACCCGGACGGCGTTGCTCTGGTGGTAGTCCCGGGAACCGCTCAGCGCCGACATGTCGAGGACCGTGTTGTTGGTCCTCCAGCTTCCCCCTTCGGCCCTGGTGCTGACATAGAGGTTGGCGGGGTTGGCGATGGACCGCCACACCGTCACGTAGACGAACGCCGCCTCGCCTCCGCCCAGCGGCACCTCCACCCGCACCGCGTTGCTCTGGTGGAATCTGCGGTTGCGGCTCAGGCCCGACATGTCGAGCGCCGTGTTCTCGGTCTTCCAGTCTCCCCCCTCGGGGCGCGTACTCACGTAGAGGTTGTCGGGGTTGGCAACCGACCGCCACACCGTCACATCGACCACAACCGTTGCCGTCTCCGGCTCGGGCTCCTGCGCCTGCGCGACGCTCGCGCCACCCATCAGAGCCAGCGCGCAGACCAGCACACCCGCGAGTCGGGTCTTCATACCGGCGTACTGTACCTGCCCCCTGTGGAAGGGAACCCCTACTCCGCCCGGACGACGAAGCGGCCGCTGTCGCTTCGGCCGAAGACCTCCGGCAGGTACGTCTCTTCCGCGTACGTGGGCGCGACGAAGAAGTCGCCGGGGGTGGTGGCGCGAGCGTAGTAGACGTACTCGTGCACGCCCTTCGGGATGCGGCTCGCGAGGAGCGTCACGCGGTCATCGCGCAGGTCTACCTGGTCCCACGGGCTGAAGTACCACGCGTACCAGGGAGCGTAGGAGGACGACGCCCCGCCGAGGACCGCGGCAGTCTGGTCGCGCTGGAGCTCCTCCCGGAGCCAGGGCGACACGATCGCCAGCTTCGGGTCGACCGGCTCGAGGCCAGCCGGCAGGAAGTCCTCGATGCGGGCGAAGAGCCGGTCGGCAGGGGCCACGACTGTCACCGTCACCCGCACCACGTCGCCCACTGATGCGCTCGTGATCGGCGTCTCCGGATCCTCCAGCAGCGTGAAGCGGTGCGAGACGGCGAAGCCGCGGTTGAGCGCCTCGATCTCCTTCGCCGGTGTCACGTAGCGCAGGTTGAGGCTGTAGTACAGGCGACCCTCTGTCCCCGCCTCGCGCTCGAACTGCACGCGGCTCACCTCGCCCAGCGGCAGGGCGTCGAGCCCGAGCGCCACGCCGTCCACGTAGTCCCGCGCGGGCACGTCGAAGTGTCCGTCGAGCACCCTGCGCGTGTTGAGCAGCACCTGGTAGTCGTACACGCCCCGCGTCTCGCCGGTCAGCTCGGCGAAGGCGCCCAGCGAGGCCATGCCCTGGGCCCGCTCGACCGAGCTCTTCCAGCGCTGCTCCGAGCGCGCCAGCACGAGCCAGCGCGCCGTCTCCTCGATCAGCGGGTGGCGCGGGTCGACCTCAGTCAGGGCGCGCAGCACGAGCGCCGTCACCCGCACGCTGCCGTTGTGCATGCAGCCCGCGATGCGCTCGTCTTCCCAGTGATTCCCGTTGGCGCTCGCGATCGTGGCGGCGGTGAGGTCGTTCAGCAGCGCACGAACCGCTTCGTGATCGGCCTCGTGGCCGCTCGCCAGCAGCCCCAGCAGCACGTACGCCCGGCCCCAGTTCGTCAGCTGCGCCCGGTGCTCGTCCACCAGCGACAGCAGCAGCGCCGCCTGCTCCCGTGCGAGGGGGCTCACCTCCCCGCCCTCGTTCGCGGCGCTTGTAAGCGCGTACAGCAGGAAGGCGTGCTGGTTCACGTCCGCCGGCCGCATGACGTCGGTCCGGCGCTGCACGTGCTCGGTGATGAACCGGGTCGTGTAGTTGTACTGCCACTCCGGAACGGAGAAGCCAGCGTCCCTCGCCTCCCCGAGCGCGATGAGCACCCAGCCCGTCACCCACAGGTCGCTGCGGTAGCACGTTCGGCACCAGCCCCAGCCGCCGTAGTACATCTGCCCATTGACGAGTGCGTTGAGGTCCTTCGCGAGCTGACCCTCCTGCCCGTCGGTCAGACCGTTCGCGCTGGCGCGCTGCACCGCAACCGTCGCGACGATGCGGCTGGCGATGCTGACGTTGGACTCCCAGCGGTACGGCCGGAGGTAGGCCAGCTCCTCGTCCAGCGCGCCTACGAGCGAGGCCTGTAGCGCGAGCTCCAGCGATCCGTGACCGGCGATGACATACTCCGGCAGGTAGACCGCCTCGATCCGTGCCGTGTCCTCCACAACCCCGCCCGTCGCCGTCGTCTCGGGCGTCACGTCCAGGTGGATGGGCAGGCTCAGCTCGACCGCGTCACCGTAGCCGCCCAGGGCCGTCGCCGTGAAGCGCACCGTGGCCGTGCCTTCTTCGAGGGCGCGCGCAGGCCACGAGAAGATGGCCGACTCGCCCGGCTCCAGCCGCCGGGTCGCCACGTCCTCGCCATCGACCACGACGCCATCGGCCGCAATCGTGACCGTCACCTCGCGAGTTGCGTCCGTCCCGTTCCGCACGAGTGTGCGTAGCGAGACCTCGTCGCCGACGCGCAGGAAGCGCGGCAGCGCCGGCCGCACCAGCAGCGGCTGCGTGACGAGCAGCTCGCTCTCGCCCTCGCCCACCAGTGTCTCCGCCGTCACGGCTCTCGCCTTCGCCCGCCAGGTCGTGGCGTTGTCGGGCAGTTCCAGGTCGAAGGTGGCCCTGCCGTCCGCATCCGTCACGAGCTGCCCGATCCACAGCGCCGTGTTCTGGAAGTTGGAGCGAACCTGTGGCTCTTCGCCGTCATCCTCCGCAACCCGGAGGAGGGCGAAGCTCTCCGTTGGCGCTTCCTCGGCTGCTTCCTCCGCCACAGCCATGTCAGCTACCGCGAAGCCGGTATTGCCCACTTCCGGAGCCATATCCTGTTCAACCTGCGCCCCGCTCTTCTCGCCCTCGACGATCTCGTCGAACGCCTCGTTCCGGCGGTTGATGGAGACGGCGAGCGACGAGCCGGTCCGCACGCCGAGGGCGCGCTCGAACCAGAACGCGTCCGTGCCGTCCCGCGCGGACTCCGCCCGCAGCGACAGCACGGCCTGGTCGACGACCGCCACCGACACGTCCGCCTCCACCCCGTTGCCCTCCGGGTCCGTCACGTGTACCTCGTAGCGCACGGTCTCGCCCGGCGTGGCGCGCTCGCGATCGGGCTCGATGCTCACGTCGAGCCGCCGCGGCGCCGTCGAGACCGACAGCTCGACGTAGCCGACGTGGTAGCGCGGGTAAGGGTCCTCCTCCGTGGGTGGCCGGTAGAGCACCACGCCCACGTAGATGTTGGGGATGTGCCGGTCCTCGATGCGGATCTGCAGGACTTCGCTGTTCGTCTCGAAGTGGCGCACTTCGGCGCTGAGCACGCGCCCGCGCTCAATCGTCACGAGTCCCGTGGCCCCCGCGAAGGGCGCCGGCACGAGCACCTCGGCCACGTCGCCCACCTCGTAGCGCTCGCTGCCCGCGATCAGGTCGATCACGTCGTTCTCGCGTACCGGCCATGGCGCAATGTCGCTGCCGCTGACCCAGAGGAAGCGGGCCGACCGCGCCACGCGGCCCTCGTCGTCCGTCGACTCCGCCACGAGGCGGTAGGAGCCCGCCCTCGGCGGCGTGAACTCGATCGACGCCTCGCCGTCCTCTCCGGTGGTGACCGTTTGCGTGTCGACCTCGGTCTCCTGAAGCTCGTATCGGTGGCGGTAGCCGCCGTCGTCGGCGCGCTCCTTCGTCCGAATCCACTCGCGCTCGTAGGCGCGCACCGTCACCGGCCGGTTCGGCACGATGGTCCGCTCGTAGTCGACCGTCACGAGGTCGACGGTGGTCGGCTCGTCCGCCCGCGCGATGTGCGACTCGGGCTTGATGCCCGCGTACCAGGTCGCCGGATGGACCGTGACGGTCGTGCTCCCCGCGATCGCCTGCGCGTTCGCGTCCGTCACCGTCGCGCTGATGGTGAACTCCTGCGTGCCTTCCTCCGGCTCCAGCGTTGCGGGAACCTCGAAGCGCGCCACGCCCTCGGAGTCGGTGCGCGTCTCGCCGCGGCTTCGCAGCGGATCGCGCTCGTCATCTCCGTCCCACCACCACCAGTAGGTGAGCTCTGAGAACGAGTAGTCCTCGTAGCCCTCGACCCTGATCTCGGTCGGAATCGACTGCGCCGTCCACTCGGTCGCCGCGTCGGCGACAGGGCCGCCGAAGAAGAAGGTGGCGCGCGCCTCCGTCGCGATCGTGTCGCCGGCGAGGTAGTCCGCCGGCGCCGTTTCGACCTCCACCTCGAATTCGGGAACGCGGAACTCGGCGACGGTGAAGTACGCGCTCGTGATGTGGCGACGGTTCTCGCTCCTGATCCAGAGCCGGTAGGTGCCGGTAGGCGCATCCGTGGGGAGGACGAGTTCGCCGCTGAACGTGCCCAGCGTGTTCAGCTCGACCTCGGTCGTCAGCATGTCCTCGTAGGCCGCGTCGCGAACCTCCAGGGAGAACGTCGGGCTTGCGCCCGGGATCGAATAGGCGGCGTCGTCGTCGAGGCGCACCACGCCCTTGTAGAAGACGGTCTCCCCGGGCCGGTAGATGGGCCGCTCGGTGAAGAGGTGCCCGACCGGACCGGGGCGGAAGGGGGAAGTGCGGACCTCGAGATCCCATGGCGAGGCGCCGAAGTCCCACTCGGTCGACGCCACCCCCACTCGCCCGTCCCCGTCGATCCGCACCAGATGCTCGCCGTACCAGGACCAATAGTCGCTGCCACCCCGATCGGTGGTGGCCAGCCGCGCGAGCCCGTCGCCGTCCGTTGTCGCCTGCTGGAACGGGGAGGCCTCTCCGACCGGGCCCGCGCGGAGGTTCGTCGCGTCCAGCGGCTCGCCGCTGTCGTAATCGAGCGCCCACACGAGCAGCTCGTCGAACCCCAGCTTCGTCACGATCGCCGTGTCGACCACGCTGAAGACCCGCTTCTCGATCCGCCCGCTGTTCTTGCGTGTCACGGCCAGGAAGTAGTGGCCTTTTGCCAGCGGTTCCGGACCGCTGAGGGTCGCCGAATAAAGCCGGACGGTGTCGCGCTGGTCCTCGTCGATCGGCGCTGTCCACTCCCGCAGTGAGCTGCCGGCGGGCCAGAAGGTGTCGCGACTCCCATCCGCGACGTAGCCGTCGATGAAGCCCCGGCGCAGCAGCGTCTCGGCCTCGGAGTCCGACAGGCGGAAGAGCTGGAAGCGCACCTCCTCGACCCCTGCGGCGTGGTAGTAGAGCACCTGATCGTGGCTCGCCGAGTAGGTCGAGAAGGTTGGCGCCGCGAGGCTCAGCGTCGGGTACGGTTCGAGCGTGGTGAACGAGAACTCGTGGGCCGTGAGCGTCCGTCCCCCGCGGTCGCGCGCGCCTTCCGCGATGCGGACGGTGTACTCGGTCGAGTACTCGTAGCCGAAGTAGATGTAGATGGCGTTCGGCCGCCATGAGGGCGAATCCACCTCGATGTCCTCGGCGTCGATACCGCTGATCGATACGCGCTCATCGAACGACTCGACGTCCATGGGGTTGTTGTAGAAGAGCTCGATCCGGTACGGACGGGCGCCCGTCTCGCCGTCTTCCGGGTCGGTGCTCACGAGCATCGGCAGGCCGACGGTCGTGAAGCGAGCCGTGCGCTCGTTGCGGCTCATCCCGCCGCTGGCGCCCTCCAGCCCCGCGGGGATCGTGACGGCGTAGGGCGTCTCCAGGTCCAGCGTTTCGCCCGGCGTGAACGTCGCGACCGTACCGTCCTCGTTCCACTCGAACCCGCCGGGAATCGCCGCGCCGCCGCCGGCTCGGAGCGTCACGCCCGCCTCCACCGAGGCGCGGTCCATCGGCTGGTTGAACGCAATCACGATAGGGTCGTCCGGCTCGACGAACTCGGCGCCGTAGTGCGGCGTGACGCTCGTGACCGCCGGCTGGATCGTCGAGAAGCTCCACGTGTAGTCCGCCTCCAGCACCCCGTCGACTGCCGAGGTCAGGCCCGCGGAGATGCGTATGGAGTAGGTCGCGCTCGGCTCCAGGTTCGTCGGGACGAAGCGGTACAGCGATGTGTTGAGCCACTCGCCCGCGCCTTCGAGCGATGGGTCGAACTTGAGCACCGCCTCGCCCGGGCCCTCCTGGAGCACCGTGAGGGGCGCCACCGAGCGGTTGAACTGCACGAGGATCTGGGCGTTCGTGGGTACGTCCCCGTCACCGTTGCCGGGGATGACGTAGGCGACCTCGAGCTGACCCTCGACCCTGAACGTATGCGTGTAGTCGCGCACGAGGCCCGCGGAGCCGGCATCGACGGTGACGTCGTACTGCTGCCCGCGCTGCCAGCCCGGGTAGTCCGGCTGGAAGAGGAGCGTCTGGCTGTCGAGCCAGACGAACGCCCCTTCGATCGGCGGCTCGAACGAGACGAACGCGGCCCCGTCCGTCTGGGCGGGTGGATCGGCGAAGGCGAACGTCAGCGCCGCCAGCCTCGGAATCTCGTCCCCGCCCGGCGAGACCACGACCGCGGACGGCTCTCCGTGGACCGGCACCGCCACCGTGATGTCGCCGTAGCGGTAGTTCCCGCTGCTGCTGAAGCCGTCGTCGAGGGGGAGACTGATCGTCCCCACGACGTCCCAGTCCCCACCCACTGGCCGCGCGCTGATGTCGATCCGACGGGGATTGGTGATTTGTTGCCATACCCGCACCTCGACCCCCTCGACCGTGATGTCGCCGAAGCGGAAGTTGCGGCTGCTGCTCAGGCCGTCGTCCAGGAGCAAACGGATCGTCCCGAACGCGTCCCACCTCGTCCCCTCGGGCCGGGCGCTGATCTGGATGCGCAGTGGATCGCGGACGTGCTGCCAGACGCGCACGTCGACATCGGTGGTGCCCCCTGCAGCGTGCCCGGGGTGGGCGCCCGCTGCTCCGACGCTGGCAACGAGCGCCAGCGCCACCACGAGGGCGCCCAGGAGTCCGCGCGAGAGTGCCGGGCCACGGTTCACGGAGCGGGGGCTCCTCCCTGGAGGTGGCGACACCCTAGCACCCTCCCCGACGATCTGCCCCATCCGGCGCACGGAGAACCGTCCGGGGAAGGCGCTGGGTGTCACCTACCAATATGCGTCCCCGGACGCGATCGTTCCCTTGCTAGAGGAAGTCCACCTGCTCCAGGAACTCTCGAACCGACTTCACGCACATCTCCGGCTGCTCCAGCTGCAGGAAGTGCGTCGCGTCGGGAAGGAAGTCGTAGTCGACTTCCCGGATGTCTCCGAGGTCGAGCGTGGGCAGGTAGGAGTAGGGCAGGGTGGGGTCGGCCCCCAGCACCTTGATCGGGCATTTAATGCTCGTGAAGTCCACGAACACCGAGAACAGCCGGCCGAACTCGACGATCTGCGCCTCGTACTCGCGCGGACAGATCAGCTCGAAGCCGCCGCCCGACGGAGACTCCCGCAGCGTCGCCCCCGCGATCAGGGGAAGCACGCCCGGCACGACATTCCGGTAGCTGGGCGAGAACCCCAGCAGCTCGGTGAAGTCCTCCCGGCTCTTGAACTGGTAGCCCCGCTTCCGCGCCATCGAGGCCGTTTTGAGCGACGCCTCATCGAACTCCTCGTGGCTCACCCCCGGCTTCCGCAGCGGCGGGTCGAACAGGAACAGCGCCGAGAAGCCCTCGCAGTCGCTGGGCGAGAGCAACGTCGTCATCGCCGACACCGAGTGGAATACGCCGGCCTTCGGCTTTGCCCCAAAGTGCGCGTCGATCGCTTCCAGGACCAGGTCCTGGTCCCGGCTGATCGTCGGAATGTTGTGTGTGTCGGGCGGGCCCACGCCGTTCCAGCCGTGGTTCCGCAGGTCGTACACGAACAGATCGAACTCCTCCATCAGGAGCGACCAGAACGGGTAGTACACGTCGATGGCCAGCCCGTTGCCGTGGCTGAGCACGAGCCGGGGCCCGTCGGGATTGCCGTGACGGCGCACCCGGATGGCCGTGTCTTCGTCCACCTGAACGTCAAGCGTCGCGAGGGGCTTCGGTACCTGCCACACGGTTTCGGCGTCCGTCATCGCGACTCCGCCCGCTCGCTGCCGCCCGCGGGAGCAACCTCCCGCGCAAGAGCGGCCGCGAAGTGTTCGCCGCCAAGGTCCTCCACCTCCAGCGTCACACCCGGCAGCTGTGGCAGCTGGAGCCGTCCACGGGGAGAGCCCCCGCGCACCGCGGACGGGATCTCGAAGGTCGTCGCGTCGATCAGGAGCCCCTTGCCGTGCGCCTTCAGCAGCGCCTCCTTCATCGTCCACAGCCGGAAGAAGGAGCGAAGCTGGTCGTCGCCCCCCTTCGAGGCGATCTCGCTGTGCTCGTGCTTGCCCAGCACGCCGTCCATCAGCAGGTTCAGGTTTCGCCGGTCCCCGAGCTCCTCCACGTCCACGCCCAGCCGGCCGCCGGGGGCGACGGCGATAAGCCCGTGCCGCCCGCTGTGACTCACGCTGAAGCTGGTCGGAGCGTCCACGCCCCCCACCCTAGCCCATGGCTTGCCGTGCTCGGAAGTCTCGAAGGCCAGTTCCTCGTTCCCGCAGGCCAGATGCTCGCACAGGATCGCCCGCAGGGCGGCGCGACACAGCAGGAACTGGCGCTGTGGCCCCGAGTACGGGTAGCCCTCCCAGCGACTTCGCTCCGCTTCGTCCAGCCAGACCGCCGCCTCCGCTTCCCGGTTGGTGTCTGCCGTCAGGTCGACGTGCGCCACCCTCGCCCCGTCCAGTTCCCTGAACGGGCGCCACCAGGGTGCGGAAACAGGAGCCGACATTGTGGGCTACGCGCTCCTGCGGGCCTGGGCGCTCCCGGAGGGAGCCCGCCCTCAGGCTGCGTCGAGGTGCGCGACCAGGTCCCGTGGGGTCAGCATCTCGGCGAACTGCTCAGCCGAAATGTCGACACCGAATTCCTCGTTCACGACCTTCCAGAACGCCACGATATCGGGCGAGGACACGCCCGCGTCGGAGAGGCTCCGGTCCAGGTCGAGCGGGCTACCGGGTGTCCGCCCCTCAATCTCCAGGTTGTCGTCAACGAGCTTCCGCAGACGCTCTTCGGTTGCAGCCATGGGCACACGCTCCTCGGATTTGAGTAATTCGGTGGCTGACGATAGGGGCGTGATACAGGTGCGTCAACGGCTCACGTCAGCGCCCCCACCCGCGACCCTACCGCGACCCCTTCACCTGCACCGTCACGATGTCGAGTCCGTAGTACTTCTGGTGGTGAACCGAGGAGGCGTAGTGCCTTAACAGCCGCAGCGAGATTTCGCCCTCCTGCAACCCCTCCGACTCCTCCTCCAGGTACGCCAGCCGGTCCTCGAGGTTCTCCTCGTCGAACACCGCGAGGAACTCCATCTCGACCGTCCCCGCCTCGGGGCGCGCCACGATAATGAGGCGAGGAGCGTCCTTCGCCTCCGTGTCGTCCCCTTCCGGCAGCAGGCTCATCAGCGTCTCCTCCGCGGAGGACCGCAGCCGCTCCGTCGAGCCCTCGTTCCACCGGAGACTGCCGGCGATGCCCCGCACGAACGCGTCGATCTCGGGCAGGGAGTCGGTGTGCAGCTTCGACTGCAGGCGTCCCCCCTGGCGCGGGCTCGTCAGTTCCAGGAAGAGCGTCATCACGACCGCCGCCAGCGCCCCGATCAGCATCCCGTTGTCGAGCAGCCGGCCCCACGTCCCCCCGATCAGGTCCGCGAAGATCGTCTGGTGCTCCACCCCCGCCCCGAGCGAGAACGCGATCCCGACGACCAGCATCTTCTGCGCGGTCAGCCCGTCCTGGATCACCGTGCGGATGCCGGCGACGAACAGCAGGGCGATGGCGGTCAGCAGGAACGCCCCCATCACCGGGTTCGGGATCGTCAGCACCAGCGCCGGCAGCTTCGGAAACAGCGCCAGCAGCACGAACGCCCCGCCGATCACGTAGCCCACGTTGCGCGAGGCCACGCCCGTCAGGCTCGCCAGCGACACGCTTGTGGAAGAGAACACCGTCGTCGGGGGCGTACCCGCGATGCCCGACAGGAAGATGCCGATGCCGTTCGTGTTCAGCGACCCCTGCACCAGCCGGAAGTCGGTCACCCGTGGCTGCCGTCGCGAGGCGCCCTGCATCGCCACGCTGTCGCCGATGTTCTTGACGCCCCCCACGAGCGTGATCACGACAAACACCGGCAGCAGCGCCCAGAACTCCGCTCCGGGCGTGAAGTCGAACCCCGGGAACTCGCTGCCCGCGGGGATCCCCGCCCAGCTGGCGTCGAGCAGCGCCTGCGGGTCGTACGCTCCGAACAGTGCCGCCACGACCGTTCCCACGCCAATCCCGATCAGCGGCGACCACAGCCGCCACCGTCCCGAAGCCCGCAGCGCCATTGCCGTGGCCACGGCCAGCGTGATGAGCGCGACCGTCGGCCCCGTGGCGCCCGGAGCGTCGCTTGGCACTTCCTGCACCCGGTCGAGCGCGATCGGCAGGATCGTCACCGCCAGCAGCATCAGCACCGTGCCCGAGACCACCGGCGTGATGATGCGTCGCAGCAGCGGCAGCCAGATGGCCAGCGCGATGTAGAAGAGCGACGCCACCACGATCAGGCTCGCCAGAAGCGACGGGCCGCCCCCCTCCAGCGCCAGCACCGACACGGCCACGAAGTTGGGCGTTGCGCCCATGATGAGGATGTGTCCCGCGCCAAGCCGCCCGATCCGGGTCGCCTGCAGCGCCGTCAGCACCCCGGCGATGATCAGCGCCGCGAACACCGCCCAGGAGAGGTAGCTGTCGTCCTGGCCGCCCGCCTTCGACGTGATCGCGACGACCAGCACCAGCGGCGCCACCGCCAGCAGGACGCCCTGCAGCCCCACGCTGAGCGCCACGAGCGGCGGACACGATTCGTCCGCCTCGTACTGGATCGCGTCGTTGACGCTCCCTGCCCGCATCGCGACTCCTGCGCCGGCGCTTGGTCCCCGCGCTTATACGCCCGCCACCGCCGCCTCGTCCACGACGCGGCGTATGGCCCGGGGAGCCGGTGGGTCAGGCGCTACCGCTTGCCGAACTCCAGGTTCAGCTCCAGCAGCCCGAGCATCACGCCCGGCTGGTGCCGCAGGTCGTTCTTCCCCGGCGCCAGCCGCAGGTCGTCCAGCCGGTCGAGGATCACGTTCGTCGCGATGTTCTGCTCCAGCCGCGAGAGCCCCGCCCCCGGACACGACCGCGGCCCCTGCCCGAAGGTCACGTGCCGCCCCGGGCTCGGGCGCGTCAGGTCGATCTCCTCCGCGTTCGGGTACTCCTCTTCGTCGCGGTTTCCCGCGCCGTAGCGCAGGTGGATCACCGACCCCGCCGGGATCGTCACGCCCTGCACGACGATGTCCTTGATGGGGCGCCGCCCCGAGAGCCCCTGCGTCGGCGCGTACAGCCGCAGGCACTCCTCCACGAAGAACCGCACCTTCGAGCGGTCCGCGCGAAGCTCCTCGGCCAGCTCCGGCTTCTGCGCGAGCACCATCGCCTCCGCGGTGAGTGCGTACTGCGTCGTCTCGTTGCCGCCGATGTGCATCCCGTAGGCGACGCTCACCACCTCGGCGTCGGTGAGCGGGCGCTTCTCGTCGCCGTACTCCACCTTCGTCAGGTAGGAGATCATGTCGTCCTTGGGGTTCTCCCGCTTCTCGCGCACGTGCTTCCCGATGTACTCGTGGAAGGCCGCCAGCGTGCGCGCGTTCTCCGCCTCGTCCTCCTCCGGCAACAGGTTCCGGTGCGTCGACCCGAACACGAAGCGGCGCACCTGCGCCTCCTCCCACTTCCGCAATGTCGGCATGTCCTCGAGCGGGAACCCGAGGATCGTCGTGATCACCATCTGCGGCAGCGGCGCCGCGAACTCCGTCACGTACTCGACCGAGCCCCGCTCGATCCAGCGGTCGATGAGCTCGTTCACGTAGCCAGTGATCATCTCCGTGTTGCGGCCGGCGCCCACCGCCCCCACCCACGGGTTCGTGAGCTGCTCGCGGTGCCACCGGTGCTGCTCCATGTTCGGGCGCAGGGACAGCCCCGCATCGATGGCGTCGCCGTGGCCCTCTTTCTTGAGGATCTCCCGCTCCACCTCCTGCCCGCGGTCGCGCTGGCCGTAATTCAGCGGGAAGGTCTCCGTGTCCCGGACGATGCGCGCCACGTCCTCGTACTTCGTGAGGATGAAGGCGTCCTTGTCGGGCGTGTCGCCGCCGCCCGGGATGCGCAGCACGGGCGCGTCCTTGTGCAGGATGCGGTACGCGTCGAACCAGTACTCCTGCGACCCGGGCGCGAACAGGTCCACGTCCTCCACGCTGAACGGGCACTGGGCCTCGGCGTCCAGCATCGCCTGCTCACGCTTCGACATCATTTCAGTAGTCATCAGAACCCCCGCCGGGCCAACTCGGCGGCCACACGCAACCCATACCGGCCCGGAATGCCCCCTATCGTACGCCTCCCGACAAGCGGTTGTGGGCTACGCTGGAGCCATGGACACGGACCCGAAGCCCGAGCCACCCGCCGAGCCGCGACCCATCGGACTCGGGAAGGGCCTCGTCGAGATACCGGACTCCTTCTTCGAGCCGCTGCCCGAGGACCTGCTGCGGCTGTTCGAGGGACGGCCTCCGAAGGGCTCGCCTCCTACCCGTTAGCCTCCGCCTCCTACGGACGCGGTGAGCCGTACACCGACTCGATCGACTCTCCCGCGTCGAAGCGATCCTGGATGTCCCCCATCGTCGCGATCGCTTCCTCCGTGCCCACGACCGTCTGGAAGAGGCGCTGCTCGTTCGTGAGCGCCTCTGTCAGCCCCAGGTCGTCGTTGTCGATCAGGATCTGCTTGAGCGTCGCCAGCGCTTGCGCCGGACGGTCGGCGAGGCGGCCCGCCCAGTCCAGCGCCACCTCCACCGACGTGCCGTCCGGCACCACCCGGTTCACCCCGCCCAGCTCGTAGATGCGCTGCGCCGTCATGGGCGTGCCGTCCAGCACCATCTCCGCCGTCGCCGTGCGCCCGATGATGCGCGCCAGCCGGCTCGTCCCGCCGATGCCCGTCGTCAGCGCGATCTGGACCTCCGGCTGCCCGAAGCGCGCCTGCTCCTCCGCGATGCGCAGGTCGCACGCCCACCCCAGCTCCGCCCCGCCCCCGGAGCAGTCCCCCGAGATGGCCGCAATCGTCACGACCGGCGTCTTCGCCAGCTCCTGCAGGCAGACGCCCCAGCCCCCTCCCGAGCCCGTCGCCGGCTCCCCGATGACGGTGTTGCGCAGATCGCGCAGCCACGCGTGCTCGTACCAGTGTCCCGGCGTGCCCGAGGCCAGCACCGACACCCGCGCCCCGCCCTCGCGCGCCTCCACCAACGCCTCCCCGAGCTGCCCCACGCCCTCCCAGGAGCCGTGGTTGTTGATGTCCGGGTTCGACATGGTGATCAGCGCGACGCCCTCGCGCGGTCGTTCCAGCGTGACGATATCGGGCATGGCGGAGCCTCCTCCTGCAAGTGCGCGAACGATACAGCCCCACAGCCCCGGCGGACCGTTCCGGCTCCGGGTCGGCTACAACTCGCGATGGGACCGGCTATGGCCGTTCTCGAAAAGAACCCCAGGTGTCGAAGTGGACGACGCTCTCCACCGGCATCCGGCGCGGCTGCGAGAAGCGCCCGCGGATCGGGTACCCGAGGGGCACGATCGCGACGGCGGTCGATCCCTCCGGCAGCTCCAGCAGCTCGTCGAGCGCGGGACCGGTCCCGAACGTCGTCAGCGGTGCGCCGATGCCGTACGCGCGCGCCGCCAGCGCAAGGTTCTGGATGGCCCCGAAGATGAAGCCGCCGTAGGTGATTCCCGTGCGCGTCGACTCCGGACCGCCGATCACGCCTGTGATCACAGGCACCATCAGCACAGGCGCCTCGCCGATGTGGTTGGCGAGGTAGGTCACCGAGCGCAGCCCCGAGGCGTCGAGCCCCGTATCCGCGTCCACCACCTTCTCGAAGTCGGAGAACTGGACGCGTCCACCCCCTTCGAGTGCGGCCGGGTCGGCGCGCCCGTAGGTCGCCTCGAACACGCCCTTCCACCACTCGGCGATCTGCGCCTTCTTGGCCTCGTCGCGCACGACCACCCAGCCCCAGATCTGCGAGTTGCCGCCCGTCGGCCCGCGGATGGCTGCGTCCAGCAGCTCCCACAGGACCTCGTCGGGAATCGGGTCGGACCCGAGGAAACGCCGCGCCGGCGTCGAGTGGATCGCCTCCAGCACGTCGAGCGGTTCACGTTCTGCCATCTGGTTGCTCCTGTCTCCGTCAGACCACGCTAGGCGCGGCGCAGTTCCATGTAGTTCGCCGCGGGATCGTGCCCCACGAACGTCTTGCCGAGGTCCTCGTAGTGCCGCCACGAGATCAGCGCGTGCGTCGCCGACTGGTGCGCGTCGCGCAGGTGGCGCTCCAGCGGGCTGTCCATGCGGCTCCCGGTCGTCCCGGCGGTGTTGTTGATGATGCCGACGACGTGGCGCACCGCCTGGGCGGAGTGCGCGCAGGCCAGGTAGGCCGGCCAGAAGACGTCCCACTCCGGCTCCAGCCGCCCGCCTTCGGAGGGCTTCGGCCCCAGATGCGCCTCGAGAGCGTCCTGCGTGTCCAGCACGAAGGTGCGCGCCGCCATGTACGTCGCCATCGCCTCGCCGATGCGGTAGTGCACCTGCGGCATGTCTTTCAGCGGAGAGGTCAGGCCCCACGGCGTCTTGATATTCGCCAGCTCGATGAACGACTCCAGCGCGCCCTTGCACACCCCCAGCGCCACCGCCGACTTGTTGTAGACCGCGTGACAGGGATTCCGGAATGTCGGGTTGTCCCACTGCTCGCTCGGCGCCAGCGGGCGATCGGGCAGCAGGTGCTCGGGCGGCACGTAGGTGCCGTCCATGCGCACGTCGTGGCTGCCGCTGCCGCGCATCCCCGCAGTATCCCAGGTGTCGACGATCTCGAACTCGCCCTTCGGCACCATGAACGAGTTTTCCGCGCCCTCGCCCGTCTCCTCGTTCATTACGACCGGCGACATCACGAAGTTCCACGTGGCGTTGTGGCAGCCGCTCGCGAACGACCCCTGGTAGCTCAGCCGCCAGCCCTCGCCCTCCCGCTTCGCCGTGCGGCCCGGGTTGGGGCCGTTCGGCGGGCCGAGCCCCGAGCACACGAGCGCGTCCCAGTCGTCGAAGACCTTGTCGCAGAGGGCGCGGTCCATGCGCCGCACGACGAGCCCGTTGATCTCCGAGTTGATGTGCGTGCACCACCCCACCGAGCCGTCGATCGACGAGACCAGCTCGACGTTCTCGATCTGCTCGCGAGCAGTCACGTCCTCCCCGCCCAGCTCCTTCGGCAGCGCGTACCGGTAGAAGCCGTTTGCGGCCATCTCCTTGGCCGCCCAGGCCGGCAGGTGGCGAAGCTCCTGCGCCTCGTCGCCCGCCGCCCGCAACATCTCCCGCATGCTCTCGATGCGTTCCAGCATCGGCGTCTGCTTAATCTCGTTCTGCCGTTCGATGATCTCGGCGCGCACCATGCGCCCACCTCCGCTCCGTGAGTGCCGCGCGGATGATACCGGAGCAGCAGTTCTGGAGTCGGGCTACTCCTGCGGCGCCTGCCTGTCCACGAACTCCACCCCCGTCTCGCCCTCGAAGCGCTTCCGCATTACCGCGAACGCCTCCTTCGACTTGTCCGCCAGCACGAACCGCCGCCCCAGTTCCAGCGCCGCCGCCCCCGCCGTCCCGCTCCCCGCCACCAGGTCCACCACCAGACCCCCCGGCGGCGACGAAGCGCTCACGATGCGTTTCAGCACGCCCAGCGGCTTCTGCGTCGGGTAGCCCAGCTTCTCCTTGCCCGTCGGGCTCACGATCGTGTGCCACCAGACATCCGTCGGCAGCTTCCCCCGCGCCGCCTTCTCCGCCCCCACGAGGCCCGGCGCCATGTAGGGGATGCGCTCAACCTCGTCCGCGTTGAACAGGTTCCGCTCCGGGTCCTTCGCGTAGAAGAGGATGGTGTCGTGCTTCGCCGGCCAGCGCTTCTTCGTGCGCCCCCCGTAGTCGTACGCCCAGATGATCTCGTTGACGAAGCAGTCCCGCCCGAAGATCTCGTCGAGCAGCACCTTCGCGTAGTGCGCCTCGCGGTAGTCGAGGTGCAGGTAAAGCGACCCGCTCGCCTTCAGCAGCCGTCGTGACTCCACCAGGAACGGCTCGAGGAACCCGGGGTAGTCGTCGAAGGCGTCATCGAACGACCGTGAACCGAGCCGGACGGTCTCATAGCGCCGCCCGCCGAACCCCGTGCGGTCGCCCCCGCCCTCCTCGGCCCGACGCGTCCGGAGCTCCTGCCGCTGCTGGCGCTTCCCCGTATTGAAGGGCGGGTCGAGATACACGAGGTCTACCGACTCGTCCGCCAGCCCCCGCGCCACCTCCACGCCGTCGGCGCAGTGCACGATGCCGTTCGGCTTATCCGTCCCGCTCATGGCGCGATGGTAGCGATTGGCGGCGCTGGCCGTTGGGCGGGAAGGCCTACCCCGCGACCCCCGGCGGGATCGCGCCCTCGCCCGCCGGACGCGGCGGCGCGACGCTCACTTCGAGCAGCTCCGCGATGTCGAACGCCTGGATCGAGCGCGTCTCTTCGTCTGGCTGAACGGCGGGAATGCCGTCCTCGAACATCTGGATGCAGAACGGGCAGGCCGTGGCCACGATGCTCGCGCCCGTGTTCGCCGCCTCCGCCGTGCGCAGGTGGTTCACCCGCGTGCCCGACTCCTCCAGCCACATGTTGCCGCCGCCCGCGCCGCAGCAGAGACCCTGCTCGCGGCTGCGCGGCATCTCCACGAGCTCGGCGCCGGGAATCTGGTCGAGCACGTCGCGGGGCGCGTCCATGATGCCGTTGCCCCGGCCGAGGTAGCACGAGTCGTGGTACGTGATCGTCTGCCCGTTCATCTCCTTCGGCTGCAGCTTGCCCTGCGCCAGCAGCAGCTGGAGGAACTCCGCGTGGTGCGTGACCTCCCACTGCCCGTCGAAGTCCGGGTACTCGTTCTTGAACGTGTTGAAGCAGTGGGGGCAGGCCGTGATCACCCGCCGCACGCCGATCTCGTTCATCGAGGCCACGTTCGTCTCCGCCAGCGTCGCGTAGAGGAACTCGCTCCCCAGCCGCCGGGCCGGGTCGCCTGTGCACGTCTCCTGCTGACCCAGCACGCCGAAGCTCACGCCCGCCTCGATTAGCAGCCGCACGACCGACTTCGTAATGGGCATGTTCCGCTCGACCAGCGCGCCCGAGCAGCCCACCCAGTACAGGTACTCCTGCGACCCGTCGAAGATCGGCACCTCGATGCCCTCCTCGCGAAGCTGCTCCATCCACGTCTCCCGCGTGAGCTGCGTGCCCCGCCACGGGTGGCCGCGCTGCTCGATGTTCTGCAGCGTTTCCTGCGCCGTCCCGGGGATGCGCGCCTGCTCCATCACGAGGTAGCGCCGCATGTCGACGATCGTGGGCACGTGCTCGATGAGGACCGGGCACTCCTGCACGCACGCCATGCACGTTCGGCAGGCCCAGAGCGACTCGTCCTTCACGTAGTCGCCCACCAGCTCGCCCTCTACCTTCTCCGAGGGGTCCTTGCCCGCGATAAGGAGCGGGCCGGCGTGGTTCATGTACGACTTGAGGTCCTGGACGATCGCCATCGGCGAAAGCGGCTGCCCCGCCGTGTAGGCAGGGCACACGTCGGTGCAGCGCCCGCAGCGCACGCACGTGTCCGCGTCGAAGAGCTGCTTCCAGGAGAAGTCCTGTACCTTGCCCGCGCCCAGGCTCGCCCCTTCTTCGATCAGCTGCTCGAAGTCGCCCATCGGCGCGAGGTAGGCGGGAACCGCCGGGCGCTTCAGGAAGGCGTTCACCGGCGCGAAGATGATGTGCCGGAACTTCGTCAGGGCCATCAGGGTCAGCAGGCCGAAGGCGCCGACCACGTGGATCCACCAGAACACCTGGTGCGCCGTCAGCAGCGCGCTCTCGCTCGCCGCCCCCACGATCTTCGCGATCACCCAGCCGCCCGGCGACCAGTACGACCAGTTCTCGTGCCCGGCGGGAATCTCGTGCCCGCCGATGCGCAGGCCCTCGACCAGGAAGCCCGTGAACAGCACGAACCCCAGCAGCCCGACGACGAGCGCGTCTTCCGACTGCCGCCGGTCCCACGTCAGCTTCGCCGGCGCCGGACCGAAGCGGCGGAACACCGCCATGCCGACGCCCACGAGCCCGATGATGCCGAACAGGTCGCCCACGAAGCTGTAGGCCAGGTAGACGCCGCCTTCGAGGAAGGCGTGCTCACCCCCGACCTGGAAGATCAGATCGAAGTAGTCGTCGATCGCCAGAAGGATCGTCACCAGCGTCAGGACGGCGAAGCTGGAGTAGATGCACCAGTGCATCACGCCCGCGTAGCGGTCGTTCGTGACGCGTCCCGTGCCCGCCCCGAGGGTCAGCGCGTTCGTGATTCGCGCGCCCAGGTCGTTGAAGACGTTGTGGCCGCGCCCCAGCCGCCACACCCGCAGGCGCTGCACGAACGCCCCCAGGATGACCGCCACGGCCACGCCGAAGATGAAGTACATCACCGCGAAGCCCTTGATGTTGAAGAACACCTCGCGGCTGGCGCGCTCCGTCTGGGCTGTTTCCAGCGCCCCGATGGCGGCAATGACGGCCACCGGGACGGCGACCCCCACGATGCTCACGTTGAAGCGCGAACCCCTCAGGCCCCGCTTCTCCTTCGCGGCCGGCGTCTGCTCCCGTGCGCTCGAAGATGCACTCATACGTTGTCGTTCGTCGGCGTGCCGTACAGCTTGCGGAGGTCGGTCTTCAACACCTTTCCCATGGCGTTCCGCGGCAGCTCATCGACCACCGCGATGTACTGGGGCGCCTTGAACGAGGCGATGCGGCTCTTGCAGTAGGCGTTCACTTCCTCGGGCGTGAGCGTCGCCCCCGGTTTCGGCACGAGCACCGCCTTCACGACCTCGCCCCAGTCAACGTCGGGAACGCCGATCACGGCTGCTTCGTCGATGCCTTCGTGGTCCTCGAGGCAGTTCTCCACCTCACCCGAGGAGATGTTCTCGCCGGCGCGGATGATGAGGTCCTTCTTCCGGCCCGTGATGAACAGGTAGCCACCGTCGTCCACGCGGCCCACGTCGCCCGTGTGCAGCCAGCCGTCGATGATCGCCGTGCTGGTCGCGTCCTCCTGCTCGTAGTAGCCCTTCATCACGCGGTCCGAGCGGACGCAGATCTCGCCCTCCTCGCCCGGTGTCAGGAGGTTGTTCCGGTCGTCCATGATGCCGATCTCGACGTCGTCCATCGGCTTGCCCACGGATCGCAGGCGCGCCTCCCGCACGTCCGTGTCGACGCTCAGGTCGTGGTCGTCCGGGCCCAGGTACGTCAGCGTCGAAGTCGACTCCGTCTGCCCGTAGGCGTTCATCAGGCCCACGCCCTGCGGCGGGAAGACGTCACACGCACGGCGCACCACCTCGTAAGGCATCGGCGCCGCCCCGTAGGTGATCAGCTGCAGCGTGGAGAGGTCCGTCCCCTCCAGGTCGTCGTGGTCCATGAGGCGCTTCAGCATCGTGGGCACGACCATCGAGTGCGTCGCCCCCTCGCCGCCGACAGCCGTCATCCAGCCCTCCGGCGTGAACTGCGGCAGCACCAGCATCGTGCGACCGCCCCAGATCGACGAGAGCATCGCCGTCGCCCCGGCGATGTGGAAGAACGGCACCGAAACCAGCGTCTTCTCGTGGATGTCCGGGTCCGCCGGGTTCATCGTGTTCGTCACGTAGGCGGTCATGTCCAGGTAGGTGACCATCACGCCCTTGGGGAGCGCCGTGGTGCCGCTCGTGAAGATGAGGACCGTGGGCTGGTCGTCGTCGACCTCTACCCAGATGTCCTCCGGCTCCGCCCCGGCCACCAGGTCGGCGAAGTCGAGGTATCCCTCGGCCGGCCCGTCGTAGCTCACGAAGGTCTTCGTGTGCTCCAGTCCCGGCCGGATGCGGGCGACCAGTTCGCGGTAGCGCTCCGAGACGAACAGGACGGCGGCCTGGCTCACGTTGAGCATGTGCGTCAGCTCTTCGTCCTTCGAGCGGTAGTTCAGGGGAACGAGGGTCACGCCCAGCATCGCGCAGGCGTAGTACGTCAGCACGAAGTCCACGCTGTTCTGGGCCATGATGGCGACCTTTTCGCCCTGCTCCACACCCAGGCCGCGGATGGCGTTCGCCAGGCGCGTCACCTGATCCTGCATCGCGGCGTACGTGAGCCGGCGGCCGGCCCCACCCACCTCCACCAGCGCCTCCCGCTCGGGCACGACGGCGGCGGAGATCTGAAGGAATTCGATCGTGTTCATGCTCCCTCCCAGGAGCGGGTTTGCGCGTGTTCGCGGCGGAACGGGATTCTACCGGCGCCCCGTTTCGCGCGCGAATCGCGGAAAGGGAGGCGACCGCCGCGTCCGGGGGTCACAGGGTGGGTCGGCTCGGCTCGAACGGTTCCGACAGCAGCCGCCCCAGCTCCTCCTCCACCGCCGCATCCAGCTCGGCCTCGGGCACGGCCCGCGAGATCAGCCCCCAGCGCAGCCCCTCCTCCGTGCCCACCGGCTCGCCCGTCAGGATCAGGTCGGCGGCGGCGCCGGGGGGGATGGTGCGGGGCAGGGTCTGCGTGCCGCCCGCGCTCGGGATGTACCCCAGCGTCACTTCCGGCACGCCGAAGCGCGTGTCCTCGGCCGCCACCCGCACGTCGCAGCAGAGCGGCAGCTCCAGCCCCGCCCCGAAGCAGTAGCCGTGCAGCCGCGCCACCAGCGGCACCGGCAGCGAGAGCAGCAGCCCCCACACGTCCCGCTCGTGCCGCGCGCGCCGCGACTCCCACAGGCTCGGCGCCGTCCCGAACTCCGAGATGTCCGCCCCCGCACTGAAGGAGCGCCCCTCGCCACGGAAGCAGATCGCGCGCACGTCGGGGTGGTCCTGGCACGCCTGCAGGTACTCCCACAGCAGGTCGCGCATCGCCATGTTGATCGCGTTCAGCCGCTCGGGCCGGTTCAGCGTGATCGTCGCGACGCCCCGGTCGTCGATGTCGAACAGCACCAGCTCGGCCATGCGGCCAGTTTACGGCGACCGCAGACCCCGAGCGCGGCGGAAACAGGAGCGCCGGCCCTGGAGGCCGGCGCGTGTGTTGTCCGGGGAGCAGCCTGAGGCGGGCGCCTACTGGCGCCAGTCGGGCCTACGGATAGCGCTCTTCTCGCGCGAGGAAACGTTCTTGGCGAGGTCCTCGTTCGCCTTCCGTACGAGGTCGTCCAGCTCGTCGCTGCCGAGCTTCATCTCCGAGGAGCGCCAGCGCTTCAGCATCGCCCGGTCCTTCGCGCTCAGCTCCGCCTCACTCGCCATGCGGTTCACGAGCTCTACCAGCATCTCGTTGATCTCGTCGTCGCTGTAGTTCACCTGAACCATGGCTATCTCCTCACCGTCTCGTAGCGGCCCTTGCTCTTGACTCGCCTCATCAGCTTCTCGTCGATGGCGGCGTTCAGCCGGCCGTTCAGAGCCTCTGTGAGCCCCTCCAGCTCGGGCGAACCCTCCTGGTGCTCCGAGCGCCAGCGCCGGATCGCCTCCTTCCCCTCGAAGGAGATGTCAGCATTGTCGATCGCGACCGCGCTGACAAGCATCATCAGCGACCACGACTCCTGTTCTTCCAGTAAAACGATCATTCGTTATTCCCCAGTGAAGTCCGGCGGGCGCTTTTCCAGGAAAGCCCGCACGCCTTCAGCCCGATCTTTGGTCGCTTGCAGGAGCAAGGTCAAATCGGTTTCGAATCGCAGGGCCTGTTCGAGCGGCAGATCCAGCCCCCGCCAGACCGCCTCCTTCGCCAGCCGCGTCGCGATCGGACCCCGTGCCGCCACCGCCTCCGCCGCCCCGCGCGCCACCTCCGCCGCCTCCCCCGCGGGCCCCACCCGCGACACCAGCCCGGCCTCCAGCGCCTCCCCCGCCGTGTACGTCCTGGGGCGAGCGTCCTCCTCGAGACCGAGCAGCGTCCGCGCCCGCGCTGTGGTCAGTTCGTCCGTCGACCCGCCCAGCTCGAGCACCGCCGCCTCCCCGCACACGCGCAGGTCGCACCCGAACGCGAACGCCGCCTCCGCCCCGGACAGCCACCCCTCGAACGCGAACACGACCGGTAGCGGGTAGTCCCGCCAGAGCCAGCGCACCCGTTCCCCCGGCCACGCCCCCAGGTCCGCGTCCGCCTCCGTCTCGACCACCACGACCCGCGCGCCCCCCTCCGCGAATCCCGTCAGCGCCTCCACGACAACGTTCGCAGACATGCCTTGCTTCAGCGACAGCGTGCCGATTGCGCTCATGCGGCACAGGGTACGCGCTCGTCTGGCCCGTTGCCCCGCCACGCGCCATAGTCGATTCATGGCCATCACCTACCGCGTGCTGACCGAGGGCGACTGGGACGAGTGGATCGCCGGCAACGCCCGCGGCTTCCTCGAAGACCCCGAGGGCGCCGCCGCCTGGGCTGAGCCCATCCGCCCGCACTTCGAATTCGATCGCGGCATTGCCGCCTTCGACGGCGACGAGATGGTCGGCAAGACGCACTCCATCCCCTTCTCCATGAGCGTCCCCGGCGGCGACCTCCCCACGGCGGGTGTCACCGCGGTCACCGTGTCGTCGACGCACCGCCGTCGCGGAGTCCTCACCGAGCTCATGCGCCGGCAGCTCGACGACCTCCACGGGCGCGGCGAGCCGCTCGCCGCCCTCTGGGCCTCGGAGAGCGTGATCTACAGCCGCTTCGGCTACGGCATGGCCGCGCAGTCCGACCGCGTCAGCATCGACCGGCGCCACACCGAGTTCCGTCCCGAAGCCCCCGGCGCCCCCGGCGAGGTCCGCTTCGTCGCCCCCGACGCCGCCCTCGAGCGCTGGCCGGCGATCCACGACCGCCTGCGCGAGTCGCGTCCCGGCATGATGACGCGCTTTCCCTACCTCTGGCGTGGCTTCGTCATCCCCCGCACGGAGAAACCCGAGGACGGCTTCACGAAGCGCCTGTACGTCGAGTACAGCGGTCCTGAAGGCCCCGAGGGCTACGCGATCTACAGCGTCAAGGCGGACTGGCCGGAGGGCCTCCCCCGCGGAATCCTCCGCCTGCACGAGCTGGTCGCGCTGAACCCCGTCGCCGAAGCCGCCCTCTGGCGCTACCTCTTCGGCGTCGACCTTGTCGGGACGATTCAGGCCGACAACCGCCCGCCCGACGACCCCCTCTTCTGGATGCTGGCCGACCCACGCCACCTCCGCCGCATCCCCCGAGACACCCTCTGGGTGCGCATCCTTGATGTGCCGCGCGCCCTCGAAGGCCGTGCCTACCTCGCCGACGGCCGCTTCGTCCTCGGCGTGGACGACTCCTTCGGGCCCTGGGCCGCGGGCCGCTTCGAGCTCACCGTCACGGACGGCAGGGCCACCTGCGCGCCGACCGACGCCTCACCCGACGTGACCATGGGCGCCGACGCCCTCGGAGCCGTCTACCTCGGCGACGTCTCCCCCTCCGTCCTCGCCCGCGCGGGTCGGGCCGAGGGCTCCGCCAACGCCCTGCGCCTCGCCGACACGCTCTTTCGCTGGCACACCGCCCCCTGGTGCATCGACGAGTTCTAGCCGCTCGCCTGTGCCTGTTCGTGACCGTCGGAGGCGGTTGGAAGCTCTCGAACTGTTGACCCGACCTCGTCATCGGCTACCGCAAGGTCGAACTGGGCCTGGAGGTTCATCCAGAACTGGGGCTCCATCCCGAACCAGTGTCCCAGTCGGAGGGCGGTGTCCCCGCTGATCGATCGCTTGCCCGCCACGATCTGGCTGATCCGGTTCGCGGGAACGCGGATCTGCCGGGCGAACGCCGCCTGGCTCACGCCCAGCTCCTCCAGTTCGCCCCTCAGAATTTCCCCAGGGTGAACGGCTCGCTTGAACAGCTTCTCCACGGTCTGCCTCCTAGTGATAGTCCACGATCTCTACGTCGTATGGGCCTGAGCTTCCTGCCGGCCACGTGAAGCAGATGCGCCGCTGGCGGTTGATGCGGATCGAATACTGGCCCAGCCGGTCCCCGCGCAGCGCTTCAAGACGATTGCTGGGCAGCGACCGCAAGGCGTCGAGCGAAGGTGCCGCGTTCAAGATTGATAGCCGCCTCTCCGCCTGGCTCTCGAATCCCTGGAACGCGGAGATGAAGGAGCCCTCCGCGAACGCCTCAGTTCGCCGGTCCCCGTACCCGAGAATCACGCTGTCTCACCATACTTGGCCTGTACGTGATACGTCTAGCGTCACCATGATGGCCCCGCTTGCCCCGCCGCCGCCCGCCCGCCATGATCGCGGGCGATGGCTGACTTCTCCGCCGCCGCACCAGTCGAACCCGAGAAGAGCGAGGTCGTCCACGACCGCGACACCCGTCCCGGGGCGCCCGCCGACCGCCAGGACTACGGCCGGCTGCTCCTGCACATCGCGGTCGGGGTGGCGTTCACCGCGGCCTTCGTCGCCATCGCCTTCCAGGCTCGCGCGAGCTGGACCGAGGTCCGCGACTGGGTCGTGCCCGTCACCATTCCCCTCTACGCGCTCGGCGGAATCTCCCTCGCCTACCTCGTCCTGCGTCGCGCCTGGCTCGAGGCCTCTGTCGGCGTCACCCTCCTCTTCTTCGCCGTCGCCCTCACCGGCTTCGATCTCTGGCGCGCCGCCCTCACCACCGGCCCCGACGGCCTCCGCGACAGCTTCTCGATCACGATCGGCGTCCTGCTCGGATTCAGCATTGCCGCCCTCGCCGCCGGCATGGCCTGGGTCGAAGCGCGACGGCCCAGCAAGCCGCCCGCTCCCGAGCTCTAGCGATGTGCCGCAGCATCAAGCGGCTGCGCGGCCCCGAGGGCATCGCCCCCGACGACGCCATTCGCGAGGCATCCCTCCAGTACGTCCGCAAGGTGAGCGGCTTCCGTGCGCCCTCGCGCCGCAACGAGGAAGCGTTCGAGGAGGCCATCGAGCAGGTCGCCGAGGCCACCCGCCGCCTCCTCGACTCCGTTACCCGGCCGCGCTAGCGCCATGCGCCATATGACCCGCTATCCTTGACGGAGCGGGAAACGGACCGGAGGCGGCCCCTTGTCGACCATCGCCGAAATCCAGCAAGCCATTCTCGTCCTCCCCGAGGACGACTACGTCCAGCTGCGCAAGTGGATCAGCGAACTGGACTGGGAGCGCTGGGACAGTCGCCTCGAAGCCGATTCAGAGGCGGGAACCCTAGACTTCCTCGTCGAAGAGGCCCGAGACTCCAGCGATAGTCGCGCTCTCGAAGACCTTTAGGTGCATCGGACTACCCCTCGATTCTGGAGGCGCTTCGATCGGCTGTCCGAACGTGTCCAACGCACTGCCAGGCGAAATTTCCGTCTTCTTGCGGACAATCCCAGCCATCCTTCCCTCCGCTTCAAGAAGGTCGGCAAGTTCTGGTCGGTTCGGGTTGGGCTCGACTACAGGGCCCTTGCTGTCGAGGATGGCGAGGACTTCATGTGGGTGTGGTTAGGCACTCACGACGAGTACGACAGGCTCATCGGGTCGTAGATGGCTCCCCCATAGGCTCGCCAACAGCCGCCACCTCGCACCCGAGAACCCGCGCGAACTGTCGCACGAACGCCTCCGCCACCTCCCCCACCGCCACCGCCTGCCCCGCCTCCGCCGACAGGCTCGTCATCTCCGTGTCTTCCAGCCCGCAGGGGTTCATCAGCGCGATGTGCTCCATGTTCGGGGCCACGTTCAGCGCCGCCCCGTGCATCGAGACGAAGCGCCGCACGTGCAGCCCCACCGACCCGACTTTCCGCTTCCCCACCCAGGCCCCTCGCGCGCACTCGTGCCGCCGCCCCTCGATGCCCCACTCCCCCAGCACGCCGAACATCGTGTCCTCCAGCGCCGACACGTAGTCGACGACTCGCACGCCCCACGCCTGCAGGTCGATGATGCCGTACGCTACCAGCTGTCCCGGCCCGTGGTACGTGATGTCGCCACCGCGCTCCGTCTGCGCCACCTCGATGCCCGCCGCCCGCACCATCGCTTCGGTGGCTCGCAGGTTTGGTTCGGGGTGGTTCCGGCCCAGCGTGAACACCGGCTGGTGCTCGGTCAGCAGCAGCGTGTCGACGCCCTCGCCGCGGATGCGCTCCGCCTGCAGCTCCTGCTGCAGCCGGTGGACCTCCCCGTACCCGGTGAGCCCGAGGTCCCTGACCACGATCGTGCGTGCGCTGGGAGCCATGCTCCTAGCGTAGCGAGGTCACGCCCCGCCCGCGATCAGCCGCCGCCCGCCACCTCCGCGCCGATCCCTTCGATCGCGTCCCAGTCCTCCTCGCGCAGCGGCTGGAGTTCGCCCTTCCGGTACTGGTCGTACAGCCGGAAGAGCGCGTCCTTGTGGGGACGCACCCGCCCGATCGGGCACGCCTCCCAGTCCTCCACCGACTCGTCGCAATAGCCGGTGCGCAGCTCCCCGCACTTCGGCTGCAGGTAGCTGCCCAGCTCCGGTACGGCCTTCGCCACCTCCGACCGCAACAGCGCCGCCACCCGCCGGAACTCCCACTGCGCCCGTGTGCAGAGCCGCAGGTCGCAGATGTGCAGCAGGCTCTGGAAGTTCACCGTGATCTTGAAATTCGTGCTCGTCGCGTTCGGCAACAGGAAACGCGCGTCCTCGGCCGGCACGCCCGCCTCCACCAACTCTTCGTAGAGTGCCCCCGCCTTCCCGAACAGATCCTCCATCTGCTCCGACATCCCCGCCTTCTCGACGCTCTTGGGGATGCTGTAGGGGAACTCGCCCTTCTTGTAGGTCACGTAGCGCTGGCTCTGCTGCTCGAACGAGATCCCCACCCGGTGCCGCACGAACTGGTGGCTGAACGCCCGCGACACGCCCGAGATGGCGAACTCGAACCAGACCTGCTCCAGCGGGCTCGCGTGGCCCGTCTTCAGCCGCTCCACGATGAAGTTGTGCATCTTCTCGCGCGGGATGCGCTCGTCCTCGATCCGCGTCGCCACCTGCTGGGGCGTGAGCTGGCTGTAACACGTCCGGTACGCCATATAGAGGGACCGCAGCGGGTCCTCAGAGTGCGAAAGTAGAGTGACCTGGATAGGCATGGCGAGTCTCCCGGGCCCGACGTCACCCGCCGAGCCTGTGCGTGCATTCTCGCACAAGTGTTCAAGCGCGTTGGCGATTGAGGGCTGTAAAGCACGCGGCGACCGTACAAGTTGGCCGTTCGAAATCCACCACCCGATACCATCGAAGCGCCATGAGCCGCCAACTCCTCTGGATCCGGCACGCCCTGCCTGCCCCGGACCCCGCCACTCCCGCGCGCGAGTGGCCCCTGACGCCCGAAGGCCGGGGCGCAGCCGCCCGGCTCGCCCGCGCCCTCGGCTCGCTGGCAGGCCCGGTCGTCGTCGTCACCAGCGACGAGCGCAAGGCCGTCGAGACCGCCGAGGTCGTGTGCGACGCGCTTGGCCTCGCCCCGGCCGAGGTCTGCGCCGGTCTCGGCGAAGTCCGGCGCCCCTGGACCGATGGCGACTACCACGCCGCCGCCCGCGGGTACCTGCGCTCCGGTTCCGTCCCCGGCTGGGAGCCCCGCGACGAAGTCCTGCGTCGCGTATCGGGCGCGCTCGCCGAGCACTGGCGGCCGGAGGGCACGACCATCGCCGTCGGCCACGGCCTCGCAATGAGTATCTGGGCGGCAGACGCCATTGACCGCCTCGATGCGGTCGAGTTCTGGGAGAGCCTGGCTTTTCCGGACGCCCGGCTCTTCACGGAGGACGGCGCAACCTTCCGGCGAATCGCTGGGCCGGCCTGACCCTACCCCGCCCGGAACGCCTCCCGTCCTTCGATGCCAATCTCGACAAGGTAGCGCCCCGCCTCAGACGCTCGCCCCCCGGCCGTCGACAGCAGCACCCGGACGTCCGACGGCGTGTCGAGGTCGAGCGCGAGCGCGGGCACGTCCGCGCGCTGGACCGCAAGCCCTGCCTCCCGGGCGGCCGACTCGTGCAGGTCGCCGCTTCCCCGCCCGTACGCGAGCGGGAAGCGCCCCGGAGGCCGCATCAGCATTGCGTTCGTACCGCCGTCTGCTGGGCGCACCAGCGTTGCGGAGGGCGCCGGTGGTGCCTGCGCGACCAGGTCGCGGAGCGCCTCCGCTGTCACCAGCGGCAGGTCGGCGTGGAGGATCAGCAGCTCGTCGACCCTCAGCCCCTCCGCGGCCCGCTCGATCTGTGGGCTCAGCCCCCGAAGTTCCGGGTCTTCCCCCAGTACCCGCACCCCCACCGGAACCTCCGCTTCGACTGCCTCGTCGGAGGTCAGCACCACCGCCTCCATCCCCGCCTCCTCCACCGCCGCCAGCACCGCCGCCAGCGAGCGCCGTACCAGCTCCGACCGCTCAGCCGGTTCGAGCAGCGCCGCCAGCCGCCCCTTCGCGCGGTCGAGGCGGTTCACCGGGATCAGGACGGTCGTCGGCATCCGCCGATCGTACCGTGCGCGGCGCGCTACCCCTCGCCGCCCGCGAGCCGCACCGCGAACCCGCCTTCGTCGAGCGCCGTTTCCCCCTCCACCCCCAGGACCGACTCCGCCACCGCCGCCAGCACCTCCTCCCGCGACGGGCTTTCTTCGTCACCGTCGCTCACCAGCCACCCTTGCGCGCCCTCGACCACCGACAGCATCCACAGGAGCCTGCTCAGCCCCTCCGGGGTCAGATCCTGCCGCTGCGGCCACCAGGCGATCTGGAGCGCTGGCTCCGCTACCTGCAGCGAACTCGCTACCGTCGGGCGCGGGTCGAGCCTGCCCGCCTCCCCGAGCACGTCGTCCGGTGGGTCGATCAGCATCGCCCGCACGCCGTCCGCGCCCACGCCCAGGGTCGCCAGGACGCTCACGGGGAGGCCGTGCCCGTCAGGCGAGCTTCCCGTGGCACTTCTTGAACTTCCTGCCGCTGCCGCAGTAGCAGGGGTCGTTCCGTCCGATCTTCTTACCGCCCGGCCTCGGCGCGGTCGCTGTCGCTGCGGCTGCCCCGCTGCGAGCCTGTGCGGCGCCGCCGCGAGCCGTGGCGCCGTTCCCCTGCGCCTGCACCGGCGCCTGTGGCGCGTCCGGACGGCGCGCGGTCGCCCCGTTCGGTGGCGGCGGCGGCGGGAGGTCCTTCGCCCGCATCTTGAAGACCGCCTGCGCTACCTGCCGCCGGATGTTCCCCTGCAGCTGCTGGAACATGTCGTAGCCCTCGCGCTTGAAGGCCACCAGCGGGTCGACCTGCGCGTACGCCTGCAGACCCACGCTCTGCCGCACCTCCTCCACCGCCGTCAGGTGCTCGCGCCAGTGGTAGTCGATCGACTCCAGCAGGAGCCACTGCTCCATCTTGCGCGCGACCTCCTCGCCCACCGCCACCTCGATCTCCTCGTAGCGATCCTCGATGCGGTCCAGGGCGGTGTCCGCGACGCGTTCGCGCTCCTCCTCGATCTCCTCGAGGCTCGGCAGGATGTCGGGCGGCATGATCTCGCCTAGTTCCGTATGCACGAGGCTCGCGTCGAAGCCCTCGTCGTTGTTCCGCTCGACGATGCCGTCGACCTCTTCCGTCACGAACGAGAACACGTTCTCCCGCACGTCCGCCCCCTCCAGCACCTTGTCCCGCTCCGTGTAGAGCACCGCCCGCTGCTCGTTGATGACGTCGTCGAACTCCACCAGCCGCTTGCGGATGTCGAAGTTGTAGCCCTCGACCTTCTGCTGCGCCTGCTCGATCGCGCGCGTCACCATGCGCGATTCGAGGGGCAGGTCCTCCGTCATCCCCATCTTCTCCAGCATCCCCGGCACCCAGTCCGGCGCGAAGCGCTGCATGATGTCGTCCCCGAACGAGACGAAGAAACGGCTCGATCCCGGGTCGCCCTGCCGCCCCGACCGCCCCCGCAGCTGGTTGTCGATGCGCCGCGATTCGTGCCGCTCCGTCCCGATGACGTGCAGCCCGCCGGCGTTCGCGACCCCCTCCCCCAGCTTGATGTCCGTGCCGCGCCCGGCCATGTTCGTCGCGATTACCACCGCTCCCGACTCGCCCGCGTTCTCCACGATGTGCGCCTCGCGCTCGTGCTGCTTCGCGTTCAGCACCTCGTGGTCGATGCCCCGCCGCAGCAGCAGCGCCGCCAGGTACTCCGACTTCTCGATGGAGGTCGTGCCCACCAGCACCGGCCGCCCCTCACCGTGCATCCCCACGATCTCCTCCACCACCGCCGCGAACTTCGCCTTCTCGTTGATGTAGACCACGTCTTCCTGGTCGTCGCGCACCATCGGCATGTTCGTCGGAATGACGACCACGTCGAGGTCGTAGATCTTCGCGAACTCCTCCGCCTCCGTTTCCGCCGTTCCCGTCATCCCCGCCAGCTTCTCGTACAGCCTGAAGTAGTTCTGGAACGTGATCGTCGCGTACGTCAGCGACTCCCGCTGGATGGGGACGTTCTCCTTCGCCTCCACCGCCTGGTGGATGCCGTGGCTCCAGCGCCGGCCCGGCATCATCCGCCCAGTGAACTCGTCCACGATCACGATCTCGCGGTTGCGCACCACGTATTCGCGGTCGGGACGCTTCAGGTACTCCGCGTCCAGCGCCGCCTCCAGGTGCCGCGCGACCCGCGGGTCGCCCCCGAAGACGTTGTCGACCCTGAGCGCCCGCTCGATCTTGGCGATTCCCGTCTCCGTCAGGGCCACGTGCTTCGCCTTCTGGTCGATCTGGTAGTCGAGCTCCGCGTGCAGGCCGCGCACCGCGCGCGCGAACTGCTGGTACGTCCCGCTCGCCTCCTCCGCCTGCCCGCTGATGATGAGCGGCGTCCGCGCCTCGTCGATGAGGATGTTGTCCACCTCGTCGACGATCGCGTAGAAGAGCGGCCGCTGCGTCTTCAACTCCGACTCGCGCACCATGTTGTCGCGCAGGTAGTCGAACCCGAACTCGTTGTTCGTCCCGTACGTTACGTCCGTCCGGTACACGTCGCGGCGCTCGCAGGGCCGCAGGTCCTCGAGACCGCCTTCCCCGTCCTCGCCCGGGCGGTAGCCCGGCTCGTACAGGTACTGGATGTGGTCGTTCTGGATGACCCCGAGGGTCATGCCGAGAGCGTGGAACACGGGCCCGTACCAGGCCGCGTCGCGGCGGGCCAGGTAGTCGTTCACCGTCACCAGGTGGGCGCCCTTGCCCGCCAGCGCGTTCAGGTACAGGGACAAGACGGCGGTCAGGGTCTTGCCCTCCCCCGTCCGCATCTCCGCGATCTTTCCCTGCTGCAGCACCATCCCGCCCATCAGCTGGACCGGGTAGGGGCGCTCCTTGACCTTGCGCCAGGCCATCTCGCGAACTGCCGCGAACGCCTCGAAGGCGATGTCGTCGAGCGTCTCGCCCTGGGCCAGCCGCTCC
Organism: Tepidiformaceae bacterium; assembly: GCA_965207815.1. GTDB lineage: Bacteria > Chloroflexota > Dehalococcoidia > Tepidiformales > Tepidiformaceae > UBA2991. The sequence continues at coordinate 114,136 of CBDBNV010000001.1, forward strand.
CGGAACCGGTCGGTCAGACCGCCAAGCTCCTCGTCCGAGAGCCGCTCGTACGCCTCGCCCAGATCCTCGATCGCGCGGATCTCCGAGCTGAGGCGCTTGACCTCGCGCTCGTTCGAGCCGCCCACGACGCGGTTGATGAAGCCAAGCCTCGCCATGAAGCCAGTGTATCGCGCCTCGCCCCTGTGCGAGGAACGGCGCGCGTTTCCCCGATCTAGTCGATCAGCGCCGCGATCACGTCGTCCACGATCGCGTCCGCCTTCTCGCGCATCTCGTCGTCGTTCGCGTCCTGGATCGGATGCGGCACGAACAGGCGCCGCACTTCGGGAAGCCCCAGCGACTCAGCCTGCGCCTCCGCTGCCTCCACGAACTCGTCCGACGCGATGAAGACCGAGGGAATGCCGTTGATTTCCAGCCAGGTCGTGTCGTGCACACTGCACGTCGTGCACGACCCTCAGTCGGCTAACCCTTCGACGACGAAGTCGGCCTCCTTCGCCAGCTCCTGCTTCAGCGACTCGGGCGCCGGCTTCGTGAAGGTGGGCTTGCTGTAGCGCAGCACGTCCACCTCGGGAAGCCGCTCCCGCAGGCGCACCTCGAGCTGGTTGAGCAGGACGTCGCCCCGGGGCTTCGAGATGTCCAGCAGCGCGACCGTTCCGCTGATCGCCTCCGGCCGCTTCGTGAGCGAGCGCCGTACCGGGACGCGCTCGTCCGTTGGGTCGAGAATCGTGGTCATGGGCGCCCTCCCCGAGAGTCTCGAGAGTAGCCCGATTATAGCCCCGCTCCGCCCGCTCGGGACGCTACACTGACCACATGTCCCATAGCAGGGCGCCAACAGCCGACAGCCCCGACATGGAGGTGCTCCCCATGGCTCAGCACAACCTCGCGATCTCGATCGAATACTGCGTCCCCTGAAACTACACCGCACGGGCCGCGTGGACGGCCCAGGAACTCCTCGCAATGTTCGCCGACCAGACCGGCTCCCTCACCCTTGTCCCGGGCGCCGGCGGCGCCTTCGAGGTCCAGGTCGATGGCGACCTCGTCTTCTCCAAGAAGGCCGAGGGCCGCTATCCCGAGATGAAGGAGCTGCAGGAAGCCATCGCCGACCGGCTCTCGTAGTCCCGCAGAGGTCCAATCGCCAACAGCCCGACCGGAGGTCGCTATGCCTTTCATGCTCGTTCGCCTCGAGTGCAAGTACGGCAAGACCCAGGAGTTCCAGGAGATCATGTCGCACCTGGTGCCTGTCCTCGAAAAGAACGGCTGGCGCCTTCACGGCGCCTACCAGAACAGCATCGGCCGCCTCAACCGCTGCTACGACCTCTGGGAGATGCCCGACGCCAACGCCGTCAGGTCCGTGCTCGCCGTGGCCGGCCAGGACCCGGAGTTCAGCGAGTGGTCCGCCAAGCTCGGCGACTGCCTCGAGGAGGAGGAGCTCGAGTTCATGAACGAGCTTCCCTACTCCATCGAAGCCCGCGAGCGGCGTGGGGACTGACCTGCGCGAACGGGCGGAAGCTTTAGCTTTCGCCGGGGTTACGGACCGCTCCGGCCTTACACTCGCGCGGCATGTCTGAGGGAGTGGACGTGTCCCACCAGATCGAGACCAGCCAGGGAGAGCAGGCCGCCGCCCCGTGGTGCCCGCCGCCTCCCGCCGAGCCCGTCTGGCCCGAGACCTGGGGGCTGCCCCCCGGCGTCGTCCCCCGCCAGACCCTGCGTGAGGCGGAGCGCCTCGGCATCATCACCACCACCGCCGTCGAGATCCCCGAGAACAGCTTCCAGCCCGCCAGCCTCGACCTCCTCCTCGGGCCCACGGCCTACCGCATCGGCTCCAGCTTCCTCCCCGGAGACTGCACGGTCCGCGAGCGCCTGACCGACCTCCAGATCGACAAGGGCATCGACATCCGCAACGGCGGCATCCTCGAACCGAAGCGCCCCTACCTCATCCCCCTCATGGAGGGCCTCCGGCTGCCCGGCAACGTTCGCGCCTTCACCAACCCCAAGAGCTCGACCGGCCGCGTCGACATCTTCACCCGCGTCGTGACCGACTACTCACACCGCTTCGACGACATCGCGCCCGGCTACGAGGGCGCCCTCTGGCTGGAGGTGTTCTCCCGCTCGTTCCTCGTGAAGGTGCACGCGGGCATGGCCCTCAACCAGCTCCGCTTCATCGTCGAGGATCCGTCCGGCGGCGACGAGCCACCCGCTCTCCCCCCGTCTGCCCCCGAGACCGTGCGAATCCAGCTTCGCCCCTCGCCCGAGGAGCCGGACACGGGCGAGGGCGACGGCGGCGTCATGCCCGTCGGCTTCAAGGCCAAGCGCAACAGCGCCCTCCTCGACCTGGCCCACCGGGACCACGACCCGCGCGAGTTCTGGGAAGCCATCTGGCCCGCCAACCAGCTCGTCCTCGAGCCCGAGGAGTTCTACCTCCTCCGTTCCCGTGAGCAGATCGCCATTCCCGCCGAGCTTGCCGCCGAGATGGTGCCCTTCGACCCCACCAGCGGTGAGCTCCGCACTCACTACGCGGGCTTCTTCGACCCCGGCTTCGGCTCGAGCGTGCCCAGCGGCCTTCCCGCCGTCCTCGAGGTGCGCGCCCACGACGTGCCCTTCATGCTCGAGGACGGGCAGGAAGTCGCCACCCTTCGCTACCAGAAGCTCGCCGGTCCCCCCGACCGTCTCTACGGGCGCGATGCCGGCTCCCATTACGGCGATGAGCGCCAGTGGCGCTTCCTCAGCAAGCACTTCCGCTCGTGGGGGCAGCTCCCCCTGCGCTTCTAGCCGCCCGCTGCCGCTCCAACCCCGATCGGGATAGACTGAGCGCCCACCTTTTGGGAGCGCAGCATGTCCACGATCGGCCGACTCCTCACCGCCATGGTTACCCCCTACACCGCTGGGGGCGAGGTCGATTACGCCCTCGCCCGCCGTCTCGCCGCCTCCCTCGTCCGAGCCGGAAACGAGGGCGTCGTCGTGACCGGTACCACCGGCGAGTCCCCCCTTCTGAGCGACGACGAGAAGGCTCGCCTCTGGGAGGAGACCAAGCAGGAGCTTGGCGATGGCGGCACCGTCGTCGCGGGCGCCGGCACCAACGACACCCACCACTCCGTCAAGCTCGCGAAGCGCGCCGAGGCCGCCGGCGCAGACGCCATTCTCGCCGTTGCGCCGTACTACCTGCGCCCGCCCCAGGCCGGCATCATCGAGCACTTCCGCCGGATCGCCGAGAGCACCAGCCTGCCGGTGATCGTCTACAACGTGCCCGGACGCACCGGCGTCAATCTCACCGTCGATACGCTCCTGCAGCTCGCCGAGATTCCCAACATCGCCGGCAACAAGGAAGCCAACGGCGACCTCCACGCCACCGCCCGCGTGCTGGAGGAGAAGCCCGACTTCCACATCTGGAGCGGCAACGACAACGACAACTTCCACCTCTGGTGCATGGGCGCCTACGGGGCCATCAGCGTGACCGCCCACATCGTCGCCGGACGCCAGCGCGCCATGCTCGACCACGTCCTCGCGGGCGACCTCGCCGCCGCCGCCGCCATTCACCGGCCCCTCGTGCCCCTCACCGACGCCTGCTTCCTCAACGGCAGCCCCAGCACGATCCGCTACGTCCTCCGCCAGCTCGGCGTCGATATCGGCGCCCCTCGCCTCCCCGTCGTCGAGCCCGACGAGGCCGTTGGCGCGAAGGTGATGGCCGAGGTGAAGCGCCATCAGCTCGACACCTTCACCGTGAGCTGAGGCCGCTCCCGCGGGTCCCGTGGCGGTGTTTGGCCCCCTTGACCCCGAGTGGTACCGTCCCCTCCCTGGAGTGGCGCGATGAGCGGCCTCGGCATCGGTGAGCGGCTGATCGAGGCCCGCGAGCAGCGCGGCCTTTCCCTCGAAGACGCCGAGCGCGATACGCGTATCTCCCGCCGCTACCTCCAGGCGCTGGAGGATGAGCGCTTCGACATCATCCCCGCGCCCGTCTACGCGCGAGGCTTCCTCCGCTCCTACTCCCAGTACCTTGGTGTCGAAACGGCCCCGTTGCTTGCGCGCTTTCCCCAAGACACCCCCTCGCCCGGCTCCGCCTCCAGCCCGCCGAGCCAGGAGGAGCGCTCCGGTCGCGGCCCCTCGGCCCTCTTCGGCTCGCGTGTCCCCGATGAGCCGATGATCGGCGTCGACATTGGCGTCGCTATCCCTACCCGCCGCATCGGCGCCGGTCCCACCTCCTTCGCCCGAACCGGGGTCGTTGCCGCCGTCGCCATCGGTGTCACCGCCCTAGTCGTCGTGCTCGCCGTCGTCATTGCCAACACCGGCGGGAACGGCGAGGGCGGGCCAACCACCCCCAATCCCACCTCCACCCCCGAGGGTACGGCGGACACCGCCGCCAGCGGCCTCGATGTCCAGCGTGGCGTCGTGCCCGACGTGATCGGGCAGCCCGAGGACATCGCCCGCCGTGCCGTCGAGGAGGCGGGCTTCGTCGTGACCGTCGTGACGGACCGCAACGAGCAGTACCCCCGCGGGACGGTCTTCGAGCAGGCCCCCACCGCCGGCGTCGAGCAGGAGCCCGGGCGCGGCGTCTTCATCGCCGTGAGCGAGGGCCCGTAGAGGACTCCGTAGCAGGCCCAGCCGTTAGCATTGGCCAATGACCGAGATTCCTTCCCTTGATCCCCCCAAGCGCGTCCTCATGGGCCCCGGCCCCAGCGGCGCCGATACGAGCGTGCTCGCCGCCATGGGCCTTCCCCTCCTGGGCCACCTCGACCCCGAGTTCATCCGCATCATGGACGAGTGTCAGCAGATGATGCGGCAGGTGTTCCGCACCGAAAACGAGGTCACGCTGGCCACGCCCGGCACCGGCACCAGCGGCATGGAAGCGGCGGTCATGAACCTGCTCCAGCCGGGCGACCGCGCCATCATTGGCATCTGCGGCTACTTCGGCGACCGCATCTCCCAGATGGCCGCTCGCACGGGCGCCGAGGTCACCATCGTGACCGCCCCCTGGGGCTCGCCCATTCCCCCCGAGGCCATCGAGCGCGAGCTCCGCGCCGCCCCCACCAAGCTCGTCGCCGTCGTCCACGCCGAGACCTCCACCGGCGTCCGCCAGCCCGTCGAAGCCATCTCCAGGCTCTGCAAGGAGCACGGCGCCCTGTTGCTCCTCGACTGCGTCACCTCCCTCGGCGGCGTGCCCGTCGAGATCGACGAGTGGGGGGTCGACGCCGCCTACTCGGGCACGCAGAAGTGCCTCTCCGCGCCTCCCGGCGCCTCCCCTGTCACCCTCTCCCCCGCCGCCTGGAGCGCTGTCCAGGCCCGCGAGGCGCCATCCAACAGCTGGTACCTCGATCTCAACCTGCTCGAGGCCTACTGGGACAGCCGCCGCGCCTACCACCACACCTCCCCCATCTCCATGACGTACGCCCTCCACCGCGCCCTCGCCCTCGTCCTCGAGGAGGGCCTCGATGCCCGCTGGCACCGCCACGAGAGCAACGGCCGTGCCCTCCAGGCCGGCCTTGAGGCGATGGGGCTCACCCTCCACGCCGATGCCGACCACCGCCTCCCAGTCCTCACCACCGTCCGCATCCCCGAAGGGATCACCGACACCGATGTTCGGGGCGCCCTTCTCCAGCGCTTCGGCATCGAGGTTGGCGGGGGCATCGGGGAGCTGGGCGGCCGCATCTGGCGGGTCGGCCTCATGGGCGAGTCGTCGACCGCCGGCAACGTCCTCTTCTTCCTGGCGTCCCTCGGCCGGCTGCTGCGTGAGCACGGCTTCCAGGCCGATGTTGGCGCCGCCCTCGACGTGGCCGCCTCCCGCCTCGATTCATGACCGCTGGCCCGCGGCGACCGCTTCTGTTCGCCGCGGGTCTGCTGGTGGGCGCGCTCCTGGTCGCCTGCGGTGGTTCTTCCATGCCCGACCGGACGCCACCGGCAGCCGCCACCCCTTCACCCAACCCTCAACCCGTCTCCACCCCGTCTGCGACTCCTGAAGCCACGGGAACGGCGGCCGTCGCCAGCCCCTCGCCGGTCCCCACCGGGACCCCAGAGCCGGAGGGCCCGCCCGCTATTGCCGTCCTCGTCCCCGCCTTCCCCGGCCTCCCCGAGTACGATCGTCCGATCGCCCTCATCGACCTCCCGGCCCACGACCTCCTTCTCCTCGTCCTGCAGGAAGGACGCGTCCTTGGCATCCCCCGCGACGGTCCCTACGACGCGCCGCACACTGTTCACGACCAGCGCCGGGACACCGTCTGCTGCAGCGAGGAGGGCCTGCTCTCCATCGCCCTCGACCCGGACTTCGCCACGAACGGCTACGTCTACGCCTACTACACCGCCGCCGTTCCCCGGGGCGTCACCCGGCTCTCCCGGTTTGCCACGGGCGGACAGGGGGAGACGTTCGCGTTCGACCCCGCCAGCGAGCTCACGCTCATGGAGTTCGAGCAGCCGTTCGTGAATCACAACGGCGGCACCGTCCTCTTAGGTCCGGACGGCATGCTCTACCTCGGCCTCGGCGACGGCGGCGCCGCCAACGATCCCTACGGTCATGGCCAGAACCTCGCGACCCACCTCGGCACGATCATCCGCATCGACGTGCGCAACGCCACCGAGGCCGCGCCCTACCTCATCCCTCCCGACAACCCCTTCCTCGACCGGGACGGCGTCCTCCCCGAGATCTGGGCGTACGGCCTGCGCAATCCCTGGCGTATGAGCTTCGACCGGGAAACCGGTCTGCTCTGGGCCGGCGACGTCGGCCAGAACCGAGTGGAGGAAATCAGCGTCATCGAGCGTGGAGGGAACTACGGCTGGAAGACCATGGAGGCTTCCCGCTGCTTCGATCCCGAGACGGGCTGCGACCGCAGCGGCCTCACCCTCCCCGTCTGGGAGTACAGCCACTCGGTCGGCTGCTCCGTCACAGGCGGCTACGTCTACCGTGGCGAAGCCATCCCCGCCCTGTACGGCTGGTACGTGTACAGCGACTACTGCACCGGCATCATCACGGCCATCCACGCCGAAACGGCCGTGAGCGGCGGCTTTGTCGAACCCGTTGTCCTCTGGGACAAGGGCCCCATCGAAGCCGTCTCCTTCGCCGAGGACGCCGGCGGCGAGCTCTATTTCCTCACCTTCCGCGGCATCTTCCGCATCGTCGCCCCGTAGCGCCTAGGCCATGTCGTCCATGGTGAAGCCCCACCCCTCGGCGCGGCGCTCCCGCTCCCACACGTCGTCGGGTGTCGTCCGCCGCGCCGGGATGAGCCGCAGGGCGTCCTCCCCCAGCGGCCAGCGCACCGGCAGCCGCTGCTGCAGCTGGACCGCATCGGCGATCGCCATCCCCACCGCGTCCGAACCGGGCCGCGTCGCCGCCACCGAGCGGAACTCCTCGAGCTTCCGCTCCACCCCCGGCTGATAGGCGCTGCGCCCCTCGCGTACCGCCGCGCACACGTCGAGGCTGCTCGTCTGCCAGTCGCTCCGATACTGGCCCGGCTGCAGGATGGTTACCTGCACGCCGAACGGCGCTACTTCGTCCGCCAGCGCCTCCGACATCGCCTCGACGGCGAACTTGGAGGCCGCGTACATCCCCCGCGTCGCACGCGGCACCTGTCCCGAGAGCGAGCTCACGTTCACGATCTTGCCCCAGCCCTGCTCCCGCATCCCCGGCAGCACCGCCTGCTGCATCCGCCACTGGCCCAGCAGGTTCGTATCGAGTTGGCGCCGGCACTCGTCCTCGCTCAGGTCCTCCAGCGGCCCGTAGAGACCGTACCCCGCGTTGTTCACGAGCACGTCGATGCGTCCGAACCGCTCGCGGACCGCCGCCACCGCCGCCGCGATTGACGCCGCGTCCGTCACGTCCAGCGCGAACGTCTCGATGCGGTCCTCGAACCCTGCCCGCACCGCCGCCCCGTCCCGCCCGGGATTCCGCATCGTTGCCGCCACCAGGTCCCCCCGTGCCGCGCACTCCCGCGCCGCCGCCGCCCCAAACCCCCGCGATGCGCCCGTGATGAGCACGACGGTCTCCCCGCCCCAGTCCCGCTCGGCCCCGCCCTGTTCCCCGGGACGCCGCCACGTCCGCAGCGTTTGTGCCAGCCGCAGCGCTTCCCACCCCGCCTCCGTCGTGCTCAACCGCGACTCGATCAGGTGCGTGCTGTCCTCCCCCACCGGCCAGCGCATGGGCAGCGGCTGTTCCAGCTCGACCATGTCCGCCAGCGCCACCCCGATCGACCCCGAGGCCGGGCGCGTCTTCGCACGCGCCCGGAAGTTCGCCAGCGCCGCCTCGACGGTCTCCTGGTAGGCGCTGCGACCTTCAAGCTGCGGCGCCGCCACGTCCAGGCTCCCCGTCTGCCAGTCGCTTACGTACATCCCCGGCTCGAGGATGCAGACCTGCACGCCCGTGTGGCCAACCTCGAAGCGGAGCGCCTCCGACATCCCCTCGACGCCGTGCTTCACCGCGGCGTACATCCCCAGCCACGCCCCCGGCACGCGCCCCGCCAGCGAGCTCACGTTCACGATCTTCCCCGCTCCCTGCCTGCGCATCGCCGGCAACACCGCCTTCGCCAGCCGCCACTGCCCCAGCACGTTCGTGTCGACCTGTCGCCACACCTGCTCCTCCGACACCTCCTCGATCGGTCCGTAGAGCCCGTATCCCGCGTTGTTGATGAGCACGTCGATACGGCCGTGCCGGTCCAGCGTTTCCCCCACCACCCGCTCCACCCCCTCCGGGTCGGTCACGTCCAGCCTCGCCACCGTGATGCGGTCTTCCAACCCCGCCACCACCGCCGGCCCGTCCCGCTCCGGGTTCCGCATCGTCGCGACGACGTGGTTCCCCCGCGCCGCGATGCGCCTCGCTGCCTCGCCCCCGAACCCGCGCGACGCTCCCGTAATCAGCACGACCTGCTCGTTCACGCTCGCCTCCGCCGGGCAGGATAGCGAAGGACGTCCCCACACGCGTCCCGCAGGCCCCAAGCAGGGGCGCTGCTACACTCGCTCCCGTGAACGCGGAGGCGCTCCCCTACACGCTCCTCATCATCCTCATCGAGCTGGCGATCGGCAGCCTCTGGGTCACGCTCGCGGCCGACCTGCGCGGGGGCGTCACCCGCGGATTCGTCCTGACCATGTCCGGCCTCGCTGCCATCGTCGCCGGGCTCGCCTACTGGCTCGCCGTCTCCCTCAACGTCGGGGCCGACGTCGACGGCTACCTGATCGACACCGGCTGGTTCGCCCCGATGCAGGATCTCCTGCTCGTCGTGACCGGGACGTCGGCCTTCTACGCCTTCATGGTCTTCATGGGCTGGGACCCGATCGGACGCATTGTCGCGATCGGAGGGTCAGTCGTCGGCGTGATCTGCGTCGCCTTTCTCGCGGGAATGCTTTCGCCGCCGGTCTGGGGCTACGCCGGCGTCCTCCTCGCGCTCCTTGCCGGCACCCTTGCGATGGGCGCCGTCTCCACCTCGATGACGTGGGGACACTGGTACCTCACGGAGGGCTCCCTCCCCGCTCGCCCGATGCGCGAGCTCGCCTGGATCCTGATCGTGACCATCGCCGTGCAGGTCGTGCTGCTCGTGATCAACGCCGCCGTCCCCGAGCGCATTACCCCCACCCCCGCCAACCCCGTCGATGGCGGCCTGCTTGCCAACCCGCTCTTCTGGTTCCGCATAGGCGTGGGGCTCGCCTTCGCCCTGGTCCTCGCCGTGCTCGCCCTCCGAACCGCCCAGATCCGCTCCATGCAGAGCGCCACCGGCCTCCTCTACATCTGTATGGGCGCCGTCTTCACCGGCGAGGTCCTCGCGCGCGGAGTCCAGTTCCTCACCGCCCACCCCATCTAGCCGGGAGGAGCTAGCTGCGCACCGCCGGGATGATGTCCTGCGCGAGCGTGTCCAGGCCATCGAGGACCGCCTGCAGCCCGCCCCCCGGCCGCCCGAAGCGCCGCGCCGACGCGATGATGTGGGTCAGGCCCGCCTCCTCGAACTCCCGCAGCTCCTCCACCACCTGCTCGACCGTGCCCGTCACGCTCTGCGCGCGCTCGTGGTCGGCGAGGGTGGCGCGATGGTCGGGGTCGTCCGTGAGGTTGATGCCGTGCAGCATCGCGATCGGCATGTCGCTCCCGTCGCGGTCGTGCGCCTCGCAGCGCCGGAGCAGCCGTGAGCGGTGCTCGGCGAGCTGCTGCGGCCGCAGGCTGATCCCCAGCCAGCCGTCGCAGAGGGCGGCCGTGCGCTCCAGCGCCGCCTCGCTGTTCCCGCCCACGAGCAGGGGCGGGTGAGGGTTCTGGTACGGCTTCGGGGTGACGCTCACCTCGTGGAACCGGTAGTAGTCCCCGTCGAAGGACGCTGGGTCGTTCGCCCAGACCTCCTTGAACACCTCGATCTGCTCGTTCACCAGCGCCCCCCGGTGGTGGAACGAGTCCAGCTGGAGGTTATCGAACTCGTCCTTCATCCAGCCCACGCCGATGCCGAACTGCACCCGCCCCCGCGAAAGCTGGTCGATCGTCGCCACGATCTTGGCCGTGTGCACCGGGTGCCGGTACGGCAGGATGATGACGCAGCTCCCCAGTTCGACCGTGCTCGTTCGCGCCGCCGCGTAGGTCATGATCGAGAAGGCATCCCACCAGGGCCCCTGGCCGGCCGCCCACTCCCCCGTGAGGTTGTACGGGTACTTCGCGCCGATGCTGTAGGGCAGGAGGATGTGGTCGATCACCCAGATCGAGTCGATCCCGACCTCCTCGGCCTTGTCGCACACCGCATCGATCGCCTCGGTGCTCGCCAGCGACCCGATCATGGGAAGAACCACGCCAAACTTCATTCGTGCCATGGCCGGAACGATACACAGGTCGCTGGACGCACAGTGGACGACTTGCCATGCGCCTCGCGCTACCATGGACCCATGCCGTTGAGTCTGACGCGGCGACAGTTCGTGTTCGTGGGGCTCGTGCTTGCGATCGGCCTGACGGTCGCGATCGTGGGCTTCCACGCCCACTCCCACTCCCACGGCGACCTGCGCGTCATCGACTCCGAGGGCAACGTGCAGGTCGTGGGCGCATGGCGGCTCGGTTCGTCGGAAGGCGGTGCCCTCCCCGCCGTACCCAGCGGCGACCTCCGCTTCGAGCTCTCGAACGCCGACGGCGTCCGCCACAGCTTCGTCGTCGTCCGCACCGACCTGGAGGGGGAGGACCTGCCCCTCTCGAACGGACGCGTCGATCTGGAGGCAGCCGGGGAGCTGGTGGGGACGGTCGAGACCGTCCTGCCCGGCGGCGCTGGGGGACGCACCTTCAGCCTGCCTGCCGGCCGCTACGTGCTCTACTGCGACATCGCCGGCCACTACGAGGGCGGCATGTACTACACCCTCGTCGTCGAGGACGGCCCCGAACTGGCTAGCCCCTAGCCGGGTTCCTCACACTGCTTTCACCCTCGCAGTGGCGACCCTCTTCTACAATCGGAACATGGCTCCCACGCGCGAGGCCCTGATCGCCGCCTTCGCGGAGGCCGGACACGAGCTGTGGCTGGCCGGCGGACTCGTGCGCGACGAGCTTCGGGATGTGCCCGCGGAGGACCGTGGCGACGCGGACTACGCGACCAGCGCTCTCCCCGACGAGAGCGAGCGCATTGGCCGCGCCCTGGGCGCGACCGTCGCCACCATCGGGCAGCGCTTCGGCACCACGGGCGTGCTGCTCGCGGAGGGCATGGCCGAGATTACGACCTTCCGCGGCGACAGCTATACCGCCGGCAGCCGCTGGCCCGACGTCACCTTCGGCACCTCTATCGACGAGGACCTCGCCCGTCGCGACTTCACCGTGAACGCCATCGCCCGCAACACCGCCACCGGCGAGCTGCGCGACCCCTTCGACGGACGCGCCGACATCGAGCGGCGCCTGCTCCGGGCGCCCGGCGACCCCCGAACGCGCTTCGCCGAGGACCCCCTCCGCATCCTCCGTGGCGTGCGCTTCGTCAGCCAGCTCGGGTTCACTATTGAGGAGGAGACAAGGGCGGCCATGGTCGCCTCCGTCGAGCTGCTGGAGTCCCTCTCGCAGGAGCGCGTGACCGCCGAGATCGAGCGGTTGCTGTGCGGCAGGCATCCCGGGGAAGGGCTGGAGGCCCTGCGCGAGATCGGCGCCCTGCCCCACGTCCTGCCGGAGCTTGCCGCCATGCCCGGTTGCGACCAGAACCGCTTCCACAAGTTCGATGTCTGGGGCCACACCACCGCCACCGTCGAGGCCATCGCCACCGACCCCGCGACCCTCTCGCTGCGCCGCTGGGCCGCGCTCTTGCACGACCTCGGCAAGCCCCCCGTCCGGCACGTCAAGAAGAACGGCGAATGGGGTTTCTACCGCCACGAGATCGTGGGCGCCGAGATGACCGACGCGCTCACCGAGCGGCTGCGCCTGGGGAAGCGTGAAGGCGCCCTCCTCTCCCTGCTGGTGCGGCGCCACATGGACCGCCCCGACCCCGGTGACGGACGCCTCGTGCGCCGCTTCATGCGTCGCCTCGACGGGCACTGGCGCGACCTCCTCGCCCTCAAGCGCGCCGACAACGCCAGCCACACCTACGACGACAACGAGTACCACGACCTTCTGGAGGCCGCCTGCGCGCGCGTCGAGGCCGAGGAGGCGGCCATGCTCCGTGCCGAAAGCCCCCTCGATGGCCGCGAGCTGATGGCCCTGCTGGGCCGCGAACCGGGGCCCTGGATCGCGCGCATCAAGGAGCGCCTCAGTACCCTCGTGCTCGACGGCGAGCTCGCCCCCGGGGACAAGGAGGAGGCGGCCCGCATTGCCCGCCGCATGGGCGGCACGGCGGCGCTCCTCGCCGACACCGAGGAGAGGCCATGACCATGGACAGCCTGGATATCGACCTCGAGACCCTGGAGAAGCTGGGCGAGGGCTACGAGGCCGAGATATTCGCCTGGGAGGGCGGTGAAGCCCTGCGCCTCTTCCGCGAGGGGCACGAGCGCAACGTCGAGCCGGAGCGCATCGCCATCCCCGCCGCCCTCGCGGGAGGCATCCACGCACCCCGCATCGGCGAGCCGCTCAACGTGGCCGGCCGCGAGGGCACCGTCATGGAACGCATCAACGGCGAGAACCTGCTCGACCTCGTCGGCCGCAAGCCCTGGCTCATGCCCCGCGAGGCCTGGACCACCGGCAGGATTCACGCCCGCCTCAACGCGCTGCCCGCCCCCGACGGCCTCGCGACGGCGCACGAGCGCGTGCGCGAGTGGATCGGGAACGTGGAGGTGCCGTCCCACCTGGCGCAGCTCGCCGAGGAGACCCTTGCCGGCCTCGATGGCGGTGACCGTTTCTGCCACAGCGACTTCCACCCCGGCAACATCCTCCTCGAGCCGAACGGCCGCCGCGTCGTCATCGACTGGGGCTTCTGCGCCGCCGGCTCCGCGGAGTCGGATGTCGCCCGCTCCGTGGCGCTGTTGTGGCTCGGCGAGCCCCTCGACCCGAGTCCCGCCCTGCGAATGATTACGCGCTTCTTCCGGCCGGTCGCCACCGGCCTCTACCTGCGCGCGTACCGGAGCGTGGCCCCGGTCGACACGGCCCTCATGTGGCGCTGGGTCGTCGTACGCGCCATCGAGCACCTCGCCATCGTCCGCCTGATCAGTCCCCCCGACGCCGGCATCCCCGATCCCGTCGAGCCAGTCCAGGAGCTGGTCGCCCACGCCCAGCGGCGCAGCGGCACGAGACGCTAGCGTGTGCGACGATCGCGGCAGACCCGCGATCGCGCGCTGTTCACACCATGTCGGAAGAGTCTGAAAGCGGAATGACTGCGGCCCCCGCCACGACGGCAACCGTTCTCGTTGTCGAGGACGAGGAAGCCCTCCTCCTTTCGATGGCGCACCATCTCCGCCGTGAAGGCTACGAGGTGCTCACTGCCGCCCGTGGCGACGACGGCCTGCGCATGGCCCTCGAGCACCACCCCGACGTCGTCGTCCTCGACCTGATGCTGCCCGGCGTCGACGGCATGGGCGTCTGCCGCGCCCTGCGCCGCGACACCCAGGTGCCGATCATCATGGTCACCGCCCTCGGCGGCGAGGGCGACCGCGTCGCCGGCCTCGATACGGGCGCCGACGACTACCTGCCCAAGCCCTTCGGCATGCGCGAGCTCCTCGCGCGCGTGCGCGCTCTCCTCCGTCGCGCCCCCGCCCGCCAGGCCGCCCCTCCCGACGAGGACATCGTCGAATCCGGCGATCTCGTGGTGAACGCGGTCCGCCGCGAGGTCCGCCGCGACGGCGAGTTGCTGCGCCTGAAGCCGCGGGAGTTCGAGCTCTTGCTATTCTTGTTGCGAAATCCCGGCCAGGTGCTCTCCCGCGAGCACATCCTCGAGTCGGTCTGGGAGCACGACTTCAATGGTGACGCGCGAACGGTGGACGTTCATATGCGCTGGCTTCGCCAGAAGATTGAGCCCGATGCGGCCAATCCCGAGCGCATCCGCACTGTTCGCGGAAGCGGGTACCTCTTCGAAGGCTAGGGTTCGCCCGTGAGCGGCCTCGCCGGGCGAGCGGCTCTCGCCAGCGGCATTGCCGGGCTTCTCGCCGCTTCGGCCGCCGCAATCGTCGCCGCAACCGCCGGCGATGCCCTCTGGCTCGCCGTCACCGTCCTCGCAACGGGCGCCGCCGCTTTCGTGAGCGTCTACATCCTGCTGCGCCCCGTGGCCCTCTCCGTGCGCGAGACGGCCGAAGCGGCCCGCGCCCTCCGCGGCAGCAGCCTCTCCGCCCGCGCCGTGCGCACAACCGGGCCCACCGCCCAGTTGACCCACGAGTTCAACGTCATGGCCACCGAGATCGAAGCGTCGTCGCGGGCCATCACCGCCGAGCACGCGCGCCTGGAGGCCGCCCTCGCCGCCGCCGCCGACGGCATCATGGCCGTCGATGCCACGACCGACGTGCAGTACGCCAACCCTGCCGCCCTCGCCCTGCTGGGCATGGCAGAAGGCGAGGTCGTCGGCCGCACCCTCATCGAGAGCGTGCGCGACTACGAGTTCGACGCCCTCGTCCGCGAGGCCCTCTCCGGCGAGAGCATCCCGCAGCCCAGGGTCGTGCCCTTCGGGCGCGACCGCACCCCGTTGCGGGCGCTGGCCGTGCCCGTGGCCGAGGGCGGGAGCTGGGCCGCGCTCCTCGTCCTCGTCGACCTCTCCGACGTCCAGCGCGTCGACCACGTCCGTCGCGACTTCATCAGCAACGTCTCGCACGAGCTGCGCACCCCCATCGCCGCCATCGGCGCCCTCGTCGAGACGCTCGAGCTGGGTGACCTCGAAGGGGACGAGCAGGCCGCCTTCCTCAGCCGTATCCGCAGCCAGGTCGAGCGCATGGCCCTCCTGACGAACGAGCTGCTCGATCTCTCCCGCATCGAGTCCGGGGCAATCCACCTCGAGCCCGAGTCCGTGGACCTGGCCTCGGCCGTTGCTGAGGCGCAGGCCACCCTCGCGCCCAGACTGGAAGCCTGCGACGTCCGCGTGGAGGGTCCCGACGGCGCCACGCCGCCCGTCGAGGCCGACCGCGGCGCGACCGTCCGCATCGTCACCAACCTGCTCGACAACGCCCTCAAGTTCAGCCCCGACGGGAGCGTCATCACGATCGAGGTGCGCGACGAGGATCCGCTCGTCGCCGTGGAAGTGTGCGACGACGGACCGGGCATCGCCGCCCAGGATCTCGACCGCGTCTTCGAGCGCTTCTACAAGGCCGAGCACTCACGCGCGGACGACGGCGCGGGGCTGGGTCTCGCCATCGTGAAGCACCTGGTGCAGGCCCACGGCGGCACTGTCGCCGCCCGTAACGAGGACGGCCGCGGGGCGGCCATGACCGTGCGCCTCCCGAAGCGCTTCGTGGGGCGTGAGCCCCGCGTGCCGGTCTAGGCGAGGGTCAGGCCGTGGAGTACATCTTCATCATGTTCGGGGCGGGCCTGCTCGTCGGCGTCATCTACGCGGCCTGGCAGAAGATCCGCGCCGGGCGCTCGGGACGCGCCGGACGCAAGCGGGGCGCACGGCGATAACGCCGCGCGCCCCGGCAAGTGCAACCTGAGTGCGGGAACGCCTAGGAGGCGCCTCCCGCGGCTTCCGCCTCGGCCGGCTCCCAGCGATCCATGGGATTGCCGTTGCCGTCGAGGTGCGTGATGAGGTGCTGCATGTCCTCGGGGGCGTCCGCCAGCCGCTCGAGGACGAACAGGCCGTCCTCAACAGGCGGAGGAACGTCGAAGACGTTGTTGAACTTGTGCACGGAGTCCCAGATGCCGATGCCGATCGTGATCTCGACGATCTGGTCCTCGGTGTAGTACTCCTTGAGCCGGTCCATGAACGCGTCATCGACGTTGTTCGCGTGGTTGAGGATGAAATCCTCGGCCAGCTCAAGCGCGATCTTGATTCGGTCCGGGAGGTCCGAGTTCCGGAAGTCCAGCGCCTGCTGGATCATCTCTTCCGTCATGCCTTCCTGCTGCGCCGCAGCAGTACGTGCGGGGATTCAGTAGCGACATCCGTTCGTGTTGGACGAATAGAGCCGGATCAGCTCCTTCAGAAGCGGATCGAGGGTGCTGTGCGACCACAGCACGCCGTAGTTGAACATGAACCCCTTGAAGAGGTCGGGACGGTGCCCGTAGACCCCGCCAAACCCCGTCATGCCGCCGACTTCACTAACTCTCGGCATAGCCTGCTCCTTCGCGCTCCCCTGGGCTGCAGCGCATGCTCCAGCCGACCGGTTCCGCGCCTTCGCGTATCCTGCCGCAGAGTATAGCCCGCAATCACGGGCGAGTGTGGGGAGAATGACTGGATGAAGCTGCTGGAAGGGAAGAAAGCCGTCGTCCTGGGCGCGTCGAGCGGCATCGGCTGGGCCATCAGCGAACGCTTCGCCGAGCACGGCGCCGACGTGATCGTCGCCGCCCGCCGCGTCGAGAACCTGGAGAAGCTGGCTGCAAAGATCGGCGGCACCGCCGTTCGCTGCGACGGACGCGACTACGACGACCTGAAGGCGCTGGCCGATACGGCCATGGAGAAGTGGGGACGCGTCGACGTGGCGGTGAACTCCGCCGGCGTCGTGCGCGGGGCGCTCATCAAGGACATCACCCCCGAGGACCTGCACGCTGTGGCCGACATCCAGTACTTCGGCTTCATCTACTTCATGAAGCACTTCGGCAACGCGCTCGTCGCCAGCGGGGGCGGGTCGCTCATCAACATAACGTCTACCACCGCTATCTCCATTCCAACCCGCCTCACGCCCTACTCGGCCGCCAAGGCGGCCATCAACTTCGCCACCAAGATCGCCGCCCGCGAGTTCGGTGGCGACGGCGTCCGCGTCAACGCGGTCGCCCCCACCTTCGTCCCCACCGCCATGAACAACTACGGCGGCGGCACCCCCATCGACGAGGCCCGCGTCGACATCCCGGACGACAATCCGGTCGCGGCGGGCTTCATCGAGCAGACCCCCCTCGGCCGCATCACCACCGTCGACGACTGCGCCGACGTCACCCTCGCCGTGGCCAGCGACCTCTTCAGCGACATCACCGGCCAGGTCATCCCCGTCGACGGCGGCAACCATCTGCTCCGTCTGCCGGACACGCGCCGGGCGGCGCCGCAGGAGTGAGCGACCGGGGCCTGGCCGTCGACGCCTTCCAGCAGGTCGCGCAGCCGAGCAAGGACTTGGAGCGTTCGGTCGCCTTCTACCGCGACGTGCTCGGCGCCCGCTACATCGCCACCTTCGACCCGCCCGGACTCGCGTTCTTCGATATCGGCGGCGTGCGCCTCATGCTCGACGCCATCCCCGGCGCCATCGAGCACGAGGGCTCGCCCCTCTACTTCCGCGTCGACGACATCGATGCCGCCGTGGCCGCGCTCCGTGACGCCGGCGTGGAGGTCGAGCAGGAACCGACTCCCATCGCCCGCGACGACGAGGGGAACTTCGGCCCGGTCGGCTCCGAGGAGTGGATGGCCTTCTTCCGCGACCCGGACGGCAACATCCTCGCCTTCGCGGAGACGCGAGCGCCCTAGCTCGACTCCTGCCGCCGGTTCGCCAGCCGCGCCTCGCGGGGCTGGTCGAAGATGATGCGCCGGAACGCCTCGCCGTATTCGAACTCCTGCTCCGCAGCCGTTCCCCGCGCCATCTCGCTCGCGAACTCCGCTACTTCCTCGCTCAGCTGGCTGGGATGGGCCGCGAGCGCCTTCTTCTTCAGATCGATCGTCTCCGTGATGTCGACCCACACGTTCGCGTTCGCCCCCGCCCCGGACCCCATCCAGAGCTGCTTCACCTTGTGCGGCTCGAGCCCGTCCGAGAGCAGCTCGGGGAACGTGAGCCGGTCGCGTGCGCTCGGGAAGATCGCGTCGACCGTCGCGTCGCCGGCGGCGCGGTGGTCGGGGTGGTTGGCGTAGGCGTCGAACATGAAGCGCGCGGTCGGGTCGAAGGTCACGACCACGTCCGGCCTGTACTTGCGGATCACGCGCGTGAGGTCGCGCCGCAGGTCGAGCGTGTGTACGAGGTAGCCGTCCTCGTAGCCGAGGAACTCGAAGTTCTTGACCCCCAGGATAAGCCCCGCGGCGCGCTGCTCCGCTTCGCGGATCTCGGCGAGGCGCGTCGGCGTCATCTCCGGGTCCTCGCTGCCCTTGTTGCCGTTCGTGATGACCACGTAGGTCACCTCTGCGCCCCGCCCCGCCCACTTCGCGACCGTGCCGGCCACCATGAACTCGGCGTCGTCCGGATGGGCGACGACGACCATCGCCCGCTCCGGCTGGAACTCGTCGTTACCTTCTTGGGTCATGGGGATATGTCCTCCGTGTGGTCTGGTGTCGGGCAGGTCGGGGAAAGCCTCAGAACGTCGCGATCGGGTTCACCGGCGAGCCCGTGCCCCCGCGCACGTGCAGCGGCGCGATGGAGAGCATGAACTCCCAGCGTCCCTCCTCCGCGCAGGCCTCCGCCAGCGGGTCGAGGAAGGCGTTGTCGAGCAGCGGCAGCCCCATGTACACGATCGTGAACACGTGAACGGGTCCGCCCGGTGCGTCATCGAACAGCGGGTACGAGTGCGGGCGCGCATCGAGCATGTCCCAGCCGAGTATCGCCGCATCCGCTTGCTTCAGCACGGGCACGCAGTCGACGTGCAGCCCGGGCGTCGGTGGGGTGCCGGGCACCATCTCGGGGTTGGCCGCGAGGAACGCGGGCCGGGCCCCACGCACGAGCACGGCATCGCCGGGGCGCAGCTCCACGCCCTCGGCTTCGGCGGCGGCTTCCAGCTCCCAGCCGCGGGTGGGCTGGTCGGGAGTCACGTAGTCGGTCCCGCGCAGACGGGGAATGTCGAGCAGCACGCCGCGTGTGATGATGCCGTCCTTCCAGGCGGCCACCGCCCCCGTCCGCGCCCCCGCCGAGGTCACCTCCTCGGAGGCGTCCTTCCCGTTCCACATCTTCCCTTCCCAGAAGATGTGGCAGAGCGCGTCGACGTGCGTGGTTGCGTAGCCGTGGAACACGAGCCCGATGTAGTCGGCCGAGGCCTGCGGGCCGAAGGTCAGGAAGTGTTGCGCAGGCCTCCAGTTGCCGGGGCCGCCCTGCGTGTTGAGCGGGTAGGAGCACGACACCGAGCGTCCGCTGCGCACCAGCGAGGCCGCCTCGCGGCGCTTCTCGGGGGTGATCAGGTTGATCGTGCCGGCGCTGTCGTCGGGACCCCAGCGTCCCCAGTTGCTGCACGTCTCAAAGTAGGAGCGGACCTCCTCCTCGCTGGGCTCGGGGTGCGCATCTGCTGACATCGATCCCTTCCTCTCTCCAGCCGGAATCCTACGCATCTCCCCCGAACGGCGAAGCCGCCCGGGAGCGCCCTAGGTCTGCGGCGGCGGCGCGCGGAGGGGGAAGGTGGCGACGGTGTCGTGGCGGGCGCCGTCCGGGTGGAGGCGGCTGCGAACCAGGGAGATCTCCGTCGTCCGCCACTCGCACTCCGGTATCTCGATCTTCCCCACCGCCACCTCGAGCTCGGCCCGCTGGCGCGTCCCCACCTCGTTGCGAACCCGCCCCAGCGTCAGGTGCGGGCGGAAGGGACGCGTCTCTCGCTCGAAGCCCACCACCGAGAGGGCGCGGTTGACGTCCCGCGCGAGCGCCTCCAGCCGAAGGACGTCTCCGGCGACTGCCGCCCACATCACCCGCAGGCCCTCGCGCCCGCCGAACGTCCCGATGTTCGCGAGCTCCAGGAAGAAGGCCGAATGCCGCACGACGGCTTCCTGCAGCGCCATCTTCACGGCCGGGATCTGCCGCTCCGGCACCTCGCCGAGGAACTTCAGGGTGACGTGCAGGTTGGACGGATTCACCCATCGCACGGAGTCCTGGCTCTGCTCCCGCAGGTTCTCCACGAGTCCGCCGACGGTGTGCCGGACGTCCTCCGGCAGCTCGCAGGCGACGAACAGGCGATGAGTCTTCTCGGTTGGCTCGGTCATCTCAGCAAAGCCGCCTGCGTGCGTTCTCCCCGGCGATGGCGTCCGCGGCGCCGGCGTCGAGCCCTTCAAGCGTCCGCTTCAGCTCGGCTCCCGGCCTTCGCAGGGGGAAGTCCGAACCGAACAGGACGCGCTCGGCTCCGACCGTCGCCACGAGGCGCGCAATCGCCCCGGAATCGTAAAGCAGGCTCGCCGCCGCCGTATCGAACAGCAGGTTGGGGACGGCCTCCCGCACCTCGGGCATGGACAGGTAGAACGACGCCCCCGCCCCCAGGTGCGCCCCCACCATCGTGACCTCGGGGGCAGCCGTCGCCACCTCGATCAGGTCCGTCGGGCCGAGCCCGCCGTGCTTGCCTGGATAAAGGTGACCGACCGGCTCGCTGGCGTGCCAGACCAGGGCCGCCCCGGCCTCGCTCGCGAGGGCCGCGAGGCGTCGTCCCGCCTCCCCGAGCGGGTCCCAGCCCTGCGTTCCCGGACGCAGTTCCCCGAAGCCCCGCGCGCCCTGTGCGAGCGCGCGTTCCGCCTCCCGCTCCCAGCCTGCGAGCGCCGGGTTCACGGTTGCGAACGGCACGATCGCGCGTGGCGTCTCCGCCGCGACCCCGAGGAGGTACTCGTTCTGCTCTACCACCTCGCGCTCGCCGGCGAACGCGAATCCGAGCGCGACCGCCGACTCGATGCCGTCCTCGCGCAGCGCCGCGAGCAGCGCTGGCGCATCCGCGATAGCGGCGGCAGGGTCGCCGTAGATCTCGGCGAAGCCCGCATCACGGGCTGCGATCGTGTCGCGCGCCTGTGCCTGCGAGGGGGGAAAGAGGTGCGTATGGGCGTCGATTGTCACCGGAGCGATCGTAGCAGATGGGGTACGCTCAACCCGTGGCCCTCTTCATCGAAGTGACAGTCGACGAGGCCGCCTGCGCCTCGAAGCCGGAGTGCCGCGAGTGCGTCCAGAGCTGCCCCGTCGACATCCTCGAGCGCGACCCCGGCGAGCGATTCGCCCGCGTTATCGACGACAACGTGGACGAGTGCATCCTCTGCGACCTCTGCGTCGAGCGCTGCCCGGTCGAGGCGGTGACGGTGACGAAGCTCTACGCGACTGCCTAGTCGCGTTCGACGGCCTGCCGCAGCCAGACGATGTGGGCGCTCTCCTCGAGCGCTGTGAGCCAGTGGAGCGCGTCCCAGAGCGAGCCGCCCCGCGCATAGGCCCCGTGCCCGCGCAACAGCGCCACGCGTGATTCGCGCAGGGCGGTCGCGATCTTCTCCTCCTGCGTGGGACCCTGCTCGATGACCGGCACGGAGGGGATGTGCAGCTGCCCCTCCAGGTCCTCCGGCTTGAACGTGTCCCGGTTGTAGGAGAGGGCGATGGCGTGGTGGGGGTGGGCGTGCGCGATCGCACTCGCCTGCGTCGTCGCGTAGATGGTCCAGTGCAGGATCGTGTCGCTCGACGGCGGCGGCGCTTCGTGCCGCCCGTCGGGGTACACGCGGCTGATGTCGAGCGGTTTCAGGTGGCCGAGCGCCGTGCCCGTGCCCGTGATCCACATCTCGTGGCCGTCACGGATACTGAGGTTCCCGCCGCGGCTGCTGACCATGCCGAGCTGGTAGAGGTCGCGCCCGACCCCCGCCAGCTCGCGCAGTGTCGCCTCCGGAACGGCCATCCGGGGAGGATAGCCCTCCGCTAGACCTCGCGGAACTCGCCCTCGACGGTGCCTTCCTCGGCGCCGCCCGCGCTCGCGCCCGGATCGAAGCCGCCGCCGGCCGCGCCGTCCGGCCCCGAGCCGTCGCCCTGCTGGCCGTACACGGACTCGCCGACTTTCTGGAGCGCCTGCGTAAGCTCGTCGAGCGCCGCCTGGATGCGCTCCTTCGTGGCGTCGTCGTCGCCCTCGGCCTCGAGCGCCTCGCGCACCGCCTTCACCTTCTCCTCGACGTCCGCCTTGAGGGCCTCGTCGATCTTGTCGGCGTTGTCGGTGAGCGTCTTCTCCGCCTGGTAGGCGGCGCTGTCGGCCAGGTTCCGCAGCTCGATCATCTCGCGCCGCCGCAGATCCTCGTCCGCGTGCAGCTCGGCGTCGCGCTGCATCTGCTGGATCTCTTCCTCGCTCAACCCGCTCGACGCCTGGATCGTGATCTTCTGCTCGCGACCGGTGCCCTTGTCCGCCGCGTGCACGTTCACGATGCCATTCGCGTCGATGTCGAAGGTCACTTCGATCTGGGGTACCCCGCGCGGCGCCGGCAGGATCCCGTCGAGCGTGAACTTGCCGAGCGACTTGTTATCCGGCGCCATCGGGCGCTCGCCCTGGAGCACGTGGATCTCCACGCTCGGCTGGTTGTCGGCTGCCGTGCTGAACACCTGGCTCTTGGCCGTCGGGATGGTCGTGTTGCGCGGGATGATCGTCGTCATCACGCCGCCCAGCGTCTCGATGCCGAGCGTCAGGGGCGTCACGTCAAGCAGGAGCACGTCTTGCACGTCGCCCATCAGCACGCCCGCCTGGATGGCCGCCCCGATCGCGACCACCTCGTCCGGGTTGACGCCCTTGTGGGGCTCCTTGCCGAAGAACTCGCCCACGAGCGTCTGCACCGCGGGCATGCGCGTCTGGCCGCCCACGAGCACGATCTCATCGACTGCGCTGGCGGTCTTCCCCGCGTCGTCGAGCGCCTTCTTCACCGGGTCGAGGGTGCCCCGCAGCAGGTCGCCCACGAGCTGCTCGAGCTTGGCCCGGCTCAGGCTCAGGTTGAGGTGCTTGGGCCCGCTCGCATCGGCCGTGATAAAGGGCAGGTTGATCTCCGACTGCTGGGCGCTGGAGAGCTCGATCTTCGCCTTCTCTGCCTCCGCCTTCAGCCGCTGAAGCGCCTGCCGGTCCTGCCGCAGGTCGATCCCCTCGGCCTGGCGGAACTCGTCGACCAGCCAGTCGATGATGCGGTCGTCGAAGTCGTCGCCCCCCAGGTGCGTGTTGCCGTTTGTGCTGAGCACCTGGAAGGTGCCGTCACCGATCTCGAGGATGGAGATGTCGAACGTGCCCCCGCCGAGGTCGTACACGGCGATGACCTCGTCATCCTTCTTGTCGAGGCCGTAGGCCAGCGAGGCCGCCGTCGGTTCGTTGATGATGCGCAGCACGTTCAGCCCCGCGATACGGCCCGCGTCCTTCGTCGCCTGCCGCTGGGCGTCGTTGAAGTAGGCCGGCACGGTGATCACGGCCTCCGTGACTGTCTCGCCCAGGTAGGCCTCCGCGTCCGCCTTCAGCTTCTGCAGGATCATCGCGCTGACCTCGGGCGGGCTGTGGTCGCCTTCGCCCATCGTCACCTGCACGTCGCCGTTCTCGGCGGCGCTGATGCGGTACGGCATCGAGCCCGCGCCGCGCTGCACCTCGGCGTCGCTGTGCTTGCGGCCCATGAACCGCTTGATGCTGTAGACGGTGTCCTCAGGGTTCGTGATCGCCTGGCGCTTGGCCACCTGGCCCACCAGCCGCTCGCCCCCCTTGGTCAGGGCCACGACCGACGGGGTCGTGCGCGTGCCTTCGGCGTTCGGGACCACGGTCGGCTCGCCGCCTTCCATCACGGCCATCGCGCTGTTCGTGGTGCCCAGGTCGATTCCCAGTACTTTCGGCATGTTCGTTCCTCCTGGCGGTGGTCTCTCGGGGCGGCTAGTCGCCCTCGTTATCGCTTTCGGTTGATTCGCCCGGCTCCCGCTCGCCGCCCTCGCCCACGATCACCATCGCGGGGCGGATGACGGCGCCGCTCAGGGCGTAGCCCTTCTGCACGACGTGCAGGCAGACGTTCTCGGGACCGGGCGCGCGGCCGACGGCCTCGTGCTGCGTGGGGTCGAAGGTCTCGCCCTCGGCGGGCACCTCCGTCACGCCCATGCTCTCCAGCAGCCCGCCCAGCTTGCGCTCGATGGCGAGCACGCCCTGCACCCAGTTGAGCCCGGCCAGCGTGCTGTCGAGCGTCTCGACGGCGCGGCCGAAGTCGTCCCGGATGGGCAGCAGGTTGATCACCAGCGCGGCGCTCGCGAGCCGCTCCTGCTCGGACCGCTCCTGCTCGACCCGGCGCTTGTAGTTCGCGTGGTCGGCGGCGGCCCGCTTCCAGTTCGCCTCGAAACGCTCGGCCTGGGCGAGCGCCGCCTCGAGCTGCTCCTGCAGTCCGTCGGCGGGCGCCTCCTCGGTCGCCGGCGCCTCGGCCTCGGAGGCGGCCGTATCGCCGCCCTCCTCGTCCATGCGCGCGGCCGCGCGCCTGTCGACGAATTTGGGAGCGTCGTTGTCGCTCATGGATGCTCCTCGGATGTCTCCGCTGCCTCCGCGTCGCCGTAGAAGCGGCGCATCAGCTCGGTCAGGACGTCGCTCACGTAGCGCACGTGCGCCACCGCGTCGGGATAGTCGAGCCGGGTCGGGCCCAGCAGCCCGATCAGGCCGCCGGCGCCCCCCGTCGGTCCGTAGCGCGAGAGCACGAAGCTCATGTCGCGGTAGCGCTCAGCGGGATTCTCGTCGCCGATCACGATCGCCACGTCGTCGCTTCCCAGCGCCCGCGCCGGGATAGCGCGCTGCAACCGCGAGGTCTCGACCGCCTCGAGCGTGTCCAGCAGGCGGTCGCTGTCGCCCTCGTATTCGGGCTGGCGGAGCAGCTCGCGCACGCCCTCGATGACGGGCGTCTCGCTGGCGGCGCCCTCCTCGCTGCGGAGCAACGCCACCACCTGCTCGACCACCTGCCGCTCGACGACGGCGGCCGCCGGTACCCTCGCCTCGATCTCCGTCGCGGTCTTGCCCTCCAGTTGCTGGTTCAGGCGGGCGGCCAGCCGCGTGAGCTGGTCCTGCGTCGTCGCCTCCGCGAACTGCAGCGTGTGCTGGAGGACGGCCGCGTCGTTCATCACCACCACCAGCAGCGCGCTCTCTTCGGTCAGCTCGACCAGCTGGAGCTGCTTCAGCCGCACCTCCACCATGTGCGGCGGCGTCGCGATCGCGGCCGTGTGCAGCGAATTCGCCAGCACGCTCGCAGAGAGCGACAGCCAGCGCTGTAGGTCGACCGCGCTCTGGTGGAACTGGTGCAGGATCGTCAGCTCCTCGGCGCTGCTCAGGCGGCGGTCGCCCATGAGCGAGCCGACGTACGTCCGGTAGCCGAGATTGCTGGGGACGCGCCCCGCCGACGTGTGGGGATGCGTGATCAGGCCCTCTTCCTCGAGCGCCTTCATTTCGCTGCGAACAGTCGCGCTGGAGAGGTCCAGGTCGTGGCGCGCCACGAGCGCCGCGGAGCCGACCGGCTGCGCGCTCTCGACGTAATCCTCGATGATGAAGGCGAGGATCCTGGCCCTTCGCTCTGACAATGCCATTGTGAACCTTGCAGAGCTATGTTAGCACTCTCGGGGCAAGAGTGCTAATGACCCGATCGGATAGACTCGCACCATGCCCATCGGCCTGCTCGGAGGCACCTTCGACCCCCCGCACGTCGGCCATCTCGTCCTCGGCGAGTGCGCGCGCGAGCAGCTTGGCCTGGAACGCGTCTACTTCTTGCCCGCGGGCGATCCCTGGCGCAAGGCCGGCCTCGGCGTGAGCTCCGCCGCCCACCGCCTCGCCATGACCCACCTCGCCATCGCCGACAACCCCGGCTTCCACCTCGACGAGCGGGAGGTCGAGCGCATCGGCCCCACCTACACCGTCGACACCCTGCGCGAGATGCACGCCCAGGGCCTCGACGACGTCGTCCTCATCCTCGGCAGCGACGCCCTGGCCGACATGCCCGCCTGGCGCGACCCAGACGTCATCACCGCGCTCGCCCGCCTCGCCGTCGCCCCCAAGGGCGCCGACCAGGGTGAGCAGGCCTGGCTTGCCGCGCAGCTGGGCCTCGATGCCCCGCCCATCGTCGTCGAGATGCCCCCGCTCCCGATCAGCTCAACGCTCGTGCGCGAGCGCATCCGCGAGGGCATGTCCATCCGCTACCTCGTGCCCCCGGCGGTCGAGGACTACATCCGCGAGCACGGCCTCTACCGGTAGCGCTCCCGCAGCGCCGACTCCAGCGCCGCCGCCCGGATGGGCGCCCGCCCGACTTCCTCACCCCCGACGACGACCACGGGAACCGCGTAGTTGTAGCGCGCGCGAAGCTCCCGATCTCCGTCGATGTCGACCGCCTCGATCGAGAAGCCGAGACGCTCGGCTAGCGCGTCGAGAAGGACGC
The DNA here is from genome assembly GCA_965207815.1 of Tepidiformaceae bacterium. GTDB lineage: Bacteria > Chloroflexota > Dehalococcoidia > Tepidiformales > Tepidiformaceae > UBA2991. The sequence continues at coordinate 140,604 of CBDBNV010000001.1, forward strand.
GGGCCTCGTCGCAGAGCGGGCAGTTGGCGCGCGTGTAGAGGGTGACCGGGTCGGGCGCGCTCATGCCGGGGAGGGCGTCGACTCGTCCTCGGTCTTTTCTGGCGGCGGACCGAGCACGCGGTCTTCCCACTCGTCCGTGAGCTGGCCGGGGTACCGGTAGAACACCCCCGCCAGGATGATGGCGATGCCGATGACGACCGCCGCCACGATCTGCGGGACGGGGATGCCGTCGACCGTCTGCTCGTCGATGCGGAACTCGGACAGGCCGAAGCGCATCACCGAGTAGAGGACGGCGTACGTGCAGAAGGTCCAGCCCGGCACCTTGATGACACGCCGCGCCACGAACAGCAGGACCGCGAGGATGACGAAGTCGCCGAGGAGCTCGTAGCCGCCCGCCGCCGGGTGTACGGAGCGTCCCAGATCGCCCAGCGTGTTCGGGTGGGCGTAGATGAACGCCCAGGGCAGGTCGCTGGCGGTTGCCAGGTGCTCCCCGTTGATGAGGTCGCCGACTCGCCCGAGGCCCTGGCCCAGGATCATCCCGGGCCCGGCCGCGTCCAGGCAGATGCCGATGGGGTAGCGCTGGATGGCGCCGTAGATCACCCCTCCGAGCACGCCCCCGATAAGGCCGCCGTAGAGCGTGATGCCCCCCTCGGTGATGTCCGTCACGATCGCCGCGAGGTCGTTCTCGAACCGATCCCAGTGCTCGAAGACAAAGAAGAGCCGCGCCCCGACGATCGCGCTGATCACCGAGACGAGCGCGATCTCCTGCCCCACGTCCGAGGGCACGCCGTCGACGCGCGCGAGGTACACGGAGAGGCTCACGCCGCAGATGATCCCGATCGCCGTGAACAGGCCGTGCCACGTGATCGTCAGCCCGAAGATCTTCCCGATGTCCGGGTCGATGTCGATCGTGATGGAGAGAAGCAGGGCCAGCGCGGAGAGGTCCATCGGCGGGTATCGTACGGCGGCTTCGGCTCAGGGGCGAAGCCGTTTGCCGCCGGTTCCCGCGAGGCCGTAGGCTTCCCTGCCATGTCAGGCATCTCGAACCTGGAGGGCAAGACCGCCCTTGTCTCCGGCGTCTCCAATGACCGCTCCATCTCCTGGGGCATCGCGAAGGCAATGCACGAGGCTGGCGCCAACGTCGCCCTCTCCTACGGTCCCTCCATGGAGAAGCGCGTCCGCCCCCTGGCCGAAAGCATCGGCTGCGACTTCGTCGAGCCCTGCGACGCCACCAGCGACGAGGAGATCGAGGCCCTCTTCGCCAAGCTCGCCGACCGCTACGGCACGGTCGACGCGGTCGCCCACGGCATCGTCGGGGCGAAGCGCGACGATCTCTCCCGCCCTTTCATCGAGACCAGCCGCGACGGCTTCCTCCTTGCCCAGGAGCTCTCCGTCTACTCGCTCGTCGCCCTCACCCGCGCCGCCCGCCCCCTCATGCCCGACGGCGGAAGCGTGGTCACCCTCTCCTACCACGGCTCACAGAAGATGATGCCCAGCTACAACGTGATGGGTGTCGCCAAGGCCGCCCTCGAGTCGGCCGTGCGCTACCTCGCCTCCGACGTGGGGCCCCAGGGCATCCGCGTGAACGCCATCAGCGCCGGCCCCGTCCGCACCCTCTCCGCCGCGGGCGTGGGCGAGTTCCGCAACCTCTACAAGGTCTTCCCCCAGGTCACGCCCCTGCGCCGCCACATCTCGATCGAGGACGTGGGCGCTGCTGCCGCCTTCCTCGCCAGCGACGCGGGCGCCAACATCAGCGGCCAGGTCCTCTACGTCGATGGCGGCTTCAACACCCTCGGCATGGCCATGCCCCCCGACGAGGACGAGGGCTAGCGCGGGCCATGAAGGCGATCGTCATCGAGAAGTCCCATGCGGGCGGCTCGCTCGTCTACCGCGACGTGCCCGACCCCGTTGTCGGCCCCGACGACCTGCTCGTCGCCGTGCGCGCCTGCGCCCTCAACCGCGCCGACGTGCTCCAGCGGATGGGCGGCTACCCCCAGCCCGGCCCGCGGCCCGAGTTCGAGATCCCCGGCCTTGAGTACGCCGGTGAGGTCGTCGAAGCGGGCTCGCGCGTCGAGGGCTTCGCCCCCGGCGGTCGCGTCATGGGCCTCGTCCCGGGCGGCGGCTACGCCGAGCTCGTGAGCGTGCCCCAGCGCCTCGCGCTCAAGGTCCCCGATTCCCTCAGCTGGCAGGAGGCGGGCGCCACCCCAGAGGTCTACATCACCGCCCACGATGCCCTCCTCCAGTGCAACCTGCAGGCTGGCGAGCGCGTGCTCATCCACGCCGTCGGCTCCGGCGTCGGCGTCGCCGGCGTCCAGATCGCGAAGGCGATGGGCGCCTCGCAGGTCATCGGCACCGCCGGCAGCGGGGAGAAGCTCGCCAGCGCCGCCGAGCTTGGGCTCGACGTGGGCGTGAACTACCACGAAGAGGATTTCGCCGAGGTCGTCCACGACGCTACCGGCGGCGCCGGCGTCGACGTCGTGCTCGACGTGATCGGCGCCGCCTACTGGGAGCAGAACCTGCGCGCGCTTGCGCGCCAGGGGCGCATGGTCGAGGTCGGCCTGATGAGTGGGGCGGACCTGGAGAACGCCAGCCTCGGCCCGCTCCTGATGAAGCGGCTGCAGGTCCGTGGCACTACCCTCCGCGCCCGCCCCCTCGAGCAGAAGGCGGCCGCCACCCGCGCCTTCGAGAAGAGCGTCCTCCCGCACATCGCCTCGGGACGCATCAAGGTCGTCGTCGACAGCGTCTACCCGCTCTCCGAAGCGGCCGCCGCGCAGGCCTATATGGAGGCGAACGCCAACTTCGGCAAGATCGTCCTCGAGCCCTAGCCGCTACTCGACGCCCTCGTACCACCCGGAGCCGAACAGGTAGCCGTCGCGACGGATGACCCACGTGTGCTTGCGCTCCAGCTGGCCCGTGTTCGGGTTGAGGAAGACGTAGCTCACCCAGCCGCCCTGCTGCCCGATGGCGACCATGTCCCTGCCGAACTCGTAGCCGTTGATGTCGATGCCAAGCGAGCCGAGGAGGTTGCGGCCGCGGACTTCGGGGTCGTAGTGCCCGATCAGGATCCCATCGGGGTCCCCGACGAAGACGTACCAGGGCCCGTCGACGCTTTCCGCCGCGTTGAAACGGTCGAGCGTCGCTTCGAGTCCCTCGCTCTCGTAGAAGGCGAGGGCGTCGGCCACGAGCAGGCGCGTGTACCCCTCCGGGTCGTCCCGCGTGGGCAGCGGCTCGTACCAGCCCGAGCCGATCAGGTAGTTCCCCCGGCGCACGACCCAGGTGTGCTTCAGCTCCTCCTTGCCCGTGTCCGGGTTGGGGAAGACGTACTGCACCCAGCGGCCCGACCTCGTAGTCGCTGCGAAGGCCGCGCCGTAGTCGAAGCCGCGCGCGTCGATACGGTCGCGGGTCGTCCCCACGAGGGTGGGGATGGTGGCGTGCGCGACCGTGTAGATGCCGTCTTCGCGTTCGTCAAGCACGAATACGTAACGCTCGCCGTCGGCGCTCTCGGGCGTGTTGTAGTGGCTGAGCACGGCCTCGATGCCCTCGTCCTCGAGCATCGTGAGCGCGCGGGCCACCAGCAGGCGCGTGTAGTTCGGTTCGTCCTCGGCCGTGGGAACGTCGCTGTACCACCCCGAGACGAAGATGAGGCCGTCGTGACGCCGGGCGTAGTAGTGCTTGAACTCCTCCCTCGAGAAGAACGGGTTGATCTCGTCGGCAGGCGGCACCACGAGCGTATCGCGCACGAAGAGGCCATCCTCCGTTGCCCGCAGCAGGTCGGACGCGTAGTGCCAGCCGCTGTCGTCCCAGGCCGCCCGGCCGCCCACCACGTCGTACCCGACGAAGGTCGGCGCAGGGTGACTCAGCATCCGCTGCGCCGCCGGGTCGACGATGAACGTATACCACCGCCCGTCGTTGTTCTGCGGGTCGTTGTGCCAGGCGATGGTGGCCTCTCGGCCCTCCGCCTCGTAGCGCGCGATGGCCGCGTCCACGTGCGCCACCGTGTAGGCGGCGGGCTCGCACTTGCTTGGGAGCAGCGGATGCTCGGCGACCCGGTCCTCGTACCAGCCCGAGCCGACGATGAGGTCGCCGCGCCGGACCACCCAGCTGTGCTTGAGCCGTTCCTCGCACGTGGCCGGGTTGAGGATGACGTAGTCGACCCAGTGCCCCGCGTCAGTCGCCGCCAGGAACTCCGCCCCGTAGTCGACCCCGCGGCGGTCGATGCGGACGGGAACCGTTCCGAGCAGGTCCGGCCGTGTCGCGTTCCCGATGTTGTAGAGCCCGTCTGGCCGGTCCTCCAGGATGAACACGTACCAGTCGCCGTCGACGCTCTCGCGGGAGCGGTAGTAGGCGAGGGTGGCCTCTTGGCCCTCCGCTTCGAGGCGGTCGAGGGCCTGCTGCACGAACGCCCTCGTGTATGCCCCGGGCTCGGCCTTCGTGGCCGGCTCGGGAGCTGTGGCCGGTTGGTCCGCCGCCAGCTCGTACCAGCCGGAACCGAAGAGCAGGTCGCCGCGCCGCACGATCCAGGTGTGCTTCTGCTCCTCCTGCCCGGTGACCGTGTTCAGGTAGATGTAGTCCACCCACTGTCCTTCCTCGGTCGTGGCGACGAAGGCGGCGCCGTAGTCGAACCCGCGCCGGTCGATGCGCTCCCGCGTCGTCCCGACCAGTTCCGGGCGGGTGGCGTGCGCGATCGTGTAGAGGCCGTCCGCGCGCTCCTCCCCCACGAACACGTACCACTCGCCGTCGACGCTCGCAGGGGAGTTGTAGTAGTCGAGGGTCGCTTCGAGCCCTTCGGCCTCGTAGCGGTCGAGTGCCTGCTGCACGAACGCCTTCGTGTAGGGGCCCGGCTCCGCCTTGGTAGGGGCCGGAGCCGCCGCTGCCGGAGGTGCCCCGATCGAGGTGGCCTCGTACCAGCCCGAGCCGAACAGGTACACGCCCCGCCGCACGACCCACGTGTGCTTTAGCTCCTCCCCGCCCGTCTCTGGGTTGGTGAAGCTGTAGGTGACCCAGTGCCCCCGCTCCGTCGTCTCCGCGAAGGCGGCGCCGTAGTCGAACCCGCGCAGGTCGATGCGCTCCCGCGTGGTCCCTACCAGGTCCGGCCGGCCCGCGTTGGCGATCGTGTAGATGCCGTCGTCGCGCTCTTCGAGCACGAACACGTACCAGGGACCGTCCAGCGTTTCCGGCGAGTTGTAGTGCGCGAGCGTGGCCTCGAGGCCCTCGCCCTCATAGCGATCGAGCGCCTGCTTGACCAGGTAGACGGCGTACTCGTCGGGATTGGAGGGCGAGGGCGGAGGCTCCCCGTCCGGGTCCTCGCTCTGCGTCAGCGCGAGGATACCCACGACCAGTGCGGCCGCGGCGAGGCCGATGCCAAGCACTCCCAGTCCGGCGAGAAGGCTGCTCTTCACGTTCGACATCCAGGACCTTTCAATCTAGTTCGATGGTGCTGTTGATACCGTATCGCAGCCGTTCGCAATAGCGACGTGAGCGCGCTGGCCTCAGGAAAGGGCACCTTCACCCGGCGTTAGCTCTTGGCGTCTGCGAGGGCGGCGTGCAGCTCGTCGAAGTGCCCGATGCGGCGGTTGGGACGGGCCGGAGGGTCGTCCGGGAACTCCAGCCGTTCGCGGTGAATCCAGACCCCATGGACGCCCACGCCCTGCGCCCCGCCGATGTCGGCGTAGAGGTTGTCGCCCACCATCCAGGCCTCGTCCGGGGCCGCCCCCGTCCCCGCCAGCGCCTGCCGGAACACGCCGGGGTCGGGCTTCCCCCGCCCGAACTCGCTCTCGATCACGATCTCGTCGAAGTACGGCTCCAGCTGCCAGCGTCCGATCTTCTGCCGCTGGGTATCCGACGAGCCGTTCGTGACCATCCCCAGCCGGTACCCCTGCGATCGCAGCGTCTCCAGCGTTCCGATGGCGTCGTCGAAGGGGGCGACCCGCTCCAGGTACCCCCGCAGCGACCGCCCCGCGATCTCCTCCGCATCCGAGTCGTCGAGGCCCATCGCCAGCAGGGACAGCCGCACGACGATGGCCCGAGACTCCAGCGGCTTCACCCGGTACTCGGCGACGGCCCCTTCATCGGCCCAGAAGAGAGCGCTCTCGCGGCGGATGGTCTCGCGCAAGCTGGCTGCGTCGCACCCGAGCCCGGGCGCCACGTCCGCGCAGATCTCCTCCCACGAGCTGTGCATGGCGCTGTACATGTCGAGCAGCGTGTCGTCGAGGTCGAAGAGGATGGCCTTCGGCCGCGTCATGCGTCCCTCCGCCGCACGCCCGCGACCACTTCGACGCCGTCGAGCGTGAACGTCGTCTGCTGCGCATCCGCGGGCGGCGCTTCCGTGAACAGCTCGACGGAGAGCGTCTCGCCCTTCACGTAGTCGCCGTGCGCGGCCAACACGCGGGCGATGGCGTCGCCGCCCGCGCACCAGCTCGTGATGCGGTCACTCAGCTCGAAGTCCGCTTCGCGCCGCAGGTCCTGGAGATGCCGCACGAGCTCGCGCGCGATGCCCTCGTCCGCGAGCTCGTCGCTGATGGCCGTCGCAACTCCGACCGTGTACCCAGCCTCGCTTACGACCGCATATCCCTCCCCCTCGCGCATCTCGACAAGGAAATCGTCGGGCGCCAGATCGTGGCCCGCGACCGTGACGCTCTGGCCGGCGCGGACGGCGGCTGCCACCTCGCCGGCATCGAGCGCCGCCAGGGCGGAACGCACCGCCCCCATCTCGCGTCCCAGCCGCGGGCCCAGCACCGGCAGGTTCGGCTTGATCTCGAACGTGACGATGCCCGCCTCGTCCTCCAGCGTGTTCAGCGCCTTCACGTTCAGCTCCTCCAGCAGGAGCGCCTCCTGCCGGGCGAGCACGGCCGCTTCCCTTTCGTCGCGCGGCCGCACCAGCACCTCCGCGAGCGGCTGCCGCACCTTGATCGACGCCTTTGCCCGCGCCGCTCGCCCCATCGAGGCCACGCGCTTCACGAGCTGTGTCTCCGCGTTCAGCGACTCGTCGACGAACACGTTGCCGCCGGGCTCCAGCGCGACCGGCTCGGGCCAGTCGGCGAGGTGCACGCTCTCCGGCGCGCCCCCGTCGACCGGGCGCGCGAGGTTCCGCCACAGCTCCTCCGCCAGGAACGGCGTGAACGGCGCGAGCAGCCGCGCCAGCGTCGTCAGCGCCGTGTGCAGCGTGAAGTACGCGCTGCGCTTGTCCGCATCGTCCCCGGACACCCCGCGCCAGAAGCGGCGGCGGGAGCGGCGCACGTACCAGTTCGAGAGGTCGTCGACGAACCCCTCGATCGCCCGCGAGGCGACCGTCGGGTCGTAGTCGTCGAGCCCCGCCGTCACGCGCTCGGTGAGGGCGTTCAGCTCGCTCAGGAGCCAGCGATCCAGCTCCGGCGGCTCGCCCTCGGGGCGCTCGCGCGGGTCCAGCCCGTCGATGTTCGCGTAGCTCACGAAGAAGCTGTAGACGTTCCACAGCGTCAGCTGGAAGCGCCGCAGGCTCTCGTTCATGAGCCGCACGCTGAAGCGCCGCGAGTTCCCCACCGGCGCCGACGCGTAGATGTACCAGCGCACCGCGTCCGCCCCCAGCTCGTCCAGCAGGTCGAACGGCTCGATCACGTTGCCCTTGCTCTTCGACATCTTCACGCCGTGCTCGTCGAGGATGTGGCCGTGGCAGATGACGTTCCGGTAGCTGATCTCCTCCGGCGTCGCCTCCGCCGCGTTCAGCAGGGCCGCCTCAGCGTGCAGCGTGTAGAACCAGCCGCGCGTCTGGTCGATCGCCTCGCAGATGAAGTCCGCCGGAAACATCCGGTCGAACTCGTCCTGGTTCTCGAAGGGGTAGTGCCACTGCGCGTAGGGCATCGCCCCGCTGTCGAACCAGGCGTCCGCCACCTCGGGGATACGCCGCATCTCCCCTTCGCACCCCTCCGCGTCGCAGCGCAGGACGATGGCGTCAATGTAGGGCCGGTGCAGGTCGTCGAGCCCCTCCGCGGCTGCGCGGTCCACCGCCCGCTCCGCCAGCTCCGCCCGTGATCCAACCACTACCACCTCCGGGCACTCCCGGCACACCCAGAACGGCAGGGGCGTGCCCCAGTACCGCTCCCGGCTGACGGCCCAGTCGATGTTGTTCTCGAGCCAGTTGCCGAAGCGTCCCCGCTTGATGTGGTCGGGCTGCCAGTTGATGCGCGCGTTCCCCGAGAGCAGCCGCTCCCGCTGCGCCGTCGTGCGGATGTACCAGCTCGGTTTGGCGTAGTAGAGCAAGGGCGAATCGCAGCGCCAGCAGAACGGGTAGGTGTGCGTGATCCGCTCGCTCCGCAGCAGCAGCCCCCGCTCCTCGAGGTCGCCGATAACCTCGCGGTCGGCGTCCTTGGCGAACAGGCCCCCGCCCGGCAGCCCATCCGCCATCGTCCCGTGCGTGTCGATCGGCTGGGCGAAGAGCAAGCCGTGCTCCTTGCCGTCCTCGAAGTCCTCGCCGCCGAACGCCGGCGCGATGTGCACGATGCCCGTGCCGTCGTCGAGCGAGACGTGGTCCGCCACGAGCACGCGGCGCAGCCCCTCCGTCTCCTCGCCCGTCTCCAGCGGCCGCAGGTGGCCGTCGTTCCCGAAGCGTCGCACCGTCGCCCCCACCGCCTCCGGGCGGTACAGCGGCTCGTAGGCCAGCCCCACCAGCTCTGCCCCCCGGAACGTGCGCAGCGCCGCCCGCTCCTCCCCCAGCACGCTCTCCACCAGCGCCTCCGCCACGATCAGCCGCTCGCCCTCGTGCGCGTAGAGGCCATAGGGGGCGTCCTCCATCACCGCCAGCGCGGTGTTGCCGGGGAGCGTCCACGGCGTCGTCGTCCAGGCCACGATGCTCGTGGTGGGCCCGTCGAGTCCGAGGCGCTCACGCGCCTCCGCGGGCAGCCGGAACTTGATATAGACGCTCGGGTCCGGCACGTCATCCTGGTACCCCTGCGAGAGCTCGTGGTCGCTCAGGCTCGTCTCGCAGCGCGGGCAGTGAGGCGTGCTGCGGTAGTCCTGGTACACCAGCCCGTGGTCCCAGAGCTGCTTGAAGATCCACCACCCGCTCTCGATGTAGTCGTTGTCGTAGGTGACGTACGGGTTCTCCATGTCCGCCCAGAAGGCGATCCGCTCCGTCAGCTCCTCGAAGTCGCCCACGTGGCGGTTCACGCTCTCCCGGCACTTCGCGTTGAAGCGGTCGATGCCGTACGCCTCGATCTCGGGCTTCGAGTTCAGCCCCAGCTCCTTCTCCACCTCGATCTCGACTGGCAGGCCGTGCGTATCCCACCCGGCCTTGCGGGGCACGCGGTAGCCCCGCATCGTCTTGTAGCGCGCGAACAGGTCCTTGATGACGCGCGGCATGATGTGATGCACGCCGGGACGGCCGTTCGCCGTCGGCGGCCCCTCGTAGAACACGAACAGGTTGTCCTCGGGCCGCTCCTCGATGCTGCGCCGGAAAATGTCGTGCTCCCGCCAGAACTCGAGGATGTCCGTCTCGAGCTCGGGGAAGCTGACGCTCGGATCGACTGGTCTGAAGAGCTGGGACACTTCCGGCCTCCCGCGCGAGGATTGCCGGGACGGACAAGGGACACAAGAAAGCCCGTCCCGGTCAGGGACGGGCGCAACACCCGCGGTACCACCCTGCTTCCCGCACGAGGCGGGCGCTCTGCGGAGCGCCATCACGCTCCCGCCCTCGGTAACGGGGGGCGGTCCGCACCTGCGGACACGTTCCGTCCGGGTCTACTTGCCGGCGCCGCCGGCGTTCGGCCGGAAGCTCGGGAGGGATGTTCACGTCCGCCTGCAGCGCCCCCTCGCACCAACCGGGGCTCGCTGAGCGCAGGAACGGGACGCTACTCGTCTCCGTCAATGCCTCTGGGAGCTAGTGAACCAGCGCCTCGGGAACGGGTCAAACACCCGTGCCGGGGGAGCCTAGAAGTTCTGCAGCGAGTACTCGGCCGCGCCCAGGCTCACGCCGAATCCCATGATCACCAGCGTCAGGATCAGCCCCGTCACGCTCAGCACCATCGAGGTGATGCGCAGGCGCCGGAGGTCCTTGTCGGAAACGGCCCCGCCGCGCGCCTGCTCCTCCATCGCGTCCACCTGGCTCGGGCCGACCACGAACATGTGCAACCCCACCAGCACGATCATCACCACCAGCAGCACCATCTTGATGACGAACACGACCCCGTAGCGAAGGTCGAAGAACGCGGTCCCCTCGACGATGTTGTGGTAGTCGCGCCAGGTCATGATCAGGTAGGTGCCGCCCACGAGGATGAGGAAAAGCCCGACCCCGCCGATCCACCCGAAGCGCGTCGTGATCGTGCGCATTGCCGCCACGCGCGTTTGCAGATCCTCAATCTGGCGCGAGGCCGGCACCCAGGCGAACGCCAGGAAGAACTGCGGCCCCACGAACAGCGCAATGCCGAGGACGTGCAGCCAGACGGCGGCGATATGCAGGAAGTTCTCCACGGTGGCGCCTCCTCGGGGTGGCCCCGGCTAGCGAGCTTAGGCGCGCCCGCCACGCGAGCGCAACGGCGGCACGCTGTGCCCTAGCCGGAAGCCCCCGCGGCCGCCGCCTCGGCTTCCCCTGGCGCCTCCGCCTCGACCGGCGCGAGCAGCCGCTCCCGCACCCAGCGCGCCGTCCCCCGTGGCTGCGCGAAGATCAGCTCGTGGCCGGCGCCGTGGGCGATGCGCAGCGGCCAGCCCCGTTCGCGGGTCAGCTCGATCACCGGCTCCAGGGGGGTGACGCGGTCTGCATCGCCGTGGATCAGGGCGATCGGCGTCGCAAGCCCCTCCGTCAGGCGCGGGACATGGCCCCCGAACACGATCTCCGCCATGCCGCCGCCGTGCGCCGCCGGGCTGTGGTCGAACATGTCCACGATCATGGGCAGGGGGTAGTCCGGCTTCAGGAGGTGGGCGAAGGGCGCCCACAGGTAGCGCAGCGAGTGGACCGGCCGGCAGAAGAGGTGCCCGCTGCCCGGATTCCGCATGTAGCGGTCCCGCGTGATGCTGTTCGATCCGATGAACCGCAGCCCCTCCTCGACCGTGTCGTACACCGGCAGTCCCGCGAGGCCGACTCGCTTGAAGCGCCCCGGGTGCCGGTTCGCGAGCTGCAGGGCGATGAGCGCGCCCATCGAGTGCCCCAGGACGTAGTCCGGCTCCAGCCGCTCCACCGTCTCGTCGAACGCCTCCGCCACGCCCTCCAGCGTGTAGCTCACGGGATCCGGTTCGCCCCCGTAGCCTGGCACGTACGGCGCGAATGTCCCGACTTCGCCTTCCAGCTCGCGCCGCAGGGGCGCCCACGCTTCCGGGTTCGAGACGTAGCCGTGGATGAGCAGGAGACGCGGGGGCATCAGTCGCCATCTCCCGCCGCTCGCCGCTCGAACGCGGCCTTCGCCTCTTCGTGCGAGATCAACGAGAACTCGGCCTTGGTCGCGCAGCAGAGGTGATCTTCGGAGTCCCGCAGCTCGCCGACTGTCACCGCCCGGTGCTGGCCGATCTCTGAGATCCAGGCGGTCACGGAGTACGACTGCCCGGCCCGCACGATGCGCGAATACTCGATCTCTCCCCTGCGCGTCAGCCCGAAGGACCCGCTCAGCACGTTCACCGCCCAGGCCATCGCGTCGTCGAGGATCGCGCCCAGCACTCCACCGTGCGTGATCCCGGGGGCGCCTTCGTGTGTCGCAACGGGGGTGTAGTCGGCCAGCACGCGCCCCGCCTCTTCGTCGAGGTAGAAGGCTATCCCGAGCCCACCCTCGTTGGCCGGATCGCAGACGTAGCAGCAGGTTTCGACCGCGAGATCGTCCCGGGTGAGCCGTCGCCGCGCCATCTCGATGCCCCCGCGCCAGTGTACAAGGGGGTCTGTCAGGATTGTGTGAGCACGGCCACGGCCCGGGCGTCTGGTCCGCGAGGCGCTGTCGGTCGTAGCATGGCCCCATGAACGAGGACGCACGCGAGAGCCTCGGCCGCAAGACAAGCGCGGATCGCGTGCTTGAGCGCGCCGCCTCCGAGCTTGAGGTGCTGCTCAAGGAGGCGAGCGCCGCCCTCCGCCCCTTCCCCTCCTTCCCCAACGCCTTCTTCACGAACGCCATTGAGTGCGACCCCGGCCCCGCCGCCGACCCCGAGCGCGGCTGCGTCGTCGTCGGCGAGGACGGCGAGCTGTACGAGCTTGAGTTCGGCGTCGACCACGACGCCGTCGAGCTGACCGGCTCCTGGGACCCGGTAACCGCCCGCAAGGAAGAGAAGCGGCCCCTCGATCTCCACCCCCGCGACTACGTCGTCTACGCCTATAGCGGCCTCATGGCGGTCACCGAGGCCCTCCTGGAGCGAGCCGCCGAAGCGGAGGAGGAGTCGTGAAGACGCTCCTCAAGGCCATCCTCGTGCTTGCCGCCCTCGGGGCCGCCGCTGCCGTCGTCCTGAGGCTGCTCGGCCGCCCGCAGCAGAGCGCCGAGAGCGGCGAGATCCGCGAATCCATGCCCGACCTTGACGAGGTCATCGGCGATACCCGCCTGCGCACCGCCGCCTCCTACCTCGACGAGGGCAACGTCTACTTCAACGTCGGCCAGTACGCCCTCGCCGTGGAGCGCTATACCCGCGCCCTCGCCGAGACCCCCGCCCTGCCCGCGGCCCTCTACAACCGCGCCACCGCCCACACCCGCCTCGGCGCCTTCGACGAAGCCCTTGCCGACTACGACGCCACCATCGAGCTGACCCCCGCCGACGTCGACGCGCTCAACAACCGCGGGATGCTGCGCCTCTACCGCCGCGAACCCGCCGACGCGCTGGCCGACTTCCAGCAGGCCCTCGCGCTCACCCCCGAAGACGCCACCGTCATGGTCAACTGCGGCATGGCGCAGCTCGAGACCGACGCGCACGAGGACGCCCTCGCGAGCTTCGAGCAGGCGGCGAAACTGGTCCCCGGCGACCCCGCCGCCCGCTACGGCGCCGCGCAGGCCGCCGCCGTCCTGGGGAAGCGCGACGTGGCCCTCGGTCACCTGCAGGAGGCCTTCGAGATTCAGCCCGCCTACGCCGCCGAGGCCGCCGGCGACGCCCGCCTCGCGCTCCTCGACGGCGACGAGGAGTTCATGAAGCTGCTGCGGAGCACGGCCGAAGAGGCCTCCGTGGAGTAGCCATGCCCGCCACCCGCTTCGTCCTGCTGTACGACTACATCGAGAACGTCGTCGAGAAGCGCGCCCCTTACCGCGCCGACCACCTCGCCCTCGCGCGCGAGTACGTCGAGCGGGGCGAGATCGAGATGGCGGGCGCCTTCGCCGACCCCGTCGACGGGGCCGCCTTCATCTTCACCGTGGACGATCGCTCCCGTGTCGAGGCCTTCGTCGCCGCCGACCCCTACGTCGCGAACGGACTCGTGCCCTCGTGGCGCATCAGGGAGTGGACGGTCGTGATCGGCGGCGACTAGCCGCTACCAGCCCTCGCCCCAGCACGTGACGTCGCCATTGTCCTTGAGGGCGCAGGTGTGCCTGACGCCGGCGCTGACGGCGACGAAACGGTCACCCCCCGGCGCGTTGCCGGCGTAAGCGGCCGCTCCCCAACAGACGACACGGCCACCGGTGGTCAACCCGCAGGTGTGCTCTGCTCCGGCGCTCACGGATACGAACTCGCCCTTCGGCGCTCTCGCCTGGCCGAGCCCGTCCGCGCCCCAGCAGGCGAGAGAACCGTCGCGCTTCACGGCGCACGTGTGCTCCGCCCCCGCGCCGACCGAGCTGAAGGTTCCCTCAGGCGGTGTGGCCTGCCCAGAACCGTCATGCCCCCAGCAGATGATGGCGCCATCGGCACCCATGCCACAGGCGTGATGTGCGCCTGCGACCACGGAGACGAATTCCCCGTCTGGCGGCGCGGTCTGGCCGTACACGTTGGCGCCCCAGCAAGCCACCGTGCCGTCCCTTCGCAACCCGCACGTGAAATTGGCTCCTGCGCTCGCCGACACGAGGCCTCCACGCGGCGGCACGGTCCTTCCCTGTCCGTCGTTCCCCCAGCAGAGGAGGGAACCGTCGCTCCTGAAGCCGCAGGCGTGAGCCCATCCCGCGGTGATCGAGACGAAGTCCCTGCCCTGCCAGGTCGGCCGGTCGAAGGAGTCCCAGCAGACGACCATTCCATCGGACTTCAGTCCGCACGTGTGTTCAGCCCCGGCGGAGACCGATGTGAAGTCGCCCCCGTCGCTCGGGGAGGCCGGCTTGCGCTCGCCGGTTGTCGCCCATGTCACAAGTCCGGCGATCACCACGAGCACCACCACGAGCCCCACGGCTGCGACCACAGTGAGCAGGGTTCTCTTCCGGAATTCGTCCCTGTTTCCCTCGTGCTCTCCCGTCCCGGGCTGGGCAACGAGGAGGTACTGCGCCATGACCGCGACACCTACCAGCAGGGCGCGCCGCATCCCCTTGCCGAAGCCGTAACTCCAGCGCACCGCCCCACGGTAGCACCCCTACTGGGCCCGAGGCTCCAGCCCGAACGCCTCCGCCAGCAGCTCGTACGAACGCTGCCGCGCCCCGTAGTCGTGCGTGATCGTAACCACGACGAAGTCGTCCAGGCCGTGGCGCTCGCCCATGGCCAGCAACTGGTCGCGAACCTGCCCGGGGTCTCCGTAGATGGAGCGCCGCTTTAGCATCTCCAGGTACTCCTGCTCGGCCTCCGTGTACTCGAAGGCGAGCGCCTCCTCGGGCGGGGGAATCCCGCCCCGACCGGCCGACCCCATCAGCCGCCAGCCCCAGCGACTCCAGCTCAGCCGCTCCGCCTCCTCTTCCGTCTCCGCGACCAGCGCCGAGACCGCCATCGACGGGCGCGGCTCGCTCGCGATCGGCGAGGGCGAGAAGAGCTTCTGGTAGGCCTCCAGGGCGGAATCGGCTCGGTGCGAGTTGATGAAATGGGCGTAGCAGAACGGCCAGCCCAGCTCCGCTGCGTACCCCGCGCTCACGTCGCTTGAACCGAGCAACCACAGGTCCGGCATCGCCTCCGGCCGAGGCATCGCCCGGATGCCGTGGAACTCGTGGTCCGGCGGGAAGTCGTCCGCGAGGAAGCCGTACAGGTCGAGCAGCTGGTTCGGGAACTCGCGCAAATCCATCGGCACCCCGCTCGGGGCCAGCGCGCGCGCCGTCCGCCCGTCGCTGCCCGGCGCCCGCCCGATCCCGAGGTCGATGCGCCCCGGATGGAGCGTCTCCAGCAGCCGGAACGCCTCTGCCACCTTGAGCGCGCTGTAGTGGGGCAGCATCACCCCGCCTGAGCCCACGCGGATGTGATCCGTGTGCGTCGCGATCTGGCCGATGAGCACCTCGGGCGCGGTCGAGGCGAGGGCCGAGGTGTTGTGGTGCTCGGCCACCCAGTAGCGCTCGTACCCGAGCCGGTCGGCGAGCTGCGCGAGTTCCACCGTCGCGGCGAGCGCTTCGGCCGCCGTCCCTCCCCGGCGAATGGGTGACTGGTCGAGCACGCTGAGTGTCGTCATGACGGCGGCGCTCCTGCCGCCCCTCCGGGAATCTCGATCCGCTCCTCGGCCCGGCGCTTGCGGCGGGTGCCTTCGGGTAGGGGCGTTCGCCGCATCCTCCCCGTCAGCCGGTCCGCCTCCGCCCGCGAGATCTTCCCCTCCGCCACCATCGTTGCCGCCTGCACGGGCGACAGCTCCGCCTGCGCCAGCACGTCAACGCGCAGGTTGCGGAAGCGGGGGACGGCCACGAACACGACCGCCAGCACCACCAGCAGCGCCAGCGACACGACTATGACCGTGCTTCCCGCCCCGAACCTGTCGGCGGCGAAGGTGATGGGCAAGACCCCGATCGGCATCACCCCGAACGACATCATCATGATCGACATCACCCGCCCCCGCAGCTCCTCCGGCGCTATCGTCTGCACGGCGGTGTTGTTGGACGACATGAACAGCATCTGCCCCGTGTTGCTCACGGCAATGAAGAGCATCCCGAGGACGAACACACTGGTCCACCCGAACGCGGCAAGGAAGCCGGCCATGATCGTCGCCCCGATGAACATGATGTGGCCCTTGTTCGGCAGGCTGTCGAAGTTCGCCGAGATGATCGTGCCAATCAGCCCGCCCACTCCGCCCGCCGCCATCAGCAGGCCGAAGCCCGTGCCCCCCGTCAGCCCGAAGACCTCCTCCGCGAAGATCGGCAGCATCACCTGCACCGGGAAGGCGAAGAACGGCATCAGCATGCCAGCTAGCAGGAGCATGAGGATTACCGGTGTGGCGATGACGTAGCGGAAGCCCCCCACGAGGCCCTGGATGAAGTTCTCCCCCTCCTCCGACTCCGCCTGCATGCCGTGGGGCGGAAGGCGGAACTCCGACGCGACCGCAACCGTGAAGAGGATGAAGGTGAGCAGGTAGACCCAGCCCAGCCCGCCGCTCTCGCCGACCCCGATGGCGCCGAGCGGGGCCACCAGGATTCCCGCCAGCGCGGGCGCGATGATGCGGGTCAGGTTCATCCCGCTCATCTGCAGGGAGACGGCGTTCATCAGCTTGTGTTGGGGTACCAGCAGGGGTACCAGCGCCTGCCTTGCCGGCATGTTCAGCGAGAAGATCGTCCCTGCCGAGAACGACAGGACGAAGAGGTACCAGTACTCCATCAGGTCGGTGAGGATGAGGACCGTCGTGAACAGGCTGATGATGGCCGCCGCCGATTGCGTCACGATGAGGAGCGTGCGCTTGTTTACCCGGTCGGCGATCAGCCCCCCGACCGGCGCGACGAAGATCATCGGCGCGGCCGCTCCGAGCGTGACCAGTCCCAGTCCCGCGGCCTTCTCACCCTCGGGAGCGAGGTCGTAGGCGAGCAGGGCGCGCAGCACGAACTGCATCTGCATCGCCATGAAGAAGGCGGTGTTGCCCCCGAAATACCACGCGAACTCCCGCTCCTGCAGCGATGAGAGCGTGCGCCGGAGCGTGTTCCCGTGCGTGGTCGTGGCGTGACTGCGGATCACCGGTGGGCGCCCCGCTCGGGGTCGCCGCCCGGTTGCCCGGAGAGCAGGGGCGAGGGCATCGAAATTGAGTGTACACGCGCCGCCCGAGCGCACCATTCACGCCACGATGGCGGTCAGGATCGCCTCCGCGGCATCGCCCGCATCGCCCGTGTCCACGAGCACCCGGCGGCCCGCGGCCATCTGGCTGGCGGCGATCGCCCGGTTCACGGCCACGTCCGTCAGCTCCATCGACGCCGACCCCTCCAGCCGCACCACCGCCCGCCACGCGCTCCCGTCGAAGCGCACCAGCCGTCCTCGAAGCGTCGCCATCAGTCCATCTCCCCCAGCCCCACGATCGAGTCGAACCGTGGGCGCCTCCCGGGTCGCCGGTTGTACTCCATCCCCAGCTCGACCACGCGGTAGGGGCGCTTCCGCAACCCCAACCGTTCGTCCGTGACGGTAATCGGGTCGAACAGCTCCAGGCCCGGATGGAACGGCGCGACGAGCACGCCCGCATGTTGCTCGTGCCGGTTCCGCTCGAGCGAAGCCGCCGCCCGTGCGAGCGCCTGTGCGCCCGTGCCCGCGTCGAGGCTGCGCACCAGGCGCAGCCGCTGCCCGTCCCGGTAGATGCTGGCGAAGTCGTGCGCGTCCGCGTCCACCGCGTCCCCCTGCGCCCGGACCCAGTTCGTCGCCGGAGCGCCGTCGCCCAGCGCCACCCGCTCCAGCGGATGACCCCCGCCGCCGAACCCCTCGACCGCTTCTGCTCCAGGCTCCGCGACGGCCAGCCCGTCGCCCCGGGAACGGACGGTGACGCGGCTCGTGCCAAGCAAGCGCCGCGCGGCCGCGAGCCCGGACTCGCCCGGCGAGACGGCGAAGGCCGGGCGGCTCCCGGACCAGTCCTCCCCGCCCTGCCCGCTCACGCGGATGCCCGCGCTCGCGCACAGCCGCCAGAAGAGGCGCTCCCGCGAGTGCTCGCCCGCCGCCGACTGCCAGACCTGCGAGGGCCGCCACGCCGCCAACCGCTCCCAGTGCCCCGAGCACTCCAGCACCACCCGCGCCTGCCCCGCCCCGCTCTCTCGCGTCACGTCGTCGATGACCGCGTGCACCGAGGCCCCGTACTCCGCTCCGCCGCCTGCGCCCGAGCGGTACCCCGGCGCGATCTCGACCGTTCGGCCCGGCGCCAGGTCCGGAAGTCGGCCGCCGGAGTCGTCGAGCACGAGCCGGGCGCGTGTCGCGAAGGGGGCCAGCCGCCACGACGCCTCGACGATGTGGTCGCTCACATCGAGGCTGCGCCCCAGCCGCGCCCGCCACACCCCGTCCCGCGTCGAGCCCCACACCGTTCCATCCGCTCCGGTCGCGACCGCCAGCCCGTACGCGGACGTGGCCTCGTGCGGCTCCGGCTCCGACCACCCGTCCGGATTCCCCGAGATACGCGCGGGCGGATGGCTCGTGTAGACGCGGCTTCCCGGCTCGCCCCCCGCGTCCCGCGCCGCGAAGCAGGCCCGCTGGTCCAGGCCGCCGGGCTCGAAGACGCCCGGCCCGCCGAACTCCCGCGCCGAGGAGGCATCCGACTCCGCGATCACGCTCAGGCCGGCCCAGAAGTCCACGGGGAACCCGCCGTCGCCAAGGAACGTCGACCACACCTGCTTCCTCCCTGAAGGCCGCGCCCGGCCGCTCACGATCAGGCGGTAGTCGCCACTGTCGTGCATGGCCGCGACCCCCGTGAGGGCCGCGACCGCTCCGCCCCGGATCCAGTTCGACCCCGCCGCGTCCCACGTGCCCGCCCGCCTGCGCAGCCGTTTCAGCGTGTCCGTCCCCTGGACGTAGAAGGCGCAGGCGTCCCCGTTCGAGGCGCGCATTGCGAGCGCCACCCACTCGATGGCCGTGCTCTCCCGCACGAGCGTGCGCGCCGCCTCCCAGGTGACCCCGCCGTCGCTGCTGCGACGCAGCGTGAGCGCCCGCCCTCCGCTCGCCACGTACAGGAGCAGTACCTCGCTCCCGTGCGCCGCCAGCGCGACCCCCGTGCCCGGCTCCGCCTTCCCCAGCGCGGTCCACGCGTCCCACGCCGCGTCCCCTCCGGGCTCCGGCACGCGCGAGACCGCGAGCGCGCCCCCATCGTTGCGGGCGCGGATCACGGCGCCGCCGGCGGCAAGGGCGAGGGCATGCGGGCAGTCGCGTTCGTCGCCCTCGTAAAGACGCTCCCACGGGAGGAGGGGCACGCCCCAGCGTTCGGCGAGAACGACGGCGCGCACGTGGGGAAGGCGGTCGGGACCGCGCTGGTGGGCTCTGAGCGAGTCGGGAATCGGTCTCATGGGCCCGGCAGGGTTGCAGGCCCGGTCGCCGATCTCCTACCGGTTCATGTCCCGCTGCCCCTCACCACCAAGGGCCAATAGCCCCCTACACATCCACCATCTCGACGCGCGACACCTCCGCCCCGCTCGCGGCGACCCGCGTCACCAGCGTCCGCCCCGACATCCCCGCCCCCTCGAGCGTGTCCAGCATCGCCTTCGCCACGTCCCGGCTCGCCTCTTCGGGCGTGAACGCGGCCACGCTGCTCCCTGCCCCGCTCAGCCAGGCCGCGTGCGCGCCCGCCCCCTTCGCGGCCGTGAACACGTCGAACAGCGGCGGGAACAGGGCCGACCGCTGTCGCTGGTGGAAGCGATCCTGCGTTGCTTCGTCGAGCAGGTCCGTCCGTCCGGCTGCCAGTGCCGCCACCAGCAGCCCGAGCCGGCTGCTCGTGTGGATCGCGTCCTCTCGGCTGTAGCTGTCGGGCAGGAGGCGGCGCGCCTCCTTCGTCGGCATCGAGTGGTCCGGGATCAGCAGCGCGACCTGCAGGTCGCTCGGGTAGCGGCAGCGAACGCGGGCGAACCCTTCGTCGGTCGCGACGCACGCCTGCACGCCGCCGAACAGCGCCGGACAGGCGTTATCGACATGCCCTTCGAGGTCGGCCGCCAGCCCCAGGCAGGCGTCTTCGTCCAGGGGATGACCCTCCCGTTCGTTCACCGCGAGGACGCCGGCCACCCGCGCGACCGCGCTCGCGCCAAGCCCTCGCCCCAGCGGGATCGCGACCGTATAGCGCGCCGTCAGCCCCGCCGGGCTCGGCCGCCCGATGCGCTCATAGGCGGCGCGCGCGGCGGAGAGCACCATCTTCTCTCCCACGTCGTTCGTGGGAAGCTGCTCGGCGTCGCTGAACGTCACCGTCACCGAGGCGAACAGGTCGAGCGCCAGCCCGAGGCAGTCGAATCCGGTGCCGACGTTGGCGCTCGTGGCGGGTACCCGAACCGTGACGGCTGTGCCTTCCATCGATTGCGCCCTCCACGCGGACCATCGATCGTAGCACCTGCCTCCGAGCGTGCGACCCGCCGGAACGCCCCCGTCCCTCTGCTACGATCCGCCCCCAAATGCCGGACGACCCCCGCCCCTCCGTCGCCCCCGAGAGTCTCGCCGATATCGAGCGGGCCCTGCTGGGCGTTCTCTGCGTCGGTCTGCCCCCCGCCCGCGCCGCCGGCAGCGATGCCTTCCGCGTCGACTACGTGACCGCGCGCATCCTCGGCCTCCTCGAAGGCGACGCCGAGCGCCACCTCGCAGGCGAACGCGTTACGGTCACCTTCCGGGACCGCCTGCGGGAGGTCATCGCCTCGCTCTCCGAAGCCGGCATCCTCGCCGAACAGCCCCCCGGCCTCCCTGCCGCCCCCGGCGGTTTCGAGGAAGGCCTTGCCATCGACGTCGTCGAGCCCGACGCCCACCCCACCGTCCTCGACCGCCACCTCGCCCAGGAGTGCATGGAGACGCTCTTCCGGGTGAAGGCCGTCTACCCCTACCTGATGGAGCGCTACTCGGCGAGCGGCGAGGTCTGGCGGCGGCTGCGGGCCGAGGGCTATGGCCAGTAGCGGCGGTACACTGGGGCGATGGCTCCCGTAATCACGCTCCGCCAGGAACACCTCGACGCGATGATCGCCCACGCCCTCGAGGACGCCCCCAACGAGTGCTGCGGCATGATCGGTGCGCGCGACGGCCTCATTACCGCCCTCCACCGCGCCGAGAACGCCGAGGCCAGCCCCTACCGCTTCAGCATCGACTTCCGTGAGCAGCGCCGCATCGAGGAAGCCATGGACGAGGCGGGCGACTCGCTCGCCGGCTTCTACCACTCGCACACCGGCAGCCCCGCCCGCCCCAGCCCCACCGACATCCGCATGATGAGCACGTTCTTCGGGCCGCCTTTCGTCCACTTCGTCGTCAGCATCGCGAACCGAGAACGCCCCGACGTGCGCGTCTTCCACATCGAGGGTGAGGCCGCCACCGAGCAGGAGTACACGGTCGAAGCCTGAGCCCCGGGAGGACCCCCATCCCCGCCTCCACGCGCCCCGCCGCCCGCGCCTACCCCTCCCCCTCGCTGACCCTGCGCGGGCGAACCTTCGAGTGGGGAACGCGCACCTACCTGATGGCCATCGTGAACGTCACGCCCGACTCCTTCACCGGCGACGGGCTTGGTCCCGACCCCACCGCCGCCGCCGCCCTGGCGAAGCGGTTCGCCGAGGAGGGCGCCGACATCATCGACGTTGGCGCCGAGTCCACCCGCCCCGACGCGACTCCCGTGACGCGGCAGCAGGAAGCGGAGCGCGCCCTCCCCGCCGTGGCGGCCATCCGCGCCGCCACCGACCTCCCCATCTCCATCGATACCCAGCACGCCGAGGTCGCCGGGGCGGCGCTCGACGCGGGCGCCGACATGGTCAATGACATCAACGGCCTGCGCGCCGACGAGGGCATGGCCGGCGTGGTTGCGGCTCGCGGAGCCGCCCTTGTCGCCATGCACAACCAGCGTGGCCGCCCTCCCGGCGACGTCGTCGCGAACGTTCTCGCCGGTTGGGACGAGAGCCTGCGCATCGCCGCCGAGGCCGGCGTCCCCCGCGACTGCATCGTCCTGGACCCCGGCTTCGGCTTCGGCTGGACCCCCGAGGAGAACCTGCAGATCGTGCAGCGGCTGGACGAGCTCACCGTAGCGGGCCAGCCCCTCCTCCTCGGCCCCTCCCGCAAGTCGACCCTCGGACTCGTCCTCGACGCCCCCGTCGAAGAACGCCTCGAAGGCACGGCTGCCGCCGTCGCCATCGCCATCGCGAGGGGCGTCGACATCGTGCGCGTCCACGACGTGGCCGAAATGCGCAAGGTTGCTGCTGTAGCCGACTCCGTCACCCGCGGCAGGTGGCAGGCGCCGTGAGGGAAGCGATCCTCGCCCTCGGCTCCAACCTCGGCGACCGCGCCGCCAACCTCCGCGCCGCGCTCGATCTCCTTGAGGAGCTCGGCGCTACCCCAGCGCGCCTCTCCTCCGCCTGGGAAACCCCACCCGTCCCCGCCGACCAGCCCCGCTACCTGAACGCCGTCGTCGCCGTCGAGACGGACCTCGACCCCGAAGCGCTGCTCGCCGTCGCCAAGGAGGTCGAGCACCTCCTTGGCAGGCGCCCCACCGGACGCTGGCGCCCCCGCCCCATCGATGTCGATCTGCTCTTCTGCGGCGAGCGCGAGGTCGCAACCGAAACCCTCACCGTCCCCCACCCTCGCATCGCCGAGCGCGCGTTCGTGCTGCTCCCCCTCTCGGAGGTGCTCGATGGTCCCCTCCCCGTGCTCGGCCGGAGCGCCGCCGCGCTATTAGAGGGACTCGACACCGCCGGGCATGAACGCACCGGCGTGCGCCTCCGCCCCGGCCCATAGGTTCAGGAAGGACTCAGACCCAGGGGTGGTCGTCCATCTGGGCGCCGCCCGAAAGCTGCACCGCCGCTCCCCACCCCGCCAGCGCCGCGACGCCGAGGAACACGAGCGCCACCGGTGCGAACAACCAGCTCGCCCCCAGCGTGCCCCGCGCCGCCGCCACCGCGAGCGCGGCCAGCGCCAGCAGCCCGCCGCCGTTCGCGAGGTGCGTCCAGTGCAGCGGCTCGCGGGTCTCCAGGGGTGGCGGCTCGGAGGAGTTCATGCCTCGCGCAGCTCCGGCGGCAGCAGGTTCGGGATGCCTTCCTCGATCGGGAACGTCTCGCCGCAGGCCGCGCAGTCGAGCGCGCCGCGCAGGATCTCGCCGCCCTCCTCATCCACCACCGTCAGGGCCAGTTCAGCTTTGCACAGCGGGCACGCGAGCAACTCCATCAGGTCCGGACGCATGGCCCAATTGTACGAGGTTCCCTTAGCAGCCCTGCCCGTACCATGAAAAGCCAGTGAACTGGCTCTCCCTCGTCATCGTCGTGGTCGTAGCGCTGCTCACGTGGCGAGCCTTCCGCCGGGGCTTCCTGCGGGAGCTGGTGGGGCTGGCGGCGCTCATCCTCGCGGTCCCCGTCGCCGGCGTCTTCTACGACGACATGCTCCCCAAGGTCGAGCCCATCATCGACGACAGCACCGTCTCGGCGCTGGCCTCCTTCCTCGCCATCTTCATCGGCGTGATCGTCGCCGGGCAGCTCCTCGGCTACCTCCTGCGGCGAAGCGCCGATGTCCTGAACCTCGGTGGCGCGGATCGCGTCGCCGGGGCCGCCTTCGGCCTGCTGCAGGGAGCCTTGCTCTGCCAGGTCTTGCTGGTCGTCCTCGTCAACTTCCCCAGGCCCGACATCCGAACGCACATCGATGATTCCCCCATCGCCACGAGGCTGCTCGATGGCGCCCCGGTCGTCCTCGCCTTCCTCCCTGACTCTTTCGACGATGCGGTCGATCTCTACCTCGAAGGCATCGAGTTCCTCGAGGGCGTCGACCTCGACGAGGTCGGCTCGGGCAGGTAAGCCCGCGCGCGGCTGTCGCGCCGGCCCTGCCGTATCATTTCCCGTGGCGGCGGACGGAACGCCCGGAGGCATGCATGCTCATGACGACGTCGGACTCGGTGCCGGGGCGCGAGATCGCGGAGACCCTCGGGCTGGTGACGGCCAATTCCGTGCGCGCCCGCAACATCGGACGCGACATCCTCGCCACGTTGAAGAACATCACCGGCGGCCAGATCGGCGCCTATCGCCAGCTCCTCGTGGAGTCTCGCCGGGAAGCACTCGACCGGCTCACGAGCGAAGCCGAGGCCATGGGCGCCGACGCGATCGTGACCCTGCGGCTCTCCACCGCTGCGGTTATGCAAGGGGCGGCCGAGATTCTCGTGTACGGGACGGCTGTGAAACTTCGGTAGACCCTCGACGCTGAGGGCTTGCCTTATACTTTACCGGTACTTTACTTTCGCAACCCGGTCGAGGGAGGTCAGGAGTGGCCGAGATCATCCGAGCGAGCGAAATGGGTTTCTGCATGGGCGTTCGCCGCGCCGTGCAGATCATGGAAGACGAGGCGACTCCCGAAAAACCCATCGCGAGCGCCGGCGAGATCGTGCACAACCCGCACGTCGTTGAGGAGCTCGAACGCACGGGCGTCCACCAGCTTCCCGGGCCCGATGAGGTCGAGGGCGACTTCGGCGCCGTCACCGCCGAGCGCGTCGGCCAGGGCCGCATCGCCATCACCGCCCACGGCGTCGGCGAGCGCGTCCTGCACGACCTGGAGGACGCGGGCCTGAACATCATCGACACCACCTGCCCGGTCGTGACCCGAGCCCAGCGCTACGCCCAGAAGTTCGTGCGCGACAACTGGCACGCCCTAATCTTCGGCGACCCCGGCCACAAGGAAGTGCGCGGCATCATGGGGTGGGCCATCGACGAGCAGGGCCGCTCCGGGGTCACCGTCGTCGAGCACGCCGACATCGAGCACCTGCGCAATGTCATCGAGAACTTCCCCGACGGCTTCCCCAACAAGATCGGCGTCATGGCCCAGACCACGCACAAGATCGACGACTTCGCCCGCTTCGTCGGCAACCTCATGCTGCTCCAGCGGGAGGCGAACTTCGAGATGCACGTCGTCAATACGCTCTGCCACGCCACCACCGGCCAGCAGGCGGCGGCGGCCGAGCTGGCCCACCAGGTCGACGTGATGGTCGTCGTCGGCGGCAAGAAGAGCGCCAACACGCGCCACCTGCGCCAGGTGTGCGAAAGCGAGGGCGCGAGGACCTACCACGTCGAAAGCGCGCACGAGCTCGAGGCCGGCTGGTTCGATGGCGCCGATCGCATCGGGCTGACCGCCGGCGCCTCCACCCCCGATAGCTCGATCGACGAGGTGGAGGACCGGCTCGTGGCGCTCATGGGGGCTCGGTGACAGCCCCAAGCTCCCTCCAGGGCGCCCGCGCTGCCGGCTCCACCGGCGGCGCCACCAGCCTCGATGTCTGCATCGACCGAAGCGTCGGGCACCTGCTCTCCCTCCAGGCCGAGGACGGCTACTGGTGGGCCGAGCTTGAATCGAATGCCACGATGGCGGCCGAGCACCTCCTCCTCGAGCGCTTCCTCGGCACCACCGAGGAGGAGCGCGAGCAGGGCATTGTCCGCTACCTCCTCGGCCTCCAGTGCGAGGACGGCTCCTGGCCCGTCTACTGGGGCGGCCCCGGCGACGTCAGCATCAGCACCGAGGCCTACTTCGCCCTCAAGCTCGCCGGTGTCGACCCCGAATCGGAGGAGATGAAGCGCGCCCGCGAGTTCATCCGCTCCCGGGGCGGCGTGGGCGCGACCCGCATCTTCACCAAGCTCTGGCTCTCACTCTTCGGGCAGTTCGACTGGGCGGCCCTCCCCGCCATGCCCCCCGAGTCGATCCTGATGCCCGTCGCCTCGCCCCTGAACATTTACATGTTCGCCTCCTGGGCGCGCGCCACCATCGTCGCCATCCTCGTCGTCTGGGCCTACCGCCCCGTCGTCCCCATCCCCGACTACGCCCACGTCGACGAGCTCTACCTCGACCCCGAGGACCGGCGCTCCATCCCCCTCCGCCGCGATCGCCAACCCTTCACCTGGCGCAACGCTTTCCTCGCCATCGACCGCGTGCTGCACGCCCACGAGCGGCTCCCCTGGAAGCCCCTCCGCCAGTTCTCCCTCAAGGAGTGCGAGCGCTGGATCATCGAGCACCAGGAGGCGGACGGCACCTGGGGCGTCATCCAGCCCCCGTCGGTCTACTCGCTCATCGCACTCAGGGCGCACGGCTACTCGATGGACCACCCCATCATGCAGAAGGGGCTTAACGGCTTCCTCGGGGACTTCGCCCTGCGTCGCGGCGACACCTTCTCCGTGCAGCCCTGCCTTTCCCCCGTCTGGGACACCGCCCTCGCCGTCACCGGCCTCCGCGAGGCGGGTGTGCCCGCCGACGACGAGGCTCTCGTCCAGGCCGGCCGCTGGCTGCTCGCGCACGAGGTCCAGAGCCTCGGCGACTGGGCCCTCACCGTGCCCGGCATCGAGCCCGGCGGCTTCCCCTTCGAGTTCTCCAACGAGCTCTACCCCGACACCGACGACACCGCCGAGGTGCTCATCGCCCTGCGGCTGCTCGATCTGCAGGGCAAGGACGGCCCCTTCCACCGCTCCAAGGTCTGGCTGCGGGCGATGCAGTCGAGCAACGGCGGCTGGGGCGCTTTCGACCGGGACAACGACGACGAGTTCGTTTCCCGCATTCCCTTCGCCGACTTCGGCGCCACCTTCGATCCCCCCACCGAGGACGTGACCGCCCACATCCTCGAAGCCTTCGCTCTCGACGGGACGCCCCCCAGCGACGAGATGTGCGAGCGCGCCCTCGACTACCTCTGGGACACGCAGGAGCCGGACGGCTCCTGGTGGGGACGCTGGGGCGTCAACTACCTGTACGGCCTCGGGGCGGCCGTCCCCGCGCTCATCGCCGCCGGCGTCGACCCCTCCGACCCGCGCCTCGCCCGGGCCCTGCGCTGGCTCGAACACCACCAGCAGCCCGACGGCGGCTGGGGCGAGAGCTGCGCCACCTACGAAGACCCTTCCCTGCGCGGGCAGGGCCCCAGCACCGCCTCGCAAACCGCCTGGGCTCTCCTCGCCCTCCTCGCCATCGAGCCGCACGACCACCCCGCCATCGTGCGCGGCATCGATTACCTGGTACGCACGCAGACCGACGACGGCGAGTGGATCGAGCCACACTTCACGGGAACCGGTTTCCCGCGGGACTTCATGCTCAAGTACCACCTCTATTCCAACTACTGGCCCCTCTGGGCGCTTGGACGCTACCGGCGTCTGCGTGATGGCAACCCCATCCACCTGCCCGACACGGACCCCCTGGGATGACCGCCCAGACCGGCGACGGCCTCAGGCGGTGGCCGATCGAGCGCCCCACCACCCCCCGCGAGGCCTACCGCTGGTGCGAGCAGTACGCTCGCCGCCACGACGAGAACTTCACCGTCGTCTCCTTCCTCCTGCCCAAGAAGCTTCGCCGTCACTTCTTCGCCGTGTACTCCTTCTGCCGCTACACCGACGACCTCGGCGACGAGGCGGAGGGCGACCGCCTCGCCCTCCTCGACTCCTGGGAGCAGGACCTGCGAGACGCCGTCGCCGGGAACCCCCGGCGCCCCCTCCTGATCGCCCTCGCGCGCACCATCGAGCGTAAGGAGATCCCGCTCGATCCCTTCCTCCGCCTCATCGAGGCGAACCGCATGGACCAGCGCGTCTCCCGCTTCGCCACCTACGACGACGTCCTCACCTACTGCAGCTACTCGGCCACGCCCGTCGGCCAGATGGTGCTGGCCGTCCTCGGCTATACCGATGCCGAGCGCATCGCCCTCTCCGACCAGACCTGCATCGGCCTCCAGCTCGCGAACTTCTGGCAGGACGTCTCCGTCGACATCGAGAAGGGCCGCATCTACCTGCCTCTCGAGGACCTGCAGCGCTTCGGCGTGGACGAGCAGCAAATCATCGACGGGCGCTTCGACGAGCGCTATCGCGCGCTCATGGAGTTCGAGGTGGACCGCGCGCGCGCCTGCTTCGCCGAGGGCAAGAAGCTCGAAGCGCGCGTCTCGCGCTCCGTCCGCACCGACATCCGCCTCTACCGGCTCGGCGGCGAGGCCATCCTCAACGCGATCGAGGCGGCCGGCTACGACACGCTCAGCGCCCGCCCCCGCGTCACGAAGGCCGTCAAGGCCCGCCTGGCGCTCGTGAACGGCGCCCGCGTCGCCATGGGAATCTGAGAGGGGAAGGGGAAGCGCAATGGCTTTCGACGTGCTGGCGGAGCTCGACGCTCACGCCGATGAGCGGTTCACACCGGAAGAGGCCTACGCCTGGTGCAAGGCCTACACGAAGGACCGCGCCTCGAACTTCTACTACGCCTTCACCATACTGCCCGCCGAGAAGCGCAACGCCATCTACGCCGCCTACGCCTTCAGCGGCTACGTCGACGACATCGCCGACGAGCTGACCGACAGGTCCCGCCAGGAGAAGGAGATCGCGCTCGCCCGCGAGCGCCTCGAAGCCTGCTACGGCGGCGCCCGCCGGGGACCGCTCTTCATCGCCCTCGGCGACGCTGTCGACCGCTTCGCCATGCCCCAGCAGCACTTCGAGGAGCTGGTCAACGGCGTCGAGATGGACTTCACCATCAACCGCTACGAGACCTGGGACGACCTCCGCCAGTACTGCTACCGCGTGGCCTCGATGGTCGGGCACATCTGCGTCTCGATCTTCGGCGCGAAGCCCCACCCCCGTTCCGAGGAGTTCGCCACCAGCATGGGGATCGGCCTCCAGATCGTGAACATCATGCGGGATGTGAAGGAGGACGCCGACCGAGGCCGCGTCTACTTCCCCACCGAAGAACTGGCCGCTCACGGCCTCACCCCCGACGACATCCTCGCCTGCGACTACGACGAGCGCTTCCGCTCGATGATGGCTGCCCAGGGCGAGCGCGCCCATCGCTACTTCCGCCGCGGACGCCACCTCCTGCCCCTCCTCGACGTGCGCTCCCGCATGTGCGTGAACGTGCTCCAGGGCGTCTATTTCGAGCTGCTCCAGCGCATCGAGGAGCGCAACTACGACGTCATCTCCGAGCGCGTCCGCCTCAACGGCCGCGAGAAGGCCTCCGCCATCGCGCGCCTCTGGGGGTCCGCCGCCCTCCTCGGGCCGGCGCGATCGGGCTGACGCCCCCACGGCCATGAAGGTCGGCATCATCGGCGCGGGGCTGGCCGGGCTGGCCGCCGGGCTGGAGCTCGCCGACCGCGGCCACCAGGTCGAGGTGCTGGAACGCCGCCCCTGGGCCGGCGGCGCCACGTACTCCTTCCTTGACGACGAGACCGGCGACGAGGTCGATAACGGCCAGCACCTCTTCATGCAGTGCACCACCGCCTACCGCGCCTTCCTCGAACGCCTCGGCACCCTCCACCTGGCCTACCGCCAGGAACGCCTCCACGTCCCCGTGTTCGACCCCGACGGCCTCCGCTCCGACCTCTCGTCGTCGAACCTCCCCCTCGGCCTCCACCTCGCCCCCGCCCTTTTCCGCTACCGCCACCTCTCCTGGCGCCAGAAGCTCGAGATTGCGCGCGCCTTCTTCGCCCTGCGGCTCCTCCAGGTCCACCAGCGCGGACGCCTTGGTCGCATCACCTTCGAGGAGTGGCTGCGCGAGCGGAAACAGTCGACCGACACGATCCGCGAGTTCTGGGACTTCCTCGTCATCCCCACGCTCAACTGCCGCGCCGGGGACGCCAGCGCGAGCCAGTCCATCTTCGTGCTCGAAGAGGGCTTCCAGAAGGACCCTGGGGCCGCCGCCCTCGCCGTCCCCGCGACCGGCCTCTCGAAGCTCCACGTGGAGCCCGCCGTCCGCGCCATCAAGGAGCGAGGAGGCACGGTCTCGATGCGCGCGGGCGTTGAGCGTATCGAGGTCGAGGACGGCCGCGTCTCGTCGCTTGTCCTCGGCGACGGCGAGCGACGCACGTTCGATGCCTGTGTCAGCGCCCTCGCCCCCTGGCGCCTCCTCCCCCTCCTCCCCGACCAGGTGCGTGCGGACAGGCCCTTCGTCGACCTCGCCCGCTTCGAGCCCGCCCCCATCCTCAACCTCCACCTCTGGTTCGATGGCCCCGTGGCCGACTTCCCCTTCGCCGCCTTCATCCGCTCCGAGGTGCAGTGGGTCTTCAACCGCAGCCGTCTGGGCGGCGAGGACGAATCGGAGCGCCAGCACCTTGTGCTCTCCATCAGCGCCCCCGGCGACCTCTTCGATTTGAACCAGGAGCAGGTCTGCGAGCGCGTCCTGCCCCAGTTGCGGCGGGCGCTGCCCGCCGCCCGCGACGCCACCCTCGTGCGCTACCGCGTGACCAAGGAGCCGGAGGCGACCTTCGTACCCGCCCCCGGCCTCTACCGTCCCGGGCCCCGCACGCCCCTCCCCAACTTCTTTCTGGCGGGCTCGTATACCGATACGGGCTGGCCCGCCACCATGGAATCGGCCGTTCGCAGCGGTCTCGCCGCGGCAGCAGCATTGGCGGCTCGAAGTGCATAGCCTTCGAGCCGCGTGCTCCGTATGCTGTGCCGCCAGTTCCCCGGAGGAATCATCATGGGCATCCCCCTTCGCCAGGCGTTCGCCGTCAGCCGCTACCTGCTGAAGCAGAAGCTGCTGCGCAAGGAGCGCTACCCGCTCGTGCTCATGCTGGAGCCGCTCTATCGCTGCAATCTCGAATGCGAGGGCTGCGGCAAGATTCAGCACCCCGAGGAGATCCTCAACACCTACCTCTCGCCCGCGGAGTGCTGGGAGGCCGCCGACGACTGTGGAGCCCCCGTCGTCTCCATCGCGGGCGGCGAACCCCTCATCCACCCCCAGATCGACGAGATCGTCGAGGGCCTGATCGAGCGTAAGAAGTTCGTCTACCTCTGCACCAACGCCATCCTCCTTGATCGCTGGCTGCCGAAGCTGAAGCCCTCCCCCTACCTCACCATCAGCGTCCACATGGACGGCCTCCGCGAGCAGCACGACAAGGCCGTCGACCGCGACGGCGTGTTCGACAAGGCTGTGGCCGGCATTCGCAAGGCGAAGGACCAGGGCTACCGCGTCAGCACGAACACCACCGTTTTCAACGACAGCTCGCCCAAGGAGATGGGCGACCTCTTTAACTTCCTCATGGACGACCTCAACGTCGACGGCATGATGGTCTCGCCCGGCTACGACTACCCCAAGGCGCCCAACCAGAGCGTCTTCCTCAAGCGCCCCGAGATGATCTCCACCTTCAAGTCCATCCTCGACTCCCCCGACCGCCGCCGCTGGCGCTTCTTCCACACCCCCGTCTTCCTCGACTTCCTCCAGGGCAAGCGCGCCATGCAGTGCACGGCCTGGGGCAACCCCACACGCAGCGTCCTCGGCTGGCAGCGCCCCTGCTACCTGATGAACGAGAGCTACGCGGACACCTTCGTCGAGCTCATCGAGGAGACCGAGTGGGAACGCTACGGCTACGGCCGCGACGCGCGTTGCACCAACTGCATGGCCCATTGCGGCTACGAGGCCACCGCCGTCGGCGCCACCATGGCCAGCCCCCTCGAGGGCGTCCGCGCGGCGCTCGGCACGCTAGGCGGCCGCGGCAGTTCGTGAGCCTCCTCATCGTGGCGCCCACGACGCGCGAAGCGCGCGCGATCGGCTCGGGGTGCCAGGTCACAGGCACGGGTGAGGCGGGCGAGCGCACCCTCGCCTCGCTTCTGGATGAGTACAAGCCCGACACAGTCCTCATCACTGGCCTCTGCGGCGGCCTCGACCCCTCCCTCGGCCCCGGCCACCTCATCCTCGCCCGCGAGGCCATGGACGAGCGCGGCGAGGGGCTCCAGCCCCCCGCGATGACCCTTCAGAACGCCCGCCGCGCCCTCCGCAACGAAGGTTTCCGGTTCATCTGCTCGCGGCTGGTCACGGTCGCCGGGCCCGTCGCCACCCGCGACGCCAAACGCGACCTCTGGAACGAGCACGGCGCAGCCGGCGTCGACATGGAGACTGCCGCCTTCGCCCGCGTGGCCGTCGAGCATGGCGTCGACTGGATGGCCCTCCGCGCCGTCATCGACCCGGCCGCTATGGAGCTCCCCGCCCCCCTCCGCGACTGGAACGGCGAGTCCAGCGAGCTCGGCATGGCCGCCGGCATCGCCCTGCGCCCCAACGCCTGGCTCGCCGGCGGACGCCTGGCGATGGCGCTCCGCTCGGCGGGACGCGCCCTGCGTGCCGCCACCCCGATCGTCGCCCGCGTGGCCCGCGACACCGTCCCCCTCGGCGACGACCTTCTGGCCTGATGCCTGCCCAGCCCGTCGTCGTCATCACCGGCGCGAGCGCCGGCATCGGACGCGCAACCGCCATCCGCTTCGCCCGTAAGGGCGCCACGATCGTCCTCGCGGCGCGCTCACGCGAACGCCTCGAGCGTCTCGCCGAACGCATCGAGCACCGCTTCGGCGTGGCAGTGCTCGTCGCGCCCTGCGACGTGCGTGATCGCGGTCAGGTGGAGGAGCTCGCGGATGCCGCTATCGCCGCCTTCGGGCGCATCGACGTGCTCGTGAACAACGCCGGCTACGGCCTCTACGGCCGCATCGAGGACACCCCCGACGACGCCTTCCGCGATCTCCTGGAGACCAACGTCCTGGGCGTTCACCACGCCATCCGCGCCGTCCTGCCCCACATGCGCCGCCGGGCCTCGGGTCACATCGTCAACGTCGGGTCCGTCGTGGGGAAGCGGAGCTGGCCGTACCACGGCGCCTACGCCGCCACCAAGTTCGCCCTGACCGGCCTGACCCAGGCGCTGCGTGGCGAGCTCGCCGGCTCTGGCGTGAGCGTGACGCTCGTCCTCCCCGCCAGCACCGAAACCGAGTTTTTTGCCAACGCCCCCACCTACTCCTCCGAGTACGCTCCCGCCCCCCTCGGCCCCGTCCAGACTCCCGCACAGGTGGCCCGTGCCATAGTCCGCTCGGTGCAGCGCCCCGCCGCCGAGGTGCACATGCAGCCCCTCATGCGGATCGCCCACGTTCTCGCGGAGGTCTTCCCCGGCCTCACCGCCTGGGCCAGCGAGCTCCACTACCGCTGGCTCCAGCGCTGACGCATCACTCCAAAGTCGCTATGCACCCTCGTCTTGCGGGGACAATCGGTGGTTCCTGTATTGTTAGTTTAGTGACAACAGCTCCAGTGAGCGAACCGAACTCGATTCCGGGCGCGCAGCTCCTGCTGGACCAGATGGTGCGGCTCAGTGACTACCAGCATCGCTCGATCGACGAGTCGCGGCTGAAGTCGCGCGCGTACCTCAGCGTCGGCGCGCTGGCGGTGGCGGCCGGTATCGCGCTCCTTGCGCTCCCCGACACGATTGCCGACGCAGGCACAGCCCTTCGCTACGGCGTGGTGGCCGGGGCGGCGCTGGCACTTCTGCTATTCGCAGCGACAGCCGTGTGCGCGGTTGTCGCAGAGCGAGCTACACGGCTTCCGGATGCTCCGAGCACCGACTTCCTGGCCGCCTTGGTGAGCGACGAACAGCACGACTGGAGTGGCGATCAACTCACGCTCTGGGCTGCACTGGAGTACGTCGACACGGTCATCCCTGCCGCAGATGAGACCGTTGACAAGATCGCACGCCTTGTCGATCGACAGCTTGTCTTCTTCCTGATCGAGATTGGGGTGCTGGGCGCAACCCTGATCGCTGCGCTGCTAGCCTAGTCGCGACGCGGAGGCGGATACCCTTTGGTCGAGATGTGCGGTGGCCGATCCGACGGTGGCGGGATGTTGGCTGGTCTCGGCGGTCGTGGAGGCTTCTGCTCCGCCTGACCCGCAGCCTGCTCTTCGTTCCTGCTCATGTGTTCATGATGCCGTTCCGGGCCAGACTTCGCCAGACCCTGGACGCCGAGGAGGGGCGGCTTGGCCGCCCCTCCGGTCGTAGTGGTTTTACGGCGCCCGCAGCTACTCCCGCGAGACCCAGTTCTCCAGCAGCGCGTGGAAATGCCGGATCTTCGTCTCGCCGTAGTTCCCGAACTGCACGAACTCCTTCTTCGTCGCGTGCAGGCCGAGCTGCACCCGCGGAAGGTTGTAGGTGTCCTGGTTGAACACCCGCGCGAGCATTCCCAGCTCCGGCGCCTCCGTCCAGTCGTCGTCGACCCCGATCCAGTGGATGGGGGCGGCCGGCGGACGTTCGCCGTCCTGCGGGTACGGCGCCAGGTAGAGGCACTCCATGATGCTCTCGTCCGGGTTGTTCCCGTTCGGCCGGAAGCGGTACACAATCCGGTTGAACGAGCCCCACGGATGGAAGTTGGGGAACAGCGTGAAGTAGATGCTGTCGTTCAACTCCGCATCCGGGACGTTGTCCATCAGGTCGCCGAGCACCGGCCGCAGGCCGTCGCGGATGGCGGCGGCGCCGATCTCGCGCACGGAGCCGCCCGACGGACCGTCGCCGCTCAGGCCCAGCTGCTCCATGCGCTTGTCCAGCTCGTCCGCGGCGCTCTCCGCGGCCAGGTCGTCGCTCGCGTCGGCGCCATCCTCGCTGGCGCCGTTGCCGCGGCGGTTCTCCCAGTACTGGTCGTCCGTCTCCAGCTGCTTGCCCGCGAGCCACTGGCACATGTGCGGGTCGGCTTCGCCGAGGTCGCCGCTGATCCACGACCCGCTCTCCGTGAAGAGCCCGGAACGGCCGTCAGGATGGGTGACGAGCACCGTGCTGTCGGGCTGCGTGTCGTAGATCGCGTTCGTCAGGGGGTGCCGCATCTTGAACGGACTTGTGTCCGGCAGCGGATCTTCCTGCTGCACGTTTGAGAGGTGCGGGCTCGGCACGCCGTTCGGCGTGATCGCCCGCGCGTAGTTCCCGAACACGTCGTACTTCGAGTTCGCGTCGCAGATGCCCGCCAGGATCTGCGGGTGCGTCGCGACCACGTGGTAGGCCTCCATGAAGGCCTCCTGCGCGACCTTCCAGTTGCAGCGCAGCACCTTGGCGACGTGCGCCTCCTTGTAGCGCTTCTCGTAGGGAAGCAGCGTGAAGTGGCTCTCCAGGTCGCCCACGAAGTCCTCGAACGGCTCCGCGTCCGGATCCGGGTTGATGAACACGAACCCGCCCCAGCGCGCCACGTTCACCTCGGGCAGCGACTGCTCGTCCGGGTTCACGTAGGGGAAGTCCCACTGGCAGGGAATTTCCTTCAGCGTGCCGTCCAGGTTCCAGGTCCAGCCGTGGAACGCGCAGCGCAGATCGCGCGCCCGCTTGCCGTCCTCCTGCCGCAGCAGGCGGCCCCGGTGGAGACAGGCGTTGTAGTAGGCCTTGAACTCCTCCTCCGCCACGCGCACCACGAGGTAGGAGAGGTCCCCGACGTCGTAGACGAGGTAGTCGCCCACGTCCGGGATGTCGTCCTCGTGGCAGGCCATCTGCCAGACGCGCTTCCATAGTTTCTCGATTTCAAGGTCGTGCCACTCGCGCGACGTGTAGCGCTCGATGGGCACGAGGGTCGGTTCGCCCTCCTCCAGCGGAGAGTCGCGGAGCAGGTACTCCGGTACGGGATGGCTGTCCTCGGCGAGGAGCTGGGTGTAGGCGACGCCCGCGGAGCGGTTCGTGCCGGTCAGGGTTTCGGTCATGGTGGAGCCCCCGATTCGAGACCGTAAGCGGTCTTCGGATTCGCGCCGGATCGTAGCAGAGCGAGCGCCGCAATAGGGACCCTCCCGCACGCCGCGCCGCATCGGGTAGGCTGACGCGCACGCGGCCCCTGCTGGCCGTCACGCAACGAGAGAAGGAGGGAGCACGATGCTCCTCGAAGGCAAGGTCGGGATCGTTACCGGAGTCGGCATGGGGATGGGCGAGGCTGTCGCCCGGCGCTGGGCCCGCGAGGGCGCCCGCGTCATCGGCACCGACGTGAACGACGAGGCCGGCCACGCCGCCATCGACGCCATCAAGGCCGCCGGCGGCGACGCCCACTACGTCCACGCCGACAGCGGCAGCGAGGACGACTGGCAGGCCGTCAGCTCCTACGCCATCAACGAGCTCGGCGGGCTGCACATCCTCCACAACAACGCCGCCATCCACTTCTGGTTCGACTCCATCAACGACCCCATGGAGAAGTGGGATCAGATGATGGACATCAACCTGCGCGGCGTGCTCCTCGGTTGCCGCTACGCCATCCGCCACATGATCACGGCCGGCGGCGGCGCCATCGTCAACACGTCCTCCGTCTCCGCCCTCCACGGCGTCCCCCTCCAGGGGCTCTACGGATCGACCAAGGCCGGCGTCATCAACCTGACCCGTTCACTGGCTCGCGCCTACGGCCCCCAGGGTGTGCGCGTGAACGCCATCTGCCCCGGCACCATCGACACGCCCATGCTCCACACCGCCGCCGCCGAGGCTGCCGAGCTCTACCGCGACCAGGACGAACCCGTTGGTGGTCGCGGCGGCAGCACCGGCCCGACGCTTGACGGCGGCCGTCTCGGCACGCCGGACGAGATCGCGAATGCGGTGACGTTCCTCGTCTCGGACGAGGCGTCCTACATCAGCGGCGTCTTCCTCCCGGTAGACGGCGCGATGATGGCCTAGAGGGGCTACGCCAACTCCCCATGGACATTAACTTCTCCAAAGAGCTAGACTCTTAAGAGTGGGTGCCGTCTTCCGGCACCGGCGCCTCGGCTCCTTGAGCTGGGGCGCTTTTAGTTTAAGCCTATTGCCAAGCGTTCCACGCGGTGGGCTTCGACGGCGTCGCGGATATCTGAGTCGGGGAAGACTTTCACGCCAAATTTGCCACTGCTCCCATCTCCGCGGCAGTAGATCTTCTTGGTAAAGGCCTCCCACCTCAGCGGTGAGACCTGGCACCCAGAGCGGGCCCACTCGTACAGATCGCGTGCGAAGAGATCTGCTAGCTCGGTTGGGTGCGAGCCTACCTTTGGAACAAAGCTCGCCCCAGGTTGGATAGCCTGCTGGAATGCTGACTCCGGAACCCACTGAGTGCCGTCAAGCAGCAGGCGGGCAAATTGAACTTGGTGCTCGGCGTCCTCTCGTGCTCCCTGGCTCTCGAAGGTCACCCTTCCCATCTTGCGCTGGTCCCCGGACGCCAAGAGATAGTCGACATACCGTTCCAGAAGCATCGTGATTGCGACAGCGTATGGGTTCGCGGGTAAGTAGGGATCGACTCCGCTCTCGACAAATTCGCTAGCGAATGCGTCCTTTCGGACGGCCGCTCCAAACGCGACGAAGTCCGTGCTGATGACCAGTTCGTTGAGAGCCTCTTCGAACTCAGCCTGTTTGCTCTTGTCGCCGCCGAAGTAGTAGACCTGCTCGTGGCGCCGCATTGCAGGCTCATGGAAAGTAACCTCGCCAGGGGCAAAGAACCTACGCTTCAAGGCTTCTGCGCGCTCCACATACCTATCAGCCTCTTCCTGAGCCAGAGCGATGGCTCCTAGGGCGAGAACTGGCTGGTTTGGTGTGGACTGAGGAGCTGCATGCCCACTCTCGTCTATGAAGAGTAAGCTCACAGCTCTTTTGTCTAGAAGGGGCTGGGGGGACCTATGCTTGAAGCGACGCCTCGATTCGATCCGCCCCCGTGCCTTCTGGAGTTGAGTTCGTTCCTCGCGCGCAATTTGCTCAGCAAGGTCCTCGCAGGAAGCCGTGTCGAACTCCGCGCTATTGAGAAGTGCCTCGACCGACCGCAAGAGCAGTCCAGCCTCCGAGAGACGCTGAGCTCGGCGGTGTGCAAGTCGGCGTCCCTGGGGGTCGCCTACCACCAAGTTAATCTAGACGGTTGACTTCCTATGTTCCTTCGCCCACTCCAGGCCGCGGCGCAGGAGCTCGTAGAACACCGGCAACTCCCACGAGCCGCGCATGATCGGCGCTTCATCCACCAGCGGCTGCATGTCGTACTTGCCGCACGAGTGGCCGAGCGTCAGGTAGAAGACGGCGCCCTCGCCCAGTTCGCGCACGTAAGCGATGAGGCGGGGGTCGTCGTCCGGCCAGTCGTTCTCGACGTAGCCGGCCTCGAACTTCCCCGTGAAGCGCGTCTCGAGGAGCGGCGTGAGGCCTTCCGAGTAGTCGCACAGGTAGATCTCGTCCGACGCCTCGAATGGCTCGATGCCCGCGACGAGGGGGTGGTCCGGCGCCGTGACCGTCACCTGGAAGGGCTGGGTCGGGGGGTGGGAGATGAAGCGGCTGCCGAGCGTCTCCATGAAGGTGTCGCAGATGCGCGGCGCGATGATGCCTTCCGGTCCAAAGTCGAGCAGCGCGTTCGTCGCGTGCAGGGCCACCCAGCGCCCCCCTCCCTCGACGAAGGCTCGCAGGGCCTCCTCTTCCTCGGGTTCGGGGCGCAGGTCGCAGGTGTAGGTCACGAGGATGTCGGTGGCGCGGATGCCCTCGGTGTCCGCGAAGGACTCGGCCACGCGCACGCGCACGTCGTCGTCCTCGTGAAGCAGCTTCAGCAGCTCCAGGCGAGCGAAGTCGGTGTCGTGGAAGCGAGCGTTGGCGACGAGGTAGGCATCGATTCGAGGCATACTCGCGATGATACGCCGCCAGGCCGGCCTTTCCCGGCTCGAATCAGGCGATCACGCCCTGCTCGAACAGCCCCTCAATCTCGTCTTCGCCGAAGTCGAGACCGCCCAGCACCTCGCGCGTGTGCTCGCCCAGCATCGGGGCGACCTCGAGGGGCACATCGGAGCCGGAGAGGAGGGCGGGCATGCGCATCAGCTTCACCGGTCCTACCTCGGGGTGGTCCAGCTCCTGCACGAGGCCGCGCTCGCTCAGGTGGGGGTTCGTGAACAGCTCGTGCGTATCGAGCGTCGCCGAGCAGGGGACGCCCGCGGCGCCGAGCTCCTCCATGGCCTCGTACTTCGTGCGCTCAAGCGTCCAGCCGGTGACGAGTTCGAAGAACTCCTCGGCGTACTCGAAGCGCCCCATCTGCGTCTCGAAGCGGGGGTCGGCGAGCAGCTCGGGATGGCCGATGGTCGTGCAGAACGCGTCCCACTGGGCCAGCGTCACGACCATCACGAACAGGTAGTCGTTCGGACCGCCGCCCTTGCACGGGTAGACGTCGGTCCCCGGACCACGGGTGTTGCCGGTGCGCTGCTGGGCCGATTCCCCCCACGTGCGCAGCCCGAGGGTGCGCATGAAGAGGGTGACCGCCTCCTGCATCGAAATCTCGATGAACTGGCCCTCGCCGGTGCGCTGCTTCTGCACGTAGGCCGCGGTGATCGCGAGCGCGAGCTGCGCCCCCGTGCCCGAATCGCCGATGGTGGGGCCGGGGCGTGTCGGCGGGCCGCCGGCCTGGCCGGTCACGGAGAACGTGCCCGCCGCCGCCTGCGCCACCCAGTCGTACGAGGGGAAGCCGGAGTAGGGACCGCTCAGCCCGAACCCCTTGAGCCGCGCGTAGATGAGGGCGGGGTTCGCCTCCTTCATCACCTCGTAGGTCAGGTCCAGCTTCTCGATGACCCCGGGCCCGTAGTTCTCGACGAACACGTCGAACTTCGGCGCCATGCTCAGCAGCAGCGCCCGCCCCTCCTCGCAGGCGAGGTCGATCACGATGCTGCGCTTATTGCTGTTGTAGTTCAGGAAGTACTGGGGCATGCCCGACCCCGCCACTCCGCGGCCGGGGTCGCCACGCGGCGACTCGATCTTGACGACGTCGGCCCCGAGCCAGGCGAGGAGCTGCGTGCACGAGGTTCCCGCCTCGTACTGGGTCATGTCGAGCACCTTCATGCCATCGAGTGCCGGCATGGATTCCCCTCCCGAACGAGTGGCCCGATGATACGCCCTGCCCCGGTCGGGGCGTCTGCGGAGCGTTTCCGGTGCGTATCGTATGCTGGCTCCGTGGCGTCTGGACCAACGACGGACCGGCCGGATGAGGCCCCTGACGGCGCACTGGACGCGGCCAACCTGCCCGACTTCCGCAAGCTCGCCCACGGCGACTTCAGCGCCGTCGACTGGCGCATCTTCTGGAGTCTCCTCCCCCTGGTCGTCTTCCTGGTGCTGAACTCGTTCTGGCCCGAGGACCTGTGGCGCACGCAGGTCGCCATCGTCGCCTCGTTCGCAGCCTCGACCTGGGTGTTCGCGACCAACCGCGACAGCGGCGTCATCCGCTTCATCACCGTGCTCGGCTTTGTGGTGGTGGCGGGGTCGGCGGTCGTGGGGCTTGCGGCCGACAGCGCCAAGGCGTTCGCCGCCCAGAACATCTACAGCGACTTCCTCGTCGCCGCCGTCTGCCTGGGCAGCATCGCCATCGGGAAGCCGCTCGTCGGGGCCGTCGCCCGCGAGACCATCCCTGCGCTCCGCACGCTGATGGACCCCGGGCACCGGTTGTTCGTCATCCTCACGCTGGTGTTCATGACCTACAACATCGGCACGGGCATCTTCCGCATCTTCCTGCTGGGCGAGTTCTCCGCCAACGAGTACGTCATCGTGAGCCGTGTCACCTCTCCCATCAGCCTCGCCTTCTTCCTCGCCTGCTACTTCACCATCAAGCGCGCCGCCGGCCTGAGCCAGCAGCAATCCCCCACCTGACCCCGCCGACCGGCCCGCTCCCGCTGCGTACAATGGCCTGGTGGCGAAGCCGTTCCTGAAGTGGGCTGGAGGTAAGGCGGGACTCGCCCCAGGCATCGTCAAGCGCCTCAAGCGCGAGTCACTCGAGATCACGCGTTATCACGAACCCTTCGTCGGTGGCGGAGCCGTGTTCTTCGAGCTCCTGGGTGAACGGCTGTTTGAGACTGCAGCGCTCTCCGACGGTAACGAAGCTCTCGTTGAGACCTACCTGGTCGTTCGCGACGAGGTAGAGAAACTGATACGGCACCTTAGAAGGCACTCACAGGAATACACCTCGCGCGAGGGAACATCGCGCGCTGACTACTACTATGAAGTGCGCGACATACGCCGTCCCTGGTCCCCGGCTGGCAAGGCTGCTCGTCTGCTGTTCCTCAACAAGACCTGCTACAACGGCCTCTACCGGGTGAACAACCAGGGCGAGTTCAACGTTCCCCACGGTCGGCATCCCAACCCCCGAATCCTAGACAGGTCAGGACTGCGGAAGGCTTCCTCGGCGCTTGCCGCGACTACGATCGAGCCGATGGACTTTGAGGAGGCGTGTGCACAGGCGGAGGCGGGAGACTTTGTGTACCTGGATCCCCCCTACCAACCTTTGAGCGCTACCTCCGCCTTCACCAAGTACACCAGCACCGACTTCGACTTCGAGGACCAGAGGCGCCTCCGCGACACCTTCAACGACCTGACCAAGCGTCGGGTTCACACCCTGCTCTCGAACTCTGACCATCCCGACATCCACGCCCTCTACGATGGGTATGCGATAGACCTAGTAGCCATGGGTCGCAACATCAACTCGAAGGCGACCGAGCGCAGCCCAATCAGCGAACTGCTCATCAGCAATTTCGAGAAGGTTGGCGCCACGGCTCCCCCCGCAGTCCTCGTGGAGAGCAGCGTCTGAAGTTAAAGGAGGCGGGGTGTTCTAGCCCGCCGGGACCGGCGCCGCCAGGAACTCCGTGATCGCCGCCGCGTATGCCTGCGGGTGCTCGACCAGCCCCGCGTGCGCCCCCGGAAGCTGGCGCAGCGTCCCGTTCGGGAGCGCCTCCGCCAGCGCCGCCGCGTCCGCCGGGTCGACGAGGATGTCCTTTTCGCCTGCCAGCACCAGCGCCGGATGCTCGATACCCGCCAGCTTCGAGGTCGCGTCGTAGGCGAGAAACGCCTGCGCCTGCCGTGCGTAGGCGTGGTCCTGGGCTGGATACGGGTCGTTCGCACCGCTCTCGACCGCCTGGTTGCGACGCTGCCCGTCGGCCAG
The DNA here is from genome assembly GCA_965207815.1 of Tepidiformaceae bacterium. Classification (GTDB taxonomy): domain Bacteria; phylum Chloroflexota; class Dehalococcoidia; order Tepidiformales; family Tepidiformaceae; genus UBA2991. Next base: position 182,018 of record CBDBNV010000001.1, read on the forward strand.
GAGCTCGGACGTGTACAGCCACGGCGCCGTCAGCGCGAACGCCTGCTCGCGGCTCAGGCTCGAGCGGCGAGCGTCCGCCCAGCCCTCGGTCACGAGCTGCTGGCGGCCCGACGGGCTCGCCGAAGTCCCGATCAGCACGAGGTTCTCGACGCGATCGGCCTGCTCGGCCGCAAGCTCGAGGGCGATCGCCCCGCCCAGGCCGTAGCCGGCCACGCTCGCCTGCTCGATCTCGAGCCGGTCGAGCAGCTGGAGGGCGTCGTCCGCCATGCCGGCGATCGAGTACGGCTTGTCCGGGGCGCTCGTGCGGCCCGCGCCGCGGTTATCGAAGGCAATCGCGCGCCGCCCGAGGGAGAGCGCGCGTAGCTGAAGCGACCACAGTCCGGAGTGGCCACCGAGGCCCGCGATCAGCAGCAGCGGCGGGCCCGAGCCCGCCTCCTCGTAGTAGGCGACGACGTCCCGAAGCTGTACATGCGGCATGACGCGGCTAGCCTAGCGGGGCCGCTGGCTTGTGGCTATCGCCCCGGGCCCGGCCCCACCAGCCCCCGCCGGTCCGCTTCCTCGATGATCTGGACCACGTTCGTGGCCGCTCCCTTGCGGATGCTGTCCGTCACCGCCCAGAGCGCGATCGCCCCCGGACACGAGCTGTCCGCGCGGATGCGCCCCACCAGCACGTCGTCGTTCCCCGCCGCGTCCACGGGCGTCGGGTAGCGCTCCCCGTCCGGTTCATCCACCACGCGCACGCCCGGCATCGTCGCGATCGCCTCGCGCGCCTCCGCCGGGTCCACGGGCCGCTCGAACTCCGCCCAGATCGCCATCGCGTGCCCGAAGAAGGTGGGTATGCGCACGCAGGTCGCGCTCGCCGCCAGGTCCGGCGCGTCGAGGATCTTGCGCGTCTCGTTCACCATCTTCGTCTCCTCCTTGGTGGAGGCGTCCTCGCCGAAGACGTCGACCTGGGGCACGGCGTTGAAGGCGATCTCGCGCTTCTGCGTCCCCGAGGGTTCGTGCCGGCCCGCGAGCGCGGCCGTCGTTTCCGTGCGCAGCCCCTCCACCGCCGCCGCCCCCGCGCCCGCCACCGCCTGGTAGGTGCTCACCACGATGCGGCGCAGCGGGTTCTCGCGATGGATCGGGTAGAGCGCCATCACCATCGGCGTCGTCGTGCAGTTCGGCTGGCTCACGATGCCCTTGTGCCAGCTCAACGCCTCCGCGTTCACCTCGGGGATGACGAGCGGCACCTCGGGGTCCATGCGAAACGCGCTCGAGTCGTCGATCACGAGCGCGCCCCGGTCGCGCGCCAGTGGGGCGTACTGCCGCGAGGCGTCGCCCGAGGCCGACAGGAACACGACGTCGTCGTCGCCCGCGAAGGACTCCGGCGAGGTCTCCTCGATGGTGATCGTCGAGCCCCGAAACTCGACCGTCGAACCGGCCGAGCGCTTCGTCGCGAGCAGCCGCAGGCGCCCCACGGGCGTCTCGCGCTCGTCGAGGATCTTGAGGAACTCGCGGCCCACGATTCCCGCGCCGCCGACCACCGTGATCGCGTAGGGCTTCATGGTTGGCATGGTAGCGTACGGCCCCGTACCGACCCACGGAGGGAGCCATGCTCGAAGTCACGGAGACCCGCCTCGCGCCGCAGCCCGCGGTCGTCATTCGCGAGAAGGCTCGGGGCGATGCGCTCGGTCCCGTCATGAGCGAGCTGTTTCCCGCCGTCCTTGCGTTCGTGCAGGCCGGCCCCGCCGACCCTGCGGGACCGCCCTTCTGCCGCTACCTCTCGATGGGTGGCCCCGAGTGGGAGTTCGAGTGTGGCATGACCGTCACCCGGCCCGTCGAAGGGCGGGGACGCGTCGAGGCCGTCGAGCTCCCCGGCGGGGACGCCGCCACGACCACGCACGTCGGGCCCTACGACACGCTCGGCCAGTCCTGGGATGCGCTCGGGGCCTGGCTCGCGGAGCAAGGGAAGGTTGGGGGAGGAGCCCCGTGGGAGCTCTACCTGACCGACCCGGGCGAGGTGCCGGACCCCGCGCAGTGGCGCACGGAACTGGTGATGCCGCTCGGGTCGTAGGGGTGTTCGGGGGCGCTACTCGACGATGGCGGGCTCTGTCGGCTGCTGTTCCAGCTCGACCGGCGGCGGCTCGATCGCCTTGGGCTGTGGCTCCATGTGCTCCAGCCCCGCGATGCTGAAGCCGAGATCACCCAGCTCGCAGAGGAAGCTGCAGTAGGTCAGCCGCAGCGAGCTGGTCGACTTCGAAGGCACGTAGCGGAGCTCGCAGCGCGTGCAGCGCAGCATCTCCTCGCTGTCCGGTCCAAAGACCGGGGCCGGTGTGGAGTCGGGACCAGTTGCATCAGCCATCGCACTACCCACTCTAACGCTTCGCGGAGCGACCGCAAGCAAGCGCGCTCCAATCTGAACGCATTCTTGAAGCGGCCTGCCGAGGCTGGTAGCCTCATAGGGCTAGACCACTCCACGCAGCAAGCCTTGGAGGGAGGCGATGCAGCGTCCGCAGTTCCTTTCGCGGCCCATTAAGCGGCCCCTTCCCTGGTATCTCGACGTGCGCAGGCTCGGAATCGCCTCGGTCGAGATGTTCGGCACGGTTGGGGCGCTTTTCATCTACTTCTTCGTGCGTGGCGGACGGCCCGACGACATCGAGGCCTCGCTCAGCCGTGGGCTCCAGATCATCGATCTGGAGAAGCGGTTGGGAATCTTCACGGAACTGCACTGGCAGGAGTTCTTCCTCCCCTACGAGCTCCTCATGGACATCGCCAATCAGGTCTACGCCTGGGGCCACTACCCCGTGCTCGCCGCCATCGGCACCTGGCTCGCGATCAAGAACCCCTCCCGCTTCCGCTTCGTGCGCAACGTCATGCTGCTCTCGGGCGTCGTCGGGATCGCCGCCTACTGGCTGCTGCCCACGGCCCCGCCCCGTCTTATCCACCTCTCCGGTATCGACTTCGGCTTCGTCGATACCGTTCACGGCAGCGCCGACGTGGTCTACCTCCAGCCCGCGCCCTTCGTGAACGACTTTGCCGCCCTCCCCAGCTTCCACTTCGGCTGGATCGCGCTGGCATCGGCGGCCATCTGGGTGAACACCAACAACCCCTTCCTGCGCGCTTTCGCCGTCGCCCTCTCTGTTGTGATGTGGTGGGCCATCGTCGTCACGGGGAACCACTTCTTCTTCGACATGATCGCCGGCGGAATCGTCGTCGCCGTCTGCTGGGTCGCCGTCGCCTACCTGGACCGGATTGGCGTGAGCGCGCGGCTGACCGGGTTCCTGTTCGCGGGCGCCCGACGCGTGCGCTCCTCCCTCGGTGCGTTCCTGCACCGCCATGTGGTCGAGCGCCTTCGCCCCCACCTTGTTCCCCGCCTGCGCTCCCCTCGCGTCGACGAGTGGCGGCGCTCGCGCGGCAAGGACGCAGTAGCGTAGCCTCCCGCCCGTGCCCGAGCTCGACCGCGGAACCTGGACCCTTGCTTACGACGTCGCCGGACGGGTGGACGCCCCCGCCGCACTCCTCCTCCACGACATCCCCGACGACCGCCGGGTCTGGCGTGCGCTTGCCGCGGACATGGTCGAGGAGTTCCGCACGATCGCGCCCGACCTCCGCGGCTTCGGCGAGAGCGGCTGGCCCCCCGACCCCGCCTCACCCCCGGCGATGGCCGACTACGCCGCCGACCTCGCCGCCCTGCTCGACGCCGAGGGCGTAGACGCCTGCGCCGTCATCGGCGCCGGCTTCGGCGCCGAGGTCGCCCTCGAGCTGGCCCTCGACGCCCCCGAGCGCGTCGACCTCATCGTGCTCAACGGCGCACTCCCCGCCCCCGACCACCCCACCTACGACGACCCCCTGCGCGCCTGCGAAGCCGAGCGCGCCGAGCACGGCCGCCTCGCCGGCCGCTTCGGCACGGGTCGCGTCGGCGCCAGCGCCGCCGTGCCCCTCACGGGTACCTACCTGCGCGCGTCCGCCCGCGAACGCTACCGGCACACGGACGCGGCCGCCTTCGCCGCCGCGCACGCTGCCCGCGCCGACCGCGGCGACCTGCTCGCGCGGCTCTCGGCCCTCCCCGTGCCCGCCCTCGTGGTGGCCGGCGAAGAGGACCCGCTGTTGCCGGCGGCGCGGCTCCTCGCGAAGACGCTCCCGGACGGACGGCTCGTCATCCTCGAGGGCTGCGGGAGGGGCGCGCCCTTCGTCGCCCCGCGGGCCTTCGAAGAGGCGCTCGGCGCCTTCCTCGGCGACGTTCGCGCGGCCGGGGCGCACGCCTAGCCGCGAATGCCCGCAGGGGTCGGGCTGCTATACTCGAACTCGCTCCCTACGACTCACCAAGGGGTTGCCAACGCATGAAGCGCATTCTCGCCCTCCTCGTTCTCCTCGCCGTCGCCGCCTCCGTGGTGGTCGTGATGCGCCGCAGCGCTGGCGTCGACGACTTTCTTGATGAGGACCTCGACTAGCTGAGCGACGCGCCGCAGTTCCCAACCGAGCCCCTGCCAGGCCCCACCGCCGCCCCGGTTATCACGGGCTATGGCGCCGTGACCGCGCACGGAAGCGGCGTCGAGCCGATGTGGGCCGCCCTCGCCGAAGGCCGCTCCCCCGCCACTGACTGGTCCCCCGACGATGGCCCCGAGACCTTCCGCGCCGCCCCCATTCCCGACGACTATCGCCCCCACCCCCGTATCCCCCGAAACCTCGTGCACTTCCTCGACCGTGGCTCGATGGTCGGCCTCGACGCCGCCCTGCAGGCGGTGGAAGCCGCCGGGCTGACCGCCGGCATCGCGGACTCCCGCCGCTTCGCCGTGGCCGACGGGCTCGCCTTCCGCGCGCCCGGCCAGGCGACCCTCTTCGTGCCCTACGGCCAGCTGGTCGCGCGAACGCTGGGCGTTCGCGGCGCCGTTGTCGGCCTCGCCGGGGCCGAGGCGAGCGGCCTTGCGGCCGTTGCCGAGGCTGCCGCCATCATTGGGCGCGGCGAGGCCGACGTAGTCGTCGCGGGAGCGGCGCAGGCGTTGCAGTCCCCCGTGCTCGGCCACCTCGCCCAGCAGGGCCTGATCGCTCCCGGCGACGCCCATCCCCTCGATGCCCACCCCGACGGCTGCGTCCCCGCCGAGGGCGCCGCTTACGTCGTCGTCGAGGCGGAGACGCATGCCCGCGAGCGCGATGCGACCGTGCACGCCCGCATCGCTGCCGCCACCCGAACTTTCGACCCCCTCGCCGAACCGCTCGACCCCAGCGACCCCGCCGAGGCGGGCCGCGCGATGCAGGCCGTCCTCGGCGCCGCCGGCTACCTCCAGAACCAGGTCGACCACGTCGCCTCCTGCGCGGACGGCCGCGCTAACCGCGACGCTTCAGACGCGGTCGGGCTCACGCGCACCTTCGGTCGGCACGTCTACTACGCGAGCGTGACCGCCCCCGCCGGGGCGCTCGGCCAGACCCTCGCCGCCGGCGGCCCGCTGGCCCTGACCTACGCGCTGGAGGCGATGCGCCGCCAGCAGGTCGCGCCCGCCGCCGGCTTCCGCGAGCCCCCCGAGCGCTCCGACCTGAGCGTCGTGCGCGAGACCCGCGAGGAGCGCCTTGACTGCGTGCTCGTCACGAGCCTCGGGCTGGGTGGCTCGAACGCGAGCGTCCTCCTCCAGCGCTAGCCCCCGGGTTTCCTTCCGCGTTTCCCGCCCCACCGGTAGCATGCGGTCGGTGGAGATCAGCTGGCTGGGACGCACCTGTTTCCGCCTTCGCGGCCGCGAGGGCGCCGTCCTCACCGACCCCGTCGCCCCCTCGACCGGCTACAGCCTCGGCCGCACGTCTGCCGAGATTGTCACCCTCAGCCGCAACCAGGACCCCGAGATCAGCAACCACGACGGCGTCCACGGCGAACCCCGCGTATTCCAGGCCCCGGGCGAGTACGAGGTGCGCGGCATCCTCGTGACGGGCGTCCCCATCGCCCGGGAGGACGGCCGCACGATGGCCTTCGTCTACGAGATCGACGGCGTCAACATCGTCCACCTCGGCCTTCCCGACGCCCCGCCCGACGCCACCGTCCTCGAGCGCTTCGAGAACGTCGACGTCCTCCTCATGCCCGTGGGTGGTGGGGGCTCGCTCTCCGCCTCCGTCGCCGCCGATCTGATGCAGCGCATCGACCCCAACATCGTCATCCCTATGAACTACCGCACCGACCTCGACAGCGCCCACCTCGACCCCATCGACCGCTTCCTCAGCGAGGCCGGCGCCACCCCCGAACCGCGCCCCCGCCTGAGCGTGACGCGCGCGTCCATCCCCGGCGAGCTCACGGTCGAAGTGCTGAAGCCGCGCGGCTCCTAGCGAGCCGCCATCCCCTACCGGTCCGCGACGAGCGCTCGGTACGCCTCGGGCACGCGATCGCGCAGGGCGTGCGTCCCCGGCGCCATGTCCTTCCAGCGCGCCTGCGAGCGGTTGACCTGCGCCGCCATCGCCATGCCCGTGCCTGCGGGCACGGCCGTCAGAGGCGCCCCCGTCGGCGAGGTGATGACGCCGCCGGCGCTCCAGGCCGCGGCCGTGTAGACGCGGTTTTCGTCGCTGCGCGCGCGAGCGATGCGCTCGTTCATTGGGTGGCCGCCGAACGTCGGCCACGCGATCACGTCCGCCCCCTCCAGCGCGAGGCAGCGCGCCACTTCGGGCGCGAGCCCCTCGTCCCCGCAGACCAGCCCCACGTTCCCCGCCTCTGTCCGCGTCACCGGAGCCGTCGACTCGCCCAGGTCGATGCCGCGCCCGTGCGTGGCCCGGTGCTCGACCGTTTCCTCCGGCGTCACGAGCACCGCCGACTGCTCCATCGTGCACCCGTTCGTCGCGACCGCGAACGCAACCGCCCCGCCGTTCGCCCGCACCGCCTTCTCCACCGAAGGCAGGGCGCCCTGCCACCCCTCGTTCCCCACCTCCCCCGCGAACACGGTCAGGTCGCAGTCCTGTTCCCTTAGCGCCTCGTACCGCGAGATGACGGTGCCGGTGTCGAACAGCTCGCCCGAGCCCGGCACGACTGCGATGCGCCGGTTCTCGTCGGCTGGCACCATCGGCTCTTCCAGCAGCGTCCTCGCCGGCGAGTTCTCCCACGGCTCCGTCAGCCGCCCGTACAGGCTGGGCCGTCGCGGAACGGCCGCCACCGACGCATCCGCCGGGTCGATCGTGTACGTGACCACCTGGTCGCCCGTGCTCGGCGCCGCCACCCGCGTCTTCCCTTCAGGATCGATGACGCACGAGCGCCCGGCGTAGATGAGCGTGTTGCCTTCCGGCCCCCATTTGTCCGCCGCCGCCACCCACACGCCGTTCTCGAACGCCCGCGCCGGCATCAGGTACTCGCACTGCGTCGTGCTCAGCTGCTCGACGCTGTTCGCCCACGATACCCACGCCGTCAGGTCGAGGATGACCTCTGCCCCGTTCACCGCCAGCGACCGCGCGATCTCCGGCTGCCGCCCGTCCGCGCAGATGAGCACCCCGAAGCGCGCGAACCCGGCGTCGAACACCGGAAAGGCGTCGCCGCGCCGGAACCAGAAATTGTCGAAGTGCCAGAGGAACCCCTTGTCGTACCGCCCCACCATCTCGCCGCTCGGGTCGAAGATGACGCCGCTGTTCGTCAGCGAGCCGTCTTCGTGGGGAACCGCCATGCCCGCCGCCAGCCAGTAGCCGTAGCGACGCGCCTTCTCCGCGAAGAGCGCCGTCACCTCGGCGAAGGGGCGCACCCCCGGCCGCGCGTACGGATCGGCGTCGCGCACGTAGTAGGCGGGGTACGCGCACTCCGGCAGCGCCACGAGCTGGGCGCCGGCCTCGCCCGCCTCATCGAGGGCGCGCAGGAGCCCCTGGAGGTTCTCCTCGGCGTCCTCGAGGGTATGGGCGCGGACCTGGCAGCAGGCCACGACAAACGGTTCCACCGGCGCCTCCTGCCCCGTTTCGCGCGCATTCGGGGACGTTGCTAGACTCGCTCTCGGAGAGGTGTCCGAGTGGCTTATGGTACCGTTCTCGAAAAGCGGTGTGCAGCAATGCACCGGGAGTTCGAATCTCCCCCTCTCCGCCAGCCATCCTGATTTCAATCGATTTTCCGGCACGAGAGCGCCCTCCCCGTTCCCAGGGAGGGCGTAGTGATCCCTTCGCGCGGTGTGGGCCAGCAGGCGGGCAACGCCTGTAGGCGACCCTAGGAGAACATCCTCGCTCGGACGGCCTTGATGGTCGAAGGGCTGAGTCCGAGGGTTCCCAGGTAGCCGGCGGCGGAGCCCCAGCGGCCGCGGATGAAGTCGAGCGTGAGGTCCATTTCGCGCGGCGGCGCGGCCATCATCATGCGGCCGGTCTCGATGCTGATGCCGTACTCCTCGAAGCGTTCTATGCGCTCCTCGACGAACGGCTCCAGTTCGGACGTCGAAAGGGCGTAGTCGGCGATGATGTGCTCGTCGGGCACGCCTGCGAGGTCCAGCAAGAGGGCGGCCGCGACGCCCGTGCGGTCCTTGCCGGCAGCGCAGTGGAAGAGCACCGGCCCGGAGGCCGTGGCGATGGTCTCGAAGAGGGTGCGGAAGGCCCGCCCGCCTTCGGTCAGGAACTGCTGGTAGGTGGCGGCGTGACCGGGGAACTCGTCCAGGCGCGCCAGCGCCCCGGGGGAGTAGTCGGCCTGGAAGACGGGCGCCTCGATGATGGTGATGTCGTGGGCGCTCAGGTCGGGAGTGGGGTACGTCTCGCGCTCGATGTCGGAGCGGAAGTCGACGACGACCTTGACTCCGAGCTCTGCGAGGGCGGTCTGGCCGGCCTCGGTCATCTCATGCAGGCTGCCGCTGCGGATAAGGTCGAAGGCGGTCGTGTCGTGCCCGCTGGCGGTGGGGTGGGCGCCCAGGTGGCGGACGTTGCGGGCCTTCTCCAGGTGAATCCTTCGGTCGGTTGTGTCTCGTTCGATCGTTTCGGTAGTCACGTCGCTATTGTGTCAGGGGCGTGTGATCGGCGAGTGAACGCTCGGCGCTACTCCCCGGGAGTTGTGGCCTCGGGGTGGGCGTCGTAGCGCGGCAGGTACGGCTTCAGGTCGAGCACGGGCGTCCCGTCGATGGCGTCCAGGCCGCGTACCCGCACCACCGTCCCCTCCACGCCCAGCAGCGACACCGCCGCCACCCCCAGGTGGTTCGGACGAAGCTGGCTACGCGTCGCCAGGATCCCCGTCTCCACCCCCTCCACCGGGAGCGTCGACGGCTTCTCCGGCGCGTCCGCCGCCAGGTCCATGTAGAAGACCGCGACCACGTGGCTGTACTCCTCGATCCCGCGCAGTCGCTTGGCGTGCTCGGCCAGCACCTCGATGCGGCTCTCGACACCCTCCCAGCCGTGCGGGCGCGGCTTTCCCACCTCGTTCCTGACCCACCCGATCGCCTTCAGAACGACCTCATCCGGCGGCTCCGGCCGGTCGAAACTTCGGAAGCGATCGAGCAATCCCATGTCGCTGATCAGTCGCTCGCCGGGGTGAATAGAGGGGTGGAAGCAGGCATGTCGCAGTGGTGGTCTTGCTGATGGAAAGGCGCTGTCAGTATAGGCGCGGAGAGGCCCTTTTGAGCGCCCGAAAAACTGGCGTTTAGCACCCCTCTCGTGATAAAATGCACAGGAATCCTAACAATACCCGCGGTAGCGTTCCGAACGCCGCGCGGCCCAGCCCCCACAAGGCAGCGTATGGCGATCGAAGAGGCGACCCCGAGCACCTACACCGCAGCCAATATCCAGGTGCTGGAGGGTCTCGAAGCGGTCCGCCGTCGCCCCGGCATGTACATCGGGACGACCGACAAGGCGGGCCTTCACCACCTCGTCAAGGAGCTTGTCGACAACGCCGTCGACGAGGCCATGGCCGGCTTCTGTGACCGCATCGAGGTTGTGTTCCAGGCCGACGGCTGGTGCACCGTCAGCGACAACGGCCGCGGCATCCCCGTGGGCGTCCAGAAGCAGACTGGCAAGACCGCCGTCGAGACCGTCATGACCGTCCTCCACGCCGGCGGCAAGTTCGGCGGCGGCGGCTATAAGGTCTCCGGCGGCTTGCACGGCGTCGGCGCCAGCGTCGTCAACGCCCTCGCCGAGGAGATGCGGGTCGAGGTCGTTCCCGACCCGGAGGCCCAGGGCAAGCGCACCGCCAACAAGGTCTACCGCCAGGACTACTCCCGCGGCGAGGCGCTGAACAAGCTCAAGCCGCGCCCCCTCACGAACGGCCGCGGCTACGGCACCACCATCTCCTTCAAGCCCGACGCCGAGGTCTTCGACTCGACTTCGTTTGACTTCGCCATCGAAGCCGACCGTCTGCGCCAGTACGCCTTCCTCACAAAGGGCACCTGGTTCCGCCTCTACGACGAGCGCGACGACACCGAGGTGAACTACTTCTTCGAGGGTGGCATCCAGAGCTTCGTCCGGCACGTGAACCGCGACCGCACCGTCCTCAACCACCCCGTCTACGTCGAGCGTGAGATCGAGGGAAACCTCATCGAGTGCGCCATCCAGTACAACGACGGCTTCAACGAGTCCGTCTACACCTTCGCCAACGGCATCAACACCATCGACGGCGGCGCCCACCTGACCGGCTTCCGCAGCGCCCTCACGCGCGTCCTCAACGACTACGCCCGCAAGGCGAAGGTGCTCAAGGATGGCGACGCCAACCTCGGTGGCGAGGATGTGCGCGAAGGGCTCGTCGCCGTCGTCTCCGTGAAGCTGCCCGAGCCCCAGTTCGAGGGCCAGACCAAGACCCGCCTCGGCAACGCCGAGGTGGCCGCGCATGTCCAGAGCGCCCTCGGCGACGCCCTCACCCAGTACCTCGAGGAGAACCCCTCCGACGCCCGCCGCGTCATCGAGAAGGGCATGACCGCCGCTCGCGCCCGCGAGGCCGCCCGCAAGGCGCGCGACCTCGTCCACCGCAAGAGCGCCCTCGAGAGCGGCAACCTCCCCGGCAAGCTCGCCGACTGCTCCAGCCGCGACCCCGAGGAGTCCGAGATATTCATCGTCGAGGGCGACAGCGCGGGCGGTTCAGCCAAGCAGGGCCGCGACCGTCACACCCAGGCCATCCTCCCCCTGCGCGGCAAGATCCTGAACGTCGAGAAGGCCTTCCCCGAGAAGATGCTCGGCCATGAGGCCATCCGCCTCATCATCTCCGCCCTCGGCACTGGCATCCGCGACACCTTCGATATCACGAAGCTGCGCTACCACAAGGTCATCATCATGACCGACGCCGACGTCGACGGCGCCCACATCCGCACGCTCCTCCTCACCTTCTTCTTCCGCAACATGCGCGAGCTGATCGACAGAGGGCACCTCTACATCGCGCAGCCACCGCTCTACCGGCTCCAGCAGGGGAAGACCACGCACTACTTCTTCTCCGACCCGGAGCTGAAGGCGTTCCAGCGTGGCAAGAAGCAAAAGGGGAACGTGCAGCGCTTCAAGGGGCTGGGTGAGATGAACGCCGACCAGCTCTGGGAGACGGCGCTGAAGCCGGACTCGCGCATCCTCATGCAGGTCACGATCGAGGACGCGGCCGCCGCCGACCGCATCTTCTCGGAGCTGATGGGCGAAGAAGTCATGTATCGCAAGAAGTTCATTCAGACACACGCCAAAGAAGTCCAGAACCTGGACGTGTAGCGAGAAGAGCGCCGCGCTGGCTCGCGCGTGTCGCGGCCGAAGAACTCGATCACGAACATGTCGCAGCCCGCCTCGCGGTTGGCCGCGATCTGGTCGCGGACACGCTCGGGACTGCCTGAGAGCGCCAGCGGCCCCGTCGGGTCGCCGAGGTGCCCGCCGAAGATCTTCTGCGCCCGCTCGATCATCGGGGCCGCCGACGCCTCGTCCGGTGCGATTGTCACGAGGCACTGCTGGCTGACTCTGATCTCGTCCGGGTCCCGACCCAGGTCGGCGCAGTGCTCCCGCAGCACCTCGACCTTCCGCGCGAGGTTCGAGTGGTGCCCCGCCAGGTTGTTGTAGATGTCGGCGTGCTGCGCCGCGATTCGCAGCGTGACGCGCTCGCCCGCGCCGCCGATGAGGATTGGCGGCGTCCGCGGCGGCTTCGGCTCGCACACGAGGTTCTCGACGCGCACGTGCTTCCCCTCGTAGGTGACCGGCTCCTCCTCGCTCCACATCCGCTTCAGGAGCTCCACCGTTTCCTCGAGCTGCCGCAGCCGCTCGCGGGTCGAGAGGAACGGCATCCCGAAGTCGGTGAACTCGCGCTCCATCCAGCCGCCGCCCAGCCCTGGGATGACGCGCCCGCCCGCGATCGCGTCGGCCGTCGCGATGACCTTCCCCAGGTGCGCCGGATTGCGCATCCCCGCCGGCGTCACGAGCGTGCCGATCTCGACCCGCTCGGTGATGGCCGCCAGCGCCGACACGGCGCTCCACGCCTCGAGGATCGGAATCTGGGGCGACTGCGGCCCGTACAGGTGGTCGTTCACCCAGATCGAGTCGAAGCCGAGCGACTCGAACTCGCGCGCGGCGGCGCTCGACTCCTCCCAGGTGCGCTTGATCTGCGGCACGGTCACGCCGAAGTGGGCCTTGCGGGTGGCTGTCATGTCGTCCCTTCCTGCGGCGGCCGCCGCGACCCGCGCATTCTACGGGCAGCCCGCCCCCGGCCCCCGCAGCGCGAGGAACCTGCCCGACCCCGGCGATACAATGCCGTTCATGGTCGAGCTCGCGAGCTACCTGTTCTGGACCGGCCTTGCCTTCGCCGCGATTGCGTCCGCGACCTACGTCGCGCACGTCGCCAGCGCCTCCCTCTCCCTGCGCCGCCTGAGCGCCCAGACAACCGCCGGAACTGTCACGCTCTCCGGCGCGACCGGCACTCCGAACGCCGGCATCGGTCGCCTTGCGACCACCTTCGCGGCGCTCACGGCCACGGCTCTCACCATCTCCCTCATCGCGCGCTGGATCGCGGTCGAGCACGCCCCGCTCTCGAACCTGTACGAGTACACCGTTGCCCTTGCCTGGGGCGTCTCCGTCGCTTGGCTCGCGTTCGAACGGACGGCGGGGGCGCGACGCTTCGGGCTGGTCGCCCTCCCCATCGTCACCGCCCTCCTCGCCATCGCCACCCTCTTCCCCGACGAGGTCATCCCCCTCATCCCCGCCCTCCAGAACGCCCCTCTCCTCACGCTCCACGTGAGCGTCGTGATGGTCTCCTACGCCGTCCTCACGGTGGCCTTCAGCGCGGCCGTCATCTACCTGGTGCAGGGCGGCGAGGGCCGCAGGCGATTCGCCTCCCTCCCCGGCGGCGAGGCCGCCGGCGACCTCGCCCATCGGGCCGTCCTCGTGGGGTTCCCCCTGCTGGCGCTGGGCATCGCCCTGGGCGCCTGGTGGGCGAACAGCGCCTGGGGCCGCTACTGGGGCTGGGACCCAAAGGAGACCAGCGCCCTCGTCGTGCTCCTCGCCCTTGCCGCCTACTTCCACGCCCGCGCCGGCGAGGGCTCCGTCGCCGGCGCGCCCATCATCCGCTGGATCATCCCGAGGCGCTTCCAGCGCAGCTGGCGCCCCGACCCGATGTGGTGGCTCGTCGCGATGTTCGCGCTGCTGCTGTTCACCTACTTCGGCGTGAACCTCTGGATAACCGGCCTCCACAGCTACGCCGGGGTGTGACGCCCTTCCGAGGACAATCCCCTGCCCTACCCCACCTCGCGCGGCAGCGCCGGGAACGGTCGCGCCTGCTCGTACGCGTAGGAGGCCCGAAGGACGAGGTCGTCGCGGTGCCTGGGACCGACAATCTGCAGGCCGCAGGGCAGACCGGCGTCCGTCAGGCCCGCCGGCACCGACGCCGCCGGGTGCCCCGTGAAGTTGAACGGGTAGGTGTAGGCGATTGCGTTGGCGCGCTCCCCTTCGATCTCCCGGGGGATGGGACCTGCGGGCGCGAACGCCTCGGTTGGGAGGGTGGGCGTCAGCAGCAGGTCGTATTCCTCGAACAACCCCGCCGTCCATGAGACCAGCTCCCCGCGACGCCGCAGGAACTCCTGGAAGTCCGAGGGGCCCACTTCGAGGGCGCGGTCGAGCTGGCGGACGTACCGCGCCGTGAACCCGTCGTGGCGCGTCGAGAAGTTGTCCCACTCCGTGCCGAGCGACTGGAACGCCGAGACCCGCGCCCACCAGCCCCCCATCTCCGGGATTGTGTCGTCGGTTTCGACGATCTCGTGCCCCATGTCCGCGAACGCCTCCGCTGCCGCCCGCACCTCGCGCAGCACGTCCCGCTGGACGGTTGTCACGCCGAGCGTCTCGTTGAAGGCGATGCGCAGTTTGGGCAGCGGCTCCTCCAGCGTCTCGGCGTAGGAGACATCCGGCGCCGGCAGCGACTCCGGGTCGCGTGAGTCCGGCCCGGCGACCACGTCGAGGTAGATAGCCGCGTCGCGAACGCAGCGCGTCAGCGGCCCGTAGCAACTGATGCTGAGCCACGTCGGCATCGGCCGGGGCGCGATCGGCGTCCGTCCCTGCGATGGCTTCAGGCCGTACAGGCCCGTGTAGCACGCGGGAATGCGGATCGACCCCCCGCCGTCGCTCGCGGTGGCGAGTGGCACCATGCCCGAGGCCAGCGCTGCCGATGACCCGCCGCTGGAACCACCCGGCGTGCGCTCCAGGTTCCACGGGTTGAGCGTCGCCCCGAACAGCTCGTTGTCCGTGAAGGGGATGTGCCCGAACTCGGGCGTGTTCGTCTTCCCGACGACGATCGCGCCGGCCGCCTTCAGCCGCGCCACGAGCGCGTCGTCGAAGTCCACGCGGTTGTCGCGGTAGAGCCGCGAGCCCTTCGTCGTCACGAAGCCCGCCGCGTTCTCGAGATCCTTCACGCCCAGCGGCAACCCCGCGAACGGCCCCGCCTCCTCGCCCCCGGCCAGCCGCTCCTCCAGCGCCTCCGCCTCCCGCATCGCCCCCTCCGCGTCCACCTCCACGAAGGCGTTCAGCGTCGGATTGAGGGCCTCGATCCGCCCCAGCGAGCGCTCCATGAGCGCCACCGGCGAGAGCTCCCCGGAGCGCACCAGCGCCGCCAGCTCGTGCGCGTGGGCGTAGTCGAGGCTCTGATCGTGGTCGGGCACGGGTCAGCCGCCCTGCATGTTGATGCGCAGCTCGACGGCGTCGCCGTCGGCGATGGGCGTGTCGAGCTGGGACTGCTCGTCGTTGATCACGGCCAGCACGGCCTCCTGGTCGCGCTCGTTGAACCCCTCGTCCTCCAGGATCTCCTTCGCCGTCAGCCCCTCGTGCCACTCCAGCTCGAACGTCTCGAGCTTCGACTTCGAGAGGTTCTGGAGCGTCGGGAACAGCTTCACCGTGACCGCCATCTGCGCCTCCGCGGGCGCATTCTACGGCCTGACCGGCAGACACCGTGGCCCCTCGCGCGGGCGGTGGTTACGATCGCAGGACCATGCTCGTGCTCGCGATCGAGTCATCCTGCGACGAAACCGCGGCCGCCCTCATCGAGAACGGCACGACGATCCACAGCACGATCGTCGCCAGCCAGGTCGACCTGCATGCGAAGTACGGCGGCATCGTGCCCGAGGTCGCCAGCCGCGAACACCTGCGCCAGATCGCCCCCGTCGTCCGCGAGGCCTTCTCCGAGGCGGGCTGCACCTTCGACGACATCGACGCGGTCTGCGCCACCCGCGGCCCCGGGCTCGCGGGCGCGCTCCTCGTCGGCTACAGCACCGGCAAGGCGATCGCCTTCGGGCGTGACCTCCCTTTCCTCGGCGTGAACCACCTCGAGGGCCACGTCTACGCGAACTGGCTTGTCGAAGGCCCCCCGCCCGTCTTCCCCGCCCTTTGCCTCGTCGTCTCCGGCGGCCACACCGACCTCATCCTCATGCGCGAGCACGGCCAGTACGAGCGCCTCGGGGGCACCCTCGACGACGCCGCCGGCGAGGCCTTCGACAAGTCCGGCCGCCTCCTCGGCCTTCCCTTCCCCGGCGGACCCGCCATCTCGAAGCTGGCCGCGACCGCCGGCGCCTCCGCCCTGCGCCTCCCCCGTGCGTGGCTGCGAGGGACCTGCGACTTCAGCTTCAGCGGCCTCAAGACGGCCGTCTTGCACGCCGTGCGCGAGGAGCGCGCCTCTCCTGCCGAGATCGCCTGGGAGTTCCAGGAGGCGGTTGTCGACGTGCTCACCGGCAAGGTCTCGCGCCTCGCCCGCGAGCTCGATGTCGCCGAGGTGCTGCTCGCCGGCGGCGTCGCTGCCAACGGACGCCTGCGCGAAGAGATGCAGGCCCGCAGCCCCGTCCCCGTCCGTATCCCCCCGCCCTCCCTCTGCACCGACAACGCCGCCATGATCGGCGCTGTCGGGGGCCACCGCCTCGCCCTCGGCCAGCGCAGCCCCCTCAACGAGGACATTTTCAGCACGAACGACTGGGCGCGGGTGTGAGGGTCGGCCGTCGACTTCCAGCCCTTGCTGCCAGGCTGGTTCGCTGGTCCGCATCCGGCAGCTGGCTTCATGGAAGGCGATCATGATATGGACGTCGTGACATGGGTGGTCTGGATTGCGTACGTCGCCCTGCTGTGCGGCGTGGCGCTCGGCATTGGCTTCTTGATCAGAGCCTGGGGCAATCCGAGTCGTCTGCGGGTGCGGATTGGCAAGGTCGTAATGGTCCTGTCGGTGGTCGCGTTCGTGGGTTGGGTCGGCGGGAACACGGCCTACAGTACGGTCAAAGTCGTCGAGGACGAGCATGTGGCAATCGTCTACCAATCTGGCGAGATCGTTGGGCTGAAAGGGAGTGGTCTCCAGTTCATCCCGCCCTGGCAGGAGATTCGCACGTCACGCGTCGGCGCGCTGAGCACCCGTTTCGACGAGGTCACCGGCACCACTCGGTTCGACCACGAGGTCACCGCGTCGATCACGGTCGACTACCATGTCACCCCCGAAGCCGTGCTGGAACTCCACCGAACGGTAGGGCCGAATTGGGACGAGATTCTCGTTCCCCCGCGTATCCATGGGTTCTTTGAACGGGTGGTTTCCCGCTACAAGGCGGAAGAGATTACGGCCAATCCGGAGCGGATCCAGAAGGAAGTCCACGAGAGGCTCGCCGAAAGCCTGGAAGAATTCGCTGTCACCATTGAACTCCTGCTAATCGAAGACTGGAGGGTGGCTACGGCGACCACTGGCCGATAGCCACCGCCTAAGCGCCCGCCCCCGTACACTTTCCCCCACAGCCACCAGCGTCCCTGGAGTAGTCATGGTCTGGTTTGTCAGCATCGCCGTCGCCATCGTGCTCTGCGGCGTCGCCTTCCTGTTCGGACGGGCGATGCGCAGCGAGGCGGAGCCCGGGAGCCCCGAGGCCGACCGCGGCCTCATCGTGATCGTGCTCGCCATCATCGTCTTCGTGATCTGGGCCGGCGCCCACACCGCCCTCTCCTCGCTCAAGCAGATCGAGGCCGGTCACGTCGCCGTCGTTTACCAGTTCGGTGAGATCGTCGGGAGCCGCGGTGAGGGTCTCCAGTTCATCGGCCCCTGGCAGGAGATCCGCACCGAGAGCATCCGCGTCCAGCGCGCCCGTTTCGATAACGTCAGCGGGTTCTCGGCCGAGACCCAGGACGTGATCATCTCGACCACCGTCAACTACCAGGTGGACCCGGCGGCGGTTGAGGACCTCTACCGTGACGTTGGCCCCAACTGGTTCGACATCCTCGTCGAGCCGCGCATCAACCAGTACTTCAAGGCGGAGACGGTCAAGTACAACACGGTGGACATCGCCCCCAACCGTGAGACGATCCGCGAGAACGTCCGCGCCGCGCTCGCCGCCGACCTCCAGGACTTCTCCGTCACGGTCCAGGACCTCCTCATCGATAACGTCGACTTCAATCCCGACTTCAAGCGCTCGATCGAGGAGAAGCAGATCGCCGCCCAGAACGCCCTCCGTGAGGAGGAGCGCATCGCCCAGGCCCAGGCCGAGGCCATCCAGGCCGAGGAGCGGGCGAAGGGTGAGGCCCGCGCCGTCGAGGCGCGCGCCGAAGGTGATGCCAACGCCGAGATCGAGCGGGCCCGCGGTAACGCCGAGGCCATCCGCCTCCGCGCAGAAGCGCAGGCCTACGCCAACCGCACGATCGATGAGTCGCTGACCGAGCAGATTCTCCAGTTCCTCGCCATCGACAAGCTGGCGCCCGACCTCGATATCGCCCTCATCCCCTCGGGGCAGAACATCATCATCGACCCGGCGACCCTCCTTTCGGGCGACAGTCCGGACGAGGATGACGAGGACGAGCCGGTGCCCGCGACGACGACTACCACGACCACGGCCGGAACCGGCGAGGGCGAGCAGTAGAGAGGAATCCGGTGCGTCAGTCGCGCAGCGTGCGCAGGCACAGCACGTAGGTCGTGACGCCCACGCCGACCGCGGCGAGGATGGCGTAGACCCACACCGGCGCCGTGATCAGCCAGGCGGAGATCGCCAGGCCGATCCAGAGCATCGCGATCGTGACGGCTTTCGTTCCCGGCGTGGCGCCGCGGTGTTCGCTGTAGTTGCGCAGGTACCGCCCGAAGAAGCGGTTCGTCATGAGCCAGGTGTGCGCCCGCTCCGACCCGCGTGCGTAGCAGGCCGCCGCCAGAAGGAAGAAGATCGTGTGCGGCAGCAGCGGCAGGAACACGCCCAGCACGCCAATCCCGACCAGAAGGCTCCCGAGCGCGATGTAGAGCCAGCGCATCGGGGCCGATGCCGCTACGGGACTGCGGACTGCTTCTGGGGAACCTGCCAATTCTGCCAAAAGGTTGCCAACCCGGAACGCGTGGGAGTTCCGGTGGGAGTATAGCGCACTCGACGAGCGGCGGAGGCTACCGCTTCGGACGCCGCCAGCGCGTCCAGTCGAACGGCTCGATCCCCGTCTCCGTCAGCTGCCAGATCGACGCCTCCGCCCGCCCGCCCTCGATGTCGAGGAACCCGATCGTGCCGAGCTGCGTGTTCAGGTTGTGCGGGTACGTCGGCGACCCCGGGTTCACACAAAGCACTCCCCCGACTTCGTCCACCGCCTCGACGTGTGAGTGCCCGTAGACCACGACGTCGAGGTCCGTCCGCCCGAAGTAACGCCCCATCGCCCGCTCCACCGTGAGGTGAGGAGGCATCTCGGGCACGGGCATGTCGTGGACGAGACCGACGGACACGCCCTCGAACTCCAGCGCCCAGGCCTCCCGCAGGAGCGGGTGCTCCGGCTGCATTGGGCGCCCGCCCGACCCGTCCTCCCCGTTGCCCCGAGCCGCCCACAGCGGCGCGATCTCCGCCAGCTCGTCGAGCAGCCACACCTCGTGGATGTCGCCGCCGTGGAGGATGGCGTCGACGCCCCGGAAGGCGTCGAAGGCCTGCGGCCACAGCTTCTCGCGGGACTCCGGGATGTGGGTGTCGGAGATCAGCCCGATGCGCATCGGCGGAGTCTACCGCGCAGGCCCGGAAAGGCGTTCTGCTTGAAGTAGAACGTGTGTTCTGATACGGTGGAACCATGTCCAGTCACCCAGTCCTTCAGCCCACCCTCCTCGGTAATGAGGGGCCGTCCTTCGACCCGGCCTTCGCCGGCATCCGGCGAACGGAGCTCGGGTACGAGTCCTGGATCGACCAGGCCCAGGGCTTCCTCACGGGCCATCAAGCCGTCTTCGACGCCCTCCACGACGACACCCGCTGGCACGGCCACCGGCGCGTCATGTACGACCGCATGGTCGACGTGCCCCGCCTCACCGCTTCCATCCCCCGCGATGGTCCCGGCCACCCCGTCATCCGCGAGATCGCCGATGCCCTCGGCGAGCGCTACGGCGCCACCTTCGACCTCGTCGCCCTCGCGCTCTACCGCGACGGAAGCGACAGCGTTGCCTGGCACCGCGACCGGGCGCGCCGCGAGCGTCGCGGTCAGGCCTTCGTCGCGACCCTCTCCCTCGGGGACTCGCGACGCTTCCTCGTGCGCCCCCACGGCGGCGGCCCCTCCCGGACTTTCTCCGCCGGCTGGGGCGACCTGCTCGTCATGGGCGGCGCCTGCCAGCTTCACTGGGAGCACTGCGTGCCGAAGACGCAGCAGGCCGGACCCCGCATCAGCGTGATGTTCCGTAGCAGCGCGGACTTCGTCCGCTTCTAGCCGCTGGAAGCGGACGCCCTAGAGCGTCTGTCCCTGCTCGCCCTCCAGCCCCATCAGGGCCGCGATCTCGCCCTGGTGCGAGGACACGTGCCAGACCCCGAGTGTGCCGAACACCCAGAGCTTCGGTCGTGGGGTCGGCCCGAACGGGATCTCCGTCTCCAGGTCTTCGTCCGATGCCGACTCCAGGTACCCGTCGACCGTGGAGCGCACGGCCGCCGCGTACTCGCGCAGCGCACCCAGCTCAAAGCTCAGGCCGGTCGTGTAGTCCTGCGAGATCACCGGGCTCTCCGGCAGCTCGAACCCGACCCGCTCGCCGATCCCGCTCGCGTGGTAGACCGGCTCCCGTCCCATCAACCCTCGCACCAGGACCAGATCCTGCGTGATGACCGTGTGCGCGTAGGTTGCGCCGATCGGGTTCGTCAGCGAGCCCTCGATCGTCTTCGTCAGCAGCTCCGGCGAGCACCGCTCGATCGCGGCTTCCAGGTTGTCCTGTGCGAATGCGTACTGGCTGCGGAGGAGATCCCGTCCGTCCATGCCGTGCCTCCTGGCTCGTTTCGTATCGCGTAGGCGGCCAGTCTGAAGCGTGGAAGGGGCCGCCGCCACCTCTCCCGCGCTAGGCCTCCGCCGTCCCCCCGCCCACCACGACCACGAGCGCCTCGGGTCCGTGGATGCCCCGCACGATGCGCTTCTCGATGTCGGCCGTCCGGCTCGCGCCCGTCAGGATGAGCGCGTCGCCATCCCCCGCGAGCGCCGGTCCGAGCTCCTGCGGGAAGCGCACGACGCTCGCCTCGTCCACCTCCACCACGATGCGGCGCGCGTCCATCAGCGCCCCCCGCGCCGCCGCCTCCCCCGTGAGCAGCACGCTTCCCGTCGAGGCCACCGCCGCCGTCGCCCGCACGCGCTGGTCTCCGTCCTCGGGCTCCGCCCCGTCCTCCACGATCGCTCCCACCACCGCCGCGCGCTCCCGGAAGGCGGCCACCACGTCGTCCGGCAGCGGATCCGGAGTGGCCTCCGGCTCTGGCTCGATGCTCTCGAGGGGAACGAGCATCGCCGGGTCGCGCGCAGGTGTCGCCGCCGGGATCGGCCGCGAACCGCCGACCGGGAGCCCCGGCAGGCGTCCGCCCGCCCGCAGCCCCAGCCGCGCGAGCCAGCTCGCCGCCCGGCCCTGCCGCCCCGCGAACGCCGCCGCCCACGACTTCCACGCCACCTTCTCGAGTCGCGACCCCCCGTTCTCCCCCTCCCCCGCCCGCAGGTCGAGCAGCATCCGGTGCAGGGGAATGCCGACCGGGCACACCTCGGAGCAGCGCCCGCACAGGCTTGAGGCCGACGGCAGGTCCGCGTGGCGGCCATCGCGCCACAGCAGCGGCGAGACCACCGCCCCGATCGGCCCCATGTACGGCGACCCGTAAGAGAGCCCGCCCGCCGCCGTGTACACGGGGCAGGCGTTCATGCAGGCCCCGCAGCGGATGCAGCGCAGCACGTCCCGGTAGCGCTCGTCGGCCAGGATCTCCGAGCGCCCGTTATCGACCACCACGAGGTGCCGCTCCCGCCCCTCCTCCGGCGCCCCCAGGAAGTGTGTGTAGGCCGTCAGCGGTTGTGCCGTCGCGCTCGGCGCCAGCACTTGCAGGACCGCCAGCGCTGCCTCCTCGTCCGCCACCACCTTCTCCATGCCCGTGATCGCGATGTGCAGCCTTGGACGGCTCACTCCCAGCGAAACGTTCCCCTCGTTCTCCACGATCACGATGCGACCGCTGTTCGCGATGACCGCATTCGCCCCCGTGATGCCCGCGTCCACCTGCCCGAAGAACTCCGCGACCACGTCCCGCACCGTGCGCGAGAGGCGCACGGGGTCGTCGTCCGGCACGTCCGCCCCCGCCCCCGCCAGCAGCTCCCGGATGCGCGCCCGGTTCAGGTGCAGCGCCGGAGCCGTGATGTGGCTCGGTCCCCGCCCCTCGATGTCGACGATGTACTCGCCGATATCGGTCTCCAGCACCTCCTTGCCCCGCACCCGCAGGGCGTGCGTCAGCCCCACCTCCTCCGCCACCATCGACTTCGATTTCGCCACGCGGCGCGCGTCGCCCAGCAGCTGCGTCACCAGCGCGACGGCCTCCTCCGCGGTGGCCGCCCGGTGGTACCCGATGCCCTGCCGCGCGCACGACTCGCGGAGCTGTTCCTGCAACTCGTCCAGGTGGTCGACGGCGTAGCTGCGCGCCGCCTGCGCGCGAGCGCGCGCATCGGACGGGCTCGCCGTCGCAAGCTGGTCCCGGCTGTCGGCCACCAGCTTGCGCAGGATCGGCGAGAGCGTGGCCGCGGGCGGCCCCGCCGCGATCTCGGCTCGCGCCCGCGCGCGGAAGGGGCTCACGCCAGCGCCCTGTCGAGGAGCTCGGCGAGCGTCCAGGTCTCGAGCGGCTGGTCCGTGGCTCGCGCCGTCGCCTCCAGATGCGCGAGGCAGGACAGGTCCCCGGAGACGAGCACCCGCACCCCCCGAGAGGCCACGTCCTCCAGCTTCGCCCGCGCCATCGCCACCGACACCTCCGGCTCCTTCACGGTGAAGGTGCCGCCGAAACCGCAGCATTCGTCTTCGTAGGCGAGGCGGCGCACGTCCAGCCCCTCGACCTGTTCGAGCAGCCCTACCGCCCCCTCCGTCAGCCCCAGCTCGCGGCGCCCGTGGCAGGAGTCGTGGTACGTGACCGCCCCCGGGAGGCGAAGCGGCAACGCCGCCACGTTCGGGTGCGCGGCCACGTAGGCGCCGAACTCGACGAAGCGCTCGCTCATGCGCTCGATGCTGGCCCCCCGCGGTCCTGCCCACAGCCCCGGCAGGTAGTGCTTCACCATGCTCGCGCACGACCCCGACGGGACGACGACCGTGTCGTGTCCCCGAGCCGCTCGCAGCAGCATGCGTCCCACGCTCTTCGACTCCGACCGGTACCCGCTGTTGAAGGCCGGCTGCCCGCAGCACGGGCCCACGATCGTCTGCACCTCGTCGCCGAGCCGCTCGAGCACGCGCCGGGCGTGACCCCCGTCATCGGGACGCAGCGCCGCCATGTAGCACGGCACGAAGAGCGCGACCTTCGCCATGGGCTCACGCTACCGGCCCCCGGCCCGCTGCCGCAAGCGAGCCGCTGTCGCCGCGTCGTGGCGCCGGCTGGCCCCGTGCCCTACCGTAGAAGCATGCCCGGCCGCGGTCTGCGCATCGCCACCATCGGCGGCATCGCCATCGAGATACACCCGTCCTGGTTCCTCATCCTGGGAATCGTCACCTACCTGCTCGCCGCCGGGTTCTTCCCCGACCGCTATGAGGGCAGCGTCGCCGGCTACTGGCTGCTGGGCGCCGTCGCTGCCGTCCTCGTGTTCGTCACCGTGCTCCTCCACGAGCTCGCCCACGCCGTGGTCGCCATCCGCCGCGGCCTCCGCGTGCCCCGCATCACGCTATTCATCTTCGGCGGCGTCTCGCACCTCGAGCGCCAGCCCCGTTCCGCCGGCGAGGAGTTCTTCATCGCCGCCGCCGGACCCGCGGCCAGCCTCGTCATCGCCCTCCTCATCTTTGGCGCCTCACGCCTCGCCGGCGGGGGAAACGCGCCGTTCGGGGCGATGTTCGAGTACCTCGCTTTCGTCAACCTCATCCTCGCGGTCTTCAACATCCTCCCCGGCTTCCCCCTCGACGGCGGACGCGTCCTGCGCTCCATCGCCTGGAAGCGCACGCGCAGCTTCCGAAAGGCGACCCGCATCGCCGCCGGCACCGGCGAGATGTTCGGCTGGGCCGTGATCGCCACCGGCGCCGTCTTCCTCTTCCTGGGCCAGTGGGTCGCCGGCATCTGGGCGATCATGATCGGCTGGTTCCTCCTCGGCGCCGCTCGCGGCGAAGGCAACAGCATCCGCGTCGATACGGTCATCAACCGCCTCACCGCCCGCGACCTGATGCACCGCACCTTCGTCGAGGTCACCCCGGGCACGTCCATCCAGGCCGTCGTCGACGAGCACATGATCGGCGGCGGCGAGCGCTCCGTCGTCGTTGCCAACGACGACTACGTGGTCGGCATCCTCACCGTGAGCGACCTCGGCCGCGTGCCCCGCAACGAGTGGGCCACCACCCCCGCCCAGCGCATCATGACGCCCCGCGCCGAGGTCGTGACCATCGCCGCCGACGCCCCCGCCGCCGACGTCATGCCCCTCCTCGCCCAGCGCCGACTCAACCAGCTCCCTGTTATCGACGAGGGACGCATGATCGGCATCATCACCCGCCGCGAGTTCCTCGACCGCCTCCAGATCGCCGAGGAACTGGGTCAGGGCGACACGGCCGACGGCGATGTCGACCCTCCGCCCATCCGCACTCCCGGCAGCGACGATCCCGAACAGCGCTAGCGTCGTTCCCTGCTAGTTCCCCTCGGCCGGAGCGGGTAGAGGTCGTCGCGCCCACTCCTGCCAGACCGCCCACGCCAGCTTGTCGGACCCGTCGCTGTAGCGCAGCCCGACATCGTTGAGCACGGCCGCGCCTCCCTGGCGGCTCTGCGCCGGGTCGCGCTCGGCGCCCCACACCACCGCGCTGAACCCGTTCGCATGCGCCTGGTCCAGCAGCAGGTTCAGGAACTCCTCCTGCTCCCGTTCCGAGCCGACCCACGAGTGCCCCTCGATGGTGGCAGAGGCGTACCCCGCCTCGCTGATCAGGATCTCTCCCGTGAAACGCTCCCGGAGCTGCGCGTAGTAATCCTCCGGGATCTCCCGCACGAGCCGCACGCTGGAGGAGAGGTAGGGGTAGGTGGAAAAGGCGAGGGCGTCGATGCGCCCTCCGAAGGCGTCGATCGCACCCCACTGCGGCGGGTGCTCTTGCGTGAGCTTCCCCAGCAGGTCCTCGAGCTGGAACGTCGGGAACACCTTCGTCCCGGGCCTGATCGACTTCACCGCGTCGTAGACCTTCGCGTACGCCTTCAGGAACCCCACGAACTGACCCGGCGCCCGCGCCCGCAGCATGTTGATCTCCACGCCCACCGCCAGGTACTCGGGCTCGTAGTTGGTGACGACGTAGATGGCGTAGGCCACGAGCGCCTCCTGCACGTCCTCGCGCAGGAATCCCGCCTCCGCATCGCCGCCTTCGGGCAATCCCGCGACGCGCGTCCGTTGGACCGCCCCATCGGTCGGGTCGATCGCGAACAGGAGCGAGAGGTCGTACTGCCGCAGCAGGTCTCGTTCGAGCCGCATCAGCGCGTGCGTCTCCTCCGAGACTTCCGCTCCGGGGAAAAAGTCCTCCCAGGGCGGCACTCGTGCGATGCTCACCAGCTCCGCGTGCTGCGCCGCCGTTGCGAAGGTGTCGATGTGGGCGCTGCGCGTGTCCTCCCAGGGCTGCACGCCCAGGCCCAGCCGCAGCTCCCGCACCGGCCCCCGCGGCTCCGGCCGCGTTACGTCCGGGCCGGCTGGCTCTTCCGCGTCCTTGCTTCCGTTACAGGCGGCCACAAGGAGCGCTGCTACAATCAGCACGGCGGGAAACAGACGCGAGGGCCGCATGACTCTACGCAGGTTCCTCCTGGCGTCTGTCGTCCTTGGCGTCATCGCTGGCGCCGCGGCCGGCGGAATCCGTGCCCTCGTTGGCGACGGAGCCGCCGAACCCCCGCTCCCGACTCCCACGGTCACCCCCACGCCGACACATGTGGCGGAGACGCCCCTGGCGGTGGCGCAGCGTTTCGCCGACGCCTGGGAGGCGGGTGATGCCCCCGCGATGTACGACCTCCTCGATGGCGGCACCCGCGCAAGGCTCCCCCTGGCCGCTTTCGCCGAAGCCTACGCAAGCTTCCACCAGGAGGTGGCCGTAACGGAGACGAAAGTGTCCGTTTCTGGTGAAGATGCCGAGCGCGTCACCCTCCGCGTCCGCCTCGAGACGACCTATTTCGGGACGCTGGAGTACGCCACCACGGTCCCCTTCGTCTCCCTCCAGCAGGGCTCCCCCCGTATCGCCTGGACGCCCGCCGTCATGCATCCCGCCCTCACCCCCGGAAGGGAACTGCGCGCCGTCGTCCAGCGTCCCGCCCGCGGCGCCATCTACGACCGCCACGGCGAGCCCCTCGCTATCACGCTCGACGTCCGCATGATCGGCCTCGACCGCAGCCGTGTGTTCGACGAGGAGACCGTCACCGCCGCCTTCGTGTCCTTCGGCTTCGAGGAGGAGGAGGTGGCGGCGGCCTTCGACAGCCCCCTCGGGCAGCGCCACCGCGTGCCCCTCGGCATTGTGCCCGACTCCCGCGTCGAGGAAGCGGCCCGCTTCGTGGAAGCCGTCCCCGGCGCCGTCCTCTGGTTCGAGGAGCGCCGTGTCCACCCCCTCGGCCCCGCCGCCGCCCACGTCGTCGGCTATACCCGCGAGTACACCGCCGAAGAGCTCGCCGACCGCCCCGACGCCGGCCTCCTGCCCGGCGACCGCGTCGGGGCGGTCGGCATAGAGGCGGCGATGGATGACGTGCTTGCGGGTCGCGTAGGCGCGCGCCTCGTGGTGACCGGCGGCGACGAGACGGTCGTGCTCTTCGAGCGCGACTATGTCCCCGGCGAAGACGTGCACACCACCCTCGACTCCGCCCTCCTCCTCGCAGCCCACGAGGGCCTGGCGGGCCTGCGCGGCGCCGCCGTCGTCCTCCACCCGCGTACGAACGCCATCCTCGCGCTCAACAGTTCGCCCTCCTTCGACCCCAACGCGTTCGAGCTCGGCAACCAGCCCGCCGTCACCGCCTTCGCCGCCAGCGACGACGACCCCCTCAACGACCGCGCCACGCACGGCCTCTACTCGGCAGGCTCCACGTTCAAGCTCGTGACCGGCGCCGCCGGCCTCGCGCAGGGAGCCTTCAGCCCCGCGCACCGCCTCTTCTGCGGCGCCGTCTGGTACGGCGTCGACCCGCCCCGGCGCAACTGGGAGGGCGAGCAAGGCGAGCTGAGCATCGCCGAGGGGCTGATGCGCTCCTGCAACCCCGTCTTCTACGAGATCGCCCTCACGCTCTACAACGAGGCGCCCGGCGCCCTCCCCGACATGGCCCGTGCCTTTGGCTTCGGCGCCGGGACCGGCGTCGAGGGGCTCTACGACGACTCCGGCCTTGTGCCGGATGCCGCATGGAAGCAGGCCGTGAGGGGCGAACCCTGGTATCCCGGCGATGCCGTCAACCTCGGTATCGGGCAGGGTGACCTGCTAGTCACGCCCCTGCAGCTCGCCAACGCCTACAGCGCCTTCCTCAACGGCGAACTGCGAACGCCCAAGATTCTCGCCGGCGTCGCACCCGGCGATCGGGGCGCCCTGCCCCTCGAGTCACAGGACGCCGCACACCTGCGCCACGGCCTCGAGCTCGTCACCGGCACGCGTGGCACCGCCGGGTGGGTGTTCGCTGACCTCGGCTACGACGACTTCGGCGGCAAGTCGGGCACCGCCGAGGAGGCCGAGGGTCAGGCCCACGTCCTCTTCGTCGCCTACTCCCCCCGCGACCTCCCCGCCGCCCTGGCCGCCGTCGTTTTCGACAATGCTGAGGAAGGCCGCCCCTTTGCCGCTCCCCTCGCGCGCGACCTCGTCCTGGCCGCCCTCAACTCGGGCGGCTCGGAGGAGGAAACGGAGGAAGAGGAGTCGCCCTAGTCGAGCGCCTTGATGGCGTCGATCAGGGCGGGGACCACCTTCTTGTAGTCCTCGACCACGGCGAAGCGCGACACCTGCACCATGTTGCAGTCGGGATCGCGGTTCACCGCGACGATGTTCTTCGAGCCGGACATGCCGGCCATGTGCTGGCTCGCGCCGCTGATGGCGACCGCGATGTAGAGGGTCGGCGTCACCGTCTTGCCGGTGAGGCCGACCTGCTGCGAGGGCGGGTACCAGCCGAGGTCGCAGGCCGCCCGGCTCGCGCCCGTCGCCCCGCCGAGAAGCCCCGAGAGCTCCTCCATCATCTCGAACGCGGAGGGATCGCCCAGGCCGCGCCCGCCGGAGACCACCACGTCGGCGTCCTCCAGCCGGATGCCCGTCGCCTCCGCCGCCTCGGTGGAGACCACGCGCACGCGCTGCTCGCCGGTTGCGTCGATGGCGGTGACGGAGCCGCTGCGGCTGCTGTCGGGCGCCAGGGGGTCCATGGCCTTCGGCTTGACGGTCGCGATCTGCACGTCACCGCGCCAGGTCACTTCCGCGTTGGCGTTCCCGCCGTAGCAGCTGCGGGTCGCCCGCAGGCGTCCCCCGTCGATCGTGAGGCCCACACACTCCATGGCGACGGCCGTGTTCAGGCGGAAGGCCATGAGCGGACCGAGGTCCCGCCCGAGGCTCGTCTGGCCCATGAGCACGATGTCCGCGCCGGCCGCTTCGCACGCGGCCAGGGCCGCACCCGCGCCCATCTCGGCGTAGCCCGGGTCGAGCGAGCCGGCCGGAGCGACGTAGACGGCGTCCGCGCCGTGCTCGAAGAGGGACTGGGCAAGCGACTCGTCGCCGGCGATGAGGGCGCTGACCGCGCCGCCGCCCTGGTCGGCCAGGGCGCGCCCGGCCGCCAGCAGTTCGAAGGAATGGGGAGCGACGGCGCCGTCGGCCGCCTCGGCAATGATGAGGGTTCCAGGCATCGTCGTTCCTCTAGATGAGCTTGGCCTCGCGCAGCTTCAGCGCGAGGTTGCGGGCCTGCTCCTCCGGGGAGTCGCCCTCGATGATCTCGACGTTGCTCTCCACCTGCGGGATGTAGAGCGCTTCCAGCTCCAGCCAGCGGTTGTCCTCGCCAGCCTCGTCGTCCTCGAGCTCCAGGTCGTCCGCCGACCAGACCTGCACGGTCTTCTTCGCCGCCAGCATGATCTGCCGGAGCTGCGGGTAGCGCGGCTCGCCGAACTCGTTCGAGATCGACACCACCGCGGGCGTGTCCACCTCGACGGTCTGGAAGCCGTCGTCCAGCACGCGCTCCACCGTGAGCGTGTCGCCGTCCAGCTCCATCGACTTCGCGATGGTCACGCAGGGAATGCCGAGCTGCTCGGCGACACCCAGCGGCGCGACGCCCATGTCCCAGTCGGCCGAGGCCCGTCCCATCAGGACGAGGTCCACGCCACCGATCTTCTCGATCGCCCGAGACAGGGCCACCGCCGTCTGGAAGTTGTCGATGTTCTCGAAGTCGGGGTCGCTCAGCAGGACGCCCTCGTCGGCGCCCATCGCGAGGGCGTGCTTGATCGCGTCGCGCGCCGAATCCTCGCCGAGGCTGATGACCGTGATCTTGCCCTCGCCGGCGGCGTCCTTCAGGCGAAGGGCCGCTTCGGTGGCCTGGGGGTCGTAGGGATTCACCACCGGCGCGATGCCCTGCGCGGGAATCACGCGCTTCGCCGCTTCATCGACGGCGAATTGCGAGGCCGGCGTCTCCGGATCGGGAATCTGCTTGACGCAGACGACTATGTTCACGCTGACGCCAACTCCTTCTTACAGACAGGTCGGGAATGGATGGAGCGGGCAGGGCCAGCCATGCGCCGCTGCGCCCGCCAGCGTAGCACGAACCCGCCGCTTGTGAAATCTCGCACGGACCTTGAGCGCCCGTCTTTCCGGGCTATGCGCCTCATCACCTCGCCGACCCGGCGAGTGCGCAGCAGCCGAACGCGGAGCCCCGCCAGTGAGCTCGAAGCGAAGCGGAGCAGTCGAGCCGAGAACACAGGGCGTGAAACGAAGCGGAGCAGTCGAAGGAGCAAGACAAATGAACGTTGTGTTTCGAAACGTGTCTGAAACAGGCCCGCAATCTGCGGGAAACCAACCCCACCTAGCTTCCCCATCGACGTTTCGCCCCATCCGGGGGCATCGAGGAGGATTGCATGAAACGTGCCCTACCGGCCCTGCGCCGGCCGACCGCCATGCTCGCAGGCGGTCTGCTCGCGCTCGGCATCATTTCCGTGGTCTCCGCCCAGGACGGTGCTGAAGACCTCGCTGACATCATCAGCGCGGTCGACACTGCCTGGTTGCTGATCGCGGGCTTCCTCGTGTTCTTCATGCAGGCCGGTTTCGCCATGCTCACGGCGGGCTTCGTCCGCTCCAAGGAGACGGCGAACATCCTGATGAAGAACATGATCGACGCCTGCGTGGGAGGCATCTCCTTCTGGCTCGTCGGCTGGGCCTTCGCCTACGGCGTCAGCGACGCTTCGAACGAGTTCATCGGGCTCGGCAACTTCGGCTTGAACCAGCTTGCCGACGCGGGCTATGGCCACGCCGACTGGTTCTTCCAGTTCGCCTTCGCGGCGGCGGCGGCCACGATCGTGGCGGGCGCCCTGGCGGGACGCACCAAGTACTCGGCCTATCTCATCTACACCGTCGTCGTCACCGGCTTCATCTACCCCGTGGTGGTCCACTGGGGCTGGGACGGGACCACGTGGATGGGCGCCTTCACGGACGACATCTGGCTGGGCAACGGCTACGTCGACTTCGCCGGCTCGGGCATCGTCCACACCGTGGGCGGCATCACCGGCCTCATGGGCGCTATCGCCGTTGGCGCGCGCCTCGGCAAGTACGGCCCCAACGGCGAAGTAAGGGCCATCCCCGGCCACAACATCTCGATCGCCACCATCGGCATGTTCATCCTCTGGTTCGGCTGGTACGGGTTCAACCCGGGCTCCACGCTTGGGCTCTCGGGCGGCGGCGCCGCCCTGGCCGCGAGTGTCGCCGTGACCACGACGTTGGCGGCGGGCGCCGGCGGCATCACTGCGATGCTGTGGTCGCGCTTCCGCACGGGCCGCTACGACGCTGGCCTCACCATCAACGGTATCCTCGCGGGCCTCGTGGCCATCACGGCCGGCACGGCCACGGTCGACCCGTGGGCATCGGTCGTCATCGGCGCCATCGGTGCGCTGGTCATGTACTACGGCGTGCAACTCCTGGATGCCAGGTTCCGCATCGACGATCCCGTCGGCGCCGTCTCCGTGCATGCCTTCGCGGGCATCTGGGGCGTCATCGCCGTCGGCCTCTTCTCATCCCAGGCCGGTATGGAAGCAGCCGGCTACGCCAACCCGCAGCACTACGGCCTCTTCCTGGGCGGCGGCGGCGAGCAGCTGCTGATGCAGCTCATCGGCATCGCGGCCATCGTCGGCTGGACCGCTGTGACGGGCGGTATTCTCTTCTTCGCCATCAAGTTCACCGTGGGACTCCGCGTGAGCGAGGAAGAAGAGATGCGCGGCCTCGACCTGATCGAGCACGGCGTCGACGCCTACCCGGACTTCGGTCCTTCGGGCTCCGGCATTTTCGGTGCCGCCGAGATAGGCGGAGGCGGAAGGTGAGCCCACGCCACATCCCGCATCCGACCCTGAGTCCGGAAAGGAGTACCCGGTGAAAAAGATCGAAGCCATCATCCGGCCGAGTGCGCTCGAACCCGTGAAGGACGCCCTCGACGAGCTCGGCTTCTCCGGCGGTATCACCGTCTGGGAGGTCAAGGGCCACGGCAAACAGCGTGGCATCACCGAGCAGTGGCGCGGCCGCGAGTACCGCGTGGAGTACCTCTCCAAGGTGTTCCTCACCCTCGTGGTCGCCGACGACAAGGCCGACGCCGTCGTGGACGCCATTCTCGATAACGGCAGTTCCGGCGAGATCGGCGACGGCAAGGTCTTCATCTCGAACGTGGAAGATGCCGTTCGCGTTCGCACCCGCGAACGCGGCGACGAGGCGCTCTAGCCTCCCCACGTCCCCCGGCTGAGGGGCCGGGCGCACCCCGCGCCCGGCCCCTCTTCCATATCCCCCGCGACACGAACAGACCCCGAGTCCGAGTTCCAGGAGGTGAGGCTGTGGACGGAACACCCTTCGAGGTGCGCGTTCGAAGCCTCCGGGAAGGCTGGGTCGAGCGGCGCGAATCTGGGTTCCTCTCCCGTTCCCACGACTTCGACTCCCAGCGCCAGGTTCTCGCCAACATCCACCGCTGGGCAACCGAGTGCATTGAGGACGTTCGCCACGTCTACGGCGAGGCTCTCCCCATCACCATCGACCCCCTCAATGACGCTGGGCCCTTTGGCATCACCGTCGGCGCTGTCCAGAACGCCGCCTTCGAGCTGGTCGATCGGGGAGGCGCCGAGCGCTCCTCCTGGCAGGTCGTGGCTCGCGTCGCTACCGGCGGTGGCGAGGCCGGCGAAGCCCCCGAGGAGCGTCGCGTGCGCCACTGGCGCCGCGGCCAGATCGAAGAGATCCTGCTGTCGCTCCTCAGCGCCTACGAGCGCTCCCTGACCCGCGAAGTTTCCGCCTGACTCACAGCCCTGCCTTTCCCCTCCCGCTACAGCGCCCGCGCCACGATCGCGTCCGTGAGCCCCGCGAAGATGCGCTTGTGGACGGGCCAGAGCGCGTACCAGTAGAGCAGCCCCGCCGCCCCCGCCGGGTGGAAGTGCGCCGACGTCACGATCCGCGAACCCTCGCCTTCCCCCGCCACCTCGAACTCGAGGATGGCGATGCCCGGCAGTTTCATCTCCGCCAGGAGCGTCAGCCGGCGCCCAGGCTCCACTCCTACCACCCGCCAGAAGTCGAGCGCGTCGCCCGTGCGGATCTCGGTCGGGTGGCGCCGTCCCCGCCGCCTTCCCACGCCCCCCACGAGGCGGTCCAGCAGACCTCGCAGGTTCCAGAGCCAGTTCGCGTAGTACCACCCGTTCGCCCCGCCGATCGCCGACACCACCGCCCACACTGCCCCCGCCGACGCGCGGCAGCTGCGCTCGACCCGCTCTCCGCGGCTGTAGAACGAGATCTCGGCGCGGTGGTCCCGCATCGCGAACGAACCCTCGGTCCAGCGCGCCGGCAGGTCGGCCGTCCGTTCCGCCTCCAGGGCGGCGCGCACCGCTTCCTCGTAGGTGCGCAGCTCGATCGGGATGCGCGCGTGCAGGTCGGCCTCCGGGTTGACGACGAGGTCGTGCCGCAGCCCGTCGATGAGCGGACGTGCGACGTTCGAGGGCACCGCCGTCACGAGGTCGAGCCAGTACGAGGAGAGCCGCGGGCTGAGCACCGAGACCGGCACGATAGCCAGCCGCCTTCCTACCGCGCTCGCGAAGCGCGTCAGCAGGTCCTGGTACCGCACGACCTCGGGGCCGCCCACGTCGTACGTGTGGTCCCCCGGCGGCTCCGTTGCCGGCAGCCGCACCAGGTACTCGATCAGGTCGTTGAGGGCGATCGGCTGCGTCAGCGAGCGCACCCAGCGCGGCGTCACCATCACCGGCAGGTGGTAGACGAGGTCTCGGATCACCTCGAAGGCGGCCGAGCCCGGCCCCACCACGATGCCGGCGCGAGCCTCGGTCACGTCCACGGCGCCTGCACGCAAGACGTCGCCCGTCTCGCGTCGCGAGGCGAGATGAGCGGATGACGCCCCGCTCGGCTGCAGCCCTCCCAGGTACACGATGCGGCCCACACCGGCCTCCTCCGCTGCCAGTCGCGCGTTCGCCGCTGCGCGGCGATCCCGTTCCGGAAAATCCGTCCCCGAGGCCATTGAGTGCACCAGGTAGTAGACGAGGTCGACGCCCTCGAAGGCGGCCCCGAGCGACCCCCTGTCGAGCGCGTCCGCCTGCACCACCTCCACCCCCTCCCACTCGCGCGCTTCGAGCGTTTCCTTCCGTCTCCCCGCCGCCCGCACCGTGTGCCCCTCCTCCACGAGCCGGGGCACGAGGTGGCTACCCACGTACCCCGAAGCCCCTAGCACCAGCACTGTCGCCACCTGTACCTCCCCGGCTGTATTCCCTGGCTTCAAGATATATAATATATCTCCTGAGGAGGTGTTCGCATGGGCGCCGAGTCACATGTCTCCAGGTGGGGCACGAGCCTTGCGGTGCGCATCCCGAAGCCAATCGCGGAGCAATGGGGCGTCCGTGAAGGCTCGACCATCGAGATCGTTGCCGAAGGTGACGAGGTCATCCTGCGCAAGCGGCCCTACGACCTGGCGACGATGCTCGCGCAGGTCGACCCTGAGGACCTCCACCCGGAGCAGGATGCAGGGCCGGCTGTTGGTCGCGAGGAGTGGTAGATGGCGACTACGTCCCCTCCCGGGGCGACATCGTCTGGCTCAGCTTCACGCCCCATGCCGGGCACGAGCAGGCCGGCCACAGGCCTGCCCTTGTCCTGAGTCCGGAGTCCTATAACGAAGTAACCAGCCTCGCCCTCTGCTGTCCGATCACCTCTCGCGTCAGGGGCTATCCGTTCGAGGTTGCGCTTCCCGCGACCATCCCCGTCAGCGGTGTTGTTCTCGCTGACCAGCTGCGTAGCCTTGACTGGCGAGCAAGGGGAGCTCGCTTCGAGTGTCGCGCCCCTCGACAGGTCGTCAGCGAAGCCCTGGGAAAAGTTGGCGTGCTGCTGGAATAGGCGGCCGTTCCCTTCCTAGTGGAACACCACCGTCTTGTTGTCGTACACGAGGATGCGATCCTCGATGTGCCAGCGGACCGCTCGCGCCAGGACCGTCCGCTCCACTTCACGGCCGAGCCGCATAAGATCCGCCCGCGCGTTCTTGTGCGTCACCCGCACTACGTCCTGCTCGATGATCGGGCCCGCGTCCAGCTCCGCCGTCGCGTAGTGGGCCGTCGCCCCGATGATCTTCACGCCTCGCTCTTCCGCCTGCCCGTACGGATCGGCGCCCGCGAACGCCGGCAGGAACGAGTGGTGGATGTTGATCACCTTCTGCGGATACTCGCCCAGGAACATCGGCGTCAGGATCTGCATGTAGCGCGCGAGCACCACGAGATCGACCCGGCCACGTAGGAGGTCGAGCATCGCCTTCTCCTGCTCGACCTTCGTCTCTCGTGTCACCGGCAGGTGCTCGAACGGCACGTTGAACCGCTCCGCCAGCGACCGCAGGGTCTCGCGGTTCGAGATGACCATGGCGATGTCCGCCTCGAGCTCTTCCGTCCGCGCCCGCCACAGCAGGTCCAGCACGCAGTTGGGCTCGCGCGTGCACAGGATGGCGACGCGCGGACGGTCGGCGCTGTAGGAGACGCGCCACTGCATGTCGAACTTGCTGGCCACTGCCGCGCCGAATCCTGCGGCGACCTCCGCCGCGGGTGTTGTCAGGCCGTCGAGGTCGTACTCGATGCGCATGAAGAACTGGGGGTTCTCACCGTCCGTCGAGTGCTGGTCGCCTTCCAGGATGTTGGCCCCGTGCCGGTACAGGTAGTCGGACACCGCAGCCACGATCCCGGGCCGGTCCGGGCACTGGACCATCAGCCGCGCGCTGCCCTCGGTCGGGGAGTCGCTCATGGCGCGATGATACGTGGCGGGTGTCCCCGCAGGTAGCGCATTCGTGGCATGCCTAGTGGCGCTACTGGTACATGATCAGGTCCGGCACCTGATCGAGCGCCTGAACCTGCTCGGGCGTCATCACCGGGGTGTCCTGGTCGAAGAACAGCTTCAGCGCCGGCCGCTCCGAGGGGGCCGTGAGGGCGTACCAGCCGTAGTGCCGCAGCTTCAACGCAGCCGTGCCGAAGCCGTCCATGTCGATCGACACCTCGACGCCCTCCACGTCCTCGACCATGTCCCGGTCTCGCAGCATTCTCGCCGCGAACTGGTGCACCATCAGGATCTTCGGAGGGATTCCCTCCTCTTCCACCAGCGTCGCCAGGTAGTGCTGCACCTCGTTCACGTGCTCCGCGCCGATCCCGCCGATGGCCCGGCCCGGCCGCACGCCGAGGTGTTCGGTCGCGAACTCCGGGTCCAGCGCCATGTGGACGAACGGCTCCCGCAGGAACTCCTCGAGCAGCTTCACCTCCGTCAGGGGGTCGCTCCAGCCGATCTGCACGTCCAGGAACAGGATCATCTCCCGTTCCCGGGCCGCCTCCACGTACTCGGCGATGCGATCGGCCGGCAGCCGGTACAGCCAGGTACCGTCCGCGGTCGGGTACGCCTGCGCCACGCCCGTGATCAGGTGGAAGGCGGGAATCACCTCCCGCGGGCCGTTGAGCTCGTCGTACCGGGCCGCCCAGATGGCGACCTCCTGGGCGACCTCCGCCGGCGTGCCGTGCCCCAGCACGCCCATCGCCCGCACGTCCGGGTATCCGTAGAAGGAGACAATCTGGGCGCCCTCGAACACCGACTGCACCGTCGGCGGCCGAGGGAACGTCCAGGCCCGTTCGGCGTTGGAGACGACCAGGTACTTCCCGCCCGGCGAGAAGTGGGTCAGGCCACCGAGCAGCGGGGCCACCCCGGCGCCCCAGGCGCGCGTCGGCAGGAGTTGTCCTTCCCCGAACGACCAGACGGACAGCCCGGGAACGGTGCCGTCGGGACCACGCTCCCAGTTCACCCAGCCCAGTGCCCGTCCCGCGAACGCCTCGCGTAGCTCAAGACGCGGTCCGGTCCATTCAACCCATGTCGCGCCCCGCTTGAGCAACACGTCGCATTGCGGAATCGCCTCGATGCCATCGATTGGGATTGACTCCGACCAGCCCAGCGAGGTCGAGGTGACCTGAACGCTGGCGTCCTGGCCGTGGCAGAGATAGGCGCGCTCGCCGTTGATTCGCAGCGGCGCCACGGAGTCCACGGAGTGCCCGGAACTGTCTCCACCGGGCAACCGCAAGTCGATCTCGGTCGCGAGGTCACAGGTGACCTCGATGCTGAGCGGGGTGCTCAGGTAGGTCCCGGGCAGTGGGGGCGTGCTTCCCCCGACTGCGTGGGGAACAGCCTCTGCCCGTGCCTGGCAGGCGGCGTCCGCGGCGGAGACGGTGTCGTCCCCGCCCATCCATAGTGTGAGTGCCAGAACAGCTGCCAGGGCGACCCCTAGCTTGGTCAGTAGTGCAGGCATCGCGGGGGACCACCTCCAGGACTGCCACCAGGCCCTTCCCGCCGATATTAGCAAAGTGCTTATGCATTTGGCTATTTCTTCACACAAGAGCGTGAGCCGCTGCATCGCGTGCATCCCCTCCCTGTCAGCTTGCCTCCGCGCGACGCTGTCGACCATATGCACGGCCGGCGGCCCTTTCCGGGACGTTTCCCGGGCCAGCCCAACCCTCCCACGGTGCGGCATGCCCTCCCCTGGCCAATAGAATCATCGGCAGCCCCACGAGGTTCCCGGAGGTGTTCCATGACCACCGCAACCCAGACTTCCGCCGTTCACCAGCGACTCGGCCGAGGCGTGACCAGGAAGGTCATGCGGGGGGCCGTCCTCCTCCTCCCCCTCATGGTCACCTTCTGGCTGATCCAGTTCGCCTTCCAGACCATGGACGGGCTGCTCCAGCCCATCATTTCCGCCATCGCCGGCGACGAAATCCCGGGCCTCAGCTTCGCCATCATCATCGTGGCGCTCTTCATCGTCGGCACCCTCAGTTCGACCTTCCTCTTCCGCACGCCCGGCTATCTCATCGAGCGCGGCATCACCGCCGTGCCCGGCGTCGGAGCCGTCTACAGCACCACCAAGAAGCTCCTCCCCGGCTCCGACCCGGGCGCCAGGGCCCCCACAGGCTTCGACACGGTGGTGCGTATCGAGTATCCCCGCCGGGGTGTGTGGTCGGTCGGCTTCCTGATGAGCTTCATCGAAGACGAGGCGGGGTCGAAGGTCGGTGTCGTCTACATGCCTTCGACTCCCATGCCCCAGTCAGGCTGGCTCGTCCAGCTTCCCATCGACCAGATCGAAGTGGTGGACTGGAGTTCCGCCCAGGCCATGCAGTACATCGTCACCGCGGGCGTCAGCTGCCCCGACACGATGGCCATGAACGCGCTCGAGGCGCCCGCGTGAATGTGGTCATGAGGATGGTTCTCCATGGTGCGATCTTCCTCGTCGCGGGGATCGTCTTCGTCCTCGGGCTCGGCATCGGCCTCTCGCAGAACCCGGCCATCGGCACTTTGCTCTGGCTCGTCGCCGCAGGAATCGCGGTCGCGAACGCCATCTGGATGACGCGGCGTCGCCGGTAGCCGGCCCGCGGCCCTTCCGCCCCTCTCGTTCCTGTACCATCCCCCCGCCGCCGCACGCCTGCGGCGAGGAGGGCTGACATGGCAGACGAGATGCGCATCCAGGTCATGAACGGCGGTCCCTACGTCGTCTCCGGCGGCGTTCCCCTCACCGAGATGGCCCCCGTCCAGACCCTCAACGGCGAGAACGTCGACTGGCACGTCCTCCGCGAGATCGACGAGTCACGCGACCTCTACGCCCTCTGCCGCTGTGGCCGCTCCAACGACAAGCCCTACTGCGATGGCTCCCATGCCAGCGAGCCCTGGCCCGAGGCCGAGACTGCCGATCGCCGCCACATGGCCGATCGCGCCAACCGCATTGAGGGCGCCGCCGGCGTCATGCTTGACGACGAGTCCATCTGCATCGGCGCCGGCTTCTGCGGCACGAAGACGACAAACGCCTGGGACCTCATCGGCGAGGACGGTGACGAGGCCCGCGAGCGCGTCACCGCCATGGTCGCCCGCTGCCCCACCGGCCGCCTCGCCATGGTCACGGCCGGCGGTGACTCCCTCGAGCCCGCAGCCGATCCCGAGATCGCGGTGGTTCCGGGCGGACCCCTCTGGGTTCGGGGCGGCGTCAGCGTCGAGAGCGCCGACGGCACCCCCTGGCCCGAGCAGAGCCGTCGCACGCTCTGTCGCTGCGGCGCCTCCAACAACAAGCCCTTCTGCGACGGCGCCCACAGCGACCTGCACTTCGACGAACGCTAGCGGGAAGCCTGCACCTCGCCCAGGAGGTGCACCGCATCGAAGGTCGTGCTGGCCGCTCGCCAGAAACGCTCGTCGGCCGTCCAGTACTCGCAGTCGAGCGCTTCCGCCAGCGCGAGGTAGTGGGAGTCGTAGGCCGCACCCTGTCCGAGTTCGCTGGCCAGCTTGAGCGCGCGTCGGTGCACGGGCGGCGGCGAGGCGAAGTCAAACTCTGAGAAAAGGTCCTCTGCGAGGGCGGCAGCCTCGTGAACGAACAGCTCGCCACGCGCCACCCGCCGGTGGAGAGCGTTCGTCACCTCAAACCGGAACAGGTGCGGAGCCGCCAACTGCTGCTCCTCATCATCCCAGGCCGCGAGCACGCATGGGCGTCCGCGGAATCCTCCTCCCGTACCAACCACTTGATTGCCAGACTTGCGTCAACGACGACGTAGCCACTCACGTGCGATCCCAGAGCTGGGCATCCCGCTCCTCACGCATTTCCCGAATGATGTCGACGGAGTTTCCGGGCAGCACGCGTCCGCCGAAGTACTTCTGGCGGAGCGCCGCGAAGTGCTCCGCACGCGAGAACCGCGAGTCCTCCTCGGGAATCCCTGCCTCCTCATCCTCCTCCAGTTCCTTCTCGATGGCGGTCTGGCAATACTCGCGCATGCTGACGCCCTTGAGCGCCGCGATCGCCTTCAGCCGCCGCTGAAGGGGCGCGTCAAGATCCAGGGTGAGCCGCTTCTTCTCGACTGACTTCGCCATGGCGTCACTCCGCGGGCCCGTTCGGCCACTTCCACGTTTGCGGAAATACAGAAATACGTCAACCCACCCTGAAGGAACAGGAGGAGAACTGAGGAGGTTGGGCCTGAGCCGCCTGCTAGCCCAGCAGCCGCTTCATCGTCGCGCCGATCTCCGCCGGTGAGTCCGAGACTACGGCGCCCGCCGCGCGAAGCGCCGCCTTCTTGTTCTCGGCCTTGCCGTCCTCGCCCGAGATGATCGCCCCCGCGTGACCCATCCGCCGCCCCGGAGGCGCGGTCGCCCCGGCGATGAACGCCACCACCGGCTTGCGCACGTGCTCCTTGATGTACCCGGCCGCGTCCTGCTCGGCGCTCCCGCCGATCTCGCCCACCATCACGATCGCGTCCGTGTCCGGATCCTCGTTCAGCAGGCGGATCGCCTCGCGCTGGGGCGTCCCGATGATCGGGTCGCCGCCCACGCCGATGCACGTGCTCTGCCCCAGTCCCTCGGCCGTCAGCTGCGCCACCACCTCGTACACCAGCGTCCCCGAGCGGCTGACCACCCCCACGCGCCCCGGCAGGAACACGTCGCCCGGCATGATGCCCACGCGCGTCTGCGTCCCCGGCGTGATCACGCCCGGGCAGTTCGGCCCGATCAGCATCGTCGGACCCTCCTTCAGCGCCTGCTTCACGCGCACCATGTCCATCACGGGGATGCCCTCCGTGATGCAGACCGCCAGCGGCACCGCCGAAGATGCCGCCTCCAGGATCGCGTCCGCCGCGAACGGGGCCGGCACGAAGATGATGCTCACGTTGGCGCCCGTCTCCCGCACCGCTGCGTCCACCGTCGGGAAGATGGGAACCCCGTCCTGCTCCTCCCCGCCGCGCCGCGGATGCACCGCCGCCACCACGTTCGTGCCGTAGGCGATCGAGCGGCGCATGTGGTTCGCGCCCTCCGTGCCGATCCCCTGGACCATCAGTCGCGTGTTCTCGTCGAGAAGGACGCTCATCGAAGCTCCCGCGCGCGTCGCGCCGCCGAAATAAGCCCGCACCGCCTCGGCCATCGCGGGCCTCCGCATTCTAGCCGCGCCTCCCGATGGCGCTAGCGGGGAAGCCCTTCCGCCCCTCAGCCGCCGCCGCTGCTACGATTACGCACCGACCACCCACCCCCGGAGGCGTCCCCATGGCCATGGCTCTCGAAGGCATCAAGGTCCTCGACCTCTCCCGCCTTGCTCCCGGCCCCTACTGTTCCATGCTCCTCGCCGACTTCGGCGCCGACGTCACCCTCGTCGAGGCCGTCCCCGGCGTGAACGCCAAGCTCGCCGGCCCCGCCGCCGACCCCGAGGCCGCGAAGCGCGCCGCCGCCTACAACGCCCTCGGTCGCGGCAAGCGCTCCATCGCCCTCAACCTCAAGAACGAGGCCGCCCGCGATATCTTCTACGAGCTCGTGAAGGGCGCCGACGTCGTCCTCGAGGGTTTCCGCCCCGGCGTCGTGAACCGCCTCGGCGTCGATTACGACACCCTCTCCGCCGTCAACCCCCGCATCGTCTACTGCTCCCTGTCCGGCTTCGGCCAGACCGGCCCGTACAGCAACCTCGTCGGCCATGACATCAACTACATCTCCATCGGCGGCGCCCTCGGCGTCATCGGCCGCCCCGGGACCGCCCCCGCCATCCCCGTGAACCTGCTCGCCGACTTCGCCGGCGGCGGGCTCATGGCTGCCTTCTCCATCTGCGCCGCCCTTCTCGCCCGTGAGCACACGGGCCGCGGCCAGGCCGTCGACATCGCCATGAGCGACGGCGTCCTCTCCCTCATGACCAGCGCCATGACCGGCTTCTTCTCGACCGGCACGCCCCTCCGTCCCGGCGAGGGCTTCCTCACCGGCGCCCGGCCCTGGTACGACACCTACCAGTGCAGCGACGGCCGCTGGTTCTCCATCGGTAGCATCGAGCCCCACTTCTACGACGCCCTCTGCCGCGTCCTCGGGGCCGACGAGTTCCTCGGGAAACAGCACGACGAGTCCGCCTGGCCCGCCATGCGCGAGCGCTTCGAGGCCGTCTTTGCCACGAAGACCGCCGACGAGTGGATGGCGATAATGTCCGAGCACGACATCTGCGCCGCGCCCGTCCTTGAGCAGGAGAACATCGTCACCGACCCGCACAATGTCGCCCGCGACATGATCGTCACCGTCGATACGCCCGCGGGTCCGGTCCAGCAGGTTGGCGTCGGCCCCAAGCTCAGCGACACCCCCGGACGCGTCGAGCGAGGCGCGCCCCTCAACGGCGAGCACACCGACGAGGTGCTCGCCTCCATCGGCTACGATGCCGAACGCATCGCCGCCCTCCGCGCCGAGGGCGCCGTCGGCTAGCAACCGACGCCCCAGGGCGGACGCCAAAGGAGCACCCCATGGAGTACCGCGTCGTCGCAACCGACATCGAGTTTGCCGAGGGGCCGCTTGAGCTGCCCGGTGGCGACATCCTCTACACCGAGATCCGCGCCGGGACCCTCACCCGCGTCTCGCCCGACGGCTCCCGCAAGGAGACCTTCGCCACGACCGGCGGCGGCCCCAACGGCGCCGCCATCGGACCCGACGGCGCCATCTACGTCACCCAGAATGGCGGCTTCCAGTGGTCCGAGAGCCGCACGTCCAGCGGCCAGCGCATGATCTCGCCCGGCCCCCGCCCCGAGACCGGCTACATCGGGGGCCAGATTCAGCGCGTCAGCGCCGACGGGTCCGAGGTCACGACCGTCTACTCCGAGTGCGACGGCGAGCCCCTGAAGGGCCCCAACGACCTCGTCTTCGACCGCGAGGGCAACTTCTACTTCACCGACCACGGCAAGCGCTACGGCCGCCAGCGCGACATCACCGGCGTCTTCTACGCCTCCCCGAAGGGCGACTTCATCCGCGAGATCATCTTCC
Organism: Tepidiformaceae bacterium; assembly: GCA_965207815.1. GTDB lineage: Bacteria > Chloroflexota > Dehalococcoidia > Tepidiformales > Tepidiformaceae > UBA2991. The sequence continues at coordinate 224,172 of CBDBNV010000001.1, forward strand.
CGCTGGAAGCCCCGAACGGCATCGGCCTCAGCCCCGACGAGCGCACCCTCTATGTCGCCGAGACGCCTACCGGGCGCCTCTGGGCCTTCGACATCACCGCGCCCGGTGAGATCGGCGACCGCCACGTCGTCGCCACCGTCCCGGCTGCCTCGCCCCACAACTTCGCCATGTGCGACTCCATGTGCGTCGACGGCGATGGCAACATCCTCGTCGCCACCATCATCAACGGCGGCATCACCTCCATCTCCCCCGACGGCGCTATCGTCTGGCACGAGCCCCTTCCCGACCGCGTCACCACCAATGCCTGCTTCGCCGGCCCCGACCTGCGCACCCTTTACGTGACGATGGGCAGCATGGGCCAGCTCGTCGCCTTCGACGACTGGCCCGTCCGCGGCCACCGCCTCAACTTCCAGGCCGAGAGCGCCCCCGCGTGAGGATCGCCATCACCCTGACCCTTGCCATCTGCGTGGTGGGTCTGGGCCTGCTGCGCGTGACGGTCGCCGCCCCCCAGCGCTGCCCCGAGATCACCCCCGCCTCGCTCGCAGCCTCCGCCTTCGCTTCCGCCGCTTGGATCGAGGTCGCGCAGTACGCCGACGGCCGCTACGTCTACGAGTACGACGCCCGCACCGACGGCATCTCCGGCGACTACAACGTCGTCCGCCACGCCGGCGTCACCATGTCGCTCTACCAGGCCGTGGCTCTCGGCGACGCTTCGCGGCTGCACGCCGCCGACCTCGGCATGGCCTGGATGCAGGCCAACCTCATCGAGCGCGACGACTGGGTCGCCCTCCGCAACCCCGAGACCGGCCGTGTGAAGCTCGGCGCCAGCTCGCTCATGCTCGCCGGCCTCACCCAGCGCCGCCTCGCCACCGACGACCCCATCTTCGACGACCTCATGAAGCAGCTCGCCCGCTTCCTCGTCGTGATGCAGCTCCCCGATGGCGCCATGCTGAACTTCTGGGATCCAGGCACGGGCAAGCCCGATCCCTCCGTCCGCTCCCGCTACGCCACCGGCGAGGCCCTCTGGGCGCTCGCCCAGATGCACCGCCACTTCCCCAACGACGGCTGGGACGAGCCCTCCTGGCGTATCGCCGACTACCTCGCCCTCCACCGCGACCAGGTCGAGGGCCTCGACTTCCCGCCCTGGCCCGACCAGTGGGCCGCCTACAGCCTTTCCGAGATGGCCGACTGGCCCCTGAAGGAGCACCACATCGAGTACGCACGCGCCCTCTCCGAACGCTTCGGGTTCCTCATCCGCGTCGAGTCGCAGCGCACCGGCGGAGTCATCAACGAGCCCTTCCACGGCCGGCAGACGCGCGCCGCCGGCCTCGGGACGTGGGTTGAGGGCCTCACCTCGATGTGGCGGCTCGCCAGCACCGATGAGCGTCTCGCCTCTCTCGAGCCCAAACTCGCCGAGCGCGCCATCTGCGGCGCCGGCATCCTCGCCAGGCGCCAGGTGTCCGCGGAAGGCAGTACCGCCTGGCCCAGCCCCGCTCTCGCCGCCGGCGCCTGGTTCCGCGATGGCATCACGCGAATGGACGACCAGCAGCACGCCCTCTCCGGCCTCGCCCTCACAGAGGCTATCCTTGCCGCCCAGGAGGACACCCCATGAGCGGTCTCGGGATCACCATCCTCCTCATCTTCGCCTCCATAAACCCCCCCGCGGTCCTCGCGACTGTGAACAGGGCGGGCAAGGGTCGGCTCCAGCTCGTGCCCGCGGCCGTCGCTTTCCTTGCCGGCGCCGCCCTCCTCCTCGCCGCCACCTTCGCTGCCGACGCCTTCCTCGACGCCCTCGACCTCGAACCGGAGACCTTCCGCATCGCCGCCGGCATCGTCATGGCCGTGACCGGCGCCGCCTTTATCCTCTTCGGCCCCTTCGCCTACCCGTTGGAGCAGGACTGGAAGAGCGGCCTCTTCCCGCTCGCCTTCCCCCTACTCGCCAGCCCCGCCGCCTTCGCTGCCGTCCTCACCCGCTCCGCCGACAAGGGCGAGCCCCAGGTCGTCCTCGCGACCCTCATCGTCGTCGCCGCTGTCGCCGTTGGCGTGGCAGCGGTCTCGGGACGCGACTCGCCCATCCCCGGCATCCTCACCCGCCTCATCGGCGCCGTCCTCATCTTCCGCGCCGTGGGCCTCGTCATCGACGGGATTCGCGACGTTTAGCACTTTCGCGAAGGGAGTTCGCCGTGCCCGACCTCGATCAGTCCGCCCTCCAGCGCGCGCTCGATGAGATTGAGCTCCGCAACCTCTACTTCCGCTACGCCCGCGGCGTCGACCGCCTCGACCCTGACCTGCTGCGCTCCTGCTTCCACGAGGATGCGTACATCACCACCCGCAACCGCGAGATCCGCGACGACTTCGTCAAGAACGTCATGGTCGGTCTCTCCCGGTTCAAGATGACCCAGCACGTCACCACCAACGTCTGGGTCGAGATCGACGGGGACACGGCGATGGGCGAGGCCTACGCCCAGGCCAACCACCGCGCCCCCGGTGAGAACGGCGAGCCCGATACCGACTACCGCTGGGGCGGCCGCTACGTCGACCGCTTCGAGCGCCGCGACGGCGCCTGGAAGTTCTCCGACCGCGTCGTCATCCACGACATGGACCGCGTCGTGAAGGTTACCGAGGTCTGGGACCCGCCCGGCCTCGGCTTCACCGAGGGCTCCCACTCGACCGACGACATCGTCTACCGGGAGTGGGGCCGGGAGAGCGCTCCGGGAGGAACGTCATGAACCCCGACCAGATCATCAGCGCCCACGACATCCCCTCCGACGAGATTTTCCACTTTGCCATGGCCGTCCCTGATCTCCAGGCGGCCATGGACCAGCTCGGCCCTGCCTTGAACGTCGACTGGACCTCGATCTGGTCAATGACCCGCAAGATGAACACGCCCGAGGGCCCTACCACCGACGAGATGCAGGCTGTCTACACCCGCCAGGGCCCGCCCTACGTCGAGCTGGTGAGCGGCTACGGGAGCGGCTTCTTCGCCGCCGACCAGGGTCCCCGCCTCCACCACGTCGGCTACATCGTCGAGGATGTTCGCGCTGAGGCCGAGCGTCTCCAGGCCCTCGGCATGACTATCTGGGACCTCGGTCCCGGCTCCGCCTTCGTCACGAACGATGTCGGCATGACGTTCGAGATCATGGGGACGGGCATCCGCGAGACGCTCGACGAGTGGTTCAACAGGCCCGCCGAATAGGGCTTTCCGCAGCCGCTAACCGGCCCGTCGCGTAGCATCTCGGGGCGATGCCTCGCCGCATCCTCATCAGCAACGACGACGGCCATGAGTCGCCCGGACTGTGGGCGCTTGCCCGAGCCTGCCGCTCCCTCGACTGCGACGTCACCGTCGTCGTCCCCAACAAGAACCAGAGCGCCGTCGGCGGCAGCCTGACCCTCCGCCAGGAGCTGGTCTGGACCCGCATCGAGGATGCCCCCGTCCCCGGCGTCGACGCCTGGCACGTCAACGGCTCCCCCGCCTCCGCCGTCATCGTCGGCCTCAACGGCGTGCTCGACGAGGAGCCCGACCTGCTCGTCTCCGGCATCAACCGGGGCGCGAACATCGGCAACGACCTCACCGCCAGCGGCACCGTCGGCGCCGCCCTCCAGGGCCACTACCGTGGCATCACCTCCCTCGCCATCTCGTTGGCGATGGACCCCCGAGCCGAAGGGATCGACTGGGACGCTGCCGAGCGCGTCGCGGCCATCTTCTGCCGCGAGGAGATCGAGGGCCGCCTGCCCAAGTCGATCTTCCTCAACGTCAACATCCCCCTCGTCCCTTTCGAGGAGATCAAGGGCATCCTCGTCACCCGCGTCGCGCGGCGGGGCTACTTCCACCTCGAGGTGCAGGGCGAATCGAAGGGCTTCCTCACCCGCGGACCCTTCGAGCCCACCCCCCTCGACCCGCCCCCCGGCACCGACATCTGGGCCATCATGCACAAGTACGTGAGCGTCAGCCCGCTCCAGGCCAACTTCACCGATCACCACGTCATCGACGCCCTCGGTGAGCGCTTCAACGCCGCCTGGAACGAATAACGAAGCGGATGACGAAGAGCGCCCCGGCGTTGCGCTACACTCGAAGCTGACCAAATTCGGAGGACAGCCCCATGTCTGGCCACTCGAAATGGTCGACCATCAAGCGCAAGAAGGAAGCCGCCGATAACAAGCGCGGCGCCCTCTTCACCAAGCTCGCCAAGGAGCTCCAGCTCGCCGCCAAGGCCGGTGGTCCCGACCCCGACGCGAACTTCAAGCTGCGCCTCGCCGTCCAGCGCGCGAAGGCCGCCAACATGCCCAACGACAACATCACCCGCGCCATCGCCAAGGCCACTGGCGGTGGCGACAGCGACCAGCTGATCGAGGTCAGCTACGAGGGCTACGGCCCCGGTGGCGCCGCCATCCTCATCACCGCCGTCACCGACAACCGCAACCGCACCGTCGCCGCCATCCGGCACGAGTTCACGAGCGCCGGCGGCAGCCTCGGCGAGAACGGCTCAGTCGCCTGGCAGTTCAAGTCCCGCGGCGCGCTCTCCGTACCCACTGACGGCCACGACGAGGACGACATCGCCCTCGTCGCGATCGAGGCCGGGGCCGAGGACATCGAGACCTCCGGCGACGCCGTCGAGATCCAGACCGCCCCCGGCGACCTCGAGGCCGTCCGCCAGGCGCTCACCGAGGCGGGCTACGCCATCGACCACGCCGACCTCTCCATGGTCCCCACCTCCACCATCGCCCTCGAGAAGGGCACCGCCGCCCAGACCCTCCGCCTCCTCGACGGTCTCGAGGAGCTCGAGGACGTCCAGCGCGTCTACTCCAACGCCGACTTCGACGAGGAGCTCCTCGCCCAGTACGCCAGCTAGCGCCACCTCCCCCTCGGCGCTCCCCCTCCGGCCGTCGTAGAGTGCGGCCATGCGTATCGCAGGCATCGACCCGGGCCTCAACGCGACCGGCTACGGTATCGTCGACGTCGACGGCGACCAGTGCCGCCACGTCGCCCACGGCGTCGTCCGCACCCGCTCCGCCGACAGCCTCGCCCGCCGCCTCGTCCTCATCCGCGACGGCCTGCGCAAGGTGCTCGCCCAGTGGTCACCGGAAGTCGGCGCCGTCGAGGCCTCGTTCGTGGGTTCGAACGCGCGCTCGGCCCTCGCCCTCGGTCACGCCCGCGCCGCCGCCATCCTCGCCCTTGCCGACTCGGGCCTCGAGGTGCACGAGTACGCCCCCGCCGTCATTAAGAACCAGGTAGGAGGGTACGGTCAGAGCGACAAGGCGCAGATCGCCAAGATGGTGGCGATGGAGCTCCGCATGACTGAACAGCCCAGCCCCTCGGACGCCGCCGACGCCCTCGCCGTGGCCATCACCCACTGGGCGCACACGCGCCTCGAAGGCAGGCTCTAGTAGCGACCGCCCAGCTTCCCGTGGTCCCAGCTGTAGATGCGCTCGGGCCGCACGCGCACCGTCACCCGCTTCGCGGCTGCCGGCAGGGCCGCCTCCGGCGTCTCCGTCGGGATCGGCATCCCCCGGTACTTGTTCGCCACGACCGACATGACCGACGCCGTCGTCTGCACGTCCGTGTCGACCTCGCCCGTCCCCCGGATCACGAGCCCCTTCAGCTCCTCGTACGCCTTGCCTGACTCCAGCATCACCGAGATGCGGCGGTCACGCTGGAGGTTCAGGATCTTCTGGCTCTTCCCGAACGTCGTGAAGTGGATGACGCCGTCGATCACCACGTACCACATCGGCGCCAGGTGGGGAAATCCGCCCGGCCCGTTCGTCGCCACCTGCAACGTCCAGCCGTCGTCCAGGAACTGTTCCTGCTCTTTGGCGGTCAGGGCGATCGATGCTCGGCGGCTGGGCATGTGGGGAACCCTCCCGTGGCTGGTTGCCCAAGCCTACGCCCTGCCCGCGACCGAGCGCGATCGGCCGCCTACCCCCGACGGAAGCGCCGGCGCCGGTTGCGGCCCCCCGCCTGGCTGCGGCCGTACCGCACCGGCCCGCTCCGCCCCGCCACCTCCGCGAACGCCTCCAGTTCCTCGCTGTCCGACCCCACCAGCTCCCGCCGCAACTCCACAATCCGGTCGCGCAACGCGGCCGCCTTCTCGAACTCGAGGTTCTTCGCCGCCCCCTTCATCTCCCGCTCCAGCTCCTTGATCGTCCGCAGCAGCTCGTCCGGCGGCATCCCCGCGGGGATGGACGCGTCGTACTCCGCCGGCTCTTCCGCCACCTCCCGCACGTGGTCCGTGATGTCCCGGATCGCCTTCGTGATCGTCGCCGCCTCCAGCCCGTGCTCGTGGTTGTAGGCATCCTGGATGCCCCGCCGCCGCTCCGTCTCGTCGATCGCCGTGCGCATGCTCGCCGTTATGTGGTCCGCGTACATCACGACCCGCCCCTCGATGTGCCGCGCCGCCCGCCCGATGGTCTGGATCAGCGACCGGTTCGAGCGCAGGTACCCCTCCTTGTCCGCGTCGAGGATCGCCACCAGCGAGACCTCCGGCAGGTCCAGCCCCTCCCGCAGCAGGTTGATCCCCACCACCACGTCGTACACCCCCAGCCGCAGGTCCCGCAGGATCTCGACCCGGTCCAGCGTCTCCACCTCCGAGTGCAGGTAGTGCGTCTTCACCCCCATCTCCGTCAGGTAGTCCGCCAGGTCCTCCGCCATCTTCTTCGTCAGCGTTGTCACCAGCACCCGCTGACCCTTCGCCGTCGTCGCGTTGATCTCCGCCAGCAGATCGTCGATCTGCCCATCCGTCGAACGCACCTCCACTACCGGGTCGAGCACGCCCGTGGGACGGATGACCTGCTCCGCCACCTGCGTCGACTGGTCCAGCTCGTACTGCGCCGGCGTCGCGCTCACGAAAATCGTCTGGTTGATGTGCTGGTCGAACTCCTCGAACGTCAGCGGCCGGTTGTCGAGTGCGCTCGGCAGCCGGAACCCGAAATCGACCAGCGTCTCCTTGCGCGAACGGTCCCCGTAGAACTGCCCCTGCACCTGCGGCAACGTGATGTGCGACTCATCCACCACCAGCAGCCAGTCGTCCGGGAAGTAGTCCAGCAGGCACCACGGCGTCGAGCCGGCCGGGCGCACCTGCAGGTGCCGCGAGTAGTTCTCGATGCCCGCGCAGTACCCGGTTTCGCGCAACGTCTCCAGGTCGTAGTGGGTGCGCTCCTCGAGCCGCGCCGCCTCCAGGATCTTGCCCTGCTCCTTCAGGAAGGTGAGCTGATCGCCCAGCTCCGTCTCGATCGCCTTGAGCGCGTCTTCGAGGTTGTCCTTGCTCGTCACGAAGTGCTTGGCCGGGAAGATTTCGATTGAGTCCTTTTCTCCCACGATCTCGCCCGTCAGCGGGTCGAGCTCGCTGATGCGCTCAACCTCGTTGTCCCAGAAGTCGATGCGGACCGCCAGCTCCTCGTAGCTCGGCAGGATCGTGAGCGAGTCGCCTCGCATCCGGAAGCGGCCGCGCACCACGTTCTGGTCGTTCCGCTCGTACTGCATCTCGACCATTCGCCGTAGCACGTCGCGACGTTCCAGCTGCTCGCCCACCTTCATCCTGAGGATGAACTCCTCGTAACCGGAAGGCTCCCCGAGGCCGTAAATGCAGCTCACGCTCGCCACGATGATCACGTCGCGTCGCGTGAACAGCGATCGCGTCGCCGCGTGCCGCAGCTTGTCGATCTCGTCGTTGATGTCCGCATCCTTGGCGATGTACGTGTCGCTCCGCGGGATGTACGCCTCCGGCTGGTAGTAGTCGTAGTAGCTGACGAAGTACTCGACGGAGTTCTCCGGGAAAAACTCCTTCAGCTCGGCGCAGAGCTGCGCTGCCAGCGTCTTGTTGTGGGCCAGCACGAGCGTCGGCCGCCCCACCGCCTGCACCACGTTCGCAATCGTGAACGTCTTTCCCGAGCCCGTCGCTCCCAGCAGCGTCTGGTAGCGATCCCCGCGCCGCAGCCCCTCGACCAGCGTGTCGATCGCCTGCGGCTGGTCGCCGGTGGGCTGGAAGTCGGCGCTCAGCTTGAAGGCGCCCTGTGATGGGGAAGCAACCGAGACCATGGCCGCCAGTTTAGCAGCGCCCTCAGCCGTCCTCGCCCAGCGTCACGTTGTCGATCAGCCGCACTGCCCCGAAGCGGACCGCCAGCGACACCATCGCCACTCCGGTCACCTCACCCTCGATCTCTGCCAGCGTTTCCGAATCCGCCACCGAAACATAGTCGAGCTCCGCCAGCGGCTCCGCCCCCACCATCTCCCGCACCCCCGACCGCAGCGCCTCCGCCGAGCACACACCGTCCTCGAACTTCCTCTTTGCCTGCCGCAGCGCTTGCGAGAGCACGACCGCCGCCGGCCGCTGCTCCGGCGTCAGGTAGGCGTTGCGGCTGCTCATCGCCAGCCCGTCCGCCTCTCGCACCGTGTCGCACGCCACGATCTCGCCCGGCAGGTCGAGGTCCCGCGCCAGCTGCCGGATAACACGCAGCTGCTGACCGTCCTTCCTGCCGAAGTAGGCGCGGTCCGGCTGCACGACGTTCAGCAGCTTGGTCACTACCGTCGCGACCCCGCGGAAATGGACGGGCCGCGAGCCCCCTTCCAGCCCCTGCGACAGGCCCTCCACCGTCACGTACGTCTGGTACCCCTCGGGGTACATCGCCTCCACCGACGGCAGATAGACCGCGTCCACGCCGAGCTCCCTCAGCTGCCGCAGGTCGCCTTCCTCGTCTCGCGGGTACCGGTCGAGGTCCTCGTTCGGCCCGAACTGCGTCGGGTTCACGAAGATGCTCGCCACGGAGACCTCGTTCTCCGCCAGCGAGCGTCGCACGAGCGACAGGTGCCCCTCGTGCAGGTAGCCCATCGTGGGCGTCAGCCCGAGGCTGGCCGGGTGCGCCCGCCGCCAGGCGCGCACCTGCTCCGGGGTTGTCAGGATCTCCATGCGTGACCCTGCGCGGGCAGCGTCAGGCGGGCGTACCCGCGCCCTGCCGCAGCTCGGTCAGCGTCTCCTCGGCCATTGGGAAGCTCTCCGCCTCCGTTGGGAACTCGCCCTCCTCGACTTCCGCCACGTACTCGCGGATGGCCCCGCGGATCGCCTCGCCCAGCACCGCGTAGCGCTTCGCGTGGCGGAACTGCCGCTGGTCGTCGAACAGCCCCAGCAGGTCGTGCAGCACCTGCACCTGGCCGTCGCAGTCCGCGCCTGCCCCGATGCCGATCGTGGGCACGCCGATGCGCTCCGTCACCATCTTCGCGAGCGGCGCCGGAACCGTCTCCAGCACGATCGCGAATGCTCCTGCCTCCTCCAGCGCCCGCGCGTCGCCGATGATGCGCGCCGCTGCGGCCGGCGTCTTTCCCTGCACCTTGTGCCCGCCGAACTGGTTCACCGATTGGGGTGTCAGGCCCAGGTGCCCCATCACCGGGATTCCCGCCGACACCATCCGCCGCACGAGCGGCGCCATCTCGCTGCCGCCCTCCAGCTTCACCGCGCCCGCGCCCGCCTGCAGCAGGCGGCCCGCGTTCGCGACCGCCTCGTCGGCGTTCGCCTGGTAGCTCATGAATGGCATGTCCGCCACCACCAGGCACCGCTCCGTGCCCCGCACCACCGCCTTCGTGTGGTGAAGCATGTCGTCCATCGTGACCGGCACCGTCGAGTCGTGCCCCAGCATCACCGTGCCAAGCGAGTCCCCGACCAGGATCACCGGCGCGCCCGCTTGCTCGACGAGCCGCGCCATCGCGTAGTCGTACGCCGTCAGCATCGCGAAGCGACGGCCCTCCCGCTTCCATTCCGCCAGCTTGTGGATCGAAAGGCGTCCCATGGGTTCCCTCCCGCGCTCGCGTCAGTGCCACGAAAAACGCCCTTGCCGGGTTCGGCAGGGCGCGGAACGGTAGAACCGGAAGCCAGGTACTGCTTGCTGGCCGCGGCTCGCCATCCGTACCGGCCCTGTGGGTCCAGGCGGACTAGAGCGTGCGTGGTCTCGTCTTTCCAGGCTCGCCGTCCGCGAACGGATCGGCGGCATGCGGGATCGTCGCCACCCCGGAAACGCTTGTCAACCCCTTTGCCCCGAACCTTCGCGCCACTCTTGTGCCGACGGCACCCCCGCCAGCCCCTCCGCCAGCGCGACGCTCCGCACCACCGCCCGCTCGACCGTGAGCATCGCCATCAGCCCCAGCGTCGTCAGGTCGTGCGGCTCCGTCGCAACCTCGCCCGTCGTTAGCGCGAAAACCGTGTCGCCGTCCCCGAGCGTGTGTGCGGGAACGATCGAGCGCGCCAGCCCGTCGTGTCCGTGGACTGCGAGCCGCTGCACGCCCATGTGCTCGATGTCGGCGTTCGTCGCGATGCACACGATCGTCGTGTTCTCCCGCGGCGACTCCTCCTCCGGCTGCCGCTCCACCACCGCCTGCTCCGGCGTGCGCATCTCCCCCGGACCCTCCCCCCGTGGCCCCGCCACCAGCGCCCCCGTCGCCGGGTCGACGATTGCCCCCACCGAGTTCGTCACGGCCACGGCCCCCACCACCAGCCCCCGCGGCCCCACCAGGCTCGCCGTCCCCAGACCGCCCTTCAACTCCTGCTCGACGCCCAGCAGCTTCGCCACGGTCGCCCCCGTGCCCGCCCCCACGCTCCCCTGCGCGACGGACCCGCCCGTCGCCCGGGCCGCCGCCCGCTCCCCCTCGTCCGCCCCGGGGAACGCGTTTCGACCCGTGGGCAGGTCGTAGATGGCCGCCCCCGCCACGATCGGGACCGGCCCCGCACTCGTCTCCACCCCGACGCCCCGCGCCGCCAGCCAGCGCGCCACCCCCGCCGTGCTCGCGAGCCCGAACGCAGAGCCCCCGGTCAGCACGACCGCGTGGCACCGCCGCACCGCGTTCTCCCCCGACAGCGCGTCCGTCTCGTGTGTCGCCGGCGCCCCGCCCCGCACGTCCACCGCCGCCAGCGTGCTCTCCTCGCACAGGATCACCGTGCAACCCGTCGCCCGCCGCCGCGAGGTCCAGTGCCCGACGCGCACGCCCCGCACGTCCGTGATGGCGTTGCGTCTGCCGGGCGCGAGCGGCTCGACCTCGCTCACACCCGCTGCCCCAGCGACCGTCGCGCCCGCAGGTACGCCCCAAGGAACCCTCGCGCGACCGAGCAGAGGTCGGCGATCAGGTCCGCCATCGCCACCGTCGCGTTCTCGCCCGCCGCCAGCCGCACCTCCAGCCGCTCCCCCTCCGCGTTGGTGCCGGTGACGGCGAGTTCGTCGATCGGCGCCGGCATCGCCAGCGCGTCCGAGGCCGTGGTCGCCTCGATCAGCGCGGGAAGCCAATCCGGGATCGGCAGGCCGCGGAGCTGCGCGGCGCTCTCCACCGCCCCCTCGTCCAGCGCCAGCCGCCGCACGACGCCTTCCGGCTCCGCTGTACCTGCGAGCTGCGCCAGCGCCACCCACGCCTCCGCCCCCGGAAGCGGCCCCCGCAGATGCTGGGCGATCGAGACCGTCCGGTCGTCGAGCGCCTCGAACACCGCTGTCAGCCGAAGCGCCGCCTCCACGAGTTGCTCCGCCAGCATCCCCACGAGCGCCGGGCGCTCGTACGGCGGCGCGAACGCGAGCGCCTTCAGCGCCGCGTCCGCCACCATCTGCGGCTTGCTCAGGACCGTGCGCTCGTACTCCTCGAGGAACCGGATCTCGGTCAGCCCCGCGACGTACGACTGTTCCGCCATGCCGGCATTCTAGCTGTTGGGCGAACGCCGCCTGCGGGGCCGCCGCTGGCAGCGCGGGCAGAAGTGCGTCCCCCGTCCCCCCACCACCGACCGCGCGATCTCCGTCCCGCACGTGTAGCACGGCTTCCCGTCGCGCCGGAACACCTGCACGTACATGTGCTGCCGCCCCGGGTCTCCCTGCGCGTCGACGTAGTCGCTGAAGCTCGCCCCCCGATTCTCGATGCCCCGCTCCAGCACCTCGCGGCAGGCCACGTGCAGCCGCGACACCGCCCCCCGCGACACCTCACCCGCCGCCGTGTCCGGCCGGATGCGCGCCTGGAAGAGCGCCTCGTCCACGTAGATGTTTCCCAGCCCCGCTATCCGCCGCTGGTCGAGCAGCACCGCCTTCACGGGCGCCGTCCGCCCCGCCAGCAGGTTCCGCAGGAAGGCCGCCGTGAACTCCGCGTCCAGCGGCTCCGGCCCCAGCTTCCCCACCACCTCCGCCGGGTCCTCGACGATGTCCCAGGTGCCGAACTTGCGCAGGTCGCTCCAGCGCAGTTCCTGCCCCCCGTCGAGCGCGATGCGGCCCCGCTCGTACTCGATCGCGGGGTCGCCCCCCGCACGCCACACCAGCCGCCCCGTCATGCGCAGGTGCGTCACGAACGTGCGGCCGTCGTCCATGCCGAACAGCAGGTACTTCCCCCGCCGTCCCAGCGAGACGAACCTCCGCCCCACCAACCCCGCCCGCAGCGCATCGATCGGCAGGTCCGTCAGCAGCTCGATCGTCCCCGGGTCGACCTCCACCGCCGCCACCGTCCGCCCTACCACCAACGGCTCCAGGTCGCGCCTGATCGTCTCGACTTCCGGCAGTTCCGGCACGTCCCTCAGCCTACCCGCGCCCCGGCCCGGCGTCGCGGCGGCGTAAGATCGCCCCGTGATCACCCACCTCTCCGGAATCCTCACCCACACCGACGTCGGCGAGCTCAGTGTCGAGATCGACGTCTCCGGCGTCCGCTACGAAGTGCTCGTGCCCGCCTTCCTCTGGCCCGAGATCCAGGAGACCATCGACTCCGGCGGCGAAGGCGACCCCGACCCCCCGATCGCCCTGCACGTCCTCTACCACGCCACGGCCAACGTCCCCGTGCCCCTCCTCGTCGGCTTCCTCCGCCGCCCCGAGCGCGACTTCTTCCGCAAGTTCACCACCGTCGAGGGCCTTGGCCCCACGAAGGCCGTCAAGGCCATGACCGTCTCCGTCAGCACCATCGCGCGCGCCATCGAGCAGGAGGACCAGGCGGTGCTCACGCGCCTGCCGGGCATCGGCCCCCGCGTCGCCGGGAAGATCATCGCCACCCTGCGCGGCAAGGTCGTCGCCGAAGCAGCCCTCCAGGACGGGGGCCTCGACAGTCCCGTCGACCTCGACAGCCTCCGCCGCGACCGCGTCTCCCTCGATGCCGTCGAGGCCATTTCCGCCCTCGGCTACGCCCGTGCCGAAGCCCGCCGCTGGGTCGACGAAGCCCTCGCCGACGACCCCGACATCGCCACCGTCGAAGAGCTGACGCTGGCCGTCCTTCGTGCCCGCGGCGCCTGACCGCCCCGTTCGCCCCTTATCGCCCCTCCCCGCTAGGATCGCCCAGTGACGCAGCCCCCCACCGATCCCGAGAGCTACCCACCCGGGGAACAGCCGGCGCAACCGGCTCCCGAGCCTCCCCCGCCTCCCCCTCGCCGGACCGTTCGCCCGCCTGTCTGGCCCTATTTCCTGACCCCGGTGGCCGTCCTCATCGGCGCCGCCGCGATCGTCGTCACCATCATCCTGACCGACGACGACCCGCCGCCCGCCGAGCCCCTCGGCCCCGCCCTCGAGTCCCTCTCGCAGGCCGTCGAGTCCCTCGCCGAGGCCTCCGACTCTCTTGCGGAAGCCTCAGAGGCCATGCGCACCGCCCCCCAGCCCGCCGCCGCTCCCGCCCCAGTCACCCTCCGGAGCACCCTGGAGGGTTACGCCGCGGCCCTCGACCTCGACACGGCTGTGTTCACCGAGTGCCTCGGCGCCTCGCGCACACTCGAAGCGGTCGACGAACAGCTCCAGTACGGCCTCGACCTCGGCGTGAACGGCACGCCCTCGTTCTTCGTGAACAACAAGTACATTTCCGGCGCCCAGCCGCCCGTCGTCTTCGCGGAGGTGATCGCCGCCGAGCTCGCCGGGAGTCCCACCTCCCTGGACGAATACTCCGACAACATCCGCCTGCTCGCCGAACGGCAGCCACCCGCCTTCGCCATCCTCGACCGTGCCCCCGACTTCTCCAACGCGGCCATCAAAGGCAGCCCTGACGCCACGGTCGTGATCGTCGAGTTCAGCGACTTCCAGTGTCCCTTCTGCCTGCGCTGGTACAACGACACCCTCCCCCAGATCGACCAGCAGATCGGCGACGATGTGGCGCTCGTCTTCCTCCACTTCCCCATCGCCAATCTCCACCCCAACGCCCGCACCACCCACGCCGCCGCCGAGTGCGCCGGGGAGCAGGGCAAGTTCTGGGAGATGCACGACCTCCTTTTCGAGCGCCAGGCCGAGTGGTCGCGGCTCCCCAACCCCAACTAGCCGCCGCTATCGCCCCGCTTCCTCCAGCCGCCCCAGGATGTGACGCACCACCCGCCCCGTGCGGTCGTACCCCGCGCTGCAGTGAACCAGCACTGGCTTCGGCAGCCGCCGGAACGACGCCCAGGCCTCGTCGAGCTGCGCCGCTGTGTACGGCTCCGTCAGCCCGTCGCGGACGCCCAGGTGGGCAACCTCGAATCCAGACGCCCGGTAGCGGCCCAGCAGCCCCTCCGGCAGCGCCCCCGCGTAGAGCGGCAGCTGATCGTCGCCCAGCAGGCAGATGACCGACCGCACGCCCGCCTTGCGCGTCTTCTCGATCCAGGCCTCCACCGCCGCCAGTGGCACTGCCCGCTCCTCCCCCGGCGCGTATCCGGGACGCGAGCTCACCGCCAGCTCCCCCCTGATGATCCAGCTCACCATCGCCGCTACACGGTCCCCATGATCCCGAACGCCTCCGCGATCGCCTGTGCCGCCCGCCGCTCGTGCCCCGCCGCCCGCCGCAGCGCGTTCGCCGCCGCCTCCCGCAGCCCCGGATTCGCCACGTTCCCGTGCCCGCCCGCCGGGAACGGGAACAGCGTCAGCAGCGGCGAGAGCGCCTGCGTCACGTCGCGCACCGCCTGCTCCGCTCGCCCCAGCGGCTCCGCCAGGGGAGGGACCGACTCCGCCAGGTCGTGCAGGAACGCGGCCCCGTCCATCCGCGCCGCCTGCAGCACCGCGAGCGTGTACGCGTTCCCCGCCCGGTCCACTTCCGCCGTCCCCTCCAGCGCCTCCGCCCACGCCTCGAGCGCCGCCGTCCCCCGCGGCTGTCCGCTCGCGCCCCCACCCCCCGACAGCAGATCCAGCGCCGTCTGCAGCGACCCCAGCACCGCCAGCTCCGGGTCCGGGTCGCTCGGTCCCGTCGGCGCGAACAGCTCGATGATCCCCAGCGAGGGCCAGTCGCTCCAGGGCGCGAAGTTCCCCATCTCTTCGGAGACCGCCGATTCCACGAGAAAGCCACCGCGCTCGTCGTCGTAGCCCGTCACGATCGCGAACTCGTGAACCTGCAGGTCGAACCCGATGAGCGGCACGCCCTCGTCCAGCCGCTCCCTTGCCCACCCCAGCGCCTCCTCCCGCACTGGTGCCAGCTCCTCCCTCTTCGCCCGCCGCCCGAACCGCTCCCACTCCAGCCCCGTATGCGCGTACCGCTCCACCATCGCCCCCCAGTCGAGATCGTGCGGGCCGTTCGGCAGCGCTACGATCCCGCCCTCCATGGCCACGCACAGGTGCCAGGCGTGTCCCGTCAGGCCCATCACCGCGTGACGCGGCAGCTCAAGGCCCTCGGCCGCGAGCACCCCTTCGAGCGCTCCCGCCGCGGTCGTCCAGTTCGGTCTCAGTGTGAGTTCGCCCACGGATCCATCCCCGCCAGTCGCGGCCCGTCCTGCGGGCGACCGTAGAATACTGCCAACCCGCCATAGAACGAGAGGCTACCTCATGGCCGTTACCTGGCAGACGACCACGCTCCCCCACGGCCTGCGTGTCGTCACCACTCCCGTGCCCACCACCCAGGCCGCCACCGTCAGTCTCTTCGTCGGTGTCGGTTCCCGCTCCGAGCCCCAGCGCCTGAACGGCATCACCCACTTCCTCGAGCACATGATCTTCAAGGGAACCGAACGCCGCCCCCGCGCCAACATGATCGCCGAGGAGATCGAGGGCGCCGGCGGCACGCTCAACGCCTACACCAACAAGGAATACACCTGCTACTGGAACATCGTCCCCTACGACCGTCTCGAGACGGCAATCGACATAACTGCGGACATGCTCCTCCATTCCACCCTCTCCCAGGAGGAGATCGACCGCGAGCGCACCGTCGTACAGCAGGAGCTGAAGCGGAACCACGACAACCCCGGAAGCTGGGTGGGACGCCTCCTCGGCGTCTCCGTCTACGGCGAGCAGCCCTGCGGCTGGGACGTCGGCGGCAGCGTCGAGCTCGTCGGCGGCATGAACCGCCCCGACTTCCTCGAGCACATGGAGGGCTGGTACCTCGGCCCCAACATGGTCCTCTCGGTTTCCGGGAACTGCACCCACGAGCAGGTTCTCGAGCTCGCCGAGCCCCGCTTCGCCGAGGTCGCCAACGGCTCCCTCCCCGCCGTCACCCCCTACGACCCCGGCACCTCCGGCGCCCGCGTCAGCATCGACTCGCGCGACATCGACCAGTGCAGCGTCATGCTCGGCATGCCCCTCTTCGGCCGCGACGACCCCCGCCGCTTCGCCCTCCGCATCCTCAACGACATCCTCGGTTCGGGCATGTCCTCGCGCCTCTTCACCGAGGTGCGGGAGCGCCGCGGCCTCGCCTATTCCGTCCACTCCAGCTACGGCTATCTCGCCGACGCCGGTGTCTTCACCGTCTCCGCCGGCGTCGACCGCGAGAAGCTCTCCGAGACCATCGGCGTCTGTCTCGACGAGCTCCGGAAGCTCGTCGACGAGACCGTCCCCGAGGACGAGCTGCGTCGCGCCAAGGATCACGCCATCGGCCGCTTCCGCCTCTCCCTCGAGACCGCCTTCTCGCTGGGCCAGCGCCACGGCGAGCACATCCTGACGAAGGGCGAGGTCGAGACCATCGACGACTTCGTCGCTGGCCTCGAAGCCGTCACCGCCTCGCAGGTCCGTTCCCTCGCCACCGACATCTTCGTGAACGAACGCATGCACTGCGCCGCCGTCGGCCCCGACCTGAACGAGGACGAAGTCGCGAACGCCCTCGGCTCCTAGAGACCGAGCCCTGACTCCCACGCCTCGCGAACCTCGCCGAGGTCCGCTTCGACGGGCCCGTAGCGAAGCACGCCCTCGTCCGTCGTGACGCCCAGCCGTGTGGCCGGCACCCCAGCCTCCTCTGCCAGCGTCGCCAGCCACTCCCCCGCCTCCGGACGCGCGCTCACGATGATGCGCCCCTGTCCCTCGCCGAACAGCGCCGCATCGATCCGCCCCTCTACCTCGACCTCCCCCGCGAAACCGTGGCCGCCGAGCAGGCAGCACTCCGCCAGCGCCACCGCGAGGCCGCCGTCGCTGCAGTCGTGCGCGCTCAGCAGGAGGCCGGCGTCGTTCGCGCCCAGCACGAGGTCGTGCAGCCGTAGCTCCGCCTCGAGGTCGACGGTTGGCGTCCCGATGACGGCCCCGTGTACGGCCTCCAGGTACTCGCTCCCCGCCAGCGTCCGCGCGGGCTGCTCGACCGCTCCGCCCAGCAGCCAGACCTCCGCCCCGACCCGCTCGAACGCCGCGCCCAGGTGCGTGTGTACGTTCTCGAGCACGCCCAGCATCCCGATGACGGGTGTCGGCCAGACCGGCGCCCCGCCGCTCTCGTTGTAGAGGCTCACGTTGCCGCTCACGACGGGCGTCGCGAACGCCTCGCAGGCGGCGGCGATGCCATCCACCGCCCCCGCCAGCGTCGCGTAGACCTCAAGGTTCTCGGGCGCCCCGAAGTTGAGGCAGTCCGTCACCGCGACCGGACGCGCGCCCGTGCAGACCACGTTCCGCGCCGCCTCCGCCACCGCGATCGCGCCCCCGTTGTGCGCGTCGAGCTGGCAGTAGCGGCCGTTCCCGTCCGTCGCCACCGCAATGCCGCGGTTGGTGCCGGGCACTCGCAGCACGGCTGCGTCGCCGCCCGGCGCCACCACCGTGTTCGTCAGCACCTGGTGGTCGTACTGCCGAAACACCTCCTCCTTGCTCGCTAGGTTCGGCCGCGCGATCAGCGCCACGAGCGCTTCCGTCGCCGCTTCGGGACGCAGGTCCGGGAACGCCCCTGGATTCGCCTGGCTTCGCGCCAGCGCGTCCAGGTTGCGCTGCCCGTCGCGCGTGTACGCCGGCGCCTCGGTCGCCACCTCGACCGGCACGCGACCCACCTCCACGCCGTCCTCCCGCAGCACCACCTCGTCGCCGTCGGTCACCTGCCCGATCTCGACGCAGTCCACCTCCCAGCGCTCGAACAGCGCCTCCACGTCCGTCACGTGCTCCCGCTTCGCGATCACGAGCATCCGCTCCTGGCTCTCCGACAGCATGACCTCGTACGGCGTCATCCCCGATTCGCGCCGCGGGACGCACTCCAGGTTCAGCACCGCGGCCGCCTCGCCCCGCGCACAGCACTCCAGCACCGAGCTCGTCAGCCCCGCCGCCCCCAGGTCCTGCAGCCCCACGATCCAGTCGCGGTGCTCCGAGGCGAGCTCGAAACACGCCTCCATCAGCATCTTCTCGAGGAACGGGTTTCCGACCTGCACCGCCGGACGCATCTCCTCGAAGCGGGCCTCCGGATCCGTGCGGCTCGCCAGACCGCTCGCCCCATGGATGCCGTCCCGGCCCGTGTCCGCCCCCACCAGCAGCAGCGCGTTCCCCTCGCCGCTCGCCCGCGCGCTCAGGATCCCGTCCGCCCGCACCAGCCCCACGCACATCGCGTTCACCAGGGGATTGCCGTTGTACGGCCCCCCGACCACGACCTCGCCCCCCACCGTGGGGATGCCCAGGCAGTTCCCGTACCTGCCGATGCCGCCCACCACCCCTTCGAACAGGTAGCGGTTGTTGCCCTCATCCAGCGGCCCGAAGCGGAGGGAGTCCAGCAGGGCTATCGGGTACGCCCCCATTGCGAAAATGTCCCGCACGATGCCCCCCACCCCCGTCGCCGCCCCCTCGTACGGCTCGATCGCCGAGGGGTGGTTGTGCGACTCGACCTTCATCACCACCGCCCAGCCGTCGCCGATGTCGATTGCCCCCGCGTTCTCCTCCCCCACGCGGGTCAGCACGCGGTCCCCGCCGCTTGGCAGGCGGCGCAGCAGGGGGCGGCTGTTCTTGTAGCCACAGTGCTCGCTCCACAGCGAGCCGAACATCCCCAGCTCGACCTCGTTGGGCTCCCGCCCCAGCCGCGAGACGAGGAGGTCGTACTCGTCGCGGCTCAGCGCGACCGCGTCCAGCGCCTCCTGCTCGACCGCCACGCCCCGATGCTACCGCCCTGCTATCTCACGCGCCCGCCCCGCCTACGCGGTCACCTCGACACGCGTCCCCGCCACCTTGTCCCAGAGGCACTGCCGGTTCCCGTCCCAGGCGCACCAGAGCGCCGCCACGAGCCACGCGACCACGCCCGCGAACGCCAGATCGACCCCTCCCTCCACCTCCATGGAGAGCAGCAGCAGGTCGAGGAGCACGAACGCCACCACCTTGAGCAACACGTCCCGCACGACCATGCGCCGCAGGCTCGCCGGACGCCCCTCCCCATCGACGACGCGCAGCCCCAGCAGCCGCTTCGCCGGGGTCTGGCCGCCCCGTCCCGTGCAGGCGAACCAGAAGACCCATCCGACCCCGAGCGTCAGGGCGAACAGCACGACCTCAAGGGTGTGTCCGGCGAGCCGCTGCCCGCGACTCGCCAGCGCAATGGTCGCGTGGGAAGGAGCTTCGTCCGACACCAGCGTCTCGCCCTTTGACTCGGGCCTACAGGCTCTCCAGCTCCCGCGCCCGTCGCTCCTCGTACTCCTCGTCCGTCAGCAGCCCGCGGTTGTGCAGGTCCTGCAGCGTCTCGAGATTCTCCGCTGCCCGTTCGGTGGAAGATGTGAGTCTGGCGCCTGCCGGCTCGTCCCCCTCGTGAACGACGTACGTTCCCAGGGCCTTGTCCCAGAGGCACTGCCGGTTCGCATCCCAGGCGCACCAGAGCGCGGCGATCGCAAACACGATCGCCGTGATCGTCCCTGCAACACCCGCGCTCACGAGCATCAGCACTACGTCCAGCACAGCGAAGAAGGCCCACTTGGCGACAATCTCGCGCAGCAGCATCCACCCCAGTTCAGCCCGACTCCCGTCCGCGCGGACCACGTGCATGCCGAGGAGTTGTTTCGCGGGATTCTGGCCGCGCTGTCCGACCACGAGGAGCCAGATCAGCCACCCGACTCCGAGTGTGACGCCGAAGAGAACGATGTCGAGGACGTAGGCCGCCAGCCGGCGCCCCTGACTCGCTAGCGCCAGGTCCGGTGCCTCATTAGGTGCCGCCTGAACCATCGGTTCCTCCTACCTGAAGCTGAACGGTGGGTACTCATCCACCAGCAGGTACGCGTAGGCGCTGACCCGTTCCGTCCAGCAGGTGTACCCGTAAAGGAAGTTGTGCAACCCCTCGGGCAACCGGCCCATCACGACTCCGACCAGCCATGCCGCGAAGCCCACGACGGGCACCACGATCCCGATGAGCGACAGGATGATCTGGTGCGGGATCAGGAGGAGCCAGCGGAAGAAGGTCGTTAGCCGGCTCCGGTTCGTCGTCCGTTCCGGGATGACGAGTCGTACCGGGTAGTCGGGTTCTTCGTCCATTGAGAACGGGGGGTATCGGTCCGTGAGCAGGCTGCCGTAGGCGTTCGCCCGCGCCGCCCACCGCGCATACCCGGCGGTGAACCGCACCATGCCCGCCGGAAAGCGCCCCGCGATCACGATCGTGAACCACGCGAACGTGACCACGACCCCGGCCGCCAGCCCCAGGAAGCTGAGCACGATGACGTGCGGGATGACGAGCAGCCACCGGAACAAGACCGACAACCGGTTCTGCGCTGCCACCTCGGCGACTTCGAACTGAACCGGATACCCCGGCGCTTCGGCGGTCATCACGGGCTCCTTTCAGGCGGCGACGCTTGCCGCCTCCGTCTTCAGTTCAGGCTGAACGGCGGGTACTCGTCGACCAGCAGCCCGGTGTAGGCGGCCAAGCGCGCCGACCAGCGGGCGTAGCCGGCGATGAAGTTGTGCAGCCACTCGGGCAGTCCGCCGAGCACGGTGCCCCCGAGCCACGCCACGATGGTGGCCAGTGTCACGAAGATGCTGAGGATCGCCAACACGATGGCGTGCGGAATGGTCATGATGATGCGGACCGGGAAGAACCCCGTGAGCCGGTTCCGCTCCTCGACCTGCTGCTCAACGTGCAGCCGGATGGGGTAGTCGGGAACCTCTCCCATCGTGAACGGCGGGTACCTGTCCGTCAGGAAGCCGCCCGTAACAACGTAGAACGTCGTGCCACCCCACGACTGCTGGCTGGGTGAGCCGCCGTAGCCCGATACCCGCGCCGCCCACCGGGCGTACCCGGTCGAGAACCGCAGCAACCCTTCGGGGTAGCGTGCGGTGACCACGATCGAGAGCGACGCAATCAGCCAGACCACGAACGCCGGGATAGCCACGATGGCGATGGCGATCCAGTGTGGAATCGCGAGGATCGGCCGAAAGAACAAAGTCAACCGGTTCTGGGAAGCGGCCGGGTCGATCTCGAGGTGAACTGGATACTCCGGGCTCATCGCCGTCATCGTCTTGTTCCTCTTTCAGACCGCAACGCCCGTCGCGGCTTCGATCACGGATTGCCAGATGCGGTTGCCGTCGGCCCCGCCCGTCAGTTCTTCTCCAGCTCGCTCCGGGTGCGGCATCATCCCCACCACGTTCCCTGCCTCGTTGCGGATGCCGGCGATGTTGCGGGCGCTCCCGTTCGGGTTCGAGGCCGGCGTGACCTCCCCCTGCTCGTCGCAGTAACGGAACACCACCCGTCCCGCCGACTCCAGCTCGTCGAGCGTCGCGCGGTCGGCCTGGTAGTTCCCCTCGCCGTGGCTGATGGGAATGCGCAGCACCTCGCCCTCGCCGATACCCGCCGTCCACGGCGAACCCTCCCCCTCGCGGCGCAGGTGCGTCCACTCGCAGCGGAAGCGCAGGCTTCGGTTGCGGATCAGCGCTCCCGGCAGCAGGCCGCTCTCGCAGAGCACCTGGAAGCCGTTGCAGATGCCGATCACCGGCAGTCCAGCGTTCGCCGCCCGAACCACCTCCTCCATGATCGGCGAGAAGCGCGCGATCGCTCCGCAGCGTAGGTAGTCACCGTAGGAGAAGCCGCCCGGCAGCACGACCGCGTCGAACCCCGCCAGCGAGGTCTCGCGGTGCCAGACGATCTCCGCTTCCTGCCCGAGCACGTTCGCGAGCACGTGCTCCGTGTCGCGGTCGCTCCAGGTCCCCGGGAAACGCACGATGGCGAAGCGCATCAGCCCTCGATCGTCGGCCTGTGGGTGCCTTACCGCAGTATAGCAGCGGCTCGTGAACCCTCCGGTCGCCTACTCGTCGGCCGCCCGGATTGGGGGGGCGTCGGAGTCCGCCGGCGTTGGACCGACTATCGGCGCCACGGTTTCCGGCGGTGCGTCCCGCGAGCCGGCCCGCTCGGGCGCGTCGGGGTACTCGATGCGCGGGTGGTAGACCGCCCGCAGCGTGCTCCGGAAGCTCGCCGCCACCACCTGGAGCTCCCGCATCGTGATGTCGCACTCGTCCATCTGCCCTTCCGCCAGCCGCTCGGCGAACACCCCGTTCACGAGCTCGTCGATCTCCTCGTGCGTCTCCGGCTGGGTGGCCCGCACGAGCGCTTCGCACGAGTCCGCCAGCATCACGATGGCGTGTTCCTTCTCCTGCGGGCGCGGCCCCGGATAGCGGAAGTTCTCCTCCTCCGCATCGCCCCGCTCCAGCGCCTTGTGGTAGAAGAACTCCACCAGCCGCGTGCCGTGGTGCTGCGGAATGAAGTCCCCTACGAGCGCTGGCAGACGTCGCCGCCGTGCGATATCCATCCCATCCAGCACGTGTCCCTGGATGATGCGGGCGCTCGCCTCCGGGGCGATGCTATCGTGCGGACTCACCCCCCGATCGATGTTGTTCTCCACGAAATACTCGGGGCGCTCCATCTTGCCGATGTCGTGGTAGTACGCCCCCGCTCGCACCAGGAGCGCGTCCGCCCCGATGCGATTGGCCGCCTGCTCCGCCAGGGTGCCCACCAGCATGCTGTGGTGGAACGTTCCCGGCGCCTTCTCCTGGAGCTCCTGCAGGATCGGGTGGCCCGCCTGCGCCAGCTCCATCAGCTGCATCCGCGTCGTGACCCGCAACACCACCGAGAGCAGCACGTGCAGTCCCAGCCCGATCACCGCCGATCCGCCCCCGGCGATGCCCGCGGCCAGCGCCAGCCAGCCCAACCCCTCCGTTTCCCGCTGCTCCGTCAGCAGCCAGAACGCCAGCAGCACGGCGCCGGTCGCCGCCGCCACCGCCACGCCTGCCGTGGCGAAGCGCCCCAGCCGCTCGGTCCGTTGCATCGCCGCCGCCCCCGCCAGCCCCGCCGCCGCGTACGCAATCACCAACTCAAGCGGCTCGAGCGCGCTCGTGAAGGCCGCTCCCGCCAGCGAGGGGGCCGTAGCCGCGATGAATCCCGCGTAGAGCGCGACGACCACCGCCACCATCGCCCCGAATCGCGGCGCCGAGACCGACGACACGACCACCGCCGCCGCTCCCACCGGCACCCCGTAGGCAAAGAACCGCCCCTCCGTGTCCGGCAGCAGCTCCGGCAGGGCCACGCGCACGGCGACGAGCGTCCCCAGCACCGCCAGCAGCGTCATCAGCCCCCGCCGCTCCGCCGGCCGCTCGAACGGCTGCAAGCGGTACAGGTACACCCCCAGCACCGTCCCCAGCGCCGCACCCATCAGCAGCCCCGCTCCCAGGTCGTAGTAGTCGAACCCTTCCCGGATGACGCCCGTCTCCCGCAGCGCCTCGATCACGACGGCGTCCAGCTCCTGCCCTTCGTCCGCGATCACCTCGCCCGTGGCATAGGTCACCACCACCGGCTCCACCGATGCTCGCGCCTCATCCCGGAGCGCCAGCGTCGTCTCCTCGTCGAGCGCCACCGTCGGCGTGACGAACGCGTCCAGCAGCTCCCGCAGCGCCCCCTCCCCGTTCCGGAACGACGGCACATTCCCCACGAGCAGGTACGCCTCGATACGGTTCCGCTTGTCCTCCTCGCGAAGGGGCGAGCTCAGGATTGCGCGCACGCCCTCCGCAGCAGACTCCCGCAGGTCCTCCAGGTTGCGCAGGTTGAGCGTGAGCAGCGTCGAGCGGATCGCCTGCCCCAGCCCCAGCCCTCCCGGCGACTCGCCCAGCGTTTGCAGCCGCTCGTCCGCCGAGAGTCCCGTACGCAGCCGCAGTCGTGCGACCTCGTCGAACAGGGTGTCCAGCAGCTCCAGCTGCTGCTCCGGCACCTCTTCGAGCGCAGCCATCACCGGCTCGACGGCGGCCTCCGCCTCGTCTCTCGCCGCCCGCGTCAGCTCCTCCGAGACGTACTCGCTCTCGCGCACGGCCGCGAAGGCGCGCGGGGCGATGTCGCCTTCGTGCGGGGCGCTTTCTCCGGGAAGGAGCGGTATCGCCAGCGCGATCGCGCCGATAGCGATGATCACGCCAAAGGCAGTCGCGCCCCCGCGCGTAACGACCGGATCAGGGCGGCGGCGCAGCATGAGTGGGCCGACGATGATAGCAGAGCGTCCGCGCTGCCCCGCACCGCCGCCCCGCTCGCCGAACCGGTATCGTTGCCCGTCGAGCCGGCCACCGGACTGGCCGGGTTTCCTCCCGGAAGGCGGACTGCATGGCCGAAATCAACGAGCGAGTGAGGGCGGCCCTGGAAGAGCTCATCGACGGCGGCGTCGAGTCGGGACTTCAGGTGGCGGCCTACCACCACGGCGAGCTCGTCGTCGATACCTGGGCCGGCCTCGCCGACGTCGACTCCGGCCGCCCCGTCGATGGCGACACGCTCTTCACGTCGTTCTCCTGTACGAAGGGCGTCACCGCGACCGCGATCCACATGCTCGTCGAGCGCGGCGTCATCGCCTACGACGAGCCCATCGCCGGCCGCTGGCCCGAGTTCGCCCGGCGCGGCAAGCAGTTCGCCACCATCCGCCACGCCCTCACCCACCGTGCCGGCGTCCCCCAGATGCCCGACGGCGTCACCCCCGAGCTCATGTCCGACTGGGACTACATGTGCGACGCCATCGCCGCCCTCGAGCCCCTCTGGGAGCCCGGGACCCGCACCGGCTACCACGCCTACACCTTCGGCTGGATCCTCGGCGAGATCATCCGCCGCGCCGACGGCCGCCCCATCAACCAGTTCGTCCAGGAAGAGATCTGCGGGCCCCTCGGACTCGACGGCATCCACATGGGCGTCGACGACGCCACCGAGCCCCGCGTCGCGACGCTTGTCGACGGCCCCCGCCCCGACCTCCCGCCCGCCCCGCCCGACGCGCTCATCGCGCGCGCCATCCCCCCCGCCGTCGGCATCGTCGCCGAGCCCTACAACAACCCGCTCGTGCGCCGCGCCGCCCTCCCCGCCCACGGCGGCCTCATGAGCGCCCGCTCCCTCGCCCGCATGTACGCCGCGCTCGGCAACGGCGGCGAGCTCGATGGCGTCCGCATCCTCCCCGAGGAGCGCGTCCGCACCGCCACCCGCTTCCAGACCGACGACGTCGACATGGTCATCCAGCAGCCCGTGCGCAAGGCGATGGGCTACTTCCAGACCGGCCCCATCACCGCCATGGGTCCCCGCACCACCACCTTCGGCCACCCCGGGGCCGGCGGCGCCATCGGTTACGCCGACCCCGAGCACGAGTTCGCCTTCGCCCTTACCAAGAGTTCGCTCGTCGCCGGCGCCGAACCCGGTACGAGCGCCGCCGAGGTCGTCGGCGCACTCGTGCGACGTGAGCTCGGATTCCCGGATGAAGAGGCCGGCTAGCCCAGCAGCCCCCGCACGATCTCGCTGATAGCGCGGCCGTCGGCCCGCCCCTGGAAGCGCTTGATCAGCACCGGCATCACCTTGCCGATGTCGCGCGGTCCCGAGGCGCCCGTCTCCGCGATCGTGGCCCGCGCCGCCTCCTCAATCTCCTCGCGGCTCGCCTCCTCGGGCAGGTAGCCTGCGAACGCCTCCAGCTCCGCCTCCTCGCGCTCTACCAGGTCCTCGCGCCCGCCCTTGCGGAACTCCTCGATGCTCTCCCGCCGCTGCTTCACCTGGCGCTGCACGACGACCAGCAGGTCGCCTTCGGCGAGCTCGTCGCCCGCCTCGATCTCCGCGTTCTTGATCGCCGCCGTCAACATGCGCAGGGCGGCCTTGCGCGGCTCGTCCTTCGCGAGCATGGCCGCGCGCAGGTCGCTCTGGATGCGCTCTTTCAGTTCTGCCACGGGAAGAGGGTTACCGGCCCGAGCGGGCTCGCGCTTCCGCCCGAAGCTGCTTCTTCCGCAACTTCCGCAGGCGCGCTGCTTCCTTCTTCTTGCGCTTCACGCTCGGCTTTTCGTAATGCTGGCGCTTGCGCGTCTCCGAGAGGATGCCGTCCTGCTGCACGCGCTTGTTGAAGCGCTTCAATGCAGACTCGAATGGCTCATCCTCGCCGATGATGATTTCAGCCACGTTGCTGGCTCACCACCCTTCGGGTGCGACTGCCGCCCTTGGGGACGGCGAGCGCTCACGGTACCACCGGAACCCCGCTCGTGAAAGCCGCCGCCTCAGCCTTCCCCGCCGCCGCGCGCCTCCCGCACGCGCGCGTCCAGGATGCGCAGCCGCTCCTCCACCCAGATAGCCGGACGCTCGTTGCGGAACCCCGGCGACTCGATGTTGTAGCGGTCCTGCCTGGCCCGCAGCGCCCGCGCCGCGGCCGCGAACTCGCGCCGCCGCTCCGCGATCAGCGGCGCCAGCCGCCGCCACTCCCCCGTCGACCGCGCCCGCTCGACGAGCGTCTCGTGTTCCCCCTCGATCACCGCCAGGCGCCGCTTGTCCTCTTCGATCGTGCGCGCCAGCTCAAGCCACTCGGGGAGCGCCCCCGCGTTCCCCAGGATGTGGTGCGCGAGCCAGAGGTCGCCCGCCAGCCGGTCCGCGTCGCGCAGCTGGAGCGGCGCTCCCTCCCCCGGGAGCCCCGCGAACACGCCTTCCTCGATCGCCTCGAGGATGCGGTTCTCCACCAGCTGCTCGAATCTCACCGGTCCCTCGCCCTGTCCCGCCTAGCAGAACGGGGCCGCGCGGGCCCCGTCACAGTCGTCTCCGTTGGCGCCGGTTGCTAGTCGGCCGAGGGCAGGACCTTCGGCTGCATCAGCTCCATGTCGCGCTCGTCGCACTTCAGGTCGCAGTCGCCCGGCTTGATCACCAGCACCTCGATGCCGGTGTCCTCGTCCTTGTAGCGCTTCCCCAGCTGTACGGCCATCGAATGTCCCCTCGTTATTTCTTCAGTTCGAGCGGCGTGTCGCCGCACTTCAGGTCGCCGTCGCCGCCCTTCGTCACGATGAACTCAGCTCCGCACTTCGGGCAGAGATACCGTTTTCCCGTCTGCGCCGCCATCTCAGTCCCTCCTGTGTCGACGAAGTTCCGGTCGGGTTCGGATCGTAGGCACGCCCCTTCGGAGCGTCAATGAAGCAGCCGCTACTCGGTGACGAACACCACCGCCAGCATGTCCGGGTGGTAGCTGCAGGTGATGCGGTACTCGCCCGGCGTATCGAACGTGAACGTCCGCATGACGCCCACGCCCTCGAAGTCCTCGCCCTGCTGTTGGCCGTCGATCTCGATGTTGTGCAGCCCCACCACATTCTCGAAGGTCACCGTCGTTCCCGCGGCCACCTTCACGCCCGTCCGGTTCGGCTCGCCGGCGACGCCGTCGGCCACCACCGTCCAGTCGTTGTCGTTCGCGAGGATGAGCACGTCGGTCGAGACCGCGTTCGGCTCGTCGATGACGATCGGGTCGGCCCCGCTGATTGTGTTGAACGCGCTCGTCGACACGGTGTGCTCGACGCAGGCCGTGCCCGGGTTGATCTCGTCGGAGGGCGCCGCACCCCACGCGTCGGCGGGGAAGTGGAGCGACTTGCCGATAGGCAAGACCGCGTCCGCCGCGAGGCCGTTCGCCTCACCCAGAGTGGCCGCCGTCACGTTGCCGAAGCCCGAGGCCACCTGGGTCAGGTCGGCGCCGGCCACCACGTAGGCGTTAATGGTGGGCAGCGCGATCCAGACCTCGGTCGAGACCGCTTCGCCCGCGCCCAGCTCGTTCAGGGATCGCAGCGTGCTCTCGCTCAGGCCGTGCGCGCTGGCGATGGAGAGAACCGTGTCGCCGAACTGCACGATGTAGCCCGTGCCGTCGCGCAGCGCGAGTTCCGTGCCTTCCGCGATGGCGGCGTCCTCGGCGAGCTCGTTGTCCTCCGCCAGCGCGATCACGGGGATGTCGTGCGCGTCCGCGATGGAGGCGAGCGTGTCGCCCGCCTGGGCCGTGTACTTCGTACCGCTCGGCAGGAGGAGTTTGCGCTCGCCGGTCAGCGGCGTGTCGTCGGCGATGTCGCCCACGATCGACAGCAGCAGAGGGTTCAGCGAGCGGATCTGCGACGGCGTAATGCCGTGCCGCTCGGCGATGCTGCCGAGCGTGTCCCCCGCGCTCACGCGGTAGGACGCGCCTTCAGGCAGGCGCAGCGTCTGGCCCGGCAGCAGCCCCGTCGCGATGTTGTCGGCGGACGGGTTCAGCATCATGGCCTCGTCGTCGCCCGAGTACGGCAGGTAGAAGTTCCCGCTCTGGTCGACGGCGTAGGTCAGACCGTTCAACTCGGCGATGAGGATGGCGCCCTCGACTTCGTTCGCCCCGATGCCGTGCGCCGCCGCGATCAGGGGCAGCGTGTCGCCTGTGACCGATGCGGACGACTCGTGGTTCAGGTTGTGCGCGAACTCCACCGCTGCGAGCCAGCCGTGGTTCGTCGGGTTGCCGTTCGCGTCGAACGTCTCCGTCTCGAGCGGCGCCGTCAGCAGCCGCACGAGGTGCTCGATCTGGTTCGCTGTCAGGCTGCCGCCGTTCGAATCGAGCCAGGCCGGCATCAGCGTGCCCGCCCGCCCGCAGGTCAGCGTGCGCCTGATCAGGTCCTGGTTCTGCGAGAGCACCAGCGGCTCCTGGTTCCGGAACGCCGCCTTGTTCAGCGTCAGGCCCACGCCGCCCTCGCCCCGGATGCCGTGGCAGGTGCGGCAGTTGTTCGCGTAGAGCAGCGCCCCGCGCTCGATCGACTCGGCTTCGAAGAAGTCCGCCTGCCGCTCCGCGCGGATGGGCAGATCGATCGCGGTGTAGGCCGCGCAGCCGGCCACGCTGATGAACATCAGCACCACCATCAGGAAGATCTGGCGCTGCGTATTCAACGGGTCCTCCGGCCGCTAGCCACTGTAGGGAACCGCCCGCAGAGGATTCGGAACTGCTCCGCCGCCGAGCGTCAGGCCACGCGTGTTGACGGTCACCGACCCGTCGGCGTTCGTCGTCAGGAGGAAGGTGTCCAGCGGACGCGGCGCGGGTCCGAAGACTCGTACGCCGGCGCGCGAATAGGTCGAGCCGTGGCAGGGGCAGCGGAACCACCCCTGGATGCCCGGGAAGGCCACCTCCGCCCCGTCGAAGTCGCCCCGCCAAGGGACCGTGCAGCCCAGGTGCGGGCACTTCCAGTACAACGCGAGCAGTCCGCCCGTGCCGCCCTGACTGAGGACGTCGCCCTCGTTGCCGTCGAGATTCACGAGCCAGAACTTGCCTTCGGTAATGCGGACCGGCTCGGCACCCGGCTCGGGGATCTGAATCTTGGGGACCGTTACCGGCCGCCCGAAGCCCTGCGGGCTGCGCAGGTTGAAGAAGCCGAGGAAGAACGCGCTGAACGCGCCCAGCGAGAGCGTCAGACCGGCGAAGGCGCTCACGCGCATGAACGAGCGCCGCGAGACCTTGCGCGCTTCCGCCTGTCGTGCCTGCTCTACCCGTTGCGCTGCCATCCGCTCGCTACTCCTGCCCCGGGATGCCTTCAAGCGTGCGCAGGTCCCACGGCCAGATCAGATCCTGGCCTGGCCCGCGGAAGGCCGTACCGATAATCGTCAGCATCAGGAACGCGCCCACGAACCCGCTCATCAGCGTGATCAGCGCGTCCCGGCGCGTGTGCACCCAGTTGATCTTCCAGAAGAGGTAGATGAGCAGGCACGACAACCCGACCATGAATCCCGTCGGGATGCCGATGTCCACCAGCAGCGTGGGTAGGTCGATCTTCTGGAACGTGGTCACGCCCGCTCCGGGGCCTTCATCCAGGATCTTCAGGTTGAACCAGAGGTACGGAATCGAGTCCGCCCACCCGGGCCAGGGCACCACCGAGGGGTCCTTCAGCGCCGCCGAGCGCTCCAGGAAGGCGAGCGTGTCGCCACCGGAGAAGCCGAACCAGTCCTTGGCCCAGAGCGCCGCCTTGCCCGAGTTCCAGATGATGAGCGCCAGCGTCCCCCAGAAGCCCACCATCAACGAGACCACGGTGTTCTTCACCGAGTTCACGTCGGCGAACCAGCGCCCCTGCCCGTCCGTCGAGCGGTCGAAATAGGGGAAGGCCGCGAGGATAATCAGCCACACCGTCGGCACCACGATGCCCGCCAGTGCCGCATTCATGTGCAGCAGCAGCTCCTGCAGGTTCAGGAGGTACCAGGGCGCCTTCGCCGGGTCGTTCGTGACGTTCGCGTTCGCCTCGTCAAGGAGCGGCGCGTTCATCACGTATGAGAGCAGGAACAGCAGGACCGTGAACAGCATCGCCGAGATGAACTCGACGAAGACCAGGTCCGGCCAGACCAGGACCTCCTCGTCGCGAGCGCGAGGGGTGGGTCGGGCGGCCGGCCGGGCGACGACGACGGTAGCCATGCGTTAGCTCACCCCGCTCTACAGCGGCCGCGCCAGGCCGCCATCCCGGCGAATCCGCCAGAAGTGCACGGCCATGAAGATTGCCGCCAGCAGGGGCAGGCCGATGACGTGCAGCGTGTAGAAGCGAATCAGCGCGTCCGGACCCACCTCGAAGCCGCCGAGCAGCCAGAAGCGCGTCTTCGGGCCCAGCACCGGCGCCGAGCCGGCGATGTTCGTGCCCACCGTAATCGCCCAGAACGCCAGCTGGTCCCACGGCAGCAGGTAGCCGGTGAAGCTCAGCAGGAAGGTGAGCACCAGCAGCACCACGCCCACGACCCAGTTGAACTCGCGCGGCGGCTTGTACGCCCCCGTATAGAACACCCGCAGCATGTGCAGGAACACGAGGATCACCATCGCGTGCGCCATCCAGCGGTGCATGTTCCGCATCAACTGGCCGAACTGCACGTTCGTCTGGATGTTCTGGATGTCCAGGTACGCCCGGTCCACGCTGGGCACGTAATAGAACA
The DNA here is from genome assembly GCA_965207815.1 of Tepidiformaceae bacterium. Classification (GTDB taxonomy): domain Bacteria; phylum Chloroflexota; class Dehalococcoidia; order Tepidiformales; family Tepidiformaceae; genus UBA2991. The sequence continues at coordinate 255,361 of CBDBNV010000001.1, forward strand.
TCAGCAGGATGCCCGTCACGGTCAGGCCCAGGAACATGAAGAAGGTGAGCCCGCCCAGGCAGTAGGTGTGCGTGATCTTGACGTGTGTGCGGTGGATGCGGGTGGGGTGCAGGTGCAGGAACACGTTCGTCGCGACTACCAGCATCTGGTTGCGCGGCGTGTTCGGGTAGCCCGTGCGGAAGATCGAACGCCAGATGTAGTTATGGAAGAGCTTGTCGTAAATCTGGTCGCCGAGGGTCGGTTGGGTGGGCTGCTCCACGGCCATGCGCTAGCGCTCCCACCACTTGCCGAAGGCGACCATGATGCCGAGGCCCAGGAACATCGTGATGAACACGAAAACCAGCTCGAGGAATTCGCCAACTTCCACGGCCCAGCGCCCTCTCAGTTCCGCGCCAGAGGCCCTTTTCGGCCGTGGCGACTTTGTGAATCCTGTAGCAAGCGAGTTATACCCTGCCCCTCTGAGGGGGTCAAACCTGAGCGCCCTTTCAGGGCCCTCTCCGGACGCTCGCCTCTTCCCTTTAGAGGCGCAGCCCGAAACGCAGCCGTACCAGCCCCCGGATGTCCTCCACCGCCGTGCTGATGATGTCCACTTTCGTGTCCGGATCCTCCACCCAGCGAACCGGCAGTTCCCCCACCCGAAACCCCTGCTGCCGGGCCCGGATCAGCAGCTCCGTATCGAAGAACCAGGCCCGGTCCTCGATCCCCGGCACCACCGCATCCACCGCCCCCCGGCTGACCGCCTTGAACCCGCACTGCGCGTCCGTGATCCGCAGCCGCGGGAAGAACGCCCGGATGATGAGCACGTAGCTCCGCGAGATCACCTCCCGCTTGAGCGAGCGCTTCGTCTCCGAGCCGCGCGCCAGGCGCGAGCCGCTCACAACGTCGTAGCCCCCCTCCGCCACCATCCCCACCAGCTCCGGCAGGTGCCCCAGGTCAGTGCTCAGGTCCACGTCCATGTAGGTGACCACGTCCGCCTCGCTGCCCAGCCACGCCTCCCGCAGCGCGATCCCCCGTCCTTTGATCGTCAGCACGAGCGCCCGCACCCGTTCGTGCTCCGCGTCCAGCTCACGCGCTAGTGCGCTCGTCCCGTCGTTCGAGCCGTTGTCCGCGATCACGAGGCGCCAGTCGTAGCGAGGGTGGTCGTCGAACAGCGCGAGCGTGCGCTCCACGCTCTCGCGCAGCACCGAAACCTCGTTGTAGCAGGGGATGACCACGTCCACCGTGGGGCGGCCGACACCCTCCTCGGTCACGCGCTCGCTCCCTGGTCGTCGATCGCGAATTCGGCGTGTCGCAGCCCTGTGCTCACGCCGTCCTCCGGGCCGGTTCCGGGAAAGGGGTTACTCCGGGCGCAGCGCCGCCAGCCGGCGCTTCGTGCGATCCGCGCGCCCCGTGGGGATCGCGCCCTTCCGCGCCGCCCGGTCCAGCACCGAGTACGCCTGACTCAGCGCTTCCTGGTAGGCGTCGCTGTCGCCCGCGGCTGCGGCCTCGCGCGCGGCACGCACCGCCGTTCGCGACTCCGACCGGTTCGGCCGGTTCCGCGCCCGCCGCTTGAGCGACTGCCGCCAGCGCTTCATCGCTGATTGCTTCGTAGCCATGGACGCCGATCGTAGGCGCGCCTCCGGCTCCGCGCAAAGCCCGCACCGGTACTTGCCTCGTTTCCAAAGCTCTCGTATTCTGAATCTGCACTGGAACGAAGCCCGGCATCCTGCCGATGCGCTCACCAGGACGCCTCGGAGTTCGAGGTCTCACCGCAACCCTATCTCGCCCGTACCTGACGAGCGCCGCTCGCACCGGGCACCAGGATCGTTGCCATCACACGCGCACCAGAATCCCCGCCGGCTGAAGAAGCCACCGTTCCCTCCGAGCGAGAGGACGCCGTCCCCACGCTCAACATCTCCGAGCTCGAGGGCAGCACTCGCGGCGAGCTGATTCGCCTCGCCCGCGACCTCGGCGTCAGCAACGCTTCAACCCTGCGCAAGCGCGACCTCATCTTCCGCTTGCTCCAGACCCAGGCCGAGCGCCGCGGCAACCTCTTCTCCGGCGGCTTCCTCGAGGTCTCCGACGACGGCAACTACGGCTTCCTCCGGGGCGAGTCCCTTTTGCCGGGCCCCCACGACATCTACGTCTCCCAGTCCAACCTCCGTCGCTTCGCGCTCCGCCCCGGCGACTACGTCACCGGCCAGATCCGCGCCCCGCGCGATAACGAGAAGTACTACGGCCTGCTCAAGGTCGAGGCGGTCAACGGGCTCGATCCCGACGCCGCCAAGAGCCGCCCCTTCTTCGAAAACCTCACCGCGGTCTTCCCCAAGGAGCAGCTCCGCCTCGAGACCACCCCCGACAACCTCACCCACCGCCTCATCGACCTCATCGCCCCCATCGGCCGAGGCCAGCGTGCCCTCATCGTCTCCCCGCCCAAGGCCGGCAAGACGATGCTCCTCCAGAACATCGCCAACGGCATCACCACCAACCACCCCGACGTCCACCTCATGGTCGTGCTCATCGGCGAGCGTCCCGAAGAGGTCACCGACATGCGTCGCAGCGTGCGCGGCGAGGTCGCCAGCAGCACCTTCGATGAGCCCGTCGAGGACCACACCCGTGTCGCCGAGATGGCCTTCGAGCGCGCCAAGCGGCTCGTGGAGGGCGGCCAGGACGTCGTCATCCTGATGGACTCCATCACCCGCGCCACGCGCGCCTACAACCTTGCCCTGCCCCCCAGCGGACGCACCCTCACCGGCGGTGTCGATCCCGTCGCCCTCTATCCGCCCAAGCGCCTCTTCGGCGCCGCCCGCAAGTGCGAGGAGGGCGGCTCCCTCACGGTCATCGCCACCTGCCTGATCGATACCGGCAGCCGCATGGACGAGGTCATCTTCGAGGAGTTCAAGGGCACCGGGAACATGGAGCTCCGGCTCGACCGCAAGCTCGCCGAGCGCCGCTTCTATCCAGCCATCGATATCCAGGCCAGCTCCACCCGCCGCGAGGAGCTCCTCCTCGACGAGGGCACCCTCAAGGGCGTCTGGCTGGTCCGCCGCATGACCGCCATGATCTCGCAGAACTCCCCCAACTCCCTCGAAGCCACCGAGCGTCTGCTTGAGAGGTTGGGCCGGAGCGACACCAACGAGGAATTCCTCGCCGGCCTCCGCACCGAGGTCTAGTGCGGCGGGCACCCCTGACCAATCCTTGCATTTCCTTGCATTCCACAGCCGCTTGCGGCAGTTTAGGTCTTAACAATCGACACCATCGTCGGCGTGAGGCCTCATCACGCCCGACACCAGGAAGGGACTGCGGACGGTGCTGAGGGATTGGCTCTTGCGGCTCCTGCACGGGCGCTCCTCTCCCCGCGCACGCTCGCATGCCCACGGCAACCTGCCGCTGCGCGCCGGCCTCCACCTGCTCCTGATCGGAATCGCCGCCCTTGCCGCACTCCTCACGGCACGGCTCGTTTCCGATACCGAGACCGCCCAGGTCTCCAGCATCCCCCCTCCCCCCCTCTCCGGCGTGCGCGCCATCGCCCCCACGGGTGAGTCCTTCCTCCGCCCCGGGGTCAGCCACACCACCGTCGAGTCTCCCCTCAGGGCCGCGCTCGCAACGCCTGAGGTGCTCCTCCGCCCCACCGATCCCGTGGCCGAAGGCGGGACCATCTCCGACAGCGTCGGCCGTGCCACCGCCGCCGGACAGGACGCCGGCTACGACATCCGCGCCCTCACCGACCAGATCGACCCCGAGGAGCCCTACGTCATCTACGAGGTTCGCGGGGGCGACACGCTCGGCGAGATCGCCGAGACCTACGACACAACCGTCGACAACATCCTGCTCAACAACGCCGAGGTGGTCGAAGGCGACTACATCCCCGTCGGACAGGAGATCCTCGTCCCCCTCGGCAGCGTCCACGGCATCCTCTATCTCGTCGGTCAGGGCGAGACCCTGAGCGGCATTATCGACAGGCACCTTGACGTCACCATCCAGGATGTCCTCGATCACCGTCCCAATAACCTCCGCAGCAGCGACGACATCAAGCCGCGCAGCTACATCCTCCTTCCCAACGCCAGGCTCAAGCCGCCGCCCGTGCGCAGCCCGGACGGATGGATCATTACCCCGCCGCCGCCGGTTTCCCCCGGCCGCTTCGGTCTGCCCCTGGCGTCGTGGGACTTCGTCAGCGACCTCTTCGGGACCGATCGAGGGGGCGGCCGCATCCACACCGGGATCGACCTCGCCCTCGGGTCGCAACCCGCCTCATCCGTCTACGCCGCCTGCGACGGCTGGGTCTCGCGCGTCGAGTGGCTCACATACAGCTACGGCTACTACGTCATCGTCGATTGCGGCGATGGCTGGGAGACCCTCTACTCGCACTTCCGCGAGATCATCGTGGACTGGGGTGACTCTGTGAGGAAGGGCGAGACCATCCTCGGCATCTCTGGCTCCACCGGCTTCAGCACCGGCGAGCACCTCCACTTCGAGATCCGCTACAACGGCCAGTACCTCGACCCCGCCGACTACCTCAACTTCTGGTAGGCCGTCCGCTACCCGTCCCCCTCCACCGCCTGCGCCGCGTCCCCCGGTCTCGTCTCCACCAGCCTCGCGATCACGACGTCGCGATGCACGTAGTACCCAGCCCCGTCCGGCTCCGTCGGAATGAAGTCGCCCCCGCACGTGATGAGCGTGACCCATTCCTCCCCCGCCGGACGCAGCAGTTCCTCGTCTTCCGCCTCGTGCGGCCAGATCAGGTCGGCCATCGGCATGTCCCCGGTCACGTAGCGGCGCTGGAAGAACACCTCGTACACGTACTCGCGGCCGTCATCCATCACCACGATCACCAGGTCCCCGGCCTCAAGGTCGGTCAGCGCGTAGAACGGCCCCCGGATATCCGGATGCCAGTCCTTGTGCGCCGAGTAGAGCGAGCTTGTGCCGAATCCTGGCTTGTCGTAGATGTCGTACCAGCCCACGTTGCGCGGCTGCGGTACATCGAGCTTGTTCTCCCCCGGGATCAGGCCGATCGCCTCGATGGGCGCCTCCACCCCCAGCGACGGGATCCGCATCAAGGCCAGCTTCCCGTCGTAGGGCGTGGGTTCCGCCGTCGGCGTCGCGCGTTCCGTGGGCGCCGCCGTTGGCGTTGCAGTTGGCGCCGCGACCCGCTCCTCCTCGCGCTCCGCCGAGGGAGTCTGCTGCACCTGCTCCGACTCGACCGGCACATCGATCGCCGCGCACCCGGTTCCCAGCAAGGCAACCACCGCCACCAGCACACACGCGGCCGCCACCCGGCTCCCCCGCCTCGTGGTTCGCCCTCTGAGCCCCGGCATGGCAGTCAGCTTACCGCTGGTCGTCGTCGAGGGTCCCGACTGCCGGAGGCGGAATGGTCTCGACAAGCCTGCCGATCACCACGTCCCGGTGGAGGTAGTAGCCCGCCCCGCCCTCGGTCCGCGCCACGAAGTCCCCGCCGCAGGTGTACAGCGTTATCCACTCCTCGCCTTCGGGCCGCAGCAGCTCCGGATCCCGTGCGTCGTGCGGCCAGATCAGGTCGTACATGGGGATGTCATCCCGCGTGTAGCGCCGCTGGAAGAACACCTCGTACACGTACTCGCGGCCGTCGTCCATCACGACCACGATCTGGTCCCCGTCCTGCAGATCCGTCAACGCATAGAACGGACCCCGCCTGTCGGGCCAGTAGTCCTTGTGCGCCGTGTAGAGGGAGCTCGTGCCGAATCCGGGCTTGTCGTAGATGTGGTACCAGCCGATGTTGTACCACTCGGGCACGTCGAGCTGGTTGCGCCCCTCGACCAGCCCGATCGGCTCGATCGCCGCCTCCACGCCCAGCGCCGGGATGCGCATCGACGCGAGCTTGCCGTCGTACGGCTCCAGGTCCGCCCCGGCTTCCGGTGTGGGGCTCTCGGGCAACGAGGGGACCGTGGCCGTCGGCGTCACCGGCGTGATCGTCGGTGCGGGTGTTGAGGCAGGTGTGGAGACGGGAGTCGGTTCGGGTGTCGGGTCCGGTGTCGCTTCAGGAGTGTCCGGCCGGGCGCTGGCGCAGGCCACGCTGACAAGGATGGCTACAGCCAGCCCCAGGATTCCGAGTGTGAGTTGCCTGCTGCGCACGACCTTCTCCGTGCACCCCGCGGGATCGTTCCCGTCGAGCCCCAAGTATACGGCTGGCCGGACCTAGCGTCGTCGGATTCTTAACCGAATGTCGTTCCACAGCGCGCCGACGCGTTCCACCGCTCCGGTTACGTTCAGGGAGGCGCTCGGCCGTGCCGGGCCGCCGCCTGCCGTCCGCGGTTGCGCCAGCCAGTAGAAGACCACCGTGCTGATCGCGGCCAGCCCGGCCACCACCGAGAGCACGACGAGGAGCGCCGTCGTGCCGGCGCCCGGTCCGCCGCCGGTCTCATCCGCCTCGTCCGGGGCGGGAGGAGCGGGGGTCTCGGCTTCCGCGGCAGCCGGCGGCTCGGTGGCCGGAGGCGGCTCGGTCGCGACCGGTGTCGCTGTGGCTGTTGGGGTCGGAGCCTCCGTCGGCTCCGGGGTGGGTGCGGGGGTCGCAGCTTCCGTCGCCTCCGCGGCCTCGGTGGGTTCCGGCGTCGCTTCGGCCTCTTCGGTCGGTTCGGGCGTTTCCGCCTCCTCGGTTGTCTCGGTTGTGTCTTCCGTCTCGGTGGTCTCAGTCGACTCGGTTGTTTCGTCCGTCTCCGTCGTCTCGTCGGTTTCGGTCGGCTCCTCGGCCTCTGTCGGCTCTTCGGGCTCGGTGGGCTCGGTGGGCTCCTCCTCCACTGGTTCTTCAGGTTCGGTCGGCCCCTCCTCAACCGGTTCAACCGGCTCCTCTGGCTCCTCCGTCGGCTCGACCGGTTCCGGCGCCGCCGCCGGCAGTGTCAGGTTCAGTCCCTGCGGCTCCGCCAGCCAGCTACCCCGCTCGTCGGCGTACCGGTCCCCGATCTGGAACCGCACCTCCGCCCCCGCGACACCGCATCCCTCCTTCGCCTCCGCCGACAGCACCTTGACCTGGTAGCTCGTGGTCCCGTTTTCCCTGATGGTCTGCTTGGTGTCCGCCTCGCTGCACACGACACCGTCGATGGAGGCGACGACATCCAGCCCTCCGGCCACGTCGCCATCCGCCGCCGTCACCTCGCCGAAGAACGTTCCGGGTGGGCTGGGCTGGGCGCCGGCGGGCTCGCTCGGTCCTGCCACCACTCCCGCCGTCAGGCCTGCCACCGCCGCCAGTGTCACGAGGACAGCTCCCGGCCATCGCCCTCGCATCCAGTCCATAGCCCGAGCCTACAGGAGTTTCAGGAAATATCCTACCGTACTAGCGCTTTAGCCTTTTCCTTGCGACGCGCCTAGTTGACGGAGAGCGTCATCGTCGGCGGCGTCAACGCGAAGTGCATCTCAACCGAGAACTCGTCCAGCCTGTCCGACCAGCTCGCCCACATCCCCCGCGCGTACGCCGCCTCCGCGCTCCCGAACGAGCCCTGCATCGCGCGCGCGTCCTCGAAGCAGTACACCCCCAGCATCGTCCCCTCTCGCGTCTCCCCCCAGTGAACGCTCGAGATCCCCGGGATCTTCGCCACCTCGCGCAGGTGCTGCGAGCGGAACCACGCCGAGAACGTTGCGCGGTCGTCCTTCACGCGCGCCCGCAACAGGATGAACGGCTGCTCGCCTTTCATGCGTCTCCCCGGTCGTCTTCCTCGCAGAGCGCCGCCGCCAGGGCCACGCTCGCCTCCACACAGTATCGCGAATCCACCTGTATGCACGGCGCCCGGAACGGCTCCTCCTCGCCCCGCATGCGGTTGTAGACGCCGATATTCGCCTCCGAAGCGCCCGCGCGCGGCCCCGAGAGGCGCTCCCGCACGACGGCGTCCGGCGCGGTCAGCCGCACGGCCACCACGGGCGCGCCCTGCCGCTCCGCCAGCTCCAGGAACCCCAGGCGTTCCCGTTCCCGCAGGTTCGTCGCGTCGATGATCACGTTGCCACCCCCCGCCAGCGCCGCCTCTGCCCGTTCCCGCACCTCCGCGAACACGGCCCCGCTCTCCTTGCGCGAGTACCGCCGCTTCGGGAACATTTCGCTGCGCACGAGATCGCTCTCGAGCACGAGGGCGTCCACTCGCGGCGCCAGTTGCGCCGCGAAGGTGGTCTTGCCCGCACCGGGCAGGCCGCTCAGCAGGACCAGTGTCGGCAAATTGCCGGTACCTCCCCCTCGTGCTACTTTCCTCTCTGAAGACAGGTAAAGGAAGTCGAACGAGCAAGTTTGCTGGCCCAGGAAACGAAAGAGGCCCTGATCCGGGAGTACGCCCAGAGCGAAGGCGATACCGGCTCCCCTGAAGTACAGGTGGCGCTCCTCACTGAGCGCATCAAGTACCTGACCGCGCACCTGCAGGAGCACAAGCACGACTACCACACGCGCCGCGGGCTGCTGAAGCTCGTCGGGCAGCGTCGCAGGCTGTTGCGCTACCTCAACAAGCGGGATGTCAACAGGTACCGCACGCTCATCGGGCGCCTCGGGCTGCGCCGCTAGCCCACCCTCTTTCCCCCGGCCTTGCCCCCGCGCTGGGCGGCAGCCTGCCACTGAGCCCTCCCGAACCGACCTGACACCGCGGCTGTTGCCGCAAGAGAAAGTGTGAAGAAAGACATGACAGCAACCGAATCCAACATCCGTACCTACGAAGTCGAGATCGGCGGCAAGCCCCTGCTCATCCAGCACGGCGCCCTCGCCGGCCTCGCCAACGGCGCCGTCACCGTGCGCCAGGGCGATACCGTCGTCCTCGTCACGGCCTGCATGGCCGACCCCCGCGAGGGCATCGACTTCTTCCCCCTCACCGTCGACTACGAAGAGCGCCTCTACGCGGTCGGCAAGATCCCCGGCGGCTTCCCCCGCCGTGAGGGCCGCCCCTCCAGCGATGGCATCCTCGCCATGCGCCTCACCGACCGCTCCATCCGCCCCCTCTTCCCCAAGGGCTTCCGCAACGAAATTCAGATCGTCGCCACCACCCTCTCCTCCGACCGCGAGCACCAGCCCGACACCCTCATCACCGTCGGCGCCAGCGCCGCCCTCAGCATCAGCGACATCCCCTTCAACGGGCCCGTCAGCAGCGTCCGCGTCGGCCGCATCGATGGCGAGTACGTCGTGAACCCCACCTTCGCCGAGGCCGCCGAGGGCGACCTCGACCTCATCGTCGCCGGCACGAAGGACGCCGTCATGATGGTCGAGGCGGGCGCCACAGAGGTGCCCGAGGATGCCGTCATCGAGGCCATGGAGATCGCCATGGAGGCGAACTCCGCCATCAACGGTCTCATCGAGGAGATCGCCGCCGACGCCGCTCCCGTCAAGAAGGACTACACCCCCGCCGTCGACAACGAGGAGGCCATCGAGGCCGTCCGAGACGCCCTTTCCGGCCGACTCGACGACCTCGTCTCGAACGCCGCCAGCGAGCGCAGCGAAGAGAACAAGCGCGTCCGCGCCGAGCTCACCGAGCAGTTCGAGGACCGCTTCGACAAGCGCGACGTTGGTGACGCTCTCTACGCCGTCATCAAGAAGGCCATGCGCGACCGCATCCTGAGCGAAGGCCGCCGCGCCGACGACCGCGAGACGACCGAGATCCGCCCCCTCGACATCCATGTCGGCACCCTCCCCCGCACGCACGGCTCCGGCCTCTTCAAGCGCGGCGAGACCCAGGTGCTCACCATCGCCACCCTCGGCGGCATGAACATGGCGCAGAAGCTCGACACCCTCTCCCCGGACGAGTCGAAGCGCTACATGCACCACTACAACTTCCCGCCCTACTCCGTCGGCGAGGCGCGCCCCATGCGAGGCGCCGGCCGCCGCGAGATCGGGCACGGCGCCCTCGCCGAGCGCGCCCTCCTGCCCGTCATCCCGCCCGAGACAGAGTTCCCCTACGCCCTCCGCCTCGTCAGCGAGGTGCTTTCCTCCAACGGCTCCACCTCCATGGCCAGCGTCTGCGGCAGCACCCTCGCCCTGATGGACGCGGGCGTGCCCCTCTCCGCTCCCGTCGCTGGCATCGCCATGGGCCTGATCATGGGCGACGACGGCGAATACGCCGTCCTCACCGACATTGCCGGCCAGGAAGACTTCATGGGCGACATGGACTTCAAGGTCGCCGGCACCAGCGAGGGCATCACCGCCCTCCAGATGGACATCAAGATCGGCGGTGTCTCCCGCGAGCTGCTTGAGACCGCTCTCGCCCAGGCCCGCGACGCCCGCGTCTTCCTCCTCGATCGTATGGCCGAGGTCATCGAGAAGCCGCGCGAGTCCGTCTCCGAGCACGCGCCCAAGGTCTACATCATCAAGATCGACCAGGAGCAGATCGGGACCGTTATCGGCCCCGGTGGCCGCGTCATCCGCAAGATCCAGGAAGACTCCGGCGGCGCCAACGTCGATATCCAGGAGGACGGCACCATCTTCGTCTCCGCTGTCGAGGGCGATGCCGCCGATACGGCCATCCGCATGATCGAGGGCCTCACCAAGGAGATCGGCGTCGGCGAGACCTACACCGGCCCCGTCACCCGCATCCTCAACTTCGGCGCTTTCGTCGAGATCCTTCCCGGCAAGGACGGCCTCGTGCACATCTCCGAGCTCAGCGAGGAGCGTGTCGAGCGCGTTGAGGACGTGGTCTCCGTGGGCGACGAGCTCACCGTCACCGTCACCGAGATCGATTCGCTCGGACGCGTCAACCTGACCGCACGCAGCGGTCGTGTCGGCGCCTCCCCCGACTCCGACGACCGCCCGCGCGACCGCGACCGTGGCAGGGGCGGTGACCGCGGCCGTGACCGTGGCCGCGACCGCGATCGCCCTCGCGGCCGTGACCGGGATCGAGACCGCGACCGCGGCCCCCGTGGCCGGGATCGTGACAGGGACCGTGACCGCGACCGCCCGCGCGACCGCGATCGCGACCGGGACGCCGAGTCCCGCCCCCCGCGGCCCCGCCGCCCCGAGCGCGAGCCGGAGCCCGAGCTCGACGTTGAGGTTGAAGAAGAGGCCCCCGTCGTCGCCGAAGTGAACGGCGCCGTTGAGGAGGACTTCGACGACAACCTTGATTACGACGGCATCGAGCCCGTCGCTGCCGACGACCGCTCCGACGATCGCTCCGAGGACCGGGGCGACAGCCGGGGTGGCGACCGTGGTGATGACCGTGGCGATGGCGCTCCCCGCCGCCGGCGCCGCCGCCGTCCCCGCAGCGGTGGCAACCGCGAAGGCGGGTCCGGTCAGCGTCAACCCGAGCAGCGCGAGATCAACCGTGGCGCCAGCCGCGGTGGCGCCAGCCGCGGCTGGACCCGCCGCAGCACCCCCGAAAGTGGCGTGCCTCCCGCCCCGCCGCCCCCGCCCCGTCGCGGGCTCGGTGGTGGCGGCGACTACGAGGACTAGCCGGGAACCCGCCCGTGCGCCTCTTCGAGCACGAGGCCAAGGCGCTCTTCCGTCGCGCCGGTCTCGAAACGCCCCGCGGGCTCCTCGCGGGGACGCCCGCCGAGGCCGTCCTCGCGGCCGCTGAGCTCGGCCCCCGGGTCGCCGTCAAAGGCCAGGTGCGCTCCGGCGGCCGCGCGAAGGCCGGCGCCGTCCGCCTTGTCGAAGCCCCCGAAGTCGAAGAGGCCGCCCGGGGGATCCTCGCCACCCGCGTTGCCGGCCAGCCCGTCCAGGGCCTCCTTGTCGAGGAGGCCCTGGCCATTGAGGCCGAGCGTTACCTCGGCATCGTCTACGACGACCGCTCCCGCGGCCCTGCCGCCGTCGCCTCTCTCGCAGGGGGCGTCGATGTCGAGGATGCCGTCGGCGCAGCCGTCCGCGTCCCTCTCTCCGTCCTCGCACCGACCCAGGACTTCCGCCTCAAGGAGGCCGTCGCCTCGCTCGGCCTTTCCGGGCGCGAGCTCGTCGAGCTGACCGCCATCCTCGGCCGCCTCTGGCGGCTTTTCGCCGAGCACGACCTGCTCCTCGCCGAGGTCAACCCCCTCGCCCGCACCACCGATGGCTGCTGGGTCGCCCTCGATGCGCGCGTCGAGATCGACGACGACGCCCTCTTCCGCCAGGATGAGACAGTCCGTGACCTCGGCATCGACCCCGCCACCCGCAGCGACCGCGAAGCCAGTGACCTCGAGCTCGAGGCCGCCCGCATCGACCGCTCCGACCACCGCGGCGTAGCCGGGCGCGTTGTCCAGTTCGATGGGTCGCTCGCGCTCCTCATCGGTGGAGGTGGCGCCAGCCTCACGGCCTTCGACGCCGTCCGGTCACACGGCGGTCGTCCCGCCAACTACTGCGAGATCGGCGGCAATCCCAGCGTTCGCAAGGTGGCCGCGCTCACGCGCCTCCTGCTCGGCCAGCCCGGGATCGACCGCATCGCCGTCATCATGAACGTGGTCAACAACACCCGCGCCGACCTCATCGCCCGGGGCGTCATCCGCGGCTGTCTCGATGCCCGGCTCGAACCCGCCTCCGCCATCGCGGTCTTCCGCGTCCCCGGCGCCTGGGAAGAGGAGTGCGTCGCCCTCCTCCGCCACTACGGCGTCACCGCCTGCGACCGCAGCGTCAGCATCGACGAGGCCGCTCGCCTTGCGGTGGCCGCTTCGTTGTAAGGGCTGCTAGAGCAGCGGCAGGTACTCCGACAGCTCGAAATCCGAGACGTGGCGCTGGTAGCGCTCCCACTCGATGCGCTTGTTCTTCAGCAGCGTCTCGAAAACGTGCTCGCCCAGCGCCTCCCGCAAGAGCGTCGACTCTGCCGCCGCGTCGATCGCCTCCCGAAGGTTCCCCGGAAGCGTCGCGATGCCGAGCTCGGCCCGCTCGCCGTCCGTCATCTCGAAGACGTTCTCCTCGACCGGTGGCGGCAGCGCCCGTTCCTGCTCGATCCCGTCGAGCCCTGCCGCCAGCATCACCGCGAACGCCAGGTACGGGTTGCAGGCCGGGTCCGGCGAGCGGTACTCGATGCGCGTGTGCACCTCGTCGCCCGGCGAGTACTCGGGAATACGCACGAGGTCGCTCCGGTTTCGCCGCGCCCAGCTCAGGTAGACCGGCGCCTCGAAGCCCGGCTGCAGCCGCTTGTAGCTGTTCACCCACTGGTTCGTCACCAGCGTCACCGCCCGCGCGTGGGCCAGCAGCCCGGCCACGTACCCCTTCGCCAGCGCGCTCAGGTGGTACACGTCCTGCTCGTCGAAGAATGCGTTCCGCTCCCCCTTGAACAGCGACTGGTGCACGTGCATCCCGCTGCCGTTCTCGTCCTCCAGCGGCTTCGGCATGAAGGTCGCGTACACATCGTTCGACGCCGCGATCTCCTTCACCACCGCGCGGTAGGTCATGGCGTTGTCCGCCATCGTCAGCGCGTCCGTGTAGCGCAGCGCGATCTCGTGCTGGCTGGGAGCCACCTCGTGATGGCTCGACTCCACCTCGATCCCCATCGCGCTCAGCGTCAGCACCGTGTCCCGGCGCAGGTCCGACCCCTTGTCCGCGATCTGGTCGAAGTAGCCGCCCTTGTCCAGCGGGACCGTGCCTTCCTGGTCCTCGAAATAGAAGTATTCGAGCTCCGGGCTCACGTAGAAGGTGTAGCCGAGCGCCTTCGCCCGCTCGAGCTGGCGGCGAAGCACCCAGCGCGGATCGCCCTCGAACGGCTCCCCGTCGGGCCGGTAGATGTCGCAGAACATGCGCGCCACGCCCTGCTCCCGCGGACGCCACGGCACCAGCTGGAACGTCGCCGGGTCCGGGCGCGCCAGCATGTCCGACTCGTCGATGCGGGCGAACCCCTCAATGCTCGAACCGTCGAACCCCATCCCCTCTTCGAGCGCGTTCTCAAGCTCCCCCACCGTGATCTGGAAGCTCTTCAGCGTCCCCACGATGTCGGTGAACCAGAGCCGCACGAACTTCACGTCGTTCTCGCGGCACGCCGAGATCACATAGCTCGCTGACTCGTTCATCGTCTCGTCCCGCGGTGATTCCGCCACTTCACCCTACCCGCTCGATGTTACAGGCAGGTTGCGGAACGCTACTCCCCTGCCGCCTCGCGCTGCTGCCGCAGCCAGTCCTGCACGAACGGGTTGTGGTCCCGCTCGAACGCCACCGTCGTCTCCTGCATGTGGCCCGGCAGCACGATCGTCTCCTCCGGCAGCGTCAGCAGCTCGTTCGTGATGCTGCGCATCTCCTCGTCGAAGTCGCCGCCCGGCAGGTCCGTCCGCCCGATCGACCCCCGGAACAGCGTGTCGCCGCTGAAGAGCAGACCGTCCGCGTAGTAGCTCACGCTCCCCGGCGTGTGACCGGGCGTCGCGATCGCCTTCAGCTTCAGCCCCGCCACCTCCACCTCGTCCCCGTTCGTCACGAAGCCGTTCGGGTCCGGCGGCGCCTGGGACTCGTCGATCCCGAAGCTCGACACCGCCCCCTGCCACCCGTGCCGCAGCAGGTCGAGGTCGCTCTGGTGCAGCAGGAACGTCGCCCCCGTCGCCGCCTGTACCCCGCGAACCCCCAGAATGTGGTCGACATGCGCATGCGAGTTCGCGATCGCCTTGATCGTCACCCCCATGTCCTTCGCCAGCGCCAGCACCTCGTCGGGCTGGTCCCCCGGGTCGATGCAGATCGCCTCCCCCGTGCGGCGGTTGCCCACCACCCAGCAGTTCTCGGCGAAGACCCCCACCACGATCCCCCGCACCATGATCTCGTTCGCAACGTCCATGCGCGGAGCTTCCCCGCACGCCGCCGCCCCGTCAACCGCCCCGGGATCCCTGCATGAGCCCCCTCGACCTCGCCCTCATCAGCGTCCTCGGCGCCGTGGCGGCTCTCCCCCAGAATGTCGCCGGTTTCGGCTTCGCCCTCGTCCTCGCCCCCCTCCTCGTCCTCTTCCTCGACCCCGAGGAGACCGTCATCATCGTCAACATCCTCGCCATGCTCTCCGCCACCGCCGTGGTCTGGCGGCTTCGCCAGGCCGTCGTCTGGCGCACGGTCGGCGTCCTCTTCGTCGCCTCCTTCGTCGGGATGCCGCTGGGGTTGCTCGTCCTCCTCGTCGTCGATGCGACCGTCATCCAGGTGCTGATCGCCCTCGCGGTGCTCAGCGGCACGCTCGCCCTCGCCCGTGGCCTCAGCATCGGCGGCAATACCGCCATCGCCGCCGCCGTGGGCGTGGCGGGCGGCTTCTTGCGAACAAGCACCAGCGCTGCCGGCCCGCCCGTCATCCTCTACCTCCAGGCCAGGAACCTGCCCCCCGACCCCTTCCGCGCGACCGGTTCTTTCTTCCTCATGGCGACCGGCGCCGTCGCCGTCGTCCTCTATGCCGCCACTGGCAGCCTCGATGCCGACATCGGCCTCGCCGTCGGCGCCGCCATCCCCGGCGTCGCGATCGGCACCGTCGCCGGCGCCGTCTTCGCCGGACGCCTCGACGAGCGCCTCTTCCGCCGCCTCGTCACCGTCCTCCTCATCGCCACCGCCGTCACGGCCCTCGTCACCGCCTTCCTCGGCTAGCGCTGGGCCCTCGCACCGCGCCCCCTCCCCCGCGTACCCTTCCGCCCATGGCCCTCGACGACCTCCCTCTCCTCCCCACCCGCGTCGACATCCTCGACGAACGCTACCGGGAAAACCGCGAGGCGAACCTCGCCCTCGTGGCCGACCTCCGCGACCGCCTCGGCCGTGTCGAACAGGCCGGCGGGGAGCGCTACGTCGAGCGCCACCACGCCCGCGGCAAGCTCCTCGCCCGCGAGCGCATCCAGCGCCTGATCGACCCCGACGGCGCCTTCCTCGAACTCAGCCCCCTCGCCGCCGATGGGGTTTACGACGACGACGTGCCCGCTGCCGGAATCGTCACTGGCATCGGCCGCGTCAGCGGGCGCGAGTGCGTCATCATCGCCAACGACGCCACCGTCAAGGGCGGCTCCTACTACCCCCTCACCGTACGCAAGCACCTCCGCGCCCAGGAGATCGCCGAGCAGAACCACCTCGCCTGCATCTACCTGGTCGACTCCGGCGGCGCCTTCCTCCCCCTCCAGCACGACGTCTTCCCCGACCGCGACCACTTCGGCCGCATCTTCTACAACCAGGCCAACCTCAGCGCGAAGGGCATCTACCAGGTCGCCGCCGTCATGGGCTCCTGCACGGCCGGCGGCGCCTACGTCCCTGCCATGAGCGACGAGACCGTCATCGTTCGCGGCACCGGCACGATCTTCCTCGGCGGCCCGCCCCTCGTGAAAGCCGCCACCGGCGAGGAGACGACCGCCGAGGAGCTCGGTGGCGCCGACGTCCACACCCGCATCAGCGGCGTCGCCGACCACTTCGCTGAGGACGACGAGGACGCCCTCCGCATCGTGCGCAGCATCATCGCCAGCATCCCCTCCACCAAGTCCCCGCCCTGGGAGGTGCTCGATTCCGAACCGCCCCTCCACGACCCCGAGGAGCTGTACGGCGCCGTCCCCCCCGACTACGGCCGCACCTACGACGTGCGCGAGGTCATTTCCCGCCTCGTCGACGGATCCCGTTTCCACGAGTTCAAGGCGCGCTACGGCACGACCCTCGTCTGCGGCTTCGCCCGCATCACCGGCTTCCCCGTCGGCATCATCGCCAATAACGGCATCCTCTTCGGCGAAAGCGCCCTCAAGGGCGCCCACTTCGTCGAGCTCTGCGGCCAGCGCCGCGTCCCCCTTGTCTTCCTCCAGAACATCACGGGCTTCATGGTCGGCCGCCAGTACGAGAACGCCGGCATCGCCCGCGACGGCGCCAAGATGGTCACCGCCGTCGCCAGCGTCGCCGTGCCGAAGTTCACCGTCGTCATCGGAGGCAGCTTCGGCGCCGGCAACTACGCCATGGCCGGACGCGCCTACTCCCCCCGCCAGCTCTGGATGTGGCCCAACGCCCGCATCAGCGTCATGGGTGGCGAACAGGCCGCCAACGTCCTCCTCCAGGTCCGCCTCGACCGGGGCGAGGAGCTGAGCGAGGAGGAGCAGCGCGCCTTCATGGCGCCCACCCTCGAAACCTACGAGCGCGAGGGCTCCCCCTACTTCAGCAGCGCCCGCCTCTGGGACGACGGCGTCATCGACCCCCTCGACACGCGCCGCGTGCTCTCCATGGGCATCTCCGCTGCCCTCAACGCCCCCATCCCCGAGACCGACTGGGGCGTCTTCCGTATGTAAAGACCCGGCAAGGCTCGTGCGTTGCGGGTGCATTGCGCTTGCCTGCTAGACTCGCTGGCGCTCGCCCGGAAGTGGGCCGTCCCTAGATTCGTAGTAGAACGGCGATTGGAGGAAGTGAAGGTGACCGAGGAACATGTGGGTGACGAGGCGGCCGCCCTCACCAACGGACTCCAGATGTCCCACGAGCAGATGCTCGAGCTCGGGCGCCAGGCTCTCGACCTCCTCGTGGACCGCCTCGAGAACCTGCCCGCCGAGCAGGCCTGGGATGGCGAGTTCCGGAGGGTTCTCGAAGACCACCTCGCTGAGGATCCCCCCGAGGGCCCCAACCCGGCATCCGAGGTGCTGGACAGGCTCGCGCGGGACGTGTTCCCCTTCAGCGCGCGCCTCGATCACCCCCGCTTCTTCGGCTTCATTCCCACCTCGCCCACCTGGCCCGGCGTCGTCGCCGACTTCCTGGCTGCGGGCTACCTCTTCAACCAGTGCACGTGGCTCGTCGCGAGCGGCCCCAGCCAGGTCGAACTCGTCGTCATCGACTGGTTCAGGCGCTGGATCGGATACCCGGAGGGGGCCGGGGGCCTCTTCACGAGCGGTGGCTCGGCCGCCAGCGTCGACGCCTTCGTCGCCGCCCGCGAGGCGGCCGGCCACCCCGAACGCGCTACCGTCTACATGAGCGACCAGAGCCATAGCGCCCTCCCCCGCGCCGCCGTGATCGTCGGCGTCCACCGCGACCACATCCGTAAGATTCCGAGCGACACCAGCTTCCGCCTCGACATGGAGGCCCTCTCCCGGGCCGTCGCCGAGGACCGCGCCGCCGGGCTGAACCCCATCGCCGTCTGCGCCAATGCCGGCACCTCCAGCACCGGCTCCGTCGACCCCCTTGAGGAATTGGCGGACTTCTGCGAAGCCGAAGGCCTGTGGCTTCACGTGGATGCCGCCTACGGTGGTTTCGCCGTCGTGACCGAGCAGGGCAAACAACTCCTGCGCGGCCTCGAACGCGCCGACTCGGTCGGGCTTGATGCGCACAAGTGGTTCTTCCAGCCCTACGAGGCCGGCTGCCTGCTGGTGAAGGACAGGGAGACGCTCAGCGACGCTTTCCACATGCCGCACGACATCCTCCAGGACACGGTCTGGGGTGCCGACCACCCCAACTTCGCGGACATCGGCCTGCAGTTGAGCCGCTCCGCCCGCGCCCTGAAGGTCTGGATGTCCGTCCAGACCTTCGGCATGGACGCCTTCCGCCGCGCCGTCGAGCAGGGCATGGAGCTCGCCGCCCGCGCCGACGACTATGTCCAGGCCAGTCCCGTCCTCGAAGCCCTGAGCACCCCGACCCTCGGAATCGTGTGCTTCCGCGTCAATCCCGGCGACGGCCTCCTCGATGAGGCAGCCCTGGAGGACGTCAACCGGACCGTGCTCGCGCAGATGTTCTGGGACGATCCCGCCTTCATGTCCTCCACCATGCTGCACGGCACGTTCGCGCTCAGGATGTGCATCATCAACCACACCACCACCTGGGACGACGTGCGCGAGACCCTGGAAGCGGTCGAGCGATTCGGGCAGAAGGCGCTCTCGGAGAGGGGGGCGCCTTCGGGATAGCCCCACCTTCATCACCGTGCGCCGCACGGTGTGACGCTCTTACCGCCCCGGAAGGGCAACCCGCCGTTGCCCCCTACAATGCGCCCCGTGTTCGAAGCCGTCCTCGTGGCCAACCGCGGCGAGATCGCCGTGCGCATCATCCGCACCCTCCGAACGCTCGGCATGCGCGCCGTGCTCGTCGCCTCCGTGCCCGACCGCCGCAGCCTTGCCGCCCGACTCGCCGACGAGGTCGTGCTCCTCGAAGGCCACACCGCCGCCGACACCTACCTCGATGTCGATGCCGTCATCGCCGCCGCGAAGGCCACGGGCTGCGGGGCCGTCCACCCCGGATACGGCCTGCTCAGCGAGCGCCCCGACTTCGCCGCAGCCTGTGCCGGTGCCGGGCTCGTCTTCGTCGGCCCCTCCCCCGAGACCCTGACCCTGCTCGGCGACAAGGTCGCCGCGCGCGACCTCGCCATCGCCAACAACGTGCCCGTCACCCCCGGCGCCGACGGCGCGACCGACGCTCAGCTTGCCGAGGCAGCCCGCGAGGTCGGCTTCCCGCTCATGCTCAAGGCCCGCGGCGGAGGGGGCGGCCTCGGGATGCGCGTCGTCGCGGACCCCGACGACCTCGCCCCTGCCATCGAAGCCGCCCGCCGTCAGACCGCCGCCGCCTTCGGCGACGACCGCCTCTTCGTCGAGCGCTACGTCGAGAACGCCCACCACGTCGAGGTCCAGATCCTCGCCGACGCCCACGGGAACGCCGTCCACCTTGGCGAGCGCGACTGCTCCGTGCAGCGTCGCCATCAGAAGCTCGTGGAGGAGACCCCCAGCCCCGTGGTCGACTCCGTCCTCCGCGACGAGTTGACGGCCGCCGCCCTCCGCCTCATGCGCGCCGCCGGCTACGTGAACGCCGGCACGGTCGAGTTCATCATCGGCGAACCGGTGGACGGCCGCCGCCCCTTCTACTTCCTCGAGGTGAATCCCCGTCTTCAGGTCGAGCACCCCGTTACCGAGGCCGTGACCGGCCTCGACCTCGTCGCCCTCCAGCTTGCCGTCGCCGCCGGCGAGCCCCTCCCCTTCGGTCAGGACGACGTGCGCTTCGATGGCCACGCCATCGAGTTCCGGCTCAACGCCGAGGATCCCTGGGCCGGTTTCCTCCCCGCCGCCGGCCGACTCGCCGCCCTCGCCGCTCCCGGCGCCCGCCTCGACACCGGCTACGAAGCCGGGGACGCCGTCCCCAGCGAGTACGACTCGCTCGTCGCCAAGCTCATCGTCCACGGCCCCCGCCGCCGCGAGACGCTCGGCCTCGCCGCCCGCCTGCTCGCCGTCGCTTCCCTCGATGGCTTGCGCACCAACCTGCCCCTCCACCGGGCCGTCCTCGCCGACCCTGCCTTCGCCGCCGGCGAGGCCACCGTCCAGTGGCTCGAACGCGAGCTTCCCACACTTCTTGAGGCTGCCCGCCCACACCCCGCGGCCCTGGTGGCAGCGGCGCGCCTCCTCGCCGGAGGCGAGGAGCGGGGCTTCCGCGGAGCCGCCTGGCTCGCGCCCGGCGCTCGCACCATCTGGATCGACGACGGCGCCGGACCCCGCGCCGTCTCACTCGGTCCCGCGGAGTCCTGTGTCGACGGAGTGCCTGTCGACCCCCAGGACGCAACCTCCGCTCGCGCAACGCTCGAGCCGGACGGCAGCGTGAAGGTTCCCGCCGCCACGGGAGAGTACCGCCTCCGTGCGGTCCGCCCGCCCGCCGCCTCCGCTGCCGCCCGCGCCGGCGAAGGCCCTGCCGGCGAGATCCGTGCACCCCTCGCTGGACGCGTCGCTGCCGTGAAAGTAGGCGAGGGCGACGCGGTCGCCGATGGCGACGTCGTCGCCGTCCTCGATGCTATGAAGATGGAGCACGCCATCACCGCGCCCTGCGCGGGCACGGTCCGCGCCGTCCACGTCACCCCGGACGAGGTCGTCGAGGCCGGGGCGGTCTTGGTCGAGCTGGCGTAAACGCTCCACTCAGCCGGCCGCAGGGCGGCGCTCTCCTCAGGCGGGCGAAGCCAGCCGCTCTCCTCTCCACTCAGCGCGGCGCTAGCCGCGCGCTCTCCTCAGCTAGTCGCTGCTGAAGGGCAGGTCCGCCTCCACGCGGCGCCCCTGGCTCTGGTGCACGCGCGCGATCGCCTCCGGCTCCGACTCGTGCACCGTGGTGGTCTTCTGCCCGCGGGTCATCGCGATGGTGCCCGTACGTGTCAGCTCGCGGATGCCGTACGGCTCGCACATCTTGATGAGCCCGTTGATCTTGTCCTCGTCGCCGACCACCTGGAGCATCAGCGAGTTCGTCGCCATGTCGACCACGTCCGCGCGGAACACGTTCGCGATGTCCAGCAGCTCGTGGCGGTTCACGTTGTTGCAGCGCACTTTCAGCAGCGCCAGCTCCCGCGTGATCGCATCCTCGTGCGTCAGGTCGCTCACCTTCACGACGTCGATGAGCTTGTAGAGCTGCTTCTCCACCTGCTCCACCGGCGCGCTCGCGCCGTCGACGATGATCGTCATGCGGCTGAGCCCCTCGAGCTCAGTCGGCCCCACCGCCAGCGACTCGATGTTGAAGCCCCGCCGGCGGAACAGCCCCGCGACCCGCTGCAGGACGCCTGGCTTGTCCTCGACGATCGCGACGACCGTGTGGGTGCTTGGCCGCGTTCCGTTGCTGGTCGTCATCTCACGAGCTCCTTCTCCGGCATCTCGATCGTTTCCGAAAGGGCGGCGCCCGCCGGAACCATCGGCCACACGTTCTCGTCCTGGTCCACGTGGAAGTCGAGCAGGATCGGCCCGTCGTAGTTCCGTGCCTCCTGGACGGCGGGAAGCACCTCCGATTTCGACTCGATCCGCAGCGCGCGGATGCCGTACGCCTCCGCCAGCTTGCAGAAGTCCGGCTGCGTCACCGCCACCGAAACGAAGTTCTCGTCGTAGAACAGCTCCTGCCACTGGCGGACCATGCCCAGGTAGCCGTTGTTCATGATCGCGATCTTCACCGGCAGCCGTTCGTCCACGCAGACGGCCAGCTCCTGCATCGTCATCTGGAAGCCCGCGTCCCCGCAGATGGCCCAGACCTCCGACTCCGGCATACCCATCTGGGCGCCGATCGCCGCCGGCAGCTCGAACCCCATCGTCCCCAGGCCGCCCGACGAGACCAGCTTCCGCGGACTGTCGTAGAAGTAGTGCTGGCCCGCCCACATCTGGTGCTGACCAACGCCCGTCACCAGCGTCGCCTTGCCCTTCGTCTCCTCGTAGAGCGTGCGCACGATCTCTTGTGGGATGAGCCGCCGCGTCTCCCGGATCTCCAGGCTCGGATGCTCCTCCTCCACCTTGTCGATCCAGCCCAGCCACTGGGAGCGGTCGTGCTCGTCGAGGCGCTCCGTCAGCTCCGGCAGGACGCGCTTCACGTGCCCGACCACCGGGATCGCCGTCGGCAGGTTCTTCCCGATCTCCGCCGGGTCGATGTCGATGTGGACGATCGTCGCATCGGGGTTGAAGTCGTTAAACCGCCCCATCGCGCGGTCGTCGAACCGCATCCCGATGCCGATCACGACATCCGCCTCGTCCGCCGCCATGTTCGCGTGGTACATGCCGTGCATGCCCAGGAAGCCGTAGCTCAGCTGGTGCGTCTCGGGGAAGCCCCCGATCCCCAGGAAGGTCGTGATCACCGGGATCTGCGCCTTCTCCGCCAGCGCCACCAGCTCGTCCGAGGAGTCGCCCCAGATGATCCCGTGCCCCGAGATGATGATCGGGCGCTTAGCCTTGTTGATGGCGTCAGCCGCCCGCCGGATCATCCCCGCGTGCCCCTTCGTCGTCGGGCGGTAGCCGCGCAGGTTGATCTCCTCCGGCCACTCGAACTCCGCTTCCTCCTGGAACACGTCCTTGGGAATGTCGACGTGCACCGGACCGGGGCGGCCCGAGCGCGCGATGTGGAATGCCTCGCGGACCGTCATCGCGATGTTCTCCGCCCGCATGACGAGGTAGTTGTGCTTCGTGATCGGCTGCGTGATCCCGGTGATGTCGGCTTCCTGGAAGCCGTCCTTGCCAAGCAGCGTGCGCGCCACGTTCCCCGTAATTGCCACCATCGGCGTCGAGTCCAGGAACGAGGTCGCGATGCCCGTCACCAGGTTCGTCGCACCTGGACCGCTCGTCGCCAGGCAGACTCCCACCTCGCCCGAGGCGCGCGCGTAGCCGTCGGCCATGTGCGCGGCCCCCTGTTCGTGCCGGACCAGCACGTGCCGGAGCGCCGGGAACTGGGGCAGTGTGTCGTAGAGCGGCAGCACCACCCCGCCGGGGTACCCGAATATCGTCGATACGCCCTCCCGCTGGAGACACTCCAGCAGGATCTGGGATCCCGTCATCCGAACCATGGTCGAGTCCTTCCAAAGGCTCTGATTTGCCGGCCTGTGCCCTGGTGGGGGCTGACCGGTGCCTGCCACGCCATTCGGTCGTGGCGGCTCGGGATTCGACGGTGGCGTCTCGCCCCGAGCGTTTCAGCGAGCGGAGGCGCGACCGGTAAGCCGCTGTCCCTCCAGTGAGCCACCCTGAGTGTAGGACCGATCCGTTCTTACGTGAAGCCGGGATCGCTCACGAAGCGTTAGGCCAGCGCGTCCCCCACCAGCGCCTGCCCCGCCTCAATCACCGGCCCTACCTTCGACTCGTCTCGCAGCTCCGTGTAGATGCGCAGCAGTGGCTCTGTACCCGACAGCCGGAACAGGACCCACCCCTCCGACAGCAGGAAGCGCCACCCGTCCGTCGTGTCGACCCCCGTGACCGGCAGCCCCGCGAACTCGCCCGGCGAGGCCGCGTCGAGCGCCGTCTTCACGGCCGCGTTCGCCCCTGCCTCCAGCTCCAGGTCGACCCGCTCGTACGAGTGCGGGCCCGTGATCGCGAACACATCCTCGAGCAGCTCGGCCGGACCCTTCCCGCTGATCGCCATCGCGTCCAGCAGGTAGAGCGCCGAGAGGATGCCGTCGCGCTCGGGCAGGTGGCCGCGGAAGCCGTACCCGCCGCTCTCCTCGCCCCCGATGAGCGCGTCCTCACGCATCATCACCGGCCCGATGTGCTTGAACCCCACCGGCGTCTCGATGCAGTCCACGCCGTGGTGCTCCGCCAGCAGTCGCGCCATTGCGGTCGTGGTTACCGACTTCACCACCGCTCCCCGCAACCCCCGCGCCCCCAGCAGGTACTCGACCAGCAGCGCGAACGTCCGTAGCTGGTCGACGTACGCGCCCGACCCGTCCACCAACCCCACCCGGTCGGCATCGCCGTCGTTCGCGATGCCCGCGTCGAAACCCCCGCCCGCCACGAGCGACAGCAGCGCATCGAGGTTCGATGCGATCGGCTCCGGCGCCCGCAGCCCCGGGAAGAGCGGGTTCCGTTCCGTGTGAATCTCCTCGACCCTCGTGCTGCCCCCCTCCAGCAGCTCCGGCAGCAGCCCCGCCCCCGCGCCGTACATCGGGTCGACCACCACCCGCAGCCCCGCCTCCCGGATGCGCGCGAGGTCCACCTGCCGCCCCAGCCCCTCCAGGTAGCCCGGAAGCGGGTCGATGCGCGTGATCTCGTCGGAATCCGCCGCGGCCAGCTTCGGCCGCGCCGCGTCCGCGAGGATGGCGGGAACGCGCCGTTCGATGTCGGCCACGATCTCGGGGCTGGCGCTGCCGCCGTAGTGCGGCTTCACCTTGATCCCATTCCAGCGGAAGGGGTTGTGGCTGCTCGTCACGATCACGCCCCCGCCCGCCCCTGCCTCGATGATGCGGTAGCTCAGCGCAGGGGTCGGCGCGGGACGGTCCGCGAGCTGCACGTGGAACCCGTTCCCCGCGAGCACCCGCGCCACCGCCAGCGCGAACTCGTCCGACTGGAAGCGCGTGTCGTGCCCCACCACCAGCGGCTGTTGCCGACCCCGCGTCTCCGCGAAGTGCTCCGCGACTGCCTGCGCGCAGGCCCGCACGTTCTCGAACGTGAACGCCTCGCCCATGATCGCGCGCCAGCCGTCCGTCCCGAAGCGCACCGGGTTGTCCGTCATCGCCTCACCCCCGCCGCTCGCCCGGCTCGACGATCTCGCCCGGACGCAGCCGCGCCCCCGCCGCCACGCTCGCCCCCCGACCCAGCACCGCCCCCCGCACCACCGCTCCCGCCCCGATCGTGACCCCGTCGGCCAGCACCGAATCCCGCACCTGCGCCCTTGCTTCCACCCGCACATCCTCCCACAGCACCGACCCCGTCACGCTCGCCCCCGACCCGACCACGCTGTCCGCCGCCAGCGCCGTCCCCTCGATGTTCGCGTCCTCCGCCACCACCGCCCCTCCGGCCAGCAGCGGCGCTCCCGACCGCCGTACGAGCGCCTGCGAGAGCTCGAGGTAGCGCCCCGGCGTCCCCAGGTCCGCCCACAGCCCCTCGAAGTGGTACCCCAGCACGTTCTCCCCCCGCCCCACCATCGACGGGAACAGGGTCTCCTCCACGCGCACGGCGCCCGGCGGGATCTCCCCCACGAGGTCGGGTTCGAACACCCACACCCCGGCGTTGACGAGGTCGCTCGGAGCCGTCCCCGGCGGCGGCTTCTCCACGAAGCCCGTGATCCGCGAGTCCCCATCCACTACCGCCACTCCGAAGGCCGACGGGTTCGCCACCTGGCAGAGCGCCAGCGTCAGTCGCGCGCCCGCCCCTTCGTGTGCCCCCACCGCCGCCCCGAGGTCGAAGTCGACGTACACGTCGCCGTTGAGCACGAGGAATCGCCCCTCCACCCCCGCCGCCAGGACCGCGTTCCGGATCGCGCCCCCCGACTCCAGCCGCTCCCGCTCCACCACGTGCGAGATCGCCAGCCCACCGCGCTCCCCCTCCGGGTAGGCCTCCACGAGGTCGTCCTGGCGCTGCCCCATCGCGAGCACCGCCCGCTCGACGCCGTGGCCGCCGAGCCAGTCGAGCAGGTGGTCGAGCGCGGGCCGGTTCGCGACGGGAATCAGGCTCTTGTGGCGCGTCAGGGTCAGCGGCCGCAGCCGTGCTCCCTGCCCTCCAACGAGGATGATCGCGTCCATGCCCGCCGAAGGTTACCCCCCGCGCCGCGCCGTTGCCGCCACGTCCCCCGCTCGCCCCGTGTCTTCCCAGGTCACGTCCAGCCCCGTTCGTCCGAAGTGGCCGTACGCCGCCGTCGCCTTGAAGATCGGGCGGCGCAGGTCGAGGTCACGGATGATCGCCCCTGGGCGCAGGTCGAAGTGCTTCCGCACCGCCGCCAGGATCGCCTCGTCGGAGACGGCGCCCGTCCCGAACGTGTCCACGTTGATCGACGTCGGCTCCGCCACCCCGATCGCGTACGAGAGGGTGACCTCGCAGCGCCTTGCCAGCTCCGCTGCCACCACCGTCTTCGCCACCCAGCGCGCCGCGTAGGCGGCCGAGCGGTCCACCTTCGTCGGGTCCTTCCCGCTGAAGGCCCCGCCCCCGTGCCGCGCCACGCCCCCGTACGTGTCGACGATGATCTTGCGGCCGGTCAGCCCCGCATCGCCCTTCGGTCCCCCCACCACGAACCGCCCCGATGGGTTCACGTAGACCTTCGTGTCGCCGTCTACCAGCGCCTTGTCGACGATCGTGTCGATGATGTGCCGGCGCACCTCCGTCTCGATCAGCTCACGGTCGGCATCGGGCGCGTGCTGCGTCGAGATCACGATCGACTCCGCCCGTTTCGGCTCCCAGCCGTCCCCGTACTCGATAGTGACCTGCGACTTGCCGTCCGGGCGCAGCCACGGCAGTTCGCCGCTTTTGCGCGCCTCCGCCAGCCGCCGCGCGAGCCGGTGCGCCAGCGAGATGCTGAGCGGCATCAGCTCCGGCGTTTCGTCGCAGGCGAACCCGATCATCATCCCCTGGTCGCCCGCTCCCGTTTCCAGCTCTTCGCTCTCCCTCGCCCCGTGCCGTGCTTCCCACGAGCGGCTCACGCCCGCCGCGATGTCCGGCGATTGCTCGTCGATCGCCGTCACTACCCCGCACGTCTCCCAGTCGAACCCGATGTCCGAGGACACGTAGCCGATGTCCCGGATCGTCTCCCGCACGATGCGCGGGATGTCGACGTAGGCGCTCGTCGTGATCTCGCCCATCACCAGCACGAGCCCCGTCGTGATCGAGGTCTCGCAGGCGACGCGCGCCATCGGATCGCGCGCGATGATCTCGTCGAGAATCGCGTCCGAAATCTGGTCGCAGATCTTGTCCGGGTGCCCCTCCGTCACCGACTCGGAGGTCACCAGCCGCGACCCGCTCACGTGCCCGCCTGCCAGCTGGAGAGATAGTGCCGCTGCTCTTCCGTGAGCGTGTCGATGCCGATGCCCATCGCTTGCAATTTCAACCGCGCGATCTCCTCGTCGATCGAGTCCGGCAGCTCATGGACCTGCTTGTCGAGGGTCGATTCGTTCGCCACGAGCCACTCCGTTCCCAGCGCCTGGTTCGCAAACGACATGTCCATCACCGAGGCGGGATGTCCCTCCGCCGCCGCGAGGTTGACCAACCGTCCTTCGCCCAGCAGGAAGAGCGTCCGTCCGTCCCCCATGCGGTACTCGTCCACGTGGTCGCGAACGCGCCGCTTCCCTTCGCTCATGCCTTCCAGCGCGTCCAGATCGATCTCGTTATCGAAGTGGCCGCTGTTCGCCATGATGGCGCCGTCCTTCATTGTCTCAAGCACCGCCCCATCGATCACATGGCAGTCCCCCGT
Source organism: Tepidiformaceae bacterium (assembly GCA_965207815.1). Classification (GTDB taxonomy): domain Bacteria; phylum Chloroflexota; class Dehalococcoidia; order Tepidiformales; family Tepidiformaceae; genus UBA2991. Next base: position 282,710 of record CBDBNV010000001.1, read on the forward strand.
GACCGTCACGAAGAAGTCGCCGACCGGAGCGGCCTCGGCCATCGGCATCACCGTGAACCCCTCCATCACCGCCTCCAGCGCCCGCACCGGGTCGACCTCCGTCACCACCACGTGCGCCCCCAGGCCCCGCGCCCGGCTCGCCAGGCCCCGCCCGCACCAGCCGTACCCCGCGACCACGAACGTCTTCCCCGCGAGCAGCACGTTCGTTGCCCGCACGATTCCGTCAACCGTCGACTGGCCTGTCCCGAAGCGGTTGTCGAACAGGTGCTTCGTGTCCGACTCGTTCACTGCCACGATCGGGTAGCCCAGCGCCCCGTCCCTGGCCATTGCCCGCAGCCGGATCACGCCCGTCGTCGTCTCTTCCATGCCGCCCACCACCCCCGGGATGAGGTCCCGGCGCTCCTGGTGGATGGTCGCCACGAGGTCCGCGCCGTCGTCCATCGTCACCTGCGGGCTGTGATCCAGCGCCTGGTGGATGTGCCGGTAGTACGTCTCGTTGTCCTCGCCCCGGCGCGCGAACACGGAGATGCCGTACTCCTCCACGAGCGCCGCCGCCACGTCGTCCTGGGTCGAGAGCGGGTTGCTCGCGCAGATGCGCAACTCCGCTCCGCCGTCGCGCAGGGCCAGCGCCAGGTTCGCCGTCTCCGTCGTCACGTGCAGGCAGGCCGCCAGACGCACGCCTTTGAGCGGTTGCTCCCGGGCGAACCGCTCGCGGATGAGCGCCAGCACGGGCATCTCCCGCGCCGCCCACTCGATGCGGTCGACCCCTTCGCGCACCCGCGCCGGGTCACTGATATCGGAAGGAACGCTCATTCGTCGTACCGATCTGCTTCCAATTCGTCTCCAGAGAGCCTACAGGCGAACGGCCACAAGCGCGCCACCACCCCGCTGCCGGCCGCGCAGGAGCGCCCGCAGCTTCCGCGGCAGGGCCAGCAGCGCCGCCGAGTCACGACGCGTCGCCGTCGCCTCGATCATCTCCCCCGCATCCCGGTACCCCAGCCGGCGGTAGGCCGCGACCGCGGGCGCGTTCTTCGGGTCGACCGTCAGCACGACCGTGTCGCACGTTTCCAGCAGGGCCTGCGTCGCCCCGCTCGTCGCCGCCGTGGCATAACCCTGCCCCCGGTGTCTCGGATGGGTGAACACGTTACCCACCACCGCCACGCGCTCCCGTGGCGAGACCGCGTGGGTCCCCGCGACCGCCACCAGCCGTCCGCTGATCACCACCCCCCGGTACACCCCGGCGTCGATGTGTCCCGCCTCGTAGTACGTGGGGTTCCCGTCCGACCCGTAGAGCTGGTTGATGCGTCGGATGTCGATCCCCAGCAGCCGGGTCGCCGGCACCACCTCGTGTGGCCGGAATGTGGACGGCGTGACCGCCATGCGCAGCATCGGCTGGCTGTTCGAGAGGTCGTACGCCCTCCGGACCGCGTCGACGTGCTCCACCCGGCACGTCAGGTAGCTGCGCCCGGGTCCCGGCTCGATCGAGAGGATCGCCGCGACCGCATCGGGGTCGCCCATCACGAAGGTCGCATCGCCGAGCCCGCCCCGGCTGTGCGTCACGAGCCCCTGTCCGCTCGCCCCCTCCGCCGTGAACCAGCGCGTCCGCTCGAAGAGTCCCGGCTCGAGCTGCGCCAGCGCGTAGGCCGCGTGCTCGTGCTGCGGCTGCAGCCGCGCCCGGATCGCGTCGCGGCTCCGCAGCGTTCGCACCACGAACTCGCGCTGTTCCCGTCCGGCCGCCCAGGGGAGCTCCCGCTCCGCCATCACAGCTCCTCCTCGATGTGCGTAAGCGTACGGAACTCACGATACCGCGCCTCGACCTCGTCGCGCTTCAGTTCCAGCAGGCGACTCGGCCCGAACCCCTCCACCGCGAACGATGCCACCGCCGATCCGTAGATGATCGCCCGTCGGATCTCCCGCGCCGTCACCGCTGGAACTGTGTCCAGGTACCCCAGGAACCCTCCCGCGAAGCTATCCCCCGCCCCCGTCGGGTCGACGACCTCCTCCAGCGGGTAGCCCGGCGCCACGAAGTAGTCGTGATCGCTCGCGTAGACCGCCCCGTACTCCCCCAGCTTGACCAGCGCCGCCTGCGCTCCCCCCTCCACCAGCGAGCGCGCCGCCTTCGCGATGCTCGCCACGCCCGTCAGTTGCCGCGCCTCCGTCTCGTTCACCGAGGCGAAGTTCGCTTCCCGCATCGCCTCCCGCACCCCAGCCTCCTCCGTCTCGATGTACAGCTTGATCGTGTCGACCATCGTCGCCCGCGGGGCCGTCAGCGCTCCCATGAGGGCCCGCTGCGTCGCCGGGTCGTCCGCTGCCATGAACGCCGCGCTCGAGTCCTCCCAGCCCTCCGGAAGCACCGGCCGCCAGCCGTCGTTGACGCCGAGGTGCGTGTAGAGCGTGTCCCGCGTGTTCATGTCGTAGTGGTAGCGAGCGCCCCAGCGGCTCGTCGTGCCGCCCGGCACCGTCGTCAGCCCCGCAAGGTCGATGCCCCGCCCTTCAAGCTTCGACCGCTCACGCTCCGGGAAGTCCTCGCCGATCGCTGCCAGCAACCGCACGTCCGTGAACTGCGCCGCCGCCAGCGCCGCGCAGGTCGCCGAGCCTCCGAGCGACTGCTCGACCTTTGCGAACGGCGTCTCAATCTCGTCCAGCGCCACCCAGCCCGCCACCAGCAGCGTCATGCGTCGTCCGCCCCCAGCCGCCGCCCGAGGATAGGCGCCAAACGCTCGCGCGCCTCCCCGGGAATCGCCTTCGGCGGCGTCACGAGACCCGCGTCCAGCGTTGTTCCGCAGTCGCAGGCATCCTCGTCGAGCGCCGCCGTGAGTCTCGCCACCGCCTCCCGGCTCACCTCGACGTTCTCCGCCAACCGCGTCATCACGATCGCCGCGTCTACAGTCTCCTCCGCCTCGTGCCAGGCGTCGTAGTCCGTGACCGCCGCCAGCATTGCGTAGCAGAGCTCCGCCTCGCGGGCGAGCTTCGCCTCCGGGATCGCCGTCATCCCCACCAGGCTCGCCCCCCACGAGCGGTACAGCTCGCTCTCTGCGCGCGTCCCGAACGCCGGACCCTCAATCGTGACGTAGGCCCCGCCGTCGTGCGCCGTCGCCCCCGCTTCCCGCGCCGCGGCCAGCGCCCGCTCCCGCAGCCTCCCGCAGAACGGCTCCGCGAACGACACGTGCGCGACCACTCCCTCTCCGAAGAAGGTGCCCGCCCTGTCACCCCGCGTCCGGTCGATGAGCTGGTCCGGCGCCACCAGGTGCCCCGGCGCATACTCCTCGCGCAGCGACCCCACCGCCGACACCGCCAGCACCCGCCGCACCCCCAGCGACTTCAGCGCCCAGACGTTCGCCCGCTGCGGAATCTCCGACGGCAGCAGCCGGTGCCCGCGACCGTGCCGCGCCAGGAACGCGACGCGCCTCCCCTCCAGCTCCCCCACCCGGATCGCGTCACTCGTGTCGCCGAACGGCGTCTCGATCGCCAGCTCCTCCACCCCGCGCAACCCCGGCATCTCGTAGAAACCGCTCCCGCCGAGGACCGCCAGCTCGATCGGTTCAGGCACTGGCCCGGAGTCTACCGCGCCCGTCGGTTGACGGCGGTCGTGAAGGGGCATACACAACGAATGCGCAGGCAAACGACGCCTTGTTCTGCCATGAGGGGAGTGCCGCAATGCCCGCAGGCTCAGCCCAGACCCTTGAGGGCCTCCGCCAGCTCCCCTTGAACGCGACCAACATGGGCGCCCTCCACGGCGTCGCAGCGTACTGGGGATTCGATGCGAGCCCTGCGACGGTGTTCGGCGCCACCGGGTACGCCTTCCTCATCAACGTCAAAGACGACATCTGTCCCAGCGGCCCCTTTGTCTGGCGCCGGGAGCGGTTCAATCGCCTGGTGACCAACCTCGGCATCCGCACGCGCGACCTCGGCTTCTATACGAGGGAGACGACCGCTGCCGAGCGCCGGCGGGTCGATACCGAGTTGCGCGAAGCCATCGACGCAGGCATCCCCTGCGCGCTGTGCAACAACGAGTTTCAGCTCATCACCGGTTACGACGGCGAGGGCTTCTCCACCATCGGGCCGTTTCCCGACCACCTGCCCCGCCGGTTGACCTTCGGCACCTGGCAGGAGTGGGAGCAGGATGTCTACGCCTACTTCTACGTCCACCACAGGGGCGAGCCCGCCAGTCGCAACGACCTCGTGCGTGACAGCCTCTCGTTCGCGGTCGAGATGCACCACGCGCCCGGCCGCTTCGCTCTGGACGGCTATGCCGTCGGACCGGATGCCTATGCCCAGTGGATCGAGGCGCTCGATGGCCACGGAGAGAGCTTCGGAAACGAGTGGAACGCAACCGTGTTTGCCGAGTGCCGCCGGCACGCGGCCTTATACCTGCGCGAAGTCGCGGACTGGTTCCCGGAATCCCGCCCGCTGGCTGCTTGCCTGGCCGGCGCCTACGACGAGGTTGCGAGGAACCTTGCGACTGTCGCGGCCCCGAGCGTCTCGCTCGAGGAGAAGCGGCAGACGCTCGCCCGTACCAGGGCGCTCGAAGTTTCGGCAATCGATGACCTTGAGCGACTGCTGGAACGCATTCCCGGCAGCGCGAACACCGAGCGACCCGAGGCGCCGGGTCCGAGATGGCTGGCAAGCCACGATGAGCGTGTCCGCGAGCGGCCTCCCCTCCTTGCCGAGGTCATGGACTAGGGAAGCGCGCGCGCCGTTTCTGGAAGCCCGGAGAGTCGCGTTGAGGCCTACTTCGTGAGCGCGGCGATTGCCGGGCCGTACGGGGGACGCAGCACGCCGCTCTCGCACACGATGCCCGCGATCAACTCCGCCGGCGTCACATCGAACGCGGGGTTGTAGACCCCGCCACCCTCCGGGCTCCAGCGGTCGTCGCCAAAGCCTCCCACCTCGTCCTCTCCCCGGAACTCGATCGGGATCGCCTCCCCCGACGGCGTGTGCGCGTCGAACGTGCTCAGCGGCGCCGCCAGGTAGAAGGGCACGCCGTGCCGCGCCGCCACCGCCGCCAGTCCGTACGTCCCCACCTTGTTCGCCCCGTCCCCGTTGGCGGCGATCCGGTCTGCGCCGGTGATCACGGCGCCCACCTGCCCCGACGCGATCAGCGAGGCCGCCGCCGTGTCCGGCAGGAGCGTCCCCGGAATCCCCAGTGCTCCCAGCTCCCACATCGTCAGTCGCGCGCCCTGCAGTAGCGGCCGCGTCTCCGTCGCGTAGCAGCGCTCGATGCGTCCCGCCCGCCAGGCCTCGGCGATCACCGCCAATGCCGTCCCCTGCCCGCCCGTTGCGAGCCCGCCCGTGTTGCAGTGCGTCAGGACCGCCCCCTCCAGGCCCGGCAGCTCACGCCCGTGCCGCGCGAGTGCTGCGTCCCGCTCCCGTTGCCTTGCCAGCGCCCGCTCCGCAAACGCCCAGAGTGCCGCCCGCCGCTCCCCCTCCCCACCTGCTGCCGCCGCCGCCGCCGCGAGCGACTCGTCGATCATCGCCCCCAGGTCGACGGCCGTTGGGCGCGTCGCCTTCAGTTCCGCCGCGGCCTGCGCCAGCGGCTCCGGTCCTGCCCCGCGCTCCTCCCCCGCTATTGCCATGCCGCAGGCGCCCGTGACGCCCAGCAGGGGCGCTCCCCGCACCCGCAGCGAGCGGATCGCCTCCGCCACGGCCGCCACCGTGTCCAACCGCAGGTACCGTTCCTCGTGCGGTAGCAGCGTCTGGTCCAGGACCTCGATGCCTTCGCCCGGCAGGATGCGGATAGGCGTGTAGCCGCTCACGGCCCCGCTCCTAGTAGCGGACGAGGCTCATGGCGTCGTAGCCGTCTATCTTGGCCCGTCCGCCCAGCTCTTCGAGCTCGATTACGAACCCCAGCCCCACGACCTCGCCCCCGGCCAGCTCCACCAGCTTCGTCGCCGCCGCCGCCGTCCCGCCCGTCGCCAGCAGGTCGTCCACGATGTACGCCCGCTTCCCCACCGAGAGCGCGTCCTGGTGGATATCGAGCTGGCTGTCGCCGTACTCCAGCGAGTACTCGATCGACATGCGCGCCGCCGGCAGCTTCCCGGGCTTCCGCAGTGGCACGAACGGCAGCTTCATCCGGTCCGCCATCGCCGCCGCGAACACAAACCCGCGCGACTCCACGCCCACGATCGCCGACGCGTCCCGCCGCGCCGCGTGCACGCACAGCTCGTCGATGCTGTATCGGAACGCGAGCGGATCCCCCAGCAGGGGCGTGATGTCGCGGAACAGCACGCCTTCCTTCGGGAAGTCGGGAACGTCACGGATGCTTCTGCGCAGGTCCACGGCCAGCGATTCTAGCGCAGCCGCGCCTGTGCGCCCGCCCGGCGGCCCCAATCAATGCCTGCCTGGGGTTCCCTCGGAGCATGATTCCGGGTACCTTCCCTATGTCTGCGCGAAATGCGCGCCAATCCCGTATCCGGAGCTGTCCCATGACCACGTCCGTCCGCCAGGGAACCCCCACCGAGAAGGCCCCCGAGCCGGTCCTCGGCACCGAACTGATCCCGAAAGAGCGCTACACCTCCAAGGAGTACATGGAGCTCGAGTGGGAGCGCATGTGGACCAAGGTCTGGAACATGGCCGGCCGAGAGTCCGACATCCCCAACGTGGGCGACTACTTCACGACCGAGCTGGGGCCCGAGTCGCTCCTGATCGTCCGTGAGGCCGAGGACAAGGTGCGGGCGTTCTATAACGTCTGCCCCCACCGCGGGAACCAGATCCGCAACCCCGGCATGGGCCACGCGGAGTCGTTCCAGTGCGCCTACCACTTCTTCGAGTTCAACCTCGATGGTTCAAAGAAGTTCGTCCCGGACGAGGACACCTTCACCCAGGGTGTTCCCCAGGAGACCGCCCTCGTCGAGGTGCCCTGCGACACGTGGGGCGGCTTCGTCTGGTTCAACATGAACCCCGAGGCAGAACCGCTTCTCGACTTCCTCAATCCGGTCAACCAGCACCTCGATCCCTACCACTTCGAGGACTACGCCATCGTCCAGGACCTGACCGTGGAGTGGGACACGAACTGGAAAGCCTCCGTCGATGCTTTCAACGAGGTCTACCACGTCCAGGGCATCCATCCGCAGCTGCTGGAGTCGCTCGACGACATCCACGTGCAGATCGACCTGTACGAGCGGCACAACCGCTATCTGGTTCCGTTCGGGCTTGTGAGCCCGCGCTATCCGAACCAGAAGGAGATCACGCAGCCGCTACGCGAGTTCATGGTCGCCGCTGGCATCAACCCCGACACGTTCGAGGGTGGCATGGGCGATGTCCGCCCCGCCATGCAGGCGGCTACCAAGAAGTCGGCCGCTGCCCAGGGGCTGGACGTCTCCGAGCTGAACGACGATCAGCTTTCGGACGACTACCACTACTACATCTTCCCCAGCCTCACCTTCAACACGAACGCCCTCAACTTCCTGTTCTTCCGCCAGCGCCCGCACCCGACGGATCCGAACAAGATGTTCTTCGACATGCAGACCTACGTGCGAATCCCGCCGGGGGTGGACCATCCTCCGCGTCCGATCCACGCGCAGTACAAGCATGGCGAGATCTCGATCGGCCTCGTGATGGACCAGGACTCGTACAACCTGCCGCGCGTGCAGAAGGGGATGAACTCGCGGGCCTACCCGGGCCTGCTCATCAACTACCGCGAGCGCCGCATCCGCCACATGCACAAGGTGCTCGATAACTACCTCGAAGGCCCCGACCGCTAGGTCCCGGCCCGAACGGGTACCACAAAGCCGTGGCGCCCCGGCACCGCGGCTTTCTCGTGTCCGCTACTCCAGCGCCCCGCTCGCGACCAGCTCCGCCAGCTCTTCCTCGCTGTAGCCCAGCACCTCGCGGAACACCTGCTCCGTGCGCTGGGTTGACTGCTCCCACCTTGGGAGGCATTCTGTGGAGAAGCAAGTCAGAGGAAATGGAAACCCGAAGTGCAGTTTCTTGGAAAGCAGAACCGCGATGGGAGCTTCAGCATCAGCATGAAGGCGAGGGAACTCGTCGAGGCGGGCTGGGTCGACTTCTACGTGGAGAGTTCAGGGCGCGGCTATCAGCGACTGGAAACGATGCGTGAGACGCGCGCTCGCCAGATTGAGGAGTACTTCCAGCGTTGCAGCGACGCAGCCGTAAACCCACGGCTCTTTGAGATGACGGCGAGTGCACGGTGCTTGAAGGTTGGCGATGTCGCGCGCGTTGAATTCGATCCCTTGGACGAAGAAAGGCGCCTGGGTTTCGTAAACGTAACCCCGGACAGCCAACCGTGGATGTCCATGGTAGACGGTGGAACGCGGCTCCGCGGTATCGAGCGGGCGGTAGCCTCTGGAACGATTACAGGCGAGGCGTTTTTTGACGTTCGGTTGTTTGGCGGACTGTCAGTTCCTGAGGAGATCGCACTGTTCCTTCTGATCAACGAGAACCAGAAGCGTGTCCGCACAGATCTGAGCCTTCGCGTCGTTCAGCGCTATTTGGATGATGGAGACTTGACCGATGAGCAACTCCTCACCCTCACCACTGTGGTGCCAAATACGGAACAGTGGCGGTACGAGGCGAGTCGCGTCGCGGCTCGCCTCAACGGCGATACGGACTCCCCGTTTCGGTCCCTGATTCAAATGCCCGGTGAAGCGCCTGCCGGGAAGTCAGTGGCAATGCAGGCCTTTTGGACCAGCCTCAAGCACATCCTCGACGACGACGACCTGGCTGCGCGTCTAAGCGGACTGGACTCGATTTCCGACCACACCGAGTTCTGGGTCAGGGTGCTGAAGAACTTCTGGGGTGCAGTCAGCGAGGTCAATCCGGATTGCCGCACTGAGCCCCGGACCAACGTCCTCTGGGGCAGCATCGGGGTCAACGGGTGCCATCGGGCGCTGGCCGAGATCGTTCGCAGCGAGCTGAGCAGCGAGCAGCCTGACCTGAGCCGGGAGCGGTTTGTGACCATGGTCAGGGGCACGTGGATAGCCGACTTCGCCTATTGGTTCTCGAGGAAGGGCAGTCAGCGCAGCGAGTATCCCGGGGAAAAGGGCGAGGCGACGCAGATGACCGGGAACTCCGGGTACATTCGGTTGTCCAGCATCCTCGAAGGGCAGTGGCGCTCGAATCTCCACGCGGCCGGGTCGCGCAAGGCCGTGAGCTTGTAGGCGGAGCCTGTGACGTATGTTGCCTTCGGTGACGAAAGCGGGATCCACCGACGACAGTCGCCGGTGTACGGCATCGGCTGCTTCGTTGTTCGTGGGGACGAAGTCGGGAGACTGTCGGCCGACCTGCGCGAAGTCCTCGCTCGCCACGAAGTCCTGGGCGAGCTCAAATGGACCAAGGTTGGCTCATTCCGCCCACGCAGCGCCGCCGCGCTTGAGGGTGTCAGCTTGCTCTTGGAGCGGGGTGCACGATTCAGTGCCATCGTTGTGGAGAAGGCGTCCTATCGAAAGTGGCAAGGCGATCGCGAAGAGGCGTTCTATCAGACCTACTACCAGCTTGCTCGCCAGATCGGGCGCGCTGCAGGCGGTCCCTTTGAACTGAGGATCGATCAACGTCATGACCGATACGCGAAGCGGCTGGAGGTTCTTGAGATCGTCACCAACCATTCGCTCGCGAGAATTGCAGAGGGAACCACCGTCAGATCGGTCGCGATGCAGGACTCCAAGGAGCACGTGCTGCTGCAATTCACCGATGTGCTGATCGGCGCGGTCGTTTCCGACACATCACTCCATGTCGACTCTGGTCTGCCCGTCAACGAGGGAAAGAGGCAGCTAATCGAACAGCTTGCGGGTTTGGTCGGTTGGCCGCGCCTCTATTTCGACACCTACCCCAACGACGTGTTCAACGTTTGGCACTTCCCTAGGGAGTTCCGGGGACCCACTCGACTGGCGCAGATTTCGCGCCCCTACTCCAGCGCCCCGCTCGCGACCAGCTCCGCCAGCTCCTCCTCGCTGTAGTCCAGCACCTCGCGGAACACCTGCTCGGTGTGCTGGCCCAGCAGCGGCGCCGGGTTGCGCGGTCCCGCTCGCGTCTCGCTGAGCAGGTAGGCCGAGCCGTCGTACCGTAGCCGCCCGATGACGGGGTGGTCCGTCTCCCAGAAGTGCCCCCGCGCATTGAGCTGCGGGTCCTCCTCCACGTCCGCCATCGTCGCGACCAGGTGCGCGGGCACCCCCGCCTCCTGCAGCGCCTTTTGCGCCTCCTCAGCCGTCCGCTCCCCGCACCAAGCCGCCAGCCCCGCCTCCAATTCGTCCTCCCGACCCTTCCGCCCCGCCGCCGACCGCAGCCCCTCGTCCGCCGCCCAGTCCGCCCGCCCCACCGCCTTGCAGAGCGCCGCCCACTGCGTATCGCTCATCACCGAGATGGCGCACCAGCGGTCGTCTCCCTCGCAGGCGAACACGCCGTGCGGCGCCGCCTCCGGATGCCGGTTCCCTTTCGCGACCGTCTCCGCGCCCTCGTTCAGCGCCGCCACCAGCGCCCCGTCGAGCGCGTACGTCATCGCCTCCAACTGCGAGAGGTCGATGTACTGTCCCTCGCCCGTCCGCTCCCGGTGGTCGAGTGCAGCCAGCAGCGACGACGCCGCGAAGTGCATCGCCACCCAGTCCGTGTACGCGACGCCTGTCCCCGTCGGGGCCCGGTCGGGCCAGCTCGTGAACCCCGTGATGCCCGCCGCCGCCTGCAGGACCAGCCCGAAGCCGCGGAACTGCGCGTGCGGGCCGTACTGCCCCTCCATCGACATCGACATCATGATCACGTCCGGGTTGATTGCCCGCACCGACTCGTAGTCCAGCCCCACCCGTTTCATGAAACCCGGCGTGAACGACTCCGTGACCACGTCGCTCGCCGCGATCAGCCGCTTCGCCGCCTCCAGCCCCCCGGGCGTCCGCAGATTGATCTGCACGCCCAGCTTGTCGCGGTTGTGGTTTGCCCAGTAGGCGCTCCCGTCGGGGCTCGTGTCGTTCCCGGGGCGCGGGCCGCCCGAGCGAAACGTGTCCAGCTTCAGCGTCGACTCCACCCGGATCACCTCCGCCCCGTGCCACGCCAGCACCTGCGTCGAGTTCGGCCCCACCCCCACCCACGAGAAGTCGGCCACCCGGATTCCCTTGAAGAGATCGCGTGCCCTAACCGCCCTCTCCACCACCTGCGGAACCGCCCGCCCAGCCGCTACCTCCGACCGCACCGCCGCCTCGTCCGCCCCCGTCGCCGCCACTTCCCCCGTCCGCCAGGGCGTCGCCGACAGCTTCATCGGCGCGCCCGGCATCCGCAGCCTCCCCACCGGCGACCCCGCCTCCTCGAAGAAGTCGCGAGCCGCCAGGTGCTCGCTCTCGACCAGGTCCGCCATCGTGTTGACCGGGTAGATCATGAGGCCCCGCGGCTGGCCCTCCTCGCCCAGCTCGTGCGTGCTGCGCGCCGCGAAGAAGCGCCGGATCTCCGACTCCAGCGCTTCCACGTCCTCCGGCGCCGGCATGTCGCCGCCCACCAACGCCCGCCCCGCCCACGCCTCCGCGTCGAACGTGCGAGCCTCGCCAACGGCGTCGAACCACCGCGCCAGCGCCCGGATGCTGTCCGGCTGCCGCCAGTACGCCACGTACCCGTCCGCCGACTCGTAGATGAGCCGCGTGCCCTGCGTGCCGAAGGCCCGCCCGCCGCCCGCCCGCTTCGCCACCAGCCCGCCCATCGCGTAGTAGAGCCGTGCGTTCCCGAGTGCGTTCGCGACCGCCGCCTGCATCGAGACGTCGACCAGCTGCCCCCGTCCCGTCAGCCGCCTCGCCCGCAGCGCCAGCAGCGTGCCCACGCACGCCTGCGCACCCGTGAGCGCGTACGCCTGCTCCACCGCCACCCGCAGGGGCGCCCGATCGGGGTCGCCGCACAGCGACATCAGCCCCCCGGACGCCAGCCCGACGAGGTCGCTCCCCGCCCACCCTGCCTTCGGCCCCTCCAGCCCGAACGGCGTGATGACCGTGCGAACCACGTGAGGCGCTCGCTCGGCCAGTTCGTCGAGCGGGAGCGGCCACGCCTCTCCGTGGTCGTCCGACGACACGACGACCGCGTCGGCGCATGCGCACAGGTCCAGCAGGAACGCTGCGTCCGAGGCCGCCCCCGCGTCGAGCGTGATGCTGCGCTTGCCCGCGTGCATCTGCGCCCACCAGGCGCCCAACCCCTCCCCCTCCCCGACCAGCGGTTCCCTCGCCCGTGTGGGGTCGCCCCCGGGCGGCTCGACCCGCACCACGTCCGCCCCCAGCCCCGCCAGCATGCGCGTGGAAACCGCCCCCATTTCGCGGGTCAGGTCGATGACGCGGTACGGCGCAAGCGCTCCCGGCATGACGGCGAAAAGGCTACGCGACGCTCTTCCTAGCCGCCCCCGCCGGCAACTGATACGCGGTCTCGGCCGCGCCCGGATGACCCATATACGATTGCGTTGTTCGGCCCATTACGGAGGAGGCGAGACATGGGTTTCCTGGACAAGCTTTTCAAGCGTGGTGATGCTTCCGAGGCCGAAGGCCTCCACGCCGACGTTCCCGTCGAGCGCGACGAGTGCCCCCACACCAACCTTGTCCCCAAGTGGGACGAGCCCGACGACATCGGGCATGAGGACCGGGCCTCTCGCTTCGACTGTGGCACCTGCGGAGCCACCTTCACCCCTGCCGAGGCGCAGGAGCTCCGCGAGACCGAGGCCGAGCGCATCGGCGCCGTCTAGGCGCCTCGCTCACCTCGTCGCCCGCCGGCGCGTACAATCCGCCCCGCCCCTGACGGGAGGAGCGAGGTATGGCGACGCAGGCCCGGTCGGGCGCCACGTACGCGAACAGCATCGAGTGGGCGAACGCGCCCGCCGTCGATGCTCCCCTGATTGACGGCGACCTCCCCGGCCCCCGTTCGCAGGACCTCTTCGACAAGACCCAGCAGTACCAGTACGGCAGCTACTTCCAGATGGTGAACACCCTGCCCGTGGCGTTCACCCACGGCGAGGGCGTCACCCTCACCGATGCCGACGGGAACCGCTTTATCGACTTCACCCAGGGCCACATGGTCGCCGCCCTCGGCCACGCCCACCCCCGCATCACGGAGGCGGTCGCCAATCAGGCGGGACGCCTCCTCAACGTGCGCGACTTCCCCACCGATGTGCGCGTCCAGCTCATGGAGCGCCTCGCCGCCATCACCCCCGGCGACCTCAACGTCTTCCAGTTCTTCAACACCGGCACCGAGGCCACCGAGGCCGCCCTCCGCGTCGCCCGCGCCGCGACCGGTAACCACGAGTTCCTCGCCTTCACCGGCGACTACCACGGCCGCACCACCAGCGCGATCGCCACAGGCATGGGCAACTCGGCCACCGGTCCCCGCCCCTCCGGCTTCCTCACCGTGCCCGCCGCCTTCTGCTACCGCTGCGAGTACAAGATGACGTACCCCGACTGCGGCATGCACTGCACCGACTTCGCCGAGCGCCTCATGCTCTCGAACAGCCACGGGAAGCTCGCCGGCATCATCGTCGAGCCGATCACCAACGGCAGCGGCGCTCGCACCTATCCCGACGAGTTCCTGCCCCGCCTCCGCGAGATCGCGGACCGCCACGACATGCTCCTCATCTTCGATGAGTTCGCCACCTTCGGGCGCACCGGCACGTGGTTCGCCGCCGAGCACTACGGCGTCGTTCCCGATGCCGTCATCATCGGCAAGATGCTGGGCAACGGCATTCCCATCTCCGTCCTCTGCGTGCGCGAGGGGCTCAAGGACGCGCTCCAGCAGACCCAGCCCTCCACCACCAACGGCGGCCAGCCCGCCGCCTGCGCCGCCGCCCTCGCCGTCCTCGACACGATCGAGGAGGAGAACCTGCTTGAGCACACCCGCGCCCTCGGCGAGGTTTCCCTCGACCGCCTTCGCCGCCTCCGCGACGCCCACCCCTCCGTTGGCGACGCCCGGGGCAGGGGCCTCCTCCTCGCCCTCGACTTCGTGACCGACAAGGAAAGCCGCCAACCCAGCCACGAGGCCGGCCGCCTCTTCTACAAGAACTGTCTCGAACGCGGCCTCGTCGTCTCCGGCGGCGGCAACGTGACCCGCGTCTGCCCGCCCGTCGTCTGTTCGGAAGAAACCGCCATGAAGGCCTACGCTATCGCCGAGGACGCCATCGATGCGATGGAGCGCGAACTCGGCTACGTCTGAACCTACCCAGGAGAGAGCACCCATGACCGACACAGCCAAGTCCGAGGCCATCCCCGCCTCCGCCTGCCCCGTCGCCGCCGACATCGGCGCCGAGCTCTTCGAGCCGGGCTCCCAGGAGCACTGGTTCGACTCCTACAAGGTGCTGCACGAAGAAGCGCCCATCGCCCGCATCCCCGGCAAGGGCTGGCTCCCCGGCGCCGACGCCTTTGTCGTCTCGAAGTTCGAGGACATCGCCGCCATCACTCGAGATCCTCGCTTCTTCGACCTCATGCCCGAGGACATCTCCGCTGCCGCCTCGGCCGGCTCCAGCGAGATCGAGTCCGAGATCTTCCGCGAGGAGGGCTTCGGCGAGACCGTCGACGCCGCCCAGACCCTTCGCCCCACCGTCGAGCAGCACAAGCAATACCGCATGCAGCTCTGGGACCCGTGGGTCGGCCCCGAGGGCGCCGAGCGCCACCGCGAGATGGTCACCGCCGCCGTCAACGGCCTCATCGACCGCTGGATCGACGACGGCGAGGTCGAGTTCGTCACGCAGTTCGCCGCGCCCCTCCCCCAGACCGTCATTACCACCATCCTCGGCTTCCCCCTCGAGGACATGCCGATGCTGAAGAAGATGGAGGAGGCTCAGGTCCGCCGCTTCGTCTACGGCGACGGCCCCCGCAACGAGCTCTCCGAGGAGGTCGAGCGTGAGAACGCCGCCGTGCTCGTCGACTTCCACCGCTACATCCAGTCCCAGATCGACGAGAAGCGGAAGAATCCGAAGGAGGACATGATCTCCTTCCTCAGCCAGGTCGAGTACGAAGGCCGCAAGCTCAGCGACGGCGAGATCATCAGCATCGCCGTCCTCATGCACATCGGCGGCAACGAGACGACGCAGTACGCCCTCACTTCCGAGGCCCTGCTCCTCGCCCAGCACCCCGAGCTCGTCGAGGAGATGCGCGACGACCGCGGCAAGGTCCGCTTCTTCGTCGAGGAGGCCCTCCGCCTCTACGCCCCCACCCAGGGCGGCGCTGGTGGCCGCTACGTGCCCGAGGACATGGAGATTCGCGGCGTCCAGATTCCGAAGGGCTCGCTCCTCCACCTCCGCTTCGGCGCCGGCAACCGCGACGCCGACCTCTGCCCCGCCCCGTCCGAGCTGCGCCTCGACCGCAAGAACCCGGGCCGCCACCTCACCTTCTCGATGGGTCCCCGCAACTGCCCCGGCCAGGGCATCTCCCGCCTGGAGCAGAACATTGCGACCGAGGTGCTCATCGACCGGCTCGACAACATCCGCTTCGCGCCGGGCAGGAACGACTTCACCCACCAGCCCGGCATCATGCTCGGCCTCTACGAGCTCCACCTCGAGTTCGACAAGCGCTGAGCCGCACCGGGAACAGGGCCAGACAGGGGTATCGCCATGAGTGAAGCTGCATCCGCGCGCGAGTGGACCGAGGTCGTCCCCTTCGGCGACCTCCCCGTCCGCGCCGCCGCCCGCTATCCCGACGCCGACGCCGTCATCTTCCCCGACCGGCGCCACACCTACGCCAGCCTCAACGAGGCCGCCCTCCGCTCCGCCCGCTCCCTCGCGGGCCTCGGGCTCGGTCCCGGCGACCACCTCGGCATCCTCATGCCCAACTGCATGGACTACATCGAGGTCATGCTCGGCGCCGCCATGCTCGGCGCCTGGGTCGTGCCCATCAACGCTCGCTACAAGGACCACGAGCTCGCCTACGTCATCGAGAACGCCGACCTCAAGCTCCTCATCACCAGCGACTTGATCGATGAGCACGTCGACTTCGTCGAGCTCCTGCACCGCTGCCTCCCCGGCCTCGCCGAAGCCCCCGACCCCACCGCCCTCGCCCTCCCCGGCGCCCCGAAGCTCGAGAGCGTCGTGCTGCTCGGTGAGGCGAGTCCGGCCGGGATGCTCGACCGCGCCGCCTTCGACGCGGCTGCCGGGGGCGTCAGCGACGACCACGTCCACCTCCTCCGCTCCCGAGTACGCCTCCGCGACGTCGCCATGATGATGTACACGTCCGGCACCACCGCCGACCCCAAGGGCTGCCCCCTCACCCACGAGGCCCTCGTCCGAACCTCCGTCAACGCCTGTGGCGACCGCTTCTGCCTCACCGCCGAAGACCGCTTCTGGGATCCCCTGCCCCTCTTCCACATGAGCGCCATCCTCCCCCTCATCGGCTGCATGGACTCCGGCGCGGCCTACATCACCCTCACCCACTTCAACGCGAACCTCGGCATCTCCCAGCTCCGGGACGAGCGCGCCACCGTCTGTTTCTCCACCTTCCCGCCCATCACGACCGCCCTCCTCAACCACCCCGAGTGGGACCCCGCCGCCTTCTCCCGCATCCGCCTCATGAACAACGTCGCTCCCCCCGACGCTCTCCGCCGCATCCACGCCGCCCTCCCCACCGCCCAGCACACCAACGCCTACGGCCTCACCGAGTGCGGCGGCGTCGCCTGCTTCAGCCACCCCGACGACCCACCAGAGAAGCGCCCCGTCACCTCCGGCCGCCCCCTCCCCGGCATCGAGCTCCAGATCCGCGACCCCGAGACCGGCGGCTCCGTCGACGAGCCCAACACCCGCGGCGAGATCTGGATGCGCGGCTACTGCGTCTTCGAGGGCTACTACAAGGACCCAGTGAAGAACGCCGAGTGCTTCGACGCCGACGGCTGGTTCAACACCGGCGATCTCGGCGCGCTCGACGAGGACGGCCGCGTCAGTTTCATGGGCCGTGTGAAGGACATGCTCAAGGTCGGCGGCGAGAACGTCGCCGCCCTCGAGATCGAGTCCTACCTCCAGACACATCCCGCCGTGAACATCGCCCAGGTCGTCGGTGTCCCCGACGACCGTTACGACGAGGTGCCCGCTGCCTTCGTCGAGCTCGTTCCCGGCGCCGAGGTCGCCCCCGACGACCTCATCGATCACTGCCGCGGACGCATCGCCAGCTTCAAGGTCCCCCGCCACGTCCGCTTCGTGGCCCCCGGCGACTGGCCCATGTCCGCTACCAAGGTCCAGAAGTACCGCCTCCGCGACCAGATCGTGGCCGAATTGGACGGCTAGCCGGCGACTTTCGGAACGGGCGGGAAAATTCGAAAACGGACGGGGTAATTCGGACGAATTCCCCCTAGGCTTGCCCCATGACGCGCAGGGGACGTGGCCGCCCGCCGTATCCCGACATTCTCACGCCCGCCGAGTGGCGCATCCTCGACGAGGTGCGCACGGGCGCGACCAACGCCGAGATTGCCATCAAGCTCGGCATCAGTCCCTACACCGTCAAGTACCACGTCTCCAACATCCTCGGGAAGCTGGAGCTGCGAAACCGGCGCCAGATCGCCACCTGGCAGCCCGAGCGCGAACGCCTCCGCCTCCCCCAGATGGTCGGCGCCCGCCTGCGCGCCTTCCTCGCCCCGCTGGCCATCCTCCCCAAACCCCTCCTCGGCTTCGCCACCGCCGCGGTCGTCACGCTCGTGGCCATCCCCACCATCGTTCTGGCCATCCTCCTCACCCGCCCCGAGGAGCCCGTCAACCTCGTCCTCACCCCCGACCCCTCCCCCTCTCCCGTCGCCCCTGCCACCGCCACCCCGACCCCGGCCGCCACCCCCGAACCCGAGGCATCCCCCACGCCCGAAACCACCCCCGAGCCGACCCCCGAGCCCACTCCGGAGCCGACGCCTGAACCCACCCCCGAGCCCATCGACTCCACCCCCAACGCCCTCGGCATCCGCCAGATCCCTACCGACGAAGCATTCACCCGCCTCGAGTACGCCCCCGGGGAGCTGATTACGGAAGAAACCGGCCTGTTCTTCCTCGACGTCGAGACCGGCGCCGTCGAAGGCTGGCAGCACGTCGACGGCCTGCCCCCAGCACCCTCTCCCAACAACCGCTACGTCGCCGGCTTCCCCGATCGTGGCGGCGTGGGCGCCCTCCACGACCGCGAGGAGGATCGCACCTTTTCCTGGAACCCCGCCACTCTTCGCCGCGCTGCTTGGAGCGATGGAAACCTGATCGCCTTTGAGCGCATTGGTGGGGACGCTGAAGAAGGTCCGGCCCGCTACGCGGTCGTCGGTCCCTCCATGGAGCCCGAAGTGGAGTTCGAGGTTCCGGCAGCCTGGCAGGTTGAGGCCTGGCAGATCGAAGACGGCCTTCTCCTCGCCACGAGCGATGGACAACTCCACCTCTTCGACTTCGTTTCCGGCGACAGTTTGGCGTTTGACCACTCCGGTGGTTGGGTGCATGTCCTCCCCTCGCGTGAAGGGTTCACCGTCGTAACCGAGGACTCCACAGACTCCACCTGCCGCCTCTCCCGTTACCAGTGGGCCGCCACGGCCGTGACCGATGTCTTTTTCTCCTGTGTCCGCCCTAGCGGACTCCAAGGTGCTGGCGTCCACGTCTCGCCCGATGGCCGATGGATCGCTGCCCTCACGCGGCTGTGGGGCGACTTGCGTCCGTTGCTTGCTGGGGAAAGTCCATCCGCCGTCACGCTTTCCATCTTCGACGCAGCGACGGGCGAGGAGGCTCTTCGGGTGGGAGGCGCCGTGTTCGCGGGCGACCTGTTCGTCGGTGCGAGCCCCTGGCTCGCCGATAGCTCAGGGCTGGTCGTGGCTACCGTGGCCGGTTACCAGACTGTGCATCTGGAGGACGGGTGGGGTTCCTCTTCCCCTGGCCTCTTGTCCTCCATCAAGGTGCTTCCTGCTCCCGATGATGCTTCCCTCCTCAACATTGATGTCGTCACTGTTGCCGACTTCGAAGGGAGCATTTTCTCTAGGGCGAATTTCGACCAGACCGTTTCTCGGAGCAGTTGGGGTGGTGGCAGCCAAGAGCTGATCATTGAGGCAGTCCCGGATCCGTACAGCTGGTACGGTCCCTGGGTAGGCGTCACCCCCGCCCTCCTGCCCGCCATCCAAGTGCCCCCCTTCGACGACGCCATCACCGCCGAGGTCGTCGTCGACACCTGCCTGAACGTGCGCGAGGAGGCCACCACCGAGTCCGCGATCGTGGTCTGCCTTCCGCCCGAGCGGGTTGTCGAGTTGGTTGCCCACCCTGCCGACGGCTACGGCTACCTTGTCGAGGGGCCCTGCGTCGAGGACGACCTGTACGGGAACTGCGTCTGGGTGCACGTCCTCACCGAGGACGGCGAGCAGGGCTGGGCCTATGCCGACTTCCTCCGCTGGACCGGCATCCCGCTCGCCCCAGCCCCCGACCCGCCCGCTCCGCGGGGGTAGTCCCCTCTAGACCGTGAAGTAGCGCGCCTCCGGGTGGTGCACCACGATCGCGCTCGTCGATTGCTCAGGGTGCCACTGGAACGTCTCCCCCAGCTCCACGCCGATGCGCTCCGGGCCCAGCAGCTTCGCGATCCCCACCTGCTGCTCGAGGTCGGGGCAGGCCGGGTATCCGAACGAGTAACGCGACCCCTGGTACCCCTGCCGGAACAGCTCCCGTACGTCCGTCGCGTCCTGACCCGCGATGCCCAGCTCCTCCCTCACCCGCCTGTGCCAGAACTCGGCCAGCGCTTCCGCGCTCTCCACCCCGAACCCGTGGAAGTGCAGGTAGTCCCGGTACTCGTTCGACTCGAACAGCTCCTGTGCGAGCTCCGTCGCCCGCCACCCCACCGTCACGAGCGTGAACGCGACCGTGTCGTACTCCCCGCTCGCCCCGTCCTTGAAGAAGTCGGCGATACAGAGCCGCCGCCCCTCCGGCTGACGCGGGAACTGGAAGCGCACCGGCTCCCCCGCCGGCGCCTCCCCCTCGACCTCGGGCCAGACGAGCAGGTCGTTCCCATCCGCCCGGCACTTGTAGTACCCGTAGACCACCTGCGGCGTCAGCAGCCCCTCCCCGATGGCGCGCTCCTGCCAGCTCCGGAACACCGGCCGGACTTCCTCCTCCAGCAGCGCCTCGTACTCCGCCTCCGAGCGGTCCCCGCGCTGGTATCCCCACTGCGCCCGGAAGAGCGCCACCTCGTTCACGTACGGGAACACGTCGCGAAGCGGGATGCCCCGCACCACCCGGCTCCCCCAGAAGGGCGGCTGTGGCACGGGTGCGTCTCGCGCCACGGCCGACCGCACGTACGCTTCTCGCGCTGCGGCGTCCGGCTCCGCCCGCGCCGCAGGGGTACCGGAGGCCGCGGTCCGCGCCGCCGCCGGCGCTTCCCCGGCCACCACCCGTCCCAGCGTATCGAGCCCCTCGAACGCGTCCTGGCAGTAGTAGACGTCGCCCTCGTACACCGCGCGCAGGTCGTGCTCGACGTAGCGCCGGTTGAGCGCCGCGCCCCCCAGCAGCACCGGGAAGCGGGACAGCCCCCGTGCGTTCAGCTCCTCGAGGTCCTCGCGCATGACTACCGTGCTCTTCACGAGCAGCCCGCTCAGCCCGATCGCGTCCGCCTCCACCTCCAGCGCCTTCTCGATGATCGTGGCGATGGGCTGCTTGATGCCGAGGTTGTCCACGGTGTAGCCGTTGTTCGAGAGGATGATGTCGACCAGGTTCTTGCCGATGTCGTGCACGTCCCCGCGCACCGTCGCCAGCACGATCCGGCCCTTCCCCGACCCCTCGACCCGCTCCATGTGCGGCTCCAGGTGGCTCACCGCCGCCTTCATCGTCTCCGCGCTCTGCAGTACGAACGGCAGCTGCATCTTCCCCGACCCGAACAGCTCCCCCACCACCTTCATCCCGTCGAGCAGGTGCTCGTTGATGATCGTGAGCGCCTCCATCTCCTCCAGCGCCTCGTCCAGGTCCCCCTCCAGCCCCCGCCGGTCCCCATCGATGATGCGCTGCTTCAGCCGCTCGTCCACGGGAAGTGCGGCCTGCTCCTCCGCCCGCTTCGGCGCCGCCTCCACGTCCTCGAACAGGGAGAGGAAGTGGATGAGCGGATCGTAGTCCTCCCGGCGCCGGTCGTAGATCAGGTCCCGCGCCGCCTCGAGCTGCGCCTCCGGGA
Source organism: Tepidiformaceae bacterium (assembly GCA_965207815.1). Lineage (GTDB taxonomy): Bacteria > Chloroflexota > Dehalococcoidia > Tepidiformales > Tepidiformaceae > UBA2991. The sequence continues at coordinate 303,742 of CBDBNV010000001.1, forward strand.
TGCGGCTCAGCGGGCGGATCTGGCGCGCGTTCACGATCGCCGCGTCCAGCCCCGCTTTCACCGCCTCCGCCAGGAACACCGAGTTCAGCACGCGCCGCGCCGCCGGCTTCAGCCCGAACGACACGTTCGAGACCCCCAGGATCGTGTGCGTCCCGGGCAGCTCCGTCTTCACCCGCCGGATCGCCTCCAGCGTCGCCATTGCGTCGCCGCGCAGGTCCTCCTGCCCGCCTCCGAGCGGGAACGTGAGCATGTCGAACAGCAGGTCGCCTGGCTCCATCCCGTACCGGTCGACCGCGATCTCGTGGATGCGGTGCGCCACCCGCAGCTTCCAGTCGACGTCGCGCGCCTGCCCCTCCTCGTCGATCACCAGCGCCACCGCCGCCGCCCCGAACCGCTTGATCAGCGGCAGCAGCCGCGTGATTTTCCGTTCCCCGTCCTCCAGGTTGATCGAGTTCACGATCCCTTTGCCGCCGTACAGCTTCAGCGCCGTCTCGATCACCGGGACCTCCGTCGAATCGAACACCAGCGGCAGCGTCGCCTGCGTGCGCAGCTCCCGCGCGAAGCGCTCGACGTCCGGCGCTCCCTCGCGACCCACGTAGTCCACCATCAGGTCGAGCACGTGCGCCCCCTCCGCCGCCTGACCGCGGGCCAGCGCCACCACCCCGTCCGTGTCGCCCTCCAGCAGCAGCTCCCGGAACGCCCGCGACCCCGTCGCGTTCATCCGCTCCCCCACCACCAGGAACGACGTGTCCTGCTCGAAGGGCACGCTCGTGTACAGCGAGCTGCAGGCCGCCTCGATCGTCTCCGGCCGCGCCTTCGGCCGTGGCCGCCCCACTTGCGCGATGGCGGCCTCGAAGTGCTCCGGTGTTGTCCCGCAGCATCCCGCCGCGATGCTCGTCCCCAGCTCCTCCACGAAGATGCGTTGGTAGCGCGCGAACGCCTCGGGCGTGAGCGGGTAGCACGTCTCCCCGTCCCGGATCTCCGGCAGACCCGCGTTCGGCCCGATGAACACCGGCCGCCGCGAGTTCTGCGCCAGGTGGCGGACGTGCTCCACCATCTGCTCCGGCCCGGTCGCGCAGTTGATCCCGATCACGTCGACCGTGTCGAGCGCCTCCAGCGTCGTCAGCGCGCAGCCGATGTCGGAGCCCAGCAGCATCGTGCCCGTCGTCTCGATCGTCACGCTCGCGATCACCGGCAGCCGCGTCTCCATCTCCGCGAACACGTCCTCGATCGCGCCCAGCGCCGCCTTCGTCTGCAGCAGGTCCTGGCACGTCTCCACCTTGAGCACGTCGATGCCGCCCTCGATCAGGCCGCGCGCCTGCTCCCGGTAGCTCTCGACCAACTCGTCGTAGTCGATGTGGCCCAGTGAAGGCAGCTTCGTCCCCGGACCCATCGTCCCGAGGCTGTAGCGCGGCCACTCCGGCGTCGAGAACTCGTCCCGCACGCGCCCGAGCTGCTCCGCCGCCAGTCGGTTGATCTCGCGCACGCGGTCCTCGATGTCGTACTCCGCGAACACCACGCGGTTCGCCCCGAACGTGGCCGAGTCGACGGCGTCGCAGCCGGCCTCGTAGAAGCTGCGCTGGATGCCTTCCAGCAGCTCCGGCTTGGAGACGGTCAGGTACTCATTGCAGCCATCGAGCCCGTCGTAGTCCTCCGGCGTCGGCTTCAGTGAGAGGATCGTCGACCCAATCGGACCCGCCGCGAACAGCACCTGTTCGCGCAGCCGGTTCAGAAACGGAAGATCACGCGCGACGTAAGCGAACGGTCCAACCCCACGGAAAGCTGCCGTTCAAGGGTAGCAGCGCCCGCCGCTTGGCTCCGCCTCGTGGCGGTAGGAGATTGCCGGTTGCCCCTCGCGTCCCCGCCGACTACGATTGTTGACAGACTTACTCGACTTTAGGCAGGAGGCGACTCTTGCGGCGGTTCCGCCGTCGCGGGCAGGGGCAAATGCGCTGTTCCACACGGGGCGACTACGGGCTGCGGGCCCTCATCGAGCTGGCCGACCACTACGGCCAGGGCCCCCTGCAGTGCTCCGAGATCGCCCTCCGCCGCCACGTCCCCGAGCAGTACCTCGACCAGCTCCTGACGACCCTGCGCAAGGCGGGCCTTGTGCGTTCCCAGCGCGGACCAGCCGGCGGCCACGAGCTCGCCCGCGACCCCGCAGAGATGTCCGTCTACGAGGCCATCGTCGCCCTTGAGGGCAGCCTCTCCCCGGTCACCTGGCTCGACGAGCCCCCCGAGCGCACCGACCACCCCCACCAGTGCGGCCAGCGCGAGATATGGGAGCGCATCCGAGAATCGACCAGTGCCATCCTCGCCAGCTACACCATCGCCGACCTCCACGCGAAGGAACCCCAGGCGGTCGCCGGGAGGTATCAGATATGACTGCTCCATCCCGACCTCGTGTTGCCGACTCCATCCTCGAGCTCGTCGGGGCCACGCCCCTCGTGCGGCTCAACCGCGTCGTGCCTGAAGGCTCGGCCGCCATCTACGGCAAGCTTGAGAGCATGAACCCCGGCGGCTCCGTGAAGGACCGCATCGCCCTCGCCATGATCGAAGACGCCGAGCGCTCCGGAGCCCTTCGGCCCGGGGCCACCATCATCGAGCCGACCTCCGGCAACACCGGCATCGGCCTCGCCATGGTCGCCGCCGTCAAGGGCTACCGCCTCATCCTCACCATGCCCGAGGACATGTCCGTCGAGCGCCGCCGCCTCTTCGAGCGCTTCGGCGCCGAGGTCCACCTCACGCCGGCCATCGAGGGCATGACCGGCGCCGTCTTCGCCGCCAGCCAACTCGCCGAGTCCGAGTCCGACGTGTTCGTCCCCCAGCAGTTCGAGAACCCCGCCAACCCCGACGTTCACCGCCGCACCACCGCCCGCGAGATCATCGCCGCCACCGACGGCGAGATCGACGCCTTCGTCGCCGCCGTCGGCACCGGCGGGACCATCACCGGCGTCGGCCAGGTGCTGCGCGAGGAGCTCGGAGACCGCGTCCAGATCGTCGCCGTCGAGCCCGCCCGCTCGCCCGTCCTCAGCGGCGGACGTCCCGGCCTCAGCGGCATCCAGGGCATCGGCGCCAGCTTCGTGCCCGGCGTCCTCGACCGCGAGGTCTACGACGAGGTCATCCGCATCGAGGACAAGGACGCCTTCGCCATGACCGCCCGCCTCACCCGCGAGGAGGGCCTCCTCGTCGGCATCTCCGCCGCCGCCAACGTCATCGCATCCCTCTCCGTGGCCGAGCGCCTCGGCGAGGATGCCCGTATCGTCACCATCCTCTGTGATACGGGGGAGCGGTACCTCAGTGTCGACCTCTAGCCCGGCGGCGGGAGCCGCTCCACAATCCGATGGCCCCCAGGACGGGCCCAACAGCGAGGCGCAGCCAGTGACCGTCAACGTCTACGTCCCCACCCCCTTCCGCCACCTCGTGGGCAACCGCATCCAGGTGCGCGCCAGCGGCGCCAACCTGCGCGAGGTCATGGACGACCTCGACACGCAGTTCCCTGGCTTCGGCGCCCAGGTGCGCGATGCCGAAGGCGAACTCGCCACCCACATCGGCGTCTACGTGAACCAGGTCGAGATCGACACCCTCGACGGCGAAGCGACCGCCCTCACGGCCGGCGACGAGGTCGCCTTCATCCCCGCCCTCGCCGGCGGGGCCGACGTGGTCCTCACCCCCGAGATGGTCGAGCGCTACAGCCGCCACCTCATCATGCCCCAGGTCGCCAGCGTCGGGCAGCGCCGGATCATCGAGGCGAGAGTCCTCGTCGTCGGCGCCGGCGGGCTCGGCTCTCCCGTCGCCCTCTACCTCGCCCTCGCCGGAATCGGCAAGATCGGCCTCATCGACTTCGATGTGGTCGACCGCTCCAACCTGCAGCGCCAGATCCTCCACCAGACCGACGACATCGGCCGCGCCAAGGTGCAGTCCGCGAAGGAGACCCTGCTCTCTCACAACCCCAACATCGACGTCGTCCTCCACGAGGCGCCGCTCACGAGCGACAACGCCTTCGAGATCATCGACCAGTACGACATCGTCGTGAACGGCGCCGACAACTTCGCCACCCGCTACCTCGTGAACGACGCTTGCTTCCTCCGCGAGAAGAAGCTGGTCGACGGCTCCATCCTCATGTTCGACGGCCAGGCCACCACCTACCTGCCCGGCCAGGGCTGCTACCGCTGCCTCTATCCGGCGCCTCCCCCGCCCGGCATGGTGCCCAGCTGCGCCGAGGCCGGCGTGCTCGGCGCGATGTGCGCCACCATCGGCAGCATCCAGGCCACGGAGGTGCTCAAGCTCGTCCTTGAGCAGGGCGAACCCCTCGTCAACCGCCTCCTCCTCTACGATGCGCTCTCGCTTGAGTTCCGCACCGTCAAGATTCGCCGCGACCCGGACTGCCCCCTCTGCGGCGAGAATCCCACCATCAGCGAGCTCATCGACTACGAGGAGTTCTGCGGTGCCCCCTTCCCCCATCCAGAGGAAGAGGAAGCCGCCGTCTAGCCCGGACCCACCGTCAGGAGAACCAGCCCGTGACCTCAGCCACCGCGCCCACCGTCCGCATCCGCGTTACCGCCGTCCTCTCCAAGCTCGTTGGCGGGCAGAAGGAGATCGAGGCGCGGGGCGCGACCGTGGCCGAGGTCGTCGACGACATCGAGGCCAGCTACCCCGGCTTCAAGGCCCAGATGTACGGCGAAGACGGGCAGCTCCAGCGCTTCGTCAACGTCTACCTCAACGATGAGGACATCCGCTACATGGGCGGCGCCGGCACCGCCCTCAGCGATGGCGACGTCCTCGACATCCTCCCCGCCCTCGCCGGGGGCTAGTCCCCGCCCCGCCGTGGCCCTCTACCGCTCCATCCTCGACCTCATCGGCGATACCCCCCTCGTCGAGTTGCGCGCCTTCGCGCCCCGCCCCGACGTCCACATCTACGCCAAGCTGGAGGGCCAGAACCCCACCGGTTCCGTGAAGGACCGCATCGCCAAGGCGATGATCGACGCCGCCGAGGAGCGCGGCGAGCTCAAGCCAGGAGACACCATCCTCGAGCCGACCTCGGGCAACACCGGCATCGGCCTCGCCCTCATCGGCAAGCTGCGCGGCTACCACGTCGTCTGCGTCATGCCCGAGAACGTCAGCGAGGAGCGTTCCCTCCTGCTCCGCTCCCTCGGCGCCGAGATCATCTACTCACCCGGCGAGCTCGGCTCGAACGGGGCCATCAGGAAGGCCAAGGAGATCGTCGCCGCCGACCCCGGCCGCTACCACTTCCCCTACCAGTACGGGAACGAGGCCAACCCCGCCGCCCACGAGCACGGCACAGCCGTCGAGATCCTGCGTGACCTCCCCGAGACGACCGCCTTCGTCGCGGGTTTGGGCACGGGCGGAACGCTCACCGGAACCGGCCGCGGCCTCAAGGCGCGCAAGCCCGACATCCGCGTCATCGCCGCCGCCCCCCACCCCGGCGACAACGTCCAGGGCCTCCGCGCCCTCGAAGAGGGCTTCATCCCCGAGATCTTCGACGAGTCCGTCCTCGACGGGAAGATCGTCGTCGACAGCCAGACCAGCTTCGCCTTCACCCGCGACCTCGCCGAGAAGGAAGGCATCTTCGCCGGAGTCAGCAGCGGCTCCGTCGTGCGCGCCGCCATCAAGGTCTCCGAGCGCCTCCCGGGCGAGCAGCACATCGTCTGCCTCCTTGCCGACGGCGGCTGGAAGTACCTCAGCTCCGGCCTCTGGACCACCGACTGGGACGACCTCCCCGAGGACGTCGACGAGATGATCTGGTGGTAGCGGCCGCGCGAAGGTAGCTTCCCCTCCCCTACACTCCCCCGATGCGCTTCGGTGTCACCCTCCCCAACACGGGCTATGGAGGCGACCCCGCCACCCTCATCCAGCTCGCCGTGGACGCCGAGGAGGCCGGCTGGGACGGCGTCTTTTTCTGGGATACCCCTTACGCCGCCGCCCCCGACGAACCCGTCATGGAGTTCGCCGACGCCTGGGTGCTTCTCTCCGGCGTCGCCCTGCGCACCGAACGCGTTCGGCTCGGCACCATGCTCACGCCCCTCGCCTGGCACCGCCCCTGGCTGATCGCCCGCCAGGCCGCCACCGTCGACCGCCTCTCCGGCGGCCGCCTGACCCTCTCCGTCGGCCTCGGCGCCCCCGACGACACCGGCCCCTGGTTCGGCGGCGACGAGTTCGACCGCCGCACCCGCGCCGCCATGCTCGACGAGGCCCTCGCCGTCCTCGAGGGCCTCTGGAGCGGCGAGCCCTTCGCCTTCGAGGGCGAGCACTTCAGCACGCGCGAGGTCACCTTCATCCCGCGACCGGTGCAGCAACCGCGCATCCCCATCTGGGTCGTCGGCGCCTGGCCCCGCGACGAGGCCATGTGGCCCCGGCGCAAATCGATGCGCCGCGCCATCCGCTACGACGGCCTCCTCCCCAACGTCTTCGGCGCGGATGGCGAGATGGTGTTCGACGCCACCCCCGATGAAGCCCTCAATGACCTGCGCCACATGAGCGAGTGGGTCGCCCGGGAGCGTGACGGCACGGAGCCGTACGACATCGTCGTCGAGCGCAGTCTGGCCGCTCTCAGCGACGCCGAGGCTCGCGCCGAGGCGGCCCGCTGGGAGGAGGCCGGGGCTACCTGGTGGCTCGACGACGCCTGGTGGGAGATGTACGGCGCCCCAGACGACCCCGAGCCCCTCCGCCGTCGCATCCTCCGCGGCCCGCCCCGCTAGCCTCTCCCAACCCGCATCGCTATGCTGCGGCCAGCATAACCGTGCCGGGAGCGCCCCGTGCCCTTCGCCCGAACGCTGCTCGCACTGGCCGTCCTCGGCGTCCTCGTCTTCGCTGCGGCTTGCGGCTCCGACGATGACCCCGGCACCATCATCCTCGCCACCACCACTTCTACCTACGACAGCGGCCTCCTGGACGAGCTCGTCCCCCGCTTCGAGGCGCGCACCGGCATCACCGTCAAGGTGATCGCCGTCGGCACGGGTGCTGCCCTGCGCATGGCCGGCGAGGGCAACGCCGATGCCGTGCTGGTCCACGCCCCCGAGGCCGAGGCCCCCTACGTCGCAAGTGGCGATCTCGTCTCCGGCCGCCTCGTCATGACGAACGACTTCGTCATCGTCGGGCCCCCTGATGACCCTGCCGCCGTCGCATCAGCCCCGGATCTCCCTGCTGCCCTTGCCGCCATCGCCGCCGCCGGCCGCTTCGTTTCCCGCGGTGACGACTCCGGGACGCACAAGAAGGAGCTGGCCCTCTGGGCCGCCGCCGGCCTCGATCCCGCCCGCCTTCCCCGCGAGGAGACCGGCCAGGGGATGGGCGCCACCCTCACCATCGCCTCCGAGCGCGGCGCCTACACCCTCACGGACCGCGCCACCTACCTCGCCCTGCGCGATGTGCTCGACCTTGCCGTCCTCGCCGAGGGCCACGCCGGTCTCCTCAACGTCTACCACGTCCACGTCGTCAACCCCGCCAGGCACGATGGCGTCGCCGCGGAGCAGGCCGAGGCCTTCGCCGCCTTCCTCCTGGAGCCGGAGACGCAGGCGCTCATCGGCCGCTTCCGCGCCGAGGAGTTCGGCCGCTCGCTCTTCACGCCAGCCCTCCAGCCACCCGTTGGAGGCGGCTGATGGAAGCCATCTGGGACGGCCTGGCTGAGGCGTTCCGCCTCATTGGCACGGGCGACGGCGAGCTCTTCTCCATCGCCGGCCGCTCCCTGCTCGTCTCCGGCTCCGCCACCGCCCTCGCCATGCTCGCCGGCGTGCCCCTCGGCTATCTCCTCGGCCGCGCCCGCTTTCCCGCCCGCACCCTCATCCTCGCCGCGGTCGGCACGGGCATGGGGATGCCTCCCGTCGTCGCCGGCCTCGTCATCTGGCTCCTGCTCGTGCGAAGCGGCCCCTTCGGCGGTTTCGAGCTCATCTACACGAAGCAGGCCATGATCATCGCCCAGTTCCTCATCGCCACGCCCCTCGTCATCGCTTTCACTGCCGCGTCCATCCAGGCCCTCCCCGCCCGCCTGCCCGACCTTCTCGCCGTCCTCGGCGCGGGGAAGCTGCGCACCCTCTGGCTGCTCGCGCGCGAGGCCCGCCTTGGCCTCCTCGCCGCCGTCATGGCCGGCTTTGGTGCCGTCGTCTCCGAGGTGGGCGCCTCCATGGCCGTGGGCGGCAACCTCGTGGGCGATACGCGCGTCCTCACCACCGCCATCGTCACCGAGACCAGCCGTGCCGACACCGAGCGCGCCATCGCCTACGGCCTCGTGCTCCTCGCCATGGCCTTCGCCATCGTCGCCGTCCTCACCGTCGTCCAGCAGCGGAGTCCCCGCTGATGGACGCGCGTTTCGAGGGCGTGCAATTCGCCTACGGCGAGCAACCCGTCGTCGACGTGCCCGAGTTGCGCTTCGCTCCGGGCCGGGTGACCGCCCTTCTCGGACCCAACGGCTCCGGAAAGTCGACCCTCCTCCGCCTGCTCGCCGGCCTCGAACAGCCCCGCGCGGGGCGCGTCCTGGTCGGGAACGAGCCCGCCTCCGCCGCCCGCGCCGCCGTCGCCTACGCCTTCCAGGAAGCGGTCTTCCTCTCCGGCTCCCTGCGCGCGAACCTCGACCTCGCCCTGCGTCTGCGCGGCCTCCTTCCGTCCGAGCGCCGCGCCCGCCTCGCCGAGGCGGCCACCGCCTGTGGCGTTGCCCATCTCCTCGACCGTCCCGCTAACCGCCTCTCCGGCGGCGAGGCGCAGCGCGCCAACCTCGCCCGCGCCCTCTCCCTGCGCGCGCCCCTGACGCTTCTGGACGAGCCTCTCGCCGGCTTCGACGAGCGCGGGCGCGACCGGATGCTCGAGGAGCTTCCCGCCCTCCTGCGCCGCTTCGCCGGGACCACCGTGCTCGTCACCCACGACCGCGACGAGGCCCTGCGCCTGGCCGAGGATCTCGTCCTCCTGCGCGAGGGCCGGGTGCGGGCGGCCGGCCCCCGGCGCGAAGTCTTCGCCTCCCCGCCCGACCCCGAGACCGCCGCCTTCCTCGGCTACACCCTCATCCCCACCGATGCCGGTCTCGCCGGCGTGGCTCCCGGCGGTCTCCGTCCCGGTCCCGGCGACTTCACGCTCACGCTGCACGTCGAGGAGATCGTCGATCTCGTTACCAGCGTCGAGGTGGTCGGGCGCGGCAACGGCGAGCGCATCGCCGTTGCCTTCCCCCCGCATCTCCCCCTTCCCGCTCCCGGCGAGCAGGTGACGGTCAGCGCGCCCGTGGAGATGGTCGTGTCCTTCACGGAACCTCCCCCCGAAACTGTTGACAGGCCCTCCCGCGCGCCCGTAGCGTGAATGTGCGATGGATGCACGAGCGGCACGCACGTACCAACGGCGCCTCTAGGGCGCCGTTTCCGTGTCTGAAGCCGCCCGCGCCAGGAGGGTTTCAGCGAACATGCAGTCGAGCATCATCGGCAAGATCGAGAAAGCCAGGCGCTACGCCGCCGAGCCCGAGCGCTTCCGCGTCGAGGGCTTCTCCGTGACCGTCCGCGGTGACAACACCGACCACCACGTCGAGTTCGCCGACGAGGCCTGGTCCTGCACCTGCGGGTTCTTCGGGGAGTGGTCGATCTGTAGCCATACGATGGCGATTGAACGCGTGCTCGCGGGGCTCGTACCCGCCCAGCCGCTCCCCGTCGTAAGCGCCACCGGCACCTAGCCTCCCCGGCCGCCCCCGCCGACCCGTACCATGGCCGTCCGCCTCAGCGGACCAGGGACGTGGCCATGACGGTAGCCGGCCCCCGCCTCCTGCTCGCCCTCTGGGCCGCGAGGGCCGCCGCCGCCCTCAGCTCCGGCCTGGGCCGGGGCGGCGCCACCGCCCTCCCCGGGCTCATCGCCGAACGCCTCGACCCCGGCTTCGTCTCCACCCTCGGCCGCTCGCTCGAGGGGGGCGCCGTCCTCGTCACCGGCACGAACGGCAAGACGACGACCGCCCGCCTCCTCGCCGGCATGCTCGAGGCTTCCGGCCGCGCCCCCGTCCACAACCGCGAGGGGTCGAACCTCACGCGCGGCATCGCCTCTGCCCTCGCCGCCGCCTGCGACTGGCGCGGCCGTCCCCGCGACCGGCGCGCCCTCGCCCTCATGGAGACCGACGAAGCCACCCTCCCCGCCGCCGCGCGCGCCCTCCAGCCCCGCGCCGTCGCCTTCACGAACCTCTTTCGCGACCAGCTCGACCGCTACGGCGAGGTCGACGGCGTGGCCGCCCGCTGGCGCGCGGCCCTCGCCCTCCTGCCCCATGACGCCACCCTCGTCCTCAACGCGGACGACCCCTCCGTCGCCGAGCTTGCCCTCGACTGGACCGGGCCCGTTCACTGGTACTCGCTCGCGGGCGCCCGTGCGAGCGCCTCCTCCGCCGGTCCCGCCGACGCCCGCTGGTGCCGCGCCTGCGGGGGCGCCTACCGCTACGAGTCGCGCTACGCTGCCCACCTCGGCCGCTGGCGCTGCGACGGCTGCGGGCGCGCAGGCCCCGAGCCCGACACCAGCGCGACCGCCATCGAATCGCGCCCCGACGGCCTGCGCCTGACCGTTCCCGGCCTCGGCGACCTCGACCTTCCCCTCGGCGGCCTCTACAACGCCGGCAACGCCCTCGCCGCGCTCGCGCTCGCCCGCGCCCTCGACCTGCACCCCGACGACATCCGCGCCGGCCTTGCCGCCGCCCGCCCCGCCTTTGGGCGGGGTGAGCTCGTCGCCCTCGGCGATTGCCGGCTGCGCCTCCTGCTCTGCAAGAACCCCGCGGGCGCGAGCGAGGCGTTGCGCCTGGTCGAGGACGAGCCTGGCCTCGCCGAGGTCGCCTTCGTCCTCAACGACCGCTTCGCCGACGGCCGCGACGTCAGCTGGATCTGGGACGTCGATTTCGAGCGCCTCGCGGGGCGCGTCGAGCGCTGCTGGGCCGGTGGCTCCCGCGCCGAAGACGCCGCCCTGCGCTTGCACTACGCGGGCTGGCCTGAGCCCGCCGCTACCAGCGCTTCCCCCGCGGCCTTCCTCGATGCCCTCGCCGCGCACCCCGGCGACCGCCCTCTCACCGTCCTCCTCACCTACACCGCCCTCCTCGACCTGCGCGCCGAGCTCGCCCGCCGCTCCGCGTTTTCTGAGTCCTCCGGCGCGCGCATCCCTGCCGCGACGTCATAGTTCCTTCCCCCGTCTACACGGTACCGTGTAGACTGAAATCCATGGCAGAGGCAACCCCCGAGGGCTGGATCAGAACCCTGCGCGAGCGCTCCGGCCTGAGCCAGGCCGCCTTCGCCCGCCGCCTCGGCGTGCGCCAGCAGACGGTGAGCGAGTGGGAGACGGGCCGCTACGCCCCCCGGGGCGCGAGCCTCACGGTCCTGCGCATGTTCGAGGAGGAGATCGCTCCCTACGACGCCTCCCCGCCCGCACCCGAGCCGGAGGAGGAGGGAAACCCGTGAGCGTGCTCGCCCCCGCCCGTCCCGCCCCCTGGCGGGCCCTGGCCGAGGAGTCCGCCGCCTACGCCCCCCGCGGCGAGGCCGCCCTCGCCGCGCGCTGGTTCGCCGGCCTGCGCGGCCCCTCCCGCGTCGAGGACGGACGCCGCCTCCGCATCCGCTTCCCCGGGATCCCCGCTCCCGGCTACGGCCCCGACGCCCGCGACGCCGTCATCGAGCTCGACGGCGCCGAGCTCTGCGGCGATGTCGAGCTCCACCTCCGCGCCAGCGGCTGGCGCGCCCACGGCCACCACGACGACCCGGCCTACGCCCGCGTCGTCCTCCACGTCGTGGAGGAGAACGACGGCGCCACCCTCGTGACGCCCCACGCCGCCGGCCGAGCCATCCCCCTCGCCGTCGCTCCCGCCCCCTCCACCCCGCCCCTGCCCGGTTTCTCCCCGCCCTGCGCCGCCACCGCCGCCCGCGTCTCCCCCGGCCCCGCCCTCGAGCGCCTCGGCCTCGAGCGCCTCCGCGCGAAGGCGTCCCGCGCCGCCAACTGGGCCGCCGCCCGTGGTCCCGCCTCCGTCCTCTACGCCCTTGCCCTCGAGACCCTCGCCGGGCGCCGCAACCGCGAATCGTTTGCCGAGGTCGCCCGCCGCCTGCCCCTCGCCGCCCTCCTCGAGGCCGCCCCCGCCGGTCCCTCCGAGGAGCGCGCGGAGGCGTTCGCCGCCGCCCTCCGCCGCGCTGCCCAAGATCTCCGCCTCGTCCGCCACGGCGGCCGCCCCGCCGCCGCCCCCGAGCGCCGCCTCGAAGCCCTCGGCGCCCTCGCCGCCCGCCTCTGGCCCGGCCCCCGCCCCGAGTGGCCCGAATCCCTCGCCGGGCCCGCCTCCATCCCCCGCGCCCTGCGCGCCCCCGGCATCGGCGCCGGCGCCGCCCTCGAGCTCGCCGTCAACGCCGTCCTCCCCGTCGCCCTCGGCGCCCGCCTCTGGCCCGAGGACACCACTCTCGACCGCTTCCGCGCTCTCCCCGCCCCCGCCCCGTACGGCCAGCTCCGCTCCCTCGCCGGCTGGCTCGCCGCCGCCGAAGACGCACCGCTCGCCCGCGCCGCCGCCCTTCAGGGTGCCCTCCGGCTCCACGCCCGCCACTGTTCCCGTGGCGGTTGCGGCTCCTGCCCCCTCTCCTGACCCGGCCCACGTGCGGGATTCGCCCCGGCGGGCGACAATAGCGCCCGCGGCGCGCCCCTACCCGTTCGCCGCCAGAGGAAACCGATGCCGACGATCGCCGAGAAGATCTGGGAAGAGCACCTCGTTCGCCGCGAGGAAGGTCTCCCCGACCTCCTCTATATCGACCTCCACCTCGTTCACGAGGTCACCTCCCCCCAGGCCTTCGAGTCGCTGCGGCTCGCGGGACGCCCCGTCCGCCGCCCCGATCGCACCCTCGCCACGGTCGACCACAACGTCCCCACCGAGGGCCGCGAGCGCCCCTGGGACGATCCCCTCTCCATCCAGCAGGTCGAGACCCTGCGCGCTAACTGCGCGGAGTTCGAGGTGCCCTTTTACGACATCGACGACCCCCGCCAGGGCATCGTCCACGTTGTCGGCCCCGAGCAGGGCCTCAGCCAGCCCGGCATGACCATCGTCTGCGGCGACAGCCACACCTCCACCCACGGCGCCCTCGGCGCCCTCGCCTTCGGCATCGGCACCTCCGAGGTCGAGCACGTCCTCGCCACCCAGACCCTCCCCCAGGCCGCCCAGCGCACGATGGCCATCGAGGTCGACGGCGAGCTTGCCCCCGGCGTCACCGCCAAGGACGTCATCCTCACCATCATCAACACCATCGGCGTCGGCGGCGGCACCGGGCACATCGTCGAGTACCGCGGCGAGGTCATCCGCGCCCTCTCCATGGAGGGCCGCATGACCATCTGCAACATGAGCATCGAGGCGGGTGCCCGCGCCGGCCTCGTCGCCCCGGACGACACGACCTTCGCCTATCTCGAAGGGCGTCCCTCCAGCCCCGCCGGCGCCGCCTGGGAGCGCGCCCTCGACCACTGGCGCGGCCTCGCCACCGACGACGACGCCCACTTCGACAGGACCGTCGCCCTCGCCGGCGCCGACATCGAGCCCTGCGTCACCTGGGGGACGAACCCCGCCCAGAGCGTGCCTGTCTCCGGGCGCGTCCCCGACCCCGACGACGCCCCCACCGAGGCCGCCCGCGAGCAGACCGAGCGCGCCCTCCGCTACATGGACCTCGAGGCCGGCACCGCCCTTGCCGACGTGCCCCTCGACCGCGTCTTCATCGGCTCCTGCACGAACTCGCGTCTCGCGGACCTGCGCGACGCCGCCGCCACCGTGCGCGGCCGCCGGGTCGCCTCCGGCGTGCGCGCCATGGTCGTCCCCGGCTCCGGACTGGTGAAGGCCGCCGCCGAGGCCGAGGGGCTCGACGACGTGTTTCGCGCGGCCGGCTTCGAGTGGCGCGACGCGGGCTGCTCCATGTGCCTCGGCATGAACCCCGACATCCTCCTCCCCGGCGAGCGTTGCGCCTCCACCTCCAACCGCAACTTCGAGGGGCGCCAGGGGCCCGGCGGCCGCACCCACCTCGTCAGTCCGCAGATGGCCGCCGCCGCCGCCATCGCCGGCCACTTCGTCGATATCCGCGACTGGGAGATGCGTGATGCGTAAGTTCGAGACCGTTCGCAGCAAGGCCCTGCCCCTCAACCGCGCCGATGTGGACACCGACCAGATCATCCCCGCCAAGTACCTCAAGCGGATCGAGCGCAGCGGCTTCGGCCAGTTCCTCTTCGACGACTGGCGCAAGGACCCCGAGTTCATCCTCAATGAGGGCGTCTTCCAGGGTTCCCGCATTCTCCTGGCGGGCGATAACTTCGGCTGCGGCTCCTCCCGCGAGCACGCCCCCTGGGCCCTCGAGGATTACGGCTTCCGCGCCCTCATCGCCCCCTCCTTCGCCGATATCTTCCGCAACAACTGCGCCAAGATTGGCCTCCTCACCATCACTCTCGCGCCCGAGGACGTGCAGTTCCTGATGGCGCGCGCCGAGGAGCTGCCCGAGGCCGAGACCATCGTTGACCTCGAATCCCAGACCGTCGCCACCGCCGACGGCTCATTCGTGCGCTCCTTCGAGATCGACCCGGCCGTGAAGCGCAACCTGGTCGAGGGGCTCGACGCCATCGGCCTCACCCTGCAGCACGAGGACGAGATCGCCGCCTTCGAGGCGAGCCGCCCCGACCGCTACCCGTCCACCGCTCCCACGGAGGCGCCGGCGTGAGCCAGCGTGGCCGTCATCCGCGGCCGAGTCCGGTCTGGTACTGGCGGAACTGGTACCACTCCACCATCGAGCTCATGGGGCGGACCCGCATCGCCGCTGGCAACCACTGGCTGAAGCTTCGCCGTCTCGAAGGGTGTTGCGGGAACTACGGCCAGCCCGGCTGTTGAGCGCCCGCCCCGCCGTCCGGTGCGGACGGCCCCGGGAACCAGGCAAGCTAGGCGCCCATGCCCGCCGCGCCCAAGGTGGAGATCCACGTCCACACGCGGCTTCCGCCCCAGCCCCTCCTACCCAACCGCTTCCGCTTCCCCGACCCGCGCCTGGCGCCCCCCAGCGGCTTCGTCGCCGCCGGCGGTAACCTCGCTCCCGAGACGATCGTGGGGGCCTACCGCGCCGGCCTCTTCCCCTGGCCGCACGACGGCGTCGACGCCCTCTGGTGGTCCCCCGACCCCCGCGCCATCCTGCCTCCCGAGCGCTTCCACGTGTCCCGCCGCCTCGCCCGCCGCGTCCGTCAGGGCCGCTTTCGCGTCACCCTCGATGCAGCTTTCGCCCAGGTGATCGCCGCCTGCGCCGTCCGCCCCGAGGGCACCTGGATCACCCCGGGCATCATGCGCGCCTACCTGCGCCTCCACACCCTCGGCTGGGCCCACAGCTTCGAGGTCTGGAGTCCCGATGGGGCGCTCGTGGGCGGTCTCTACGGACTCCGCGTTGGGGGGCTCTTCGGGGCCGAGTCGATGTTCCATCGCGCCACCGACGCCTCCAAGATCGCCCTCCTCGCCCTCTGCCAGTTCGCCCCCCGCGACGGCATCGCCCTCATCGACGTGCAGCTCCCCACTCCCCACCTCGCCTCCCTCGGCGCCGTCGCGGTTCCCCGCGACGTCTACCTGCGCCAGATTGCCGCCGCGGGCCTCTGAACGGGCGAACCAGTACACTCGAAGCATGCCTGCCTACCCGATTCTCCTTGCACCCGGAGACGGCATCGGCCCCGAGGTTCTCGAAGAAGGACTGAAGGTGCTCGGCGCCGTCGAACGCCGCTTCGGCCACGAGTTCCAGTACGAGAACGCCCTCGTCGGCGGCGCCGCCATCGACGAGTACGGCATCGCCCTGCGCGATGACACGCTCGAGGCCGCCGCCCGCTCCCGCGCCGTCCTCTTCGGCGCCGTCGGCGGCCCGAAGTGGGACGACCCCCAGGCCTCCGTCCGTCCCGAGCAGGCCATCCTCGGTCTGCGCAAGGGGCTCGGCCTCTTCGCCAACATCCGCCCCGTGCGCGTCAACCCCCTCCTCCTCGCCGACAGCTCCATCAAGTCCGAGGTGCTCGAGGGCGTCGACATGGTCGTCATCCGCGAGCTCACCGGTGGCATCTACTTCGGCAAGCCCCAGAAGCGGTGGGAGAACAGCCGCGGGCGCCAGGCGGTCGACACCATGCGCTACAGCGAACGCGAGATCGAGCGCATCCTCCGCACCGGCTTCGAGCTCGCCCGCGGGCGCCGCGGCAAGCTCACCAGCGTCGACAAGGCCAACGTCCTTGATACCAGCCGCCTCTGGCGCGAGATCGCGACCGAGCTCTCCGCCGAGTACCCCGATGTCGAGCTCGATCACGTGCTTGTCGACGCCTGCGCCATGCACCTCATCAGCCACCCCGCCACCTTCGACGTCATCGTCACCGGCAACATGTTCGGCGACATCCTCACGGACGAGGCCTCCGTCCTCGCCGGCTCCATGGGCATGCTCCCTTCCGCCAGCCTCGGCCGCCGCCGGCGCAACGGCACCGGCATCGGCATGTACGAGCCCATCCACGGCACCGCGCCCG
Organism: Tepidiformaceae bacterium; assembly: GCA_965207815.1. Lineage (GTDB taxonomy): Bacteria > Chloroflexota > Dehalococcoidia > Tepidiformales > Tepidiformaceae > UBA2991. Next base: position 320,212 of record CBDBNV010000001.1, read on the forward strand.
ACATCGCCGGCCAGGGCATCGCCAATCCCCTCGCCATGATCCTCAGCGTCGCTCTTATGCTGCGGCACTCCCTCGCCCTCGAGGACGAGGCCGCCGCTATCGAGGAGGCCGTCGACGGCGTCCTCGCCGAGGGCTACCGCACCGCCGATATCGAGTCCGGAAGCGGCTCCACCGTCGACACCGCCCGCATGGGAACGCTCGTCGCCGAGCGCCTTGCAACCTGATCGAACGTAACGCCACGCCCCCTGCCAAATTGGTAGGATAGGGCGCTGCTCGACTCATCCACCGGCGCGCAAACCCGCGCCGTGGCACCCCGCCATGAGAGAGAGGGTTCTGTGACCACTACCGAAATCCAGCGTGGCCTTGAAGGCGTAAACGTCGCCGCCACCAAGCTTTGCACGATCGACGGCCAGAAAGGCCAGCTCATCTACGCCGGCTACGACATCTACGACCTGGCCGAGCACGCCTCCTTCGAAGAGACCGCCTACCTGCTCTGGAACCTCGATCTCCCCACCCGCAAGCAGCTCGATGACCTCAACGCCCTGCTCATCCGGGAACGCCCCCTCTCCGACCTCAACCGCACGCTCATCCACGAGCTCGCCGGCAAGTGCCTTCCCATGCGCGGCCTCGAGATCTGCGTGACCGCCCTCGGCGCCCTGGACCCCAGGGCCAGCGACTTCTCCCAGGATCAGCTCAAGTGGACGGCCGCCCGCCTCACCGCCCGCATGCCCTCCGTCGTCGCCGCCTTCCACCGCCAGCGCCAGGGCCTCGACATCCTCGCCCCCCGCGACGACCTCGGCCACGCCGCCAACTTCCTCTACACCCTTACCGGCGAGGAGCCCAGCGAGCTCCAGGCCAAGGTCTTCGACGTCGCCATGACCCTCCACGCCGAGCACGAGATGAATGCGTCGACGTTCTCGGCCATCGTTACCGCTTCCACCATGAGCGACATGTACTCCGCCATCGCCTCCGCCATCGGCACCCTCAAGGGGCCCCTCCACGGCGGCGCCAACAGCGCCGTTTTCGAGATGCTCGAGGAGATCGGCGACGAGTCGAACATCGACAGCCACATCGAGGCCATGCTCGCCCGCGGCGAGCGCGTTATGGGCATCGGACACCGCGTCTACAAGACCACCGACCCGCGCGCCATCATCCTCGAGGAGCTCGGCGAGCAGCTCGCCGAGACTTCCCCCGACCGCAAGTACTTCGACCTCTCCCGCAAGGTGCGCGACTACCTCGCCGAGCGCCTCAGCGGCCGTCCCCTCTACCCCAACGTGGATTTCTTCAGCGCCTCCGTCTACCGGATGCTCGGCATCCCCCACGACCTCTACACGCCCATCTTCGCCGTCGCCCGTATCGCCGGCTGGAGCGCCCACCTGCTCGAGCAGTACGCCGACAACCGGCTCGTACGTCCCAACGCCGTCTACTCCGGCGAGAAGTTCCGCGCCTACGAACCGATCGAGGCCCGTGGTCAGGGCGAGAGCTCTACTCCTCGCTGACCAACTCCTCGTAGCCCTCGTCGCCTTCCTGCTCGCGCAGCTCGGCTTCCCGCGCCTCCAATTCCTCGCGTTCTTCGCGCTGCTCGGCGCTCTCCGCCATCAGGCCACCCTGCGCGTCCACCTCGAACTCCGCCTCCCGCGCCTCGCGCACCTGCGCGTACCAGCTCCCCCCCAGGTACGTGAGCGGGCTGAAGGTCCGCTCCTCCAGCAGCCAGCGTTCCGCGTACGCCTCCTCCAGCGCCTGCACCGCCACCACTTCGCCCACGAACAGGACGTGGTCGCCCGTCGGAATTACGTCCCGCAGGCCGCACTCGATCCACGCCAGGCACCCGTCCAGCAGGGGCGCGTCCACGCGCAGCGCCGTGAACGCATCCAGCTTGCTGCCCTCGACCTTGTTCTCGTCGACCCCCGAGCGGCTGCCGAAGTACGCCGTCTCCCGCAGGAGCTCCGGCCCGGGAATGTTGAGCGCGAACTCCTCGCTGAAGCGGATCATGTCCGCCGTGTGCCGGATCGGGTGCAGGACCACCCCCACCATCGGCGGCGACATCGAGAGCGGCGCCGTCCAGGCCACCGGCGCGGCATTCGCCTCGCTGCGCCAGCTCGCCGTCACGATGCTGACTGGCCCGGGATTCAGCAGTCTCCGGGCATCCGTGGGATCGTAGACGCGACGCCCCACCGTGGTGCTCCTGGCCTGATTTCCGCCCCCGCTTCGTGCGCGGGCGTGCGGCATATGTTAGCTGCCGCCGACCAGCTCCATGCCCTGCTCTTGCTCCTGCGCGTTCCGCCAGCGCACGAACTCCCAGTACTCGAGCAGTTCCTCGATGTCCTGCGGCCGCTTCTCCAGCTCGTTCGCCAGGTTCGCAATCCGGCTGTCGCGCACGTACAGCACCACATCGATGGCGCTCAGGAAGTAGTGCAGTGGACGGTTCAGGATGCGCGCCACGTTCAGCAGCATGTCGATGCCCACTGCCCGCTGCCCCGCTTCGTAGAGGCTGATCGCGCTCTGCGTCGTGTTCAGCAGCTGCGCCAGCCGCACCTGGCTCAGGCCCGCGTCCTTGCGCGCCTGCCGGATGCGATTGCCCAGTACTGCGGAAGTGAGGTCTTTGCCGTTCTCGGTCACTGTCGGTCCCCGTCGTTCCCCGGCGCGGTGAGCCTCCCGGCCCATTCGCTACAGGGTGTAGAGAAGATTGTGAAATAGGGTACAAAGCAGCCCGGTAGGGTCAACCTCCGGCAGGGGGATCCGCCCCTCCGGCCTAGCGCCCGAATCGAAGCCGATCCGCGAGCTCCCGGGGCAGTCCCGCCTCCTCCATCCGCCGCTGCGTCTCGCCGATGTCGTAGGCAACGCGATAGTGCGTCACCGTCCCCTGCCCCGTGTCGAGCAGCGCATACGAAGACCGTGGGTCGCCGTCCCGCGGCTGCCCCACCGACCCTGGATTGACGCATAGCGGCCCCTCCTCCAGCGCCACCGCCTCACCCGGCTCCGGCGTCTCCCCCGCCCCGCCCGCTGCCCCCCGCCGCACGAGCAGCGGCACGTGCGTGTGTCCCACCGCGCTGTACGGCGTGTCCTGCCGCTCGAAGTGCCCCTCCGCCGCCTCTTCCGTGATCAGGTATTCCCACAGCGGCTGCCGCAGCGTCCCGTGCGCGAGGCTCCACTCCCCGTCTCGCACCACGTCGCCCAGCTCCGCGAGGGCGTCGGCCGTCTCCGGCGCCAGGTTCGCGCGCGTCCACTCCGCCGCCTCCGCCGCCAGCGAGTTGAACCACTCCGTCCCGATCGCGCCTGTCGCGGCCGCGTCGTGGTTCCCCAGCACCGAGACCGCCCCTGCCTCCGCCAGCCGCGCCACCACGCCATTCGGATCCGGCCCGTACCCCACCGTGTCGCCCAGGTTCCAGACGGCCTCGACCCCTCGCCCCTCCGCGTCCGCCAGCACCGCCTCCAGTGCGACGAGGTTGGAGTGCACGTCCGAGATGAGCGCGATCCGCACGACGTCCTCCCCGCTGCGGCATGGGGCGCAGCGACGCCCCTCCCTATACTGGACCAGCGATGACCGCCGCCGTCGAGACTACGCTCACGACCAGCAGCGAGGAGGCCACGCGCGCCCTCGGCGAGCGCCTCGGCGCGAGCCTCCGCGCGGGCGACGTCGTCCTCCTCAGTGGCGACCTCGGCACCGGCAAGACGCGCCTCGCCCAGGGCATCGGCCGCGGCCTCGACTGCCCCGGCCCCGTCACCAGCCCCACCTTCGTCCTTGTGAACACGCACGTAGGCCGCGAGCGCCTCTTCCACGCCGACCTCTACCGCATCGCCGGCGCCGGCGACCTCTCCGAGCTTGGCCTCTGGGAGGAGGCTGAGCGCGGTGTCCTCGTCGTCGAGTGGCCCGACCGCGCCGAGGGCCACCTCCCCGCCGCTACCCTCACCGTCGAGATCACCGGCGGCCATGGCGACGAACGCAGCTTCCGCCTCCGCGCCGGCGACGACCGTGGCCGCGAGTTGCTCGCTTCCCTGGAGCCCGCGTGAGCGCCGTCCTCGTTATCGACACCGCCTCCCCCGCCTTCGCCCTCGCCTTCGACGAAGGCCCTGACACCGAATCCCGTGTCGTCGAGAGTCCCGACGACTTCACCCACGCCTCCCTCCTTGCCGCCGTCGAGGAGCACCTGCGCGGCGCCTCCCTCGCCGCCGTCGTGGCCGTGTGCGGCCCGGGGAGCTACTCGGGGCTGCGCGCCGGGATCGCCACCGCCCACGGCCTTGCCCTCGCCCAGGGCTGCGACCTCGCCGGCATCTCCACCCTCGAGGCTGTCGCCGCCGCCTGCGACGGCGAGATGGGTGAGCCGGTCCTCACGACGCTCCACCCCGCTGGTCGTGGCGAGTTCGCCGTCCAGGACTTCCGCAAACTCGCGCCCGATGGCCCCATGCGCATCGTCGCCCCCGGTGACCTCGCCGCCGCCGCACTCGCGGGCGAGGGTGCGGCAGCGCTCGGCGGCCGCGAGGTGCGTCCCGGTGACCGCGCCGCCGCCGCCCTGGCGCGATACCGCGCCGGCGCCCTCGAACCGGTTGCCGAGCTGACCGCCATCTATCTCCGCGACCCCAACATCACCGCCCCCCGCCGCCCCTTCGGTCCCGCTGGCGCGCAGGACCGTCTGCCAGCACGATAGCCGCATGGCAACTGAACGCACCCTCGTACTCGTCAAGCCCGACGCCATGCAGCGCGGCCTTGCCGGCACCGTCCTCCAGCGCCTGGAGAACCGCGGCCTGCGGCTCATCGGCCTCAAGCTCATGCAGGTCGAGACCGACCTCGCCCGCCGGCACTACGCCGAGCACGAAGGCAAGCCCTTCTTCGCCGGCCTCGTCGAGTACATCACCAGCAGCCCCATCATCGCCGCCGTCTTCGAAGGCGATTCCGCCACCGGAGCCGTCCGCAACAGCGTCGGCTCGACCAACCCCTCGCAGGCGGCCGCCGGCACCATCCGCGGGGACTTCGGCCTCGAAGTGGGCCGCAACCTCGTCCACGCCAGCGACAGTCCTGAGAGCGGTGAGCGCGAGACCGCCCTCTTCTTCACCCCCGAGGAGCTTGTCGCCTGGTCCCGCGACACCGACCGCTGGATCTCCGAGGACGCCTGAGCGCGAGCGAAACGCCGCGCTCTCGTATGCTTGCCCCACCCCACCGATCGGAGCACCCGTGAAGCAGTACGACGCACCCCCCGCCCTCTCCATCGACCCCGCCAAGAGCTACACCGCCACCATCGAGACCTCGGCTGGCTCCATGACGGCCGAGCTGTTCCCCGATGACGCCCCCAGCACCGTCAACAACTTCGTCTTCCTCGCCCGCGACGGCTTCTACGACGAGGTCATCTTCCACCGCGTCATCAGCGGTTTCATGATCCAGGGCGGCGACCCCACCGGCACCGGCCGCGGAGGTCCCGGCTACCGCTTCGACGACGAGCCCGTCACCCGCTCCTACGACCGCGGCACCCTGGCCATGGCCAACGCCGGCCCCAACACCAACGGCAGCCAGTTCTTCATCATGCACGCCGACTACCCACTGCCGCCGAACTACACCATCTTCGGCAAGCTCACCGCGGGCGAGGATGTCGTCGATGCCATCGCCGGCGCCCAGACCGGCCCCAACGACCGGCCCGTCGAACCGGTCGCCATCAGCGGCATCACCATCGCCGAAAGCTGACCCTCAGCTCTCCGCCGCCTGCCCCTCGGCCCCCGCCTCTGCCTCGTCTGGGGGGACCGGCCGCGCGTACCCGTACACGAGTCCGTAGGCGATCGTCAGCACCGCCGTGAACCCGGCCACCATCGCCCCGGTCTGGAACGCCATCGGGGCGCTGTAGGCGTCCACCACCCCCCCGCCGAGGGCTGCCCCCACCGCCAACCCGACACCGCTCAGCGCCACGGACCAGCCGATCAGCGTCCCCCGGTACGACTCCGGCGCCAGGTCCATCATTGAGGCGTTCAGTGCGGGCACCTGCTGCACGTGCCCGATGAAGATCACCGCCGTCGCCGCCGCCGCCAGCAAGATATTGGTCGTCGCCGCGGCGGTCATCGCTCCCGCGATGATGAGGAACTGCCCCAGCAGGAGCGGGACCGTCCGGCCGATTCGATCCGATAGGTGCCCCGACGGTACGTACAGGATCCCGCCCGCCACCACCGCGGGGGCCAGGAAGAGGGTCAGCTGCCAGAACGAGATGTTGAGCACGTTGTCGCCGTAGGGCCGGATCGCGGGCACAAGCGAGGTGATCCCGATCGTCGCCGAGAGGATCAACGCGCTCAGGAACACCAGTCGCATGGAGAGGACGCTGCGCAGCGGGGGACGCTGCTCGTGCACTATCCCCAGTTCCCGCCGGTAGGCGGGCACCCCCACCTGGCCGGTGATCAGCGCCCCTCCCACAGCCACGATCCCGATGATGAAGAGCGAGTTCGGGACGGTCTCTACCAGGAATGCCCCTACCAGCGCTCCCAGCCCGAACCCCAGCAACTGCCCCACGTTCAGGAACCCCACCACCTTGCCCCGCTCTACCGGCGGGTAGAGGTCCGCCCCGATTGCGTACGTCGCCGGCCAGATGAAAGCCGTCGAGACCCCCAGCAGCGCCGCAAACCCGAGGTAGGCCCACTCCTGCTGGATCGTCCACATCAGCACCAGCCCCGGGAACATCAGCACGAACCCCAGCAGGAGCGCGTACTTCCGCTCGATGCGGTCGCTGACCGCCCCCGCCGGCGTCTCCGAGAGGAAGCGCGCCCCGCCGTAGAGCGCCACCAGATACCCCCCGAACCCGTCGCTCGCCCCCAGGTTGTTCGGCACGAACTCCTGGAAGATCGCGAAGATCACGATCCCCAGCGCCACCTGCGCGCAGAAGATGCTGAACCCGAGGGCATGCGGCGCCCCCGTCATCCAGGTGCGCAACGCCAGCCACAGCCGCATCCCCGAGACTCTACCGGGGCGCACCGCTGTGGGCCTTGTCCCCCTGCACGCTCTCTGGTCCGTTATCCCCGCCACGCCTATCCTGACCCCGCGGTGGAGAACACCCCCGAGAGTGAGTTTGCTCAGGCGATCGCTGGACACGACCACGAGGTCGACCTCTTCGGCGGCGCCGTTGCCATCGCCCGTCTCGGACGCGACGACGTAGACGCGCACGTCCTCGCCCGCGAGCTCGATCTCATCGCCGAAACCGTCCGTGAGCGCGGCGCCGAGCCCACCGGGCCCGAACCGCTGGCCCGCGCCGTCACCGCCGAGCTCTTCGAGACCCTCGGCTACCGCGGCAACCGCGAGCACTACACCGACCCCGCGAACAGTTACATCGACCGCGTCATCGAGCGCCGCCTCGGCATTCCCATCACCCTCTCCCTGGTCTACATGGAGATCGCCCAGCGCGTCGGCCTCGAGTGCGACGGCATCGGCTTCCCGGGCCACTTCCTCGTCCGCTGCGGGGGCGACGACGGCTTCTTCCTCGATCCCTTCAACGCCGGGGAGCAGCTCACCCGCGGGGACCTCGAGGGCCGTCTCGAAGGCCACACCTCCGACCTGCCCAGCATCGATTCCCTCCTCGCCGCCGTCACCCGCCGCCAGATCCTCCAGCGCATGCTCGTCAACCTCTGCGTGGCCTACCAGGGCATGGGCGACGCCCCTCGCTGGATCGCCGCCCTCGGCTTCCGCCTCTGCCTCGAACCGTGGAACGCGGCGCTCTACCTGGAGCGGGGCCTCCTCTACCACCAGCAGGGCGAGGAGGCGCTTGCCTTGGCTGATCTCGAACGGTACGTTGACAGCGGCGAAGAAGACCTGAGTCCTCGGGCGCTCCGCGTACTCGACGACCTCCGGATGCGGCACGGACGGGAAGGGGGGAATTCATGACGAGCGTTCTGCCCTGCGCCCCCTCCGGCCCGCAGCGACCCCGGCGCCGCCAGCTCCAGATCGAGACCTACATGCGCATCGTGCGCTCGCTGCGGCGCATCTCTCGCATCATGAACGTCCTCACCGATGAAGAGCTCGACCGCCTCATCCCCCTCCTCACGGAACGCCGCTTCGCCGCCCGCCAGCTGCTCTTTGCCGCAGGCGAGGTTCCCGAACGCGTCTTCCTCCTCCTCAAGGGACGGGTCAAGCTCTACCACAGCTCCGACAACGGCAAGGAGGTCATCATCGACATCGCCGCCAAGGGCGACCTTGTAGGCGATGTGGCCATCCTTGAGGGCGAAGATCACACCATCTATGCCCGCGCGCTTGAGGAAACCGTCGTTGTCGCGATCTGCTGGGACGACTTCTTCTACCTCGTGCAGCACTCCCCCCGGCTCGCCTTCACCATGGCCGAGATCATGGCCCGCCGCCTCTCCGGCGTACAGCGCACCCTCATGAACCTGGTCTCCAAGCCCGTCTCCGGACGCCTCGCCGATGCCCTCCTCGATCGCGTCGACGGCGACGATGTCCGCCTCGGGCTCACTCACGAGGAGCTCGGCCAGACCATCGGCACGAGCCGTGAGACCGTCACCGCCCTTCTCAGCCGCTTCGTCACCCTCGGCGCCATCGAGCACGCCGACAACGGCTACCGTCTTGTCGACGAGGAGCTGCTGCGCGAGATCGCCAGCGGCGCGGTCACCGTCTCGCCGCGCCATCCTGCTCGAGGCCAGCCGACCGCCCCGAAGTCTTGAGCGCCCCGGGCGGCAGCGGCGCGCAGGCGTTCGCCGGCGCCCCGTCGCGCCCCGCCCTCGTCGCCCATGGCGGCGGCAACGGCCCCGGCCCCGTACGCGACGCGCTCGCCGCTGGCGCCCCCTGGATCGAGGTCGACCTCTGGCTCCATCGCGGACGCCTTGAGGCCCGGCACGAACGCCGCCTCCCCGGCCCCCTGCCGATCCTCTACGAACTCTGGTACCTCACCCCCGCGCCCCGCCCGCCCTACTACCTCGAAGACCTGCTTCTTGCCTGCGAAGGCCGCGCCAGCGTCCTGCTCGATCTCAAGAACGGTCTCGGCAAGGTCGCCCCCATCCTCCGCCAGGTCCTCGGAGCCTTCGGGAGGGGCGTCGACGTCGTCGCCTCCTCGCAGAACTGGCCCCTCCTTCGCGAGGTCAAGGTCGCCTGCCCCTGGCTCGAGCTCTATTACTCGATCGACACCCCCGACCAGTTCGACCTCTTCCAGTCCGTGATGCTGCACGACCCCCTCCCCGCCGGCGTCTCCTGCCGCCATTCGCTCCTCGACCGGCGCATCGTCCGCGACTACCACGACGCCGGGCTCGCCGTCGCCGCCTGGACCGTCGACGACGGCGACCGTGCCCGCGACCTCATGCGCTGGGGCGTCGACGCCATCACCACCAACGAGGTCGAGGAGATACGCGCCGCGCTCGCCGCGTCCCCGTGAGCGCCCCCCGCCCGCTCGCCGTCTACATCCACATCCCCTTCTGCGTGCGTGTCTGCGGCTACTGCGACTTCAACACCTACGCCGGCATGGACGCCGTGAAGGACGCCTACACCGCAGCCGTCGTCGACGAAGTGGGGGCCTGGGCGCCGCACATCCCGGGCCGCGAGGTCACCTCCATCGCCTTCGGCGGCGGCACACCCGGCGAGATGCCGGGGGCGTCGCTCGTTGCCATCATCGGGGCCGTCCGCGCCGCCGCCCCCCTCTCCCCCGATGCCGAGATCAGCATCGAGGCCAACCCCGGCACCACCTCCGCTGCCGCCCTCCGCGACCTCGCCTCGGCGGGTGTGAATCGAGTCTCCTTCGGCGCGCAGAGTTTCGATGCCGCCGATCTTGCCTTCCTCGACCGCATCCACACACCCGAGGCCACCGCCGCCTCCCTCCACCTTGCCCGCGAGGCCGGTATCCCCAGCGTCAACCTCGACCTGATGTACGGCCTTCCCGGCCAGACACTCGCGGCCTGGCGGGCGACCCTCGACCACGCCCTCGACCTCGCCCCCGACCACCTCTCCCTCTACGCCCTCACCGTCGAGCCCGGAACCCCCCTCGACGGTCGCGTCGAACGCGGCGACGTCAGCCCTCTCGACCCCGATGCCGTCGCGGCCATGTACGAGGCGGCCGCCGAGCGTCTCGCCGCCGCCGGCTACCACCAGTACGAGCTGTCGAACTGGGCCAGGCCCGGCCACGAGAGCCGCCACAACCGCGTCTACTGGACCTGGGGCGACTACCTGGGCGTCGGCGCCGGCGCACACGGCTTCCTCGATGGCGAGCGTTTCGAGAATGTCGCCCACCCCCGCGCCTACATCGACGCCGTCCGCCGCGACGGAAGGGCCATCGCCGAGGCCGTCCGCCCCGACCCAGCCACCTCCATGTCGGACTGGCTCGCCCTCCGCCTGCGCCTCGTCGAGGGCTTCGACCCATCCGAGTTCGCCGCCACCTTCGGCGAGCCCCTTGAGGCCGCCGCCGGACCACCCCTCGACGCATGTCGCGCCGCCGGCCTCCTCGAAGACTCCGAGGGCCGGCTGCGCCTCACCCCCCGCGGCCGCCTCCTCCACAACGAGGTCGCCGTGCAGGTCATGCTCCACCTCCGGGAACATGCCGGCGAGTGGCGCGAAACCGCGCGAGGGGGCGGCCCCGCCGTGGCATAATCGACCCACGCCCATGTACGTCGTTGGTACCGCTGGTCACGTCGACCACGGCAAGAGCGCCCTCGTGCGCGCCCTCACCAACATCGACCCCGACCGCCTCCGCGAGGAGAAGGAGCGCGGCCTCACGATCGACCTCGGCTTCGCCTGGCTCGCCCTCCCTTCGGGACGCGACATAAGCATCGTCGACGTCCCCGGGCACGAGCGCTTCATCAAGAACATGCTCGCCGGCGCCGGCGGCGTCGACCTTGCCCTGCTCGTGGTTGCGGCCGACGAAGGGCCGATGCCCCAGACCCGCGAGCACCTCGCCATCCTCGACCTGCTCGACGTGCCCGCGGGCGTCGTCGCCATCACCAAGTGCGACCTCGCCGAGGAGGACTACGTAGACCTTGTTGAAGAGGAGATCGCGGACACCCTCGCCGGCTCCCGGCTCGAAGGAGCCCCCATCGTTCGCACCTCGGCGACGACCGGGGACGGCCTCGACAACCTCGTCGCTACCCTCGACACCGCGCTCGACGCCACGCCCCCGAAGCGCGACCTCGGCCGCCCCCGCCTCCCCATCGACCGTGCCTTCACCATCCAGGGCTTCGGCGCCGTCGTCACGGGCACGCTGCTCGACGGCAGCCTCGAAGTGGGCCAGGAGATCGAGGTGCAGCCCGGTGGCCTCCGCGGACGCATCCGCGGCCTCCAGCGCCACGGCGAGAAGGTAGAGCGCCTCGCGCCCGGAACGCGCGCCGCCGTCAACGTGAGCGGCATCCGCACCGAGCAGCTGCGCCGGGGCATGGTCCTCGCCGCCCGCGACGTGCTCAGGCCTGCCTACGCCCTCGACGTCCGCCTCAAGGCAACCGACATCCTCACCCATCCCCTCGCCCACGACGCAGGCGTGACCTTCCTTTCCGCCACGGCCGAGTCGGAGGCGAAGGTCCGCTTCCTCGACCGCGACGAGCTTGCCCCCGCGGAGACCGGCTGGGCCCAGCTCGTGCTCGAGACCCCGGTCGCCGTCCTCGCGCACGACAGCTGCATCGTGCGAACTCCCAACGAAACCGTCGCCGGCGGGCCCATCGCCGCCGTGAACCCCCGCCGCCACCGCCGCAACCACCCCCCGACGCTCGAGGGACTGGAGCGGCAGCTCGAAGCTCCCCCCGCCGAGCGCCTCGCCGATCTCCTCGCCGCCGGCCCCCAGCCCCGTGCCGCCATCGGCCCCGCCCTCGGCCTCGAGTCCGACGAAGCCAGCGCCGCCGCCGCCGATCTCGTCGCCACGGGCCGCGCCACCGACCACGGTCCCCTCCTCGCCGGCCGCCCCTGGCTCGCCGCCGCCGCCGCCGACCTCGCCGCCGCCGTCCGCGACTACCTTGCCGAGCACCCCCTCCGCCCCTCCGCCCCCCGCGAGCACCTGCGCAGCCGCCTCGCCCTCGAACCGCAGCTCTTCGAGCTCGTGGCCGCCGAAGGCGCCGCCACCGCCGACCTCGTCGAGCGGGAGGGCGGCGGGTTCCACCCGCCGGGCTACGCCGTCACCCTCAGCGCGGCCCAGCAGGAGCAGGCCGAAGCCTTCATTGCCGCCGTGAAGGCCGGAGGGGCGAGCCCCCCGACCGAGTCCCCCCCGCCCCCCGACCTGCTCGCCTACCTCTCGGGCGAGGGACTCGTCGAAGACACGGGCTCCGGGGTCGTCTTCGAGGCGGGCGTGTATGCGGACCTGGTCGGGCGAATCCGCGAGCACATAGAGGCGAACGGTTCCGTCAGCCTCGCCGAGGTGCGCGACCTCTTCGGCACGAGCCGCAAGTACGCCCAGGCCCTGCTCGAACACCTCGACGCGACCCACGTGACCCGCCGCACCGGCGACGTCCGTGTCCTGCGGTCCCCCCTGGAGGCCCGCAGGTGACCCTGCGTATGGATACCGTCGCCGCCGAGCTCCCCGCGCTCATCGCCCGTCACGAGGAGACCCGCGCCGCCGCCGCGGCGGCCATCGAGGGCGCGCGCCACGCCCTCCACGAGTGGAGCGCCGACCCCGTGGCCGCCTCCGCCCGCATCGAGCAGGCGCTCGGCGGCCAGGCCGTCCCCTACGCCCTCGCCGAGGACGATCCTGCCGCCACCTTCCCCTCCCCCTCCCCGCGCCCTGTTGCCGTTGTCGGCGTCGATGGCTCCTCCATCACGCCCGACCGCTTCTCCACCGTCCGCTGCTACGCTATCAACATCGGTCACGCCGTCCTCCCCTACGGCGTCCCCGTCGAACCCTCCCTCGACGCCATCGCCGAGGTCGGCCTCGACGGCGACCTTCTCGAAGGTTCGGCTGACATGCGCCGGGCGCCCCGCGGCCTCGCCACCCGCCTCCTCCGCGATGTCCGCGAGCTGGAGTGCGGCGCCGAGCTCGCCGCCCCCGCCTCTGGGGCCGGCCCCGCCGTTCTCCTCCTCGACGGCACCCTCCTCCCCTGGGACCTCCATACCCGCCAGGCCTCCGACGAGGCCCTCGCTCCCTATCGCCAGCGCACCATCGAGGCCCTCGACCGCATTCGCGACTGTGGCGAACCCCTCAGCATGGGCGCCTACATCTCCGCCTCCGCCGCCCGCGAGGTCGTGGCCGCGCTGGAGGTGCTCGCTCCCCCTCCGCCCTCTGCCCCACCCCTGACGGATGGCGACGTGTTCCGCGGCCTGCTACAGCCAGGCGAACGGAGCGCCATCTTCCACTCGCGCAGCAGCCGCCGCGGGACCGTCGAGTCCCTGCTCCCCGGTCACGACGTCGCCCTCTTCTACCTCCGCGTCGGCGACGACATCGCCCGCGTCGAGCTGCCCGCCTGGGCCGCCGCCCCCACCCAGGTCGACCGCCTCCACGCCACTCTCCTCGACCAGTGCGAGCGCTGCGAAGGCTACCCGCGCGCCCTCCAGGAGGCGCATGAGCAGGCCGTCATCTCCGGTTCGGACCGCGAGCAGTTCGAGCGCCTGCTCGACCGGCTCGCGGGTGATGCCGGCATCCGCGCGCCCCTCAACGGCAAGCAGCAGAGCAAGCGGAGGAGGTCGATCTGAGCGAGACCTGCCGCGTCGTCAACGCCAGCGTGCGCGCCTTCGAGTGCGCCTACGCGCGCTACACGAGTGAGCCCTTCGCCCTCGGCCAGATGCTCGTCGTGCGCGAGGGCCGCTACGACACCTTCGGCGTCGTGACCGGGAGCGAAAGCGGGCCCGACGACCCCTCCCGACCCCTCGTCCCCCGAGGCGACCCCGGACAGAGCGCCGCCGCCGTCATGGCGAGCAACCCGGAGATCGAGCTGCTCCTGCGCACGACACTCACCGTCGCCGTCTGCGGGCACATCGACCGCGAGGTCGCCCGCCCCGCCCTCCCGCCCATGCCCCCGCCCCTCCTCGCCGAAGTGCAGGCCGCCACCGACGAGGAGAAGGTCCGCATCGCCGAGGAGGGCCGTTTCCTCGTCCCCCTCCTCGCCAACTCCGCAGCCGACGATGCCGTGGTCGCGGCCGCCATCCGCGAGGTCGCCCGCGCGGCTGGACCCGGGGAGCGGCTCTTCCTCGTCGCAGCCGGCAAGGAGCTGGCCCGCCTCCTCAAGGCCGAACCCTCGCGCCTCACGAGTATCCTCCGGGCGGTGGAACCATGAGCGACGCGAATCCCGACCCCGCCCGCCCCCTCGGCGTCGTCGTGGGAGGCTCCCTCACGAAGGGCCTTGAGGTGCGGCTCGACCCCGGCCAGACCGCCCAGCTCGGCCAGTACGCCAAGACCGACGTTGGTGGCGGCCTCAGCATCCTCGGCATGGTCACCGACATCACCCTCAAGTCCGTCGATTCCGGCCCCACCGTCTGGCCCCCCGGCGAGGACGAACCCGCGCTCCTGCGCGAGGTTCTGCAGGACACCGGCGTCTACACCGCCCTCGCCGTCGACCCCTACCTCGAGCTCGGCGAGAACGGCGAAGAGCCCGCCCGCGCCCGCCGCCTTCCCAGCCACTTCTCAGCCGTCCACCCCGCCGACCAGGACACCCTCGACCGCGCCTTCGCCACCGACGGCCCCAACATCCCCGTGGGCGCTCCCCTCGGCATGGACGAGCTCCAGGTCGGCGTCGACTTCGAACGCCTCTTCGAGCGCTCCGCCGGCGTCTTCGGCAAGAGCGGCACGGGCAAGAGCGTTCTCGTCCTGCACCTGCTCGACGCCATGCTCACGCGCTCCACTGCCGCTCCGACCAACAGCGACCGCACCGTCGCCCTCGTCTTCGACATGCACAACGACTACGGCTGGGAGATGAAGTTCCAGGGTCCGTCGACCAGCCGCCTGCGCTCCCTCAAGCAGCGCCACCAGACCGACGTCGAGCTCTACACCCTCGAATCCCGCGCGGCCCGCTCCGACGGCCAGATCCTCATCGGCACCCGCGACATCCAGCCCGACGACCTCGAAGTCTTGCGCGAAACCCTCGACCTCACGGACCTCGCCGTCGATGCCGCCCATGCCTGCCGCCGCCGCTTCGGCCCCGGCTGGATCGACGAGATCCTCGCCGACGAGCCTTCCTCCGCGGTCGTCGACAAGCTCTGGCGCGAGCCTCCCGAGGGCGACGTCAACTGGTCGCAGGTCGCCGCCCAGATGGGCTATCCGGGCTCGCTTGAGAGCCTGCGCCGCCGCATGGAGCGCCTCACCCGCCGCGAGTTCGTCCGCACGGAAGGCTCCCAGTTCGGCGACGTCATCGAGCACGTCGTGCGCTCCCTCCAGGGCGGCAAGAGCGTGGTCGTGCAGTTCGGCCGCTTCGGTAACGATCTCGTCAGCTACATGCTCGTCGCCAACATGCTCTCTCGCCGCATCTGGGAGCGGTACCGCGACAGCACCGAGCGCTCCGAGGAGCGCGAGGCGCCCAACCGCCTCGTCATCGTCATCGAGGAAGCCCACAAGTTCGTCGACCGCTCCCTCGCTGGCCAGAGCATCTTCGGCCAGATCGCCCGCGAGCTGCGCAAGTACAACGTCACCCTCCTCGTCATCGATCAGCGCCCCAGCCAGATCGACCCCGAGGTTCTCTCCCAGATCGGCACGAAGTTCACGCTCCAGCTCGACAGCGACAACGACGTCGAGGCCATCGTCGGCGGCGTCGCCGGACGCAGCGGCCTGCGCCAGGTCATCGCCGCTCTCGAGAGCAAGCGCCAGTCCCTCGTCTTCGGCCACGCCCTGCCTATGCCCGTCGTCGTCCAGACGCCCGAGGCCACCAACGCCGACTCCGCCCGCGCCTCCCTGCGCGCCCGCCTCGGCCTTCCCGAGCAGGAAGAAACGAGCCCCGCCGCCGCCCTCTTTGGCGCCCCCGTCGGCGATTCCGTGTCGCCGGAGGACGGCCGGTGAGCGACGCTCCCCGCGCCCACGCCGAGTGGGACGCTGGCGATATGGGCTGTGGCGAGGTTATCGTGATGCTTCGATCCCGCATGCGGGGCCTCGCCCCCGGAGAGGTGCTGAAGCTCACGGTGCGCGACCTTGGCGCCCCCCAGGACATGCCTGCCTGGTGCCGTATGACCGAACGCCGTTTGCTTCGTGCAGACCACCCCGAATACTGGATCGAACAGCGTCAAAACCCCTGAACCAAGGAGACACCCGCTCCGTGCCAGGCAAGTTCTGCGTCAACCTCACCTCTTCCGGCAACGACCCCGACAAGGCCACCGTCGGCTTCGTCGTCGCCAACGCCGCCCTGGGCTCCGAGAAGGAAACCCTCGTCTTCCTCAGCACCGAGGGCGTGCGCCTCGCGGAGAAGGGCTACGCCGACCGCATCCACGAGGACGGTTTCCTCCCCCTCACGGACCTCATGAACGCCTTCGCCGAGGGAGGCGGGACCATCTACGTCTGCGCCCCCTGCTTCAAGAAGCGCGGGCTCGACGAGAACAACCTCGTCGAGGGGGCCACCATCGTCGGGGGCGCCATGCTCGTGGAGTTCCTCTCCGACGGCGCCCCCAGCGTCAGCTACTAGCGGCGGAACCAGTGTCGTGAGCGGTCCCGCCACTCCCGTCGATCCCGTCGAGCGCCACCCGTTCGCGCCCGACGTCAGCTTCGACGGCGGGGACCTTGACTGTGGCGGCGGGCTCCTCCTGCTCATTCGTCGCCACATCGACCCCCTCGCCGCCGGCGGCCTTCTCGAAGTCCGCTCCACCGAGCCGACCGTCGAGATCGAACTGCCCGCCTGGTGCCGGATGACCGGGAACGAGCTCGTCTCCTGGACGAAGTCCGGCGACGAGCGCAGCTATCTCGTCTCGAAGGGTTCCCTCGCCGCTCGCCAGTCTGCCGCCCCTCCGCCATCCCCCGTCTCCGTCGGCGACCGGCCCCTGGTCGAGGTCGCCATCCCCAACTCGCTTCCCCAACCCGCTCGCGCCCCCACCGTCGAGCCCCTCTCGGTGATGGGCATCGGGAGCTGGCCCCGCCCCCGCTGGATGCTCCAGGCCATGCACGACCACCTCGAAGGCCGTCTCGGCGACGATGCCTTCCACGAGACCGCCGACGACGCCGTCCGCCTCGCCCTCGACGCCCAGCAGCGCGCAGGCGGCGACGTCGTCACCGACGGCGAGCAGCGTCGCGACAACTACGCCAGCTTCGTGGGCGGCCTGCTCGACAACTGCCAGCTCATCCCCCTCAGCGACCTCACCGCCATGGTCGACGACCCCGACGAGTTCCACCGCGAGCTCCGCGCGCTGGATGTGCCCGCCGAGGACGTGCGTCACCCCGTCGTCTACGGCCCCCTCGGCCGCAGCCGCCCCCTCGCCGCCCACGAGCTCGCCTTCGTCCGCTCGTGCGTCGCGGCGCCCGTCAAGGTCGCCCTCCCCGGCCCCTACCTGCTGACCCGCACCATGTGGCTCGACTGCCTCCGCGAGCGCCCGTACGAGACCCGTGACGACCTCGCCGTCGCCGTCGTCCGCGTCCTCCGCGAGGAGCTCCACGCCCTCCTCGCCGGCCGCGCCGCGCTCGTGCAGTTCGATGAGCCCGTCCTGACCGAGGTTGTCCACGGCGAGGCCGGCGCGAAGCGCAGCTTCATGTGCGGCGCCCTCAGCGAGAAGCTCGCGCCCGAACGCGAGCTCGCCTTTGCCGCCGACCTGCTCCGCGAGGTCGTCCGCGGCCTGCCCGCAGAGCGGCTCGGCCTGCACGTCTGCCGCGGCAACTGGACTCCCGACGAGTCCGCCACCCTCTCCGGCGACTACCGTCCCCTGCTCGGCTTCCTCGGCGATGCTCCCGTCGGAACCCTGTTCCTTGAGCTCTGCACGCCCCGCGCCGGCGAGCTGGAGCTCCTGCGCGAACTGCCTTCCGACAAGCGCATTGGCGTCGGCGTCGTGAACCCGAAGGACCCCGCCGTCGAGCCCGTTGAAGTGATCGCGGAACGCATCGCTCGCGCTGTCAACCTCTTCGGCGAGGAGCGCGTCCTGCTCACGCCCGACTGCGGCTTCGCCACCTTCGCCGACAACCCCGTCGCCTCCGCCCGCACCGCCGAGGCGAAGCTCGCGGCCATCGTTTCGGCCCGCGACGCCCTCCGTTCGGCCTGAACCACACCACAGGAAGCGGCTAGGCGCGCCCCAGCGCTGCGTACACCCGATGGGGCACTGCCATCGGGTCCTCGGGGAAGCGCTCCGCCAGCATCCTTGCCAGAGCTTCGTCGAAGCGCGCCACCTCGGCCTCGCCGAGCGTCGCTGCCACGCCCGCGCTCGCCCGGATCCTTCCCCGCCACGCCTCGTGCGTGTACGGCACCGCCACGTCGAACTCGAACGTCGCGCGCTCGCCGAACCCCGCCTCCCGGAGGTCGTCCAGCCAGCGCGGGTGCCGCCCGTTTCCGCCGCCCATCGTCCATTCGGGATTCGCCGACGCGATGAGCGCCTCCGTCGCCTCCGGGATGCTCCCGGGCGACGGCAGCCAGTCGAGCGAGCAGATCACCAGGCGTCCTCCCGGCTTCAGCAGGCGCCGGGCCTCCGCCGCCGCGCGCGGCCGGTCGAACCACCACCATGCCTGCCCCGAGATCACGAGGTCGGCATGGCCCGACGGTAGTCCGGTCTCCTCGGCGGTCGCCTGCACGTAGCGGACGCTCACGCCTGCCTGCTCGTCCAGAGCCCGCGCCTGCTCCGCCATCGCCGCCGACGGATCGACCCCGGCGACCGTCGCGCCCCTGAGGGCCAGGCCGCGCGCCACCGTGCCGGTCCCCGTGCCGAGGTCCACGGCCTCGATGCCCGCGAGGCCGACGCCGTGCGCTTCCAGCTCGTCGAAAAAGCGGTCGGGGAACCCCGCCCGGAAGGTCGCGTAGTCCGTGGCCGCCCTGCCGAAGTCCACGCCCGACATCCGCCGCGCGCGCTCCGCCCTGCCCTCCCGGCCCCCGTTCACGCTTAACCGCCCGTGGCCGCGGCCTCCTGCGGTTCGCCCTCACCCCGCGACGTGGCCCGCCGGAAGAAGCGGCCGATGTCGTGGTTGTCCCACGCTACCAGCACCTGTGCCGCCACGAAGATGCTGCTGTACGTCCCTGCGATCACCCCCACCAGCAACACCAGCAGGAAGTTCTGGATGGTCACGCCGCCGATCAGGAACATCGCGATGATCGTCAGCACCGTCACGAACGACGTGTTGATCGAGCGCACGAGCGTTTCCGTCAGGCTCACGTTCACGGCCTCCGCGAAGGGCACGAGCGTGTCTCGCGAGGTCACCTCGCGCACGCGGTCGAACACCACGATCGTGTCGTGAACGGAGAAGCCGATCACCGTCAGGATCGCCACGATGAAGGCCGCGTCGACCTCCGTGCCCGCCACCTTCGCCAGCAGCGAGAAGAGCCCCAGCACGATCACCGAGTCGTGTACGAGCGCGATCACCGCGCACAGCCCGTACCGCCACGCCGCCCGCTGCCGCCGGAATGCGAACGCCACGTAGATCAGGATCGCCGCCGCCGCTGCCACCACCGCCAGCGTCGCGTCGCGCGCGATCTCCGTCGAGACCGTCCCCGAGACCGTTGCAAAATCCAGCCGCCGGACGGTCCCGAACTCCTCCTCCAGCGCCGCCAGGATGTCGTCGATCTCCCCTGGCGGCACGGGACCCTCCCCCGCCTCCAGCGGAGGCGCGCCTTCGAGCTCGACCGTCCGCACCAGGTACGTGTTGAACCCCGCCCCCTGGACCCGCGCCTCCTCGTGCCCCAGCCGGGCCAGCGCTTCGCGCAGCTCCTCCGGCTGCACGACCCGCACCGGTTCGGGCGCCTCCGGCTCCGCCTCCCCTGCATCCTCGCCCTCGCTTGTACCGGCCGCTTCCGCCGGCGGTTCCTCCTGGGCGAACTGCAGGGTGAACGTCGACCCGCCCGTGAACTCGATGCCCGCGTTCAGCGAGGGCGGCACGAGCAGCGTCACCGCCGCCGCCACGAACACGACCAGCGACAGCCCCAGGGTGACCCAGCGCCGCTGCGCGAAGGCGATGAAGGTCGAGCGGGGGGTGGCTGCTGGCGCCGGTGTGACCGCGTCCTCGTCGCCTTCGTCCTCCGGCTGCGACGAGAGCGGCTCGGCGTTGAACAGCCAGCGCGAACGCGCGATCCGTGTCCCGACGAACAGGCGCAGGAACGTCCGCGTCACCACGATCGCCGAGAACATGCTGACGGCCACGCCGATCGCCAGCGTGATCGCGAAGCCGCGCACGAACGAAGCCCCGAACTGGTCGCCGAACCAGAACAGGATCGCGCACGTGATGAACGTCGCGATGTTCGAGTCCCGGATCGATGGCCACGCTCGCCGGAAGCCCGTCTCGATCGCCGTCGCCAGCGGCCGGCCCCGGCGTAACTCCTCCTTCATCCGTTCGAAGATGAGGATGTTCGCGTCGACCGCCATACCCACCGACAGGATGAACGCCGCGATCCCGGAGAGCGTCAGCGTGACCGGCCACAGCTTGAACACCGTCAGCGTGATCAGCGCGTAGACGATGAGCGCGAACGCTGCCAGCACCCCCGGCAGGCGGTAGTACAGGATCATGAACGCCAGCACGGCCAGCAACCCGATCTCCGCTGCGTTCACCGAGGCCTTCACCGAGTCGTCCCCCAGCGAGGCGCTGACCTCGTTCGCCTGGATCGTGCGGAGGGGCACCGGCAGGGCGCCGGCGTTGAGCTGTCGCGAGAGGTCGTTCGCCTCCGTGAAACTGTCGAGGCCCGTGATCGTCCCCTGGTCCTCGATCACCCCCTGCACCACCGCGTCCGAGATCAGCTCGTTGTCGAGGTAGACGAGCAGCCGTCTCCGCGGGTCCCCGATTGGGTGCTGGAGCGCCCTCGTCGTGATCTGGCGCATGAGCTCGTTGCCGACGCCCGTGGTCTCGAAGTTCACGGCGAACGTCGTGCCCCGGCGCTCCGGGTACGTGTTGCTCTTCAGGTGCTGGCCCGTCATCGCGATCTCGACCCCGTCGATGATCCCGCTCGCCGCCACGAGCTGGCTCTCGTCGTCGAAGATGCGGTACGAGAGCGTCGCCGTGCGGCCGATCAGCCGCTCGGCGTCGGGAAGGCTCATGCCGGGCACCTGTACGTCGAGCCGGTTCCCGCTCGCGATCTGGATCTCCGGCTCAACGACGCCGAACGCGTCGACGCGCCGCTCAATCACCTCCTTGGCGACCTCCAGCGACTCCGTCAGGTCTCCGTCGAAGTCCGCCGGCGGTTCTGCTTGCAGCACCAGGTGCGCCCCGCCCTGCAGGTCAAGGCCCAGCCGCATCGTCCGGCGCTCGTAGTCGCCGATGCTGATGCCCCGGCCTTCCGGCCAGAAGTCGCCGGGCAGGTAGCGCGTTGGCGCGCTCGGCCAGACCGCGAACAGACAGAACACGCTGACCGCGAGGATGGCCAGGAAAACACCAGTGGTGGTGGGACTACGCATTCGGGTCGCCGGCCTCGCCGGCGCCCGCCGCCACCGTCTCGAGCGTCTCCTCGGACGCGGGCTCCAGGGTCGTGAGCCGCCGCTCGATGGCGTCGGTCAGTGCGCGTACGTGGATACCGGGCGCGATCTCCAGGATCAGCTCCGTCGGCCCGTCGTCCGGGGCCTGCACGTCCTTCACCTCGGCGATGATCCCGCCCGTCGTCACCACTTCGTCGCCGATCTGCAGCTCGCGCACGGCCTTCTTGCGTTGCCGCTGCTGCTTCAGCACCGGCTGCAGCAGGATGAAGTAGAACGCCGCCACGGCAAGCACCGTGTAGAAGATGACGCTGAACATCACGGCCATGGCAGCACCCCGGACCTAGCCCTCGGCGGTCAGCTGTTCGAGGGATTGGCGCGCCAGCGCGAGAGCGGTCGCGCGATCGTCCACCTCACCCGCCAGCTGCGCCTCGCGCACCGATGTTAGGACAGCCCCCAGAAGCCGTCCACTTGGGAGCCCCAGCTCCCGCATCAGCTCCTCGCCGTCCACCAGCGCCGGCTCCTCCTCCCGCAGCGCCTCCTCCGTGCGCGTCACGATGTGCCCGAGGAAGGCGATGTGCCGCTCGAAGTTCTCGCGCCGGTACGTCGGGCCGCGCGTCGCCATGCCGTCGGCGAGCTGGAGCAGCAGGAGCGGCAGCGTCCGTCCGTCCAGGTCCCGCGCGAACCGGCGCAGCGCCCGATCCGTGGGCGGCCACGAGCGCGCGAACTCCCCCGGCCGCAGGTGATACCGGACCATCGTCGTCACGAAGTCGATGCTTGCCGGCTCGAACCCCAGCCCCGCCAGCCGCCCCTCCAGCAGCTCCGCCCCCACCGGGCCGTGCCGCGGGAACCGCAGCTTCCCCTCCCGCACCTCCGCCGTTCGCGGCTTCGCGATGTCGTGGACGAGGCACGACAGGCGCAGCAGGTGCAGCAGTGGCCGCCCGTCGATCTCCCGCCCCAGCCACTCCTCCACCGAGATCTCGGCCGAGGGGTCGGGCATCCGCAGCCCTTCCACCCCCTCCCCCAGCGCCCGGTCGAGCGCGCCCACGGCCGAGAGGTTGTGCTCCAGCACCGTGTAGTGGTGCAGCGCCGGCTGCTCGAATCCCCGCCCCTCCTCCAGCTCCGGCAGCAGCCCCGATGTCAGCGTCCCGTCTGCGTCGAGCGCGCGCAGGCGCGACTCCGCATCTTCGCGCGCGATGGCATCGAGCAGGTCCCTGGGGGGTGTCACGCGGGCAGTCTACTGGCGACCGGGGCTAGGCTCGCGGGTGGGCCTGGTCGTACTGCTCCCGCTTCTGCTGGTCCGTCAGCTGCGTGTAGATCTGCGTCGTCGAGATGCTCGCGTGGCCGAGCGCTTCCTGCACGTTCCGCAGGGGCATCCCGCCCGAGAGCATGTGCGTCGCGTAGGTGTGCCGCAGCGTATGCGGCGTGATGCCGTCCAGCCCGGCCTCACGCGCGTAGTTCTTGAGGATCAGCCAGAATCCCTGGCGCGTCAGCCGCCCTCCGCGGCGGTTCACGAAGAGCGCCGCCTCGTTCCGGTTGCGCACCATCTTCGGCCGCACGTGGAAGATGTACTGCCGCAGCTCGTCCACCGCCCGCTGGTGCAGCGGCAGCGCCCGCTCCTGGTCGCCCTTGCCGATGCCTCGCACCGTCACCGGGTCGCTCTCCAGCGCCACGTGGGCCACGTCCAGCGAGACCAGCTCCGTCACGCGCATCCCCGTGTGGTAGGCCAGCTCCAGCATCGCCTTGTCGCGCTGGGCCACGGGCGTGCTCTTGCGCGCCGGCTGCTCCAGCAACTCGTCCACTTCCTCGGGGGTCAGCGTCCGCGGCAGGGCCTTTCCCACCTGCGGGGACCGCAGCTCCTCCGTCGGATCGCACGTGAGGATGCCTTCCGCTGCCATGAAGCTGAAGAACGACTTCACGGCCGCCACTTTCCGGGCCACCGTCGCCGCCTTGTAGCGCCGCTCCCGCAATTCCTCGACGAACGTCAGCAGCATCTGGTCCGTGATCGCCTCCCACGAGGCGCCGTTGGACGAGGTCTGGTGAGCCACGCTCTTCTCGAACTGGGCGAGGTCGCTTCGGTAGGCGGAGATCGTGTTTTCGGAGGCGTTCTTCTCGACAGCGAGGAACGTCAGGAACTCGGAAATGCGGGAATCCACTCCAGGCCCCCCTCCAGGACACGGCTTGAATGCGTAACGGTGCGGAGGGCTCATCCTAGGCCGACGCGACGCTCTTTGCCATACGAAAGCGGACCTTCCGGTGAAGATTTCGCAGGGTCCGGAGAAGTGTGTGGGAATGCTCACACCGTGCCCCCTTGACCCGAGAAAGTGTGTCCAAAGATCACATCGAGGGCCGCTTTGGACCCCGGTCCTCCTGGCGAACACCGCAGTCGCGCGCCGTTCGCAGGCTGTCGGGATCGCGCTAGCTGCCCGCCCCGGTGATTCGCAGCCAGCGCCGCTTCCCCACCCGCACCCTCGACCCCACCCGGGCCGGCTCCCGCCCGTCCGCGACCGCCTCGCCATCCACCGTCACCGCCCCCTGGTCGAACAGCCGCCGCGCTTCCCGGCGCGACGGCGCCGCACCTGCCTCCACGATCACGTCGATCAGCGGCTGTCCCTCCCGGGCCGCCGCCTCGGGCATCTCCTCCGGCTCCTCGCGACGCTGCACGGTCCGTTCGAAGTGCGCCTCCGCCTGCGCCGCCGCGTCCTCGCCGTGCAGTTCCGTCACGATCGTGCGCGCCAGCCGCTTCTTCTCGGTCATCGGGTCGCGCTCGTTGTTCGCGAGCCCCTCGATCGTCGCCATAACCTCGCTCCGGTCGAGGTTGGTCGCAAGCTGGAAGTAATTCCCCAGCACGCCGTCCGGGATCGACATCGCCTTGCCGTACTGCTCTTCCGGCGCCTCATCGAGCCCGATGAAGTTCCCCGTCGACTTCGACATTCGCAGCACGCCGTCGATCCCGACGAGGATTGGCATCGTTACCGGCACGTGCTTCCGCTGCCCGGCCTGCTCCTGCAGTTTGCGCCCGGCCATCAGGTTGAACAGCTGCTCCGTTCCGCCCACCTGCACGTCACACTCCAGCGCCAGCGCGTCGTAGCCCTGGAGCAGCGCGTACAGGAATTCGTGCAGGTAGACCGCGTCCTCCGACTGGTACCGCTGACGGAAGTTATCCCGCGTGAGCATCTCGGCCACTGTGAACTTCGACATCAAGGCGATCAGGTCGTTCAGGTCGAGCCCCCCGAGCCACTCCGAGTTGTGCCGCACGACCGTCTTCGACTGATCGAGGATTTTCGACGCCTGGGCGAAGTAGGCAGCCTCGTTCGCCCGAATCGTTTCGCTGTCGATCTGGGGCCGAAGCTTGTTCTTGTCCGAGGGATCCCCGATTAGCGCCGTGATGTCGCCGATCAGGAACACGGTCTCATGCCCGAAGTCCTGGAACTGCCGCAGCTTCCGCAGCGGCACCGCGTGTCCCAGCGTCAGCGAGGTCGCCGTCGGGTCGATGCCCAGGTAGACGCGAAGGGGCCGGTCTTCCTCGAGCAGCTCCCGCAGCTCGGCCTCGAACGCGCGCCGCAGACCACCGTCCCCGTACTCCACGCCGCTCATGAGCACGAACAGCTGCTCGTCGACCGGCGCCATCGTGCGGCTCACGCCAGCACCTCCCGCACGTGCTCGACGTCCGCCGCGATCTGCGCCCGCAGCTCCTCCGGTCCCGAGAACGCCTGCTCGGGGCGTACCCGGTCCACGATCGCTATCTCCATGCGCTCACCGTAGAGGTCACCCTCGAAGTCGAGCAGGTGCGTCTCGATCGAGATGTGCCCCTCATCGAACGTCGGGCGCCGTCCGATGTTCGTCGCCCCCCGCAGCTCCCGCCCCGCCACTGTCGCGACCGTCGCGTAGACCCCCAGCGCCGGCAGCGCGCGATCGGCTGCCACGGAGATGTTCGCCGTCGGGAACCCGATCGTGCGTCCCCGCTCGAACCCGCGGACGACGGGCCCCGCCAACCGGTAGGGGCGCCCCAGCAGGTCTGTCACGGCGCGCATGTCGCCTTCCCCCAGCGCCCTTCGCACCATCGTCGAGCTGCACCGTTCACCGCCCGCCATCAGCGGCTCGATCTGCACGACCTCGAACCCCAGATCCTCGCCCGTCCGGCGCATCCGCTCCGGCGTATCCGCCGGCGCTCCCCGGCCGAAGGCCGCGTCCGGACCGAGCACCATCACCTGCATGCGCAGCAACCGGTGGAACGCCTCCGCCAACTCCTCCGCCGTCACTTCCGACAGCTCCGACGTGAACGTCAGCGGCAGCACCCACGAGGCCCCCGCCTCGCGCATGAGCCGCAGCCGGTCCTCCAGCGAAGTCAGGTAGCTCGGCATGATGTCGGGCCGCAGCACGGTCGCCGGATGCGGGTGCAGGGTCACCACCCCCGGCGCGAGCCCGCGTGCCTCTCCCTCGTCACGCAGCCGCTCCAGCAGCGCCTGGTGCCCCCGGTGCACGCCGTCGAACACGCCCATCACGAGCGCACTCCCGCCCGCGGGGGCGGCCATCTCCAGTTGGGCCAGCGTCAGCGACGGCAGCGTCACGCTCATAGCTCTCGCGAGGGACGCCCCGGCGCCCCTGCTCCCCACTCTCGCACGATGCCGCCGGCTACACTAGCCACATGCGGCTCCGGTTCCTGCTGGCGCTCCTCTGGCTCGGCGTCATGGTCGGGCTGGCGAGCACGCCCAGCCCGGAGGACCCCTCCAGCGGCGCCCTCGCAAACGTCGCCCACGCCGTCCAGTACGCCGTCTTTGTGCTCATCCTGCTCAGTTTGGCCCGAGCCGTGCTTCCGCGCCTTCCCCTCGGCGTCCTCTTCGTGCCCATCCTCGGAGTCTCCTTGCTCGTGGGCGCGGCCCAGGAGTGGTACCAGTCCTTCCTCCCCTACCGCTCCGCCGACCCCGAAGACATCCTCTACGACACGATCGGGGCCGTCGGTGGCCTGCTCCTCGGAACCCTGGTCGCGGCCCTCTGGCAGCGCCGCGGTCAGCGTCAGCTCGCCGCCCTCTGAGCCAGCGCCCGCACGCGGATATCGCCCCACGCTTTCGACTGCTCCACCTCGCACGTTCCCCGCTTCAGCAGCTCCAGCAGCGCGATGAACGTCACCACCACCTCGACCCGCGACGTGCAGGCCTCGATCACCTGCCGGAACGAGAATGATCGCCCCCGACCCCGCAGCCGTCCCTCCAGCATCGCGATCTGGTCCGTCAGGCTCACGTCGGTTCGCTCGACCGTGCCGTCGGGCTCGTCGGGCATCCGCTCCAGCACTTCGACCATCACGGCGTAGAGCGAGTCCAGCGTCACTCCTGCGAGGGCGTTGCCCTCCGGCGGCTCCGGCGGGGGCGCGCCCCGCGGATAGGTGCGCCACCCCGATGCCATTCGCTCCCCCAGCTCGTCCGCCGCCTCCCGGTAGCGCCGGTACTCGAGCAGCAGCGCCACCAGCTCCTCGCCCGGATCCTCTTCTTCCGGCTCCTCTTCGTCTTCGTTCCGCTCCGGCAGCAGCGCCCGCGACTTCAGCTGCAGCAGCTTCGCCCCGATCGACACGAACTCCGCCAGCGCCCCCGCATCCAGCGAGTCGCTTGCGTGAATCGCCTCAAGGTATTGGTCGGCAACGGCCACCAGCGACACCGTCGTGATGTCGAGGTCGCGACGCTGGATCAGCGTCAGCAGCAGGTCCAGGGGACCCTCGAACGTCGGCAGGCGGATCTCGTGCATGGCCTCCCGAAGGCCGCTCCCCGCCAGTGCGCCTCGTACCGACTCATCCCGCTGCCCCGGCCCCGACTCCGGGGCCGTGTGCTCGACTGCAGCGTCTCGACGAGCGGATTGCATGATCTCGCGGCTCGCGCCTATGGCAAAGCGCGAAGGCGCCTCACTCTCCCGCCGGCGGTTCTGTTCCGTTCGCCGGCGCCAGGTCTGTCCGCAGACGCTGCGCGTCCCGAAGGTAGATGTGTCGGATGTCCTGCGGAGCTGCGTCCGTGTTCACGTGCAGCAGGATGCGCACGCATTTCTGCATCGATCCCGGCACGTTCATCTCGTGCCCGCACAGCAGCGGAACGTACTTCCACCCCTCCAGCCGCCGGGTCGCCTCCGCGGGGAACTCGGCGTTCAGGTCGGGCGAGGTGGTGAAGTGGCAGGAGGCGATATCGTCCGCCGCCACGCCGTTCGCCTCGACCATCGCCTCGAGCAACTCGCGCGTCCCCTCGAGGATCGCCTCGCGGTCGTTCTCGCCTACCGTGATCGCTCCGCGGATACCGCGAACCGCCATCGACGTCACTCCCGGGGACAGCTATGCGCCTTCGACCCTCCGCCCCGTCACGCGTTCGACGTACGAACGAACACGGTCGACGCAGCCCTCGGCGCTCCCCTCTTCGATGGCCGCGATGATAGCAGAGCCCACGATCACGCCCTCCGCCACCTTCCCCACCCGGGCCACCTGCTCTTCCGTCGAGACACCGAACCCGACCGCGATCGGCAGCTCCGTGTGGCGTCGGATCGTCGCCACCAGATCGCCGACTTCCGCCGGGACCTCTGCCCCTCCCGTCGTCCCCGTCACGCTCACGCAGTAGATGAACGAGTCTGCTACTGCCGCGACCTCGCCCATCCGCTCCTCCGCCGTCGTCGGCGCGACCAGCGGCACGAAGCTCACGCCGTTCGCCGCGCACGCCTGCCGGAACGTTCCCGCCTCGTCCGGCGGCAGGTCCACCACGATGAATCCGTCCGCGCCCGCGTCCGCCGCGTCCGCCGCCGCCCGCTCCTCGCCGTAGGCGAGCAGGGGGTTGTCGTACCCCATCAGGACCAGCGGGACCGACAGTCCCTGAGCCCGCGCCTCCCGCACCATCCCGAGGCAGTCCGCGAAGGTTACCCCCGCCGCCACCGCCACCTCGTTCGCGCGCTGGATCGTCGCGCCGTCGGCCAGCGGGTCCGTGAATGGCACGCCCAGCTCGATCACGTCTGCGCCTCCCGCCTCCAGCCCTAGCAGCAGCGGCACCGTCTGGCCGGGCTCGGGGAATCCGGCCATCACGTACGCTACGAACGCCGCGCGCCCCTCACCGTTCGCCCGCGAGAATCCCGCCCGCAACCGTTCCGACATCCCCTACGCCTCCGTCAACAGCAGCAGGGAGAAGCTGGCCGCGTTGAACAGCACGTGGAAGGCCACGCTCTCCCAGAGGTTCCCGCGTCGCCAGAACAGCCACGCGAGCACTACGCCGATGATAAAGAATGGAATCAGGCTCCCCGTGTCCAGGTGTACGCCGCTGAAGACCGCCCCGGAGATCAGCGCCGCCGGCCAGAAGCCCCACCCCTGCAAACCCCCGAAGATGAGCCCCCGGTAGAAGATCTCCTCCGAGAGGGGCGCCGTCACGATCACGGCGATCCCCGTCAGGGCGATCGTCGCCGGGTGACGCATCACCTCGAACGGCACCGTGCTCTCCGGCTGAAGGACCTCGATGTCGAGGGCGTTCACGATCGCCGCGTAGACCGCCACCATGAAGTAGCAGCCCACGACCGCCAGCGCCGGCCGCCACAGCCCGAAGGCGCTGAACCCCGTCAGCCGCAGCCGTTCCGCCAGCTCTCCCCAGTTGTGCCGCGTGACCCCCAGCACCACCCCCACGAACGCGACCTGGAGCCCGAGCGTGATGATCAGCGTCAGCGAGAGCGCCGCCTGGTCCCCGCGGACCTGGGGAGGCTCGGGCAGGTCGATCCCCTTCGCCGCCGCCGCCAGACGCTCGTCGGCGTAGGCGGCCACCTCCCTCGCCTTCACGAACACGTCGCCCACGTCGCGCGACTCGCCCAGCGTCTCCAGCACGAGCGCCGAGAGGAGCAGCGTCACCGCAAGCGCCGCCAGCCCGCCCAGTATCCCGAACGCCACCTGCGGCGGCCCCCAGGGCAAACCCCCCTGTCGCCCTCCGACGGGCTCCGGCATCACGACCTGCGCGCTCAGAGCGTGACGCCCAGCGCCTCGGCGACCGTGTGCATGTCCTTGTCGCCGCGGCCGCTCAGCCCGATCAGCACATCACCGCCCTCTCCCAGCTCCTCCGCCAGCCGGATCGCGGGCAGGATCGCGTGCGCCGGTTCGAGCGCCGGGATGATGCCCTCGCTCCGCGTTAGCCGCTGGAACCCCTCCAGCGCCTCCGCGTCGTCCGCCGCGATGTACTCCGCCCGCTCGCTCGCCTTCAGCCACGAGTGCTCCGGTCCCACGCCCGGATAGTCCAGCCCCGCCGAGATGCTGTGCGTGTCGAGGATCTGCCCCGCCTCGTCCTGCAGCAGGTAGGTGCGCGTCCCATGCAGCACCCCCGGGCTCCCCGCGACCAGCGTCGCCGCGTTCCGCCCCGGCTCCGAGAGACCCTCGCCCGCGGCTTCCACCCCCACCAGCCGCACCTGGTCCTCGACGAACGGGTGGAACAGCCCGATGGCGTTGCTCCCCCCGCCCACGCAGGCGACCGCCACGTCCGGCAGGCGTCCCGCCTGCTCCAGCATCTGCTCCCGCGCCTCCCGGCCGATGACCGCCTGGAAGTCCCGCACCATCGTCGGGAAGGGATGCGGCCCGATCGCCGAGCCGATCAGGTAGTGCGTCGTCCGCACGTTCGTGACCCAGTCCCGCATCGCCTCGTTGATCGCGTCCTTCAGCGTGCGGCTCCCCGAGTCCACCGGCACCACTTCCGCCCCCAGCATCTTCATCCGGAACACGTTCAGCGACTGCCGCCGGATGTCCTCCGTGCCCATGTAGACCACGCAGTCGAGATTCAGCTTCGCGCACACCGTCGCCGTCGCCACGCCGTGCTGCCCCGCCCCCGTCTCCGCGATGATGCGCGGCTTCCCGATTCGCTTCGCCAGCAGCGCCTGCCCCAACGCGTTGTTGATCTTGTGCGCGCCCGTGTGCGCCAGGTCCTCCCGCTTCAGCCAGATGCGCGCCCCGCCGACCTCCGCCGTCAGGCGCTCCGCCAGGTAGAGCGGCGTGGGCCGCCCCGCGTAGTGGCGCTGCAGCTCGGCCAACTCCTCGTTGAATGCCGAGTCGTTCCGGGCCGCGTGGTACGCCTCTTCGAGCTCCTCGTGCGCTGCC
The DNA here is from genome assembly GCA_965207815.1 of Tepidiformaceae bacterium. Taxonomy (GTDB): domain Bacteria; phylum Chloroflexota; class Dehalococcoidia; order Tepidiformales; family Tepidiformaceae; genus UBA2991. Next base: position 350,661 of record CBDBNV010000001.1, read on the forward strand.
ACCAGCACCTCGGGGATGTAGCGCCCGCCGAACTCCCCGAATCGGGGGGCCAGATCGCTCCTCGTCTCCGTGCTCATCGTCCTGCCCCCTTCGCCGCGCGAATGAACGCGCGCACCTTCTCGATGTCCTTGACGCCGTCTGTCTCGACGCCGCTGGAGACGTCGACCGCCCACGGGTCGACCGCCCCCACGGCGTCCGCCACGTTCTCCGGGTCGAGCCCGCCTGCCAGCATCAGCGGCAGCCGCCGCCCCACCTCGGCCGCGACGTCCCAGTCGAAGGTCTCGCCCGTGCCGCCGCGCGCTGCCGCCGAGCCCGTGTCGAGCATGATGCCCGCGGCCACCCCCGGCGTTGCCGTGTCGACCACGTCCTCCGCCGTCGTCTCCGGATGCACGTGGATTGCCTTGAGCACGGGCGGGCGGACCTGTCGCACGAACGACTCGTCCTCCCCGCCCGAGAGCTGGATAAGCTCCAGTCCGGCCGCCTCCGCAATCTCGTTCGCGTCCTCGACTTCCTGGTCGGCGAACACCCCCACGAGCAGAGGCCGCCACCGTGCGAGCGCATCGTCGATCGCCTCGTTCCACGCCCCGAACCAGCTCGCGCCGCGAACCTCGCCCCGCCCCGGCCCCTCGATCCGCGCCACCTCGGGGCTCCGCCTCGTTTCCCGCACAGCTTCGATGATCTCGTAGCACTCCTGCGGCGTGACCTGCCGCCGCGACTCGGCAAACATCAGCCCGATGAAGTCCGCCCCCGCCTTCACCGCCTCGCGCGCCGTGTCCGCGTCGCGCACGCCGCAGATCTTGACCCGCGTCATCGTCCCCGCAGCTCCGCGATCATCGCCCCGGGGTCGTCCGCGCGCATGAGCGCCTCCCCGACGAGCACCGCCTTCGCCCCCACCCCCTCGAATCGTTCCACGTCCTCGCGCGTGCTGATGCCGCTTAGGGCCGCCAGCAGCGCCGTCTCCGGCGCGTCCCCAGCCAGCCGGTGCGTAGTCCCCAGGTCGACGTCGAAGCTGCGCAGGTCCCGGTTGTTGATCCCCACCAGCCGCGCCCCTACGGCCGCCGCGCGTGCCATCTCCTCCGCGTTGTTCACCTCCACCAGCGCCTCCATTCCGAGCTCGCGGGAGCACGCCAGCAGCCTCCCCAGCGCCTCGTCGTCGAGGCAGGCCACGATCAGCAGGACCGCGTCGGCCCCGTGCGCGCGAGCCTCCAGCAGTTGGTACTCGTCGATGAGGAAGTCCTTCCGCAGCAGCCCCGGACGCTCGTCCCCCAGCTCCTCCACCGCCTCCCGCGCCCCCTGCAGGTCATCGAGCGTTCCCTTGAACCACGCAGGCTCCGTCAACACTGAGATGCCCGCGGCCCCGCCCCTCGCGTAGCGCAGCGCCTGCTCGACCGCGTCCATCCCCGGCGCGATGTCGCCCTTGCTCGGCGAGGCGCGCTTGATCTCCGCGATCACCGCGGGAGGCGCCTCCGCCAGCCGCGCGACGAAGTCGATCGGCGGTGGCGCCGCGCTCGCCGCGCGCTGCACCTCTCCGGCGGGGACCGCGGCCTTCGCTTCGGCCACATCCTCGCGGCGCTTCGCCACGATCGTCTCCAGGATGCTCGGCGAGCTCACGAGACCTCCTGTGTCAGCCTCACGTACGACTCCGCCACCACCCGGGCACGCCCCGATGCCAGCGATTGCCGCGCGAGCGCCGCCCCCTCCGCGAACGTCTCCGCCAGCCCCGCCGCCCAGCACCCCGCCGCCGCGTTCAGCGTGACGAAGTCCGCGACCGGACCACCCTGCCCCGCCAGCATCGCCCGCAGCGTCTCCGCGTTTTCTTGCGGCGTTCCCCCCGCGACCTCGTCGAGCGAGCACCCCTCGAGTCCGAACGTAGCGGGCGTCAGCTCCTCCTCCCGCACCTCGCCCCCCTCCAGGATCCAGGCGTGCGTCGATGTCGCGGGACTGATCTCGTCGAGCCCGTCCTCGGAGTGCACGATGACGGCGCGGTCCAGTCCGCGGATACGGAACGCCTCCGCGAACAGCGGACCAAGGTGCGCCGACCCCACGCCGGTCAGCTGCGCCCGCGGCTGGGCCGGGTTCGAGATCGGCCCGAGCACGTTGAAGATCGTGCGCGTCCCCAACTCCCGCCGGGGACCGCCCACGTGCCGCATCGCCGGGTGGAAGCGCTGCGCGAACAGGAACCCGAAGCCGCACTGCTCGATCACCCGCGCCACCTCCTCGCCCCCCAGGTCCATGCGCGCTCCCAGCGCCTCCAGCAGGTCCGCCGAGCCGCAGTTCGAGGATGCCGCCCGGTTCCCGTGCTTCGCCACGCGCCCTCCCGCCCCCGCCACCACGAACGCCGCCGCCGTCGAGACGTTGAACGTGTCTGCCCCGTCGCCACCTGTCCCGCACAGGTCGACGACGTTTCCCGCGGCGCACGGCTCCGCGTGCCGCTCCATCACCGCCCAGCACGCCGCCACGATCGCGGGCGTCTCGCCGTGCAGCCGCATCCCTGCCAGGAACGCCCCGATCTGCGCTTCGGTCGCCTCGCCCGACATGATTGTTTCGAGCGCCGCCGCTGCCTCTTCCGGCTCGATGCTTCCCCGGTCCACCAGCGACCCGATGGCCGCCTGTATTGCCGTCATCGCTCCCACGTCCCTCCCTGCAGGTCGAGGAAGTTCTGCAGCAGCGCCTTCCCGTGCTCCGTCGCGATTGATTCCGGGTGGAACTGCACCCCTTCGACCGTGTACCGCTCGTGCCGCACCCCCATGATGATGCCGCTCTCCGACCGCGCCGTGACCTCCAGCGAGTCGGGCAGTTCGCCCGGATTCGCCGCCAGCGAGTGGTAGCGCACCGCCGTGAACGGGTCGGGCAGCCCCGCGAACACCCCCCGTCCGTCGTGGCTGATCGACGATGTCTTGCCGTGCTTGATCTCCCCCGCACCCACGATCTCCCCGTCGAACGCCTCGCAGATGCACTGGTGTCCGAGGCAGACCCCCAGCACTGGCGTCCGTCCCGCGAAGCGCCGCACGATCTCCGTCGAGACCCCCGCCCCGGCCGGCCTCCCCGGCCCCGGCGAAATCACGACCCGATCCGGCGCCAGCGCCTCGCACTCCTCGATGGTCACCTTGTCGTTTCGGTGCACCACGATCTCCGCGCCCAGCTCCGAGAGGTACTGGTACAGGTTGTAGGTGAAGCTGTCGTAGTTGTCGATCAGGAGCGTCGTCATCGGTCCAGGCTCCCCTCCGCCGCCAGGTCGGCCGCGACCTCCCCAAGCGCCACTGCCAGCTCCTCCGGCGTGTACCCGTACCCCCGACGATCCAGGTGGAACTTCTCCGCGAGGTACTCCGTGTCGAGGGCGCTCGCCGACGCCAGGTCGAGGGGGTACGCCGTCCCCGGCTCTCCCAGCAACACGACAAGGAAGTAGCCTTCCCCGGCTCCCCGTGCATACGGCGCCGTCTCCTCCAGCAGCGGCACCAGCGCTAGGTCGAGCGTGTTCGCCCGGTAGAAGCGCGCCGCTACGTGCGTGACCGCCTTCGCCGGCGCCGCGCCCGTCACGATGTTGCCCCCGCGGCCACGCGGCGCACGTACGCCAGCACCTCCGAGGGGTGCTCCGCCAGCAGGTCCGGGGCTTCCGCCCGCACCCGCTCTGCGTCCAGCGATCCCCACGCCGCCCCGATCGCATGACAGCCAGCCGCCCGCCCCGCCTTCACGTCCGCGGGCGTGTCCCCGACGTACGCGATCTCGCCCGGCTCATCGAGACACATCCGCTCCATCGCCACGAACAGCGGGTCGGGTTCTGGCTTGTGCGCCTCGCAGTCGTCGTGTCCAACGACAGTCGCGAAGCGGTCCAGCAGTCCCGTCTTCGTCAGCTCGCCCGTCGCCCCCCACGAAATCTTCGAGGTCACGACCGCCAGCTCGAGCCCGTCCGCTCGCATGGCGTCCAGCGTGTCGACGATCCCGGGGAACGGCTCCAGGGCGAAGTCGATGGCGTAGTACCGCTCGCGGTAGCGTTCCGCGAAGCGCAGCCAGTCGTCGCCCAGCAGGTTCCTCGCCATCTGCTCCAGCGTCCGCCCGTTGTGCTCCCGCCAGAGCGCCTCGGGATCCGCCGGGCGGATGCCGAGACAGTCCTCGTACGTCCCCGCCAGCGCGTCCATCCGTCCCGGAAGCGTGTTCAGCACCGTGTCGTCCAGGTCCCAGAACACGGCCCTCACGACGGTCGCTCCGGTCGCGGAACGCCCCGCTCCGCGAAGACTTCCTCCATCACCGGCCACGCCGTCAGCGCCGCCGGGAAGCCCGCGTAGACGGCCACCATCCGCAGCGTCTCCACCACCTCGTCCGGCGTCGCGCCGTGGTTGAGCGCGCCGTTGATGTGCGACCGCAGCTGGTTCGGCCGCCCCGTAAGCGCCGCCAGCATCGCCACCACCTCGAGGCTGCGCGTGCGTCGGTCCAGCCGGTCCGTGCCCCACACCTCCCCCAATGCGAAGTCGACCACGTCGTCGGCCAGTTCCGGCGAGTTCGCCCGCAAGCCCGCATGACGCGCGTCCGGATCGCCGCCCCCCGAGAGGGTGCGCAGCACGTCCCGCCCCGCCTCGCGCCGCGATGCGAACGGACTGCTGCCCGCCTCCTCCGCCTCCACCCCCATCTCGCGCTGGAGCGCTTCCAGGATGGCAGCGCTGTCGTCGCGTGGCTCCGCCAGCCCAAACGCCGCCAGGACGCCCGCTCGCACGTGCTCGTCCATGGGCAGGTCGCCCAGCGCCCCCGCTTCCGCCCACAGCTGCTCGACCCCGTTCCCCGGAGCCGGCTCCCCCTCCCACGCGCTCGTCGCGAACACGTTGTAGACCATGTGCCCTTCCGCCGTAGGGATGAACAGCGTCTCGTAGAACGCCTCCTCGATCCCCTCAACGCTGACGCCCATCCCCCCGAGGATCGCCGCCATCCCCACGTCCACGTCGTCGTGCTCCGGCAGCAGATCGCCCCCGGGCAGGCTCCACCCCGCCGCCCCCTGCTCCCGCAGCAAAAGGAGCTTCCCCTCCCGCTCGAGGATCGCCGCCAGGTGGATGCGCTGCGCCATCGCTAGGCCCCCACCTGCTGGGGCGCCTGTTGCGCCGCCGCCAGCTCCGCCTGGTCGATCGCCCGCTCCAGCGCCAGCATCTTGTTCACGCTCTCCTGGTACTCCGTCGGCGGCTCCGAGTCGTACACGATGCCCCCGCCCGCCTGCAGGTAGGCGTTTCCGTCCTTCACCACCATCGTGCGGATCGCGATGCACGTGTCGAGGCTCCCCGCGAAGCTCGCGTATCCCACCGCGCCCGCGTAGATGCCCCGCCGCTCCTGCTCCAGCTCCGCGATGATCTCCATCGCCCGCACCTTCGGCGCCCCCGAGACCGTCCCCGCCGGGAACACCGAGCGGAACGCGTCGTAGGGCGTGCGGTCCTCGCGCAGCCGCCCCGAGACCCGCGACACGATGTGCATCACGTGCGAGTACCGCTCGATCTCCATGAGCTGGTCTACCCGCACCGTCCCCGGCTCCGCCACCCGCCCCACGTCGTTGCGCCCCAGGTCCACCAGCATGATGTGCTCGGCCCGCTCCTTCTCGTCCGCCAGCAGCTCCTCGGCGAGTGCGTCGTCCTCCTCGGGAGTTCCCCCGCGTGGACGCGTCCCCGCGATCGGATGCGTCGTCACCACCCCCTCCTCCACTCGTACCAGCATCTCTGGCGATGCCCCCACGATCTGGAAGTCGTCCAGGTCGAGATAGAACATGTACGGCGACGGATTCACCGTGCGCAGCTGCCGGTAGATGGTGAACGGGTGGACCGACGTCGGGCGACGGATCCGTTGCGAAGGCACCGCCTGGATGATCTCCCCGTCGACCACGTCCTCGCGGATGCGCTCGACCATCAGCTCGTATCCCTCCCGCCCCACGTTCGAGACCCCCTGGGCGCTCACGCGCGCGACCTCGGCCACCTCCTCCACGGGGAGCGCCAGCGGCTGGCTCAACCGTTCCAGGATCGAGTCGATCTTCGCCGCTGCCTCGTCGTACGAAGCCTCGATGTCGCCATCGAGCCGGCAGTGCGCCACCGCCCGGATCGTGTGGCGCACGTGGTCAAACACCACCATCGAGTCGCACAGCAGGAACATCGCCTCCGGGATGCCGACGGGGTCGTCCTCGTTCGCCGGCACGCGCGGTTCGAAGTGACGGATCGCCTCGTAGCTAACGTACCCGACCGCCCCGCCCGTCAGCCGCGGCAGCCCGGGCAGCTCGACGGCCTTCAGGCCCGCGAGCGCCTCTTCGAGCGGCTTCAGCGGGTCGCCCTCGTACGCCTCCCCCGGACCCGTGCGGATCACCTGGTATGGGTTCGCCCCGATGAACGAGTAGCGAGCCAGCCGCTCGCCCCCCTCCACCGACTCCAGCAGGAATGAGTACCGCCCCTCGCGCACCTTCAGGTACGCCGAGACGGGCGTCTCCAGGTCCGCCGCCACCTCCCGGTAGACCGGCGCCAGGTTCCCCCCGCCCCGCGCCGCGAGCGCCTTCACCTCGTCGAGCGTCGGGTGCAGCACGGTCAGCTCCCCCGAGGAGGCCCGTTCAGGTAGTTGATCGCCATCGCGTCCCGCACCAGCGCCATCGTCTCCTGGGCCGTCGCCCGCGCCCGCGCCGTTCCCGACTCCAGCGCGTCCCGCACCTCGTCCTGGTGCGCCTCGTAGTAGGCGCGCCGCTCGCGGAACGGGTCGAGCAGGTTGTTCACCGCGACCGTCAGCTTCTGTTTCACCTCGACGTCGCCGACCTTGCCGGCCACGTAGCGCTCCTTCAGGTCGTTCACCTCGTCGGTGTCCGGGTTGAAGGCGTCGTGGTACATGAAAACGGGGTTGCCCTCGACGTGGCCGGGGTCGGTCGCGCGGAGCCGTGTCGGATCGGTGAACATGCTCCGCACCTTCTTCGCGACCGTGTCCGCGTCGTCCTTGAGCTCGATCGAGTTGCCCAGCGACTTGCCCATCTTCGACTTTCCGTCGATCCCCACCAGCCGCGGAACGCGTCCCACCAGCCCCTCGGGCTCGGGGAATACCTCCCGGAACTGCCGGTTGAAGCGCCGCGCCATCTCCCGCGTCATCTCGATGTGCGGGAGCTGGTCCTCTCCCACCGGCACCAGGTGGGCCCGAGGCATGAGGATGTTCGCCACCTGCATCACCGGGTACGTGAAGAACGCCACGGGCACCGACTTCTTCCCGAAGTCGTCCATTTCCGTCTTCAGCGTCGGGTTGCGCTGTAGCATCCCCAGCGGCAGGTACCAGCTCAGCCAGGTCGTCAGCTCCGCGTGCTCCGGCACAAGACTCTCGATGACGAAGCAACTCTCCTCGGGGTCCAGCCCCACCGCGAGCCAGTCCAGCGCGACCTCCCAGACCGACTCGCGCACGCGCTCGAAGTCGTCCGCGTAGTCCGAGACCTGGTAGTCCGCGATCAGGAAGTGGCAGTCGTACTCCCGCTGCAGGCGGATCCAGTTCTCGAGCGCCCCGGCGTAGTGGCCCAGGTGCAGCGACCCGGTAGGCCGGATGCCGGTCAGGATGCGCTTTCGCTCGCTCATCGGGATCCCCCTTCAGCGGCGGTTAGGCCGCCGCTCCGTAGCAGCCGTCAAGGAACCCCAGCAGCCGCTCGCTCGCGCGCTCCGCCGCCGCCACCACGGCGTCGCCGTCTTCGCACAGCTCCTCGATCGCGGAGAGCTCCGCAGCCGAGTGCGAGACGTCCGAGACGAGGTGCACCGAGAAGAACTCGAACTGCTTCGGGAGCAGGTCGTAGTGCTCCGTCAGCCCCTTGATCTTCTCCCACGCGATCGCCGGCACCTGCGACTCGTACGCGAACAGCGTCGCCAGCGCTTCCGCCACCGGCGCCGTCTGCGCCACTTCCGCGAAGTGCTCGACCAGCGCCCTCGTCTCGGGATGCGGCTCCGCCCCCTCGACTTCCTCGCTTGAGACGCCCAGGGCCGCCGCGAACTCCAGCCACAGCGCCGGATGGTTCCGCTCGCCGTGTTCCTCGTCCCAGAGGTTGTCCAGCAGCAGCTGCCGGACTGCCGGCGATTCCGTGCGCGCGTGGATCGCGCTCAGGAAGCGCGGAAAGGCCCGCTCGAAGTGGTAGTACTGCCGCGCGTAGTCCTGCAGCCGCTCGACCTCGAGCGTGCCCGCGCTCCAGGCCTGGTAGAACGGGTGCTGCAGCAGCGATCGCTCGGCAATCGCCTCCCGCATGCGCGCCTCCAGCGCCGTCCCCGATTCCGTCATTGTCATCGCCGACCTCCCTGGTCCCTTTTGCACGTTCTTGCTCGCTTCCTGGAGCCGTCACCTCCACCCCTCGCGGCGCTGTCGCTACCGCTCGGTACGGTGAGGCCGATCCAGAAAGAAAACCCCCGGTCCTAAAGGACGGGGGTTCCCGCGGTGCCACCTTCGTTCCCCGGCCCGAAATTGGGGCCGGAGCGCTCAGCGGGCGCGCCTCCGTTGCCGGACAGAGCGCCCGGGGCCGCTAACGGGGCCCATCCCGCCCCCGCCTACTCACCGTCACCGGCTTCAGCGAGAGAGCTCCCGGGTCCATTCCCCGCTTCGCGCACCTGCCGGGCTCCCACTGTCCCCGGTTCGCTGGAAGGCCGCCTGAACGGGTACTCCTCCCGATCGTCGCTTCTTCGATTCGGTTGTCGATTGAGCCTAGGTCCGAAGGCCCGACCGGTCAATACGCCGAACGCCCTACTCCGTCGGCAGGAACTGGTTCAGCGCGGACAACGCGTCCGGCTCCGTCAACAGCGGCGGATGAGCCGCCCCCGTGACCTCGACTACCTGCGCGTCGGGATGCTCGCGACCCATCTTCGCGGCCGTCTCCTTGCTCAGGATGTCGCTGTGCTCGCCTCGCAGCACGAGGATCGGGCACTGGATCGAACGGTATTGCCGCCAGAGCTCGTCCTGCTCGGGCACGCCCATGCCCACGTGGCGCGCCGCCGGGTCCATCTTCCAGACGTACAGGCCGTTGTCGCTCAGCCGCACGTTCCAGCGTGCGTAGTCCTCGACCCGCTGGTTCGAGAGCCTCGCGGCCGCCGGGAAGTTCTCCTTGTAGTAGTTCACGACCGCCTTCAGATCGGGGAAGGCCGTCGGAGTCGAGTCCGTCCGGTCGCTGATGCGGCTCACGCCGCCGCCGTCCACGTCCGGCCCGATGTCGTTCATCACGAGCGCGGTCACGCGCTCCGGGTGTTGCGCCGCGTAGGCCATCGCGACGCCGCCGCCCATCGCCGTCCCCACGATCGCGAGGCGCTGGATCCCCAGCGCCTCGCGCACCGCCTCCACGTCGGACACGTAGACGCTCTGCGTGTACTCGTCGTGAGGCCCCCAGGCGGATTCCCCCCGACCCCGGAAGTCCAGCGCGAACACCTGGAAGCGTTCCGCCAGCTCTGTGGCCGCGCGGTCGAACATGCGCGCCTGTCCCACCAGGTTGTGCAGCAATACCACGCTGGGCGCCGTCGCCGAACCTCGCGCGATGAGGTGCTGCCTCAGCCCATTCGCTTCGACGAAAATGTCCCGGACACCGAACGCACTCGTCATGGCTCACCCCTCCGACTGTCGTTGCGTCGATTGTACGGAATCCCCGGACACCGGAATGTAGGCGTCCCTGCCTACAGCGGCTGCCGCCCCGCGTACCCGGTCTCGACGGGGTGCCAGTAGGCCAGTTCCGTCTCGCTCAGCTCGTAGCAGAGGAGCACCACCACCCCGTCCCGCTCGTGTGGGAAGTCGATTAGGCCCCGCTCCGGGTCCTTCAGCTGGATACCCCAGCCATCGAGCAGCTCCATGCACTCCCGCAGCGTCTCCTCGTGGCGCTCCCGCGCCGCCTCGTTCCCGGGCGAGGGCATCGCGATCGGGTGCCCGTCCGCCAGCGACGCCCGCCGCTGCGCCTCCTCCATCGCCCGCGACCCGCGCAGCTCCACGAACGCTTCCCGCAGCCGTTCCAGCACCGGCCGCACCTGCGGCAGCAGCGCACGCGCCTCCTCTACGCTGAACAGCCGCACGTCAGACGAAGAGGTGGAGCGGCATCTGCTCCGGCAGCACCGTCTCCCCCGACTCGACCGCGTCCAACCGCGCCAGCTCCTCCTCCACCCCCGGACCGATGATGACGTTCCGCCCAATCTTCATCCCCGCCGGCACCACGGCCCGCTTCCCCACGATCGAGATGCCGCAGTTCACGATGTCCGGCCGCTCCCGGTTCACCACCGACTCGTCCCCCGTCCCCACCGTCGCCCCTCGTCCCACCTCCACGTCCTTGTCGAGAATCGCCCGGTCGACCACCGCCCCCGCGCGGACAACGGCGTCGTGACAGATGATCGAGTCCCGCACGATCGCCCCCTCCTCCACCACCACCCCCGGCGAGATTACCGAGCGCTCCACCGCCCCATCGATCTGCGCCCCCGGCGAGATGAGCGCATGGTTCGGCGACGCCTTCGCCCCGAACCGCGCCGGTGTCTGCGAAACCCGTGACGTTCGCAGGGGGGCGTCAGCATTCGCCAGGTTCAGCGGCGGATACCGCTCGATCAGGTCCATGTTCGCCTGCCAGTACGCCTCGATCGTCCCCACGTCCCGCCAGTAGTCGAGGTACTGGTAGCCGAACACCCGCTTGCTCCCGAAGATCCGCGGCACGATGTCCCTGCCGAAGTCGTGCGAGCTTGCCGCCAGATTCGCGTCCTCCTGCAGCGCCTCGATCAGCACGTCCCGGTTGAAGCAGTAGATCCCCATCGAGACCCATGTCGATTTCGGCTCCGCCGGCTTCTCCTGGAAGTCAACCATCCGCCCGCTCGCGTCCAGCTCCAGCACGCCGAAGCGGTGCGCTTCCTCCAGCGGCACGGAGTACACCCCCATCGTCACGTCCGCCTGCTGCCGCCGGTGGTACGCCACCATGTTCCGGTACGACATCAGGTACACGTGGTCGGCCGAGAGGATCAGCACCTCCTCCGCCCGCGACTGCGCGATCAAGTAGAGGTTCTGGTAGACCGCGTCCGCCGTTCCCTGGTACCAGTCCATGTCCGCCCGCCCTAGGTACGGCTGCAGGATCTCGATGTGGCGGTCGGGCGTGTCGTAGCCCCACGCACGGCCCGACCCGATGTGGTTCACCAGCGACCGCGGCCGGTACTGCGTCAGCACCGCAAGCTGGTCGATATCGCTGGCCGCGCAGTTGCTCAGCGCGAAGTCCACGATCCGGTACTGCCCGCCGAACACCACCGCCGGCTTCGCCCGCTGCTCCGAGAGCACCGAGAGCCGGTCGCCCTGCCCGCCTGCCAGGATCAGCGCGAGCACGTCCTGCATGGCCCGCATTGTAGACGCCTGGAACGGCGGACCTTGCGCGCCGAACGGCTATGCTGAAGCGGTGAGGTCCTGCCGAGTCGCCCTCGCCCAGCTCAACACCACCGTCGGCGATATCGACGGCAACTGCGCGCGCATCCGCGACGCCATCGCCGCCGCCCGCGAGGCGGGCGCCGCCATCGTCGCCTTCCCCGAGCTCGCCGTGACCGGCTACCCGCCCGAGGACCTCGTTCTGCGCCGCTCCTTCTGCGAGGCCTCCTTGGCGGCCACCGCCGCCCTCGCCCCCGAGACCGAGGGCATCACCGCCGTCGTCGGCTTCGTCGACCCCGCTGGTGACTCCCCCTTCAACGCCGCCGCCGTCTTTGTCGATGGGCGCTGGGCCGACACCTACCACAAGCGCCTCCTGCCCAACTACGGCGTCTTCGACGAGGAGCGCTACTTCGCGCCCGGGCTCACGACGCCCGTCTATCGCGCCGGTGCCCTCACCTTCGGGGTCAGCATCTGCGAGGACATCTGGGACGCGGACGGCCCCGTCGCCGGCATGGCCCGCGGCGGCGCCGAGCTCTGCGTCAACATCAACGCCTCCCCCTACCACCGCGGACGCGGCGCCGAGCGGGCCCGCATGCTCGCGACCCGCGCCGCCGACAACGGCATCGCCATTGCCTACGTCAACGCCGTCGGCGGGCAGGACGAGCTGGTGTTCGACGGGAACTCAATCGTCCTCGACGCCCGCGGCGAGGTTGTCGCCACCGGCCCCCATTTCCGCGACGAGCTCCTCGTCGTCGACATCGACCTGGGCGAGCCCGCCCGGCGCCAGACAGGCAGCGACCTCACCGACATCCGCCAGGTCGACCTGGGCTTCTCGCCCGACCTGACGCCCCCCGCTGAGCCCGCCCGTCCCCACGCGCCTCCCCTCCCCGACGAGGCCGAGGTCTGGGAGGCGCTCGTCCTCGGCACCCGCGACTACCTCGCCAAGACCGGCTTCACCCGCGCCTACATCGGCCTCTCCGGCGGCATCGACTCAAGCGTTGTCGCCGCCGTCGCCGTCGACGCCCTCGGCCCGGAAAACGTCACCGGTGTCTCCATGCCCAGCCGCTTCTCCAGTGGGCACAGCCGCGACGATGCAGCCGAGCTCGCCGCGAACCTCGGCGTCGAGTACCTCTCCATCCCTATCGAGCCCGCCCACGCGGCCATGCTCGAGATGCTCTCCGACGCCTTTGACGGCTCCGAGCCCGGTCTCGCTGAGGAGAACCTGCAGTCGCGCCAGCGCGGCAACATCCTCATGAGCCTCGCCAACAAGTTCGGCGCGCTCGTTCTCACAACCGGCAACAAGAGCGAGATGGCCACCGGCTACGCCACCCTCTACGGCGACATGGCCGGCGGCTTCGCCGTCCTCAAGGACGTGCCCAAGACCCTCACCTACGCCATCGCCCGCTGGCGCAACGAAGCAGCCGGACGCGACCTCATCCCCCGGTCGGTGCTCGATAAGCCCCCCAGCGCCGAGCTCCGCCCCGACCAGCTCGACGCCGATTCCCTGCCCCCCTACGAGGTGCTCGACCCCATCCTCGAGGCCTACGTCGAAGGCGACCGGAGCGGCCCCGAGATCGTCGCCATGGGCTTCGCCGAAGCCACCGTCCGCCACATCCTCGCCCTCGTCGACCGCAACGAGTACAAGCGCCGCCAGTCCCCACCCGGCGTCAAGATCACCCCCCGCGCCTTCGGCCGCGACCGCCGCCTCCCCATCGCCAACCGCTACAGGGATTGGTAGCTGGCCCTACGGCGTCGAAGCCGGGGTCTCTTTGTACTGCCGCAGCTTCTCCTCGACCTCTCTCAGCACAACCTTCGCGCGAGCGATGTCGACCAGGGTGAGGGCGATCAGGTCTGGGTCAGGATCCTCAAGGACGACTCCGAGGTAGGAGAGGATGTCCTCGTCGGTCTCCCAGTGGTCAATCACGTCCCAGGGCAGCGTCTTCGGCTTTGACATCTCTACACTCTAACCGGCCAGAGCGTTGGAGCTCACCAAATGTTTGGGGGTGAGGTATGGCACAGGAACCTGGCACGGACACTCAGGAGATCGAAGAGCGGCTCGCGGCTTTCCGGGAGCCGCTTACGGCGCTGCCCGAGGCGGTTCTCGCTCAGGACGGAGAGGAAATCTATCCGTATTCCTCGGGCTCATTGGCAATGGAGGAAGCCGTAGCCACGAGTGACGAAGCCGTCAGGGAAGTTCTGCTTCGAGCGAGGCTCCCAATTCTGGCGGCGGGGGACCACCTGAAGGCGCTGGACCGTTTGCTCACTCCGCTTGTCTTGACCGCCTCACCTTGGACAGTCGCTCGCACGATTCTGGAATCGACGGCGCGAGCCTCTTGGCTGCTTGTGCCGGACGTGTTGGCGAAGGAGAGGGTGGCTCGCTGCCTTGTGCTCAAGTATCAGGAAGGCCGGGAACTACCCAAGAGAGGGCGGGCAGTGAAACACCCTTCGAATCTCGATGACGTGGAACGGATACCGGAGTGGACCCAAATGCTCATCAGCAAGAAGGCTAAGGATCTTGAAATTCCCTTGAAACTCGGAAAAAAGGATGGGCTCGCCAGGATCGGTGGAACACCTACCGGAGTAACGTCAACGGACATCATCAGGGGTGAGTATGACGAAGAGCTCTACTACCGTGTGCTCTCTGGAGCTGAGCACCAAGAATTGTGGGCCCTAGACTTTTTCTCTGGAGGCGATGTTTCCGACTCTGGTGGTCATCTTCGAGAATTCACGATGAGAGAGGAACAGTATGGGTCCTTGGTCAAGTGCGCCGTCTGGTGGTATGCGATAGCTGTGTGGCGGTACTTCAACTACCTTGGTTACGACCTCGACAGGCTTGAGGCAGTGCTGTCTGAAGCTGGCCGCCCCGGCGAGCTACCTGCGCAATACTGGCGGAAGCTTCGACCTCACCCCGAGGACTAGCCGTTCCCCCAACGGCCAACAGCCCCTACCCCTCCAGCCGCCCCGCCAGCTCCTCCCCCGTCACCCCCAGGTCCTCCCAGAACGCCGGGTTCACCTCGCCCGACGCGATCATTCCCCGCGCGATGATGAGCGCGTCGATCGTCGTGCCGCCCTCTGCGCGGAGCGCCCCCGCCGTCATGTTCAGCGCCTGACGCAGGTTCGGCGCCGGCATCACCCGGTCCGACAGCGGCGTGCTCCCCTCGCCATGGACCGACCGTAGCGCGTTCTCCAGCGCGTGCGGCTCCGGCATCCCCGGACGCCCCTCCTCGCGCAGGACGCTCAGCGCGCCCGCCAGCAGGAACTCGACGCTCTCGATGGCCACGTTCAGGTCCGCCGCCATCCGCTCGCCCTCCGCCAGCGCCAGCTCGCCGTCCGCCGAAAGCCGTACCTCAGCCATGCCCCGAGTCTACCCCGTCCTCCCCGGCCACCAACCAGCGATTACCGACCGCTTACCTCCAGCCCTCGCCTCTCGCCACTCGGTGCGAAGTCCAGCACCTCCAGCTCCATCCGGTCCCCCCGCCACTCGCGGCTGAGCGAGTAGACGATGTCCAGCTCGTCCGCCAGCTCCGCCTCCCCCATCCGGAAAGCGATCGCCGGCCACGTCGACGCTCCTTCCCGCACCTTCAGCTTCAGGTGGCTCCCGTCCGACCCTACCCGGCGGCTGTCTCGAAGCTCGACGTTGCGGCTCAACAGCACCGGACGCCGGTTCCCGTGGCCGCACGGCTCGAACTGCGTCAGCCCCCGGATCTCGACCCCCGACAGGTCCCCCAGAGACGCTTCCGCGTCGATCGTGACCGACGGTCGTAGCTCCTCGGGCGCGAGCTGTTCCGCCGCCGTGTTCACGATCCGCGCCTTGAACTCGTCCAGGTGCTCGTTCCGGATCGTGAAGCCCGCCGCCGCCCGGTGTCCGCCGTGACGCACCAGCAGGTCTGCCTCCTTCCGGATGGCCCGCACGATGTCGAAGTCGCCGAAGGTGCGTGCGCTCGCCCGGCTAGTCTCCGGGCCCTGCTCGTACACGATCGCCGGGCGGCTGCGAGCCTCCACCAGCCGCCCCGCGATGATCCCGATGATGCCCGCGTGCATCCGCTCGCTGCCGACCATCGTCAGTGGGTCGTCGCTTGCTCCCAGCAGCGCCTCCGCTTCCAGCAACCCCTGCTCACACTCCGCCTGGCGCTGCCGGTTGAGCACGTCCAGCTCCTCCGCGATCTGCTTCGCCGCCAGCGACGTGTCCGCCAGCAGCAGGTCGAGCGCCGTGCGCGCGTGCTTCATGCGCCCCGCCGCGTTCAGCCGCGGGCCCAGCCCGAACCCGAGCGTCTCCGAGCGGATCCGGTCCGCACTCGTCCCAGCAATCGACGCCAGCGCCTCCACGCCCGGCCGTGGCGACGTCCGCATGAACTCCAGCCCCGACGACACGATCGCGCGGTTTTCGTCCTCCAGCGGCGCCACGTCCACCACCGTCCCCAGCGCCACCAGGTCCAGGAAGTCCCGCTCTGGAAGCTCCCGCCCCAGCGACTCGTACAACGCCTGCAGGAAGCGGTAGGACACGCCCACCGCCGCGAGCTCGGTGAACGGATAGGGCGACTCCTCACGCTTCGGGTTGATGACCGCCAGCGCCGCCGGCAGCTCCGACGGCACCGTGTGGTGATCGAGCACGATCGCGTCCATACCGAGTCTGTTCGCGTGCGCCACCTCCGTCACCGAGCTGGTGCCGCAATCCGCGCTGATGAGCAGTCCCGCGCCCGCCTCCCGCAACTCGTCGACCGCCCCCACGTTCAGGCCGTACCCCTCCCGGAAGCGGTCCGGCAGGTAGGGGATGGTGACCGCCCCGAGCCGTTCCAGCGCCAGCTTCAGGAGCGCGATCGAGGTCACCCCGTCGACGTCGAAGTCGCCGAAAAGCGCGATCGGCTCCCGAGCCTCGATTGCCTCGCGCGTGCGCCGCAGCGCCGACTCCATTCCCGGCAGCAGGAGCGGGTCGTGCCGCGCCTCCAGGTGCGGCTTGTAGAAGCGTTCCGCCGCCTCGCGCGTCGTGATCCCCCGAGCCGCCAGCACCGTGCCCACGACGGGAGGGAGGTTGGGGAGGCGTTCCTGGTGGGCGAATGCGCGGCGCAGCTTCCAGCGTGGAGTCGGCCGCGCCGGCCCTGTCATGTCGAGCGCGTGTGCTGGCGGAAGATGAGCGAGCTGTTGTGTCCCCCGAACCCGAACGCGTTTGTCATCACCGCCCGCAGCGGCGCTGAACGCGCGGTGTTGGGGACGTAGTCGAGGTCGCAGTCCGGGTCGGGCGTCTCGTAGTTGATCGTCGGCGGGATGGCGCTGTGCTGGAGCGCCAGCACCGAGATCCCGGCCTCCACCGCCCCCGCCGCCCCCAGCAGGTGCCCCATCGCCGACTTCGTTGAGCTCATCGGGAGGGTGTAGGCGTACTCGCCGAACACTCGCTTCGCCGCCATCGTCTCGAACTTGTCGTTGAGCGGCGTCGAGGTGCCGTGGGCGTTCAGGTAATCGATGTCGTCCGGTGTCGCCCCCGCATCCTCCAGCGCCGCCTCCATCGCCAGCACCGCCCCCGAGGCGTTCTCCGCCGGCTGCGTCACGTGGAAGGCGTCGCTCGTTGCGCCATAGCCCGCCAGTTCGGCCAGCACCGGCGCCCCCCGCGCCAGCGCGTGTTCCTCGTCTTCCAGCAGCAGCACCCCCGCCCCCTCCCCGATGACGAACCCGTCCCGGTTCAGGTCGAACGGCCGCGAGGCCGTCTCCGGGTCACGCGACTCCGTCAGCGCCTTCGCCGCCGCGAATCCCGCCACCACCAGCGGCGAGATCGCCGCCTCTGTCCCGCCCGCCACGGCCACGTCCACCTCTCCGCGCCTGATCATCGCCGCGCCTACGCCGATCGCGTCGGCGCCGCTCGCGCAGGCGCTCGTCACGGAGAAGTTCACGCCTTTCGCGCCAAGCCGGATGCTCAGCTGGCCCGAGGCCATGTCCGGCAGCATCTGCGTCATCAGGAACGGGCTCACCCGTCCCGGCCCGCGCTCCCGCAGGACTTCCCGCTCCCGCACCAGCGACAGCACCCCCCCGACCGCCGTCCCGATGATCGTCGCCACCCGGTGTCCATCGTCGCCGGGCGTCTCGTAGTCGGCCTGCCGCAAGGCCTCGTCGGCGGCTACGAACGCGAACTGCGTGAAGCGGTCCGCGCGGCGCGCTTCCTTGCGCGGCATGAACTCGGTCGGGTCGAAGTCCTTGACCTCCGCCGCCACCACGTCCCCGAAGCGCTCGTCGTCGAACGACGTAACCAGGTCCACGCCTGATTGGCCCGCGAGAAGGGCATCCCATGTCGAGTGCGCGTCAAGGCCCAGCGGCGTAACCAATCCCAGACCGGTGACGACAACGCGCCTGCTCATGCCTGCCCTGCCGGGTCGCGAGTATACATCAGGCCTCGCCCAGCTCCCGGACGACGCCCGGCAGCCGCGCGGCGATCTCCCCCGCCAGCAGGCCGCCGTCGCCGTTCTCCGTGCGCAGCGCTTCGCCCACGGCCGCGTGCAGGTACACCCCCAGGGTGGCCGCGTCGAAGGGGCCCAGTCCCTGCCCCAGGTACGCTCCGATCATCCCCGCGAGCACGTCGCCGCTGCCTGCCGTCGCCAGCAAGGGGTTCGCGAACGGCGAGATGCGCGCCCGCCCCGCCGCGTCCGCCACCACCGTGTGCGCCCCCTTCAGCACGACGGTGCAGCCGTACCGCCCTGCCGCCTCCCGCGCCGCCCCTACCCGGTTCGCCTGCACCTCGGCCACGCTCGATCCGAGCAGCCGCGCCATCTCACCCGGATGGGGCGTGAGGACCGCGCCCGCGGGCGTGCGCTCGGCTCCGTCCTCGAGGACGGCCAGCGCGTTCAGTGCGTCCGCGTCGATCACGACCCGACCTTCCACGTCCTCGTCCGCGTCCGGCAAGAGCGCCCACACCAGCGCCTGCGTCTCGCCTGTGTGCCCCAGCCCCGGCCCCACCACGCCTGCGTCGAACCCCGCCCACTCCCGGCGTAGCGCCACCGCCACCTCGCCCGTGAGTCCGCCGTCTTCCGCTGCCTCCTGCGGGAGCCACGTCGCTTCCGCCGCCCCCGCCGCGATCGAGGCGATGACCGGCTCCGGGCACGCGATCGTCACGAGTCCCGCGCCTGCCCGGTAGGCCGCCGTCGCCGCCAGCGCGGGAGCGCCCCGGTACCGCGAGCAACCTCCCACAACCAGCACCTTCCCGAATGTGCCCTTATTCGCGTCCTCCGGCCGCGCCGGCAGCGCTTCGCGCGTCCACCGCGACGTGATCAGCTCAAGCGAGGCCGCCTCCATCGCTTCCGCCGGAATCCCGATGTCGACCACCTGCACCCGCCCCACCACGCCGCTCCCCATCGCCTGGTACATCCCCACCTTCGGCAGCCCGAACGTGACTGTCACGTCCGCCGCCACCGTCAGGTCGTCGACCCCGCCCCCGTCTGCGTCCAGGCCGGTGGGCAGGTCGATCGCGAGCACCTTCGGCGGCCGCGAGCTTGCGCGCGCCTCCGCCAGCACGGCGAGCGCTTCACCGATCGGCTCGCCCTCCTCCAGCGCGCGCGCCTTCCCAACCCCCAGCAAGGCGTCGACGACGAGGTCCGCGTCTCTCATGCGCTCCAACCCCTCGGCCACGTCCTCCCCCTGCACGACGCCGACCTCGCGCACCGTCAGCTGCTCAAGATTCGAGTCCTCCGACCGCCCCCGTGGCGCGACCACCGCCACCTCGGCCCCCCAGTCGTTCAGGTGCCTCGCCGCCACGAGCCCGTCCCCGCCGTTGTTCCCCGGCCCCGCCAGCACGACGATCTGTCGTCCCTCGAGCGTTCCCAGCAGCATCCACGCTTCCTGCGCCGAGGCTAGCCCCGCCTCCTCCATCAGCTGCGCCTCGCTCGCCCCGGCCTCGATAGCCGCGCGCTCCATCGCGCGCATCTCCTCGACGGTTACCAGCTTCACGCGAACGACTCCCTGCCTGTTCCAGGCTTGAACTGGACGACGGCCCCTACCGGTGGTGCTTGAAGGCTCAACGCAGGCCCTCCTCGCGCACGAGCCGCTGCGCCGCCTCGCCCCTGCGTGGCATATCCTCCGCTTCCGTCAGGGCCCGCTCGCCGACGACCGAGGCCATCGCGAACTCCTTCGAGTGCGTCAGGCTGATGTCGAGACCGCGCAGTTCGATGCGCTCTGCCCGCCCCGCCCCGCGCCGGTAGAGGAACACGAGCGGCTTTCCCCGGCGGTTCGGCAGGATCTCGATGTCGCGCCACCCGACCCCCCGGATCCCCGTGCCCAGCGCCTTCATCACCGCTTCCTTGGCGGCGAACCTGGCTGCTAGCTCCGGCACACGCCCGCGGCAATGGCGCACCTCGTCCTCGGTGTAGACGCGTCGCAGGAAGCGCTCTCCGTGCCGGTCGAGCACGGCCCGCACGCGTGCGATCTCGATGATGTCGATACCGTGGGCGAACTTTCGGGCCACGGGATCATCCTAGCCCCTCGCCCTTCCCCACGCCCGGACCGTACCCTTGGCGCATGACCGCCGACATCATCGATGGACGCGCCATCGCCGCCGAGCTCCGCGCCGATCTCGCCGGCGAGGTCGCCGAGCTCGCTGCGGGCGGCGTCACGCCCGGCCTCGCCGCCGTCCTCGTCGGCGACGACCCCGGCTCCGTCAGCTACGTCACCGCCAAGGCCGAGGCCTGCGCCGAGATCGGCATCTTCTCGGAGACCACCCGCCTCCCCGCCGACATCTCCCAGGACGCCCTGCTCGACCGCATCGGCGAGCTCAACGGCGACCCCCGCTTCCACGCGATCCTCCAGCAGCTCCCCCTCCCCTCCCACATCGACGAACGCGTCATCCTCGATGCGATTACCCCCGCGAAGGATGTCGATGGCCTCCACCCCACCAACCTTGGGCGCCTCCTCCGTGGCGAGACCAGCGGCCCCATCCCCTGCACCCCCCAGGGCGTGATGCACCTGCTCACCCGTTCCGGCGTCGACCCGGCCGGGACGCACGCCGTCGTCGTGGGGCGCTCCTCCCTCGTGGGCAGGCCCCTCGCCGTCCTTCTCGCCAACAAGGCCGCCGGCGCGAACGCGACCGTGACCCTCTGTCACACCGGCACCGCCGACCTCGGCGCCCATACCCGCACCGCCGACATCCTCGTCGTTGCCGCCGGACGCCCCGGTACGGTCACGGCCGAAATGGTGAAGCCCGGCGCGACCGTCATTGACGTCGGCACGAACCGCATCGACGACGCCTCCCGCAAGCGCGGCTGGCGGCTCGTCGGCGATGTCGACTTCGCGGGCGTCTCCGAGGTCGCCGGGCGTATCACGAAGGTCCCCGGCGGCGTCGGTCCAATGACGATCGCCATGCTTCTCGCGAACACGGTCCGCGCCGCTCGTGTCGCCGGCGCTGGCTAGCCCCTCACCTCGATCCTTGGGACACTGAGGCCATGCACCAGCTGCTGAGCCAGGCACGCGACCTCCTCCTGCGCATCTCCGACACCCTGGTGCGTCTTTGACCTCCCCGTAGCGGAAGAACGACTCGCCGAACTGGAGGCCCGCTCCTCCGAGGCCTCCTTCTGGGACGACGCCGATGCGGCGCGCGCCGTCATGCAGGAGCTCGCCGCCCTCCGCGAGCGCGTCGAGACCTGGCGCGGCCTCGAGCAACGCGCCCGCGACCAGATCGAGCTCCTCGAGCTTGCCGTCGAGGAGGGCGAAGCCTCCTTCGCCGACCACGCAGCCGAGGACCTGGGCGCCCTCGAGACCGAGCTGGAGAAGCTCGAGTTCGAGCTCCAGCTCTCCGGCGAGTACGACCACCGCGACGCCATCCTCGCCATCCACGCCGGCGCCGGCGGCACCGAGTCTCAGGACTGGGCCGAGATGCTCCTGCGCATGTACCTGCGCTGGTCCGAGGCCCACGGCTACGCCACCGAGATCCTCGACACAACCGAGGGTGAGGAGGCCGGCATCAAGAGCACAACCGTCGAGATCCGCGGCCCCCTCGCCTACGGCTACCTCGCCAGCGAACGCGGCGTCCACCGCCTCGTCCGCCTCTCTCCCTTCGACCAGGCCCACGCCCGCCACACCAGCTTTGCCAAGGTCGAGGTCATGCCCGAGGTCGCCTCCACCAGCGAGATCGAGATCAGCCCCGACGACATCCGCGTCGATGTCTTCCGCGCCAGCGGCCACGGCGGCCAGAACGTCCAGAAGAACTCCACCGCCATCCGCATCACCCACATCCCCACCGGCATCGTCGTGACCTGCCAGAACGAGCGCTCGCAGCACCGCAACCGCACCAGCGCCATGAAGGTCCTCGAGTCCCGCCTGCTCGAGCAGGAGCTGCTCGCCCAGGAGGAAGAGCGAGCCCGGCTCAAAGGTAAACATGTGGATATGGGCTGGGGAAACCAGATACGAAGCTACGTCCTGCACCCCTATAAGATGGTGAAGGACCACCGCACCGACTTCGAGACGAGCAACACCACCGCTGTGCTGGATGGAGACCTGGACGACCTGATGGGAGCCTACCTGCGCGCAGGCATGGGAGAAGACGCGTGAGGCGCGTGTTCCTCCTGCCCGTGTTGGCCCTCCTCGTGGGTCTGCTGCTCGGCCTTCCCGTGTCGACCTCGGCCCAGTCGCCCCAGTTCGTCACGACCATCGAGAACGAGTTCCCCCAGTTCCTGCGCTTCCGCCTGACCGCCACCGACCCCGGTGGCGTAGCCGATGTCAGCCTCCGCTACCGCATAACCGGCTCGGGCTCCCTCGCCCGCGCCAAGCCGGAAGCCTTCGAGCCTGTGGCCGCGGGCTCAGACGTTCGCGTTGAGGTGCGCATTTCCACCGGCACCCTCGGCTTCATCCCCGTCGGCAGCGAGTTCGTCTACCACTGGGAGCTCCGCCTCGAAGACGGCACCGTCCTCGAAGGCGAGAGCGACACCTTCGTCTACCTGCCCCCGGGCAAGGACTGGCGCAGCGCCCACAACGACTTCATGCGCGTCTACTACCACGGCGACCGCGAGAGCATCGCCCTCCGCTACCTCGAAGCCGCCGAGCGCACCTATGCGCGCATGGGGCGCCTGCTCCAGACCGAGCTCGAGGTCGTGCCTGTGAAGACGGTGCTCTTCGCCTCAGAGGCCGACCTGGAGGAGGCGCAGCCCAATCGCAGCGAGGTTTACGACGCCGCAACCTTCCTCTGTGGCAGCCAGGTTGCGAACAACGTCATCTTCGTCATCGACCGCAGTTGCGGTACCCGCGATCGCAGCGACACCCTTCGCCACGAGTTCACCCACATCCTTGTCGAGGCCGCCGGCGAGAGCGCGCTCGGCAAGATTCCCGCCTGGCTCAACGAAGGCACGGCCGTCTACTCGCAGACCGAGCCGGGCCGCAATTTCACCGACCCCTTCGAGGTCGCCCTCGCCATCGACCGCCTCATCCCCTTCAGCATCATGTTCTCGACGAGCGGCGACCCCAGCGACGTGGGTCTCTTCTACGGGCAGTCCTACCAGATGGTTCGCTTCCTCATCGACGAGGGCGGGGACGAAGAGTTCGCTCGGCTTTTCGCCACCATCAAGGCGGGGAACCGCTTCGACCGCGCCATCGAGATGGTCTACGGCTGGACGCTCGATGAGTTCGAGGAAGCCTTCCGCGCCCACCACGACCTCCCGACCCGCGAGCCCTCCACCCCCGAGCCCGCTCGCGAGGAGCCCACTCCGACCGCCGAGGCCACCCCCGAGCCCGAGCGTCCGCAGGCCACCCCCGAGCCCACGGAGGCTCCCGAGCAGGCCGAGCCGGACCCAACCGCCGCCGCCCCCGCCCCCGCCACCTCCGCAATCGACGACGGTGGCCGCGACCTCAGCAACGTCGCCCTCGGCGCGATCGCGGGCGGTGCCATCCTCGCACTCCTCGCCATCTTCGCCTTCCTGCTCTCGATCATGCTTGGCAACCGCGGCCCCAAGCCCGAGGCGGCCGCCGCGGAAGTTCCCGTGGCTCCGCAGGAATCGGGACCGACGGCAAGCTCGTCCAGCGCCTCCACCTTCGCCGCCAGTTCGCGTTCCCCCGAGCCCGAGCCGGAACCCGAACCGGAGGAGCCCGAGTACGACGAGTGGGGCCCGCCCCCGACCTAGGCCTCCGCGGCCTCCCGGTCCTGTTCCTTCAGCGCCCTCCCCACGATGACCCAGCGCTGGAGCGCCGTCAGGTTCGCCAGCACCGCCAGGATGATGATCACCACCGTCAAGCCGTTCGCGAGCAGCCCGATGCCCAGCAGGATGACGCGTTCCTGCCGCCGGAAAAGGCCCTCCCGCGTCGTCACCCCCAGCGCCTCCCCGCGCGCTCGTACGTAGCTCACCGCGATGCTGCCGAAGAGCGCTGCGTACCCGAACCCCGCCTGCACGTCCTCCCCCCGCTCCGTGAAATACCAGACGCATGCCGTCAGCACGAGCGCTTCCCCGATGCGATCCATCACCGCGTCCAGCAGCGCCCCGTACGGTGTCGCCTGCCCCGTCGCCCGCGCCACTGCCCCGTCCACGAAGTCCATGGCGCTGAACCCGAGGAAGACCGCTCCCGCGATCAGCAGCCGCTCCTCCGTGATCAGCCACGCCGCCACCCCGCTCCCCACCACCCCCGCGAGCGTGATCATGTTTGGAGTGATGCCGAGCCTGCCCACGCCTCGGCCGATGGCGGCGCTCGCCGCCGCCGGGATGCGCTCGGGCAGGAGTTGCCGCTTCCGCTGACTCACGCCCGCGTCGGCTCCTGCTGCGTCGCCTGCGCCTCCGCCACCTGCCCCCGCTCGTAGAGCAGCCGCTCGTAGTACGCCATCACCCGCCTCGCCACATTCTCCCAGCTGTAGTGCGATGCCTGCGCCTGACCCTGCTCCGCCAGTACTTCTCGCAGGTCGCGGTCGCGCCGCAGACGCAACACTGCGTCGGCGATGGCGGCGTCGTCCTTGGGCGGCACCAGCAGTCCGTCCACCTCGTTCGTGATCACCCCCGCGAACCCTTCGATGTTGCTCGCCACGACCGGCACCCGTGCCGCCATCGCCTCCAGCAGCGCGATTCCCTGGCTCTCGTTCCCCGTCGCGGGCGAGCAGAAGGCATGCGCGCTGTGGTGGTACCGGGGCAGCTCGCCGTAAGGCACGTTCGAGCGGAACACCACATTCTCGTCCGGCCCCACGATCCGCTCGTACCGCCGGAAGCTGCCCGCTCCCACCACGATCAAACGGCTCCGGGGCTCCGCCTCGCGGATGCGCCGGAACGCCCTCAGGGCGTACTTCAGCCCCTTGCGCTTCTCCGGCCGGCCCACGAACAGCAGGTTGAAGCAGTCGTCGTCGAACTCCGGAAGGGGCTCGTGCTCCGCCGCGAAGTGGCCGAAATCAATGCCGTTCGGGATCAGGTTGAAATATCCGGGGAAGTACCGCCCCACCAGCCGCGCCGCCGCCGGCGACACCGCGATCTTCCCGTCCAGCTGCCGGAACCACCGCCGGATCAGCGGTCGCGTGTACTCGTAGAGGCGGTTGCCGCCCTCCTTCGCCGCATGAAACGTCCCGATGTTCGCCGCCTGTGAGTGCCGGAGCACCTGGTACGGCAGCAGCGGCATCAGCGGCTCGTGCAGATGGACGATCTCGAAGGCGCCCTCGCCCAGCAGGCTCTCGATCGCCCGCCCCTTCCACGTGAAGCTGATGCGCGCCATCGAGCCGCTTGCCGGCACCGCCCGCGGACGCCCCATCACGATGCAATCCTCTTCGGCCCCCTCCGGGTCCGACGCCGGTGCGAGGATCGTGACCTCGTGTCCCCACTCGCGGAATTGCGCCCCCAACTGGCCGATGTGGCGGTTGACCCCGCTCGGCACAGACCAGTCGTACGGCGACACGAGCGCGATTCTCATCGTCCGCTCACCCACGTTCCTCGACGCACCATCTTACGGGGCGTCGCCGAGAACCCCCACGCCAGCCCCAGCAGCGACTGCCCCAGCCCGATCTCCCGTAGCGATGGTGGTTGCGAGTGCCCCTCCCGCACCGCCCCCGCGACCAGCGCCGCGTGCAGCTCCTCGGCTGTGCTCCCCTCGAACTCCGTCCAGCCCGTGCCAAGCTGCGGCAGGTGATGGCAGTCGCTCCCACCGCACACCGGCAGCCCCCAGATCGCCGCGTTGCGCTCCGCCGTCTTCCGCGCCGTCACCCGACCCGCCGGGCTCAGGTTCGCCTCGATCGCGTCGAACGTGACCCCCTCCTCCCCCCGCGCCACCACCCGGTCGATGGTGCGCCGGCTCAGCGACCGTGTCAGCCAGCTCATCGGGTGCGCCGCGATCGCGATGCCGCCCTGGGTGTGAATCGCCTCGATGGTTGCCTCAACCGACCGAAAGATGGGCGGCGTCTCCTCGATGAAGAGCGCCAGCAGGTGCCCGTGTCGCGTCGTGATCTCCGCTCCCGGGACCACCTCCACCCGCAGCCCCCGCTTCGCCGCCAGCTCCCGCGCCTCCAGCCCGCCCCGCACGTCTTCGTGGTCGGTAATCGCGATCACGTCCAGGTCGGTTGCGTGCTCCGCCCGCTCCAGCACCGTCTCTACCGAGGCCATCCCGTCGGAGATGCGCGTGTGGATGTGGAGATCGGCCTTACCCACAGGCATGCACCTCCCAGTACGCTTCCAGCACCGTCCACTGCGAAGGGTCACGCCTCAGGTGCGCGCCGAACAGGTCCGCCCACCGTTGTGCCGCCGCCGTGATCGCTTCCTCCCGGTCGCCCTCTCCCGGGACCGTGAACGGCTCCTCGATCCACACCGTCTGGTCGCGGGTGCCCCGCCGCGCGAGAAACAGCGGTATTACCGTCGCCCCCGAGCGGCGCGCCAGCTCCCAGGGTCCGCGCGGAAGCCGCACCCGCCGCCCCAGGAGCGTCGTGCAGATGCCTCCGCCCGCCAGATCACGGTCCGCCAGGAGCGCCACCATCCCCCCCGCCCGCAACTCTCGCAGCGCCTCCCGCGTTCCGCTCATGTCGACCTCCACCACGCGCCCGCCCGCGACCTCCCGCAGTCGCGCCATCTCCCGCCCCAGAGCGGGTGGCTGCAGCGCTTCCACCATCTCCACCCAGCGCCGCCCCCGCTGGGCGACCGCCACGAGCGCCAGCTCCGGGTTCCCCGTGTGTGCGCTCACGACGAGCACGGGGCCCGGCTCGAACAGCGCCGGTACGTGCTCCTCCCCCACGACTTCCAGGTGATCCCGCTCGTAGCTGGCGTGATCCCGGTAGGCCAGCGTGGCCAGGTCCACGTGGTAGTTCGCGGCGTTCCGGAATGCGGTGCGGGCTGCCTCCCGCGCCCGCTCCCGATCCCCGTCACAGGCCGGCAGCAGGGTCTCCGCGAGGCGCTCCCTCGCGCTCGCCCGGAGCGTCCACGCGAGCCAGCCGGCTGCTCTCGCCAGGGCGTACCCCAGCCGCGGGAAACGTCCGGCCACAGGCGCACCCACCCTGAGGGCGGTCAGCGTCAGTGACCCTTCGAGGGTTCGTCCGAGGTAGGTGCTTCCCAAAACTCGCGGAACATATACCACTGTTCGGGGTGCTGGCGGACATAGACCTCGTGGGCGGTCATGATCGCTTGCGTCAGGGCCTGGACGTCCTGTGCGTTGTCACCGGTCGGCTCGAAGTCGAGATCGAAGTCTGCAAGCACGTCGATCCGTCCCGGCCCCCGCCGCGGGAACGCCACCGCTCCGACGGCCGCCCCCGTGTGGAGCGCCAGCCGCGCCGGCCCAGCAGGCACCTCCACCTCTTCCCCGAAGAATCGGACGCGGACACCGCCTTCTCGCAGGGGCCGGTCGATGAGCGTCGCCACCATCTCGTTCCGGCGCAGCGATCGCACGAGCGACGGCCCCACCTTCTCCATCTTCACGAGCCGCACGCCCAGCGCCTCCCGCCCCCCGACGACCAGGTCGTCGAGACCGGGATGGCCGAACGACTCCCCCACCACCGTCAGCGTGTAGCCCCGCGCGGCGGCGTTCGTCGCCGCCAAGTCCCAGTTACCGAAGTGCATGGGCGCGACCAGCACGCCACGGCCCCGCTCCATTCCCCTGTCGACCCCCGCGAAGCCCGGTGTCTCCACGCCGACCGCCAGCCGCTGCTCCGGCGAGAGGTTCCCGCTCGCGGCGAACTCGACCATGTACCGCAGGTAGTTGGCCAGCGACCGTCGCGCGATGCGCCGGCGCTCCCCGACGCTCGCCTCGGGGAGCACGCGGGCGTAGTTCCGCAGCATCGTCTGCCGGCCCTGCGGCCAGCAGTAGTACATCGCGCTCCCGACGAGCCCCGCTATGGCACAGAGGAGCGGCAGCGGGACCACGCGCGTGACTGCCAGCAGCGCCCGCCACCCGGCATATGCGAACGTTCCCGCTCCTCCGGCTTCTACAGCTACGCCTCCGCGATGAACGACTCGACCATGTCCCTGGCCTCGTCGTCGTGATACTGCACCGGCGGCGACTTCATGAAGTACGCGCTCGGCGCCAGCAACGGCCCCTTCAGCCCGCGGTCCAGCCCCAGCTTCGCGCAGCGAACCGCGTCGATCACCACGCCCGCGCTGTTCGGGCTATCCCACACCTCGAGCTTCAGCTCCACGTTCAGGGGCACGTTTCCGAAGGTCGTGCCCTCCATGCGAATGTGGCACCACTTGCGGTCGTCCAACCAGGGCACGTAGTCGCTCGGACCGACGTGCACATCGTCGGCCTGCATTTCGTAGTCGATCTGGCTCGTGACCGCCGAGGTCTTCGAGATCTTCTTCGACTCCAGCCGCGACCGCTCGAGCATGTTCATGAAGTCCGTGTTCCCGCCGAAGTTGAGCTGGTACGTCCGGTCCAGGTGCACCCCGCGGTCGGCGAACAGGCGCGCGAGCGTGCGGTGAACGATCGTCGCCCCCACCTGGCTCTTGATGTCGTCGCCCACGATCGGCAGCCCCGCCTCCTCGAAGCGGCGCGGCCAGTAGCCGTTCTCGTCCCGGGCGATGAACACGGGGATGCAGTTGATGAACGCGCAGCCTGCCGCCAGCGTCTGCTCTACGTACCACTTCGTCGCTTCTTCCGAGCCGACCGGCAGGTAGTTGATGACGACGTCGACGTCGTTATCTCGCAGCAGCTTCACGATGTCGGCTGTGCCCCCCGGCGCCTTCTCGATCACGTCGCCCAGGTACTGGCCCAGCCCGTCGTGCGTCATCCCGCGCTCGACCTTCACGCCCGCGTGCGGCACGTCGGAGAACTTGTAGGTGTTGTTCTGGCCGGCGAATACCGCTTCCGACAGGTCCTTCCCGACCTTGTCGGCGTCGATATCGATCGCTACGGCAATGTTGATGTCGTTGATGTGATAGCCCCCCACCACGGGGTGCATGATGCCGGGAACCTCGTCCCCTTCCTCGATGTGCCGGTAGAACTCGAGCCCCTGCACGAGCGAGGAGGCGCAGTTACCCACGCCGATGATGGCCACGTTGATACTCAAGGTCGCAATCTCCAGAGAAAATGGTTCAGTGAGCGCGCGGAGACTCGCTCAACGGCCACGCTCTTGCGGCCCACCGGCCGCAACGTAGTAGTCCAGCCTAACACGGCCTTCGCGCAGGCGCGTCCGGGCGTTCGGGCCAGACCCTCGCCCTACAATAGCTCCAGGGCCCCCGTAGCTCAGCGGACAGAGCAGGCGTCTTCTAAACGTCTGGCCGCAGGTTCGACTCCTGCCGGGGGCGCCACGCCTCCTTGCAACCCCCACCGCCGCCCCCCACCATCTCCGCCGAGGCAATCTATGCAGGTTTCCCCCAGCGTCCGCGCCGTCCAGGTCCCCGACGAGAGCCCCATGCGCCCCGTCTCGACCAACATCTACCTCGTCGGACGCGACCAGGTCCTCACGATCGACTCCGGCGAGGCCCTCGACCGCTACCGCTGGATGCTCCGCGGCTACCTCGCCGCCACCGAGAAGGCCGAGATCGCCATCGCCGCCGTCACCCACCACCACGCCGACCACTCCGGCAACCTCAAGTGGACCCGCGAGATCTTCGACGCAGAGATCGCCATCCCCGAGAACGGCCGCCCCCTCCTCAAGGGCCGCCTCCCCGCGAAGGGCGTCCGCAAGCTCGCCGACGGCCAGCTCGTTGAGCTCGACGGCGGCGTCAACCTCCACGTCATCACCTCCCCCGGCCACTCCGTCGACTCCATCTGCTATTACCTCGAGGACGAGGGCGTCCTCTTCACCGGCGACACCATGCTCGGCTCGACCACCACCACCATCGGCGACCTCGCCGCCTACCGCGCCACGCTCCAGCGCCTCGTCGACCTCCCCAACCTCAAGGTGATCTGCCCCGGGCACGGACCGCTCGTCCACGACCCCCGCGAGCGCCTCCAGTCCTACATCGACCACCGGAACGGCCGCGAGCAGCAGATCCTCGATGCCCTCAGGGAGGGAGGGCCGAAGACCAGCTGGGAGATCATGCTCGCCATCTACGACGACATCGATACCCGCCTCCGCCGCGCCGCCGACAGCAACGTCCGCACCCACCTCGCCCAGCTCGAGGCCGAGGGCCGCATCCTCGCCTCGCCGGGCAAGCCCCGCCGCGCCACCGCTCGCAAGCGCACCCGCAAAGAGGCCCGCCAACGCGAGCGGGACCGCATCATCAAGCGCGCCCGGCGCCTCGAGGCAGCCGCCCGTCGCGCCGAGGTGCGCGCCCAGGAGAACCCCCCGACGGACGAGTGGATCGAGCCCCCGCGCTACGAGCTGTCCTGAGCCCGCCGAACGCGCCCGGACGCCTGTACTCCCCACGTTGACCGTAACGCGGTAAGATCGGCTCGCCGCCATCGGGCGGCTTTGTGATCCGCGATGCCTGAAACGCACATCGTCCACCGCAAGCTCGACATCGGCGTGCAGAAGGTCCCCAAGCAGGACGCTGAGGAACGCGTTCGCAACTGGGACGAGACCTACCTCGGCTTCGATCTCAACTCCGCCAAGATCGAAGCGGAGCGCTGCATCCAGTGCCCCTCTGCCCCTTGCCAGGAAGCCTGCCCCGTCAGCAACGACATCCCCGGCGCCTTCGCCCTCGTCGAGGAGGGCGACATCATCGGCGCGGCCGACAAGTTCCGCGAGACCAGCAACCTCCCCGAGATGTGCGGCCGGCTCTGCCCCCAGGAGAGCCTCTGCGAGGGCGCCTGCGTCGTCGGCTTCGCCATCCGCGCCGACGGCCGCGCTGAGCCCCCCGTCACCATCGGCAAGCTCGAGGCCTTCGTCACCGATTACCAGCGCCGTGAGGTCGGCGGCTACCCCCGCTCCCCCTACCCGCCCCCGCCCAGCGGACGCAAGGTCGCCGTCATCGGCGCCGGCCCCGCCGGCCTCGCCGTTGCTGAGCTCCTCGCCGAGATGGGCCACGCCTCCACCGTCTTCGAGTACTGGCCCGAACCCGGCGGCGTCCTCGTCTACGGCATCCCCAACTTCAAGATGCGCAAGCAGATCGTGGACGACTACATCGCCCACCTCGAGGCGCTCGGCATCGAGTTTCGCTGCAACACCTACGTCGGCAAGGACATCACCGTCGACGAGATGCTCGACGGCGAGTACGACGCCGTCTTCCTCGGAACGGGCGCCGGCGTCGGCAACGAGCTTGGCATCGAAGGCGAGGACCTCGAAGGCGTCCATCGCGCCACCGACTACCTCGTGCGCGGCAACCTCCTCCCCCACCAGCTCCCCGAGCACCTGCAGGAGCCCCTGCCCCAGCCCACGAAGGTCGCCGTCATCGGCGGCGGCGACACGTCCATGGACTGTGTCCGCACCGCCGTCCGCATGGGCGCCGAGACGGTCACCTGCGTTTACCGCCGCACCGAGGCCGAGATGCTCGGCCGGGGCGAAGAGCGCATCAACGCCCGCGAGGAAGGCGTCCAGTTCGAGATGCTGACCGCCCCCCTCCGCATCCTCGGCGACGAGAACAGCAAGGCTACGGGCGTCGAGTGCATCCGCATGCGCCTCGGCGAGCCCGACGACTCAGGCCGCCGCCGCCCCGTCCCTATTGAAGGCAGCGAGTTTGTCATCGAAGCCGACACCATCCCCATCGCCATCGGCTACGGCGCCGACCCCGTTGTCCCCGAGACCACCAGCGGGCTTAGCACCAGCTGGGGCGCCCTCATCGAGATCGACGAAGGCGGACGCACTTCCCGGCGCGGCGTCTTCGCCGGCGGCGACAACGTCAACGGCGCCGACCTCGTCGTCACCGCCCTCGCCGACGGCCGCGTCGCCGCCGAAGCCATCGCCGCCTACCTCGACACCCTGGACTAGGCTTCGCGCTTCCTCGACCACGCCCTCGTCCATCTGGTATACTCTTGTCAGGAAACAGCATCGTGACAACTGACGAGAAGAACGCCCTCAACGCGAAGCCGGAGGCCGCCAACGGAGATGGTCGTCCGTGGCTGGGCTTGTTCGCGAGTTCGACGACCCTCGACGAGTTGGTCGAGCAGCAGGGCGTAGGCCCGTTCGTCTGGCCCGAACCCTGCGACGAAGAGGACAAGTTCGATGTGGATGAGTTCCTCGAAAGCATCTTCGGCGAGCGAGAGAGGCGGTAGCCCTGCCCGCGCCTGACCGCATCCTCGTGGATACGGATGTCTTCTCCTTCATGTTAGGCGGTGACTCTCGTGCGGCCCGCTACCGACCCCACCTCCAAGGACGTGTAGCTGCTCTGTCATTCCAGAGCATCGCTGAATTGTTGCAAGGTGCCTTCCAGAACAACTGGGGCGAGCGTCGCGTTAGCCATTTGAGGCAAGCCATTGAAGGTCACGTCACCATCCCGTTTGACATGGAGATGGCGGAGCACTTCGCCAGGTTGCGTGCGGCTCGTCGCAGGGCTGGTCGTGAGATCGATGCCGCTGATGCGTGGGTCGCGGCCACCGCTCTATGGGCTGGATGCCCCATCGTGACGCATAACCGCCGAGACTTCAGCGGGATCGCCGGCCTCGAACTCATCACCGAGCCGGACTAGAGGACTGTTCACTCAGCCCCACAACCGCGGGGCGCTCTCCTCAGGAAGCTGGAGCGGGCGAAGGGAATCGAACCCTCGTCTCAACCTTGGGAAGGTCGCATTCTGCCATTGAACCACGCCCGCCCGCGCCGCCCGCATCCTATCATTGCCCGCACTTCTACCGGAGGCTGCCCGTGCCCATCCCCAAGGAGCTCGCCCTCACCCCCGACGAGATCGACGAGATCATGACCACCAGCTGGAACATGCGCATCGCCACCATCGGACCCGGCGACCGCATCAACCTCACGCCGCTCTGGTTCGGCTGGGCCGGAGGCAAGGTGTACACGATGTGCCGCGGCCAGAAGGTCGCCAACCTGCGCCGCAACCCCGTCGCCACGGTCCTCGTCGACAAGAACGAACGCTACCCCGAGCTCCAGGGCATCATGCTCCAGGGCCGCGCGACCGTCCTCGAGGACCCGGACGCCGAGAACGCCGACCCCCACCTCGAGGAGGCTCGCCTCCAGATGGGTCAGAAGTACGGTCAGGCCGACGGACGCCACGCCGGCACTGCCGCTGGACGCACCCGCCGCTGGGTCGTCCTCGAGCCCGACCGCGTCGTCACCTGGGACAACTTCAAGCTGGGTCAGTTGCAGCGCTAGCGACCGCTACAGCTTCGCCGTCAGCCACTCCTCCGCCGCCCCCACCACGTCGTCCCCGACGGCGAAGTGGCCGCCCGGAAGCGTCACGAGGTCGCGCTCTCCGGGAAGCCGCGCGTACAGCTCCATCGTCGCGTCGGGCGACACCACCTCGTCCCGTTCCTTCGCGATGACCCGCACGGCCACCCCTGCCAGCCCCGCCAGGTGGCTCTCCTCCCCCTCAGCCGGGCCGCTCAGCGACCCCGTCCCCGCCGCCGCGAACACCGCCGCCCGGAAGCGCCCGTCTCCCGCCACCGCCGGCACCCCCAACATCGCCCCCAGCGAGTAGCCGTAGTACCCCAGCCGCCCGAGGTCGACCGGATACCGTTCCGCCAGCGCATCGACCGCCGCCGCCACCTCCTCCGCGAACTGCCCCGCCATCGCCACCGCCTGTTCCGGGTCGCGCATCGCCGCGAACGGGTCGGGGACCGCTCGCTCGCCGTGGCCGGGCGCATCCAGACCGAGGCACGCCCACCGATGCGTCGTCGCCCAGGCCCGCGCCGGTCCCCCCACGAGGGCGTCGTCCTTGCTGCTCATGCCGGGGTGCTGGATCAGCACCAGCGGCAGCGGCCCCTCCTCCCCTTCCGGCAGCCACAGAAGCCCCGGCGTCTCCCCCAGCCGGAAGCGCACTTCCCGCAGACCCCCATACTCCCGCTCCGTCGCCTCGAACTCCGCCATTGCCGCGAGCCTACGCGGTCCCGCCGCCCGCTGCGTCCTTGCGGCCCCACAGGAGCAGCCGCTTGAAGGGGTACAGGTAGGGACGCTCGTCCGGCAGCTCTTCCAGCAGCCGCTCCCGGAAGTCCGCCAGGTACGCCTCGTACTCCTCCGACGAGAGCCGGTTGCGGTAGTCGGTCAGCAGCGAGCCCTTCACCCACTCCACCACCTCCTCCGGTCCCGCCAGCCGGTGCAGGTAGACCTGCAACCGCACGTGCTGCTCCCCGAAGCCGAGCCGCGCGAGCAGCTCCGCGTACCACTCGACCTCCCGCAGCGGATAGCCGCGTACGTGCCCGCCGAGCGCCTTCGCGTGCCGCGGCTCCCGCGCGACCTCGTGCGCGACCGTATGCGAGGGGTGGTCGTGGTTCATCGGCATCTGGACTGCCAGCTGACCGCCCTCCCGGAGCGTTGCCGCCAGCCGCGGGAACAGCGCCTCGTGCCCGTCGACCCACTGCAGCGCCGCGTTCGAGAACACCACGTCCAGGTCGGACCCCGCGAATGTCGCGATGTCGCCCTGCTCGAACCGGACGCCTCCTCCCGCGTGCTGAGCGCTCTGCGCCAGCATCGCCTCCGAACGGTCGACCCCCACCGTCTCCGCCGCCCCCGTGTACTCGTGCAGCACCCGCGTCAGCACGCCCGTCCCGCACCCCAGGTCCACCACCCGCCCTCCCGGGACCGGCTCCACGAGCGCCAGCAGGTCGTGGAACGGCTGCTCCCGTTCAGCGCGAAAGCGCGCGTACTGCTCCGGTTGCCAGGTGTCGCTCACCCGCGCGAGCCTACCAGCGCCCCCGACCGAGGAGTACTTGACGCCTGCCCCCCGTCTCCCCAAGGTGACCCGGCCATGGTCCGTTGGGACGAACGCACCGCCCTCCTCGTCGTCGATGTCCAGAACGACTTCGCCGACCCGGAAGGCGGCCTGTCCGTCTCCGGCGGCGACGCGATCATCCCCGCCGTCAATGGCGCCATCGCCGGCGCTCAGGCCGCCGGCGCCTGCGTCGCCTACACGCAGGACTGGCATCCCCCCGACACGCCCCACTTCGCCAAGGACGGCGGCATCTGGCCGGTCCACTGCGTGCGGGACACCTGGGGCGCCGAGTTCCACCCCAACCTCCGCGTCGCCGGCGAGGTCGTCCGCAAGGGGACGGAAGGGGAGGACGGCTACTCCGGCTTCACCGTCCGCGACTCCGCCAGCGGCAACCCCAGCGACACGCTGCTTGAGTCCTTACTGCGCGACCAGGGCGTGTCCACCGTCGTCGTCGCTGGGCTTGCGACGGACTACTGCGTCCGCGACACCGCACTCGACGCTGTCGCGCGCGGCTTCGCCGCCTTCGTCCTTATCGACGCCGTCCGCGCCGTCGACCTCCAGCCCGGCGACGGCGCTCGCGCCCTCGAGGCGATGCGCCGCGCCGGCGTGCGTTCTGCCCTGGCTTCCCGGTGACGACCGAGGAACGCCTCCGTCGCTGGCTCGCGAGCGAGCACGGCATCGCCGGTCCCCGCCGCCTCGCCCGCGAGGACGAAGACAGCCTGCTCGTGTCGAAGTTCCCACCCGGGTTCATTGCCCGCGTAGGCGAGACCGTGGAGCGCCTCGAACTGCTCGCCGATCCCGACCCCCTCACCGCCGCCACCACCGACCGCGCCCGCCGCTTTCCCCGCGAGTCCCGCGTCGAGACCTGGCGCGCCGCCGCCTGCCACCTCGTCCGGGAACGCGCGGCCGAGCGCGGCCTGACCGAAGAGGACGCCGAGCTCGTCACCGCCGGCATCGACTCCGTGGCGGCGCTCATGCACGCCGTCCTCTGGAGCGAACCCCTCGCCGGCGACTCCTACGAGCCCGCCGAAGCCGAGCGGGACGCTTGGCGGGACGCCCTCGCCCGCACCGAAGGCGGCGGCGACATCTTCACCCGCCAGTACGGCGCCTTCGAGGGGCGCGCCGTAGTCGCGCACTGTCCGGGAGCGCCCTACGCCCGCGCCCTCCTTGAGTCCGCCTGGTGCGCCTGTACGGGTACGCCTCCGCCCGCCTAGCGCGGCGCGAGCGCCCGGATGGTCTCCAGCATCGCTTCCTGCTTGCTCGCCACCCCTCCCGCCGCGATCGGGTACAGGAACGCTTCGTCGAGCCCCGCCCCAACCAGCTCCGCCGCCAGCTCGCGGCACTCTTCCGCGCTCTGCCCCACCACCGCATGCGCCCGCACGAACCCTTCCGAGATGCCCTCGATCGCCTCCGTCCGTTCCCGCGCCAGCCAGCGCCGCTCGAACACCTCGCAGTCCTCCTCGAAACCGTCCTCGATGAAGACCTTCCGGTAGACCGGCGCCATCAGGTAAGCCAGCAGCTCGTCCTTGATAGGCGCCGAAGCCTGCTCGTACGACTCGTCAATCACCGTGCGCAGGAACGCCACGATGCGCACCTCCTCCCGCTTCCGCCCCGCCTTCGCGATGCCCCGCTCGATGGCCTCGACCGACCGCTCGATCACCGTCGCCGTCGGGTAGTTCAGGATGACGCCGTCGGCGATCTCCCCCGCCAGCTCCAGCATCTTCTCGCCCAGCGCCCCGATGTACACCGGGATGGCCGGCTCCGCCGCGTCCATCGCCGGCGCGCGCGTCTGGTAGAGCCCCTCATGCCGCAGCCGCTCCCCCGACGTCAGCCGCCGGAACACGTCGACGTACTCCCGCATGCGTGACACGGGCTTGTCCCACGGCAGCCCGTGCCAGTTCGACACGATGACGGGCGTGCTCACGCCGAACCCCGCCGAGACCCGCCCTTCGCTCAGATCCTGCAGCGACCAGAACGACATGGCCGCCAGGTAGGGGTCGCGCAGGCCGATGGGCAGGATGCCCGTGCCCAGCCCGAACCGCTCCGTGCTCGCCGCCGTCGCCGCCAGCACCGTGATCGCGTCCGGCTCGTTCACCTCGGTCACCCAGCCGCCGCTGAACCCGTGGCGCTCGCCCGCCTGCGCCTGCTCGACGTGATCGCGCACGTGGTCGCCGTGCAGTACCAGTCCGGAATAGCTCATCGCCTTCCCCCTGCGTGGGTCGCGGCATCATGCCACAGCCGGGGGCGTTCCAAGGTCAGCGGCGTCTCGCCTGCGGCTTGATGATCCCGCGCTGCATGAGCAGTCGCATCACGTAGCGCGAGACGGAGATGCCGAGCATGCCCGCCACGACCAGGAAGATGACCGTCGCCGCCAGACCCGTCCCCGTTGCCACCATCCCCAGGTAGAGCCCGATGAAGAGCCCCGCCGAGAGTGCGATGAACACCGGCATCGTGCGCCACTTCCACTCCGGCAGGGGAGGGGGCGCTGCCTGCTGCTTCGTGGCCGCCTCGCTCCCGCCGTCCACCGGCCCCCGGATGCGTCGTCGACGCCGTCGTGAAGGACTCATGACGGTCCCCTCGCCCGCTGCAGCGCCTCGACTGCCTCGCGGTCGAACAGCAGCGACCCGCCCGCCGTGCGCCGGTGCGGGACCTGTCCTGCGGCCGCAGCTTCCGCCAGCTCGCCCTCGCTGAGTCCTGATGCCAGCGCCGCCTCGGAGAGGTCCAGTACCGCCTCCAGCGTCGGCGCAACCGGTTCCGCCGTCTCCTCCAGGCAGGTGTTGCACATGAATACCAGCGCCAGGTGCGTCTCGCTCAATGACACCGTCCCGCAGTCCCGGCCCGGCAGGTCCTCCCGCTGATTCAGGTGGAACAGCCGCCCGCACGCGTTGCAGTACGACTCCGTGTGCGGCTCCACGGGCTCGACGCAGATCGAGCAGGGATCGGTTGGAACGGTCTCAGTCATGGGTGGGGTCTGAGAATAGACAATTTCTTGACACTTTCAAACGTCCGCCGATATGATCAAGGAACCCTAACAATTGAATGGTGGGGGCATCTTGGAGAGCACGGCCGCCGTGGTCCAGTCGCCCCCGCGAAGTGGCGACTTGGCGGAGAGGCTTGGCATCAAGCCCCTTCCCGATGATCTCCTCTGCGAGGCTCTCACGCACGCCTCCTTCCCGAACGAGAGTTCCGCCCAGGCAACGCCCAACGAACGTCTCGAGTTCCTGGGCGATTCCATCCTTGGCATGGTCGTCGCGAACGAGCTCTTCCGCGCCTATCCCGAGGCCGCCGAGGGCGAGCTCACCCGCATGCGCGCCGAGATCGTCCGCGGCAGCACCCTTGCCACGGCCGCCCGCCGCCTCGACCTCGGCGGCTACCTGATCCTCGGTCGCGGCGAGGAGGCCGCCGGCGGACGTGACCGCGAGCGCAACCTCGCCGGCGCCTTCGAGGCGGTCATCGGCGCGGTCTACCGCGCCCACGGGCTCACGGTCGCCCGCGCCCTCGCCCTCCGCCTCCTCAAGCCCGAGATCGACAGCATGCGCGAGGGCGGTCCCTCCCTCGATCCCAAGTC
Source organism: Tepidiformaceae bacterium (assembly GCA_965207815.1). Lineage (GTDB taxonomy): Bacteria > Chloroflexota > Dehalococcoidia > Tepidiformales > Tepidiformaceae > UBA2991. Next base: position 388,653 of record CBDBNV010000001.1, read on the forward strand.
CGCGCTCCAGCACCTCGTGCAGGCCCGCTGGCATCAGCCTCCGGACTATGTCACTGTCGCGGAGCAGGCCGAGGAGGAGGGGCGTCGATTCGTGGTGGAGGTTCGGGTTTCCGGCGAGATGCTTGGACGCGGAAGCGGCTCGAGCAAGCGCGCCGCCCAGCATGAGGCTGCCCGGCAAGCCCACGCCGCCCTCTCAGTCGACGCCCCCGCCGGCGTCGCCGTGGGGGCCTGAGCCATGTACGTCAAGCGCCTCACCCTCCAGGGATTCAAGAGCTTCGCCCAGGAGACCACCTTCGAGTTCGGCTCCGGCGTCACCGCCATCATCGGCCCCAACGGCTCCGGCAAGAGCAACGTGGCCGATGCGGTCCGCTGGGTCCTCGGTGAGCAGGGCCTGCGTCTCCTTCGCGCCCGCAAGCAGGAAGATGTCATCTTCGCCGGCGCCGGCGACCGCGCCCCCCTCGGCATGGCCGAGGTCACACTCACCCTCGACAACAGCGACGGCTGGCTCCCCCTCGACTACAGCGAGATACAGATCGGCCGGCGCGCCTACCGCGACGGCGACACCGAGTACCTCCTGAACGGCTCCCGCATCCGCCTGCGCGACCTCAACGACCTCCTCCAGAAGGCCAACGTCGGCCAGAACAGCTACGCCATCATGGGCCAGGGCATGGTCGATGAGGTGCTCAGCCTCTCTCCCCAGGACCGCCGCTCGCTCATCGACGAGGCGGCCGACGTCAAGCCCTTCCGCACGAAGATCGCCGACGCCCACAACCGCCTCGAAAGCACGCGCGAGAACATGGCGAAGGTCCAGATCATCATCGACGAGCTGGAGCCCCGTCTCCGCCTCCTCCGCCGCCAGGCCAACCGCGCCAGCGAGCATCGCGACCTCTCCGCCCGTCTCGCCACCCTCCTCCGCCGGCTCTACTCCTCCCGCTGGAGCGAGACCCGCACCGCCATGGCCCGCGCCCAGGCCGAGCTCGACCAGCGCGGCGCCGAGGACGAGAACGCCGAGTCACGCGTCACCTCGCTCGAGGAGCAGTTGCAGGCCCTCGGCGAGGAGATCGGCCGGCGCCGCGAGGCCGTCGCTCGCCGCGACGGCGCCCGCGACGACATCGAAGGCCGCATCCGCTCCCTCGAACACGCCCTCATCCTCGACCGCGAACGCCATAGCATGACCACCACCCGCCACGGCGAGATTCGCACCGAGGTCGAAGCGCTCGAAGGCGAGAAGGCCACGCTCGCCGCCGCCGACCTCGAGAGCGGCCGCCGCAGCCTCGAGCTGACCGACGAGATCGAGACCCTGCGCGCATCCCTCGAACGCTCCCGTGAGGCGCTCACCCTCGCCCAGCGCGAGGACTCGGCCCTGCACCGCCGCGCCGAGGAGCTCCGTGGCCAGCTGGCCGCCCTGGAGGAGCGCATCAGGGAACAGGCTGCTGCCGCCCAGCGCGCCTCCCTCGCCCCCGCCGATGGTCCCGAGGCCGGCGCCGTGGAGTCGCGCCGCAAGCAGCTGCTCGTCGAGCTCGTCGGGTACGGCCGTCGTTACGCCGAGCTGAGCGAGAGCGTCGACACCGCCGGCGCTCGCCTGCGGGAGTCCCGGGAGACGGCCGCCGGCGCTCGCGAACGGCTGGTCCGTGTCCAGAACGAGTTGCGGGAGCTCGAGGAGGCCGGCAAGGAACCCCTCCGCCGGCTCGACCACCTCCAGGGCCGCCTCGAAGTCCTCAAGCGCGTCCAGGCCGAGAGCGAAGGCATCGCCACCGGCACCCGCAACGCCCTCATCATGGGCCAGGTCCTCATCGAGAACGTGAAGCCCGGGAGTCTCGGCGAAGCCCCGGAGGTGTCGGGCGTCGTCGGCCTCTTCTCCCGCCACCTGCGCGTTCCCGCCGGCCTCGAGGCCGCCATCAACGCCGCCCTCGAAAACCACCTCCACGCCATCATCGTCGAGCGCGAGGCCGAGGCTCTCCAGGCCATCGAGCTCCTGCGCGAGGGCGCCCGTGGCCGCGCCCAGTTCCTTCCCCTCGACGGCCTGCGCAAGGTCTACCCGCTGAACCTCCAGAAAGAGCGCGGCGTCGTCGGCGTCGCGTCCCGCCTCGTCCGCTGCGAAGCGCGCTTCCGCGACCTCGTCGATACGCTCCTCGGCCGCATCATCGTCGTCGAGGACATGCGCGTCGCGAAGCGCATGCTCACGCGTGGCCTCGGAGCCGTCGTCACCCTCGACGGCATCTTCCTCGACCCTTCCGGGGTCATCACCGGCGGACTCGCATCCGACTCCGAGAGCCCCTTCAGCTTCACCCGCCAGCGCGAGATCGACGAGCTTCCCGGCCAGATCGCCGAGCTTGAGGAGGTCGTTAAGGCCAACCGCGAGCAGGTCGACGGCGCCCGCGACACCGTCGACCGCCTCTCCCGCCTCGTCGAGGAGAGCGACCGCGCCCACGAGGAGAGCCGCACCACCCTCGACGACGCCCTGCGCGCCCGCGAGCGGGAGCGGGATCGCCTCCACCGCATCCGGCGCGACATGATGACCGTCCTCGCCCGTCGCCGCGATCTCGCCGGGAGCTTCCTCGACGAGCAGGCGGCCGAGGACGCCCGCGCCCTGCTCGCGCAGCTCAACGCTCGCCGCGAGGAGCTCGGCGCTGAGCTCGAATCCCTCGCCCCCGACCTCCAAGCAGCCCCCGCCCGTGTCGAGGAGGCCGTTGAGGAGGTCTCCGGGGCCAGCGCCCGGCTCGCTTCCGCCGAGGGCGAGGCCAGGGCCCACGCCCTCACTCGCGAGCAGCAGAAGCGCGCGATTGAGCGCCTCGCATCCCAGATCGCCCAGCGCATCCTCCGCGCCCAGAACCTCGAGCTCGAGGCCGGCAACTTCACCGAGGCCATCGAGCGCCAGACCGAGGAGCTCGAGCAGCTCCGGCTCGAGCAGGAGAACTCGACCGACGACAGCGCTCCCGACCGGGACGAGCTGCTGCGGCTCGAAACGCACGAGCGCTCCGTGCAGGCCGAATACGGCGAAGCGCAGAACGCGCTCCTCGAGTCTCGCCGCCGCCGCCTCGACCTCGAAGCTGCCCTCGACCGCGCTCGCGAGCGCCTCGAGACGCTGCGGACCGAGATGGCCCGCGAGGGCCTGACCCCCGGTGGCGGGCTCGACGCGCCCGGCCCGGGCGAAGAGGCGCCCGACCTTGCCGCCACCGAGCGTGAGATCGAGGACGTGCGGGCCGCCATCCGCAAACTCGGGCCCATCAACCAGGAAGCCCCGGACGACTTCCGCGAGAGCGAGGAGCGCCACGCCTTCCTCACCGAGCAAGTCCAGGACCTCACTGATGCCGAGGCCCAGCTCCAGAGCGCCATCACCGAGCTCAACGGCGAGATACGGACCCGCTTCCGCGCCACCTTCGATGAGGTCGACTCCGCCTTCGGCAACTACTTCACGGCCTTCTTCGGCGGCGGCTCCGCCCGCCTCAAGCTGCTCGACCCCGACGACATCATCGATTCCGGCATCGAGATCGAGGCCCAGCCGCCCGGCAAGCGCCTCAGCACCCTCAGCCTCCTCTCCGGGGGTGAGCGCTCGCTTACGGCCGTGGCCCTCCTCTTCTCACTGCTTTCCGTGAACCCCGCCCCCTTCTGCGTCCTGGACGAGGTTGACGCCGCTCTCGACGAGGCCAACGTCGGCCGCTTCGTCTCCGAGCTCGCCCGCCTCGCCGATCGCACCCAGTTCCTCATCGTCACCCACAACCGCCGCACCATTGAGTCCACCGATGCCATCTACGGCGTCTCCATGGGCCCGGGCGGCGTCTCCAGCACCCTCTCCCTCCGTCTTTCCGACCTCCCCGGCGCCGCCGCTCCCCCGACCGAAGTCCCCGAGGAGGAGCCCGCTCCCGCCGAACCGCGGGCGGCCGTGGAGGCCGGGAGCCGCTAGCACCCCTCCGGGGCCTTGGGGGAGAATCGGGCGTCACCGCGCCGGCGGTGGTGGAGGGGCGATGCGGTTCTGGCGAAGACGGCAGGATACCGATGAATCCCAAACCTCGGACGATCCTGCCTTCACCCCCGAGCAGGTCGAGGAGATACAGGCCCAGTCCGGGCGCGCCCTCGCCCGCAGCCGCTCCGGCCTCCTCGGGCAGATCGGGCGTCTCTTCGACCGGCCGGACTTCGACGATGACCTGTGGGAAGAGCTTGAGGAGATCCTGATCGCCGCCGATACCGGCATCGGCACTACGGAGCGCATCCTCGAGAACGTCCGCGACCGGGTCCACGAGACCCGCGCCACCACCTCCGCCCAGGTCCGCGACATCCTCCGCGCCGAGCTCGTCGCCATCCTTGACGCTCCCGCCGGCGCCCCGCCCCGCTGGGATGCCCCCTTTCCCGACCTGCTCGTCATCCTCGTGGTCGGCGTGAACGGCGCCGGCAAGACCACCTCCATTGCCAAGCTCGCGTCCGCGCTCAAGGACGGCGGCCACGTCCCCATCCTCGCTGCCGCCGATACCTTCCGCGCAGCCGCCATCGACCAGCTCCGCACCTGGGGCGACCGCCTCGACGTGCGCGTCGTTGCCCATCAGCCCGGTGGCGATCCCGGCGCCGTCGTCTTCGATACCCTCTCCGCCGCCGAAGGCGATGGCGCCGCCGTTGCCATCATCGATACCGCCGGCCGTCTGCACACCAAGTCGAACCTGATGGAGGAGCTGAAGAAGGTCACCCGCGTCATCCAGCGCCGCCATCCCGATGCCCCCCACGAAACTCTCCTCGTCCTCGATGCCACCACCGGCCAGAACGGCCTCCTCCAGGCCCGCGCCTTCACCGAGGCCGTGGGCGTGACCGGCCTCGTCCTCGCCAAGCTCGACGGCACCGCCCGGGGTGGGATCGTCTTCGCCATCGCCAGCGACCTCGGCGTCCCCGTGCGGCTCATCGGCACCGGCGAGGGCTTGGGCGACCTCGCCCCATTCGATGCCGAGACCTTCGTCGACGCGCTCCTCGCGTGAGGCTTCCGCATGACTGAGGCGCTGGCCTTCTGGGGTGTTGCCCTCGTCATCGCGGCGCTGGCCCTGCCCCTCGCCTTCCGCCTCTTCGCCCGCTTCCCCGATGCCGGCGCGGGTCTCTCCTTCACCCTGGGACTCACGCTCGTCTCGACCGGCTACTTTCTCCTCCGGGTGGTGGGCGCGCTCCCTGCCGGACGAGGCGGGTTCATCCTCGCGATCGCCCTCTTCGCCGTCGCCACGGTCGTGCTCGCTGTCCGCGACCGCCGCTTCCTCGTGACCCTGGCCCGCTCCACCCGCGGCCTCACCGTCGCGATCGTGCTCTTCTCGGTGCTCTTCTTCGGATACGCCTTCGTCCGAGCCCACTCGCCCGACATCGCGCACACCGAGCAACCGATGGACTTCCTCTACCTCAACGCCATGCTCGTCTCGCCCGACTACCCCCCGCACGATCCCTGGTTCGCCGGCGAGAACGCCAGCTACTACTACGGTGGCTACCTCCAGGCCGCCGTCCTCACGGGCGCGTCCGATGTCTGGCCTGCGACCGGCTTCAACCTCTCCCTCGCTGCCGTCTTCGCCAGCGCCGGCGTTGCCGCTGCTTCCCTCTGTGCCGCGCTCGCGCGCTGGCTCCTCGGCGGCCGCGCCCGCCGCTGGATTCCCGTTGCGGCGGCCGGCGGCGTGCTCCTCCTGCTCTTCTCCGGCCCCCTCGCCAGCATCTTCGAGCTCGCCTCCGCCCACGGCGCCTCCTCTGAGGGCATCTACACCGCTTTCAGCGTGGAGGGGCTCGTCCGCTGCGGTGCCGGCGCCGGCGACTCCTGCATCGGCCAGCCCCTCGACCCCACCGAGCGCTGGTTCCCGACCGACCACTGGGCCTGGTGGCGCATGTCCCGCATGTCCTACTGGGGCCCCCAGCCGGGCTATACCGACGTCATTACTGAAGTGCCCTTTTTCAGCTTCCTCCTCGGCGACCTCCACCCCCACGTGATGGCCATCCCCGGGGTCATCCTCGCCCTCGCCCTCAGCGCCGTCCTCTGGCGGGGGCGCGGACGTCTCTCCTGGCGCGAGCACCTCCGCCGCCCCTTGTGGCTCCTCATCGTGGGGCTTGTCTTCGGCAGCCTCGCATTCGTCAACACCTGGGACGTCATCACCCTCTCGACAGTCCTCGCGGTCGCGGTGCTGGCCAGGAACCTCCGTGCCGGCGCGGCCGTCCCCGCCATCACCGGTGCCCTCTCGTACCTTGTCGTTCCCGCCCTCCTTGCCCTCGCCGCCTACTCACCCTGGATCGTCGACCTCAGCAGTGGTTCCGTCGGCGGCCTTTACGCCTACGCCGATACGGGCACGCGCATCCGGCACGTCCTCCTCTTCTGGGGCACGATCGTCGTGCTCAGCCTCCCCGTGATTGCGTGGGCGCTGCCCCGACGGGGCTTCTCCCTCCCTTTCCGCGATCTCGCCGTGGCGTTCCTCCTCCCCGCCCTGCCGTTCCTTCTCTGGATCATCCTCGCCGGCGCCGGCCGAGCGGCTGGCGTCTTTTCCGAGGAGGCCGGGCTCGGCGAGGCCTTCTCGAGCCGGGGGGCGGGCGGATGGCTGACGCTGGTCTTCTTCGCCGCCGCCCTCTGGCTGCTGGCCTTTGCCGCCATCAGGCTCACCGCACGCGGCCACCCGGGCGCGCCCGTGGCCGGTCTCGCCACCCTTGGCATCCTCCTCCTCTACGGGACGGAGATCCTGTTCATCCGTGACGCACTCTTCTTCGTCCCGCGACATAACACGGTCTTCAAGCTTTCCTATCAGGCCTGGATCGTGCTCTCCGTCGCCTCCCCGGTTGTGTTCATTGCCGCCCTGCGCTTCGTTGCTCCCCGGCCCCGGCTGTTCCTCGCCGCGCCCGCCGCCCTTCTCCTGGCCGGCTCGCTCGTCTTTGCCGTCACGATGATGCCCAACCGAACCGACGGCTTCCGCAAGGCCGTCAGCCTCGACGGTCTCCACTTCGTCGACTTCTACCACCCCGACGAGTACGCCCTTGTCCAGTGGCTGACCGAGAACGTCGAGCCCGACGCCGTTGTCGTGGAGGCGTCCGGGCGGGTCTGGACAGTCGGGGATGAAGGCCAGGCCGTCCTCGAAGACCCCGGTGGCTACGGGTCGTTTGGCCGTGTGGGTTTCCGCACCGGCCTCCAGGTACCCGTAGGCTGGCCCGGCCACGAGCGCACCTGGCGTGGGAAAGAGGTTGGCCCTGAGCTGGACCGCCGCCGTGACCTGGTCGATACCGTCTACACCGCCGCAGACGAGGAAGAGGTTGTCCACGCACTCCGGGAACTTGGCGCGAGCTACGTCGTCCTCGGGCGTGAGGAGCGCGTGCGCTACCGCGGCGGCCTCATCCCCGCCTTCGAGGAGTTCCTCGAAACCGTCTTCGTCGAGGGTGCAGTGAGGGTGTACCGGGTGCCGGCGCAGTGACCTCCCCTGCCTCCTCTCGCCACCTCCCTTCCGTCTCCGTCGCCTCCGTCGCCTGGGTGCTGGTGGTGGTCCTCTTCGTGCTGCTGCGGGTCGGACTGGTCTGGAGAGCCCCCGTCGGCGGCGCCGAGCTCACCCATCTCTCCGGCGCCTGGCAGGCCCGCATCGGGATCGAAGACCACCGCTACGTCCCAACCCTCTACCAGGCGGTGACCGCCCTCACGCTGGGCTGGACCGAGTCGGAGGAACCCGCCCGAGCCCTCGCCCTTGCCGGCGCCCTCACCATCCCGCTGGCGGTCTTCCTGCTCCGGCCGCAGCTCGGCGAAGGCGGCGCCCTCCTCACCCTCCTCCTCCTCGCCCTCGACCCTGCCGGCATCGTCCTCGGGGTCACGGCGACCACGGCCGCCTGGGATGCCGCCATCGCCCTCTGGCTCGTGGTCGCCCTGGTCGCCGGCCGGCCACCCCCCTGGGGATGGCTCATCATCGCCTTCCTCGTTGCCACTGCCGGACCCCTGCCGCTGACCGTCGTCCTCGCCGCGACGGTGCTCGCCGCCCTGCGCAATAGCCTCCCCACCCGCGAGGCTCTCTGGTGGGGAGGCGCGGGGACCGCCCTGGGCGTGCTCCTGACTAGCCTCCAGTTCGGCGTCGACGCCGACGGCCTCCGCATTGCCGCCTTCTCCCTCTTCGCCGCCGGATTCGACGAGCCCTGGTCGACGCTTACCGTCGCCGAGCTTGCCGCCCTCTACGGGCTGCCCCTCCTTGTGGGCGGCGCGGCCGCGGCCGCCTGGCTCGTCGTGCGGCTCCGCGAGGAGGGTCGGTCCCCAACCCCCATGGAGACGCTCTCCCTCGGCGTAGCCGGAGTCGCCCTGCCCTGGTTCCTCGTGGCCCTCCCCGCGCACTCGCCCTTCCCCCTCGCCGCCGCGACCTTCGCCTCCTGCCTGCTGTTGGGCCCTGCCCTTGCGCGCCTGGTCGGCCGGCTGATGGCGACTACCTGGCGGCGGGAAAGCTGGCTCCTGCTCCTCGCCATGGCCCTCGTGGCCGTCGTCTGCTACGTCCTCAGCGACTGGGCCCGAGAGGGAGACGTTGGGGGCGTCCTTGGTCGCGTAGTCCTTGCCATGGCCGCCATCGGCGCCGTCACTGCCCTCACCCTTCTGGCGACCTATCGGGAGTCATTGCCGCTCACGCTCCTGGCTCCCCTCGCGGTCGGAGGCGTCCTGCTCCTGGCCGGTTCCAGTGGCGTCGCCCTCAGCGCCGCTGGAGAACCTTTGCCCGGTCCGGCCAGTCCGTCGTCTGCCCGCGCGATCCGCGACGTCGCGCTCTCGGCCAACGCGTCCGGGGGCTCTGTCGTCGTGCACGAACGCTACCGCGAGGCGCTGACCTGGCCCTTCCGCGACTCCGGCACGCTCGTGCTCGCGAGCCGCGTGCCGGCCGGGGCCGGAGTCGTGATCTGGCCCGCCGACCTTCCCTCTCCGGAAGGGTTTGTAGCCCTTGATGGCCGCTGGATGCTCGAACGCGCGATCGACGGTCCTGGTGGCTTCCTCGCGTTCGTCCACTGGTTCGCCGAGCGCAATAGCCTCGACCAGCGGCTGGAGATCGTGGCCGTTTACGTGAGGGCGCCATGACGTCCCGACCCGGCTCCGCCGCCGAGGGAAACGCCTTCGACCGCTTCCTCGCCCGCCGCATCGAGGTGGACTGGGTGCTGGTCGCGTACGTCCTCGTCTTCGCCGCCGCCTTCGCCCTTCGCTTCTGGGACCTCGGCGCCCGCGCCCTCCACCACGACGAAAGCATCCACGCCAAGTGGGCCTGGGACTTCGCCCAGGGCGACTACACCCACAGCCCCGTCTTCCACGGCCCCCTGCTTTACCTGGTTCAGGGCGTGACATTCATCGTCTTCACCGCTACCGACTACACCGCCCGCATCTCGCCGGCCCTGTTCGGCATGGCCGTCGTCGCCGCCCCCTTCGCCCTCAGGCGCTGGCTCGGCTCCACGGGGGTCTTCGCCGCGGTCTCCTTCCTCGCCTTCTCTCCCACCCTCGTCTACTACAGCCGCTTCCTGCGGATGGACATCTTCCTCGCGTTCTTCCTGCTCGTCCTCGTGGCCGCCATGTGGAAGTACCTCCACGACGGCCGAACGCGCTGGCTCATCATCTTCGCCGCCACCCTCTCCCTTGCTTTCGCCACCAAGGAAGCCGCGTTCCTCTTCGTCGCCTTCCTCCTCCTCTACCTGAACGGCCAGCTCGCCCTCGAGCTTGCGCGCGACACCATGCGCGCCCGCAACAGGGAGGGGGCCTGGGACCGTTTCGTCCTTGCCGCCGTCATCTTCCCGATCGCCTGGGTGGTGGCGGGCCTGTGGCCTTTCCTCCGCCGGCGCCGGCGCGCGCTCGGCTGGCCCCGGCGCCTTCCCGGTTCCGGCGACCTCCTCGTGCTCACCGGAACCCTCACCCTTCCCCTCCTCGCCCCCTTCGCCAGGCCGATCCTCGAGGCACTCTTCGTTACCAACTCGCTTGACTACGCGTCCGTCTGTACGGCGGCCTCAACCCGCGATGGCCTGGCGCTTGCCTTCGCCTTCATCGTGACGGGGGGAGTAGCCGTCTTCGCCGGGCTCAACTGGCGTCGGCGCACCTGGCTGATCGCCGCGGCGGTGGCGGTGCTCATCTACGCCACGCTCATGACCAGCCTCTGGTCGAACCCCAGCGGCCTCTGCAGCGGCGCCTGGGGCTCCATTGACCACTGGCAAGCCCAGCACGACTACCGGCGGGGGATGCAGCCCTGGTTCTACTACCTGATGGTCATGCCCGCCTACGAGTTCCTCCCCCTCCTGCTCACTCTGGTGGGTGGAGCCTGGGCCCTCGTGAAAGGCTCGCCCTTCGCCCGCTTCCTCGTCCTCTGGTTCCTGGCTCTCTTCGCCTCCCTCTCCTTCGCCGGCGAGAAGATGCCGTGGCTCAACACCCACCTCGCCCTCCCTGCAGCCCTCATCGCCGCCTGGACCATCCAGCGCGCCTGGAGCTACTGGCGTTCCCGTCCGCTCGATTCCCGCGACCTGCTCACGATCGCCTTCGCCCTCTCGACCGCCGCCCTCGCCCTCGTCCTCTTCGTGCTCGACTGGGGCCCTCCGCTGGGCGTGCGTCTCACCTGGGGGGCAGTGGCGCTCCTCGTTGCCGTCGTCACGACCGGCTTCGTCACCTCCCACCTTGGACGGCGCACCCTGCCACTCCTCGCCGTCCTCATCGTTGTCGCCTCGCTGGCCTTCTTTTCCGTCCGCACGATGAGCCAGGTCACCTTCGAGCGCGGCGATGTCGCGAAGGACATGCTCATCTACACCCACAGCTCTCCCGACATCACCCGCATGGCCGATGAGATCGACGCCCTCGCCGAGGTCACGGGGAAGGGCCTCGACCTGCCCATCGCCGTGGACACCCCGCAGTCGTTCGCCTGGCCCTGGGTCTGGTATCTGCGCGACTACAACCACGTCGCCTTCAGGGACATGAACGCCGGGCTGCCTGAGGGAGAATTCGATGTCATTCTCGTCAACGCCTCCAATTCGGCGATCGTCGCCCAGGATCTCGTTTCCCGTGGCGTGACCCACCTCGCCGCTCCCACCCGTTACCGCCATCACGTCTGGTTCCCCGAAACACCCTACAAGTCGGCCCTCACGGCTGGGCCCTTCGAGGGTGAGGCGTGGCGCCAGATTGGCAGCGGCATCTTCAAGGGAACCTGGGCCAGAGACGCCTTCTCCTACTGGCGCGACCACGAGCCTCGCCGCGAGCTTGGCCGCAACGAGGGGTTCGCCTATTTCCCCCTCGACTTCGACCGGGAGTCAGGCCGGCTCACGACCCAGACCTTCGAGCCGGATCGTCCCGGCGTCGACGGGTCCGGCCGGCCGACCTTCGGCGGACTCGGGGCTCGCCCCGGCAAGTTCTCGGTCCCCGTCGACATCGAATCCGGCCCCGACGGCAGCCTCTACGTCATCGACAGCATGGCCCGCGTCCTCCAGCGTTTCGACGCCGAAGGAAACTTCCTCGCCGCCATCGAACTCCCCACCGAGGAAGGCGCTGGCTCCCAACCCTGGGGCCTCGCCGTCTCGGAGGACGGGAGCGTCTATGTAGCCGACACCTTCGGCTGGCGCATCCTCGCCTTCGATGCCGAGCTCCGCGGGTTCACCCTCTCCTTCGGCGAGCGCCCGCTGTTCGACGGAAACCCTCCCGGCCCCTACCACCTCTACGGTCCCCGCGACCTCGCCGTCGACGCGGCCGGCAATCTCTGGGTCACCGACACCGGGCACAACCGCATCGTCATCTACACCTCCGCGGGGGAGTACCTCCGTGAGATCGGCGCCCCCTTCTCTGCCGAAACGCTGGGCCGGGGCAGCGGCTCCGCCGAGTTCAGCGAGCCCGTCGGCATCGACATCGCCCCGAACGGCGAAATCACCGTCGCCGACATGTGGAACGCGCGCGTCCAGATCCTCGATCCCTCCGGCGCCTACCTGCGCGAGTTTCCCGTGGAGGGCTGGGGTGGCGCCGACCACCTCGACAAGCCCTACCTGCGCGTCCTCCGCGATGGCCGCATTGCCCTCTCCCTGCCGTCCCTTGGCCAGGTGCGGATCTACAGCGCGACCGGCGTCCCCATCACGGTCATCGATCCGCGGGACCAACCCCTCAGCTCCCCGTACGGAATCGTGGAGACACCCGGTGGTAAGCTCTGGATCGTGGAAGGTGGGGCCGGGAGGGTGCGTCTCTTCGACAGCGCCGAGGCCGGGGAGCGCTGACAGTCGTGTTCCGCTCGATCCGTTTCTGGCTTGCCGTGGCGATTGGCACATCGCTCATCGTGCTCTTCGTGCTCGCCACCGATCTCGGGGAGATCGCCGACGCCTTCGAGGGCGCCAACTACTGGTACCTCGCCCCCGCCGTCGTCGTGCTCTTCGCTTCCTTCTGGCTCCGCTGCTATCGCTGGTCGGTGCTCATGCGCCCCGTGGTCGCCATCAGCGCTCGGCGCCTCTTCTCCTACTCGATCATCGGCTACATGGCGAACAACCTCCTGCCCGCCCGCGCCGGCGAGCTCATTCGCGCCTACGTTCTTGGTGAACGCGAGCGCGTCTCGGCGATGGGCACGCTTGGCGCCATCGCCGTCGAGCGCCTCTTCGATGGCTGCGTGCTCGTCCTCATGCTGCTCACCGCCGGCGCCGTCACCGGCCTCGGCGATAGCCGCCTGCAGGCCATCGCCATCGCCGCTTCGGCGCTCTTCTCAGTTGCCCTCGTCGTCTTCTACTGGCTCACCCTGCGTGAGGAGCGCGCCTACCGCCTCGCCGAGTTCGTCCTCGAACGGCTCCCCCGACGGCTCGCCGAGCGCCTGCGTCCCCACGTCAACTCGGTCATTGGCGCCCTCCGCTCGGTCCACGACTGGCGCAGCTTCGCCCTCGTGGCCGTCTTCAGCGTCCTCGGCTGGACCGTCGAGGCCGGCGCCTACGCCATCGTCGGCCTCGCCTTCGACATCGACCTCGGGTTTGCCCACTACGTCCTCCTCCTCGCTGCCGCCAACCTCGCCATCATCATCCCCACCTTCTTCGGCGGGACCGGACCCTTCGAGTGGGCCGCCAAGCTGGTGATGGTCAACGCGGGCCTCGCCGGTGGGCTCGCCGCCGCCTACGCCATCGTCGCCCACGCCGTCGTCGTCGCCCCCGCCACCGTCGTCGGCCTGATCCTGCTCTGGACCTTCGGTATCCCCATCGCCCGCCTCGGACGCCTCACGACCGTGCCCGTCGAAGAGCGCAGCCCGGTGACGTCGTGAGAGCCGGCATCGTCGGCGCGGGCGTCGCGGGCCTCGCCGCCGCCCGCCGCCTCCAGCAGCTCGGCCACGAGGTCACCATCTTCGAGGGGCGCGACGAACCCGGCGGCCAGGTCGTCACCTTCGAGGTCGGCGGCGAGCCAATCGAGTGCTTCTACCACCACATCTTCACCAACGACACGACCGTCGTCCGTTACTTCGACGACCTCGGGCTGGGCGACCGCCTCGAGTGGATCGAGCCCCACAACGGCCACTTCGTGAAGGGCCGCGTCTATCCCTTCGTCACCCCCCTCGATCTCCTCCGCTTCGACGCCGTCAGCCTCCCCAGCCGCGTGCGCCTCGGCCTCGCCAGCCTCTGGCTCAAGCGCCAGGCGGACTGGCGCGTGTACGAGGACGTGACTGCCCGCTCCTGGATGGAGCGCGCCGTCGGCACGCAGGCTTTCGACGCCTTCTGGGGCCCGCTCCTCCGGGGAAAGTTCGCCGAGCACGCCGACGAGATCGGCATGGCCTGGCTCCACTGGAAGATCCGCCTCCGCTTCGGCTCCCGCGAGGGACGCCTCGGCGCGAAGGAGACCCTCGGCTACCCGCGCGGCTCCTTCCGCTCCTACTACTTCGCCCTCGCCGACCACATCCGTGAGGCCGGCGGCCGGATTCACCTCAGCACCCCCGTCGAGTCGGTCGTGACCGAGCTCGGCGCCGTCACCGGCATCCGCGCGGACGGCGCCTTCCACGAGTTCGACCAGGTGCTCATGACCACCCCCAACATCATCACCAAGCGCATCGCCCCGGACCTCCCTGCCTCCTACGTCGAGATCCTCGACCGCGTCCGCTACCAGTGGGCCTCCTGCCTCGTCCTCGCCCTCGACCGCCCCCTCAGCGACGTCTACTGGCTCTCCATCGCCGACGACCTCCCCTTCGTCGCCTGCGTGGAGCACACCAACCTCGTCGGAGCGGAGCGCTACGGCGGCAACCACCTCGTCTACCTCTCCAACTACGTCGCGCCCGACCACCCCGTCCTCCAGATGGACGCCGAGGAGGCCCTCACCGCCTACGAGGACAGCATCCGCCGGATCAACCCCGCCTTCGACCGTTCCTGGGTGCGCGAGAAGTGGTTCTTCCGCGACCCCGGCGGCCAGCCCGTCATCACCACCAACTACTCCGCCTCCATCCCCTCCATGCAGACCGGCATCGGCGGTCTCTATCTCTCCAACACGACCCAGGTCTACCCCGAGGACCGCGGCCAGAACTACAGCCTCCAGCTGGGCGAACGCGCCGCGGAGCTCATGGATGCCGACGCCCGCGCGGTTGCTGGCGCGCGAGGGGCGCGGATATAGTAGTGCCGCATTTCACAAACGGGATCTCTCCTTATGGCGGCTGAGCCGACCACTCGTGAGTTGCGAGAACTCGTCGCCGAATACGAGTTCGAACGCGGCCATCTTCTCCCCGCCCTCATCGAGATTCAGGAGCACTACGGCTACGTCTCGCGCGAGGCGATCGAGGTGCTCGCGCGCCAGATGCGCACCACCCCCGCGCTCGTCTACGGCGCCGTCTCCTTCTACGCGGATTTCCGCACCGAGCCCCCGCCCGAGCGTGAGATCGCCTGGTGCAGCGGCCCCGCCTGTCGCCTCCGCGGCGGCGACCGCATCCGCGAGGCCCTCCAGTACACCCTCGGCCTTCCCCTCGACGCCCAGAGCGAGGACGGCGCCTACGGACTCCGCCTCGGCCAGTGCAACGGCACCTGCAGCGAGGCGCCCCAGGTCTGGGTCGACGGTGAGGTCGTCGGTGGTCTCACCGTCGCCGGCGCCGTCGCCCTCGCCCGCGATGTGAAGGGGGACGCATGAACGACCGCTTCACCGCCATCGCCGCCGAAGCGCGTGAGCGCCGCGAAGCCTCCCGCGCCGGCGGACGGGAGCAGGTCAGCCTCTGCCTCGATACCTCATCCCTCGCCCGCGGCGGCGCCGAAACGCTAGCCGCTCTCCAGCAGGCCGTCTCCGACAGGGGCCTGAACGTCGACATCCAGACCACCGGCTCCTGGGGCTTCTGCTGGCTCGAACCGACCGTCTCCGTCCGTTCCGCCGCCGGAACGCGCACCGTCCTCTACCACTCCCTCACGCCCGACCGCGTCGACGAGTTCGTGCAGGCCACCCTCGTCGAAGCGGGCGAGTTCCCCGAGCTCGCCCTTGGCGTCGTCGAAGGCGCCCCCAGCAACCAGATCGGCATGCTTGATGACCACCCCTTCATGCGCGGCCAGATCCGCCGCCTCATGGCCAACTGTGGCCAGATCGACCCCGGCAACATTGACCACTACCTCGCCAACGGCGGCTACGAGGGCTTCGTCAGGTCCCTCGACATGGAGCCCGAGGCCATCATCGAGCTCATGCTCGAGAGCGGCCTCGGCGGCCGTGGCGGCGCTGGCTTCCCCGCCGGCCGTAAGTGGGACTTCCTCCGCAACGCCACTGCCGATCCCCGCTACCTCGTCTGCAACGCCGACGAAGGCGACCCCGGCGCCTGGGTCAACCGCATCCTCATGGAGAGCGACCCTCACCTCATCATCGAGGGCATGCTCATCGCCGCCATGGCCACCAACGCCGTCGCGGGGTACATCTACATCCGCCACGAGTACCCGCTTTCCATCGAGCGAATGAACGTGGCGGTCGAGCAGGCCCGCGAGCGCGGCCTTCTCGGCGAGGACATCCTCGGCAGCGGCAAGACCTTCGACCTTGTCGTCTTCGTTGGCGCCGGTTCCTACGTCTGTGGCGAGGAAACGGGCCTTATCAACTCCATCGACGGCTACCGCGGCATGCCCCGCATTCGCCCACCCTTCCCCGCCCAGGCCGGCCTCTGGAACCTCCCCACCAACGTCAACAACGTCGAGACCTACGCCAACGCCCCCCTCGTTCTGCGCCACGGCGCCGAGTGGTGGTCGGGCGTCAGCGACGACGAAGCCAAGGGCACCAAGATGTTCACCATCTCCGGCGCCGTGAACCAGGCAGGCTGCGTCGAGATCCCCTTCGGCCTCAGCGTTCGCGACCTCCTCGAGACGTACGGCGGCGGCACCCCCGGCGGCGTTCCCCTCAAGGGCTACCAGCCCGGCGGTCCGCTCTCCGGCGTCCTCTCCGCGGAGGAAGCCGAGCTGCCCCTCACCCTCGCCCCCTTCCGCGACCGTGGCCTCTTCCTCGGCTCCGGCGGCATCGTCTTCTTCGACGAGACCACCAGCGTCGTCGACCTCTGCACCTACTTCCTCGGCTTCGCCGAGGACGAATCCTGCGGGCGCTGCACCACCTGCTTCCAGGGAACCCAGCGCGCCGTCGAGATCCTCCGGCGCATCGGCAACGGCGGCGGCCGCGAGACCGACCTCGACAAGTTCGAGGACCTGATCCAGACCATGACGTGGTCGAACTGCCTCCACGGTTCCTTCGCCATGACGACGGTCAAGCTCGCCCTCCGCTACTTCCGCGACGAGTTCGAGATCCTCATCCGCGAGAAGCGCGACCCCACCCGCTCCCTCCCCGGCATGATCACCTACGAGGTCACCTCCCCCGGCGACCCCGCCCTCGCCGAGGCGGCCGCTATCTGCCCCACCCAGGCCATCGTCGACGAGGGCGCGCGCTACGACATCGTGGACGAGCTCTGCATCCGCTGCGGCGCCTGTGCCGAGGTCGCCCCCAACGCCGTCACCGTCCGCGACCGCTTCGTCTGACGCCTGCTGCTAGGGGTTCCCCTCGGGTCTCCCACATGTAGCGTACTGACCTGTGTAGCGCCACCCCGAGGGCGGCGAGACATGCAGGAACCCCAACAAACATCACTAGTACCGCTGCGACGGCAACCCCGATTGGCCAATCGTCGGAACTGACCGTCTCGTCGGGCGGTGCAGCAGTAAGGAAGACAACCAGGATGAACAGGGCGGTGGCTATTCCCAGGGACACGGCCCACCAACGCCCGACCACGATCCCGACTACAAAGGCAGCAATGTAGCTGAACCAGAACTCCACTCCCGGACGCCTCCGCGTCCAGCCTAGCATTCTCCGTGGGAACGGCGGCTCCTCACCGTCTTCGCCCGCGTAGACTGCCCCGATGCCCTTCGCCGACCTCGACGGCTCCCGCATCTACCACGAGCAGCACGGCAACCCCGACGGCGATCACGTCGTCTTCGTGCATGGCGCAGGCGGCAACTCCCTCTCCTGGTGGCAGCAGCTTCCCGTCTTCGGCGAGCGCTATCGTTGCACCGTCTACGACGCCCGTGGCTGGGGACGCTCCCTCGCCCTTGGCGAACACGACCGGGGCGCCTTCGGACGCGACCTCGTCGGTCTCCTCGAACACCTCGACATCGACCGCGCCCACGTCATCGCCCAGTCCATGGGTGGACGCGCCGTCGCCGGACTCCTGCGGCTCGCCCCCGAGCGCGCCCGCTCGCTCGTGCTCTGCGGCACGAATGCCGGCGCCACGAACGACCGCGTCCGCGAGCTCCAGGCTGCCCTTCGCGTCGAGCGCGGCGACGGCGGCCTTCGCGCCCACGCCCTCGCCCCCCACTTCCCCGACACGCACCCCGACCGCGCCCTCCTCTACCACCAGATCCGGCGGCTCAACCCGCCCCGCGAGGCCAACGTCCTCGGCCCCCCGCCCGCCAACTACCGCGGCAGCACTCATCAGATGCTTATCGACTCCGGCCTCCCCATCACCTTCATCGTCGGCGAACACGACCGCATCACCTCGCCCGAGCTCATCCGCGAGTCCCACTCGCTCGTTCCCGGCGCCGGCCTCTTCGAGATGGCCGGAGCCGGTCACTCGACCTATTTCGAGCAGCCCGAGGTCTTCAACGACTACGTCCTCGCCTTCCTCGCACGTGCCGAGGAACGCGAGCGCGCGTCGGCCACCTGACAGAGTGATCAGGCATCTGATCTTGAACCCCGCGCGGTGATGCCCTAGCGTCTCCCGCCCATGCCTCGATGGTCGGTCCGCCGCCCCTCCCTGCCCCGCCTCCGACGCGGCGGATGGGTGCAGCCCGGCAATCCCATAACCCGCGCCATCGAGCGTGAGATGGAGACGGGCCTCCCGCCCCACCTCCCTCCCGAGCCAGACCTTATTCCCGCCCCCGTCGTCGCCGAGATTCCCGACGAGCAGTCCGGGCGCCGCCCCTCCAGCGCCGCCTGATCGCGGGCGCCGCTATACTCCCCACATGGCGATCTACGAGTACTACTGCCCCACCTGCCGCGACACCTTCGAGCGTCGCCGCCCCATGTCCGAGGCCACCGCCGCGACGAAGTGCGAGTCCGGCCATCGCGCCGAGCGCACCATCTCCAACTTCGCGGTCGCGCGTGGGGAAGGCGGCGCCGCCGTCGCTCAGATGGAGCCCGAGTTCGGCGCGTCCGGCGGCTGTGCCTGCGGCGGTGGCGGCTGCGGCTGCGGCGCCTAATCCTCGGCCTCTCCCTCGTCCTCTGCCGAAGCCGACCCCTCTTGAGGCTCGGCCTCGTCACTTGGCTCCTCGCCCTCCGCACTTCCTTCCTCCTTCTCGTCGCCTGAGTCGGAAGTCTCTTCCTCGACCGCGTCCTCCGCGGATTCGACGCCTTCCCCGCTCTCCTCGTCCCCGCCGACTTCCTCTGGCTCGGGAGCTTCTTCCTCCTCGCTCCCGTCCTCGCCTGCGTCGTCGTCCGCGGGTTCCTCCGCTGGTTCGTCCCGCGTTGCGCGGGGCGGGCGCGTGAACCAGAGGTACCCTCCCGCCGCCCCGACCAGCACGACCGCCTCCGCCAGCGCCATCCCAACGACGACGAACGTCGCCTCCGCCCAGAACGTCTCCGGGAACATCTGGATGAGCCGGTCGGTCCGCGGATCGAGCAGCCACAGGTCGTTCGTGAAGAGGATCTCGTGCAGCTGGTTCCACGCCCCGTCGAAACCCACCAGCGCGACGATGCCCACCGCGATGCCCACCACCGCCCCCGCCCCGACGGCCGCCAGCGTTTCTTTGGCGAGGTCCCGCGCTGACCGCTCCCCCGTCCACAGCACCGTCGCCGCCACGTAGGCCAGCACGAACCCCAGCGCCACCTCGTTCGCGCGGAAGATCGCGCGCATGAGCCCCTTCACGTCCTCCATGTGCAGGGTCTCGTCCTCGCTGAAGAGCGCCGTCTCCTGCCCGTCCGTGAACACGAGGATGCGCAGCGTCTCCGCGTCGTCCTCGAAGTACCGCACGATCGCCCCGACGGCGTAGTCGAGCTCGTTCAGCGCGATGCCCGTGTTCTCCGCGGCGTCGTGGCGCCGCAGGCCCCCTTCCAGGTATCCCGTGTCGCTCGCCAGGAAGCGGATATTCGTTGTGAAGAGGAGGATCGGCAGCGCCAGAACGAACCCGACGCTCGCGATCGCGGGGAGTATGCGCAGCCCACTCATGCGCGTCATGGTGGGGCCCCTCCGCGAGGGCGGTCAAACACCCTCAGCGGCCGAACTGCCGATCGAGCGCTTCCTGGCGAACGTGGACGAGCGTAGGGCGCCCGTGGGGACACGTCCTCGGCGAGGTGGTCGCCCCGAGGTCCTCGACCAGTTGCCGCATCTCCTCCATTGAGAGCGCCATCCCCGCCCGAACGCTGCTGTGGCACGCCACCGAGGCCGCCGCCCGGTCGAACGGGTCCGCCACGCGGCGCTCGTCGCCCAGCTTCTCGAGCATCGCCCGCAGACCCCCGGCGATGTCGCCGTCCCCGAACCCCGGCGGCGCCGCCCGAACGAGGCAGGCCGCATCCCCGAACGGCTCCAGCGCCAGCCCCAGCCGGCCGAGGTGCGCCCCGTGCTCCTCGAAGACCGCCGCCGCCGTCCGGTCCAGCTCGACCAGCACCGGCTCCAGTAATGGCTGCACTGCGTCCTCCCCGCCCTCGCGCGCCTTCAGCCGGTCGAACACGACCCGCTCGTGCGCTGCGTGCTGGTCGATCAGGTACATCCCGTCCGGCCCCTCCGCGACCACGTACGTCGTCGCCACCTGCCCCACCACCCGCAGCAGCGGCAGCGTCTCGCGCTGCGTCCGCGACCCCTCCCCACTGCTCGCCGGCGCCGCCCGGCCGAGGTCGCCCGCCAGGGCCTGCTGCGTGTCGGCGCTCTCCGGTGGCTGGAGCCGCTCCCGCAGCGACGGCCGCGGCGCCTCCTCCGGGGTCGGCTGTGATGCGGGTGGGTCCCCCAGCGTCCATCCCACCGGTTCCGCCCCCTCCAGCGCCTTCATGATCGCGTGCCGGAGCACCCGGGCCACCCCTCGCTGGTCGCGGAAACGCACCTCGGCCTTCGCCGGGTGGACGTTCACGTCGACCGCCTCCGCCGGCACGTGCAGCGCGACGCTCGCGACCGGGTAGCGCCCGCCCGGCAGTTCCGACTGGTAGGCGTCGCTCACCGCGAACCGCAAAGCCGCGCTCTGCACCCAGCGGCCGTTCACGAAGAGCGCGATGCCCGTGCGGTTCCCCCGGTGCAGCGACGGCGGCCCCGTCAGCCCCGCGACGGCGATGCCTCCCTCCTCGTGCGCCACGTCGAGCATCGCCTCCCCCTGCTCCGCCCCGTAGACCGCCGCCACCGCGTGCCGGAGATTGCCGTCTCCGCTCGTCTGGAACGGCCGCCGCCCCGCCTCCAGCCGGAAGGCGATGTCCGGGTAGGCGAGCGCGTAGTGCGAAACCAGCGTCGTAATCTGCCGCCCCTCGCTCGCCGCCGACCCCAGGAAGTTCCGCCGTGCGGGCACTTTCGCGAACAGCTCGCGCACCGTGATCGTCGTCCCCACCGGGGCGGCCCGTGCGCTGCGGCGCACGACCTCGCGGTCCACGAGCAGCGCCGCCACCCCCACCGGCTCCCCCTCCGCCCGCGTCACGATGTCGACCTCCGCCGCCGCCGCGATCGCCCCCAGCGCCTCCCCCCGGAAACCCAGCGTCTCGACCCGCCGCAGGTCCCCCGCCCCCGCGATCTTGCTCGTCGCGTGCCGTTCGAACGCCACCTCGATCTGGTCCGGCGGGATACCTTTGCCGTCGTCGTTCACCTCGATCGACCGCAGCCCGCCCTCCACGATCGTCACGCGGATGCGCTTCGCCCCCGCGTCGATGGCGTTGTCGAGCAGTTCGCGCACGACCGAGACCGGTCGCTCGATGACCTCCCCCGCGGCGATGCGCGCCGCTACCTCCGGCGGCAGCTGGCGGATTCGCCGCGCCCCGCTCACCCGGCCCCCCGCGCCCGCTCGCGCAGCTCTCCCAGCACGCGCATCGCCTCCAGCGGCGTCATCGACTCCAGGTCGAGCGCCGCCAGCTCCGCCTCGATTGCGCTCTCTCCGCCGAACAGCGCCGCCTGGACGAAAGGCGCCATGGGCACCGCCGCCGCTGCCTCTCCCGCCTCGACGGAGTCGCCCTCGAGCTCGTCGAGCAGCGTCCGTGCGCGCTCGACCACCGATGCCGGCAGCCCCGCCAGTCGCGCGACGTGGATGCCGTACGAGCGGTCGCTCGGCCCCGGCTCGATGCGGTGCTCGAACACGACCTCGCCGCCCTCGTCGTGAACCGCCACGTGCGCGTTGTCCGCGCTTCCCAGTTCGGCCGCCACCGCCGTGAGTTCGTGGTAGTGCGTCGCGAAGAGCGTGCGTGGCGGCCCCTCCGGGCGCGCGTCGAAATACTCGAGCACCGCCCGCGCGATTGCCATCCCGTCGAATGTGCTCGTCCCCCGCCCCACCTCGTCCAGGATCACGAGCGATTCGTCCGTCGCGCGGTGCAGGATCTGCGCCGTCTCCACCATCTCGACCATGAACGTCGAGTGCCCCGCCGCGAGGTCGTCGTGCGCCCCGATGCGCGTGAAGATACGGTCGAACAGCGGAAGCTCCGCCACCTCCGCCGGCACGAAGCTCCCCGCCTGCGCCATCAGTGCGATCAACGCCACCTGCCGCAAGTACGTCGACTTGCCGCTCATGTTCGGTCCCGTCAGCAGGAGGATGCGCGACTGCCCCTCCAGCAGGCAGTCGTTCGGCACGAACCGCCCCGGCCCCAGCGCCGCCTCCACCACCGCGTGCCGCCCTCCGCGGACCGCCAGCCGCGTCCCGTCGCCGAACTCCGGACGGGCGTACCCCCGCTCCGCCGCCGTCTCCGCCAGCCCCAGCGCCACGTCGATCGTCGAAAGCCCCTCGCCCGCGCGCTGCAACGCATCGAGCTGCGCCGCCAGGCGCTCGACCAGCGCCTCGAACGCCTGCCGCTCCCGCGCCGCCAGCCGCTCGCGCGAGGTCGTCATGCCGCTCTCCAGCTCCTTCAGCTCCTCCGTCACGTAGCGCTCCGCCCCCACGAGCGTCTGCCGTCGCTGGAAGCGGTCGGGCACGAGCTCCGCGTTCGCGATCGAGACCTCGAGGTAGTAGCCGAACACCTTGTTCTGCCCCACCTTCAGCGAGCGGATGCCCGTCCGTTCACGCTCGTCCGCCTCCAGCGCCAGCAACGCCTCTCGCGCCGAGCGCGTCCGTCCCCGCAGCGTGTCGATCTCGGGGTCGTGCCCGGGTGCGATCACGCCGCCCTCGTCGAACGTCGGCGGCGGGTCCTCTGCGAGGGCCGCATCCAGCGCCAGCACCGGCTCGACTACGTCCGCCAGCGCCGCCTGCGCGTCCGTCAGCAGCGCCGGCGGATCCGACGTCTCCAGCAGCGCGCCCAGGTCGAGCGCCGCCCGCAGGCCGTGCCGCAGCGCCGCCAGATCGCGCGGCGACGCTGCCCGCGCCCCCAGACGCCCGCAGAGGCGAGACACGTCGGGAATCCCCTTGAGGATGGTCTGCGCCCGCTCCCGCTCAATGGGGCGCTCCAGCGCCCACGTCACCGCGTCGTGCCGCGCCCCCAGCGAGCCGGCTTCCCGCAGCGGCTGCGCCAGCCAGCGCCGCAGCAGCCGCGCCCCCATCGGCGAGCGCGTCCGGTTGAGCACGTCGAAGAGCGAGGGCCGCCCATCGCCGGCGGGCAGCGCCTCCAGGTTCGTGAGCGTGCGCCCGTCCAGCGACACCGTTTCCTCGCTCGCGAGCGTTCGCACCCGCCCCAGCGCCCCCGCCGCCTCCGGGTACACCTCGCCGAGGTAGGCGAGCACCTGCGCCACCGCCGCCACCGCCGCCTCGCTCCCCACCAGCGTCTCCGGTGCCGACTCCCCGTACTGCTCGGCCACCAGCGCCGAGGCCACTGCCGCGCTCAGGCGCGGGCGCTCCACCTCGGAGCCGGCCGCGCCCAACCCCGAGCCCTCCTCCTCCACCAGCAGCTCTGCTGGCGCCGCCCGCGCGAGTTCCGCCGCCGCCCCTTCCCCTGCCGCCACCCGCACCTCGCCCGTGGTCACGTCGGCCAGCGCCAGGCCCCGCTCGCCGCCCCGCTCGACCAGCGCGGCCAGCTCGTTCGGCGTCTCCGCCGAGAGCGCCGCCTCGCTCGTGACCGTCCCCGCCGTCACCGTGCGCACGACCTCGCGCGGTACGAGGCCCTTCACGCTCGCCGGGTCCGCCATCTGCTCGCAGATGGCCACCCGATGCCCGCGCTTCACCAGCTTCGCCACGTGTCCGTCGATGCTGTGATAGGGGACGCCTGCCAGCGGCACGCGGATGCCCTTCCCCATCGGCTTCGAGGTCAGCACGATGTCGAGCTCGCGCGCCACGAGCTCCGCGTCCTCGTCGAACGTCTCGTAGAAGTCGCCCAGCCGGAAGAAGAGGATCGCGCCGGGATGCCGCCTCTTCAGGTCCAGGTACTGCCGGCGGATCGGCGTCGTCACGCGCCCAACACCCCTTTGGCCTGCGCGGCCCCGCTTATTCTACGGACATGTGTTCGGGTACGTATGCCCCGGCCGCCCCAACCTTCACAACCGCGACCGATTCCTCGCCACGATCCCGTATCCCCACCCCACGAGGTCTCGCAGTGGCCTAAGCCAGAGGAGTCGCGCCAGGCCCCGCCAGCCCAGCGCGTGCAGCGTGAAGATCGTGGCGTCCCCGCCCCGCAGCGGCCGCCCTCCCGGTGTGACGGCGTGCAGCGCCTCCGCGCAGGCCTCCCGCAGCTCCGGCGTCATCGGTGGGCTTGGCGCTTGCTGGTAGGGAACCACGCGCAGCTTCCGCCCGCGATCGCGTTCCTCGACCCACGCCGCCAGCCTGGTGCAGAACCCGCAGTCTCCGTCGAAGAGCAGCCAGGCTCGCTCCCCGCCGCTCCCCTCCGCGCCCATCGGTGCGTTACGCGTCGACTGCGTTGGCTCGCAGGTACGCCTCGTCGAAGCGCAGGCCCAGCCCGGGCTCGTCGCTCAGCACCACCATCCCGTCCTCCACCTGCGGCACTTCCTCGAACAGCGGGAACGCCCAGGGCACGTGCTCCAGCAGGAGCGTGTTCGTGCCCGCCGCCGCGTGCGCGAACAGCTCCGTCGCGAGGTGCGTCACCACCGGCAGGTTGAACGCCTCCGCCAGGTGCGCCGCCTTCATGTACTCCGTGAAGCCGCCCACCCGGAACAGGTCGACCATCATGATGTCGATCGATTGCGCCTCCACCATGTGCCGGAACGGGACCAGCCCGTAGTGGTACTCGCCCGAGCAGACGGGCGTGTCCAGCGCCGCCGCGATGCGCGCCATCCCCGCGTAGTCCTGGTGCTGCGTCGGGTCTTCGAGCCAGTACAGGCGGTGCTCGCTCAGCTGCCGCCCGATCGTCGTCGCCTGGTGCACGGTCCAGCCCTGGTTGATGTCGATCATGATGTCGACGTCCTCCCCCACCGCCTCCCGCAGCACGCGCATGCGCTCCACTTCGTCCGCTGCCGAGGACTCCGCCCCGCAGCGCAGCTTCATCGCCTTGAAGCCCGCCTCCACAAGCGTCGGACCCCATTGCTGGAGCTCCTCCAGGTTGTAGTGCCGCCACAGGTGCCCGCTCCCGTAGGCGTTCACCCGCCCTTCGCTGCCGCCGAGCAGCTTCCAGCAGGGCATGCCCAGCGCCTTCCCCTTGATGTCCCACAGGGCCACGTCGATTGCCGAGCTCGCGCGCGTTACCAGACCCGCCGGGGCCGTGCCCCCGTTCCGCATCCGCAGGTCCCGCCCGATCGCATCCGTCTCGAACGGATCGCGCCCCACCACCTGCTCGCAGAGGCCGTCCAGCGTCGCCTTCAGCGCCGGCGCCACCGCCCGCGAGACGTACGCCGCATAGGCGATGCCCTCGGTTCCGTCGTCTGTGCGCAGCCGCAGGGTCACGTACCAGGGCGTCACCTGCCCGGGGATCTCCCCCAGCGTCACCCGCTCCTTGGAAAGCTCGATCACCTGCGTCTCGAATCCGGCGACCTGCATCAGTTGCTCCTCTCGGCCCGCCGCATCGAGGTGGCGGGCGATCTCAGTCCAGAACGCCCTGCTTGAGCGCGACCGGCTCCAGCTCCCGCTCCCCCGAGGGACCGCCGCCTTCGACCTCGAAGCCGGCGTCCGCGATCATCGCGAGGTCCGCCTCCGCCGCCTGCCCCTTCGTCGTCAGGTAGTCCCCGATGAAGATCGAGTTCGCCAGGTAGAGCCCCAGCGGTTGCAGCGACCGCAGGTGTACCTCGCGTCCGCCCGCGATGCGCACCTCCGCCCGCGGGAACAGCAGCCGGAAGACCGCCAGGATGCGCAGGCAGCGCTGCGGCGTGAGCTCGTTCAGGCCCGCCAGGGGCGTCCCCTCGATCGGGATCAGGAAGTTCACGGGCACGGAGTCCGGGTCGAGCTCCCGTAGCGCGTAGCCTGCGTCGAGCACGTCCGCGTCGCGCTCGCCCATCCCGAAGAGCGCGCCCGAGCAGGGCGAGAGACCGCCCTCCTTTGCCCGCCCCACGGTCTCCTGCCTGTCCGCGAACGTGTGCGTGTCGCAGATGGCCTCGTAGAAGCTCTCGCTCGTGTTCAGGTTGTGGTTGTAGGCGTAGACCCCCGCCTCGCCCAGCCGCTCCGCCTGTCCCTCGCTCAGCAGCCCCAGGCACGCGCAGATCTCCATCGCGCCGTCTGCCGCCTTCACCGCCTCCACCCCGCGAGCGACGTGGTCCACCTCGCGCTCGGTCGGTCCGCGCCCACTCGCCACCAGGCAGAGGCGCGTGGCCCCGAGCTCCCGCGCCCGCTCCGCCGCTGCGCAGAACGTCTCCTCGCCAACCATCGCGTACGAGGGGATCGGCGCCTGTGAGTCTCGCGCCTGCGAGCAGTAGTGGCAGTCCTCGGGGCAGAGCCCGCTCTTGATGTTCAGCAGCAGGTTCAGCTTCACGCGCCGTCCGAACGCCGCGAAGCGCACGCGGCTCACCGCCGACACGATCTCCAGCGTGCGCTCATCCGGCGCCTGCAGCAGCCAGGCCAGCTCGTCGCGCCCGGGATCGCGCCCGTCCAGGCTCGCCTCGACCAGCCGCTCCAGCCGCGCTTCGAAGGTCTCTTCCATGGGCTCGAAGCATACCCCGCCCTCGCGCCACACGGCAGTCGCGGTACGATCCGCTGATGCCCGCCGATGCCGCCCCCGGGGACTACCCCCTCTGGCACCCCTTCACGCAGATGGCGCGCTTCGAGCGCGAGCCCCAGCTCGTCGTTGCCCGCGCCGAGGGGAACCGTCTCATCGGCACCGACGGCAACGAGTACGTCGACGGCGTCGCTTCTCTCTGGGCGAACGTCCACGGCCACAGCCACCCCCACATCGTCGGCGCCATCCAGGAGCAGGCGGCGAAGCTCCAGCACAGCACCCTCCTCGGCATCACCCACGAGCCTGCCGTCGAGCTCGGCCGCCGCCTCCTGCCCCACCTCCCCGGCCGCTCCCGCGTGTTCTTCAGCGAGAACGGTGCCTCCGCCGTCGAGGTCGCCCTCAAGATGGCCGTCCAGTACTGGGCGAACAAGGGCCGCCCCGAACGGAACCGCATCGCCGCCCTCGACATGGCTTACCACGGCGACACCCTCGGCGCCGTCAGCGCCGGCGGCGAGGGCCCCTTCCGCGACGTCTACGAGCCCCTCCTCTACGAGCCTCTCCGCTTCGCCAACGCCTACCGCTACCGCTGCGACCGCTGCAGCGCCGAGCCCGCCTGTACCGATGCCTGTGTCGATACCCTGCGCGACCTCCTCGAGGCCCGCGGCGATGAGGTCGCCGCCGTCATCATCGAGCCGCGCGTCCAGGGAGCCGCCGGGATGATCGTCGCCCCTGAGGGCCACATCGCGGCCATCCGCGCCCTCTGCGACGAGTTCGACACCCTCCTCATCGCCGACGAGGTCGCCACCGGCTTCGGCAAGACCGGCGCCATGTTCGCCTGCGACCTTGAGGGCGTGACCCCCGACATCACCGTCCTCGGGAAGGGGATCACGGGCGGCTACTTGCCCCTCTCCGCCACCGTCACCACCGAGGAGGTCTACCAGGCCTTCCACGGCGAGGAGGGCCGCAAGCTCTTCCACGGGCACACCTACGCCGGCAACCCCATCTGCTGCGCGGCCGCCCTCGCCAGCCTCGACCTGTTCGAGGCGGACGACCTGCTCGCCCGAACCCGTTACCGCGCCGAATTCCTCGCGGCGCTCCTCGCCGAGCGCATCGCCGACCACCCCCTCGTCGGCGACATCCGCCAGCAGGGCCTCATGACCGGCATCGAGCTCGTCGCCGACCGCGACACGCGCGAGCCCCTCCCCCCTGACCGCGAGGCCGGCTGGCGCGTCTGCCTCGCCGCCCGCGACCGCGGGGTCTTCATCCGTCCCCTGGGGGACGTTATCGTCCTCATGCCTCCCCTCTCCATCGAGGAGGACGAGCTCGCGCAGATCTGTGAGGCGGTCGCCTATGGCCTCGACCGAGTCCCCCGCGGCTAGCGGCTGGCTCGGCGAGCTCCGCGACGAGCTCGACGACCTCGACCGCCAGTCCCTCCGGCGCACCGTCCTCACCCCCCGCGATGGCCAGGGCGAAACGCTCAGCATCGACGGGCGCGAGCTGCTCAACCTCACCTCCAACAACTACCTCGGCCTCGCCGCCGACCCCCGCGTCGTCGAGGCCGCCGCCGAGGCCGCCCGCGCTTACGGCGCCAGCGTCAGCGCCTCCCGCCTCCTCTGCGGCTCCACCCCCCTCCACGAGGAGCTTGAGCACCGCCTCGCCGCCCTCAAGGGACAGGAATCTGCCCTCCTCTACTCCTCCGGCTACCTCGCCAACCTCGGCGTCCTCACCGCCCTCGCCCGCCCCGGCGACGTCATCTTCAGCGACGCCCTCAACCACGCCTCCATCATCGATGGCTGCCGCCTCTCCGGTGCCGAAACGAGGGTCTACGGCCACTGCGACGCGGGCCACCTTGCCGAACTCCTCGCCACCACCCCCGCCCGCCGCCGCCTTATCGTCAGCGAGACCGTGTTCAGCATGGACGGCGACGTGGCTCCCCTCCCCTCCCTCGTCGAGCTCGCCCGCGCCCACGATTCCGTCCTCGTCCTCGACGAAGCGCATGCCACCGGCGTGCTCGGCCCCGGCGGCGAGGGAGCCCTTGCCCGCCTCGGCATCGACCCCGAGGGCGTCGTCATCGTCGGCACGCTGTCGAAAGCGCTCGCCTCGGCAGGCGGGTTCGTCGCCGCCGACGCCACCGTGATCGACTACCTCGTGAACCGCTCGCGCCCCTTCATCTTCAACACCGCCCTGCCCCCCGCCAGCGTCGGCGCTGCCCTCGCCGCCCTCGACATCGTTGCGGCCGAGCCCGAGCGCCGCGCCCACCTCGACGCCCTCGCCACCCGCCTGCGTGACGGCCTGGTCGCGGCCGGCTATCCGCCCTCCGACTCCGAGACCGCCATCGTGCCCCTCCTTCTCGGCTCCGCCGCCACCGCCCTCGCCCTCGAGCGCCGACTGCGGGACGCCGGCATCCTCTCGCGCGCTATCCGCCCCCCCACCGTCCCCGAGGGCACGGCGCGCATCCGGTTCAACCTCATCGCCACCCACACCACCGACGACGTCGATCGCGTCCTCGCCGCCGTACCCCCGCCCGCGTGACCGGCCGCACCATCTTCGTCACCGGCACGGATACCGGCGTCGGCAAGACCGTCGTCGCAGCTTGGCTCGCCGCCACCCTCGCCCCCGACCGGCGGGTCGCCCTCGTCAAGCCGTTCCAGACCGGCGCGGTCGACCCCGCCGAGGATGGCGACGAGGCCTTCTACCGCGCCGCGCTCGGCGACGAAGCCGTCGAGATCCGCACGCTAGTCTCCCTCCCCGAGCCGCTCGCGCCCTCGATCGCTGCCGAGCGCGCGAACGCGCCCATCGATGTCGCCGCCGCCCTTGTGGAGTGCCGCGCCCTCGCGGGAAAAAGCGACATAACAGTGATCGAAGGCGCCGGCGGCCTCCTCGTTTCCATCACCGCCGGGCACAACATGGCCGGCTTCGCCACCGCTCTCGACGCCTCCCTCGTCGTCGTGGCCCGACCCTCGCTCGGCACGCTCAACCACACCACCCTCACCCTCGAGGCCGCCGAACGCCGCGGTCTTCCGGTCGAGATGATCGCCGTCAGCGGCTTCCCGAAGGATGCTGGCGTCACCGAGTGGGAGAACCTGCGCTGGCTCCGCGACCGCTTCCCCGCCCTGCCTCTCCTCGTCCTCGCCGAGGCCCCCCTCGCCCCCTCCGACCCCCTCGCCGGCCTCGATCCCCACATCCTCGGGCCCCTGCCCCCGCTCCTCGCTGGGCAGGACATCCCCGCCCTCGACCTCGCCGATCAGCCCAGGGAGTCGTAGACCGCCCGCATCAGGCGAGCCGCTCGCGGGTCGTCCTGGTCCAACGTGTTCGTCCACATCTGGTTCATCGCGTAGCCGAACCCGAGGCCCGCGTCCGGGTCGCAGAATCCGAGCGACCCGCCCATCCCCGCGTGCCCGAACGCGTTCTCGCCCCGCGGGTCGGGGAGGCCGGGTACCGGCATCATGTACCCGAGCGTCCGCCGCACCGGCGTCTGCAGGATGATGTCCCGGCCTTGCGTCTGTTCCGTCCCCGCTCGCCGGATGCCCGCCTCGCTCAGGAGACGGTGTCCCCCCCACTCGCCCCCGTTCCCCAGCGCCCCGTAGATCGTCGCCAGTGCGCGGGCGTTTGAGTGCCCGTTCGACCCCGGCTGCTCGGAACCCCGGTAGGCGCGGCTGTTCCGGCCCTTGTTCGGCCCCCGCGGCGCGATGTTGAACGACCGCGCCGCCAGCGACTTGGGGTCGAGCAGCGCCGCCGCCGCCAGGCTGGGTAGCTCCTCGGTGGGAATCTGCGCCAGGTGCAGGTCCGACACGCGGTGGTCTTCCTCGGGGCCGAACCCGAGCAGGAAGTCCACCCCCAGCGGCCCCGCGATCTCCTCCCGGATGAACGTCCCCACCGATCGCCCATCCACCCGGCGGACCACCTCGCCCACGAGCCAGCCGAAGGTGGCCGCGTGGTAGCCCTGCTTCTCGCCCGGCTCCCAGAGCGGCTCCTGTCGCGACAGCGCCCCGGCCATGATGTCCCACTCCAGCTCCGCCCCCATGGGCAGCTCCTCGTCGATAGCCGGGAGCCCCGCCTGGTGCGTCAGCAGGTAGCGAAGCGGCAGCCTTTCCTTTCCCGCCTGCCCGAACTCCGGCCAGACATCCGCCACCGGCGCCTCGAAGTCGATCAGTCCCCGGTCCGCCAGCATGTGCGCCGCCAGCGCCACCACGCCCTTCGTCGAGGAGTAGATGAGCACGACCGTGTCGCGTTCCCACGGCTGCGTTCGCTCCCGGTCCACGTGACCGGCCCACAGGTCGACCACGAGCTCCCCGTGCAGCGCCAGCGCCACCGAAGCGCCAATGTCGCCCGACTCCGCGAAGTTGCGGGCGAATGCCTCGCGCACGCCTTCGAAGCGCGGGTCGCACGCTCCCTCGATGGTGGGGGCCGGGACCGGCGCCTCGCTCACAGCGTCTCGCTGAACGCGGTCGCGATGTGCCCCTCGGCCTCCAGCCGTGCGCACTCTTCGTCGCTCATGCCCAGCAGCTCGCGGTACACGTAGTCGTTGTCCTGCCCGAACGCGACCGGCGGACGCCTGATGCCGCCCTCCGACTCGGGGAAGTCGTAGACCGGCCGCGGGTAGCGGTACACGCCGATGTCGTCCTGCAGCTCCTGCGGGATGTAGAGGTTCCGTGCCTGCACGTGCGGGTCGTCCAGCACGCGCGAGGCCTCCAGCACCGGCGCCGCCGCCACGCCCGCCGCCTGCAGCCGCGCGAACAGGTCCTCGTCCTCGAAGCTCGCGGTCCACTCCGCCAGCTTCTCGTCGAGCAGGTCCTGCGCCGCCGCCCGGCCCGCCGCCGTCGCCAGCTCGGGCGCCTGCGCCCACTCGGGGTCGCCCATGACCGTGCGCAACGCCTCCCAGGTGGCGTTGCTCGTCACGGTGATCGCGATCCAGCGGTCGTCGCCCGTGTCCGCTGCCCCCGGCGAGAGGCACGGGTAGACGCCCGATGGCGCCTGCCCGTCCGCCGCGTAGATCGAGCGGTTCCCGATTGCGCCTTCGACCTCGCCCGTGAGGCTGTAGTTCATGTACGCCTGCGCGAACATCGCGGCCGCGTTCTCCGCCTGCGCCATCTCGATGAACTGACCTTTGCCCGTGTTATTCCGGTGCCAGATCGCCATCATGATCGCGAGCGCGATCTGCGTCGCCGCGATGTAGTCCGCGGCGAAGATGCCGCTGTTCGAGTTCGGTTCCAGGCCCTCGTAGCCGCGCAGGATCTGGTGCCCCATCGTCCCTTCCAGGTGGGCGCCCATGGTGCGCGCGCTCGCGTACTCTCCGGTGACGCCGTAGCCCGGCGCCCGCAGGAAGATGATGTCCTCCCGCTGCTCCCGCAGCCACTCGTACGAGATACCCAGTTTCTCCATCGTGCCCACGGCGCTGTTCTCCAGCACCGCGTCCGACATCGCCGCCAGCCGCCCCAGGATCTCCTTGCCCTCGGGCTGCCGGATATCCAGCGTGAAGCTCCGCTTGTTCCGGTAGAGGCTCACGAACATCGGGTGGTAGTTCCACGGACTCTCGCCCGGATCGCTGTTCGGCAGCCCCGTGACCCAGCCCGCGCCCGCCTGCGTCATCGCCTTCGGGATGCGTGGCCCCGGCACGGCCCGCGTGTTCGGCTGCCACACGAACTGGTTCTCCTGCTTCAGCACCTCCGCGCCCAGGTCGGCCAGCAGCACGGTCGAGAACGTGCCCGCCCACACGCCGCCCAGGTCGAGGATGCGTACGCCATCAAGGGGTTGGTTCGCCATCAGCGCACCTCCACCGCGCCGGCCGAGGCCAGCTCGTTGATCGCCCCGGCGTCGTAGCCGGCCTCCCCCAGCACCTCCGCCGTGTGTTCGCCCAGCAGCGGCGCCGGCCGGCGCAGCTCCCACGGGGTCTCCGACATGAGGAAGGGACGCCCGGGGATCTCCACCTGCTCGAGCGCTTCGTGCTCCGCGAGCTCCCAGAATCCCCGCGCCCGGAAGTTCGGGTCGTCGAACACCTCGTCGATCGTGAACAGCGGCCCGCAGAGGAAGCGCACCTTGCGTGCTGCTTCCCAGATCTCCCGCTTCGTGTGCTCCAGCAGCCAGACGTAGAAGAACGCGTTGAACTCCTCGATCGCCTCCGGGTTCATCTGGATGGCGGGGTCGTCCCACTTCTCGTCTTCCATCCAGTCCGGGTAGCCCAGGAACTCGCGCGCGTTCGTGAACCGCGGCCCCCCGCCCTGGAGGTCGACCCAGCCGTCCTGGCAGGGGAACACGCCGTTCAGCATGCCGACCGCCGCCCCCGGCGAGCGCAGCGACTTCCGCCCCGAGTACTGGTACCCCATCACCGTCGCGTGCCGCCGGTCGACGCCGACGAGGTGGCTGTCCGCAATCGAGAAGTCGACGTGCTGGCCGACGCCCTGGTAGCGGCCCGCCATCAGGGCGCCCATCATCGCCGTTGCCGCCGCCGAGCCCGACTGCACCAGCGCCGCCGTGCCGTACATCTTCACCGGCTCCCGCTCCAGCAGCCCCGTCGAGAACATCTCCCCGGCGAAGGCGTAAAGCACCAGGTCCGAGCCCTTGTAGTCGCGGTAGGGGCTCACCTGCCCGAAGTTCGTGATCGATACGAGCGGCACGTTCGCGCGCCGCTCGTGGATCGCGTCGAAGCCGATGCCGAGGTCGTCTACGACCCCCGGCCGGAAGCTCTCGACCACGAGGTCGGCGCTCTCCAGCAGCCGCCAGAATACCTCCTGGCCCCGCTCGTCCTTGAGGTCGAGCACGACCGACCGCTTGTTCGTGTTGAAGTAGAAAAACGTCCCACTCTTCTCAGGGTGCGGCTCCCCGCCCTTGTAGGGCCCGAGCCGCCGGGAGGGGTCGCCCCCCGGACGCTCGATCTTGATCACGTCGGCCCCGAAGTCCGCGAACAGCTTCGTCGCGTAGGGGCCCGCGATGTGCTGGGTCAGGTCCAGCACCC
The DNA here is from genome assembly GCA_965207815.1 of Tepidiformaceae bacterium. Classification (GTDB taxonomy): domain Bacteria; phylum Chloroflexota; class Dehalococcoidia; order Tepidiformales; family Tepidiformaceae; genus UBA2991. The sequence continues at coordinate 422,132 of CBDBNV010000001.1, forward strand.
GGACATCGTTCAGGGGACCGGTCATAGCCGTCTCCGTAGCTCTGCGAATGGTCAGCGCCAGCGGGCGCAGGGGCGCATCTTACGGCCTTCGCGCCGTCTCGGCCCCTGGCGAGTCCCCAGGGGACTCGTGGGTGTATCAGCCAGGCATTCTCCTCCTTGCGGGCTTCTCTTCGCTGTCCTACTGTTGTTACAAGGACTTGACGAGGCAATGGTCATGGAGCAGATGGCCGCCCGTCGGGAATGGCACCCGTCCCAGCGCTCCCGCGACGGTCGTTCTGCCGGCCTTCCTCGCCGGGCACCACTACGGAGGGACGGCCGTGCAGGACGATCAGTCATCCAATGAACATCACGCATCTGTTTCCATCCTTGGGTACCCCCTCAGCTTCACCTACCACGAGATCGTGGTCCCGTTCAGCTTCCTCCTCCGGATCCTCATGGGCTGGATCCTTGTCTGGGCAGGATTCGACAAGGCCATTGGAGGCTTCACGGCCGAGGGGTTTCTCGTGCATGCCACCAGCGGCCCGATCGCCGGCTGGTTCCGGGATCTTGGCGGCGACGCCACTGCCCTCTCGGTAATCGACCCGCTTGTCACCTATGGGCAGATCCTCATGGGCCTGGCCATCTTCTTCGGCGTCGCCACCAGAGCGGCGCTCTTCTTCGCCGCCATCATGATGTTCCTCTTCTATCTCGCCCAATTTCCGCCCGAGCACGACCTGTTCGTCGACTACTACCTCGTCTACATCGTCGTATACGCGCTGCTGGGGGCGATCGGGGCGGGGCGCATCCTGGGCGTTGACAGGCTCCTCGAGCGCCTCCGCCCCGTACGTGAGCGCCACTGGCTCAGCTACATGCTGGGCTAGTTCACGTACGGCGCGATCTTCGCGAACTGCTCCGCGAGGAGGTCGGCCGGCATGGTCACGTAGCCGACTTCCGGCACGATCGCATCCACGCTCTCGAGGAAGAACCGGATGAACCCGGCAAGCTCCGGCCGCTCGCTCAGGAGACTGGCCCTTGTGTAGATGTAGAGCGGCCGCGAGAGCGGCGTGTACTCGCCCGAGAGCGCCGCCTCGAAGCTCGGAGCGACGCATCCGTCGCCGCCGTCGACCGAGACCGCCTGCAGGCTCTGGCCGGCCTCCAGGAAGTAGGCGAAGCCGAAGTAGCCGATGGCGTTCTTATCGCGCCCGATGCCGAGGGCCAGGATGTTGTCGTCCTCGGAAGGCGTGCCGTCTCCGCGGTGGGTCGAGCCCTCGAACTCCTCGATGATCGCCTCGTTGAAGTAGTCGAACGTGCCCGAGTCGGCCCCCGGGTAATAGGCGATGATGTCGTCGTCGGGCCACTCGGCGCGGATGTCGCTCCACGTCCTGGCCCCGTCGGCGCGGAAGGCCTGGTTCAGCTCCGGTACCGTCATGCACTGGGCGAAGTCGTTGTCGAGGTGGATCATGACCGTAAGGGCGTCGATCGCCACCTGGATCTCGACGATGTCGTCGATGCCGTTCTCGGCGCAGGCCTCGCGTTCTGAGTCCTTGATGGGACGGGAGGCGTTGCTGACCTGGGTTTCGCCCCGGCAGAACTTCTCGAACCCGCCGCCGGTGCCGGAGAAGGCCACGTTCACGCGCACGTCGGAGACGTAGCCGAACTCCTCCGCCATCGCCTCGGCGATCGGGAACACGGTCGAGGAACCGTCGACCCGGACCTCGCCCGAGAGGTCCGCGTACCCGTCCTCGTCGTCAGCGTCGGCTGGCTCTCCTGTCCTGTCGGCGGGCGCAGGAGCCTCGCCGTCATCGTCGCCGCCGCACGCGACCGTGACGAGCGCGAATGCCGCCAGGCCCGTAATGACGAGCAGCAGCCATCGCCGCTGCGCCGGGTTGAGGATGTTCTTCTGGAAGGTCACGCGTCGTGATGCCCCCTGAGTGATTTGCCGAACCGACCGGGGCCCGGCTCTCGTCGCGACGGAAGCTAGCCCTCGAGGCTTAAGTGGCCGTTAACGCCGTCCTCCGGTCCTGCCTTCGTGAGCCAGGGCGTACGATCGCCCCTGCGTTCCCATGGCTATCAACGTCGTCGCGCTGCTCGTCGCCCTCTTCGCCGGCTCCATTCCCTTCTCCTGGCTCCTCGCTCGCTACCGCTACGGGGCCGACCTGCGCACGATCGGCGATCGCCACGTCGGCTCCGGGAACCTCCTCGAGGTGGGCGGCATCTTCGCCGTCCTCGTAGCCACCATCCTCGACCTCCTCAAGGGCGCCATCGCGATCACCGTCGTGATCGCCATCACGAGCGACGAGTGGGTCGTCATCACCGCCGGCGTCCTCGTCGTCATCGGTCACGTCTTCCCTCCGTGGCTCTCCTTCCAGGGCGGTCGCGGGGCGGCCCCCGCCATCGGCGTGGCCTGGGCGCTCTTCCCCCTTGCCGGGCTGGCCATGCTTGGCGTCGGCCTCGTCGCCCTCCTGGCCACGAGGCGAACCGTGCCCGCCATTGCCGCCGCCGTGGTCGCCCTCGTCGTCGTCGCCTGGTTCGCCGACGGCGACCTCAGCCGCCTCCTCTTCGCCGGGCTCCTCTTTATCAGCGTCGGCCTCAAGGACGTCGCCGACCGCCTCTGGCCGCGCCGGTCGCCGGACTAGGCGCGCTGCACGACCAGCGGCAGCGAACGCACGCCGCGGTGCTGGAGGCTTGGCATCCGCGGCAATGCTCCGTCGTCCGCCCGCCGGATGCCGGCGAACCGCGAGAGCAGCGCCTCGATCGCGATCGCGCCCTCCAGCCTTGCCAGCGGCGCCCCCAGGCAGAAGTGCGTCCCGATCCCGAAGGTCAGGTGCCGGTTCGCGTTCGCCCGCCGGATGTCGAAGGCGTCCGCGTTCGGAAACACCCCCTCGTCCCGGTTCGCCGAGCCGAACCACAGCACCGCCTCCTCCCCCGGCTCGATCCGCGCGTCCCCCACCACCGTGGCCGCCTTCGCCCGCCTCGACATGTACTGCGCGGGCGCGCTGTAGCGCAGTACCTCCTCGATCGTGTTCGGCGCCAGCGACGGATCCGAGCGCAGCAGCTCCAGCTGCTCCGGATGCTCCATCAGCGCCAGCACCGTGTTCCCGATCAGGTCGCGCGTCGTCTCGTTCCCCGCCACCAGCAACAGGATGAGCAGGTGGATCAGCTCGTCCTGCGTCAGCCGCGACCCCTCCACCTCCGCCCGCACCAGCCGGCTGACGAGGTCGTCCCGCGGCTCCCGCCGCCGCGCCTCGATCAACTCCGTGAAGTACGACCGCAGCGCCGGAAACGCGCGCCCGCCCAGCGGGTACCGCCCCGGTCCCCGTCCCCGCGTCTCGATCGCGATGATGGCCTCGTCCGACCACTGCTTGAATTTCGCCCGGTCGCTGCTCGGCACGCCCAGGATCTCCGCGATCACGATCACCGGCAGGGGATGGCTGAATGCTTCCACGAGGTCGAAGCTGCCGTCCTCCGCGACCCCGTCGAGCAGCTCCTCCGCGATCTCCCGGATGCGCGGCCCCAGCCGCTCGACCGTCTTCGGCGTGAACGCCTCTGCCACCAGCGACCGCAGCCGTGTGTGCTCGGGCGGGTCGCTGTTCAGCAGCCCCACCGTGCGCGGCAGCCGCTCGCCCGTCTCCGGGTCGAGGTCGTACTGTCCCGCCCGCGGCTCCATCGTCCAGTGCTCGTGGTCCCGCGAGATGTCGACGCACTGGTCATGCCGGAACACGAACCAGACCCCGTGCCCTCGCCCGAACTGCACCGCCACCCGCTCATTGATGCGCCCCACCTCCTCGCCCCACGCCCCGCTCCGGGCCGTGTCCACCCGCAGCGGGCTGTGCTCACGCCCCCACGCGTAGAAGTCGTACGGATTCGCGAGGAACGGGTCGTCCTCGCGCCAGGGCGCCTCCGATGGCGTGAACGTCTCCGCCATTCCGCCCTCCCGCGCCGATTCTAGCCTCCGCCGCTAGCTCCGGTCGGGCGCCGGGCGCCCCTTGATCGCCTCGATCTCGACGATTCGCTCCTTGAAACGCCAGAGTCCGTCCTCGCAACGATGCACGGTGTCCTTGTAGCGCCCGAACACGAGCACGTACGGCTCCTCCGTCTCGTCCTCGTCCAGCCTCGTGAAGAAGCTCTCGACCTTTGCCGCGTCCCCGTCGAGCGTGATCCGAGGCTGCACCATCATGTGCTTGTGCCACGTCTCCGGGGCGCGCGTGTGCGTCGCGATGAACGCCGCCAGCGCCTCCCGCCCATCGATCCGGTTTCCGGGCGTGTCGAAGTCCGGCGGACGGCGCATGTCGAACGCCCCGTCTTCCGTGAAGCAATCGACCCACTCCGCCTCCAGCCCGTAGTCGATGCTGTGCGCGTAGCGGTACATGTTCGCGACGACGCCCCGCTCGTCCTCGAGCGCGGACAGCCGCGCCTCCAGCTCCGCCAGCCGTTCCTCGGTGCTCATCGCGACCCCCTGCCCGGCCCGTGCGCCGGTCGGGCGACCCTAGGCGAAGGCGTACACCACTGTCGAGTAGTACGTCAGGGCGGCGAGCGCCGTGAGCAGGTGGAATAGCTCGTGGTAGCCGAACACTCCCGGAAACGGATCCGGCCTGCGGCGCGCGTGAACCACGCCCCCGAGTGAGTAGAGAACCCCGCCAGCCAGCAGCAGTGCCAGAACTGTCGAGGATGCCGCCGAAGCGAACGGCGCGATTGCGACCAGGCCGATCCACCCCAGTCCCAGATACAACGCCAGGTTGAGCCATCGTGGCGGCGCCGGATGGACCGCTTTCGAGGCGATCCCCACGGCCGCCAACCCCCACACGACCGAGAGAATGGGAATGCCCCAGCCGTTTCCCAGCAGCACCAGGCAGAACGGCGTGTAGGTTCCCGCGATGAGTACGAAAATCATCGAGCGGTCGATCCGCTGCAGAACTGCCTGTCCTCGTTCGATCAGGTGATAGGCGCTGCTTGTCGAGAAGAGCAGCAGCAACGACACGCCGAAGATCGCTCCGCCCACGTATTCCCTCGCGCTGTCGGCGACAAGGACGAGTACAAGCAATGCAGCCGGAGAGGCCAGCGCCATCAGGAGATGGAACTGACCGCGAAGCGCAGGGCGTACCTCAACCATCACCCCTCCAGCCTAGCTGCTGGCGGGCCAACTCCGGGGAAAGGCGCTGTGGCAATCTCAAGCGGTACCATCGCGGCAATGAACGCCGCCGGCCGGAGGTCGCATGCCGCCCGATAAGCCCGAGCGCCCCCGCGACGAACTCGGGCGCCCGCTCCCCGCGGGCTCACCCAACCGTCTCGCCGTCGACGACCTCGAAGGCCTCTCCGCCGCTGAAGCTAATGCCCTCGCGCTCGCGCATTTCGATGCGGGGCGGTACTTCCTCGCCCACGAGGCCTGGGAGGCGGCCTGGCTTGAGAGCAAGGGCACGACAAGCGAGGCCCTGTTCAAGGGACTCGCCCAGCTCGGGGCCGGGTATACCCATGCCGCTCGCGGGAACGCTCACGGCATGCGCGTTCTTCTGGAGCGGGGCCTTGAAGCCATCCGGGCGGCGCCCGGCCCTGCCTGGGGCGTCGACCTCCCCGCGCTTGGATCGCTCGTCGAGCGTGACCTCGATCGCGTTCGGAACCTCGAGACGGGCGCACCCCTGCTGCCGCCGGCGCCCTGGCCGTTACCCCGAGCCTGACTCAGCCGGGGCGCCCACCGGAGCCTCCGGGTGCGAGGGCATCCGCCGCAGCCCCGGATTCGTCAGCAGGAAGAATGCCCCTACCGCCACACTCGCCACCCCGCACAGGGAGAAGTAGTTCCCCGCGCCCAGCCAGGCCGCTCCCAGCCCGCCCAGCAGGCCCCCGACCGGAGTCGCCCCCAGCATGATGAGCGTGAAGATCGCCATCACCCGCCCCATCATCACCTGGGGCGTATTCGACTGGATGAGCGTCAGGTTCAGGTTGGTGAAGACTCCGGCGCTCAGGCCCGTCAGCGAGAGCAGGAGCGCCGTAAGCAGGTAGCTGTGGGAGAACCCGATGACGATGGCGAAGGTGCTGCTCGTCATCAGCGCGCAGATGAACCAGCCCCCCGCGTTCCGCAGACCCCGGACCGAGGCCAGGGCCAGCGAGCTGCAAGTCAGCCCGATTCCCAGGTAAGCGAACAACCAGCTGGCCGCCGGCCCGTCCGCATCGAGCTGCAGCTGGGCCACGCGCGGCAGCAGCGTCACCCACGGCCCGTTGATGACGAGCGAGGTCACCAGCAGCAGGATGAAGAGCGAGCGGATGTTGTCGTTGCTCACGATGAAGCGGAAGCCTTCGACGACGTCGGTAGCCATCACGCGCAGGCCGGAACCGGCTGCCGTCATCGGGGCGAGGGTGCGCGCCGGGATGCGGAGGGGAACGATGAAGATCAGCCCCGCGCCCATCATGATGGCCTGCAGCGCGAAGTTCCCCTCCAGCCCAGCGACCGCAATCGCGGCCCCGCCAAGCGCCGGCCCCACCATCTGCGAGACCGTCTGACCGGCGCTGTTCAGGGTGATCGCGTTCATCAGCCGGTGCGGGGGCACGACAGCCGGGATGAGCGCCTGCCGGACGGGCTGCCCCACCGCCACCCCTGTCCCCACGAACAGCGCCATCCCCAGCGCCACCCGCAGCGTCATCAGGTCCATCCAGATCAGGATGGCCGCCAGCAGCGCCCCGACCAGCACGACCAGCTGGCTCAGGACGAGCAGCGCCCGCCGGTTCCAGCGGTCGGCCAGCACCCCCGCGGGAAGCGAGAAGAAGAACACCGGGATGCCCAGCGCGAAGGCGGAGAGCCCCAGGTAGAAGTCCCCCGCCTTCAGCGTGTCGATCACGAGCCAGGCGAACGCGAAGCGCTCGATGCCTTGCACCAGCGCGTAGCTGAAGTTGTTCGCCCAGAGAAGCCGGTAGTCGCGCAGCTCGAAGGCCGCGAACGTCTGCAGGCTGAGCCCGCGTCCCGCTCGCTGTGCGCTGCCCTCTATGGCCACCGGAACCCCTCCGATGCGTGGCCGCGGGCCGATGCTACCCCGATCCCGCGTCCGCCGATGCCGCCGCGGGTGTCTCCGGGTGCGACGGCATCCGCCGCAGCCCCGGTTGCGTGATCAGGAATACCAGCGCGACCGCCGCGACCGCCCCGCCGCAGAGCGCGAACCATGCGCCCGCGCTCGTCCACTCCGCTCCCAGCCCCGCCAGCAACCCGCCGAACGGCGAGCCCCCCTGCAGCATCAGGGTGTAGATGGCCATCACCCGTCCCATCACGTCGCCCGGTGTGTGCGACTGGATCAGCGTCAGGTTCAGGTTCATGAAGAACCCCGCGTTGAACCCGCTCAGGACCATGAACAGGACGGTGAGTGGATAGCTGTCCGAGAGTCCAATCCCGACCGCCAGGCTCCCGCCGATGACCAGCGTCAGGCTGAACCAGCCGCCCGCGTTCGCGATCCTCGGGATCGACGCGAGGATGAGGGAGCTGACGATCGTCCCCACCCCCATGAACGCGAACAACATGCTCGTCCAGAACGCCCCCTGCCCCAACTGCTCCTGTCCGATGCGGGGCAACAGGGTCTGCCACGGCCCCATGATCACGAGCGCCGAGGCGAGCAGCAGGATGAACAGCACCCTGATCTGAGCGTTTCCGAAGGTGATGAAGCGGAAGCCCTCGAAGATGTCGCTCAGCATGGCGCGAAGCGGGGAAGGGCCTGCCAGGGACGCCTCCGCTGCCGGAGCCGCCGCCGCCCGCTGGGGAATCCGCAAGGGAATGATGAAGAGCACGCCAACCCCGACGAGGATCGCCTGCAGGCCGAAGCTCCCGCCGATCCCCCAGAGCGCGATGACCGCGCCTCCGAGCGCGGGCCCCGCAATCTGCGAGACGTTCTGACCGAGGCTGTTCAGCGTGATCGCGTTCATCAGGCGCTCGGGCGGAACGACGGCGGGAATGAGCGCTTGCCGCACCGGCTGCCCCACCGCGATGCCCACGCCCGCGAACAGGGCCATCACCATGGCCCACGGCACCGTCATCACCCCGATCCAGATCAGCACCGCCGTCAGCACGGAAGCGGCCAGCACCAGGAACTGGCTGACGAACATCAACATCCGCCTGTCCCAGCGGTCCGAAAGCACGCCCACGGGGAGCGCGAGGAAGAGCACGGGCACGCCCAGCGCGAAGCTCACCGCCCCCAGGAAGAAGTCCCGCGCCAGCAGCGTCTCGATAAGCAGCCACGGGAAGGCGAAGCGCAGGATCCCCTGGACCAGCGCATAGCTGAAGTTGTTAAGCCACAGCAGCCGGAAGTCGCGCAGCTGGAAGGCTGCGAACGTTTGCAGGCTGAGGCCTCCCCCAGCCCGCCGTGCGGAACCGGTCCGCGCGCCGCGCTCTGTCGCTCGTGCCAATCCACCCACCAGCGCGAGCGCGGCTCGTCTGACGCTCTCGCGAACGTCAACGTACGCGCCCCGCCCCTGCCGGGCAAACCGCGCTCCGCCCCCAGCGCGTACCATGCCCCGGCGCGAGAACGCTTATGACAGCGCCGCCCGATCCCGCCGCCGCACCCCTCCCCCTGGAGGGCATTCGCGTCTGCGACTTCTCCTGGATCGTCGCCGGCCCCCAGGCGACCAGCATCCTCGCCGACCTCGGCGCTCAGGTGATCAAAGTCGAGAACGAGGACCACCTCGACTCCGTCCGCCTCATGCCCGGCGAACCCGGCCCCAACCGCCGCGGCCTGCACAACAACTTCAACCGCAACAAGCTCAGCATCACCGCCAACCTCGGCCACCCCGGCGGCCGCGATCTCGTCGAGCGCCTCATCGCCGTCTCCGACCTCGTCGTCGAGAACTTCAGCCCGGGCGCCTTCGCCCGCATGGGCTTCCCCTACGAGCGCCTCCGCGAGATCCGCCCCGACATCGTCTACATGTCGATCTCCGGCTACGGCCACCTCGGCCGCGATTCCTCCTACGTCACCTGGGGCCCCACCGCCCAGGCCGTCTCCGGGGCCACCGCCGTTTCCGGCCTCCCCGACCAGCCCCCCGCCGGCTGGGGCTTCTCCTACCTCGACCACACCGCCGGCTACTACGGCGCCATCGCCGCCCTCATGGCCCTCTACCACCGCTCCCAGAACGGCGAAGGCCAGCACGTCGACCTCTCCCAGGTCGAGACGGGCATGCTCCTCGCCGGCGTCAACATGCTCGACTTCCAGGTCAACGGGCGCCCTTCCGAGCGCATCGGCAACCGTTCCCGCTGGCCCGCCGTCGCCCCCCACGGCATCTACCCCTGCGCCGGCGACGACCGCTGGATCGCGATCGCCGTCGAGGACGACACCTCCTGGCGCGCCCTCTGCGCCGAGCTCGGTCTCCCCGCCCTCGCCGTCGACGAACGCTTCGCCACCAACGACGCCCGCGTCGCCAACCAGGACGTCCTCGATGCCGCCATCGCGTCCTGTACCCCCGAGCGTGAGCCGCACGAGCTGATGGAGGCTCTCCAGGCGCGGGGCGTCCCCGCCGGAGTCGTCCAGACCATGGAGGACCGCATGGAGCGGGACCCCCAGCTCGCGGCCCGGGGCTTCTACCCCGTCGCCTCCCATCCCGAGCTCGGCGACCATCGCTTCGAGGGCCTCCCCATGCGCTTCTCGAACGCTCGCTGGCGCGTCGACCGCGGCGCTCCCCTCCTCAGTGAGCACACCCGCGGGGTAGCGACGGAAGTCCTCGGCTACAGCGAGGCCGAGTTCGAGCAGCTTCGCGCCGAGGGGGCCGTCTGATGCCAGGACCCCTGACCGGCCTCACCGCCCTCGAGATCGGCGACCGTGGCGAGGTTGCCGGGAAGCTCCTCGCCGATGCGGGCGTCGAGGTAGTCCGCGTCGAGCCTCCGGAGGGCGCCCGCACCCGCCATACCGGCCCCTTTGTCGACGACCGCCCCGACCCCGACGCCAGCCTCCGTTTCGCCTACCTCAACACGAACAAGCGCGGCCTCACGCTGGCCCTCTCCGAACCCGAGGATGCAGGCCGCTGGCGCGCCCTCGTTGCCCGTTCCGACATCGTCATCGACGGCGCCGAGCCCGGCGCGCTCGATGCCCTCGGCCTCGGCTACGAGGCGCTTGCCGACACCTCCCCCCGCCTGGTGTGGTGCGCGATCACGCCCTTCGGCCTCACCGGCCCCCGTCGCGACTGGGCGACGACCGATCTGGTCAGCATGGCCCTCGGCGGGCCGCCCATGAGCACCGGCTACGACGACCACGACCTGCCCCCCATCCGCTCCGACGGCGAGCACTCCTTCTGGATGGCGGGCGAGTACGCGGTCGCCGCCATCGTCGCCGCCCTCCTCCAGCGCACCCTCACGGGAAGTGGACAGCTCATCGACGTCTCCATCCACGAGGCTGCCGCCTGCACCACCGAAGGCGCCTTCGAGAGCTGGGAGTACCGGCGGCGCATCAACCAGCGCCAGACAGGCCGCCACTCCGCCCCCGCCCCCACCTCTCCCTCGCAGTTCCTCAGCGGCGACGGCCGCTATCTCCAGATCCTCGGCAGCGGCGTCCCCCGCCGGAAACACCTGTTCCCCCTCCTCCTCGAGTGGCTCGACGAGCACGATGCCGCCGAAGACCTCCACGACCCGGTCTACAGCCGCGCCCTCTACGACCGCGAGGGCGACACCGCCGCCTCCACCCGCCACGTCGCCGAGGTCATCGAGCGCTTCGTCGCCATGCGGCCCGCCGAGGAGCTCTACCGGCGGGCCCAGTCGATGCACCTTCCCTGGGGCCCCGTCCGCTGGCCCGAGGAGAACCTCGACGACCCCCACTGGGCCGACCGCGGCTTCTTCGTCGAGGGCGCCGTCCCCGGCTCCCCCGACCCCGCCCGGTATCCCCGCGCCGGCTACCGCTTCACCGCCAGCCCCGTCGAGTTCCGCCGCCCCGCTCCCCGCCTCGGGGAGCACAACGAGGAGATTCTCGGCGAGCTCGGCACCGGGTAGATCTGCGACCGGCTACTCGGCTCGCTTCAGCTGCGTCCCCACCAGGAACGCCTCGAACTCCGCCCGGTTGTCGCTTTCGATCGCCGCAAGCTGCCCGATGTCGATCAGGTGTGACTCCGTCCGCACCACGAGCGTCCGCAGCAGGTTCGACTCCTCGCACGGAGCTTCGTGTTCGACCGCGTCGTACCCCTCGAACGGCCTCGCGGTCGTGCTGACCGCCTCCAGCGGAACGTCGTGGACCCGCTTCCAGCGGTCGGGTACATCGTCCCGCTCCTCCGGCCCGCGAACGCGAATGGCGAACGCGGAAGCCCCCTCCTTCCGGAAGAGGAGGGCGTAGTCAGGCGTCTCCAACCGCTCCCAACCCGACGCCGTCAGGTCCGGGATGCCCAGGCAGCCCCCGTCCCCCAGCCAGATCCGCGCCTGCTCGCCTGCTCCGGTCATGCGCTGCTCCCCTCGCGGCCCGTCCGCCGCCCTTCCGGTCGCGCTAGACTACCGCCCGCCGAAGCCCGGCCGGAGGGTACATGGGACGCTTGGACGGCAAGGTGGCGCTCGTCACCGGCTCCGCGCGTGGGCAGGGTGAGGCCGAGGCCCGGCTCTTCAGCGCCGAGGGCGCTTCCGTCATCGTTGCCGATGTACGCGTCGACGAGGGCACGAAGGTCGCCGCCGAGATAGCGGAGTCCGGCGGTAACGCCGAGTTCGTCCACCTAGATACCACCGAAGCCGACGGCTGGAAGGAAGCCGTCGGCCATACCGTCGACCGCTTCGGCAAGCTCGACGTCCTCGTGAACAACGCCGCCATCTGGCGCGGCGAAGGCGGCATCGAGGACATCACCCCCGAGAACTGGAACGACCTCTTCGACGTCAACTGCAAGGCCGGCTTCCTCGGCATGCGCGCCGCCATCCCCGAGATGCGGCGCGCCGGAGGCGGCTCCATCATCAACGTCGGTTCCACCCTCGCGATGCACGGCGCGACCTCGAGCGCGGCCTACTCCGCGGCCAAGGCCGCCCTTGCCCTTATTACCCGCTCCGCCGCCCTCCAGTACGCCGCCGAGAAGATCCGCGTCAACATCATCCATCCCGGGTCGATCAACACGCCCATGCTGCGCGAAGGCACCCACGGGCGGCACCTCGATATCGCCAACCGCATCCCCATCGGACGCCTCGGCCAGCCCATCGATATCGCCTACGGCGCTCTCTACCTCGCTTCCGACGAGGCTTCCTTCGTCACCGGCATCCAGCTCGTCATCGACGGGGGGACACAGGCCTGATGACCGCGCAGGTTCTCGTCGAACGCAACGTCATGGTCCCCATGCGAGATGGTGTCCGCCTCGCCGCCGACATCTACCGCCCCAACGACGACGAGCAGTACCCCGTCCTCGTCCACCGCATCCCCTACGACAAGTCCGTCGCCCAGAACATCGGCAGCCAGATGGTGAACCCCGTCGTCGCCGCCGAGCACGGCTACGCCGTGGTCGTCCAGGACTGCCGCGGCTGCTTCCAGTCCGAGGGCATCATGACCCTCTACGTCGACGAGCGGGACGACGGCTACGACACCATCGAGTGGGCCGCCGTCCAGCCCTGGAGCAACGGCAAGGTCGGCGTCTACGGCTCCTCCTACATGGGCGTCACTACCCTCCAGGCGGCCGCCGCCGCTCCGCCCCACCTTGAGGCCGCCATGGCCTACCTCACGGCCGCCAACCTTCAGGATGGCTGGGTCTACAGCGGCGGCGCCCTCGAGCTCAGCTTCAACCTCGGCTACACGCAGGGCCGCGCCCTCCCCGCCATGATGCGGATGGGCGTCGATCCCGAGCGCCAGCGCGAGCTCCGCCGCCAGATGGCCGAGTGCGCCGCCGACCGTGCCGCCTTCCTCCGCACCATGCCCCTCAGCGAGGCCCCTGTCCTGCGTGAGCGCGACATCCTGCCCTACTGGCACGACTTCATCGACCACGACAGCTACGACGACTACTGGAAGAAGCTCGACGCCCGCGCCGACCTGATCCAGGTGCCCGTTATGCACATCGCCGGCTGGTACGACCAGTTCCTGAAGGGCCACCTCGGCCTCAACCTCGGTCTCCAGCAGCACCCCGACGAGCGCATCCGGGATACGCACCGCTTCATCATTGGCCCCTGGGACCACAACTCCTACATGGGCTACAACCTCTCCCGCGCCGGCGACCGCGAGTTCGGCGGCCGCGCCCTCAGCGGCGTCGCCGTCGTGAGCGACATCGTCCTCCAGTGGTTCGATCACTGGCTCAAGGGCGAGGACACCCCCCTCATGTCTCGCCCCCGCGCCCGCTGGTTCCTGATGGGCGACCGGAACGAGTGGAAGGAGACCGACACCTGGCCGCCTCCCAGCTCCCCCGCGCGCTACTACCTGCACAGTGGCGGTCACGCCAACACCCGCTCCGGCGATGGCGCCCTCTCGACCGAGCCCCCCAGCGCCCAGGTGCCCGACAGCTACCAGTACAACCCCGAGGACCCCGTCCCCACCATCGGCGGCCGCGTCTTCGCCACCGTCACCGGCCCCGGCGGCGTCCGCGACCAGTCCGAGGTCGAGACCCGCGACGACGTGCTCGTCTACACCTCGCCCCGCCTCCTCGAGCCCCTCACCATCGCCGGCAACATCACGGTCGACCTCTGGATCGCCAGCAGCGCCCCCGACACCGACTTCACGGGCAAGCTCGTCGATGTCGAGCCCGGCGGCTACTGCGCAGTCGTCGCCGACGGCATCCTGCGCGCCCGCTTCCGCAACTCCTTCGAGGAGGCGGAGTTCCTCGAGCCCGGCCAGCCCACGAAGCTCACCATCGACCTCTGGGACGTCGCCTACACCTTCAGACAGGGGCACGCCCTCCGCCTTGAGGTCAGCAGCAGCAACTTCCCCCGTTTCAGCCGCAACGCCAACTCGAAGGTCCGCCCTGAGTTCGCGGGCCCCGAGGACGTGCGCGTGGCCGTCCAGCAGGTATTCCATGACGCGGAGCGACCCTCGTGCATCACCCTTCCCGTGCTGGATGGCGTCGCGGAGGGTTAGCGTCCCCGCCCGGACCCGTAGACTGTGAAGCCGTAGATTCGAGGAGCCTCCCCCGTGTTCACCCCGCCCCAGAGCCGCTGGTCCGTCCCCTTCGATGGCTCCTTTGATGTGCGCGCGCACCCCACCGGCCCGGCCGCCGACCCCCCGGCCAAGAAGGAGCTCCGCCGGCAGCTCGGCGAGGTCATCAAGGAGATCGACGACCTCCAGTACCGCCTCTTCGTCGAAGACAGCCGCTCCCTCCTCCTCATCTTCCAGGCCCTCGATGCAGCCGGGAAGGACAGCACCATCCGCGCCGTCTTCCGCGGCGTGAACCCCGCCGGCCTCCAGGTCACTGCCTTTGCCGAACCATCCTCCCTCGACCTCGACCACGACTTCCTCTGGCGTACCAACCGCGTCCTTCCCCAGCGCGGACGCCTCGGTGTCTTCAACCGCAGCTACTACGAGGAGGTGCTCGTCGTCCGCGTCCACCCCGAGCTGCTCAAGCCTCAGCGCCTGCCCGCGACCGACAACCTCGACGACCTCTGGGAAGGGCGCCTCACCTCCATTCGCGACCACGAAGCGCACCTTGCCCGCAACGGCACCACCGTCCTCAAGTTCTGGCTCAACGTCTCCCGGAAAGAGCAGGCGAAGCGGCTTCGGTCGCGCGTCGAAGGAGACGAGAAGCAGTGGAAGTTCTCCATGTCCGACGTGCGCGACCGCAGCCACTGGGACGCCTACCTCGACGCCTACCAGGGCGCCCTGAACGCCACCTCTCGCCCCTGGGCCCCGTGGTTCGCCATCCCCGCCGACAACAAGCCCTACATGCGCCTCGTCGTCGCCGGCATCATCGCCGAAACCCTCCGCGCCATGGATCCCCAGCTCCCCCAGGTCGAGCCCATCGGCCCCGACGAGCGCCGGCGCATCCTCGACCTGCTCGATCAGTAGACCGGCGCCCCCACCTTCCCCGGGCAAGCAGAAGGGCCTCCCGAGGTGAATCGGGAGGCCCTTCGGTGTGGTCTGGTAGCGGGGGAGGGATTCGAACCCCCGACCTTCGGGTTATGAGCCCGACGAGCTACCACTGCTCCACCCCGCGCCGATGGCCCTTTTGGACCTTCGCACTGAGGAGCGATGAAACCGCGTCGATTCATGGCGAGCCTCAATTGAGGTCAAGCCCTCGACCATTAGTACGCCTCAGCTGAACGCGTTACCGCGCTTACACCTGGCGCCTATCGAACAGGTAGTCTTCCTGTGGTCTTACTCCCTTGACGGGATGGGAAGTCTCATCTTGAGGTCGGCTTCGCACTTAGATGCTTTCAGCGCTTATCCGATCCGAACATGGCTACCGGGCAATGCTCCTGGCGGAACAACCCGCACACCAGCGGTTCGTTCACCCCGGTCCTCTCGTACTAGGGGCAACGCCTCTCAAACTTCCTGCGCCCACGGCGGATAGAGACCGAACTGTCTCACGACGTTCTGAACCCAGCTCGCGTACCGCTTTAATGGGCGAACAGCCCAACCCTTGGGACCTACTCCAGCCCCAGGATGCGACGAGCCGACATCGAGGTGCCAAACCTTGCCGTCGCTATGGACGCTTGGGCAAGATAAGCCTGTTATCCCCGGGGTAACTTATATCCGTTAAGCCACGGCCCTTCCACTCGGTACCGTAGGATCACTTTGACCGGCTTTCGCCCCTGCTCGACTTGTAGGTCTCGCAGTCAAGCTCCCTTGTGCCAATACACTCGACAGGTGATTTCCATCCACCCTGAGGGAACCTTTGTGCGCCTCCGTTACATTTTAGGAGGCGACCGCCCCAGTCAAACTGCCCACCAGACACTGTCCTCCTGCTTGATCAGGAGTTAGAAAGCAAACCACAGAAGGGTGGTATTTCAAGGTTGGCTCCACCATGTCCGCAAACACGGCTTCCTAGCCTCCCACCTATCCTACGCATCTAAGGCCCACTCCCAGTGCCAAGCTGCAGTAAAGCTCCACGGGGTCTTTTTGTCCTGCCGCGGGTCGGCCGCATCTTCACGGCCAATTCAATTTCGCCGGGTCCTTCGTCGAGACAGTGCCCAGATCGTTACGCCTTTCGTGCGGGTCGGAACTTACCCGACAAGGAATTTCGCTACCTTAGGACCGTTATAGTTACGGCCGCCGTTCACCGGGGCTTCGGTTCGAAGCTCTCACCTCTCTCCTTAACCTTCCGGCACTGGGCAGGCGTCAGCCCCTATACGTCAGCTTTCGCTTTTGCAGAGACCTGTGGTTTTGGTAAACAGTCGCCTGGGCCTGCTCACTGCGGCCCCCTGCCCGCTCACCGGGCATGCCGGTTCACAGCAGAGGGCGATCCTTCTCCCGAAGTTACGGATCCAATTTGCCGAGTTCCTTAACGAAGGTTCTCCCGTTCGCCTCACGGTACTTACCGCCACCTACCAGTGTCGGTTTGCGGTACGGGCACGTTGGTTACTGGCAGCGAGGCTTTTCTCGCCGGCTTGGGCTCAACCCCGTCGCTTTGACAAAAGTCTCTACTTCTCCCGAGTCCTCAGCTTGCCCCGGCGGTGGATTTACCTGCCACCGGACGCCTACGTCCCAGGAACGGACCATATCCATTAGGTCCGCGGGATCTACCCTTCCGGGTCCCCCCTCTGCGTTAAAACGCGACCATCGTGGTGCTGGAATACTAACCAGCTGTCCATCGCCTACGCCTCTCGGCCTCGGCTTAGGCCCGACTAACCCTACGCGGACTGACCTTCCGTAGGAAACCTTAGGTTTACGGCGGGTGCGGTTCTCACGCACCTTACGCTACTCATGCCGGCATTCTCACTTCGCTCCGCTCCAGGGCGCCTCGCAGCTACCCCTTCTCTGCTGAAGCGAACGCTCCCCTACCGCCATCCGCCAAATGCGGATGACCCACAGCTTCGGTGTCACGCTTAGCCCCGTTGAATTCTCGGCGCAGAACCACTCGACCAGTGAGCTGTTACGCACTCTTTAAAGGGTGGCTGCTTCTAAGCCAACCTCCTGGCTGTTTGTGCAGTTCAACATCCTTGTACACTGAGCGTGAACTTTGGGACCTTAGCTGGTGGTCTGGGCTGTTTCCCTTTCGACAATGAAGCTTATCCCCCACTGTCTCACTCCCGGATTTTGTCCGGCGGCATTCGCAGTTTGGTTGGGTTTGGTAGGCGGTAAGCCCCCTAGCCCATCCAGAGCTCTACCTCCGCCGGAGATACTTCCGAGGCTGCACCTAAATGCATTTCGGGGAGAACGAGCTATCTCCTGGTTCGTTTGGCATTTCACCGCTACCCACAAGTCATCCAATCGTTTTGCAACACAAGAAGGTTCGCGCCTCCATCCGGTTTTACCCGGACTTCACGCTGCCCATGGGTAGATCACCAGGTTTCGCGTCTACTCCACGCCACTCAATCGCCCTGTTCGGACTCGCTTTCGCTACGGCTCCATGACTTCGTCACTTAACCTTGCGACGTAGCGTAACTCACCGGCTCATTCTTCAATAGGCACGCCGTCACTCGTCGTAACGAGCTCCGACTGCATGTAAGCACACGGTTTCAGGATCTCTTTCACTCCCCTCCCGGGGTACTTTTCACCTTTCCCTCACGGTACTTGTCCACTATCGGTCACCAGGAGTATTTAGCCTTGGGAAGTGGTCTCCCCAGATTCCCACAGGGTTTCACGTGTCCCGTGGTACTCAGGTGCCTGCTCGGAGTCGCAAGCCATTCGCCTACGGGGCTCTCACCCTCTCTGGCCGGCCGTTCCAGTGCCGTTCGTCTTCGCTTGCGATTGGTAACTCCGTGCTCGAAAGCCAGCAGGTCCTACAACCCCGGCTGGGCGAACCCAACCGGTTTGGGCTTTTCCCCGTTCGCTCGCCGCTACTTAGGGAATAATCTCTTTTCCTCGGGGTACTTAGATGTTTCAGTTCCCCCAGTTCCCTCTGCCAGGTCTATGTGTTCAACCTGGAGTGACCCGGTAATCCCGGGCCGGGTTTCCCCATTCGGAAATCTCCGCCTGAGCTTGTTTGGCAGCTGAGCGGAGCTTATCGCAGCCTTACCACGTCCTTCTTCGGCTCCTGATGCCTAGGCATCCACCGTGCGCCTTAGTAGCTTGACCTCAATTAAGGCTCGCACGCATGAATCTCTTCCCGGCTCCGCCGCACTCCCCGAAAGGAACGCAGCGAACCCGTTCGCAGTTTCATCGCTCTTCAGTTGTGAAGGTCCGTACCCGGCTTCGTCGCCGGAGAGCGCCGTCGGCGCTCTCCGAGTGCGAAGCCCGCTCTTGCCGTAACCCCATGGGGGGAAGTGGTGGAGCCGAGGAGACTCGAACTCCCGACTTCCGCCTTGCAAAGGCGGCGCTCTCCCAGCTGAGCTACGGCCCCTTGCGCCCGGCGCCAGAGTGGTGGGCCATTCTGGACTCGAACCAGAGACCTCAGTCTTATCAGGACTGCGCTCTAACCAGCTGAGCTAATGGCCCCCCTTGGGCCGGCACGGCCTTTAAGAGCTGAATAGCGGACGGAAGAAGGCCGCCTGGAGGCCTTCAGGAACACCTCGAACCGAAGCTCGAGGCGATCGACCTGGGATCGTCCCTGCCGCACCCGGAACACCGGGTCCTGGGTGTCTTGCCGGCAGGGCGTACTCCCTAGAAAGGAGGTGATCCAGCCGCAGCTTCCGCTACGGCTACCTTGTTACGACTTCGTCCCAATCGCTGGCCCTACCCTCGACGCCTGCTTCCTTGCGGTTAGCCGAGCGGCTTCAGGTATTGCCAACTTTCATGACGTGACGGGCGGTGTGTACAAGGCCCGGGAACGTATTCACCGCAGTAGTGCTGACCTGCGGTTACTAGCAACTCCGGCTTCATGCAGGCGAGTTTCAGCCTGCAATCCGAACTGAGGATGGCTTTGATGGGATTAGCTCCACCTCGCGGTTTCGCGACCCGTTGGACCACCCATTGTAGCGTGTGTGTAGCCCCGGACGTAAGGGCCACGCTGACCTGACATCATCCCCTCCTTCCTCCGGGGGTTTCCCGGCAGTCTCGTCAGAAAAGTACAACTGACGACAGGGGTTGCGCTCGTTGCGAGACTTAACCCAACACCTCACGGCACGAGCTGACGACGGCCGTGCAACACCTGTGCATGCTCCCCGAAGGGTCCCTCAGCTTTCACATCAGTACTACATGCATGTCAAATCCGGGTAAGGTTCTTCGCGTACCATCGAATTAAACCACACGCTCCGCTGCTTGTGCGGGCCCCCGTCAATTCCTTTGAGTTTTAGCCTTGCGGCCGTAGTCCTCAGGCGGAGTACTTATCGCGTTAGCTTCGGCACTGAGGGGGTCGATACCCCCAACACCTAGTACTCATCGTTTACGGCGTGGACTACCCGGGTATCTAATCCGGTTCGCTCCCCACGCTTTCGCCCCTGAGCGTCAGGACAGGGCCAGAATGCCGCCTTCGCCGCTGGTGTTCCTTCCGATATCTACGCATTTCACCGCTACACCGGAAATTCCGCATTCCCCTCCCTGCCTCAAGCCTCGCAGTTTTCCAGGACCCCTCCCGGTTGAGCCGGGAGATTTCACCTGAAACTTGCGAGGCCGCCTGCGGGCGCTTTACGCCCAGTAAATCCGGACAACGCTTGTCACCTACGTATTACCGCGGCTGCTGGCACGTAGTTAGCCGTGACTTATTCGCGAGGTACCGTCAGAACTTCTTCCCTCGCAAAAGCGGTTTACAACCCGAAGGCCTTCCTCCCGCACGCGGCGTTGCTGCGTCAGGCTTTCGCCCATTGCGCAAGATTCTTAGCTGCTGCCTCCCGTAGGAGTCGGGGCCGTTCTCAGTCCCCGTGTGGCTGACCATCCTCTCAGACCAGCTACCGATCGTCGCCTTGGTGGGCCGTTACCTCACCAACTAGCTAATCGGCCGCGGGCCCCTCCCGGAGCACCGGAGTTTTCACTACCCGATCTCTCATCGGGAGTCGTATGCGGTATTAGCCCGGCTTTCGCCGGGTTATCCCCCACTCCAGGGCAGGTTACCCACGTGTTACTCACCCGTCCGCCGCTCTCCACCAGCCCGAAGGCCGGCTTCTCGCTCGACTTGCATGCCTAATACACGCCGCCAGCGTTTGTCCTGAGCCAGGATCAAACTCTCCGTAAGAGCACTCAACCCGAAGGCTGAGTTAATTCCCTTGACGGGTTCCCAGACGTTCTCTTTCGTCCGCTATCCAGTTGTTAAAGTCCGCTGGGCCCTCAAGAAGGCCCGACGAATGAGAATAGTCGCCCCGCGGTACCGTGTCAATCGAGAATCCGCCTGATCATTTCGCTCACGACCTCGCTCGCAGGTACGTCAGGGGCCCCTGCTGGCGCACCAGGCCCCGCAGCTCCAGCGTCAGCAGCGCCCCCGTCACCGCCTCGATCGGCATCTCCGCCCGCCGCGCCACCTCGTCCACGTGCAGCGGCCCCTCGTCCAGCCAGTGCAGGACCCGGCCCTCCTCCGCGCTCGTCTCCACGGCCGTCCCCGCCGCCGGCTCCGGAGGCGCCGTTGCCGCCTCTCCCAGCGAGAGCTGCGTGCCGATGCTGAGCAGGTTCAGCTCCTCGCACAGCTCCTCCGCCGACCCCACCAGCTTCGCCCCGCTCTCCCGGATCAGCCGGTTCGTGCCCGCGCTCTGCTGCGAGAACACGCTTCCCGGCGTCGCGAACACCTCCCGGTTCTGCTCCAGCGCGTGGTGCGCCGTATGGAGCGCTCCGCTCGTCATCCCCGCCTCGATCACCAGCGTCGCTCGCGCCAGTCCGGAGATGATCCGGTTCCGCCTCGGGAAGTAGTCCGATCGCGTCTTCACCCCCGGCGGGTACTCCGAGAGCACGCAGCCGTGCGCCATCACCCGCTCCGCCAGCCCCTCGTTCTCGCGCGGGTAGATCCCGTCGATGCCGCCCGCCAGCACCGCCACCGTTGGCGTCCCCGCGTCCACCGCCACCCGGTGCGCGATCGAGTCGATCCCCCGCGCCAGGCCGCTCACGATTGCGACCCCCGCCCGCGCCACCGCTCCGCAGAACTGCTCGCACACCTCGCGCCCGTAGGCCGTCACCCGCCGCGTTCCCACCACCGCCAGCGACTGCTCGAACTGTGGTCCCAGGTCGCCCCGCACGAACAGGACCGGCGGGCTCTGCGGGATCTCCTGCAGCAGCGATGGGTACGCCTCGTCCTCCCAGGTCAGCGTCCGCACGCCGTGGCGCTCGAGCGCCTCCAGCTCCTCATCCGGCGCGAAGTCCCGCCGCGCCCGCTCGAAGCCGCGCACGTACTGCGCGCGCAGCCCCGCCTCCCGCACCGTCCCCGACGGCGCCTCCCACGCCTCCGCGATGCTCCCGTAATGCGCGATCAGGTTGCGGAAGCTCTCCGATCCCAGTCCCGCCCGGCGCAGGGCCACCCACTGGGCTCTCTCAATGTTGTTCCCAACCATTGCGGTGAGAACTCTAGCACGTTCGGCCCCTCAGGCGCTCGCGCGCTCCCGCGCCACCCGGAGCCGCCGCAGCCTTCGCCCCGACATGCTCAGCACCCGCAGCCGCAAGCCGTCCACTGCCACCTCGTCCCCCACCGCCGGCAACCGCCCCAGCTCGTGGATAACGAATCCGCCGACCGTGTCGAAGTCCTCGCTCTCCGCCGAGTAGTCGAACAGCTCCTCCAGCACCTCCGCCGGCATGCTCGCGTCCAGCAGCACCTCGTCCTCCGAGATCTGCTCCATCGCCGGCCCGGCCACGTCGTACTCGTCCTCGATCTCCCCCACGATTTCCTCGATCAGATCCTCGATCGTGATCAGCCCCGCCGTGCCCCCGTACTCGTCCACGACGATCGCCAGGTGCGTGCGGTTCGCCCGCATCTCCGTGAGCAGCTGGTCGGCGCGCTTCGTCTCCGGGATGAATACCGCTTCGCGCAGCAGCGCCCGAAGCGAGGAGTCCTGCCCCGTCAGGATCGCGTCCAGCATGTCCTTCGCGTAGGCGAGTCCCGCGATGTCGTCGATGCTCTCGCCGTAGGCGGGAATGCGGCTGAATCCGCGCTCCGTCGCCAGCCGCGCGGCGTCGCTCACGCTCGCCTCCACCTCCGTCGCGACGATGTCGATGCGGGGAACCATCACCTCCCGCGCCGTCTTGTCCTCCAGCCCGATGATCCCGCGGATCATCCGCTCCTCTTCCTCCTCTACCCCCCCGGTCGCTTCCTCCCGCTCGAGCAGCGCCAGGATGTCCTCGTTCTGCGAACCGGGTCCGACGCCCTGCAGCGGCGCCGCGATCAGCCGCGCGGGCACGCTCAGCGCCCACGCCGGCGCCGCGAACACCCAGCGAGCCGCCACGATCACGCGGTGAAGCTGCAGCACCGAGTACTCCGGACGGCGCGCCGCCAGCGTCCCCACGGTCATCTGCACGAGCGCCGCGTAGGCGCCGCCCGCGATGCCGATCCACGCCGCTCCTCCCGTTCCCAGCTCGACCGCCCCGATGTACGCGAACGCCGACACCACTCCCGCCGCCGCCAGGATGCGCGCCGTCGTCAGCGGGCCCAGCGGCTCCAGCGGACGCTCCACCGTTCCCACGATGCGCAGCGCCGCCGCGTTCCCCTGCCGCGCCAGCGCCTGGATGCGGGCGACGTTCGTGCGCTCCAGCGCCGTCTCCGCCATCGCCACCAGCGCCAGCACGACCGTCGCCGCCGCGATCACCAGGATGGCTACGATCTCGCCCAGCGCCATCGCTACACCTCCCCCTCGTCCTTTTCCGGAAGTTCACGTGCCGGCACACCCGCCACCCGCACACCCGCCTCCACATCCCGCGTGACCACCGCGCCCGCGGCCGTGAAGGCGCCATCTCCCACCGAGACGGGCGCGATCAGCATCGTGTCGCACCCCACGAACGCCCGCACCCCGATGTGCGTCCGGTGTTTGTCGACCCCGTCGAAGTTCACCGTCACCGCCCCGGCGCCGATATTCGCGCCCTCGCCCACGTCCGCATCCCCCAGGTAGCTGAAGTGGTGCATCTTCACCCCGTCCCCCACCACCGAGTTCTTGACCTCCGCGTAGTTGTGGATCTCGCACCCGTCCCCGATCGCCGCCCCCCCGCGCACATGCGCGTACGGCCCCACCGTCGTCCCCGCCCCCACCGACGAGTCCTCCACCACGGAGTGCTGAACCGTGCTGTTCGCTCCGATGCTCGCGTTCCGGAGCGTCGCCCCCGGCCCGATCACCGCGCCCGCCGCCACCGATGTCTCGCCGTACAGGTAGCAGTTCGGCTCGACCACCACCTCCGCCTCCAGCCGCACGCCGCGGTCCACGTACACCGAATACGGGTCACGGAAGGTCACCCCCGCCTGCTGGTGGCGGGCGATGATCCGTTCCCGCACGAGCCCCTCCGCCAGCGCCAGCGCCTGGCGACTCACCAGGCGCAGGCTCGCCTCGTCCCCCGCCGCGACCGTCGCGGCGGCGCTCCGGTCCGACTCCGCCCGCTCCACCAGCCAGGCGGTGAAGCTCGTCCCCCGCGGATCCTGCTCGACGAGCCAGGCTGTATCCACGCACACGGCCACGTCGTCCCCGTCCCCGCTGGTCAGGTAGGCGCGGCGGGCGCGCGTTTCCTCGCGCCGTTTCACGACTGCGTGCATGGCGGAAGCGTCCAGCAGCGGCGTATCGCCCCACACGAACAGCGTCGCTGCGCACTCCCCCAGGGAGTGGAACAGCTCCCGCGGCCCGGCCAGGAAAGCGTCGGCGCCGACAAGCGCCTCCCGTCCCTGTCCCTGCTCGTCTCCCACCACGACCACCGTCGCCGGGTCGAGCCTCCTGGCGGCGTCGATCACGTACTGCGCCGCGGGTGTCCCGGCCACCCGGTGCAGCGCCGGCGCCATGTCCGACACCATGGCCTCGCGATGCTCCCCGGCGAGCACGACAACGCCGAGTGCTCCGCTCATCGCGCGCGAGGCCGCGCCACGCGTCGGGCGCACTCGTGGGAGCCGGCTAAAGGAATGGGCTTGCGTTCGTGGGGATCGGGATCGTCGCTCATAGGCCTTGTGGCGGTGTGCGCACCACATGCTAGTGGGCCATAAGGCCTTGTCAAGGAGCAAGCCCGCTCCCTCGCTCGACACCCAGCGGGTTGCGCTCGTAGCATCCGAAGGCAGCGATGCCTTCTTCCCCACGGAGTTCCGACGAGATTCGCGCTGCGTTCGTGGACTTCTTCGCGGAACGCGATCACCGCCAGCTTCCGGCCTGGCCCCTCGTCCCCGTGGGCGACCCCACGACCCTCTTCACCACCGCCGGCATGCAGCAGTTCAAGCCGTACTTCACCGGCCAGGCCGAGCCCCCCGTGCGTCGCGCCACCACTGTCCAGCGCGCCTTCCGCGTGACCGATATCGAGGAGGTGGGCGACTTCAGCCACTGCACCGCCTTCGAGATGCTCGGCAACTTCAGCTTCGGGGACTACTTCAAGGCCGAGGCCATCGCCTGGGCCTGGGACCTCAGCACCCGCGTCTACCAGCTTCCCCCCGAGCGCATCCACGTCAGCATCCACGACGACGATGACGAGGCCTACGAGGCCTGGCGCGCCACCGGCGTCCCCCACGAGCGCATCCACCGCTACGACGAGTCCGAGAACTACTGGTACAGCGGCCCCGTCGGCCCCTGTGGCCCCAACACCGAGATCTTCTACGACTATTTCCCCGAGCGCGGCGTCGAGGGCGCCGACCCCGCCGCCGACGGCGAGCGCTTCCTCGAATACTGGAACCTCGTCCTCATGCAGAACTTCCGCCACGAGGACGGCTCCCTCAGCGACCTCCCCAAGAAGAACATCGACACGGGAAGCGGCCTCGAGCGAGTCGCCGCCATCCAGCAGGGCAAGAGCTCCATCTTCGAGACCGACATCTTCCTTCCCATCCTGGAGGAAGCAGCCGCCATCGTCGGGGCCGACTACCTCGGCGGACGCGCCAGCGCATCCGAGGGCCGCGCCATCCGCGCCATGTCCGAGCACGCCCGCGCCGCCACCCTGCTCGTCGGCGACGGCGTCGTCCCCAGCAACGAAGGCCGCGGCTACGTCCTTCGCCGCATCCTCCGCCGCGCCGTCTACCTGGCCCGCCGCGAGGGCGTCGGCGAGCCCTTCCTCCATCGCCTCGTCGAGGCCTCCATCGGCAAGCTCGGACCCGCCTACCCCCACCTCGAACAGGAGCGCGATTTCATCCTCCGCGCCATCGGCGGCGAGGAGGACCGCTTCCTCCGCACCCTCGCGGCAGCTTCCCAGCGCCTCGAATTCCTGCTCTATCGTCTGGAGCACGCCGGCGAGCAGGTGGTCCCAGGCGACGAAGCCTTCTCCCTCTACGACACCTTCGGCCTGCCCATCGAGCTGACGCGTGAGATCGCCGCTACTCGCGACTTCACCGTTGATGTCGAGGGCTTCGAGGACGCCCTCGAACGGCAACGGCGAAGCGCCCGCGAGGCGGCCGCGCTCCTCGGTGGCGGCGACCGCCCCGACCTGGCTGCCATCGGCGGCGACCACAGCGCCTTCACGGGCTGGGACAACATCACCGGCGAGGCGACGCCCGTCGCCATCCTTTCGGACGGCGCCGCCGCCGAGGTCGTCCCCGCCGGGATAAAAGCAGAGGTCATCCTCGACTCGACCCCGTTCTACCCGGAAGGTGGAGGTCAACTCGGCGACCGCGGCCTCCTGCTCTCCGCAGGGGGCGTTTTCCAGGTCGAGGACACGCAGGCCGCGAGCGGCGCCATCGTCCACAGCGGCGTGGTCGTCGAGGGGGAGCTCCGGGGCGACGATGCAATCCGCGCCGAGGTCGACCTGGCCTGGCGCGCCGGCGTCACCCGCAATCACACCGCCACGCATCTTCTCCACGCCGGCCTCCGCTCCGTCCTCGGTCAGCACGTCCGCCAGCAGGGCTCGCTCGTGGCCGACGAGCGCCTACGCTTCGACTTCACGCACCTCGAAAGCGCCCCCCGCGAGTCTCTCGACGAGGTCGAGTCCCTCGTGAACGGCCTTATCCGCGAGAACCGGCCCGTGGAGTGGCGCATGACGACGTACCAGGAGGCTATTGACGGCGGCGCCCTCGCCTTCTTCGGGGACAAGTACGGCGCCGAGGTCCGCGTCGTCGAGATTGGTGGCGATGGCACGCCCTTCAGCGCCGAGCTCTGCGGCGGCACCCACGTGGTCCAGACCGGCGAGCTCGGCCTCGTCCACATCCTCCGCGAGTCCGCCGTCGCCGCCGGTACCCGGCGCATCGAAGCGCTCTCCGGCGCCTCCGCCGAGCGCTACCTCCTCGACCAGCACGCCCGTCTCCAGCGCATCGCCGAGCGTCTCGCCACGCCTCCCGCCGACCTGGAGGCGCGCATCGAAGGCATCCAGGAGGAGCTCGCCGGCCTCCGCTCCCAGGTCGCCGACCTCCAGCGCGCCCAGGCCGCCGACCAGAGCGTCGAGCTCGCCGAGGCAGCCGAGCAGGTCGGCGACGCCTACCTCGTCGTCGCCCGTGTGCAGGCAGCCTCCCGCGAGGCCCTCAAGGAGCTCGCCGACGACCTCCGCCGCCGCCTCACCCCCTCCCTCCTCGTCCTCGCCGCCGTCATCGAGGACCGCCCGGCCTTCGTGGTCGCCGCTACACCCGACCTCGTCGAGGCAGGCGTCCATGCCGGCAACATCGTGCGCGAGGTGGCGAAGGCCGCTGGCGGTGGTGGTGGGGGCCGTCCCGACCTCGCCGAAGCGGGCGCGCGTGATCCCGGTGGCATCGAAGACGCACTGTCCGAGGGCCGAACGCGCGCCAGCGCCGCCCTCGCGGACCGGTAACCGAGATGGGCGAGTCCTCCGAGTCTGAGTCCCCCGACGCTGGCGCCCCCGAACCGCCCCCCGCGGACCCATCCCCGCCGCCCGCTCCCGAGGCCGCCGCCCCCGCCGAGACTCCTGCTCCCCGCCCGGAGCGCGCCCTCGCGTCGATCGTCCCCATCGGCCGCCACGAGCCCATCGATGGCATCTGCGGCCGCATCGATGCCGCCCCCTCGCTCGCCGTCGTTCTGCACGCCCCCAGCGGCAACCGCGCCATGTCCGAGGAGCTCGGCATGCGCCGGGTTGCCCGCCACGTCGAGGACTCGGGGCGCACCTTCGCCATCGCCACCCGTTCCGGGGTTCTCACCCGTCGCGCGCGTGCCGAGGGCGTTCCGGTCGGCACGAACCCCCGCCGGATCCACTGGGGCTCCGGCGGCCGAATCGTGCTGCGGCTCGGCTTCACCACCCTGCTCGTGCCACCCTTCGGCCGCTACTCGCAGTACGTCGCCCTCGCCGTCTTCATCGTGGCCGCCGCCGCCATCCTCTACACGGCGGGCCCGTCCGCCACCGTGCGGGTCTATCCCCCTACGCAAACCGTCGAGGAGTTCACCGTCGTCCGCGCCTCCACCCGCATCGAGGCGATCGATCTCGAACGCAGGGTGCTCCCCGCCACTGTCATCTCCGTCGAGCGCGAGGTGCTGCTCGCCGTTCCGACCACCGGCGAAGTCATCCAGGGCGTCACCCACGCGACCTCCACCATCAGGCTCGCAAACCCCACCGACGCGTCGATCATCGTGCCCGCCGGAGCCGTCATCTTCGCCGTGCCCGACTTCATCGCCTTCGAGGTCGACATCGCCGTGACCGTGCCCCCGGGCGGGAACGCCTTCGCCCCCGTCACCGCCCGCTCCCCGGGGTCCGGGGGCAACGTGCCCGCGGACTCCATCACGCAGTGGCGCAGCATCGACCTCGCCGTCGTCGAGGCCACCAACCAGGAAGCGGCCTCGGGGGGAGCCGACGAGCCCCGCCGCGCCGTGGCCCCCGCCGACATCGCCGCCCTTGAGGCCCTCGCCACCGAGATCGCCGAGGGCCCGCCCCCGGCTTCACTGCTGACGGGTGCCCGCCCCGACCACGGCATCATCGTTCGGAGCGCCATCGTCACTGTCACCCTGGGGGAGCCCAGCGCCGAACCCGGAACCGCCGCCGATGCCGTCTTCATGCAGGTTCAGACCGCCATCGAGGCGCTGGCCATCGCCCCGGACGTGCTCGAGACCCTCGCCCGCTCGCTCCTCGCGGCGCCGGGAGGCGCCGGCGAGCTCATTCCCGGCACCGTCGTCGGCATCGAGACCGGAAGCCGTCAGATCGATCATCCCGACGGCTCCTTCACCTCCGAGTTCCGAATCACCGCCGAGTTCCCCCGCGGACCCTCCCCCGAGGAGGTCGAGGACGCCGTTGGCGGGCGCAGCAGCGAGGCGGCGGTCGCAGAGCTGGGAACGCGCTATGCTCTTGACGATGTCGAGATCGACCTCACCCCGGGCTGGGCGCCGCGGCTCCCCCGCTTCGGGTTCCGGATCGACATCGAGTTCGGAAGCCGCGCCTTCGAACCCCCAGACCCCGAACCTGATGCCGAAGCCAGCCCGTCTGATGGCCCTTGACGTAGGCTCCCGCCGCACGGGCGTGGCCGTCAGCGATGAGCTCGGCCTCTTCGCCCACCCGCGCCCCGCCCTCAAGGGTGGAACGCGCGCCGTCCTCGACGCCCTGCCTCGCCTTGTCGCCGGCGAGGAGGTTGCCGAGGTCGTTGTCGGCCTGCCCCTCACCCTCGCCGGTGGGGACTCCGCCCAGACCGACCGAACCCGCGCCTTCGTCGAGCGCGTGCGCGAGCGTCTCGACGTTCCCGTGACAACCTGGGACGAGCGCCTCTCCAGCGTCGAAGCCGCCCGTTACGTCCCGTCCGAACGGCAACGCGACGGCTCGCTCGACTCTGCCGCGGCTGCCGTCCTCCTCCAGGCCGTCCTCGACTCGCGAGCAGGCAGCGGCGAATGATCCCGATGCTCCGCTGGCTGTTCAGTGGCCGCTCCCTGCTCATGTCGGTTGGATTCGGGCTCGTCATCGCCGGGGTCATCATCGGCGCCGCGCTGTTCGCCGAAACCCCTCGCGCCACGCTTGGCGGCGATGCCATCCCCACCCCTACCCCCTGCGAGTCCGGCGACCCGCAGCGCTACATCATCGCGGAGGGCAGTACCGTCGACGACGTCGCCACCCAGCTCGAGGAGCTTGGCATCATCTGCTCGTCCTCGCAGTTCAAGATCCTCGCCTCCCTCCTCGGTCTTCAGAACCGGCTCGTCTCCGGCGTCTACACCCTCCGCCCCGGCGACTCCACCCTCTCCATCCTCCGCACCATCACCGTGGTCGGCGAGGTCGTCCCAACCGTGCGCGTCACCTTCCCCGAGGGTCTCCGCATCGAGGAGATGGCCGAGATCGCCCAGCAGGCGGGCTTCGGCCCCGCGGCGGAGTTCATCGCCGCCGCGCGCGACGTCGAACTGCCGCTCAGCCTCGCCGTGGACCTGCCCCCGGGCGTCGGCCACGAGGGTTACCTCTTTCCCGATACCTATATCGTGCCCCTGGGCTCCACCGCCGCCGAGCTGGTCGCCCTCATGGCCGAGACGATGCACCTCCGTTTCTCCGCCGACCTGCGCGAAGCCGCCGCCCGCCTCGGCCTCACCCCCCACGAGGTGCTGACCCTCGCCTCCATCGTCGAACGCGAGGTCGCTATTGCCGAGGAGCGCCCCGTCGTCGCCGGAGTCTTCCTCAACCGCATCGAGTCCTTCGACCGCCTCGGCGCCGACGCCACCACCCAGTACTGCGTGGCGAACCAGGATCCGGAAAGCGTCGAGGCGTACGGCTGGTGGAAGCCCGGCAGCGACCTCACCCTTGCCGACCTCGACTGCGACTCCCCCTACAACACCCGCCGCTTCGCCGGGTTGCCCCCGGGCCCCATCGCCGGCCCCGGCCTCGCCTCCATCGAGGCCGTCGTCTACGCCGCGGACACCGACTTCTACTTCTACCAGGTCGATACGCGCACCGAGGACGGCTCCCACTGCTTCGCCGTCACCTTCGAAGAGCACGACAACCCCAACAGGTGCGATAAGGTCGAACGGTGAGCGCCCGGCTCGGCATCATCGGGCACCCTGTCGCCCACTCGCTCTCGCCTGCCATCCAGGGAGCCGCGTTGCGCGCTGCCGGTGTCGATGCCACCTACGACCGCTGGGACACCCCCCTCGCCGCCCTCCCCGCCCGCATCGCCGCCCTCCGCGACGCCGATTGCCTCGGCGCGAACGTCACGATTCCCCACAAGCAGGCCGTTTTCCCCCTGCTGGACGAGGTCGCCCCCCTCGCCGCCGAGATCGGCGCTGTCAACACCATCGTCAACGATGGCGGCCGCCTCACGGGCCACAACACCGACGGCGGGGGCTTCGTCGCCGCGCTCGGGGAAGTGGGCTTCTCCTCTGCCGGCAAGTCGTTCCTCCTGGTGGGGGCGGGAGGGGCTGCCCGCGGGATCGCCTTCGCCCTGCGCCAGGCAGGCGCCGGGGCACTCGCCATCTCGAACCGCACCGCAGCCCGCGCGGACGCGCTCGCCGGAGCCGTGGGCGCACAGGCCGTTCCCTTCGACGCGCCCCCCGCCCCCTACGACTGCGTGGTGAACTGCACCTCCGCCGGGATGCACGGCTCCGGCTCCGAGGACACCCTCCCCTGCGATCCCGCTGCCGCCGGCCCCGCCACCCTCATCGTCGACATCGTCTACGCGCCCGAGGAGACGCCGCTCCTCCGCGCCGCCCGCGCTGGGGGCCTCCCCGTCCTCGGCGGCCTGCCCATGCTCATCCACCAGGGCGCGCTCGCCTTCGAGCTCTGGACCGGTCTCCCCGCGCCCCTCGGTGCGATGCGTGAGGCAGCGCGCGCCACCCTCTCGAGTCCCGGCGAATCGCCATGATCATCGTCGGCACCGTCCTCGGGCTCGCCTTCTTCCTCTTCGTGGGCTGGATCATCTCGACCGAGATGTTCCAGACGCGCGCCTGGCGCCGGCGCGTCGCCTCCGGGGACAACGAGATCGTCGAAGCGCTCATCCTCGAGGCGATGGCCTCCTGGAGGGGCGCCCGCCCGCCCCGCGACGTGCCCGCCAGCCTCTGGGCCGGCGTCCAGCGAGCGGAGCTCGCCGCCGCCACCGCCGAGCTCGCCGTTGTGCAGTCTTCCGCCGAGGGAGAGTTTCGTTCCGTGGAAGGCCGCCGCGAGCAGGTCTCCTTCGCCCTCGACGAAGCCTTCGCCCTCGCCGCCAGGCTCGTGGAGATGATGTTGTACGATGTTCCCAACCTCAGCCTCGGGAGCGTTCGCGTGGACGTGTACTCCACCTTCACCGCGGACGGCGGGGCCGCCTTGCAGAAGCCCATCCTGACCACCACCGCCCACCGCCCCGACGCCGACGGCCTCGACTGGGACAACCTCGCCCCGGCCGAACTCCTCGCGCGCTTCGAGACCGCCTGGGAGACCACCGAGGCGGGCCTCGCCGCCCCCATCACCCTGCCCCCCATCCCCGGCGCGGGCGACGACGGGCAGGCCTCCTGATGGGACGCTTCCGCTTCCTCACCTCCGGCGAGAGCCACGGCAAGGGGCTCACCGCCCTCATCGAGGGTCTCCCCGCCGGCCTCCCCCTCACCGAGGACGACATCGCCCGCGACATGACCCGGCGCCAGGGTGGTTACGGCCGTGGCGGCCGCATGAAGATCGAGAAGGATCGCGCCGAGATCACCGCCGGCGTCCGCCACGGACTCACGCTCGGCTCCCCCGTCGCCCTCTGGATCACGAACCGCGACTGGGTGAACTGGACCGAGAAGATGGCCGTCGAGCCAGTCGATGCCGAGATCGAGCGCGTCACCCGCCTCCGCCCCGGCCACGCGGACCTGCCCGGCGCGATCAAGTACGGCTTCGACGACGTCCGCAACGTGCTCGAGCGCGCCAGCGCCCGCGAGACCGCCGCCCGCGTCGCGGTTGCCGGCGTCGCCAAGCGCCTCCTCGACGAGTTCGGCGTCTCCTTCCGCAGTCACACCCTCGCCATCGGCGGCGTCCGCTCTCAGGCCGGCGAAGAGGTCGACTGGGAGGCCGTCGAGGCCGACGCGGTTCGCTGTGGCGATCCCGCCGCCTCTGAGCAGATGGTCGCCGCCATCGATGCCGCCAAGTCCGACGGCGACACGCTCGGTGGCCAGGTCGAGGTGCGGGTCTCCGGCGTCCCTCTCGGGCTCGGCTCCTACGTCCAGTGGGACCGCAAGCTCGACGGCCGCATCGCCCAGGCCATCTGCAGCATCAACGCCTTCAAGGGCGTCGGCCTCGGCCTCGGCTTCGACGCTACCGAGCAGCGCGGCTCCCAGACCCACGACGTCATCCTCCCCGCCGACCAGTGGGGCGAACGCCCCTGGCCCCACGACACTAACCGCCACGGCGGCATCGAGGGGGGCATCAGCACAGGCGAGGACATCGTCGTGCGCGCCGCCGTCAAGCCCATCCCCACCCTTGCCCACCCCCTCCCCTCCGTCGATCTCGACACCGGGGAGGAGGTGCTCGCCCACTACGAGCGCAGCGACGTGTGCGTCGTCCCCGCTGCGGGCGTCGTCGCCGAAGCGATGGTCGCCATCGTCCTCGCCGATGCCTGGCTCGAGAAGTTCGGCGGCGACAGCCTCGCCGAGATGCGCGCCAGCGTCGAAAGCCACCTCGCGGGTCTCGGCCCGCGCGCCCGCTCCGGCTGACCGCCATGCCCGACCACATCTTCCTCGTCGGCCTCTCCGGGAGCGGCAAGTCCACGGTCGGACGCCTGCTCGCCGACCGCCTCGGCTGGTCCTTCGTCGACAGCGACACCCTCATCGAGAAGACCGCAGGACGATCCATCCCTGACATTTTCAGCGAGGAGGGCGAGGCAGCCTTCCGCGAGCTGGAGGGCCGCGCCCTCGCCCGCGCCACCCGCTCCTCCCGGGTCGTCGTCGCCACCGGCGGCGGCGCCCCCACCCACGATGCCGGCCGCCAGGTCCTCGCCGACGGCTTCACCGTCTGGCTCGCCGTCAGCCCTGCTGCCGCCGCCGAGCGCCTCGCCGCCCAGCCCTCCGACGAACCCCGCCCCCTCCTCGCCGGCGACCCCCGTCAGCGTCTCGAGTCGCTCCTCGAGGCCCGGCGCGACGACTATGCCCGCGCCGACGCCTCGGTCGAAGTCGACGGCCTCACGCCCGAGCAGGTCTGCGACCGGATCGTCCGTCTCTGGGAAGGCGACGGCTCCGGCGCCGATGCCGCCATCCCCGGCGTGGCCGCCACCGTCACGACTCCCGGCGCGAGCTACCCCGTCGTCGTCCGCGAAGGCGCCCTCGCCGGCCTCGGTGACCTCTGTGCGCGCGTCGGCCTTTCCGGCCGCGCTTTCGTCCTCACCGACACCGGTTCGGGACCTCTCTTCGCCCCCACTGCTCTCGACTCCCTCCGCGCGGCCGGCTTCCAGGCTGCCGAGATGGCCATCCCCGCCGGCGAGGAGCACAAGACCCTTGCCACCGTCGGATCGGTCTACGACTGGCTCCTCGGTGAGCGCGTTGAGCGCAGTGACTTCCTCGTGTGCCTCGGTGGCGGCGTCGTCACCGACCTCGGTGGCTTCGCCGCCGCCTCCGTCCTGCGCGGGATCCCCTTCGTCCACGTCCCCACCACCCTCCTCGGCATGGTCGATGCCGCCATCGGCGGCAAGACGGGCGTCGACCACGCCATCGGCAAGAACCTCGTCGGCGCCTTCGCCCAGCCCCGCCTCGTCCTCACCGACCCCGCCCTCCTCGCCACCCTCCCACCCCGTCACCTCCACGGCGGCCTCGCCGAGCTCGTGAAGCACGGCTTCATCCTCGACGAAGAGCTCGTGCAGCTCCTCGAAGCGCGCGCCGGCGACCCCGCCGCCCTCGCTACCGAGGAGCTAATCGCCCGCAGCACCGCTATCAAGGCCCGGGTCGTCTCCGAGGACGAACGCGAGGCCGGGTCGCGGACGCTGCTCAACTACGGCCACACCATCGGCCACGGCATCGAGGCGGCTGCCGGCTTCAGCGGCTACCTCCACGGCGAGGCCGTCGCCATCGGGATGCACGCCGCCGGGCGCATCGCCTGCGAGACCGGCCTGCTCCCC
This sequence comes from Tepidiformaceae bacterium, assembly GCA_965207815.1. GTDB lineage: Bacteria > Chloroflexota > Dehalococcoidia > Tepidiformales > Tepidiformaceae > UBA2991. Next base: position 456,005 of record CBDBNV010000001.1, read on the forward strand.
GCCGATGCCCTCGAACGCCAGCAGAACCTCCTCCGCGCCTGTGGCCTCCCCGAGCGCGCCGAGGGCGTCGACCGCGCGGCCGTCGTCAGCGCCATGCGCAGCGACAAGAAGGTCCGCGCCGGGGAAATCTCCTGGGTCCTCCTCGAACGCATCGGCCAGGCGGCCGTCTACCGCGATGTTCCCGAGGAAGCCGTCGAGGCGGCGCTCGACGCCGTCCTCGCCTGAGCATGGCGCTCGCGTTCCGGCTCGAAGGCGGCGGTGAAGGCCCGGCTGCCCCTCGCGCCGGAACGCTCACGACCAGTCGCGGCGAGGTTCCCACGCCCGCCTTCATGCCCGTCGGCACGCTCGCCACGGTCAAGGCCCTCACCCCCGACGAGGTTGCCGCTACCGGCGCGAGCATCGCCCTCGTCAACGCCTACCACCTCTACCTCCGCCCCGGCCATCGACTCATCGAGTCGCTGGGAGGCGTCCATTCGTTCATGGGTTGGAGCGGCCCCGTCCTTTCCGACAGCGGCGGCTACCAGGTCTTCAGCCTTGCTCGTCTCCTGCACGTCGACGACGAGGGCGTCCGCTTCCGCTCCCACCTCGACGGCTCCGAGCACCACTACACCCCCGAGCTGGCGGTCGAGGTCCAGAGCACCCTCGGGGTCGACATCGCCATGCCCCTCGACCACGTCCTCCCCGGCGACGCCCCCACCCCTGAGCAGCGCGACGCGGCCGAGCGCACCCTGCGCTGGTTCGACCGCTCGCAGGCACTCGACCCTCATCCCGCCCTCTTCGCCATCGTTCAGGGCGGCGTGGACGAGGAGCTGCGCCGCTGGCACGCCCGCGAGCTCGCCGCCCGTGAGGCTCCCGGCTACGCCGTCGGGGGCCTCTCCGTGGGCGAATCCAAGACCGAGCAGTACGCCATGACCGAGGCCGTCTGCAGGGAGCTGCCCGTAGACCGCCCCCGCTACCTGATGGGAGTCGGGAGCCCCGAGGACCTCGTGCGCGCTGTCGCCGGCGGCGTCGACCTGTTCGATTGCGTCCTCCCCACCCGCCTCGGCCGCACCGGCTCGCTCTTCACCGACGACGGACGCGTCAACATCAAGAGTGCCCCCTTCCGCGATCGCTCCGCCCCACTCGACCCCGGCTGCGACTGCACCACCTGCGCGAGCTACTCCGCCGCCTACCTCCACCACCTCTTCCGCAACGACGAACTGCTCGGCTACCGCCTCGCCAGCATCCACAATCTCCGCTACATCCAGCGCCTCTGCGAACGCATGCGCGCAGCCATCCTCGCAGGCGCCTTCGATGCCTTTGCGGACGAGTTCCTCGCCCGCTACCAGCCCGCCGACGAAGCCGCCCGCAGCGAGCAGCGCGAACGCTGGCAGGCACGCTCCCGCACCTGACCCGGACTCGACAAACTCGCGTACTCCCTTCTACGCTCGGGAACCGAGGACGCCATCAGGCGCGTCCGGGGTAGACGAAGAACGATGCCGAAACGAACCTCCTCCGCCACCGCGAAAGGCGGCAAGAAGGCCGCGAAGCGCGCCCCCGCAACGGGCGCCGCGAAGCGTTCGCGCGCCAGCGGCGGAAAGGACCTCGTCATCGTCGAGTCCCCCGCCAAGGCCCGCACCATCGAGGGCATCCTCGGCGACAAGTACCGGGTCATCGCCTCCGTCGGCCACGTTCGCGACCTGCCCAACTACGGCTATGGCGTCGATGTGAAGGGCGGCTCCTTCGAGCCCTCCTACGAGGTGCTCAAGGACAAGCGCGATGTCGTCAAGGAGATCAAGACCGCCGCGGGCAAGGCCGAGCGCGTCTTCCTCTCCACCGACCCCGACCGCGAGGGCGAGGCCATCTCCTGGCACATCCTCGAGGCGGCCAAGATCCCCGCCGAGAAGACCCAGCGCGTCGTCTTCCACGAGATCACGAAGCCCGCCATCGAGGCCGCCTTCGAGCACCCCGGCGAGCTCAACCGCGAGCTCATCGAGGCGCAGGAGACCCGCCGCGTGCTCGACCGCCTGATCGGCTATCCCCTCAGCTGGTTCGTGCAGGGCAAGGTCGCCCGCAGCGCCAGCGCCGGACGGGTCCAGAGCGTCGCCCTCCGTCTCATCGTTGAGCGCGAGCGCGAGATCGAGGCCTTCACCCCGCAGGAGTACTGGACCATCCACGCCCGCGTCGCGAAGGACGGAGAGGAGTTCGGCGCCAGGCTCACCGGCCTCCCCGGCGTCAAGAAGCTCGACGAGAAGCGCGACATTCCCGACGAGGCCACCGCCAACGAGCTCCTCGCCGCCCTCCGCCGCTCCGACTTCTCCGTGAAGTCGGTCAAGAAGGGCGAGCGCAAGCGGCGCCCCGCTCCGCCCTTCACCACCAGCAGCTACCAGCAGGCCGCGAACAACCGCCTCGGCCTCGGGGCGCAGCGCTCGATGGCCCTCGCCCAGCAGCTCTACGAGGGCGTCAACATCCCCGGGCAGGGCCCCGTCGGCCTCATCACCTACATGCGCACCGACTCCCTCAGCATCTCCCCCGTCGCCCGCCGCGAAGCGCGCCGCTTCGCCACCGATCGCTGGGGCGGCGACCACGTCCCCGAGAAGGAGCGCGTCTACCGCTCCCGCGCTCGCGGCGCCCAGGAGGCCCACGAGGCCATCCGCCCCACCTCCGCCTTCCGCACCCCCGAGTCGCTCAGCACCGTCCTCAACCGCGACCAGCTCCGCGCCTACACCCTCATCTGGCAGCGCTTCATGGCGAGCCAGCTCGCCGACGCCCGCTACGCCACCGTCGCCGTCGATATCGAGGCGCGCGAACCCGGCGAATTGCGCGGCGCCTTCCGCGCGAACGCCCAGCGCCTCGTTTTCCCCGGCCACCTCGCCGCCCTCGGCATCGACGCCACCGAAGAGCGCGCCGCCAGCCCGAGCGCCGACGCGCCCGAAACCGTGACCGCCCTCCCCGAGCTTGCCGAAGGCGACGCCCTCGCCCGCCGCTCCGTCGACGGAGACCAGCACTTCACCGAGCCACCGCCGCGCTTCACCGAAGCCTCCCTCGTCAAGGCGCTGGAGGAGGAGGGCATCGGCCGCCCCAGCACCTACGCCTCCATCGTCCAGACCGTGCTCAACCGCGCCTACGTCGTGCGGGAGGGCCGCGCCCTCGTGCCCCAGGAGCTCGGGTTCGCCGTGAACGACCTCCTCGTCCAGCACATGGACCGCTACGTCGCCGTGCCTTTCACAAGCGAGTTGGAAGAAGAACTCGACGAGATCGCCTCCGGCGAACGCGACTACGGCGAGGTCGTGCGCGGCTTCTGGGAGCCCTTCAACGCCGCCCTCGAAACGGCCAAGCAGGAAGCCCGCAAGCAGGTCGAGGAGACCGACATCGTCTGCTCCAAGTGCGGCCAGCGGAAGATGGTCGTTCGCTGGAGCCGCAACGGGAAATTCCTCGGCTGCTCCGGCTACCCCGAGTGCAAGAACGCCATGCCGCTCACCGAGGAAGGCGAGCCCCAGCCGGCTCCCGATCCCGAGCCCACCGACTGGAAGTGTCCCCGCTGCGGCTCCGGCACGGAGCTGAAGCACGGCCCCTACGGTGAGTACATCGACTGCGTGAAGCGCGACTCGAAGGAGTGCGACTTCCGCGCCGGCAAGCCCGTCGGCGTGTCCTGCCCCGAGGAGCCCGAGACCGGCCAGCTCGTCGCCAAGCGCGCCCGTCGCGGCGTCTTCTACGGCTGCTGGAACTACCCCGACTGCACCTACACCACCAACAGCATCGAGCCCGGCAAGCTCTCCCCCGTCCGCACTGCGGAGGAACGCGAGGCCGCCGCCGAGAAGGCGAAGGCCCGCTCGAAGAAGGGCCGCCGGACCACGCGCCGCTCCACCGCCCGCCGCCGTCGCGCCAGCTAGCGCGCTCGTCCCCCTTTACGAATCCTGTCGTATTCTGTCGACATGGCCTCCCCGCTCGCCCACAAGACAGCCGAGGCCTTCCTCGACGCCTACCTGCGTGAATTGCAGAGTCTCGGTGGCCGTTCGCCCCACACCATCCGCAACTACCGCAACGACATCGGTCACTTCCTCCGCTTCTGCGACGAGGGCGGCATCGAGCCGCTCGCCATCACCCGCGCGACCTTCCGCACCTACCTCGCCCGCCTCCGCGAGGCGGAGATGGCCCCTGCGTCGGTAACGCGCCGTACGACCACCATCCACGGCTTCTACCGCTATCTCCAGCGCGAAGGCGCGACCGACCGCGACCTTCTCTACGGCGTCGCCCTCCCGAAGAAGCCGAAGCGCCTCCCGAAGGTCATCGAGCCGCCCCACATCCAGGCCCTCATCGAGGCGCCCGACACCGACACCCCCCAGGGCCTCCGCGACCGCGCCATGCTCGAGCTCCTCTACGGCGGCGGCCTGCGTATCTCCGAGCTTGTCGGCCTCGATGTCGCCAGCCTCGACCTCGTTGGCGGACAGGCCATCGTCCTGGGCAAGGGCGAGAAGGAGCGTGCCGTCCTCTTCGGCGAGCCCGCGGCCCGCGCTCTGCAGGCCTACCTCTCCGTCGGCCGCCCCGACCTCGCCGGCGGCCCCGAGCCCGCGCTCTTCCTCAACCGCAACGGCAAGCGGCTCAGCGCCCGTTCCGTCCAGTACGCCGTCCGCCGCTACGCGCTCGCCGCCGGCATTCCCGAGGATGTCCACCCCCACCTCCTGCGGCACTCCTTCGCCACCCACCTCCTCGACGGCGGCGCCGACATCCGCATCGTCCAGGACCTGCTCGGCCACACCTCGGCCAACACCACCCAGATCTACACCCACGTCAGCCGCGCCCGGCAGGCCGAGGTGACCGACAAGGCCTGGCAGGAGATAGGCGTGAAGGCGCTCGAACGCGCCCGCTCGAAACGCCGGGTCTCGTGAGCGCGTCGGAGGCTCCCCTGCTTCTCCTCGTGCACGGTCCCAACCTGAACCTGCTCGGCGAACGGCGCCCCGAGATCTACGGCAGCGACACCCTTCCCGACATCGAGGCCGACGTGGCCGCCGCCGCCAACGCCCGCGGCGCCACCGTCCTCAGCTTCCAGAGCAACCACGAGGGCGCCCTCATCGACTTCCTCCATGAGCACCGCCGCCGGGCTGCCGGCGTCATCCTCAACGCGGGGGCCTACACGCACACCTCCATCGCCCTCCACGATGCCCTCGAGTCGATCGCCCTCCCCGCCGTCGAGGTGCACCTCTCCAACATCCACGCCCGCGAGCCGTTCCGCCGCCGCTCGGTTATCGCCGCCGCCTGCATCGGTCAGGTCGCGGGGCTCGGTCGCGCCGGCTACACCGCCGCCGCGAACCTCCTCCTCGACCATCTCGAGGCTCGCGACTAACCTCCAGAATGGCCGGGCGCTACACTGACTCCGTGACCGCCCCCGCCCTTCCCGCCCAGCGCATTGAGCGCGTGCGCGCCGCCCTCGACGAGGCCGGTCTCGACGGCCTCTACGTCGCCAGCCCCGTCGACGACGTCAACCACCGCCACTCCGCCAACCGCCGCTACCTCTCCGGCTTCACCGGCTCGACCGGCTACGCGGCCGTTTCCCCGACGCACGCCCTCCTCGCCGTCGACGCTCGCTACAGCGCCCAGGCCCGGCGCGAGGCCGAGCCCCGCGGTTTCACCGTCTTCGATACGAAGGGACCGCAGTCGGCGTGGCTCCCCGAGTTTGTCGCGGCCGCCGGCCTTGCCGGCAAGCGCGTCGGCCTCTCCCGCTCCGACCTCAGCTACGGCGACTTCCTCACCCTGCAGGAAGCGCTCGCGCCCATGCCCGATGCCGATCGCCCCGACCTCGTCCCCGCTCCGCACATCATCGAGCGCCTCCGCTCCCGCAAGGACGCAGAGGAGATCGCCCTCCTCGAAGAAGCCATCGCCATCGCCGAGCGCGCCTTCCTCGACGTGACCGCCACGGTCGAGCCCGGGGTGACCGAGCGCGCCTTCGCCGCCGCCCTCGACGCCGCCGTCAAGGAGCACGGCGCTCGCGGCCTCTCCTTCGAGCCCATCGTCGCCGGCGGCGAACGCGCCGCCATGCCCCACGCCGACCTCTCCGACCGCCCCATCGGCCCCGGCGAGCCCGTCATCGTCGACTGGGGCGCCGAGCTCTCCGGCTACTGCAGCGACCTCAGCCGCACCTTCTGGCTCGAAACCGAGCCGGAGCGCTTCCGCGAGGTATACGAGGTCGTGCGCGAGGCCCAGCAGACTGCCGTCGAGCGCGTGGAGGCCGGCATGACCGGCGCCGATGCTCACGCCCTCGCCGCCTCCGTCATCGAGGAGCACGGCTACGGCGATGCCTTCACCCACGGCCTCGGCCACGGCGTCGGCCTCGATGTCCACGACTACCCGCCCTACCTCGGCCCCACCTCCACCGACGTGCTCGAAGACGGCATGGTCTTCACCATTGAGCCCGGCATCTACCTGCCCGGCTGGGGCGGTGTCCGCATCGAGGATATCGTGACCCTTGAAGGCGGCCGCGCCCGCCAGCTCAGCACGCTCGATTCAACCCTTCCAGCAGGAGCCCGCCCTTGAGCCAGATATCGACCTCCGAGTTCCGCCGCGGCGTTACCATCGAGATGAACGGCAAGCTCTACGCCGTCCTCAGCTACGAGCACAACAAGACGGCCCGCGGCTCCGCCCAGGTCCGAATGAAGCTTCGCGACGTCCGCAGCGGCTCCATCATCGAGCACACCGTCCAGGCCGGCACCCGTTTCGATCGCGCCCGCGTCGAGCGCCGCGACATGCAGTACCTCTACGCCGACGACGACTTCTACTACTTCATGAACACCGAGACGTACGACCAGATTCCCGTCGATGTCGCCAAGGTCGGCGACGCGGCGAAGTTCCTCAAGGAGAACGACGTCTGCGAGGTCGCTCTCTACGGCGAGGAGGTCATCGCCGTCGAGCTGCCCGGCTCCGTCGCCCTCGCCGTCGCCGCCACCGACCCCGGCCACCGTGGCGATACCGCCCAGGGCGGCTCCAAGCCCGCCACCCTGGAAACGGGCCTCGTCGTGCAGGTGCCGCTCTTCATCAGCGAGGGCGAGGTCATCCGCGTCAACACCGAGACAGGCGAGTACATCGAGCGAGCCAACTAGTGGACCCAATCCGCGTCTCCCAGCTCGTCTACCTCCTCAAGGACATGCTTGAGGGGAGCGAGCTGCTCTCCGACCTCTGGGTCGTGGGCGAAGTCGCGGACGCCACCCGCTCCCGCCTCGGACACCGCTACTTCTCCCTGCGCGACGGCGACGGCGCCATCCGCGCAGTGCTCTTCCGCGACGACATGCCCGGCGCCGAGGTTCCCGCCGGCGAGCGCGTCCTCGCCCACGGCCGCGTGACCCTCTACCCCCAGCGCGGCGAGCTCCAGTTCGTCTGCGACTTCTTCCGCCCCGAGGGCGTCGGCATCGAGGCCGCCCGCCTCGAGCGGCTGCGCGAACGGCTGGAGGAAGAGGGCCTCTTCGAGCCTTCCCGCAAGCGCCCCCTCCCCGCCTACCCCCGCCGCATCGGCGTCGTCACCTCCCCCACCGGCGCCGCCATCCAGGACGTCCGCGACGTCCTCGCCCGCCGCTGGCCCCTTGCCGCGCTCGTCGTCTCTCCCGCCCTTGTCCAGGGCGATCAGGCCCCTGGCAGTATCGTCGCTGCCCTCCGCACCCTCGCCCGCGACGACGCGCTCGACCTCGCCCTCGTCGTGCGCGGCGGAGGCGCCTCCGCCGACCTCTCCGCCTTCAATGACGAGAGCGTCGTGCGCGCCATCTTCGGCTTCCCTGTCCCCGTCGTGACCGGCATCGGCCACGAGACCGACACCTCCCTCGCCGACTTCGTGGCCGACCTCCGCGCCCCCACCCCCAGCGCCGCCGCCGCCCGCGCCACCCCCGACGCCGCCGAGGTCGCCGCCCGCTTCGACTCCCTCGAACGCGCCATGGCGCTGGCTGCTCGCGGCCGCATCGAGGCCGCCGTCGCCCGCCTCCAGAACCTGACCGCAAGCCTCCGCCACGCCGCCCCCAGCCCCGCCCGCGCCTCCGAGCGCGTCGAGTCGCTGGGCACCCGCATGGGAGACATCCTCACCGCCCGCCTCGCCGCCGAGCGCGCCGCCCTCGACCGCACCGGCGCTCAGGTCGCCGCCCTCAACCCCGCCACCACCCTCGCCCGCGGCTACGCCATCGTCGAACGCCTCGGCCGCCGCCGCCGCGTCGTCCGCCGCGTGAAGGACGTGAAGGGCGGCAACCGCATCGCCGTCTCCGTTGGCGACGGCGCCTTCTGGGCGGAGGTCAACTGATGGCCGAGCAGCCCTTCGAAGAGCTCGTCGCCCGGCTCGAGGAGCACGCCCGCAAGCTCGAGGAAGGCAACATCCCCCTCGAGGAGGCCATGACCACCTACGAGGAGGGCGCCGCCCTCGTGCAGCAGCTCCGCAAGCTCCTCGACGAGGCCGAGCTCCGCGTCCAGCGCCTCCAGGGGGACCTCGAGGAGGGCGCGAGCTTCCGCGAGGACGTCGAGCCCTACGACGAGACTGCCGCCACCGATGACGCCGGCTGAGCCCCTGCGCATCGCCTGGCTTACCACCGGGCGGGGGCCCGGCTCCTACGGCGCCCTCGAGGCCCTGTTCGCCGCCATCGACAACGGCCTCTCCGTCGAGCTCGCGGTCGCCTTCGTCAACCGCGAGCGTGGCGAGTTCGAGCCCACCGACCGCCTCCTCGACCTCCTCGAGGGCCGCGGGGTCCCCGTCGAGACCCTCTCCTCCGTGCTCTTTCGCAGGGAACGGGGCGGATCCCGCTCCCGGCCCGGCGAACCCCTGCCCCCCTGGCGCCGCGCCTTCGACAAGGCAGTCGCCGATCGCCTCGCCGGCTACTCCTTCGACCTCGCGGTCATGTTCGGCTACATGCTCATCGCCACCGAGCCCCTCTACGATCGCTTCCCCATCATCAACGACCACCCCGCCCTTCCCGACGGCCCCACCGGCGCCTATCAGGAGGTCATCGCCCGGCTCATCGCCAGCGGCGCCACCGAGTCCGGCTGCATGTACCACCTGGTGACCGGCGACCTCGACCGTGGCCCCGTCCTCAGCTATTGCCGCTTCCCCATCCCCGCCGACCCCTCCGCCCACGTCCCCCCCGACGCCACCCGCGCCGACATCGAGGCCCTCCCCCTCTACGACAAGATTCGCGCGCGCGGCGTCGCCCGCGAACGCCCCTTCCTTACCGAGACCCTGCGCGCCCTCCACGATGGCCGCCTGACCGTGCCCGCGGCCCAGCCCCTCGACCTCTCCGCTGAGGTCGAAGCGGCCCTCTCCCGGGGCGTATAGTCACGGTCCATGGTCGACTCGGCGCCGGAGTTCCTTTCCTGTCCCGATTGCGCCGAACCCCACGACGCCACCGATAACTACTGTCGCAACTGCGGCATGTTCCTCCGCGATCACCGGCTGCCCGCTCCGCGCCCGGCCCTCGCGCTCGAACCCCGCCGTCCCGCCCTCCCCACGCCCGTCCGACGCGCCGCGACCGCCATCGCCATCGGCACGGCTCTCAAGATCACGGCGAACATCGTCGGCAGGCTGCTCGCCCAGCGCGCCGCCGCCGGCAAGGCTCCGGGCCGCGCCGTTGCCCGCCGCCCGCGTGAGAGCACCGTCGTCAGCGAGTCCCTCTTCGTTCGCCGCACCTGGATCGAGCGCGACTAGCGCCACGGCCGCTGCGACGAACCCGGTGCGCGTCCGCAACCCCATGGTCATCCACTACGTGCGCGATATGGAGCGCGCCTGCGCCTTCTACCGCGACACGCTCGGCCTTCCGGAAGAGCCGACGCCGGGCTCCGGGTCGCCCGGCTGGAACACCTTCGGCTGCGACGGCCTCATCGTCGCCCTCCATATCCTCCCCGCCCAGGGCGCCCGCGAGGGACCCCTTCCCCACGCCGGCCTCAACCTGCAGGTCGATGACCTCGACGCCGCCCTCGCCGAGCTGAAGGCCGGCGGCGGTACCGTGCGCGCGGTCCAGGAGGCCGGCGGCGGCGTTCCCGTGCGCGTCGCCGAGGTCACCGACCCCGACGGCAACGGCTTCGAACTGCGCCAGCACGTCGGCTAACGCGGCAAACACCGACCTGTCGTACGCTTCGCTGCCGTAGAGGAGACCGACCCCATGTTCGCAACCATCGGCCACACCTTCGAACTGATGAAGATGAGCTGGCGCGTCCTCATGCTCGACCGCGAGCTCATCCTCTTCCCCATCATGTCCGTCGTTGCGCTCGTTGCAGTGGCCGCCGCCGTGATGGGGGGCGGCCTCCTGAGCGGGGCCTTCGGTCTGGCCGAGGAGGGTGGGGAAGGCTCCACCGGCGACCTCGTGCTTGGTCTCCTGCTCGCCTTCGTCTCCATGGCCGTGGTCATCTTCTTCAATGCCGCCCTCGTGGCGGCTGCCATGGAAAGGCTGCGTGGCGGCGATCCCAGCGTGACCTCGGGCCTCAAGGCCGCGTCCGCCCGCGTCCCCCAGATCCTCGCCTGGGCAGTCGTGGTAACCGTCGTCATGCTCGTCCTGCGCGCCCTCCGCAACCGGGGCGGCATCGCGGGTCAGATCGGAGCCATGTTCGGCGAGGCCGCCTGGGAGCTCGCGTCGTTCTTCGCGGTTCCCTTCATCGTCGAAGAGGGGGTGGGCCCGTTCGATGCGCTGCGGCGCTCCGCATCCCTGCTTCGCCAGACCTGGGGCCGGCAGATAACGGCAGGGTTCGGCTTTGGTCTCTTGACCATCGTTGCGGTCATTGCCGCCGTGCTCATTGGGGTGCTGCTCGCCGCCATTCACCCCTTCCTCGGACTCGCTATCGGGATTCCGCTCGTTGGTCTTGCCTGGGCCACCGTCACCGCCCTCGAAGGCATCTTCAAGGCTGCCCTCTACGACTACGCCACCGGCAGGGAACCCCACGGCTTCGACCAGGCGTCCCTCCGGAACGCGTACCACCCGCAGGGCGCTGGTGCGAGGGGCATCATCTGAGTAGCCCGCCGCCCTTCGCTGACCGACACCTTCGCTGGCGTGGTGCGAGCCTCGTCCTGCGCCCCGCCACCCCCGACGACGTCCCCGGCCTCGTCGCCCTGCACCGCGCGGTAGGAGGTCCTCTCCTTCCCCCCGAGGCTTCCCCCGTCGAGTGGTTCAGCACGGGCGGCGCCTGGATGCACGAGCACTTCTGCATCCGCCACATCCAGGTCTACGCCGATCTCGGTTGGGACTGCTGGGTCGTCGAACGCGACCGCGGGGACATCGTCGGCAGCGTCGAGGTGCTGTACGCGACCGAGCCCGAGCCTTGCGGCCGCTACGCCCACCTCGAGATCCTCGAGCTCTCCGCCGACGTCAACGACGCCGAGGTCGAGGAGTGGGTCCTGGACGAGTGCGAGTCGCGCGCCCGCTCCCGCGGCTTCGACCGCTTCTGGTGCCGCCCCGTCGGCTCCGGCGGGAGCTTCGACGTGCTTGACCGGCGCGGCTACACCGAGCGCCTGCGGCAGGACTGGCTGAAGCTGGAAACCCTCGACAGCATCGAGCATCCAGCCTTCGACGCCGCCCCGCTCACCGGCGACTACGAGACCGAGGCCTCGCACCTCCGCGCACTCGACCATCGCGAGTCCGCCGCCTACCGCTGGGGCTACCTCTGGCGCCCCGTGCTAACGCCCGGGACATCCGACTTCCCGACGGACGTCTCGTTCTCGGGACGCAGCATCAGTCTCCCCGGGCGCCCGCCTGGCACGGTGCTGGTCAACGTCTGGAAGTGGCGTGACCCAACGGAGGCCTGGGCCGACCTCTTCGTCGAACCGGCCCTCGCCGGCGACGCCGGCTACGTCGCCGACCTGGTCGCGGTCGCGGCCGCAGAGGCGTCCGCAATGAGCGCGACGGCTCTCAGCGTCGTGCTTCCCGACGCCCTCGTCTCACCGATCCGGGAACGCTTCGACGCAACCATCGCGCCGCTCGAGCACGGCGACCCCTGGCTGCTCAAGGAGCTGGAAGCCGCTCCGTAGCGCCCCCGCGCCCCTGCCCCTAGGATCGCACCACCTTCAACCCGGAGCCGTGTACATGCAGCCCCTCAACGACGAGCAACTCGCCGCCTTGCGCGCCTGGCCCTCCCCCGCCATCTCCAACGCCATCGAGACCTTCCAGGTCCGCGCCCGCAACTACGGCGCCATGACCCCCGACATCCGCTGCCACTTCCCCGAGATGGAGCCCGTCGTCGGCTACGCCGTCACCTGCAAGATTCGCGCCAGCGTGCCCCCCGACCAGGACCCCGAGGTTCGGGTCGAACGCGGCGACTGGTACGACCACATCGAGTCCATCCCCACGCCCCGCATCGTCGTCATCGAGGACCTCGACGATCCTCCCATCGGCTCCTTCTGGGGCGAGGTCAACGCCAACATCCACCGGGCCTTCGGCTGCGTCGGGGTCGTCACCAGCGGCGGTGTGCGCGACATGGAGGAGGTTCGCGAGCTCGGCTTCCAGTTCCTCGCGAAGGAAGTTCTCGTCTCCCACGCCTACGTCCACCAGGTCGAGGTCGGTGGGCCGGTTACCGTCGGAGGCGTCACCGTTAGTCCCGGCGACCTTCTCCACGCCGACCTTCACGGCTGCATCTCCATCCCCCACGACATCGCCGCCGACGTCCCCGCCGCCGCCCAGATGGTCGAGGACCGTGAGCGCGTCATCATCGACTACGCCAAGTCCGCCGAGTTCACCCGCGAGGGCCTGATGGAACGTTTCCGCGGCGGCTTCACCCGCCCCCGCGAGGAGCCCTAGGCGCGCACGCTAGTCGAACATCAGCACCGAGCGCGCCACCTCGCCGGCCTTCATCGCGCGGAACGCCTCGTTCACGTCCTCCAGCCGCATGCGGCGGGTGATCATCTCGTCCAGCTTCAGCCGCCCCTGCATGTAGAAGTCGATGTAGCGCGGCATGTCGACGCGGAAGCGGTTCGAGCCCATCGAGCTGCCCTGCAGCTTCTTTTCGCTCAGCAGCGAACGCCCGTCGATCTCGACCTTCTGCCCAACCGGGATCATCCCGATCACCGTTGCCGTGCCGCCACGGCGCAGCGCTTCGTACGCCTGCTCGGCCGCCACCTTCAGCCCGATCGCCTCGAACGCGTAGTCCACGCCGTCCCCGGTCAGGTTGCGGATCGCCTCGACCGGGTCGCCCGAGGACGCGTCGACCACGTGCGTCGCGCCAAGCTCGCGCGCCTTCGCCAGCTTCGACTCGACCATGTCCACGGCGATGATCATGCGCGCGCCTGCCACCAGCGAGCCCTGCACCGCCGCCAGGCCCACGCCGCCCACGCCGAAGACCGCCACTGTCGAGCCTGGCTGCACCTTCGCCGTGTTCACCGCCGCCCCGAACCCCGTTGTCACCCCGCAGCCGATAAGCGCCGCCGCGTCCAGCGGCATGTCGTTTCGGATCGCCACCACGGCGTTCTCGTGAACCAGCATCTTCTCTGCGTAGCTGGAGAGGTTGGCGAACTGCGCCACCGGCTGCCCCTGCCACGTGTATTTGGGTGGTTCGTCCGCCCCTCGCGTGACCGCCTCCCGGTCGCACGCGTACGGCTGGCCCGTCATGCACCGCTCGCACATTCCGCAGAACACCGAGAGGCAGCAGATCACGTGGTCCCCAGGCTGCACGTACGTCACCTGCTCGCCCACCGCCTCGATGACGCCCGCCGCCTCGTGCCCCAGGATCGCCGGCGCATCGAACGGGTAGAAGCCGTCCACGAAATGCAGGTCGCTGTGGCAGACCCCGCTAGCCGCCGTCTTAACGATGACCTCGCGCGGTCCCGGTTCGTCGATTGCGACTTCCTCGATCGTGAGGGGCTGGTGAGCTCCGTGGAAAATCGCTGCTTTCATGGCGCTCCTCCTCGCGGAAAGTGCGCCTACTCTACGCCGCGCCGCTGCCGATTAGTCCCTCGCGGGCAGTGCGGCCCGCGGCTGAACCCGCGGATTCGCCACGAACTGCGGCCAGCGTCCCTCCATCAACCCCACCACCGTCTCGCCCACCCGGCGGCGCATGCTCTCGAACGACTGGTCCGAGTACGAGGCCGAGTGCGGCATCAGCACCACATTCTCCATGCGCGCGAGGGGAGACTCCGCTTCCAGTGGCTCGCGCTCGAACACGTCCAGCCCGGCCCCCGCGATCTCTCCCCCGTCGAGCGCCGAGATCAACGCCTCCTGGTCGACCACCGGCCCGCGTGACGTGTTGATCAGGTAGGCCGTCGGCTTCATTGCCGCCAGCTCCGCCTCCCCGATCAGGTGGCGTGTCTCCGGGTTCAGCGGCGTGTGCACGGACACGTAGTCCGAGCGCCCCAGCAGCTCGTGCAGGCTCTCCACTCGCTCCACCCCGTGCGCCCGGAACACACCCTCGCCGATGTACGGGTCGTGCGCGATCACGTTCAGCCCGAACGCCTTCGCCCGCGGCACCACCGCCCGCGCGATGTTCCCCAGGGCGACCAGTCCCAGCGTCTCCCCGCCGATCGGCCCCATCGGCCCCAGCGGACCCGGACGCCAGCTCCCGTCGCGCACGGCCCGGTCGAGCATGGACAGCTTCTTCGCGCAGGCCAGTAGCAGCAGCATCGTCTGGTTGGCGACCTCGGGCTGGCAGAAGTCGGGGAAGTGCGCCACGACGATCCCGTGGTCCGTCGCCGCCGGGATGTCGAGCGTGTCCAACCCCACCCCGTAGCGGATGATGAGCTTGCACTTCGGCATCGACTCCACCACCCGCCGCGTGATCTGCGCCGACGACACCAGGATCGCCTCGGCATCCTTCACGTTCGCGATCAGCTCGTCCTCGCTCGACGAGCTCGTCGCCGCGAACCTCCCCCCTCCCCCTTCGATGATGCTCTGCTCGATCTCGAAGGAGACGTTCGGGCGCTTGTCGACGTGGACGACCAGGTACGGTTCAGACATGCGGGAGAGCGTACAGATGCCGTTCGGACCGGGCTAGCGCCGGCCCAGCCAGCAAAGGGACGCTCGCGTATTATGCGGCGCTACGCGCCGAGCGCCCCAAGGAGCCACCATGACGACAGCCGAGCAGACATGGACCGAATCCACGACTGAGGTTGCGGGCCTTAGCGTTCGCTATCTGCAGGGAGGGAGCGGTCCCGCCGCGGTCGTCCTCCACCACTCCACCGGGAACATCGGCTGGGTTCCGTTCTATGAGGCGCTCGCCCGCAACTTCACCGTCATCGTACCCGACCTCCCCGGGTACGGGCAGTCGGAGCGCCCCGCCTGGGCGCGCGACCCCCGCGACATCGCCATCCTCATGAGTCACTTCCTCGCGCGCGTTGCCGGTGAGAACCCCACCCTTGTCGGCCTCGGCTTCGGCGGCTTCATCGCCGCCGAGCTCGCCGCCATCAACCAGAATCGGATTGGCTCCCTGGTCCTTGTCGGCGCCGCCGGCCTCCAGCCCGACGAGGGCGAGATTCTCGACCAGATGCTCGTCAGTTACGGCGAGTACATGACCGCTGGCTTCCGCGATGAGGCCCACTACCAGGAGATCTTCGGCGAAGAGGTCGCCGCCGAGGTCCGCGAGCTCTGGGACTTCAGCCGCGAGATGACCGCCCGGCTCAGCTGGAAGCCGTACATGTTCAATCGCCGCCTTGCTCCGGTGCTCTGCGAGGTGCAGACGCCGGCGCTCGTTGTCGCCGGAAGCGAGGAGCAGGTCGTTCCGCTCACCTGCGCCCGCCAGTACGCCGACGCCCTCCCCAACGCGACCCTCGAGATCGTCGAGGGCGCCGGCCACTACGTGGACTACGAGGAGCCTGAGGCGCTCGCCGCTCTCATCGCTTCGCACGCGGGAGCCTAGGGCGGAAAACGCCCCGCCGGTCGCCCCGCGACTCCCTCATCCGCCCTGCAAAGGCGGTATGATGCCGCCAACTAGGTGCCGTCGCGCCTTCGAGCGTGTCGGCCCGGAGGGCAACGCATGTTCATCGGCTACTTCACCGAGAGGCCCTACCAGGACCAGGAGTCCGGGTACTTCGGCTCGACCGGTCGCGACATCGCCGACCTCGGTATCAGCAACAGCGAGTACAACCCGAGGCTTGGCTCCGAGCTGTACAACCGCTACCTCGATGAGAAGGTCTACGCCGAGGAGATGGGCTTCGACGGTGTCATGCTCAATGAGCACCACAGCACCCCCTTCTGCATGGGCGGCGTGGTCAACGTCGAGGCCGCCATCCTCGCGCGCATCACCCAGCGCGTGAAGATCGTCATCCTCGGCAACGTCCTCCCCATCTGGGACGACCCGCTGTGGCTCGCCGAAGAGCTCGCCGAGATCGACATGATCTCCCGCGGCCGCCTCGTCACCGGCTGGGTGCGCGGCACCGGCCGCGAGAGTGTCGCCCACAACGCCCAGTCCCCCTTCAACTGGGAGCGCTTCCAGGAAGCGCACGACCTCGTCCTCGCCGCCTGGACCCGCCCGGGCCCCTTCCGCTGGGAAGGCGAGCACTACAACTATCGCTACGTGAATCCCTGGGCGAAGACCTACCAGCAGCCCCACCCCCAGATCTGGATTCCCGGCGTCATGAGCCGCAACACCGTCAAGTGGGCTGCCGAGCACCGCTACCCGTACGTCATGCTCGCCACCGAGCTGGAGCCCACCAAGAATTCCTACGACTACTACGACCAGGTTGCCGAAGAGAACGGCTACGAAGCGCAGACCCAGCACCGCAGCTACCTCTTCAAGGTCCACGTCGATGAGACCGAAGAGCTCGCCGACCAGGCCGCCCGCAAGTACGTCGAAGGGCCCAGCAACCCCTTCCTCGAGGGCAACCAGGGCATCGTTCGCCCCTACCTGCAGAACCTCCCCGGCATGACCTCGCGCACGAACCTGCTGCCCACGGTGACCAGCTTCACGCAGTCCACCGCCCGCGGCCGCCAGGTCGCGCACGAGCAGGCCACCGGGGCTGGCGATCAGACTCCCGAGGACTACTCGAGCTACGAGTCGCAGAAGGAGCGCATGTCCATCATCACGGGCACGCCCAAGACCGTCATTCCGAAGATCCGCCACGTGCTCGAGTACCTGCGCCCCGGCAGCATCTTCTTCTGGGACGGCGACGGCGCGATGGACCACGACGACGCCATGCGCAGCCTCCGCCTCATGGGCGAGGAGATCATTCCCGCCACCCGCGAGATGGCCAAGGAGTTCGACCTCAAGGGCCCCTTCGAGGTCGATACCAAGACCAACGAGCCCATCGAGCAGGAGGAGGTCGTCGCCGCCGGCGGCTCCTAGCGCTCGTATCAATCGGCACCGCTGAGAGGCGCTGCGCCCGTCGCGGCGCCTCTCGTGTCTGCGTTGCGTAAAATATAAGTAATGACTTATATTAGAGCTCCGTTGAAGGGGGTTGAGACCATGGAACTCGACATCGCAGGCTACCTGGGTGCCGTCGAACGCTCCGTATCGGAGCTGGAGGTCGAGGGGCAACCGGCCCGCGCCGTTACCCTCGCCCGCAGCTTCGCGACGACCGTCGACGACCTGTGGGACGCCCTGACGAACGGTGAACGCATCCCGCGCTGGTTCCTCCCGATCAGCGGCGATCTCGCGCTCGGCGGACGCTACCAATTTGAGGGGAACGCCGGAGGCACGATCACGGAGTGCGAGCGCCCATCGCTCCTCGCCGCCACCTGGGAGTTCGGCGGCGACGTGAGCTGGGTCGAGGTGCGCCTCTCGGACGACGGCCCCGATCGCGCAGGTCTCACGCTGACGCACACGATGCACCTGTCGGACCAGTGGGAGACCTTCGGCCCGGGCGCCACGGGCGTCGGCTGGGAGGGAGGCCTTGTGGGACTCGCGCTCCACTTCGAGACGCCGGACGAGGTCGTCTCGGACGAAGCCGCCTTCACCGCCTCGGAAGAGGGCAAGGCGTTCTATGCGGGCAGCAGCGAGGCCTGGGGCGAGGCCGCCGTCGCGTTTGGCGACGACCCCGCCGCCGCCCGTGCCGCGGCCCGGCGTACGAGCGCCTTCTACACGGGTGAGCCCGAAGAGCCCGCCTGATGCACGCCTTCGAGGTGCTGCGTGACCCCGTGCGGCGGCGCATTCTCGAGCTGCTCGTCGAAGGAGAGCTCGCGTCCGGGGAGGTTGCCGCCGTCATCGAGCGCGAGTTCGGCATTACCCAGGCGGCGGTCTCCCAGCACCTCAAGGTCCTGCGCGACAGCGGCTTCGCGACGGCCCGGGTCGACGGCGCGCGGCGCATCTACGCCGTCGCCCCCGATCCCCTGCGGGAGGTCGATGCCTGGCTGGAGCGGTTCCGGCGCTTCTGGGAGCCGAAGCTTGACGCCCTGGAGACGGAGATTGCGAGGGGCAGGCGGAAGCGGACATAGCGCCGACAAGGTCTGACGCGCCCCTGCCCCGCTCCTGTGCGACCATTCCCCGCATGACCGCCGAGGGCAGCTTCGACGCCGATGTCCTGGTCGTGGGTGGCGGACCCGCCGGCTCCGCCGCCGCCACCATGCTCGCCCGCAAGGGCTGGCGTGTTCGTCTCTATGAGCGTGACCGCTTCCCCCGCGAGCACGTCGGCGAGTCCCTCCTCCCCGCCTCCATGCCCGTCCTCGCCGAGCTCGGCGTCCTTCCCGCCATCGAGGCAGCCGGCTTCCTCCCCAAGTACGGCGCGACGATGGTCTGGGGCCGCGACCCCGACCCCTGGAGTTGGTCCTTTCGCGAGTCGAGTCCCCGCTACCCCCACGCCTACCAGGTCGTCCGCGCCCGGTTCGACGAGATTCTCCTCCGCAACGCCGCCGCCCACGGCGCTGAGGTGCGCGAGGGCTGCCGCGTGCTCGAAGCCGAGGCCGGCCCCGACGGCGCCACCCTGCGTGTCGAGGACGCCGACAGCGGCCGGCACTCCGCCCGCGCCCGCTTCGTCGTCGATGCCAGCGGTCAGGCCGGGCTCATCGGCCGCGCCCGCAACCTCCGCGAGGCCGACCCCTTCTTCCGCAACCTCGCCGTCTACGGCTACTACGAAGGCGGTTCCCGCCTCCCCGAGCCGGATGCCAACAACATCCTCATCGAGTCGATCGAGGATGGATGGCTCTGGGCCATCCCCCTGCACACTGGTCTCGTCAGCACGGGCGTCGTCGTGGATAGCGCCGCTGGGCGCGAGCGCATCAACGAGCTCGGCGCCGAGGCCTTCTTCCGCGAGCGGGTCGCCAGCGGCCCCAACACCTCCGCCCTCCTCGCCGGCGCCACCCTAACCGCCCCCCCGACCATCGTCCGCGACTGGTCCTACTCCTCCAGCGAGCTTGCCGGAGAGGGCTTCGTCCTCGCCGGCGATGCCGCCTGCTTCGTTGACCCGCTCTTCTCGTCGGGCGTCCACCTCGCCCTCTCCTCGGCCGTGCTCGCGGCCGCCTACGTCACCTCCTCGCTCAAGGACCCCGAGCTCGGCCGCGCCGCTGCCGTCGTCTACGCCCAGCAATACCGCCAGCAGTATGAGCACTTCCGCGAGATGGCCCGTCTCTTCTATGGCAGTAACCGAACCGTCGACTCCTACTTCTGGGAGACCCGCCGCATCACGGGCGACGACGACTCGACCCCCGCCCGGCTCGCCTTCGTCCGCGCCGTCGCCGGGCAGCCCCCGGTCGGCTACGAGCGCGCCGTCCTCGCCCACGGCGAGGCGCCCCGCAGCTTCACCGAGGCCGTCGGCGCCGTGGAGCGCCGCCGCGAGGAGCGCGCCGCCGCCTTCGACGAGCGTTTCGGCGAAGCCCATCCCCGCCTCCTCTCCGCCGTCCCCGCGCTTGTCCCGGAGGCTCGCCTCGAACGCAAGCCAGTCGTCGGCGAGGGCGAGTTCGCCTGGGGTCAGGTCATCACCACGCCCGAGAGAGCGGAGGGGGCTCCTGTCAGCGAACTCGTCGCCCTCGTCCTTACCCAGATTGACGGCCGGCGGACCATCGCCGACCTCTTCGACCGTCTCGCCGACCGCCTCTCCCCCGAGGCCCTCGACCAGCTTCGGCCGGGCATCGTCCAGGCCCTCCGGCTGCTGCACGTCGAGGGCGTCATCGAGCGCTTTGACGAAGGAGCCCTGCATGAGTGAGCCAGCCCAGGGCCGTATCGTCCAGCTCAGCGCCTCCAATGGCGGCGTCCCCAAGCTCCCCCTCGCTGAGGCCACCGTCGACGCCAACGGCATCACCGTCGACCGCCAGGCCGACCGGCGCGCCCACGGCGGCCCCCGGCGCGCCCTCTGCCTCTTCGCCCTCGAACGCATCGAAACCCTCGCCGCCGAGGGCCACTCCATCGCCCCCGGCGCCACCGGTGAGAACGTCACCACCGCCGGCATCGACTGGGACCGCGTCGTTCCGGGCGCCCGCCTCCGCCTCGGCGAGGCCGTGGTTATCGAGGTCACCGGCTACACCGAGCCCTGCTGGAAGAACGCTCAGTGGTTCCTCGAAGGCGACTTCTCCTGCATGGACCAGGAGGTACGTTCCGGCTTCAGCCGCGTCTACGCCCGCGTTCTCAAGGGTGGCGATCTCCGCCCCGGCGACCCCGTCGAGCTGCTCGCCGGCACTGCTGCCGAACGCCTCGAGCGAACACAACCCACGACCATCCGCTGGCGCCCGCCCTCCGGCGATTGAAGCCGGTGGAATCCCTCGCTGAGCGCGTTGCCCGTGCCTTCCCCGCAATCGGGCGGGTCGAGCCACTGTGCCAGCTGGGCTCTGGTGCCAGCGGCGACGTGGTCGAAACCGCGGAGGGCATCGTCGTCAAGGTCGCGCGCATTCCGGGCGGAGTCCCAGCCTACGAGCACGAGTGGCGAGCCCTCCCGGTGCTCGCGCCCCATCTCTCCGTTCCCATCCCCCGTCCGCGCTGGCGCTCCGCTTCTGGCGATGTATTCCCGTTCGGGGCGCTCGCCTACTCCAAGCTGGCGGGGTATCCACCCCCGGAATACGGTTCGAAGAACCTCGCCCGTGACCTCGGGAACCTGCTCGCCGGGCTGCATAGTCTCCCCCCGTCGGTCGCTGCCGAGGCGGGCCTCCCCGAGTGGGATCCCCATGCCCGGTACCTCCAATTGCGCCCCGGCGTCATGACCGCCCTTGAGAGTCATCTCACTCCCACCCAGTGCCGCCGTATCGACACCTGGTGGGACGCCCTCGCCGGCGACCCCGCATTCCCCGCAACCGACCGCGCCATCTGCCACCACGACGTCTGGCACGACAACATCCTGGTTGACGAACATGGGCGCCTCGCTGGCATTCTTGACTGGGAGCACGTCGATTGGAGCGACCCCGCCCACGACCTTGCCCCCCTCCTCCACTTCGGCGAGTCCTTCTTCGAAACGGCTATCGCCGCCTACGGGGAAGCTGGCGGACGGTACGACGACGACATCGCCCACCGCGTCGAGTGCTACTGGCCTGCCCGCGCCCTGGGAGGTCTTTCCTTCAGCCTCAGGCACGAGACCGAGACGAGGTGCTGGACCAGGTCCGCAAGGTAAGGGAGATCTTCTTCGGCCCCTGACCCCCGCCCCGCCGTTGACGACCCCGCCCTTGTGTGGCACAGTTACTCGCGTACTTAGTGTACCTTCGACACTAAGTCCCGCTTCTCACTCGAAGGGGAACATCCGATGACCGCTACCGCACCCTCCTCCGACCACGCCAACCTGCTGGAGTTGTACTCGGACCCCGACACCTGCCCCACCGACCGCCTGGAGCCGCTCCCCCTCGTGGAGGAGCCCGCGTTCGTCAGCTGGCAGCAGGACATCCCCCGCAGCTATCTCGGCCTTCCGCCCGAGGAGGTCGACCAGCGCATCCGCGCCGCCCGCGCTGCCCTCGGCGACCGTCTCGTCGTGCTCGGTCACCACTATCAGCGCGACGAAGTCATCCAGTACGCAGACTTCACCGGCGATAGCTTCAAACTCGCCCAGCACGCCGCCGACCAGAAGGGCATCGACTTCGTCCTCTTCTGTGGCGTCCACTTCATGGCCGAGTCCGCCGATATCCTCACTCCGCCCGAGGTCTCTGTGGTCCTCCCGAACATGGCCGCCGGCTGCTCCATGGCCGACATGGCCGACCCCGGCGATGTCTACGCCGCCTGGGACGAGATGACGGCCGCCCTCGGCCCCGCCACCCGCATCATCCCCATCACCTACATGAACAGCGCCGCCAGCCTCAAGGGCTTCGTCGGCAAGCGCGAGGGCATCGTCTGCACCTCCAGCAACGCCCCCAAGACCTTCGAGTACGCCTTCGAGCGCGGCGAGAAAATTCTCTTCTTCCCCGACCAGCACCTCGGCCGCAACACCGGCTACGAGATGGGCATCCCCCTCGACGAGATGGTGACCTGGGACTGGCGCCTGCCCTCGGTGGCAACACGCAGGAGCAGCTCGAGCGCGCCCGCGTCATCCTCTGGAAGGGCCACTGCAGCACCCACCAGCGCTTCTCCGTCGACCAGATCGAGCAGGCCCGCGCCGAGCATCCCGGCGTGAACGTCATCGTCCACCCCGAGTGCTCCTGGGAGGTCGTGCAGGCTGCCGACGCCAGCGGCTCGACCGAGCGCATCATCAAGGCCGTGAACGCCGCCCCCGCCGGGTCGACCTGGGGCGTCGGTACCGAGATCAACCTCGTCAAACGCCTCAACGACGAGAATCCCGATAAGACCGTCTTCTGCCTCGACCCCGTCGTCTGCCCCTGCAGCACGATGTACCGCATCCACCCCGCCTACCTCGCCTGGACTCTTGAGGGCCTCGTCCAGGGCCACGTCATCAATCGCGTGAAGGTCGATGACGAGACGCGCGAGTGGTCGCTCGTCGCCCTCGAACGGATGCTGGCGCTCCCATAACGGCGTACCCTCGCCCCATAGGCGATGTACACGTACCTGAACCGCATGCGTGGCTCCCTGCGCCACTGGGTTACCAGCCCCGAGGGGCGCATGTCCCCCGCCGCCCGCCACCTGTTTGCCTCCGGCTCGCTCGGCGGAAACGCCCTCGGCCGCACACGAGACCTCTGGCTCATCTTCTTCTACCTCGGCGATGACGACGGCGATGTCGAGCGCCGCGGCGCGGCCTTCGCCATCGGGGCCGTCCTCGTCATCGGACGCCTGATCGAGGCCTTCGACGACCCCCTCATCGGCTACTGGAGCGACCGCACCCGCTCGCGCTGGGGGAGGCGCATCCCCTTCGTCCTTGCCGCCACTCCCTTCATGGCCATCCTCTTCGTCTTCCTCTGGATTCCCCCCAACCCCGGCGAGACCATCGGCAACGTCCTCTACCTCTTCGCCATCTTCTGGTTCTTCAACCTCTTCTCCACGCTCTCGGGCGGCCCCCTGGAATCGCTCCTTCCTGAGATCGCCCGCCGAAGCGATGACCGCCTCAGCATCGTCAGCTGGCAGGTCTTCTTCGGTGTCATCGGAACCGCCATCGCCTTCGTCGGGACCGGCCTTCTCGTCGACTCTTTGGGCTTTGTCGCGATGGCCGTCATCGTCGCCGTCGTCGCCCTGATCTCGCGCTACGTCGCCCTCACCGGCGCCTGGCGGCGTTCCATTGAGGTCTCAAAGGAAATCTATGCCGAGGACCAGGCCGTCGAGCGGCCGCGGGTGTGGCAGTCCATCACCACCTGCCTCCGTAACGACCAGTTCCTCGTCTTCCTGCCCTCGTTCATCCTCTACAGCGTCGGCGTCCAGATGATCACGGGCGTGCTCCCGTTCTACGTCGAGGCCGTCCTCGGCCGCGACGAACCCGGCACGATGGTCGCCGTCCTCACCGGTTCCGCGCTTGTCGTCCTCATGCTCGTGCTGCCCGTGGCCGTCATCCTCGCGAGGCGCCGCTCCAAGCGAGAGGTCTACGGCTGGGGCATGCTCTTCGCCGGCCTCTACTTCCCCCTCTTCGCCATCGCCGGGTTCATTCCGGGCATTCCCGTCGTCGCCCAGGGCATCGCCTACGCCCTCCTCATCGGGCTCGCCCTCGCGCCCGTGCAGACCTTTCCCAACGCCCTCATCGCCGATATCACCGACTACGACACCGTCCGCACGGGCCTGCGACGCGAGGCCACCTACTACGCCACCCAGCAGACGCTCGAGAAGATTGCCGGAGCCGCAGCCCCCGGCCTCCTCATCGCCATGCTCGCCATCGGTTCATCCGAGGAAGATCCCCTCGGTATCCGCCTGATCGGACCCCTTGCCGGCGGGCTCGCGCTCGTCGGCTACGTCGTCTTCCGGCGCTACTGGCTTCCCGACAACGTCACCGAGGAGTCCGTCGCGAGCGCATCCGCCGCCCGTCGCGCCTGACCACCCCTACCCCGCCTCCGACGCGAGTTCTGCGAACACGCGCTCGTTGTCCTCCCCCAGCAGGGGCGCCCGCCGCCGGATGCGCCACGGCGAGCCCAGGAGCTGGTACGGCGCTCCCGGATACGTCACCGTCCGCTCCAACTCCGGGTGCTCCACCTCCACCGGGAACCCCCGCTCGATGAAGTGCGGATCCTCCAGCACCTCCTCCGGCGAGTAGATGATCCCGATCTGGAACCCCCGCTCCTGCCCCCCCGTGAAGAACTCGTAGGCTGTCAGACGCTCCGCCAGGAAGTTCATCGCCGCGCGTCCCGCCCCGAAGATCGCCATCAGCTCCTCGTCCTGCTGCAGCATCGTCATGTCGAAGCGCTCCCGCCGCATCCCCTCCTCCAGCAGCGGGAACTCCAGGAACTCCTCCGCCCACCCCATCGTCGTCAGCCACTCGCACACCGCCGCGAACGACTCCGGCCGCCTCGGCGGGATGCCCGTGTTCACGTGCCGTCCGTCCTTGCACAGCACTTGCGACGGCATCGACGGGTTCACCCCCGCGTGCCGCCCCGTCTGCCGCTGCACCGTCTGCTGCGCCACCAGCCAGGTGTACGTCCCCGCCTCCGTCGTGACGTTCGCGGCCGCGTGCGCGTTGACGTCGATGTGCTGCCCCCGCCCCGTCTCGTCCCGATAGAGCAGCGCCACCAGCGCCGACATCACCGCGTAGTGGCTCGCCGTGTGGTACCCCTGGTTTCCGCCGCCCCGCACCGGCGGCAGCGAGTGGTCGTCGTACCCGCAGTTCCAGACCGGCCCGCCCCCCGCGAGGATCGTCAGGTCCGTCGACGCCTCGTCCTCGCGCGGCATCCCCCGCCCGAACGGGCTCAGCGTGACCATGATCAGTCTCTCGTTCGTCTCCCTTAGCGACTCGTACGCCAGGTCCGCCCCCGCCTCCCCGCTCTGCAGCAGGATGTCGGCGCGGTCGATCAGCGCCCGCAGCCGCTCCCGGTCCGCCGCCTCCCCCAGGTCGAGCGTGACCCCCGCCTTGCTCGTGTTGTAGTGCCAGAAGTAGAGGCTGCGCTCCGGCCCCGGCTCGTCGTCGACGAACGGCGGGTACGTGCGGGTCCGGTCACCTTCCGGCGGCTCCACCTTCACCACCTCCGCCCCCATGTCCGCGAGCAGCTTCCCCGCGAACATCCCCAGCTCGTCGCACAGCTCGACGACCCGCAGCCCCTCCAGCGCCCCCGGCCCCGGTGGCATTGTCCCCGGATCTGTCACAGCACCCCCTCCTCCGTCAGCGACGCGATCTCGTCTGTGCTCAGCCCCAGCAGCCCTCCGAACACCTCCTCGTTGTGCTCGCCCAGGCACGGCCCACCCCGCTCCATCTGCCAGTCCGTCTCCGAGAAGTGCACCGGCAGCCCGTCGACCCGCACGTCCCCCATGTCGCGGTGCTTCACGGTGGGCCACAGCCCCCACGCCTCCGTGTTCGGATCCCGGTCGATGCGCTCCTGCGGTCGTTGCACCGCCGTCGCCGGGATCCCCGCCCCCTGCAGCAGCGCCGCCACCTCGAAGTTCCCCCGCGTCCGCGTCCACCCCGCCACCAGGTCGTCCAGCGCGTCCTCCGCCACCAGACGCCCCCGCAGGTCCGAGAAGCGCCCCTCCTGCGTCCACGCCTCCCCGGTCACCTCCCCGAACGCCTCCCAGTCGCGCTCATCGCGACACGAGATCGCGACCCACGTGTCCTCTTCCCGCGAGGGATAGATGCCGTGCGGCGCCATCGCCGGGAACTGGCTGCGGTTGCTGTTCGGGCTGCCCTGCCGCCGCAGTGGCCGCCCGTTCACCGTGTAGTCGAGCATCGCCGGACCGGTCAGGCTCGCGCCCGCCTCCGTGCAGCCGAGGTCGACCCATTGACCCTCGCCGGTCCGGTTCCGGTGGCGAAGCGCCATCAGGATCGCGATCGCCATGTAGTAGGCGCCCGTGTGGTCCATGTACGAGTAGCCCCAGCCCGCCGGTGGCTGGTCCGGCAGCCCGGAGCTGAACGTCAGCCCCGAGACCGCCTGCACGATCGGCCCCCACGTCTTGAAGTCGCGATATGGCCCGCGGTGCCCGAACCCGCAGTTCGAGACGTAGATGATGTCCTCGCGGATCGCTTGTAGCTCCTCGTAGCCGAAGCCCCACTTCTCCATCACCCCCGCCGAGAAGTTCTCTGCCACGACATCCGACACCTTCACCAGCTCCCGCAGCAGCTCCTTCCCCCGCTCCGTCCGCAGGTTCAGCGTGACCCCCAGCTTCTCGACGTTGTGGTTGTTGAACGGCCCGCCGAACTCCACCCCGCGGCGCTCGTCCACGTACGGCGGCATCCCCCGCAGGATGTCCCATCGCCCCTGGTTGACCGGGTCCTCGATGCGGATGACCTGCGCCCCGAACGCTGCCAGGAAGCGAGTCGCCCCCGCCCCCGCGAGCTGTCCCGTGAAGTCGCAGATACGCAGATGCGAGAGTGCCTGCGGCATACGTCCTCCAGCCGCGGGAGCATACCCGCGGGCGGCTCGCGCCGCACTCCCTAGGGGCGTCAGCGTTCGGGGGCGTCCTCGGCCCGAGAGAGCCGCCGTTCGAGCCTGCTGAGCGACTCCCGCGCCGCCCGCAGCTCCTCGACCAGCTCATCGGTGGTCGGCACCCGCTCCAGCTGCCGGAGCCGCTCCTGTTTCGCCTCATCCAGGTTGTTGATCACGACGGCGATAAACAGGTTGATGGTTACGAACGAGCCCAGCACCACGTAGCTGACGAAATAGATCCACGCGAACGAGTTCAGCTCCATCGCCACGTACATGATGTCGGTCCAGTCCTCCAGCGTGACCACCCGGAAGAGCGAGAGCAGCGAGATCCCCAGGTTGTCCCAGTGCTCCGGGTCGTGCTCGTGGAAGAACTCGTAGCCGACGATCGCGTAGATGTAGGACAGCACGCTCATCACGGCCACGATGTGCAGCATCCCCGGGATCGAGCGCACCAGCGTCGTCACGATCAGTCGCAGCTCCGGTACGGCCGAGACCAGCCGCAACAGGCGCATCAACCGTGCCAGCCGGGCAACGACCGCAAAGGTGCCAACCGCGGGAATGAGCGAGAGAACGATGATTGTGAAGTCGAAGACGTTCCAGTTGTCGCCGAAGTAGCGCTCCGACCGTGGCGCCAGCGCCAGCAGCTTGAGCGCCGCCTCGGCGATGAAGATGCCGATCGTGATCCAGTGGCCGGCGTTCAGCCAGGCGCCGTACCCATCCTTGATGCTGGGGACCGTCTCCACCCCCAGCATCACCCCGTTTCCGAGGATCAGGGCGATGATGAAATATTCGAACTGGCTCGATCCCGTGATGCGTCCGGCGAGCTTCACCATGTTTCGCTAACCCTCGCAGAGGCGCAGCGCGAGAGTGCCTGCGGGCATACGTCCTCCAGCCGCGGGAGCATACCCACGAGCGGCAAGAGCCGCACTCGCCTCAGCGAGCGTACCGGCGCGCTCGAAGCTGACGCTGTCTGATGCGCAGGTCGCGGAGTGTGGGCGTGCGTGGTGGCGGCTGCTGCGGGCTCCGGGTCATCAGCGTCGCGATGGAGGCTGTCGTGATGGACAGCGCGGCGATCCCAAAGATCATGAGAGCGCCTGCGACCCCGCGTCCCAGCGGGGTGACCGGTGCGTAGTCGCCGTAGCCGACGGTCGTCATCGTCACCATCGCCCACCAGTACGAGTCGCCCAGCGAGGTGATCTGGCTGCTCGCGTGATTGTGCTCCGCGACAAAGACAAGCGTGCCTCCGCCGACAACCGCGACGAGCAGGCAGGCAATCACAAATCCGGTCCCGCGCCGCAGGAAGAAGGTACGGATTAGGCGGGTGTTCAAGCCCAGCGCTACCGCCAGCCGCAGCAGCATGAGCACTCGCATCAGACGCAGCGGCCGCAGGAACGGCACGACCACCATCGCCGCCTCTAGCGGATGCGCCCGGATGTAAGCGAGCCGGTTGGGGGCCACGAGCAGCTTCGTCCCGAATTCGAGGGTGAAGAGGCCCCAGATCACGTAGTCCCCGATCAGGAACCAGCGTTCGGCTTCGTGGGAGATATCCGTCGCAAACGGCAGGACGAGCAAGGGCACCATCAACAGTGCGAGAGCGAGCATGGGGAGCTCCGTCGCTCGCTCAATCCGTGCCAATCGCTCTGCGCTCTGCTCCACCCGCAAGATCCTCATGGTGTTCATGTCCCCACCAATTCCCTCACTGCCGCCACGACGTCGCGCGGCTCCATCCGGTAGCGGTAATCCGAGAGGCAGTGCCGCGACTGGATCACCCCCGACGTGTCGATGACGAACGTCGCTGGTACCGGCAGCCGCCACCCCGTCGCCGGATTCCGGTCGGGGAACCCAAGGCCGCGGTACATCTCCCGAAGCCGCTCGGGCAGGTCGAAGCTGAGGCCGTAGGCGTCCATCACCGACCCGTCGATGTCGCTGAGCACGGGGATGTCCGTCTCGTTCTTCCCCAGCAGCTTGCCCGCGTCCTCCTCCGTCTCCGGCCCGATGAAGAAGAGCGTCGCGCCGAGCTCACGGATCTCGTCATGCCGTCGCTGCAGACCCTGCAGCTCGATGTTGCAGTACGGTCACCACTCGCCCCGGTAGAACGACAGGACCACCGGTCCCTCCGACAGCGCCTCGCGCAGGCTCACCGTGCGGTCGTGGGTCACGTCGCGTAGCTCGAAGTCCGGCGCCTCCGCGCCCACGTCCAGCGCCTTCCCCACCGTCGCGGCCTCGATCTCCTCGAGCGCCACCTCCATCGCTTCCACGATCTGCGGCGGCATCCGCTCCGCGGATAGCTCCCGAATCACCTTCAACTCGTCGTCCAGCAGTGCTTCCTCGGCCATGAGAATCCTCCCGCTCGCATTCTACGAACGCGCCCACGGCTTGCCTCCGCTATCCTGCCCACCGTGCAGACCGACCTCCTCCTGATGCCCTTCGGCGCCACCTACGCCCAGATGCGCGAGGCCGCCGTCGTCGCCGAAGACGCCGGCTTCGACGGCATCTGGACCTGGGACCACCTCCGCGACGCCGACTACAACAGCGGCCGTGTCCCGGAGGCGCTCGTCACCCTCACCGGCATCGCCGAGGCGACCTCGCGCGTCATGCTCGGCACCCTCGTCCTCAACGTCGCGAACCGCCACCCCGGCCTCCTCGCCAACATGGCCGCCACCCTCCAGGAGGTCAGCGGCAACCGCTTCATCCTCGGGCTCGGAGCCGGCGGCGGCCCCACCCTCCCCTACGCCCCCGAGCAGACGATGCTTGGCCGCCCCGTGCCCCCCGACCGCGTCCGCGCCGCCCAGGTCGCCGAGGCCGCCCAGGTTCTGCGACACCTCTGGTCGGGCGAGCGGTCCACCTTCGATGGCGAGCACTTCCAGCTCCGCGCAGCCCATGGCTTCAACCGCCCCGAAGTGCCCCCGCCCATCGTCGTCGGTGGCTGGGGCCCGCGCATGGCTGGCATCGCCGGCCGCCACGCCGACGGCTTCAACACCCAGGCCGGCCACCCCCAGCTCCAGTCCTTCGCCGAGATCGCCCGCCGCGAGCACGCCGCCTCCGGCCGCAACCCCGACGATTTCCTCCTGACCGTCTTCGCCGGCCTCAGCGAGCCCTACGTCCGCGCCGACGGCTCCGCCCGCGCCGCCCTCGAGCAGAAGGGCGTCGACCGCCTCATCCTCCTCACCACCCCGCCCTACTACCTCGAGGAGATCCGCGAAGCCGGCCGCATGCTGGCCACCTAGGACTCGCAGTGCTCTGCGATGAGTGACTCCCGCGTCTCGGGAATCTCGATCACCACCCCCGTGCGGTCCCGCTCCCCGTCCGCGAACGGCTCCGCCCCTTCTTCGCGGTGGTTCCAGGTACCGTCCTCGTCGGCGACAAACCCGTCCGCGCCCCACTCGCCCACGTGGACCCACTTCACTGCCCCGTCGTCGCGATGGCATTGTAGAAAGACCGCGATCGTATATCCCGTTCCCGGCGTCGCGAACCCGAACTCCCCCTGAGTGTCCGTTTCGTCACTCCCCACGGCCTGCGACTTCCCCTCAATCCTCACTACAGCAAAGATGTCCAGCCCTGCAGCCGGTTGCCCGGTGGAGTCGAACACGGTACCCGCCACGCGCCACTCGAACGGGGCTGCTACCTGCAACCGGTGCACTTCGATGGCGGCGGCAAAGACGTCGTAGTCCACGCCAAAGGCCTGTGTGAAGGCAGCCCGGTGACCGCCAAGCCGAAAGAACTCAAGGATCGCTTCCGGGCCGGTCTGTTCCACCAGCCGCTCGGTCACAATGAACCCCACCTCGGACGGATCACCGGGGCCGGCCGTCCCTGAAGCCGACCACGAGAGCCGTTCCAGTTCTCGCTGTGAGGCGAGGGGCCTTCTCCCCGTGAGGTCGTCGTAGATGGCCTGTGCATAGACTGCCGCTCCCTCGATCATCCACCGGCCCGGGGCGCCGGAGGCGGTGCTGATCGTGCCAGCCTTGCGCTGAAGGACGCGAAAGTACTCGCGTGCAAGCGGACCCGCGCGCGCGCGGTAGTCGTCCGAGCAGCCCTCGAGGACGATTCGGATCACCGTCCTGTCCCACGAACCGCCCCCACAAGTACGCCCGAGTCGCCTGACTTCGGGTCGATCGAGCTCCGTACTCACGTACACCGAGAAGTCTGACGTAACCGCGCCGAAGTGCTCCGCGAAGACGACCTGCACCCTTTTCATCTCCCGCCTGATCGTCTCCTGCTCGCCCGCCGTCAGGTCGCCCAAGAACACGAACTCCGCCTCAGGCACCCCCAGTTCCGCCCACTGGACGTCCAGCCGTTCCGTTGCGCTCTGCCCGCACCCCACGAGCACGGCCACACCCACGAGCGCCAGCAGGCTCGCGACTCCCATGCGCCCGAGCGCCGCCATGCCCACTAGTCACCAACCACTAGTCACGAGCCACCTAGAAGATCGCCAGCGGGTTCAGCGGCGAGGCCGTGCCCCCCTCCAGCCGCAACGGCGCCAGCACGAACAGGAACTCGTACCGATTCCGCTCCCGGCAGGCCGACACCAGCCCCTCCAGGTGCATGTTGTCGACCAGGTGGACGCCCATGTTCGCGATCGCGACGCTGTGGAGCGGCATAGCCCACCCGTCGATGCCGCTCGGAAGTGCGTCCGTCACCCCGTCGCAGCCGTGCACGGCCACGTCGCGTTCACGAAGCCAGGGCAGGCAGCTCGCATCCAGTCCGGCCAGCCCGTCGAACGGAGCCATGGCGCCCCGCGACTCCTTCCGCCGATCGCGACCCGTGTATGTCAGCAGGATGTCGCCCGGCTCCACCCGCACGCCCTGCCGGCCCTCTGCCGCCTCCAGCTCCTCAACGCTGATGCGCTCGCCCGGCTCCAGGAACTCCGCGTCCCGCACCGCCGGGATGTCGAGCAGCACGGCCCGGCTCACGATGCCCTCCGCCCCCGCCGTGATGGCGTTCTTCTTCGCCCCGTCCGTCCGCACCTCGTCCTTGCTGTAGCCGTTGTAGATCTTGCCGTCGTAGAAGATGTGGCAGAGCGCGTCGAGGTGCGTCGTCGCCATCCCGTGCGGCGCTATGCCGATGTAGTCCGAGGCGAACGCGAACGGGCTGTCCGCGCTCGCCTGGTCCCCGCCGCTGATCATGTAGTGCTGGACCGGGTGCGGGTTCTCCGCCGACGGGGTCACGGGCAGCGGCCGCGCGCAGCTCACGGAGAACCCCTCCTGCGCGAGAGCAGCCGCCTGCGCGCGCTTCTCGTCCGTGATCAGGTTGAGTGCGCCCCGCTCGTCGTCATCCCCCCAGCGCCCCCAGTTCCGCAGATCCAGCGCCATTTGCGCGAGCTCGTCCGAGGTGGGTGTTCCCGCTGCATCCGTCATCGCCGTCGCCCCCCGCGACGCACGGCATCGATGCGGTGCGTCACTGGTCGCGATGATACGTCTCCCCGCGCCGCCCGAGCGCCCCACGCTGGTAGGATCGGCCCTCGCTGGAAGCGCGCCCCGGAGGAGCCAACCGTGCCCATCGAGAACCTGCTCGTCGCAAACCGTGGCGAGATCGCCATCCGCATCATGCGAGCGGCCGGCGAGCTCGGCATCCGCACCGTCGCCGTGCATTCCGAGGACGACGCCCGCAATCTCCACACCCGCAAGGCCGATGCCGTCCGCCCCCTCGAGGGCCGCGGCGTCGCCCCTTACCTCGATATCGACCAGCTCGTCGCCGCCGCCAAACGCGCCAGCTGCGACGCCGTCCACCCCGGCTACGGCTTCCTCGCCGAGAGTCCCGCCTTCGCCCGTGCCTGCGAGGAGGCGGGACTGACGTTCGTCGGCCCTACCCCCGGAACGCTCGACCTCTTCGGCGCGAAGACCCAGGCCCGCGCCCTCGCCGATGCCAACGAGGTCCCCGTCGTCCCCGGCCTCTCCCACGCCGTCACCGTCGAGGAGGCCCGCGCCTTCTTCGACGACCTGCCCAAGGGCGCCGGCATGCTCATCAAGGCCGTCGCCGGAGGCGGCGGGCGGGG
The DNA here is from genome assembly GCA_965207815.1 of Tepidiformaceae bacterium. GTDB lineage: Bacteria > Chloroflexota > Dehalococcoidia > Tepidiformales > Tepidiformaceae > UBA2991. Next base: position 488,687 of record CBDBNV010000001.1, read on the forward strand.
GATGCGCACCATCTCCGAGGCCTCCGAGATCGAGGCCGCCTTCGAACGCTGCGCCTCCGAGGCGGAGCAGGCCTTCGGCGACCCCAGCCTCTACGTCGAGCGCTGGATCCCGCGCGCCCGCCACATCGAGGTGCAGGTCGCGGGCGATGCGGGCGGCGCCGTCACCCATTTCGGAGAGCGCGACTGCAGCGTCCAGCGCCGCCACCAGAAGATCATCGAAATCGCTCCCGCCCCCGCCCTCCACCCCGACCTGCGCGATCGCATCACCGCTGCCGCCGTCCGACTCGCGAAGGCGAGCGGCTACCGCAACCTCGGCACCTTTGAGTTCATCGTCGCAACCGACGAGGACGGCGAGGCGGGCGATTTCTGGTTCATCGAGACGAACGCCCGCCTCCAGGTCGAGCACACCGTCACCGAGGAGGTCACCGGCGTCGACCTCGTGCAGCTGCAGCTCCGCCTCGCCGCCGGCGAGTCACTCGCCGACCTCGGCCTTTCGCAACAGGACGCGCCCTCCCCCCGCGGCTTCGCCGTCCAGGCGCGCGTCAACATGGAGACCATGGCCGCCGACGGCTCCACCCGCCCCTCCGGCGGCGCCCTGACCGCCTTCGACATCCCCTCCGGCCCCGGCGTCCGCACCGATACCTTCGGCTACGCCGGCTACCGCACGAGCCCCAGCTTCGACTCGCTCCTCGCCAAGGTCATCGGCTATTCCCCCTCCCCCAGCCTCGCCGACGCCCTCCGCCGCACCTCCCGCGCCCTTGCCGACTTCCGCATCGAGGGCGTCGCCACCAACGTCGACCTGCTCCAGACGATCCTCGCCCACCCCGACCTCGCCGCCGGCCGTGTCTACACGCGCTTCGTTGACGACCACGTCGCCGCCCTCGTCGACCCCATCAACGCGACCCACCCCCGGCGCTTCTTCGAGCGTCCCGCTGCCGCCTCTTCTGCCGCCACCGGTCAGGCCGGCGTCATCGTCGACCAGAGCGATCCTCTCGCCGTACTCGTCCACGGCAAGGAGGGCGGGCCCGCCGCCACCGCCCCCGAACCCGAGGTCGACATCCTCCCCGCCGTCGACGTGCCCGAGGGGGTCCACGCCGTCCTCGCTCCCCTCCAGGGCACCATCGTCACGATCGATGTCGCCGAGGGCGACACCGTCCGCGAGGGCCAGCTCCTCCTCGTCATGAACGCCATGAAGATGGAGCACGAGGTCCATGCCCGCGCGAGCGGCACCGTCCGCGAGGTCACCGTCTCCGCCGGCGACACCATCTACGAGGGCCACCCCGTCATCCTCATCGACGAAGGTCACGTCGAGGACGCCGGGGAGGCGGCCTCCGAGGAGCTCGACCTCGACTTCGTCCGCCCCGACCTCGCCGAGGTCCACGAACGCCACGCCGCCACCCTCGACGAGAACCGCCCCGACGCCGTCGCCCGTCGCCGCCGCACGAAACAGCGCACCGCCCGCGAGAACGTCGACGACCTCTGCGACCCCGGCACCTTCGTCGAGCACGGCTCCCTTGCCCTCACCCCCGGCACCGGCCTCCCCCTCGACGAGGTCGTCCGCCGCTTCCCCACCGACGGCATGATCACGGGCGTCGGCTCGGTCAACGGTGAGCACTTCGACGACGACGCGTCGCGCTGCGTCGTTCTCGCCTACGACTACACTGTGCTCGCCGGCACGCAGGGCGCCGTCAACCACCCCAAGACCGACCGCATGCTCGAGCTCGCCGGCAGGTGGCGCCGCCCGGTCGTTTTCTTCACCGAGGGCGGCGGTGGGCGCGCCGGCACCGGCGGTCGCCGCGAGGGCGGCCAGGCCGCCTCCGAAGCGCCGACCATCGGCGGCTACCGCCCCCTCGATACCCCCACCTTCGCCACCATGGCCAAGCTCAGCGGACTCGTGCCCCTCGTCGGCATCACCTCCGGCCGCTGCTTCGCCGGCAACGCCGTCCTCCTCGGCTGTTGCGACATCATCATCGCCACCGCCAACTCCAACATCGGCCTCGGTGGCCCCGCCATGGTCGAAGGCGGCGGCCTCGGCGTCTTCACCCCCGAGGAGATCGGCCCCATGGACGTGCAGGTCCCCAACGGCGTCGTCGACATCGCAGTTGAGGACGAGGAGGAGGCCGTCCGCGCCGCCCGGCAGTACCTCTCCTACTTCCAGGGGCCCATCGACGAGTGGGAGTGCGCAGACCAGCGCATCCTCCGCACGCTCGTGCCCGAGAACCGCCTGCGCGCCTACAGCGTCCACGACATCATCGAGACCATGGCCGATACCGGCTCCGTTCTCGAGCTGCGTCCCCACTTCGGCATCGGCATGGTCACCTCCCTCATCCGCATCGAGGGACGCCCTATCGGCGTCATCGCCAACAACGCGACCCACCTCGGCGGCGCCGTCGATAGCGACGGCTCCGACAAGGGCGCGCGCTTCATGCAGCTCTGCGACGCCTTCGACATCCCCATCCTCTTCCTCGTCGATACCCCCGGGATGATGGTCGGCCCCGAGGTGGAGAAGACGGCGCTCGCCCGCCACTCGGCGCGCCTTTTCGTCACCGGCGCCAACCTCACCGTCCCGCACGTCGCCATCTTCATCCGCAAGGGCTACGGTCTCGGCGCCCAGGCCATGGTCGGCGGGAACACGAAGGAGCCGTTCTTTGCCGCCGCCTGGCCGACCGGGGAGTTCGGCGGCATGGGCCTCGAGGGGCAGGTCAAGCTGGGCTATCGCAACGAGCTCGCCGCCATCGAAGACCCCGAGGAACGCATGAGCCGCTACCAGGACCTCGTCGACCGCGCCTATGAACGCGGCAAAGCCCTCAACCAGGGCGTCGCCTTCGGCATCGACGACGTCATCGACCCCATGGACTCTCGTGCCTGGATCAGCGCCGCCCTACGCTCGGTGCCGCCCCCGCCCCCGCGCGAGGGCAAGAAGCGTCAGAACATAGACACCTGGTAGGCCGCGCTACTGCGCCCGTTCGATGCCCAGCGCCTCGGCCAGCGCCGCGACCGGACTCGCCGCCTCGTCCACCGCGTTCTCGATCGAGCGCTGCCAGAACGCCGCGACTGGCTCCAGCTCCTCCGCGTTGAACCGGCGCTCCTGCATCGTGAAGGAGTCCCGCGCGTAGGCCACCGCGTCCACGGGCGGCCCCACGTCCGTCGAGCTCGCCGTCGTAGAGTTGAACGAGAGCAGCCCCACCCGCAGCGCCTTCTCAAGCGAGGCCTCGTGCCGCAGGGTCCGGTCCAGGATCGGCTTGCCGTAGCGCGTGTCGCCGATAATCACGTACGGCGTCCCCTTCGAGACCTCCACCCAGTTTCCCTGCGGGTAGAGCAGGTACAGGTGCGGTGAGTCGTCCTCCGCGAGTTGGCCCCCCACGATGCAGTGCAGGTCGAACCACAGTCCGGCCTTGATCAGCCAGTCGTTGTCCTCGTCGTGAACCCGCCGGATCTCCTCCGCCAGCGCATTCACCGCCTGGTAGGCGCGCGAGAGATTCGCCCCGTTGTTCTGCAGCCGCTCCTCGAAGTACGTGATTGCCTTGTCCCGCACCGAACGCAACCCGCTCGTGAGCACGAACATCGCGTGCTGCTCGCCCTGGTGCACGGCGATCTTCTTCGCCATCGAGACCTCGGACCCGCTCGTAATGCGCGTGTCCGCGATCGCCACGAGACCACTCTCGCACTTGATGCCCAGGCAGAACGTCATCTCAGCCCTCGACGAGCCGCATCGGCGGTGGGCGGCTCGGTTCGGCGCGGAAGATATCCTCCGTGATGGCTCGGTCAACCTCGATCAGCCGCGACTGGAACTCGTCGAGAAACTCGTGCAGCCCGTCGTCCACCACCTGCTCGATGTCCGACGCTCCCAGGTCCAGGTGGAGGAGCGCGATGCCGCGCTCCGCCGCCGCCCGCCGCCGCTTGGGCGCCTCCGCCGTTGCCTGCGTGTAGTGCCGGCTCAGCGCCTGCACGCAGAACGCCAGGCTGCGCGGAAATTCCTGCGAGAAGATGAGGAGTTGCGCCACGAGGGCGCCCTCCACCTCGCTGTACCCGAGCCGCCGGTACGCTTCCCGCGCCGAGGCCGAACGCAGCACCGCTACCCACTGGAAGCGGTCGAACGGGCCGCCAATGGAGTCCCCGCGCGGCAGCAGGATGTGGTACTTCGCATCGATGATGCGACTCGTCATGTCCGCCCGCTCCAGGTACATCCCGCAGCGGAACCACTCTCGTCCCTCGTCCCGCAGCACCGTGTTGTCGTAGAGCCCCAGGATCGTCTGTGTCCGTCGCTGCGTCTCCGTGCAGAGGTCGTGGAGGTCGCTCGCGATGTACTGCTTCCGTTGCGAGAGGAACAGGTAGAGCGCGTTGATCTCCTCCCACACCTCCCGCGAGATGTGCTCCCGCAGGCCCCTCGCCAGCTCCCGCGCCCGTACCAGCGTCGATCGCAGCGAACCCGGGTTGAGCGGCGAGAACAGCAGGAACTCCGAGTGCGTTAGCTTCGGCGACTCCAGCAGGGCCTCCCAGTACAGCTCGTTCGAGGCGGTCGTGCTCACGAGGCTGTGCCACACCTCCTGCCCCCCCTCCAGCGACACCTCGTGCTCGACGTGCGCCATGCGCGCCATGTTCTCCGTGCGCTCCAGGTAGCGCCCCAGCCAGTAGAGGTTCTCGGCCACGCGGCTCAGCATCAGTCGGGCTCCTCGTTCAGCACCCAGGTGTCCTTGCTGCCACCGCCCTGCGACGAGTTCACCACGTACGAACCCTCCCTGAGCGCCACCCGCGTCAGCCCTCCCGGGATCACCCAGGTCTCCTTCCCCGAGAGCACGAACGGCCGCAGGTCCGCGCGGCGCGGCTTCAGCCGGTCCGTGTCGAACGTCGGGATCGTGCTGAAGTGCAGCAACGGCTGTGCGATCCAGTTCCGGGGCTCCGCCTCGACCTGCGCCAGGGTGTTGGCGAGTTCCTCCTCCGTCGCCTGCTCCCCGATCAGTACGCCGTACCCTCCCGACTCGTTCGCGGGTTTCAGCACTAGGTCGCGCGCGTGCGACTTGATGTGGTCCCGTTCCTCCGGGATCAGGGCCGAGAACGTCTCCACGTTCTGCAGGATCGGCTCCTCCCCCAGGTAGAAGCGGATCATCTCGGGCACCCAGCGGTAGACCACCTTGTCGTCCGCCACGCCCGCACCGGGCGCGTTCGCCAGCGTCACGTTTCCGGCCAGGTAGGCGCGCATCAACCCCGGCACCCCCAGCAGCGAGTCGGCCCGGTACACCTCCGGGTCGAGGAAGTCGTCGTCGAGGCGCCGGTAGACCACGTCAACCGGCTCCAGCCCCGTCGTCGAGCGCAGGTACACGCAGTCGTCGTCCCCAACCGTCAGGTCCGAGCCCTCCACCAGTGGGATGCCCATCTGTTTGCTCAGGAACGAGTGCTCGAAGTAGGCCGAGTTGTAGATGCCTGGCGTCAGCAGCACCGCTCTCGGCGCGTCCGTCTCCTCCGGGCCCACCGAGAGCAGCGTCGCCAGCAGCTGGTTCGGGTAGTCCGTCACCGCCTGCACGCCCCACCGCGGAAACAGGTCGGGCACGACCCGCAGCATCACCGTCCGGTTCTCCAGCACGTACGAGACGCCCGACGGTGTCCGCAGGTTGTCCTCCAGCACGACGAAGTCGCCGCTCTCGGCGCGCACCAGGTCGCACCCGGCAATGTGCGCGTACACGTCCAGCGGCGGCTGGAAGCCGACCATCTCCGGCCTGTAGCCCGGCGAGCTCAGGACGATCTCCTCAGGGACCACCTTCTCCTTCAGGACCCGCTCCTCGCCGTAGATGTCCAGCAGGAACAGGTTGAGCGCCTTCAGACGCTGCTTCAGGCCCGCGTCCACACCCCGCCACTCCTCCGCCCCAACGACCCGCGGGATCAGCGAGAACGGGAAGATCCGCTCCGTCCCTTCTTCCTCCGAGTAGACGTTGAAGGTGATGCCGGCGCTCAGAAGGGCGAGATCGGCACGCGCCTTGCGCTGCTCGTACTCCTCCAGCGACCAGCCCCCGAGCGCCTCGGCCAGCTCCCGGTAGTCCGGGCGCAGCGCCCCCTGCGCGTCGACCATCTCGTCGTCCGGCGCGTTTGCCGCGTAGCCGTTGAGAAGCTCTCCCTGAAGCATCACCACACCTATGGCCGCTAGGTTACATGACCGCTTTGAGGGCCCGCGTGTCTGGCGAGGCCCCGGGACGGGCCGTAGAGTCGCCCCCATGCCCATCGCTCGTGGCGCCCCCGGAGCCGCCCAGCGTTTCGAGTTCGATGTCGTTGTGGTGGGTGGCGGCATTGCCGGACTCTCCGCCGCCCTCAGCGCCACCGAGGCGGGCGCCCGCGCCGTTCTCGTCGAGAAGGCCCCCCTCTCGGAGCGGGGCGGCAACACCCGCTTCGCCGACGCCCAGATGCGCTTCCCCCACGAGCCCGACGAGTTCGGCCACCGCCGCTACACCGCGGACGAGATGTACGACGACCTCATGCGCATCTCCAGCGGTCGCGCCAACCCCGAGCTCATCCGCACCCTCTGCGACCGCGCCGCGGACACCATCGAGTGGCTCACGGCGTTCGGGGTCGAGTGGGAGGAAGGCTACCCCCACACGGCCGGCTATCGCCGCATGCCGAAGTCTGGCGGCCAGGGTCTGGTCGACCTGCTCTACCGCCGCCTCGAGGGCCTGAACGTCCCCGTCAGCTACCAGACCGCCGCTAGCGACCTCATCCTCGGCCCCGACGGCTCCGTCCGCGGGGTGCGCTGCACCTCGCCCGACGGCGTCACCGATGTCGAGGCGGCGGGCGGCGTCATCCTCGCCTGCGGCGGCTTTCAGGCGAACGTCGAGATGCGCGTCCGCTACCTCGGACGCTTCGCCGACTCCCTCATCCTTCGCGGCTCCCGCTACAACACCGGCGAGGGCCTCACCATGGCCCTGGCCGCCGGCGCCGCCCCCGCCGGCCAGTGGGGCGACTACCACTCCGCCGTCCTCGACGCCCGCTCGCCCGCCATCGAGTGCGGCGTCACCGCCCTCTACAACTACCAGATGGGTATCTTCGTCGACTCACGCGGCCGGCGTTTCATCGATGAGGGCGAGGACTTCCGTGACCACACCTACGTGAAGTTCAGCAAGCGCATCATCGAGGAGGCGGGCGGTCGCGCCTGGTGCCTCTTCGATCAGCGCGCCTATCAGCGTGAGGAGTTCGCCCGGGCGTGGCGCCCCGTCGGCCCGCCGTTCGAGGCCGGCACCCTCACCGACCTCGCTCGCGAGATCGGCGTCCCCGGCGAGGATCTGCTGGAGACCGTCGCCGCCTACAACGCCGCCGTCATCGATGGCGACTACGACCTCGACCGGCTCGACGGCAAGGGCACGCGCGGCATCACGCCTCCCAAGAGCAACTGGGCCCTGCCCCTCGACTCCCCGCCCTACCTCGCCATCCCCGTCACGGGCGGCATCACGTTCACGTTTGGAGGGCTCGGCTGCGATGCCCGCGCCCGCGTGCGCCACACCGCCGGCTACCCCATCCCCGGGCTCTACGCCGCGGGCGAACCCATGGGCGAGTTCTTCTACGACAACTACCCCGGCGCCAGCTCCGTCATCCGCGGAGCCGTCTTCGGGCGCATCGCCGGCGGTGAGGCCGCTGCCCGGGCCTCAGGCTAGAACCGTTCGAGCTCGTCCGGAACCGGCGGCTCCGCCAGGCACTCCATGATCTGGCTCGAGGCGCCCGTGTGGTAGTCCGCCGTCGAGTACCGCTGGAACGCTTGCTCGTCGTCGAACGACAGGAACAGGACGTACGTCAGCGGATCCTCGACGCCACGCCGGTATTCGAAGATGCTCTCCGGCTCGTTCTCGGCCACGTCGCGCACCAGCTGCGACGTGAGTCGCTCGAACTCCGCCTGCTTGTCGGCGGCGACCTTCAGCCGCCACAGCGTCGTCGGCACGGGCTACCCCTCCTCGATCGGGCGGAACACGGGAATCGGGTAGTCGCCCTCTTCCTGCTCCTCGAACTCCACGCGCACGCGCTGCCCGATGTGGATGTCCGTCGTCGGATCGTCGACCCCGATGACGCTGCTCATCATGCGGAAGCCCTCATCGAGGTCGATGTAGGCCACCGAGTACGCGCCCAGGTCGATGAAGCCCGGCATCCGGTTCTGCCGCACCACCGAGAACGTGTAGACGGTGCCCTCGCCCGCCGAGACGTGCCAGTCGAGGTTGTCCGACCCGCATGCGGGGCAGTGATGTCGCGGGTAGAACACCACCGGGTCGTCGCAGGCCTCATTGCAGCGCTGATAGCGCAGCTCGTCCTGCTGTGCCCCCTCCCAGAACGGTTCCGTGTGGGGCTCGGGGAATCGTGGTTGTGGTCGCTTCGCCATCGTCCTAGTCCTTCGCCAGAATCACGGTGCCGCCGGTGTGGGTTCCACCCAGCAGCCCGCCGTTTCCGTGGGCCACGGCCAGCTTCGCGTCCGGCACCTGCGAGGTCGACTCGCCCCGCAGCTGCCGCGCGCCCTCCAGCAGCAGGAAGATGCCGCGCATGCCCGGATGGTTCGAGGACAGCCCGCCCCCATCCGTGTTCAGGGCCGGTCCTTCGCCGCTGTCGAACGCGAGCCGCCCGCCCTCGACGTACGCCCCGACTTCGCCCTTGGGGCAGAAGCCCAGGTCCTCGAGGCAGACCGCCACGGTGATCGTGAACGAGTCGTAGATCATTGCGATGTCGACTTCGTCTGGGGAGACGCCAGCCTCGCCGAACGCAATCGGCCCGCTCTGCGCGCCCGCGCTCGTCGTGATGTCGCCGCCGTTCTCGCGGTACTTGGTGGCCTCGCCCGCGCCGATGAGCCACACCGGTGGCTTCTTGCAGTTCCGCGCCACCTCTGCCGAGGCGATGATCACCGCCCCGCCGCCGTCGCTGATCATGCAGCACTCCAGCAGGTGCAGCGGATCCGCCACCACGCGCGAGTCCAGCACGTCCTGCGGCGTGATTTCGTTCACGCCCACGAACTGCAGGTCCGTCATCGCCTTCACGGCCTCGGGATTGCGCATCGCGTGGTGCCGCGTCGCCACCGAGATGCCCGCGAACTGCTCGTCCGTCGTGCCGTACTCGAACTTGTGGCGCTGCTTCACCATCGCGTAGTTCGCAATCAGCGTCGCCCCGTACGGGGTTTCCATGTTCGTCGCCCACGTCGCCGGACCGCCCCGCCCGCCCGTGCCGATCGCGACACGGTTCGAGGCCGAGGTCGAGCCGTAGCTCAGGACCGCCACGTTGCACTTGCCCGCGGCGATGTCACGCATCGCGTGTGCCGCCTGGAATTCGTAGGAGGAGCCGCCGACCTGCGTCGTGTCGAGCACCGTCGGCCGCAGCCCGAGGTAGGCCGCCAGCTGCAGGCCACCTCCCGCCTCCCCGTCCTGTGCATCGTAGATCGCGTCGATGTCGCTCCACTTCAGCCCGGCGTCGTCCAGCGCCGCGCGGATCGAATCAACCTTCACGTTCATCGCCGAGACGCCCGGAGCCACCCGCAGGGGGTACTCGTGGATCCCGACGATGGCCGCCTGCCGCTCTTGCGCCATCGTTCCTCCTCGGATCGCGGTTGCGGTGGGGTTTTCGCCTGCCGCCGTTTGCGCCACCGCCCGCGCGTCCCGTACGGTGCGCGCGTGCGCGTTGCGCTCCTCGCCGATACCCATCTCCCCTCGCTCATTCGTGAACTCGATGAGCTCGGAACAGGGCCGCGCGAGCTGCTCGCGACAGCGGACCTGATTCTACACGCAGGCGATGTCACCGCACCGAGCGTCCTCGACTGGTGCGAGGCCTTCGCCCCCGTCCTCGTCGCCCAGGGCAACAACGACATCTTCGAGGACCCACGCCTCGCTCCGCGCCAGATGCTCGACCTCGAAGGCTGGCGCCTCGGCATGACCCACGAGCTCCGTCCCGAGTCCCGCCCCATCTCCGTCCTCCTGCAGGAGGGCCTCGACGGCGAGCGGGTCGACGTGCTCATCGCCGGCGACACCCATGTCGAGCGCCTTGAGTTCCGCGAAGACGTCCTCTTCGTGAACCCCGGCAGCCCCACCCTCCCCCACCACAAGGAGTACCGGCTAGGCACCGCCGCCATCCTCGACATCGAGCGCGACCGCATCCGCGCGGAGGTCCACCTCCTCGGTCAGACCGAGGGCCGGCCCAATCCCTGCACCGGCAGCGTGCTCGAAGTCACCCGCGACAGCGGGCGCGTGAGGGTGGTCTCGTGACCGGCCAGGCGACCATTACCCAGATCAACGTCTCCAACGGCGGCGCGCCCAAGCGCCCGATCGGCCGCGCCGTCATCGGGACGCTCGGCGTCGAGGGCGACCGCCAGGCCAACACCGAGCACCATGGCGGTCCCGACCGCGCCCTCTGCCTCTTCTCCCTCGAACGCATCGAGGCCCTGCAGACCGAAGGGCACCCCATCACTCCCGGCGGCGCCGGCGAGAACATCACCATCACCGGCCTCGACTGGGACGCCGTCGCCCCGGGGACGCAGCTCCGCCTCGGCGACTCCGTCCTTATCGAGGTCACCGGCTACACAGCCCCCTGCTACAAGATCGAGGCCAACTTCTCCGACGGCGACTTCAACCGCATCAACCAGAAGACCCACCCCGGCTGGAGCCGCGCCTACGCCCGCGTCCTCGAGGGCGGCCCCCTCCTCCCCGGCGACGCCGTCGAACTGCTGCCCGCGAGCTAGCCGCCTCGCCCGAACCACGACGGCGGCACCGCCACCGGCAGCATCTCGAACTCCTCCGCCAGGATCCGCTCCAGCTCGCTCGCCGAGCCGATCGCGTGGCGCTCCATCTTCCCCTCGCGCGTGGTCATCAGCAGGCCCCGCGCCGCCGTGATGCGCCCCCCGCCCTCCAGGGGCCGCGTCACGATCCACCCCTTCGTGAACTGCGACTTCCCCGAGGTCGTGTGGAACGCCAGCATCGGCAGGAACCCGTCCGCCGTCGTCGGCGCCGAGCGGAAGTGATAGACCACCTCGTGCTCCGCCCCCTCGTTCTCGCGGTACTCAACCTGCCACGCCTTCGCCGAGGCTGCCCGCCCCTCACCCGCCGGCTCCCCGTCTTCGCGACGCACCACCCGGTACGCCCCGCCCCGCTCCTGCGGCGTCCAGCTCCCGTCCCACGGCAGTGGCCGCTGGAACGTCTCCCCGTTCCCCACGTCCGCCAGCCAGTCCTGGTCCGGCAGCGCCACCCGCAGCGTCATGTGGTCGTAGGGCGGCCCGAAGCCACCCTCCCTGCGCCGCATCTGCCCTTCCATCACGTCAACCTCGAACCCGAGGCCTCGCAGCGCCGCTGCCAGCAACAGGTTCAGCTCGTAGCAGAACCCACCCCGCCGGCGGGTCACCATCTTCTCCGTGAGGTGTCGCGTCGAGAACGAGTACGCCCGCCCCAGGTGGATATCGAGGTTCTCGAACGGGATGGAGAAGTGGTGCGCCCGGTGGACCGCGCGCAGGCCGTCTTCGTCCGCGGCAGGACGCCCGTCCAGGCCGATTCGGTGCAGGTACGCGTCCAGCGAGTCGCCCCCAAGGGCCTCAGCCTGTTGCTGCAGCAGGTTGCCAGCCCCCGGTTCGGATGGCGATCATGCTCCGAGCGCGGCGGGCGGTTGTCAAACCGCCCGCACTCACCGCGAACGGCGGCACACCCATGACCACCGACCAGTTTGCCGAGATCGACGGCTTCGAGCTTCGCTACCGCCTCTACGGCGGCGACGACGCTCCCCTGGCCGTCATCGGCCACGGCATCTTCGCCTCCCTCGACCAGTACGCCGACCGCCCCGAGGCCCTCGACGTGCTCGCTGGGAGCTACCGCGTCCTCCTCTACGACGCCCGCGGACACGGCGAGTCCGAGGGTCCCGAGGATCCCGACGGCTACTCCTGGCAGCAGCTCGGCGAGGAGATGCTCGCCCTCGCCGCCCTTGCCGGGGAGGAGCGCCCCATCCTCGGCGGCGCTTCCATGAGCGCCAACGCCGCCCTCTGGTGCGCCCTTGAGCGCCCCGAGGCGGTGCGCGCCCTCGTGCTCATCGCGCCCCCGCCCCTCGGCCCCCGCGAGCTGCGCGAGGAATCCGAGACCCAGGCCCTCCAGATGCTCGCCACCCTCGCCACCGCCGTCGAGTCCTTCGGCCTGTCCGGCACCGCCGACATGGCCGCCAACATGCCAGCCTTCACCGCCGCCGCCGGCGAGCAGGGCACCGAGATCCTGCGCTCCCAGAACCCCCGCACCATCGTCCCCATCATCCGGGGCCTCCACGAGCACACCCCCCGCACCGCCACCGAGTACGCCGCCATCAAGGCTCCCGTCGCCGTCTTCGCCCACCCCGACGACGCCCTCCACCCCCTCCGCTCCGCCAACCTCCTCGCCGAGCACATCCCCGACTGCCGCCTCAACCTCGGCCCCGAGCGCGACTACTGGCAGAACCACCCCGAAGAGCTCGCCCGCGAGATCATCGCCTTCCTCGACGACGTCCTCTAGCCACCGCCGACCCCTCCCGATCGCTATCATCCCCGCGAATCCCGCGAGGAGGCGCCCCATGACGGCCTTCAACGAACCCATCGCCCACCACCTCGGCTGGGCCGTGTACGACGCCGACGTCACCGCCGCACGCTACGAGCAGATGCTCGGCGCGAAGTTCAAGCTCCAGCCCATCTACGAGCTCCAGGACATCTACAACCGTCCCGCCAAGCTCAAGGTCTACTACGGCGCCTTCGCCGGCATCGCCATCGAGATCATCGAGCCCTTCGAGGGCGAGACGCCCCACGCCACCTTCCTCCGCGAGCACGGCGAGGGCATCCAGCACCTCGGCATCTGGGTCCCCGACGTGAAGAAGGCGACCGCCGACATGATCGCCAAGGGCGCCCGCCTCACCTGGGTCTACTCCCAGGAAGACCACGACCCCGAAGCCGCCCGCGCCGCCGCCCAGCTCACCGTCGCCTCACCGTACGAGGAGCTCATGGAAGCCGTCCCCGCGAACGGCCTCAGCTACCTCGACATCAAGGAAGGCGGCACGACGATCGAGCTACTCGGCCCCTTCGTCCACGACGTCATCTACCGCGGCGGCCCCCTCGAGGGCATGGAGGAGTGGATCCAGGCCTTCCCACCCCTCGACGACTAGTTTGGGGCCACCTTCAACTCGCGGGGGCCACCCACTCCAGCACCATGTCCCGCGCTGCCTCGCCGTTGACCTCGACGCGCACACCGTAGCGGTTGAGCAGGTAGGTCGGGCCGGTCACGACGCCCTCAGGCGATACTGCCTGTACCTCGATCCGGTAACCCGCCTCCTCCAGCCGCGCGATCTCGGCGAGGGGGTCGGCCGCCAGCACGCCGATGTGGTGCAGGCCCCCGGCCATCGCCGGGCTCCAGACACCCTCACCGATCGCCTCGATCAGCTCGAAGTAGGGCGGTCCCTGCACCGAGTACGTCGCCAGCACGTCGTACGAGCGCAGCTCGCCCCCTTCGGGCACGTTCACGGGGAACGCCCGTGGCGGCGCCCACGTCAGCCCGAGCTGCTCGCTCATCTCCGTCATCGCCGGACCCAGCTCGGGGACCACGATCCCCATGTGGTACAGGTTCTCGTATGACGCCGGGGAGAGCCCCGCCGTCATCGGGTCGATGGCCATGACCTACCGAGCCTCCGGGTCGAGGCCCCGCTCCTCGCGCGCCTTCCGCATGCGCGCCCCGTCCGAGCTCAGGCGCGGGCCCATCTCCTCCGTCGGCAGCTCGCCCCGCACCATCCGGTCCGCTTTCGTGCCGTTGAACGTGATCCACTTCTCCGGCGTCACCTCGATCACCACCCGCAGCGGCGAGTCGAGCCGTTCGACGAACGCGGCTACGGCCTCGGCATCGTCGCCGAGCGCTTTCGTCGCGAGGGAGGGGTAGAACCAGTCCTTCGTCTCCCGATCCTCGCGCACGACCGCGCGCCCCTTCGCCGTTATCCCCCCGCGCTGCTCGAAGTTGAACGCCACCATCGCGCTCACCGAGACCGAGACCCGCGGATCGCGCCTGATCGCCGCCACCCGGTGCCGGTTCGCCGTGCAGGTGATCCAGAACTTCCCGTCCTTCCAGAAGAACTGGTGCAGCACGCCCACCGGCCAGCCGTCCTGCGTGCCCCACATCAGGACGCACTCCCGCGCATCCGCCAGCATCTCGTCGATCTCGGCCTCGCTGAAGGGAAAGATCGAGACGACCTCGTGGTCCTTCATCACCTGTGGCTCTGGCATCTCCGTCACCTCGCGTGCTCTGTTCGGGAAGGCGCAGGCGGCCCCCGGCGGCTCGGGATGATACCCGCCCGCCGCCGCCCCCGCCCCCGCGCTCCCCTATAGTGACCCCGCCCCGAGGGGCCGGAGGGAGCGCTGGTGGCTGAAACGTCGGCCTCCCCCGATACCCCGCAGCCCCTTGGCCTTGGCGACACCCTCCGCGCCGCCGGCGATTCCTTCCGCGACGCCGGCTTCACCCGCTACTTCATCAGCAACGCCCTCCTCTTCACCGGGCAGGGGCTCATCCTGCTCGGCGCCCAGTGGCTCCTGACCGACCTCACCGGCTCGCGAACCATCCTCGGTCTCATGGGTGCGATCCACGCGATCATCGTCATCGTCCTGTCTCCCCTCGCCGGTGTCATCGCCGACCGCGCCGCCCGGCGCGACCTCCTGATCGCGGGCCGTATTGGCCTCGCCGGCGTCGGCATCGGCATGGGCATCGTCGTCGCCACTGGCGCCGCCCAGGTCTGGATCGTCCTCGTCGCCGTCGGCTTCGAGGCGGTTTTCCTCGGCCTCAGCCAGCCCGCGACCCAGAGCTATGTGTACGACCTTGTCGGGCCTCGCCGCCTGCCCAACGCCATTGCCCTCATCGCCCTGTCGACCGGTGTCCTCGGGGTGGCCGGGCCCAGCCTCGGCGGACCCGTCCTCGCCGCGGTGGGCGCGCAGGCCACCTACCTCATTGGCGGTGGAGGCTTCGTGCTCGGCGCGTTTCTCCTCCTCGCCATCCCCATCAAAGGCAGGACCGAAGGCGCCGTCGCGACCTCGATCTCCTTCTTCTCCGACGTCGTCGAGACCGTCCGCCACCTCCGCCGGGACACCCTCCTGATCTGGGTGCTCATGCCCGCCACCTTCATCACCATCTTCGCCGGCGCCATCCTCATCATGCGGCCCGTCTTCGCCAGGGACGTTCTCGAGGTCGGCCCGGAGGGTTTCGGCTGGCTCAGCGCGGCCTTCGGACTCGGCAACCTCTTCGGCTCGATGGTCGTCATCCTTCTCGGCGATCGCCTCAAGCTGAAGGGACTCATCCTCCTCGTTGCACCCCTCGACTGGTGCGGCTGCATGATCGTCTATTCCATCTCCCCCTGGTTTGAGCTCACCCTCGGCGTCGAGTTCGTGATGGGCATCAGCTCGCCCTTCTGGCAGGTCGCCATGATGACCATCCTTCAGATCCGCGTGCCCGCCGAGCTTCGCAGCCGCGTCCTCGCCGTCTACTTCATGGTGCTCCAGTTCATGCAGCTCAACTGGGTCTACTCTGGCGCCCTCGCCGACGTCATCGGCGACCGTGAGGCCCTCTTCATCATGGGCGCCATCCCCTTCGGGCTGCTGCTGCTCATGTTCCTCGTCCGTCCCCTCGTCACGCTTGGGAGCGACAGCAACCCCCTTGTGACCTGGACCCCGCCCGCGGACGAACCGCCCGACCGCTCCTGACCCCGCTCCCTTCTGGCAGAATCGCCTCATGACCGTTTCCGATGTCCGCGCCCTCACCTTTGACGTCTTCGGCACCGTCGTCGACTGGCGCAGCACCGTCACCCGCGAGCTCGCCGCCACCCTCGGCGAAGGTAACGGCCTCGAAGCCGACTGGGAGGCCCTCGCCGCCCGCTGGCGCTTCGAGGGCTACGTCGGCGGCATCGGGGCCATCCGCCGGGGCGAACGCCCCTTCACCACGGCCGACGCCCTCCACCGCGAGAAGCTCGACGAGATCCTCGCCGAGCTCGGCAACCCTCTTGATGAGGACGAGGCGGAGGAACTGAGTCGCGTCTGGCATCGTCTCGACCCGTGGCCCGACTCCGTCGGAGGCCTCGGACGGCTGCGCAAGCGCTTCGTCGTCTCCACCCTCTCCAACGGCAACTTCGCCCTGCTCGTGAACATGGCGAAGCACTCCGGCCTCCCCTGGGACGGCTTCCTCAGCGCCGACCTCCTCGGGCACTTCAAGAGCGACCCCGAGACCTACCTCTCCGCCGCCCGCGCGCTCTCGCTCGAACCGGGGCAGGTGATGATGGTCGCCGCCCACAAGGCCGACCTCGACGCGGCCGCGGGTTGCGGCCTCCACACAGCCTTCGTCCCGCGCCCCAACGAGATGCCTGCGGGACGCCCCACCGACCTCGAGTTCGAGGATCGCTTCGACTTCAACGCCACCGACTTCCACGACCTCGCCGCGCAGCTCGGCTGCTGACGCCGCCCTGAACGGCCGTGCGAAGACGAGAGGCTGCGAGCAGCCCCTCGCCTATTTCGCTGGCGTGAGCCCCGGCGGGGGCTCCTCTACCTCGCCTGGCTCTAACCCTCTGCCGCTGCCGGCGGCGTGTGTTCACGCGTCTCCAGCGATGCCAGCACGAGGTTCATGTCATAAATCTGCCAGCCCACCTCCGGCGTGTAGCGGACCTTGTCGAAGTACGTCCCCCTGAAGATGATGATGTTGCCCCCTGCCCCCAGTTCGTGCAGCGCGTTCAAGTAGCTCTGCATCCTGCCGCCGCCTCCGCAGCCTTCCGCGTCGGGCATCTCGTCGATGTCGACCAGCTGCGTCCCCAGCATGTGCTGCGTCGCCGAGAACGGGGATAGGGCCGACGCCACTTTGTCCGCCCAGTCGTCCGGGCCAACGCCGCTGAGGCCGGGCGCCGCGATGGTTGCGTCAGGCGTGAAGATCCGGCGGTAGATGTTCTGCCCCATGAAGAACTTAATCTCCTTGGAGAGCGTTCCGTCTTCGCCGAAGTGATCGTGGTCCTTGCCCGCGCCGAGCAGGTCCGTCGCCTTCCCATACATCCGGCGCAGCTCGGAGATCTGCGCCTTCGCGACGACTTCCTCGATCGCTGAGTCTGATGCCGCCTTGCTCGTTCCTGTCGATGCGAACAGCGCCGCTGAACCTGCCGCCAGCGTCGCCCCTCCCACCATCAGCTGTCGCCTCGAAATGGACTTTCCGCGTTTCCGTCCTGAGAGCATGCGAACCCCTCCTTCTGGGTTGGGGCGAACATAGGGATTTGTCATAACCGCGTCAATGAAGGCGGCGCAAACGGCCCTCTTGCCGTCGTCCTGGGGCGGTTGGGCGCTAGGAAGCCGACTGGTCGTACAGCTCGATGAACTCGCCCGTCGGCCCGATGATCTGCGAGAAGCCGGCTTCGTTCGGCGGGAAGAACCACGTGCCCAGCCCGCTCGACTCCACCCGCTCCGAGATCGCCTCCAGGTCGGCGTTCAGCAGCCGGAAGTGGTTCGACCCCAGGTAGCGCTTCCCCGCTTCCGGCGGCGCGATCGGCGTGCCTTCTTCCACAATCAGCTCTACCCGCCCGCCGCCGCCCTCCAGCGCCCAGCGCTCGTCCCCCGTCCCCTGCGTCGAGAGCGACCTGATCCGGTAGCCGAGCACGTTTTTGAAGAAACGCCACGCCGTTGCGAACCCGCTCCGCGCGTAGTGCACGTACACGAACGGCTCGCCCCGCGTCAGTACGTACCGCTGGCTGTCGACCGTGAACACGAGGCCGTCTTCCTCCGGGCACGGCTCCGCCTCCGACCAGGCCAGCTCGGGCGCCGCGTCGCGCATCGCCCGGAAAGCCCCCTCCGGGTCCTCCGTCGCGATCCCGATCGTGAGGTCGCCCTGGGCTGGGCCGTCCCCGGGCCGCTCGATCCGCGATCCCTCGGCCTTCAGCTCCACCAGGTCGATCTGCTGCCGCGTCGCCGGGTTCTCGATGAACCACGTGCGAATCTCGTTGCCCAGCGTGGGCGCGATCATCTGGCCGATGGCGTCGCCCGGTTCGTTCCGGTAATTCCGCGGCTCCGTCGCGCCCCCCTCGATCTGCGTGAAGCCAATCGCCGCGACCGCAGCCGTCATCGCCTCCAGGTTGCTGACTGTGACGCCGTGATGCGCCTGCGTCTCCGTCATCGCTGTGCTCCCGGCCTCAGGGCGCCAGCGCCGCGATCTCGCGCAGCGCCTGCTCGCGCGAGGTTCCCGATGCCGCGAACAGGAGCAGCTCGCCCGTGGGGCCGTCCGGCCCGTGCGCGAGCACGTTGAGGGCGCCCTGCGCGATGTCCGCCGGCATGATCTCCGCGGGGCTGTCGTGCGTCGCCCGGAACATCGGCGAGTCCGTCGCCCCCATGCAGAGCGCGTTCACGCGGATGTTGTGCGGCTTCAGCTCGACGGCCCACGTCTCCGTCAGCCGCGCCTGTGCGAACTTCGCCGCGTCGTAGCCGGTTGCCGCCGCGAGCCCCGTGATCAGGTGCCCCTCGTGCACATGTTCCGTGATGACGTTCAGGATGTTGCCCCCGCCCGCCGCCCGCATCGACGGTACCGCCGCCAACGCGCAGTAGTAGGTGCCCAGCGCGCAGATGTCCATCGAGTCCTCGAACCCCTTCGCCTGCGACTCGTACGAGCCCGACGTAAGCGCCGTGTCCACCCAGATCGCGGCGTTGTTCACGAGGATGTCGATCCGCCCGAAGCGCTGCACGACGCTGTTCATTGCCCGCCGCACCTGCTCCTTGTCGGCCACGTCGCAGTCGACCGCGAGCCCGTCCTGCCCGGTCGCTCGCACCTGCCGGATCGTCTCCTGGTTGCTGAGCGAGTCGATGTCGAGAGACGCGACGTTCGCGCCCTGCTCGGCGAACGCGACCGCAAACCCCCGCCCGATCCCCTCGGCCCCGCCCGTGACGACCGCTACCTGTCCTTCGAGTTGCATGACACGACCCCCTTGCTTCTTATCGAGTGAGCCAGCCGATTCTGAGCGATGCGCCCCCGCTTTGCCAGCAGGCCCGCCCCGCTAGAATCATTCCCATGTCGACCACCCTCCCCGACTTCGACGGCGCTCGCCTCTTCGATGCCGACCCGCAGGTGCTCGCCGACCCCCATCCCTTCTACGAGGCTGCCCGTGAGCGCGGTCCCATCGTCCGCGAGCCCCACTACGGCGTCTTCGTCGTGACGCGCTACGACGACATCCTCGAGATCTCCCAGCGCACCGACGACTTCTCCGCGGCCGTCTCCGCCTACGGCCCCTGGGCCGTGGACGTGCTCCCGCAACGCCCCGAGGGCTGCCCCTTCGGCGAAGCCGACGTCAGCGACGAGCTCGCGACCTGGCGCGAGGAGACCCCCTTTGGTTTCATCCCCGTGCTGACTGCCGATCCGCCCCGCCACACCGACCTTCGCTCCGTCGCCAACCGCCTCTTCACCGCCTCCCGCCAACAGGAGATCGAGCCCCGCCTCCGCGAGATGGCCGAGGAGATGGCGGACGAGTTCGCCCCCGATGGCGAGGTCGAGTTCGTCTCGCAGTTCTCCTCGCTCTACCCCTTCTTCGTCATCACGGAGCTCTTCGGCATCCCCCGCGAGGAGCAGGATCGCCTCCGCGAGCAGTTCCGCGCCCGTAGCGCTGCCGGTGTCACCTCCCGTCCCGAGCAGAGCGACAACAGCGCCATGCGCGAGGGCATCCGCAACGCCCGCGCCCCCGGTGCGGCCCCCGCCGACTCGCTCACTCCCAACGACCGCCAGTTCCTCGACTACATGCGCGACCGCCGCGCCCATCCCCAGAGCGACATCCTCACCCAGATCGCCACCGCCCGCTTCCGCGATGGCACCCTCCCCGAGCTTGAGGAGCTCGTCGAGGTTTCGAGCGTCGTCTACGGCGCCGGCAACGGCACCACCACCGACCTGCTCACGAACGCCATGCAGCTCCTCGCCGAGCAGCCTGACCTGCAGGAACGCCTGCGCGGCGACCCCGCCGAGATACCCGCCTTCATCGACGAGGTGCTCCGCTTCGCCTCCCCCGTCCAGGGTCTCTTCCGCTACGCCAAACGCGACGCCGTCGTCGATGGTGTCGAGATCCCCGCCGGCTCCGTCGTCTGGCTCGTCTACGCCGCTGCCAACCGCGACCCTGAGCGCTTCGAGGAGCCCGCCGAATTCGATCCGCAGCGCGAGAACGCCCGTCACAGCGTCGCCTTCGGCCACGGCCCCCACTTCTGCCCCGGCCAGCCCCTCGCCCGCCTCGAGGGCCGTCTCGCCTTCGAGACCCTCCTCGCCCGCATGGGAGACATCCGCATTGACGCCGGGAAGTTCGAGCCCCGCTGGCCCGCCTGGTATGTCGTGCGCGGCCTCGAGTCCCTGCCCCTCACCTTCACCCCCCTCCAGCCGCAGTCATGAGCAGCGAGACCTGGTTCGAGGCGAACCGCCGCAACTGGGACGAGCGCGTTCCCATCCACCGCCGCACTGCCTTCTACGACGTCCCCGGCTTCCTGGCCGGAGGCAGCCGGCTCGAGCCGGGTGAGACCGAAGAGGTCGGTGACGTTGCCGGCAAGTCGCTCCTCCACCTCCAGTGCCACTTCGGTATGGACACGCTCTCCTGGGCCCGGCTCGGCGCGACCGTTACCGGCCTCGACTTCTCCCCACCCGCCATCGCCGCCGCCCGCGAGCTCGCGGCGGAAGCCGGCATCGCCGCCGAGTTCGTCGAGGCCAATGTGTACGACGCGCCCGAAGCCCTCGAGGGCCGCACCTTCGACATCGCCTACACGAGCCGCGGAGTCCTCGTCTGGCTCCCCGATCTCCCCCGCTGGGCCGAGGTGGTCGCGTCCCTGCTCAAGCCCGGCGGCATTCTCTACCTGCGCGAAGGTCACCCCTTCGCCCACGTCTTCGACGACGAGGCAGAGAGCGGCCTGTCCCTGCGCTACCCCTATTTCCACGGCCCCGAGCCCGACCGCTGGGACGACCCTGGCACCTACGCCGACCCCACCGCCGAGACCACCGAGAACGAGACCTACGAGTGGTCACACACCATGGGGTCCATCGTGAGCGCCATCGCTGGGGCCGGCCTGACCATCGAGTTCCTGCACGAATTCGACTACCTCTGCTGGGAGGGGCTCAGGTCGATGGTTCCGGGTGAGCACCCGGGCACGTGGGTCCTTCCGGACAACCGCGCGTCCATTCCCCTCCAGTACTCGCTGCGCGCCCGCAAGCCGTCCTGACGCCTGGCCCGCTATCATCCCCGCCGTGAAAGCCACCGATACCCGCCAGGTTGGACGCACGTCGCTGCAGGTCACGTGCCTCGGTCTTGGGGGCGTGTTCCTCGCGCGCGACGCACCGCGCTCCGAGGCCGAGGCGCTCATCGACCGCGCCTACGAGACCGGCGTTCGCTACTTCGACACCGCTCCGATGTACGGCCTCGGCGAGAGCGAGCGTCGCTACAACGGCCCCCTCTCCCGGCTCGAACGCTCCGGATTCGTGCTCTCGACGAAGGTCGGGCGGCTCCTCCAGGAGGATGTCGGCGGCGCCGAGCCCTGGCACTTCGACTTCACCCGCGACGGCGTGCTCCGCTCCTTCGAGACCAGCCTCCAGCGCCTTGGCCTCGACCGCGTCGACGTCCTGCTCGTGCACGACCCCGACGACCACGCCGACCAGGCCATCCGCGAGGCCTTCCCCGCCCTCATCGAGTTGCGCGAGCAGGGTCTCGTCGGCGCGATCGGCGCCGGCATGAACCAGTGGGAGCTGGAGCTGCGTTTCGCCCGCGAGCTGCCCCTCGACTGCTTCCTCCTCGCTGGCCGTTACACCCTCCTCGAGCAGACCGCTCTTGCCGAGTTCCTCCCCTACTGCGAGGCCAACGGCATCAGCGTCATCGCCGGGGGGCCCTACAACAGCGGCATCCTCGCCTCCGATCTCGACGACAACGCGAGCTACAACTATCGAACGGCGCCCCCGGAGATGCTCGACCGCGCCCGTGCCATCAAGGCCGTCTGCGACCGCCACGGCGTGCCGCTCAAGGCTGCCGCCCTCCAGTTCATCCTTGCCCACCCCGCCGTCGCCGCCGTCATTCCCGGCGCCGCTTCCGTGACCGAGGTCGAGGAGAACGCCCGCATGGTCGAGACCCCCATCCCCGCCGCCCTCTGGTCCGAGCTGAAGGACGCCGGCCTCCTCGAACCCGCTGCCCCCGTCCCCGCCTGACCCCGCCCCCCGCGTACGATGCCGCCGGGAGGCCAGTCACCCATGTCACCCACCGTCTCGCGCGTCCTGGTCGAGAAGAACATCCCCATCCCCCTCCGCGACGGCGTTGTCACCTACGCCGACATCTTCCGCCCTGCCGACGGCGACCCCGTCCCCGGCATCATCACCCGCACCCCCTACGACAAGGAGGTGTTCGCGGCCGCCGCCCTTCCCATCATGCCTTCCGCCCTCAAGCTCGCCGAGCGCGGCTACGCCGTTGCCGTGCAGGATGTGCGCGGCCGCTTCTCCTCCGAAGGCGAGTTCAATCCCTTCGTGAACGAGGCCGACGACGGCTACGACTCCGTCGAGTGGCTCGCCGCCCAGCCCTGGTGCGACGGCGGCGTCGCCATCTACGGCCCCTCCTACGTCGGCGCCACCACCCTGCTAGCAGCGAAGGCGAAACCGCCCTCCCTCAAGTGCGCCATTCCCATCATCACCGCCGACGACTACTACGACGGCTGGACCTACCAGGGCGGCGCCCTCCAGCTTGGGTTCGCGACGTTCTGGGGACTCGGCCTCGCCGCCGCACTGGCCCTTGGCCGCGACCGTGACATCGCCCCCGAACACTTCGCCGCCGCGGCTCAGGCCCTCCTCGCCCCCCACGAGACCGCCCGCACCCGCCCCCTCGCCGCCATGCCCGGCCTCTCCCAGCCCGCCCTGGCCCCCTGGTGGCGCGACTGGATCGGCCACGACAGCCGCGACGACTACTGGGAAGCCCTCCGCCACTCCGACGACTACTCCCGCTACGAGATCCCGATGTACCACGTCGGTGGCTGGTTCGACATCTTCGGCATCGGCACCGTCCGCAACTTCCGCGGCATGAATGCAGCCTCTGCGTCCGACCACCACCTCCTCATGGGCCCCTGGTCCCATGCCTACTACGACCGCTATCTCGGCGAGCGCGACTTCGGCCCCACCGCCGCCGCCGCCATGTCCGGGGCCGTCCTCGCCTACAACCGCTTCCTCGACCAGCACCTGAAGGGCGTCGAGGCCGACCTTCCCGCCGCCCGCTACTTCCTCATGGGGGCGAACGAGTGGCGCGAGGCCGGCGAGTGGCCGCCCGCCGAGGCCGAGGCCGTGAGCTGGTACCTCCACAGCGGCGGCAACGCCAACAGCGCCCGTGGCGACGGCTCGCTCTCCACCACCGTGCCCCCCGGCGACGAGGTCCCCGACCGCTACTTCTACGACCCCCTCCGCCCGGTCCCCAGCGAGGGCGGCCCCACCCTCCACTCCGCCATCGGCCTCCCCGGTCCCCGCGACCAGTCCCGCATCGAGGCCCGCGACGACGTCCTCTGCTACACGAGCGAGCCCCTCGAGAGTCCCGTCGTCGTCGCCGGTCCCGTGAAGGTCGTGCTCTGGACCGTCACCGACGCTCCCGACACCGACTTCACCGCCAAGCTCGTCGATGTCCAGCCCGACGGCACTCCTGTCTCCGTCTGCGACGGCATCATCCGCGCCCGCTTCCGCGACTCCCTCAGCGAGCCCGTCCCCGTCCCCGAAGGGGAACCCGCCCGCTACGAGATCGACCTCGCCAGCACCGCTATCGTGTTCTCGCCGGGTCACCGCATCCGTCTCGAGGTCTCGTCCTCGAACTTCCCCCGTTTCGACGCCAACCCCAACACCGGCGGCCCCCTCGCGACTGAGACCGAGTTGTGGCCCGCCCTTCAGTACGTCCTGCACGACCAGGACCACCCTTCCGCCCTTGAGCTCTGCGTCCTCCCCGAATAGCGAGTCTCTCCGCTACGAGCCCTGGAGCTCCCGGACGAGTTGCGTGAGCAGTTCCGGGTACAGCGACCGCGCCGGCCACGCGAACCCCTCCTCCCCGCTCGCCTCTGCTCGCGCATCCACGAGGAGCTCCGGCGCCTCCGCCACGAACGGCCACGCGAACACCGGCTCCACCCCTGCCTCCGTCAGCCACCCGTTCACCAGCGCTCCCAGCCGCACCCGCTGCTCCCCCACCGCCCGCGTGGACTCCGCCAGCCCCGCCGCGTCGTTCCCGAACAGCCGCGTGAGGTCTTCCCCGCCCCCCGGCTCCCCTGCCCGCAACGCCCGCCCCACCCGGACCGCCGCCGCGAGCCTCCCTGCCATCTCACGCCACGCCGCTACCGGTTCGCGGTAGAGGCGCAGGGGCACAGTCCACCCCTCCGTGAGAGACGTCCGCGGGAACAGATCGTTCGCCGACTCCCCGTCACGGGGTGCGCAGCCGTCGACAACGCCCGGCAGGTCGTGTTTCGCCGAGATACCAAGCACGCCGAAACGGCGCACGAACCGCGTGAACTCGGCCAGCGGAGCCTCCTCCAGCGACAGAAACGCTTCAAGGCACCCCTCCGGCCGCTCCCCGCGCGCGAACCCGTAGTCGACGTTGCCCGGCGCGCGTACCCGCCACGCCACCCACTCCCCGTCCGGCACCTCCTGCACGGCCACGTCAAGCGGCACGGCCAGCGCCCGGGGGTACCCGGGTTCGATGCCGCTCACCCCTCCGCTGCTGCCAGGTGGGCCGCGAAGCGCTCGAACGTCTGCCGCACCCCCGCCTCCATCCCCCACGCCATGGCCCCGTCCCGCGACTCCTTCCCCGGGTGCAGCACCACCGACGTCATCCGCGTCCCCCCGCCTTCCGCCTCGAAAGTCACGGTGACCACCGTTTCGAAGTCGGGCATCCCCGCAAAGATCTCCGTGTTCACCATGCGCGAACCGGGCTCGATCTCCTCGTAGACGCCGTACAGGACCGTCTCCTCCCCCGACTCGTCCCGCGTCCCGTAACGCCAGGCGCCGCCCACCCGGAAGTCCTGCTCGGCCACGATCAACTCGTGCCCTTCCGGTCCGTACCAGTTTCCCATCCCCGAGGTGTCGTTCCACGCTTCGAACACCCGCTCGGGTGGGGCGTCGAAGCTGTACGCCATCACGATTTCGCGCTCGCCGCGCCCCTCGAACAGATAGTTCCCGTCGATCGTCGTCATCCTTCTGCTCCTCTCTCCGTCGTGCGCTCTTCGATCTCGTACCAGTCCTCCATGCCCGCCGCCTGCTTGATCGCCTCGTACCCCGCGGCGATCTCACGCTCGTCCTCGCCGCTCGCCCCTTCCTCGAGGAAATGCCGCGACGCCTCTCGTGCAGCCAGCCAGCCCTCCACCTGGCCGGTGAACGGGTCGATGACGAGCGGCCACCCGAGCGCTTCCCACTCCGCCCGCGGGCGGCTCCCGAACGACGCCATCGCCGCGAGCGGCGCGTCGATCGCCGTGACCGCGTCTCGCCACTGCTCGGGCGTGTCCGGACGCAGCATCACCAGGTCCGCCCCCGCCGCCCGGTACGCCCGCCCCCGCTCCACCGCCGCCTCGTACGACTCGTTCCGCACCGCGCCCGTGCGCGCGATGATGAGGAAGTCGGGGTCGCGCCGCGCCGCCACCGCCGCCTCCAGCTTCCCCACCATCTCCTCCAGCGACACCAGGTGCTCCACCCCCTTGTGGTGATGCGCCCGCTTCGGCGCTACCTGGTCCTCCAGCTCGATCGCCGCCGCGCCCGTGGCTTCGATCTCCGCCACCGTCCGGCTCGTGTGGACGGCGTCGCCGAACCCCACGCCTCCGTCGACGATCAGGGCGATCCCGGACCGCGCCGTGATCCGTCGCGCCGTCTCCGCTATCTCCGTGATGGTCAGCAGCGCTTCCGAGACCGCCAGCTGGAAGCCGAGCGCGCCGCCGCTCAGGTACGCTGCCCCGTAGCCCTGAGCCTCCAGCGTGCGCGCCGTCAGCGGGTCCAGGCAGACGGGCGCGAACACGGGCGCGCTCGTCTCCAGCAACTCCCGCAGACGCCGGCGCGCCACGCCCCTACTGCCCCCGGAACGCGGGCCGCCGCTTCTCCATGAACGCCCGCCGCCCCTCGACGTAGTCCTCGCTCGCGAAGCACGCCTCCACCATCGACTCGATGCTGTCGAGGTCGCGTTCCTCCGGCTCCTTCGTCGCCTCCACGATCGAGGCGCGCAGCAGGTTCACCGTGAGCGGCGCGTTCTCCGCGATCGCATCCGCGATGCGTGCCACCGCCGGCTCCAGCTCCTCCACCGGCACCACCCGGTTGATGAGTCCCCACCGCACCGCGTCCTCGGCGGGGAACCGCCCCCCCGTGAACAGGATCTCGCGCGCCGCTGCCGCCCCCACCGTCTCGACCAGCTTGTGCGTGCCCCCGAAGGCGTACCCCAGCCCCAGCCGGGCCGCGGGAATCCCGAACTGCGAGTCTTCCGAGGCCACGCGGATGTCCGCCTGCAGCGCGGTGAGCAGACCGCCCCCCATGCAGAACCCGCGGATCATCGCGACCAACGGCTTCCCCAGCTCCCCGTAGGCCCGGTTCGCCGCCGCGCCGATCGCGTTGAACTTCGCGATCGACTCCGGATCCGACCGCCGCTTCTCGAACTCCGAGATGTCCGCCCCCGAGACGAACGCCTTGTCGCCCGTCCCTGCCATCACCACGACCCGCACATCAGGGTCGTCCCGGAAGTCGTGCAGGATGGTCGGGATCGCCTCCTGCATCTCGATGGAGAGGGCGTTCCGCCGCGCCGGATTGTTGAAGAACATCCAGCCGACGCCCCCCTCCTTGCGGGCGATCATCTTGTCCGTCTTCAGTTCCATGCAGCTTCTCCGTGC
This sequence comes from Tepidiformaceae bacterium, assembly GCA_965207815.1. Taxonomy (GTDB): domain Bacteria; phylum Chloroflexota; class Dehalococcoidia; order Tepidiformales; family Tepidiformaceae; genus UBA2991. Next base: position 515,493 of record CBDBNV010000001.1, read on the forward strand.
CGTTCGTGTCTAGATGACGCCGTTCTCGCGCAGCTCGCGGATGGCGTCGTCGTCCATCCCGAGGTCGCGAAGAATGGCGTCTGTGTGCTCACCGAGCTCCGGCGTTGCCCGGTGGCTCGGTGGTTGTGGGGTCCGCGCGAGGTTGATCGCCTGCCCCACCACATGCGTGTCGCCCAGCTGTGGCCGAGGCATCGGCCGTGCGATGCCCAGCGCCTGCACCTGTGGGTCCGCGAACGTCGCGTCGATCGTGTTGATCGGTCCGCAGGGAACCCCCGCCTCGTTCAGCACCGCGATCCACTCCTCGCTCGTGCGGGAGGGCGTCACCTCCGAGATGCGCGCGTTCAACGCCTTCCGGTTCTTCGATCGCAGCTCGTTGTCCGCGTAGTCCGGGTCGTCGAGCAGCGTCTCCAGCCCGAGCGTCTGGCAGAGCCGCTGCCAGAGGACTCCACCCGAGGCTGCGATGTTGATGTGCCCGTCCGCCGTCGGGAACACGCCCGTGGGGATGCTCGTGGGGTGGTCGTTCCCGGCCTGCGGCGCCACCTCCTGCGAGATCAGCCAGCGCGCCGCCTGGAAGTCCAGCATCTGGATCTGCGCCTCCAGCAGCGAGGTGTGCACCCACTGCCCCTCGCCCGACCGTTCCCGCTCGAATAGCGCCAGCAGGATGCCCTGCGCCAGCAACATCCCCGCCGTCAGGTCCGCGATCGGGATGCCTACCCGCACCGGCCCCTGCCCCGGCAAGCCCGTGATCGACATCAGCCCGCCCAGGCCCTGCGCGATCTGGTCCACCCCCGGACGATCGCGGTACGGTCCCGACTGCCCGAACCCGCTGATGCTCCCGTACACGATGCGCGGGTTCACCTCGCGCACCGCCTCGTAGTCGATCCCCAGCCGGTGCTTCACCCCCGGTCGGTAGTTCTCGACGATGACGTCCACATCTTTCGCGAGCCGCATGAAGATGTCGCGCCCCGCGTCCGCCTTCAGGTTCAGCGTCAGGCTGCGCTTGTTCCGGTGCAGGTTCTGGAAGTCGAACCCGTGCCGCTCCCCCGTGATTCCGTCCCCGCCGCCCGGCCTCGGTGGCAGCTCGATCTTGATCACGTCCGCGCCCCAGTCCGCGAGCTGACGGGCGCACGTCGGCCCCGCCCGCGCCCGCGTCAGGTCGAGTGCGCGAATCCCTTCGAGCGGCAGCCCGGATGTGCCCACGACGCCTCCGGCGCCGATCCTACGCGCGACAGGCCCCCTTGTGCCGCTGGACATCGCGCGAGCGATCCCGTCTGCTTGCGCCACCACCAACCGCAGGAGTAATTCCCATGCGCCTCCCCACCCTCGACGAGCAGAGCCTGAACGCCGACCAGAGCGCCGTAGTCGATGCTATCCGCAGCGGCCCTCGCGGCCCCCGGGCAGGCGCCACCACCGGCCCCTTCGGCGTCTGGCTCTACAGCCCGAACTTCGCGAACCCCGCCCAGGAGCTCGGCGCCCACTGTCGTTTCGGCGCCTCCCTCCCCCGCGATGTGTCCGAGTTCGCCATCATCCTTACGGCGAAGCGCTGGCGTGCCCAGTTTGAGTTCTGGGCGCACGCCCGCATCGCCATCGAGGAGGGGATCCCCGAGCCCGTTGTCGAGGCCGTCCGCACCGGCGCTCCGCTCCAGCTCGACCGCCCCGACCTCGCCCTCGTCCACCGCCTCGTGACCGAGTATTTCGAGACATCCCGTGTCTCCGCCGACACCTTCCAGGAGGCGCTCGACACCTTTGGCGAGGCCGGGCTCGTCGACCTTGTCGGCACGGTTGGCTACTACGGCCTTGTCTCCGCCACGCTCAACGTCTTCGAGGTCGAGCTGCCACCGGGCGTCGAGGAGCCCCTGGCCTAGGTCGCCGCCCTACAGCCGGTCGAGCGCCGCCCGCGCCCCGTGCAGCGCTTCGAGGTGGCCGGCCGTGTCGAGTCCCACGCCCAGCGTGCGCAGGCACAGGTGCGTGACGCCCGTCTCGCGCCACGCCTCGACTTCCGCCAGCCACTCCACCTCCGACTTCCCCACGATCTGCACCGCGCTCTCCGATCCCAGCGCCGCTGGGTCGCGTCCCGCCGCCTCCGCCTCCGCCGAGACCGCCTCGCGCACAGCCCCGTACGCATCCGGCGCCATCAACGCGAACCACCCATCCGACAGCTGCCCGACGCGGCGCAACACCGACGCCCCCGGCTCCCTCGCCCCGCCGATCCAGATCGGGATCGGCTGCTGCACCGGCAGCGGGTTGATGCGCTCGCCCGCCAGCCGGTCCCAGCGCCCCTCGAACGTCACCGCCTCCTCCGTCCACAGCCGCCGCAGCACCTCGATCTGCTCGTCGCAGCGACGGCCGCGCGTGTGGAAGTCCTGCCCGAAGGCCGCATAGTCCTCGGCGCGCGCCCCTACGCCCACGCCGAACCGCAGCCGCCCGCCGCTCAGCCGGTCGATCTCCGCCGCCTGCTTCGCAACCACCACCGTCTGTCGCGTCGGCAGCACGATCACGGACGGCACCAGCTCGATCGTGTCGGTGTGCGCCGCCACCCACGCCAGCAGCGTCAGCGGCTCGTGCACGTGGTCGACGCCGACCGCTGCCACCCGATCCGGCACGCGCAGGTGCGTGAACCCCAACTGCTCCGCCTCGCGCGCGAACCGCGCCATGCCGTCGTGGTCGTCTTGCAGGTCCCTCACGGGAATCGAGATGCCGATCCTCATGCCGTCCTCCCCTACATCCGTGGTGAGCGTTCATCGTACCGGGGCGGCGCCACCGCCTGCTCAGTCAGGAAAGCGACAACTCCGCCCCTCGCGGCGCTGTCAGTGCCGCTCGCTGCGAGTGCCGGCGGCCTCAAGAAAAATCAAAGTCGATCTCAAGATGCTGGAGGCCGCGCACGCCGCCCCGACCCGGGGGCGGGAAGGCGATGCCCTCGTTCGGCACGTCCGCCAGGCGCGGGTTCTTCAGCCGGTCCAGCAGGATGCGCGACGAGATCACCGACTCCTGCCGCGCCAGCGCGTATCCCATGCAGAAGTGCGTCTCCTGCCCGAACCCGAGGTGGCTCGCGACCCCGTCCTGCCAGTACCCCGTCCGCAGTTCCTTCCCGAAGTACAGGTCGTCCCGGAAGATGTTGAAACTGTCCGGGTCCTTGAAGACGCGCTCGTCGCGGTTCCCCGAGCCCAGCCCCAGCCACGCCGTTGCCCCTACCGGCAGCACGCGCCCGTGGATTTCCACCTCCACCTTCGCCCGCCGCCGCTGCCAGTGGTTCGAGCCGTCGAGGCGCAGCATCTCCGTGAACACCCGGTCCATCAGCTCGGGGTCGTCGCGAACCGCCTCGTACTGCTCGTAGTTCCGCAGCAGGTTCCACCACATCGCGTCGATCGCCTTGTGCGTCGTGTCGCCCCCGCCCACCAGCAGCAGCGCCACGTACCCGCGCATCTGGTCGCGCGTCATCTTCGCGCCGTCCTTCTCCGCGTGGCAGAACACCGACAAGAGGTCGTCGCGAGGCTCGGCGATGCGCTCGTCGAACAGGGGGTCCAGGTAGGCGAACAGCTCGTCCCGCGCCGCCACTCCTCGACGGAAGTGCGCCCGACCGTAGCCGTTCCCGGCAAAGAGCCGGTCGTACACGGCTTCGAAGTAGTCGTTGTCCTCTTCGGGGAGCCCCAGCATCCCCGCGATCACCCGGATCGGGAATCGCTCGCTGAACTGCGATACCAGCTCCACTTGTCCCCCGGCCCTCAGCCCGGCCTTCTGGTCCGCCCGCGCCTTCTCCACGAAGTCGTCGATGATCTTGGTCGCGATCCGCTCAATCAGCGGCACTCGCTTCTCCAGCCGCTTCCCCACGAACTCCCCCGCCACGATGCCCCGCAGCCAGATGTAGTCCTGCCCCTCCCCGAGGTCGTTCAGCGTGAACCCCATCGTCGAGTCCGACCCGAACTTGTGCTTCCCGTGGGGGTCGTAGGTCGCCCGCGTGAACCGCGCGTTGTCCTTGTAGATCGCCCAGATGTCCTCGTACCGCGAGATGATCCAGCGGTTCTGGAACTTGTCCTGGTAGGCCGGCTCGTACTCGCGCAGCCGCTTGTAGATGGGGAACGGGTCGATCCGGAACTCGTCCGTGACGAATTCGCCCGGCTCAATCAGGCTCGGATCACTCTCGACCGGCGCCGTCATTGCTGTCTCCTGCCTCTCCGCCGAATACTACGCCAGCGCATGCCCGCCTCGGGCTGCACCAACAGCCGCGCGCGAAGCGCGCTACCGCTCACTGCGAATCAGATCCGCCACCCGTTCCCCGACCATGATGCACGTCAGGTTCGTGTTCGCCCGCACGATCTCCGGCATGACCGACGCGTCCACCACCCGCAACCCCTCGACCCCGTGCACGCGGCAGTGGGAGTCCACCACCGCATCTGGATCGCTCGCCGGACCCATCTTCGCCGTGCCCACCGGGTGGAAGTTGTGCGAACCGTTCGCCCGGATGTAGGCGTCGAGCGCGTCGTCGTCCGCCAGCACCTCCGCCGAGGGCGTCTCCAGCCCGTCGGCGTACTGCGCAATCGATGGATGCTCCCCCATCCGCTGCGAGAGCTGCAACCCCTCCCGCAGCCGCCGCACGTCGGCATCCTCCGCGTCGGAGAAGAAGTTCAGCTCGATCCGTGGCTGCGATCGGTAGTCGCCGCTCTCGAAGTGGAGCCGTCCCCGCGACTTCGGCCGCTGCAGGATCACCAGCAGCGCGAAGTTCCCCTCCCGTCCCGGAAAGTGGTTCACCATGTAGATCTGCATGTCGTTCGTTTCGCCGCCGCCGGCGGTGTAGCGCAGCATCGTCTGCACGGGCGGGTCCGGCATTACCGACACCCCCGGCTTCGACCGCCACACCACCGAGCAGAGCGGGTGATCGATCAGGTTGCGCCCTACCCCCGGCAGTTCGTGCACCAGCGTCGCCCCCACCGCCTCCACATCCTCCCGCGCCCCGATCCCCGACCGCACCAGGATCGGAGGCGACATGATCGCCCCCGCCGACAGCACCACGTTCCGCCCCAGCGCCGTCTGCATCTCGCCGTCGCTCTCGACCTCTACCCCTGTCGCCCGCCCGTCCTCGACAAGCACCCGGTTCACGAGGCAGCCCCCCCGGATCGTCAGGTTCAGCCGGTTCCGGATGGGCTCGAGGTACGCCATCGCCGTCGAGATGCGCGTGTCGACGTTGCGGTTCTGCGCCATCGGGCTGACGCCCGTCGCCTCGGGGTCGTTGAAGTCCTCCGCGTACGGGAACCCGAACTCCTGGCACACCTCGATGAACGCCTGTCCCGGTCGCCGCATCTCGTCCGGCCCCCAGCGCACGATCGGCAGCGGCCCGCTCTTCCCGTGGAAGTCCCCGGAGGCGTCGAGGTCGTGTTCGAGCTTCCGGAAGAAGGGCAGGCAGTCCTCCCACGACCAGCCCTCGTTCCCCAGCGCCGCCCACTCGTCGAAGTCCTCCGGTGTGCCCCGGATCGCGAGCGTGCCGTTCACCGCCGACGAGCCGCCCATCACCCGCCCACGCGGGTAGTAGACCTCCCGGTCCGGCGTCGCGTTCGCCGTGAATCCCCAGTCGTGATCGACCACCGAAACGCGGTGCGCGTAGCGCAAGTCGTGTGGAGTTGCGTCGGTCGTGGCGTAATCCGGCCCCGCCTCCAGCAGCAGGACCGAGCTGTCCGAATCCTCGCTCAGCCGCGCCGCCAGCGCCGCCCCCGACGACCCCGCCCCCACCACGATGTAGTCGTAGACCGTGCTCACGGCGCGCAAGCATACCGGCCTCGTTGACAAGCGTGAGGACGCCGCTGACCATGCCGCCCACCAGCCCCCGACCCCCGTGCGAGGTGCCCCATGGCCGACCGAATCGAAGGCGTCACCGTCGACGAGAACGTGATGATCCCGATGCGCGACGGCGTGCGGCTCCAGGCCGACGTCTACCGCCCCTCCGGCCCCGGCAAGTTTCCCACCCTCGTCTCCCGCACCCCTTACGGACGCACCGCCCTCGGCCCCCTCGTCATGGCCGACTTCTGGACCTCACGCGGCTACGCCGTCGTCACCCAGGACACGCGCGCCCGCTTCGGTTCCGAGGGCGACATGTACGAGCCCCACGTGAACGAAGCCCTGGACGGCTACGACACGATCGAGTGGGCCGCCGTCCAGCCCTGGTCGACCGGCTCGGTCGGCACCTATGGCCAGTCCTACCTCGCCGCCGTGCAGTACATGGTCGCGGCCGAGTCGCCGCCCTCACTGAAGGCGCAAATGCCCGTCTCCGGCTCCACCGACTTCAAGCAGAGCTGGATCTACCACTCCGGCGGCGCCTTCGAGCACGGCTGGATGGCCGCCTACGCCACCTCCAAGGCGCGCGACACCGCCCGCCGCCTCGGCCTCGACGCCGACCTCCCCGAGCTCGAGTCCGAGCTCGCCCAGGCCGACGGCTTCCGCCCCCTCCTCGACCACTCCGCCCGCGAGATGCCGATGACCGCCTGGGCCGACCGCCTCTCGACGATCGCGCCCTACTTCGCAGACTACCTCGCCAACCCCGACGACGGCCCCCACTGGTGGAACATCAACCTTCGGCGCCGCTTCCACGAGGTCAACCAGCCGATGTACCACGTCGGTTCCTGGTACGACATCTTCGAGGAAGGCGCGCTCGAGGGGTACAGCGGCATCACCGCCCGTGGCGGCGAGAACGCCCGCCCCAACCAGAAGCTGTTGATGGGCCCCTGGGGACACATCGGCTACACCGTCCCCACCACCGGCGGCTGTGGCGACCTCGACTTCGGCCCGAACGCCGCCATCGAACTGAAGGAGGAGCAGCTCCGCTGGTTCGACCACTGGCTCAAGGGCGAGGACACCGGGATCATGGACGACCCGCCCGTCCGCATCTTCGTCATGGGCGACAACGTCTGGCGCGAGGAGAACGAGTGGCCCCTCGCCCGCACCGCCTACACGCCCTGGTATCTCCACAGCGACGGCGGGGCGAACAGCCTCAACGGCGACGGGACCCTCAACCCGGACCCACCCGGTAACGAGCGCCCCGACCGCTTCGTCTACGACCCCGACGACCCCGTCCCCACCCTCGGCGGCAACAACCTCATCACGCCCCCCGGCGTGTTCGACCAGACTCCCGCCGAGCAGCGCGGCGACGTCCTCTGCTACACCAGCGAGCCCCTCGCCGGGGAGCTCGAGGTCACCGGACCGATCTCGGTCACCCTCTGGGCCACGAGCAGCGCCGTCGACACCGACTTCACCGCCAAGCTCTGCGACGTGCGCCCGGACGGCTACGTCCAGAACATCCAGGACGGCATTATCCGCGCCCGCTACCGCAACTCCCTGCTCGAGCAGGAGCTGATGACCCCCGGCCAGTCCTACGAGTTCACCATCGACCTCTGGGCCACGAGCCACGTCTTCAAGCCCGGCCACCGCATCCGCGTCGACATCAGTTCCTCGAACTTCCCCCACTTCGACCGCAACCCCAACACCGGCCGCCCCATCCACACCGAGACGGAGCTCGTCCCCGCCCAGCAGACGATCTTCCACGACGTCAACCGCCCCTCCTGCGTCACCCTGCCCGTGATCCCGCGCTAGCGCGCGAAGGGCGCGGGACCGACCACCGATCACCAACCACCGACCGCCAGTTGCCGCACACGAAAAAGCGCTCCACCCGAGAGTGGAGCGCTTTCCGCTGGAGGTAGTTTCCCGGAGCCGGCGCGCCTCGGTTGCCCTTGGCCCACCTTCCCGTCCGTCTCCCCCGAGGGGGCTCCGTCCGGTCTCCGCTCACCCCGCCTCCAACGCAAACGAGAGTATTCCGCGGCATTTCGCCTGTAAACCCTCTCCGCGCGTTCCTTGACGAACCCTTCATCAAGGCCCGTGACGTTATAGCAACCGCCCTCCCGCCCTGGGCTCTCACGACCGCAAAGTCCACAGAAAAGCGCCCCACCCAAGGGGGTGGAGCGCTCTCTCCTCGGTGGATGCCGACTCACGAGGAGCCAACAGCCAGGAGCCAACAGTTGCACGCCGTTAGGCGCGCTTCACCTCCGCGTACTGCGGCGGGATGTCATCCCCGAGCCAGGTCTTGCCCATGGCCCCGTAGTGACGCCAGCTCACGCCGCCGTGCGCCGCCGCCTGGTGGGAGTCGCGCAGCTTGCGCTCCAGCGGGTGCTCCATGCGGCTGGCCGTCGTGCCCGCCGTGTTGTGGATGGTGTCGACCACGTGACGCGCGGCCTGTGCCGCGTGCGTCGAGGACAGCAGCCCCAGCCGCAGCAAGGGCCACTCCGGCACCAGGCGTCCGCCGTCCAGCGGCCCCAGGTTCTCCTCGATGTCCTCCTGCGACTCCATTACGAAGGCCCGCGCCGCGCGCAGCGTCGCCTCCGCCTCGCCCAGCCGGATGAACGCCTCCGGCTGATCCTTCAGGCTCGAGCCCGACATCCAAGGCGTCTTCACCATCGCCAGGTCCACGAACGCGTCGATCGCGCCGCGCGCAATACCCAGCGCGACCGCTGCCTTGTTGTAGGGAACCTGCGAGGGGTTCCGGAGCGTCGGGTTTTCCCAGTGCGTCGTCGAGTCGAGTGCGTTCTGGGGAAGCAGGTACTTCTCCGGGATGAACTGGTCGACGATGCGCACGTCGTGGCTGCCGGACCCTCGCAGCCCCGCCATGTTCCACGTATCGACCGGAACGAAGTCCCCGGCCGGCACCATGAACGAGACGTCCGCCATCTCCCCCGTGTCCTCGTCGACAATCTCCGCCGCCGGATTCAGGACGAGGTTCCAGGTGGCGTTGAAGCACCCGCTCGCGAACGCGCCCTGGTAGGTCGCGCGCCAGCCGCTGCCCTCGCGCTTCGCCTTCCGGCCGGGAAACTCGCCGTTCGGCGTCCCCAGCCCCGAGCAGACGAGGAAGTACCAGTCGTCGCAGATCTCGTGCGCGAAGGCCGGGTCCATCTGCCGCAGCACCAGTGCGTTGATCTCCGAGTTGATCTGCACGCACCAACCGATCGAGCCGTCGATCGCGCAGGTCTCCTCGATCGCCTCGATCTGGCCCCGCGCCGTCATGTCCTCGCCGCCAAGCGCCTTCGGCATGGTGTGGCGATAGAGCCCCGTATCCGCCATCAGTTTGGAGACCCAGTCGGGCAGGCGACGCAGCTGCTGCGCCTCGTCCCCGCCCGCCGCCAGCTCCTCCTTGATGTTCGCGATGCGCTCCGACATCGGCGTTTTCTGGAGCTCCGTACTCTTGTCAATGATCTCTTGGCGTACCATGCCGTACTCTCCCGAGTGAGTTTTCGCGCAGGGGATACTACCGAATCCGGCGAATCGACACCCACAGGGGGGCGCGCATGTCCGACACCGAGTACATCCCCGAGGGATACACGGCCGTCACCCCCTACCTCGTCGCCAAGGACGCCGCCGCCCTCATCGACTTCCTCGTAAGCTCCTTCGGCGCGGTGGAGCGCATGTGCATCCCCGGCCCCGATGGCGGCATTCGCCATGCTGAGGTCGTAATCGGCGGCGACGCGATCATGCTTTGCTCTGTCACGCCCCCGCAGTTCAAGCTCACCAACGCTCACATCAACCTCTACGTCGAGGATGTCGACAGCACTTACTCCAGGGCCATGGGCGCCGGCGCCACCTCCGTGCAGGAGCCCGCCGACCAGATCTACGGCGACCGTGGCGCCTGCATCGTCGATCCCTCCGGCAACACCTGGTCGCTCTCTAGCCCCGTCGAAGACATCACCGAGGAAGAGGTCAGGAGTCGCCTGAAGGCGGCGGACGACGCCTGATCGGGCTCCCGCGGTTCTCTCCGCGCCCGGCAAGGCTTATGCTTGCCGACCGCAATCCCTCGGTTCGCCAAAAGCCGGCGGGCCAACCGCCACAAGGAGCACCCATGTCCGACGTCAAGCCCGTCCCCGACGGCTACACCGCCATCACCCCCTACCTTGTCGCCGAGGACGCCCCCGGCCTCCTCGACTTCCTCGCCAGCGGTTTCGGCGCCGTGGAGCGCATGCGACTCCCCATGCCCGACGGCTCGATCGCACACGCCGAGGTCGAGATCGGTGGCGCCGCCGTCATGCTCGGATCTTCTTCCGGTTCCGACTTCCCGCCCATGCAGGCCCAGATCCACCTGTACGTCGAGGACGTCGACGCCGTCTATGCCCGGGCCGTGAGCGCCGGCGCGACCGCCGTCGCCGAGCCCGAGGACCAGTTCTACGGCGACCGCATCGCCCGCGTCCTCGACCCCGCCGGCAACCACTGGTCCATCGCCACCCACATCGCCGAGGTCAGCGCCGAGGAGATGGCGCAGGCCATGGAGGCCATGGGCGAAGGTTAGTCGGAGCGGCCGCAGGCCACCCCGTATAGTCCCGCTCCACGGTACCCATTCCGTCAGGAGCCCCCATGCCTCCCCTACGAGTCGGCCTGATCGGCAGCGGCGGCATCTCCCGTGCCCACATGCCCGCCTTCCTTGAGCACCGCGACGAGGTCGAGCTGGTCGCCGTTTGCGACATCCGCGAGGAGGCCGCGCAGGCGTACGCCGCCGACGCTGGCGTCGACCCCGGCTCCGTTTACACCAACACCGCCGACCTGCTCGCCCGCGACGACATCGAGGCCGTCGATATCGCCACCATCCACGAAGCGCACCACAGCAACGCCATCGAGGCCGCCCGCGCCGGCAAGCACGTCCTCCTCGAGAAGCCCATGGCCTGCTCCGTCCAGGAAGCGCGCGACATCGTCAACGCCTGCGACGACGCCGGTGTCACCTTCATGGTCGCGCAGATGCTGCGCTACCTCCCCCACTACCAGAACGTGAAGCGCATCATCGAGGCCGGTGAGCTCGGCGATATCTGGGCCTGCCGCGCCGATAGCTGGTTCGGCGCCGCCCTCCCCGGCAGCATGACCAGCATGAACCGTGGCGACTGGTGGGGCTTCGACGGCAAGAAGAACGGCGGCGGCAGCGTCATGATGGTCAGCACCCACCAGGTCGACCTGCTCCGCTACTTCGTCGGCAACGTCGTCCGCATCACGGCGAAGACCTGGGGAGACCACCCCCTCATGAAGAACGGCGCCGAGGACCGCGCCGTCGCCACCTTCGAATTCGACAGCGGCGCCATGGGCACGCTCCTCTCCAGCTACAGCGCCCGCACCCCCTGGATGTACCAGTCCCTCATCATCGGCACGAAGGGCACCATCTACACCGTCCCCGACCTCGACGGGAACGTGGTCGACCAGCATCACGCCCCCGCCCACATCGCCACCGAGTCACGCGAGACGCAGCCGGGACACAACGGTATCCAGGCCTTCAGCGAGGTGGGCGCCGACATGGAGGGCCTCGTCGGCGAGAACCCTTTCACCAACGAGATCGTCCACTTCGCCCGCTGCATCCGCGAGGGCAAGGAGCCCATCACCAGCGGCCACGACAACCTCAACACCATGGAGGCCGTCCACGGCATCTATGCCGCCGCCGAGGCCGGCCACACCATCAAGGTCGCCGACCTGTAGCGCCTGAAGCTACCCCGCCTCGACCCCCTCCAGCTTGCGGATGTTCACCGGCAGCGAGGTCATGCGCGGCATCCCGTAGATCGGGTCGAAGTCCTCGTCGAAGCTGACGAGCCGGTTCGTGTTGCTCCCCCACGTCCGGAACGTCGCCTCCTCCCGCTCGACGCTGTCGCCCCACGAGTGCGCCATCGAGATCACCCCCGAGGGCACCGTGTCGTCCGGCTCCACCACCCCGCGGATGGCGCCGTGCTTCGAGGCGATCTCGACCACGTCCCCCGCCTTCAACCCCAGCGCCCGCAGGTCGAAGGGCGAGAGGAAAGCCGGGTTGTAGCTGTACCGCTCCATCAGCTCCGGGATCTGCTGCCCCATCCCGTTGAAGACCTGCCGCATTCGCCGCGTGATCAGCCGGTGCGTGTACTCCTCCCCCGGCTCCAGCGCCGCCCCGCCCGTGAGGGGCTCGCCACGAACCTCGCGCAGGTCCTCCATCATCCGCCCGAAGCCGACGTTCAGGCGCGCGTCCTTCCCCGGTTCGCGCGGCTGAACGCGGATGCTCGCGTCCGGGTAGAGGCGCCCACCCGGTGTGCCCTTCACATTCGCGAAGGGGATGCGCGAGCCCTCCATCATCACGTCGAACATCTCGTCCGAGGTCAGCTTCCTGTCGATGTCGAGGGGCTTGCCCCGGAACGTCATCGGCGTCCGCATCCGGTGCGCGAGCCCCCAGAAGAGCTCCCACTCCTGGATCACGTCGAAGTCCGGCTCGATCAGCGCCGGCGTGTAGTGCGCATACGGAACCGTGTAGCCCCCGTGCCCGTACGTCTCTGCCACCGCTTCCGGCAGCATCGTCACGTCCGGGCGTTCCAGCGAGAGCTTGCAGGCGATCACGTAGTGCGACAGCTTCGCCGTCGCCGACATCCGCCAGTCGATCGTGACCAGCAGCTCCAGGTTCTTGAACGCCTCCACGATGCGCTCGTGGTTGGGGACGCTCACCGCGGGGTCGCCCGCCATTACGAACAGCGCCCGCACCTGCTCCGGTCCCGGGGTCAGGATCTCGTCCGCGAGCACGTTCGCCGGGAACTGCCCGTCGTTGTGCTTCAGCCCGCGGAAGCGGCTCTCCAGCGCCGAGTCCTTCGGCAGGAGCGGCTCCAACTCCTCCGTCTGCGCGCGCCAGGTGCGCCCCGGCAGCAGGACGTACGGGTTCGGAACTTCCTCGCCTTCGCGCAGCCACCGCCCCGTGATCGTGTTCAGTGCCAGCACCAGGTACTCGTGCAGCGTGCCCCGCGGCTGCATGTCGAGCCCCGTGCCCGAGGTCACCCGTCCCCGTTGCCCCGCCGCGAACGTGCGCGCCGCCTCCTGCATCAGGGCCGCGGGCACGTCCGTGCGCTCCTCCACGTAGTCGGGCGTGAAGTCGTCGACCGTTTCGCGCAGCGCCTCGAAGCCCTGCACGTTCGCCTGCACGAAGTCCGCGTCGTACAGCCCCTCCTCGATGATCGTGCGGATGATGCCCGCCAGCAGCGTCGCATCCTCACCCGGCTTCACCTGCAGGTGGATGTCCGACCGCTTCGCGCACTCGGTCTTGCGCGGGTCGATCACGATCAGCTTCAGGCCGGCCTTGCGCGCGTCGTTGATGCGCTTCCACGGGTTCTGGTGGGGGATCCCGCCCCACATCGAGATCACCGGGTTCGCCCCGATCAGCATCCACGTGTCCGCGTCCTCGAACGGGTGCGCCCCCGCGTCCCACTTGCCGTGCATCGACTGCGCAACCGGCTTCGCTTCCTGGTCGATGGTCGCCCCGCTGTAGAACGACGGCGACCCGATCGCCCGCAGCCAGTCGCCGCTGATGCTCAGCGACATGAGCGCGCCGCCCGCCCCGCCCCAAAGCGCCACCGCCCGCGGCCCCCGCTCCTCGATGATCGCGGTCAGCTTCTCCGCGATCTCGTCCAGCGCCTGCTCGCTGCCGATCGCCTCGAAGGTTCCGTCCGGGCGCCGCCGCTGCGTCGAGCGGATGCGGTCCGGGTGGTTGTGCTGGTCGTGCAGGTGGCGGCCCTTGATGCAGGTGTACCCGCCGTAGATCGGGTCCGAGGCGTCGCCCCGAACCGCTACTGCGCGGTTGTCCTCGATGTCGACCTCGATCGCGCAGTACGCGTGGCAGAACCGGCAGAACGACTTCTTCGTCTCGATCACGGCAGGACCTCCGCGGAACCTCGCGGCGGTCAGCGCCCGCCACGCCCCGTCGCCGCCATCCTACCGCTCCGGAGAAGCCCTCAGGACGATTCCTCGCCCTCGTCGAAGCGCCGGTGCGTGTCCTCGATGGCGACGTCGAGGTCGTCCCACAGCCTTTCCACCATCGAGCGCAGCCGCATGTTCTGGTAGGCGCCCCAGACTGTCATCGCCGGCGGTACGACGAGGATGGAGACGATCAGCGCGTACGCGATCGTGATTGCCGCCGTGATGCCGAACTCCGCGAAGGATGTCAGCGGCGAGAACGTCAGCACAGCGAACCCGAGCGCCGTCGTGAGCGCCGAGCCCAGCAGCGCCGAGCCCGTAGTCGCCAGCGTGCGGATAGCGGCCTTCTCCGGGTTGCGCAGCCTCGAAAACTCCTCCCGGTAGCGGTGGATCACGTGGATGGTGTAGTCCACCCCGATGCCGATCGAGAGCGCCGTGATGATCGAGGTGACGATCGTGTAGGGGATACCCAGCAGCGCCATCGTGCCCAGCACCCAGATCAGCACCAGCACGATGGGCGCGACGGCGATGAACGCCAGCGCCGGCTGCCGCAACGTCACCCAGAAGAAGATGATCAGGATCCCGAGCGCCGCCGCGATCGTCGTCGCGATCGCCTCTGTCTGCCGGTCCCTGATCTCATCCGCCACCGCGAGCGTGATGATGTCCTGCGACGTGGCCGTGATGTCGTCGTCGTCGCCGAACCAGAGCGCGCGGATGTCGTCGTGCATCCCCTTCGTCTCGTGCGGATCGCCCGAATAGGCCCGGAACTGGATCAGCGCGGTGTCGTTCCCCTCCGGGTTGTTCACCAGCACGTGCCTCAGGCCCACGGGATCGCGTTCCCCAAGTGCGTCGAGGAAGCGCTGGATCAGCGCCGGGTCGAGGTGGAGCCCCGCCGTCGCCTCGTTGAAGAGCCGCTCGAGCTCCGGGTCGTAGCGGAGGTCGCCCTCCCCGTCGTTCGTGATCCAGTCGTCCGTGAGAACCGCCAGCGACGCCTCCACGCGTCCCTCCACCGCTCGCGGGCGGGTGCGTTCGTCCTTGAACGCCTCCGTGAAGTCGAAGAGGTTCTGGATCGTGCGCGTGTCGGTGATTTCGGCCTGCACCAGCACGCTCACGACTTCCGTAGAGCCGCCCACGGCCTCGTCCAGCGTATTCAGATCCTCCAGCGCGTGGCCGTCTCGGGGCAGGATGTCGCGCACGCTGAAGTTCGTCGTGAGATCCGTCGTAGCAAACCCGAACCCGATCGACGCCACCGCCACGAAGGCGATGTAGGGCGCCGGCCGGCGTGAGATCGAGGCGCCCAGCCGCTCCGCCAGCCGCTCGATGCCGGGGAGTGCGTTGGCGATCGGGCGTACCGGGGGCAGCGTCCCTCGTGCCTCCCGCCGCCGGTCGATGATCGTCCGTACCGCGGGGATGAGCGTCAGCATCACGATCAGGCTCAGGCCCACCCCCATCCCGGCCACCACCCCGAAGTCCCCGATCGCCCCGATGGGCGAGATCAGGTTCGTCAGGAAGCTCACGATTGTCGTGGCCGCGGCGAGCGTTAGGGGAATAACCACGTTCCGCAGCCCCACCCGCACCGCGCTTGCCACGGGTTCGCCCGCAATGCGCTGCTCGCGGTAGTGCGAGACCGCCTGGATCGAGTAATCCACCGTGAGGCTGATGAGGATCAGGGGCACCATCGAGGTGAGCGCGTTCGGTGGCCCGATCGCCCCGAACCCGTCCGGTCCAAGCCAGCCCTCCGCCCCTACCGTCCAGAGCACCGCCAGGATCAGCCCCGCGACGGTCAGCAACAGGTCTGAGAGGGTGCGCATGAAGAGGAGGGTGAGCAGCGCGACGACCAGGAGGGCGATGCCCATCACGGGCAGCATCCGCGAGCCGGTTGCCTCCCGAACCTCCTCCTCGATCACCGGCACCGACAGGCTCCGCACGTGCAGCGGACCTTCGGCCTCCTGCGTCAACTCCTCGATGCGGAGCTGGGCGTCGTCGCTCGCGTCGTCGTCCGTCTCGAGCACCCGTACCATCGCGACCCCGACGGGTGTTCCGTCCGCGTCGGTTCCGACCAGCGCATCGAGCGTTGCGTACAGTTGCGCCGCTTCGGGCGTCGTGCGGAGGTACTCGACCGTCGCGTCAATCTGCGCCTGCGGCAACGCGGCGAAGTCGTCCGTTTCCAGCAGGAACGCCAGCACCTGTGTGGGCGCGAGAATCGGGTTCGTTGGCGGGAGCAGGCTGCCTACCTGCGGATCGGATGCGATTCGTCCCAGCAGGCCGTGCATCTGCGCGAGTGCGTCGGGCGTAAGCGTCTCGCCCCGGAAGACGAGGGTGACCAGGTTCACGTCCGCGGAGTCGCCGAACAGATCGTCGATCTGCGCCATTGCCCGGGCGACGTCGCTGTCCTGAGGCAGGAATGCCTCGTTCTCCGCCTGTGGCGCTCGCTGCCCGATCCCCGCCGCCAGCACAACCGTCACGATGGCGAGGACGGCGAGCGTCAACCATGGCCGCGCCGTCACCGCCCGGCTGACCAGGTCGAGCAATCTACCCATAGAGGGCCATTCTTACGATGGCCGAAGAGCGCCGCAACTCTGGTTCCGTGAGCCCGCCTACGGCTCCTCGCCCAGCTCCGTGCGCGCTCGTTCCACCGCGTGACGCAGCCGCAGGTTCTGGTACGCCCCCCACACGATCATCGCCGGCGGCACCACCAGCACTGCCGCCACCAGCGCGTACGCGATCGTGATCGCCGTCACGACTCCGAACTGCTGGAACGGCGTCAGCGGCGAGAACACCAGCACGCCGAACCCCAGCGCCGTCGTCAGCGCTGACCCGATCAGCGCCGAGCCCGTCGTCGCCAGCGTCCGGCTTGCCGCCGCCTCGGGGTCGCGCAGGTGCGCGAACTCCTCCTTGTAGCGGTGGATCACGTGGATGGTGTAGTCCACGCCGATCCCAATCGAGAGCGCCGTGATCAGCGCCGTCACCACGTTGTAGGGGATGCCCAGCAGCGCCATCGTGCCCAGCACCCATACCAGCACCAGCACGATCGGTCCGACCGCGATGAAGCCCAGCGCCGGCTGTCCCTGCGTTACCCAGAAGAAGATCGTGAGGATCACGAGCGCCGCCCCGATCGTCGTCACAATCGCTTCCGTCTGGCTCTCCGTGATCACCTCGACGATCTCGAGGCTGATGATGCTCGCGGAGGTCGCGGTGAACTCGTCCTCCCCTCCGAACCAGAGCCCGTTGATGTCCTCCAGCATGGTCGCCGTCCGTTCCTGGTCTCCGCTCAACGCGCGGAACTGGATCAACAGCGAGTCGGCGCCGTCCGGGTTGTTCACCAGTACCCGCGCGACCGCTTCCGGATCGAGCTCCTCCAGCCGGTCCAGGAACGTCTGCGCCACGTCCGGATCAACCCGCACCCCCTCCGACCCCTCCTCGAAGAGGGTCGCCAGTTCGGCGTCGTACCGGTCGCCGGGAGATCCGCTGTCCGTGATCCAGTCGAGCACGAGCAGTCCCACCGACCCCTGCACGTCCCCGACGACCCCCACCGGCCGCCGCAGGTCGTCCTGGAAGGCGTCGGTGAAGTCGAGCAGGTTCAGGATCGTGCGCGCCTGCGTCACTTCCGCCTCGATGAGCACGTTCACCGCTTCCGTCGAGCCCCCGAAGGCCGCGTCGAGCGTCTCCAGGTCGGTCATCGCATCGCCGCCCGAGGGCAGAAAGTCGCGCGTGTCGAAGGTTGAGTCGATGCGCGTCGCCGCCAGCCCGAGCAGCACGGTCACCACTGCCACCAGCCCCAGGTAGGGCGCCGGTCGCCTCGCCAGCTCTCGTCCGAGCGCCTCCACGGCCCCGCCCACGCCCGGCAGCGCGTTCGCGATGGGGCGGGCCGATGGCAGGCTCCCCTTCGCCTCCCGCCGCCGGTCCAGAAGAGCCCGCCCCGCCGGGACCAGCGTCAGCATCACGATCAGCCCGAAGGCCACCCCGATCCCGGCCGTGACGCCGAAGTCGCCGTTCGCCGGGATCGGCGAAGCGAGATTCGTCAGGAAGCTGACGACCGTCGTCCCTGCCGCCAGCGCCAGCGGGATCGTGACTGTGCGCAGCCCCTGCCGCACCGCCTTCGCAACCGGCTCCCCGGCGAGGCGCCGTTCCCGGTACAGCGCCACCGTCTGGATCGCATAGTCCACCGCCAGCCCGATCAGCATGATCGGCACCATCGTCGTCAGGATGTTCGGTGGCCCGATCCATCCCAGCGCGTTCGGCCCCAGCCATCCCTGCGCCCCCGTGATCCACACGATCGTCACCAGCAGCCCCGCCAGCGTGAGCAGCAGGTCGGAGGGTGAGCGCATGAACAGGAACGTGAGCGCCGCGATCACCAGCAGCGCCACCCCCATCAGCCGCAGCATCGTCGAGCCCGTCGCCCGGTCGCCCTCCTCGTCGATCGTCGCCTCGGAGACGCTGCGCGCCGCCAGCGGCCCCTCGACCGCCTCCGTGACCTCGTGGATCGCCAGCTCGGCCTCGACCAGCGTCTCGAGGTCGCCCGGGTCGCGCAGGCGGATGGTGGCGATCGTGATCGGCGTGCCGTCCGCATCCGTGCCGATCAGGGCGTCAAGCGCCGCCAGCTGCCCCGCCAGCGCCTCCTCCCCCCGGATGCGGTCGAGCGCCGCGTCGACCTCCGCCTGCGTCGTGTCCCCGAACCCCTCCACCCCCAGCACCGCCGCCAGTGGCTCGGTCGGCGCGACCACCGCGTCCCCTGCCGCCAGCACGTTCGCCACCCGCTCGTCGGAGGTAACTCGCTCGATTACCCGGTCGATCTGCGCGAGGCCCTCCGGCGTGAGCGCATCCCCGCGGAACAGCAGCGTCACCGAGGACGTTTCCGCGGACTCCCCGAACCGCTCCTCAAGTTTGGCCAGCGCCACCGCCACGTCGCTGTCGTCGGAGAGGAAGATCTCGTTGTCGGCCTGGGGAGCCCGTTGAGGGATGCCCGCCCCCAGCGCGACCGTGATGGCGGCGACCACCGCCAGCGTCACGACCGGCCGCACCGTCACGACCCAGCTCAGCGCATCGAGCACCCTGCCCATGGCGCGCCATTCTCACCGCGCCCGCGGCGTCCGCCAACCGGCGTGGCGGCCGGAGCCTCGCTAGCCCCAGTGCCCCGCCATCGGCGGGCTGTTCCACACCTCGGTGATGCGCCCCTCCACCACCCGGAACACTTCGATGCCGCAGATGCGCACCTCGTCCCCCACCACTTCCGCCTCCACTCCCGACGCCTCCAGCCCTGTCCCCGCAGGCCCGGTCATGTTCCAGACCCAGGTCACGTCCTGCCCGCCCCCCGCCAGCACGAGTGTTTCGAAGTACAGGCTGCGCCCGTCCGCCGCCGTCCCCGCGGCCCGCTCGCTCGTCACGCGCTCCAGTTGTTCGGCGTGGCTCATGACGCGGGAACGCCCAGCGTCGTGCCGGACGTAGGGGTCGGCGCAGCAGTCGACGACCGCCGAGCTGTCGCCGAGGTTCCACACCCGCTCAACGTAGTTCGCGACGATGTCGCGCGGCTCAAGCTCCGCCATGGGCGAAGTGTCGCACATCCCTCCCGCCTCCCGCGCCTCCAAAGCCGGTATCATCCCGCTCCTACTCCCGAACCGGAGGCCACCGTTGGTCCGACAAGAGATTCTCGACCGTCAGGAAGCCCTTCACGACACCCCTATCCTCGACCGCCTCGCCAACATGCGCGAAGCGCTCGTGCAGGCCGGTGACGAGGCCCAGCAGCTCCGCCACATGCCAGCCTGGGCCGTGCAGGAGATGGTCGACGCCGGCATCTACCGCATGGTCGTCCCCGCCGAGCTCGGCGGCGAAGACCTGCTCGCGCGCGAGCAGATCGAGGTCATCGAAGCCGCCTCCGCCATCGATGGCTCCGTCGGCTGGTGCGTCCAGATCAACTCCGAGATCAACGCCCTCGTCCTCCGCCAGATGAGCCGCGAGTTCGCCCACGAGATCTGCGACGACTGGAACTACCTCGTCTGCTCCGGGCTCGGCACCCCTAACGGCCCCTTCCCCGGCCGCGAGGCCCAGCGCGAGGGCGATGGCTGGCGCGTCACCTACCAGGGCGCCTTCGCCAGCGGCTGCCATAGCGCCACCTACAACCTCGTCCTCACCGGCGAAACCATCGACCCCACCACCGAGAAGCCCGTCGATGCCGCGTTCATGGTGCCGAAGGGCGAATTCGAGATCGTCGATACCTGGGACATGGCCGGCCTGCGCGGATCCGGTAGCCATGATGTCCGCGTCGTCGGCTACGTGCCCCCCGAGCACGTCCTCCCCCAGGCCGCCCTCGCCCCCACGCAGCTCTGGGAGAACCCCACCTACCGCAATCCCAACCAGGTGCCCTACAACAAGGGCGCGGTCGCCCTCGGCATCGCTCGTGGCGCCCTCGACGAGTTCACCACCCTCGCCGTCACCAAGACCCCGTGGGGCGCCGGTTCGCTCCTCAAGGACCTGCCCGAGGCCCCCGTCCGTCTTGGCGAGATGGAGGCGACCTGGGCCGCAGCCCGCGCCTTCCTCATGGAGACGCAGGATGAGATCGAGGAGGACCTCGGACCCCTCGACGGCGGCAAGGAGTACCCCGACTGGCCCCTCGCCCGCCGCGGCCTCCTCGCCTCCACCCACGCCGCCCAGGCCTGCCGCCACGTCGTCGATGTCATCCACAACACCGCCGGCACCACCGCCAGCCGCATGAGCCACCCGCTCGAGCGCAAGCTGCGCGACGCCCACCAGGCCGCCGCGCACGGTGGCGTCAGCTGGCGGCACTACGGCAACCTCGGCCGCACCTGGCTCGGCGAGGATCCCCCGCCCCAGTACGCCACCCCCACCCGCGCCTAGGAGAGTCCCGCATGGTCCGTCCCGAGATCATCGAGCGCCAGAACGCCATCAGGCAGACGCCCATGCTCGACCGCATCGCCGCCATGAAGGAGATGCTCCTGCAAGCCGGCGACGAGGCGCAGGAGCTGCGCCACCTCCCCGAATGGGCCTCGAAGGAGATGGCCGACGCGGGCCTCTATCGCTTCGTCCTCCCCGAGGAGCTCGGCGGCGAGAACGTGAACGCCCGCGCGCAGATCGAGAATGTCGAGGCCGCGTCCGCCATCGACGGCTCCGTCGGCTGGTGCGTCCACATCAACTCCGAGATCAACGCCCTTGTCATCCGCCGCATGGAGCCCGCTTTCGCCCACGAGATGTGCGACGACTGGTACGTCCTCGTCTGCTCCGGACTCGGACCCCCCAACGGTCCCAACCCCGGCCGCAAGGCCCGCCGCGACGGCGACGGCTGGCGCCTCAACTACCAGGGCTCCTTCGCCAGCGGCAGCCACAACGCCACCTGGAACTTCGTCATGGCCTCGCAGATGACGGATGAGGACACCGGCGAAACCCCCGTGAACTCCTTCATGGTTCCCCGCGGCGAATTCGAGGTCGTCGACACCTGGGACACCGCCGGCATGCGCGGCTCCGGCAGCCACGACGTCCGCATGACCGACTGCTACGTACCCCCTGAGCACACCCTCCCCGAGGTCGCCCTCGCCTCCAGCGAGATTTGGGAGAACCCCACCTACCGCAACCCGACGCACGCCGTCTACAACAAGGCCGCCGTCGCCCTCGGCGTCGGCCGCGGCGCCATCGACTCCTTCGTCGAACTCGCGAACGTCAAGACACCCTGGGGCTCCGGCTCCATGCTCAAGGACCAACCGCAGGCCCAGATCCGCGTCGGCGAAGCTGAAGCGACGCTGCAGGCCGCCCGCACCTTCGTCATGGAGACGCAGGACGCCCTCGAGGCCCACCTTGGCCCCCTCCCCTCACAGGGCGGACGCCTCACCCCCGAGTGGGAGCCTGCCCGGCTCGCGCTGCTCGCCTGCGCCCACGCCGCCCAGTCCACCCGCCAGATGGTCGGCGTCCTCAACAACACCGCCGGCACCACCGGCAGCCGCATGGACAGCCCCCTCGAGCGCAAGCTCCGCGACGCCCACCAGGCCGCCACCCACGCCCTCATCTCGTACCGCCACTACGAGAACATCGGCAAGACCTGGGTCGGCCACGCCCCACCCCCCAACTACCGCCAACCCGAACGCGCCTGACGCCCTACCCCTCGACAGCCACCGCCAGCCCCTCCACCACCTCCACCCCCGGGACGCGCCTGAGCGCGTCCGGCGGGACCGCGATCTTCGAGCTGCGTACGCCGCTTCCGAGAATGACCCGGTCGAGGCCGAACACCGCCGCGTCGACGTAGATGGGGAGGCCCTCCGGCAGCGCGAATGCGGTCACGCCGCCGATGGCCATGCCCGTGTGCGCGACCGTGTCCTCCGCCGACGCGAACGAGGCCTTGCGCACGCCCATCAGCTTGCGCACGCGACGGTTCACATCGAGGCGGGTGTCCGCACGCACGACGCACGCCGCGAACTGCCGCGGCTCGCTCCGCGAGGCGATCAGGATCGTGTTCCCGCACTCCGGCACCGGGTAGCCGTACTCCCGGCAGAAGTCCGCCGTGTCCCCGAACGCCGGGTCGATCTCGATGCGCTCGTACTCGATGCCCAGCGAATCGAGCGCTTGCAGGACAGCGCTCTCGGTGTCGGCTGTGCCGGTCACCCCACCAACGCCCGACGCAGCGCCGCCATCTCGTCGGCGTTCCAGCGCTTCGAGAGCGATGCGTTCGGCGTGAAGCCGACCGAGGCGTGGTACGCGCCCGGGTAGATGTGCAGCTCGACCGGAACGCCAGCGTCCGCCATCGCCCGCGCGTAGGCCACGTCCTCGTCGACGAACAGGTCGAGGTCGCCCACGTTGATGTAGGCCGGCGGCAGGCCCGACAGGTCCGTCGCCCGCGCCGGCGCGGCGTACGGCGACACGTCGTCGCCGCCTGCGTTTCCTGCCAGGTAGGCGTCCCACCCGGCGAGATTCGCCTCGCGGTTCCAGGTGCGCCCGTCGGTGATGGTGTGGCTGCTGCGCGTGATGTTCCGGTCGTCGAGCATCGGGAAGACGAGCAGCTGGAAGCAGAGCGGCACCTCGCCCCGATCGCGTGCCGCCAGCGCCGTCCCCGCCGCCAGCCCCCCGCCCGCGCTCCCGCCGCCGATCGCGACCCTGTCCGGGTCGATGCCCAGCTCCTCCCGCGAGCGCCACAGCCAGACGAGGCCCGCGTAGCAGTCCTCCAGCGGCGCAGGGAAGGGATGCTCCGGCGCCAGTCGGTACTCGACCGAGGCCACAAGCACGTTCAGCTCGGCTGCCACGTTCGCGCAGGAAACGTCGCTACCCGCGACATCCCCCAGCACCATTCCGCCCCCGTGGATGTAGTAGTACGCGGGTGCCGGACTGGGCAGGTTCGCCGGCCGATAGAGCCGCACCATCACGTCCGGATCGCCCTCCGGACCGGGCGCGTAGCGATCCTCGACCGTCACGCCCTCGGGCAGGTCGGGTAGGGGCATGGCGTCGAGCAGCGCGTCGAGTTGGCCGCGCTTCGCCGGGATGTCGGACCAGTCCCCGAAGAGCTGCGGGACGGCCTCGAACACCGGCAGGTGCTCCTCGTCCAGCCGGCTGGCGATGTCGATCGGTGTCACATCCATGTCGTGCTCCTTCTCTATCGGGCCAGGGCGCGTCCCAGCGCCCCCAGCTCGTCCGCTGCCCAGCGCCGCGACAGCACCGACGTCGGCACCGCCCCGTTCGACCCGTGGTACGCCCCCGGGTAGACGTGCAGCTCGACAGGCACGCCCGCGTCTGCCATCGCCCGCGCGTAGGCCACGTCCTCGTCGACAAACAGGTCAAGGTCGCCCACGTTGATGTAGGCCGGCGGCAGACCCGCGAGGTCCGTCGCCCGTGCCGGCGCCGCGTATATCGACACGTCGTCCCCGCCCGCGTTCCCTGACAGATAGGCGTTCCAGCCCGCGTCGTTCGACTCCCGGTTCCAGGTGCGACCGTCCGTGACGGCGTAGCTGCTGCGGGTGGCGTTGCGGTCATCGAGCATCGGATAGACCAGAAGCTGGTAGCACAGCGAGATCTCGCCCCGGTCCCGGGCCGCCAGCGCGACGCCCGCCGCCAGCCCCCCGCCCGCGCTCGCCCCGCCCACGGCGATACGGTCCGGGTCCAGCCCGAACTCCTCTCGTGACCGCCACAGCCACGCGAGTCCGGCGTAGCAGTCCTCCAGCGGCGCCGGGAAGGGGTGCTCCGGCGCCAGCCGGTACTCGACCGACGCCACCAGCACGTTCAGCTTGTCGGCGACGTTCGCGCAGTACGGGTCGTTCATCTCGACGTTCCCCATCACCATGCCGCCGCCGTGGATCCAGTAGAGCGCGGCCGCCGGCTGCGGTAGCCCCTCGGGCCGGTAGAGACGCACGGGAACGTCCGGAGCCCCCTCCGGACCGGGGACGGTGACGTCCGTGACTGCGACGTTCGCCGGCAGAACGGGGGTGGGCAGGGCCGCCCGCATCTCCGCCATCCGCGCCCGTGTGCCCGGAATGTCCGACCAGTCGCGCTGGGGCCGCGGCATCCCCTCGAATACGGGTCGGTGTTCGTCGTCGAGCCGGCTGGGAATGTCGATCGGCGCTACGTCCATGGCGTCCTCCTCGTGCGTCGCGCGGCGAGTCTACGCCGCCCGCCCGCCGCCCCGCTCGCGTACGATGGCGCCCGATTCGGCGGGAGGGTTTGCCATGGGAACGCTCGACGGCAGGGTCGCCATCGTCACCGGCGCGAGCCGCGGTATCGGTGAGGACGTCGCCGTCGCCCTCGCCGCCGAAGGCGCGAAGGTCGCCATCGCCGCCCGCACCGAGGAGGTCCGCGACAAGCGCCTCCCCGGCACCATCCACACAGTCGCCGAGGGCATCCGCGCCGCCGGCGGCGAAGCCCTCGCCGTGCGCATGGACGTACGCGACCCCGAGAGCATCACGGCCGGCGTCGACCGCGTCGTCGAGGAGTGGGGTCGCGTCGACATCCTCGTGAACAATGCCGCCATCCTTGTCCCCGGCTCGATCGAGACCGTCCAGCCCCGCCACCTCGACCTCATCTGGCAGATCGACCTGCGCGGGCCCCTTCTCCTCATGCGCGCCTGCGTGCCCCACATCCGCGCCGGCGGCGGCGGGCACATCATCAACGTCTCGTCCCGCGCGGGCGTCTTCCCCGGTCCTGGCCCCTACCCCGAGACGCGCGCCAGCGGCGGCTTCTACGCGATGGTGAAGTCCGGGCTCGAACGCTACTCGCAGGCCCTCGCAATGGAGCTGCAGGACGACGGCATCGCCGTCAACGTGCTCTCGCCCCTCGGACGTATACGCACGCCCGGCAACATCTGGGCCGAGAACGACCCCGAGAACCCCACCCTCGAATTCGAGCGCGCCCCCCACATGGCGAAGGGAACCGTTTGGATCTGCGAGCAGCCCCCCGGCGAGTTCACCGGCCATATCCTCTTCGACGAGGACCTCTGCGCCGAGAAGGGCCTCTAGCGCCCGCCTACCGCGTCAGCTCCGAGATGTCCGGCCCGCCCTCGGTTGCGACCACCCCCGCCTCGCGCAGCGCTTCGACCGCCTCCGCATCCATCCCCAGCAGCTCCCCTAGCACCTCCGCCGTGTGCTCCCCCATGCTCGGCGGCGGCCCCGCGATTCCCGACTCCGAGCGCGATAGCCGCACGGGTGTGCCCGCCACCGGCAGCGTGCCCGCCACCGGGTGCGTGACCTCTTGGATCATCTCCCGGTGCTGAACCTGCGGGTCCGCCACCACGTCGGCGATAGTGTTCAGCGGCCCGCTCGGGATGTCCGCTGCCAGGAACTCCTTCAGCCAGTGGTCTCGCGGCTGCTTCCGGAACGCCTCGAAGAGCATCGGCTCGAGCTCCGCGTGATTCGCCGTCCGCTTCGGACCGGTGTCGAAGCGCGGGTCGTCGATCAGGTCGGTTACGCCCAGCAGCGCGCACAGGATCGGCCACTGCTCGTCCCGGAACGCCAGCGCCACCACGATCCAGCCGTCGGCTGTCGGGAACGCCTGGAACGGTGTCGCGCTCGGATGCCGGGTGCCCAGCGGCTTCGGCGCCTCGCCCGTCACGAAGTACCGCATGATCGCGTTCTCGAGCACGCTCACCTGCGCGTCCAGCATGCTGATGTCGATCGCCTGCCCCTCCCCGCTCTTCCCCCGCTCGTGCAGCGCCGTCAGGATGCCGATGGCCGTGTAGAGCCCCGCCACGATGTCGCCGTACGACACCCCCGGGCGAACGGGATCGCCGTCCGGTTCGCCCGTGATCGACATCACGCCGCCCATGCCTTGCACGATGATGTCGACGGCCGGATAGTCGCGATACGGACCGGTCTGCCCGAACCCCGACGTGCTCGCGAAGATCAGCCCGGGGTTCCGCTCCCGCAGCGTCTCGTACCCGATCCCGAGGCGGTCCATCGTCCCCGGCGTGAAGTTCTCCATGACCACGTCGACCTTCTCCGCGAGGTCGAGCAACAGGTTTCGGCCTTCGTCCCGGGTCAGGTCGATCGCGATCGACCGCTTCCCCCGGTTGATGCTGAAGAAATAGCCGCTCCAGCCGTTCTGATACGGGCCGCTCGTGCGGGCCACGTCCCCCCACGGCGGACGCTCCACCTTGATCACGTCCGCCCCAAGGTCCGACAGCACCATCGCCGCATACGGCCCCGAGAGCACCCACGTCAGGTCAAGGATTCTGATGTCGTCGAGCGGTTTCGCCACGGCCCGCGAGTATACGTGCGCGCCGCCTACCGCTGACCCCGCAGCCTCGGGTCGAGCGTGTCCCGCAGCGCGTCTCCGAAGAGGTTGAAGGCC
The DNA here is from genome assembly GCA_965207815.1 of Tepidiformaceae bacterium. GTDB lineage: Bacteria > Chloroflexota > Dehalococcoidia > Tepidiformales > Tepidiformaceae > UBA2991. Next base: position 541,956 of record CBDBNV010000001.1, read on the forward strand.
AGCACCGTCACGCTCAGCGCGAGGCCCGGGAAGATGGCGATCCACGGCGCCCGCACGAAGTAGGTGCGGTTGCTGCCGGAGAGGTCGGCGCCCCACGACGGCGTCCCCTGCTCCACGCCGACCCCGAGGAAGCTCAGGGCCGACTCCGTCAGGATGGCCGCGGGGAGCGTCGTGCTCATCACAATCAGCAGCAGGCCCACGAGGTTCGGGAAGATGTGGCGCCACATGATCCGTACCTCGCTCGCCCCGATGACCCGCGCTGATTCGACATAAACTGCCGCTCGTTGCTCCAGCACGTTCCCCCGCATGATGCGGAAGATGACGGGCGTGAACACGATGCAGATCGCCACTACCAGCAGGAACTCCTCGGCGGCGAGTACCTGCCCGAGGTTCGGTAACTGGTCTCGTAACGACGCGTGCAGCGTAAGCGCGAACAGGATCGACGGGAACGCGATGAGCACGTCCGCCACGCGTCCGAAGGCGAAGTCGACGACGCCTCCGAGGTAGCCCGCGATCAGCGCCAGCGCCGTGCCTCCCAGCGCCGCCACGATCACCGTCGCCAGCCCGATCTTCAGCGAGACGCGACCGCCGTACAGCACCCGCGACCACACGTCGCGGCCCTCCCGGTTTGTCCCGAAGAAGTGGCTGCCGCTCGGACTCTCCAGGATGGGCGCCACGCCGAACCCCTCCGGGTCGCTTGTGCGGAGGACCGGGGCCGCCACGGCGCCGATGACCATCAGGATGATGAGGACCGCCCCGATCGTGCCCAGCCGCTGCTGCCGCAGGAATCGCAGCACCCCGGCGTAGGGCCTCGCGGGCGGGCGGAGCGCTTCCTGGCTCAGGGCTGCGGCCGCTTCGCTCTCGGCCATCAGTACCGGATCCTCGGATCAACAAACGTGTAGATGACGTCCACGGCGAGGTTCACCAGCGTGAACATGAAGGCGAACACCATGATCGCCGCCAGCGCCACGGTGTAGTCGATCGAGACCACCGACTCGAACACGAGCAGCCCGAGCCCCGGGATCCCGAAGATTTGCTCCGCGATCACCGAGCCGCCCAGCACCGCCCCCAGCTGGATGCCGATCACCGTGATCACCGCGATCATCGAGCTGCGGAATACGTGCCGGAGCACTACCGCCCGCTCCCGCAGCCCCTTTGCTCGCGCCGTCCGGACGTAGTCCGAGTACAGCGTTTCCAGCATCGAGGAGCGCACGATGCGCGCCACATAGGCCGCCGTCGCGATCGCCAGCGTGATCGCCGGCCAGATGACGATCTTCAGGTTGTTGAGCGGGTCGTCCTCGAAGCGGACGTACTCCCACAGGGGAGTCCACGCCCACCAGATCGCGGGTAAGGTGATCACCAGCGTCGCCACCCAGAAGTTGGGCACGGAGATCCCCGAGATCGTCACGATCCGTAAGGCCCCGTCCAGGAACGTCCCCGGTCTGATGGCGGAGATGATCCCGACGGGGATGCCGATCATCGCGGTCAGCAACACCGTGAGCAGCCCGAGCTCCGCCGTCACGGGCAGGCGCGACCGGATTTCCGGCGTCACCGGGCGGCGGTTCTTCAGCGAGATGCCGAAGTCCCCCTGGAGCGCGTTCCAGGCCCAGTCCCCGTACTGCACGAAGAAGGGCCGGTCGAGCCCGAACTCCTCCTCAAGGCTCGCGATCGCCTGCTTGTTCTGGTCCGGGGAGACCAGCCCGAAGCCGGTCAGCGCCGCGTTCCCCGGCCGCAGGAAGAGCAGCCAGAACAGCAGCAGCGACATCCCGAACAACATGAACGGGACGGCGATCAACCGGCGCGCGATGTAGGCCTGCATGCCTGGCAGACTCCATGGAGGCAGGGCGAGGGCAATCCCCCGTCCTGCCTCCTCGGTCTCTGGCTCCTAGCCCTTGACGTACATGTCGTGGGTCCGGTTCAGCAACCCACCCAGGAGAACATCGTCCTCCGGGAAGTTCCCAAGCCGGGAGTTGTACACGACCCAGCTGTGACCCGGTACCGGCAGGTTGATGCCCGGCACCAGCTCCTCCAGCGCGAAGAGCTGCATCTCCTCCATCTTCTGGAGGCGAAGATCCGGGTCGACCTCCTGCGCCTGCGCGGCCGTGAGGTCGATCAGCTTCTGGGCGTTCGCTACCAGGCTCGCGTCTGGCTGGTCCGTCCCGAAGCTCCACGACACGCCCGCGAAGGCGTCCGGGTTCATCATCGTCATGTTGTAGATCTCCGGCGTCGTGCTCGCGTTGTACGGCACCACGAAGAGCTCCCACTGCTTGATTGGCTCGCGGGCCCGCGCCACATACGTCGTCACGTCGTGGATCAGCGGCTCTGCCGTCACGCCGAGGTTCTCCTCCATCTGGCGTGCCAGGAACTCGGCCATCGTCGAGCCTCGTGGGTCGATGCTCGACTCGATGCGGATGTGCTCGACCTCGATGCCGGACGCCTCCCACAGTTGCCGCGCCCTCTGCGGATCGAAGACCCGGTACGACTTCAGCGTCTCCTGGTCGAGCGCGAAGCCCGGCAGCGCCTGCCCCACGGGACCGTCGTACACCCCGTCGCCCGCGTACAGCGTGGCGATCATCGCGTCGTAGTCGATTGCGTAAGAGACCGCCTCCCGTGCGCGCTTGTCCACGAACTTGATGTTGTCGTACGCGAGGAAGCGCGCCTCGGTCGAGGCCACCTCCTTCGCCACGAAGCGGTCGTCTCCCGTGAACTCCTCGAACTCGATGCTGTCCGCGATCGCCGGGATGTAGTCGATGTCTCCCGCGAAGAATGCCGCCTTCACCGCCGCCCGGTCCACGATGATCCGTGTCTCGTGGCGGTCGATGTACGGGGCGCCCTCCAGGAAGTGCGTCGATGGGTTCTCGTGCGCGTAGTAGTCCGCGTACCGCGCCAGCGCCACACCAGCGCTGTCACGCTGCTCGATGACGTAGGGACCAGCGCCCGCGTCCAGCTCCTGCACGTTGCCGTTCGCCTGCTGGTCCAGCAGCGCCTTCGAAACGATGCCGTACGACGTGGCGGCCATCAGCACCGGCGCCGATGCCGCCGGCGCCTTCAGGTCCACCCGCGCCGTCGCTTCGTCCACCGCGGTGATGGTGTCCATGAAGCCCCAGTTCGCCTCGTTCACCTGCGAGCCCTGGTCCGCCAGCAATGCCGGGAAACGGCTCCAGGTGCTCGATACATCCTCTGCCGTCACCGCGCTGCCGTCGTGGTGGAACGTCATGCCCGGTCGCAGCGGGAAGACGATCGTCGTGTTGTCTGGCTGCTCCATCGCCGTCGCCGCATCGAACAGGAACTCGTTCGTCGAGACCTTGTAGAGATGCGTGTGGTTGTAGATTCGCGCCAGGATCTCGTTGTTGTTGATGACCTTCAGGCCCGGGTCGATCCCGTCGTCGACCTGCGTCTTGCTCTGGCGGAAGGTGCCGCCGGGCATGGCGCCATCGGCTGGCGCCGCGGCCTCCGTTGCCGCCGGGGCCTCGGGAGCCGCGGCCTCGGTTTCCGCTGCAGCCGGTTCCGCCGGCTCACTCGGGGCGTCATCATCGTCGTCGTCACCGCACCCGACGGCCACCAGGCCTGCCGAGCCCGCTGCCAGCGTGGCCCCTCCAATGAGGAACCCGCGGCGTGATCGTCGGCGCTTCCAGTAGCGCCCCCAGTAGCTTTCTCGCATGTCGATCTCCCCGGGTGCTGAATCGTCGGCAGTCTAAGTCAAACCGGGCATGCCCGTCAGCAGGATTTGTGATTCTGGCTGCGCTCGCCGCGCGCTATCATCCAGCCGTGGTTCAGGTCGATTGGCACCGCGTCGCCGGCCTCGACGACCTCGAAGAAGGCGACGTCAAGACCGTGCTCGCCGGGCGAAACGTGCTCGTGCTCACCCTGCACGAGGGGCGCTACGGCGCCCTCGACAACCGCTGCCCGCACGAGAACGCCCCCCTCGGAGAGGGCTACATCGATCGCGGCTGGCTCATCTGTCCCCTCCACCAGTACGAGTTCCACCCGCACGACGGCCACCCCTCCCCCACCTACGAGGAGGGCCCGCCCTCCTACCCGGTCGAAGTCCGGGACGACGGCGTCTACGTCGCCATCGAGGACCTCGCCGCCACCTACGAGGAGGCCCGCCGGAGCTTCCTCGCCGCCACGGAGGCCGCCGACGCCCTCGTCAATGCCACCGAGGGCGCCCGCGCCGCCCTCGTCGACTGGCGCCGCGCCGCCGTCCTCGGCACCGAGGTCGAGCCCCCGCAGGGGATGCCGCGCACGGTCGAGGCCGCCGCTCTGCCCAACGCGCTTGCTATCGCCCGGGCCCTCCGCGCCTGGCACGACTCCCACGAGGCCATGCGCGTCGCCTTCAACCGCATCCCCCGCGAGGAGCGGCCCTCGGTCGCGCGCCCGCCCCAGAAGTATCCCGCCCCCGCGCCCAGCTCCGTTCCGCGGATGACCTTCGGCTAGGTTCCGTGAGCGAGCTGAAGCGGCGCACCCTCGGCCGGACCGGTCTCATGGTCCCCGAGCTCGGCCTTGGCGCCATGGACACCCCCACCTCCCCTGCGGGCGGCGCTGCCCTCCGCGCCGCCCTCGACGCCGGAATCACGTTCATCGACACGGCTCGCGAGTACGACGGCAGCGAGATGCTCATCGGCCAGGCCCTGCGCGAGACGCCGCCGCCCCCGGACCTCTGCCTGGCCAGCAAGACCTTCAGCCGTACCGCCGACGGCGCCCAGTACGACATCGACCGCTCCCTTCGCACCCTCGGCCGGGATCGCATCGCCCTCTACCAGCTCCACGATGTCTCCACGCCCGAAGCATGGGAGGCTGTGATGCACGAGGACGGCGCCCTCGCCGGACTCCAGACCGCCCGCTACCGCGGCCTGATCGACCACATCGGCATCTCCTCCCACACCGCCGAGATCGTCCGCCTCGCCATCACCTGTGGCGAGTTCGATACCGTCATGCTCGAGTACTCCGCCTTCTACCCCGCCACCGCCCACCTCATCGACCTCGCTGCTGAGCACGACGTCGGCGTGGTCGTCATGCGCCCTGTCGGCGGCTCCGGCCGCACGAGCGCTATGCGCGGCCGCATCGCCGACGGCTACGACGGCTCCCTCACCCCCACCAATCTCCTCCGCTACGTCTGGACGAACCCTGGCGTCTCGGTGGCCATCCCCGGCGCCCGCTACCCCTCGCGCATCCACGACAACGTCGCGACCGCCGGGGGGTGGCTCCCCATGGACGAGACCGAGCGCCTCGCGCTCGAAGCCGAGGCCGCCCGCCTCTACTAGGCGACCCGTCCCCTCGTCCCCCGCCTGCGCGAAGCGCCCTAGGCCGCCGGCATCCTCGCTGGCGCGGTGGTAGAGCCCCGCGTAGGCTCGCCGGACTTGCGGGCCCGAGCGGTCCGCGTCCATTTCGTGAGGGCCTCCACTTCTGTCGATGCGAACCGCCACGCTGATCGCTCTCGTGCTGGTCGCGGTGTTCGCACTGCTGCCGCCCGCGGTGGACGGCGATCCCCTCCTCCCCACCGCCGCCGCTCAGGGCGAGGGCAAGGTCACGCTCACCCTGCTCCACAACAACGACGGTGAGTCCGCCCTGCTTCCGCTCACCAATGCCGTGGAAGTCGACGGCGTCACCCTTGAGGTACCGGTGGCCGGCATCGCCGCCTACGGGGCCGTCTTCGAGCGCGAGATCGCCCAGGCCCGTGCCGCGGGGAACGCCGTCCTCGCCGTGTACGCCGGGGACGCCTACCTCTCTTCAGCCGCGTTCATCTGCGGACAGCGCGAGGGCAACCCGTTCTTCGACGCCGTCGCCCAGCGCGCCATCGGGTACGACGCCCACGTCATCGGCAACCACGAGTTCGACTCCACCCCCGACGTCCTCGAACGCTTCATCCGTAGCTTCGGGGACCAGCCCTTCCTCAGCGCCAACCTCGACTTTTCGGCCGAACCCGGCTTCGCCGACCTTGTCGATGACGACGGACTCATCGAGCCGCCCGTCGTCGATGGCCGCGTCGTTGGGCGGTCAATGATCGTCGAGGACTCCACCACCGGTGCGCGGTTCGGCCTGGTCGGCGCGACAACCTCCGGTCTGACCACAATCTCCATACCGCGGCATGTCACCGTCACCCCCGACCTCGCCACAACCGCGGCCGCAGTGCAGACCGAGATCGATCGCCTGCTCGAGCGGGGCGTCGACAAGGTCGTCTTTGTCAGCCACCTCCAGGACGTTGCCACCGATATTGCGATCCTGGCCCTGCTGCGGGGCGTCGATATCACCGTCTCCGGCGGTGGGCACGACCTTCTCCAGAACCCCGCCGTGGATACATCCCTCCAGCGCCTTCCCGGCGAGCGCGCCCCGCTCGGGGGCGAGTACCCGCTCCGCGCTGAGGACGCCGCCGGCAGAACCGTCTACATCGTGACCACGGCCGGTACCTACAAGTACCTCGGCCGTATCGACGTCGTCTTCGATGCCGCGGGCGAAATCGAAAGCGTCGTGACTACCTCCAGCTACCCGCGTCCGGTCGTCCCCGAGAGTGAGGCCGCCGAGGCCGCGGGGTTCACCGGCGCCGTTCCCCCCGACCCCGCGCTCGTCGCCGGCGTCGAGGAACCCGTGACACGCTGCCTCGCAGAGCTCGCGAGCACGACGTTAGCGACCACGGAGGTGCTGCTCGACGTCTCTCGTGCGGGCCTCCGCGGTGGCGAGAGCAACGCCGGCAACCTCGTGGCCGACTCGCTCCTCCACGCCTACGACCGGGCCGTGTCCAGCCTGGATCTGCCCGAGCGGGGTCCCGACAACCCCGTGGTCGCGATCATGAACAGCGGCGGGATCCGCCAGAACGCCGGCGATACGCTCCCCACGAGTGGCAGCGCCCCCGGCGAGATCTTCCTCGTCAACACGCTCGATGTGCTTCCCTTCCCCAACGCCGTCTCGGTGGTCGGGAACGTCACCCCGGCCGACCTCAAGGCCGTTTTCGAGGTGTCGGGCCGGCGCTACCCCGCCACCAGCGGCGCATTCCTCCAGATTGCCGGGATCACCGTCGCCTACGACCCCTCCCGTGACGCCGGCGATCGCGTGGTCAGCCTGACCCTCGTCGGCGGCGTGCCGGTCGTTGCCGAGGGCGTGATCGTGGAGGGAGCGCCGTCCGTCGCAGTCGTGACCAGCAGCTTCGTCGCGGACGGGGGCGACGGCTACACGATGCTGGGGAGCAACCCCGACAGGGTGCAGATCGCCGCCAGCTACGAGCAGGCCCTGCGCGAGTACCTGCTGGCGCTTGGAACCGTCTCCGCCGACGACGCCCGCTACGCTCCCGGCGGAGAGGGCCGCTCCGTCTTCCTTGAAGCGCCGGCCGAAGCGCCTGTCGGAGATGGAGACCACACCGCTCCCGCCCCGCCCGCCACGGGCGGCGGACTCGCCCCCGCGGAAGGGGCGCCGCCCACGGCCCGGGTGGTACTGCTGGCTCTCGCCGCGGCCGTCGTTGCGGGAGCGGTGTGGACGCGCGGCCTCCGACGTCGCTGGACCCCACGTCCATAGGCCGGACGTGCTAGCGTGCGCGCTCGATACGCGAGCGCGCTGGCGCGGAGGAAGCCCGTGGACGTCGGTCTCGTCTCTCTTGGCGACAACCTCCCTCACCCCCACACCGGCGAGCGGCTCAGCCCCCGGGAGCGCTTCCGCCAGCTTGTCGACCTCGGCGCTCTCGCCGAGGAGCTCCGCTTCTGGTCGTTCCACCTCGGCGAACACCACTTCAGCGAGTACATCCTCTCCTCTCCCACGCCCATCCTCGCCGCCGTCGCCGAGCGCACCGAGAGGCTGCGCCTCTCGACCGCCGTCTCCCTCCTTCCCCACCACGATGCCGTCCGTCTCGCGGAGGACTACGCCACCGTCGACGTGCTCTCCGGCGGACGCGCCGAGCTTGTCGGTGGCCGTGGGGTCTACCGCGCCCACTACGCCCAGTTCGGCCAGGACCAGGAGCGCTCGGCGGAGATGCTCAGCGAGTCCGTCGAGCTCCTGCGCCGTCTCTGGACCGAGGAACGCGTGAGCTGGTCCGGCTCCTTCCGGCCGCCGCTCGAAGCCGTCACCGTTCACCCCCGGCCCGTCCAGCAACCCCACCCGCCGATCTGGCTCTCTGCCAGCTCCCCCGAGTCCGTCGACCGCGCCGTCGCACTCGGCTGCCCCATCGTCATCCCCACCGTGTCCGTCGGGGTCGACGCGCCCCCCGGCCTCGTCGAGCGCTACCGCGAGGGCTGGCAACGGGCAGGGCGCGATCCCGTGGACGGCCGCGTCGCCCTCCACGTCCACTGCCACGTCGGCGCCGGCTCGACCGCCGAGACCGTCGAGTACTGGCGCCCCTTCCAGACCGGCTACCTCTCCTGGGTCCTCCGTGATGTGGCCGGGGCCGAAGGCCCCCTGCCCCCGCACTTCGAGGCGCTGGCCTCGCCCGAGGCGCAGGCCGTCTGCGGAAGCGTCGAAGACGTGCTCGACGACATCGAACGCCGCATCCGCGCAACCGGCGGCGTCGAGCTGTTCCTGGTCCAGATGGACCAGGGCGGCCTTCCGCCGGGCGAGACCGTGGAAACGGTCACGCGTTTCGCCACCGAGGTGCTTCCCCCGCTCCGGGAGCGCCTTGCCGCCACCTGAAAGGACCGCGTTTCGTAGACCGTTAGCCGTCCCCTGTCACCCTTCACGTCTGCGAAGGAGCCACCCGTGGCGAACACCCAGACCGTCAATCCGCGCGTTCTCGACGCCACCGTCGAGGGCGCCGTCAACTTCCGCGACCTGGGTGGTTATCGCACTCGCGACGGCGGTGTCGTCCGCGCCGGCCGTCTCTATCGCTCCGGGATGATGCACACCATCACACCCGCCGGTCTGGAAACGCTGCGCGACACCCTCGGCCTCCGCACCGTCGTCGACCTCCGCAACGCCCAGGAGCTCGAAGCCGACGGCGTCTCACCCTTCGCCGACTACGGTATCGCCTGGCGCAACGCTCCCATCGGTGGCGACACCATCATGACGCCGGAGGAACGCAGGGAGCGCTACGAGGCCTACTCCGATGGGCGCGTCGACTGGAGCGAGGCCTACGTGAACATGAGCGTCCGCAGCGCCGCTTCCTTCCGGGCGCTCTTTGAAACCGCGGCCGATGCCGCCAGCGCCCCCCTCGTCTTCCACTGCGCTGGGGGGCGCGACCGTACCGGCATCGGCGCCGCCCTCATCCTCTCCTCCCTCGGCGTCGATGACGAGACCATCGCACTCGACTACGCTCTCACCGGCGACCTGCTCCAGCCCCACGTGGACCGTTTCGGCCGGCAGATGGAGGCGCTCCGCATAAGCCGTGAGAGCTGGGCAAAGCTCCTCGAGACGTCCGCCGGCTCCATGCATCGCTTCCTCGGCTACCTGCGCGATGAGCACGGCGGCGCCGAGGCCTACCTGCGGGAGATCGGCGTGTCCGTGACTGCGCTTACCGCGGCCAGGAGCCACCTCCTGCAACTACCCGGAAGATGACATAGCTGACTCACCATTCAGCCTTCCGGCGGGTATCATCAATGCACCGACTGGAGGGACGGCATGTATTCCGCTAGAACGCTCCCCTATCTCGCCCTTGTCTCAGTGCTGGCGCTCCTGACGTTGCTCGTGGTCGCCTGTGGTGACGATGAGGAAGAGACGCTCAAGATCGGCGTCGTCCTTCCCGAGACCGGAGCCCTTGCCGCCTATGGCGGACCCATGATCGTGTCGGTCGAGCTGGCCGAAGCAGATATCAAGGAGGGCGGTGGCGCGATCGAGGTCATCTACGCCGACAGCGGCACCGACCCCGATAAGGCCAACGAGTCGGTCAACCGCCTGCTTGGCGAAGGCGCCCACGTCATCGTTGGCGCGGCCGCATCTGGTATCTCCCAGGCCATTATCCAGACGCTCTACGACGAGAAGATCCCGCAGTGCTCGCCGTCGAACACGTCGCCTAACTTCACCGGACAGGGCAACGCCGGGTACTACTTCCGCACCGCCCCGTCCGACGCGGCGGCCGCCCCCGTCATCGCGGACACCGTCGTGTCCCGCGGCGGCACCCGCGTCTCCATCGTCGCCCGCGCCGATGACTACGGCCAGGCGCTGGCCGCTCTCCTGGCCAGCCGGCTCGATGAGCTCGGGGCCGACTCCGACACCATCACCTACGACCCGCAGGCCGCCACCTTCGATGCGGAAGTGGCGGGCGTCACCAGCTACGGCCCCGACGCCATCGTCCTCATCGTCTTCGACGAGGGCGTCAACCTCATCCGCGGCCTCCTGGAAGCGGGCTTCGATCCCTCCACCATGTACGGCTCGGACGGCATCTACCGCCCCGACCTGAACACCTCCGTCAACGAGAGCGATCCCGACGTGCTCAACGGCATGACCCTCTTCGTCGCCAGCGCGCCGGGCAGCGATGCCTACGACAGCTTCAACATCCGGCTGGAGAACGCCCTTGAGCAGGAAGGCAACCTCGCCTTCGGCGCCCAGTCCTACGACTGCACCATCATCCTCGCCCTGGCCGCCAGGGCCGCGGGCAGTACCGATGGCGACGACATCATCGCCGCCGTGGCCGAAGTCACCGGTGGCGGTCGGGAGTGCACCAGCTACGCCGATTGCGCCGAGGGCATCGACGATGGCGAAGACATCGCCTATGTCGGCAAGGTCGGCCGCCTGAAGCTCGATGCCGGTGGCGACCCCACGGTCGCGACGTACACCGTCAGTCGCTTCGAGGGCGGCGAGCTCCTGGAGCAGTCAACCCAGGTGTTCGACTTCTCCGAGTAGGCGAACACCGCTCCGGGAATATCGATGGGGGCGCCGTGAGGCGCCCCCTTCCTGTGTCGCTGCCTCAGTCGCGTGCTCTGGCGCTGAGCGAACCCAGGTACAGCTCGACGACGCGCTCGTCGTTGAGCAGTTCGTCGCCCGGACCTGTGTAGGCGTTCCGTCCCTGGTCGAGCACGTACCCGCGGTGCGCCACCTGCAGGCAACGGCGGGCGTTCTGCTCAACCATCAGCACCGAGACCCCCGCCCGGTTCACCTCCAGCACCTGCTCGAACACCTGCTCCTGGTAGCGGGGCGAGAGTCCTGCCGAGGGCTCGTCCAGCAGCAGCACCGAGGGGCTCATCATCAGGGCGCGGCCCATCGCCAGCATCTGCCGCTCGCCCCCGGAGAGCGCCCCCGCTCGCTGGCCCGCCCGCTCCGCCAGCAACGGAAACAGGCTCGCCACCGCCTCGAACCGCTCCTCCCACAACCGCGGCTCGAGGAACAGCCCCATCTCGAGGTTCTCCCGCACGCTCAGCCGGGGGAACACGTTCTCCGTCTGGGGGACGTACCCGATGCCTTCGGTCACGAGCGAATGCGGCTTCTGCCCGAGGATCGAACGTCCCCGCAGGAGGACATCCCCCTCCCACACCTCCACCAGCCCGAACGCCGCCTTCAGCAGGGTCGACTTCCCCGCCCCGTTCGGGCCCACGATGCCCGAGATCTCGCCCTCGAACAGGCTCAAGCTGCAGTTGTTCAGGATGGGCACGCCCGGCAGGTACCCCGCAATCAGCGACCGCGCCTCCAGCAGCGGCCTCCCCTCAGGCATCCTCCGCCTCCTCCCCGTGCGCCGGCTCGCGTGGCCGCCCCAGGTAGGCGTCGATCACCTCTTCGTTCGCGACCACCTCCTGTGGCGGCCCCTCCGTCAGGATTCGCCCCGCAGCCATCACCACCACCCAGTCGCTGATGTCCATCACCACGTCCATGTTGTGCTCGACGAACACGATCGTGACGCCCTCTGCGTTCAGCTCGCGGATGTGCTCCAGCAGCGACTCCGTGAGCGCCGGGTTCACCCCCGCCGTCGGCTCGTCGAGCATGACCAGCGTGGGGTCTGCCATCAGCGCCCGCGCCATTTCCAGCAGCTTCCGCTGACCGCCCGAGAGCGTCCCCGCCTGCTCGTCCACCATGTGGGCGAGCCCGAACCGTTCGAGCAACCCCTCCGCCCGCTCCCGAACGCGCGCTTCCTCCGGCTGCCAGAGCCAGCGCAGGAGCGCCCGCTCGAGGCGCTCGCCGCGCTGCGTCTGCGCCGCCACCGCCATGTTCTCCAGCACCGTCAGCCGCGAGAGCGACTTGGTCAGCTGGAAGGTGCGCACCATCCCCAGCCGCGCGATGCGGTGCGGCGCCTGACCGCTGAGTGATCGCCCGTCCAGCCGCCACGAACCCCGATCCGGCCGGTCGAACCCCGTCAGCAGGTTGAAAAGCGTCGTCTTCCCCGCCCCGTTCGGCCCGATGATCGCCGTGATCGTCCCCCGCTCGATCTCCAGGTGGTCGATGTCCACCGCGCGGATGCCCCCGAACGTCTTCAGCATCCCGAACGTGATCAGGATCGGGTCGTCCTTCAGCCGCCCCGGCGGTGCCGCTTCGAGCGCCGCTTCCGTCAGCTCTGGCCGGATCGTCGTCACGTCGCTCATGTGCCTAAGTGCAGGTTCCTGCGTCTCCCGAAGATTCCCTGCGGTCGCAGCGCCATCAGCGCGACCAGCCCGATGCCCATCAGGGCGATGCTGATCGCCCCCTCAGCCCCGTCCAGGAAGTCCGCCAGGGCGTTCGGGAGCCACCCCTGCTCCGATAACTGGCGGATGAACGACTCAACCCCCTCCCGCAGGAACCAGAACAGCACTGCTCCCACCACCGGCCCCACCGTCGTCGCCAGCCCGCCCAGGATCAGCGCCGCCCACGCGAAGAACGTCACCTGCGGCTCGAAATTCTCCGACCCCACACCCGATTGCTGCAGGGCGTCGATGACCCCTGCCAGCCCCCCGATCACGCCCCCGATCACGAGCGCCTGCAGCTTGTAGGCCACCGTGTTCTTTCCGAGGCTCAGCACGGCGTCCTCGTCCTCCCGGATCGCCCGCACCACCCGTCCCCAGGGGCTCCGGATCAGCCCCAGCACCAGCGCCGAGCAGAGGACCACCAGGATCCAGGCCACGATCATCACCCACAGCTGGTTCGACGAGTAGCTGAACGTGCCCCACCCGAAGCGCCCGTCCGGCAGGAAGTTGAGGTTGTAGAAGCTGTTCGCGATCGCCTGCAGTCCGAAAGGTCCCCCGGTGATGTCCGTCGCCGGCGAGGACCGGATCAGCAGCCGCAGGATCTCCGCCGCCGCGATCGTCGTGATGGCGAAGTAGTCGCTCCGCAGCCGCAGCGTGGGGATGCCCAGCGCCAGCGCGAACGCGACGCACAGTCCCAGCCCGAAGGGAATCCCCAGCCAGAGCGACCCGCCCCATGTCGCCACCACGATCGCCGTGCCGTAGGCGCCCAGCATCATGAACCCGACCTGCCCGAAGTTGAGCAAGCCCGCGTAGCCGAAGTGCAGGTTCAGTCCGATCGCCGCCAGCGCGAAGATCGCCGCCTGCGGCCCCAGCCCCGCCCGCGCGGCGTTCCCGAAGATGATGTCGAACTCCATCTAGCCGACCCGTTCCCGTTGGCCCAGCAGCCCCTGTGGCCGGATCAGCAGCGCCAGCACCAGCACGCCCAGTGCGAACACCGCCTTGATCTCCGGGCTCGCCCACACCGTGCTCACCTCCGTCACCAGTCCGATCAGCAGCCCCCCCACCATCGCCCCGTACGCTGTCCCCAGCCCGCCCAGCACGACCGCGGCGAACATCAGCAGCAGCAGCCGGAACCCCATCAGCCAGTCGACCGCCTCCACCGACCCGAAGAACACGCCCCCGACCGCCGCCAGCGCCGCCCCCGCGACCCACACGATCAGGACAACCCGGTCGACGTCGATTCCGGACGACTCCGCCAGCTCGGGATTGTCGGCCACCGCCCGGATCGCCTTGCCCGTGCGCGCCCGCTGCAGGAACACCGCCACCGCGATCAGGATGACCGCCGAGAGCGCCATGATCGTGAAGTCCCGTGGCGTCACCGCGAACGGCCCGAACGTCCACTCCGCCTGCAGCGCGTAGTCGATGTAGCGCTCCCGGTCCGGCCCGAAGAAGAGCAGCATCACGTGCCGTGCGAGCAGCGACAGCCCGATCGTCACAACCATGAACTGGAACATCCCGAGCCGGCGCGCCCGCAGGGGCCGTAACAGCGAGAACTCGACACCTCCGCCCGCTGCCCCCGCGACCACCACCGCCAGCACCCCGGCGAGAATGAGCGGCGCGCCGAACGTGTCCGCGTTGAAGTACCACGCGAGGATTGCCCCCAGCGTCACCAGCTCCCCGTGCGCGAAATTGATGAGCCCCGTTAGCCCGAAGATGAGCGACAAGCCGATCGCGCACATCGCGATGATCAGCCCGAACTTGACCCCGTTCAGGACCGCCTGCGCCAGCTTCTCCCCGACGTTCGGGCCGCGGCTCACCGGCTCGCCCAGCGCAAAGATGAGCGGCCGTGAACGCCCGGCGGTGACCGTCACCTCCAGCGTTTGCCGGTCCGGGTCGCGGAGCGTGACGCCTTCGGGCAGCGTGTCCGTGTCGATCGTCGCGCGGTAGGTGCCCGGACCCGGCAGCTCGATGCGCCAGCGCCCGTCCGCTCCCGACACCGCCTCCCCCACCGTCTCGCCACTGGCATCGACGACGGATATCCGTACGCCCTCGACCGGTTCGCCGCCGAATCGCAGCGTGCCCGAGAACGCTTCGCCCTCGCCGTCCTGGGCCTGCGCCGAGCCAAAGAGGAAGAGCGAGAGAACCGCCACCGCCACCAGCGCAACCACACTCCGCAGCGAGCGGGCGTTCGACAAGGCGCACCCCTTCCGATGGCTGGCCAGCGGGCGTTCTATCGGTGCGAAGTATAGGTGGCCCGCCGGCCCCTCGGGCCGTAATGGGGCTTACGCCCTCCGCACGCTTCCTGCCCGTTCCCGGGCCTCTGCGGGAGTGTGCGGGCCGGGCGTTGCATCGAATGGGCACATGGTCCAGTATTGCGTCTCACCTTCCTCTGGGAATTAGGAAAGACTAACCTCTGGAGTCTGTCTGGCCATGCCAATAGCTGCCCGGGTTCTCTCAACCGTCGCTCACCGGCGCCTCGTCCTCGTCCTTGCCCTCATCGCCGTGATCGCCCTCGCCGTCCTTGCTGGCTGGGGTTGCTCCGACGACGAGCAGAGCATCACCGTCTACTCCGGGCGCAGCCAGAACCTCATCGGTCCCCTCCTCGAACGGTTCGCGGAGGACACCGGCATCGACGTCGAGGTGCGCTACGGTGGCTCCACCGACCTCGCCCTGCTCCTGCAGGAGGAGGGCGACAAGACGCCCGCCGACGTCTTCATCTCCCGCAGCCCCGGCCCCATCGGCTTCCTCGCCGAGCGTGGCCTCCTCGCCGATCTCGACGGCGACGTCCTCACCCTCGCCCCCTCCAGCCCCTCCGGCTACTGGGTTGCGATTACGGGCCGTCAGCGCGTGCTCGTCTACAACTCGGAGATGTTCGATGTCGCGGATCTCCCCTCCTCCATCTACGACCTCACCGACGACGAGTGGCTCGGTCGCGTCGCCCTGGCGCCTACGAACGGTTCGTTCCAGGACTTCTTCACGCTCTTCCGCATCGAGGCCGGCGATGATGCTGCCCTCGCCTGGCTGAAGGCCCTGCACGACGGTGGGGCCCCCGTCTACCCGAACAACGTTTCCATCGTGCAGGCCGTGGCCCGCGCCGAGATCGAGATGGGCCTCGTCAACCACTACTACAACCTCCGCATCAAGGTGGAGGACCCCTCTACCGCGAGCGAGAACTACCACTTCGCCCCGGGCGATCCCGGAGGGGTGGTCATCGCGACCGCCATCGGCGCGACCGCGTCCGGCGACACCGAGGTCGCCGAGCAACTCATCCGCTACCTTCTGAGCAAGGACGCCCAGGAGTATTTCGGCAGGTCCAATTTCGAGTACCCCCTCGCTGTGGGCGTCGAGCTGGAAGGCGTCAATTCCGCTCCCCCCGAGGGCATCGACGTCGGCCAGTTCGACCGGCTTGGCGGAAGCCTCGAACGCACCATCGAGCTCATCCGTGAGGCGGGGTTCGAGCCATAGCAGGGTCCTTGCCGGGTCGCGATACCTCTACTCAGCCCCGTACTCGACCCGCTAGCATGGACGTATGCCCCAATTTGGCCCGCGCTACTGCCTGCGCGCGTTCGCCGTGCTCGTACTCGTCCTCGGCATGGCCTCCCTGCTGCTCTCGCAGTGGGCGGCGCCGACCCAGGCCAGGGGCGACTACATCGGTGTCGCGAGAATAGACGGGGCTATCGACGCGATCAGCTCCCGCTACCTCTCGCGCGCCATCGGCAAGGCCGAGGGGGATGAGGCGGTCCTCATCGTCATCGAGCTCGACACCCCCGGCGGCCGCCTCGACTCCACCCGCGACATGGTGTCGGCAATCCTCGAGTCCCGCTCCCCGGTCGCCGTCTATGTCACCCCTTCCGGAGCGCAGGCCGCTTCCGCCGGCACCTTCATCACCGCTGCCGCCAACTTCGCCGTCATGGAGCCGACCACCAACATTGGCGCCGCCTCGCCCATCAGCGGCTCAGGCGAGGATCTCCCCTCGACCCTCGAGCGCAAGGTCATCGAGGACACCCGGGCCTTCATCCGCGCCATATCGGAGCAACGCGACCGCAACGCCGAGGCCCTCGAGGCCACTGTTACCCACGCCCGGGCCTATTCGGCAACCGAAGCGCTCGATCTGGGCATCATCGACTTCATCGCCCCGGACCTCGAAGACCTGCTGGCTCAGGTTGACGGCCGTACCGCTCAGACCGCCGCCGGTCCCGTTGTCGTGAACACGGAAGGCGTCTCCGTTCGCGACATCAACATGAGCTTCTTGGAGCGCTTCCTGGCCGTCATCGCCGATCCGAACATCGCCTTCACCCTGATATCGCTCGGCAGTCTCGCGCTCATCATCGAGTTCTGGATCCCCGGCTTCGGCCCCGGGATCATCGGTGTCATCATGCTGGCCCTCGCCTTCGTGGCCTTCGGCCAGCTCCCGGTCAACTGGGTTGGCGTCGGGCTCATCCTCTTCGCGATGGGCCTCTTCTACTTCGAGATGGAAGCCCCCGGTATCGGCGTGTTCGGCGCGGGTGGCCTTGTGAGCTTCCTGGTGGGCGCGCTCCTGCTCTTCGGCGGCTTCTTCGGGTCATCCAACCCCCTCGACCTCACCGTCGACATCAGCCTCTGGCTCATCGTCGTGATGGGCGTGTTCGTGGGCAGTACGGTGCTTGCGTTCTACTTCCTCGTCCGCGGTGGCGGCAGCTCCGACGCCTTCGGTTCCCTCGATGGCGACCTCGTTGGCACGCCCGCCGTAGCCATCTCCGACCTCAATCCGACCGGCAAAGTGCTTGCCAGGGACCGTGAGTGGTCGGCTACTATGGAAGAGGGGCAACGAGTTCGCGCCGGTGCGAACGTTCACGTCGTTGCCGTCTACAGTGGCAGGACGCTCAAGGTGTCCAGCGGGCCCGCGCCGATCGGCCAGCGGGCGCGTCGACCCCTCTCCGCGTTCGCCGGACGACTTAGAAGGGCGTTTAGGAGGTAGTTCATGGCGCCAATCATCCGAGTAGCAGGCCCAAACGAGGCGTTGATCAGGTCAGGTGGAGGATCCCGGCCCAAGATCACCGTCGGCGGCAGGGTCATCGTCATCCCCATCTTCTTCAAGGCGCAAACCCTCTCCCTTGAGGTCATGACCCTCGCCGTCGAAACCGCGAAGGTCTACACCAAGGAGGGCGTCGCCGTCACCGTCGACGGTGTCGCCCAGGTCAAGGTCGCGCGCGCTGAGGAAGCCATCCGTACGGCTGCCCAGCAGTTCGTGGGCAAGCCCGAGCGCGAGATCGCCGAGGTCGCCCTCCAGACCCTCGAGGGCGCCCAGCGCGCCATCCTCGGCACCATGACCGTCGAGGAGATCTACCAGGACCGGGAGTCCTTCGCCGCGAGCGTCAGCGAGGTGGCCGAGCCGCACATGGCCAACATGGGCCTCGAGATCATCAGCTTCACTATCCGCGACATCCGCGACGACCAGGGCTACCTCGACGCCCTCGGCCGCAAGCGCACGGCGGAGGTCACCCGCGACGCCGAGATCGGCGAGGCGGAAGCGCAGCGCGACGCCGCCATCAAGCGCGCCGAGGCGCAGCGCGACGCCATCGTCGTCGAGGCGCAGGCCAACCGCGATCAGGAGACGGCCAAGTTCGACGCGGATACCAAAATCGCCGAGTCCGAGCGCGACTTCAAGGTCGAGCAGGCCCGCTTCCAGCAGGAGACCAACGCCCGCCAGGCAGAGGCCGAGCTCGCCTACGCCCTCCAGGAGGCCGTGACCCGACAGGAGATCCGCCAGCAGGAGGTCCAGATCGAGGTCGTCGAGCGCACCAAGCAGATCGAGATCGAGCAGCAGGAGATCCTGCGCCGCGAGCGCGAGCTCGAGGCCAACATCAAGCGCCCCGCTGAGGCCGAGCGCTACCGCCTGGAAACCATCGCCGCAGGCGAAAAGGCCCAGGTCGTGGCCGGGGCCGAGGCGGAAGCCGAGTCGCTCACCCTCAACGGCACGGGCGAAGCCAACGCCATCCGCGCCCGCGGCGAGGCCGAGGCCGACGCCATCAAGGCCCAGGGCCTGGCCGAGGCCGAGGCCATGCGCATGAAGGCCGACGCCTGGAAGGAGTACGGCCAGGCGGCCATGATCGATACGCTCCTCGAGTCGCTGCCCGACGTCGCATCGTCGGTCGCCCAGCCGCTCGCGCAGACGGATCGCATCGTCATGATCAGCGGCGGCGACAACGGCTCCATCGGCGCCAGCAAGCTCACCAACGACGTGACCAAGGTGGTCTCGCAGCTCCCCGACCTTGTCGAGAGCCTCACCGGCATCGACATCCTCGGGACGCTCAAGAACCTGCCGCGCGTCGCCACCACCGACGGCGCCAACGGCGCGGCCCAGGCCGCTCCGGCGGTCGAGGCCGCGGCGCCGGCAGAAGCGGAGGCCTCCGACGAGGGCGATTCCGGCGAGGAGTCGCCCGCCTAGCAAGTCCGCCCACCACCAGCGCGCGGGGCGATGGCGTCTTCTCGACCCATCGCCCCGTTGCTGATCCCGCCGCCTAGCTCGGGAGTGCTATCATTTTGATAGCACTCTGACGAGGTCACCATGGCGACCCTGAACGTGCGCAGGCTGGACGACGAGGTGGTTTCGCGCCTCAAGCGCCGCGCATCCTCGAACAACCGATCGCTCGAAAGCGAGGTCAGGCACATCCTCGAGGGCGCCGCGGCAGACGACCGGGAAGCTCGGCGCGACGCATTTCGCCTGCACGCCTCGCGATTGCGCGCCCGCACGGCGGGTACGCGCCAGACACCTTCGGAAGCGCTCATCCGGGAAGATCGCAGTAGCGGGCATCGTGACTGATGCGGCTGGTGGTGGACGCAAGCGTCGCGGTCAAGTGGCTGGTGGAGGAGGACGGCTCCGAGACCGCCGACGGCATCCTTGAGCACGCCACAGACCTCCATGCCCCTCGCCTGCTGGCCTCCGAAGTCGCGAATGCGCTCTGGCGCAAGGCACGGCTGCGTGAGATTGAACGTGGCGATGCCGGCGCCCTCGCCGCCTCTGTGGCGCAAATGCCTATCGCCTGGACCGAGGACGAGCGCATCTGCGGCGAAGCGGCCCGGCTGGCAGTTGGCCTCGATCGCCCTGTCTACGACTGCATGTACCTGGCCCTCGCCCACCGGTTGGACGCCCGGCTCGTCACGGCCGACGAGCGTTTCGCGAACGCCCTGGCGGACACCGAGCACGGAGCCGCCATCGTCACCCTGACCGCGATTGGAACGGAGTTCGGGGCCGGCTAGCCGATTGACGGCTAGCCCTGGGCCGGGACCTCTTCCGCAGCGCCCGCCGTTTCGGCCGGCCGCTCCAGCGGGAGCTCGATAATCATCTCCGTGTGTTCGCCCGGAACGGAGTCGACCCGGATCGTTCCGCCGTGACGCCGCACGATGTCGCTTGAGAGCGACAGCCCCAGTCCCGTGCCCTGGTCAGTCGGCTTGGTCGTGAAAAACGGGTTGAAGATCTTTTCGACAACCTCCGGCGGCATGCCGGTGCCGTTGTCCTTGATTCGAACTTCGACGTGATCTTCCAGGCGCTTCGTGCTTAGCCAGATCGTCGGCGAGTAGGGACCGCCGACCACGTCGGCTCCCGGCGTCGCCTCGCGCCGCTCGTTTGTCGCGTAGCAGGCGTTGCTCACCATGTTGAGGAAGACGCGACCCAGGTCCTGGGGGATGACTTCCATCTCCCCCGTGTCCGGTGAGTAGTCTTCCTTGATGTCCAGCTGGAAGTCCGAGT
Source organism: Tepidiformaceae bacterium (assembly GCA_965207815.1). Taxonomy (GTDB): domain Bacteria; phylum Chloroflexota; class Dehalococcoidia; order Tepidiformales; family Tepidiformaceae; genus UBA2991. Next base: position 562,185 of record CBDBNV010000001.1, read on the forward strand.
CGGTCGCGCGTGCGCTGTGATAGGCCAGCCGCGCGTGCTCCTCCAGCAGCCCGTTGATGTCGCTCATCTGCCACTCGCCGGAGCCCCGCCCCATGCGCAGCATGTTCTCCACGATGCGGTTCGCCCGCTGTCCGTGTGACTGGATGCGCCCGAGGTTGTCCGTCAGGTCGCCCGTGATCTCCTCGATGTACGACTGCTGCTCCTCGCTCAACTGCACGCCATCCTCATCCAGCACTTCCTGCAACTCCGTCAGGAGCTCACCCGAAACCTCGGAGAAGTTGTTCACGAAGTTCAGCGGGTTCCGGATCTCGTGTGCGACTCCCGCCGTCAGCTCACCCAGCGCGGCCAGCTTCTCCCGCATCACAATCTGGTCCTGGGCCTTGTTCAGCTCACCCAACGTGCTCTCCAACTCCACGTTCTTCTCCTGCAGCTCGTTCGCGAGCTCCTCCACCAGGTTCAGCCGCTGAACCTCCAGCGCGTGCCGGCGGAACACTTCAAGCGCCGCCGCCATGTCCGCGACTTCGTCCCTGCCCTCCATCTCTACACTCGTCTCGATGTCGCCGCCGGCCATCCGCCGCATCCAGTCGGTGAGCAGGTTCAGGCGACGCAGAAGGATCCTGCCCAGGTAGAGCCAGATGATGAGCACCGCCCCGACCACGCTAACCGCGCTGATGACGAGCAGGAGCGTGCGGCCGGTGAAGATCGCCGAGGAGGACGCCTCGGTGGCATCCGCCGCGCTCGCCTGCGCCGCCATCACCAGGCCGTCCACCTCCGCCACCAGGTCGATCGAGAGATCGCGGTTGCTCGCCAGCAGCTCCGCCTGGCGGGCCTCGATCCGGAGCTCCTGCTCGAAGAGTCCAAACACGCTCCCTCCACCGAGGCCCAGGGCGAACAACCGATCGAAGACCGGCGTGGCGGCCACGTGGAAGTCGGTTCCCCGTTCCGTTCCCAGGTTCCGCTCGATGCGGTTCCGCGCGGCCTCGAAGCGCTCCCGCAGCGGCTCGATCAGCGAGGCGTCCGGCAACGTGAATGCGTTCGCCAGGAGCTCCGTCGCGATGTTCACGTCCCCCTGCAGCTCGCTCAGCCGGCGGTAGCGGACGACTTCCTGCTCGGCGAAGTGTTGCGAGCGCGCCGCCGCCGACTCGTCGAGGTCGATAAACCCGGTCAGCACGAAGAAGAACTGGTCGTCGATCGCCGGCGCCAGCAGGTCGTCCAGCTCGAACCGCACCTGCGTCAGCTCCTCCTGCAATCCCTCCAGGCGCGTCCGCAAGTCGAAAACGCCCGCTGTTTCGCTCTGCAGCTCGTTGATATTGGAGATGAGCGTGTCCGAAAACGTACGGATCCGGGCCACCCGTGCCTGGTCCGTGTCCTTCTTGGCTTCCAGCGCGAGCAACTGCTCTTCGAAAGACGTATAGGCGGCGTCGATGCTCTGAACGACCTGCGCAAACTCCTCCGGCGTCGAGGCCGCGGTCAGGTTCGGCGCCGCCGCCACCAGGACGCCGGTGTCCCTCGCGACACCGAACGATGCCGCCAGCTCGGGCACGCTTCCCTCGTTCACGCGGCTCTGGACGGTTCCCACCCGATCGAATGAGAACCACCCGACCAGGCTGGCCGCCAGCGTGAGCACCACCGCTCCCCCGACGGCCAGGTAGAGCTGGGTCGAGATCCGGAACCGGCTGTCCAGTATGCGCTTTACTCGTTCAACCACTCTGTCTCTCGCAGTGCCTCGATCTCGCGCAGTGATTCAATAGCATGGTACTGCTCGCCGGGCCCGATGACTGTCAGGAATACCTTGTCCGACCCCTGGTTGTCATCCGCCCCGTACTGCAGCGCGAACCCCTCGATGTCGAACGCGTCGGCCTGCCGGAGGCTGTTGAGGAAGCACTCCCGGTCCAGATCGCGCCCGCAGCGCTCGAGCCCCGCGATGGCGAGCCGGCCGGCGAGATAGCCCTCGAGCGACACGAACCCCGGCGTCTCGTCGGGCGCGTACGCCGCCAGTGCGCGCTGGTACGCCGCCACCACGGTCAGCGAGTCATCCTCGGGGAAGGGCACCACCTGCGTCACCAGCACGCCCACGCCGTCGGGCCCCAGCTCCTGCGCCAGGGCGTTGCTGCCGACGAACGAGACGTTCAGGAAGAGCGCGTCGGACCCCAGGCGCCTGGCCCACTTGATGAACGTCGCCATCGGCTCGTAGGCGCCGATCATGATCACGGCCTCGGGGTCGTACTCCAGCAGGTCGAGCACGGCCGCCTTCACCGCCGAGGTATTGCGCGTGTACCGCCCCACCGCCACCGCTTCGCTACCGCGCCGGGCCAGCGCCTGCTGTACGCCGTCGTACCCGCTCCGCCCGTACGAGTCGTCCTGGTACAGGATCCCGATCCGCTCGATGCCGAGGTCGGTCCGCAGCCGCTCCACCATCTCCTCGGTCTCCTGCGCGTACGACGCGCGCAGGTTGATGATGTTGCTCCACTCGGGATCGCGGAGGAAGCCCGCGCCCGTGAAGGGCGCGATGTACGGGGCGCCCGCTGCAAAGGCGATCGGTGTGGCCGAACGCGACGTCGGCGTGCCCACCGCACCGATCAGGGCGAATACCCCCTCGCCGATGAGCTGCTGCGTGTTGGCGATCGCCGCCTCGGGCTCGTAGGCGTCGTCCAGCGAGGTCAATTCGATCCGGCGTCCGTGTACCCCGCCGTTCTGGTTCGCTTCGTGGAACGCGGCCTCGATCCCCAGGCGCATGTTCGTGCCGAGTTCCGACGCCGGCCCGCTGAACGCCGCCGACTGCCCGAACAGGACTCGGTCCTCGAACACTCCCGGCGTCCCCGTATCGACCGCCTCGGTCGGTTCCGATGTGGGCGTCGCGGTCCCGTCCACCCCTGCGCCGCCGTCTCCCGAGCAGGAGGCCAGCAGCGCCGCGCCGAGGAGGGAGCAGAGGCCTACCAGCCAGGCGACTCTCGCGGGTCGCCTCCGCCTCATCGCACCTTGCGCGTGACGATGTTCAGCCGGTTCCTGCCGTCCTCGTGTGAGTAGCGCACGTCGTCCATCAACGTCTTCGTCAGGTGGACGCCCAGGCCCCCCACACGCCGCTCCCCTACACCTGCCGTCAGATCCGGTTCGGGCGCCTCGGTCAGGGGATCGAAGGGCCGGCCGCTATCGCTGAGGTCGATCGCGATCGAGTTGTCTTCCGACTCGATCACGAGCGAGATGTCGGGATCACCGCCCTCGGCCCCGTAATCCATGATGTTGAGGATCAGCTCCTCCAGCACCAGGTTCACCCGGAACACGAGGTCGTCCGGCCAGTCGTCCTGCTGGCCCAGTTCCTCGATCGCCGCTGCAATGCGCTCCAGCTCGTCGCGGGTCGTATTGATCGCCATGGAAAGCGTGGCGCCCATTCGTCACTCCCGGTGGAGCGTCAGACAGGTGATGTCGTCGTGCTGCGGGGCCTCGCCCGTGTACTCGAGCACGGAGTTCAGCATGGCCAGGCACGACTGTTCCGCATCGCTGGGAGGCGCCGCGCCAAACAGCTCCTGCACCGCCTCGATGCCCATGAGCTGGCCCTGCTGGTTGGTCGCCTCCGTCACGCCGTCCGTGTAGAAGCAGACCGTGTCCCCCGGCTCCAGCTGGAACGTCTCCTGCCGGTATTCGAACCCGCCCAGAACCCCCAGCGCGATGCCGCCGGTGAGGGGTTTCAGCTCCGAGCTGCCGTCGGCGCGAACGACCAGCGGCGGGTCGTGACCGCCGCTGGCGTACGTCAGTTCGCCGGTTGCGGGGTCGTAAACCGCGTACAGCATCGTCACGAACATGCCCGTCGTTTCGTCCTCGTTCAGGAGGTTGTTCACCTCAGTCAGCACGGCCCCCGGGCCCCCGGTCGTGCCGATGGCGGAGCCTTTCAGGAGCGTGCGGCTCGACATCATGAAGAGGGCGGCCGGCACGCCCTTGTCCGAGACGTCCGCGATGGCCAGTCCGATCCGATCGTTTTCAAGACGGATGATGTCGAAGAAGTCTCCGCCTACGTCCTTCGCCGGGTGCATCGTGCCGTAGGTTGCGTACGACTCGTTGCTGGGAAACACCGTCGGCAGGATCGACTGCTGCATCTTGCTGGCAACGTCCAGCTCGTTCTGGAGCGCCACGAGCTTGTCGCGCGTGCTCAGCGCCTCCCGCCACTGCTCGATGTGCTCCAGCGTGCGGTCGATCGTGAACTGCAGGTCGTCGAAGTCCACCGGCTTCGTGACGAAGTCGAACGCGCCGCGGTTCATCGCGGTCCTGATGTTCTCCATGTCACCGTAGGCCGACACGATGATCGCCCGGATGTCCGGGCTCACGTTGGGGATCTGCTCCAGCAGCGTCAGCCCGTCCATGCGCGGCATGTTGATGTCCGAGACGACCATGTCGATGCTCGGATCGGCCTCGAGCTCCTCAAGCGCCTCGATGCCGTTGTGCGCAAAGACGAACTCGTAACGCCCGCGACGGATGTGCCGGCGCATCCGCTGCAGGACCAGCGGCTCGAGATCGGGTTCGTCGTCGACTACGAGAATCTTGTACGTCATCGACAGCGCGCGCCTCGGCGAGCCCTCACTTCCGGTTGTCGGTGCGAGCTAGCCGCTTACGGCCGCGGCTGCCTCGGCCTGGGAGTCGTGGATCGGGATGATGTTGTCGAAGCCGCTGATGCGGAACACCTCCCGAATCGGTTCGGAAAGTGAGCACAGCGCGAGCTTCGCACCGTTCCCTTCCAGGGTCTTGGCCGTGAGCAGCAAGACCCGTAGCCCGGCGCTGCTGATGTAGGAGACGCTTTCGAAGTCCAGGATGAGCGCCTGGTCGCTGTCTTCGATCACCGCTTGCAGGTCCGCCTGGAACTCGCTGGCGTTGGAGCCATCGATTCGCCCATCGGCCTTGGCCACGACGGTGCCGCCTTCCCGTTCGGCGCTGATTGCCATGTGGTCCGTCTCCTCAACCGTGCTTTCGACTCGTAATCGTGGAGTGTACGGCCTGTAGGCCGTCGCGTCTCCCTCTTTCATGCTCCGGCGGAGCACGAGAAACCTGCGGTCCGCGGCGGCGGAGTATACACCACGCCGCATCGTGCCATATTCATGCCACCACGCCCGCGCCCCGCGTCGCATCGCCCCCGCATTTGGAAGTCGCCCCCATCTGTGCAGCCGCGCAACCCGAGGCGCCCTTCGCCGATGCGGGGGTGCAGAGACCTCCTCTCAAGTGGCAATCGGACCCCGGTGTATAACAAATCCTAGCTATTCATCAATAGGAGTTTTGCATGGCACACGACATCCACGAGTGCGACGAGCACGAGCACCACGGCGGCCCTGGTCACGTCCACGATCCCCACGAGTGCGACGACCACGAGCACCACAACCATGAGGGTGGTGGTGACGTCGGCCATGTGCACGACGTTCACGAGTGTGACGAGCACGAGCACCATGGCGAGCCCGGCCACGTGCACGACCCGCACGAGTGCGACGAGCACGAGCACCACGCCGCCTAGCGCGTGTTCCCCATCAAGGGGGTAGCGGCACGTCACGAGAGTGTGCGGTCAGGGAGGCGCCTCCCTCGGGGGGCGCCCCCTGTCGTCACCCGTATCGGCATTGAGTTGGTAGCGTTCCGGGGATCTCCGGAACGAGTTGTCTGAGGTGAGCGGGTATGTCTTCTGCGTCAGGTTCGGCAGCCGGAGGGCATGACCACGATCACGATGAACACGGGCACGACGAGCATGACCACCATGACCACGAGGCCCATGCCGAACATGACCACGATGCCCACGACCACGAAGAACACGATCACGGTGGCCATGATCACGACGACCACGACGACCATGGCGGCCACGATCACCACGACCACGCCCACGACCTTCGGGGCCTTAGCCGCCGCAGCCTGACCTTTGCCCTTGTCCTGATCGCCGGCTATATGGTCGCCGAGATCGTCGGCGGCCTTCTCTCTGGCAGCCTCGCCCTCCTTGCCGATGCCGGCCACATGGCCACCGACGCCGCCGCTATCGGCCTCGCCTTGCTCGCCATGTGGATCGCCGAGCGCGCCGCCTCCGCCGAGCGCACCTTCGGCTTCTACCGCACCGAGATTCTCGCCGCTCTGCTAAACGCGGTCGCCCTCTGGATCATCGTCGCCTGGATCTGCTTCGAGGCTTATCACCGCTTCGGCGCCGAAGGCGCCCACGTCGATGGCTGGCCCGTTCTCTGGGTGGGCCTCGGCGGTCTCGCCGTCAACATCGCCGCCGCTTTCATCCTCCACCGCTCCTCCGAGCACAGCCTCAACGCCGAGGGCGCCTTCCAGCACGTGCTCGCCGACCTGCTCGGCTCGGTCGGCGTCGTTGTCTCCTCCATCCTCGTCATCACCCTTGGCTGGCATGTGGCCGACCCCATCATCAGCGTCGTCATCGGCCTGCTCATCCTCGTGAGCTCCTGGGGCCTGATGACCAGCGTGATTCACGTCCTGCTCGAAGGCACGCCCGAGCACATCGATGTCTACAGGCTCTGCAACGACATCGAGGAGCTCGAGGGCGTCACCCTCGTCCACGACGTCCACGCCTGGACCATCACCTCCCAGAGTGACGCTTTCACCGCGCACGTCCTCATCGATCCCTCGTACGGGGGCGACAAGGATGACTTGCTCACCGCCATGAAACGCATCGCGCACGAGGAGTTCGGCATCGCCCACGTCACCATTCAGATGGAAGAGTCCGTCAACGGGTGTGACGAGGACCACCACGTCGACCACCTCCTCCAGCGGTCCCGCATCGTCGGGCAACGCAACACCTGGGGATCGCTGCGGTACCTGCTGCCGGGCAACTAGCCGGTCGTTCCACTCTGATCGTCCCGCACGCGCGATGACCCGCGCGCGTAGGATCGTGCCCGCACACAGGGGGATGCCATGAGCACCGTCGAATTCATCCAGCGCAGCCTCGAGTTCACGCACGCCGCCCTCGTCGACGCCCGCAACGGGACGGATGAGCAACTCCACTTTGTCCCGGAGCAGGGCAGCCACTCCATCGCCTGGTGCCTCTGGCACACCTCCCGCGTCGAGGATCTCATCGTCAGCCGCGTTAGCGACCAGCCGCAGGTCTGGAGCGAGGAGTGGGCCCGCCGCACCGGCCTCCCCTTCGACGGTTTCGGGACCGGCATGTCCGATGAGGACGCCCGGCGGGTCCACGTCGCCGACGTCGACGCCCTCGCCGGCTACCAGGACGCCGTCTTCGAGCGCACCGCCGCGTTCCTCGCCGCCGCCACCGATGAGGACCTCGAACGCGAAATCCCGGCCCGCAACAGCACCGAGAGCGTCGGCGAGGCCATCTCTCTGCACATGATGGGCCACTTCAACGGCCACCGCGGCGAGATCAACACCCTCCGGGGCATGCAGGGCATGCCCACGGTGATGGCTGCCCAGGGCACCCACTAGAGGAGCCGGACCAGCCCCTCCGAGCCATCGACCTCGATCAGCGCGCCGTCCGCGATGGCGCGCGTGCCCGTCCGCGTCCCCACCACCGCCGGGATGCCGTACTCGCGAGCGACTACGGCCGTGTGCGAGAGCGCCCCGCCCGCATCCGTGACCACCGCCCCCGCCACCGCGAAGTACGGCGTCCAGGTCGGCGCGGTCACCCCGCAGACCAGGATCTCGCCGTCGCCCAGGCGGCCGGCCTCTGCCAGCGACCGGATGACGCGCGCCCGGCCCCGGTAGACGCCTGCCGACGCCCCCGTTCCCCGCAGCGCCCCCGCCTCGCTGGTCTCGCCGGCGAGCGGTTGTCCGAGGACGGGCGGTGGCTGCATCGCCCGGAAGGCAGCCTGCTCCCGCCGCCGCTCGCCGATGGCCTCGCTCCCGGGAGCGCTTCCGCCCTCCAGTGCCTCTCGCAGCTCCTCCAGCGTGAAGTAAAAGACATCCCCGGCTTCCTCCGCGAGCCCGCGCTTCACCAGCAGCCGGCCAATGCTCAGCCAGCGGTAGCGCGAGGCTGCCCCCAACCGCTGGTCGCAGAGCGTGTTGTGGTCCTCCCGAACCGGCAGCAGCTCCTGCGCCGTCGGGAGCGACTCCAGCAGATCCCGCGCGCGCTGATCGCGCCCCTCCAGCGCTCGCAGCTCCGCCTCCAGCTCCTCCCGCCGCGCGACCTGTGCGGCGGCGGCCCGGGAGGGCGACGCGTCCTCGGGCCCGTCCGCGTACCGAAGGATCAGGTCGAGCGCCGGACGCGGTTCCTCCCGCCACGTGGGCGCGTCCGGAACCTGCGCGTCGATCGTGTGCCCGAACTCCTCGAGGAAGCCCTCGAGGCGACGCTCGAACGCGGTATGAACAACGCTTGTCCGCCGGTCGGCCCCCTCCTCGACGGCCGCCCGCAACTCTGGCTTGGCGCGAACCTCCCGCCCCAGCTCCCAGAGGGCAATCGCACGGTCGAGCGTGCGGTTTGGGAACCCCTGCAGGATGGCGTGGCCGTCCCCGCGCCGCTCCTCGCCCAACACCTCGCAGTACGCATCGACGAATTCCCGTGCCAGCTGCCCAGAGGTCAGGACGCACTCGCCGTGAACCCCCGCGAATACCCGCCGGAACTCGGACGCCTGGCGGTCGAGAACCTCCTGCCACTCCCCCTCCCCGACCGCGGCGGCGTCGAAGCCGCACAGGTCCTCAAAGAGCGCGTCCACCTGCGGCAGCCACTTCTCGTTCCAGGTTTCGAGCGCAGTTGCGCCTCCGAGATCGGGCAGGTCGAAGGAACTCGGCATCTCCCCCATCGGCCCCGAACGGAAGTAGCTGTACCCGTTGATGATCAGCCGGGAGGGTGGGGCGCCCGCTTCGGGCGGCGGGCCGAAGCCCGCCTCTCTCGTAAGTGGCGGCTGGGACGCCGGCCCGTGCTCGTTCTCGTACACCCAGGTGTACTGCTCGAACTCAGGGTCGGGCAGGACGAATTCGACTTCGGTCATCGGTGCATCATGCTCCCGCTGCGCGACTCAGAACATCGGGCCGGCGAGCGCCTCATACAGCGGCGCTTCCCGCTCCCGCTGGCGAGCAAAGTAGCGACGAATCGCCCCGAGCACCTCCTCGTGAACCACTTCCCCCAGCGATTCCCGGTCTTCGTGCACAACGCGCACCAGCCTTTCGAGCTGCTCGTTCAGCGCCCTACTCGCTTCTTCCAGCAGCGCCACCGTCGCCAGGCCGTGAGCGTCTTGCGCGCTCACCTCCAGGAGCAGCGCCTCGATGTCCGCGCGCATCGAGGGACGGCTGGGCGTCGAGCAGCCCTCGAGCCTGTCGCACGCGCCCGCAAGAACCTCGCGCAGGTCGGCGTTCCCTTCCGCGAGGATCGTGAGCTCGCTCTCGACGCGGACCGAGAGGTGACTGAGCAGCGTGCCGATGCTCCGCAGCGAGCTCGCCGCCCACGGGTCCGTCACCGTCGGGGCCACGCGCGTGTCCAGCGCCTCGGCAATCGAGTCGAGCAGTTCCTTCGTGCTGGGTCTCACGATCGTTCCCCCCTGATATACGGACTGTCCTCCGGTTCCCCTTGTGCGAGCGCGCGGGCAGCCTCCTCGATGTCCATCCCCACGACGGACGCGAGCGTGCCCGCCGCGTTCCCCGGGCTCGAGATGCCCATCACCGCGACCCCGGGGCGGCGGTCGCGACCGTCCATGAACCCCCGCAGCGCGCTGTTCAGGCAGACGGTCGACTTGAAGGCGATGAAGAGCTGGCTGAACGCCATCGTGCGGGGCGAGAGCTTGAAGCCCGCAGCCTCCTCGTAGTGGGCCAGGGTTTCGTCGGGATCCCAGAGACCGAGCATCCCCTGCGAAAAGGCCCAGTCCTGCGCGGCGTCCCCGAGCGCGGCCAGTTCCCAGTCGCTCATCGCCACTATCTTCCCGTCCCGCCAGATCTCCTCGCCGATGCCGTTGTTCCCCTTGATGAGCGAGGTGCGTGGACTCTCCGTCGGGATCTGCTCCTCCAGCCAGTAGAGGGCGTCGGTGATCTCCGGGTAAGGCGCCGAACGGCACTCGAACCAGATCTCCTTCCACATCTCGAAGTCCTGCCGGATGGCGTCCTTAGGAGACGCAGGTGCGGGCAGCACCTCGTCGAGCCCGTACCGCTTCCAGTCCAGCGAGTGCACCAGGGCGAGCTTCTCCGCGTGCTCGAAGGCCACGCTGCGCCGCAGGGCGTCGCCCTCGGGCCCGGGCTCCATCAGGTCCGGAATGCTCGTGGCCCCCTCGACAAGCTCGCGGACCATGTGCGGGCGCCCCTCGGCGAATGGGAGCCCTTCGTCGTACCAGAGCGGCTCGGCCACGGGAACCGGCGACGGCCACAGCCGTACGTAGACCTCCCACTCCGTCTTCAGCGGCAGCGGCACGATCCCCCCGCTCGGCAGGTCGATCCGCAGCACGAGGTCCCGGTATCGTTTCGCCGTCCCTTCCCCGACCTCCGCGCCCACGATCCAAGTCTCCCGCGACATCCCCGGGAACGTCTGCTTGAGGGAGCTGACCGTGACTGCCTCGTCGAACCGTTCGGCGAAGTAGCTCGCCACCGCCTCTGCGTCGACCATCGTTACTCTGCCTGGAGTCCGTACCGCTGGTTCGGTCCCATCACCATGATGGGGAGGTGGCCGAAGCCGGGACGGCCGTTGACGGAGAGCCGCACCGGCTGCTCGCGGTGCCCCGACGGGATCCGGTCACCGTCGAGATTCCGCACGATCTCTGGATGTGACACGTCGTACACGTCCGTCTCCTCGATGTACTCGCCGCGATACGCGCCGAGCCCCTTCTCGTCGTTGTAGCCCGTTCCGTAGCCCGTCCCCTTGTAGGCCCAGGCGGTGAACATCGGTTCCGCCTCCACCTCCCAGCGCTGCTCGTCCTCGGTCGTCAGGACCAGCCGCGCGTGGCTGAAGGCGCGCGTGCCCTCGTGGAAGGTCAGGTCGTGCTGCATGTCGACGATGCGTAGCTCCGGCCGCCCCGCCTCCGGGGGCCAGACCAGCGCGCCGTCGAGCGATTGCCGCCGCCCCAGGTGGTCTTCGTCAAGCTGGACATAACCGCCAAGCTCCTCGACCCGGAACGCGAGCCAGATGAACAGCTCTCCGCGGACTCCGCCTGCGCCCCCGCCCGTCATTGGTTCGAAGCCCCCGACCCCCGGACGCACGCCCCAGGAGTGGTCCCGCGCCCCGAACCAGTCGGCGGCCACGAAGTCGCGGCCGTCGATGCCGAGCGACCCGCTCACCGTCCCCACCTGCGCGAAGCGGTACATGTCGGACACGACACGGCCCTGGGCGCGCGAGAAGCTGTGGTCCTCCAGCCTCGCCGGAAGGCTACCCGTCCACGTCAGGTCGCAGGAGAGGGGGTGGTCGCCTTCCTCCAGTTGCAGGCGCAGCACCTCGAGGGGCTCGACCAGCGAGACGCTGAGGCCGCCGACCTCGGTCTCCGCGACGGCGGGCCGCAGCTCCCGCGAGAAGCGGACGTTGTACTGCCTGCCCTCCGTCTGCGCGGCCACGAAGCCGTCGAGCACGTTCATGTTGGGGTAGCGCCCCATGCTCACGAGCACGCCCGCCGAGCCATCCGGCGCAACCGCCTCGAACCAGTAGCGGTCGTAGAACCGGTGGTCGCTCGTGCCCACGAACGCGAACGGGAGTGGGGCCTGGTGGAGGAGGGTGTCGTCGAGTTCGGTCAGCACGGGAGGCTCCTGTGGGGGCGTCGTTGGGGATCTTCTACCAGAGCAGCCACGCTCTAGCCGATCGGCGGGAGCCCCTCGATGCGTCTGACTGCGTTCAGGGTCTCCAGCACGCGCTGCCGGAACGGGGCGTACTCCACTTCGAACTCCTCCACGAGACGCGAGTTGTCCATCAGGAAGAGCCCAGACGAATCGCGCCCGCCCTCGTCGTCGTCGAACGCGATCTCCGCCTCCGGCAGGAACTCCTGCACGATGCTTGCCAGTTCGCCCAGGCTCGTGGAGTTCCCGCCCGAGTTGTAGATCGGGTAGGCCGTCTCCTCCGCCAGCGTCACCCGCAGGAACACCTCGGCGATGTCCTCAACGTTCAGCGGCAGGGTCATCGTGTCCCGGTAGGGGAAGCTGACGGGCTCGCCCCGCGCCGGCAGTACCTGGCACTGCACGTGGTTCATCGACCCGCGCACCTTGTCCGGTCCCGTGATGTTCGCCGGCCGCACGCCCGTGATGGCCATGTCGAACGCGCGGTTGTACCACTCCGCCTGGTGCTCGTTGAAGATCTTCGAGACGGCGTAGATGCCCGTACCGAGGCAGAGGTCGTCCTCGGTCACCGCGCGCTCGCCGTGCAGTCGCTGCGGCCCGTAGACCGCCAGCGAGCTCGCGTACACCACCCGCCGGATCCCGAGGATGCGGGCTGCCTCGAAGCAGTTGTCCATCCCGAGAATGTTCAGCCGTACCTGTGGGTGGGGGTCGGCATCGCCCGCCCCCAGCGCGTACGCGAGGTTCAGGACCCGGTCCGGCTTGCTCAGCGTGAGCGTTTCGACCACGTCGTCCATGAGCGTGATGTCGCCCCGCGTAATCTGGATGCGGTCGCGCAGCGGGTCGAGCGCTGGAGCGTCGGGCGCGATGTCCATGCAGTGGACCTCGTGCCCGTGCTCCACCAGCAACCGCATCACCCGCGGCCCGATGAACCCGCTTCCCCCCAGTACTGCCACGCGCATCCCGCTAGCCCTCCTCTGCCGCTGACGGCCGCAAGTTACAGCTCCCTGCCGAGGAACGCGCCGGTGTGGATCGCGTTGCGAATGCTGTTGCGACCCTGCGCGTCGCCAACCTGGTGCACCTCGATGCCCTCGTCCTCAAGCTCGGTCGCGAGGTACCGGTTGGGTTCGTGGTGGGTCACCATGATCACCGTGTTGGCCGGGATCGTTCGCACCCGGTCCGTGTGCAGGACGCCGATGTCGACCTCCCCGGGGCGGATCGCCTGCAGGTAGTGCCCCCCGATCAGGTCGAAGTCCCCGGACATCAGCCGTTCGCGCGCTGCGCCCACGGTCACGGGCGGATACGGCAGGTTCTCGCCCAGGTCCTTCAAGCGGGAGACGAGCGTCACGTGCACACCCGCCTCGAGAAGCACGTCCGCCGCCGAAATCGCCTCGAACGAGCCCGTGTCGTCGAAGACGAGGGCCGGCCCCTGGATGTTGACCGGCTCGCCGTAGCCCAGCAGGTCCTGCGCGTTGTACACGTGCGGCAGGTCGTGGCCGGGTAGCGTGACCGCCGGCGTCGCCACCTGGAATCCGTCCGCCCGCGGACTGGCCCCCGCCGCCAGCACGACGACGTCTGCGTCCGCCTCCATGACGGTCTCGATGTCCACCAGGGAGTTCAGGCGGACGTCGACCTGCAGCCGCTTCAGCTCCTCGCCCAACCAGTGGGTGATGGCGCCGACGTCGCCCCGCCTGGGAGCGCTCGCCGCGATGTTCACCTGGCCGCCGAGCTTCTGCGTCGCCTCGTGCAGCTGCACGTGATGGCCCCGGATGGCGGCCGTCCGCGCTGCCTCCATGCCCGCGGGACCGCCCCCGACCACAAGAACCCGCCTCGGCTCCTCGGCGGGAATCTCGGGCTCCTGCGTCACCGTCGCCTCCTGGCCGGCGGCCACGTTGACCACGCAGCTCAGCCCCTGCCCGCTCATGAGCCGTCCGACACAGCCCATGTTCGTCCCGATACAGGGCCTGATGAGGTCCTCGTTCCCCTGCTGCGCCTTGTTCACCAGCTCCGGGTCGGCGATCAGCGCCCGCACCATCGAGACCATGTCCGCCTGACCCGATTCCACCAGCGCGTGGGCGTGGTCCACCGTCAGGATGCGGCCGACCACGATCGTCGGCTTCGTGATCACCGGGCGAATGGTGGCGTTCGGGGCCATCTCCACGCCCAGCGGGTCGTCCGTTGGCGCGATCAGCTTGTGGAAGCGCCAGTACGAGCCCATGTGCAGCGAGACGTAGTCGACGAGCGGGTCCACGGTCTCCGCGATCTGGCCGTTCAGCTCGGCCGTGAGGCCGCCGGGCACGTAGTCCTCGTTCGGCAGTCGCACTCCCACGGCGAAGTCGCTGTCGCCTACCTCTCCGCGGATCGCGTCGATCACCTCGAGCACGATGCGCATGCGGTTCTCCGGTGAGCCGCCGTACTCGTCGTCGCGCTGGTTGAGCGCCGGCGAGAGGAACTCGTGCAGCAGGTAGCCGCTCGACGCGTGAATGTCGACGCCGTCGAGGCCCGCCTCGCAGATGCGCTTGGCCGCCCCGGCGAAGTGCTCCACGAGGTCGCCGATCTGCCCCTTGCTGATCGCGACGGGTACCACCGCGCCACCAAGGAAGTTCGGGATCTCGCTCGCCGACCACGCTTCCGCCCCGCCCACCATCTCCGCCTGCGAGGCGCCCGGGTGGTAGATCTGGTGGAACATCTTCATGCCGTGCTCGTGTACGGCGTTCGCCAGCTTCGACAGGTACGGCTTGCAGTCGTCCGACCAGACGGGGATGGCTCCGGGTGCGTTCGGATGGACGCTCGTCGCCGACACCGTCGACATCCCCACGCCGCCCTTCGCCCGCGCCACGTGGTAGGCGATGAAGTCGTCGCCGAAGAGCCCCGTGCCGTGCGGTGACCGCACGATGCGGTTCTTGATGGTGACGCCGCCGACGTCGATCGGCTCGAACAGCTTGTCGTACATGTCGCCCTCCCTTGGAGCGTTACGGAGCAGTCAATGTGTAGCGGATCGGCAGGCTCTTGATGCCGCTCACGAACGTGGCGGTCGATGTCGTGACGTCGCCCGCGAGCTCGACCGACTCGAGCCGGGGCAGCAGGTGGCCGAACAGCGTCGCCATCTCCAGCCGCGCCAGATGGGCGCCGAGGCAGTAGTGCACACCGTAGCCGAAGGCGATCTGGCGCTCGGCGGCCTTCCTCGTGACATCGAACCGCAAAGGGTCTTCGAACGTTCGCGGGTCCAGGTTCGCGGCGGCGTACGACAGCATCAGCCACTCGCCCTTCGCGACCGGCTCTCCCGCCACCTCGGTGTCCTCCTGCGCGGTACGCATGAAGTGCCGCACGGGCGAAGCGATGCGGATCAGCTCCTCGACCGCGTTCGGGATGAGCTCCGGCTTGCTCCGCAGGAGCGCCAGCTGGTCGGGGTTCTCCGCGAGCAGGCGCATCCCTTCCGCGATCGACGCCGAGGTCGTGTCGTGCCCGGCGGTGGCGACGATCAGGTAGTACCCCATCGTCTCCAGGATCGGCATGGGGGCGCCGTCGATCTGGCCGTTGGCGATCTGCGTCGCCAGGTCGTCGGTCGGATTCGCGCGGCGATTCGCGCTCAAGGTGGCGAAATACTCGAAGAAGTCCCGCAGGACCGCCATCACGTCCTCCGGGTCGCGGTCCTTCGGGACGAAATCTGGGTCGCTGGCGCCGAACATCTCCTGCGTCAGCTGGAGCATCCGGGGGTAGTCCTCTTCCGGCAGCCCCAGAATCGCGAGAATTACCTCCAGCGGAAATGGCAGGGCCACCTCCGTGTTGAAGTCGATCTCGCCCCCGCCTTCCTCCAGCGTCGCGAGCGCCTTCTGGCTCAGCTCGTCCAGCCGTGGCTGAAGCTGGCGCACGCTGCCGGGCTTGAACCAGTCGTTCGTGAGCATCCGGTACTTCCGGTGCTCCGGGTCGTCCATGTGGATGAGCGTCTTCGCACGCGGCCCGCCCTGCGCCCGCATCTCGATGATCGCGTCGTGGGTCAGGATCGGTTCCGGGCCGTTCGTGAAGAGCTCGTGTTGCGCCTCGATCTCGAGGATCTCGTCCCGGCCGATGACCGCCCGGAAGGCGCCGAAGCCCTCGACTTCGATCGGGTGGAACACTCCCCTGGCGTGAAGCGCGAGCGCCTCCTCGCGCCACGAGGCCATGTCTCCGAACCGCTTCGGGTTGCTGAACAGGTCGGTCGTCACGCGCCCTCCTTGCCCGGCTCTGGCGATTCTCGCGGCCGGCGGCCCCGGCCCCGGCTCTCCGGAGTGCGCGCAGTCTACTGGCTGAGCCACTCAGCACGTCGCCCCGAGACCCCTCAGCGGCCACATTGCCCTCTCAAGGGACTAGGCTTACGCCATCCCCACCGGGTGCGAACGGAGGAGGTCCCGACATGCAGGCAATGGTGTTGCGAGGAACCACGCTGACTGTCGAGGAGTGGCCCCGGCCCACTCCCGGCTCCGGGGAGGTGCTCGTTCGCGTCCTCGCGGCCGGGATCTGCGCCTCCGACGTTCACGCCGCCGCCCACCTCGAGTCGATCATCGAGGAGACGGGACACACTTCCTGGTACGAGCTCGCCGACCTTGAGCAGGGCATGGTGATGGGCCACGAGTTCGTCGCCGAGGTCGTCGAGACCGGCCCCGACGTCTCCGAGTGGTCCCCCGGCGACCGCGTCGTGAAAGCCCCCGCCGGGGAGACCGACCGTCCCCTCCCGCCACGCATGGCGAGCGCCTACAGCTCCGAGCTCAACGGCGCTTTCGCCGACTACATGGTGCTCTGGGAGCCCACCCTCCTCCCCGTCCCCGACAACGTCAGCGTCGATGTGGCGGCCACCACCGAGCCCTGCTCCGTCGCCCGCCACGCGACCCACGAGGCCGAGGCGGAAGCGGGCGACCGCGTCCTCATCATGGGCGCCGGCCCGATCGGGCTCATGGCCCTCATGTGGCTGAAGCACGACGGCGTGGAGCTCGTTGGCGTCAGCGATCCCGTGGCCCTCCGCCGCGACCTTGCCGCCTCACTCGGCGCCGATGTCGTCCTCGATCCTTCCGACGCCGGATTCGATGCCGACCTCGAAGCCGGGCTCGACGGGGGACCGGACGTCGTCATCGACTGCGTGGGAATCCCCGGCATCATTCGGCAGGCAATGGATGCCGTGAAGCCCCGCGGGAGGATCATCGTCGTCGGCGTCTGCATGGAAGAGGACCGGTTCATGCCCGTCGTCGGCATCAATAAGGCCCTCACCATCAAGTTCTCGGTGGCCTACACCCGGGAGGACTTCGAGGAGACGCTCGCCGCCTTCGGGAGCGGCGCCATCGACACCACCCCGCTCGTCACGCGGACGGTGGACCTCGGGGATCTGCCCGAGGAGATCGCCCGCATCACCGCCGGCGACCCGTTCAACTGCAAGGTGCTCGTCCACACCGCCGGTAGCGCCTGAGGGAGGAGCAGATGCCGCCTGAACCGTTCACCGTTGCGATCCCGGACGAGGCGCTGGAGGACCTCCAGGCCCGGCTCCACCGCATCCGCTGGCCCGCCGACTTCAACAACGAGGACTGGCGCTACGGCGTGCCCCGCTCCTACCTGGAGTCGTTCGTGGAGTCGTGGAAGGAGTACGACTGGCGCGAGACCGAGGCCGAGATCAACAGCTTCGGCAACTACCGCGTCACCCTCGATGACGTCCCCATCCACTTCATGTACGAGCGGGGAAGGGGACCGAATCCGCTTCCCATCATCCTCACCCACGGCTGGCCCTGGAGCTTCTGGGACTGGAAGGAAGCCACCCGCAGGCTCACCGACCCCGCCGCCTTCGGCGGCGATCCGGCCGACTCCTTCGACGTGATCGCTCCCTCCCTCCCCGGTTTCGGTTTCTCGACGCCCCTCACCGTCGACGGAGTCCAGACGCAGTGGACCGCCGACCTCTGGGCCACGCTGATGTCGGATGTGCTGGGCTATGACCGTTTCGCCGCGGCGGGAGGCGACTTCGGCGCCGGCATCAGCGCCCAGCTCGGCCACAAGTACGGTGACCGCGTCGTCGGCATCCACGTCAGCATCGCCCCGATGCTGGGCGGCGCGGGCGGCTCCGGAACCGGCAACCTGAAGCCGGGCAGTCTCCTCGGCCTGCGCCGGACCCTGGACGGGCCCACGTCGCGGCTCAGCCGTGACGACTTCGAGCCCGACGAGCAGTGGGCCTGGGACATGATGGACGACCGCTGGACCACCGCCCTCGCCCACGTCGCCGTCCACACCACCGACCCCCAGACCTTCGCCTACGCCCTGCACGACTCCCCCGTCGGACTCGCCGCCTGGCTCATCGAGAAGCGCTACAACTGGAGCGACAACCGCGGCGGCCCCGACCAGGTGCCCTCACGGAAGTTCCTGCTCGACCTTGTCAGCATCTACTGGTTCACGGAGAGCTACGTCACGTCCGCTCGCTGGTACTGGCACGTCTTCCGCACCCCCTGGGACCGCGCGCACGAGCGCACGCCCGCGATCGAGGTCCCCGTCGGTGTCCCCGGCTTCCCGCGCGAGATGGTGTTCGCGCCGCGCAAGATGGTCGAGGCGAACAACAACCTCACGCACTGGGGGAAGCAGGAGCGCGGCGGCCACTTCCCCGCCGCCGAAGAGCCCGACCTCTTCGTCCAGGACCTCGTCGAGTTCCTCCGCCCGTTGCGCTAGCCGACGACGACCGGCTGCATCGCTCCCAGCAGCCAGTGCGCGATCGAGGTCATCGCGGCATCCTCGTGCGGCTGGCCGAACACCTGCACCCCGACCGGCATCCCGCCCACGCTCATCAGCGGCATGCTCACCGCCGGGGCGAACAGCATCGAGCTCGGGAAGTTGAAGACCGGATCCCCGGTCGGGCGCGGCACCAGTGGCTGGCCCGGCTCGTCGCCGAGCCACACGTGCGCCGGTCCGGGACACGAGAGCGTGATGATCGCGTCGGCGGACCCGGCTACGGCCGCGTGCGCCTCCTGCGCGACCTCGCGGGCGAACAGCAGCGCCCGGTAGTCGTCCACGGTCATCGCCTCCGCCGCCTCGAGCACCTCCTTCGCCCGCTCGCTGACCCCGTCCGGGTGCTGATCGACGAGGTTTCGCGTTAGCCAGCGGTTCTCCCAGCCCGTGATCGCGTTGCACACCTCGCGCGCATTGCCGATGGCGCCCTCCACCGTCTCGACCAGCGGGTCGTCCCGCCGATGCAACAGCTCGATACCGAGCGCCCGTAGCTGGTCGAGGACCCCCGCGAAGCCCCGCTTGCTGGCGCCGTCCAGCTCGGCCCAGCCCTGCGTCTGCAGCACGATCAGCCGCTCGGGCTTCACCGGTTCGGGTGTAGTCGAAGGCCCCTCCAGCCCCCGCGCACCCCGGTCGCCTCCCGCGCGCCGCGCAATCTCGATCGCGACCTGCCACATGTCCTCGATGCACCCGGCATGGACGCCGTGGGTGCTCATGCTGGTCACCTGCCGCTCCCCGCGGTTGATACCGCCCTGCGTCGGCTTGAGTGCGACGTTCCCGCAGTAGCCTGCGGGCCGGATGATGGAGCCGCCCACCTGCGTGCCCAGCCCCGCCGGGAGCATCCGCGCCGCCACTGCTGCGGCCGTACCGGACGAGGAACCGCCGGGCGAGCGCCGCGCGTCGAACGGGTTCGTCGTCGGTCCCGGGTGCGATCCCCCGAGGTCGGCCGTCACCGTCTTGCCGAGGATCACCGCTCCCGCCTGCCGCAGCGCCCAGACGGCGGCGTTGTCCCGCTTTGGGAAGTTGCCGCGGAACGCCTCGCAGCCGTACTCGGTCGGCATGTCCTTCGTTTCGAGCAGGTCCTTGATCCCCACCGGCATGCCGTCGATCGGCGAGAGCGGCTCGCCCGCTGCCCAGCGCGCGCTGCTCGCGTTCGCGGCGACCCGTGCGAGGTCCCGGTTCAGGTGGGCGAACGCCTGCACGACCGGCTCGCGCTCATCGATGGTCGCGAGGCAGCGTTCGAGGTAGTCGCGGGGCGTGTCGTCGCCCGTCCGGAACCGGCCGGCAACGTCGTGGAAGGTCAGGGGCTCGTAGGTCGCCGGGTCGTAGCCCGTGCTTGTGGCCTGCGTCATCGCAAAGCCTCCGGTGCCCGCACCCTAGCCCTGCCGCCCGGACGTGCCAAGCGCCTCCGCTCCCGGCGAGACACGCAACGGGCGTGCGGCGTATCTTCCCCCACTGGCCGATACCTCGGGATGGAGCCGCGCGTGGGCCGCCACGCTGACCTGTTGGCGCGACATCGGGGCGTGATGCCCTCCTGGATGACCCTCTACTACGACGACCCCATCGCGCTCGTCGACGGAGAGGGGCGGCACGTCGTCGATGCCGAGGGCAATCGCTACCTGGACTTCTTCGGCGGCATCCTCACCACCATGACCGGCTACCGTGTCCCCCGCGTCGTCGAAGCCATCCAGGATCAGGCTGCCCGCATGCTCCACACGAGCACGCTCTACCTCATCGAGCCACAGATCGAGCTGGCCGAGCGCATCGCCGAACTCTCCGGCATCCCCAACGCGAAGGTCTTCTTCACCAACTCGGGCAGCGAGGCCAACGACGCCGCCCTCATGATGGCTACCCAGTTTCGCTCGTCCGACCAGATCCTCGCCCTGCGGAACAGCTACCACGGCAAGTCCCACTCGACGGTCGCCGTCACCGGCAACGCCTCCTGGTCGGCGACCGCGCTGAGCCCGTTCAACGTCACCTACGTCCATAGCGGCTACCGCCTGCGGTCCCCCTTTGGCGGCCTTCCCGAGGACGAGTTCGTGGAGGCCTGCGTCGACGACCTGCGCGACCTCCTGGCCGTCGCCACCGCCGGCGACGTGGCCGCGATGATCGCCGAGCCCATCCAGGGTGTTGGCGGCTTCGTCGTTCCTCCCGACGGCTACTTCGGCGCCCTTAAGCAGATGCTGGACGAGCACGGCATCCTCTTCATCGCCGACGAGGTGCAGACCGGCTGGGGCCGCACGGGCGACCACTTCTGGGGGCACCAGGCGCACGGCATCGTCCCCGACCTCCTCACCTTCGCGAAGGGGCTCGGCAACGGCGTCGCCATCGCCGGTGTCGTCGGCCGCGCCGACGTTGTCGATTGCCTGCCGGCGAACTCGCTTTCCACGTTCGGAGGCAACCCGCTCGCAGTGACGGCGGCGCTGGCAAACCTGGAGGTGCTCTTCGAGCAGGACCTCCAGGAGAACGCGCGCGTGCAGGGCCAGACCCTCCGGGACGGGATTCAGCGCATCGCCGAAGACGTCCCCGAGATCGCCGAGGTCCGGGGCAAGGGCCTGATGATCGGAGTGGAGTTCGCGGCTCCCGGCTCCCTCGATCCCCTTCCCCAGGTGGCCGACGGCGTGCTCAATGCGGCCCGGGCCGAGGGCCTGCTCGTGGGAAAGGGCGGGCTCCACCGCAATGTGCTCCGCATCGCCCCGCCCCTCTCGATAACGGCGGCCGAAGTCTCCCAAGGCCTGGCCATGCTCGAAAGGGCTATCCGCTCCGTGACGCACCCAGGGCAGTCCGGGTAGGGCTGGGTCTCCGGGCCGGCTCAGGACTGGTGGGCGTGGCCGCCCACTCCCTCGCGGCGGTGGCTCGCGACCCGGCGGGCGAGGTCCGGGAAGTCGGGATGGATCTCGTACCGGTAGTCGTCCCAGTAGCCGTCGCGGCTCGGGTCGAAGTGGCGAGGCGGAGTCTCGCTGGACAGGGCAAGCCGCTTCATCTCCTCCTCGACCGCCGCTTGCCGGGCGACGGCTTCCTCCGGGGGAATCGGAGGAAGCACGACCACGCTCATCGCCTGGTTGACCCGCAGCGTGGGAGTGAAGGGGTGCTCCCAGACCCGGTGGCCGCCCGTGACCACGACTGGGAGAAGCGGACGGCCGAGGCGCCGCGCCAGGTGGAACGCTCCCGGCTGAAACGCCAACTCGATGCCGAGGATGGAGCCCTGCGGGAACACGAGAATGCTGTCCCCGTCGTCGATGGCCGCTCGCGCCTCGCGATGCAGCGTGCGGGCGCTCTGCAGTGGGCGCTCGGGTCGCACGAGGAGGTGTCGTCCCCGTGCGAGCTGGGGGCCGAGGAACGGGAAAGTCGCGAGTTCGTCCCGGGCGACGGCCGTGAGCGAGAGGGGAAGGTGGAGCAGGGCGAGGCTGTCGGCGAAGCCCTCGTGCAGCGAGGCGACCACGTACCGCTCGCCCGGTTCGATGTGCTCGAGACCGCTGACGTCGATGCGCAGACCGACAAGTCGCGCGGCCAGTCTCGCCCACCAGCGCTCGACCGCCCGGTAGAGGCCCCGTTCGGGCAGTAGCGCCGCCACTGTGAGAACCAGCCTCGCCGGGCCAAAGAGGATGAGCGCTGCGCACCACATCCGCACCCACTCCCGGGTGGACTCGACACGGAAGTAACCGCCGAGGAGCGTTCGGGGAGCCGGTGCGGCGCCCGTCGTGGCGCGGCCAACGGCCTCAATCGCCATCGGTGACGGAGGACCGGGCTGCGAGCGTGCGACGCAGCGACTCCTCGTCTGGGACGACCCCCTGCGTCGAGACCTTGCCGTCTATCGTCACAACGGGCGGGTGCCAGCCTCCGCGCCGCAGCGCATCGAAAATGTGGTTGAACCACGGCTTGATCCGCACTTCGACATGCGGCAGGTCGGAAGCCACGCGCTCGACAAGCCGCACCGTGAGGTCACACTCCTCGCAGATCGCGTGCGGCACAGTGATGAAGAGCTGCCGGCCCGTCATGGGGTAGACCGTCACAACGGTCGCGGCCTGCGAGGCTCCCGCTGCATCGCTCATGGTGTCGAGGGTACGGCAGGAAGCCGCAACCCCGCACGCCCCCGGTAAAGGCCTCCGGTTCCCGCTAGCCGTTCGCCAGCAGGGCGCGCATGCGGTCCACCCCTTCGACGATCTCCTCAAGCGAGGCGGCGTAGCTGAAGCGCAGGTAGCCTTCGCCGAGGTGGCCGAAGCTGGTCCCGGCGATGACCGCGACGCCGGCCTCCTCCAGCAGCCGTTCCTGCAGCGTGCGTGCGTCGATGCCCGTCCCCGAGATGTTCGGGAACGCGTAGAACGCGCCGCCCGGGTCGACGCAACTGACGCCCGGCACGCGGTTCAGCTCCTCGACGATGACCCTGCGCCGCTCGTCGAACGCCGTCGTCATCACCTCGACAGCCTCCTGCGGACCTTCCAGCGCCTCAATCGCCGCGTACTGGGTAGCCGCATTGGGACAGCTGTAGCTGTTGATCGCCAGCCGCTCCGCGAACGGAAACAGGTCGGGCGGGAACACGCCGTACCCGAGCCGCCAGCCGGTCATCGCGTAGGTCTTGCTCCAGCCGTCTAGCACGATGAGCCGGTCGCGAAGCTGCGGATAGTTCAGCCACGAGACGTGCGTCCGTCCGTCGTACAGGATGCGCGAATAGATCTCGTCGCTGAGGATCACGACGTCGGGCCAGCGTTCGAGCCCTTCGACGAGGCGCTCGACCTGCTCCCGCGTGTACACGCCGCCCGTCGGGTTCGCGGGACTGTTGAGGATGATCAGGCGGGTGCGTTCGTTGATCTCGCTGAGCACCTGGTCCGGGTCGAACGTGAAGCCATCGGCTTCGTGCAGCTCGATCGGAACGGGCGTCGCGCCGGAGAAGCGGATCACCGACTCGTAGATGGGGAAGCCGGGGTTGGGATACATGATCTCCGCGTCGGGCTCCCCTAGAAGCAGCGCGGCGAAGAACATCACCGGCTTTGCCCCCGGCGTGACCAGGACCGTCTCCGGGTCGACCTCGGCGCCGTGGCGACGCTCCAGGTCGCGGGCCACGGCCTCGCGCAGTTCCGGGATGCCGGCGCCCGGCGTGTACCCGTGCCTGCCCTCGGCCAGGGCGCGCTTCCCGGCCTCGACGATGTTGCCGGGCGTGGCGAAGTCCGGCTGGCCGATGCCGAGATTGATGATCGAGCGCCCCTCGGCGGCGAGCCTGTTCGCCCGCGCCAGGACTTCGAACGCCGTTTCCGTGCCGAGACTCTGGGCGGCGCCAGTTGGAAGGACCATGGTCAACCTCCGAACGCTGCGATTCGCTTCGGCATCGAGGGTACCCCGCTACCGGGCGCGGCGGCACTCATCGTTTCTTGACCTGGAACGTGGCCTCGTAGGCCTCGCGCCACAGGGCCAGGACCACTTCCAACTCCTCGTCGCGAACCTCTCTCACGGAGGCGTGACCGGCCATGCCTCTACGGCCTCCAATCCTCGCGGAGGATGGAGTAGAGAACGTCGTCGATGTCCGAGAGCCGAAAAGGCCTCAGGAGAAGGCGTTCTGTCCTCAGTTCGGTGGGCCTGGTCACGCTTCGAGCTCCTCCCGGCAGGCTGAGCCGCCGCCTCCCACCGTACAGTCGAACCGGCCTGGTTGTGGGTCGGTGCCTGTGCTCGCCTTGTCGGCCGAGCGTCCGGCGTGACGCAGCGAAGAGGCGTGATCGGGACCGTCCGGGCGGTCATGCGAGTGCGGCTTCGACTTGACGCTCCAGATCAGCAACTGTCGACATGTGCCCGGCAAGGAGCTCGTAGTCGTCTTGAACTGCCGCAGCGTGAGCCCTCCCCAGGCATAGTGCCTGCCTGCTCTTGAGGTCGGCGAGCTCCGAGTCGACATCGTGCAAGAACCAGGCGTAGTCCAGGGCTCGTCTCACGCCCAACGGCAACGCGAATCTTCGTAGATGCTCCAGCCCGTGCTCGGCCAGCCTCCCATCTCTGAGGGTGACAGCCACGGACTCAACCGCCTCGGGGCCGATGGCGACTCCCGAGGGAACCGTAGCTCTGGACTCCCTGTAGGCCTGAGCAAAGGACTGAATCGCCATCCCAGAAATCTCTTGGGGAGCTGGGCTCTTGATGCGAACGGGCGAGTGCCACCGACGGTATGGACCCCTGCGGTAGTCGATCAGGTCGGCTCTCCAGGCGCGGTCAAGCGCTTCCAGGGCGATCGGCACCGCGGGGTATCCATCGGGATCGTGCACGACAACTTCATCGCCTTCGAAGCCGAGCGCGAGGACGAAGTGATCGACCCCGTTCCCTCCCTGGCTATCAGGCTGGTAAGGGAGCTCTCCCAGGTCCAGCGGACCGAGCAACACCGGCCCATCGTCGAGCTGTCGGGCCAGCGCTTTCGCAGGCATGGAGGCGCCGTCGGACTCCGCTTCCTCGGCCACCTTGAATCCCAGTAGCCCGAACGCCCGAGACACGCCCACATCCGGCATGGATGCCCAGCCGCTCAAGAACAGCGTCTGAGACTCGGCGAGCCAGAAGGCTCCCAGCCCCACGCCAGACAGGACTTCGAGCAGCCGTGGCTCGATTGTCTCGCCGACGCTGTCCAGGAGCATCGCGGCCGAGTTGGCGTAGCAATACGGACCGTTCCCGATGTAGCCCAACATGGAGATCTCACAATCGCCTGACCGCTTCGCGGAACAATCGTGATCCGACCGCCACGCGTCCACAACACTCTACTGTTTCCGCGAAGACTCTCGCGGGCGCGTACTCCCGGAGCCCCAGTCGACCACGGCGGTAGCTGCCTCCACCGTACAGCCGGACTGGGTTAGGTGTGGTCGGAGTCTGTGCTGTTGGGGATGGTCCCGGGAACATGAGCGTCGGAGGTCGCGTACTAGACTGTGCAAGCCGGACGCGTCGGGGCCGGAGAGGTGATCGGAATGAGCCTGTCTACCCACCCGCAGTTCCTCCAGACGCATCAGTCCGATGCGCGCTGCGCCGGCTGCTGGACCGCGTTTCCCCGGCCCTGCCGGTGTGGCGGACAGATTCACGCCGAGCTCGGAGAAGAGAACGCGACCGGAGACGTCTGGCTCAGGCGCTGGTGCTCGGAGTGCGGCATCGACTGGGACGACCCGATTCCGGACCCGCGATAGCTGGCGAGATCAGCGGCCGGCGGTCAGGCCCCGGGCTGAAAGTGGGGGTGAGCCACTGCCTCGTCGGGCCAGAGGAACTCAAACCCCGCCGCGAGGGCGTACTGCCGGTCGAGGTCCTCGCGGTCCCCGATGTGCACGTACACGTCCGCCTCGAACTGCGCTTTCACGTCCGGCAGCATGTGCTTCGAGACGACGAAGTCGACCTCGATGTCGTGTGCGGCCCAGATGGCCCGTTGACCGCTCAGCGTGCGATCGGAGCAGCTGCCGATCAGGAAGCCCTTGTCGCGCACCAGGCGGACCATGTCCATCGTCAGGACGCCCGGCGGATCGCCGACTTCCAGCGTGCCGTCGATGTCGAAGCTGATCAGAATTGTCACGGGCCACTCCTCGTCCTCGCCTCGACCTTGACTAGTCGGGACTCGCGCTCCAGACCGTGAAGTTCCCCCCGAGGGGCATCGGCCCGCCCGAGACGGCCACCTCCGGCTTGACGCCGGTGACTTGCCTCGGGCCGGCGCGGCCCTGCAGTTGCTGGATGCAGTCCGTGTGCATCCAGACCCGGCTGCGGCCGCTGCCGACGTTGCCTCCGCTGGGGGAGACCGGGTTGGGGCCCTCGATGCTGATGTCGGTCTGGTAAAAGTCCAGCGCTTCCCCGAACTTGATCCCGCGGTAGCCCAGCCCTTCCAAGTGGAACTGGTGGAAGAGGGAGAAGCCGTCGTACATGTTCTCGAACGACAGATCGTCCGCGGTGATCCCCGCGCCTTCGTAGATCTTGCGGGCGGTGCGCGCCGTCTCGGCTTCCACCTCGTCGAGCGTGGGCGTCAGGCTGCGCGGCCGGGCGTTACTGGACGCGTGATTGAGGACGTAGACGGGCTTCTGCTTCATGTCCGCTGCCCGCTCGGCCGTAGAGAAGAGGTAGGCGCCCGACATCATGATGGGGATGTCGTTGTCGAACAGGTTCGCGGGCTTCGCGATCCAGCGCGCCGCAAGATAGTCCTCTCGTCCGAGCTCCTCGGGCCGGTGCTGCGCCCAGTAGCCCTCGGGGAACATGAGCCCGTTGCGGCGGGAGTTCTCCATGAACGGCGCCATCATCTCGTGGGTCTTGCCGTACTTCCGGCAATACTCCGCGAACTGCAGGGCCGTGCCGTACGAGGCGGGACCGCCCCAGAGCCGCGTCATGGCGGCGGTGCCGGGCAGCGCATCCTCGACGTTCGCCCCACTCTGGTAGTAGCGCCCCTCGAAGTTGTGCCAGCTCTTGACCACGAGGCAGGTGTGGGTCAGACCGTCGCCGATGGCCTGGGCCGTGACATTGAGCGCGTTCGACATGCAGCCCGGGCCGTACATCGTGAACTGGACGTTGGTGAGCTCCGGCATGTTCGCCAGCAGCCATTCGGCGCTCAGCTTCGCGACGCCGTCGAGGGGGTCATCCGTCTGGTTGAAGCTCTCGATCACGTCCATGGGCAGCGGCTTGCCCTCCTCCCAGAACGCGCCCGTCGTCGTGACCGGGACCACCACCAGGCCATCGATCTGCTCCGGTGCGACGCCGGCGTCGGCGATCGCCTTGCGGAGCGCCTCGATGCTGATGGCGCCCACGCACGTCTCGGGGCGGCCGTCCCAGCGCCGGGACGTCGGCCCGTGGCCGACTCCGACGGCGGCGACCTTGCCGCGGTGCTCCCAGATGCCAAGCCCCTCGTCGTTGCGATACATCGCATCCGGTGCGGTTGGTGTCGTCATGCTCGCACTCCTTGCCGTTCGGGCCGTCGGATCGGTCGGGATCAGTCGTCGATCACGCGCCACTCGGGCACGAGCTGGCCGTTCGCCGTGGCTTCGAACATCACCTCGACGGCCGCGCCCACGGGCACGTCGTCCACCGCAGTGCCCGGCAGGTGCGAGAACATCTGGATGCCCGGATCGTCGTCCAGCATGATCACGGCAAGGTTGAAGGGCTGATTCTCCTGGAGCAGCCGCACCGGACAGTCGTGCACGACGCCGTAGTTGTAGATCGTGCCCCGCCCGCTCACGGGCTTCCACTCGAGTGAGTCGCCGTCGCAGTCGCGGCACGTCTCCGCCGGCGGATGCTGCAAGCGGTCGCAGTCGCGGCAGTTCTGAATCACGAGGCGCTCTTCGTTCGCGGCGTCCCAGAACGGTTGGCTGAAACTGTCTGGGACGACCCCCTGCTTGGCCATCGGTTCCCCCTGCCCTGAGCCGCGCTGCTCGACCGCCCGCGGCGTTGGTGCAGAATAAGGGTCTAGAGCATTGTCCGTCGAAGCCGAAAACGAGAATGTCCGCTACGAGCCCGGGGAGCGTCCTCCAGGGCTTGTCACCGTTGGGTCGGGGCTGCAGGCCGCGATGGTCATCGTCGCCCCTGTCGTCCTGACCGTCGTGATCGTGGCCCGCATCGCGGAGCAGCCCGACTCCTACATCACCTGGGGCGTCTTCGCGGCGCTGGTCGTCAGCGGCGTCACGACCGTCCTCCAGGCCATCCGTGTCGGTCGTGTGGGGGCCGGGCACGTGCTCATCATGGGCACGTCGGGAGCCTTCATCGCCGTCTGCGTTGCGGCGATGGTCGAGGGCGGACCGGCCCTGATGGCGACCCTCATCATCATCTCGGCGCTGTTCCAGTTTGCGCTGGCGGCGCGGCTCTCCCTCTTGCGCCGCATCTTCACGCCCGTCGTGTCGGGAACCGTGATCATGCTGATCGCGGCTACGGTCATGCCGATCGTCTTCGACACCATGACTACCGTATCCGAGGACACATCGGGGGCCGCCGCCCCCCTGGCTGCTGCAGCCACGATCGTGACGGTAGCGGTCCTGGTCCTCAGGGCCCCGCCGGCCTGGCGCCTCTGGTCGCCGATCATTGGCATCGCCGTGGGGTGCGCGGTCGGGGCGCCCTTCGGCCTCTACGAGGTCCAGCAGGTAGCCGATGCAGCCTGGATCGGTGTCCCCGCCAGTTCCTGGCCCGGCATCGAAGTCACACCGGGTACCGAGTTCTGGGCGCTCCTGCCGGCCTTCGTGGTCGTGACCATCGTCGGAGCGGTCGAGACCATCGGCGATGGCATCGCCATCCAGCGGGTCTCGCGCCGCCGACCACAGGCCACCGACTTCCGCGTCGTCCAGGGGGCCCTCAATGCCGACGGTGTGGGGAACTTCCTTTCGGGGCTTCTCGGTACCCTCCCGAACACGACCTACTCCTCCAGCATCTCCATCGCCGAGGTAACCGGCGTCGCC
The DNA here is from genome assembly GCA_965207815.1 of Tepidiformaceae bacterium. Taxonomy (GTDB): domain Bacteria; phylum Chloroflexota; class Dehalococcoidia; order Tepidiformales; family Tepidiformaceae; genus UBA2991. Next base: position 590,939 of record CBDBNV010000001.1, read on the forward strand.
GCCCGGCGCGTTGGCGTCGTCATCGGCGTGGCGTTCGTGGTCGTCGCCTTCTTTCCGAAGATCGCAGCGCTCCTGATCGCCATTCCCGGCCCCGTAGCCGGCGCCTACATAACCGTCCTGATAGGGCTCCTCTTCGTACAGGGAATGCAGCTCATCATCCGTGACGGCGTCGACCACCGGAAAGCGCTCGTGGTGGGCGCCGCCTTCTGGATCGGCACGGGCTTTCAGAACCAGTGGATATTCCCCGACCTGATCGAGGGTGGGTTCCTCGAGGTGTTGCTCGGCAACGGCATGACGGCAGGCACGCTCGTCGCCGTCATTCTGGTCGCCTTCCTGGAGCTGACCGGCTCCCGTCGAAGGCGCCTCAACCTCGCCCTCGACGCCAAGGCCGTGGCGGCGCTTGAGGAGTTTCTTCGCGCCTTCGCGGCCAGAGCCCGGTGGGACTCCGCCTCGACGGAGCGTCTGACCTCGGCGGGCGAGGAGACGCTATCCATCCTCCTGCAGGAACAGACCAACACGTCAGACAGCGCATCGCGACGGCTGGCTCTGACCGCGCGGATGGACAGGAACACGGCGGAGATGGAATTCGTGACCGTCTTGGAGGGCGAGAACATGGAAGACCGCCTCTCCTACCTCACCGAGCTGCCCCCGGTCCCCGACGAGCACGAGGTGTCGTTCCGGCTGCTCTGGCACTACGCCTCGGATGTCCGCCACCAGAAGTACCACGGCGTCGACATCGTGACCGTGACCGTCGAAGGGCATCGCTAGGCCCGTCGCCCGGAAGGTCCTTTCGCCTCCCCGGTGAGGATCCCGACCGTTAGTCGATTAGGTCGTACCGTCGCTTCAGTTCCAGGATGCGCTCGACCGACTCGTAGACTCGGTCCTCCGGGATCTCTCCCTCGGCCACGGCGTCGAGAATGGCCTGCTTCACGCGGTAGACCTCGGCCGGGTCATCGGACAGCTGGTTGGCAATCAGGACCACGTCGACCCCGGCCTTAATCGCCTCGACGGCTGCACGTTCAAGGCTGTATTGCTCGACGATCGCGCCCATCTGCATGTCATCGGAGAGGATCACGCCCTCGAAGCCCAACTCCTCACGCAGAAGGCCCGTCACGATCGCAGTCGACAGCGTGGCCGGGCGGCCGCTCGGGTCGAGGTCCCGGTTCACGATGTGAGCCGTCATGACCGCATCCTCGTACCCGTCCTCGATCAACTTTCGATAGGGCGCCAGTTCGTCATCGCGCACGAAGCTGCTGGTGACGTCGGTGACGCCGAGGTGGGTGTCCCCCACGGCGCTGCCGTGGCCCGGGAAGTGCTTGAGCACGGAGATGACGCCTGCGGCGCCGTGCGCCTCGGCGAATGCCTCGGCGTGGGCGGCCACCACCTCCGGGTCGGCGCTGAACGAACGCTCCAGGGCGCCGATCGCCGGGCTCTCGGGAAAGACGTTGACATCCACCACGGGGGCGAGATTCCAGTTGATGCCGAGCTGTTGCAGCTCCGCCGCCGCCGCCGACGCTGCTGCCCTCGTGTCCGCCGCTGGGCCGGCTCCGAGCGCCTGGTGGCTGGGAAGGTCGATCTTGAACCCGTAGGCGGGCTTGAGCCGGTTGATGAGCCCGCCCTCGACGTCGATCGCGATGAAGTAGGCGATCTCGGCCTGGGCCTGCAGCTCGCCGATGAGCGCACGAAGCTGTTCCGGTGAGGTGATGTTACGAGGCTTGGCCCCGGCGGACGGCAGGTCGTAGTCGAACAGGATCACGCCCCCGGGCGCGATGTCGTCCAGGAGGGCGACCGTCTCCTCGTCCAGCCGCTCGCCCGGGAACCCGATCAGCAGCATCTGGCCGACCGCATCCTCCAGCGACAGGGAGGGGCCGTCGTCGCCGGAACCGCAGGCGGCTACGGTCGCCAGGAGAGCCGCAAGGATGAAGGCGGTCAGCCAGCGTGTCACGGGAATGCCACCATCAACCCTCGATCCTGTGTGCCAGGGGAAGGCGAATGATAGCGGTGACTCCCTGTCCAGGCCCGGCGCTCTCAAGGGCAACGGTGCCTCTGTGCGCTTCGACGATGGCCCGCGTGATCGCCAGCCCCAGGCCGGTGCCGGGTATTCCGCGACCTCGAGACTTGTCGGTGCGGTAGAAGCGGTCGAAGACGTGCGGGAGGTCTGCGGCGTCGATGCCGATCCCGTCATCGGTGACCGAAATGACCACTGCCTCGCTGCCTTCCAGCTCTGCCGCGAGCACGATGGTCCCGCCGGCCGCGCAGGCGCGGGTGGCGTTGCTGAGGAGGTTCCCCAGGGCCTGGCTCATCCGCATCCGGTCGAGTTCCATCTGCGGGAGCTCGCCGCTGAGCTGCAGCGACAGCTCAACCTCTCTCGCCCGTGCCTGCGGCTGCCAGCGCTCCACCTCGGTGGTGAGCAGCGCCGAGACAGAAGTGACCTCGAAGGTGAGCCCCAGTTCCCCGTAGTCGGTCTCCGCGAGCGAGTTCAGGTCGGACACGAGCCCGCGCAGGCGGTCGACCTCCTCGATGATGACGCCGGACGCGCGGCCGGGCGTCTGAAGGCCATCGTGCAACCCCTTCGCCTCCAGCTGGATGACGCTCAACGGCGTGTTCAGCTCGTGGGAGACGTCGTTCACCAGCCGCCTGCGCAGTTCGCGCTGGGTCTCGAGGGCGGACGTCATCCGGTTGAAGGCCGCGCTCATCTGCCCCAGCTCGTCCGAGGAGGTGACCGGCAGCTCGGTCCTGTCGCCCTGGGCGATCGCCTGGGTGGCCTCCGTCAGGGCCGCGACGGGGGCCGTGATCCGCCGGGACAACCAGCCGGCGAGCAGGATGGCGACTGCCGCCGTCAGCGCTCCGCCGATGAGGGTGATGAGCAGTAGCCTGTTGAGGAACCCGTGCGACTCGCTCGACAGGAACTCTCGATTGACATCCACGTAGGCGTAGCCGACAGGCTCGTTGGTGCCCAGATCGGTTACCGTTTCGCGGTTTCCCCCCAGGTCGGGCGCCGGCTCCCCCGGCGCCAGCTCGGAGAAGTTGTCACTGACGACGCGTCCATCGATGCCGACGATGACGACCCGGACCGGGTCCCTGTGCAGGGCCTCGACGTGGTTCTCCTCGCCGTCGTCCGCGCCCTCCTGTGCGGGTGTCTCGCCGTAGCTGTACCCGGCCTCCGACAGTGCCCGGTCCGCCGTGCCCCAACCCCCCGAAGCGGTGTACTCCCGGCTCAGATTCCGGGCGACCAGAACTGCCTCGTCGTCGCCTATCTCGTCGACGAACTCGCCCAGGCGGGACTGCGTTGCGTAGTAGCCCACTGCCACGCTGATCAGGACGGCCAGGACGACCACGAGGACGGTCGCGCCCATGATTCGCCAGCGCAGCGACATCAGGCGTCCTCCGCCACAAACCGATAGCCGGCGCCGTAGACCGTCTCGATGGGCTCGCGGCCGTCCCGGTTGATCTGCTTGCGCAGGCGGGCGATCTGACTGTCGATGGCGCGGTCGAACCCCTCGAAATCGTCGCTGAAGGTGAGCGAGATGAGCTGCTCGCGGGTAAGCACCTGGTTGGGATGCCGCATGAAGGTCGCCAGCAGGGCCATCTGCGCCTGGCTCAACGCCACGGGCTCCTCGTCGACCGTGACGACGCCGGTGGTCTCGTCCAACGTGATGGCGCCGCGCGTCAGCACCCGCTGAACCGTCCCCTTGACGCGACGCAGCACGGCCTCGGCGCGGGCGATCACTTCCTCCGGGTCGAACGGCTTGATGATGTAGTCGTCCGCTCCGCTGTCCAGTCCCGTGATCCGCTCGGCCGGGGCTTCCCTCGCCGTCAGCATGATGATTGGAACGTCCGACTCACGGCGGAGGATCCGGCACAGCTCCACGCCGTCGAGGCGCGGAAGCATCAGGTCCAGGATCACCAGGTCCGGAGCCAGTTCGCGGGCCAGGTTCAGCCCGCTTTCACCGTCGTGAGTCATCTCCGCCGAGAACCCGGCTCGCTCGAAGTACACCTTGACCCAGTTCGCGATCCGCCTGTCGTCCTCGACTATCAAGACCTTGCCGCTCATCAGCAGTCCCCATAGAACATTCCTGGACGCGGCTCCTCAGGAGAGACGCCGCGTCCACTCGCGGGATGCTCGCCGCTGAGCGTACACCCCTGGCCTGCCCCGACCGGGCGCTAGCCGCCGCCACGCCGCTCGCTCCCGGAGCCATGCTCGCCGCCGGCTTCGTTGCCGTCACCGCCGGAGCCGTGCTCGCCGCCGGCTTCGTTGCCGCCGCCGCTGGAGCCGTGCTCGCCGCCCGCCTCGGAGCTGCCGACCTCGGCGTGGGGCACCCAGCCGGTGAAAGGCTCTGCCGTCGCCGGCAGGTTGACCGTCCGCACCTCGCCCGGAGCCATGTCCACCGGAGTCGTCGGACCCAGCTCGACACCGTTGGAGAGGTGCACTTCGATCCTGACGCGGGTCAGGACGCTGCTCGTCGTATTCTCGACGGTGCCCGTGAAGGCGTTGGTCGAGGCGTCGTAGCTCATGATGAGCCGGGCGCCCCCGCGAACCGTGTCAAAGGTCTCATCCAGCGCCAGCATGGCGCCGCTGCCCTCTTCGCCGCCGGCCTCGGAGCCTTCAGCGCCGCCCTCGGCGGAGCCCTCGCCTCCGGAGCCGTGTTCGCCGCCGGACTCGCCGCTGCCCTCGGCGCCCTCTCCCGAGTGGGGAACGGGGCCGGGGCCGCTGCAGTCGAACACCTCCAGGTGCACGACGTAGCCGTCGTAGGCGACTCCAGCCATGCCCGGTTCATCGGCGACCGCCAGGACGGAGGTCGCTTGCTCACCCGGGTTCAGGTCGCCCAGCTGGTCGGGGCCGAGCTCGCCAACGGTCTGCGCGCCCATCTTGATGTGGGGCTCGGACTGCACGTAGCAGAGCTTCTCCGAGGTCGTGTTCTCGACGGTCGTGTAGACCGTTCCGGTCGCCTCGTCGAAGCGGGCGGAGACCGCCAGCCCGCCGAGGTTGCCTTCCCACGAATGCCCGAGCGGAATGATCGGGCTCGACATGGCGGCTTCGTTGGCCTCGCTGCCGCCTTCGCCCTCGGGGCCGTGGCCTTCGCCGCCGGCGCCTTCGGATCCGCCTTCGCCGCGGCCTTCGGAGCCGCCCTCGTTGTGGCCCTCAGAGCCGCCTTCGCCCCGGCCGCCGTGCTCCCCGGCGCCTTCGCGCCCGGAGGACACCTCGCTTGCCTCGGAGCGGTCGGAGTCGTGACCGTTTCCGGCCTCGCCATCGCCCCCGCAGGCAACCAGGACTCCCGCACCGAGTACGGCCGTTAGGACCGACCCAATCAGGAACATCTTCGTGAACCGCTGCTTGAACATCATCACATCAGTCCTTTCATCCGTGATGCTGTTCAGGCTAGGAACGAAATGTCGCAGAAATGTGTCGGGCGCTGGGTGCTCGCCCTGCACTGGTCCGGGTGTCTCTCGTAAGGGGAAACGCGGGTAAGCCTGCGGGGGGTTCGCCTTCTCCAGCGGCGCCCGCGTTCCTCTGTGGGCCCGGCTCTCCTTACGATGGTGCGAACGGCGAGAGGGGTGGCTGGGGTTTGGCAAGCAGGGAGCGGAGCAAGTGGGAGCAGCGCGTGGTGATGGAGTTGGCTGAACGAGCATGAGCACGGTCACAGACTTCGTCAGCAGCCCGCGCGGCAAGTGGATCACGCTGCTGCTCTGGGTCGTGGCCGCGGGCCTCCTCGTGTCGCAGTTGCCTCAGCTCGCGGACGTGAGCGAGAACGAGAGCGCGCTCTTCCTGCCCGCCGATGCCGAGTCAACGCGCGCCGTCGACCTGGCCAGGGAACGCTTCCCCGCCACGGGCACGCCAACTCTGGTCGTGGTTCGCGAGCCGGGCGGGCTGAGCGAGCCGACCTGGGCCGCCGTCGCCGAGCTGGAGACGTGGCTGGAGAGCCCCGAGGCTCCGGACAACATCCGGCAGGTCCTCGCGCCCCGGCCCGGACAGGGACAAACGCTTGGCCTCGTGTCTCCCGACGCTACGACGCTCTACCTGTTCGTCGACATTACGGGGGAACCCGCCGAGAGCGAGTTCGCCGACGCCGTTGCCAGCATCCGCGACCGTGCTGCGCTGACGGACCTGCCCGGCGTCGAGATCGCGGTGGGCGGGCCCGGCGGGCTCATCGTCGACCTCGTCCAGGTCTTCTCGAACATCAACTCCCTCCTCCTCGTCGTCACGGTGCTCCTGGTCCTGGTCCTGCTGATCGCGATCTACCGGTCGCCGATCGTGGCCCTGATTCCGCTGCTGGCGGTCGGGCTTGTCTTCCAGGTCGCGGGAGCCGTCGGCGCCGCGGTGGCGCAGCAGTTCGACCTGCCCATCTCCGGGCAGACCACCGGAATCATGACCGTCGTGCTGTTCGGCACCGGTACCGACTACGTGCTCTTCGTGTCCGCGCGCTTCCGCGAGGAGCTGACCCGTCATGCCGACAAGCACGAGGCGATGCGGCGCACGATGCGCGGTGTGGGCGGGGCGGTCGCCTCGGCCGGCGCGACCATCCTGATCGCCTCGGCCGTCTTGCTGCTCGCAACGCTCCGCACCTACCAGTCGCTCGGTCCCGTGATCGCGATCGCCGTCGCGCTCATGATGTTGGCCGCCCTGACCCTGGTGCCCGCCCTGCTCACCATCGCCGGTAGGCGCGCCTACTGGCCCCGGCAACCGCGCCTCGACCCTGAAGCAGGCTCAGGAGCGAGCGGGGAGCAGACATGGAAGCGCAGCATCTACGGCCGAATAGGCGCGGTCGTCCTGCGCCGGCCTCGGGCCTCGCTGGCTGTCACCTCGGGCGTCCTCGCGCTCCTCGTCCTCGGGCTGCTGGCCTTCCGGCCCACCTACGATCAGCTTCAGAGCCTTCCCTCCAACACCGAGTCCGTCAGGAGCTTCGAGCTGCTGCGCGGCGGCTTCCCTGCCGGGGAGCTCTCTCCCATGCGGGTCTACGTCTCTCTCCAGCCCGGTGAGCACGTCCTCAGTCCGGAACGGCTCGAAGAGATCGACGCGCTCACCCTCAGGTTCGCTGCGCACCCCGCCGTCGCGGACGTGTCAGGGCCAAGCAGGCCCTTCGGCACGGATGGTCCCCGGGGCGGACCGCCCGGCGCCGCGGAGCGCTTCGTGTCGGCCGACGGGGGCGCGGCACGCCTGGAAGTGGTCCTCGTGGAGAACCCGTTCGCCGACACGGCCCTCGATGTCGTGCCCGACCTGCGCGCACTCGCCCTCGAGAGCGCGCGGGAAGCTGGCCTGAACCCCGCCGCCGTGCTGGTCGGCGGCGACACCGCCGAGGCGGCAGACACGCGAACCGCCGGCGACCGCGACTCGCTGGTCGTGCTGCCCCTGATCCTGCTCGCGATCGGAGTCGTCCTCGCGCTCCTCCTCCGCTCAGTCATCGCGCCGCTCTACCTGGTGGCGACGATTGCGTTCACCTACTTCGCCACGCTGGGCCTCGCCGTGCTCGTGTTCGTCCTCGCCTTCGACCACATGGGCATCGGGCCGTCCGTCCCGTTCTACCTGTTCGTCTTCCTCAACGCGCTAAGCGTCGACTACAACATCTACCTGATGTCGCGCATCCGCGAGGAGGCCCGACGGGCGCCCCTCAGGGAAGCGGTCGTCCGCGCGCTTTCCCGCACGGGGCCGGTCATCACGTCGGCCGGCCTCATCCTCGCAGGCACCTTCTCGGCGCTGATGACGCTTCCCCTCCAGGATCTCCTCCAGCTCGGCTTCGCCGTCGCCGCCGGGGTCCTCATCGATACCTTCATCACCCGCACCCTGATCGTGCCCGCCCTGGTCGCGCTCTTCGGCCGCTGGAACTGGTGGCCCTCGCGACTCGCGGGCCCGGCCTGAGGGTCGCACCAAGTGCTTGGAGCAGGCGCGCCCGACGAGGGACCTGGACGGAGTCTACCGATGACAGAGGCTAGCGATCACCACTGAACAAACATGGGGATGAACATTATTTCGTGCGAAGAAGGAGGCGCCCACTTCTCCGTGGTGCTGTCCTTCAGATTCTAGGCAGATCCTTCTTCTCAGGGAAACTCAGAGCCGGGCTCCGAACGCACTCCGGCCTAGGTCCGCACAGCTCGAATCGGGGCAACTCCGACCCCACCCCTGAGAGCGAGCGCGACGCCCCTTCGAGCCCAGCAAGACGCGCCAATCCCCTCACAACAGCGTGGCTGAGCAAGGTCTCTGGGATCGTTGTGATGCCGTAGCGGAGTTCCCATGGTGTTCTGCGGGACCGTGTGACGCTCACGCTCGCCATACCGGCCGACGGAGAGTTAGTGTCGATTGCGGAGCCGGACCCGAGTCATCGGTCTTCCAATCTGCATCAAACGCTGCGGTATTCGTGGCGCGTGACTTTGCCCTCTCCTCGCGTCGCAGCACACCGAAATGGTCGGGGCAGGCCGTCCCTTGTCGAGGAGGGTGCCACGCGCAGCGCCCTCCTCGACTCCTAGCTCCTGAGCAGTTCGGGCCGAGTGCCCTGGCGCAAGGCCGACTAGTGCACCGTCACCGAGGGCCTCAAGAGCGCCCAGCGATACCTTCAGGGCGCGATGCACGAGCAGGCTGGCAGCGACCAGAGGCGGTCGCCGCGCTTCGCCAACCGAAGAGTCGTGAATAGACCCTTCTACCACTGGAGTGTCGGCATGACGGAGCGCTCGTGTGAGGCGTGTGCCGGGTTCTTCGTGCCACTCTCGTTTTGAGAGGGCAAACTAGACCTTCTGGGCCTCTCCAGGTCGCCACGGCCACTCACGAGGCCACGTACCTCAAAGTTTGCCAGATGCTGGAGGCCTCCGTTGGGCTTGACTAAGCGGCTTCTCCAAGAACAGCTGGAGCGAGGTTGGTCCCTCGCCCCCGACGACCGATACGCTTGCGCTGCCTGTGTGGACGACGAAGGGCTAGCGATGGCCATCGAAGCGGAGGCCGAGCACGTCGCGTGTTCCTACTGTCGGCGAGGTGGTGCTGAGCCGAATGCCATACCCGTGAATCGCCTCTTTGAGGTAATCGCTTCAGGCATCCGCTACGAGCTAACCGATCCTGCAAACGAACTGCCGTACGACGGCGGTGAGTACGTGTTCGCGGAGGCCATCATGGACTCTGACGAATTGCTCGACTCCCATGTCCCTCTCATTTCCGACGGACTCATCGAGCAGTTCATGGACTCCTTCGCTGGTCTTGAGTGGGTCCGGGAAGGGTTCTTCGCCCTCCCTGAGGACGAGGCTCTGATGGAGGGCTGGAAGGCGTTTGCGCGGGAGTCGATTCGCGCTCGGGCAACGCCGGAGCTACCTCCTGAGGAAGTCTATGGGAGCGACATTCGGCCGGAAGACCTACTCGATCGCCTCGGCACGGCAGTAACGCAGGCCGACATTGTCCGCTTCCTCCCCGCGGGAACGACCATCTATCGGACACGGGTCCACTCGATCCGCTCGGTCGTCAGCGGTGCTGCCGCTCTCGGTGCGCCGCCACCTGAGCAGGCGACCCTGCCAAACAGGATGAGCCCGGCTGGACAGCCGATGTTCTACGGGGCCCTCGACGAGGAGACGTCCGTCGTAGAGACCTTCATAGAGGAGGAGGGCTACACGGTCACGACCGGAGCGTTCACCCTTAGCAATGAGATCGCTGTCCTTGACCTAACGGAGATTCCTGCAGTCCCGAGTCTCTTTGATGAACAGAGGCGGCATGCTCGTCGGCCACTCATGTTTCTTCGCGCTTTCGCGGACGAGGTGTCCAGGCCCATTCGGCGCGATGGCGGAGAGTGCCTAGAGTATGTGCCGACGCAGCGTGTAACCGATTACTTCCGGACAGAGTACGAACCACTGCAAGCACCGGCGCTGACCGGCCTGATGTACCGCTCGTCACGGAATGGCTGCCCCTGTGTCGTCCTATTTGTGGGGAACAGTGATGCGATCGATCGCGCCGCTCGAACCCCGAGTGACAGCCACCTGCTTACTCTGGAGTCGCAGCACACTCGCCCCTGAGGGCCTCGCTGCGTCCCCGTAGCTGCAAGGCGAGGATCCCTCGCGGTAGCGAGGAGCCATTTCGAGCAGCAGCGTCCGGCAACAGGGGACCGAAGGTCGTGACCCTTAGCCATTCGCCAAACGCACGAGCAGCGTCATCGACTCCATGGGGTCCCCAGGTGACCCTATTGCGTGGCGGAGTAGCCCTGACCTATTCGCTGGCGGGAGCTGGCATCGGAATGTCGAGGGCTTGAGCAGTCGACCGCGTAGCTTCCCTGAACTTCTCGTCGTCATCCGGCAACTGCAGGGCTGAAGACACCCGTCCACGGAAGTCCCGAACCCCTGTCTGGTCTCCGTGTACGGAGAGCAAGTCGGGGTTGGAGCGGAGCAGACGCCCGAGCCAACTGAGGCCGTAAGCGTTGTGCTCGACCAGGAGCGGCCGACACACCCGGTCGACGAAGCCTGGCTGTGCCAGCAGGAAGTCCTTCTCGGCGATGAGATCACCGTACAAGGCGAAGAACGGTTCGCCTGCAGCACCCCTGCTCGACTCAAGCGCGTCATATGTCCGGCGAGCCAGCAGAACCGTGTTGTCGGCATCAAGGAGCATCAGTAAGCCGGGGAGTGCTTCGGCCAAGGGGCCGAAGTCATCGGTTCCCACCGTCGCCTCAGCATGTGCCGCCAAGCCATCCTGGTAGGCGGGCCCGAGGGCCAGTGGTGCCCCGCGGGTGCTCACCTCGATAAGCAGTGCGACCAAGTCGTCAGGCTCTTGCAGCGCGGCAGTCCATGTCGCCGCGTCGACGGATTGCAGGCCTGTACTCAGCCAGAGAATCAACTGTTCTGAGCCGCTTGCTCGCAGCGCCGCGAGGTAGAGGGGTGCGTCTGCAGACCTGAACGGTCCGGTCGTGATCAAGGCCTCGACTTCCGCCAGCGATGGCAGGGCCTCGAAGAAGGACTGGAAGGCGGTGGCGGGCTCCCCACTCGCGCTCGCTGCCAGCGTGGACTGGATGGTGCGCCAGTGCTCCGTGACGAACCCGGGTTCACCTGCTGCCGGATCCGTTTCGAGCAGGGACGCGAGCGTCTGGTGGAGGAGCGCCACCGCAGGAGGGTTGGCGTCGAGGATGCGCGCGATCTCCCGAAGCCCACCGTTCCGCCGAGCGACGGCGAGGAATACAGCGTCGGCGCCGGGAAAACTCTGCGGATTGCTTAGCAGCGCGAGCAGGCTGTCGTAGCCGCGAGCTGCGAATCCTGAGCTCTGTAGTGGTGCGCTGGCGTTTGGCGTGGACTGCAGATATGCGAACGCGCAACCGCTCACAACGCCGATGTCCTGGTGATCGGCACCCAGGGCGAGGTTGTGAAGCAGGTGCCCCTGCGAGGCGAGTCGGCTGTAGCGCTCGGCGTCGATGAGGCCAGCAGCGCGGCATTCGATCAGCGCCTGCACGGCCCAGGCAAGCTGCTGCGGGATGTCGGAGGGGAATTGTTCTAGGTAGTCGGCGAGGGCGCTGGCGGTAAGGGGCAGGGAGTTGGCGGCCTGCGTCTTCAGGAGGACGTTCGTGAGCATGCCGACGACCTCGATGTCATGCCTGGGTCCAAGGCGCACGGAGAGCGCCTCGTCGATAGCATCGACGTTCCAGGGCGCAAGACGTTGCCACAGATCCTCGTCCAGGTCGGCATCCTGGATCTCCGGCGCAACGCTGAACCACTGATCGGGGGACAGCGGCACTTCGAGAGTCGGGGGAGGGCTCAGTTCGGTCGTGTCGGCGAGCAGCGTGAAGGCCCCACGCATCCATGTCAGCGCTGAAGCAACGCCATCGGGTTCGACCGGGATCTCTGCCGCAGTCGCCCCCTGAAAGAGCGTGGTGGCGAATGCCGGGTCATCGCTGGCAAGGCGGCAGAGTGCTGCCATCCCCGCCGCAGCGTCCTCGTCGAAAGGCTGCCACGAGTCTTCGATCGCCGCTGCCTTGACGCGGGAGAGGACCAGCGCCGCCTCGCGGCGCTGGTCCTCTGCGGTGAACAAGCCGCTAGCATCAAGTGCCACCGCGCCAAGGCCCAGGTCCGGCTGCCCCACGATGCCCCAATCGTTCCTGCCGGTCGGTGCCGAGTGTTCGAAGACGGCCCAGAACCCATCCCCATGCGAGGCTTCCAGGTCGCGCAGAACGTCCCCGTCTCCGGCGTCGAGCGCAGACGTGATGGGATCCCGCAGGAGCATCACCCTGGCCTCCTCGAGCGGCGCGCCGAAATAGAGGACCGCAAGAGCGTCCCGCCAGCGGTCGCCGACTACGCGTGCGGCCAACGGGGCGTCCTGGTGTGGGCCCTGCTTGTCAAGGGCCCTCTTAATCTTCTCCCGATCGGTCAAAGCGAAGTAGGCGAGCGCTGGCAGCGTCAGTCCTTCCCGATCCTGCCACTGGCGGTGGAGCGCGCCGATGGCATTCACGAAGAGCCGCAAGTCACGGGGCGTCGGCTGTACGTCGTGACCACGGCAAAGTGCAAAAGCCCGGTAGACGCCGTGAAAGTCATCCTCATGGTGTCCGGGGAGGGCCTCGGCGAGGCCAGCGCGAAGGTAATCGCGCCAGTGGAGGATGGTGGGCGGCGGGATACGGAACCGTATCTGGAAGGTCTTGTCGAGGAAGGACGAGACGGTCGCGCCTGCGTCGGCTTCCGATGCGGAGTTCTTCCACAGCCGCGCGATACCTGTGTGGTCGAACGGCACGATGAGCCAAAGCTGGCGCGCCCAGGTCGGAGGTTCGGCCGCTCCGTGCTGCACGAACGTCTGAAGCGTCGACCAAATCGAGAGGGCAGCTTCAGGAGATACGCGGTCGAGGTTGTCGATCACGAGCACCAGCCGGCGCTCTGGATTGCGCAACCCTTCACCGCAGAGGTCCCTGAACAGGGTCTCAAACTCGACGGACGTAGGGTCCGGCGACTCCGTGACTAGCCTGCGGCTCTCCGTAGTGGCCTGCCCGGTCAGCAAGGCGGGGAAAGCGCCAAAGCGGTTGCCGGCTGCCTCTGGGTTGGACCGGGCCCATGGAAGCCGGTTCCAGGTCCAGGGGAGAGCAACAAGGAGGCTGACAACGAAGATCGGCACCAGAGCGACATACCAGGCAACGCTGGTGAGGGCGGCTGAGAGAGCGGGGAGTACAAACAATGCGAGAGCGAAGACGATGCCGAAACCGGTGAGTTGTGGGATCACCCGGTGCGTCTCTTCCCGCCTGCGGCGTGCGAGGCTTGCGGCCCGCTCATTCCACTCGCTGCGATCGACCCAACCCGCGTCCTGCATACTCCCGATCAATTGCTCGAGAAATGTGCGGCGCAGGGGGTCGCCCTGGTGCGCCCAAGCGTCGAAGACGGCAACGCGCGTAAAGCCCGACGAGTCTTCCGCGAGCTTGCTGGTGACCAGCTGCACTATTGTGGACTTGCCCGCACCCCAGCCCCCTTCGAGACCGATGGCCCTGCCACCGTCCTCACTACCGATGAGATGGGAAATGGCGTTGGCGATCCGGTCGTGAGCGCCGCCGAGGGTATCCGCAGCGGCGGGGCCGTCGGGCAGCAGGCGCGTCGGGCAATGGTCTGGTGCGGTCACAACGTTCCCTCCGGAGTCGACGCACTGTGTCCGGGGTTGGCGTGGGATAGAAATATGGTGTCGCTCGGCATCTCGTGGCTCGGACGAAGCATCCCTAAAGTGTAGGTGCTTAAACTTCTTCGCGAACAGGCGTGCTACACAGCATATCACGGTGGGGCTCGGACTCAGGAGCGTCCTCGCGCATGGATGCGAGCGCCGATCGAGAGTCTGGGTGCCTCAGGCGCTACCCGGGATCCCGACGCTCGCCATTCGCCTGCGACGGCGTTGGGTCTCTCCGGAGTCACAGGTGCCATTCTTCCCCTGTCGGGCAGCGCTGTGTAGACGAGGGTGGTTCACCGCCCACAGCAGGTCTCTCCTTTGCTCTACGGCCCCTCTTGAGACCCCGATTCCGCAGGGTGGCGCGAGGGCTGCAACTCGATTGCCTGAGGTGTTCGTCCCTTCGCCGCGGGTGCTATCGTGGTTCTCCAGGAGCGGGCTCTCCCTCCCCGGAAGTAGCGGTGTGCGCTGACACGCTTACCCCGGAAGAACGCAGCGAGAGGATGTCTCGGATCCGGCGTCGGGACACAGGTCCCGAGCGGGCCCTGCGAGGGCTGCTAACCGACCTCGGTTACCGCTACCGCCTGCAGTACGGGAAGGTACCAGGTCGGCCCGACATCGCTCTCCCGGGTCGCCGCAAGGTGATCTGGATGCACGGGTGCTTCTGGCACCAACACCCGGGGTGTCCGAAGGCCACGGTGCCGAAGTCACGACGAGAATTCTGGGTGCCCAAACTGGAGGGCAACCGGCGGCGCGATCTGGCAGCGGAAGCAGAGGCTCGCCGACAGGGCTGGGATACCCTGGTGGTCTGGGAGTGCGAACTGCGCGATCCCGGTCGCTTGAAGAAGCGACTCAAGAACTTTCTCGCCTAGCCTCGGGAGAGCCGCGGGACATCGCGTTTTCCGGCCCGTTGAGCGGCGCTGGTTCCGTTGCTACCGGGCGGTGGTCGCATCAGCCGCGTGCGGGGTCTCGGCACGGTCCCTGACGTATGCGTCGAGGGAGCCAAGGAAGCCTTCCTCGAAGTGGAGTCGGCTGGCTCGAGCCCTGTGCAGGAATCCCCGGGCAGCCTTCAGGGACAGGGGGGACCCCCCGTTGCGCAGGAAAGTGCGGAGTGGGCGCTGTTTGTACCGCACCGGCCACTCCCCGACCTCTACACGGAAGCGTGCTTCTTTCGAACCCGTTGCGGCAACGGGCCACTTGTCACCCTCACGCAGCGGGCGTCGCTTAGCACCCGGGTCACGTTCACTCGTCGGACGAGAGAGCTGCGATGCGATCCACCGGGACACGGGCACGGATACGGCGTTCCCGACCAGTTTCCACCGCTTGCCGTGCCCCCCTGCCGCCGCAGTCCAGCCGGCAGGGAACCCTTGCAGGCGTTCCGCGCTCTCGATGCTTGGCGTCATGAAGTGGCCGGTCGTCCGGTCCCAGATCGCCGGCGGGGAGGGGATGCCCAACCCGGAACTGCCCTTCAAGGGCGGGATGCCTTCCCTGACCCAGCCGACGCCTCTGTTGCCTTCGGTCCAGTAGAAACCGCCAAGGCTCCAGACGTCCGGTTTCGGAGCGGGTTCCGCATCTCGACCAAGGAGCGCGGGCGCCGGGTCATCTTCTCGCGACGCGAGCAGGAACACGCGACGCCGACGCTGCGGGACCCCAAAGGCTCGGGTGTCGATGACCCGGTATGCCCACCGGAACCCCAGGGTTTCGAGGCTCTCGACCAGAAACTGGATCGCGGCACCGCGATTCAGCTGGAGCATGAAGGGGACGTTCTCCAGTAGCAGCCACCTGACTTCCACACTATCCCGGAGCAGCCTGAAGACGTGCGAAACCAGCCCCGACTCCCCCCCTGCGATGCCCGCCATTCCCCCGGCCGGACTCAAATCCGTGCAGGGGAAGCCTGCTGCAACGACATCGGCTGCCGGAAGCTGGTCGAGAGTTGCGATGTCTCGCGCGAACTCGGATACGTCGGGGAATTTCGCCTTCAGGACCGCTAGCGCGGGCGCCGCACTCTCCACCAGGAGCACGGGGCGGTACCCCGAACTCGCGAAACCACGCTCGAAGCCTCCTATGCCAGCGAACAGGCCGACCATCCGGGGAGCATCCTCGCGTCCTTCTCGTTGGGTTGTCGTTCCCGCCAACAATCCTCCTGGCACGGGCACAGCCTGGATGGGGCCCGTGCACCCAAGATACCCAGCCCGACGATTGGGCTAAAGGACTTGAGCAGGCCTCAACGGGTGAGCAGGCTGTGTTGGCCGGGAACCTTGCCGAGGTGCCAGCTGCTGCTTGGCCCAGCGCAAGGCGCACTTCGTGGCGACGCGGCAGCCTACGGCGGGCAAACCAGTTCGAGGTTTTACCTGCAGTTCTGCTGGGGGTAGGAGGACATCTTCGACGCCATACATTGTGAAGGGCATCGGGGTGGGCCAACGGGCCATTGTCTGGCAGGCAGTTATCGTCTGATGGGAGCATCAGCCTGGAAAAGCGAGGTTGGAGCATGCAGATACGGTGGGAAGAGGGTGATCCCCAGCGCTAAGAGGACATGGTGCTGTGTTGCTGAGCCGGCCTTGGCGGTAGCTCGGCCTGTGGGCAAGGCAGGTGTCGCTAGGAAGCGCCTTCCGCTAGCCCCACCCAAGCAGGAGGCCGGACTGCCACCTTCTGAGTGTGCCAAAATGCGCCGCGCGTAGGAGTCGCGGCCCCACTGGATGTCAGACCGCATGAACTTCAAGCTTCTCGCCCCTCATGAGGCGCCGATTGGTAGGGTTCGGGCACGAGAGCTCGTGATGAGTCGTTCGCAACCTTCCGAGGAGGCCTGGACACCGGACCGAGGCCTGGCCGCACAGGGCGTCTGAAGTGCGGACCATTAACTTCACGGTGGACTCGGAACTGCTTCGCGAACTTGGCGAGCGCTTGGTCGGGCGCCAGTACATCGCCCTTGCTGAGCTGGTAAAGAACAGCTTCGACGCGGACGCGACGAGGGTCGAGATTCGAATACGCGAAGACTCGATAGAGGTATCGGACAACGGGCACGGCATGACAGCGGACGACCTTGCGAACCGTTGGATGCGCGTCGGCTCGACGCACAAGGTTCACGAGATGATCTCTCCAGTGCTGAAGCGCAAGTTGACCGGCTCAAAAGGCGTGGGACGCCTGGCCGTACAGTTCTTGGCCAGCGAGTTGGAGCTCTCCTCGATCCCAAACCAAGCGAGGGTTCCCAAAGGGTCTTCGAGCAAAGAGTTGTTTGCGATGGTGGATTGGGAGACGGCGGTGCAAGCCGGAGAGTTGACCCAGGCTACTGCCGCGTACGAGTTGCGGAAACCTGACAATGTCGCCTTCCCGCTCAACGCGACTCATGGAACGACGGTCACCCTGAAGAAGCTCAAGCACGACTGGAACCCCGAAGAGTTCGAGAGCCTCGCGAGGGAGATCTGGTTTCTCCAGCCTCCTTTTCGGTCATTGACTGGTACGCCCGAAGTCAAGGACGGCGGCTTCGAGGTGGACCTGAGCTCGCCGGATCCGGCCGCCGTGGCTCTATTCAACACCCAGATGGCCCGCATACTGGACCTGTACACGTCTCGGATCGTAGGAAGACTGCTGCCCGCCGACGACCTGGCCAAGCCGGAGGAGGAATCCGGTGGTCGGCCCTTGAAGCGAGAACTGGCCCTGTCGTTAGAGCTTGAAGGCCGGGCTACACAACCCTACAAGCTGTCCGTACCCGTTCGCGGTGACGAGCCGTGCTTGATCGACAGCCTCGACTTCGAGATCCGCATATTCACCCTTCAATACCGACAGCCCTACGGCATACCCGTGCAACAGGCACGGGAATACATGGCGCAGTGGGGCGGCGTCCATATCTACGACGCCGGCTTTCGAATTCCCTACGCTGGCCCCGCAGCAGACTGGTTGAGGCTGGAGTTCGACCACGCTCACCGCCTGACCCAGTCCCAGCTTCTTCCATCCGATTTGAACGTGCACCTGGGGCTGAACCATCTACCGACCAATTCGCGGGTTCTCGGCGTCGTGAACATCGACACGAGCCGCGAGGCGAGGATGGCGCCGGTCAACGACGTGGCCCAAGGGCAGCACCTTCAAATACAGGTCTCCCGAGACCGACTCGTCAACAACGGGGCATTCCATCAACTCCAGGACGCCGTGCGATTCGCACTGGACTACTACGCCACTCGCCTGGCCGCCCGGCGGCTATCCGAAAAGGCGTCCCAACGTAGAGTGGGCACGTCCGCCTTCTTAGTAAAGAACGTCTGGGACGTGTTGGAAAAGCACGAAGGCGAGATTCCCCCGAAGGTAGCGGCCGAACTCAGGACCGAATTGGACAAGACCGTTGAATCCCTCCGCGAACAGGCCGATTGGACCAAGAGTCAGTCCGGCCTGCTCGGGGCCATGGCGACGGTCGGGTCTACGGCCATCGCTTTCGATCACCAGCTCAACCAGCAACTCACCCTCTTGGAGCACCACGCCGAGACTTTGGACGATCTCGGCGGGAAGAACCCGGGAGTCAGCGAAGCGCTCGTCCCCATAGCGGCGACCATCAAGGATTGGATCCAAGGGGTGCGCGATACGCGCGCTATCTTCTCTTCCATTACGGATGAGCGTAACCGCACAACGGTGGCGCGATTCAGGGCGAGGGCGCTGGTCCAGAGCATAGCGGACGACATGAGAGGGATTCTCCGCGGCGTCGGAGTCGATGTCTCGGAAGTAGATCGGGACATCCTGCTGCCGAACGCCAACTATCCGATCTGGATGGCCATCTTCCACAATGTCCTGATGAACGCCTCCAACGCGATGCTCGACAGCGAATCCAAGCACATAGCGGTGTCATCGGCCGTCTCCGGCGAGAGTCGCTCCATCCGGATTCAGGACACTGGTGTGGGTATCGACCTTGAAGAGGCGGAAGGCCTATTCGAGCCCCTCAAGCGGAGCCTAGAGATTTCCAGCGAGCGACGTGCACTCGGATACGGCGGGACCGGATTGGGCTTGGCCATCGTTCGACTGCTGGCTACCGACCTAGGGGCCACCGTTCGTTTTGTGAGCCCGGACGCGCCGTTCAAGACATGCTTCGAATTGGCCTGGCGGGAGGAGTCATGAGCGCGATGCGAGTCTTGGTGTATGACGACAGCCCGGAGATCGCGGAACGCTTGGCGACCAGGGTCCGGACCGCTATGGGCGATGCAAACGTAACGGCGGTCGAGCGAGACACCTTTCAAGAATTGATAGGGCTGATGAACCGCAGAAGGGCCGCATGGAGAAACGACGAGAAGGACGCGGCCTCAATGGACTTGACCGATGTCGACGAGGCGGACGTCATCATCGTCGACTACGACCTCCTGCGCTACTCCGACGAAGGAGACATCACAGGCAGTAGGCTCGCGTATCTCCTCCGCTGCTTCAGCAAGTGCGGCCTCATCGTCGTGCTCAACGAGTACGGGTCCAATTCATTTGACCTGAGCCTCCGTAGCCCTTCGACGGGTTTTGCCGATCTGCACTTGGGCGACGTCCAAGTCGGCAATCCGGGGCTATGGACGGGTCCGTTCGAGGGTTACAGGCCCTGGCATTGGCCTTCCCTCCCCGATGCCAGGTCGGACTTTGAGAAGTGTGTCCAGGATGTTCGGGAGAACCCAGAGGAACCAATCCTCGACTTCCTCGGGTTGAGGGGTTTCATCGACTGGTTGCCGAAGCGAGCGCATGACTTCTTCCACGGCAGCGGAAACATGGAAGACGTTCGATTCGACACCTTCGTGAAGCATGCCCGCGGCGGCATCGAATCGAAGGACAAGTTGCCGCCCGAATACATGGCGCGCGTGGCCACGGCTCGGATGCTCACCCTGCTAAACGGGCTAGTCCTTCCCGAACAGAGCATTTTGGTCGATGCGCCGCACCTCGCTTCCAGGTTTCCCAGCCTCGTGCGGGAC
Organism: Tepidiformaceae bacterium; assembly: GCA_965207815.1. GTDB lineage: Bacteria > Chloroflexota > Dehalococcoidia > Tepidiformales > Tepidiformaceae > UBA2991. Next base: position 610,430 of record CBDBNV010000001.1, read on the forward strand.
GACTACCGGGACATCAATGGCTGGAATCGTCTGTGCGATCCGGTCAACGAAGAGGTCGACGGCCTCTTGGCTGATGTCCTGAAGGAGCACAGATTCAAAAGGCCACACTGGCTCTGGAGGCCCGCTTGGTACTGGCCGGACATCAGCAGGGACGAGCGCATCGGCGAAGTGAAGGATCCCTGGGCGGTCGACGACGTCGATTGGGTATTTTGCGAGAACGTTTCTCGATTCGTACCCGCGGAGTTCGCGGACGACTTCAGAGCGGACGTCTCTCCGCCGTTCGACAAGCGATTCGTCCTCAAACGGGAGTCTCCCGAGGCCGCACCTTTCGTGGGCAAGATGGGTTCTGGGGAGCCTCAAGATCCGCTGAAGGTCGAATACGTTCCGCAAGCTGCCTTCAGCATGTAGGAAATGCCATGGCCATCAACCCGGCGGACCAAGCAGTCCGACTCGCAATCTCGGACATTCTGTCGAAGTTCCTCGGCAGGTACGACCGGGACGACGGACCGTTCGTGACGCTTAGACAGCAGGTGTATGAAGAGTACGCACCCATCCCCATAGAGGTTCATGGGCTTAGTGGTTTGTTGGGCGGCAGATCCGAGCTGAAACTGAAGAACCAGAATAGGTTCCTGTTCCTTGAGCCCGTGGTTGACAAGAACATTCTTCCTCTGTTGACGCTTGAAACCTCGAACCAATGGGTCAATTTCAGAGCTTACGTATTGCTCACGATGCTCGACCGGTGCGAAGGGCTACAAGCCCTCGCCATCCGCTTCGAAACCGACGAGGGGCCTCAGAAGAACGGTGTGATCGGATCGCATGACTTCTGTCACGCTCAACTCTGTCGATACATCAACGATAAGACGAGGGCGACCACCCCGAATTGGTTGCCGGAATCTCAGCCTTCGCTGCCGCTCGATGCCGAAGATCAAATCGGACTCGTTCTTTGCATGCTGACGGCCCTGTACGGCGGTCGCCACGTGGTTGAACGGCTGAATACGGCTGGCGACAGGGATCTTCGTCAACACTTGAAGAAGGTTCGGGCATTGGCTTGAAGGGTCCGAACGAGGCCTGATCGACCATGAACGACCCTTCATCCACCGAAGCGCATTGCCGACTGATGTCTCAGATCCGAAGCAAGGGCACCCAACCGGAGTTGTGTTCAGGCGTGCACTCTTGACGGGAGGGATTCAGGAACCGGTCGCCAGTAGGAGAACGGCCCGGCAGTCCCGACTTTGGTCCAAGGGTCGCAACGACAGCCGAGGCCGCTACGCGACCAAGCGGCCGGACAGTCGCGGGCACGGTCCTCTCCCTGAGAGGGGGAGTGATCGACAGGGTGCTGAGCACTGGAAAGAGGGACGTGAAGGGCTGTGGAGCTTCCTGCCCGAGGTGGGTTCCTTCGCTGATGGAGCGACCGCTCCGGTCCCGCCGGCGGTGGCCTAGAACAACGCAAAGGCCCCACACATGGGCAAGCAAGGGAGGACATCGCGATGTCGGCGGTGTCCTCCTTTGCGCTCCTACCCGGCTGCTTCGACCAGCACGCCTTCCAGCTCCCGGTCAAGCGCCCACACGAACAGGGAGAGCGTAGGAGCCTCGTCGCGCCGCCGCGGCTTCGGCGGTTCCTCCGGCTCCCCGGCCATGAACTCGGCCCACGAGAACAGCGTGCGCTGCGGCCTGCCGGCGTCCTCCCCGCCCGCGACGATCTCGCGCGCCAGGGCGAGCATGAGGTCGTCCCCGTCGTCACCGTAAGCGGCGAGGCCGTCCTCCAGTAGCTCACCCTCGACGGCTAGCGACGACTGGAGCTTCTGCGCCACCAGCTTGAGGGCATCCGCCTGCAGGGTGTTCCGGTAGGCCATGAAGACGACCTGGACGGGCTCTGTCTGGCCGATGCGCCAGGAGCGCCGTGACGCCTGCCTCATCGTGTAGACAGAGTAGTCCGTCTCGAGTCAGACGAGATTGCGGGTACCAGGGCGTACTTTGGGGATCCCCTTCATTCGATGTATTGACGTGGTCACCGGGTGATGGCCGACCGGAAGGCTCGCCGTGCGTCTGCCTCGGCCTACCACCCTCTGGCGTCGGAGAACCCGACTCTCTCGCTCGGTCACGGCTGGTAATCCACGGCGATGGCGATACCGGCGACTATCTCGTCGACGAGCTCTGCGTCAACCTCTCCCACGCGTTGGACGAGTCGCTCCAGGGCCACGCTCCGGACCTGGAGGAAGTCGGCTGCAGAGTCCGTGTGCAGACCGTTCCGGTCGGTCGCTTCGATGAACAGCTTGTTGACTCTGCCCTCGAACTCCTCGAGCCAGCTTGTCAGCGGAACGATGATGCGCACCGGTGCCGAGTTGAACGCTGGCGAGTTCACAACCACCGCCGGGCGGTCGCGCTGCAGCTCCGCCCCCACCGCGCGTGGCAAGCGGACCAGCCAGACCTCGCCCCGCGTTGGCGGATCGCTCGGCGCGCCGGTTCCGCTCACTGCTCCAGGTCGTCTCCTGCGGTTCCGTCCCACGCCTCGGTTTCATCGGCCTCGACGGCGAAACCGGCCACCCGGATTGCCTCGTGACGCTCTTCAAGGGGTCTCCTGGCGAGGTCGCGCAGTGACCTGCGGCCAGCCGGAGCCTCGGGATCCTCGCTGGAGGAGCCAGGATGCAGCCGGTTGGCCTCTTCCGAGGTGATGATCCCTTCGGCCAGCGCCCGCAGCACCAGTCGCCGCAACAACCTGGGCGACTCGGCGGCCTCGTACTCGAACGGTTCCTCCCGGTGCCAGCCCTGGCGCCGGAATCGCATGTTCAGCCTCCTGTACAGCTCGTCCCCGATGATCTCGAGGTCACGTGCCCGGCGGATCCAGGCCTGCATGCTCAGCCCCCACCGCTGCTTGAGGAGGCCGAGCTCCTCAAGCTCCAATCCCCGACGTTGCTGCCCGAGCTCGCGCCGCGCCGCTTCTGCCGGCACGAGGAACGAAGCGGCGAAGCGATGCGCGTACTGCTCATCGGTCTGGTCGTCCTCCGTGCTCGTCATCACGAGATGACCAAGCTCGTGGGCCGCGTTGAAACGGAGCCGATCCGGCGGGACAGACTGGTTGAGCACGAGCACCGGCGTCTGGTTCGCCCAGCCGGAGAGGCCGTCGAAGCCCCACTCCTCAGGCCACGTCACCACGGCGCACCCATGCTCCTCAATGCGTTCGACGAGGCTGTCCACCGGCCGGTCACCGAGGTCCCATCGCAAACGTACTGCCGCCGCGGCGTAGTCACAGTCGTGAAGCTGCTCTACGTCGATAGGGCCGGGCAGGTCGTGTCGCTCTCCGAGGTGGAAGAGTTCCCGCAGTCTGACTTCGCCCTCCAGCCGCTGCGTGGCGACGGCCGTGACCTGCTCCTGACGGGCCTTGCTCAGCCGCTGGAGCTTCCGGTAGGCGACCCACTTGATTTCGACATCCGACTCCGCCAGCAGTGACGATGTCCGCACGTGGAGTGCTGTCGCGAGGTCCGCGATCCGACTCGGAGGCGGCTGCGAGAGGCCCCGTTCATACTTCGAGAGCGCCTGCTTCGTGATCGGCTGTTCGAGCCGTTCAGCGAGGTCCTCCAACGACAGCCCTGCCGCCAGTCTTGCCTGGCGAAGCCGTTGCCCCAGCATTCAGGCACCCTCCAAGGTATCCCCCTCGGTCGACCACAAGAATCTCGACATCTTGGTCAACTACCAGTTGACATTGTATACATTTCGATCAACGCTTGTCACCTACGGCCCGCGGGGCATTGCCCGTGAGGACCACGATCGTCAGGAGGATAACCAGTGACCCAAGAAATAGCAGCCCCCCAAGACACCGGCGAGGTCGTCAAGTACTTCGTCAACGACGAGGAGGTGACGCACACCTTCGAGAAGCCCCCCGAGCGCAAGCGCTTCACGCTGAGCGTGCGCGACATCCTCAAGAGCGCCGGTTTCACGCCCGTCGAGGAGTATGAGCTGGCGCGAAACTCGGATCCCAGGCCCTTCGAGTCTCTGGACGAGGAGGTTCCGATCGAGAACGGGGAACGCTTCACTGCCACGTTCAAGGGCCCAACGCCGGTCTCCTGACCCATGACAGTTGACGAGTACGAGGAGTATGTCAGGGGGCTCGGTCACGCCGTCGAGGTGACCGGCGGCGCGGACGGCAACAAGTACTCGGTTGTCCGCAACTTCGAGCTGCCGAGCGGCTCCCTGCGGGGACGGCGCTGCGACATCGCGGTCCAGCGCCTCGAGATGGTGCCGTACGTGCCGCCTGCCGCCATACACACGCGGCCCCACCTCGTCCCCATGGTTGCGGAGGAGCCGCTCAAGACGATGAAGAGCGCGATCGGCCCCGACTGGCAGTACTGGAGCCGCCGCTACGAACATGGGTCAACTCCCCGGGAGCTCTGGGCGCACATCCTCACCGTGCTCTGCGACGACCGATGGCCGGCAAGTTGATCGACACGTCCGGGCGAGCAATCTCCGTCGCGATGACGTCGGAGCACGATGCAGTGCTGGGAGAGCACCTGCATAAGGATGTGCTCCAGGAGGACCTGGCCTTCGCCTACTGGAGGCCGAGCATCGGCCAGCACCGATTCACGGCCATCGTCACGGAGCTCGTTCTCCCCGCCGAGGGCGATCGAGTTCTCCACGGCAACGTGTCGTTCCTTCCTCAGTACCTGCGCCGTGTCCTGGCCGAAGTGCCAGAGGGGTGTGGCATCGCGTTCTTGCACGGCCATCCGGGAGGTGGGTGGCAAGGGATGAGTGGCGACGATGTCGTGGCGGAACGTGACCGGCTCGCAAGCGCAGTAGGCGGCCGCACCCGGCTGCCCCTCGTGGGCCTGACGCGGGCTGTCGACGGAACCTGGAGCGGCAGGGTCTGGATCAGGAACGCGCCCCGCTCCTATGAGAAGCGAGAGGCCCTTTCGGTCCGCGCGGTCGGCCCGCAACTGAACATCTCCTACCACCCCCGGGAGCCCATGGCGAAGGCCACCGCCAGTCAGGTCGCCACGCTAAGCGTGTGGGGGGAGGCTGCCCAGCAGCAGCTCGTCCGGGCGCGCGTCGGCATCGTTGGCCTCGGAAGCGTGGGCAGCCTCGTCGCCGAGTCGCTGAGCAGGATGGGGTTGCGGCGCCTCACGTACATCGACTTCGACAAGCTCGAACGCCGGAATCTGGACCGAACGGCCGGGTCCACCGACGCCGACGTCGAGGCGGGCCTCCTCAAGGTGCAACTGGTAGCGCGCAACGCGGTCCACAGCTCCACCGCGACCGATCTCGACCTGCGTCCGGTCGCAGAGAGCGTGCTGTCCCCCGCAGGCCTGGCGGCTGCGCTCGACTGCGATGTGCTCTTTGCCTGTGTCGACCGCCCCTGGCCGCGGCACCTGCTTAATGCGCTCGCCTACAGCCACTTGATCCCGGTCATCGACGGTGGGATTACCGCACGGGTGAAGCCCGACGGGACGCCGCAGCACGTAGCCTGGCGAATCCACACTGTCGGGCCCGGCCGCGCGTGCCTCGTCTGCCTCGGTCAGCTCCGGCGCAGCGATGTGGCCCTCGACCGCGAGGGGAAGCTCGACGACCCGGACTACATTGAGGGGTTGAGTGAGGAAGACAAGGCGGCCTTCTCCGGGCGGAACGTCTTCCCGTTCAGCATGAGCGTCGCCGCACACGAGGTGCTTCAGCTGGTAGGGCTCATGACAGGATTCACTCGCATTGGCGGGACGGGGCCGCAGACCTACGATGCCTACCCCGGTGTCATGAAGGTGCACAGGAAGCCTGGCTGCCGTGAGGGGTGCGACTTCGCGGCGTTGACCTCCAAGGCGGCTGATCTCACCGGGAGCCTCGACATTTCCCCGACATAGTCTCCCCGGCGCCGAGGCGTCCCAGAGTGAACGAGCGAGGGAGAGAGGAACTGCACTGCACCGTGCGCGGCCCGATACTGTGCAGACCCAATTCTCCCGTAGCCCCTACCCACTCCACGAGTCAGTGACCGGCGCTTCGAGCCCACCTGCGCGCCCCTGTTCAACCCTTCGCGGAGGAGGGGGACCGGATGCCTGACTTGTGGAGTTGCCGGAGCGCTTCACCAATGAAGTCCCCTCCTAGGGCTTGGCCGCGACCACCCGTGCGCGGACACTTCCCTACCCCTCGGAACTGCGGCGAGTCGCTCTGTGCGCGGCCCCCGCGCCCGACACGGGACGGAGCAGCAGCATGGAAGACGCAGGCGGCCACGACACACACGACGCCCACCTCGGCCCCTCCGCCAGGAGACGGGCTGGACCGGCGCCAGGGGACCGTGCCGCGGTCACGCTCGACGTCGAATTCCAGACAGGTCCGCGCACGAGAGCATGGGATGAACTGTGGGCACGTCTCCTCGACAGGCTTCGCGCCAGAGTGGAGGCGGACCGCCACGCCAGCCCCGCGGAGTGGTCGTCCGGACGCTCTTCCGGGGCGGACATTCCAGACTCCTAGCGTCGGGCTGGCAGCGCGAGCGACCACCCTTGCGCATCCTCGCCGGCAGCAAGTGCTGGCCCGTGTCATCACCAAGTCCCTGGAGGCTGAATCATGAAGGCGGTCATCTACTCTCGTGTCTCGACCGACGCGCAGGAGCGCGACGGCACTTCGCTCGACACCCAGGAGCGCGCCTGCGCAGAGTTCGCGGCTGAGCGCGGCTGGCAGGTCGTGCGACGCATCCGCGACGCCGGCAGCGGGGCCTCGCTGGACCGCGAAGGACTTGGAGAACTCCGCGCCGCCCTTCGGCGGGGGGAGGCCACTGCTGTCGTCGCCTACGCCGTTGACCGGCTGTCCCGCAGTCAGAACCACATCGGGATCCTGTTCGACGAATTCGAGGGCGCGGGAGTCAAGCTCGAATTTGTGACCGAGCGCTTCGAGGACACCACTGTCGGGCGCTTCATCCTAGGCGCCCGCTCCTTCATCGCCGAGGTGGAGCGCGAGAAGATCACTGAGCGCACCACGCGCGGAAAGGAAGAACGCGCCCGGGGCGGCCGAATCCCCCAGGCGACGGGGCGCGGCATGTACGGCTACCACTACGACTCGGGCACGGGCCGTCGTGTCGTTAACGGCGAGCAGGCGCCCACCGTCCGCCGGGTCTTCGAGGACTTCGCGGCGGGCGGTTCGATTATCGGTATCACCAACGCCCTCAACGAGGAAGCGATTCCGTCCTACACGGGCGGGAAGTGGTCGGCTTGGACCGTGAAGAACATGCTGCGCAATCCCGGGTACACAGGCCGCACGATCTATCGACGGACGAAGACCACGCACCGGCGGGATCCCTCCACCGGCAGGCGGCGGCGTGTCGTCGAGGTACGGGATCCCTCCGAGTGGATCGAGATTCCCGAGGCGACTCCAGCAATCGTTCCCCAACAACTCTTCGACGCCGTCCAGACCCGGCTGCTCGACCCGGAACGGCGCAGTGCCGCAAAGCGCAAGTATGACTACCCGCTGAGTGGGGTCGCGCGCTGCGCCCACTGCCGCAGCGCCATGGTGGGCCAGACGTCGCTCGGCAAGTACCGCTACTACCGCTGTCGGCGGGCCTACGCTGGTCCGCGCCACGACCGCTGCCCCGCAAAGTACGTCAGGGCGGACGCACTCGAAGATGCCGTTGTCCGCGAGGTCACGGGCGTACTCTCTGCGCCGGGGGTGGTGCTGGCCGAGCTGGAGCACGCATCCGCAGCAGACAGGGCGGACGGCGACGTGGCCGCGGCCCGTACCCTCCTCACCTCGCTCGAAAAGCAGCGCAAGAGGCTCCTTCGCCTCTACCAGCTGGGCGAGGTCGATGACGCCTACCTGCAGAAGGAGCTTGCTGCCATCCAGTCAAGGCGCTCCCCCGCCGAGGCCGTGCTCGCGCAGGTGCAGGACTGCGCGAGCACGGCTCAGGTTCCCCTGGATGCGGACGACTTCGCCGCCACGTGCGCGGTCATGAAGGAGGAGGTTTTGGCGGAAGTGGACGCCGGCCGGCTCGACGGAGTGGCCAAGGGGATGCGATTGGCCGTCGAGGTCAAGCGCACCGACGAGGGTGCCTCAGGTCTACTCAAGGGCGTGATCCCGCACGATCTGAATAGGTTTTGTGAAACAATTTCTCACCACTGCACGAACATGGGCATGACTGCTCGCCTGTCACAAACGGCGGCGCGGATTTCCTTCCCTTCCGCAGGACGTTCACACGGAAGCCATCAACCGTGTGACGCTCACGCTCCCCACCCGGCCAACCGGGAGTTAGTGCTGATTGCGGAATCGGAGTCGACTGCGGGGGGCAGGAGAGGCTGCACATGCTCGACCCATTGTTGAGGTATCTGAGTGGACAGAGGCTCTTGTCCTAGAGCGGACGCGGAATATCCTGAGCTTGGCTTGGGAAGAGCTCTCGCCCTGGCTCGGGAGCTCATGAGGCCACTAGGCTCGCTCTAGCGACCGCCCCTGCTGCGTCGCACGGTTCGTCGATACCTAGCGCCGAACACCTGACCGGTCATGACGTTCAGTCCGGGGCGAGGATGGTGGCAACCTCTGGTCGGAGCCCTTCGATCACGGTCTCGAAGGCCGGGAGCCCGGGAACGAGCAGACCGAGCGACTGATCCCAGGTCCGTTCAACCTCGGCGAGCATGGGGCCCTGGAAGAAGTCGTCCGGGCCTTCGAACCCGACGCTGCGGACGGCGCACTTCTCGCGTAGCAGTTGGACGAAGCCGGTGAAGTCCATCCGCTCCGGGTACGTGCCCAGCACCCGCCAGAGATCGTAGTAGTCCCGTGCGCGCGAGCGGCTCCAGCCGCGTCTCGCAAGCATGTCGGCCTGCTGGAGAATCGCCCGCAGCTTCTCTGCGACCGTTTCTTCCAGCGAGTAGACCTGCAGGGCTGCCTCGAGCGGCTCCTCGTAGTCGTGCAGAACCTGCCTCTTCTCAGTTGGCCAGAGGACGGGTTCATCCACGGTGATCTCGATCATGACGCGTATCTGCGGGCGGTTCTGCCACGGCAGCCGAGCCTTCAAGGTGAAGGCCTCCTGCGCCCGCGGGTGTGGCTCTCGCTCCACGTAGCGTTCGCAGCTGATCTCCACCGGGCCGTATTCGTTGAGCAGGCGGACGCCGGCCTCGCCGGCCGCTCTCACCGAAGCCTCCAGCGAGTCGCCCGTTGGAAGGCCGTCCAGCCCTGAGAAGTCCAGGTCCTCGGAGAAGCGGTAGTCGCCGAAGTAGCACTTCTTGAGCGCCGTGCCGCCCTTGAAGACCAGGGTGTCGCGGAGTACCGGTACCTGGTCCACGCCCGCGAGGATCCAGGACAGCAGGTAGTCCCGCTCGAGCACGTCCCACTGCACGCCGCCTAGCCGGCGTGCCTCCTCAAGACGCGTCCGGAGCGGCCTCACGCGTCGACCAGGCCGGGCAGGTTCTCGCGAACCATCCAGCACCCGTTGTGGGGTCCACTGTCCGGCCCCGAGGGATCGAGCTTGCGGTAGCCCTTGATGGGCAACTCGGCCAGCGCGGGCGACTCAATCCCGAGGCGCTCCAGCACCCACCCCAGACGCTTGGCCGTCGCCGCGTCGAGCTGCAGGGCGTAGCCGGTGATGCGATCGATGTTGAGGTCCGGCAGTGCGACGTCGAACGCGTGAAGGACCTCGGCGAAGCCCCCACAGTGCCGGGGCATCGAGAGTCCGTCCAGCAGCGTGCGCTCGCGGTCGGTGACGGTCACACGGGCATCGCCGACCCAGACGCGCTCCACGCCGAAGAAACGCTCCGGTTGTACCTGGATGAACCGGTAGGCGGTGTCCCCGACCACGGGCCAGCCACTGCCCTGGCCAGCTCCCTCCCCACGCGTGCGCGGCACGGAGGACTCCGTTGTCGTCAGGACGAAGACGGCTCGTGGCACCTGCTCGGTCAGACCATGGAAGTGCAGCGCCGACCAGTGGGAGATTGCGGCGGGGTGAACCAGGGCCATCGCGACCTCGAACTCGTGGACGAAGGTGCTGCCCGGCACTGCGGAGGACACCGCGTAGAGCCCCCGCCGCAGCGGGACAATCCAGCCATCACGCCCGAGGCGATGCAACGCCTCGCAGACATAGGAGTCCTTGAGGCCCACGAGCGGAGCCAACTCCCGGGCGCGGTGCGTCGTGAAGATGCGGTCGCCCTCGTAGGAGAGTCGCCGGACCAACTCGATTCCGACGAGGGAGCGCCTGGGCTTGATATCCGCGGTCATGGGTGTTCCGGACCTCTTCGTGGAAAAAGTCGCATCGTCTCACGAGCCACTAGAAATTTTACCGCAAAATCTGGTTACTAGCCTAGTAAAGACAGGGATGTTCTTAACTTCTGACGAAGAAGGGCTGGGTCGGCGCGGAAGACAGCGTAGACGGGGTCGCCAGTGTCCGCAGCGAAGTCGACCGCATCGCCATCTGGCACAGCGCCGGCACAGACTTGGTGCCAGCCACAGGTCATCCGCACGGAGGTCGCCGACAGGATGCCCGGAAGCACCTCGTATTCGTAACCCGCCGTCGAGGTCCGTGCCAACTGGCCACTCACGCTGGGGGGCTCGGAGGCTGTGAACGTCACCACCAGCACGAGCAGCACCGCGAGAGCGAGAGTAAAGGCCGCCGCCTTCCTCATGGCTCGTTCGGACTCTCGAACAGGCTCTCGGCGATTGCGATCAGAACATTCACATCCTCAAGGGGCGACGCATCCCCGTTGAGCGGATGGTCCCCGCCCACGCGCGGCAGCACGAGCGCAAACAAACCGGGCGGCCGCCAGCAGCGGCAGGATGGCGATGCAAGCGCCCCTCACTCGCCTTCTTCCCCGTCGAGGTAGAGGCTGCGCGCGATCGCGAGCACCCCTTCCGCGCCCTGTCTCACAAGCGTGGCGTCAAAGGCGTGCGCGCCGTAGAGGATGCCCGTCTCCTCGTCGTAGATCTCAACGTACGGCGAGACCGCATAGGGAGTGCCGTGCGGGCTGTAGATCAGTTGTGCCGGATGCCCGTCCACGATGCGCAGCTCGTAAATGGTCTTCCCAATAGGATCCTCGTCAGGCGTGCTTCTGACGCTGTTGTGGATGGGCAACTCGTCGAGGTAGCGGATGCAAACCTGGACGCCGATGCCTCCCTCCGGTGGGGCGTACCAGGCGCAGAAGGAGTACTGGTGATCGATACCGGTGAGCGCGCTGTAGAGCTGCCAGTCGTCGGGCAGGTCGGGCTCAACCCAGAGCGGGTGGCGCTTGACCGCCGCCAGATCGCCCGGGGGATCATCGCCGCTGTAGTTTTTCCCAGCCGTCCACGATGCGCCCTCCGGGCGCGCTCGGCTCCGGCACCGGGTTGGCGACGTACTCGCCGGGTGGCTTCGCAGTACCCCACCTGGGACCCAATCCTATACCCAAGATGCCCTCTCTCAGGGGGTCAGGTCATTCCGATCGCCTCCCGGTCAACGTGAACTCGCCAGCCGCTTGACCCCGTCGGCCGCGGCGGGGTCAAGCGCGTCCGCAGCCAAGCTACCAGTCGGTGCAGAGGGCGTACCCCGTCCCGCTGTCGACGGTAGTGGTGACTGTGACGGTGGTCTGCGCGTCCGAGGGGTCGTCGTCATACGTCGGCACGGTAAGCGTGGCCAACGACATGCAGGCTGCCCTGCTGCTCCAGGCATAGCCGGCAGGGAGGGACAGCATGCCCCCCGGACGGAAACACCAGCCGGGAAGAGGCAAGTGCCGGGTCGGAAGGGTACTTTTGCTGTGCCGCCAAGGAGCATTTAGCACTTGCACGGGGATGAGAAAGCGTTGTTAGGTAGGCTCGAAAGTCGGAGGGTCCGGGGGTAGTTCGCGCCCTGGTTGGCCATCCGTCCGCCGCTGGATTCGGGGAGTCGCAATGTGGAACGCATCCCTCGGGGGGAAGGCCCTGCCCATCGCGCTCGGCGAGGTCACGGGGTTGCGGCACAAGGACTGGACCCGCCTGCAGGTCGATGCCCGGGGACTGACCTACGTCACCAACATCGTGGTCTGGGTCCACTGGTGCTTGGGAGCCATGAGCGCCTTCGAGATCCTCTACCGGCCTACCTACGGGACCGTCACCTTCGCCGCCTATCTCGTCATGCTCGTCTCGCTGATGGCCCTCAACGGGTACATCCACTACCTTCTCCTCTCGAAACGGTCCGTCACGCGGCGCTGGATCCTGGCCATCTGCGTCATGGATGTTGGCACCGTCTCGGGCGCGCTCGTCGTCAGCGGCGGCTTCGACCACTACTTCCTGCACTTGCTCTACTTCCCCGCCCTCGCACTTTTTGCGGTGGTCTTCGCCTCGTTTGGGCTCAACATGGTGTGGGTCACCGTCGTGGTGGCCACCTACCTCGGCATCAGCTTCGCCGTGGGGGGCGGCCTGGACTTCGCTGACCGCCAGGAGAAGCCTCTCATCGCACGTGTGGGGACCATGTACGCCGTGGTCGCCACCGTGAACCTGGTCTCCAGCTTCGAGCGCGTCCGGCTGCAGGAAGCGATCAAGCGCGAACGTGCCCTTCAGCACGAGCGCACCGAGTTGTCCCGGACCATCCACGACACCACCGCCCAGTCCACCTACATGGTCGGCCTGGGGCTCGACCGCCTGAAGGCGCTCGTCGGCCAAGGGAGCCCCGAGCTCACCGCGGTGATCGACGAGACCGCCCAGCTCTCGCGCTCTGCGATGTGGGAGCTCAGGCAACCCATCAACATGGGTAGCATCTACGAGGGCAGGGAGATCGGCAGGACGCTCAGGTCCCATGCCGCCAGCTTCAGCGCCATCACCTCCGTTCCCGCCGAGGTCACGCAGACCGGTCCCGAGCCGCACCTCTCGATCGAGTCCAAGAGCCGCCTCTTCATCATTGCCCACAACGCCCTGACCAACGCCTACCGCCACGCCCAGGCCACGCGCGTCCGTGTCGATCTGGAGTTCGGCGGCGAGACCATCCGCATCTCGGTCCTGGACGACGGGAGGGGGCTGCCTGAGGACTACGAACAGCGCGGACACGGGTTCGCCAGCATGAAGGAAGCCGCCGCCACGCTCGGCGGCCATCTGGCTGTACAGCGACAGGGCGCCCTGGGAGGGACCACTGTGACCTGTGTGGTGCCCGGGGGGCGCCACCTGTGAAGGGAACCGACGTGACAATGAACAAGCGCACACGGGTACTGGTTGTTGATGATCACTCGATCGTCAGGCGCGGCTTGCAGCAGGTGCTGGAGGAGTCCGGCGATTTCGAGGTCGTGGGCCTTGCGGCCGACGGCAGGGAAGCTGTGCACCTGGCTGCCGAGACCTCACCAGACGTCATCCTGATGGATGTGACGATGCCCGGGATGGACGGCGTGGAAGCGTGCCGTGAGATCATGAGTTCCTCTCCTGACGCCAAGGTCGCCATGCTCACCGCCTCGACCGAGGAAGAAGCAATCCTGAACGCCGTGGCCGCGGGAGCCACCGGATACATCAAGAAGGAGACCACGCTCGAGTCCCTGCTGTCGGCGGTGCGCGACGTGGCCGCTGGTGAACTGCGTGTACCCGCAAGCGTCGTCACCAGGGTCTTCGCCGAGTTGCGCGACGATGGCGACAGGACCGACCCCGTCCAGGCCGCCGGCCTGACGCCACGGGAGCAGGAGATCCTCACTTCGTTCGCCATGGGAATGTCTTACGCGCACATCGCTCAGGCCCGGGGTATCAAGCCGGTCACCGTTCGCAACGCCATCTACGGCATCCAGAGCAAGCTCAACATTCGAACCATGCAGGGACTGGTGCTCTGGGCCGTTCGCAACGACCTCTTGGACGAGGAGGTTCCAGGCCCGTAGCTTCGTGCCGGGCCTTCCATCCCAGGCGGACAGGGGTTCCGAAGTCGGTGTCATAAGGTGTTTGAACATGGATTCTCCCGTTCGGTATCGCTAGACATCTTGGCCGGTGAAGCACCAGCACGGCTCGGGGTTGGGACCCTTCGGGAGGATTTCCGGCTTGGAAGGTGAGCGGCGCCAGATGCGGAACCTGGCGTGCCCGGTCCGGCCCCCATCCCCGCGTGCGAGGTGGTTCCGTGGCGCCAGGTTCACCGCGTGGTTGAGTGTAGTCGCCCTCGTCGCCGTGGCGGCGCTGCTGTCACATGGTCAGGCTCGGGCCCAGGCGCCGACATGCACGGCCGCCGAGGATCCCCCCACGCCCGCAGCCGTGGACGTCACCTCCGTGCCGATCGTGGTGAGCTCCACCACCGCCGACTACTTCGTGCTCTACGTATCCGGCAGCATCCTCGAGGTGCAGCGGGAGATTCCGGTCGCCGTCGTCCCCGGAGAGGAGGGCGCCACCACGCTAGGCGAAAATGCACCGTCGCTGCCAATTGAGCGCTATCGGGTCGAGCAGTACCTGGTGAGCAGTCCGGCGGACGTCGACGGCGACTGCATCGACGACATCACCGAGCTGAACAGCCTGGGCGCCCGCAATCCGGTCCACGCAGGTAACGTGGGCAGTGCCGACGGCATCGTCGCTCTACCGGATCACGCGGCCTTTGACCGCATGTCCGCACCGCGGGCCCCCGGGGACAATACATTCGTTCGGTTCGCGCTTGTCGGGGCCTTCTCCGGTCAACCCACTGTCTACTTCATCAACTCGCGGACGCACCAGACGCACTACGCCTTCCTGAATGCCGTGGGGCTGGGCTCTGCGGCGAGGCCGCTTCGAGGGACAATTGGCTACTACTCGGACATCGAAGCCTCTGACGGCACGAACGGCGTGTATGTCATTGACCTGGAGGGGCTGAGCTACGCCGAAGTCATCAATCTCAGCTATACGGTACTTGCGGCCAGCATGCCGCTCCTTGAACCGGAGCGAGGGAACCTCGCCTATCACATGTGGAACTCCGCCCTTCCGTTCTACAACGAGAACATCGCGAACTATGACGCACGTATCCGGTTCGTGTTCGACCAGGAACTGACTCTGTCCCGCTGGTTTGTGCCATTGAACCCGGCGGTCGGGTACGGAGTACTTCGGATGATGGACCTCGAGTCGCGTCCCCAATCCCGCGACGTTGTAATCTACGAAGCACTTCCCAACGAGCTCAACCGGGTTGCCGGGATCATCACCTCGGTCCCGCAGACGCCGCTCTCGCACGTGAACCTTCGCGCGATCCAGGACGGAGTGCCGAACGCCTACATCCGCGACGCGACCGAGAACAGCGCCATCCAGGACCTGCTCGGTAGCTACGTTCGTTACGGCGTGAACTCAGGCGGTTGGAGCCTGCGCGCCGCGACGAGGGCCGAGGTCGACGCGCACTATGCGTCGTTGCGCCCGCCCCGCGCCCAGGTTCCGGAACGCGACCTCTCGGTCACAGAGATCACTCCGCTCAGCGAGATCGAGTTCGACGGCTGGCGGGCGTTCGGGGTCAAGGCGGCCAATGTCGCCGTTCTCGGGACGCTGGGTTTCCCGGAAGGCACCGTGCCGGACGGCTTCGCCATTCCCTTCTCCTTCTACGACCGCTTCATGAACGAGACCCCCCTGGGGGAGGAGACGCTATTCGGCAAGAGGAGCTACCCCGAGGAGGACAAGTTCACGCTGCCGGCCGAAACCAGGCTGATCGAGGCCCTCAGGACGATGCTGGCCCACCCGAGCTTCCAGGCCGACTTCGAGGTCCAGGAGGAGATGCTCGACGACCTCAGGGACGCCATCAAGGACGCACAGAGCCCCCTGTGGATCATCGACGCGCTGGTGCAGATGCACGCGCACTGGCCCGAGGGAACCTCGGTCCGCTATCGCTCCAGCACCAACAACGAGGACCTGCCGGGTTTCAGCGGCGCCGGCCTCTACGACTCCAAGAGTCAGCACGCCCACGAGACCGCCGAAGACGGGATCGACAAGTCGCTCAAGCAGGTCTACGCCAGCCTCTGGAGCTTCCGCGCCTTCAGTGAACGTGAGTTTCACCGCGTTGATCACCTGGCTGCGGCGATGGGCATCCTCGTGCACCTTCCCTACTCCGACGAACGGGTCAACGGTGTGGCCGTGACGTTCGACCCCTTCCGCAACCAGCCCGACAGCTTCTACCTCAACAGCCAGGTCGGCGAGGATCTGGTCACGAATCCCGACACGTTCTCGGTGCCCGAGGAAATCCTCCTGCGGCGATCATCACAGTCCTACCGCGTCCTTCGCACGTCGAACCAGGCGGAGCCGGGGCGCCTCCTGATGACGAGAGCCCAGATGGAACAGCTGCGCCGCCACCTGTCTACGATCGAGACCGCGTTCAGGCGTCTCTACGAACCTGGCCCGAACGACCCGTTCGGCATGGAGATCGAGTTCAAGATCACCAGCGATAATGTCCTGGCGATCAAGCAGGCTCGCCCCTGGGTCTTCGGCCCCGAACGACGAGTTGAGCGGCCGCGTCCCCCCACGACCGCGGACGTCACCGTCATCCCCGGCGGCGGTGGTGGCGGTGGTGGTGGCGCCCCAGGGGGGCCCACGCCGAGCACGGTCGACTTCGAGTGGACGGTGAAGCACGACCTGCAGGCGCTCGACGCCGCCAACGAGTCGCCCACGGGGATGTGGTCGGACGGCGTCATCATGTGGCTGGCCAACAACGCCGACGGCCCCGGCGACGCCGTCTACGCCTACGGCCTCGCCACCGGCGAGCGCGTCGAGGTCGAACTCCCGCTCCTCGACGCGCTCGCCGCTCTTGAGGTCGTAGGCGTAGACGGCGTCGCCGGGGCCGTCGGCATTGTTGGCCAGCCAGAGGGTGGCGCCGTCGGACCACATCCCCGTGGGCGCGTCGTTGGCGGCGTCGAGCGCCTCCAGGTCGTGCTTCACCGTCCACTCGAAGTCGACCGTGCTGGGCGTGGGCCCGGAGGGGCCGCCGCCACCGCCGCCACCGCCGCCCGGTACGAACACGGGAAGCGTCCGGGAGGGGGCCTCGACGACCGCCTCGAGCACGGTGATGGTCACCTCGATGCCGGCGCTGCCCCCCTGCGCGTCGTCGACGAGCAGGGTGACGGCGTGGACGGGCTCCGCCCGCGCATCGAGGAAGGCGTCCTCGGCCAGCATGATCTGGCCGTTGTGGGGCTCGACCGTGAAGAGGGCGCTGCCGATGAGGGAGTAGGCGAGGGTGTCGCCGTCCACGTCCGTCGCGACGACGGGGGCGCCGACGGGGTCGCCCGGTGCGGCCAGCTCGTCGACCTCGCGCGCGGCCGTGGCCGCGGGGAACTCGGGATTGTCGTTCACCGGCTCCACCCGCACCGTCACTTCGGCCGTCGCTGACTGGATGCCGTCGGAGACGCGGTAGGAAAAGCGCTGGATGCCGTGGGTGTTCGGGTCGGGCAGGTAGGAGATGAGGTTGCCGGCGGTGACGGTCGCGGTCCCGAGCTGCGGGGGGCGGTCGAAGGAGATGCTGAGCGGCTCCCCCTCGGGGTCGCGGTCGTTGAACAGCACGTCCACGAGCGCCGCCGTGTCCTCGAAGGTCGCGCCGCTGTCGTCCTCGGCCAGGGGCGGCTCGTCCACGTCCGTCACCGTGATCGTGAAGCTGGCGCTGGCGCGGACGTTGAAGGAGTCCGCGATCGTGACCGTGGCCCCGTAGGCGTCGCTGTCCTCGTGGTCGAGGACGGCGTCGGGGGCTACCCGCACCTGGCCGGTGAAGCGCCCGATGACGAAGGAGGGCCTCCCCCCGGGCGAGACCGAGAGCGTGTAGGTGAGGGGGTCGTTCTCGTTGTCGGCGCCCTCGACGGGAGAACCGACGGCGCGCCCCGGCGGGGTCTGCTCGGCAACGGTGAGGTCGGGCGGGGGCGTGGCGAAGAAGGGCGCCGTGTTGTTGCCGGGGTCGGGCCTCGTCGGGTTCGTGGAGGCGCTTCGCAGGCTCTTCTGGCCGAAGGCGTCGCTGTAGCGCACGGTGACGCGCAGGTAGTGGTCGCGATCCGCCACCGCGGGCGTGTAGGCGGAGCCGCCGGCGCCGCTGATGACGCTCCAGCTGCTGCGGTTGCTGGAGCGCTCCCACGTCCAGGACTCGGCGCTCACGTCGTCGGGCTCGCTCAGGGTCGCCTCCAGCAGCACGCCGATGCGCGGCTGCGGCGAGGAGAGCGTGAGGGCGCCGGCTTCGTCCTCGTTGGTGACGCGCACGACGAGGTCGAGGCTGGCCGTCTCCTCGCCGTCGCTCGTGGAGAGGGTGAGCTCGTAGGCGTTGTCGCCGTCGCTGTCGGCGGGCGCCTCGTAGTCGGGGGCGCTCGCGAAGGCGAGGCGGCCATCGTCGAGGGTGAAGGCGGCTGCGTCGAGGCCGCCGAGCTCGAGCGAGACGTCGTCGTTCTCGTCGGGATCGGAGGCGGAGAAGGAGGCCACCGCCAGGGGGCCGTTCTCCCTGACCGTGAACGGCCCCGCGGGACCGCTGATGACCGGCGCCTCGTTCACGTTCCGCACCGTCACCTCCACGTCGAAGAAGGCGTAGGTAAGGCTGGGGTGGTCGTCCGGGAAGTCGGTGGAGCTGAGGGTCACCTCGTAGACGTTGTCCCCGTTGGCGTCGGCCCTGGCCTCGAAGTCGGGCGCCTCCCTGAAGCTCAGCGCGCCCCGGTTGAAGGCGAACTTGCTCGCGTCCGCGCCGCTGATGGGGCGCCAGCGAAGGCGCGTGCCCTCCACGGTCTCGGTGAAGTAGCGGTCGACACCCACGCTTCCGCCCTGGTCCGTAATGACTTCATCGATGGTGACGTGCGCCGCACCCGTGATCACCGGCGGCTCGTACCGGTCCCGCACCGCGACCGTGACCGGGCCGAGGTTGTCGTTCACGCCATCACTGCCAACCACCACGACCTCGTAGTTGTTGTCCTTGTCGTCATCGAGGGGCTCCTCGAAGTCGGGCGGCTGGCGGAAGCGGAGCTGGTTCCGGCTGTCGAGCAGCAGCAGGTCTGCGTCGTCCCCCTCCAGGGACCAGGTAATCGCGTCCCCCTCGGGGTCGACCCCCGAGTAGGTCGCCAGGATCTCGTTCTCCCCCTCAAGCGGCTTGACCAGGCTGGGCCCGATCACGTCGAAGCCCTCGTTGAAGTCCTCCACCGTCACCGTGACCGTCAGCGAATCGTCGACGGCGGGGTCGTCGCGGCCGTGCTCATCCTGCAGGTCGCTGACGGACACGGTGAGCGTGTGGCTCTGGGCCGTCTCGTAGTCCAGTGGCCTGAGCACCAGAAGTTCGCCGGAGGAGGTGTCGATGGCGAAGAGGCCGGACGCGTCACTCACCGAGTAGTGGAGCGTCTGGGCGTTCGGGTCCGTGGCCACGAAAGGATCGCCGAACCTGGTTCCGGGAACCGTCTCCTCGGAGACGGTTCGCGTGGTCAACTGCCCATCGGTGAACGTCGGTGCGAGGTTCTCTGCCGGTGTCGCGGAGACCATCACCGACCAGTCGCTCGCCCCCGCGCTGTTGTTGGCGCGCACCTGCACGTCGTAGCTCACGTCGTTCGTGAGGTCGGTTATCCGGTGCGTGTAGCTCTCGCCGTCGAGCGTCCCCGCGTCCTCCACCAGCGCCCACTGGTCGTCCCCCCGCTCCGTGGCGTCGGTGCGGATGGAGCGCAGGTCGTAGCTCGTGATCGGCGCCCCGCCGGTGATGGCGGGCGGGTCCCAGCGGAGGTCGAGTCCCGCGTTCCGGGTGCGCGGCTGGCTCATCACCGGGGCGCCGGGCGGGGCCGGGTTCGTGGCCTGCCGGAACAGGGGGGACCACGGCCCCGTGCCGTCGTCGGAGGTCGCCCGGACCTGCAGGTCGTAGTAACGGCCCCTGCTGAGCCCCGCGAGCTCGTACGTCAGATTCCCGGAGCTCCAGATGCCCTCGACGACGGTCCAGCCGGCGCTCGTTCGATCAGTGGTGTCCTCACGGCGATGACGCAGGTCGTAGCCGGTCACCTCCGAGTCGCCCATCACCACCGGAGCGGTCCACGTGAGCGTGAGCGAGTTGTCCCCGCGCGCCACGCTCTCGATGACGGGGGCGCCGGCGCTGGCGCCGTGCCCGTAGGCGGTCAGGCTCCAGCCCTTCAGCTTGCCCTTGTCCTGCTCCAGTTCGTCGGTGACGCGCAGCGTCCACTCGCCGGCTGGATTTTCGCCCAGGTGGCGCGCGGAACCGAAGCGGAACGGCGACGTCATGTTGTACCTGACCGCAAAGATGCCGAAGAACCGGTCATACGCCTGGCCCGATTGCGTCAGCGTGGACACCGCCCCGGAGGGCGACTCCAGCTCGATCACCAGGTCCCTGAACGAGGTGTGCTCGATGTCCACGGTTATCTCGATGAACTCCACGAAGTCCACGAAGTCGTCGAGTGTCAGCGTGGCCGTCACCGTCGTTCCATCGCGGATGTTCAGGCGCTCGCCCTCGTACGTCCCGGTAATTGTCCGGAGCTCGGCCGGCAGCAGTGCCCAGCTCTCGGCGAGGGCGACGGCGGCGGCGGCATCCACCATGCCGAAGCCGTAGTGGTGGCTGAAGGAGTACCGCTCGGTGGTGGGGACCGAGCTGTACTGGAGGGCGCCCTCCTCCCAGCTGTCGTGGGTGGGGTCGTTCTGGCGCGCGGATGCCGCCAGGATCAGCTTCACGTCCCGCCACGTGAGCTCCGGGTTCGCGGCGCGCACCAGCGCGATCACGCCCGACACGATGGGCGCCGACGCGGAGGTGCCCCCGAAATTCGTCCGGTACCAGGACCGGGTGGTCGTGGTCGTGATCCCCGGGACTGCCTGGTAGGCGTTGATGGACGGGGCGCACACCCACAGGTTCGCCCCCCGCTCCGAGTACGAGGCGCGCGTGTCCTCGTGGTTGACGGCGCACACGGCCGTGACCCCGTAGTAGTTCGCGTACCCGTCCAGGTTCGAGTTCCCGTTCAGGCCCCCGTTGCCGGCGGCCCACACGTACGAGATCCCCTTGCCCCCGTTGCCCTCGCTGACGCCGCGATCGACTGCCGCCTCCCAGGCAGAGGTCGGGCTCGCGGGCCGCCCGAGGTCGGGCGGGCCCCAGCTGTTGTTGGAAACGGCCGTGTCCGCGAGGTTGCGGGTCATCGCATTCGCTTCGTTGGCGGTTACATCCGCACGGAGCAGGTTGTAGCCGTAGATGGAGGCTCGCGGGGCCACGCCGCGTACCCCGAGGTCGTTGTCCCGCGCCGAGATCAGGCCCGCCACGGCGGTGCCGTGGGTCCTGTCGGCGTTGTAGACGGAGCCGCCGATGTAGGAGTGATTACGGCTCGTGACGACGTTGTCCGTCAGGTCCGGGTGGTCGAACTGCAGACCGTCGTCCACGACCGCGACGTTGACGCCCTCTCCCTTCGTGACGGCCCAGGCATCGGTGACGTTGATGTCCTGCTCCGCCCCACCGAACTGTCCGTCGTTGATCAGGTGCCACTGGCAGCCGACGAGGGGGTCCGGCTCGTCGTGGTCGTACTCCCGGCAGTTGGAGTACACATCGTCGAAGAGTTCGGTCGGCTGCGCGTGCAGCAGGTACCACTGGTCGCCACTGCGCGTGGAGGACACCTCGACGTAGTAAGTTCCAGGTTCGACCAGGGCCCTCCGCCGGTTTTGCTGCCACTGGGTGTACCGTCCACGACTGGCTGAAACCGACGAAACCTCTTCCATCTGGTCGTCAAGCAGCCTGATGTCCAAATAGAGCCAGTCGAGCCCCAGGGTGTAGTAGTAGATCATCTCGTGGTCATCGAATTCGATCTTGAAGTAGTCCTTGTCGGTGGCGGATGTGAGCCATCCCCCCTTGATCACGTCCATCCGGGTGGGAAGCGCCGTTTCCGGTGTATTGCCCGGGCTGTCCAGATAGTCCACCTGGAGAATGTAGGGGCCACTCCCGTCCACCGTGAGGCGGACGTAGTACGTTCCCGGATCGAGGACGGCCCCGATCGATCCTGACCATTGATTCCCCTGGATCGCGCTTCGTCTGCTGAAATCGATGAGGTGCCTCGGGTTGCTGTAGAGGGCCATCTCGATATCGGTACTCATCGCGGTCCGTACCCAGACGAGTTTCTTTTCCTCGAGCGTGAACTTGTAGAAATGGTCGACGCTCTCGTTCACGAAGCGCGAGGGGATGCGGTCTCCTGATGTCACCGTGACGGCCCAGTTGAACCATGGCCCCGGTTCGACCCCGACGGCCGTGTGCAGCGTGTAGGGGCCCGTCGTCCGGCTCCGGTGGCTCGTGAGCTCCAGGAAATACGTGCCCGCCTCGAGCCTGTGCCGGATCGCGAAGTTGCGCGTTCCCTCGGACAGGTAGGCGTCGTCGTGCCGCCGGATGGACTCGCCGTCGCTGTCAAACAGCTGGCCCACCGTATCCAGGTACCCCGTGGTGTACGCCCAGAAGTCTGTCTCCTCGTCGAGCGTGATCTGGAAGTAGTCCACGTCCGCGCGAGGGACGATCCGTCCCGGCGTGGCGGAGTTCAGCGTGATGGTGGTGGCCGTGTCCCTCGTGTCCCCGTGGTCTGCCGTCGCACCCGTTTCGGAGTCGGACCAGGGGCCGGGGCCCAGGGTGTTGATGGCGCGCACCTGCACATCGTGGCTCGTGTCCGTGGGTAAGCCGGTGAGCTCGTACTCCAGCGTCCCCGAGCTCCAGACCGCCTCGATCAGCGTCCACTGACCGTCGGACCTGTCCTCCGCCTCCGCCGGAATGTGACGGAGGTCGTAGGCGGTGATGGTCAGCCCGCCGTTGTTCTGGGGCGCGCTCCAGGCGATGGTGAGCGCGGTGGGGCTGCCCGTGATGGAGTCGATGGTGGGAGCGTCGGGCACGGTCTGGGCGTGGGCGACCGTCGCGGGCAGCAGGAGCAGGGTCGCGAAGACGGCCGCCAGCAGGAGCCCGCGTCTCGCGCCAGTGCCGGCGCCCACCATGCCCCGGCGGTGTCGGCGTTGCGCTGTCAGTCCGTGGGCCGGTTCTCGCAGTGGTCGCATGAGGCCGCCTGGTGCGCGGCCAATTCTTCGTGTCCCGCGTGTGTCGAATAAGTACCTGATGCCCCATCCCGAAGGGGGCAATTGCCCCTCCGGACAGGGGCAAGCGCGCCTGTCGGTACGCCCGCCCGGCCTCGCGCCCGCTGAGGCCGCGGAGGCTCAGGGGCCGCGGCCGGCGGCGGCGGCGACCTCGCTCGCGGGGGCGTCGTCGAGGGCGATCCAGTAGGTCTGGCCGCTGCTGAAGGCGGAGAGGGTGTTGGCCCCGGGGAGGTGCTCCAGTCCGGGCAGGTGGGCGAGCCAGGCGCCGGAAGCGGCGTCCCAGGCGTAGACGGCGAGGACGTCGCCGGCGGCGGCCAGCGCCTCGGCGATGGGGGCGCCGTCGGCCCCGGTCCACCGGAGGGAGTTCCAGCCGGGCGCGAGCACGAGCGCCGGTGTGGGCTGCTCGAAGCCGACCCGGTAGACCTTCGTGCGCGTGCCGTCGGCGGAGGTGACCGTCACCGTGACCTCCGCGAGCCCCTCGAGGGCGACCTGGTGGCCCTCGGCCTCCCCGCCGGCGTCTTCGGGTGCGATCGTGACGCTCGTCCGGCGCTGCACGGCCTCGGCCGTGACGGTCGTCTCCGTCACGCCCCCGGCGATAGCGCCCTCGTACTCCGTCCTGCCCGGGTCGAAGTCGCCGATGTCGACGCCACTGAGGGCGAGCGAGGCGAGACGCGCGTCGATGGCGTCGGGCATGTTGTAGGTGTAAACCTTGCCGTCGCTGGCGTCGGCCACATACACCAGCTCGCCGTCGGACCAGATGCCCCGGGGGCTGTTGTTGCTGGCCCCGGAGAGCTCGGCGAAGTCCTCCTCGTCGACGCGGCTGAGGGCGGCGTCCTCGGGCACCCCCTCCTCACCGATCGTCGGGAGCCGGTAGGCGAAGAGGCGGCGCGGGCTGGCGCCGGGGTCGGACACCCAGAGGCTGACGCCGTCGGACCAGAGGCCGCGGGGCGAGGCGTTGCGGGAGTCGAGGGCGAAGCCTCCCAGCAGCTCGCCCGTGGCGAGGTCGTAGGCGTAGAGGGCGTCGTCGCGGTCGTCCAGCACCCACAGCCGCTCGCCGTCGGACCAGAGGCCGCGGGCGTCGTCGTTGGCGGCGGCCAGCTCGAGGTCGCGCTCCTGGAGCCGCTCGCCCGTGGCGAGGTCGTAGGCGAAGAGGCGGTCGCGGCCGCTGTCGGCGACCCACACGGTCTCGCCGTCGGACCAGAGGCCGCGCGGCGCGCGGTTGGCCGCGTCGAGGTCGAACTCCCGCTCCTCGACGCGCTCGCCGGTGGCGAGGCCGTAGGCGTAGACGGCGTCGCCGGGGCCGTCGGCGTTGTTGGCCAGCCACATGATGACGCCGTCCGACCACATCCCCGTGGGCGACTCGTTGGCGGCGTCGAGCGCCTGCAGGTCGTGCTTCACCGTCCACTCGAAGTCGACCGTGCTGGGCGTGGGGCCGGAGGGGCCGCCGCCACCGCCGCCACCGCCGCCCGGTACGAACACGGGAAGCGCCCGGGAGGGGACCTCGACGACCGCCTCGAGCACGGTGATGGTCACCTCGATGGTATCGACGCCCGATTTCCCATCGTCCGCCAGGACGGTTACCACGTGCTCCGGCGTCTCGCGGGCATCGAGCAGCACGTCCTCGGCCAGCATGATCTGGCCGTTGTGGGGCTCGACCGTGAAGAGGTCGCTGCCGGTGAGGGAGTACGTGATGCTGTCGCCGTCCACATCGGTGGCGACGACGGGGTCGCCGACGGGGTCACCGGGTGCGGCCAGCTCGTCGACCTCGCGCGCGGCCGTGGCCGCGGAGAACTCGGGATTGTCGTTCACCGGCTCCACCCGCACCGTCACCTCGGCCGTCGCCGTGCGCGGATGCGTGCCGTCGGAGACGCGGTAGCGGAAGCGCTGGATGCCGTGGGTGTCGGGGTCGGGCAGGTAGGAGATGAGGTTGCCGGCGGTGACGGTGACGGTCCCGGAGAGCTGCTGGCCCGCGTCGATGGAGATGCTGAGCGGCTCCCCCTCGGGGTCGCGGTCGTTGAACAGCACGTCCACGAGCGCCGCCGTGTCCTCGAAGGTCGCGCCGCTGTCGTCCTCGGCCAGGGGCGGCTCGTCCACGTCCGTCACCGTGATCGTGAAGCTGGCGCTGGCGCGGACGTTGAAGGAGTCCGCGATCGTGACCGTGGCCCCGTAGGCGTCGCTGTCCTCGTGGTCGAGGACGGCGTCGGGGGCTACCCGCACCTGGCCGGTGAAGCGTCCGATGACGAAGGAGGGCCTCCCCCCGGGCGAGACCGAGAGCGTGTAGGTGAGGGGGTCGTTCTCGTTGTCGGCGCCCTCGACGGGAGAACCGACGGCGCGCCCCGGCGGGGTCTGCTCGGCAACGGTGAGGTCGGGCGGGGGCGTGGCGAAGAAGGGCGCCGTGTTGTTGCCGGGGTCGGGCCTCGTCGGGTTCGTGGAGGCGCTTCGCAGGCTCTTCTGGCCGAAGGCGTCGCTGTAGCGCACGGTGACGCGCAGGTAGTGGTCGCGGTCCGCCACCGCGGGCGTGTAGGCGGAGCCGCCGGCGCCGCTGATGACGCTCCAGCTGCTGCGGTTGCTGGAGCGCTCCCACGTCCAGGACTCGGCGCTCACGTCGTCGGGCTCGCTCAGGGTCGCCTCCAGCAGCACGCCGATGCGCGGCTGCGGCGAGGAGAGCGTGAGGGCGCCGGCTTCGTCCTCGTTGGTGACGCGCACGACGAGGTCGAGGCTGGCCGTCTCCTCGCCGTCGCTCGTGGAGAGGGTGAGCTCGTAGGCGTTGTCGCCGTCGCTGTCGGCGGGCGCCTCGTAGTCGGGGGCGCTCGCGAAGGCGAGGCGGCCATCGTCGAGGGTGAAGGCGGCTGCGTCGAGGCCGCCGAGCTCGAGCGAGACGTCGTCGTTCTCGTCGGGGTCCGAGGCGGAGAAGGAGGCCACCGCCAGGGGGCCGTTCTCCCTGACCGTGAACGGCCCCGCGGGACCGCTGATGACCGGCGCCTCGTTCACGTTCCGCACCGTCACCTCCACGTCGAAGAAGGCGTAGGTAAGGCTGGGGTGGTCGTCCGGGAAGTCGGTGGAGCTGAGGGTCACCTCGTAGACGTTGTCCCCGTTGGCGTCGGCCCTGGCCTCGAAGTCGGGCGCCTCCCTGAAGCTCAGCGCGCCCCGGTCGAAGGCGAACCTGCTCGCGTCCGCGCCGCTGATGGGGCGCCAGCGAAGGCGCGTGCCCTCCACGGTCTCGGTGAAGTAGCGGTCGACACCCACGCTTCCGCCCTGGTCCGTAATGACTTCATTGATGGTGACGTGCGCCGCACCCGTGATCACCGGCGGCTCGTACCGGTCCCGCACGGTCACTGTCAGCAGCGCGGGGCTGCTGTTCACGCCGTCACTGGCAACGACGCGAATGAGGTAGGCGTTGTCCTTGTCGGAATCGAGGGGCGCCTCGAAGTCGGGCGGCTGCAGGAAGCGGAGCTGGACCCGGCTGTTGAGCGAGAAGACGCCCGCGTCGTCGCCCTCCAGCGACCAGGTGATCGTGTCGCCCTCAGGATCCACCCCCACAAAGGTGGCCAGGATCTCGTTCTCCCCCTCAAGCGGTTTCGCCTCCTCGGGGCCCGTCACCTCAACGCCTTCGTTGAAGTCCTCCACCATGACGGTCACCTCGATCGAGGCGTCGACGGCGGAATCATGGTCACCGTCCATGTTCTGCAGGTCGCTGGCGGAGACGGTGACCGTGTGGCTGGGGGTCGTCTCGTAATCCAGGTCCCCGAGCAGCAGGAGCTCGGCCGTGGCGCTGTCGATGCCGAACAGGCCGCCGGCGCTGGTGATCGAGTAGCGGAGCACCTGGTTGTTGGGGTCCGTGGCGGTCACCGGGTCGCCGAACCTGGTTCCGTGGGCCGCAGCCTCGGAAACCTGCCGGACGCCCGTCTCGCTGGCGGGAAACGCCGGGTCGAGGTTCAGTTCGGGCGCTTCCGAGGCGCTGGCCGACCAGTCGCTCGCCCCCTCGCTGTTGTGGGCGCGCACCTGCACGTCGTAGCTCACGTCGTTCGTGAGGTCGGCTATTCGGTGCGTGTAGCTCTCGCCGTCCAGCGTCCCCGCGTTCTCCACCAGCGCCCACTGGTCGTCCCCCCGCTCCGTGGCGTCGGTGCGGATGGAGCGCAGGTCGTAGCTCGTGATGGCCGCCCCGCCGGTGAAGGCGGGCTCGTCCCAGCGGACATCAAGGCTCCCGTTGCGCACGCGGATGTCCGAGATAACCGGGGGGTCCGGCCTGACCGGGTCGGTTGCGGCCTGCAGCGTGTTGGACCAGGGCCCGGGGCCGTGGTCATTCACCGCCCGAACCTGGACGTCGTAGGTGCGACCCCCGGCCAGACCGGTGACCTCATGGCTCAACTCGCCCGAGGTCCAGATGCCGGTGACTTCGGTCCAGCTCGCCGCCAAACTGTCCGGGGCATCGTCTCGCAGGTGCCGCAGGTCGTAACTCGTCACCGCGGACGTGCTGGTCAACTCGGGGGCCGCCCAGGTCACGGTGAGTGATCGATCCCCCCCAGCGATGCTCTCGAGCGTCGGAGCGCCCGCCGAAGACCCATGTCCGTAGACAGTCAGGGCCCACCCCTTCAGGGTGCCGGAGTGCCCATCGGCGTGATCGGTGATGCGCAGCGTCCATTCGCCGGCGGGGTCCTCCCCGAGGTGGCGCGCGGATCCGTACCGGAACGTTCCGGTGACCGAAATTCGATCAAGCAACCTATGCCCGAAGAAATAGGAGTAGACGGGCCCCACGGTGGAGAGCGTCGAGACAGCCCCCGAGGGTGAGACCAGTTCGATCTCCAGATCCCTGAAGGAGGCGTGCTCGATGTTCGCATGGACTTCGACGAACTCGATGAAGTCCACGAACTCGTCACCATCCAGGGAGCTTGTCACCGTTACCGGGTCGCCGTCATCGGGCAGGTCGGGGATGGCGAGCGTGCTTCCATCCCATAGCACGGTCTGCTCGCGAAACGACGGGAGCAGGTCCCAGTCTGCTGCCAGCGCGACGGCGGCGCCGGCATCGACGACGCCGAAGCCGTAGTCGTGGTTGAAGGAATAGCGTTCCATGTCCGGGTTGTCGCCGTAGCGGAGCGCGCCCGTCTCCCAGCCTGCGTGGGAGGCGTCGTTCTGGCGCGCGGACGCCGCCAGGATCAGCTTCACGTCCCGCCACGTGAGATCGGGGTTCGTGGCGCGCACCAGCGCGATCACGCCCGAGACGATGGGCGCCGCCGCCGACGTGCCGCCAAAGTCCGCCCTGTACCGGTCGTGGGTGCTGGTGGTGGCGATCCCCGGAAGCCTGCCGTCGCCGTTGATGGACGGGGCGCACACCCACAGGTTCGCCCCCCGCTCCGAGTACGAGGCGCGCGTGTCCTCGTGGTTGACGGCGCACACGGCCGTGACGGCATAGAAGTTGGCGTACCCGTCGAGGTTGGAGTAATCGTTCTCCTGGTGCCCGTTGCCGGCGGCCCAGACATACGAGATCCCCTTCCCGGCGTTCCCTTCGGTCACGCCCCGCTCGACCGCCTCCTGCCACGCACTCGTGGACGTTTCGGGACTCCCGTCGTCGAACGGACCCCAGCTGTTGTTGGAGACGACCGTGTCCGCCAGGTTGCGGGTCATCGCATCGGCCTCCCGGTCGGCGCTTTCGTCCGCTGCCAGCAGGTTGTAGGCGTAGATGGAGGCTCGCGGAGCCACGCCGCGTACCCCGAGGTCGTTGTCCCTCGCCGCGATCAGGCCCGCCACGGCTGTCCCGTGGGTCCTGTCCACGTGGTACACGCCACCCTCGACGTAGCTGTGATTGCGGCTCGTGACGACATTGTCCGTCAGGTCCGGGTGGTCGACCTGCAGGCCGTCGTCCACGACCGCGACGTTGACGCCCGCCCCCTTCGTGCTCTCCCAGACCTCCTCCACGTTGATGTCCTCCTCGGCGCCGTCAAACTGCCCCGTGTTGCTCAGGTGCCACTGACAGCCATAGAGCGCATCCGACTGCATGTGCTCGATGGGTAGACACAGATCCAGCGGGTCCTGGTCGTCAGGAGATGGCAGGACATGGAGCACATAGCGCTTGTCCACGTTCTCGGTGCCGGTCACTTCCACGTAGTAGGTTCCGGCAGGGAGCAGGACGATGTGGCGGAACGCCGGCAGTGGGGGTAAGGAGAAGAAGCGCGATGCGTCTCGCGTCGACTCCCCGGTCAGGGCGACTTCGTTCAGGTCGCCGTCCAGAAGCCTCATGGTCAGCGACCCCGACCCTTGCGGTATGCCGTAGAGGAGCGTCCAGATGCTGCGATCGATCGAAAAGCGAAAGTAGTTCCTGTCGGTCGTGGACATGACGCGACCGGTGTGAAGCGAATTGAGCTCGACGACCTGCGCCGTCTCGGGGGTCGAACCCGGCGTCGGACGAGAGTCGACCTCCAGGATGTAGGGTCCCGACGACGCAAACGCGAAGGACCGGATACGCAGGTAGTAGGTTGCGGGATTGAGCCAGGCCAGCAGCGAAAATGCCGTGGGATTCCCTACAAAGCCGATGTCGTCACTGTTGCCAATCTCCCGCCTTGCCCCGTCGTAGAGTGACATCCTCACGTCTATCGATAACGCGGACCTGATCCACACGACGCTCAGTGCGGGCACCTCGATCCTGTAGTAGTGGTTGTGGCGGTTCGCGGCCAGGCGGGTAAAGACCGGGGAACCTAACGTGACGGTGGTAGCCGTGGCGAACGACTGGCCTGGCGTGATGCCTTCAGCCGTGTGGAGCGTATAGGCGCCCCCCGACAAGTCCCGGTAGGTCGTGACTTTCAGGTAGTAGGTGCCTGCCTCCAGGCTCTGGTGCAGGGCAAAGTTGCGCGTCCCGCTGGAACGGTGGGAGTTGTCATGCGTCGCGATCGGCTCCCCATCGCTGTCGAGGAGTTCCCCGACCGTGTCCAGCTCGCTGACGGTGTACGCCCAGAATTCCGTCGCTTCGGAGAGCGTGATCGAGAAGTAGTCTTCGTCCCCGAGCGGCTCGATGCTTCCCGGCATGGCGCTGTTCAGCGTGATCGATGTGGCCGTCTCCCTCGTGTTGCCATGGTCGGTGGTCGCCCCCGAGACAGACTCCGACCACGCTCCATCGTCGATAGCATTGACGGCCCGCACCTGGAGGTCGTAGCTCGTGTCCCTGTCCAGCCCCGTGAGCTCGTATTCCAGCGTTCCCGAGCTCCAGATCGTCTCCACCAGCGTCCAATCGTCGTCGGAAGGGTCGATCGCCTCGCTCCGGATGTAGCGGAGGTCGTAGGCCGTGATCGTCTCGCCGCCGTTGTTGGCGGGCGCCGTCCAGGCGATGGTGAGCGTGGTGTCGCCCGCCGTTACCGTGTCGATGGTGGGAGCCTCGGGCGCGGTGCTCTGGGCGTGCACCGTGGCGACCGGCCGCGGGAGCAGCAGGAGCAGGGCTGCGAGCGCGGCCGCCAGGAGCAGGCGGGTCATCGCGTCGTCAGCTGCCGGCCCCAGTTGGGGATGGAGATGATCACGCCCTCCTGCGAGGCCAGGGCGTTGGCCAGGTCGAGGGAGGGCATGCCCGCGTCGGTCTCCACGAAGTAGGCGTTGGTGGTGAAGGCGCGGGGGGAGACGCGGTCGAGCTTGATGGCGTTGTGGGTGAAGAAGATGTTGATGCGGTACTCGTCCCACTCGGCGTCGAAGGCGAGGAGGACGCCCCCGGGCAGGGTCAGCAACTCGCCGCCGGAGAGGAAGACGGGCGTGGAGTTGCTGTCGTCGTGGTCATCGCCGCGGAGGACGATGCTCTCGGACGCCCCCAGGGTCACGACCACGTCGTCGTCGGTGTTGCTGGCGGTGTCCTGGGCGACAAGGCCCGAGACCAGCCGCACCTGGCGGGCGTAGGGGCCGTCCTGCCAGGTGTGGACGGCGCTGTCGTCGGCGAGGGCGTCGCGCAGGGCGGCCAGGACCGCCCCCCGCGCGGCGCTGGCCGCGGGCGAGCTGCCCGTCTCCCCCTCCGTTTCCCCATCGGCGTCGGGTTTGTCCGGGAGGGACGCACCGGTGACTTCCCGCTGGGCGGCGTTCGCAGGCTCGGCGCTCTCCTCCGCCCCGGGAGAAGCGGTCGGTGTCGCTCCCCCGGAGGCGGCCTCCCCCGCCTGCCGCTCGGGCTCGGGGGTGGCCGCGGTAGGCGTGGCTGCGGTAGGCGTGGCCGCGGCGGGGGTGGCGGTGGCGGCCGGCGTGGCCGTGGCGACCGGCGTGGCCGCGGTGGGAGTGGCCGCGGTAGCCCTGGCCGTGGCGGGGGCCTGCTCGGGGGTGGCCGTGGCGGCTGGCGTGGCCTGCGCGGGCGCGGACTCGGGCGCGACGGGTTGCGCCTCCCCGCCTCCGCAGGCGGCCAGGACCAAGCCTCCCGCCACCAGCAGCGCGGTCACGCCCCCGCGGAGCATCCGCACGCCGGAAGGCGCCGGCCAACGGCCGGCCATGCCCGTTCGGGTCTCGATCGGCGCAGGTTCGGAGGGGGAGCGGTGTGCGGTCGCACGTGCTGGATGTCGCATGAGGCAGCCTCTCTCGCGACTGCCTATTGTTTGCGGCTCGGATGACGGGAATAAGTACCGGATGCCCTACCTGGGCGAGGGTGTTTGCCCCATCGACAGTAGGCAATTGCCCCTGTGGTGCTCGGGCTGAGATTGACCCCGCACGCGTCCCCGGCGCCTCCGGTGGGTCCGACGAGACGAAGTCTGCCGGAGGGCGCCTGCCGTCCCCGGTTGCGGCAGCCCCCTTCCGACTACCAAGACCACCGGCCCCCGGGCGAGCTCCTTCGGCATCGCGACAAGCCGGCGATCGGCCGGCAGGCGCTCTGCGCCCGGCCACTCATGAGTGGCTAATTTCCACCCTCGCCGTCCTGGTCCGAGCTTGCCGCTGGTGGTCCGTCGCGCCTGGCGAGCAGCGGCGTCATGGGGGACAAACCCTCGGCGAACAACTCCCGGAACTGCTGGTTCGCGAGCGCCGGCGCACCAAGGACGTGCGAAACCCACTCTCCGCCGGCGAGGGCGTACACAGCGGTCACGCCTCGGCTCTTCACACAGGACTCTAGATCCTCGAGCGTCCCCCCTTCATAGACGACGAGGCTGAAGCCCTCGACCACCTCGCCCCTTAGGCACTCAGGCCAGGGCCACGGCCCGCCAGCATGGCCCGCCGGGTCGTCGCTCGCGCCATTGCTCGCGGCGACCAGCGGCGTGACAGCAGGGATGCCGTCGGAAAACAGCTCGCGGAACCCCCGATTGACGAAGTCCGGGGCGCCGGGGATGTAGGAGACGTAGGCGCCTTGGTGCAGTGTGTAGAGCGCGACGACATCCCGGTCCTCAGCACAGGCCGCCAGGCTGTCGACAGTGCCGCCCTCATAGACGAGCAGGGTGAAGCCCGCGACGACGTCGCCGCGCAGGCAGTGAGGCCACGGCTCTTCGGCGGCGCTCTCCAGCGCCACCCGGTAGACCCTCATTCGGCTTTCGTCGGCGGAGGTGACGGTGACCGTGATTTCATCAAGGCCCTCCAGGGGGACCTCGTAGCCGTTCGTGTCGTCGCCGTCGCCATCCGGCGGCTCGATGGTGACCGTGGCGCCGCGCTGCATCGCCTCGGCCGTCACCGCGGTCACGATCACGCCGTCGTCCGTGACGCCCTCGTAGTCGGTCGTACCCGGATCGAACTCACCGATCGCGATGCCCTCCAGTGTGAGCGAGGCGAGGCGGGCGTCGATGGCATCGGGCATGTTGTAGGTGTAGACCTTCCTGTCGCTCGCGTCGGCGACGTACATGAGGCCGGCGCTGGCCCAGATACCGCGGGGGCTGTTGTTGCTGGCGTTCGAGAGCTCGGCGAAATCCTCCTCGTCCACGCGGCTGAGGGCGGCGTCCTCGGGCGCCCCCTCCTCACCGATCGCCGGGAGCCGGTAGGCGAAGAGCCGGCGGGGACTCGTTCCGGCGTCGGAGACCCAGATGGAAACGCTGTCGGACCAGAGGCCCCGGGGCGAGCCGTTGCGTGAGTCGAGGGCGAAGCTTCCCAGCGGCTCGCCCCTCGCGAGGTCGTAGGCGAAAAGGGCGCCGGCGCGGTCGTCGAGTACCCACATCGTGGTCCCGTCCGACCAGATGCCGCGCGCGTCGCCGTTGCCCTCGGCCAGCTCGATATCGCGCTCAGCGAGCCGCTCGCCCGTGGCGAGGTCGTAGGCGAAGAGACGGTCGCGGCCGCTGTCCGCGACCCAGACCGTCGTTCCGTCGGACCAGATGCCGCGGGGGGCGCGGTTGGCCGCGTCGAGGGCGAACTCGCGCTCCTCGACGCGTTCGCCGGACTCAAGGCCGTAGGCGTAGACGGCATCACCGGGGCCTTCGGCGTTGTTCGCCACCCAGAGGGTGACGCCGTCGGACCAACCCCCCGTGGGCGCGTCGTTGGCACTATCGAGCGCCTCGAGGTCGTGCTTCACGGTCCACTCGAAGTCGGCGGTGCTGGGCGTGGGACCGCCGCCGCCGCCACCACCACCGCCCGGGACGCCGCCTACCGGACGAGGCGTTGAGACGGGCCCTGCTGTCACGGTGATGGTGACCTCGGTTGTCGCCGACAGGATCGGCGTGCCGCTGTCGGTAGCTGTCACCGTGACGGTGTAGGTGTCCCCGGCGGCGATGCTGGCGCCGTCCGCCAGGACGATCTGGCCCGATAGCTCCCCGATCTCGAATTCCGAAGCGCCCGTGAGCGAGTAGGCCAGGGTGTCGCCGTCCACGTCCTCGGCCGTCACCGGGAGCCCCACGTCGTCGCCGGGCTCGGCATTCTCCGACACGCGGCGGGTGATGGGCTGAGCGGGGAAGGCGGGAGCGTCGTTGACCGGCGTCACCGAGATCGAGACGGTGGCGACCCGGCTCGTGAGCGGAGGCGTGCCATCGTCGGTGGCGGTATAGCTGAAGCTGTCCGCGCCGTGGTAGTCGGCGTTCGGGTTGTAGATGAGCGTGCCGTTGGGGCCAACGTTGGCGTTGCCGTTCGCCGGCCTCGCGACAATGGCAAAGGTGAGGCTGTCTCCAACGTCGGGATCGGACGCCTCCAGGATGATCGGGATTACGGTGCCCATGTCCTCGGGCGTCGTCGCTGATGTGTCGTTCGCGACCGGCCGTTCGTTCACGTCCGTGACTTCGATGGCGACGTCGACGGTGGCGGAAGCGTTCGAGTTGTCGAGGGCGCGCACGGTGACGGTGTGCGTGGGTGCCGTCTCGTGGTCGAGCGAGGCCGCCGACCGCACCCGGATCTGGCCGCTGGACGGGTCGACCGTGAAGAGGGCCGTGCCCGACATGAGCTCGTAGCGCACCGAGTCCCCCGCGTCGGTGTCGGTGGCCCTCACGGGAGCGCCCACGGGCGCACGCGCGCCGGCGTCCTCGGCCACGCTGCGGCTCGGATTGGTCTCGCCGAACACCGGGGGGTTGTTGTCATCGGGGGCGGCGCGCACAGGCTGCGTCGATCGCGCCGTGAGCCGGTTGCCCGCGTCGAAGCCGTCTGTGTAGGTGGCCGTGACCTGGAGGTAGTAGCCGACGTCGGGGGCCGCGGGCGTGTAGCTGCTCGACGTGGCCCCGTTGATGTCCTGGTCCCAGGGGCCGCCCGGGGAGGTTGAACGCTGCCACGTCCATACGGTCGACCCCACGATGTCCGGGTCGCTCAAGGTGGCCGTGTAGGTCGCGTCCACCTGCGGCCGGGTCGTTGGCAGGGTGAGCGTTCCCGCCTCCTCCCGGTTCGTGACCGTGACGGTCACGGGCAGGGTCTCGGTGTGGCCCCCGGCGCTGACGCCGAGGGTCACCTCGTAGGTGTTGTCGCCGCCGCGGTTGGGATCCTCGAAGTCCGGGGCCGTCCGGAAGGAGAGCCGCCCGGCGGCGCTGTTGAACTCGAACGCGGCCGCGTCATCGCCGGCGAGGGGCTGCCAGGCGATGGTCGCCCCCTCCGGGTCGCTGGCGGTGTACGTCCCCACCAGGGTGGCCCCCTCTTCTTCGATGCTCGGGGCCGTGTCGCCGGCGATCTCGGGGGGCTCGTTCACGGGCTCGACGGTGACGGTGACATCGAGGGAGCCGGTCATGCCGTCGCTGTCGAGAGCGTTGACGGTGATGTCGTAGATGTTGTCCCCGCCGGAGTCGGCCGGGCGCTCGTAGTCGGGGATGGCCACGAACGAGAGCGCGCCGGCTGTGGTGATGGCGAAGTCGAGCCGGTCGGTCCCGGCGACCGACCAGGTGTAGGTGAGGGTCGTCACACCCTCGGGGTCGGTGGCCGTGAACGTGGCGAGCGGCCCGTCGTGGTTCTCGTCGACGGTGAGGTCGCCGTTGGTCGCCGACACGCCGGAGGAAGCGGTCAGCGTCACGTCGGCCGGCTCATCCACGTCGGTTGCGGTGACCGTGACCGCGATGGTGTCGCTCTCCCGGTATTCATCGGTGGCCGTCACGACAATCTCGTAGGTGGTCTGCGTGTCGGCGTCCAGCGCCATGCTGATCTCCACGGCGCCGGCCGTGTCGTCGGGGATGGAGAAGAACGCGGCGTCGGCGCCCCCCAGGGCGTAGGTGATGTCGTCCCCTTCCGGATCGGTGGCGGCAACGGTGGCGACGACGGTCCCGACACTGCTGTTCTCGGGAACCTCCGCGGCGGCGGTGTCGTCGGCGAACGCAGGCGCCTGGTTGGGGATGATCTGCAGGATCCGGTCCCGGGTGCCGCCCCGCGAGGTGGTGAGGTAGAGGGCGCCGTCGGGACCCATCATGGGTGTGCGCAGCCGCCCGTAGGTGTTGCGAACATCGGATACGACAACCTGGCCGACGAACGCGCCGTCGTCGGTGAACTCGAACAGGCGCAGCGACTGGTCCTTCAGCGAGGCCACGGCCAGCCGCCCCTCCCAGTCGCCCCAGCGGTCACCTTCGAGGAAGACGCCGCCGCTCATGGCGAGCGTCGGCGCCCCCGTCGACCACTTCGCCTCGACGGCGTCGGGGAACTTGACCAGGTCGGTCATGGCCACACTCTCGTTGTAGCCGGGCACGGGATCCCAGCCGTAGTTGCCGCCCGCCGTGATGAGATTGATCTCGTCGTCGGTGCTCGGTCCATGCTCCACGGCCCACATCTGGTTGGAGCTGGGACGCAGGGCCAGCCCCTGGATATTGCGGTGTCCGTAGCTGTAGACGCGCGAGCCAGACGGGTTGCCCGGCGCGGCCGCCCCGGTCGAGGCGTTCACGCGGAGGACCTTGCCTCCCAGGGAGTCGGAGTCCTGGGGCACGGTTCCCGTGGCCGCGTCACCCGTCCCGATCCAGAGGTAGCCATCGTTGCCGAAGCGCATCCGGCACCCGCTGTGGCGTCCGGAGCCCGCTGCCGGCAAGCCCCCGACGAGCGGGTCGGCTGCGCGGGTCGCCTCCGTGTACGTGCTGTTCATGGTCCAGGCGATCACCTGCACCTCTGGCCCCGTGTGCACCTGGCAGGTGTAGAAGCGCCGGTTGGTGGAGAAATTCGGGTCGACCACGATCGCCATCAGCCCTCCCTCCCCCCGCGCAACGAGGTCCGCCGTGTCGGCAGTGACCGCCCGCACCGTCCCGTCCGTGAGCCGAACGCTCAGGTCGCCCGAGCGCTCGGTGAACAGCATCGTCCCGTCGGGCGTGAAGGCGATTCCCCAGGGAATGCCCAGGCCGGAGACGAGCGTGACGATCGAGAGGTCCGGGGCCTCCTCGGCGGCCGCCACGACCTCCTCCGACACGCCCTGCGCCGTCTTCCCCGACCCTTCCCCGTCGGTATAGGAGACCGTGGCCCGGAGGTACTGACCCCGGTCGCTGCTGACCGGCCGGTAGTTCGCCTGCGACGCGCCGCTGATCGCCGTCCAGGTGCTCTTGTCCGTGGAGCGATGCCACGTCCAGCTCGCCGACCGCACGGAGCCGTCGGGATCGCTCAGGCTGGCGCGCATCAGTGTGCCGAGCCGCGGTTCGTCCATCGAGAGCGTGACGGTTCCCGGTTCGTCTACGTTCGTGAGGTTGACGAGCACGGTGGTGGAGAGCTCGCCTTCGGTGTCCGTCTCCCTGACGATCACCACGTGGGCGGGCCTCGTCTCATAGTCGTAGGTCACCCCCGCCTTCGTGCGCAGCTGGCCCGTCGAGGGGTCCACGTCGAAGAAACCGCTGCCGGTGAGAAGGCGGTACGTGGGTGTCCCGTCATTCGTTACGGGAGCGACCGGCGGACCGATGTCGGCGCCCGCTGCCGTGTTTTCGGCGAAGCTGCGCTTCGTCCGGACCCGCGCGAGCGAGAACGAGAGGCTCGCGATCCGCTCGGTGGTGAACGGCCCCGTGCCGCGGATGCTGGTGATGACCCCCTGCGGGGTCGTTGGCACGCTCGGGTTGAGCGCGAAGTCGTTGCCCTCCTCGGTGCCGGCGTCCCAGGGGAAGAGGTCGACCTCGTGCGAGCGCCGCCAGAGGCCGGAGTCATCGAGCAGCGAAAGCCCGGAGACGCCCACGAACCAGTCGTGGCTCGGCGCGATCATCGTCGTGAGCGTGACCAGCGGGAACTTCTCCGTGAGCTGCTGGTCGCTCAGGGTGCTCGTCGCGGTCCGGCCGATGGAGGAGCTGGCGCCCTCCAGGACGGAGAGGGCGGTGCGGGGATCGGCGTTCGCGGCGACCTCCACCTCACCCCGGAGACCCGCCGTTCCCCCTACCTCCGCCATCGACTCGACGCCCGCGCTGGCCGTTCCCCCGCTCTCGAGGAAGGTGACGTTGGCGTTATGCACGCCGCCGATGAGCCGCGAGAAGTGCGCGCCCGCCGGAAGGCCATCGGGTGTCAGGGTCGGGCTCCAGCGGCCCTGGAACTGGATGGTGTAGACCGCCGTCGAAGGGAACGGGGCCACCGGGTCGCTTGAGGCCGGCGTCAGCGACAGGTCCTCCTCGGTGCGGGTCACGGTGACCGTATACGTCTCGGTGCCCGTGCCGTCTGCGGCGGTGACCTTCACCTTGATGACGTTCTCCCCCTCTACCAGGTCGACATCGACGGAGGCGCCTGTCCCGAGGACGCTGTCGTCGGCGTCGAGCACCTCGATGGCCGCGGCGGCGTCACTCGTGGTGGCCGCGACCGTGGTCTCGGTGACCGTGTACCCGACCGACGCCGTGTAGGCGGTCGTCCCGCTCGCGAACGCGGGGCTCAGCCGCACGCCGCTCAGCGTGAGGCCGCTGAGCGTGGCGTCGTCGGAGGGCTCGCGCATGATCGTGATGGTGTACGTGCCCGTCGTCTGGCCGTCCTGCGCGGTGACGACGACGCTGAGCTCAGGTAGCGCTCCCGACAGGTCAACCTGGTGACCGTCCTCCGTCAGGTCGGCGTCGGCGGGGGTGATCACCGCGACGGCCTGGAAATGGCGCGGCTCGAGCGTGAAGGTCAGCGACGTCGCCTCGGCTGCCACCTCAATCGCGTGGGTTCGCACCGACGAGTCCAGTGGAGCGTCCCGGTCGCTCACCTTGATCGGCTTCAGCAGGGCGCCCGTCGAGACCGGCATGTTGAACGAATAGATGTGCTCGTTGCCGGCCATCACCCACATGGTCTCGCCATCGGACCAGATGCCCCAGGGGGCGATCGCGCTGCCCTCGGCCGTCAGGTGCGTGGTTGTGAAGTCCTTCGCGCTGACCCGCGCCCGCGAGTACAGGTCGATGGCGAGCAGCCCCGCATCGTTCGTGGAGAACCAGATGGTCTCGCCGTCGGACCAGATGTCCTGGGGACGGGTGTGGTGAGCGCTCACGTCGATCGTCCGGTCGGAGACGATGACGCCCCTGCTGCCCTCGTCCATCCGGTAGGCGCGGATCTGACCTCGGTCCACCCCGCCGGAGCTGTCCGAGACGGCCGCCCAGAGCAGTTCGCCATCGAACCAGATCCCCTGGAGGTTGCGGTCCAGGGCTGCGATGTTGTTGCCGATGTCCCAGTCGGCGTTCGGCTCCCAGGATCCGAGCGCATTCGCCGTGTACCCGATGACATGGGGCTGATCCAGGTATTCGGGGTCGTTGGAGACCAGGATGACCTCGCCCAGGTAGGCGAGGCCGCGGGGACGGCCCTGCCGCTCCGTGGCCTCGGCTGAGCCGTCCGTCCTGAAGCTGCTGCGGATGTCCTCCGCTCCCGTCGTGCGGTCGAACGCGTAGGCCTTCGACCTGGTGTTCCCGAAGTCCACGTTCACCGCCCAGAGGAGGGTGTCGCTCCCGCCGAGGCCGCGCCCATTCGTGTTGCCGTCCCCGATGAGCTGGGGCAGGGAGTAGATGTCGTCGCTGGCCTTCCACTGGTGGGCGCCCTGGCGCCCCCGGTTCACCGTGATGGCGTAGTCCTTCCGCGGTTGATCCGGGTGCGCGTTCGTGACGGTCATCACGAAGTCGGTGCTGCTGCCCTCGCCGCCCAGCGTCACCTGGCAGCCGTCCGTGTTGACGTCCGTGTCCGTGCCGCACGTCAGGGTGTTCTCGGCCGGGATCGCGGCCGTCGCCGTGATGGCGGTCACGCCGTGCGCCACGCCAACGGTGTACTCGCCGTGGTCCCTGTCGTAGTTGGGGATGTCGACCCCGTTGATGGTGATCATCGTGAGGACGGCCGGCTTGAGCGCATGGGCGGCGGGCGGCTCCATGCCGCCGAAGGCCAGCGCGAGGAGAAGGGCGCTCACCGCGACCAGCCCCCACCGCGGGCCACGACCAGGCTGCGCGAGCTGGCCGGAGGGGCCTCTACGATTCGGCATATGTGGGGGGGAATGCTGGGCGGGGCGTCGCCGGCTGATAAGTACCAAAAGCCCCACGCCGTCGGGGGCATGTGCCCCCTGTGGCGTGGGGCATTTGCGCTGTTGGAGTCGATCGGCTCGCCCGTCCCGGGGGAAGGCGAACCTGGCCTTCAGGCTCCGTCCGGGGGTTGCGCGGGGGTTCGCGGCCTCAACCGGGCGGGGGGCCTCGCAGCGGGCGGCGACGAACGCGGCGAATGGATCCTGGACCCGTCAAGACCTGGCTAATGCCGGCCGCATTCCCATGGCTCGCGACACGAGCGCGAGGGTTGGCGGTTCGCTCCCGGCTCGGGCCAGACAGGGCGTGTGCCACGGCAAGACAGGTCATCGACCACACCGCTCTACAGCGATTAGACCTCAGAAAGAAGGGGCCTTTGCCGGGTTCTGGACACGTGGATTGCTTCCTCCGATAAGGGCAAACGGTTACTCACCCCGAGTGGCGTCTGGTGCTTACGCATTTCTCCGCAGTCCGGGAGGATCTGTGTCCAACTACTACACGCCACCAGGTGCTACTACGTCACCCGGCGCGTGACCTGATTCAACGTGATTTGTCTTGGCTTCGTTTGCGGTAGAGCCAGTTGCTGGAGAGCGCCCGGGCGCGGCCATCTCGCCGCCCGGGGAGGCGCATGGGGCGGCGTGCCCGCCGGGGTGACCGCTTGAGGCGGCGCGCGCTTGTCGCGGTGGCCCTGGCCGTGGCGTCCCTGCTCCTGCTGCTCGCCCCCGAGACCGCCCGCCCCCCCACCGTGGCCGCCCAGGACCCCCCGCCCCCCGCGGCGGAGCTCGGCGCCCTCTACGTGAACGGCGTCCGTGTCCCGGACTTCAACCCCGAAATCTACGACCCCGAGATCCTCGAGTACGAGTTCGGCGTGGCGCACAACGTCACCGAGGTCAGTGTCGAGGGCGGGGTGGGCGCGGACACCACGAAGTCGTGTGGCACGGACAACGACATGAACACGCCGACCTGCGAGGTCACGCTCGGCGCCGAGGGTTCCAGCACGGATCTCGTCATTACCGTGACGAAAGCCGGGGCGTCGGTCGACTACACCCTCACGATCCACCGCGGCTTCAGCGGCGCCAAGCAGTGGAAGGCGTCCCGCGACATCTACATCCTCGAGGCCGCGACCGACTACTACGACGACCCCGCCGACCAGCGCGCGAACCCGATCAAGCACAACGGCCGCGGCATCTGGAGCGACGGGACCACGCTCTGGGCGGCGAACGTGAGCGTGAACGACCCCTTCCCGCGAGTCTTCGCCTTCACCCTCGCAACCGGCGAGGCCGACAGGGCAAAGGAGATCGACCTCTTTACCGGGGACCCCATCGTCTGGCACCAGCGGCGGCCCCACGGCGTTGCCGGGACCGGCGACGTGATCATCGTCTCCAACCCCGACGACGCGTACGGCGAGCCCCGCGTCCGGGGCTACGTCAGGAACGCGCAGGGAAACTGGGTCCCCTCGGAGGACTACCTCTTCCGCGACACCGGCATGCAGAGCAACGACACCGACATGCGGGGCCTCTGGACCGACGGCGAGATCCTGTGGGTTGGCTTCAAGCTGGACTCAGGCAGCGAGATCCGCGCCTACCAGATGCCCGGGGGCGCGCCGATCGCGGACCGCACGATCACCATGTCCGGGGTCGTCTCCCCGGCCGGCCTCTGGTCCGACGGCGAGACGATCTGGGTCGCGAAGCAGGATGAGGGTTCGGAGTCCCTCGTCGCCTTCGACCTGTACTCGGGCGCGCGCGTGCCGGCGAAGGACTTCGCTCGGTCCGACCTCGAGCCGAGCAGCATTTTCGAAGCTGAGACACGAAGCCCCCTTCCCAACAACGGGGGGCTCTGGGGCATCTGGTCGGACGGCGAGACGATGTGGGTCATGGGCGGGACCGAGGACATCTTCTCGTACAACATGCCCGTCTCCACCGGGACGCTGCTGAAGCCCATCACCGTGGCCGGCATCGCCGGTGTGACCGAGCCCCTCGACTCGACCGTGCGCACGCACACGATCGGCGTCGGCACCGACCAGGCCTCGGCCACCCTCCACCTTGAGCCCCGCCACTTCAAGGCCACCATGGCGGTGACCCCCGCCGACGCCAACACCACCCTCGCCGGCCACCAGGTCGACCTCACCGGGGGGCCGGTCACCGTCACGGTCACGGTCACGGCCCAGGACGGCTCGACGACGGGGACCTACGAGATCGAGTTCGGCAGGCCGCCGGCGAAACCGACCAACGTCCGCGCCACGGACAACACCGGCCTGCTCATCGTCAACTGGAACGCGCCCTCGAACGCGGCCGGGATCACCTCCTACGACCTGCGCTACGCCCCCACCAACCAGCCCAACCTCGAGAACGACGCGAGCTGGACGACGGTCGAGGAGGTCTGGACGAGCGACCCCGGCGGGGTGCTCTCACACGTGATCACGGGGCTGACCAACGAGCAGGACTACTACCTCCAGGTGCGGGCGGAGAACGCCCTCGGCGCGGGCGAGTGGTCGGACCGGGCCACGGGCACGCCCCACGCCTCCACCTCGCTCGACGTGAAGCTGACCACGCTGATCCTCAACGGCGTGGCCCTCGCCGACTTCGACCCCGACGACGGCACGTTCACGCTCGGCGTGGCCTCCGACGTCGCGTCGGATAGCTTCACCTGGACGGTCCGGTCGGGGACGGAGGTGTTCTGCAGCGTGGACACCGACACCACCGCGGACGGGTGCCAGATGACCCTCACCGCGAACAGCCACAACGAGCTGCGGCTCACCCTGGTGCGGGGCACGAGCGTCGGGAACTACCTGATCACCGTCAACCGCGGGCGGGACGGCACGTTCCGCTGGAAGGCGGACCGGGACTTCTACGGGTTCGCCGAGCTCTCGGAGGACCTGGGCGGGCTTTCCGGGCGCGGCCTCTGGTCCGACGGCGACACCCTCTGGGCCGCCCACACCTCCGGGACCGCCGGCACCGCCAGGCTGTATGCGTTCGACCTCGCCACGGGCGCCCGCGACGCGAACAAGGACGTGGCCCTGGCGGGCATGGGCACGTCCACCGTGCGCGGGATCACCGGGCACGACGGCAGGGGCTGGGTGAACCGCGCCACCGGCAACAACTCCGCCAGCTCCATCCACGGCTACACCATCGACAGCCAGGGCCGCTGGACCCGCACCAACAGCCTCGACCGCCAGGGCCTGGAGGGGAACGACCTGCAGACCCTTCCCTCCGTCCGCAGGGGCATCACGACGGACGGCGAGACCCTCTGGTCCGTCTTCGACGGAGACGGGGTGCGGAACAGCGATCACATCCAGGCGATCGGCCTGCTGGGCGAATCCGCGAACGAGCGGCTCCGGGACGAGGAGTTCGGGAACAGCCTCAGGGACGCCGGCAACGAGACTCCCCTCGGCCTCTGGACCGACGGCGAGACGGTCTGGGTGGCGGACGATGACGACGAGATGCTCTACGCCTACGACGTCGAGAGCGGCGCCCGCAGCACGGCGAAGGAGTTCTCCAGCGAGGACATCGCGATCGGGGGACGGAGCTACAGCCCGTGGGGCATCTGGTCCGACGGCGAGACCATGTGGATCATGGACACGAACGAGTACATCTACGGCTACGAGATGCCCGTCTCAACCAACACCCACCTCAAGTACCTGCGGGCGGAGGGGGAGGACTTCGACGGCTTCGACCCCTCCCTCACCAGCCAGTCCCTCGCCCTGCCCAACGACAAGACCAGCTACACCATCACCACCCGCACCCTGAACCTCTTCGCCGGGTACGAGTTCACGTCGGACGACGCCGAGCTGTTCATGGAGGGCCACCAGGTCGACGTCACGAACACGGCCACGCTGACGATCGAGGTGACGGCGCAGGACGGTTCGACGACGGCCACGTACTCGATCGAGCTGGGCCGCGCGCCCGCGCTGATGACGGGCGCCACCGTGACCCCCGCGGACCGCAGCCTCGTCGTCACCTGGACCGCGCCCGACCAGGGCACCTCGGCCATCACCGGCTACGAGCTCCGCTACACCGACGAGGACTCCCGGGGAGCCAGGGACGACGACAACTGGACGGTCATCCGGAACCTGCCCGCCACTCCCCTCAGCCACACGATCACGGGGCTGAGTCCGCGCGGGACGTACTACGTGCAGGTGCGCGCGGTCAACGCCGTCGGCGCCGGGCCGTGGATCCCGCACGATCGCCTGGGCGAGTCGGGCACGGGCACGCCGGGCACGTCGGGCTCGGACGTCTCGACGCTGGCCTCGCTCACGGTCTCGCCGGGCGCGCTTACCCCCGCCTTCTCGGCGACCGTGACCAGCTACCGCGTCACCGTCGAGACGGGGGTGGCCACCGCCGGCTTCACCGCCACCGCCACCGACCCGAACGCCGAGGTCGTCTACATCGCGGGAGACGCGGTGCTGCGGGACGCCGACACGAGCACGCCCGACGTCTTCGACGTGACCGCGCCCGGCGCGGGCGAGCGCAGGGAATTCAGCATCCGCGTCACGGCCGAGAACGAGATGGCGCGGACGTGGTACCGCATCACCCTGGCGAAGGAGGCGGCCTCGAACAACGCCAACCTCGCCTCCTTCTCGCTGGGCCGTGCGGACCT
Source organism: Tepidiformaceae bacterium (assembly GCA_965207815.1). GTDB lineage: Bacteria > Chloroflexota > Dehalococcoidia > Tepidiformales > Tepidiformaceae > UBA2991. The sequence continues at coordinate 654,586 of CBDBNV010000001.1, forward strand.
GGACGCGCTGCTGAACTTCAGCCCGTCCACGACCAGCTACAGCGTGAACCTGCCCTTCGACGCCACGGAGATCACCCTCACCGCGGAGACCGAGAACGACAAGGCCACGGTGGAGTACTGGAAGGGGAACCAGCGCCTGCCCGACAACTCGGGGACGACCCCCGGCCACCAGGTCCTCATCGATGAAGAGATCACGTTCCAGGCGCGGGTGACGGCCGGGGACGGCCAGACCACGAAGAACTACACCTTCACCCTGCGCCGCGTGCGGCCCGTCGTGAGCGTGGCGCCGGCCGGCGCGGGGCCGTTCTCGGAGGGCGAAACCGTGCCCTTCGAGATCTCCATCCCCACGGCCCTGGGGGCCGACCTCGTCGTCGATTACGAGCCGGGTGGTTCCATCTTCGGGAACGAACGCCAGCCGGAGGCGAGCGCCACGATCCCGCAGGGCGATCTGTCCGTCACGGTGAACATCGAAACCGAGTACTTCCAGGGGTTCGGCGGACAGAGCGACCTCACCGTCGAGATCCTGAACCCCACCGACCTTCGCTACGCCGTCCACGACACCAACGGCCGGGTCACGGTTGAGGTGCGCGACCGCGACTTCCCGGACCTCCTCACCACCTGGCTGACCATCGCCGGGCCGGTCGAGGAAGGCACGGAGGCAACGGTCACCCTGCACATCGGGTCGCCCGATCCAGTGAATCCGTACGCCCCGTCACCCGAGGTCCGGGTCTACACGAAGGACATCGGGTCCACCTCGGATGCGACGGCCGGTACGGACTACGAGGCCCTGGACACGACGGTCACCATCCCCGGCGCCGAGTTCTCTTACGACAGGGATGAGTCCCTCTACATTGGAACCCTCGACCTGACCATCCCCATTCTCTGGGACGGCGACGCAGAAGAGGCCGAGCGCTTCTCTGTCGAGGTGGACGGAAGCCCAAACGACGACTTCTACTTCTTCTACGACGAGCTGGGAGTGGAGGTCGAGATCGCGGCGAGCACGGCGGCCAGCCACGACACGGGGCTGGCCGCGCTGAGCGCCGCCCCCGCCACCCTCACCCCCGCGTTCGCCACCGCCACGAAGGCGTACACGGGGACGGTCGCCCACACGGTCGGGCAGGTCACCGTCAGCGCCACCCCCAGCGACTCGAACGCGCACGCCATCGGCTACTACGACGCGAACGACGCCGAGATCACGGACGCCTCGGACACGGTCGCGGGGATGCAGGTGGCGCTCGTCTACGGCGCCAACGTGATCAAGGTGCGCGTCACGGCGGAGGACCGTTCGACGAAGGATGACTACACGATCACGGTCACCCGGCAGCAGCCGAACGACGCGACGCTGAGCGCCCTCGCGGTCAACCCGGGGACGATCACGCCGTCGTTCGCGCCGTCGCGCACGGACTACCGGGCCAGCCTCGCCGCGGACATCGAGCGGATCACGCTGGCGGCCACGCCGAACGACGCCGGCGCCACGTTCGTCATCCTCGACCGCGACGACAACGAGCTCTCGGATGCGGACGCCACGACCCCGAACACGTTCGAGGTGGACGTGGCCGAGGGCGACAACACCTTCAAGGTGCGGGTGACGGCCGCCGACACGACGACGACGCGGACCTACACGCTGATCGTGACGGGCGCGAGCGACAAGCCGGTGGCGAGCGTCACGGCGGCCGCGGCCGCGCGCGTCGAGGGCGACGATCTCACGTTCACGGTGCGGCTCTCGAAGGCGCACACGACAGACATCATCGTGAACGTCGACGTGTCCGAGGACGGCGACATGGTCGCCGCCGCCAACGAGGGCAGGCAGCGCGTCACCATCCTCGCGGGGGACACGTCCGGGACCCTCACGGTGCCGACGGAGGGCGGCGCCACCGAGCTCGACTACGAGCCGCACTCCACGGTCACGGTGACGATCGAGCCCTCGCAGGCCAACCAGTACACGATCAGCGCGACGCAGGGCAGCGCCGACAAGGTCGTCAACGACGACGATTTCCCGGACGCGGAGGCGGCGCTCTCGCTCGTGGAGAGCGCGGTCGACGAGGGCACCCCCATCAGGGTCAAGGTCACGCTGACGACGGCCGCGGGCGAGCAGCCGCACGCCGACAGCGGCTTCCTGGCGATCGCGACGGCGGACATCGCCGGCGGCGCCACCGCGGGGCGCGACTACACGGCGGTGAGCAACCGCCGCTTCAACCTCCGCGAGGCCCAGTTCAGCCGCGTCGCCGACGAGGACGAGAACCCCGACAACGACCGCTGGCAGGCGGAGTACACGACCACGGTCAACACGACCAACGACGGCGACCCGGAGGCGGCGGAGACGTTCAACGTCGTGCTCACGGCGGACACGACCTCGACGTACGGGGACCGGCTGACGGTGACGGGGTCGCCGGCGACGGCGACGATCCGGTCGAGCGACTTCGTGCCCGTGACGGTCCGCGCCTCCGCCTCGAACCCGACGGAAGGCAGCCCCGTGAACGTGACCTTCACGCGCGCCGGTCCGGCGGCGACGGTCGACGTGGTGGTGAACTTCAGCGTGGCGGAATCGGGCGACATGCTGGCGGCCGGGGAGGCGGGCACGCGAACGGTCACGATCCAGGCGGGCCAGAGCACGGCCTCGCTCTCGCTCGCTACGGCCGAGGACACGGTGTGGGAGGAGCACTCGACCATCACGGTGACGGTCGAGCAGGGGCAGGGGTACACGGTCGGCACGGGGTCGACAGCGACGCAGGAGATGCAGGACGACGACTTCCCCACGGCGAAGGCGGCGATCACCGTGTCGCCGAGCGAGCAGGATGAGGGCTCCTCGGTGACGGTAACGCTGACGGTGACGACGGAAGAGAACCAGGTCCCCCACCGGAACACGGGTCTGCTGGACGTGACGGCCGTCTCGGGGTCGGCCAGCTCCGGGATCGACTTCTCGGCGCTGCGTGAGCAAGCCGACTTCGCGGCCGGCGACTTCATGGAGGTGGACATCGACGAGACGGTCAGCGGCGTCGACCTGCGACAGCAGGCGTCTGAGAGCTGGACGATCACGATCATCGACGACACGCTCCTGGAGGACGCGGAGACGTTCCGGGTGAACGTGGCGAGGAGGACGAGCGGGTCGAACCCCACGGCCGACGGCCTCAGCCTCGATTCGGCGGCGACGGAGCCGCAGGTCACCATCCGCCCGAGCGACCCCCCGCTGGTCTCGATCAGCTCGGGCACGGGCGACGTCATCGAGGGCGAGACGATCACGTTCACCGTGACGCGCAGCCAGGCGACGGCCGACCCGATGGTGGTCCACTACTTTGTGTTCGACCCCGGGAACATGGCGTTCGAGCAGCACCGGGGCAGGGGGCAGGTAAGGATCGAGCCCAACGCCGCCTCAGCCACCTTCGTGGTCGCGACTTCGCAGGACACCGAGTGGGACGAGCACGACACGATCCAGGCGGTCGTGACGGAATCTGCGGATGACGACTACGTGGTCGATCCGGACCGGCGGGAAGTCACGCGCAACGTGCAGGACAACGACTTCCCCGCGGCGACGCTCGTGCTCGACGGCATCCCCTTCAGCGGCCGGACGGACGAGGGCTTCACCCAGCCGCTCCGCTACACCGTGCTGACCGCCCCCGATCAGCGGCCCCACAAGTCGACGGGCGAGTTCCGCCTCTCCATTCAGGGGGGCACGGCGGTGCTGGGCGAGGACGTGGTCGCCTTCGAGCCCCTGGTCTTCAGCCTCGACGCGGAGGACTTCGAAGAGCTGACGGCCGTCCAGCTCCAGGGCCGCTGGAGGGCCAGGGGCTCTACCGGCCTGACCCTGACCGTGATCGACGACCCCCACGAGGAGGAGGAGAACGAGACCTACACCCTCACGCTCGAGGCGCTGGGCGCCTCCGACTCGGACAATCCGGGCGACCCGAACATCACGTTCGTCAACCCGGATGAGCTGACGATCCCGCCGAGCGACGTATCGGACGCCTCGGAGATCGACACGCTCTCGGCGCTCTCCCTGAGCGCCGGCACGCTGGCCCCGGTGTTCGACGCCGCCACGACCGAGTACACCGCGGCCGTTCCGTTCTCGGACTCGCAGCTCACGGTCACGGCCACCGCCACCGATGGGCCGCTGGCCTCGGTCTCGTGGCGGCTGGGCGACAGCGGGACGTTCGCGGCGGTCCCGGCGACCGGCTCCTTCCAGGTGAACCTCGCGGAGGGGCCCAACATCGTCCAGGTGCAGGTCACGGCGGAGGACCCGCGGGAGAAGACGATCTACCAGGTGACGGTCACGCGGGAGCCGCAGGTCAGCATCGCGGTGGCCACCAGCGGGACCGTCACCGAGGGCGGGGACGTGGAGTTCCGCGTCACGCGCAGCCGCGCGACCGACGCCGCCCTGACGGTGAACCTGACCGTGGCGGACACGGGCGACGTGCTCGAAGGCTCCCAGGAGGGGGCGCAGTCGGTCGTCATCGCGGCCGGCCAGACCTCCGCGATCTACACGGTCACCACGCGGGACAACCTCTCCTACGCGGCCTCCACGGGCGTGACGGTGACGGTCGTGGCGGGCACGGGCTACACGCCGAGCGCGACGGCCAACAGCGCGATGAAGGACATCCGCGACGACGACTTCCCCGGCGCGGCGGTCTCGCTGGAGATCGACCGGGCGGACGTGGCCGAGGGCGAGTCGGTGAGGGCGACCGTGCGGATCACGACGGACACCGCGGACACGCCGCACGCGGGCGTGGCCGCGGGGCTGCTGTTCCTGCGGGCGTCGGACACGGCGACCTCGACCCCGGGCGACGACTACGCCTTCACGGAACGCCGCCTCCAGTTCAACCGCAACGACTTCACCCGCACGGACATCGATCCGGCGCCGGGGGTCGAGGACTTCCGCTGGGTCGCCACGAAGACCGAGACGATCCGGATCACGGACGACCGCGATACGGAGGGCGAGGAGAGCCTGGTGCTGCTCGTCGCGCGGCCCGACGCCCAGGAGGAGCCGGCGGCCCTGCACCCGAACGTGCGGCTGCCCTCGATGGCGACGGCGACGGTCCTGATCGCGCCCAGCGACTCCGATGACGCCACCCTCAGCGCGCTCGACGTGACGGTGGACGGCGAGAGCGCGGGGCACCGGACGCCGGACTTCAGGCCCGAAGTCAGCGTCTACACGGCGGGCGTCGGCAACACGGTCACGCAGGTCACGCTGGAGGCGACGACGACCCACGAGGACGCCCGCATCCAGTTCCGGCGGGGCTCGACCCCGCTCGGCAGCGCGACCACGGGCACGGCCACGCAGGTGGTGAACCTCAGCGTGGGCGCGAACGCCCTCTCCGCGGTGGTCACGGCCGAGAACGGCGCCACGAGCACCTACCAGCTCACGATCACGCGGGCGCCGCAGGATACCGCCCTGACGCCGCCCGCTTCGGCCCGCCGCACGTCGTACGAGGCCACCGTCACGTACGACGTCACGTTCACGGGCCGGTGGACGGACGCCGTCACGCCGGACGGCGTGCCCAGCGGCGCGACCTTCACGACGCTCATCGGCGGCGTGCACGGCGAGGACGTAACGTTCCTGGCCTCGGGCGAAGTCGCCGGCGCCGCCGTCGAGAGCATGGCGGAGACGGGCTCGGCGGCGGAACTGCGCAGCGAGGTGCAGGCGGCCATCGATGCGGACACGCCGACGGCCTCTTCCATCGTCGAGCAGGTGTTGGGGGGCGGCCCCACCCCGGTGGCGACGCTGGACATCGAGCTGACGTCGAGTTTCCCGTGGCTCACGCTGCTCTCGCGGGTGGACCCGACGCCGGACTGGTTCGTGGGCGTCTCGGGTCTGGAACTGCTCAACGACCAGGGGCTCTGGGTGCGAACGCACGAAGTCGACCTGTTCCCGTGGGACGCGGGCACGGAGGAGGGCGAAGGGTTCGACGCTGACGGCCAGGACACGGACCCCGCGGAGGCAGTCGGCAGCCGGCAGGGCGTGGGAGTGTTCACGAACGCTCGCATCGCCACGCTCGAGTTCACGCTGCGCTCGGTGAGCACGACCCGCGAGATCGACGAGAACGCGGACGCGGGGACCAACGTGGGAGCGGCCGTGCGCTCGCCGGTGGCGCCGCCGACCGGAGGCGGCGCCGTCACCTACGCGCTCGCGGGGGCGGACGCGGCCTCGTTCACCATCAACTCGAGCACGGGGCAGATCCAGACGAAGGCGGGCGTCACCTACGACTACGAGGCGAAGAACCGCTACGACCTGGTGGTGGTGGCGACGGACGCGGGCCCGGACCCCGACCTCGTGACCAACATCGGCGTGACCATCACCCTCGCGAACGTGGACGAGCCGGGCATCCTGACGGTGCAGCCGCCGACGCCGTCGGTCGACGCCACCATGACCGCAAACGTGGCCGATCCCGACGGCAGCGTGACCGGCCTGGCGTGGCAGTGGCAGCGGCTGGAGGGCACCCCCGCGAGCTGGACGGACATCCCCGGCGCCACCGGACGCCAGTACACGGCCGTCGCGGCCGACGAGGGCCTGGAACTGCGCGTGAATGCGACCTATGCGGACGGCCACGGCCCGGACAAGAGCCTGACGGCGGAGCTGGGCGAGGTGGGCGAGTCCATGCAGCTGAGCGACGACAGCACGCTCAGCGCCCTCGCCCTGAGCGGCGTCGACATCACGTTCGCGTCCGACACCTACTCGTACTCGGCCTCGGTGGGGTACGGGACGGCCCGGACGACGATCGCGGCCATGCCGACGTTCGCCGAAGCGACGATCCTGCTGCTCGACGGGACGGGCGAGGACGCCCACGAGATTCCGGACGCGGACATGAACGCCAAGGGGGTCCAGGCGGCCCTCGCCATCGGCGCCAACACCACCATCGTCGTGCGGGTGACAGCGGAGAACGGCAGCTCCTCGAACTACGTGATCACGATCACGCGCGCCCGGGCGGAGGTCACGCTTAGCGCGCCGAGCGGGACGCTGGTCGAGGGTGACGTCGTCCCCTTCCTGCTGACCCGCTCCGAGGCGGCGGACGACGTGCTGGCCGTGAAGGTGACGGTTAGCGAGTCGGGAGCGATCGTCGGGGGCGACCCGGACGAGGTGCACAATGTCGCGATCCCCGCCGGCGAGGCGAGCGTCCGCCTGGAGATTCCCAGCACCGGAGACGACGCCTGGGAGGAACACTCCGAGGTGACCGCCACCATCCAGCCCGACGACTCCTACACCATCGGTACGGACACCCAGGCCGTGCAGACGGTCCGGGACGACGACTTCCCGACGGCCGTCGCGGTGCTCACGGTCACCTCGCCGGTGGTCGAGGAGGACGATGGCAGCGGTTCCGCCACCGCCACGGTGACCGTCACCACGGTCGAGGAGCAGCAGCCCCACAAGGATGGCGGCTCGATCCGGCTCCGGACGGCGCCCGGCACGGCCTCCACATCCGACTTCACCGCGAAGGATGAGACGCTGGTCTTCCTAGAGGCCGACTTCCAGCTGACGGAGATCGATCCGGATCCCGACGATCTCAACAACCCGACCGTGATGCGCTACCGAGCCGTCGAGGAGGTCGTGATACCGATCATGAACGACGCCCTGGCCGAAGGGGACGAGACGTTCACTGTGTCGGTCACCCCCGTCACGACGGGGGCATCGCCGTTCGACGAGCAGATCAGTCTGGAGCAGGGCGGCAGGTCGCTGGAGGTCACGATTTCCGCGAACGACCGCTCCACCGTCGCCTCCCTGAGCAACCTCGCGCTGAGCGCCGGAACCCTGGACTTCGACCCGGCCACGACCGACTACGCCGTCGACGTGGCATTCGCCGACGAGCAGATAACCGTCACGCCCACCCTTGCGGACAACACGGCGACGCTCGCGTTCCTCCACGAGGTCAACGGCGTCGACGTCACGCTGCCGGACGCCTCGGAGACGCTCACCGGCCACCAGGTGGACCTGGCGGTCGGGGCTACTACCTTCCAGGTGCGCGTGACGGCCCAGGACGAGACCACGCAGGAGACCTACACGGTCACGGTGACGCGGCCCGATCCGGTGCTGACCCTGACGGTGAGCGGGGGCGACCCGGTCGAGGGGGACACGGTCGAGTTCACGGTTTCCCGCAATGGCGCCACTGTGGAGACGACCGCCTTCACCCTTGCCGTGAGCGAGACGGGCGGACCGCTCGCCGACCCGGCCCATCTCGGGACGCTGACGCTCGAAATCGGCCCCGGCGAGGACTCCCACACCCACACGGTCGCGACCAGTGCGGACGAGGTCTGGCAGCCGCACGCCGTGATCACGGCGGCGGCCACCGCCACCGTCACCTTCGACGGCCCTGCCACCATCACGAAACAGGTCCTGGACGACGACTTCCCGGAGGCCACGGCCACCCTCGCGGTCGCGCCCAGCCCAGCCGACGAGGAGCCCGGCGGGCACGTCACGGCTACGCTGACCATCGCCACGGCCAGGGACGAGGAGCCGCACAGCGGCGCCGGTACGATCCTGCTCAGCACCCAGGACGGCACCGCCGTGGCGCCCTCGGACTACACGGCCCTGACGGCAAGCACGGGCGCGCTCGGCATCGATGACCCGACCCTGTTCAAGCGCGGCGCGGACGATGTGTACCGGGCCACCGTCTCGGTGAACATCGCAATCGTGGACGACGTGGTCCCCGAGGGCGATGAGCAGTTCACGGTCTCAATGGCGCCGGTGACGACCGGTTCCTCGCCCACGGATGCGGCGATCACGGTCGCCACGGACCCGGTCCCGGTCGTGATCAGCGCGAACGACCGGTCGAGCGACAACACCCTCTCCGCGCTCACCCTCACCTCCGGCGGGACCGCCATCGCCGGCCTGGCGTGGAACCCCGCTTTCACCCCGGGCGTCACCGAGTACGCGGTCACCGTGCCCTTCGAGCACCAGCAGGTGACCATTGAGGCCACGCCGAACGACGACGCCGCCACGGTCGGCATACCCGACGACGACGACCCCAACGTGCCCGGCGCCCAGGTCGACCTCGGTGTTGGCGTGGCCGAAGCGGTCAAGGTCGAGGTGACCGCCGAGGACGGCAGCGCGAACGAATACGAACTGACGATCACGCGCGCTCTGCCGGTCCTCCGGATCAGCGTGAACCCCGAGGCCCTGAGCGAGGGCGATTTGGTCGTCGCGACCATCAGCCGCACCGGCAGCGTGCCCGAGCCGACAGCCTTCAGCGTGACCGTGAGCGAGCAGAACGCCGACGGGAACATGGTTGAAGATGCGCTTGAGACCACGACGCAGTACCTCATCCAGGGCGGAGACGACAGCTTCCCCCTCATGATCCCGACCGCTAATGACGGGGACTGGGACGCGACCTCCACGGTGACCGTCGTGCTCGAAGCGAACGCCACCGCCTACACGATCTCGGGGCCGGCGACGGTGACGAAGGAAGTGACCGACGACGACTTCCCGCAGGCGACGGCGTCGCTGTCCCTGTCGAGCGACAAGGTCGACGAGGGCGAGCAGAACGACCCGGTCACGGTCACCGCCACGATCACGATCACGACGGCGGACCGCCAGCAGCCGAACAAGGACGCCGGCGGCCTGCGCCTGGCCACCCAGGACGGCCCCGATCCCGACGGCGCGGGCCTCGGCCAGCCGGCCACGGCGGGGGCGGACTACATCGCCGTCGACAGGGTCGAGACCTTTGCCCGGAGCGAGTTCAGCGAGGTGGACATCGGCGGCGGCGTCATGCGCTGGCAGCTCGAGAAGACCGTGGAGATCAGCATTCTCGCCGACCAGACGCCGGAGTTCACGGAACGGTTCACGGTTGCGCTTTCTACCGTCACGGCTGATCCCAACATCACCGACCCGCACATCACCCTCGCCCAGGATGCGTCGCTGACGGTCGACATTAACGCCCATGGCCTGGGCGACATGGCAGGGCTGAAGGGCATCGAGCTGAGCGCGGGGTCGATCGAAAACTTCAACAGCGCGACCCTCGAATACGGCGTCAACGTCGCCTTCGTCCACGACGAGATCACCATCACGCCGGAGACGCTCAACCCAGGCGAGCGGTTCGTCTTCCTGCCCGAGAACACGGAGGTTCCGCTCGAAGACGCGAATCCGGTGGCCGCGGGGTTCCAGCTCGCGCTGCCGGATCCCGGCACGCCCGTCGTGGTCCGCATCCAGGTCACGTCCCTGGACCAGACCGACGTGGCGGTGTACACCCTCACGATCACGCGGGCGCTGCGGGTCGCCAGCATCAGGCTCGCGGATCCCGACGGCGACGACATCGCCGAGGGCGCCGACGCCGTGTTCGAGGTCGAGCTGGACGCTCCCGCCGGGGCGGCGGGGGTGAGGGTCAACGTCGCTGTCGCCGGCGGGAAGGTGCCGGACACGTTCACCCCGAACCAGGCGGTCGCCTTCGCCGAGGGGGAGCGCCTGGCCACGCTCACCGTGCCGACCGAGGGCGACGACGACTGGGAAGAGCACTCCGAGGTTACGGCGGCGCTCGCGGCCGGCAACGGCTACACGATCACGGACGAGGCGGAGGCCGCCCAGGCCGCCCAGAGCGTGCTCGATGACGACTTCCCCGCGGCCACGGCCACGCTCCGGGTTTCGCCCAACCCAGCCGAGGAAGGAGCGACCGTCACCGTGGCGGTCACGGTCCAGACGAACGCCGACCAGGAGCCCCGCGAGGATGGCGGCTCCATCATCGTCAGCACCGCCGACGGCGCTACGCCCGGGACGGCTGCGCTCGCCGGGTCGGACTACGAGGCCATCGTGGCGGCGGACGGCGTGCTCAGCTTCCCGCGGTCGGCCTTCACCCGCGTCGATATCGATCCCGATCCCGCCACCGAGGACTACCGCCGGGTCGCCACCATGGCCACGACCGTTCCGATCACGGACGACATGGAGGAGGAGGGCGAAGAGACGTTCGCCGTCTCGATGGCGCGGGCAACAGGCGCCGAGGCGCCCACCGACTCGGCCATCGAGCTCGACAGCGCATCCAGCGTGACCGTAACCATCCCGGCGAGCGACGTGAGCGCCGTCCAGAAGATCGAAGTGGTTCCCGAACAGCGGGGCGCCACCGTCGTGGTCGAGGTGGACAACCCCAGCGGACAGATGCTCACGGTCTATATGCGCTACACCCCCAGCGGCACGACCGAGTGGGAGACCGATCAGCAGGAGACGGCGGGGACGGAGGTCACGTTCGAGCTGGACCAGGCGGCGACCAGCGGACAATCCTCCGGGGCGGTCGTGCGAGCGGCCCAGGTGTTCGCGGACGCCGACGGGAAAGACCTCGACATCCAGGTCTCGCTGGAGGACACCTTCCAGGCCACGGAGACCGTGGCGCGAACGTTCGCGACCCTCGGTACCCAGCCCGTGGTCTCGCGCATTACGTTCGCGACCGTGACGCAGACCTCGGCGACGGCCAGGGTCTCCATCGCCAACAGCGACGGCGCGACGCAGCAGTCCGTCAGGCTGCGCTACCAGGCCGAGGGCGATACGGCGTGGATGGTCCACCCGGACTCCCCCAAGCAGACGACCGCGTCCAGCGAGAGCTTCACGCTCTCAGGCCTGCGTTCGGGAACGCGCTACCAGGTGCAGGCCACACTCGAGGCGGATTTCGATTCCGGAGGGGTGCAGTTCGGGGACATCTCCACGGACTCGCCGGTTGTGCTGGGAGTCGAGGCGACGGACATCCATGTGCATATCGCCACGGTCACGGTCATGGCCCAGGCCCCGAACGGGGATGAAGTCTACCTGCGCTACCGTACCGGCGGCGGGCACTGGATCCAGGAGCCGGGCCGGCAGTTGCTCGCCGGCGAGAGCGGCGCGGCGTTCGAGCTCGCGCCGCTGACCGCCGGCACGACCTACGACGTGGAAGCGTCCTACGACCGCGCCTTCCGGAGCGGGAGCCCGATCGTGCGCTCCGCCTTCTGCACCGACTCGGCCCCGGACGCGGACGATGGGGTTCCCACGCGCTGCGACGGCACCTCGCCCGATCCTGGCTTCACACCCGGGCCGGGGTCCGTGCCCGTGAGCGGCGGAGGTGGAGGCGGCGGTGGAGGCGGTGGTGGGCCCACACCCAGCACGCGCGACTTCGAGTGGACCGTGAAGCACGACATCGAGGAGCTGGCTGGCGGCAACGACGCGCCAACCGGCATCTGGTCCGACGGCGCCACCCTCTGGGTCGCCAACAACGCCGACGGGCCCGGCGACGCCGTCTACGCCTACGACATCGAGAGCGGGGAGCGGGCGCCCGACCGGGAGTTCGCGCTCGCGACGACCAACCGGTCGCCCCGGGGTCTGTGGTCCGATGGCGACACGGTCTGGGTCTCCGACAGCGGCCGGGACCGGCTCTTCGCGCAGCGACTCGCCACCGGCGAGCGCCTGGAGAGCTTCGACATCGAGCTGGCCGAGGGCAACGGGGACGCGCGCGGGATCTGGTCGGACGGCGTCATCATGTGGGTCCTCGACGACCGCGCCAACTCCGTCTACGCCTACGATCTCGCGGGCGGCGATCTCCTCGCCGCCTACGCTCTCGCCGCAGGCAACGGCTCTCCCGCCGACCTGTGGTCGGACGGCGTCACCGTCTGGATCTCCGACCCCGGAGCGAGCCCCCGCCGGCTCTTCGCCTATCGCCTCCCCACGATCGGAGAGGAGGTCGTTCCCGAGGACGCCGCCCTCAAGCGCGTGGACGAGGAAGACTTCGCCGAGCTCTCAAGCGCCAGCAACAATAGCCCCAGCGGCATCTGGGCCAGCGGCGACTTCATGTACGTCGCCGACGCCAGCGACGGCAAGGTCTACACCTACAACATCCCCGATGCGATCGACGCGCGTCTCGCGACGCTCATGCTGGCGGGGATCGACATCGGCGACTTCGACCCCGACCGAACGGACTACTCGGGCGCCCCCGGCGAGGACGCAACCGCGACGACGGTGGCGGCGGTGGCCACACAGCGCGGAACGACCGTCACCATCGAGCCCGCCGACGCCAGCGATGCGAGCGGCCACCAGGTGGCCCTTGAGGGCCTCGACGCGGTCACGGTCACCGTCACCTCGGCCGATGGCGCCCGCACGAAGCGGTACCGCGTGGACCTGGGCGGGAACCTCGGCCGGCTCACGCTGGAGCCCGGCTGGAACTCCCTCATGTGGTCCGGCGCCGACGGTGCGGCCATCGCCGAGACGCTGGCGGTCGACGGGTTGGCCGGCCAGGTGGTCGCGGTGTACCGCTGGGACGAGGGGACCTCGACTTGGCTGGGCTACTTCCCCACCCTGGCTGACGTGCCCGCCATCAACCGCCTTGCCACCCTCAGTTTCGGGGACACCTACTGGGTCGCCTTTGAGCCATTCGCGGCGGCGGAGGCGACTGCTGCGGGAACTCCTTGAAGCTCCTTGAAGGGCTCGGGCTCCACGCAACGTATCCAGGCTCGCTCACGCATCGGCGGCACCCTCCTCAAATTGCAATCAGTCGCTCGGACTTGGAGGCGACAGGCGGGTGGAGCCAACCCCCCGGAACAGGGGCAATTGCCACTTCCCGGAGGGGCAAACACCCGCTCGTGAGCGGGGCATCCGGTACTTATTCTTGGCGCCGGAGCCGCAAACAATAGGCAGTCGCGAGAGAGGCTGCCTCATGCGACATCCAGCACGCGCGACCGCACACCGCTCCCCCTTCGAACCTGCGCCGATCGAGACCCGAACGGGCATGGCCGGCCGTTGGCCGGCGCCTTCCGGCGTGCGGATGCTCCGCGGGGGCGTGACCGCGCTGCTGGTGGCGGGAGGCTTGATCCTGGCCGCCTGCGGAGGCGGGGAGGCGCAACCCGTCGCGCCCGAGTCCGGGCCCGCCCAGGCCACGCCGGCCGCCACGGCCACCCCCGAGCAGGCCCCTGCCACGGCCAGGGCTACCGCGGCCACTCCCACCGCGGCCACGCCGGTCGCCACGGCCACTGCTACCGCGGCCACCCCGGTCGTCACGGCCACGCCCACCACGGCCACCCCCACCGAGACCACTGCCACGGCCAGCGCCGCCGCGGCCACGCCTACGGCCACCCCCGAGCCCGAGCGGCAGGCGGGGGAGGCCGCCTCCGGGGGCGCGACACCCACCGCTTCTCCCGGGGCGGAGGAGAGCGCCGAGCCTGCGAACGCCGCCCAGCGGGAAGTCACCGGTGCGTCCCTCCCGGACAAACCCGACGCCGATGGGGAAACGGAGGGGGAGACGGGCAGCTCGCCCGCGGCCAGCGCCGCGCGGGGGGCGGTCCTGGCCGCCCTGCGCGACGCCCTCGCCGACGACAGCGCCGTCCACACCTGGCAGGACGGCCCCTACGCCCGCCAGGTGCGGCTGGTCTCGGGCCTTGTCGCCCAGGACACCGCCAGCAACACCGACGACGACGTGGTCGTGACCCTGGGGGCGTCCGAGAGCATCGTCCTCCGCGGCGATGACCACGACGACAGCAACTCCACGCCCGTCTTCCTCTCCGGCGGCGAGTTGCTGACCCTGCCCGGGGGCGTCCTCCTCGCCTTCGACGCCGAGTGGGACGAGTACCGCATCAACATCTTCTTCACCCACAACGCCATCAAGCTCGACCGCGTCTCCCCCCGCGCCTTCACCACCAACGCCTACTTCGTGGAGACCGACGCGGGCATGCCCTCCCTCGACCTGGCCAACGCCCTGGCCTCGCAGGAGGGCGTGATCATCTCCATCCCCAACTGGGGCCGGCAGCTGACGACGCGATGACCCGCCTGCTCCTGGCGGCCGCGCTCGCAGCCCTGCTCCTGCTGCTCCCGCGGCCGGTCGCCACGGTGCACGCCCAGAGCACCGCGCCCGAGGCTCCCACCATCGACACGGTAACGGCGGGCGACACCACGCTCACCATCGCCTGGACGGCGCCCGCCAACAACGGCGGCGAGACGATCACGGCCTACGACCTCCGCTACATCGAGACCGACACGTGGAACAAATTCGATGAAGACCAGTGGACGCTGGTGGAGACGATCTGGAGCACGGGAACGCTGGAGTACGAGCTCACCGGCCTCACGAAGGACGTCCGCTACGACCTCCAGGTGCGGGCTGTCAACGCCATCGGCGATGGAGCGTGGACCGACACCACCCTGCAGGCCACGAACGACCACCCGAACTCCAAGGATGGAGCGACCCCGATCACGCTGGACTCGGCGACCACCGGCTACCTCGACCCCAACGACGACAGGAGCGACTTCTTCACCTTCACGCTGACGGCGACCACCGAGGTCTGGATCTACACGACCGGCAACGTCGACACGCGCCTGACGCTGCGGAACAGCAGCGAAACTATAATCTGGGGGGTTGACAGATCCCGGTCGCTGCGTTCCGACGGGATGCGCAACGCCGCGCTCCAGGCGGTGCTGGAGGCGGACACGTACTCACTCGACGTATGGCAGTGGGCCGCCGCCGAACTGCACGGCCCCTACATGGTGCACGTGGTGACCGGAGTGACCCCGGGCGACTCGTTCGACACTGCCACCACGGTGACGCCCGGGGTTGACGTCTACACGCGCTTTGTCAACACCGAGGATTCCCACTACTACACGTTCGAGGTCGCGAGCAGGACCGCGGTCTGGATGCGCTCCGCGTTTGACGCCGTCGACACGACCGCGGTCCTGTACGACGAGAACCAGGCGAAGATCGATGAGAACGACGACTCACCGGGGGGGCTGAGCGCTCAGGGTTTCTCCATGCTGAATGTGCTCGATGCAGGGACCTACTACCTCAAGGTCGAGACCTTCTCGAGCGCTAGTTCCGGCCCGTACATCCTGGAGGTGGACTTCTACAACGATAGCGGGAATACGACCGTGGGGGCGCCCCCGGCGGAAGTCTGGTCGGCGCAGGTGGGGCTGATGGAGTCGGCCACCGACGTCGACTACTACCGCCTGGGCGTTCACCTGCGCGACTGGGTGCGGATTCACACGTGGTTGCCCGACGACGGCTCCCTCTCGATGCGGCTCCTGGACAGGGAGGGGGAGGTAGTGAACAGACCGCTCATCCCCACGTCCGACGTCCGGTCGCTGCGGCCGTTCGACTCTGTCATCCGGCTGAGCCCGGGGACGTACTACATCGAGGTGTCATCCACCGAGGCTCGGGGGCAGCCGTACCTGCTGTGGGTCCAGGGCTTCAACACCTACCAGACAATCCTGAGTGAGTGCGATCCCGGCGGCAGCGTGGAGTTCGATCCCTTCTACGGCTGCCAGTGGCACCTCAACAACACGGGGCAGTACGGGGGAGCGGGCCAGGACATCAACGTCGAGGAGGTTTGGGAGACCAACAAGGGCGAGGGCGTGAACGTCGCCATCGTCGATAGCGGCATGCAGTACAACCACCCGGACCTTGCGGACAATGCCATCACCAGCCGCAATCACAGCTACGTCGGCAGCAGCGTGTACGACCCGAGCAGATCCCACGGGACCGCCGTTGCGGGATTGGTCGCCGCGCGGGACAACGAGCGGGGGGTGCGGGGCGTGGCGCCACGGGCCTCCCTCTACGCCTTCGATCTCCTCCGCGCAGCCACGACCAGCAACATCGCCGACGCCATGGTGCGCCAGCTTGCCGTCACGGCCGTCTCGAACAACAGCTGGGGCTTCAGCGATGGGGGCAGGGCCAGGATGCCCTCCTCCGCCTGGGAGGCGGCCGTCGAGCGGGGCGTATCCGAGGGGAACGCAGGGCGCGGCATCTCCTACGTGTGGGCCGCCGGCAACGGCAACGGCAGCGAGGACCACGCGAACCTCGACGGCCGGGCCAACCACCACGCCATCATCGCCGTGTGCGGCATCAATCACCGGGACACGAGAGCCGCCTACTCGGAGCAGGGCCCCAATCTCTGGGTCTGCGCTCCCACGCTGAATGACAGGAATGAGAACCCCGCCATCACCACCACGACCACGGGCGGGAAGTACACCACGCGGTTCAGCGGCACATCGGCGTCGTCGCCCATCGTGGCTGGCGTGGTCGCCCTGGTGCGCGCCGCGAACCCCGAGCTGAGCTGGCGGGACGTAAAGCTCATCCTGGCCGCATCCGCGCGCCAGAACGACTCCAGCAACGGCGGCTGGCGGACCGGCGCCCTCCACTACGGCCCCAATCCGGACTCGGAACGCTACACCTTCAACAATCAGTACGGCTTCGGGGCGGTCGATGCGGGCGCCGCCGTCGCCCTCGCGGCGGACTGGCCCAGGGTGCCTGAGTGGCGGAAGACAAGCGCCCGATCGACCGGCGCGGCCCTGGCGATCCCCGACCAGACCTCCGGCGGCGCCCAGACCAGGGTGACCAGCAAGCTCACGCTGGAAGGGGACGTGGACTTCATCGAGTACGTGGAAGTCATGATCAACATGGAACACGGCGGCTTCCGGGACCTCGATATCGACCTGGTCTCGCCCTCGGGCGCCGTCTCGTCACTGACCTGGGCCGGCGATCCTCGCACCGTCTTCGACTTCTGGTTCCTGCTCCAGCCGGTCGTCTTCGAGATCGAGACCCCCATCGATGGGACCCACCGGCTCGGCACCGCACGCCACCTGGGCGAGGATGCGGACGGCGAGTGGACGCTGCGCATCACCGACAAGCGGAACGGCGACACGGGACGCCTGCGGTGGTGGGAGATCACCGCCTACGGGCACGGAAACTCGCTTGGTTCCCCCGCAATCGAAACCCTGACGAGCGGTGACACCTCGCTGACCGTGACCTGGCAGGCGCCCGGCGCCACGGGCATGTCGGACGTAACCGGCTACGACATGCGGTACCTCCGCGAAGACGCCACCGACAGGCAGAACACCAGCTGGACCGTTCTTGAGGACATCTGGACCTCGGGCGAGCCCCTCAGCTACGAGATCACCAGCCTCACCATGGGCTACCGCTACGATGTCCAGGTCCGGGCCGTCAACGACGAAGGGGCCGGTCCCTGGTCGCGGATGCGCCGCCAGGGCACGAACCCCGTGAGGCCGGACGCCCCCGCCGTCACCCAGATCACCACGCGGACCGGCAGCCTCGAGGTCTGGTGGCAGGCCAACCACGACGGCGCCGCCGTCATCTCGAGCTATGACCTCCGCTACATCCGCACCGACGCCACCGAACGGGAAGACGACAACTGGACGCTGGTCACCGGCGCCGGGGTCGTGCGCAGCGCGGGCTACCGGCACCGCGTCACCCCGCTGGATAACGACGTCAGCTACGACCTCCAGGTTCGCGCGCACAACAGCGCGGGAACGAGCGACTGGTCGGACGTCGCCTCGGGGACACCCCAGGCGAACGTCGACCCCACCTTCGACGCGACGGAGACGGGCGAGCGCAGCGTTCCCGAGAACGCCACTCCGGGAACCTTCATCGGCGAGCCGCTGGCCGCGACCGACCCCAACCCCGGCGCGACCCTGCGCTTCTCCATTCAGGGCGGGAACGACTACATCTCCATTCACGGCTCCCGCGGACATCTCAGGGTCAGGCAGGCGCTGGATCATGAAGCACGCGCGAGCCACACCTTCACGGTCAGGGTCAGCGACGACATCAACTCCGAGGGCGAGGACGACCGGGCCGTCGACGACACCATCGAGGTGACCGTCACCGTGACCGACGTCAACGAGGGTTTCGATGTCATGGGCCCCAGGTCCGTCACCTGGAAGGAAGCCGACACCGGTTTCGTGGGCGTCTTCACGGCGATGGATCCCGAAGGAGAGGCGATCACATGGTCGCTGGAAGGCGATGACGCGGGCGTCTTCTCGGTCAACAGCCGCGGACAGCTCCGCTTCCTCCAGGCGCCCGATTTCGAGATGCCCGCCGATGCCGACATGAACAACATCTACAGCGTCATCGTCGTTGGGACCGAGGAGAGCGGCGTGAACAAGAGCTTCGCCCCGGTCGAAGTGACCGTCGAGGACTCGGACGAACGCCCCGTCGTCATGGGGCCGGTCCACGCGGAGCTGGACGAACAGGCGGGCACGCGCGTCGGAAACTACACCGTCCACGAACCCGAGGGCGAGAAGACCGCCTGGGGCGACCCGAGCGGACCCGACGGGGCATTGTTCTCCATGCTTGGCAGTGGGACGCTGAGCTTCAAGGACCCGCCCGACTTCGAGGCCAGGGCGGACGCCGACGGGGACAACGTCTACGAGGTCACCATCGGCGCCGCCGATATCACCGGCATCCTCTTCGGCCAGTTCAGCGAGCTCGATGTCGAGGTCAGGGTCCGCAACGTCAACGAGCCTCCCGTCATCAGCGGCCCCGCCGGCCCGGTCTCCCTCCCCGAGAACGGGCCGGGCGTCGTCGGAAACTACGAAGCGGACGACCCCGACGAGGACGACGACACGGTCACCCTCGAGCTCGGGGGCGACGACTCGGGGGCCTTCACCTTCACCAACGGCCGGCTCGCCTTCGAGACCTCCCCCGACTACGAGGCGTTCGCCGACTTCGACGCCGACAACGAGTACGAGGTGACCCTCACCTCCACCGACGGCGACCTGACCACCACGCTGAAACTGGCCATCCGCGTCGCCAACGAGGACGAGGACGGAACGGTCGCGCTGCCGCCTGGGGCGCAGCCCCAGGAGAACACCGCCTTCACCGCCACCCTCAGCGATCCCGACGGCGTGGTCAGGACGACGTGGACGTGGGAGCGCTCACAGAACCGCAGCACCTGGCAACCGGTCACGGGCACGACCGTCAGCGCGACCACCACCAGCGCCTTCACGCCCGTCGAGGCGGACGTCGGCTACTACATCCGCGCGACGGCGGAGTACACCGACGGACACGGCCCCGGTAAGGAGACCGCTGCAACCTCGAGCGCGAGGGTGCGTGCCGAACCCGTCGTCAACACTGCGCCCTACTTCACCGAGCAGAACCCGGTCCGCAGCGTCCCCGAGAATGCTCGCGGCCGCGCCGCCGTGGGCGACCGCGTAACCGCTACCGACGACGACGACGGCGACATGGTCGGCTACGAGCTCGACCCCGACTCCGATCTCTTCACAATCGACGAGACCACCGGCCAGATCCGCGTCAGGGCCGGCGCCGTCCTCGACCACGAGGTGGAGGCCTCGCACACCGTCACCGTCAGGGCAAGCGACACCTCGCGCGAGAGCGTGACCGTCGTGGTCACGATCAACGTGACGGACGTAAACGAGCCCCCCGTGGCTCTGGACGACAACGCCGCGACCTTCGAGGACACGGCGGCGCTCGTGGACGTGCTGCTCAACGACCGCGACCCCGAGGGGGAGCCGCTCAGCATCTCCATCGACGCGGGCCAGCAGCTCTCCGGGACCGTCACCATCACCGCCGGGAACCTCATCTCCTACCTGCCCGACCCGAACACCCACGGCATCCAGCGCTTTTCCTACCGCGTCTCCGACGGCATCCGGTCGGCGACGGCCGAAGTGACCGTGCGGGTGGAGTCCGTGAACGACAATCCCGAGTTCTCCGCGGCCACCGCCGCGCGCGAGGTCGACGAGCTGGCTGCCCCCGGTGACCCCGTCGGCGCCCCCGTCGTCGCCACCGATGTGGACGGCGACAGCATCACGTACTCCCTCACGGGCAGCGACCTCTTCACGGTCGAGCCCCACAACGGCCAGATCATGCTGGCCGAGGACGTGCTGCTCGATGCCCGCGAGACGCCGGAGCACCTGGTCACCGTCCTGGCGGACGACGGGGAATCGGGCGTCGCCACCATCGAGGTGACCATCACCGTGCTCGAGGCGGTCGTCGAGGCCCCCTCCCGGACGCTTCCCGTGTTCGTACCGGGCGGCGGCGGCGGTGGTGGCGGCGGCGGCCCCTCCGGCCCCACGCCCAGCACGGTCGACTTCGAGTGGACGGTGAAGCACGACCTGGAGGCGCTCGACGCCGCCAACGACGCGCCCACGGGGATGTGGTCCGACGGCGCCACCCTCTGGCTGGCCAACAATGCCGACGGCCCCGGCGACGCCGTCTACGCCTACGACCTCAAGAGCGGCGAGCGCGTCGAGGAGCGGGAGTTCGACCTCGACGCGGCCAACCGCGCCCCGCGCGGCCTCTGGTCCGACGGCGAGACCGTGTGGGTCGCCGACAGCGGCCGTGACCGCCTCTTCGCCTACGCCCTCGGCTCCGGCGAGCGTCTGGCAGCCCGAGACATGGAACTCCACGAGGACAACGACGACGCCCGCGGCCTCTGGTCCGACGGCACGACGATGTGGGTGCTCGACGACCGCGACGACGCCCTCTACGCCTACGACCTCGCCACGGGCGAGCTGCTGGGAGGCTTCGCCCTCGACTCCCGCAACGCCTCGCCCCGCGGCCTCTGGTCCGACGGCGTCAGCCTCTGGGTGTCCGACCCCGGCGCCAGCCCCCGCCGCCTCTTCGCCTACCGCCTGCCCGTCATCGGCGAGGGGGGCGTACCCGCCGACGCCGTCCTCGAGCGCGCCGGCGAGGAGGACTTCGCCGAGCTCTCCGGGGCCAGCAACAACAGCCCCCGGGGCATCTGGGCCGACGGCGACGTCATGTACGTGGCCGACGCCAGCGACGGCAAGGTCTACACCTACAACATGCCCGACGCCATCGACGCGCGTCTCGCCTCGCTCGCCCTCAGCGGCGTCGACATCGGCGACTTCGACCCTGGCAGGACGGAGTACGAGGGCGTGATCGCCGAGGGCGTGACGGAGACGACCGTCGCGGCCGAGACCGTGCAGCGCCGGACAACCGTCACGATCGCACCCGAAGACGCCGGCGGGGAGGCCGACGGCCACCAGGTCGCCCTCGAGGGGCTCGCGGAGGTCACGGTGACGGTCACCTCGGCCGACGGCACGCGCACGAAGGTCTACCGGGTCGGCTTCGAGCGGGACGAGCCGCTCCTGCTCGCGCCCGGCTGGAACTCCCTCCGGTGGGCCGGGCCCGACGGCGCCGCCATCGCCGAGGCGCTGGCCGCCGCCGGCGTCGCCGGGCGCGTCCTCGCCGTCTACGCCTGGGACGCCGCTTCCGGGGCCTGGCTCGCCCACCTGCCCGGACTGGGGCACCTCCCCGGGGCCAACACCCTCTCCGCCTTCAGCAGCGGCCAGACCTACTGGATCGCCCTCGACGACGCCCCCGCGAGCGAGGTCGCCGCCGCCGCCAGCGGCCCCTGAGCGGCCGCGGCCTCAAGCGTCAGGTACCGATGCCCCCTCCCTGGACGGGCAAATACCCGGTCGCCGGTGTGCTGCCTGCTACTGGTTTAGTCCCCTGCGAGGCTGGGACGATCACTTCACAAGAGTATGGACTTACTACGCAACCCCGGTTCCAGGCCGTCTGGATGCTGGATCTGGACCGGGCTCCCGATCCCGTCGCGCGCTCCCGAAGTGATCCGGCGGCGGTGGCGGCTCGCCCTGTGGGTGGCGGTGGGGGTCTCCTTCCTGGCCGCCTTCGCGGGCCCCGTGGCGCCAGGCGCCCGCGCCCAGACCGCGCCGACGCCGCAGAGCTCCGCCGTCGCCGCGGACGGCATGTCCGTCACCATCACCTTCAGCGGGGCGCTGAGCGAGACCGTGACTCCGGGCGTCGACCGCTTCTCGATCTCCGTTGCCGGCGGGACCGCGGTCCAGCCCTCGTCGGCGGCGGTCAGCGGGAGCACGGTCACGCTCGCCCTCCCCAGCCTCGTGCGCCAGGGCCAGACCGTCGCCGTCACCTACACCGACCTGACCGCCGGCGACGACATGTCGGGCGTGCTCGAATCCACCGACGGCACGGACGTCGCCACGTTCACGGAGGATGTAGGGGCGGTTGCGATCACTGAACGCCTGACGCTGATCAAGAACACAAGGGGAACGTCATCCGCCTCTGTCGTCGTCGCCGCGGAAAGGTCTTATGGAACGCCATTCGACACAGGTCCCCGTACCGGCGGCTACCAGATCAAGCGGGTTGGCATTGAGCTCACCATGGTCAGTGGGAGCGATCCGGAGGTATCCATCTACTCCGTCGGGTCGGACAACCTTCCAGATGCTGCAGTGTTCAGGTTCGAGAACCCGAGTTCGCTGCAGGGGGGCGGCGCCATCAACTGGTTCAACGCGCCTGCGGACTCAATCCTTGCTGCCGATACCAGGTACGCCATCGTCTTCAAGCTGGGCGCCCTGAGCTTGGCACACCTTCGCTCGCGAGAAATCAACGAGGGCTACGACGGGGGCGACTACAACTCCGCGATAGGGTTCTCAGTCCCGTCCGGCTTGCTAGATGGTTTTGCGGAAACGAACGGCGTCTGGGGCGTCAATAGCGCTACGATGCGGTTCGAGCTTGAGGGCACGGGAGCGGACGGGCCGATCAGGCCGAGTCAACTGCCTCATCCAGTAGCCGCCGGCGCCCCTCGGTCCCTGAACGTTACCGTGAGAACCGCCGCAGACGCGGTCGACACAGCAGTCCCAACCGCATTTGACGTTGACTACAAGCGGTCCAGCGACACTGACTGGACCCGTGCTGTGCGCGCTGATGAGACGGCGCTGAGCGAAACACTCGACGGACTCCTTGCCCAAGAGTCATACGACGTACGGGCGCGGGGCAAAACAACCGGCTACTACGGCGAATGGTCCCTTATTGGTAAGGCGACTACCGGCGGCACCAAGAGCAGCGACTCGACGCTGAGCGCGTTGTCGCTCAGCGGGGTCACGATCATCGAGACATTCGATCCCGCCACGACCTCGTACACCGGCGGTGCCGTGTACGGCACTCCGCAGACGACTGTCACCGCCACGGCTGCCAACCAGTTTGCCACGATCACCAGCATCACCCCCGCCGACGCCGACGACGACACCGACGGCCACCAGGTCGACCTGGGCGTCCTCAGCGCAACCACGATCAGCGTCCTCGTCACCGCCGAGGATGGCACGACCACGACCTACACGGTTGACGTTACGCGGGCCAAGATCAAGGTCATGAGTATCACTGCGCAAAACGGCACGTTCCACGAAGGCAGCGGCACCCTAGGTTGGGGCGTCTTCCTGGAGGAGAGCGCTCTGGAGGATATCGACGTCATTGTCCTGTTCGAAGGGAAACTCGTGGTGACGGGCGAGCGGACCGTCACCATTTCCGCCGGGAATGACGGGACAACCCCTCTGACTCAGATCCTGGATGACGATGTGTACGGCAATGCCGGTGAAGCAAAAGCAACGCTGGTGGTGCGCGACAACCTGGCCTACACGGCGGATTCGGCCATCGTCAGGACGAAGGCCATCGCCGACAACGACTTTCCCCCGGCGACGGCCAGCATAACGGTCGTGTCCCCGGAGTTGATGGACGGAGCGCGCACCGTTGCGGAAAGCGACACGGTCAGATACACCCTCGATATCCTCACCAACGGGGACACCCGGCCAAATGGAAACAACAGTCCAGTACGCGTGATCGCGCGCTCGGGATCGGCGACCTCAGGGCAGGACTTCGCCGAGGAGGACGAATTGTACCGCATCCCGCAGGCGCACTACGAGCGGGTCGATATCGACGATGACCCCGACCAAGAGGACTGGCGCTGGCGCTTCACCCGGGAGTACTCATTCGACATCACCAACGACGACGTCCGCGAGCCGAACGACGAGACGTTCACCCTGAACCTGGAGCGCGTCACCACCGGTACCGTGCAGACCGCCGCCAGCATGACGCTGGCGACGCCAACCTCATACACGATCACGATTTCGCCCAGCGACCTCGAGACCAACAACAACCTGTCGGCGCTGAGCGTCAGCGCCGGCACGCTCTCGCCGACCTTCAACGCCGCCACGACCAGCTACACCGTCAGCGTGCCTTTTGGCACCACCAGCACCCGGATCACGGCGACGCGGGCCGGCAGCCACTCCACGCTGCAGTACCTCGAGGGCACGGATCAGCTCGGTACCGACAACGCCGCCTCGGTCAACGTCACCAGCCTCGCAATCAATACGACGCGGACGATCACGGTCCGGGTCACGCCGGAGGACGGCTCGGCAGCGAAGAGCTATGAGATTGCGGTCACTCGCGCCTTGCCCGTGGTCAGGATCACAGCGGGCAACGACGTCACTGAAGGAGGCTTTCCCTCCCTCACTCTGAGGCGCGATGCGCGCGTGAGTGAATCGACTCAGGTTAACTACCGCGTCTCCGAAGATGGTTCTCAGCTACCAAGCAGTAGTGAGGGCGCCTTCACCATTGGGATTCCCGGCGGCCAGATTGAATCCCCCATCGTGATTCTGACGGAAGCTGACGACGACCGATGGGAAGAGCACTCGACGGTAACCGTGCGAATCGGGTCCAGCGCCTCTTACACGATCGCGGGTAACAATCCGGTCACGCTCCGCGTTCTCGACGACGACTTCCCCGAGGCGGAGGCGACGCTGTCGCTGTCGACGACGAGCGCTTCGGAGAACGACGACCAGCCCGGTCAGAACGGCGACACCGTCACCGCCATTGTGTCCATCCTGACGGCGCGCGACGAGATGCCCCACGAGGGCGGCGGCCAAATCCAGCTCACCCTCGGCACCGACGATGACCCGATGACGCTGGATGCCACGAGCGCCGACTACACGGTCAGCGGCAGCCGCACGCTGAGCTTCCCGATGGACGAGTTCCAGCGCGTCGACGTGGACGACACGGAGAACACCGACTGGCGCTACCGGCTGTCCAAGTCGATCGAGATCAAGATTGTCAACGACACCGCGCGCGAGCTGGCCGAGCGCTTCACGGTCACGATGTCGGCGGTGACCACCGGCAGCAGTCCGACCGATGGCGCGATCACACTCAGCGGCGACGCCACGCAAGTGATCACGATCCCCTTCAGCGACGTCTCCTCGGACGCCTCGCTGACCGCCATCAGCCTCAGCCAGGGCACGCTCTCGACGCCCTTCACCTCGGGTACGACCGACTACGACGCGACGGTCTCGTTCGACTACGACCAGATCACGATCACGCCGACGGCAGCGCAGTTCGCGACGTTCCAGGTCCTCGATAGCAGCGACAACGAGATCGACGACAGCACACAATCCGGCATCCAGGTCAACCTGCCGCTGAACAGCGCCAGGACGGTCAAGGTCGTGGTCACCGCCGAAGACGGCGAGACCGTGCGCACCTACACCTTCGCCATCACCCGCCAGTTGCCGGTGCTGACGATCAGCGTGGCCAACGAAGCCAGGGACCTGGCAGAGGGCGGAGATGTCGTAGTCACGATCACGCGCAACGGCATCACCGACGAGAGCACCGAGGTCGACATCACGTTCCTGGACGACGGCAACCGCGTCCTGCCCGCGAACAAAACGGCACGCAGCCTGATCATCGTCGGCGGCGACAACCATGTGGAGTTCGCCATACCCACGGATGACGACGACGACTGGGACGACAAGTCGGACGTCGGCCTGCGAATCGACGCGGCGACGGCACGGTACACGATCTCGGGCAACGCCTCGGTCTCCCGCAACGTGACCGACGACGACTTCCCCGACGCGACAGCCTCGTTCTCGGTCGTGAGCACGGACGTGAACGAGGGCGACGCGGTCATGATCACGTTCAAGATCGAAACGCTCCGCGAGGAAGAGCCGAACGAGGACGCGGGCGCGCTGGTGGTCACCACCTCGGATGGTCCCAAGGCGACCGACATCGATACGCGGGGCACGGACCAGGGAGGCATCGCGGTCGCCGGCTCCGACTACACGGCGTTGAATGGGGTCGCGATCCCCTTCCCGGCCTCGGGCTTCACGCTGGTGAACGGCAAGTATGTCAGCGAGCAGACCGGCCCTCTGCGGATTACGAATGACACGGCGGACGAGTTCAAGGAGGGCTTCACGGTCACGCTGACGAGGAAAGACGCCGCTCCGAACCAGACGGACGAGAACATCACGCTCTCGTCGAGCAACTCCATCTACCTGGTGATCGCGCGCAGCGACCTCTCCAATGACCCGGGTCTGAGTTCGGCGGGCCACAGCGTCGGCACGCTGGAACGCAACGGCGCGCCGGCCACGATCGTTCCCGATGTGACCGACTACGACATCTCGGTGCCCTTCGAACACGAGGAGATCACGTTCCGACCGTCCGCGCAGACCAGCGGCGCCACCTTCGACTTCCTCGACGCCGACGACGATGAGCTGACGGCCAGCGGGACCTCCGTGATGGTCGAGTTGGAGGTCAACACGGCGACGGTGGTCAAGATCAAGGTCACCTCGCAGGACGAGAGCGACAGCCGCACCTACGTCTTCACGGTGACCCGCCGCGAGCCGGTGGTCAGCATCATGGCGGTCTCGACCAACGCGGTGATCGAGGGCGCCGAGATCGCCTTCACGGTCATGCTCGACGGCCCGGCGGTCGCCAGCGGCGGTCGGACGGTCATGGTGGCGCTCACGGAAACCGGCGGCAACGTGCTGCCCTCGATCACGCCGACCGAGGTGACCGTGCCGATGGGCCAGGATCGGGTCAGGCTCGCGGTAACCACCGTGAACGACGATCTGTGGGAAGAGCACTCGACGGTGACGGCGACGCTCGTGGCCGGCACCGGCTACAGCATCAGCGAGGAGCCGGGCGAGAGCGCGGCCAGCTACACGGTCAACGACAACGACTTCCCCGACGCCGCGGTCCACCTCTCGGTCGTGCCAAATCCGGTCGAGGAGCCGACCGCGAACGAGCGCGGCGTCCAGCAGAGCCCGTCTTCAACGACCGCCGAGGTGACAATCAGAACCACCCGCGACGAGATGCCGCACGAGGGCGCGGGCCAGATCTCGGTCAGCACTGAGGACCTCACCGAGAGCAACGCGGCAATAGCGGGCGAGGACTACACGGCCCTCTCGGGCAGCACTCTCAGCTTCGGTCTCGGCGACTTCGTCCGCGACGACGTTGCCGGCGTCTATCAGGCGACCCAGACGGTCGCGATCCCGATCCTGCACGACAACATCGAAGAGGGAGTGGAAACGTTCCTGACCCGAATCGCGTTGGTCAGCACCGGCTCCAACCCCACCGACACGAACGTCAACCTGGGAGTAAACCAGGAGCGGGTCCAAATCTCAGCCAACGACGAGCACGTGGTTAGCGATGTCGCGGTGCAGCCATCGGCGCGTTCGGCCGAGGTAACGGTCACCATCGCCAATCCCAGCCTGGTCATGCAGACCGTCTACATCAAGTACTTCAGGACCGGATTCGAGCAGTTGGCGAAGGAAGCGAGTCAATCGACGAACGGGCTCGAAGTGACATTCGAGGATTCCACGCCCTTCACCGGCATCGACCTGATCGGCTACGCGGTCAATGTGACGCTGATGGCGTCGCTGGATCCCATGTTCCCGACTGCCAAGACGACAACCACGACGTTCGACACGCTGGGCCGCGGCCCCGCCGTCTCGCGGGTGACGTCGATTGCCACGACGCAGACGTCGCTTCAGATCCAGGTCTCGCTGACGAACACCGACGGCGTCGCCACCCACACGGTCCGCATGCGCTACCGCGAGGAGGGCGAGCTGACCTGGACGACGCCGACTCCAGCGACGCAGGACACGATGGTCAACCCGGTGAACTGGGACCTGACCAACCTGGTCTCCGACACGACGTACGAGTTCGAGGCGACGATCGGCTCCGACTTCGGCCTCGGCGTCCAGCGCGGCAGATTCACCACGGATCCGCCCGCCGTTGACTCGGTCGCCGTGCCGGACGCCACGATCATGGACAACGAGGCGACGGTCGAGGTCACGGTCGCGGCGGCGAACGGCGACCCGGTCTATCTGCGCTTCCGTGAGGGCTCGGAAGCCTGGACGACCGAACCGAGCGTGAACGTCGCCGTTGGCGACAGCACGGCCACGTTCACGCTCTCCGGCCTGATCGCCGGCACGCGGTACCAGGTCGAGGCCTCGTACGACAACAGCTTCCCGCCGGCAACGACCGAGTCCGCGAGCTTCACGACCACGGGCGAGCGGCCGTCGGACACGGGGCCGCCGGGAACCACTCCGTCCATTGGCGGCACGCCCGTCCTCGGCGGCGGCGGGGGCGGTGGTGGCGGCGGCGGCCCCACCCCCAGCACGGTCGACTTCGAGTGGACGGTGAAGCACGACCTCGAGGAACTGGACAGCGGCAACACCGCGCCCACGGGCGTGTGGTCGGACGGGACGACGCTCTGGGTGGTCAACAACGCGGAAGGCCCCGGCGACGCCATCTACGCCTACGACCTGGAGAGCGGCGAACGGGTGCAGGAGCGCGAATTCGAGCTGGACGCCGCAAACCGCGCGCCCCGCGGCATCTGGTCCGACGGCGAGACCGTCTGGGTCGCCGACAGCGGCCGCGACCGGCTGTTCGCCTACGACCTCGCCACGGGCGAGCGGGTGGAGGAGCACGACATCGAGCTGGACGCGGCCAACCGCGACGCGCGCGGCATCTGGTCGGACGGGAAGACGATGTGGGTGCTGGACAACAGCGCCAAGGCGCTGTTCGCCTACGACCTCGCGACCGGCGAGCTCCTCGGCAGCTTCAGCCTCGACGGCGGGAATCAGAGTCCGCTGGACATCTGGTCCGACGGGGTCACCATCTGGGTGTCGGACCCCGGTTCCAGCCCCAGGAGGCTCTTCGCCTACCGGCTCCCCACCATCGGCGAGGAGGGCGTGCCGGAGGACGCCGCCCTGGAGCGCGTGGACGAGGAGGACTTCGCCGAGCTCTCGAATGCGAGCAACAACAGCCCCCGCGGCATCTGGGCGAACGACGACTTCGTCTATGTGATCGACGAGTCCGACGGCAAGGCCTACACCTACAACGTCCCCGACGCCATCGACGCCCGCCTCGCGACGCTCATGCTGGCGGGGATCGACATCGGCGAGTTCGACCCGGATCGGACCGACTACGAGGGCGCTATCGCCGGGGACGCGACGGAGACCACGATCGTGGCCGGGGCCATGCAGCGCCGGACGGAGGTCGCTATCGAGCCGGCCGACGCGGACGAGGGGACCGACGGCCACCAGGTGGCCCTGGAGGGCCTCCACGAGATCACGATCACGGTCACCTCTGCCGACGGGACCCGTACGAAGGTCTACCGTGTTCGCTTCGGGGAGGCGCCGGCCGGGATCGGGCTGGAGCCGGGCTGGAACGAGGTCGAGTGGCCGGGCCCGGATGGCCTCTCGGTCGCCGAGGCGGTGGAGGGGGGCCAGCTGCCGGCCGACCTGCTCGCGGTCTACGCGTGGGACGAGGCGGCCGGGACGTGGCTCGGGTACTTCCCCGCCCTCGCGGACGTGCCGGGGTTCAACACCCTCTCCGCCTTCAGCAGCGGCCAGACCTACTGGCTCGCCATCGATGAGCCCTCTGCCGCCGCGGCAACTGAGTGAGGCAGGGGCGAGAATCTGAGCTCCGAGCGCCAGCTCCCTTCGTCTCCGACGTATGCGTGATGGGCTCCAGCTTTTCTTGAGGACGAGGCACGCGCCCCATCCGAGGGGTATCCGGGAGGGGCTATCGGCTATTCGCCTTGCTGTGGGCCGGGTCTGCTCGGCCGCTGCCCACCCGGCGCGCGGGCAGCGGTGTGACGGGGTGAAGGCGTTTGCGCGGCCGGGCGCGCGACTCAACCCCGGTCACCAGTGGATGTGGAGATCGTCCAGGTAGCGGGCTCCCCGACGGCGACCAACCAGGTCTGACCGAAACTGAAGGCTGTGAGCGGGCTGAAGACGAGGCGCCCTCAAGGGGGGAAGTAGCCGAACCATGCCTCTGCCCGCTTGTCCCAGCGGTAGCCGTCTCGTCACACGGGTTCCGGTGGGAAGTCGCTGGGCTTCCTCAAGGCGTTCGGACAGTCATTGGAGCAAACGATGATCTGCCCGCCGATCTGGAGGTTGCGAGCGAGCGTGACGATCTCGTCGTCAACGCCCGGTTGAGCGGCAGTCGCCACCGCGCCGGTGAGCTGGGCAGGGGGCGCGTACCCGGCCCGCCGGCGCTTCTAACGCCGCTTGTACGCGAGGGCGAGTGCCGCGCCGACGGCGACCACCACGAGGAGGAAGAAGGAGACCGGTGCCGGTTGGGCGCGAAGGCCCGTGCCGGTGTCGGGCTCGATGCCCGTGCCCGTGCCGGTGTCGGGCTCGATGCCCGTGCCGGTGTCGGGGGTGGGCTCGGGCTCACGTTCCTCGGGCTCCGCCGGCTGCTCTGGCTCCTGCGGCTCCTCGGGCTCAGTTCCAGGCGTGGGGGTCGGGGTCGGTT
Source organism: Tepidiformaceae bacterium (assembly GCA_965207815.1). GTDB lineage: Bacteria > Chloroflexota > Dehalococcoidia > Tepidiformales > Tepidiformaceae > UBA2991. The sequence continues at coordinate 685,623 of CBDBNV010000001.1, forward strand.
CGTCGTCATCGGTAATACGGACGGTGGTCCGGTTCGGGGCTCCCGCGGTCACCCCGGTGGGCAACTCCCGGAAGCCAATCCTCACGCTCTCGCCGTCGTCGTCGGTGCTGTCCTGCGTCGCCGTGAAGGTGAACGACTGCTCGGTCTGGCCGCTCATGAACATCACGTTGGCGGGCACGCCCGAGTAGTCGTCCCTGCCCGCTCCACCCTGGCCGGAGGCCGTGAAGGGGACGGTGATCGTACGCTTCGGGTCGGCGCTGAGCGCCACCCTGATCGTGACGTTGCTTCCTTCCGCGACGGTGTGGGTGCTCCGCTCGAAGCTCACGGTAACGGCGGGCAGGTCGCCGTCGCTGATGCGCACCGTCGTCTCGTGGTTGGCGCCCGCGAAGACGCGGTCCGGCAACTGACCGAAGGCGATCTTCACGCTCTCGGCGTCCTCCTCGCGGCCGTCCTCAGTCGCCCTGAACGTGAACGACGCTTCGGTCTCCCCGGAGTCGAAGGTGACGTTCGCCGGCAGGCCGGAATAGTCGGCCGGGGCGGCGCCGCCCTGCTCCATCGAGACCAGCGGTATGGTCACCGATCGCTCCGGATCGGCGCTGAGCAGGATCTTGACGACGATGCCGCTGCCTTCCGCCACGGTGTAGACACTCTGCTCAAAGCCCGCCGAGACACGTGGTGGGGACTGTGGGTCGGGGTCCGACTGCGCAGCCGGGTTGGCATCGGGCAGGTTGACGGGCGGGGGTCTGAAGTCTCGCGGCGGTTCGTCGTCATCGGTCACCGTGACGGTGACGCTATCGGTCGCGACGCCGTTGTAGCTTCCGTCGGTTGAGGTCACCGTGTGCTCGAGGGTGGCGCCGTCGTTGACGGCATCGGCGTCGTCGACCGCCTCCACGGTCACCGTCCGGGGCGTGTCCCAGTCGCCCGGCGCGAAGGTCACGCTGGACGACGTCACCGAGGTGTCGGTGTCGGTGGTCAGGGTGACGTCAGGGCTCGAGGTGGAGCTCAGCGCGATTGCCACGGTGACGTCGGCGGATGGCCGGCTGCCGAGCACGAGCGTGTACGTGGCGCTCCCGTCCTCGGCCACCGTGAGGGAGGTGGGGTCGACCTTCACCTTCACCTGGTCGTTGTCGGCCACCTCGACGCTGACTTCGCCGGCCGTCAGGTTGTAGTCGCTGTCGGTGGAGGTGGCGGTGTGGGTGATCGTGGCCGTGTCATTGGCCGTATCGGTGTCGTCCTCCGCCGCCGACACGGTCACCGTCTGGGGGTCGTCCCAGTCCTGGTCGGTGAACGTCAGGGTGGTCTCGTCCGTGGCCACGTCGGGGCTCGAGCCCGAGCCGAATCCGATGGTCACCGTCACGTCGCTTGATGGCCGGGTGGCCAGAACCACCGTGTAGGTCTCGCTGCCTCCTTCGTCCACCGTCAACGAGATCGGGCGGATAGTAACGCCGGGACTGTCGTTGTCGGTGACCTGGACGTTGACGTCGGCGGCAGTGACGCTCGCGTAGGCACTGTCGGTAGTGGAGACCGTGTTCGTGATGGTGACGGCGCCGGAGCCGCTGGGAATGTTGTCCTCGTCCTTGGCGACCCTGACCGTGCGGACGCTATTCCAGGTGGTGCTCGTGAAGGTCAGGCTGGACTGGTCGACCCGCACGTCACTCCTCCCCGAGACGATGTTCACGATCACGTCGACCGAGGGGCGGGTCGTGAGGACGACGGTGTACCGCGTCTCTCCCCCCTCGGTCAGCGCCAAGGAGGTCGGCTGCACGACGACGCCGGGGGTGTCGTCATCGGTGGCGGTGACGCCGACACTCGCGGCGGAGATGCCGGCGTACTGGGTGTCCGTCGAGGTGACCGTGTGGCTGATGGTGGCGGACTCCGCAACGGCGTCACCGTCCTGGATCGCGGAGACGGTGACCGTCTGGGGCGTGCGCCAGTTCGCCGTCGTGAAGGGCAGGGTGCTCTTGTTCACCGTGATGCCGGAGGTCCCGGTCTTCGCGACCGTTACGGTCACGTTCGCGGAGGGTTTGCTCTCGAGTACGACGGTGTAGGCGCCGCTGCCCCCCTCGGTGAGCGTAAGCGCGGGCGGGCTGGTTGCCGGGTTCGTCGCGACCGTGACGCCGGGGCTGTCGTTATCGAAGACAGTGACATCCAGGCTGGCGGTCTTTCCGCGGTACTCGCTGGCGCCGCTGGCCGTGTGCGTCAGGGTCGTGGTCTCGTCCCGGCTGTCGTCGTCCTCGGGGGCACTGACCGTGACCGTCTGCTCGACGTGCCAGTCCGATGTGCTGAAGGTCAGCCGTGGCTTGTCCAGCATGAGGTCGTCGGAAGAGTAGCCCGAAACTGCCACGGTGACGGCGGCCGTGGGCCGCATCCCGAGGCGTACCGAGTACGTGCTCGCGGGGTCTCCACCTTCACCAACCGAGAAGGCGGTCTTGTTCAGGATGATGCCCGGAGTCGCCTCCGAGCACCTGGGGAGGATATCCGCAGCCAGGTGGGAGTCGGTCGCACGATCGTAGTAACCGACTGCGCGGTTGGTGGTAGCCATGTCGTTGGTACCGATGTCGTACAGCGGGTCGGGGATGCACCCCGTGAACATGTTCATGTTCAGCTTGAGGGTGTTCAGGGGCGGGTCGGCGAGAGTGGCGGGAATCGTGCCGGTCAGTCTGTTGTCGTTGAGTTGCAGGGAGCGCAGAGCCGAGAGGTTTCCCAGCCCCGCAGGAAGGGAGCCCGTGAGCTGGTTGTCGTACAGGTAAACGTTCGTGAGGGTGGTCAACTGCGGCAACCACGAGGGGAGGTCACCGGACAGGTTGTTCTCGTAGAGCGACAGCCACTGAAGCTTGGTCAACCGCGAGAGGTCGGGAATAGGACCGGACAGGATGTTGATGTGGAGTTGGAGGACGGTCAGGTTGACGAGGTTCCCAAACTCCGAGGGAATGGAACCGGAGAAGCCCGGGCCGTTTCCGCGGACGTAGTTCCCCTTGTTGCTGTGGAGCCTCAACTCCCGCAGCGTGGACCCAAGGCTTCCAATTTCACTCGGCAGGGAGCCGCCCATATCGTTGTCTGCAAGATCCAGAATCTCGAGCCTGGTGAGATTGCCGACCTCGGCGGGGATCGACCCGGTTAGCTGGTTGTTGATGAGCACCAGGGTCGTGAGCTTGGTGAGGGTCCAGATGCTCGCGGGGATGTCTCCTGCCAGGTAGTTGTCCGAGAGGCTGAGCACCTTGAGGTCGGAGAGGTTTCCCAGCTGGGAGGGGACCTGGCCCCGCAGCTTCAGGCTTCTGGCATTGGCGTCCAGGATGAGTCCGGTCACGCGGGGCGGTGTTCCTTCAACCGTGACGCCCTCCCACCCGGAGATCGCTGTCGTCGCGCCCCAGTTGGGAATCCAGCGCCTCTGGCTGGTATTGGTGCGCCAGTGGTTGACGGCCGCGACGAGATTCTTGCAATCCTCCACGAGGTCGGGCTTGTCGGCGTGGTCGGTAATGACGGTGCCGTTCGTGCAGAGGGTGTCCTCAAGCGCCGTTTCCGTGTGTAGCTGGGCAAAGGCGGGAGACGGCGAGGCGCCTGGGAGCGCCGCCGCCACGGCCATGCCGGTGACCAGCAAGAGCGTGCCGGCAAGTGTTGGCCTACCCATCTTCATATCCAGCCTCCAGTCGAAGGGATGTACGTCTAACACCACCTGAAGCGGAGAGGGACAGATCCGTGGCGCGTGCGCCCCGGCTCATCATCAATCGGCTACAGGGCGAGCTTTCCGCCATGGCGCCCTGTTCCGACCGCTTTCCGGTGAAGGTGCGCGCCAGCAGGACGCCCATGAGGAGCGTCGCGAGAGCGAAGGCCGAGACGACGAAGGTCTGGGACCTGAGCCCCGTATTGGCGGTGAGATCAACGGAGGGCGACTGAGCAACGACGAGCCCCTCGCGCTCAAGCGAGATCGCCGCCGCGCCTAGGGCGTCACCGCGGGAGAGCTGCTGAAGGATCCGGCTCTCGCAGGCGTCGGCGGTCAGACCAACGACGGCGGCGGTGACGCCCCCAAAGCCGAGTGTTCCCTGGTGCATGGTCGCACTCCCAAATGCGACCCCGCCGAGCGCCACGTTAAGGGATCAGCCGGGAAAGCGCTAGTCTGCTTACGCAAGTTCCCCTTTGCGCCTGCCGGAGGCCACGGCCCATAGGGCAAGGGGCAAACGCACCCCTGCTGGCAGGCGTCTGGGACTTCTCGGCCCCGGACCATTTCCGCCACTACCCCTCTCCTTCCGGCGTCAGCGGCCACCTAAAGGAGCGAGATCACCCGGCTATGGAAAACGCCTACGGTCTCGCGGCGGCCTTCACGGCGGATGACCCTGAGAACGGGACGGTCGCCTGGTCGCTGGCGGGCAGCGACGGCAGCCAGCACGGCTCGGGGTTGGGGACCTTCGGGAGGATTTCCGGCTTGGAAGGTGAGCGGCGCCGGATGCGGAACCTGGCGCGCCCGGTCCGGCCCCCATCCCCGCGTGCGAAGTGGTTCCGTGGCGCCAGGTTCACCGCGTGGTTGAGTGTAGTCGCCCTCGTCGTCGTGGCGGCGCTGCTGACACCGGTTGCGGGGGTGAAGGATCGGGAGACCAATGAGGTGAGCGCCGCGGTCATTCCGGGAACCGACCGGCCTACGCTTCAAGGGTTCGTACTCGATCGCACGGCTGATGGGGCTGAGGTGTACACCGACGAGCTACGTGCCTACCAGGGCCTCCCGAACCACACGGCTGTGAACCACAGCGTTGGCCAGTACGTCGACGGCATGGCCCACAGCCATCTTCTCTCCGATCACGCTCCAGATCAGGGCTAACCCCTCACGCGGCCGGCTGCCGTCCCCGAGGCCCAGGCTCCCGCCACAGCGGTCCGGGCCTCGGGGACGCAAGTGCTTCCGGTCAGGCCCGGCGGGCGCCGTCGTCCCCGCTGACTTGCTTGCCTGCCTGCGCGGCCTCCCTGTCGGACCTGGCACCGGGCCGGCGCTGGAGACCCAGCCCCACCAGGGGGTCGAAGTCCACGGGTGACCTGCCGTAGTCCGACAGCCGGATGCCGGTCATGCCCTGGTCGAGGTAGGACGGAGAGCCATCCCCTGCGAGCCGGATGACCATGTCGTAGTCCCTGAAGCCCTCCCCGACCATCCCGGCACCAACGCGGGCCATGGCTCGCGCCGCGAGCGCACCCACGTTCTCGGGCTCAATGGCGAGGACGGCGCTGAAGTCGTCGGCCGCCTCCGCGGCCGCCCCCAGGTGCAGGCGGGCGACCCCCCGGTCGAACAGCATCCTGACGTTGCCGGGGTCGAGGGCGACGGCCTTCTCGTGGTCCTCGAGCGCCCGCGCGTGGCGCCCGAGGCTGCCCTGGATCACGCCCCGCGCGGACAGCGTCTCGGGGTCGTCGGGATCCTGGCTGAGGGACCGGTTGAGCTCCCTGAGGGCGGCAGTGTGACGCCCCTGGTAGCCGAGCACGACGCCGACGGCGCGGAGGGCCTGGGCGTTGTCCGGCTCGATACGGAGGATGGCATCCAGGTCCTGGACCGCTTCCAGGAGCTGCCCTTCGTTGATGCGAGCCGATGCCCTGCCGTAGCGAGACAGGGTGCTGGACGGGTCCAGCGTGACGGCCCGGTCGAAGTCCTCGGCCGCCCGTTCCCACTCCAGGAGCCTGCGCAACGCGACACCCCGGTGGTGGTAGGCGAGGGGCAAACCGGGAGCCCCGTCGGCGGCCAGCTCGATGGCCCGGTTGAGATCTTCCAGTGCCTTTCCCGGCTCACCCAGCGCGGTGTGGACGCAGCCTCGGTGGAGCAAGGGGGTGGCGTTCTCGGGGTCCAGCTCGATGGCCCGGTCGAAGTCTCCGATTGCGCCTTCGAGGTCGCCCAGGTCGACCCTGGACCTCCCCCGGTCTTCGTAGAGCCTGGCGTTGTCTGGCTCAAGGGCGATGGCCCGGTCGAAGTCCTCGGTGGCGAGGCCGTGCTCCCCCCGCAGGGCACGGGCTAGGCCCCTGTTGTGGTACGACTCCCCCTCGCCGGGCGCGAGCTCGATCGCCCGGCTGAGGTCCTCCTCCGCCCGTCGCCCGTCGCCCCCTCTCGCGTGCAGGAATCCCCTTCCCGTGAGCACGGCGACGTCGTCGGGGTGCTCATCGACGAGACTGTTCGCGAACTCGACCGCTTCCGTGTACTCCTCGGGCGTCAGCTCGCGCGCCAGGCTGCAGGTGTATCCGACCCCCTCCCGCGGCTCGCTCCGGTCCTTCCCGGTGGATTCGTCTTGCATGGCCTTCGCCTCCTGTGCGCTTGACCCCGGCAGCCGGTTGTCCGATGTCCCCCTGGGGCTACGTGCTACCCGGGCAGCGAGGATAGCACATGCGTTCGTATCGCTGGCTTGCCCGCTGGCAATCCGGGTCGGGGCACTCCGGTGGCGCGACATCGCGTCACGTGAGGGCGGCAGCGGCCCTGCAACCCTCGAACAGCACCGCGCCCACGGAGAGCGGTCGCGTCTCCGGCGGCAGCGTCAGCCCGCGCTCCTCCAGCATGGCCAGCTCCAGGGCCAGCTGCTGCTCCTCCGTCGCGAGCCACGGCAGCCCCTTCCCTCCATGGGGGGTGCACCTTCCTGAGTCTGCGCCACTCCTCCACGAGCCGCCACGCCTTTCCGTAGCGCGCCTCTTCCCTGGTCGAGGCTCCTCCGCGACCACGTTCCCGCGGAAGCGCCCGCGCTCCGGTTCGCAGCCCGATCACGGGTCCCGACTCCGGCGCCACTTCCCGTCCGCGGTCCGGCCAACGGCCCTCTTGCCCGCCCCGGCGGGGCCAGCCCCTCGCAGCTCTTCCAGCCCGCCCCCGATTCCTCCGCCCGCGCCTCCATGCCCCGTTCGAGGCGTTCCAGCCGCCCTTCCGGATCATCCGCCCTGCCCTTGCCCTCGTCACCACCGGGGCTCTCCCTGGACAGCAGCAGCCGCTCGAGGGCGGCTCATGCGGGTCGCCGGGCGGCCGGACTCGAGCGCCCGCCAGGGATACCGTGCTGCGAACTTTCAAGTGGCAGTCCTGCTGTAGAACGAACCGTCATCTCGCTCGTGCGGGGAGTACCTGGTGACCCCACACCCGGGTAAGCGCCACCCTCGGTGGCTCCCTGAGTGGGGGCCGGATGCGCCCGCCCTCCAGCTGCTCCTTGACTCGGTCGGCGTCGATGCGCCGGATAGCCGGCAGAGGCAACCCGGTCGCCCGTGCGCTGCCCGTTCGGCCCGGTACCATGCTTCCCCTACTCCCGTGACGCGCGGCGCTGGCGCATGTACTCGCGCATGTAGGCGTTCTTGCTCTCTCGCTGCTCGGGCGTGCGCTGCGCTCGCTGTTGCAGATCCCTGCGTTGACTGCGGGCCTTGAGCCGCTCGCGGTACTCGGGGTCGCTCGCATAGCGGGCGCGCTGGCGGGCGTTTTGCTGCTCCCGGTACTCGGGCGTGGAGGGCCAGCACGCCGAGCACACGTCCGGCGCCCGCAGGCTGTTGCGCCGCGGGGGAAGCACAGCCTCACCGCAGAGCCGGCAGGAGACCGCTTCCCTCGCGCGCCGGTCCCGGCGCTGCCGCCGTCCTCCCTCGCGGCTGGCGGCCCTGTGCTGCCGGCGGTACTCGGAGTCGTCCGCATAGCGGGCTCGGTGGCGTTCACGGGCACGGGCGTTCCGGCGCTCGCGGTACTCCGGCTCCCGCGGCCAGCAGGGCGTGCAGATGTCCGCGGGCCGCGGGCTGTTGCGCCTGGGAGGGAGCGACAAGCCGCCGCAGCGGCGGCAGGTGAAGGGCGGCGTAGACGCGGGCCCGGGGCCTGGGGAGGGTACGGGAGAAGCGCCTGCTTCCTCGTTCCGCCCGGAGCCGGGCGTCGTCTCCACCCGCAACCCGGCGCCCTCGCGCTGGCGCTCCCGCCACCGCTGGCGCGCCATGCGCGCCTTCTCCAGGCAGTCGTCACAGCGCGTCCGGTTGGGGGCAGCCGGTCGCCGCCGGCACTTTCGGCAGATGCCCGCCGCCACCAGCTCCTCGCCCTTCCTGCGCTCCTGTTCGCCGCGCAACTCGCGGCAGGCCGGGCAGCGCCACTCCTCCCCCTCGAAGACCTGGCCGCAGTCGCTACAGCGGCCTTCCGCGTGCCTCCCGCGGGCGGCGTGCGCCCGGCGACTCTGGGCGAGCACGCGGCCGCTTCCCACGCGCTCGATGTGGGCGCGGGCGTCGGTTACCGCGTCGGCCTCCCTGAGACGGGCACGGCCGGCCCAGCCGCAGCTGCAGCGTGCGCGGGGGCGCCCTTCGCGGCCTTCCACGTCGACCAGGTGATCCATCGGGATGCCCTCCACAGGCTACACTCCCGGGGTGGCGCTTCCTCGCATCAGCTGTCAGGAGTGCGGTGAGGAGACTCGCCTGCCTCGCGGAGACTCACCCCGTCCCCAGGGCCTCTGCTACAACTGCTGGCGCGAGACCGACGACTATCGCGAGTACAACCGTGGCGAGAAACGCAGGGCGTACCAGGAAGACGGGGACGTACGCGAGCGCGTGAGGGGCAGGGCCGCAGCCCGGTACCGGGCCAAGGCGCAAGACCCCACCTTTCTGGAGCAGGAAGCCGCGCGCAAGCGGGACAGCAGCGTCAGACGGCGGGATGCGGGGACGGAACGCGAGGGCTCCGGGAGTCGTGGTCCTGCCACCTGAGCTTCTGGCCCGTACGGGGTTGGGTTTAACACTCTCCGGAGCCTGGCGGTAGACGACCCGCACAGGGGAATGGGGGAGTGCCGCTTCCATAGCCTCCTGTAGTGACGAACCACCCGATGGCGGAACCTATCGATTGCCCTTAAGCACGGAAGGGGCCCTCGCGGGCCCCTTCCGGGTTGTGCCGTGCGTCGCCAGGTTTAGCGGCGGCGGCGGGCGAAGGTGTAGCTGCCCAGCATGATTGCGAGGGCGGTGACACCGAGGATGGCAGCCAGCGAGGAGCTGGTGCTGGTGGTGGCGAGGCCGGTGCCGGAGTCGCCGGCTTCCGGAGCCATGTCGTCCATGTCGTCCATGTCGCCGGTGTCCTCTTCAGGGTCCATGGGCTCGTCCGGATCGTCCATGTCGTCGTCCATGCCCTCTTCGGGGCAGTCGTCGGCCATGTCGTCCATGTCGTCGTCCATGCCGTTTTCCATGGGCTCGGCGGGCTCAGACGGCTCTTCGGGCTCGGACGGCTCGTCGGGCTCATCGGGCATGTCGCCCTCGCCCATACCGTTCATGTCGCCCATGTCGTCGGGGCACTCTTCCATGCCGTCCATGCCGTCCCCGGGCTCATCGGCCATGGCCGAGGAGGCGGTGAGGTCGAGGTCGGTGCGAGTGCCGCCGGCGTAGGTGCCGGTCTCGGCGGCGTGGTAGCCACCGATGGCGAAGTTGACGGTGTCGCCGTCATCGGCGCAGCTCTGTGGGACATCGACGACGTAGGTCGAGCCCGCAGCGCTCTCGATGACGGTGGCGGAGCCGCACTCGGCGCCGTTGACGATGGCGGTGACCGACGTACCGGCGGCCGCGGGGGCATCGTCAAGGGTGACGGAGCCGGCGAAGCGGTGAGGCGGGCCAGACGGCTGGGCCTCGGCCACCTCTCCACTGAAGAGGCCGGCGAGGCCAAGCAGCATGACCGCCGCGACGCCTCCCCCGAGCCACTTAAGAGTCTTGGTCATTCGGTTTTGCTCCTTTGTCTGTCCGTATGGCGAAAGCCCGGGACCTTCCCCGGCCCCCGGCCCCGCGCGAGGCGGGGCCAGGGGTGGGGTTGGTTGCGGACAGGTTACTCGACGACCACGAAGTACGGGGCGCCGTAGCTGAGCGATGTCAGGGTGTTGCCACCCGGCACGTCAGCGGCCTCGGGGAAGTAGCCGTCCCAGCTGGAGCCGTTCCACTGCCAGATGGCAGTGACGCCCTCGGCAGCGCCGGCGGACGGATCAGCTCCGTCCTCGCCGTGCCAGACGAGGTTCCAGGTGCCGGACGCCAGCTCAGCGGACCACGTCGGCGGCGGGCCGTCGGGCTCCTCTTCCGGCGCGTCGCCGACAGCGAGCGTAAGGGTGTCCCGAATCTGCTGACCCTTGGCGGGGTCACCAGCGCGAATCAGGAACACGGCCTCACCCGGGGTGAGCGGCGCGAGGAACGTGAACGAACCGCGACCGTCGGAGGTCATGCTGCCGGGCACGTCGTCGACCTCACCATCGCCCTCAACCTGGACAACGGAGATGGGCACTGCACCGACGCGCACGCCCTCATCGTCCAGGACGGTGATGGTGATGCTCGTCGTGCTGAGCGAGTCAACCCGCGCGTCTGCGTCGGTCTCGATGCTGGCGGGCGAGCCGCCAACCTCGATCTCGACCGTGACGGTCGGGATCCGCGCGTTGGTGCTGCTGCCGATGGTGATCGAGTGCGTTCCGCGCGTGGCATCGTTGGCCGCGCCAGGCTCGTCTGGCGCCGTCACCTCGATGACGCACTTGCCAGCCAGATTCGTGCCGTTTGATCCCGGAACAGCCGGGTCATCCCCGGAAGCCGGAACAGCAGCACGCAGTGCGCAGGAAGGCAGGTCGTTGGCCACGCCAGGCAGATCCCTGTCAACGTTTTCGGCGTACTCCAGGAGGTTCGCCGAGGAACCGGCCGGAACTTCCGGACCAGTGACCGCAGGAACCAGCGGCTTATTGCTCCGAACGCCGAAGCTCGTATCACCGACGACGGGATTGCCGTCGGCATCGGTGACGCTCACGACGATGAAGGTCTTACCGCCGATACCGATGGTGCTCTGGTCAACCGTGGCGCTGGCTGCGCCCGCGGGGCCGTGGAGGACCACGGTGGCCGTGTGGCTGAGACCCGAGGCGAGGTGCCGGAAGACTACCTCGGCAGTACCGGTCCCGCCGTTGCCCTTGAGCACGACGGTGGCCACGCCACCGGCGATGTCATCGGCCGTAGCCGTGGTGTCCGAGCCAGCGGTAGCGGTTGTGGCGTTAACCGAACAGGCCGCACCGCCCGGCACGCCAGCAGACGCCACGGCGCAGGTCGTACCGGCAGCTTCCGTATTCAGGGCCCGCGCCGCAACGATAGGCGGACCGGCCGAATAGGTGACCTCCGGGGCGCGCGTCAGGCCGCCTCGCGTTGTGGTGACCTGGATGGGTGCCCCGTCGATGCCAGCGCCCCTGGCGTTGACGATCTGCACCATGATAATGGTGCCGTCACCCGTGGCGTCCTTCGAGATTGCAGCAGCCGGCCGGTTAAGGGCCTTGATGGCCACAGGCGGGTTCGGTCGCGTCACGGTAACGACGATTTCTCCGCCCGCGACGACTTCAACCACACCCTGAGGGCTGCGGGAAATCTGCTGAACGTAGATCTCACCGATCGGTGAATCCTCGTCGATGGTGACCTGGACGGAAATCCCGGCCGAGTCGCTGTCGTCGTTGATATCACAACCGGTGACCGCATTGTTCGCGCAGCGAAGCGCCTGGCCACCGTTGAAGGTAAACGTGGCGCTGCCCTCGCTGTCCGTACTGATGCGGAACCTGTCCTCGGTCACGTTGGTGAAGGCCACGGTCACGGTTTCCCCGGGGTCGCCGGAGACACCAGTCTGCGCGCCGGCAGACTCCGTGCTGGTGAGGACGCCGCTGAAGGCGACGGCCGCCACCATTGCTACAAGCGCCAGGAGCGCGGCGGACTTCCAGCCGGCGATGGCGCTAATGAGGTTCTTCTTCAAATCTAGTACCCCTTTTCACTTGGGTGTTGATTCGGTCTTGTCTGTGGCCCGTGCGGGCCGGTTCGTGTTCCGGACTCGCCCGGATCGTGCGGGCGGTTGCGGAGGGGTGCTCCGCTTCCTCTGTGGGGCCGCCCGCTCGTTCTGCCGCCAGTGCCTGGCGCCAAGCATCCAGGCGGGTCCGGGCCGTTCCCCTGTGCGTGGTGTCGGTAGGTGAAACCCTCGCGTCTCACGCTTCTCGCGCCGGTCTTTTGGGCCTGCGCGCGCGCCTCGCTCAGCGGGGGAAAGCGGCCTCCTTTCTCCGTACAGGAAAGTGAACAGATTCACGGGGGAGCCTACCGACCGGACAGCACCCGGTCAACGGCGTTTCACCCGCATTCCCTCCGCTTTCACATGCACGAAGCGCCCCGCCACAGGGGCGGAGCGGCTGCGTGTTAGCCCTAAGAACGTCGGGCCTGGCGAAAGGTTAACGGGTGGTCGGTGATCGGTGGTCGGTGGGGACGGGGCTGTTGGCTGTTGGGGGACGGGGCTGTCGCTGACCGCTACTCCGCGGGCGCGACCCGCAGGAAGGCGGGGATCCTGGTGGTGATGAACTCGATCTCGACCTCGCGGCGTTCGAGGCTCATGGCGTCCACGGTCTCAAGCAGGGACACGACGTCGGTATCGGAGGCGACGACGTCGTAGGCGCCGAGCGGATCCTTCACGGCGACGTAGCGCTCGGGGTATTCGGCGAGCAGCTCGTCGCGGTGGTCGGCCCAGAAGTCCATGAGGGCGTACATGCGGTCGTGCTCGGCGCGGACGCGGGCGCGCTCTTCGGGGCTGGGCATGTAGGTTCGGACGGCCATCGCTACCTCCCCGACCAGTATGGGCGGGGTGTCAAGAGAACTACCGTACAGCCCTGGTACAGCATCCGCCATCAGGGGGAGCCCGCGCCGCCGGAGGGAGTGACCGGCTCAAGACAAACGATCCCGGCGGCGCTCTCCAGCCAGGACCACCGGGCGGCCGGTGGTCGGTGGTCGGTGGTCGGTGGGGACGAGCCACCAGCCACCAGCCACCAGCCACCAGCCACTAGCGTATGGTTCTTGGCATGAAGAACGGAATTATTGTCGCCTTGATCGCCGCCATCGCCATCGGGAGCGCGCTGGGGGCGTTCGCCGCCACGCGCACGATCCAGACGGAGGTGGAGGTGGAGGTGAAGGTCTGGGAGAGCGTGAGGACGGGGAACCTCTACCTGAGCACGCGCCCGGACGGGGGCGAGTGGACGACCCACAACACGCCGCTCGAGATGAGGCTGACGGGCAACTTCCGCGAGAGCAGCTCGGTGCTGGTGACGGTGCCGGTCGAGGTGGAGGTGGAGGTGCCGGACCCGACGCCGTCGCCCACACCAACGCCAACTCCCACACCGACCCCGACCCCGACACCGACGCCAACTCCCACACCTACTCCCAGGCCGGCGACGGCCGAGCCAGGCACCTGCTGCGAGGTGCTGGGCATGAGCGACTTCCCGGCAGCCCAGGAGGCCGTGCTGGAGGAGATGCAGGACGTCGTCCGCTTTGGGGACCGGCGCTACCGGCTGGAGCACAGCGGGCCGATCACGATCAACATCTCGCACACGCCAACGGGGCTCCTGGTGCGCTACCGCGACGCCTTCGGCACGCGCCCGGACGAGCTGCCGAGCGAGTGCTCGTTCCAGCGGGGCGATCACATGTTCTTCGGCCCGGTTTGCCGGAACGACGAGCACGCCTTCGCAAAGGAGTGGTTAAGGCGAGCGACGGGAACAGGCGGGAGGGACCCAGCGTGGATCGGACAGGGCACGACCGACTTCTTCGCGAGCCACTACGCCGAGGGCGAAGCTCCGTACCTGGAGCACGACCGCTTCCTGCGGGTGGTGTTCTACCAGGACGCCGAGAACCTGCGCAGGGGGTCGGCGAGCGAGGAGCTGATGACCCTGGCCGTCGTGTACGCCATCACCGAGCACGGCGGTACCCGCAACTGGTTCGACCTCTACGGGGAGATTGCCAGCGGCGCGGACGCGGACGCAACCTTCCAGGAGGAACTGGGGATGTCGCTGGCGGAGTTCTATACAGCCTTCGAGGCATGGGCGGCCCGTGAGAACCGTGTCCTGCAGGCCGAGTCGTTCGCGACGTGCGCGGAGGCGGGCCAGAGCCTGGACCTGCAGGGCGGCACGGCGGGGATCGACGCGGGCTACCCGGACTTCCGGGTTCCCACGGAAGTCGACGACGACGGCGACGGCTTGGTGTGCGAGGGCTTCACCCCGCTCGGAGACCTCGACCGGTCACAGTAGCGAGTCGGTGATCGGTGGCCGGTGATCGGTCCCCACGCCACCGGCCACAGGGCCTTGCCTCCGTCCGCTATCCTGCTCACTCCACCGGTGGGGGGTGGGGTATGAAGACGACGATCATCGCGGCCGTGATCGCGGCCATCGCCATCGGCGGTGCCCTGGCGGCGTTCGCGGCGACGCGAACGGTGGAGACGACGGCGAACGTGGAGGTGCGCATCTGGCGGCGCATCTCGGACGGGGAGCTATTCCTGAGCACTCGCCCCACGGGCGGGGAATGGGAGACCTCCGCCCCGCTCAACATGGCCGCGCTCAGCAACTCGGGGCGCTTCCAGCTGAGCAGCGTGATCACGGTGGACGTACCCGTCTCGGTGGTGGTGGAGGTGCCGGACGGGACGGCGCCCACGCGCGTGCCGCCGCCGCGGGCGAGGCCGGACGCCACCGACACGCCCGTCGCGGGGCCCTGCTGCGAGGTGCTGGGGATGCAGGACGTCACCGGGCTGCAGGACCAGGTGCGGCAGCGGATGCAGGCGGTGATCGACTTCGCCCTGGATGAGTACGGGATCACGCACACCGGGAACATCACGATCCATATCTCCCACTCCCAGAACGGCCTCGGCCTGCGCTACCAGGAGGTGTTCGGACGGCAGGCCGATGAGGTGCCGGACGCGTGCGCGTTCCAGGAGGGCGAGCACATGTTCATCGGCCCGAGCTGCCGCTCGGACAAGATCGCGCTCGCCTCGATCTGGTTCGACCGCGCGGTGGGGACGGAGGAAGTGACCCCGACCTGGGTGGGCCACGGCGTGCGCGACTACTTCGCGAACCACTACGCCACGGGCGATGTCCCGGAAATCACGGAGGACCGCTTCCGCCGGGCGATCTTCTACGAGCGGTCGCGGAACATCCGGCGCGACCAGGCGAGCGACGACATGAAGACGCTGGTGATGCTGTACGCACTGCGGGACTACGGCGAGTTCGGGGACTGGCTGCGCTTCTACGGGAGCACGGCCGCGGGGCTGGACGCGGACGAGGCCTTCCAGAGCGTCTTCAACGCGACGCTGGCGGAGTTCTACGACGACTTCGAGGAGTGGGCGGACCACCAGCAGATCATCCTCTTCTCGACGGCGTTCTCGTCGTGCCTGGAGGCGTCGCGGAGCATCAGGCCGCAGGGGGATCCGTCCGGCCTGAGCTCGGGCTTCCCCGACTACCGGGTGCCGCTGGAACCGGACCCCGACGAGGACGGGATCGTCTGCGAGGGCTTCACGCCCGCGGACTAGGGTGGGTGCGGGCGTCGCTTACGCGTCGTCGTCGTCGGCGCGCTATCCTTCGCCCATGAAGACGGCGGTCATCGCGGGGCTGGTGGCGCTCATCGCCGTCGGGGGAGCCTTCAGCGCGTTCGCCGCCAACCGCACGGTCGAGACGACGGTCGACGTGGAGATGCAGTTCTGGGTATCGCTCTCGTCGTCCTCGGCGTTCGTGAGCACGCGCCAGGAGGACGGGGGCGAGTGGATCACGCACGACTTCCGCGTGCCCCTGACGGAATTCCCCGGGGTGCCGACGCTGCTGGTCAGCGAGCCGGTGAGCATCTCCGTACCGGTCACGTTCGATCTGGAGGTGGAGGACCCGCTGCCGCTCACGCCGCTGCCGGCAGCGGCGCCGTTCCTGCCGCCGGGAGAGGAGCCGTCGGGGGAGGCGCGGTGCTGCCGGGTGCGGGGGATGCCGGACAACCGCGCGGCGCAACGGGCGATCGCGTCGGAGATGCGAGAGGTGATCGCGTTTGCGGAGACGAACTTCGGGCTGACGCACGAGGGGTCGATCACGATCAACATCTCGTGGACGCCGGGGGGGCTACTGGTCCGGTACGAGGATGCGTTCGGGGAAACGCTCGAGGAGCTGCCGGACGAGTGCTCGTTCCAGCGGGGGACGCACCTCTTCTTCACGCCCCGGTGCCGGGATAACCACGACGCGATCGCGCGGGAGTGGTTCGCGTATGCGGTGAAGGCTCACTACGTGAGCGTGCGTTGGCTGGGGGTGGCGACGGCGGAGTACTACTACACGCTGTACCGGACGGGGAAGCCGCCAACGGTGCGGGACGACCGCTACCGGTCGGCAATCTTCCACCAGGAGGCCACGGCGCTGCGGCAGGGGCGGGGTCACGACGACCTGATGACGGCGGCGGCGCTGTTCGCGCTCGAGCGGTACGGGACGGAGGAGAGCTGGCTGGCGCTCTACCAGGACCTGCTGGACGGGGCAGAGATACACACGGCCTTCGAGGAGTGGTTCGGGGTCTCGGTGCTGCGCTTCTACCAGGACTTCGAGACGTGGGCGGCGCGGGAGCGGACGAACATGCTGGCGCTGGCGTACGGGTCGTGCGGGGAGGCGGCGCGTTACCTCTCGCCGCGGCCGTTCAGCGAAGGGGGCGGGTTCCCGGATTTCCGCGTGCCACTCGAGTAGAACGCGGACGGGGACGGGTACGTCTGCGAGGAGTACGCGCGGCTCCAGGAAGACGAGGTGCTGTGCGTGGTGGTGGGGGAGGAGGAAGAGTGATGGGTGGTCGTCGCGATCGTCGTCGCGGGCGCGGGCAGGCCTGGCGCCGGGCCACAGCCATGGGCCTCCCTGGGCACTTTGCCGCTGGGCAGCGTGTCGAGCCGGCGTGCTGCCGCTTCGAACACATCCCGCTTTTCTTGCTCTGAGAGAGCGAGAAAAGCCCCAGCGGCTCCATTCATACAACAGCGGCCCGATCAGCTGCGATGCTGCGGGCCAACGGCGCCGCCCAACCGGGAAGATCTCGACTATTCCGCAATAGGTCACGCTTCACATCGTCCGGGAGTTGGCGCCTCAAAGTCGTGACAACCTGAGGGTCCGCGGCCATATCGGGTCCAAGCCACTGCAGTGCCTGCACCACGGGGGCCGCCGACTTCCCGGCCCACTGCATGACGCGAGGTGCGGCATGGCGAAACCGGACCGTTCGTCCATCGATCTTGAGCGTCCTCGTGTAGCCGTCCGTCAGATACGAGGCCTTCGCTGGAACAGCGTTGGTGAGGCCGAGTTGGTTCGCGGCCACCAGGCCGTCAGGCACAATCCGAACACCGTCCCGGCGTGCGAGAGCCTTGATGGCGGCATCCAAGTCAACCGGCGCAGCCCGCTTCAACACGGTGCTCATCCTGGGCATGTCGTACAGCCCACGCCCGGCCCGCCGCAGCTGACCCGTCTTGACGAGGCGCGACAGTGCCTGGTCGACAGCATCCCGACTACCGAGATCGAGGAAGTCCTTAGGCGTGCACACCCACTTTCCTCTACCATGGGCGGACACCCTTTTCATGATTTTGTCGGCTATGCGGGTCACTTTGTCGCACCCTCGCGTGGCGAAGTTCTAGTCAGGATTTTGGCAGGAGTTTCTTACTCTCTCAAGGTCGTTTCGAAGTGGCACCGCTCCGCCGACATGGGACCGACATTGGGCTTTGGGTACACATGTGGAGCGGCTAAGGCCGTTTCCCCGGTGACAACTCTCACCGCACCAACTGCGGAGACGGCGGGGATCTGCCAACGGGTCCACCACTCCGGGAGTGACGTCAGTCTTCGCGTGCCTGCTCGACCAAGCCCACAATCGTTCGGTCGCGCACTTCCGCGAAGGCGGAGTTCTTTAGATGCTCCACATCAGGAACCAGTATGAGGCCACCAAACCTGGCTTGAAGCCCTCGGGCGTCGAGTGGCTCGGTGACGTGCCCGAGCACTGGGAGGTGCTCCCATTGCATGCCCTGACTCAGCCGCAACGCCCAATCATCTACGGGATAGTGCTTCCAGGACCGCATGTCGACGAGGGAGTGCCAATCGTCAAGGGGGGCGATGTGCGCGAGCGCGTCCCTGCCGGCGCAGTAAGTAGTAACACCACACTCGAACTGGACGAGTCTCACGCCCGTTCCCGGCTCGCGGCGGGAGACCTCGTGTTTGCGATTCGCGGTTCAGTCGGGGATGTCGCCGAGGTGCCACGATCCCTTCACGGTGCCAACATCACCCCAGGATGCGGCGCGCATCTCTCCCCTCGAAGAGGTCAATTCGACCTGGCTCAAGCACTTCCTCGCTAGCGACCTGGCCAAGGACCAAGTGCAAGCGAACGCGTTAGGAGCGACGATCTCGGGGATCAATATTCGAGACCTTCGGCGCATCTTGGTCCCGACACCCCCCAGACCCGAGCAGGATCGGATTGCTGCACGCCTAGCTTCAGCCTCTGCGAGGTTGGTTGACCTCCGAGAACGGGTAGTCATCGCCATCGAGCGGCTGCAGGAGTACCGGACTGCGCTCATCACGGCAGCCGTGACCGGAAAGATCGACGTGCGGGAGCCGGCCACCACCTCCGGAGGCCCTGCGGCGTAGCACTTGATGGCCTGAGACGCGTCCGCAGCCGCCGCCCTGTCGGCAGGGCTACAATCAGACAGTGCCGACAATACTCCGGGAGGGGCCGTAACAGTTCTATTTCGTGTCAGCCGATGGAGTTGAGCCGCCCCATATCCACGTGCGGCGTGACAAAGGCTTCGCCAAGTTCTGGCTCAACCCCGTGGAGTTGCAGACCAGCGGCAATCTCCGCAGACCGGAGATTTGGAGAATTCACCGCATAGTGGAGGAGAATCAGGCACTGTTCCTGGAGGAGTGGAATGACTACTTCAATCGTTGAGCTGGACGTGCCGGGGGCGACCGCCGTGAGCGCCACCGAGGACACGCTGACGGCCGATCTCACGGACGGCCGCACCATCTCCGTGCCCCTGGCCTGGTACCCCAGGCTGCTCCACGCCACACCGGAGGAGCGCGACAACTGGGAGCTCTTCGCGGACGCCCAGCACATCCACTGGCCCGATCTCGATGAGGACCTCAGCGTCGAGGGACTGCTCGCGGGCAGGCCCTCGGGCGAGGGCGCCGAGTCCTTCCGCCGCTGGCTGGAGGCGAAACGAGCCGGCCGCCCGTTGACCCTCGACGCCCTGCGCCGGCACGGCAACGAGCATCGGGACGATTGAAGCTCCCGGCGCCACTGAACGTGAGCCACAGAGCCGCTAGTTCGCCATGACCGCCACCCACACCGAGCAGGCATTCGAGACCAACGTCGAGTACATGCTCCTCGACGGCGGCTGGCGCAAGGGAGACCTCGCCGAGTGGGATGTCGACCGGGCGCTGTTCCCAGCCCGCGCCGCCGCTTTCATCCGAGAAACTCAGCCCGACGAGTGGTCGCGGGTGGCCGCCCTGCACGGGGCGGACCTCGATGAGCGCATCGTCGGGACGCTCGCGCGCGAGCTCGACACCAAGGGCACGCTCGAGGTCCTGCGCCATGGTTTCAAGTTCTACGGGCGCACATTCCGCGTCGCGTCCTTCGCGCCGGCGCACGGCCTCAACCCGGACGCGCTCGCGCGCTTCGAACGCAACGAACTCACCGTGACGCGACAGACGCCGTGCCACCCGGGCAAGGGCGACACCCTCGACCTCGTTTTCGTGCTCAACGGCGTGCCCGTGGCGACCTGCGAGCTCAAGAACCCGATGACCGGCCAGACCTGGCGTGACGCCGTCCGCCAGTACCAGCAGGACCGCGACCCCAACGCGCCGATCTTCCGCTTCAAGCGTCGCGCCCTCGTCCACTTCGCCGCCGACCCCGACGAGGTCCACATGGCGACGCGACTCGCTGGCGACGCCACGCGCTTCCTCCCCTTCAACCGCGGGAGCAACCCCGGCGCCGTCCACTGCGGGAAGGGCAACCCGCCCAACCCGGACGGCTACCGCACCGACTACTTCTGGCGAGAGGTGCTCGAACGCGAGCGCTTCCTCGACATCCTCGGCTCCTACATCTTCCTCGAGACCCGCGAGGAGAAGGTCGAGGACGCGAAGGGCGCGCGCACGGAGAAGCGCGAGACGATGATCTTCCCGCGCTACCACCAGCTCGACGCCGTCAACCGGCTGGTCGCCACCGCGCGCGGCGGCGGGCCGGGGCGCAACTACCTCATCCAGCACTCGGCGGGCAGCGGCAAGACGAACAGCATCTCGTGGCTCTCGCACCGCCTCGCGAGCCTGCACACCGCCGCCGCCGAGAAGGTCTTCGACTGCGTCGTCGTCATCACCGACCGCCGCGTCCTCGACCGCCAACTGCAGGACGCCGTCTACCAGATCGAGCACGCCCAGGGCGTCGTGAAGGCGATCGACGAGGACTCGCAGCAACTCGCGCAGGCACTCGTCGATGGGACGCGGATCGTCATCACCACGAACCAGAAGTGCCCGTTCATCATGAAGGGCTTGCTGCGGGTCGCCGGGACCGACTCGCCCTCGGAGACCGAGCAGGCGCAGGCGGCGGAGTGGCGTCAGGCCATCGCCGCCCGTCGCTACGCCGTCATCGTCGACGAGGCGCACTCCAGATGCCGAACTGCAGATCGATGTGCTAACTGGCGCTGGCGTTGGCGCCGTCTATGCGAGCGACGAGCAGCCTGCGAACCGCCTCGTTCTCGTTTCCGACGACCTCGGACTGGCCAACTTCGCCCGCGCTCTGTCGGCGTTGGTGCTGTGAACACCCAGTCAGTGTTGGAAGACTTGCGGGAGCAAGATGCTATAACGGACGAAGCGTACTCACAGTGGATCGAGCGGCTGGCTCTGTTGAACTACTGGTTCCTGAGGGTCAGCGCGGAAGACATCGTGCGTCGCCTTGAGACGAACGCCTACGGTACGACAGAGGGCACCAGAGCAATGCTCAGGACGCTGGAGGGGCAGGACTGCTCCGAGGACCAAGCAATAGCGGTCGCATCGCAGGTCATTACGTCACTGGCGGGAAGAGCGTTGCCGAAGCAGATGGACTTCATTCTGTTGGCGGTGCTGGCAACGCTCCGCAGCGGACGAGAAATGAGTCCCGTCCTGTGGCGATTCCGTGATGCGCTCGACGAAAGCCTCTCGTCTGTCCTCAGCCCCGCTTCGCGCTATCGGCTCCTCCAGACCACAGACATCTATATCCAGACGTTGACGGGGAACTGGGGACAAGGCTCGCTCAGCTCACAGAGCTAACTGGAGCACCAGCAGGAAGGTTCTCGATTTTGTCCAGTCTGGTGGGCCCACGCTGACTGTACTACGAACTTTCCGCTGGGCGGTGGCGATCTGAACTGTGCGCGCTACCCCTGCGGCGTCACCTGCAAGCCGTCACCCAGCGATACTCCTCAAGCGTCTCGGCCGAGCGCGGGCCAATGGGGATCGCGGGGCTGTCGGCGGGGGTCAGGATCTCCACGACGCACAACACCCATTCGCTCGGCCCTGCCCCCAGGCGCATGACACGCCTCCCAGAGGGTGCGCAGGCGCGCCGCGAGATCGGCGTCCGCCTGGTCCGCCCAGCCTAGATGGTTCCGGAACCGGAAGAGCGCCAGATCGAACGTGTCGGAGCTGATGAGAGCATCCTGATCGATGGGCCAGCCGCGCCGGTAGGTCCCCCGGCCCCGGTGCTGCCCGCAGCGCAGTTGGCGGCGCGACCACACGAGCCAGAGGTTCGCGGTGCTGTCGCCGCAGTGCTCGCAGCGGTAGGGGGCGGGCTTCACGGTCCTAGCCCCCACCGCCTCGAACTCTTTGGGGTCTTTGGGGGGGACGTGCTCCATGGTGAGCTCGCCGCGGGCGAAGGCGCCGGGGTCCGGGATGATGGGCCTAGCCCCCATTGGCCAGCTCCGCCGCTTCACGCTCCAGCCGCTGGCGCTCGGCACGGAGCGCCCACCCCAGTGCGGGGGCGTGCTTCATCGCCTCCGACCGGGGCCAACCGTCGGACAGGTCCGGCTCGATGGCGGCGAGGAGCGCCACCTGTGAGTCGACCTCGGCCACGGCCGCCTCGGAGCGCTGGAGCAGGAGCCTGGTCGCCAGATGCGGCTTCATCGGCGGCCTCCTCAGTACGGCACAGCCTACCCGCTTGCGCCCATTGCGGTACGCCACGCCCCTCGCTAGTGACAATTGACCGGGCGTTGGCTACACACCCCCCGGGCACGATTGACTGGCGGGCCGGCCGGCTCTAGGTAGGACAGCAGCCGTGGGTGAGGTGGACCTGCAGCTCATGTAGAATCGGCCCATGGAGAACACAATCAACGCGGCACACCTTCGCAATGTAGACACGTGGGACTCAGGTGGTGGGGTGGAGCTCGACATCCTCGAGTTGAACGACGGCACGGTGCTTGTCGTGGCCGACGACACGGTGGCCTACTATCGCTCCTTGGATGAGTTCTGGGCGGAAGTTGACGATGGAGGTGATGGTGGTCGGACGGTCACCATCCTGAGGGAGACGGGTAGGCCGTTCGAGCTGGCGGCCACGCGCTAGAGTCACCCGCTCCCTCACGGCGCGTTCGCCAACACCGCACCAGAACCAGTCAGGACTCAAGGTATCAACATCGATACTCCGCCCCGGAGACGCTCTGTTTGACCTGTTGCCCAAGGCTGCAAGCATCGAGTAGCAGCGAGCCCGGCGAGCCGGTGCTCGACGAGCAAGGAATGCGAAAATCCAGCGCCCTTATTGCCTGTCCACCGCTGCGGGCTCTGGCTCGGGCGACTCTGGGAGGAGCGCCCTCACGGCAGGCACAAGATCGTTGGGAATGACCATCACTGTGTGCGACGTGTCCTCGAAGGCTGCCTCGTCTTCCGCGAGTGCCTCATCCTCCGTCTGCGCCTCGTAGTGAGCGATAACCCTCTGGACTCGTTCTTCATCCCAGCCGGGCGGGAACCTGTTGGTTGCGCTGCTCATCCGCTTCTCCTTCGCATCCGCCGGCGGTATGCACTTAGAGGCCTGCCGGTCAGGTCGTATGCGGTGATTATGAACACGCTGTCTGAGTCCATGTCACGCTTGTAGATCACGCGAAGGTAGCGCCCTGCCTGAGTTTGTCCGATAGCGACACGCGAGTCATCTCGTCCGGGCCTGTCCTCTCCGGGAGAGCCTATCACGTCCTCGACCTCGTGCTCCTGTACCCCGTGGCCGTGGATGTGGGGAAGGCTCGTCTCGGGGTCGATGTAGAAGCGCAGGTTCATGCCTGAGATTCACCTGTCGGTGTCTGCATCGGTCCATTCGTACGGGAGCGGGGCGCTTCGGACAACGGACGCTTGCGGACACGGATTGGCTGAGCTGCCACAAATGGGTAGCGGGGCGGTCGTTCTGGGGGCTGATGGCCAGGGTGGTGCGCCGATGCAGACTGTACCGGCAGTTGCCGCTTCCACTCCCGGTGTGCGAGCCTCCGCGAAGTGAAACCTGAATTTGATGTAGTTTCCCCTAGAGCCGACGCTCTCATGGAATCCCTCAGGGCAACCGGCTACTCCCTGCCCGACTCGGTTGCCGACCTTGTTGACAACAGCATCACCGCCGGCGCAACCAACATCTGGCTGAACTTCCACTGGGCGGGGGCGGATTCACAGGTCTCGATTCTCGATGACGGCTGCGGAATGTCCGAGCAGGAGTTGATCGCGGCCATGAAGGTCGGGTCCAAGAGCCCCCTGGAGGAGCGGGAATCCTCAGACCTGGGGCGCTACGGCCTAGGTCTCAAGACCGCATCAATCTCTCAGGCCAGAACAGTGACGGTTGCGACCAAGATCGCAGGAGACGACCAGGGTGCTGCCCGGCGATGGGATCTGGACCACCTGGCAACAGTCGAAGACTGGCAACTGCTGCGCGTTCCGGCGGAGTCAGCCGGGGGTAGTGCCAAGCGACTTGCGGAGCTGAGGCACGGCACCCTTGTGTCGTGGGACAAGCTGGACCGCCTGGTTGGTGATGTGGGTCCAGACGACGAGCGTGCTCGTCAGCTCTTTCTCGATGGACTCCGTGCTGTCGAGGAGCACGTCGCCATGGTGTTCCATCGATTCATGGTTCCACCGAACCCCATTTCGTTCTGGATCAACGGTCAGTCGATCAGACCCTGGGATCCGTTCCTCGCCGACGAGCCTGCCACGCAGCGCCTCTCTTCCGAGGTCCTCGACCCTCAGATCACTGTGACTCCCTACGTGCTCCCGCATCACTCCCGTCTTTCCGCCGAGACGCACCGGGTGGCGGGTGGCCCTGCGGGCTGGAACGCCCATCAGGGGTTCTACGTCTATCGCAATCGCCGACTCTTGGTTCCCGGCGACTGGCTTGGGCTCGGGTTCGTAAAGAGCCTGTAGGAGAGGAAACGGGTGGGCAGCACAGTCCCGCCGCGAGCCATGGAAAACGAACCGATGAACGACCGACCGGACCCGACGCCCGTCGCCCTCTACGCGCGCGTCTCCAGCGACCGCCAGGACGTCGACCTCTCCGTCGCCGCCCAGCTGCGGGCGCTGCGCGACTACGCCGAGAAGAACAACTACGTCGTCACCCGCGAGTATGTTGACGAGGCCGAGAGCGGGCGCGTCGCCGACCGGCCCGAGTTCCGCAAGATGCTGGACGCCGCCACCGCGGACGACGCCCCCTTCGAGGAGATCCTGGTCTGGAAGTTCTCCCGCTTCATGCGCAAGCGGGAGCACGCCGTCGCCTTCAAGTCGATGCTGCGCCGGCGCGGCGTCCGCGTCGTCTCCATCACCGAGCACGCCGACGACTCCCCCACGGGCATGCTCATGGAGGCGATCATCGAGAGCGTCGATGAATTCTACTCGGCGAATCTCGCGGAAGAGGTCACGCGCGGGATGCGCGAAGCCGCTTCGCGCGGCTTCTGGGTCTCCACCCACGCCCCCTACGGCTACAAGAAGGTGCGGGTGAAGGACGGCGCCAAGGAGCGCCCGAAGCTTGAGCTCGACCCGCCCGCCGACGCCGTCGTGCGCCGCATCTTCGACATGGTCCTCGCGGGCAAGAGCGTGCTCGACATCGTGCGCGCCCTGAACGACGAGGGTACCCCCACCCGCAACGGGGGCCGCTGGCTGAAGAACACCGTTCACGGAATGTTGACGAACGAGGCCCACTGCTGGTGCTGACGGCGCCCCGCGGGCAGTTCGCGGCTACCCACGCCCGGCCGGCGGCTGACGCCAGCGTGGAGCTCGCATGCCCTGACACGCTGTTGCTGTCCGTGCCGACGGCGCAGGTTGCCGTGTAGGACCAGTGCGCATGGCTGCTCGTGCTCGAGGCGCCCCGCGGGCAGTTCGACGCGATCCATGAACGACCGGCGGACGACGCCAGCACGGAGGTGCCATACCCCGAGGCGCTGTTGCTGCCCGTGCCGACCGCGCACGTCGCCGTGTAGGACCAGTCCGTATAGCTGCTCGTGCTCGAGGCGCCCGTGTCCACGCAGTTCGCTGCGATCCAGGCATCGGCCGCCGCCTGCGCCAGGGCGGAGGTGCCATAGCCCGCGCGACTACTACTTCCACCGCCTATTCGGCAGGTTGCCGAGTACGACCAGTCCGTGTGCGGGACGAGTTCGCGCTTATGGCCGTGTACCGCCCCCGTGGCGGGTCAGCAGGGCTCTGGTCGTTCGGCCAGTCGCCCTCGCCACCCAGCATACTGCCTCCCCGTCCTCGGTCAGGACGCAGGCACGCCGATCACCAGCCGCCACTGCCACATAGCGGCCTGGCGCCGGGTCGGGTAGCGGAGCCTCCTCCCGCCATCCCCAGCAGCGCGCTTCTCCTTCGGAGGTGAGCGCGCATGCGTACCCAGGGCCCGGGTCGAATGCCAACTCTTCCTCGCTGACGCTGACTGCGCTAAAGCGGCCGCGAAGGAACTACCGGGTGCGCTGGCGAGGAACCCCACCGCCCTCCGCTTCCTGTTGGTACGAGGCCATCAACTGAGACGATCTCAGGCCCGCCCCGGAGGGCACAAGAGGGTGTTGACACCAACTGCTCGGGATCAACTACAACTGACAGCCGTGGAGTGAACCGAGTCGGCCATCTCTTCGAAGAACGCCTGGACCTCATCGTCGTGCGCTTTGATCTCAGCGTTCTCGCGCCTCCAGCGCTCGGAGGTCCTGAAACTGAGCGACCCAATGGTGGCAGCTCCTCGCTTCAGTTCGAACTCGACGCTCGACCAACAGCAAGTGCCTTCTCCTTCCGGGCACCCCGCTTCTACCAAAGCGGTACCCGCGATGAGATGCGTTCCTTCCGGAAACTCAGGGATACGCACACGCACGAAGGCCCAGTTGTCCCTGATGATGTAGTACCCAGGGCGCAGGTCTCCAAAGCCCTCTTTGAGAATCGGAGATTCTGATGCCGGCGTGTGGCTGGGCCCCGAAGTTGGCGTCGGTGTCGCCTGTGGTGGCGGTGTGCGGCTGGGCGCCGAAGTCAGCGTGGATGTCGCCTGCGGCGTCGAAGCAGGATTAGGAGGCGTATCTCCGCAAGCCCCGAAGACGAGGGTTGACGCTGCCGCTAGCACGAATAGCTTCATCCCCTGCTCCAGCCCGAAAGGAGCCAACTCTAGCGACTCCCCACACTGCAAGTGCTCGACGTACAGGCGATGAAAAGAGGATGAGGCTCCGGAGCGCCCGCCTCCAAGGACGGTGTCCTTGTCCGTCCTCGCTCACTCGCACTTCGTACCCAACCTCACTCCCAGCAGAGCCGCCCCTCACGAGGAGGGGCGGCTCCGAGGATTGCCGGATAGGGTAGCAAACCTACCGTTTCTCGATCGACACACCCTCCCAGCAGTTGTCCCTGATCCACTGCCGCGCTTCGGTGTCGGCCTCGGTGTCACTTTCGACGTTGGTCCTGTAGCCGGTCGAGAGCCCCGTGTTGCAGGTGGCGGCCCAGGAGTAGGGTCCCTCCCCAAAGAGCGAGTAGATGTGAGGAGATGTGGTCCCTTCACTCTCGGTTGATGAATCGGTGCGGGCCGATGAAGCCGTGTAGCGGAACGTTGCTGTGGCGGTGCTCAGATCGTTTCCGATGCCGGCCTGGCAACTCCAGCCCTGGATCTCGCAAACACCGCTCCCCCAGGAGAGGAAGCGACAGTTCGACGTGTTCGCCGGCGCTCTGATGGCGAGGACCGTTCCTCGCGCAACGTTGACAATACCCGTGCCAGGTTCTCGCTGTAGAACTCGTCGACGCTCTCGATGATCGCCTCCATCAGCTTGCCGGTCGGGGAGTCGTCGGCGTGCTCGGTGATGGAGGTCACCCTGATGCCGCGACGGCGGAGCATCGACTTGAAGGCGACGGCGTGCTCCCGCCTGCGGGTGAAGCGCGAGAACTTCCACACCAGAATCTCCTCGAAGGGGGCATCGGCACCGCTGGCAGCATCCAGCATCTTGCGGAACTGGGGCCGGTCCGCGACGCGGCCGCTCTCAGCCTCGTCCACGTACTCGCGGGCAATGGCGTAGTTGTTCTTCTCGGCGTAGTCGCGCAGCGCCCGCAGCTGGGCGGCCACGGAGAGGTCGACGTCTTGGCGGTCACTCGAGACGCGGGCGTAAAGGGCGGCGGCCTTGGGAGTTGGTGGGGGCTTCATGCTGTGGTTCCTCTCATGTGCGGGAGTGTGCGCGGCTTGCTTCTGTCAAAGGGCGGCGCCTTCTTGAGCAGCCCCATACAGTTCCCTACGGGCGCTCAAGAGATCTGCTCTCACCTGACCGTCTCGGTCAGCAGTGTGCGAAGCACGGCTAGCATCAGAACTAACATTCTACACCAGATCCACGCCTGAGAGCTGACCCTAGGTCTCCTACTCGTCTTCCCGCGGGCCACACGGAGGCGGCGACCTGACATATGGTCCTTGTGGTCCTACTAGTGTCTGTTAGTTCCTATGGGGCTATCGTTACCGAGGACGCCCAAAGGGAAAGGGGGGCCATGGTTTGGACCTAATGGACGATTTGGCTAAGGAGCGGTTCGGTGCCGACGCTGCACATGAGTTGTGCAGGGTCCCTGGGCTGTTCAAGCACGGCAGGCTGTATCGGCGCGTGGAGATCAATGACGTGCTGCGGAGCGAGTTCGTGAAGCGCGGCGGGGACGCCGCCACAAGCAGGGATGATGTGGCTCTTGTGCTGAAGAAGTGGCTAGTCGGCTCCGCGAGCCCGTTTCGCAAGGAACGCCGGGGACGCTATCGCTTCTCCGACACCAACGGCTCGACCCACCAGAGCCTCGTACGGGATCACCAAGGATCTGATGGCGATGTTACACGTGATGGTGGCGGACTAGAGCCTGCCCGCGCGCTAGGAGAAGGGCCGTACGAGGTGTACGCGTGGTGTCTTCCTCGGTATCAAGACACATCGGGTGGTCGTTGGCCGATCAAGATTGGCAGGGCGGGACCCGACGGACTGAGACGAAGACTCCGCGACTTCCAAGAGAATCTCCCGGAGCGGCCGAGCTATCTCTTGCGGCTTGGCTGCGCGAACGATCGGGAAGCCAGGGACATGGAGGCCCTTCTGCACGCCTGGTTCAGGAACCGTGGGCAGAAATTGGACAGCGCCCCTGGCGAGGAGTGGTTTGCTACTAACCCCAAGGAGATTGAGGAAGCAGTCCTAAGTATCACGGGCTGCCCAAACTAGGGGCGCACTCTGGCATTCAGAAAGGAACGACTTTCAGCCTCGAAAGGCGGGGTGACAGCGACGCTGGCCACTTGATAGGTCGTCACCGAGTCCGCTCTGGGGTTGCACCGCCAGACTCTGGGATGAGGCCCTCAGCGCAGCACGGGGCGGTGGCCGGGGTGGTGGCGTTCGTGAAGTGTGATCAATCCCTCGATCTCAGGGAAGGGACTTCGCGTAGTGCCACCTGTCACCCTTGCTGTGGCTCTTGACCACCGTTTGCACGAGCTCGTCGTACGACTTTCCGCACTCCCAGCACACCAACTCCGGCGGGTCAGAAGCCGGCATTCCACCGTCCTCTGTAGGTAAGTAGCGAGAGAACTCCGGTCCTCCGTAACCCGGCGAGAGAGTCCACACCACTCTCGGGCCCCGTGCCCTCACACTCCACTGTGACCAGCCCGTTCGCCTTCAGGGCGTTGACCACAGGGCTTCCAGAGCCTCCCTGGCCTGGTCGGCTCGCATCAATATGCAGGCGGCTTGCCGTCATGCTTGCTCTTGTTCGGAGCGCTCGGGGGCGGGACTCGGGCCGAAGACCCCACTCACCTCGCACGTGAAGCCCGGCAGCACATCCATCCCGTCGAGCGAGCCCTGATCGCTGAACGTCGACACCGCGTGGTCAGGCCGGTACACATCGATGGTGCGAGTGGCCGGCTGCACAACCCAGACGAGGCGCACGCCGTGACCCAGCCACATATAGGCCCTGTCGTGGAGTTCGCGGCGTCCGTCGCCTGGTGAGGCGACCTCGACGACCAGATCAGGGACCACCTCGGAGTAGCCCGTGTTCCAGGCGTCGAGTGGAAGCCTCTCCGCCGACGTGAAGGCGAGGTCAGGCTCGCGCACTGTGTCGGGATCGCGCTCCAGCCACACACCGGAGTCGGAAGCGAAGAGCGTGCCCAGACCCCCGGCCTTGACAAACATGCCCAACTCGATGCCGAGGTTCATCACGATCTTGCCGTGGAGTTCTCCTGTTGACATGGTCTCGCAGAGCACCCCCCGGATCAGTTCACCGCGCACACCCTCACCGTTTAGCCGCAGAAGGTCAGCGGCGGTCAGCAGCTTGGATTGGGTCGTGGTCGTCATGTCCACTCGCCCCCGTGAAACTCCATTCTAGCCTGCTAACCACCGCCGTGACCTGCAAGCCCGCCTCCCTCTGCAGGGACCCGGCCCGAGCTGGTGCGCCGACTACCCAGCCGCCTGTGCATAAGACTCAATCCAGTCGCCAATGCCGTCGAGCACCATAGTCATGGCCCCGACCGCCAAGCCGAACTGCTCCAGGTCTACGGCCGCCGCTGATTCCTCGCCTAGAAGCCCTCGCATGGAGGACGACCGGTCTCGCTCCAGCGGATAGCGAAGACCTGTGGACTTCCTGTCCAGATCGCGAAGCTCTCCAAGGCGCTCTGCTATGGGAGCGTCCTGCTCACCTGCCTCGTCGCGATCAAGTCCCAAGCGCTCAACGGCAGCGTCTCGCCTGGAGAGGTATTCGTCCCACAGGACAACGAGGTCATGCTCACTCAGATTCCCCGGGCAGTCGCTATCGAGGTGCTGGTCCAGCTTGAACATGTGCTCCTTGAGCTTGAGAGGAGTGCCGGTAGAGAAACAGGATGGCGTAGTGGGCATTCCCGTTCGACATCACCCAGGTTGGACACAAGAAAGTCTGCGGCGGATTGGTAGCTGTGGGCGTACAGGTACTACGGGAAGCTGTCGCCGTCGAAATGGGACATCGCATGGATATAGTGCCGCCCGCCTCCATGGAGGATTGGCGTCCTTAGAACGTAGACGGCTTCCTTCCACTCCATCGTCGCGCTGCCTAACTATATCTATTGGGAACCGTGGCCCCGATCGATTGACGCTAGCTTGTCCGGAGGGAAGATCGTGCCGTGGAGATCAAAGTGAGTGCCTTCCGCATCAAGTTCTACATCAACCGATGGTTTGAGGAGCGCTGGGAGCGAGAGAAGGAGAAGTACGCTGCCTTGGCCAGAGCTCACTGCCCGCACTTCGAGATTCTGGACGTCGTAAACGACTCAGGACTCAGACAGGGGCATAGTGCACCACGGTTTGATGGAGACGACGTACGGCACCCACTCTTGGCGCTGTAAGCGATGTGGCCATGTGGAAATGGTCTACTCAGTCGAAGACGGTGTGGCCAGAATCGAAGCTTGGCTGAGGGGGCCGGTATGGACTGGAGCCTATCCGGGCAACGTGGCTCGACAGCGCAGCCATGGCCCGGCGAGCGTGGCCTCGTCGGCACGGTGTGCGAGCTTGGTCACTGGCAGCGATCGCAGCCCATCTCGGCATCGAGTATCGACATCACGTCGCCGTTGAGGACGCCCGGGCTGCGGCTGAGGTGGTGCTTCGAGCCTGTGACCACACTGGGGTTGGGCTTGAGGAGTGGCTCAGAGAAGGGCCCGCCCTGCGCCCTGAACAGGGGCGCCCTCGCCGCGTGGCAGAACCCGATAGCTAGTGCGGCCTTAAGCGGCCTGTGTGGGGGCTGGAACCTGCAACGGGAGCCTGTCCACGAGGCATTGTAGGAGGACACTTGTGACAGTAGACGGCAACTGGGTAGTGATGCCGGAGATCGAGCCTCGACGGCCTTTACGTTGATCTTGACGCCAACCGCCGCAAGCACCCGGGCGCATCTGCGCCCGCCAAGCCGGTTCGCCTTTGTCGGACTTGCCCCGCAGTTGGCCGTCCCTGCGGTATCACCCCCTGCGGCGCGCGAAACTACCCCTGGTCCATCCCACAAACCCAGACCGCCCAGCCGGGGCTCGCCTATAGCTGAAGTTCAAGCGCCAGCACGAAGGTTCTCGATTTTGTCCAGTCTGGTGGCGGGAACAGCCTCCTTGCGATAGCGAGTGGTGAAGCCGGGGCGGAGCCGGGCAAGAGGAAACGGAACGCTCAGCGCAGGGCAATCAGGACAGCCGCTGCCACCAGCAGCAGGCGGGACCCTTTACTCGGGCTGCGAGGCAAGGTGGAGCCGCAGGACGAAGGTTCGGAGTGCTACGCTCTCCTCGGAGAGGAGAACCTGTGATAGACGCAACGGTGTACTTTGTTCGACCCCATCAATTCCTGCCTAACGGTGTCCTGACAGAGGATGTAGGAGCACGCTGGCTTCTCCAGCGCCACGAGGAAGGGCAGCCACTTATCCTCGTAGCCACTCACCAAAATGCCTCCAACAACGTCGTGATCGAGCGTCTCGTTTCGGAAGGTGTGCGCTACGTGATTCCGAGGCACTTTCCGCCGGCAGGGTGGACTGGTGGGCCTGTCCTTGCCCCCTGGCCAGACTCCAAGACCATCAAGCGGATCGAGCAATCTCCCGATCGGATCACATCCCTCTGCGTTCTTCAGTGGATAGAAGGGGAGAACCAGGCATGCCTGGCCGAACACAACGCCATCGAGATTGCCGTCGAGACTCCCCAAGTGTAGTTATCCATCCTCGCTCAGCTTCTCGAGGCTGTCTAGGTCGGGGGCAGGGGAATCCACCGTCATACCTCGGCAGACTTCCCCCTAGGCACAGACCTAACCGGAAGACAAGAACGAAGGTTCTCAATTTTGTCCAGTCTGGTGGCCGACTTGACCTCATATCGCTCGAGCCCGGGTCCAGACGGTAGGACCACCAAGGAGCAGTCCCGAACCGATGCCCCAGCGCGACTGGGTATCCTCTGGACCGGAGCTAGTTATTGTCAGCCCAGGTATGTGACTATCCGCAGTGTCGGGAAGATGCGGAGGCAACCTCTGTGGAACTCATCGCGGTACTGATCGGCACGCTAGCGTCGCTGATCGCAATCGTCGAATTCGGGCGTCGATTCCTTCCAAGGTTCCGATCCACAGACGTGGACGGGCTCGACGAGCCGACACAGGCGGTCCGAAGGCTCGCGGCAGGGGTGCAGCTGACACACTTCCAGGAGTGCCTGGGAGACCCAACTTTCAGGACCGAGGGCGAAGCGTTCGACGAGCACATCTTCGTTCACGATGCGTTCTACGTTCAGGCGATCACGGACCGGAGCGGCACGGTCACGTTGTACTCCGTGACCACACGCGCTGAAGACTTCAATCCAGTCCTCGACATCCGCCATGGCACGCCGACGCTAAAGGTGACTCTGGGGCGAGACACATTCGCGGCGGTCGGAACGGCTCCGGTCTCCCGTGGTGGCTACCTAGGAGCGCGGCGGTTCCACTACTGGGAGAGTCACTATCTCGGTAACCCGGGGCTCTATCAAACGTACATCGTGTCGTTGAACGACGCTGGTTACATCGGGGCCGGAGCCGACCTTGTGGCCGCGTTAGACGCGTTGAGTGTCTTGGAGTCTGAGGAGGAGTTGGCAGCGGCAGCGGAAGAGGAAGCTCGCGAGCTACTAGGTCGCTTCGCAGCCGAGACGGTCGTCAACACGTACAGCGTCACGTCTGCCCATTTCTCCCTCGAACGACTTCAGTGCAAGCGATTCGGACCAGATAAGGATCAGGTTCGCGTCATTGATGTTGCAGATGCCCAGTCCGCCCCTGACTGAAGCAACCCTGCTCTGCGCAGAGTTCGGTGTGCTTCTACCTGGGGTGGACGGCCAGATTGCCTATGGAGGCGGATGTCATAGTCTGGCTCGACCTCCCGATGTGGGTGGCCTTGGCGCGGAAGCTGCCCCACCACCTGCGACGCACCCTCATGGGCGGATACCCTCACGCGGGAATGCGGAATCAACTCGACCACACCCGCTTCATGGGGAGCTACCACAGGGAGTGGGGCAGTCGCTGACCCCGGTTCGGCAGACGACGACAGGATGACGACGCGAGCCCGACGGCTGAGGCACTTGCTCCCTTCTCAGCCAAGGTTCATCCGGTGCCGGCGTTCGGATGAAGTCGCGACTCTGACCGAGGGCGTCGGTTGAGGCGCAGGATTCGCTTCGACCGGCGGGACCTGACTCGGTCGTGGATCGGGCCGCGGCATGGCGGAGCGGCGACGAGCCTCCTTCGGTGGTACTCCTACAGCACCAGCCTGAAGATAAGAGCGAAGGTTCTCGATTTTGTCCAGTCTGGTGGGGCCTACACGTACTGTACTGCGAATTTTCCGCTGGACGCTCTCCATCTGAGGACCGTCCAGCAATGGGACATGGGTCACTGCGGGAGAAGTGACCTGAACCCCTGAGACGAGACCACCGCTGACGAGAGTCCTCGGGAGAAGCAGCGCAGTCGTCACTCTGGATCGGGACGTTTGCGCTCAGCCTGACCCCCGAGCCGACGACGCAGGTGCCGCCCTCGAAGGGCTCCCAGCCCCGCCCCCTTCCGGGATGGGCCAAACCATTAGTGCCTGCCCTTGGCCCGTGCCGCCCTTTCAGGTCGGCAACGATCAACGCCGCTAGCATCCGCAGCTCAGTTCCGACCACTGAGCCCTTCAGCCGCCACGGGGTAGGGTAATTCGGCCTTCCTGCTGTTAGGTTTAGATGACCGCCGCAGCTTCATGGCCATGAGCCTCGCAGGAGTGGAAGTGAGGAGACGAACTAGCGACGAACGTGGCGGACGCAACCTGCCTCCACACTGGTCCGCACGAGAACTACTACTGGGCAGCCGCCTGCAATAGCAGGGGATGCTCTGTCTATCGGAGGCCACCTCAAAGTGAAGGTCTTGTCGAGGAGGGGGGCAATATTGGTCCGGGCTGGCCTGCTCGCGGCGATCGCCGTCCTCGTCACTGCCTCTCTGGTCGCCCCGCCCAAGGCCCACGGAGACACGTACCCCGGCTATAGAAAGTGCGGCGGTGTTGTCGTCAGTCACCCCACGATCACCATCAAGCATGAAGCCAGCAGGCCAATGCTTCGCACCATAGCGACGAGGGAGCCCGGGGTACTCATCCTTGAGTGGCGAGCGAGATCCGCGGGCGTAGTGAGCTGGCAGTACCGTCAGCGCCGTGTGGTCACCCTCCGTGAGGTGACACGCTTTCAGCACGGCTTGGCCGAATACACGGACTGGAGCGCGTGGACGGATGTCCCTGGCGGGGACGCACCGCGTAGTCACCAGGTAACGGGGCTGGCCGAGGGCAAGGAGTATCAATTCCAGGTGCGCCCCGTCCTGGGTCGGCGGCCGGCAATCGTTGCCACGCCTGCATTCGTTTCCACGGAGTTGGGGGGACGACGGTCGTTCTGCGGGGGGGCGACGACTCCCGCGTTCGACGGCTACGGCTATCCGATCATGCCGCCTTACCAACTCTTCGAGGGTGAGGGTACGTGGCGTCTGGGTTCCCTGGGACCGCCCGACTACGTGAGAAACCGCCCAACGACCAACAGGGTAGTGGTCGATATTCCCGCAGAGGCGATCTTCCGCTACGAAGAAGGGTTTGGTGACCTGAGATACTCCGTGGCCGTTTGGCCATACAGCTCGTCGCTGGTTGGCGGTCGTCTCCTTCTGAACTCGTACACCGCAGTGGAGGAGGAACGCAGGATTCATGGGTCTGCCGAACACATAGGAGCAGTGTTCGACGCGATCGCGGCTTCGGCCAGACTGGTGGAACCGCTTAACCCGGAGCTGGAGCTGGTCGTCGTGTCGGACGGCTCGCCCACTTCGCTCCTCCTGGAGTGGAGAGGTGGCCCTGAGGAACCGAAATCCTGGCAATATCGCAGCCTGCCCGTCACCTGGTACGACGACGAGGACTATTGGGGGACCGACGGGCCGGACTGGCTGGACATCCCCGAGCAGGATGGGAATGCGCGGAGCTACCGTGTGACGGGGCTGACCGAGGGGAGATCCTACGAATTCGAGGTCCGAGCCGTTACCGACGGCGTAGCGGGTGAGCCTTCAAACGCTGGGTGGGGCGTCACGAGGGACCACTGGGAGGACCCTTGGCTGGGTAACAACGTGACTGACGTAGTTGCCGGGGGCGACGGCCGCACGCGATGGCAGGTCGCGCACGCGTGGCCAGGGCCAGGCGAGAGCCGGCACCTCACCATCCCCGAGGGGATGCGTCTGCGACGGATTCACTCGCTACGAGGTTGCTGTCAGGTACCGGACGTAGTACTGCTCGAGGATGTGGCCACGCGCTCGTGGCTGGCGTTTTCGTTGGACGACGGCGTGGAGGTCAAGCGCTTCGTCTCCAGATCCTGGTGCAGCGACGGACGCGATGTCGCGGCGGTGTTCGACGCGGTCCTGGTGACCATCCGCGAGCGTGGCGCGGAGGACGTGGACCTGTCGCAGACGGCCTGCGAGCATGCGGGGCGGTCTCAGCCCGGCGAGTCCCGGTTGTCGACGTTGACCAGACTCCCCCTGCTAGAGGGGTGGCAGTGAGCTCAGGGGACCAACACATATGCGGGCCCCGGCAGAGTGGCGAGCTTGCGACGGTGAGGCGAGGAGGACGTTTGTGGAGGCCAGGCGCCGGCTGACAAGTTCGATGCTCAGAGGCGCAAGGTGGAGGAAGGGGTTATACCCCCGCTCGAAGTCTCGCCGGCTTGGAACGGCGAGCTTCTTGCACTACCGGTGCAGACAGGGCTCCTCCTCACGAAGCCCTGTGCCCGTGTCCCCCACTACCGGGGCCTCGTGCTCGACCTCCTCTGAGATCGACGGAGGGCGATAGCTCGATGGGCAGCGAATCTCGAAGCCCAGTTGACCAACACGATGCTCGAAGATCGGGCCTTCGGCGGTGTCGATGGCAAACAGCAGGAGGTCGAACGGCAGCGCCTCGGTCCAGGGCTGGTCTTCGCCGGTCTGGAACAGACCGACGCTGCGCCAGTCTTCCGTCTCGGTGGGGTGAATCCAGAACACGAACACCACCGCCCGGTCTTCTTCGGCTACCCCGGCTGGCGCCGGGCAAAGCACCCGGAACGTGTAGCGCAGATAGGGGCCCTCATCCTCCGGGTAGCCAGGCACGGGGAACGCATCGGCCGGCATGGGACTGAACGTCCCATCGCGTTCCACCGGATCGAACTCCAAACTGACGTGGATGAGGTCGAGTTGGTCGACGTCCTGCCAGATGGAGACGTGGACGGGGACCGGCTCTTCGTAGCCGTCGTCTTCAGGGTCCTGGGCGCCGACGACCGCGTAGGCGGCCAGAGCGACGATGAATGCCGCCAGCGTCACCGATAGCTTGCCCACAGGCATGGGGGATAGCGTCATTGTGTCGGGCTCTGTCCCTTGCCTGGGCTATGTTACGACGTGGCTGCCAGGGCGAGTTGGCATCACGACTATGCGAGGTTCAGTTCTGTCGAAGCTCCGCTGGTGCCCACTCCGGCGCTCCCTCAGTAGACGATTTGCCCTGACGAAAGGTCCCCGGGGGGATTGCGTTTGGGGGGATTCATCGGGTCCCCAACAGTCGATTTCGCCCGTGGTTTTCAGTCCGCACGAGTAGTACCCCTGAGCTGACCCTCCCAACAGCTCGCCCTCCTCGAGGTCGAGGGGCTCTAGAGGCATCAGTACGCCGTTGGCGTAAGTGGCCCTCACGGTTGTAGTCACCGCTGGTCCTTCCCTCCCGCGCCTGCCACTATCCTAACCGCGCCGTCGCTGGTGGCCGGAACGGCGCCGATAGGTGGTTTCTCAGAGATGAACCTGCGCTTCCACATCGACCCTGAGACGGACGACCTCCACATCTACCGGCACGGGGTGCGCGAGCAGGAAGTCGAAGATGTCATGGCATCCCCCGCCGAAGACGTGCCGGGGAGGCGTAACTCGCGCCTCGCCATCGGACAGACTCTCGGCGGACGCTACCTTCTGGTAGTGTATGTGCAAGATCCGGAGCCAGATAGCGCGTTCGTCATCACCGCCTACGAGCTGTCAGGCAACGCCCTCGGCGCTTTCCGGCGGCGGAGGCGGAGGAGACAACGATGAGCGACACGACAAGCAGGTTCCCGCCGGGCTGGGACGAAGAGCGTGTGCGCGACGTCATTGAGCATTACGAAGGGCAGTCGGACGACGAGTTGGCTGCGGAGATCGAGGCCGCCTTCGAGGACAGATCGCAGACGGTGATGGTTATCCCAAACGATCTCGTTCCCGCCGTGAGGGCGCTCCTCTCTGAGTCCCCCGATCCCGCACCGGCATCCCCTGCGGCCTGATGCGGGTGGCGCGTCTGCCGACGCTCACCTCTTGACTACGACCGGCACAACCGGCTGACTTATCGGCTCGACCCTCATCTGGTTCTTGGTACCACGAGCGGCTCGACGTCTATAGCGCGACCGCTAATTGGAACGTTCGCACGACTGCGCGCGTTGGCCTACCACTAAGTCCGGTACTCGTAACTCCACCCGCCAACGCCACCTTCGCAGCGTCCCGTCCCCTGACGGGGCTGTCCTCCGGCGTGGGTAGCGTGTAGTGGATGACGGCCTGCCCCGGAACATCCTCCAAGCCGTGAACCCTTGGGAAGAGAGACTGACTACGGGTCCTTCATGGGTGCAGTCCCGGACTGGGCCACCGAGGGGGCAAATCTCTTGGAGTGCTACAGGGGGCACCCTCTACGACCGTTCAGACGAGTTCTACCTGATCAAGCTGCTCGGCAACTTGGACGGTGAGTTGCTGTGCATCCGGTTCAAGGCGACCGCTGAGGGAAGGCCAAGTGCGCATGGCTCGACTGCGTCCCTTCGAGCATGCGGCTCCACTGCGAGTACATCGGGTAACCTTGGGCAGACTGTTGGCTTCCCCGAGATGGGAGCATCGCGGGCGCAGGCGAAGAGTGTCGCCATCGAAATCGACCGTCCGTAGTAAGGGGGAGAACCAATCCGAGACGTAGGCAACATCCTATTGAGTAAATTTACTCAATAGGGGTACCATGGGTCCGATGAACGCATTCCAACGCTCAGGCGTTGACACCCTGACCGAGCGCCTGGACGAGCCGCCCAGAAGGCTGATCGCCGTGTTCGGACCCCGCCAGACCGGCAAGACCACGATGGTTCGTCAGGCGCTGAGCCGGATTAACCGTCCCAGTCTGTACCTGGCGGTCGATGCACCGGAGTCCCGTTCTCCGCGCATCAGCGCGAGTCAGCCTTCGGGAGACACCGCGCCAATCGGTCAGGAGCGTGATGCGGCCTGGTTGGCCGGCACCTGGGAGGACGCCCGGCGGCGGGCGGAGCAGTCCCCCCGGGGCCTCGTGCTCGCGTTCGACGAGATCCAGAAGGTCCCCAACTGGTCCGACACCGTCAAGGGGCTGTGGGACGCTGACCGCGCTCGAGGCCGCCCCCTTCATGTTGTCATCCTCGGTTCCGCGCCACTCCAGATCCAGTCGGGATTGAGCGAGAGCCTGGCCGGCCGCTTCGAGTCGATACGCGTCACGCACTGGTCGTTCCCCGAGATGTCCGCGGCCTTTAACTCCACCCTCGACGAGTTCATCTTCTACGGCGGCTACCCGGGGGCGGCAAGCCTCATCGCGGACGAGGAGCGCTGGCGGGACTACATCCTGTACGCGCTGGTCGAGCCGCACCTCGAACGCGACCTCCTCGCCATGACCCGGGTCGACAAGCCGGCACTGCTCAAGAACCTCTTCCAGCTGGGGGCCTCCTACTCCGGGCAGATCCTCTCGTACACCAAGATGACCGGTCAGCTTCAGGACGCCGGCAACACGACGACGCTCGCCCACTACCTCGACCTCCTCTCCACGGCCGGCCTGCTGGCGGGGCTGGAGAAGCACTCGGGAAGCGTGCAGCGGCGGAGGCGGTCGAGCCCCAAGCTCAATGTGCTCAACACGGCCCTTATGACCGCTACCTCGGGCTACTCCTTTGCCGCGGCCGCGGCCGACCGCACCTTCCGGCGAAGACTGGTGGAGAGCACGGTCGGCGCCCACCTGCTCAATACGGCTCTCCCGCGGCTGGAGGTCGGCTACTGGCGAGACGGCTCCCACGAGGTCGACTTCGTGCTGGGGCGCGCGGGCCGCGCGCGCGCGGTCGAGGTCAAGAGTGGCGAGAGCCGCCCGAACGACCGTGCCCTGGGGGAGTTCGAGCGCAGGTTTCGGGCGCCGCCATCGCTCGTGGTTGGTGAGAACGCGATACCGCTCAACGAGTTCCTCTCCGCTCCCGCCCACGAATGGTTCGATCAGCCATGACGTCCATCGTCGCACGGACCTGCACTGAGCTATCCCCGAACCGGGAGCGTCACGCTCCCGAGCCGGAGCCCCAACCGCTGAGCGCCTACCGGTCCGAACCCGCGTACGTCCTGCTCGGCGACCCCGGCCTGGGAAAGACGACGGCGCTCGAGCACGAACAGCTGGCGATGGGCGAGTCCGCCCACTTCATCACCGCCCGCGACTTTCTGGCCCTCGATCCGGACAGCCGTCCGGAGTGGCGGGAGAAGACGCTCTTCATCGACGGCCTCGATGAGGTGCGCACCGGTTCCTCCGACGTCCGAACACCCCTCGATACCATCCGCGGCCGCCTGGACCGCCTTGGATGCCCGTCCTTCCGGCTGTCCTGCAGGGAAGCCGACTGGCTGGGCGACAACGATCGGCGAGCACTGGCCCGGGTGGCTCTGGAGGGAAGGGTCACGACCCTGCGGCTCGATCCCCTCACTGACTCCCAGGTCGAGCAGATCCTCGCCGGCCACCGGAAGATTGGCGACCCCCGGGCCTTCATGGAGGAGGCGAAGAGCCGGGGCGTTGAAGGCCTCCTCGCCAATCCGCAGACCCTCAATCTGCTGGCGGATGTGGTCGGCGGGAAGGGAGAGTGGCCCGGGAGCCGCCTCGAGACCTTCGAGCTGGCGAACGGCGAGATGGTCAGGGAGCACAACGAGGAGCACGCCCACGGGGCTCCGCCCCCACCCCAGGAGCAGGTGCTGGACGCCGCCGGCTACCTGGGCGCCGCTCAACTCGTGACGGGCGCCGCCGGGTTCTCCCTCGGACCCGCAAATGGCTCCGCCGACTACATTCCCCTCGATGACTGTGACTACCCTGCTCCGGACGCCCTCCAGCATGCGCTGGCCACGAGGCTGTTCAAGGCGGTCGGGGAGCGGCGCTTCCTTCCGGTGCACCGCCACGTGGCGGAGTTCCTGGGTGCGCGGTACCTCGCCAGGCGCATCACCGAAGGGCTTTCGGCGCGACGCGTGCTGTCCTTGATCAGCGGCGCCGACGGAGTGGTGGTGACCGAGATGAGGGGGGTCTCGGGCTGGCTGGCGGCGCAGTGCGGCGGCGGGCGGAGGCTCCTCATCGAGCGGGATCCGATAGGGGTCGCGCTGTACGGCGACATTCAGGGCTTCTCGCCCGGGGAGAAGGGCACGCTCCTGCGGGCGCTGGGCCGGCGCGAGGTGCTCGGTCCCCTCCGGCGCGAGGTGACCTGGTTCGAGCTGGGGGCCACCTTTGGCTCCCTCGCTTCTCCTGACATGGCGCCTGCGATCGACGTCATCCTGTCCGACCCGGCCCGCGATGGCGACCATGAGGGGCTCGTCCAGTTCGTGCTGACCCTGCTCTGGCAGGGCTCGCCGGAGGCCGGTCTGGCTCCGCGCCTGCTCTCCGTGGCGCGGGACGAGAGCTGGCCGCCTCGAGTGACCGCCTTCGCCCTCGACGCGTTCCTCCGCGCAACGAACGGGGGCGCCGGCTACCCGGCCGAACTCAGGGGCCTGCTGAGCGCGATTCACGAAGGGGCCATTCCCGACCCGGACCACGAGATGAAGGGCGCACTACTCACGCACCTCTATCCGGGGGAGGTCTCCGCTTCCGGGGTCTGGGATCACCTGACTGAGCGAGGAACCAGCCATCTGATCGGGCGCTACTGTTCGTTCTGGGAGCAGCACCTCCTGAGCCAGTCGTCGGACCAGGATGTGGGCGAGCTTCTCGACAGCCTCCTTGAACGCCGGTCCGACGTGTTCCCCGCCCTGGAGTCTCACCACTGGGAGTCCCTTCCCCTGGACCTGCTGGCTCGGGCACTGGAAGCCCAGGGTGACAGCGTCCCGGTACCGCGCATCTCCAACTGGCTACGGGCAGCGGCTCCGCCGCTCCGGTGGAGCTTCGGTCCCGACGACGAGTCCCAGGGCCGGGTCCGTGTCTGGCTGGAGCAGCGCCCCGAGATCCAGAAGACCGTGCTCCTGGAGGGGCTGAAGCGGTGCCCCGATGACCATCGCTACGACCACGAGTCCTACGACGCCTGGGCCGCGCTTCACGGGAGCTCGATGCCACCTGACTTCGGGCTCTGGTGCCTGAACCAGGCCGTCGACCTTGCGCCCGTGCACGCCAGGGCAGCGGACGACCTCCTCGTGACGGCGTTTCGAGCCTGGAGGGAGGAGCACGACGGTGAGGGCCTGTCACTTCCCGTCCTGGAGGACGGTGTGCGCGGGCGTGCGGCGCTGGAGGCGAAGCTGGCGGCCCTCGTCGAGGTCATGGCGGCCTCCGAAGCGGCGGCGGCGCGCGACAGGAGTGAGCAGAACGAGGCAAGGAAAGAACAGGCGCGCGAGCGCGAAGAGGACATCGCCTACGTACGCTCCCATGCCGAGGCCCTTCGCGAGAACCGAGCCCCGCTGGCGCTCGTCGGCGAACTGGGCAAGGCGTACTTTCTCTTCCCGCGCGATCGGGGGACGAATGCCTCCCCCATCGGGGGCCTCTCGGCATCGCTGGGTGACGACCCTGCCCTGGTTGAAGCGGCGTTGGCTGGCCTGCGGGGGACGTTGTGGAGGGACGATGTGCCGGACTCCGATGAGATCGTCCGGCTCAAGGAGACGTCCATGCGTCACCGCCTTGACTTCGCGGTCCTCGCCGGCCTGGACATCCTCCGGCGGGACGATCCCGCCCGGCTCGAGGGCCTCACCCAAAGGCAGATCGAGACGGCTCTGGCCTTGTACTACTGCACAGCGGCGGGGTTTGCGAACACGCCGGCGTGGGTCGCCGAGTGGACCGAACGCGTCCCCGAAGTGGTGGCGGAGGTAGCAGCCCGATGCACGCTCTCGGCCATCCGCCACGGCGACGGCTATTCTCCCGCCCTGGAGACCGTCAGGGGACTTGGCGGGCGCCCGCCCCTGAGGCACGCCACGACCCTCGGGCTCCTTGAAGGGATGCCGGCCGGAGCGGGCCTGACGACGCTCGCAACCCTCGACAGCCTGCTCTGGACGGCTCTCGCCTACCCCGACCGGTCAGCCCTTCTCGAACTCATCGGCGCGAAGCTCTCCTTGACGAGCATGGGGGTGGCTCAGCGGGTGCGCTGGCTGGCCGCGGGCGCCATCGCCGCCCCGGAAGCCTATGCGGCGGAGTTGAAGACCTTTGTCGGCGAGGGCCAGCGACGCGTCCGGGCGCTGGCTGCCTTCTTCGACTCCCGTGACGACGCCATCGAGCCCCTGCCGTTCCCCGGCCGGGAGCGGTGCGGCCCGGTCCTTGAGGCGCTCATCTCCCTCATGGGCCGTTCGTTCGCACGAGACGAGCCTCTCGGCTTTCGCGCCGCGACTATCGAGACGACCACCCCTGGACACATCCGGCGCCTCATCCAGCAACTGGCCTCGCTCCCCGGGCACGACACCCTGCAGGCGTTGGACTCACTCGCGTCCGACCCGGGGCTGGTCCACTGGCACGATCACCTTGAGCAGGCGCGCGACGACCAGCGAGTCGTTCACCGAGACGCGGCCTACCGCCACCCCGACCTGGGTCAGTTCCACCGCGCCTTGAAGGACGGGGAGCCGGCCAACGCGGGAGACCTCGCCGCACTGGTCCACGACCGGCTGACGGTTGTGACCTCGGGCCTTCGCACCGTCAACACCGACGACTGGCGGCAGTACTGGAACGAAGATTCGTACGGCCGGCCGGACACGCCCAAGCATGAGCACTCCTGCAGAGATGTGCTCCTGTCGCGGTTGCGAGTTGAGCTCCCAGACGGCGTGGACGCACAGCCCGAGGGGCAGCACTCAGGCGACAAGCGGTCCGACATCCGCGTCTCCTACGGGGGGTTCAGCGTCCCCGTC
This sequence comes from Tepidiformaceae bacterium, assembly GCA_965207815.1. Classification (GTDB taxonomy): domain Bacteria; phylum Chloroflexota; class Dehalococcoidia; order Tepidiformales; family Tepidiformaceae; genus UBA2991. The sequence continues at coordinate 728,842 of CBDBNV010000001.1, forward strand.
GAGATCAAGAGAGACACGCACCGTGAACTCTGGAGCGCAATCCGGAATCAGCTGGTCGAGCAGTACACGCGCGACACTGAGACGGGCGGGTACGGGATCTACCTGGTGTTCTGGTTCGGTGAGGGGAACGTGCAATCTCCGCCGAGCGGAACGCCCCCGAGAAGTCCCCGGGAGTTGCAGGAGCGCCTGGAAGCGACCTTGACGGAGGACGAAGCCCTCAAGATTGAAGTGCTCGTCGTTGACGTCAGCCGGGTGACCTAGAGCGGTCGAAGGGTAGGGTCCGGTGGCGGATACCGCAATCGGGCTGACAGGAGGAGCGGATGATCGAGCAAGGCCGAGCGTCCCTTGATGACGTCGGCAGCAAGCTGCAGGCCCTCGGGCCCGCCGATGTGCGCCTGCTGGTGCACCGCGATGCCGATGAAATCTCCCTGGTCACGGTTGTCGTCAACGCGGGCCTGGACACAACTGACCTGGCCGACGAGACCTACGACTACGGCGAGGTCGCCTTCGTAAAGGCCGTCCTTGACGCGGGCCACGTGGCCGAGTGGCTCCGGACAAGGACCGGCGAGGCAGGCGGCCTGACCTTCATCGTGCGGGACCCCAACCCCAACTGTTCCTGGGACCGGTCGGAGAGCCGCACGCACGCTCGCTACGGGACCTTCTTTAGGACGCCACACACCGACTACCACGTCCTTTCGCACGACCCTCAAGACCCGCTCTGGCCGGGCACGGTGCTGGCCGGGACGGGTTTGCCGTTCTTCCCGGACGTGAACGTTGCTGCCGCGTCGCTTCTCTTCGACGTCCACTCGATGTCCGACGGCCGCACCGTCCCGTCCGAGCTGATGCTCCTCCGGATCGCTCACCCCGCAGCCTATTTCGAGAAGCTCCGCGTCTCCTCCGCGTCCATCGTCGCCTCGGTGCGCGGAAACGACCTGGAAGGCGTGTGCCTCCAGGTGACAACGGCGGGTGGACCCCAGGAAGTCTCCGTCGGTCAACCAGGGGACGCTCAGGTGCCCGTTGCCGGCGCCGACCGCGCCGACACGTGGGTGGCGCTCACGCGTGGGCAGGAGTGCCTCGACTTCCGCACGATCAGCAGTCGTTGGCCCGCCTCGTTGGCACGGCAGGGCATCCACCTGGAGCCCGAAGACCTTGGCGAGAGGCTCGACCTGATGCGACGCGGCGGCGAAAGCGAAACGGTGGAGTTCAAACGGACCATTCCGAAGGGCGCCGGGATCCCGAGAACCGTTGCCGCATTCGCGAACGGCGAGGGTGGAACGATCATTGTCGGGATCGAGGACGAAACGGGTGAGGTCATCGGGGTGGCGAATGCCGCCAGGTGTCAGGATGACCTCATTGACATCACCCGCACCAGGGTCCGCCCTCCCCCGGAGTGCAAGCCCCTTGCATGCACCCTCCAGGGACGCCCCGTAGTCGCCATGCGCGTGGAGCCAGGGGACGACCGCCCGTACGGAGTGGTGGACGGGGGTGGGATCCGGTATTACGTACGCCGCGGTGCGACCAACCGTGTCGCCGAGCCCGAAGAGATGCGGCAACTCGCGCAGTCCCGCGAGTCCGAGGGCCATGACTCGACCCTGCGGTGGGAGTGAGCCAGGCCCTTGGCGTCTGCGGAACGCTCAACCGAGTCGGTGCCGGCGCTCCTTGGGCGTCCCGAGTGGTGAGTGCACGGCTGCCGTGGCTTCGCGGGCACGAAGAAAGGCTTCACACACGGCGGGGCGAGGGAGGACCGGCGTACCATTGACGCCAGCCCTCCCTTGGCCCCCGGGGCTTAGCATGCCGCTTCGACCAGTGGCGGCTTGTAGCCTTGACTAGCCCCAGTTCGAGAGGTGAATGTGGTAGGTTTCCGCACGGGCTGCTAGAGTCCCGCGATGGTGCCTGCGGGGCTACGTTTCTTGCTCCTCGCAACACTCGTGGCGGTGGCCGCGCTTCTGCTTGGGGGCGGCCCTTCTCCGTATCTCGCTGAGGCACAGGACTCACGGAACCAGTTCTCAGGGCTGGTCGTCGACGAAGATGGGAGACCTGTGGAAGGGCTGCTGGTAGCAGCACTGGCGGCTCAGGGTGGACAGAGCCGAACGGAAGCGGGGGGAGCTTTCCGCCTTCAGCTTGTGGACGGAACGTACCTGCTCTACATCTGGTCGGACACCCACGATAGCTGCACCGTCTCGGGTATTGAGAACCCCGAAGGCCTCGTGGAGGCCGTGTTGACACTGGAGAGCGAGGACGTCACGTCCACGCGCCCAACACGCCACCGCAACCTGCTGTCGCAAGTGCGTCGAGGCATGGCACGGGGTTGGGCGCGAAGAGCCACTGAGTGACGGCGTGGTCGGCTACATGACCGAACTCGTGATGTACTACGTTGAGAGGCGGCTACAGACTTACCTCTCCGGCTGAGCGCAGGAAGGGTGCCTTGGCGCGAGGCGGCAGCCGAAGTACTCCCGCTGGGCTAGCCGCCACGGGCTGCGCGTTTCGCCTTCCCGGTCATCTCGTAGCGCACCGGCTTCTTACCCGGGTTGGCTATCTCAACTCCCCAGCCCTCAAGGACTGGCCAGATGTTGTGCTTGAACTCGATGCCGAAGGCTGAGCCTTGGGCCGTGGCCAGGCGGTGGTCGGGCCATCGCTCGGCGATTAGGGGCTGACACTCCGTACTCTTGAACGAGCCAACCTCGAGTTCGTCCACAACCGCCGCAGCCATTGCGGTCCAGACTTCCTGAGTCGTGGTCTCCAGCCGGGAGGTGCGGCTCCTCTTCCCGGTTCCTTGGGCCCGAGTGCTGCGCTTGAACGCAACGACATGGAGTTGCTCCGGGGGAAAGAACTGCTTGACTGTCGGCGAGAGGGATCCCACACGGTCGGTCACAACCCAGAGGAAGGGAACTTTGCCGTCATCCGGGGGAACTGCGGGTTCGTCGCGAATCGTGACAAAGACCGACATGAAGTCGCTGTCGTCGCTGAAGATCGCGACGTGTGTGACTCGCCCGACAACCAGGTCGACGACCGCATTGGTGGCAATGGCAAGGTCAGCCGCATTCTTGGACGAGGACCGGCTGAAGTGCTGAGTGCCGTGGACCACGACCTCCATATTGGCGAATCTGCTGGTCGCCCAGAATTTCCAAAGTTCCACTTCATCTGCTGGTGCGTAAAGGGCGATGCGTGAGGGCCGCGGGAAAGTGGCTGGCCAGTTCTCAATCAGGCTTTCGACCATGGCTTGGCCTTCGGCCTGCAGGTTCTCGATATCGACGTAGAGGCCCGTCGAGCCGCGGTCTTCTGAGCCAGTGTCAGCCTGGTCGCGGTCTTCTAAAGTAGTCACGAGCATCCTCCCGAAGTTGCCCTGTGGCTGAGTCCCGTGTGGAGCAAAGTAGTGGACGGTGCCGAAGTGGTCGACCGGGCCAACGATCATCACGCGGACTGTCAGCCGAAGGTGAGGATCTCCTGAGGCCAGGCGGGCTGACCGTGGCTACTCAAGCACTCGCAACGGTGGCCCGGTACTGCTCGGGATGTGATCCTACTGTGATACAGGTTGGGATGTTGATGGTATACTCCTTCGAGCCGAGGAGGGCCAAGTGACGACGACCCCCGTTGCCCGGCCGGATTACGAAGCCCATGTGCGCGCAACTCGCTCCACCTTCCCGGAAGTCGTCCGCGAGGTGCGCGAAATCCTCGGCGCCAAGCTCTGTGCGTACCTGGGCTCAGTCAAGGAGACGCGTGCCGTCCACCAGTGGGCGGACGGATCGCGCAGACCGAGCGCCGATGTAGAGCGACGCCTACGTACTGCTCTGCAGGCGGCTGCCCCGATCGCCGACGCGGACTCGACCGCCGTCGCGCAGGCTTGGTTCCAGGGACTGAACCCCCAACTCGACGACCGCTCGCCGCTCCGACTGCTCCGCGAAGGCGACCTCGATGAGGTAGGCCCCGAGGTGATCGCCGCCGCGCGCGCCTTCTTGGCTGGCGGATGACGTGCGACCTCGAGACCGTGACGCCTGCCGGTCCGGTCTTTCAACTTGCCCGCGCTCCTGACCCCTGGGCTTGGCCCGACTGGAGCCAAACAGGTCCGGACGGCACCTTCGGCAACCGTTGGGACGATCCGCTGGGGTCCTACCGCGTTCTGTATGCCAGTACCACGCGTTTCGGTGCATTGCTTGAGACGCTCGCACCCTTCCGCCCGGACCTCGCCGCTGTGGCAGGGCTCTGCGAGATCGAGGGCGCTGACGAGCCGGTTGCAGCCGGAACGGTCCCGCCCGAGTGGTTCGAGCACCGCCTCATGGGTGTGGCTGAACTCGTTGGAACCTACGCCGACATCGGCGCGGCCGCCTCGCTATCGGTGCTGCGCTCGGCCTTGGCGGACAGTGGCATCCATCACGGGCTCGCGGACATCGATGCAGCCGCGATTCGCCTCATGGCTCCCCGCGGCTTCACCCAGGAGGTCTCCCGGCTCGTCTACGAGTGCCGCGCCGAGGGAGTCGAGCCACTCGCCGGTATCCGCTACCAGTCGCGTCTTGACGACGGGACGTCCAACTGGGCCATCTTCGAGCCAGCGGCGGACTCACCCGCACCGCTGCATTCGTTCAATACCGAACCGGTCCGCCCCGACGATCCCGACGTCACTCGCGCGCTCGCCGTACTGGGCCTGCAGATTGGGTGACCTCCATGTCTCAGGCCGTGACGCACGGGCCATCGGCCACGGCTGCCCGTTAACGCACGAGAGGCTCCACACAGAGGGATCGGAAGGGAGGGCTGTCGCAAAACGCGATGCCCTCCCTCCTGAACCCTATCCGGCTGCTCCCACCAGCGCCCCCTTGCGCTCGCGTTCCCGCGCCCACTCGAAGAGCGAGAGCGTCGGAGCTTCGTGCCGCCGACGGCCACGGGGCGGCAGCGGCTCCTCCGGCGTGTCGGCCAGGAACTCCGCCCACGAGAACAGCGACCGCTGCGGCTCCGGGTCCTCTTCGGCCTCGGCGGCCACCGCAGTCCCGACCACTACCGGCTCAGGCGCGTGCCACTCCGCGTCGACCAGCAGCGCTTCGGCCTCCGCCGCGACCTGCCGGGCCTGGGCGAACACCGACTCGACCGAGCCCCCGTCCTCCTCGCCCGCGACGATCTTCCGCGCCAGGGCGAGCATGAGATCGTCGCCGTCGTCCCCGTAGGCGGCGAGGCCGTCCTCGGGCAACTCGCCCTCGACGGCGAGGGAGCTTTGCAGCTTCTGCGCCACGAGCTTGAGGGCGTCGGCCTGCAGGGTGTTCCGGTAGGCCATGAAGACAACCTGGACGGGCTCGGTTTGGCCGATGCGCCAGGAGCGCCGCGAGGCCTGCCGCATGGTGTAGACGGAGTAGTCCGTCTCTGCCCATACGATCGTCGGGAACTCCACCAGGTCGAGGCCCGTCTGCACCAGCCGCGGGTGGCAGACGAGCACGTCGACGCCCTCCTCGACCCGCTTCGCGACCCACGCCTCGCGGCGCTCGGGCGGCACTGCGTCCGCCTTCATCACCGCGACCCGGAAGCCGTGGCGGGAGAGGAAGTCCTCCATCCGCCCCGTGATGTCGCGCGTGCCCGTGTGGGTGGCGTAGACGAGCACCCGGCGTCCCGCCAGCCGCTCGGCGGCGACGAGGTCGACGAGCGCCCGCTCCTTCGGGTAGAGCCGCTCCTCGGAGAGGGGCGGCACCTGCACGAGCACGTCCTCGGTCTCCGGGTCGAAGACCGTCTCGCCACGCGTGCAGCCGTCCGGGTAGGCGAGGAGGGTCTGCAGGTAGGTGGCCAGCAGGCGCTTCGAGCCCTTCGCGAGGAGGTCCGTCAGCGCCTTCCTGAGCGTTCCGAAGAGCTCGTCGTAGGCGCTCCGCTGGGAGAGGCCGGTGCCGTCCTCCTCGGTCTCCATGTCCGAGAGGAGAACGCGCTCCTCGTAGGGCGGCAGCCCCGCTGCCACGTCCGAGAGCCGCAGGAAGACGGAGTTGCCGATGAGGTGGAAGAGTGCAGCGGGGGCCAGCCCCGGGCGCTCGCGGATGACCTTGCGGTACTTCCGCCGGCGGCTCGTGCGGCCGTCCTCGAGGGACTCGCCGTCGTCGCGCCCGATGGTGTGCTCGACGAAGCCGTAGCGCTCGATCCAGCGGCTCTCCTCGCCTCGCCCGAACTCACCCCGGATCTCCGGCGAGAACCGGTACAACAAGTGGAAGAGGGTCGAGGAGTAGCCACCCATCAGCGTTCCGGAGAGGCTGAGCGACTTGCCGCAGGCGTCCGCGAGGATGCCGGCGGCAATGCCCTGGGCGGAGCCACGGCCCTTGTACTCGTGCGCCTCGTCGCCGATGAGCAGGTCGAAGAAGCCCCGCAGGTGGTGCTTCACGTAGTCGGCGAGCGGGTAGCGCTTCGGCCCCGAGGGGTCCGCCTTCCAGAGGGCGGAGCCGCACGCGTCGCAGGTGCGCTTCCTGCGCCCGAGATCCTTCAGGGTCAACGGGAGCCCGTCCTTGTCGACGATCGGCTCGAAGCAGTCCGGGCAGCAGGGCACCCGGAACGGCTCCAGCGTTTCCTCGTGACGGACGAGCCTGCCGTCGGCGGTGGCCCAGCGCTCGACGACGGCAGGCAGCCAGCGGTAGGAGAGCTTCGCACGCTCCCGCGACATGACCGCGAAAAGCGGGCCCGTCCCGTGCGAGAGGCGCAGGCGTTCGAGGTCGGTGATGGACGCAACGACAGCGGCGCGGGCGTCGGGCACCGTCTCCTCCACCTCCCGCTTCCACTTGCGGGTGAGGTGGGGCGGGCAGAGGACGAGGATGCGGCGGAAGCCGGCCAGGTGGGCGGCGGCGGCCGCGATAAAGGTCTTGCCCGTGCCCATCTCCCCGACGACGGTGGTGCCGCGGTGTTCCTCGAGGGAGAGGGCGGCGCCGCGGATGGCGTCCGCCTGCGCCCCCAGGGGCGTGCGCAGCAGGGGCGGCAGAGGCTTCCCGCAATCGGAGGGCCGGTAGCGGGGCGGATAGGACTCCACCACCCGCTGGGCGATGGCGTCGCGGTAGGTGTCGATGAACTCGCTGAGGTCCATGGTTCCGTTCCTTTCTTCGTGTAGGGTTCGCGGGCGGCCGCCTTGCTTGCGGCCGGGATACGACGAGGCCCCGCCGGCGCCAGGGTGGTCCGGCGGGGCCTTGCTACGTGCGGCCCGGAGGGCCGTCAGGCCGCTTCGGGGGTGCGGCCGTCCTCGCGGCAGCCGCGGTCTAGGTGGACCGTGCGCACCGGCGAGGCGACGGCGCGTCCGTAGTCGTCGAGGTCGATCGAAGCCGTCCGCATGACCGGCTGGCCCGGGCGGACGGGTCGCCCGCAGCGGTGGCAGCGTTCCGGGAACAGGGTTTCTTGCATCTCTGGTCTCTCCTTCCTAGGTGGTGGGTGTGCCGTGGCGAGGCCCCGTCGCTCCGGTAGGCGAAGCGGCGGGGCCTCGTGTTTGCGGGTCGGCGTGGACCCGTCCGGAGCCGCCAGTTGGCGGCGGCTTGAAGAAATCAGGCGGCGATGTCGGTGACCTGTCCGGTGTCCAGGTCGAGGGCGACGACGGTGGTGAGGAGACGCTCGCGGAAGGTCTCCTTCGTGGGCGTGGATTCGACGAGGTGCATCTCCTTGGAGGTGCGGCCCTTGACGAGGATGCGGCTGTCCCCGGCCTCGAGCTGGAGGTTGTCGAGGAAGCCCGCCGCCACGAGCATGGCCAGGTGGCCGCGCCGGAGCGGCATGAGCGGTCTTGTGCGCTGGTCCATGGCGGGCCAGAGCAGGTCGGTGACGGCCGTGCTGGCCCAGAGCCCCGAGTTCCGCGCTTCATCCGCCGCCGCCACCGGGTCAACGGTGCGGTTGGCGAAGAGCACGTCCCCCGCGGGCGTGGCCGAGGCCAGGTAGAGGGGGTAGCGCCGGGGAGCGAGCTCGGGAGCCTCTCCCGCCGCCCACGCGTGGATGCGCTCCTCGGCATGGGCGTCGAGGAAGATGTCACCCTTGCGATAGCCCATCAGGACGACCTGGTCGTAGGCCTCTCGCTCCGGCTCGGGGAAGGCCCAGCAGTCGAGGCGCGCGAAGTGGGAGGCGAGATACCTCGCCGAGACCGCCAAGCGCTGCCGGGGCACGACGAGGACGAGCAGGCCGTCCTCCGCCAGGTAGCGGGTGCAGTGGGTCAGGAAGCTGTGCTCAACGCGCTTTTCCTCCCCCGAGTCCCAGTCGTACGGGGGGTTCAGGTACAGCAGCCCGAAGGCGCCGTTGGCGATCGAGGTGGCGAAGAGGTCCGTCCCGAGCACGTGGTCGAGGCGGGACTTCGCCGTCTCCGCGCGGTCGGCGTGGAGCTCCACGCCGTAGGTCTCTACCTCCGCGGCGTGCGGCTTGCGGAGGGCGTTCGCCAGCCGGACGAGGGCATCGCCCTCGCCGCAGCAGGGGTCGAGGACGCGGAGCGTTTCGTCCTTGCGGGCGTAGCCCGCGGGCGGCTGGATCAGCTCCGCGATCAGGTCGGTCACTCGTGGCGGCGTCGGGTAGAAGCCTCCCTTCGCCTGTGCGGCCAGTCTCATCGGTTCTCTCCTTCCTGGTCGGTGGTCGGTGTGGATGGGTCCCCGTCGCGCGGCAGCGTCAGGAGCCCCGACGCCACCGCCACGGCGAGGTCGTCCCGGAGCGCCTCCGCGTCCGGGTCGCAGCGGTAGGCGACGACGCCCTCCGACTGCAGGGGAACGGCTTCTTCGCGCGCCAGCGCCCGCCGCCAGAGCCAGTCCGCCCACGAGCGGTGCAACGGCAGGGGACTGCGACGGTCGAGGAAGCGATGGTGCAACGAGGGCGCTCCCTCCTCCGTCTTCGCCAGGAGGAGGAAGGCGTCCCGCTCGAAGGCGTACTCGGCGAGCCTCGTGTAGACGAGGGCATGCCAGCCGCCCGAGACGGGCAGGCGGGCGATCTTCGTCGTCCACGTCCCGACCGTCTCGCGGGGGACGTGGCAGCGCTGGTAGCCGCCCGAGAGGGCCATGCCGTCCGCCCCCCGGATGAGGTGGGCGGGATCGGGGGGCTGCTTGAGGAGGGAACCCCAGATCGCCTTGAGGGCGGTCTGGGAGCCCACCATGGAGAGGAACCAGAGGCCGCCGTCATCGGCGTCCCTGGCGAAGGCGTCGGCCGTGGCGGAGAAGCCGCCGGCGGTCACGGTGTGGAGGTCGTCGGGCGTCACGATGCGGCCTCCAGGTAGTGGGCGCCGAAGGCGGAGCCCAGTTCGCACCAGTCGTCCGCCCGCAGGGACCATTCCCCACAGGCGCAGTGGCCGTCGTAGAAGAGCGGCCCCGCGTTGAGCCTCACCGTCAGGTCGTGCGGGAGCGTCCACGATGGCAGCTTCTCGAACGCCGCCATCTCCGCGGCCAGGTGGCGGTCGCAGTAGTGCCCCCAGCTGTCGTCGCCGGGGTCGTCGAGGATCTCGGTGGTCGCGGGATGCGGCTGCGGACAGTCGTCGCAGAGCATCCCCTCGACCGCGGGCTGGGTGGTGAAGGTGTGCCGCCGGTCCTCGAGGACGGCACGGATGGTGGTCATGACTCCTGCTCCTTCGTGTGGGTGGTCGGAAACGACGGCGAGGCCGGTTCCCGGTAGGGACGGCCCCGTGCGGCGACGCCCGCTGGCGGCGCTCTGTGTGCAATCGGTCAGTCGAGGAGACCGCGGTCCTTCAAGCTGACGGCCTCGTCCCCGCCGATGACGACGTGGTCGAGCAACGACAGCCCGAGCAGCTTCGCTGCCTCCACCAGCTCCCTCGTGACCTTCACGTCCTGGGGGCTGGGAGAGGGGTCAGCGCTGGGGTGGTTGTGGGCGACGATGAGGTGGGGGACGCCCTCCAGCACCGCAGGGCGCAGCACCTCGGCCGGCCTGACGACGCTGCTGAAGGCGTTCCCCTGGTAGATGACGCGCTGCCCGACGACGCGGTTGCGGCGGTCGAGCAGGAGCACGCGCACCTGCTCCTGGCAGAGGGCCCCCATCTCCTCCCCGAGGAGCTTCCGGACGTCCTCCGGGCCGGTGATGGAGGGACCGCCGTCCGCGCGCCCGGGGTCGGTCTCGACCTCGTAGCGCACGGCCAGCTCGCCGAGGACGTGCAGGTTGCGGCGCAGCGCCTCCAGCAGGGCTTCGGTGTGAGCCGTGGCGGTCACGACCCTTCCTCCCGGTCCTCGCAGATGCAGTCCTCGTGGTCGGGGGAGTCCGGCTCCTCGCAGGTGCGGCAGTTGCCGCAGTCGGGGCAGGTGTCGGTCTGGTGGGCGGCGTCACGCGCGTGGCGCCGGGCGACGGTGGTCTCCCAGCAGCAGTTGCGCTCGCAGTCCTCCTCGCACTCGTCGTCCGCGGCTTCCTCGCAGGCGCGGCAGTGGGTCCGCCCCTTCACGATGGGAGTGCCGCAGCCGGGGCAGTCCCCGCCGTAGTTGTCGATGGCCTCCAGCTCCGCCCTCACCGTCTTGCGGACGAGGTCGTCGTCCGTGGACCGCTCGGTCGCGGCGATGTAGTGCCAGGCCCACTTCGTGCCGAGGTCGTTCCAGTCGTCCGTCCGGTAGGACCAGCGGTCGCAGGTGCAGTGGCCGTTGTAGTGGTCGGGCCCCTCGAGCAGGGTCATCACCAGGGTGTGCCTGCTCACGCAGGGAAGTTCTTCGCGCGTGGTCGTCATTTGGGGTTCTCCTTCTGGTGGTGGGTGGTCGGACACGAAGCGGGGCCGCCTCCCCGGAAGGAAGCGGCCCCGTGTGCGCTCCCGCTCGGGGAGCGTCTTGTCGGTTGGCTGGTGAGCACCCTGGTCGGACGCTCAGGCCCCCTTCGGCGTCTCGGCGGCGCGGGGCTCCGCACCCGCCGTCTCCTCGCAGGAGCTGCAGCGGCTCCGTCCCTTGACGAGGGGGAAGCCGCAGCCTTCGCAGCCGCCGCCGTAGTCGTCGAAAACCTGCAGTTCGGCCTTCACGGCCTGGCGGATGAGCGGGTGGTCGTCGGGCCGCTCGGACTCGGCGACGACGTGCCAGGCCCAGCGGGCGCCGAGCTCGGCCCACTCGCCCGTCCGCCAGGACCAGCGGTGGCAGGCGCAGTGGCCGTCGAATTGGTCGGGGCTGAGCCGCTCCGTGCCGTCCAGCAGGGTCACGATCAGCCTGTGCGTTCCGTCGTCCGTGTAGTACACGTCGGGTTCTCCTCAGTTGACTCGGACCGACTCGGAGGTCTGCTCCGTGACGATCTCCTTGCGCGTCTCCGCGTCGAGAAGGGCGTTCAGCCGCTTGTGGTCGACCGCGTAGCGCGTGCTGCGCACGAGGCTGACCGTGTGGTCGGCGAGCTCCGCCTTCGCAGAGCCCCGCCGGCGCATCCACGCCTTGAGGGTGTCGAGGGCCTCGCGCTTCGCCCCCTCGGGTTCCCGCAGGGCCTCCCGTGCGGCGACGTACGAGGACACCGCCGCGCGGGCCTCCTCGTCGCTCACCACAGGCTCTTCGGTCTGCAACGTTTCCGCGTCCTCCTCCGCGTCACCTGGCAGGCAGGTGGCGAGGAAGGGGCAGGAGTTGCAGCGCCAGCTGCCCGCCTCGAAGTCGCGGTCGGGCAGGGCCTCGGGGTCGGCCCCGTGGCTGGCGTAGTGGGCGCCCAGCGGCGTGAGCCAGTCGCGCGTCCGCTCAAGGGCGCGCTCGACCCGCTCCGCCGGGATCACCTCGTGGTCCCAGGTGCGCTCCGCCGTGTCCATCACGGCGATGACGGCGTCGCGGGCCGCCCCGAAGAGCCCGTAGGTGTAGAGCGCGGCCTGGGCAACTGAGTCGGGATGGCTGCGTTCCGCTCCCAGCGTCTGCCAGCGCTTGAACGCCGAGGGCCCGCGGGTCTTCACCTCGATGACGGACTCCTCCCCGAAGAGGGGCGGTGTGCCGGTGGCGTCGGGGTGTCCCGTCACCTTCACCGTGGGTGTGAGCTGCAGCACGATCCCGGTCGGGCTCTTCGCGTCTGCGGGAGCGACCTCCCAGCCGGTGCGCTGCATGGCATGGAGCACGACCGGCTCCAGGGCGCGTCCCGTCTCCAGGACGGTCAGGGCCGCGTCGTCCGGGGGCGCGGGCTCGTGGCTCGTGGCCGCGTACCAGAGGGCGCGCCGGCAGCTCGTCGCCGCCGAGGCCCGCACCTCCAGGTGTCCCTCCCAGTCGAAATGGGCGTTCGGGCGGTCGTAGGCGCCCGCCCTGTCGGCGGGCGCGTCGACGGTTTCCTTCATGGGTTCCTCCTCTGGAACGAGAGCGGGGCCGCCCCCGAAGGGACGGCCCCGTGTGCGTTCGCTGTGGCGTCTGCCTAGAAGGGCGTGGGTCCCGCCGCCTCGGCGACGGGCTCCGCGCTCCCCTCCTGCTCCGCGGAGCGGCCGTTGCCGTTCCCATTGGAGTCGAGGAAGACCACCTCCTGGGCGTGGATCTCGGTGCGGTGGATGCGCTGCCCTTCCTCCGTCTCGAAGGTGTTCTGGGCGAGGGAGCCCGCGACGTAAATCCTGTTCCCCTTCTGGACGTACTCGGCGACGGCCTCCGCCTGCTTGCCCCAGCAGACGACGTTGTGCCAGTCGGCCTCCGTCTCGCCGTTCTGGCGGCGGCGGTCGGTCGCCAGCCGCAGCTGGCAGATGGCGGTTCCGTTCTGGCTGTACTTCAGGTCGGGGTCGGCCCCGACGCGGCCCAGCAGTTCGACTCGGTTGATCGTCCGTGACATTTCAAAATCTCCTGTTGATGTTGGTGGTTGGCGTCATTGGTGGGGGTAGCGGGGAGACCGCTGCCCGGGGCGGATCGGACGGCGGGACTACCCGAGGGCAGGCCCGTGCTGGGCGCTCCCTCTCGGGAGCGTCGGGGCGTGACGGTCAGGCGGCCGTCGGCTCCTCCTCCGCTTCGGAGGACTGGAGCTTGCGGGCCATCGCCTCGAGGAGGCTGGTCAGCTCGGAGACGGGCACCTCGTCGAGGTCCTGGCCGGTGCGGCTGCGCACGGCGTCCCGCACCTGGCCCTCGTCGAAGCCCTGCTTGCGCCCCAGCGAGACGATCGTGCGGCGCAGCGCGGGGGCCACGTCGCCGGGGGCGCCGTCGCCGTAGAGGCGTAGGGTAGGAAGCCGGCGAGTTACTCCGTGAGGAGCACTTTTCCGTCAACCCCCCTCCGAACCGGACGTGACACTTTCGCGTCATCCGGCTCTCCAGTGACACTTTCAGTAGGTTGTCGGTTCAGCCGTCCGTGATGGATGGCCATGTGACAGTTGCGGCAGACGACCAAGGTCTTTCCTCCGGCGGGCGGCCATGATTTCCGCCCAGGCCGGACGTTCTCGCTGCCCCTTTTTCTTGAGGTCGGCGAGCTTGCGAATGTGGTGCACTTCGACTTGCTCAGTGCTTCCGCAGAGTTCGCATTCGTCCGCGAGCAGCCGTTGAAGCAGCTCGCTGCGGCCAAACCGGATTGTCGTCCTTGGGTCTTGGTCCTTGAGAGGACTGAGCTTCTGTCGTCGGAGCGGGATTCCCCCGAAGCGCGCTACCAACGGCGCTTTGCCGTTGCCTCGCTCTCGTCTGACCTCGAAGCACTTACGCACGCCGTCCGGTGTACGGACAGTGGCCTTGTGTCGTTTGACGATGGCCGTGATGGTGGTCTTGTGCTTGTTGGCCAGGGTCTTGAGCAGGGAAGTCTCCATGACCCAGCCGAGTTTGTGGAACCAAAACACGTTCTGGGCCGGGAGGTAGTAGTTGACCACTCCCCGGTACTCCGCCTGGTAGCGTCGGACGATGCTGTAGTCATCGTCCTGTAGTAGTTCAGGGCGGTGTGCGGGGCGGCCGTTACGCTGGTAGAGGGTGCACCGCTTCCGCACGACATCGGCGGGCACTCGCAAACCGATCTTGCCGTTGACTGAGCGTTGACCTTTTCGATCGCGCTTGTCGTCGGCCTGTTGGTTGACGATGTCGAAGCCCAAGAACCGCGCTGGCTGCGTGGTCGCGTGGGTGATGAGCGTCTTCTCGGACGAGAGTTCCAGATTGAGAGACTCGCTCAGGAACGTGTCGAGTTGACGCTTGACACCTTCGGCTTCGGCCTTGCTCCCGATGAACCCAAGCAGGAAGTCATCCGCGTAGCGGACGTAGCGGAGGCGCCGGTAGTCGGGGTCGTGGGGGTCGCCCGAGGGTAGCCTTTGCATCTCCTTGCGGAGGGCGCGAGCCAGCTCGTGGTCTCCCTTTCTTGCCCAGTTCCGGGCGCGCACCGATAGCGCCGCGTGGCGTTTGTTGGGTCGGCGGGCGTTACCCCGCGTGTTCGCTGGAATGAGCACCTGTTCGACGAATCTGTCCAGCTTGTCCAGGTAGATGTTGGAGAGGAGGGGGCTGATGATGCCGCCCTGGGGAGTCCCGCTGAGGGTCTTCCCATACCGCCAATCCTCCAGGTAACCCGCCCGGAGCAGGTGCCGGACTAGCCGTAGGAAGCGGTTGTCGTGCAGCTTTTCGCCCAGCGCCGACAGCAGGACCTCGTGGTCGAGCCGGTCGAAGCACTGGGTGATGTCACCTTCGATGAACCACTTCGTTCCCGTCCACTGGCGTGTGACCGCCTCCAGGGCTGTGTGACAGCCTCGGCTCGGACGGAAACCGTGAGAGAGCTCGCTGAGTTGCGGCTCGTAATACGCTTCCAGGAGGAAGCGCATGACTTCTTGGAGAAGCCTGTCGGACCACGTAGGGATGCCCAGCGGTCGCGTCTTCCCGTTGGATTTGGGAATCTGCACCCGCCGCACTGGCGTCCACCGATACCGCTCGAAGCGCAGGGCTTCGATGATGGCGTCGATTTTGGCCATTGACATTCCGTCTACGGTTTCCCTTGTTGTACCTCGTGTCATGGAGCCGGGGTTGCGGTACAACCTGGCGTAGGCACGGAGGTACAGGTCGGGGTTGTAGAGTTGCCGGTAGATGCCTTCCAGTGGCAATCCTCGTCTGCCTCGTTCCTGAATGACGTTGAGTACAGTTTCGGCGTCTTGCATTTCGCATACCTCTCTGACTTGATGTCGTGTGTCACCTGCCCCCCTTCGCCATGTGGCTGGCTTTCCCAGCCTCGGACTACTACGGGGGCTCCGTCACCGTGGGGCTCGCGCCCTGTAGGTGATCCCACGTTCTGTGGTGATGTACGTCGTAGCGCGCTGTAGGTAACCCATTCATTCCCTTGGATGGACGCATAGCCCATCGCCCGCATCGCGGAAGTACTGGGGTTGCAACGGCAGGCCCCAGTCGGATGCGGCACCGTCTTCAAGCACTCTGACCGGTGGGCCAGTTCGTGGACCGCTGGGTATTGGGTTTCAAGCAGTCAAGCCTTTACCGTGGCGCGCGGGTCTTGCAGGGCAGCATCGTCTGTGCCTTCGGATAACTCCCCGCTTTACTGACATGCTCTGGTCCCCTGAGCCTTTCGGCATTGGGTAAGTCAGTTGACCCACAGACCTTCTTCCGAGTCTGTCCCGGCTAGACCGGGGATACACCCACCACATGCCGTGGCGCACCGTTCCCGAACTGCTCGCCGTACCCCCGCAGGGCGCGCTTGAGGGCGTCCGTGACGGCGCCCTTGAAGGCGGTCTCGTGGCCCTCGACCGTCTCCTCGGCGACGGCCTGGAAGCCGGTATCGGTGCGCGGCGGCGACCCGGGGACGGTCACCCGCACGGTGGCGGCATAGGCCCGCCAGGGCTTCGCCTCGCCCGTCTTCTCGTTGACGCTCTCGCCCTCGCGGATGGTCACGTCGCCGAGCAGCTCCCAGCCCCAGCCGCCGAAGCCGAAAATGCGGTTGGCCTGGTCGATCGCAGTGCGCCCCTCGAGGTAGGCGAAGGTGCGGCCCTTGCGCCCCTTTCGGTAGGAGACGAGCCCCTCGTCGAGGGGCTCGCCCAGCTTCTGCGTGACGGTGGGCGTGAACCCGTCCCAGAGCAGGTCGATCTCGCTGGCGGCGGGCTCCGGGTGGGAGCCGTTGCGGCTGACGAGGGCGGTGGTTCCGTTGTTCATGGTGATCTCCTTCGTGGTATGCGTTGCCCGGGTGGATGCGGGCCTCCGGGGTGGAGGCCCGTGAGCGGGGCGGAGCCCCGTCGGCTATCGGTCATCGCGCCTCCTCTCGGTTGGCGGTTGGTCCGGCGGGCACGCGATGACAGCCCGGCTCGTTGCGAGCCGGGCTGTCCGGTGTCCGCCGGGCGGGATGGGTGGGTCAGCGGGCGGCGCGGGCCGCCCGTTCGAGGAGGCGCAGGAAGGTTCTGCGCCCCTCGTGGTGAGTGGACAGCTCGGCCACGTCGGAGATGCCAGGGGGGAGGGTGACGACGGCGGCGCGGCGGCCCAGCAGGGTGCCGAGCGCCGCTGCGGCCTCGCGGCCCGCGTCATCGCTGTCGAAGGCGAGGAAGAGGTTCGGGCAGCCGCGCAGGGCGGCTGCCACCCGTTCGAGACCCTGCGTGCCGAGGGCGGCGCAGGCTGGCAGGCCCCACTCGCCGAGCAGGAGCCAGTCGAAGACTCCCTCCGCGACGACCGCCCACGGCGGGGCGGGGCCGAGCCGTCCCATCCCGAGCACCGGCTTGGGTCCGGGCGGCGCCTGGAAGCGCGGGGAGCGCCCCGGGTCGATCGCTCGTCCCGCCAGCCAGCGGACTCGTCTGCCGGCGATCTCGGGGACGGTCACCATCCCGGCGAAGCGTTCTCTACCGCGCTCAAGGAACAGCCCGCTCTCGCGGACCCGACCGGCCGCGAAGCCGGCGGACGCCAGCCACGCGCGCAGCCCGTCTCCCGGCGCGTAGCCGAGGCCGAGCGGGGCCGCTGTCTCCGGGCCGATCCCCCGCGAGGCGAGGTACGCCCTCGCCTCGCCGCTCCGCCGCAGCTCTCCCGCGTAGAACCGCGCCGCCGCCGTAAGCAGCGCCGGGTCCGGTGGCGGAACCGCGTCGCGGTCGCGCCGCCGCCGGGATGCCGCGTGGCGGACGGGAGCGGTCGTGGGCGGCGCGGCGTCAAGCCTGCGGATCGCCTCCGGCAGGCTCAGGCCCTCGATGCGCTGCAGGAAGTCGAGGACGTCGCCGCCCTCGCCGCAGCCGAAGCAGTACCAGCGCTCTGTGTCGGCGTAGACCGTGAAGCTGCCCTCCTGCTCCTCGTGAAAGGGGCAGACCGCCTGGCGGACACGGCCCCTGCCGCGCAGCCGGACACCGGCCGCCTCCACGACTTCGCCCAGCGGGTGGCGCTCCTTGAGCGCCGCGATGTCGACGGGCGCGTGGGTGGCGACCATCACGAGCCGCCCTTCGCGAGGGGCCGGAGGCCCCGCAGGCTGCGCCGCGAGACGAGTCTTCCAACCGGCCAGCGCATCCCCAGCACGGCCAGCACCTCCAGCGCCCCGCCCGGGTGCGGCGCGAGTACGGCCGCCCGCCCAGTGCCGGGGCTGTAGACGACCGCCTCGCGGGTGCCGAAGCGCCGGAGCGCCACGTCGGCCCACTCGGCGTAGGCCCAGCGCGTCTCCTGCTCCGTGGCCTGCTTGAGGTCCGCGCCGGCGAGAACCCCAAGCGCGCCGTCGAGGTCGTCCTGCTGCCGCAGCCGCCGCGCCTCGTGGATGCTGCGGGTCACGCTCTGCCGGGTCTCCGGGGCCGCTCCGAGGAGCGCCTCGAAGATGCGGTCGACCAGTTCCTCGAGGCTGCACCCGGGCGGGTTTCCCGCCATGGTCGCGGCCGTGTTCATCGTCGTCGTTGCCATCGTCATTGCCGTCCTCCTTCGTGGTGCTGACGTTGGTCGCTCGTGTCGTGCGCCCTCGCGGGCATGAGAAGGGGCCGCCCCCGGAGGGACGGCCCCATGTGTCGTGCTGGCCGGGCGGGCCGAGGCCCGCGCGCGTCAGGACCTGAACGCCTTCCTCGCCCGGCCGGGGAGCCCCGTGAGGAGCACCCCCACGACGCCGAGGGCGGCGACGTTCGCGACGGCCGCCTCCAGCCCGCCGCCGAGCAGCAGCGGCGCCGCCAGCAGCAGCGCCGCTCCCGCGCCGAGCGCGATCTTCCGCACGGGCCACCACCGCCGCCGCAGCGCCACGGTGGCCTCTGTATTCTGCTCGTAGGCCGTCCAGATGGGCAGCTCGACGACGCCCTCGAGGGCGGTCACGACCTGGCCGCGCGTGCAGCCGCCGGTGTGGCAGCGCACGTCGATGCCGTTGCCGTCGGGCCGCTGCCGGAACGCGAGCCCGTCGGGCTCGTCGCCCCCGTGGCAGACGGCCGTCGTCGTCCAGAACCAGCCCCGCTCGAAGCTCACGTCGTGCGGGACGAGGGTCGCGATGCGGCCCGCGCTCGGTCCCGTGTACTGCTGCGTCCTGGCGCGCATCTCCATGGCGTCTCCCTGTGCTGCGTGCATTCTCGTGACCTCCTTCGTCACTGTTGCTCGTTGCTCGTTGCTGGTGACCCGCGCCGGCATCCGCAGTGCGGGTCGTGGCTGGGTGGACTGGGCTGTCGCTGGACGCACTCCGCCCGCGGTCGGATGCCGGGACCGGGGAACGGGGTGGCTGGACCGCACGCATGCGAGGTCGCCAGGCCTGCGAGTGACTCGCAAACCGGCTCGTCGTCAGGTGCGGCGGACGTGAGGAACCGGGCCGGGTGCGGGACGCACCTCACCCAGGGACTCCGGGGTCGAGCGCCGAAGCGACTCGCCACGCGGTCTCCCGGCGTTCGAGACGGCCTCCGGGGAGCAAGGCTCGACCCTTCGGTCGCCTCCCGCTGCGGGAAGCGGTTCTCCCTCACTGGCCGGCCGTCGGGAGAGCAGTGCTCGATCCGTCGGGTCGTCCGGGTCCGGGATGGACCCTCCGGGTTCTGCGGCATGAACCCGGCGAAGCCAGAAACTGTGATCGAGTGTCGTAGGACGTGCGTTCTACTGTCAAGCCCGGCCCGCGGGTGCTGGTCACCGACGCCAGACGCCGAGGGTGAGGACACGCCGCAGGGAGCGCCAGACCACCGCCCGGCGGCGCTCGGCACGGGCGTAGCCCAGCCACAGCTCGCGATGGCGCAGCGCGTCGCGGCGCTGGAAACGGTCCCAGGGGTAGCTGTCCGGTGGCAGCGTCAGTCCGTGCTCGCCGATGAGTGCGAGCTCCAGCTCGCACATTCGCACCCAGTCCCTGGCCTGCTCGACGCGGCTTCTCCCCTGGTCGAGGTGGCCGGCTCGCACCCGCCGCCACTCCGCGATGAGCGGCGCGGCCCTGCCGTAGAGGAGCGCCTCGCCATCCTCCGCCTCCAGCGTCACGAGCTCGGGGTGAGGGCGCCGGGGCTTCGTCGCCGTCGCGCGTCCGATGACCGGTTGCTCCACGCCGGGCAGGGGCGGGGTCGTGGCCGCTCGCATCGAAGCGCCGGTGTCGGGCGCAGCCCCTTCCGGGTCCGCGTGTCCCGTCGCGGGCGGGGCTTCACGGACAGCGCCCGTGGTCGCTTCCAGCGCCTCCACCCGCGTCTCGATCCGGGTGAGTCGCCGGGCCAGGTCTTCATCGTCCGTCCGTGCGGGGTCGACAGCCTGGTCTGCCTCCTCGTCCCCGGACAGCCTCAGGGTGAGCGTGTCGCGCATCCGCGGGGTGAGCCGCTTCTCCGACGCGGTCCGGATGACCGTGCGCACGCTGACGCCCAGCAGCGCCGCCACTTCCTCGCGGCTTGTGCGGCCGACCAGCTCCTCGAGCGCCGCCAGCAACCGCTCGTCGTCGGTGTGCTCGCCCTCGTGGCCCTCGTCCGTGGACTGGCTCATCGTCACCAGACCGCCTTCGGCGTTTTGTCATCTGCGCCGGAACGGGACCTAAACCCGGCGTCTTTCCGCGTACCGCCTGTAGGGGGCGTTTTCCGCTGGTCCTGTCTTGATTCCAGAGCCGAGTGACAAAACGTCACCAACGTCGTTTCCCTGTACAGCCCGCTGACATTGGAACGGCCCGATCCGGGGAGGGCAGTCCCCCGCGGGGGGATTGCGCGCGTGAAATGCCCCTGCGAGGGACTGTCTTCGGCCCTGCCGCCGCCCACACTCGGCCTTCGATCAGAACTCACGTTCGTCAACGGAGGCTTCCATGCGACGGATTGCGATCAAGGCCGGTAGGGGAATGCGCCTGCGGGCGCTTACGGCGGCGCTGCTGCTGGCGGCGCTGGCGGCCGTCCCTTCGAGCGGCACCGCCCTCGCCCAGGAGCCGCCCGACCCCTACTCGCCGATCGTGCTCGTCAACGCGGACGACCAGGACCTCGTCGAGCGCAAGGGCGACGGGCGCTTCATCGCGCGCCCCGTCTTCGACCGCCGGATGCCCGTCGTCTACTTCGGCGCGCGGGACGGCGATACGGGCGAGTGGGTCGTCCCCCTGTACCGCCTGCGCGGCGGCGAGACGGAGCGCCGCGACGGCTGGGAGTACGCCTTCGAGTACCCCTTCGAGAGCGGCCAGGCCCCGCTCGACCCCGAGCGCCCCTACCTGCTCGTGATCATCGCCAGGACCTGGGCGGAGGTCAGCGGGACCTTCTACGCGGTGATCCCGCCGCACCAGCCGGGCGGTCTCTGGAACAAGGTGCTGCGCGCCCTCGACCCCCCGCGCTGGGGCAAGGCGATCGCCAGCTGGGTCATTGAGGGCGCGCACGGGACCCTCTGCGGGGTCGTCGAGCGCGCCTCGGGCACCGACGCGGAGACCTGCGAGGTCTCCCCGTGAGTGACATCTTCACGGGCACGCCCGCGGGCCTCACCTACGACCACGAGATCGTGCGCCAGGCGTGGATGGCCGTGTGGGTCGTCACCTCCGGGGCGCTCGTCGTGATCGTCGGCTGGATGGGGCTGAGCCTAATCGTCGGCGACCACGTGGGGAGGGCGCAGGCGGGCTGGCGCGAGCTGGTGCCGCGCCTCGCCCTCGGCCTGGTCGCCGCCGCCGCCTCGCTCTGGTGGTGCGCGCTCGTCATCGACATCGCCGATGCGGTCTCCGGCTTCATCGCCGCCGAGCTGGGCGTCACCGCCGGCGACATGCTCCGCTCGACCCTGCAGACGCTCCTGACGGCGGTCGCGGTCGGCAGCGTGGGCATGGCCCTCCTGCTCGCCCTGCTCTACCTCGTCTACGCCTTCTTCGTCCTCTACCTCGTGGTGCAGATGGTGCTGCGCCTGGCGCTGATCGACATCCTCCTCGCCCTCGCGCCCATCGCCCTCGGGCTCTGGATACTGCCGCACACGGCGGGCTGGGGGCGGCACTGGCTGCGGCTCTTCATGACGACCGTCTTCCAGCAGGCGATCCAGCTCGTGGCGCTGGCGCTCGGGATCGGCTTCCTCAACGAGTACGCCGCCATCGGCGGCGCGGACGGGCTGCAGGACCTCGCCTGGAAGCTCCTGATGTCGCTGGCCTTCATCTACCTGGCGACGCGGGTGCCCTCGATGCTGGGCAACGCCGGCACCTTCGACGCCTGGCTCCACACCCTCTACTTCGGCATGTCCCTGCCCGGCTCGCTCGCGCGGTCAGCGCGCTCGGTCGGCCTGCTCGCCGGCGGCGCCGCCACGGGCGGCGCGGCGCTGGCGGGAGCGGCGGTGGCCGGAGCGGGCGTCTCCGCTGCCTCGGCGGCCGCCTCGGGTGTGCGCTCGGCGGCCGAGACCTCGACCCCCTCGTCCGGGGGCGGCAACGACGCCCCCGGCTCGGGCCTGCCCCGCAGCAGCGGCGAGTAGCGACCACACGACACCCAACGCAACGGACGGAGGAGGAGCGCGATGTGCCGGTAGGCGAAGAACCCGCAGCAGCACCGAGAGACGAACCAGAACACACACGCGAAGGAGCGAACAGCAAGTGGAAGATCTGACCCAGACCATCTCCAACCTGGTGGGCATCCTGCTCGGGGTCGTCGGCGCGATCGGCGTCGGCTACTTCATCTACGGGTCCTACCTCTACCTCACGGCCTCGGGCGCGCCCCACCAGATGGAGCGCGGCAAGAGCGCGATGATGACGGCGCTGGCCGGCATCGTGCTGGCGATGGTGGCCTTCGGCGTCGTCGAACTCGTGATGGACGCCGTCTCCAACCCCGTGGTCGAGATCGAGGACGTCCCCGAGCCCGAGTAGGCACTCGGGCGAGAGGAGCGTTGTCATGCAAGCACACGAGGTGCCCACCCACGTGCAGGCCGAGGACCGCGTCCTGCTGTGGTTCACCTTTCCCCAGATCGTGGCGATGACGGCCGTCTGCGCCCTCGCCTACGGTCTCTACCACTACGCCCCCGTCGGTCCCTCCGCGGTGCGCATGGCGTTCGCCGCGCTCTTCGGGTTCGGGGGGCTGGCCCTCGTCGCCGGGCGCATTGGCGGGAGGCGGCTGCCGCTGGTGGCGGCCGACCTGCTCCGCCACGCGCTCGGGGCGCGGCGCTACACTGGGCTTCCCGCCGAGCTCGCGCGGGGCGAGTTGCCCGCGCCCGTGCAGTCGCCCCGGAGCCCCGAGGGCGACCCCCTGCGGCTGCTGGCGCGGCGCATGCTGCGCCGCACGCGGCGCGCCGCGCAGAAGCGCAAGGAGGGCGAGCGCCGCACCGGGCGCCTGCCCTTCCGCCCCCAGCGCCTCTTCGGCAGGCGGGGCGGCGAACAGCCGGACGGGGCGCGGGCCGCGGCCCGCGAGGACCGCGAGCAGCGGCTCGGCGAGCGGCGGCAGGGACGCCGCGGCTTCTGGAAGAGCTTCCTGGTCGCGGTCGCGCTGGCGCTGGTCGTGGTGAGCGCGCTGCCGCTCGCGGCGGCGCTCGCCCAGGAGCCGGACGAGGAGGGCTGGACCTCGGACGAGATCGAGTTCCAGCCGCCGCCCCCGGTGCCGGGACGGCGGCTCTTCGTCGAGGAGCTCACCGTCACCGGCGAGCGCGCCGGGGTCGTCCTGCGGGCGGCCACCGGCCTGCAGGTCACGGCGCGCGCCTACGGCGGTCCCGAGGGCCGCTCGCTGCGCGCCTGGGCCACGGCCTCGCCCGAGCAGGGCGAGCGCGTGACCTACGACCTGCCCCTGCACGGCCCCGCGCCGTCGCTGGTCTTCTCCTGGCGGGACGGCCTCGGGGAGGCGGGAGCGCTCAGCCTCGAAGGCGAGCAGCTCCCCTACCCGCTGCCCGCCGCCGGGGGCGATCTCTGCGACCTGCGCGTCGTCTCGCTCGGCTGGACGCCGGGGGCCGTCGCGGGGACCGTCGCCTCGACGTGCGCGAGCACGCTCGAGGAGGCGGTGTCCCTGCAGGCGGTGGCCGGGCACGCCGACATCACCACGACGGCGCTGCTCGAGGCCGAGGTCACGGCCATCTCCGGGACGCTCACGGTCTCCTCCGCGACGCGGGAGACGAGCGTCTCCCTCGTGGCCGGCGGCGAGACCCGCTTCCGGCTGCCGGTCGTGAGCGACGAGGGTGTCCAGGCCGTCGCCATCACGGTGTCGGTGGAGGCGTCGCTGCGCGTCCTGCTGCCGCCGCTCGTGGATCTCACCCACCGGCCCGAGCGCACGGAGCGGCTCACGGAGACGGCGTCTGTGTCCATCCCCGCCTTTGGCGACGTCGTGACCGAGACGGTCACGGTCCCCAACGGGGACGGCACCTTCACGGACTACGCGGTGACCGCCAGCTGCTACGTGCCCGCCTCGACGGTCTCCCGGGACGTGGTCTTCACCGTCGTCCACGAGGAACGCATCGAGGCCGCTGTGAGCGAGCGGGCGCCGCTCGCGCGAACGCGAACGGAGACGTTCGCACTCGCCTCGAGCGTGTGGGGCGACGGCCCCTACGGGGCGCTCGACGTCCCGGAACCCGAGCCCGAACCCACGCCCGTCGCGCCGGTACCGGCCACGGACGGCGAGCTGCGCGAGTGGTTCGAGGCGCAGGGCTGGGAGTGGCCGTGGTGAGGCGGCTCGGAACCGTCCTGCTCCTCGCCGGGGTCGCGCTGGTCACGACCGGCGCGGCCCCGGAGGAGGAGCGGGCCATGCTCGACGCCTTCGAGGAGGCGCTCACGGCGATGGCCTACGCCGCCGCCGGGCTCACGGTCTTCTCCCTCGTCTGGGCGGGCTTCCTGCTCATGGCCGACGGCGCGGAGGAGCGCGGCCTCGGACGCGCGCGCAGCGCCGTCTTCCTGGCGGTGGCCGGGCTCGCGCTCGTGCTCTCCGCCAGGGGCGTCGCCGCCCTGCTGCGCGCGGGCGTCCTTCCCTTCTTCAACTGACGCGACAAGGAGCGCAATCCCATGAGACAGCAGCTACTCGAACTGACGAAGCGCGGAGCGGCGCTCCTGCCCGGCGGGCCGGCCGCCTCCGCGCCGCCGGCGGAGGGCGCGGATCCCGCGCCTCGGGACACGGAGCCCGAGACCCCGGCGCCGAAGCCGCCGCCGGGCCTGCCCCTCGCCTTCATGCTCTCCCACCTCGAGGACGACTGGCCGGTACGCCTCGACCGCCAGAAGCTCGGCGTCTGCGAGGTGCTGGGGTTGGAGCTGGACGAGCCGAAGCTGGGAGCCTTCGCCGGCGCGCTCAACGCCTGCGACTTCCCGCTGCAGCTGCTCGTGCGCCAGCACCCGCCCGGCCTCGGCAAGCTGCGCGACGACCTCGAGGCGGCGCAGCCGCCGGACCTGCCGCCCCGCACGAAGGCGGCGGCCGAGTCGCTCCGGCGGCTGTTGGGCGACCTGGAGGCGCGCGAGGGCATCCTCGACCGCCGCTTCTACGCCGTCTGCGAGCACGAGCGCATGGACGAGCTGCGCTCCCTGCTCGTGCGCGCGGGCCTCTCCGCGCACCTGCTGCGGGGCCGCCAGCTGCGG
Source organism: Tepidiformaceae bacterium (assembly GCA_965207815.1). Taxonomy (GTDB): domain Bacteria; phylum Chloroflexota; class Dehalococcoidia; order Tepidiformales; family Tepidiformaceae; genus UBA2991. The sequence goes on from CBDBNV010000001.1 coordinate 753,448, forward strand.
ATGCTGGTGCTCGCCTCGGCCCTCGGCGGCTCCCCCAGGGAGATCGACGAGGAGACGCCCGTCGAGGTCGAGTTCAACCGGCGCGAGATCCGCCTCGGCGGCCACCTCGCCCGCTCGCTGCACCTCAGCAGCTGGCCGCGCTCGCTCAGCCCCGGCTTCCTGCAGGGGCTGATGGCGGCCGGCGCACCGATGGACCTCTCCCTCCACCTCGGACCGATCCCGGCGGCCGTCGCGGCGCGCACGCTGGAATGGCAGAAGGTCCGCTTCGAGTCGGCGCGCTCGCTCTCCATGCGGAAGGGCAAGAGCCTCTCCTCGGAGGCCGAGATCGCGCTCGAGGACGTGATGCGGCTGCGCGACGAGGTGCAGCGCGGCCGCGAGCGCCTCTTCCACGCCTCCCTCTCCCTCACCCTGCACGCCCCCGACGAGGAGTCCCTGGCGGAAGTCACCCAGACCGCGAAGGCGCACTTCGCCTCGACGCTGGGGAAGCTCGACGCGCTCCCCTTCCGCCAGCGCGAGGGGCTGCTCTCGACCCTGCCCCTCGGCCTCAACGCCGTCGCCGCCTGGCGCACGCTCGACACCACATCGCTGGCCTTCCTGTACCCCTTCTCGCCGCCCGACCTGGACACGCGCGGGGGCGACCTGCGCGGCATCGACCTGCGGGCCTCCTCCCCGGTCGTCTACGACCCCTGGGACGGCACGCACCTCAACGCCAACACCGCGGTGCTCGCGCGCTCGGGGAGCGGAAAGTCGTTCGCGACGAAGCTGGGCGTGCTGCGCGGCCTCTGCCGCGGCGTCGTCGCCTACGTGATCGACCCCGAGGGCGAGTACGCCGACATGGCGCGGGCGGCGGGCGGGCGCGTGCTCTCCCCGGGCGTGGCCGGCCAGGGCATGAACCCCTTCGTCATCGACCGCGCCGATCCGGAAGAACTGCTCCAGCGCATTGGGAGCCTGCGGCGGCTCATCGAGGTGATGGTGGGGGAGCCGCTCGGGGCGGAGCGCCGAGCCGCGCTCGACCACGCCCTTGCCGCCTACTACGCCCAGCCGCGCGAGCGCACCGGCTTCGGCGACTTCTTCGCCTACCTCAGGGACGACGCCGAGGGCGACGCGGCCCTGGCGAGGCTCTTGCGGCCCTTCGCCACGGGCTCGCTGCGCCACCTGCTCACCGACGAGGGCGACGACCTGCTCGCCAACGAGGCCCTGGTGACGGTCTTCGACCTGCACCTGCTGGAGCCGGAGCTGCGCCCCGCCGCGACGATGGTCTGCACGGAGACGGTCTGGGCCGCAGCTGCGCGCGACCCGAGACCGCGCCTGCTGGTCGTCGACGAGGTCTGGTCGATCATGCAGCACCCCGAGGGCGCGGCCTTCATGGTGTCGATGGCGAAGCGCGCAAGGAAGCACCGCCTGGGGTTGCAGTTCATCACCCAGGACGTGCAGGACCTGCTCGCCGAGGACTCTTCCCGCGCCATCACCGGCCACAGCGGGCGCGCCCTCCTCCAGAACGCCGCCTTCAAGCTCCTCCTCCAGCAGGACGCCGCCGCCATCAGCACCGTCGGGGACGCCTTCGACCTGCCCGAGGACCTGCAGCGCTGGCTGCTGTCCTGCCCGCGCGGCGACGGGCTCCTGCTCGCGCGCGGCAACCGCTTCCCGATCCGCATCGAGGCGACCCCCGAGGAGACAGAGTTGGTCGAGTGGCGGCCGGGCTCGCAGCGAAGGAAGGAGCACGCCAGCGAGTGATCAAAGGACGCGCCCCCAGACCAACCGGCACCCACCCGAAAGGAACACACCAATGCGATTCAACCCCCTCAACCTCTTCCAACGGAAGGCCACCGAGCCCGTGCTCCTGGCGGTGACCCCGCCGCGCACGGGCGAGCGCACCCTGCTCGGCGTCGAGAACCTGCTGTCGTCGATCGCCGTGCCCGAGCCGTTCTCGCTCGAGCTCGCCGGCGACGCGGGCGGCGTCACGCTCATGGCGCGCTGCCGCGACGGCCAGGTCGTGCGCCAGCAGCTCGCCGCCCACTACCCGCAGGCCCGTCTCCAGCAGCTGGAAGCCGCGGACGACCCGCTCGCGCTCGCGGAAGGCGAGCAGGCGTGGGCGCTGCACCTCCGCGCGGACGGCCCCGAGTACGCCTCGCTGCGGGTCTTCGAGGACGCCGCCCTGGTCGAGCCCGGCTCCGACCCCCTGCTCGCCCTGCTCGGCGCCTTCGATGGCCTCGGCAGGGACGAGCGGCTCGTGGCGCGCCTGCGCCTGCGCTCGCTCGGCCCCGAGTGGTCGCGGGGCCACCAGGAGCGCGCCCACCGCCCGGCGGTCGAGCGTCCCCACCACGACGCCTCCACCAGCGACGTGCGCCGCCACACCCAGGACGGCGTGGCGATGGCGGCGCTCGCCCTCGGCGGCCTCGGCTTCTTCCAGGGCTACCGCTGGTGGCAGGGGGGCGAGGAGTGGAAGGCGATCGCGCTCGGCGCGGGCGCCGCCCTCGCGCTCGCGCTCGCCGGCTGGGCGCGGGCGCGCTGGAATCGCTCCCGCAACCGCGTCTACGACCCGCTCCTGATCAAGGAGAAGGTCTCGCGCATCGCCTTCGAGGCGGACGTCGAGGTCGTCGCCGTCCTCCCCAGGCTCAAGCCGAAGGTCGGCCGGCAGCGGGCGAAGGAGTTGCTGGAGCCCGTCGCCGCCGCCTACCGCCAGTACGACCATCCCGCGGGCCTGCGCCTCCGGGCCGGCAAGGTCCGTCCCTTCCTGCCCGACCGCGGCGCGATGCATCCCGCCGCTCCGGGCCTCCTGCGCGGGCGCGGCGTGCTCGGCGTGCGCGAGGCGGCGGCGCTCTGGCATCCGCCCGGCGCGCGTGACGAGACCCCGCTCGTGGCCCGCTCCGGGGCGAAGGTGCTGCTGCCCTCCGCGCGCGAGGTGAGCGGCGGCGCGCTCGTGGGCGCGACCACGGCGGGCGCGCCGCAGCAGATTCGCTTCCCCGAGGACCTGCTGCGCCGCAACCACCTCTACGTGGCGCGCACGCGCATGGGCAAGTCCACGCTCATGGAGAACCTCGTCGAGCACCGGCTGGAGGAGAAGGCGGCCGGGCGGGACCGCGACGCGATCGTCGTCGTCGACCCCCATGCCGACCTCGTGGAGAGCATCCTCGGGCGCGTCCCCCCGTCGCTCATCGACTCCGTGCGACTGGTCGACCTCGCGGGCGCCGGGGGCTACCCGGGAATCAACCTGCTCGACACGCGCGTGTTCGCGGACCGCGACCGCACCGCCGACTCGGTCGTGCGCGTGGCCAGGGGGCTCTGGGACCAGTGGGGTCCGCGCATGCAGTCGATCCTCGAGCAGCTGGTGAAGACCCTGCACGAGCACAACGCCCACCCCGACACCCCCGCCGAGGAGCAGTACACGATCCTCGACGGCCTCAGGCTGCTCTCCGACGACGACTTCCGCACCCTGGTGCTGGAGCGGGTCTCCGACGACTTCCTGGTGGAGTGGTGGCGGCGCGAGTTCAAGGGGTGGCGCAACGAGTACCGCGCCGACGCGCTCGCGCCCGTGCAGACGCGGCTCTCCTACTACGCCTCCTCGCAGCGGGCGCGCGCCATCCTCGGCCAGTCCCGGTCCACCGTCGACCTCCGGCGCACCATCCTCGACGGGGGCGTGCTGCTTGTCTCCACCGCGCAGGGCGCGGCCGGCAGGGATGTTGCCGCCCTCATCGGGGCGTCGATCATCAACCTCGTCGATGGTGTGATCCGCGAGCAGGGCGCACTGCCGCCGGAGGAGCGCCGCGGTGCGCTCGTGATCGTCGACGAGATGCAGTCGATGCCGGGCGTCGACTACGAGTCGATGCTGAGCGAGCTGGGGAAGTTCGGGGCGTCGCTCGTCCTCGCCACGCAGAGCCTGGCCAAGCTGGACGACCTCTCGCCCACGATGCGCGAGACCCTGCTCGCCAACATCGGCTGCCTCGCCGTCTTCCAGGTGGCGGGTTCGGACGCGCGTCAGCTCGTCTGGGAGCTGGACCGCGAGCGCGTCTCCGAGGAGGACATCGTCTCCCTGCCCGTGCACCACGCCTACGTACGCGCGACCGTCGGCAACGAGCGCACCCCGACCTTCTCGATGGCCGTGCGCAAGCCGGACGACGGGAGCCCGGAGACGGCCGCGCGCATCCGCGCCGGGGCGGCTTCCTACCTGCTCACGGAGGAGGAGGTCGGCGCCCGCCGCGCGGAGGGCCGCCGCCGCATCGACGCCTGGCTCGAGGAGCGCAAGAAGCGCGAGGAGGAGCGCAAGCAGGCCGAGCAGCGCAGGAAGCAGGCGGAGGCCAGCGCAGCGTCGAGCGACGGCGGGGGCTCCCCTCCGCCCGGCGGGCAGCGCGGCAGGGAGCAGCGCAGCAAGCACTTCCAGCCGCCGACCGGCGGCTCCGGGAAGGATGCGGCGTGAGCGCGGGGCGCGACCTGTTGCGGCTGCTCGGGGAGATGCCCTTCCTCGACAGGCTGGAGGCGGCCGCGATCTCCGGCTGGTCGAAGGGCGCCGTCTACGCGGCCTGCCGGGAGCTGGAGGATGCGGGGCTCGTCGCACCGCTCCCCCATGCCTCGGACCTGATCGCCCCGACGCAGCGCTACCACCTCACCTACGCCGGGCTGCGCCGGCTCGCGGGCCTGGAGGGCGAGCGCCCGGGCGAGCTGCTGCGCTCGCGGCCCCTCACGGCGCACTGGCGCAAGCTGCTGCTGGAGCGCCTCGACGGCGTGGGCGTGATCTACCGCCTGGCGGCCGCGATCGCCGCCGGCGAGTGGCCGCTGCGCTTCCGCTGGTACCGGGCGGCGCCCATGGACGCGGCCATCCGGCTCCCGGACGGGCGCACCCTCTTCGTCGTCCGCCAGGGCCGGACCGCCGAGCGCACGGCCTTCGCCAAGCGGCTCTGGCGCCTGCGCGAGGGGCCGCGACCGGGGGCGTACCTGCTGCTCGTCCCGGACGCCGTGCGGCTGCGCCACACGGCGCGGTTGATGGCGCGCGCCTCCGCCCCCGCCTTCCTCGCGCTGGAGGGCGACGCGGCCGTCTCCGGCCCCAACGCCCGCATGTGGCGCACCGCCTCGGGCTCGCCGCTGCTGTCGCTTGCGGAGGTCCTCTCCTACGTACCGGACGGCGGCGCGTGGCCCGGCGAGGAGCCGGCGCGCGCGACCGTCCCGCGCGACCTCCGCGAGACGCCCCGGCGTGCCGCGCCGCCCTGGCTGCTCCCCTCGCTGCTCTCCCCAGCGGAGAAGCATGTGCTCGACCTCCTCTCGGACTGGCCCTGGATCGCGCCCGCGCACCTGGGCGGGCTGCTGGGGGTCTCGGCCGCGCGCGTCTCGCAACTGGTGGGAGCCATCGAGGACGCCGGCCTCGCCGCCCGCGTCTCGGGCCGCCTGGTCGCGAGCGACCGCGGGCTGACCCTGCTCGCCCGCCGCGACCGCGCCGCCGCCGGGCTCGCGCGCAGGCGCTGGAGCGCGCGGCTGCTCGACCCGGGCTCGCCCCCCGGCTGGCGCAACGTCTCCGGCAGGCGCAGCCGCCAGCTGCTGCGCACCCTCGAGCACACCACCGCCGTGCATCGCTTCGCCGCCATGCTCTCGGAGCAGGCGCGCGGCGAGGGCTGGGAGGTCGCGCAGCTCGACCCGCCGCACCGCGCCTCGCGCTACTTCCGCGACCAGGGGGTCGTGCGCTCCGTGCACCCCGACGCCTTCGGACTGCTGCGCGAGGGCGGGCGGACGTGGCCGTTCTTCCTCGAGTGGGAGCGCCGCGCCGTCAGGCCATCGACGATGGCGGACCGCCTCGCGCCCTACCTGCGCTACTACGCCTCGCAGCGCCCCGCAGACGACCACGGCGTGCGGCCGGCCGTGCTCGTCGTGTTCGACGACGAACTCGCCGCCCACCACTTCCTGCGAGTCGCCCGCGCCGAGATGCGCGTCGCCCGCGTCGACCTGCCCCTGTGGGTCTCGCACCAGGGGCTGATCGAGCGCGAGGGACCGCTGGGCGGGGCCTGGACTGCGCCGCATGTGTCCGGGTCGACGTGGCCGCCGGTCCCGGCGGCGAGAGCGCGGGCCTGATCAGGGCCGGTAGTCGACGCCGATCACGATCCCGGCGACGATCTCCTCGACCAGCGCTACGTCCAACTCGCCGAGCCGCTCGATCAACCGCTCCACCGCCACGCTGCGGATCTGAAGGAAGTCGGCGGCGGAGTCCATGTGCAGGCCGTTATGGTCGTTCGCATCGACCCGCACCTTGTTGATGGCCTCGGCGAACTCGTCCCGCCATCGCGTCAACGGCACGACGATGCGCACAGGGGCCGAGTCGAAGGCCTCGGAGCTGACGACGACGGCCGGCCGGTCGCGCTGCAACTCCGCGCCGACGGCGCGCGGCAGGCGGACGAGCCAGACCTCGCCGCGTGACGGCGGCCCCGGCGTCGTTCGCGATTCGCTCACGCCTCCAGGCCGTCACCCGCCGTGGCGTCCCACACCGCCGTTTCGCGGGCGTCGACGCTGATCGCGGAGGCGGCGATCGCGCGATGGCGCTCCTCGATCGGCCGCGCAGCGAGCTCGCGCAGCGTCGCGCGCGCCGGCCGCGCGGAACCGGAGCGGGGCGGCACGGAGCGGGGCTGGTCGCCCTCGGCGCCCTCCGCCGCGCTGCGCGCCACCGCCAGGCGCGCGTAGGCGGCGCAAGCGAGGATGTCCTCGGGTTCAAGGTCCGGGTGGTCGTGGAGGATCTCCTCCGGCGCGAGCCCCTCCGACAGGAACGCCAGCACCGACTCCACGGACATCCGCAGGTCGCGGATGACCGGCTTCCCGCCGAAAACGTCCGGGCGGGCGGTGATGCGCAACAGAAGTTGGTCGGTTGTCGTCACGGCGCACCTCCCCGAGCGATGGCCGCGGGGATCCCCAGCAGCCTGCCGTCAAGGATACCCTGCCGCACCATCCCTTGACGCCCTCTCGAACATACGTGCTAGGATGCTGACCCCTGTCCCACCCCGCGACTGGCTGCAAGGAGCGAGCACATGATGGACACATCGACCACGACCACCGCCGATCGCCTTCCAGAGGAGTTCCGCGATCTCCTCTGGGAGGTGATCGCACGCCTTTCCGAAGAGATCGCTGCTGGCCCGGTCGGCACCGACCCGCTGACGAGGCGGGCCGTAATCCACCGCATGCTGGGCGAGTTCGACGAGGCCATCCTCGACCACGACCGCGCCGTCGCCAGGTACCCGCTCGACCCCATCGTGCGCTGCGCGCGCGGGATCACCCTGCTGCAGGCTGGGCGGACGGCGGCCGCCGCCCAGGAATTCGACAAGGCCGCCGAACTCGACGTCTGGGACGTCGAAACCCACTACCAGCGGATCGCGTCGCACATGGCGCTCGGCCAGTGGCTCGAGGCGGGCGAGGCGCTCGACGCGTTCACCCACCCCAGGGACGAAGACCTTGAGCGGCGCCGGCGGGAATGGGAAGCGGGGCGGCCAGCCGGATTGGAAGAGGCATAGGCCGGGGGCAGGCCGACCCTTCAACCGCCGCTCACCTACCCCGCGTGTTCGGGACGCCCATCGTCGGAGGCCGCTGGCTAGCTTTCCAGCGCCAGCCCGGCGAGCGCCTGTCCAGCGGCCGTCAGCGTGATCGTCCGCGACACCCGCGCCTCGCGCACGATCAGGCCGGCTCGCTCACACGCCTGCAGCCGCCGCGCGACCACCGAGGTCGAACTGAACCCGGCCGCCTTCTGCAGGTCGCGGATGCTCGGCGGGTAGCCACGCTCCGCCCGGAAGCGCGCGACCGCCTCGACTAGCGCCCGGGGCCCGGGCGCTGGGCAGCGCTCGCGAAGGCCTTCCCAGCCGTCCGCGCGATAGCGCGCCAGCCAGCGGTACACCGTCGTGGTGTCCGCGCCCACGCTCGCAGCGGCAGCTCGGCCGCTCATGCCGCCGAGTATCGACTCGACAACGCGGCGTCGCGTCTCGAACGAATAGCGCACGCTCGTCGGACCGCGCTCCGGCTCATCATGCATCGTGGTTGCTCCTTCTTCGTTCAGGGGCGTCCTTGCCGCACCGCGCCCCCCGGCTGCCTCACTCGCACTCACCCGGCAGCAGTCGCCCCTGCACGCGCACAAGCTCGGGCGGCACGCCGAAATGCTCGGCCACCTCCCATGCGTAGACGAAGCCCGCCGCCAGCGCCTCGTCCTCGTCGACGAGCAGCGCGTGCGCGAAGTCCTCCGCCTCCCGCTCCCAGGGCCGTGGCAACTCCGTGTGGGCGCGCTGCTCGACGTGGTTGCCGGGATGCATCAGCCGGTGCGCAATGGCGTGCGCCGTCACCCAGCGCCGCCATTCCGGGCCGAGCCGGCGCGCTACCGCGATGTTGCCGTCGACCTGCACTTCCTTCTGCACCTGGAAGTCCCGCAGCCAGACCTCAAGCCCGAGCTCGTTGGCCACCGCTTCGGCGTCCACGCGCCCGCACAGCCCGAGCCTCCGGCGCAGCGTCGCCGCCCGCCGCCGCGCCCGGTTCACTGCTCCGCTTGTCCCTGGCGGCGGCGACGCGAGCGCACGAAGCGGATGAACTCCCGGATCTCCTCGATGTCCTCATCGGGGAGGCCGTTCACGGCGTCGTGGAAGGAGACTTCGGTCTCCAGCAGCAGCTCCGAGTTGAGGCGCTCGCGCGCCTCGAGCTGGAGAGGGCTCGTGTCGGTGTGGAACGCGATCTCGACGAGGTGGGCGTGGGTGGGCTTCATGCGCCCGGCCTCCCAGGCCCAGACGGTGTGCGCGGAGACCCCTACGAGGGCTGCGAGTTGGCTCTGGGTGAGCCCGACGCTCCTGCGCGCCTCGCGGATGCTGTCTCCGAGGCCGCTGCGCGGGTCGCCGTCGGTGGTAGTCATGGGGATTGCTCCTTCCGGTCCTGCCGCGGCCATTTTAGAACGATAGTTCTTGACCCCGCGCTCTATCTTAGCATAAGGTACGGACTGGTACGTAGATAATCACGAGGAGCGCCGCATGGAGCGTGAAAGCCCCCACCCGGAATCCCCGACTCGCCGCTCCGCGCCCCGCCTGCCGCGCCACGGCGGCGGGCCCGCGATCGCCGGACGCGCCCTCCCCTGCGGCAGCGGGCGGCTTCCCACGGATTTCCCCGACCGCCTCGACAGCCTCAAGCGGGCGAGCGGCCTGACCTGGGACCAGTTCTCCGAGGCGCTGGGCATGGAGACCAAGCAGGTGCTGCGCTGGCGCAAGGGCGCCGAGCCCCGCGGCGGTCCCTACCACGAACTGGTCGTGCTCGCCGGCCGCATCCCCGGCGGCCCCGCCATCCTGCTCGGCGAGGACTTCGCCGGGGCCGAGGCCTGAATCTCATGCGGCAGCGGCGCGCGAGCTACGACTACCCGGAGGACTTCGCCGGGGCGCTGATCCGCTTCAAGGAGGCCTCGGGGCTGAGCTGGGGCGCGCTGGCGCGCCAACTTGGCACCTCCCGCCTCAACCTCTGGCGCTGGCGCAACGGCGTCCGCCCCAACACCGACCACCTGCTCGCGCTGCAGAACCTCGCGCGCCGGCTCGACCTCGAGCACCTGCTGCCCACGGCGACTCTGCATGAGTCTGCGTAACCGCCCTGCCGGCCGCGCCGCGTGCAACCCCCTCGCAGGCCCCGTTCACGCGTGAAGTGCCCCTGCGGGGGACTGTCTTCGGCACCGCCCTCCGCCACGCTTTGACGTGTCAATTGCGGACACGAGTGGCAGCATGCGAAACGGTAGGGATCACAAGGGCGAGGCTGTGCGAGGGCCAGCGTCGGAAGTGGATGAGGTGGACTCGACTCCCAGCAGGTTCACCCTCACGACCCGCTGGCGCACAGGGCCGCGCACGCGCGCCTGGGACGAACTGTGGCGCTGGCTGCTCGCGCCCGACGAACTCCAACCTTCCGGCTCGGCAGAAGCGGGCGCGAGCAGTGATCCAGAAGGGCAGCGGGGCCCCTGACCGGCACACCCTCCTCCCCGCCCCTACCCTCACTGTTCCCTTGCCTCGACCGATAGGCTGGATTGAGTGACTCGATGCCTCGCGTCCCCGACCCCGACGGAGACTGCCATGCGAGCAATCATCCACTCCTGCGTCTCTACCGATACTCAGGAACGCGACGGGACCTCGCTCGACCCGCAGGAGCGCGCCTGCGACGAGCTGACCGCCGACCGCGGCTGGCGCGTGGCACGCCGCATCCGCGAGGCCGCGAGTGGTGGAGTGCTCGAACGTGACGGCCTCGGCGAGCTTCGCGCCGCGACCTGCCCCAGGACCTGCTTGCTAGTCCTGGGGGCGCGGTGTAGTCGCCGCCCCCCCGCGGGCACCGGTTGCCCGCTCCGGCGACCGCCAGCACCGCCGACTCCTGCGACGTGGCCGTGCAGCCCTCGCCACCACCCGCCCTGCAGGTCACGTCCCACACCCATGTTGTGGTGATCGAGGTCGTGTAGGCGCCTCCGCGGGCCTGACCTGGGCCCGGGCTGTCAGCCCCGCCGCTGGCGGAGTCTTCACAATTGCCTGAATGTTGTGCGAACTGGTCCAGATGTCGGACAGCGCCCCCTGCATGTAGCCCGGGGCTGTCCCTCGGCGAGGGGCCCGACCGAGTGCAGGGCTCACTCGATCGGCACCACCGAAGCGACGCCCTGCTCGAGCAGTGCGCCGACATCGCGCCCCTCAGGAGCAGGGTGCAACTCGCGACTCAGCTCGGCGCTGGGGGCCGAGAGGGTCACGTAGGAGCCGCTGCCCATGTCCTGAAGGGTCACGGACCCGGCCGTCTCACTGGACCGAACCTCCATGCCGTCGGGGATGACGACCGTGAAGCGGCCTCGCACGTTCCAGCGCAATACGCCCTCGCCAGCACCGATGCGGTTGCCACTGAGGGCCGGGGTTGCTCCTGAGGCTCGAGTAGCGCCCTGGTGGACGTTCGACCTCAATGCCGGCCGTGGTCCGTACTTGGAAGTCGTAGGCCGTGCCGCTCTCCAACCCTGAGACGCTGTGGCTGCGCTCGGCAGCGGCTGTAGCCTCGACGGTGGTGGTGTTAGCGCCAGTAGTTGCCCCGGGCCAGGTGATATGTTGTGCCCAACGGTCAGACCGAGTGGGACGATCACAGGCGGTGGCGGTGGCTGGACCGGTGGGAGCGATGGCCTCAGGCGCGTGATCGAGTACGTACCTGACTTGGGCCGGAAAAGCCCATCGCGGTGGCTGTCGTCCGCCTCCTGGTACAAGAACGTGATGGTGTTCTCGATGACCACCAGCGTCACGATTGGATAGAAGGGCGGTCGCAGGGAGTGAGGAACTCAGCAGCGTTGGGAGATGCCCCCTCGGACAAGTCCCGCGCTTAGAACGCGACCACATTCCAACCCCTAGTAGCAGGTCCAGCCCTTCGACGCGGGCGGGTGACGAAACCTACCCCGCTTTGTGCGATTATCGCGGGTATGGAGCGCGAAAGGGGCGGGCGACCGCCGTACCCCGGCATCCTCACGCCTGCCGAGCGGCGCGTGCTCGAGGAACTGCGCCGGGGCGGGACCAACGCCGAGATCGCGGTGCGCCTCAGGCTCAGTCCTGAGACGGTGAAGACGCACATCGCCAGGATGCTCTCAAAGCTGAATGTGGCGAACCGCCATGAACTTGCGGCATGGCAGCCACCGCAGGAACCGCCGCCAGGGCGCCTCCGGGGTGCGCTGGCGCTCCCCGCTGGGTTGGCGAGCCTTAGGCGCCCTGTGATCTGGGCCGGACGTGGGCTAGCAGTGGCCATCGGTGTGGGTGTAGCGGTAGCCACGCTCGTTGCCGTGTTGGACGGCGAAGACCACGCGCGGCCAAGTCCCGACGGGTTGTCACCAATCACTGGGGAGTCCACGCCGCAACCCACAGTCACGATAGAGCCGACCCCGGAGGCAACACCACTGCAAACCACCACACCCCAGCCGACGCCCTACGCACATCGCTGGGCGGGGGAGAAGGACCCGGAGGTGTGCTGTGTCAGTGGCGGGGAATCAGACGATCCGAGATTCCGCAGCACGTTGTTGTGCGGCATCAGCCCGAAACCGGTACCGCCGGGGCATGGGCCCTTGCTGTGTAACCCCCTCAGCGGTTTCCTCGTTATCGCCACGGCCATCTCGGGCTCGCGCCTCGAGGAGATTCGCTGGATACATCCGCCGCCACCAGAGTACGAAGCGGCCATTGCCGAGGTCGAAGCCGAGTGGCAGAGGCCCGTCCTGAACCCAGGAGTCCACACCTTCATGGGCGAAGGCTACAGCTTCACCATTATGGTTCCCGACGACGAGCGGGTGGCGGTCACTGAGCCTTCCGCCGGCCAGCCACCGATCTACATCTTCTGGACGTCGTGGGGAAGCCTCCGCGTCTCGGCGAGAGCCGGGGGCACGGCGGAGATCATCGAAGTGATCGGGGACCGGGACCGTATGCTCTTCGACGAACTGCTGCGGTCTGTAACCTGGGTGGAGCGCCCAGAGGACGGGAACAGTCAGGCCTCCTTCGACTGATGGCGAGGTAGACCCTAAGGACGAAGCCCCATCGACCACCGTGCTGGTGTTGCTGGTCCATGAGCACCGGGGGCCTTGCGAGTGCGATCACCGTCGACGTGAAGGGCGACCAACCCCCAGCTGCGCCGCTCCCCGACGTTACCCCTCTCCCCAGCGCGGTGGCATGCTGGCAGCGAACCCGGCTAATTGCATGCCTACGCTCCCCGGAAGTGCTGACGGAAGGGCGTGAAACCTTCTGCGGTAGTAGAACGGCGGTGTGAAGCCTGGGGGTGCCCAAGCTTGCGCGGTGACTTCACACACCGCCGCCTCTCCGCTCTCGCTCTCTTCGCCGTGCTGGCGATGGCCGGGATGGGCCTTGCCAATTCGACGACGCCGGTGGAGGCACAGAAAGCACGCGCCCACATCCGAGGCATGGTGAGACAGGCGGACGGTCAGCCGATTGCGGGAATCCGGTGTGGCTGACGGTTGCCCTCGGCCTCTCGCCACAGGTCCAGACAACCGTCAACTCGTCGTCACGAACCTCCCTCAGGACAATCACAACATCTCCCCCTCGATCAGCGGCCTCGCCTTCAACAAGGCGCGGACGGACGCCGCGTGGGTAATCTCCCCCTGCGTTGCCCACCGGAACACCTCGTCGCGGTGAAGACCCTGTGCGGGACCCCATGAACGTCGTCGCCCCCACGTGCTACCGGCCTGAGGTCACGAGCGAGGAAGAGATGCGCTTGCGAGTCGACGATGGCAGTCGCCCCCGCGTGCAGTACTCCAAGGGAATCCCACCGACCGGCAGCGGACTCCCACTTCCTCTGCCCAGCGCGACCCCCACGCCAGCCGCCAAGAAGTCTCTCAGGGGGTGGACACCGCCACCCTCCACGGCCCCCAGAAGGACATTGGAGGTCAAACAGCACCGCCTCAGCGATTCTCTCCAAGAGGTCGGTCTGGCGACTCGCATGGACCGCATGTCCTACACGACTGAGACCGGGTAGTGGGAGATGTACGAGTCCATCCCTATGGATTGTCGGGGATTGGGGAGAGGGTGTATGTGCCATTGCCCGCACATCCTTGCGTGTGATTGATCATCCAGCTAGCAGCGCTGATAGCTTCAGCTTCGCTTGGTGCAACGCCAAGGCGGACGGGGCTGCGCCCACTCTCACACGAGACTGTTGCTCTCCACCCCGAGTCGGGCTCCTGACCAGCCGAGCCTTCGTCCGCCGCACTTCTGCTGCGTGCGCCGGTAGGGGCCACGACCACCCACCACGTAAATTGCTCCGTCGCGACCACGTGATAGGTATGCCCTGTGTACAGCGTGTAGAGGTCAATTGCGTAGGGGGGTGCATCCGGGAAGTATCCCTGCCAAACATTGAGGGTGGCGTTCCAGTACCAGACCGCCGAGATCGGACGCCCCCGGGTCTCGGTTGCGACGGCAGTAGTTGCCCGGGCCAGGTGATAATGTTCTGCCCAACGGTCAGACCGAGTGGGACGATCACAGGCGGTGGCGCTGGCGGCTGGACCGGTGGGAGCGATGGCCTCGGGAGCGTGATCGAGTACGTGCCTGACTTGGGCCGAAAAAGCCCATCGCGGTGGCTGTTGTCCGCCTCCGAGACGAAGTACAGCCGGTAGTGGAGTTCCACTCCGGTCAATAGGCCGGTGTAAACCCTCCGAAACGTGTTGGCGCCCGTGACAAAGAGCTGCTCCCGCGTATACGTCTCGACAAGAGTGGAGTTCGTCCAATTGCTAGGGTCCGAACTCGTGCGTAGTTCAGCGTGCTTGATGTTGTAAACACGTGTTGCTACGAACTCGACGATCAGTTCGCCGGAGTTCGGACCCGCAGAGAGAATGCTACCGTCGTTCGTCGCGTCGTAGAGTTCCACAAGTGGGCGGAAGGGGATTTCGTCGCGGAACTTCTGCCTGTCGACGTCCGTGATGCGCGGCGTACTTCCCACGTGGCAGGGACTAGCCTTGTCGGCCACCCCGTACATCATCAAGGGGCCGTCGGGGCACGTGTAGTAATCCCTGAACCCGAGGTTGTGTCCGAGTTCGTGCGCAATGGTGTGGTACAGCAGGTTGAACTTCTCTTGTGTCGTGTCCTCGTTCGCGACATCGCCATAGGTCAGCGGAAGGAAGCGGGTGTTGATGAAGGCGTACTGCGGACCGACGTGGGACTGGTCCGCCGGCGTGTTGAACTGAGCATAGGGAATGACGCACCCCAACGCGTTCTCGCAGCCCAGAATCTCCATGAATACCAAGCCGAGCGAGAGCACGGAGACGTAGTCGATCCTGTCCCGCTTTGGTGCTGGCGTGAGCTGCGTGCAGGGCGCGTGTTCATTCTCCCCGTCTGTGGGCACGAGCATCGTGAAGGCGTTTCGCGTAAGAAGCGTACCTTCGCCGCAGGGTGCCTTCAGCCCGGCGTTCCAGAGATTCACTGCCCGGCGCGTTGCATTTGGGTAGTCCGTACAGACCTCGATCACGTCCCCGATAACAAGGTCCCGCGCATAGCCCAAGAAGATCCGCTCATCCGGCGCGGCGCCCGCAACGATAGACCCACTACTGTCCGCCCCGCCACCAGCATCGGACGCGGCCTTACTTGCCCTCACCTCGGGTCGCCGCCCAGTTGTTGGAGAAACTGGAGTATCAGCCTCGACCCACGCTCCCTAACTGTACCACCCTGTAGGAACTGCCCCTCACGAGGAGGAGCAGTTCCCACGTCTGAGCCCACGTCTGAGGATGGGACGGTTGATCCTATTGTTTCTGGATTGGCACCCCCTCCCAGCAGTTGTCCCTGATCCACTGCCGCGCTTCGGCGTCGGCTTCGGTGTCACTCTCGAAGTTGGTCCCGAAGCCGGTCGAGTGCCCCGTGTTGCAGGTGGCGGCCCAGGAGTAGGGTCCCTCCCCAAAGAGCGAGTAAGTGTGAGGTGTCGTGGTTCCTTCATTCTCGGTCGATGAGTCTGTGCTGGCCGAGGAAGCCGTGTAGCGGAACCTTGCCGTGGCGGTGCTGAGATCGTTTCCAATACCGGCCTGACAGTGTCGGCCCTGACCCTCGCAAACGCCGCTCCCCCCGGAGAGGAAACGATAGCTCGACGTGTTCGCCGGCGCGGTGATGGCGAGCACACCGTTCCTCGCGCAACGTTGACAACGTCCGTGCCAGGAATCTGCGTTGGCTGAGTCGACGAGCGGAAGGCCTGCCGCACCAGGCGCCACGTGATGGCGCCGCACTGCGAGGGTGTGACGCTCAGGGTGAGCCGGATAATCGGCACTGGAGCAGAACCCGACGAAGCCGATGCTGACGCTTGAACTTCGGGAGTACGAGCCGTGTGAGGCGCCGCTCTTTGTCGAGGATCGGGACACCCTCCGGGCGGCCGTTCCGTCGCTGACGGTCGAGCCGGTCACCGGGCAGGAGGCCGTCTATCGCCTGACTCCAGGCTCCACGGTGGGAGCGCTTGAGTTGGGCGACCTGGCGGTGTCCATTCGCCCAAAGTTGGAAGTCTCGCGCGTGCTCTTCCTCGCCTCCTATGCGATGGGGGCGTTCAAGCTCCAGGACGAGCCCTATGCACAGCAATGAGCCAGCCCTCCCCTGGCTCCGATCCTGGCAATGTCCCAGTGCCCGTGTCTGCAGGCTTCGGAGGCGCCGACTCCCCCGGTCTCGGACCGACCCATCCGGACACGGTTGCCTGCGCCGGGCCCAGGTAGTCGAGGTCTTCCCCTGCATCCGACGACCCGTCGACGGTCGTCACGACCTACGAGGGTCTGCGCGATGGCACCGCCACCGCCCTCCTCATCCCGAACAGCTCTGAGCCACTCCTGCTCTTCGTTCTCGCATATGCCGAACATCGGGACGATGCCCGGCGGTGTGGGCCGAGAAGACTGCCGGATTCCAGAGGGGCTCTCCGTGGCCTTTCCCGGCACAATTGACGGCGAAGTTGCGAACCAGCGACCGGGCGGAGCCTGGACGGGGAGGAACCGTTGGCAGGGCAACTGCAAATGACCCCACTCCTCTCCTCCTCGCCTCATCTGCAACGCAACCTCTGTACGCCCATCTTCTAGGCGACGAGCAAGGATGCGGGCTGTTGCTGTTGCCTCCTTGTCGTCCACTTTCGCTCCGGCGTGCGTATCCAGAGCCAGCGGTGTACTAGCCACCCAACGGGCAACCGTGACATTGGCAAGGACAAACCTCGCCGGAGGCAACTGACGACCTTCCCACACCCCACCAGCGGGCCGGACCTGGATCGCAAACTCCTTGTTTCCACCGGCTAGCACGCGCGCTGCGATGCGCACCTCAGTTTTGCTCTCTGAGCCGTCGGACGCTGACGCACTGGAGGCCGGCGCCAGGGCGATTCCAAGCCCAGCGATAAGGCCAGCGATCACGGGCACTATGACTCGACGGAGGCGCGGCAGACTTCTCATCAACATTTCACAACCCTGGGAGACACTCCAATGCCAGCCAACCAAGGAGGCTACCTCCTCCGGTGGACAGCCTACACTGAGTCGTCCCCCTCTAGCCGGACGGTCTGGACACCGTGTAAGTGCCCTGGCCATCGCAGCCGTGCTCATGGTTGATGAGCGCGTTCGCCGCCGTGATAACCTCCGCTTCAGTAGCCGTGGGGCCGACGCGGATGGGACTAAAGTCCCCACCACTGCAGGCAATAGTAGCGGTCCAACCCTTTTGCACCCCACTGCCAGGTTGGGAGGAGTCATCCGCACCTCTGAGCCCTGCCAACGGGACCACCCAGGAATAGGACCGCTCCGCAACCGCCCAGTACGTATATCCGGTGCGCAAGTGGGTCAGCGTGCTAAGGCCAGGTATCGGCGACCCGGGGAAGTATCCAAGCCACACCTCGTTGGCCGCATCCCACCACCAGATGACGACAATCGGGGCGCTACCGACCGCGGTGCCTGCTCGCATGACTGGCCCAGGCCACACGAACTGGGTGCTTTGTTCCGTGAGCCGAATCGTCGTGTGGGTTTGTATGGGCGGTGTGATGGTCGGACGCTGCTCGACGTTGACCCAATCCTCGAGGCTCACGGTCGCTGTCAGGTTCGCCTGGCTCTTGGGGCTGACGCGGTAGTAGCGCTTCCCCGATTCGGAAATCGTGTAGACCTTCGAGAAGATGAGCTGATCCTGCGTCTCGGGAGGATAGAGCTTCTCGACTTCTCTCCAGTCGCCGGTCTCACCTTTCGTCTCGACGAGGATGTAGGCCTCGTTCACGATGTGCCTTGCGTGGAAGGTGATCTGAACCCTCCCAGGCGATGGCGAGGACAAGATCGTGCTCCCGGCGCGTCGTGGGGCCCGCAACTCGTAATGGCGGTTGAACTTCGCGACATCGACAGCCGTTAGGCGGTTGCCGCCGCCAACGGGGAATTCGAACATTACGTCGCATCGAGACCGTACGACCATGCCGTTGACAAGCTGGTCGCCGGCGAAGGGAGCCATCATCGCAACCACGGGTGCAGCGTCGTTGCAGACCGGCGGAGTGTGATAGGGGCCGCTCACGTAGTGCCCGAGTTCATGGGTGATGATCTGGGTTAGTAGGCTGTCCTCCATCCTGGTGTCGGTGTACGTCCCATCCTCGTCGTGAACGAGAACGAACGCGTCAGTCACCGAGTGGGCGACGACCCCCACAACCCCGCCTACATCTTCGCCGAGCCCCGCGTCGGTTACCGCATGGGCATGGCCGCGAGTGTGAACCAGGATGAACAGCAATGGGCGGAACTTGCGCCGCCGACTGCCTGAATAGGGAGATGTGAAGTCCCCCCTCGTCGTTCGGTCCTCGACCACCGGAGAGCGGGCGCGACAAGCGGGCTTGAGAAGGAGACAGGCCTGATGAGGCTTCAATCCTCGCCCACCGACAACCAGTCAATCCTGCGTCACCACGATGCGCCCCACCACGCCGCGTGTCGTGCCGCAGCAAGTTCAGGTCGGCGATCAGAACGAAGGTTCTCAATGTCGTGTAACTTGGAAGCCTGGAATGAACGATGCGGGTGACCCCCCATCTCGATCCGACGGAGACTGCCATGCGAACAATCATCTACTCCCGCGTCTCGACCGACGCCCAGGAACGCGAAGGGACATCGCTCGATACGCAGGAGCGCGCCTGCGACGAACTGGCCGCCGACCGCGGCTGGCGCGTGGTGCGCCGCATCCGCGAGGCCGCGAGCGGCGGGGTGCTCGAGCGTGACGGCCTCGACCAGCTTCGCGCAGCGCTGCGGCGCGGCGAGGCCGAGGTAGTCGTAGCTTTCGCCGTCGATCGCCTCTCGCGCAGCCAGAACCACATCGGCATCCTCTTCGACGAGTTCGAACGCGCCGGCGTGCGCCTGGAGTTCGTGACCGAGCGCTTCGAGGACACGGCGGTCGGGCGCTTCATCCTCGCCGCGCGCGCCTTCATCGCCGAGGTCGAGCGGGAGAAGATCGCCGAGCGCACGATGCGCGGCAAGGAGGAGCGGGCGCGCAGCGGTCGCATCCCGCAGGCAACCGGGGCGGGCTGCTACGGCTACACCTACGACCCGGCCACCGGCCGCCGCGAGATCGAACCCTTCCAGGCGGCGGTCGTACGCCGCATCTTCGAGCGCTACGCCGACAGCCGCAGCTTCTCGGCCGTGTCCAACGAACTGAACGACGCGGGCATCCCCGCCTTCTCCGGGGGGCGCTGGTACCCGATCACGGTGCGGCGCACGCTCCTCAACGAGGCTTACATCGGCCGCACGGTCTACCGCCGTACCAAGCGGGTGCCAGTCCGCGCCCCGGGCGCGCGGCGCCGCACGCGCGTGGTGGAGCGGCCCGAGAACGAGCACATCGAGATTCCGGGGGCGACGCCATCCATCATCGACGACGACCTCTGGTCGCGCGTTCAGGCGATCCTGAACGACCCCGAGCGCACGAGCCGCCGCCCCGTGGCGAAGCGGCACTACGCGCTCCGCGGGCGGCTGCGTTGCGGCGTCTGCCAGAGCGCGATGGTGGGGCAGACGCTTTCCTCGAGGGGCAAGAACTACCCCTACTACCGCTGCCGCCACGCGTACACGAAGAACACTTCGCACGCCTGCACGGCTCGCTACATCCCGGCGGGCGCTCTGGAGCAGGAGATCCGGGACGAGGTCCGCAAGGTGCTCACCGCGCCCGAGGTGGTCCTGCGCGAGTTGAGGCAGCCCGCTGCTGACGCTTCGGACGGCGAGGCGATCCAGCGCCTGGAATCCGAGCTGGCGACACTCAAGAAGCGCGAGGAGCGGCTCGTCCGGCTCTTCGGCTACGACGAGGTCGACAGTGCCGTGGTGCGCGCCGAACTCCGCGAAGTCCAGCGACAGCGCGAGGTTCTCGGCGCGGAGTTGGAGACGCTTGCCCGTCCGGCCTCGGCGATCGCCGCCGGAGTGGACGAGGACGACCTCCGGCAGGCGTGCGCGAGGATCGCCGCGCGGCTCGACGGTGCCGACCCGGAGCGGTACGAGCGGGTGTTGGAGGCCGTTCAGCTGAGCGTGGCGGCCACCCGGGATGAGGTCACGGTCGAGGGGCTGCTCCCGACCGAACCCCCAGAATCCACCGAATCTCCCGCTTGCCCGCCGGAATGTGCAGATTCTGAGGCGCGTTTATCACCATTGAACAAACATCGGCATGACGACGTGCACGTAGCCGTCTTCCTCAGCTGGGCGGAAGACGCCCTGGCTTGAGGGGCTCGTCGTCTCGAGCCGAACTTCGCCGTCGAGGACGCCCAGTACGTCCGCCAGGTAGCGACTGTTGAACGCGATCTTCGCCGGTTCGCCGTCCACCTTCACATCGATCTCGCCCTCGTTGTCGCCCACCTCGTCCGCGCGCGCGCTGATGACCAGCTTCCCTGAGCCGCCATCGCCCGAAGGCTGCACCTGCAGCCGCACGATGCCGCTCCCGTCCCGCGCGAAGATCGCTGCGATGCGCGCCCCGCGCATGAAGTCGTCGACGTCCACCACCGTTGCCGTGTTGAACTCGCCCGGGATCAGCTGGTTGTAGTTGGGGAATGTGCCCTGGATCAGCTGCGCCACCAGCTCTACGTCCGTCATCGAGAACTGCACCTGCGTCTGCTTGTCGTTCACCCGCAGCTCCACGGGCGCCGCACCGTCCCCGATCAGCCGGCCGACTTCCCGAAGCGCTCGCGCCGGAACGATCAGATTCAGGTCGGTAATCGGGAACGCCTGCCGGGCGCCCAGCTCGATGTCCGAAACCGCCAGGCGGAAGCCATCGGAGGCCGCGAACGTGAGCTTGCTCTCCTCGCCCTTGATGCTCACGCCTGTGATTACCGGCCGCGAGTCATCCGTTGCCGCTGCGAACTCCACCCGGTCGATCGTGCGACGCAACGTCGCCGCGTCCAGCTCGATCGAGGGGCCCTCGTCGATAGCTGTGATGCGGGGGAAGTCTTCGGCGTCCATCGTGTTAATGGTCGATTCCGTGCGCGCGCACTCCAGCTTCGCCTGGCGCGTTCGCTCCGGGACCTCGATCGACACCGTCGCGGGAGGCAGTTGCCCGACGAAGTCCGTGATCAGCCGCGCCGGAATCGTCGTCGCCCCCTCCTCTTCGATCTTCGCGCCGATCCAGGTGCTGATGGAGATGTCGAGATCGGTGGCCGAGAGGCGCAACCGGCCCCCGTCCGTCGCCATCAGGACGTTCGAGGTGATGGGGAGCGTCGACCGGGCGGCGACCGCGCGCCCGACGATCGCCAGCCCCCGCTGGAGGTTCTCCTGCAGGACTTGAACCTTCATCCGTTTACTCGCTTGTTCGGTGTTGGCCGGGATTATACCCCCAAAAGCCGAGCGCGTAGGCACGTAAGCAGTTCTCTCCATGCTCCTCGCGGATGGAAACATAACCTCCTAACGTAAGGGCCTCTATACTTGTCGTTCGCTGGCCCTGCGGGGGGCTACGCTGGATGCGTCGTGTATATCACTGATCTTCATCTCGCCAACTTCCGGAACTATTCGCAGGTTGAGCTGTCCCTCGACCGCGGCCTCAACCTCTTTGTTGGCGAGAACGCGCAGGGCAAGAGCAACCTGCTCGAGGCCATCTACCTCCTCTCCACCCTCCGTTCGAGCCGCGCCAGCAGCGACTCCGATCTCGTCCGTCGCGATGTGCTCGACTCCGAGTTCCCCGTCGCCCGCCTGCAGACCGAGGTCCAGCGAGCCGCCGGACGCCTTAATCTCGAAGTCGCCGTCGTCGGCCGCAGCGGCGAAGGTCAGCGCGCCGGCAAGCGCGTCCGCGTGAATGGCCTCGCCAAGCGCACCTCCGACGCCGTCGGCGAGTTGGCCGCCGTCCTCTTCACCACCCTCGACATCGAGGTGGTCGCCGGACCGCCCATCCTCCGCCGCCGCTACCTCGACATGATGGCCTCCCAGGTCGACCGCGGATACCTGCGCGCCATGCAGCGCTACCAGCGCGTGCTCCAGCAGCGAAACGGGCTGCTCAAGCGCATCCAGGCCCGCGAGGCGTCCCCTACCGAGCTCGGGTTCTGGAACCAGGAGCTGGCCCATGCGGGGGGAATCATCATGAAGGGCCGCGCCGATGCCCTCGGCCTCCTCGTGCCCTACGCCCGCGAGCAGATGGGCCGCCTCAGCGACGACTCCGAAACCATCGACCTGACCTACAAGCCGGCCCTCGGCGACGCGGTCGAGGACAACCTCCCCATCGACGAGGCCGAGTGGACCAGCCGCATGCTGCAGGCCCTCGGCGATGGCCGCCCCCGCGAGATCGGCGCCGGCGTCACCCTCTTCGGCCCCCATCGCGACGACGTCGAAGTGCTCATCGAGGGCTTCTCCGCCGCTTCCTTCGCCTCGCGCGCTCAGCTCCGCACCGCCGCCCTCTCCCTCCGCTTCGCCGAGGCCGCCTACCTCCAGACCTGCCTCGGCGACGAACCCGTCGTCCTCCTCGACGACGTCCTCAGCGAGCTCGACGAGCAGCGTCGCCGCGGCGTGCTGGACTCCTTCGAGATCTTCCAGCAGGTCATCGTCACCACCGCCGACCCGGACCGTGTCCGCGATGTGCTCACCAGCGCCGCCGGCCGCTTCGTCGTGGCGGGCGGCAGTATCGGCCGCTTCGAGGGCGAGTAGCCGCCCCTAGTCCCAGAGCACGGGCGAGAGCGGGCCGGCGGGAACGCTCATCCTGACGGCTCCCCGTTCCACCGTCAGCGCCACGGGCGTCTCACCGACGACGTCCCCGTCGAGCTGGACCGGCAACCCCGGTGTCGTGACCTCGAACCGGGGCGTTCGCAGCTCGCGCACGCCCACGGCGCCCGGGTGACGCCGCACCACGACCCGGGCCGCCTGGGCAAGCGCCTCCCCCGCCGTCCGGGGCGTGAAGATGCACGCGTCCAGCTGCCCGTCCCTGGCGCTCGCCCCCATCGAGAACATGAGGAATCCCCCGTAGAGCCGCGTGTTGCTCACCACGATCAGGCCCGCTCGCTCCGCCGCCGACTCGTCCTCCGCCGACCACGACACCTCCGTCGTGCGGAGCCGCGGCAGCATGGGGATGCCGTGAAGGACGTAGGCGAGCACGCCCAGCTTGCGCTTGAGCCCCGCCGTCACGGTCGCCGCGATCTCCGCGTCCCAGCCGATACCCGCCATCAGCAGAAACGGGTCGCCGTTTGCCCGTCCCAGGTCCATGGCCACCTGCTGTCCATCGAGGTGGGCGTCGAGCGCCCGCATGAGGTTGCGGGAGATGCCTGCTTCCCTGGCCCAGACGTTGGCCGTGCCCCCTGGCAGGACCGCCAGTGCTGTCGCCGATCCAGCCACCGCCCCCGCCGCCAGCCGCACCGTCCCGTCCCCTCCCAGCACGAAGAGCAGGGCGTCCCCGCGCTCCGCCGCCCGCCCCGCTGCCTCCGCCGTCCCCTCGGGCGAGTCCGGCAGCTCAATCTGCGCTTCGTACCCGCGGGCCTCGAGCCGGCGCAGGGCCTCCTCGGGGTCGAAGCGGCGCATCCCCCGAGCGTGGGGATTCGCCACGATCGTCGCGTCCGTTGCTCCCATCGTTGCCCGGCGGCTCCTGCCTTCCTACCATACCGCCCCACACTCCTCTCTCCGGGGGCTCCGTGCTCACCCTCACCCGCTTCGACCACATCAGCATGGCCGCCTACGACTGGCGCGAGCAGCGCGACAGCTTCGAACGGCTCTTCGGCTTCCGCTTCCTGCGCCAGTTCAACGCCCACCCCGGAACGCCCTTCGAGGGCTGCGTCACCCGCATCCGCAACACGCAGATCGAGTGGGAGCTCCTCCAGCCCGACGGCCCCGAGAGCTTCGTCCAGCGCTTCCTCGACCAGCGCGGCCCCGGCCTCCACCACCTCACCGTCCAGGTTCCCGACATCGAGGAGGCCGTCGCCGAGCTTGAGCGCCTCGGGGTGACCCCCTTCGGAGGCATCAGCGAGGACACGATGTGGTGGATGGCCTACATCCATCCGCGCGACAGCGGCGGTGTCCTCTGGCAGCTCTACCAGCCCAAGAGCGACAACCCCGTGAACGGCACGAAGGGCGAAGCCGGCGCCCTCGGCTTCCGCCGGCTCGACCACGTCTCGCTCGCCTCGCCCGACCTTGAGGTGCAGGCCGCCTGGCAGGAGCGCGTCTTCGGCATGCAGGTCGAGAGCCGCTGGGATGTTGCCGACCAGGGCTACAAGGGCTGCCTCATGCGCATCCCCAACACCGAGCTCAAGCTCGAGATCCTCGAACCGCTCGGCGATCAGGGCTTCCTCCAGGACTTCCTCGCGAAGCGGGGGAAGGGCCTGCACCACGTTTCCTGCGAGGTCGAGTCCCTCGACCGCACCCTCGAAGCGCTGGCAGCCGAGGGCATCGAACCCCCCGGCCGCGTCGGCGGGGAGCGCTGGAAGCGCAACATCTTCCTCTCCCCGCGCGATACCAACGGCGTCCTCTTCCAGCTCTTCGAAGAACCCTCGCCGTAGTCGCGGCCCTTCAGGACCACAGTGCCTGTCGCTCGGCCTGCCAGATGGTTTCGGTGCATCGGTATAAACAGACTAGCCAATAAGACTATCCAACCCGTAGCATGTTACCCGGCGGGGTCGCGTGGGAGAGCGGCCCATGGCATGGCTCGCAACCCTGGCGGTGGGCACGAGGCCGGTCCCGGCTTCGTACGATGATCCCGACGCGGCCCGAACCCACGCCCCCTTCTCCCCCCACCCGCTCGCTCGAGCGCAGTGCCTGGCTGGATTCCTCCCGCTGCCGCCTTCTCCTGCGATTGGTGTTGGGGTCCGGTTCGTCGGCCCGGGGAGCCGGTCGGCGAGCGCTGCACGGCGATGGTGGTCTGTTCCCACTCGGAGGCGTTCGATCGGCCCCGGAGCGACAGTCGCGTCCGTGAAAGCACCGGGAGCGGCCGTATGACCGGGCGCAGGCTTCGGCTGACCTCGCCGCTGCTCCTCGCTGCCACCGTCGTCCTGATCGCCACGGTCCTGGTGCGTCCCCTGTCTTTTGCATCTGCCCAGGAAGCAACTGCCCTCGACGACTCCCTGTGCACAAACGGCACCGTCATTACCGACCATGCCAACAAGGCCGGCCTCGTCACGGATTGCGAGAACCTCATCGCCGCGGTGAACCACTGGAGGACCAATACCGCCAACTCCCGCTGGATCCCGAACTGGAGCGCGACCCGGGAGATCTCCAACTGGGAAGGCGTGTCCGTGAGCGGAGATCCGCCCCGCGTCACCGGCCTCAACATGAACAGGAACGGCAAGAGCAAGAAG
The DNA here is from genome assembly GCA_965207815.1 of Tepidiformaceae bacterium. Classification (GTDB taxonomy): domain Bacteria; phylum Chloroflexota; class Dehalococcoidia; order Tepidiformales; family Tepidiformaceae; genus UBA2991. The sequence continues at coordinate 778,594 of CBDBNV010000001.1, forward strand.
CTGCGGGGGCGGATCCCGGCCGAGGTGGGAAACCTGTCGGAGCTCCGGTCGCTCAATTTCGGATGGAACTACCTGAATGGCAGCGTTCCCGCTGGCATCTGGACCCTCACGAAGCTCACGACGTTGGCGCTCGAGAACAACCGCTTGTCTGGGTCGATCCCTGTCGCGGTAGGGGACCTCACCGAACTGACGGTGTTGGGTCTCAATGACAACGACTTCACGGGCTCGATTCCAACCCAGATCGGCAACCTCACGAAACTGACGTCCCTGCTCCTTCACTCCAACGCGCGCGTCGTCGACCACAAGGGCCCTGGCTTCACAGGATCGATCCCCGCCGAACTTGAGAACCTCACCTCCCTGACCACGCTGTACCTTCACAACAACAACCTCAGCGGCCCCATTCCCGACCTCTCCGGCGGCAGCGACAGCACCAGGGGGCTGCGCAAGCTGACCCGCCTGGCCCTCTACTCAAACAACCTGACGGGCGACCTTCCAGCGTGGCTGCCGCAGCTGACAGAGCTGCAGTCCATCCACCTGCACGACAACCAGCTCACGGGAACGATTCCGGCGGGGCTGGGGAACCTGTCGGAGCTCCTCTCCTTGCAGCTGCACAGGAACGACCTCACGGGCACTATTCCCCCCGTTCTGGCCACGCCTCCCCTCATCACGCTCAACCTGAGTGGAAACATGCTCACGGGCTGTATCCCCGACGCCCTCTACGACATCCAGACCAACGACATGGCCTACGTCAACCATGACGCGTACTACGACTACGAAACGGAGTCGGAGGTAGCGGCAGACCTGCTCCAGAAGTGTTCGGAAGCCACGCCGGCGATCATCCTGAGCAAGACGGCCCTCTCCGTAACCGAGGGCGACAGGGCTGGCAATAGCTACACGGTCCGCCTCCAGAAACGGCCTGCGGCCACCGTGGTCGTGACCGTGTCCGGTCACGCCGGGGAGCTCACCCTCGACCGGGCGCGGCTGACGTTCACCACTTCGACCTGGAGCATCGAACAGACGATCACGTTGACGGCCGACGACCACGACAGTCGCGACGAGACGCTGACTCTGACGCACACGGCCGGCGGCGCCTCTGAGTACGTTGGCAAGACGGCGACCCTGGAGGTCACCGTCTACGATGACGACACCCCCGGCGTGACCGTCGCCACCGATCCACCAACGGATCCCCTGGCCTTGACGCTGGTCGAGGGTGGCAACGACACCTACACGGTGGTGCTCGACAGCGAGCCCGCGGCGACCGTGACTGTGACCATCACCAGGTCGGGCACTTCCGGCATCACGGTCAACAAGGACGCCCTGGCCTTCACGACAGGGAACTGGGACACCCCCCAGGTAGTGACCGTCTCCGCGATTGAAGACGGCAACGTCGATGCCGAGTCCGCCACCATCACCCACACGGTCACCTCGACCGACACCCAGTACGACGGCATCTCCGCCGAAGGCCTGAGTGTTACCGCGAGCGACAACGACACACCCGGCGTCGCTGTGCGCCCGACTTCGTTGCCGCTGGCCGAAGGAGGCGAGACGCAGTACACGGTCGTCCTCACGAGCCAGCCCTCGGACGACGTGGTCGTCGACATCGCCTCGGGCAGGAGTGACGTGAAGGTCGACCAGTCGAGCCTGACCTTCACGAGTACGACCTGGGACACCGTCCGCACGGTCAAGGTCTCCAAGGACGAGGACAACATCCCCAGCGGCAACGGAACCGTGACCATCACCAACACCGTTTCCACCACGGATGCCGGCTACTCGAGCGTCACTGCCGCCGACGTCAGCGTCCAGGTCACCGATAACGACAGTCCCGGCGTCGTTGTCCGCCCCACCTCGCTGAGCGTGGACGAGGGAGAGAGCGAGACCTACACGGTGATGCTGGCGACCCAGCCTTCGGCCAACGTGACCGTGACCATCGGGTTCGGCGCTGGCTCGAGCTCCGACGTGACGGCGGACGAGTCGACCCTGACGTTCACCGACCAGGACTGGGGCACCCCTCAGGAGGTGAGGGTCTCGGCAGCGGAGGACGACGCCGACACGACAAACGACACCGCGACCATCGAGCACGCCGTCACGTCTACGGACAGCGACTACTCCGGAATCTCGGCCGACGATGTCGCCGTCGAGGTGATCGACGACGACGAGGTGGCCGTCAAGGTGAACCCGGCGTCGCTCTCGATACCGGAGGGCGGCCAGAAGGACTACACCGTGGTGCTTGGCAGCCAGCCGTCCGCCGACGTGACGGTGAATCTCGCCCTGGCCACCGGCAGCAGCGAGGAGGTGACGCTGACCACCGCAAGCGATACCTCGGTAACAACGACCAGCTTGACCTTCACGCCGGACAACTGGGCTACCGAGCAGACCGTGACCGTCGAAACTGCCGTCGACGATGACTCCGCGAACGACAGCGCAACCATCGAGCACACGGTCACAACGACCGACACGACCGGCTACGCGAGTCTCTCCACGGTGGAGGTCCCGGTCACCGTGACCGAGCCGCAAGTGCCCCTGCCCCCGCAGCGCCCTGCCCAGCCTGACCCCGGTGTCCAGTCTCAGGGCCCCGGCCAGCCGAACCCCGCTGTCCGGCCAACCGTTGACCCGGTGGTGTCGGTCAGCTTCGAGAAGCGCTCGTACGCGGTTGACGAAGGTGCCACTGTGACGGTCAAGGTGACGCTCAGTATCGCCCCGAGTCGACAGGTCACCATCCCCCTGCGCGCAACCGGTCAGGGCGGTGTCCGGACGGGGGACTACTCGGGCATTCCCGCCAGCGTGACCTTCGACAGCAACGAAACCGAAGTGACCTTCGGCTTCATCGCGACGCAGGACGCGGAAGATGACGACGGCGAGAACGTCACCATCGCGTTCGGCCGTCTTCCGTCGCGGGTGCAGGCGGGTTCGATCCGCGAAACAACGGTCAGCATCACCGACGACGACGATCCGGAGGTCTCGGTGAGTTTTGAGCAGCTCACCTACACAGTTGCTGAAGGCTCGAGCGTGAAGATCAAGGTGATGCTCAGTGCCGACCCGGAGCGCTCCGTCGTCATCCCCTTCGATGTCACGGACATGGGCGGCGTCACCGGGGCTGACTACTCGGGCGTTCCCCGGAGCCTCACGTTCAACAACGGCGAAACCCTGAAGTCCTTCACGTTCGAGGCCAGTTCGGACACCGACGACGACGATGGCGAGAGTGTCAGGATCGCCTTCGACACCTTGCCCGCAAAGGTGTCGCCTGGCGCGAGGGACGAGACGGTCGTCCGCATCACCGACGACGACGTGCCAGAGGTCGCCGTCAGGTTCGAGCAGGCCCACTACACCGTCGACGAGGGTTCAACCGTGACAGTCCGCGTGACGCTCAGCGCCGACCCCGAACGGCTCGTGACCATCCCGCTGAGCGCCACCGGTCAGGACGGAGCCGGGCCAGGCGACTACTCGGGCGTCCCCGAATACGTCATGTTCAACAGGGGCGAAACCCGGAAGTCCTTCGTCTTCACCGCAGTCCAGGACACCGACGACGACGACGGCGAGAGCGTCAGGATCGTCCTTGGCGAGCTGCCGACCAGCGTGACGGCGGGCGCCCCGGACGAAACGACGGTCAGCATTACGGACGACGACATCACCGTGGACGAAGAGCCCCCGGAGCCACCCGAGGCCGACGAGCCCCCGGAGCCGGAGGAGCCCGAAGAGCCCGTTGAGCCCGAAGAAGCTGCCGGCCCCGAGGAGCCTGTCGAGCCGAAGGAGCCCTCCAGTTCCATGGGCGAACCCGACACTGGCACCGGGCTCCGCGAGCAGCGGGTCACGCTCTCCGTCTTCCTCGCCGTGGTGGTGCTCATGGGAGCCCTGCTGGCCGTCGCCCACAGGCGCCGCTAGCAGACTCCCTTGGCCTGCCCACGGACGGCTTCTTCATCTGGCTGCTCAAGGCCCCTTCGGCGGGGAAATGTGTTTATGCGAATAAGCACACTAGCGTTAAAGAAATCTATCCCGTAGCATGACCGCTGGCGGGGTCGCGTGGGAGAGCGACCCATGGCTTGGTTCACAAGCTTGACGGTAGGCACGAGGCCGACTGGGGTTGTGCCTATTCGCTTGGGTTCAGCAGCACCCGAGTCGTTTTCTGCCCCCCTCCCGACACCCTCGTCCGTTGCGTTAGGTGCCCCGGCTGTGCTGGTGCATGCCGCTGACCGTCCGGTCGGCGCTGCGCCTCCTCCAGGGCCTGCTGCTCTCACATGCGGCCGAGTTTCTCAAAACGACGCCCAGCAACTCTCTAGAGACAAGGGGAATGCTCCATGCCTTTAAGCCGACTTGGTCCCAGCGCCGTACTCCTTCTGCTTGCCACTGTGGCTCTGCTCGCCGCGGTCCTGGCGCGCCCCCCGTCTCTCGCATCCGCACGGCAGGCCGAAACTGGCCTCGACGACTCCATCAGCGCGAGCGGCGCCGTAACCGCCGGCGACACTGACTGGAGTTGGGGCAAGAAGTTCCCCGCCCTGGAGCGGATTCCCGTGGCGAACGACGACCGGCCCGTGCCTGGCTTCCAGGGCGATGAGCCTCCGGAGCCGGGGGACGGCGAAGAGCCGCCCGAGCCCGGGGACTCGGACGAGCCCGACGAGCCGGTGGAACCCGAGGAGCCTGCTGAGCCACCCGAGCCCGAGGAGCCCGTCGAACCGGAAGAGCCTGCCGAGCCGGAGGAGCCCGTCGAGCCGGAAGAGCCGGTTGAGGCGGAAGAGGCCGCCGAGGCTGCCGAACCGAGCGGGCCCGTCGCATCACCCGACACGGGGGCAGGCCTTATCGAGCAGCAGATCACGGTCTCGATCTTCCTCGCCGTCGTGGTGGTCATTGGAGGCCTGCTGGCTGCCGCCTACAGGCGCCGCTAGACCGGACTCCCCGAACCCCGCATCCAGCCCGGCGCCCCCTCCTTGGGGGCGCCGGTGCTTTCACGAGCGGGAAGCGCGTGATTCCGCTACCATCGCTCGCACGGATGTTCGAGCGTGACCCCGCAGCCGCCCCGCCTCCACCCGCCGGCGACCCGCTCGCGGCCTTTCACCCCGTTGTGCGCGCCTGGTTCGAGCGTCGCTTCCAGCGCCCCACCGATGCCCAGTCGGAAGGGTGGCCTCGAATCCACGCGGGAGAGACGACCCTCATCGCCGCGCCGACCGGCTCCGGCAAGACACTTGCCGCCTTTCTCGTCGGCATCGACCAGCTCATCCGCGAGGCTGAGGCGGGGGAGCTCGAGGACACGACCCGCATCGTCTACGTCTCGCCTCTGAAGGCGCTCAGCAACGACATTCAGCGCAACCTCGAGGAGCCCCTCGACGAGATCCGCGCCCTCGCCCGGGAGATGGGCTACGACCTCCCCCCCATCACCAGCGCCGTCCGCACCGGGGATACGCCCCCCTCCGCCCGCCAGACGATGGTTCGCCGCCCGCCCCACATCCTCGTCACCACTCCCGAGTCGCTCTTCCTCCTCGTTACCGCCGAGCGCAGCCGCGAGAACCTGCGCGGTGTCCGCACCGTCATCGTCGACGAGATCCACGCGCTCGCCCGCGACCGCCGCGGCAGCCACCTCGCCCTCACCCTCGCCCGCCTCGACCGTCTCTCCGAAGAACCGCCCGTCCGCATCGGCCTTTCCGCCACCCAGCGCCCCATCGAGCTGATCGCCCGCTTCCTCGCCGGCCCCGCCCGCGAAGCCTCCATCGTCGATCGCGGCCACCAGCGCGATATCGAGCTCCACGTTGAGACGCCCCCCAGCGACCTTGAAGCGGTTCCCCCGCGGGAGCAGTTCGCCGACATCTACGACCGCCTCGCCGAGCTCGTGCGCGAGCACCGCACCACCCTCATCTTCGTCAACACCCGCGCGCTCTCCGAGCGGGTCGCCAAGGAACTTGCCGAGCGCCTTGGCCAGGAGGCGGTCGCCAGCCACCACGGCAGCATCGCCAAGGATCGCCGCCTCCACGTCGAGCAGCGCCTCAAGGCCGGCGACCTGCGCGCCCTCGTCGCCACCGCCTCCCTCGAGCTTGGCATCGACATCGGCGCCATCGACCTGGTCTGCCAGGTGGGCTCGCCCCGGAGCATCGCCACCCTCCTCCAGCGCATCGGGCGCTCCGGCCACGCCCTCGGCCTCCGCCCCCACGGCCGCCTCTTCCCCACCACCCGCGACGAGCTGATGGAGTGCGCCGCGCTGGTTCGCGCCGTCCGCGCCGGACGCCTCGACCGCATCAACCCCCTGACGGCTCCCCTCGACGTCCTCGCCCAGCAGATCGTGGCCGAGACCGCCTGCGAGCCCTGGTCCGAGGACGCGCTCTACGACCTCGTCCGAGAGGCCGCTCCCTTCGCGAGCCTCGAGCGCGAGCCCTTCGACGAGATCGTGACCATGCTCGCGAACGGCATTGGCGACGGTCCCGGCTCGGCCGCGCCCCTCATCCACCGCGACCGCATCAACGGCGTCGTCCGCGGGCGCCGCGGAGCGCGCCTCGCCGCCCTCAACAACGGCGGCGTCATCCCCGAGATGGGCGACTACCGCGTCGTCGCCGAGCCCGAGGACATCCCCGTCGGCACCGTCAACGAGGACTTCGCCATGGAGAGCGCCGCCGGCGACATCTTCCTCCTCGGCTCCACCTCCTGGCGCATCACCCGCGTCGAGCAGAGCACCGTCCGCGTCATCGACGCCCATGGCGCGCCCCCCACCGTCCCCTTCTGGCTGGGCGAGGCCCCCGGCCGCACCATCGAGCTTTCCGAGGAGGCCGGTCGCCTCCGCCGCGAAGTCGCCGACGGGCTTGATGACCCCGAGGTCCTCGTTGCCCGCATCCAGGAGGAGTGCAGCCTCACCGAGAACGGCGCCCGCCAGATGGTCGACTACGTGCGCGCCACCCGCGATGGCCTCGGCGTCGTCCCCTCCGACACCGACGTCGTCTTCGAACGCTTCTTCGACGACGCCGGCGGCATGCAGCTCGTCGTCCATGCCCCCTTCGGCGCCCGCGTCAACCGCGCCTGGGGACTCGCCCTCCGCAAGCAGTTCTGCACCACCTTCGACTTCGAGCTGCAGGCCGCCGCCAACGACGACGCCATCCTCCTTTCCGCCGGGCCGCAGCACTCGTGGCCCCTCGCCGAGGCCTTCTCCTGGGTGAATCCCCGCAACGCCGCCACGCTCGTGGAGAAGTCGATCTTCTACATCCCCCTCTTCCCCACGCGCTGGCGCTGGAACGCCTCGCGCGCGCTCGCCATCGCCCGCCAGCGCAACGGCAAACGCGTGCCCCCCTTCCTCCAGCGCATGCGCGGCGACGACCTCATGGCCGCCGTCTTCCCCGCCCAGGTCGGCTGCCAGGAACACCTCGATGAGCCCCTCTCCCTCCCCGACCACCCCCTCATGCGCCAGACCCGCGACGACTGCCTCTATGAGGCGATGGACGTGCACGGCCTGAAGGACGTGCTCACCCGCATCGAGGACGGCGGCATCCGCCTCCACGCCGTCGATACCGTCGAGCCGTCCCCCATGGCCCACGAGATCGTCAGTGGCCGGCCCTACACCTACCTCGACGACGCCCCCATCGAGGAGCGCCGCACCCGCGCGGTGACCCTCCGCAAGACCCTCCCCGACTCCGCCCGCGACCTCGCCGCCCTCAGTCCCGACGCCATCGCCCGCGTCCGCGAGGAAGCCTGGCCCGAGCCCCGCGATGCGGAGGAGGCCCACGATGCCCTCCTCGGTTTCGTCGTCCTCGCCGGGGAGCACGCCGCTTCCTGGGGCGAGTGGCTGGCTGAGCTCCTTGCCGGCGGGCGAGCCGCCCGATTCGATCTCGACGAGCGGACCTTCTGGTTCGCCGCCGAGAACCTCCCCTCCATCCGCCTCCTCTTCCCCGATGCCGATATCCCCTCCCCCGCTGTCCCCGCCCATGCCCTGCTTGAGGCGGAGGATCGCGAGGCGGCCCGCCTCGCCATGGTCCGCGGCCATACCGAGTGCCTCGGCCCCCTCACCCCCGCCGACATCGCTCGGCGCACCGGCCTCTCCGGGAACGATGCCGACTATGGCCTCCGGGCAGCCGAAGCGGCTGGCTACCTCGTTCGCGGCCGCTTCACTCCCGATGCACCCGAGGACGAGCTCTGCGACCGCCGCCTCCTCGCCCGCATCCACCGCTACACCCTCGAGGGACTGCGCAAGGCCGTCGCGCCCGTCTCCCGCGCCGACTACATGCGTTTCCTTACCCGCTGGCAGGGACTCGCCCCCGGCGCCACCTACGGCGGGCGCCCCGGCCTGCGCCGCGCCCTCGAGCGCCTCCAGGGCTTCGAGGCCCCCGCCGGCTCATGGGAGGACGACCTCCTCCGCGCCCGCGTCCGCGACTACGACCCCGCCTGGCTCGACGAGCTCTGCCTCGCCGGCGAGATCGCCTGGGCCCGCCTCAGCGGCCGCAAGCCGGCCTCGCCCGACGACGCCCCCTCCCGCCCCGCGCCCGCCACCCGCGCCACCCCCATCACCCTTGTGGCTCGCCGCGCCTTCCCCGACCTCCTCGCCGCCGCCCGCTACGACCGCCCCGAAGGCATCCCCGCCGCGCCCGGCGCCGCTTCCACGATCGTCGATCTCCTCCGCGAGCGTGGCGCCCTCTTCTTCGACGAGCTCGTGCGCCAGACCGGCCAGCTCTCGAGCCAGACCGAGGACACCCTGCGCGAGCTCATCGCAGCCGGCCTCGTCGCCTCCGACGGCTTCGAGGGCGTGCGCAAGATCTTCGCCCGCGCCTCGTCGGGACGACGTCCCGCCGTCCGTCGGCCTGTGGCCAGCTACCGCCTCGGGCTCGTCCTCGGCGGCCCCCCGGGCCGCTGGTCACTGGTCGAGGCGCCTCCCGTCGACCCCGTCCGCCAGGAGGAGTTCGCCGCCCTTGTCGCCGGCGTCCTCCTCGAACGCTACGGCGTCGTCTTCCGCGACCTCACCACCCACGAGCGCTTCTCCCTGCCCTGGCGCTCCATCCTCCGTGCCCTGCGCACGATGGAGGCTCGTGGCGATGTCCGCGGCGGACGCTTCGTCTCCGGCGTCGTCGGCGAGCAGTACGCCCTCATTGACGCCGTCGAGCAGCTCCGCCGTACCCGCAACGAGCCCGCCTCTGGCGAGCGCGTCGTCGTCAGCGCCGTCGACCCCGTGAACCTGACCGGCACGGTCCTTCCCGGACCGCGCGTGCCCGCCTACTCCGGGCACTCCCTCGTTCTCGTCGATGGCGTACCCGAGGAGGAGGCGAAGGCCGCTGAGGCCTTCGCCGGCGCTGACCGGCGCTAGGGCTGCTCTCTACCCGATCTCCGGCAGGTTGTAGACCCGTGCCGCCGTGTCGTGCAGCACCTTGCGCCGCACGGTCGGGTCCAGCTGGTCCAGCGTCTTCGAGATGCGCGTGTGTGTCTCCGGGTAGAGGCAGGTGGGGTGCGGGAAGTCCGTCTCGAACATCACGTTGTCCTCGCCCAGCTCCTCGATCGCGTGCAGCGGACCCCACTGCTCGAACCAGAACGACGCGTACACCTGCCGCTTGAAGTACTCCTTCGGGCGCAGGCTCAGCCCCTCGCGCTCCGTCGGGATGGTCTCGTCGTACTGCCACTCCATCGCCTCCAGCAGGAAGGGGATCCAGCCGATGCCGCTCTCCACGGAGACGAAGTTCAGGTTCGGGTAGCGGTCCAGCAGCCCGCTGAAGATGAGGTTCATGATCGTCTTGCACTGCACCATGAACAGCGAAACGCTGATCGTGGCGAGGAAGCGCTGCGGCCCGTACCCGTCCCAGATCATCTGGCCGCCGAGGTTGTTCCCCGAGCCCACGTGGAAGTTCACGGGGATCCCCAGCTCCTGGCAGGTCGACCACAGCGGATCCCAGTGCGGGTCGTGCAGGTGCGGAAGCTCGAACGTCTCCGGCGTATCCGTCATCGTGATGCCCGTGATCCCCGCGTCCGTCACCCGCCGGATCTCGCGCACGCACTCGTCGATGTCCCAGAACGGCGTCAGCGCCTGCGGGAAGAGCCGTCCGTTCCCTGCCTGCTGCAGCTCGATGATCGCGTCGTTGTAGACCCTTGAGCAGATGTTCCGCAGCTCGCTGTCCTCAAGCGACATGAACCGGTGGCTCCCGAAGCCCGCCACATTCGGATAGATGATCTGCTGTGAGATGCCGAGCCGGTCTAACAGGTCCAGCCGCGGCTCGGGGTAGCTCGCGGCGTCGCTCATGTCCTCGAAGTCGCTCAGGCTGATCATGCCGTAGGCCTTCTCCCCGTCCTTCTTCACCACCGTGAACCCCATCGGCCCGAAGTCCACGTCCCCATCGACCACCCACCGCTCGCGTCCTTCCTCGTCCCGTATCACCCGGGGCACGCGCTCCCTGTAGGAAGCGGGCGCCCGCGAGGTCCACAGGTCGGGCGGCTCCGTGTAGTGACTGTCGATGTCGATGACCGGCACGCCGTGGACGGTGAGCGGTGGCGTCATGGGAGCATCCTCCAGCGCGTCTTGCGCCCCTCAATCCTACCGCCCCGCCATCCCGCGGGGGGTCAAGAAGGAAGCCCCTGGTGAAGCAGGCGACTACTCCATCAGCCCCGCGCTCTTGGCCGCTGCCGTGGCCGCGTTCCGACCGGCAATACGCCCGAATGTGACCGCCGGCCCGTACGACCCGCCGCCGCCGATATAACGATCGCCGTGCAGCGTGCCCATCGCCTCACCCGCGGCGAAGAGGTTGTCGATCGGCAGCTCGTTGTTCGCGATCACGTGCGTGTCCGAGTCGACCCGCAGGCCGCACCCCGTCCACGCGATGATCGCCGGCCGCACCTCCACCGCATAGAACGGCGGTGTCTCGATCGGCCGCAGGCCCATCGGCTTGAAGTAGGCCGTGTCCACGCCTTTCGCGCAGTCTTCGTTGTACTTCTGGACTGTGCCCGCCAGCGGCGCCGGGTTGATCTTGCAGAGCCCGGCCAGCTCCTCGACCGTGTCCGCCCGCAGCACCTCTCCCGACTCCGCCTTCGCCAGCAGGTTCTCCGACGTCCAGCTTGGGCCTGCGGGCATCGCGTCCGCATCCAGCCGGGCGGCCTCGTCGAAGATCGCGTAGGCCATGCCTCCGTTCCGCTTGAAGAGCCCCGCCATCACGGTGTAGGGCGCCATCTCGCTCGCGAAGCGCCGTCCTTCGCGGCTCACCAGGATGGACCAGGGTGGCACTCCCAGCTCCAGGTCCCTGTTGAACCCCGGGGTTACGAGGAGCAGCCCGCGGTTATGGCCACCCAGCGTTGCCCCGACCTGCTCGCCCAGCACGATCCCGTCGCCCATCGCCTTCGGACCCGAGATCGCCCAGACGCCGTCTCCCTGCTCGTGGGCATCGGGCCAGTACTTCTCGATGAACTCCTTGTTGTGGCCGAACCCGCCGGAGGCGATCACCACCGCCCCGCAGCCGACCTCCTGGTCGCCCGCGGCAACGCCCACGATCTCCCCGTCCTCCTCGATCAGCTTGTCCGCGCGCGTCATGAGGGCCATGTCGACCCCCCGCTTGATGCGCTCCGAGTCAAGCACCCGCACCACCGCCAGCCCCTCGCCCTCCGGCGGATGGCCCCGCGCCACCGTGTCGATTCCCGAGATGTAGACGCGCTCCGGTTTGTACTCCACCCCCAGGCTGCGCAGCCACTCGAAGGTGGGCGCGGCGCTGTCACAGTAGGTCCGCGCCACCGCCGGCTCTACGTTCCACTGGTTGAGCGTCATGTAGTAGTTGAACATGTCGTCGGGCGTGTCATCGAGGATGCCCGCCTCGCGCTGCACGCTCGTGCCCGCCGCGTAGAAGTGTCCCCCGGATAGCCGCGAGGACCCGCCGACCTTGTCATCCGCCTCCAGCACGATCACGCTCGCACCCGAGTCCGCCGCGGACACCGCCGCTGCCAGTCCCGCTGCTCCCGAACCGATGACGACGACGTCGTAGTCCCGCTCCATGCTGTCCTCCCTCGGCCGACTCCGGCCCGGCGCGTCCGCGCGTGGCCCGCATCGTGGGAGCCTGCGGGAGGCGCGTCAAGCGCCCCCGCTGGTACTCGCGCCGCCTCTGCCCGATAATCTGCCCCGCATACCCGCGCGACTACGCAACTCCGGGGAGGATGCGATGAAACTCACCGTGAATCTCGACCGCTGCATCAAGGCGGCGGAGTGCTCGACCTATCACGCTGAGCTGTTTGCAGCGCGGGAAGACGGCTTCCCCGTCGTCATCGTCGAGGAGCCCGAGGGCGATCAGGTCGAAGACGCCGAAGACGCCGTCCGCGTCTGCCCCGGCAACGCCATCGCCCTCATCGACGACGACTAGAACAGCATTGAGGCCTGCGCCTCACTCCCGCTCTCCGAGCTGTTGTCCCGTAGCCAGGCGATCGCGTCGCCCAGCGCCAAATAGAGCGAACCGCTCGCCCGCACCCCCCGCGCCCACCGCTCGACCGCATCCTCGCCGTCATCCGAACCCCGCCGCGCCGCGCTCGCGGCCGTCTCCGCAATCGCCTTCACGGCGCGCTCGTACGAGGCACGCGGCTCCATCGAGAACTCTTCCCGCAGGATCGCGACAAGGTCCAGCGGCTCGCCCTGGTCGAGCACGTCGGCCGCGCGCCGGCGAGTCGCTTCCAGCGCTCGCTCCCCCACTAGCCCGCCCTGCCCCGGCTACGCGCCACGCTGGTCGAACTCGAGGTTCAGCTCCCACAGCCCCAGCATGATGCCGGGCTGGTGCGTCAGATCGTTCTTGCCCGGCGCCAGCCGCAGGTTGTCGAGCCGGTCGAGCATCACGTTGACCGCGATGTTCTGCTCCAGCCGCGAGAGCCCCGCGCCCGGACACACGCGCGGCCCCATCGAGAACGTCAGGTGCCGCCCCGGGTTCTTCCGCGTCAGGTCGATCGAGTCCGTTGCCGGACAGAGGTCCGGGTCGCGGTTCGCCGCGCCGTAGCGCAGGTGCAGCATCGACCCCTTCGGGATCTCCACGCCGCGCATCTCGATGTCCTTCATCACGACTCGCGTCGAGAGGCCCTGCGTCGGAGCGAAGAGCCGCAGCGCTTCCTCCACGAAGAAGCGCACCTTTGAGCGGTCCGCCCGCAGCTCCTCGACCAGCTCGGGCTGCTGCGCCAGTAGCATCGCCTCAGCCGTCAGCGCGTACTGCGTCGTCTCGTTCCCGCCGATGTGCATCCCGTACACGACGCTCGCGATCTCCGGGTCGCTCAACCGGCGCTTGTCCGGCCCGTACTCCACGTTCAGGAGGAACGTGATCATGTCGTCCTTGGGGTTCTTTCGCTTGTCCTCGATCTGCTCCCCGATGTAGTGCTGGAAGGCGACCAGCGCCTCCGCGTTCGCCTTCTCCTGCTCGGGCGTCAGCAGGTTCTTGTGGCTGAAGCCGTAGACGAACCGCTTGACCTGCTCCTCTTCCCACACCCGCGTCTTCGGCATGTCCTCCAGGGGGAAGCCGAGGATCGTCGTGATTACGATCTGCGGCAGCGGCGCGGCGAAGCCTTTCACGAACTCGACCGAGCCCGTCTCGATCCACCTGTCCATCAGGTCGTTCGCGGCCTGCGTGATCATGGGCGTGTGCCGCTCCGCCGCGGGCAGGGCAACCCACGGGTCTGTCAACTCCATGCGGTGGCGCTTGTGCTCCTCGAGCGTCGGCCGGAGCGTGTCCCACGTGTCCGTGATCGTCCCGAAACCCTTCTCCCGGAAGATCTCTTGCGCCGCCTCGTCGCCCTCGGCCGCGTTGTAGAACTCGAACGTCTCCGGGTCGCGAACGACCATCGCGATGTCGTCGTACTTGCTCAGGATGTAGGCGTCCGTTCCCGGAAGCGCCCCCTCGCCGGGAATCTTGTGAACCGGCGCCTCGTCGTGGAGGATCTTGTAGGAGTCGAACCAGTACTCCTGCGCTCCCGGCGAGAAGAGATCGACATCGTCGAGATTGACCGGACACCCGGTGACCTGTTCCTGGCGATGGCCCGTCGCATGAGGGGCATCTGAGGTCGCTCGCTGCATGGCTGTCCTCCCCGCGGCGCTCGCCGCTGGTTCCGGATTTGTGCCGCCAATCCTACCCGCATCGATGCCGGCAGATCAGCCCAAAACGGACGGGGTAATTCGGGGATTCGGGCGCTAGGGTTCGCCCATGCTGTCGGTGGTATCCAGAGCCTCGGCGTTGGCGCTGCGGTTGATTTTGGTGTGCGGCTTCGTGCTTGGAGCTGTCACTGGCCGGGCCGAGGCGGAAGAAGGCGGGGAAGAACCGCCTTCGTGCCGAGACTTCCGGGCATTCGCGGAAGACTACCCCCGTCTGGAAGTCATCGACTGTCGGGGCACTCAGACCAACTGGGGTCCTTGGATGCTAAGTGGCCTCCTGTCGTGGGATGGAGAGATCGCAGCATTTGAGGGTGGTGACAAGGAAGGGACGTGGTTCAGCTGGCCCTTGGCGAAGAACCGGCATGCGGTCTGCACTGCGCTGGACTCTTGGCTGCGGGAACGACACGGCGACGGGATTGGCTTTGAGAGCCACTATCTGGGCTGCTTCGTCGATGCATTGGCCGTCGTCGGGGGCAACGACGGTTCTCCCCCGTCTCTTGAGTTCCTTGTGCATGGCGTTCTAGCCATTGATGGTGAGGATTGGCCGAGTGGGAGGGGTTTCTACCAGGCGCGACTTAGTCATGCCTTGGACGTTCAGGAGGTAGCCATCACGGGTCTGGAGCACGAGCCGTCGCTTGTCCATGTCGCTCCTCCCAACACCACCCCCGCCCCCGGCGAAGCCGGCACTGGCCTCGCCCCCACCCCGCCCGGCGCCCTCCCCATCGCCGTGAACGTGTTCGCCGTGCTCGCTACCGTCCTGGCCGTCTTCGGCATCGTCGCCGGCTTCCGGACCCGCTACCGCCCCTGACCCCGCCCCTCCCTTGCCGCCCCCGTTCCCCCCGCCGTATCGTGCCGCCTGCCAATCCCGGACCCTAGAGGAGCGCCTTATGGCCACCGTGCTCATCACGCTCAAGATCAAGGAGGGCATGGAGGCCCGCTACGAGGAGATCCAGAAGGACCTCTACGAGAAGACCCACTCCCTCGAAAGCGACGTCCTCCGCTACGAGATGTGGCGCGGGCAGGAGCCCCGCAGCTACTACTGCATCCTCTCCTTCCCCGACTACAACACCTTCCTCATCAACCACCAGATCAGCGACCACCACGAGGACGCCACCCCGCCCCTGATGGAGGTCATCGAGGAGGAGGGCATCGAGTGGGTCGACCCCATCCAGGGCGCGTCCCCCCTGCCTCCCACCAACCAGCAGGACGTTCCCGCCGACGCCCCCGAGATCGCGAAGACCTACGACGAGGTCCTCCGCGTCGCTGTGCCCGAGTGGTGGGCCTCGCTCCGCTAGCCATGGACCTCGAACTTACTGGCAAGGCCGCGCTCGTCACCGGCGGGAGCAAGGGCATCGGCAAGGCCATCGCACGCACCCTCGCGGAAGAGGGCGTCGACGTGGCCATTGCCGCCCGCACCAAGGAGACCCTCGAGGAAGCGGCCGCCGAGCTCGCCGCCGAGACCGGCCGGCGCATCGTGCCCATCGTCTGCGACACCGGCAGCACCCCCGCCGTCGAGGCCATGGTCGCGGCTGCCGTCGAGCAACTTGGGCGGCTCGACATCCTCGTCAACAACGCCGCCCGCCCCGGTGGCGGTGCCGGTCCGGTCCCCTCCCTCGAAGACACGACCGACGCCAACTTCGAGGAGGAGATGAACACGAAGGTGCTTGGCTACCTGCGCTGCGCCCGCGCCGCCGCCCCCCACCTCAAGGCGAACGGCTGGGGCCGCATCATCAACATCAGCGGTATGGCCGCGCGCCAGTCGGGAACGGCCATCGGCAGCATGCGCAACGTCGCCGTCGCCGCCCTCACCAAGAACCTCGCCGATGAGCTCGGGCCCCACGGCATCAACGTCACCGTCGTCCACCCCGGCCTCACCTGGACGGAGCGGATGCCCGACCTGATGGCGCACCGCGCCGCCGAGCAGGGCATCTCCGTCGAGGAGGCCACGGAACGAGCCGCCCAGGGCAACTCCGTCCGCCGCATCATCGACGCGTCCGATATCGCCAGCGTCGTGGCCTTCCTCGCCTCGCCGAAGTCAGTCGCGATCCACGGTGACACCATCGCCGCCGGCGGCGGCGTCGGGCGCGCCATCCACTACTGAGCCGGAACGAGGGGCCGTAGCCCCGCTACTCGTCCTCCACCGTGATCGCCTCGACCGGGCACACCTCCGAGGCCTGCACGGCCTCGATCTCCATGTCCTCGCCTTCGAGCGGGTCCATCTGGATGACGGGGAAGCCCTCGCTGTCGACCTGGAAGAGCGCCGGATGGTTGTAGTAGCACTCCCCGCTCTTCGTGCACTTCTTCAAATCGACCTTGACTCGCATCGGTTCCCCCGTCCTTGGTTGCCCTCTAGTTGACGTCGAACTGGATCCAGAGCTCTTCCGGCGCCCGGAAGCCCCCGGAACCCATCACCGGCGACGTGATGCCGGGGTGATCGGCGAACTTGGGCCGCGGATTCTTCATCGCCTCCGAGAGCCGCGTGCAGGCGATGATCGCCTCCTGCCGGGCCATCGCGTAGCCCATGCAGAAGTGCTGGCCCATGCCGAAGCCGAGGTGTCCGTGCTTGCCGTCGGGGTAGCGGCCCGACCGCAACTCGCGACCCATGTGCAGGTCGTCGCGGAAGATGTCGTAGGTATCCGGGTCCTTGAAGGCGCGCTCGTCCCGGTTCCCCGCGGCCAGGTACATGATGATGTTGGCCCGCTCGGGAATGACCTCGCCGTGGATCTTGATCTCGCGCGTCGTGCGCCGGCCCTGCGTGTGCACCACCGGGTCGTAGCGCATCATCTCCGTGAAAACGTTGGTCCAGAGCTCCCCGTTCTTCTTCACTTCCTCGAACTGGTCCGGACGCGTGTAGAGCATGTGGTACCACATGTTCGCGATCGCCTTGTCCGTCGTGTCGCCCCCCGCTGCCAGCAGGAGGGCGATGAACCCTTTGATCTCGTCCGCGTTCATCCGCTGCCCGCGGAACTCCGCGTGCACGATGCGCGAGATCAGGTCCTCGCCGGGCGCGTCCTCGGCGCGCAGGATCAGCGGGTCCAGGTACTCCCACATCTCGTTCCGCGCCTGCATCCCCCTGGCGAAGTGCTCGCCGCCGAACCCCAGCCCCTCGATCAGGTGCTGGTACCAGCGAACGAACATGTCCTCGTCCTCGCGCGGAAGCCCGAGCATGTTGGAGATGACGCGGATCGGGAACTGGTTCGTGAACTGGCTTACCAGCTCAACCTCGCCCGTGTCCGAAAAGCCCTTCGCGATGTCGTCCGCCGACTTCGCCCAGATCTGCCCCATCAGCTCGCGCGCGATCTGCTCGATGAACGGCAGGAACGCCGACAGCCGGTTCCCGACGAACTGGTCGGCCACGACGTTGCGCAGGAAGCGGTGCTCGTCGCTGTTGCCGTACTCGAGGATGTTCGGCCCGAACACGTGCTTCTTCCCGAACTCGTAATCCCCCTTCGGGTCGTACGCGGCCCGGTCGAAGTCGTCGTTGTTCTGGAAGATCGCGACGATGTCGTCGTAGCGGCTCGCCACCCAGTTGTTGTGGAACAGGTCCTGGTAGATCGGGTGGTGGTCGCGCAGCCGCTTGTAGAGCGGGAACGGGTCCTTCCGGAACTCCGGACCGTCGAACTCCTGCGGCTCGATCGCGAGGGCCAACTGTGCCCTGATGGCGTCGGCCATCGCGGTGGATTCGTCGGTTGCCGTCATCGGCTCCCTCCTGTCGGTGCGTGCGTGTGCGTAGCCTAAGACATCGCGCACCGACAGGCGCTTCGCGAACCCCTCAGTTCACGTCGAACTGGATCCAGAGCTCCTTCGGCGCGCGGAAGCCGCCCGAGCCGATGTTCGGCGAGGTGATCCCCTCGTGCGTCGGGAACTTCGGCCGCGGATTCTTCATCGCCTCCGCCAGCCGCGTGCAGGCGATGATCGCCTCCTGCCGCGCCATCGCGTAGCCCATGCAGAAGTGCTGGCCCATGCCGAAGCCGAGGTGTCCGTGCTTGCCGTCGGGGTAGCGGCCCGACCGCAACTCGCGACCCATGTGCAGGTCGTCCCGCAGCATGTCGTACGTGTCCGGATCCTTGAAGACGCGCTCGTCCCGGTTCCCGGCCCCCAGCATCAGCGAGACCACCGCCCGCTCAGGGATGACCTCGCCGTGGATCTTGATCTCCCGCGTGGTGTGCCGGGCCTGGCCGTGCACCACCGGGTCGTAGCGCATCATCTCCGTGAACACGTTCGTCCACAGGCTGGGGTCGCGCTGCACCTCGTTCTCGAACTGGTCGGGACGCGTGTACAGCATGTGGTACCACATGTTCGCGATCGCCTTGTCCGTCGTGTCTCCTCCCGCCGCCAGCAGGAGCGCGATGAACCCCTTGATCTCGTCGACGTTCATGCGCTGCCCGCGGAACTCCGCGTGCACGATGCGCGAGATCAGGTCCTCGCCCGGGTTGTGCTCGGCCCGCCGGATGAGCGGGTCGAGGTAATCCCACATCTCGTTCCGGGCCTGCATCCCCTTGGCGAAGTACTCCCCGCCGAAGCCGAGACCCACGATCAGGTGCTGGTACCAGCGCACGAACGTGTCCTCGTCCTCGCGCGGCAGCCCCAGCATGTTCGAGATGACCCGGATCGGGAACTGCGTCGTGAACTGGCTCACCAGCTCGACCTCGCCGGTGTCGGAGAAGCCCTTGGCGATGTCGTCCGTCGATTTCTCCCAGATCTTCCCCATCATCTCGCGGGCGATCTGCTCGATGAACGGCAGGAAGCCGGCGAGCCGGTTCCCCACGAACTGGTCGGCCACCACGTTGCGCAGGAATCGGTGCTCGTCGCTGTTGCCGTACTCGAGGATGTTCGGTCCGAAGACCTGCTTCTTCCCGAACTCGTACTCCCCTTTCGGGTCGTACGCCGCCCGGTCGAAGTCGTCGTTGTTCTGGAAGACCGCCACGATGTCGTCGTAGCGGCTCACCACCCAGCGCTTGTGGAACAGGTCCTGGTAGATCGGGTGGTGGTCGCGTAGCCGCTTGTAGAGCGGGAACGGGTCGCGCTGGAACTCGTCGCTGTCGAACTCTTGCGGCTCGATTGCCAGCTTCAGTTGCTCCCGGATGGCATCGGCAAGCGCCGAGGACTCGTCTGTCGCCGTCATTGCGTGTCTCCTTTGGGAACTCTAGGCCTCGACTTCATCCTCGGGGATGATCCCGCGAGTCCAGAACGGATCGAGTGCTTTCAGCACGGCGCTTGGACCGTGCTCCTCGTGCGGCAGGGAGCCGTCCCGCGAGCGTTGCGTCTCCCCGTACACCTTCCGCGCCTCGTTCTCGGCGTCGAAGATGCGGATGTGCGACTCCCGGCCGTGGAGCGGCGGCGGCTTACGGAAGGGCCGCGCCACCGCCGGGGCGTCGGCGTACCCTGCCCCGGCGTTCCTCGGATGCTCCCGCTCGTCGCGCACGGGATCCGCCTGCCCTAGCCGGCGGCCTTCGTGAACTGCATGTGCAGCTCCCACAGCCCGAGCATGATGCCGGGCTGGTGCCGGAAGTCGTTCTTGCCCGGGATGAACTCGAGCGAGTCCAGCCGCTGCGTCAGCCGCTCCCAGGCGATGTTCTGTTCCAGGCGCGAGATGCCCGCCCCCGGGCACACCCGGATGCCTTGCGAGAATGTCATGTGCCGCCCCGTGTTCGGGCGCGCCAGGTCCACGTCCGCCGGACAGCCGAACTCTTCGTCGTCCAGGTTCGCCGCGCCGTAGCGCAGGTGCAGGATCGACCCCTGCGGGATCGGCACGCCGCGAATCTCCACGTCCTTCGCCGCCATGCGCGTCGAGAGGCCCTGCGTGGGCGCGTGGATGCGCATGCCTTCCTCGGCGAAGAAGCGAACCTTGGCCGGATCCGCCTTCAGCTCCTGGAACAGCGCAGGATTCTCCGCCAGCAGCTGCGCCTCCGCCGCGATCGCGTACTGCGTTGTCTCGAGACCGCCGATGTGCATCCCGAACAGGACACCGATGACCTCGTTGTCGGTCAGCTTGCGGTTCATCGCCTGGTAGGTGACCTGCGTAAGGAACGTGGTCATGTCGTCGCCGGGGTTCTCCCGCTTGTGCGTCACCTGGTCCTGGACGTACTGCATGAAGTCGCCCAGGTCGCGAGCGTTCTCCATCTCCTCTTCGTCCGACATGATGTTGCGGTGGCCCTTGCCGTAGACGAAGCGCCGCACCTGCGCCTGGCCCCACTTCCGCAGGATGTCCAGGTCTTCCAGCGGCCACCCCAGGATCGTCGTCATCACCAACTGCGGCAGCGGCGCCGCGAAGTCCTCGACGAACTCAATCTCGGCCGGGTCGCGGTCGATCCACTCGTCGATCAGCTGGTCGACGAACTTCTCCACCATCGGTCGGTGGCGCGGCGCGCCCGTCGCCCCCACCCACGGGTCGGTCAGCTCGATGCGGTGCGCCTTGTGCAGCTCCAGGTTGGGCCGCAGCGTGTTCAGCGCCATCGCGTCGGCGAGCGCGCTCGACTCCCCATCCTCCGTGCTCATGCCGGCGGTGCTGTTCCCCTCCGCCCCGGCGAAGCCCGGCTGCGGGAACGTCCACGGGTCACGGACGATGTCGTAGATGTCCTGGTACTTCGTGATGACGAAGCCGTCGGTGTCGGGCGTGCTGCCCTCCCCCGGAATGCGCTGCACGGGCGATTCGGCGTGGAGAATCTTGTAGGCGTCCGCCCAGTGCTCCTGCGCGCCCGGGGCGAACAGGTCCACGTCGTCCAGGTTGATGGGGCACTCCGCCACCGCGTTGATCAGCTCCGTGTAGTCGCTTGGCGCGCTCTCTGTCGTCATGCGTCGTTCTCCCTCGGTGAGGTCTTTCGGGGATTCTGCCACTTTCCCGGCGCTGGCGCGGCCCCCGGCCGGGCGTTGGCGCTGGCGAAGCGTCTCCCGTCACCGCACACTACCCGGCACTTCACTCCGAGGAGCCCTATCCGTGCCTGTAACCGTCAACGTGACCTACCCCGCCGACGGCGTCGGCCTCATCGCCTTCTCCGACCCGCCCATGAACTTCGGGGGCGGTGAGCTGGGCGAAGGCATCCTCAACGGGATCGCCGAGATTGAGGAGTCCGGCGCGAAGGTCTTCGTGCTCGCCTCCGATACGCCCGGCTACTTCATCGCCCACTGGCACCTCGGCGGCATCGTCCAGGCCATGGAGGGTATGGCCGCGATCGGCAACGCCGTGCCCCCGCCGAAGGCCCCCTACGGCGCCGACCGCTCCATCTTCGAGCGCGTCGGCGACAGCCCCCTCATCTCCATCGCCGCCAACAACGGCCAGGCCTGGGGCGGAGGCGCCGAGCTCTCCTGGGGTTGCGACCTCCGCATCGCCGCCGAGTCCGCCACCTACGGCCAGCCCGAAGTGGCCATCGGCATCCCGCCGGGCGCCGGCGGCTGCACCCGCCTCGCTCGCCTCATCGGCCCCACCAAGGCCCTCGAGATGATCCTCGATGGCCGCCCCATCACCGCTCCGGAGGCCCTCAACCTCGGCGCCATCAACAAGGTCGTCCCCGATGACACCCTTCGCGAGGAGGCCATCGCCTGGGCCGCCCACATTGCCCAGTGGCCCGCCTTCAGCCTCGACGCCTGCAAGCGCAGCTTCATGGGCGGCCGCGACCTCAACATCTACGACGCTCGCCGCCACGAGCAGCAGATCTTCGGTCAGACCGCCCGTCGCGCCGATGCCATCGAGATCATGAACGCCGCCCAGGCGAAGTACGACGCCGGCATGGACTCGTACGACGCCCTCGGCATCCCCCGGGAGTAGCGACCGCCGCTACTGGTCCAGCCGGTACAGGTAGCGAAGGTCGAAGAGGCCGTAGAGCGTCGGCGTCGTGTTGCCGAACACGTTGCGCATGGCGCTCAGCCGCTCCGGCAGAACCGTGTAGATGAGCGGAAGGTTCTCCGCTGCGATGGCCTGCGCCCGCTGGTAGTACGAGTACCGGAGTTCGCGATCGAGCTCCTGGCTTCCCTCGATGTAGAGGGCGTCGATCTCCGCCTCCCACTCCGACGCCGGTTCGCCCTGGTTCGGGTACCACAGGTGGAACGGCCCGCTGCTGTGCCACATGCTGATCCCCCCGTGGGGCTCGGAGCTGCCGGTAAACCCGATGATGATTGCTTCCCAGTCGTAGGTAGCGGTCAGCTGGGTCACCAGATCCCCGAACGGGCGCGCGTCCGCCCGTGCGTCGATGCCGACCGCATGAAGGTTCTCGCGTATCCGCGTCAGCACTCCGGTGCGGATGGAGTTCTCCTCGTTCGTCGCGATGGTGAAAACGATCGGATTGCCGTCCGCGTCCTCGCGGAAGCCGTCGCCGTTCTGGTCTACCCACCCGAGCTCGTCAAGGATGCCCATGGCCGTGTCCGGGTCGTACTCGTACCGGCGCACCTCGGAGTTGTGGAAGTCGCCCGCCGAGGGGCTGATCGAAGCCCATTGCGGGTACCCCAGCCCGTCGAATACCTCCTCGATGATCACGTCGCGATTGATGGCGTGGGAGACCGCCCGGCGGAACTGCGTGTTCTGGAACCACGCCAGCATCTGCGGCGTCAGGTACGGCTCCCCCGTTTCCGCGTTCGTCCCCGGATTCTGGTTGAACGTGAGGAAGGTCGTTCCGAACCCCGGACCACGCCGGTGAATCGTGAAGTTCTCCTCCTGCTGGAACGGGTAGGCCCCTGCATAGTCCCTCCCCGGCAGCCCGAAGAGGTCGCTCTCCCCCGACCGGAAGGCCGCCAGCGCGGACTCGATGTCCGGCACGATGATCTGCACGATCGAGTCAAGGTAGGGCAGCCGTTCCCCCTCGCTGTCCGTCAGCCAGTAGTCGGGGTTGCGCCGCAGGACGACGCGCTGACCCGGCTCGTACGACTCGATCGTGAACGGCCCCGTCCCGACGATCTCCCCCGGGGGGGTGTCGAGGCCCCACGTCTCCACGAACACCCCGTCAACCACTGCCTGCTCAAGGATGTGCTTCGGGAAGATCGCCGTACCCATGAAGCGCAGGAAGGGCGCGAACGGAACCGGCAGCACGAACCGCACGGTGTAGTCGTCGATCAACTCGACCGACATCCGGGCTTCCTGCCACACGCCGTCCTCGTCCGGGAAGCGGAACGTGAAGGCCGACCGCTGGGGCGCGGGAATCTCGTCGTTGTAGATGATCTGGTTGAACGTGAACTCCACGTCCTGCGCCGTGAACGGCGTCCCATCGTGCCAGCGCACGTCCCGCCGCAGCCGGAACGTCCACGCCAGCCCGTCCGCCGAGTTCTCCCACGACTCGGCCAGCCCCGGCTCGACTTCGTCGGTCAACCATGAGACTTCGGTCAGGCCCTCGAACAGGTTGGACAGCAGCCCCGACGACGAGGCGTCGTTGGCGATGGCCAGGTTGAAGGTCAGTGGGTCCGAGATCGTCGCAAACGTCAGCGTCCCGCCGAACGTCCCACTCTGGTACTCGAACTCCGAGGCGTTCGCTCGCAGCTGCCCCAGCCGCCCATCCTCCGCCCTCGCCTCGGCCGTTGCCTGGGCCGTCGGCGTGGCCGTCGGATCTGCCGCCGGCTGTTCCGTGGCGGCCGCGGTCTCCTCGGGAGCCGCGTCGTCGTCATCCCCGCACGCCGTCGCCAGCACAATGGCGACAAGCGCCAGCAGGGCAAGACCCAGCCACAGGCCCAGGGGTCGTCCAGGCATCGTCGAGATGGAAGCGTTCAAGGTGCTCTCTCCGGAAGTGCTCTCTGGAAACGATACGAGGTACCACAGTAGTGGCACATCTGTGGCCGCTCAGTGAGCCTGCTAACCGCCCGCCTGGCCCTTGCCCGCGAGCCGCTCCCGCAGCCGCTCCACCTGCACCCGCAGGGGATCCCCGCCCGGCGCCGTCATCGGCGTCAGCTCCGCCTCCTCCACGGCCAGCTCCACCAGCACCGGACCCCGCACGCTGAGCAGCTCCGGCAAGCGGATGCGCAGCTCCTCCAGCGTGGCGATGTGCGTCGTGAACGCGTACCCAGCCGCCTCCGCCATCCCCGAGAAGTCGACCGACCCCGCTGCCGGGATCCCCTGGCTCCCCGAGGTCTGGTACACCCCGTTTGCGAACAGCACGTGCGTGTAGTTCGCCGGCGCCGCTCCCGCCACCGTGGCCAGCGAGCCGAGCTGCATCAGCAGCGACCCATCCCCATCGAGGACGATCACGCGCCGGTCCGGCTGCGCCAGCGCCAGCCCCAGCCCCAGCGACGACGCGCCGCCCATGAAGCCGACGCAGGCCACGCTCGGCGCCTCCGGCGCGATCGTGCGCCAGGCCGGCACCGCCGTCATCGTCGGCACGACGAGCGCGTCGCCCCGCGCCTCGTTGATCGCCCGCAGCACGTCCTCGGGGCGCATCAGGCCGTCTCCCTCCCGACGAACACGACCGCCGGCCCCGACCGCTCCCGGCTGAGCGCGTAGTACTCCGGAATGAGCCCGAGGTCGTCCCGCGTCTCGAGCAGCGCGTGCGGAACCTCGAATGTGTCCATGAGCGGCCCCGCGAACCGCACCATCGAGCGCGGCGAGTCCCGCGGGTCCAGCTCGGGCTCGCGGCTCAGCAGCCCCACCAGCGCGAAGATGGGCACGCCGCCGTCCAACCCCACGCCCCGGAGCGTGTTCACCGAGGCGTAGAGCCCCGCGTGCTGGATCATCAACGCCACCTCGGCCCCGCCGATGTAGAGCCCCGCCGCGATGGCGTTCGCCTCGTCCTCGGTCGAGCAGGTCAGCAGCCGCAGCTCGTCGTCGCCTTCCAGCTCGGCAATCACGCTGCGCTGGTGCGTGTCCGGCACCGAGAGCACCCAGCCCAGCGGCTCGCCGTCCTTCGCGGGGGCCGACCGCTGCCCCCGGAACGCCGCCTTCAGCGCTTCCACGATCAGCGGCGCGGGAATCCGTTCGTTCTCGGGCATGCCCACATCCTACCGGGAGCTTCCCTGGGGCATTGACGCGCCTCCCCCGCCTTCGTACCGTCCCCCCTATGGCGGACACTGACCAACCCGGCCTCCTCGCTCCCGATCTCGACGAGCGCCTCGCGCGTTTCGCCCCCGAGGTCCGTGACGTCATCACCAGCCTCCACGGGGAGCTCTGGCGGGCCCTCGATCCCGAGGTCCTCGAGCTCTGCCGCCTCCGCATCGCCAGCCTCCAGGCCGACGATCGCGAGGCCGCCCGCCCCGCCCCTGGCGCCCCAGTCGCGCCCGAGAAAGCCGCCGCCATCGCCGGCTGGCCGGACTCGCCCCTGTTCAGCGACCGGGAGCGCGCCTGCCTCGCCTTCACCGAGCAGTTCGTGGGCGATGTCGCCGGTATCACGCAGGGCGACGTCGACGCCCTGCTGGAGCACTTCAGCCCCGGAGAGGTGCAGGCTTTCGTCAGCGCCCTCCTCGCCCTCGATCAGCACCAGCGTCTGGCGCTCGGCCTGCGAACGGTCCTCGCGCCCGAGGAGGAGTAGTCATGACATCCGTACGCGAGCGTCGCTTGCCCGAACCCACCACTCCCACCGCCCCCGTCGCCCCCGGACTGGGCGCCGCCATCGGCGCCTACCAGGACGCCGTTGTGCGCCTTAGTGGCCTCGACCCCGTCACCACCGAGCTGGTGCGGCTGCGCTGCGCGCGCCAGCACCAGTGCTTCACCTGAATGTCCCTCCGCCTGGGCGTTGCCCGGGATGCAGGCCTCGACGAGGACATGGCCGCCAAGATCGACCACTACGAGGACAGCGACCTCCCCGAACACCAGAAGGTCGCCCTCCGCCTCACCGACGCCTTCGTGACCGCCCCCGGCGCCATCAGCGATGAGCTCCGCGAGCAGGTCCGCGCCCACTTCACCGAGGCCCAGATCGTCGAGCTCATGCTCGACATGTCGAAGTGGAGCACCCAGAAGCTCCCCGTCGCCCTTGGCACCGACGACCCCATCGACGGCGACCGCCTCAGCCTGTTCGACTTCGACGATGGCGGCGGCGTGGTCTGGGGCCCTACCCTGATGGCCGAGTTCGTACCCTCGGAGCAGCCCTCCCGCTAGCCGGGGCTGTACTGCGGCCGCGGGAGCCGCCACGCGACCCAGAACAACGCCACCGACAGCCCCATCGCGCCTGTCAGCATCACCAGCGCCCAGTCGTAGTTTCCGGTCGCGTCGAAGATCGCGCCGGAGATGATCGGGCTCGCCAGGTGCAGGGCGGAGATGACCTGGATGATGCCGAGCAGCGCCCCGAACGACGCCAGCCCGAACGAGCGCGTCAGCAGCAGTGGTTCGATCATCGGCCCGCCGCTCGATCCCACGACGAAGAACACGAGGAAGATGGCGATCCCGATGACGCTCCCGTCCGTGAGCAGCAGCGTCGCAAACGCCCCCGCCAGGAACATGGCCACCACCACCGCTGCCGCTTCCATCCGAGGGATGCGGTCCGCGAGGTAGCCGAACGTCAAACGCGCTACCACGCCGCCCCCTGCCTGGATCGAGAAGAGCAGCGCCGCCCGCTCGGTCGAGTACCCCACCGACTCGTAGTAGGGGATGCCGTGAACCATCCAGCTGATCATCCCGAAGAAGAACGCCGTCAGCGCTCCCGAGACGACCCAGAACAGGGGTGTTCGCAGCGCCTCGCGCACCGTCACCCCCGTGAGCACGCGCGGCGCCGCCGGGCGATCGGCGGGTGTCGCGTCCCCGTCCACCTCGGCGCCTACATCGGCGGGGTCGTCGCGCACCAGGAGCAGGGAGACGGGCACGAACACCGCCACGATCACGATGCCGGCTACGATGAACGACGCCTCCCACTGCACCGCGTCGATCACGATGCGCATGATGGGAACGACGGCGAATCCGCCGATCGAGAATCCCGTCCCCAGGAGCCCCACCGCCAGCCCTCGCCGCCGGTCGAACCAGCGCGAGATGAGCGCCTGGAACGGGATGAAGAACATCATCTGGCGGAACACGGCGTTGATCGACTGGTACACGAACCACTGCCACAGCTCGCTCGTCGCGGCCAGGAGCACGTAGCTCGCGGCCGTCAGCAATGCTCCGATGAAGATGACCCGTCGCGGGCCGTACCGGTCGATCCACCACCCGATGAGCGGTGCGGCGATCGCGCTCGCCAGGAACCCGACCGAGAACCCTCCCGACACCTCCGCCCGCGACCACCCGAACTCGCTCTCCAGGGGGTCCACATACAGGCCGAACGACCAGAACGAGATGCCCGCCGCCAGCGCCACCGCCACCACGGACGCGGCGAGCATCCACCAGCCGTAGTAGGCGTTCCGCAGCCGCCGCCAGTACTCGCCCATCCGGGGGATTCTAGGTGTCCGTCCCCTTACGCCTGCGCCTGTTGTTCGGCCTCTGCGTCAGCGCTCGTGACGACGGAGACGACCGGCAGCTCCGGCCGGGGCAGCTTCCACGCCAGCCAGTACAGGAGGAGCGACAGCGCCATCGAGCACGCGAACATCACCAGCGCCCAGTCGTACTCGCCCGTCGCATCGAAGATCGCGCCCGCGATGATTGGGCTCACGATCTGCCCGCTCTGCGACACCAGTCCCAGCGCCCCGAGGATGGAGGCGAAATAGGCCATGCCGAATGTCCGCGACGTCAGCAGCGGCTCGATCATCGGCCCCCCGCTTGATCCCACGAACCAGAACCCCAGGAAGATGACCACCCCTACCACGCTCCCGCCCGTCACCAGCAGCACGAGCATGGAGAGCGTCAGGCAGCCACAGAGCACCATCGCCGCCACCTCGATCCGCGAGATCCGGTCGGCCACGTAGCCGAAGACAAGGCGCGTGATGATGCCGCTCCCCGCCGCGATCGCGAGCAACTGCGCTGCCCACCACTTCGAGAACCCCACCGACTCGTAGTACGGCACCGCGTGCGCCGTCCAGCCGAACATCCCGAAGAAGAACACCATCAGCGCGAACGCGATCACCCAGAAGAGCGGCGTCCGCAGCGCCTGCCGGTCGGTCAGCCCCGTCAGCACCGCTGGCCTGGGAGGCGCGCCCTCGGGCTGTGCGTCACCGTCGACCTCCAGCCCCATGTCCGCGGGGCGGTCCCGGATCAGCAGCAGCGCCAGCGGCGCGATGACAGCCACGGTCACGATCGCGGAGACCACGAACGACCCCTCCCACTGCACCGCGTTGATCACGGCCTGCAGGATCGGCACCACCACGAACCCGCCCATCGAGAAGCCCGTTCCCAGGATGCCCACCGCCAGCCCCCGCCGCCGGTCGAACCAGCGCGAGACCAGCGTCTGGAAGGGGATGAAGAACATCATGTTGCGGAACACGGCCGTGATCGACTGGTAGACGAACCACTGCCAGAGCTCCGTCGTCGTCGCCAGCAGGAGGAAGCTACCTGCCGTCAGCACCGCCCCGAGGAGGATGACCCGCCGCGGGCCGTAGCGGTCGACCCCTCGCCCGATGAGTGGCGAGGCCACGCTCCCCACCAGCAGGGCGATCGAGAACCCGCCGGAGACCGCCCACCGCGACCATCCGAACTCCTGCTCGAGCGGGTCGATGTACAGCCCGAACGACCAGAACGAAGTGCCCGCGACGAGTGCGACCGCGATCACCGAAGCGGCCAGGACCCACCAGCCGTAGTAGGCGTGCCGGGCCTGCTGCCAGTAACGGCTCAGTGGCGCGACCGTCGAAGCCAGCCCCTAGCTCTCCGGCAGCACCACGGTGGCCGTGCCCTCGAGGCTCGGCGACTCGCCCTCGCGCGCCAGCCAGACATCGCAGTCCGCTAGGCGCACGCCGTCCTCCTCGCGGATGGCGGTCACCCGGCCGCCGGCCGTTACATGGTCCCCGTCCAGCACCACCTTGGGGAAGCGCACCGTGACCCGTCGCACGCTCGTCGGACCGGCCCAGTCCATCAGCATGTTGAGCATGTAGCTCAGCCCCAGCGGTCCCTGGTTGATTGTGCGCTCGCCGATGCCGAACGGCAGCGCCGCCACGGCCTTGCGGTCCCAGTGCACGGGGTTCGGGTCGCGCAGGATCGCGGCCATCGTGCGCATCCGCTCCGGCCGCACGCTCTCCATCACCCACTCCGGTATCGAATCGCCCACTTGCACGTTCATGCCGCCGACCTCCGGTACGTCCACGTGATCGTCGAGCTGGCTGCGAAGTCGCCCCCAGGCTCATGCAGCTCGAAGCGGAACTGGATCCGGTCGTAGACGCCCGGGCGGTCGTTTCGCCGCGGCCCCTCCATCCGGTCTGCCTCCGTAACCCTGCCGGTCACGGTGTACTCCACGTCTTCGTGCAAGGGGCGTTCGATCTCCCAGTCGTAGCTCTCGATGCCGATCGAGAAGTCCGACTCCGCCTGTCCCAGCGCGAACATCCCCCCGATGGAGGTGTTCGCGCCCAGGATCGGCATGTGGAACAGCACCACCGGGTGCACGAGCCCGTCCGGAAGCGGCTCGGAGCCTGTGCACTCGGTCAGCAGGAAGTTCTCCCAGTGCGCCACCGTGTACTTGCCCCCCGGGAACTCATGGCCCACGAGCGCCCGGATCTCCTCAACTGGCGGTTGGATGTCGGCCATCGATCGCCTCCTATGCGAACTGCTCGGCGAGACGCGCGCGCTCCTCGAGTCGGGGCAGCACCACATCCGCCGGCGCCGGCGGCACCAGGAAGACGAGGCGATCCACGCCCGCCTTCGCGTGCTTCTCGATCCGTGCGGGGTCGTTCCCCACCCCGAAGAGCGAGACCGTCATCGGTCCGCGGCCCTGCTCGGCGGCGAGGTCGTTCAGCTCCGCGATTGCCGGGGCGAAGTCGTCGCGGTTGCGCCCGTCGATCGGCATCCAGCCGTCGCCGTAGCGCGCCACCCGCTTCAGCGTCGTCGGCCCGTCGCCGCCGATGATGACCGGCGGATGCGGATCCTGTATCGGCTTCGGCCACTGCCAGATCGGGTCGAAGTCGATGAGCTCGCCGTGGTACTCGCCCTCGTCGTTCGCCCAGATCGCCTTCATCGCCTCGATCGTCTCCCGCATGCGCCGCCAGCGGCGCGCCGGGTCCGTCCCGTGGTTCTCCATCTCCTCCAGGTTCCACCCTGCCCCGATCCCCAGCAGCGCCCGTCCCCCGGAAACGTAGTCCAGGCTCGCCACTTCCTTCGCCAGCGTGATCGGGTCGCGTTCGATGACGAGGCAGATGCCGCTTCCCACCAGCAGCCGTTCCGTTGCCGCGGCCGCCGCCGTCAGCGCCACGAACAGGTCGAGCGTGTGCGAGTACTCCTCGGGCAGGTTGGGACCGCCCGGCCAGGGCGACTTCCGGCTCGCCGGGATATGCGTGTGCTCCGGGAAGAAGAGCGACTCGAAGCCGTGCGCCTCCACCTCGCGGGCCAGCTCGCCCGGCCCGATCGCGTAGTCGGTGGGGAACATCGTGATGCCGAACTTCATGCGCCTCCTCGGCCGGCCGTGCTGCCGGCGGCGGCAGCGTAGCGCGCCCGACCCCTCACCGCACCCTAGACGCGCAGCACGAGCTTCCCCACCACGTCCCGATCCAGCACGCGCTGGAGAAACCGCGGCCCGTCCGCGAGGCTGCCCGTCTCGAGTACCGGAGGCGCCAGCCTGCCGTCCGCCAGCATCGCGAACACGTTCGCCACCGACTGCCGCATGCGCGCGACGTGCCTCTCCCGGTAGTGCATCAGCACCATCCCAACCGCGCTCCGGTTCTTGATCAGGAGGTGGTTCCCCTTGAACTGGGGCACCACCCCGCCCGCGAACCCCGCCACTACATAACGCCCGCCCCAGTCCAGCGTCCGGAACGCCTCCTCCCCCTGCGCCCCCACCGGGTCGACTACCACGGCCACCCCGCTTCCACCCGCCGCCGCCAGCGTCGCCTCGCGCAGGTCCTGCTCCCGGTAGTTCACGAGGCGCCTCGCCCCCGCCGCCTCCGCCGTGGCCAGCTTCTCCGCGCTGCTGGCCGCCGCCACCACCTCCCCACCGAGCGCCGCTGCCACCGCCACCGCCGCCAGCCCCACCCCGCTCCCCGCTCCCAGCACGAGCACCTTCTCCCCCGCCTCCAGCCTCGCCTCCCACGTCAGGCAGATGTGCGCCGTCAGGTACACCGAGAGCGCTCCCGCCGCCACCTCCGCCGGGAGCCCCTCCGGTACGGGGAAGCACTCCGTCGCGAGTGCCGCCGCCCGCTCCGCGTAGCCGCCGTCGTAGAGCAGCGCCGCCACCGCGTCCCCCGCGCGGACCCCCTCCACCTGCGGCCCCACCTCAACCACCCGGCCCGCCACCTCCATCCCCGGCGCGAACGGCGGCACGTGCTCGGTCTGGTGCTTCCCCTGCACGAACATCACGTCGGCGAAAGAGACGCCCGCCGCCTCCACCGCGATCCCTACCTCTCCCGGCCCCACCACTGGCTCCGGCAGCTCGCCCAGGCGCAGGTCCTCCGGCTTCCCCAGCTCATGGCAGACGACCGCGCGCATCACGCCTCCCGCCGCGAACCCTACCGCAGCCGGCCGCGGAAGCGGGTAGCCGGAGCCCGCGTATCATCCCTGTCCGCGGAGGATTCCCATGCCGGATGTCATCGTCGAGCGCCACGACCGCGTGATGCTGTTGCGCTTCAACCGCCCCGAGCGCATGAACGCCATGGGCGGCACCCTCATGCCGGAGTTCATGGCCGCCATCGAAGAGGGCACGAAGGACGACGGCGTGGGCGCCCTCGTCGTCACCGGAGAGGGACGGGCCTGGTGCGCCGGCGCGGACCTCGAGGATGCCGGCCAGCGCCAGCAGAGCGGCAGTGCTCCCCGGCGCCGCTCCTCGCAGCTGGACACGATGGGCCCGGGCCGCTCGATTCTCGCCATCTACAAGAGCGGCAAGCCCATGATCGCCGCCGTCAACGGCGTCGCCGTCGGTGGCGGCTTCGGCCTCTGCAGCGCCTTCGATATCCGCATCGCCAGCGACCGTGCCCGCTTCGGCACCATCTTCATCCGTCGCGCCATCGCCTCCGACTTCGGCCTCTCCTACTTCCTGCCCCGCATGGTCGGTCACGAGCGCGCAGCCGAGCTCTTCTACACGGGTCGCATCGTTGAGGCTGAGGAGGCCCTCCAGCTCGGCATCGTCTCGCGCGTCGTTCCCCACGACCAGCTCGTCGACGAGTCGCTTGAGTTCGCTACGCAGGTCGCGAACCAGCCGCCGACCGCCCTCGCCTACACCCGGCGCATGCTTCAGCACTCCCAGTGGGCGACGCTCGAGCAACAGCTCGAATTCGAGTGGCCCCTGCAGCGCGACCTCATCCAGGGCCCGGAGTTCAAGGAAGCTGTTGCCGCCTTCCGCGAGAAGCGGGAACCCAACTACAACGCGTGACGCCACGGCCGCGCCGCCTGCCTGCTACAGGTAGGTCGGGTGCGTTCGGTCGATCCACGTCTTCGCGAACCGGTCCTGGTACGCCTCCCCCGCGTCCACCGGGAAGAGCTGCACGTACGGCCAGAACAGAGTGACCACGTCCTCGCTCACGAAGTTCGCCCCCACGTTCAGCTCCAGGAGCCGTCGCTGCGCGTCGTAGCCGATCTGCTGCCGCCGCTCCGACGACATCTCCGCGCGCTGCGCCTCGAGCAGCGTGTCCATGTCCTCGTCCCGCAGCACGAACGTGTTGCCGCTTCCGTTCGCATGGAAGTAGGGGTACAGCCAGTCGTCGAGCTCGATCCAGCCGTTATCGACCCCCACGGCCCAGGGCGCTTCTCCCTCGCTCAGCCGCAGCGCCAGCTCCTCCAGCCCCACGCGGTTCACCTGCACGCGGAGATCGAGCGTATCCCGGAGCTGTGCGGCGATGAGCCCTCCCATGTTCAGGGTCTCCTCCAGGTTCGCCGTCACGAACAACTCCATCGGGTCTGGCAACTCGTGCTCCTCCAGGTAGGCGTTCAAAGAGGCGAGCGCGTCGCGCTCGTCGAGCTCCCGTCCCCCGGCGCCTGGCCGGTACCCGGGCTGTCGCTGAAGCTCCGCCTGGGGCAGCGACCACTGTCGCACCGCGGCGCTGATCCACGGGTTGAGCGTGCCGCTGTCGTGGAAGAAGCGCTCCAGCATCTCCCGCCGGTCGATGGCCACGGTGATCGCCCGCCGCAGCCGCGGGTCGTCGTAGGGCGGCGCCGCTGAGAGAAACCGCATCCCGTAGAAGCGCGCCACCGCCGAGCGCACCTCCCGCAGCTCCGGCAGCCGTCGCTTGATCTCCTGCGCCTGCAGGAACCCCGCCTCCACCGCGTCCAGCGCCCGTGTCCGGAAATCCGCCTCCAGTTCGTCCAGCGACCGAGGCGGAACGGTTGAGATGCCATCCAGGAAGGGGCCGCCGTCCGGCCCGTACCAGTCGTCGTTCCGCGCCACGCTCGCGTACGAGCCTTCGGACCACTCGATCCAGCGAAACGGCCCGCTTCCCACCTGCAGGGCCGAGCTCAGGTCGCCGTCGAGCTCCAGGGGGATGACGAACCCCTCGGGCGAAGCGAACCGCGCCAGCGTGCCCGCGAACGGCTCTCCCGTTCGTGCGACGATCGTCTGCCCGTCCGGCGCCTCCATGCTCGTGACCTGGTCCCAGCGGCCCTTCCGGGGAAAGTCCTGCGCCCTCCCCAGACGCTGCCGCTCGATGCTCCCCAGCACGTCCTCCGCCGTGACCGACCGACCGTTGAGGGGCTCGGTGTCGTGCCAGCGTGCCTCGGGATTCACCGTGAACACGTAGGTCAGCTCGTCCGGCTGCTCGGGCATACCCGCCGCCAGGTCCGGCGCCAGCTCCCCATCCTCCTGGCTCTCGTACGTCAGCAGCCGGCTGTAGACGAGCGACTGCTGACCGAGGAGCGCCGCCGAGGTGGTCGTGTGCGGGTCGAACCGGCCGTCGCTGGAAAACGCCGCTGCGTACCGCAGCGTTCCGCCCTGCCGGCTCGTCTGGCGGTGTGGCGTGGGCTCGGGAGCGGGCGTGCTGGAGTACGTCGGGTGAGGCTCATCCGGCTCGTCCGTGGGCTCCGGCGTGGGCTGATCGGGAACCGGCTCATCCGGGTCCTCGCAGCCCAGCGCTGCCAGCCCCGCCGCCCCCGCGGACGCGCCCAGCGCTCCCAGGAACCAGCGGCGGCTGTACTTTCGTCTGCCCCTCGGCCCGGCCATCCGTACTATCCTTGCCTGCCCGGGGCGTATGCGCCGCCAACCGCCCGACTCCAAGGAGGCACCAGATGCCCGACCGACTCAGCTCCGACCAGGTCACCGATGCCCTCGCCGGCCTCCCCGGCTGGTCCGCCGACGGCGACGACGGCATCCGCAAGACCTTCCGACTCGACGATCACAT
Source organism: Tepidiformaceae bacterium (assembly GCA_965207815.1). Lineage (GTDB taxonomy): Bacteria > Chloroflexota > Dehalococcoidia > Tepidiformales > Tepidiformaceae > UBA2991. The sequence goes on from CBDBNV010000001.1 coordinate 812,858, forward strand.
CACCGCCATGGGCTTCGTCAACCGAGTCGCCATGGCCGCCGAGGTGATGAATCACCACCCCGAACTCTCCATCGTCTACAGCACCGTCGATATCCGGCTCAGCACGCACGACGCCGGCGGGGTGACCCAACTCGATATCGATCTGGCGGGCAAGATCGAGCACTACGCCTAGCCCCGGCGCCGGCGCGGCCTTAGGTGATCGGGACCGCGTCCTGCGCCCGCTTCGCCTGCTTCATCAAGGCGATCTCCTGATCCGTCAGTTCCTCGAGGGGCTTCAGGATCTCGTCTCTCAACGGGAAGATGTGGACTGCGTCCCAGCCGCACACGTCCTCGCACAGCCGGCAGCCCGTGCACTTCTTCTCGTCAACCGTGCTCACGCCGAAGAAGTCGTCGACGCGGTCGGTGTGCTGCAGGCTGAGCGCGTCGAAGGGGCAGATGTTGATGCACAGCTCGCAACCCGAGCCGATGCACTTCTCCTCGATCACGACCGCCTTCGGCCACTCGTTCTTCTTGATCGACTTCGTCACGTCGCCCAGGTTGTCGAGGATGGCTTCCGGTGGGCAGACCACGCCGCACGCCCCGCAGTCGATGCAGAGCGTCGGGTCGATTACGTGGAGTTCGTTCCGCGATCCGGTGATCGCATTGGTGGGGCAGCGCTTCGTGCAGGCGGTGCAGCCGATGCACGTCTCGATGATGCTGTAGGACATCGCCCCTCGATCCTAAGTTTGGCTCCCATGGCCCGCAAGCTGGAGAGTCAGGGGTGGGACTCCCGCCCCACGCCCCCTACACTCCCGCCATGTCCCTCCCCGATATGCCCCTCGGCCCCACCGACCTCCTCCTCCGCCCCCTCGGCGTGGGCACCAACACGTGGAAGGACGAAGCCGGGACAACCCCCGACTCCACCAACCCCGCCGCCGCCGTCGAGTCCGCCCTCGCCTCCGGGGTGAGCCTCTTCGACACCGCCGAGATCTATAACAGCGGCGCCTCCGAGCGCGCCCTCGGCCGCGCCCTCGCCGGGAGCGATGCCGAGGCCTTCGTCGCCACCAAGTTCGCGCCCCTTCCCTGGCGCCTCACCAGCGGCTCCCTCAACCGCGCCCTCGATGCCAGCCTCGGCCGCCTCCAGCGCGAGACCGTCGACCTCTACCAGATCCACTTTCCCTTCACCCTGCTCCGCATCCCGAGCCTTATGAACCGTCTTGCCGAGGCCGTCGAGCAGGGGCGTATCCGCCATGCCGGGGTCAGCAACTACAGCGCCGCCCAGATGCGCACCGCCCACGCCGCCCTCGAGCGCAGGGGCGTGCCCCTCGTCTCGAACCAGGTCAACTACAGCCTGCTCAACCGCGATCCCGAGCGGAGCGGCCTCCTCGAAGCCTGCCGCGAGCTCGACGTCACCCTCATCGCCTACTTCCCCCTCGCCAGCGGGATGCTCACCGGGAAGTACCGCGCCGGCGGTCGGGAGGCCCGCGGCTTCCGCCGCTTCAGCGGGAGCTTCCGCAACCCGGAGCGGGTCGAGCCCCTCCTCCAGGCCCTCAACGAGATCGGCCAGACGCACGGGCGCTCCTCCGCCCAGGTCGCCATCAACTGGCTCGCCCGCCAGGAGAACGTGCTGCCCATCCCGGGCGCTCGCCACGCCCGCCAGGCGCGCGAGAACGCGGGCGCCATCGACTTCGCCATCAGCGACGCCGAGGCCGCCCGCCTCGCCGAGCTCAGCGACCAACTCTCCTGAGCGCGTGGAACCCGCCGCCCCGCTATACTCCCCCGCCGAAACACCTGCCCGAAAAGGAGCTCCCATGAGCCTGCTCGACCGCATCCTCCGCCCCTCCAGCACTGCCTCCGCCCACTGCGACGGCCCCTGCGGCGTCTACGACCCCGCCTCCGCGCGCATCGCCGCCGAAGCCGTCCTCTCCATGGCGAAGAAGCTTGTCGACCTCGGCGACGGAAACGACCTTGCCACCGAGAACACCCGCAGCCGCTTCATCGCCATCAAGGAGGAGCAGTCCCAGCTGGCCAAGCAGGAGCTGCTCATCCTCTGGACCGACTACTTCAAGCCGCCGCACCTCGAGGCCAACCCTGGCCTCCACGACACGTTCTGGAACGCGGCCAAGCTCTGCTCCCAGAACAAGGTCGAGGTGAACGTCGAAGCCGCCCAGGCCCTCGTCGATACCATCGGCGAGATTCACAACATCTTCTGGGCCTCCAAGAGCCGCGACGACGTTCCCTTCTACACCGCCGGCTAGGCACGAACGCCCGTCCGGAACGCTCTCGTCATCGTCGCCGCGGGCGCGGCGCTTGTCGCGCTCGCCCGCTGGCGTCTCTCCCGCTACGCCATCACCGGCGACAGCATGATCCCCGCCCTCGCCCACGGCGATTACGTCGTCGTCGATACCCGCGCCTACGCCGGTCGCGCCTCTGAACCGGGCGACATCGCCGTCGCGCGCGACCCCCGCGACCCCTCCCGCGTCATCGCCAAGCGTGTCGCCGCCCTCGAACCGGGAGGCGCCGTCGTGCTCCTGGGCGACAACCGCGACGAGAGCACCGACAGCCGCACCTTCGGCCCCCTTTCCCCGGACGCCCTCACCGGGCGCGTCGTCTGGCGCTACTGGCCCCCCGCCCGCTTCGGACCCGTTCGCTAGGCCCGACCTCCCTGCTGCTACGATGCGCGGGTGAGCGAGCCCCGAGGTCGTCGCGGAACCCTGCGCCGAGGGGCCCTCCTGATCGCCCTCGCCTCGCTCGCTGTCAGCGCGGTGATGGGCTGCTACGTCGTCATCGTTGGAGACTTCGAGGAGACCGAAGCCAGGCTGCTGGGCACGTCGCTCAGCGTGTTCGGCACGAGCGCCATCGCGCTGGTCTGCGCCGCTGCCTGGGAGCGGGGGCGCCTGGGATTCGTGCCTCCTGCCGGTATTGCGTTCGTCCTCGTCTCGTTCGTGTTGACCCTCGTCGCGATCTGGGACGGCGCCGACCTCGACAACGAGCCCTTCTGGAAGTCACTCAGCACCGTCAGCACTCCCGCCGTGGCGGCCGCTCACGCCAGCTTTGTCGCCTTGTTCGTGTTGACCGCCCGCTACCGGTTCGTGCCGGTAGTCGCCTACGCGATGAACACGATGGTCACGACCCTTGCGGTTCTGGCTATCTGGTGGCAGGCGCTCAGCGAAAACGATCCTCTTGCGCGCCTGAGCGGGACTCTGGTCGTCCTGCTCATCGCAACGACGATCGCCTTGCCCGTCCTGCGCCGCCTCGAAGGCGCCGCCGCGGACGAGGAGTCCCCGGCTGCGCCTGCTCGCTTCTGCCCCAACTGTGGAGAGCGTCTCGACCCCGCCGGGGCGTCGTCGTGTCCTGGCTGTGGCGCCACCTTCCAGGTGGAGTTGACGACTCAGTAGCGGGAGCGCTCTCGCTAGCCCGACCCTTCCGCCGCAAGCTGCGCCAGCACGAGGGCGTCTGTCGGGAAGGCGAGTGGTGGCGGCTCCGACGGGTCGAAGTAGCCGATCTCGCTCAGTTCACCGTCGGCGGGAACCGGCTCCCCCTCGACCTCCTCGCCCGCGAACCAGATTCCGACCGTCAGACGCTCGGGGTCATGGAAGTTGGAGTGGACCGCCACCACCTCCGCCGCCCGCGCCCGCAGGCCCGTCTCCTCCAGCAGCTCCCGCTCGGCGGCCGCGCGCACGTCCTCTCCCCACTCCAACGACCCGCACGGGATGCACCACTCGCCCGTCCCCCATCCCACCGCCCGCTTCCCCAGCAACACCCGCCCCCGCTCGTCCCGCACCACGACCGCCACGCCCACCGATGGTCGCCGTCTCGTGTTCATGCAGTCCTCCCGGCGGGATGGAGCCTACCCGCGCGTTCACGGAACCGGCCAGCGGACGCCTTGCCGGAGGTCACGGGCCGCTCGATACTGCCATGCAGGAGCTCGCTCGTGACCCAGCCGTCGCACCGACTCTGCCCCGTCTGCGGAATCGCCTTCTTCGCGGGCGAGCCGGTGCTTCAGTGCTCCGGCTGCCAGGCCGTTCACCACCCTGCCTGCTGGATCGAGATCGACGGCTGTGCGAACCCCGGCGAGTGCGACGGCCAACCCCTTCCCCGCACCTTCGGCGGCGTACCCCCGCCCGCGCCCGCCAGCCGCCCCGCCGCCCCCAGGACGCCCCCGGCGCCTCCGCCCGCCTCCGCCCCGCCGCCGGTCACCGATTCCGTGCCGGAGCGCCAGGCGGTCGGCCGACCCCGCAACATCGGCTCCCTCGACCTCGACGCCCGGGGCTCCCGCGACTCCGGCGGGTTGGCTCGCTTCTGGTACGTCCCCCTCGGGTTCCTCATCGCCGCCGCCATTGCCTACGGCATCGTCTGGGGCATCGACCGCTACCGCGACGATGGCGGCGGCGAGCAGCCCGCGGTTCCCGTGGCCACGGCCGAGTCCACCGCCACCCCCGTCCCCACCACCCCCGTTCCGACCGCCACCCCGGCCCCCGCCACCCCGCAACCCACCCCCACGCCCCCGCCGACCCCTGCCGGTCCGCCCGCCCGCTTCAGCCTCGGCGATGGCGCCGTCGTTGCCGGAACCGACAGTTGCCTCAACGTTCGAGCCGAGGCGGACATTGAGGGCGAGATCCTCGACTGCATCGCCGACGGCACGATCGTGACCGTGCTGGAGGGGCCCGTCGAGCAGGGCAACCTGACCTGGTGGTTGATCGCAGCCCCGGAGGTCAACGGCTGGGCGGCCGAGCTCTATCTCCAGCCGCGCTAGGCCAGGCGCTCCCGCAGCCGCGCCATCTGGATCGCCGCCTCCGCCGCTTCCTCCCCCTTGTTGCCGTGCTTCCCACCCGCCCGTGCGAGCGCCTGTTCGGCCGTATCGCACGTCAGCACCCCGAAGGCGACCGGCACGCCCGTCTCCTGCGAGGTCTCCATGATGCCCGCCGCCGCCTGTCCCGCGATGTGCTCGTAGTGGTCCGTCTCGCCCCTGATCACCGTCCCGATCGCGATCACCGCGTCGTAGTTCCCCGACTCCGCCGCCCACCGCGTTGCCGGCGGCACCTCGAATGAACCGGGCACCCACGCCACCGTAATGTCATCCGGGCGCACCCCCCGCTCTCCCAGTCCCGCCTTCGCCCCGTCGAGGAGTTTGTACGTCACGGACGCGTTCCACTGCGCCACCACGATGCAGACGCGCAGCCCTTCGCCGTTGCTGTCCGCGACGAGCTCGTTCACGCCTGGTCCTCCGGGCCGTTGTCGAGCTGGTCGAGCAGGTGGCCCATGCGCCGCCGCTTCGTCTCCAGGTAGTCGAAGTTGAACCGGTTGGGCGGAACCTCCAGCGGCACGCGCTCCACGACTTCCAGCCCGTAGCCCTCGAGCCCCGCCAGCTTGTCCGGGTTGTTCGTGAGCAGGCGCAGCTTGCGCACCCCGAGGTCGAGCAGGATCTGCATCGCGATGCCGTAGTCCCGCCCGTCCGCGGGGAAGCCCAGCGCGAGGTTCGCGTCGACCGTATCGAGGCCGTCGTCCTGCAGTCGGTAGGCGCGCAGCTTGTTGTGCAGCCCGATGCCCCGCCCCTCCTGCCGCAGGTAGAGGAACACGCCTCCCTGCTCCCCGATCAGCTTCAGCGCCAGGTCCTTCTGCTCGCCGCAGTCGCAGCGCATCGAGTGCAGCACGTCGCCCGTGAAGCACTGGTCGTGGACGCGCACGAGCACCGGCTCATCCGGGTCGATGCTGCCCTTCACCACCGCCACCTCTTCCTCGCTCGCGTACTTCGCCTGGTAGGCGACGATCGCCATCTCCCCCATCTGCGTCGGCAGGCGCGTCTCCGCCACGCGCTGCACCAGCCGCTCGTTCTTCAGGCGGTACTTGATGATCTCGTTCGTCGTCAGGATCTTCAGGCCGTGGCGGCGGGCGAAGCGCTGCAGCTCGGGCATCCGCGCCATCTCCCCGTCGCCCTTCATGATCTCGCAGATGACCGCCGCCGGACGCATCCCCGCCAGCCGGCAGAGGTCCACGCTCGCCTCCGTCTGTCCCGCCCGCACGAGCACGCCGCCCTCGTGCGCCCGCAGCGGGAACATGTGCCCCGGCCGCACCAGGTCGTCCGGGCCCGTCTCCGGGTCGAGCAGCACCTGCACCGTCCGTGCCCGGTCCGCCGCGCTGATTCCCGTCGAGACACCCGTGCGCGCCTCCACCGACACCGTAAAGGGCGTCCCGAAGGGCGAGTCGTTCGTGCGCTCCTCCACCATCATCGGCAGCCGCAGCTCGTCCACGCGCTCCGCCGAGAGGGCGATGCAGATCAGCCCCCGCGCATACCGCGCCATGAAGTTGATCGTCTCCGGCGTCACGCATTCGGCCGGAATCGTCAGGTCGCCTTCGTTCTCGCGGTCCTCGTCGTCCGCGATGATGACGAACTTGCCCTGGCGGTACTCCTCCATTGCCTCTTCGACGCTGACGGACACGGGATCCCTCACGTCGGTCATGCCGGGTCTCCCGCCGCCTCGCGCTCGGCCACGAACTGCTCCACGTAGCGCGCGATGATGTCGGTCTCGAGATTCACCTTGGCGCCCTCCCCGCGGTTCACGAGGTTCGTGTGCTCCTGCGTGTATTGCACCAGCGAGACGTACAGCGAGTCCTCGTCCTTGTCGATGATCGTGAGGCTCACCCCGTCGATGCAGACCGGGCCCTTGACCACCGTGTAGCGCAGCAGCTCCGGCGGCGCCGCGATGCGCACGATGAGGGCCTCGCCTTCCGGCGCGATTCCGGTGATCTCCCCCACCCCTTCGGTCACCCCGCGCACAATGTGCCCGCTCAGCCGGTCGCTCGGTCGCACGCTCCGTTCGAGGTTCACGTGGTCGCCCGGGCGCAGGTCGCCCAGCGCCGAACGCCGGTACGTCTCGGGCATCAGGTTCGCGAAGAAGGTGTCGCCCTCCATCTCCGCCACCGTCAGGTCGACGCCGTTGATGGCGATGGAGTCTCCCAGCGCGGAGTCGCTCACGACCATGGGCGCGCGGATCAGCAGGCGGCCCTCCCCGCTCTCGAGGACGGTGCCAAGCTCTTCGATGATGCCGGTGAACATCCCGCCTCGCGCTCGTGCGACTAACGCGCCGGGGATGACGGGAAAGGCGATACCAGCGGCTTGCCGCCAGCGGCGGCCGCTCGGTCGTTCTCTCCCATCCGGACTTTGACCGTCGGCCCCGGAATTCCACCGGATCAATCCGCCGAAGCGGAGTCGCGGGCTTTCACCGCCGGTGAGGATTTTCACCTCGCCCCGAGAACGTCGCCCCGATCGTTAGGGTCAGGGTTGCCATTGTCAAGGACCGCCCCCCAGCCCCGCCCGCTCCGCCAGCTTCACCAGCACGTCGTAGGTCGCGTAGGCGTCGGCGAGGGCGGTGTGTTCCCCGAGCCGCCCGATCCCCAGCCGGTCGGCCACGTGCCCCAGGTTGAAGCGGTCCACCTCGTCCCTGCCGAGCAGCCTTCGCGCGATCAGCTGCACGTCGATCGCCACGTCCCCGAAGGGCCACGGCGTGTTCGTCCGGCGCGAACACTCGGCTAGGAACGCCATGTCGCCGCCGATGCCCCAGCCCGCGATCGTGGCCCCGCCCCCCAGCTCCGCCAGCTTCGCGAACGCCTCCTCCAGCGGCACCGCGTCCCGCCACTTCCTCGCCGAGTACCCCGCCACCTTGAGCGCCCCCACGTTCGCCGTGCCGATGTGCAGCGGCCGCACCCGCCCGCCCCACGCCCCCCGCTCCGGGAAGCCCCCGCCCACCCCCGCCAGCACCCCGCCCGCGTCGATCACCTCGTGCTCGCGCGGGCTCGGTCCGCTCATCTCCAGGTCCACCACCAGCAGCGCCGCCCCCGGCGAGCCGTCGTGCTGTTCGTCCCGCGGAAGGAGCGTTCCGTCCGCGGCCAGCGCCCGGCGTCCCGGCTCAAGAAAGGCCTGCAGTGCTTCCATGCCTGCGGAGACTACCGAAATCGCCGAAGGGCATCGTGATCGCCTTTCGCGCCCGCCGCGCGCTACCATGACCGCCATGTCCGACCCCTCCCAGGAAGCCCGGCAGTTCTTCGCCGAGCGTTACGGTATCGATTCCGCCCGCATCGCCTCCGTGCTCTCCGACGCGCTCGCCCAGGGCGGCGACTTCGCCGAGCTCTTCTTCGAGCACCGCACCAACGGCGCCATCAGCCTCGAGGACCAGCAGATCAAGTCCGCCCTCCGCAGCGTCGAGCAGGGCGTCGGCATCCGCGTGGTCAAGGGCGACAGCATCGGCTACGCCTACACGGAGTCGCTCGACCCCGAGGCCATGCGCCTCGCCGCCGGCACCGCCGCTCGCATCGGCGAAGGCGGCGACCGCCCCACCGCCATCGACACCACCCCCGTAGGCGCCGGCGAGAGCTACTACGGCGAGGACGCCCTCCTCAGCGACGAGCCCGCCGCCGCCAAGGTCGCCCTCCTGGAGCGCGCCGACCGCGCCGCTCGCGCCTTCGACCCCAGCATCGCCCGCGTCGACGCCAGCATCGCCGACGAGCGCAAGGTCGTGCTCGTCGCCCGCAGCGACGGCCAGATCGTGGGCGACGTGCAGCCCCTCATGCGCTTCAACGTCATGGCGCTCTCCCAGCGCGGCGAGAACCGCCAGACCGCGCGCACCGGCGGCGGCGGCCGCCTCGGAGTCGAGTACTTCGACAGCGTCACGCCCGAGGACACCGCCCGCGAAGCCGCCCGCCAGGCCATCCTCCTGCAGGACGCCGTCGATGCGCCCGCGGGCGAGGTGCCCGTCGTCCTCGCCGCCGGCGATAGCGGCATCCTCCTGCACGAGGCCATCGGCCACGGCCTTGAGGCCGACTTCAACCGCAAGGGCACCAGCAACTACACCGACCGCATCGGCCAGCCGGTGGCGAGCGACCTCGTGACCGTCATCGACGACGCCACCATTGAGCAGTCCCGCGGCTCCATCAACGTCGACGACGAGGGCAACCCCACGAAGAGCAACACCCTCATCGAGGGCGGCATCCTCCGGGGCTACCTCCACGATGAGATCAGCGCCCGCCACTTCGGCGCCGAGCCCACCGGCTCGGGGCGACGCCAGTCGTTCAAGCACCCCATCATGCCGCGCATGACGAACACGCTGATGCTGCCCGGTCCCTCCACCCCCGACGAGGTCATCGGCAGCGTCGAACGCGGCATCTACTGCGTCTCCTTCTCCGGCGGCCAGGTCAACATCTCAAACGGTGACTTCGTCTTCTCCACCACCGAGGCCTACCTCATCGAGAAGGGTCAGATCACCGCGCCCCTGCGTACGACCAACCTCATCGGGAACGGCCCCGAGGCCCTTTCCCGGGTGAGCATGGTCGCCAACGACTACGCCCTCTCCGACGGCCGCTGGACCTGCGGCAAGGAGGGCCAGTCGGTGCCCGTTGGCGTCGGGCTTCCGACCGTCCTCGTCTCCGCCATGACTGTCGGTGGTACCCAGCTTGGCTGAGGCAACCCCGCTCGAGCTTGCGAGTCGCGCCGTCGAGCTCGCCGTCGCGCGCGGCGCCGAGCAGTGCGACGCCATCACCTTCTCCCAAACCGAGTCGACCGTCTCCATCCGCCTCGGCGAGATCGAGAAGCTCATCGAGGCCGCTTCCCACTCCCTGGGACTGCGCGTCATCGCCGGCGGCCGCACGGCCGTCTGCTCGACCTCCGACTTCACGCCCGCCGCCTTCGAGCAGTTCGTCGGGGAAACCGTCGAGCTCGCCCGCATCTCCGCCCCCGACGAGTACGCCGGCCTCCCCGAGCCCGAACAGCTCGCCACCGGCGGCGGCGGCTCCCTTCAGCTCTACGACGAGCGCATCGAGAGCCTGCCCCTCGACGAGCGCATCGACATGGCTCGCGCCTGCGAAGCCGCCGCCCTCGGCTTCGACCCCCGCATCACGAACTCCGAGGGCGCCAGCCTCTCGACCCGCATCGGCGAGGTCGCCCTCGCCAACTCCCGTGGATTCGCCGCGAGCTACCCGGCCACCTCCATCTCCCTCTCCACCGAAGCCCTCGCCGACGACGAGGACGGCAAGAAGCGGAACGCCTGGTGGTTCAGCGCCGAGCGCAACCTCCGCAGCCTGCTCGACCCCGAGACCCTCGGCCGCATCGCCGCTCAGCGCGCGGTCGACCAGCTCGGCGCGCGCAAGACGGATACGAAGCGCGTCCCCGTCATCTTCGAGCCGATGATGGCCGCCCGTCTCGCCGGCGACGTCGCCGGCTGCGCCACCGGCGGCGCCCTCTACCGGGGCGCCACCTTCCTCGCCGGGCGCACCGGCGAAGCCATCGGCTCCCCCCTTGTCACCATCGTCGACGACCCAACGCAACCCGCGCGCGCCGGTTCCCGCCCCTTCGACGGCGAGGGCGTGGCTGCCCGCCGCAACGTCCTCTTCCAGGAAGGCCGCTTCGAGGGCTTCCTCTTTGACTGCTACACCGCGCGCCGCATGGACGCCCGCACCACCGGCAGCGCCCAGCGCGGCGTCAGCTCGTTGCCCGAACCCGGTCCCGCCAACCTCATCTTCGAGCCCGGCGACACGCCTGCCGAGGACATCGTCGCCGATACGAACGAGGGCCTGCTCGTGACCGCCCTCATGGGCTTTGGCTTCAACCCCACCACCGGCGACTACTCCCGCGGCGTGGGCGGCTTCTGGATCGAGAACGGCGCCATCGCCTACCCCGTCGCCGAGGCCAACATCTCCGGCGATGTCGCCTCCATGCTCGGGAGCGTCGATGCCGTCGGCAGCGACCTCACCTGGTTCGGCTCTTCCGCCGCCCCTACCGTGCGCATCGCCGAGATGACCGTCTCCGGCGTCTGACGTGCCCCTCCCCCCGTACTTCGCCTACGGCTCCAACATGGCCTCCTCCCAGATGGCCGACCGCTGTCCCGGCGCCGTTTCCCTCGGCGCTGCCCGCCTCCCCGGCTACCGCCTCGCATTCGACGCCTGGAGCAACCGCCGTGGCGGCCTCGTCGCCGATGTTCTCCCCGCGCCGGACTCCGAGGTCTGGGGCGTTCTCTGGCAGGTCACGGAGGAGCACGCCGAGGCCCTCGACCGCTACGAGGGCGTCGCCCGCGGCCAGTACCGCCGCGAGAACGTGCGGGTCGAATCCCCGAACGGCGAACGCCTTGAGGCCTTCGCCTACGTCATCTGCAATCCTGACGACGAGGGACCGACCACCGACGCCTACCAGTCCATCCTCCTCGAAGGCGCCCGCGAGCACGACCTTCCTCCTGCCTGGGTGAAGGCCATCGAGGATGTGCCCACGCTCCCGCCTCGCCCCTCGCCTCCCCCTCCCCCTACACTGAAGTCGTGACAGCCGGCCCCTCTGCGCCTCCCACCGCTGACGACCTCCGTCGCTACCGCCGCAACCTCCAGGAAGAGGTCGACGGTCAGGGCCTCTATCTCCTCCTCGCCGAAGCCGAGGACGACCCTAACCTCAAGACGGTCTTCGAGCGCCTCGCCGAGAGCGAGAAGCGCCACATCGACCTCTGGGAGGAGAAGCTGCGGGAAGCCGGCGCGGACGTCCCCGAATTCCGTCCGGGCGCGCAGGTCCGCATCCTCGGCTGGCTCGCCCGCCGCTTCGGCACCCAGTTCGTCACCCCCCTCGTGGAGCGCATGGAGCTCAACGCCGTCACCATGTACGACGACCAGCCCGAGGCTATTGCCGAGGGCCTTCCCGGTTCGGAGCGCTCCCACGCCCGCCTCTTCCAGGAGCTCGGCCGCCAGCCCGGTGGGGGTGTCGATGTTGCCCGCCTCGAGGGTCGGCACCGCGGCGCCTCCGGCAACGCCCTGCGCGCCGCCGTCCTCGGCGCGAACGACGGTCTCGTCTCCAACCTCAGCCTCGTGATGGGCTTCGCCGGCGCCGATCCGGGTCAGGGGGTCGTCGCCCTGGCCGGCATCGCCGGCCTTCTCGCCGGGGCCTTCAGCATGGCGTTCGCTGAGTGGATCAGTGTCCGCAGCAGCCGCGAGGCCTTCGAGCGCCAGGTCGAGATCGAGCGCGAGGAGCTCGAGATGAACCCCGAGGAGGAGCGCGCAGAGCTCGTGCTCATCTACCAGGCCAAGGGGCTCTCCGAAGAGTCTGCCCGTCTTACGGCCGACCGCGTCTTCGAAAACCGCGAGACTGCCCTCGATACGCTCGTGCGCGAAGAGCTGGGCATGTCCGAGCAGAGCGTCGGTCGCCCATCGGTCGCCGCCATCACCTCGTTTTTCCTGTTTGCCGTCGGAGCGCTGGTGCCTGCCTTCCCCTGGTTCTTCGCCGATGGAGGGCTCGCGATCGGCCTCAGCCTAGGCCTCGGAGCCGCGGGGCTCTTCGCCCTCGGCGCTGCCGTCACCCTCTGGACCGGCCGTTCCGCGCTCTTCTCAGGCGCGCGGCAGCTCGCGATTGGCCTCGCCGCCGCCGGGATCACGTACGGCATCGGCACTGCCCTCGGCGTCGCCATCGACATCTAGCGCGCGCTTGCGTCTCCCCCGCTCCCCCTCGATACTGGCTGCTCTGGTGGCTAGAGCGAGGTGGCCCCACCCGTTCCCATCCCGAACACGGAAGTGAAACGCCTCAGCGCCGACGATACTGCCCGGGTAACTGGGTGGGAAAATAGGCCGCCGCCGGGTCTTCCCATCCCCACCGACCCCGTTCCCCCTGCCACGCTGCGGTAAGCGTCCTCGTTTCGCACCAAGATCGAGGCGCTGCTACAATCGAGGCCACATCAGCGGCCGTCCTCTCGCCTCATCATCAGACGGGCAACGCGGTCAAACGGAGCCCACCAGTGTCCACCGACGAACAGGCCCCCGAGGCCACCACCGGCGACTCTCCCGCCCCCGCGGGCGTCGCCGATCCCCCAGCCACCCCTGAGCCGACCCTCGAACCGACGCCTCAGCCTCCCGCAAGCGCTGCAGAAGCGGCCCCGGAACCCCCGGCGCCGGCCCCCTCCGCTCCGCCCGAGCCCAGCGCCGAGATGGACATGGCCGCCCTTCTCGAGACCGAGGCCGCCCAGCCGAGCAGCCTCCGCCGCGGCGAGATCATCGAAGGCGTCGTCATGGGCGCCTCGCCCGACGGCGTCATCGTCGATGTCGGCACCAAGACCGAGGCCGTCATCCCCCAGAGCGAGATGCTCTCCATGGGCGTCGAGGGCCAGAGCCGCCTGAAGGCGGGCGACACCGTCCGCGTCATGGTGCTCCAGCCCATGAGTTCCGAGGGTCACGGCATCGTCTCCCTCGACCGCGCCCGCGGCGAGGAAGGCTGGGAGATCCTGGCCGGCCGCCTCGAGTCCGGCGAGATCTTCTCCGCCGAGATCGTCGGCCATAACCGGGGCGGCGTCCTCGCCAACGTCGAGGGCGTCAACGCCTTCATCCCCCTCTCCCAGATCGACAGCATCCGCCGGGACAACCCCGATGCGGCGAACGCCCTCGCCACCCTGGTCGGCAAGGAAGTGCGCCTCAAGGTCATCGAGCTGAACCGCCGCAAGAACCGCGCCATCCTCTCCGAGCGCGCCGCCATGACCGAGTGGCGCCGGGAGCAGAAGGAACGGATCATCCAGGAGCTCCAGGAAGGCGAGATCCGCGAGGGCCGCATCTCCTCCATCACCGACTTCGGCGTCTTCGTCGACCTCGGCGGCGCCGATGGCCTCGCTCACCTCACCGAGCTCACCTGGGAGCGTGGCAAGAAGGCGAAGGATCTGTTCAAGGTCGGCGACGAGGTCAAGGCCTACGTCCTTCGCGTCGACCGCGAGGCCCGCAAGATCTCGCTGTCGCTCAAGCGCGCCCACCCCGAGGAGTGGGACAGCGCCGTCGACCGCTTCGTCATCGGCCAGGTGCTGATCGGTCGCGTCACCAAGCTCATGCCCTTTGGCGCCTTCGTGCGCCTCGATGGGCCCATCGAGGGCCTCATCCACATCTCCGAGATCACGAACCGCCGCATCCAGCACCCACGCGAGGTGCTCGAGGAAGGCAACGTCGTGCCGGTCAAGCTCGTCCGCATTGAGAAGGACCGCCACCGGCTCGGCCTCAGCCTCCGCCAGGCGCGCAACGACGCCGAAGCGATGGGCTTCGGCTTCGATCGCAACGGCTCCGTCATCGATTGGCCCGACGACGTGCGCGAGGAGTTCGGGCTGGACAAGCGCGACGCTTCCCAGGCCCGCTCCGAGCCGCGCACCGCGCAGGAAACCGTCGAGCAGGCCGTCGCCAACGACCCCGAGCCCGTTTCGGCCTTCGCCCACGCCTTCGCCCAGGCGCTCGAAAACGCGGACTCCAGCAACGCCCTGAACCTCGCGGACGAGGGCGAAGCTGCTGTTGCCGGCGAGGAAACTGCGCCCGAGGCCAGTGCCGAGCCCGCTGCCGAGGCGACCGAGGAACCTGCTACCGAAGCGACCGAGGAACCCGCTGCCGAGGTGACCGAAGAGCCCGCGGTTGAGGCGACAGAGGAACCCGCTGCCGAAGTGACTGAGGAGTCCGTCGCCGAGGCCAGCGAGGAAGCCCCGGCCGCCACCGAAGAAGAAGAGGCCGCTCCCGCCGAGAGCGAGGAGCCGGCCGCGGAAGCAGCGGCAGAAGATTCCGCTGGGGCGGTAGCCTCAGCCGAGGAAGCAGTAACCGCATCCGGCGAGGGCGGCTCCGCCGCCAGGGCCGGGGACTAGCAGGAGGGAACGCGATGGCCGACCGATTCGACAAGTTCACGGAACGCGCCCGGCGTGTGCTCACCCTCGCCCAGGAAGAGGCTCACCGCTTCAACCACAACTACATCGGCACCGAGCACATCCTCCTCGGCCTCGTGCGCGAGGGCGACGGCGTCGCCGCCAAGGTTCTTTCCAACCTCGGCGTCGAGCTGAACAAGGTCCGCTCCGCGGTCGAGTTCATCATCGGCCGCGGCGATCGAACCGTTCTCGGCGAGATAGGGCTCACCCCCCGCGCCAAGAAAGTCATCGAGCTTGCCGTCGACGAGGCCCGCCGCCTCGGCCACAGCTACATCGGCACCGAGCACCTGCTCCTCGGCCTCGTGCGCGAGGGTGAGGGCATTGCCGCGGGCGTCCTCGAGAGTCTCGGCGTCAACATTGAGCGCGTCCGCGCCGAGACCACGCGCATCCTCAGCCAGTCCTCCCCCCAGGCCGCCGGAACAGCTGCGGGCGGCACCCGCCAGGCGAGCCGCACGCCCACCGTCGATCAGCTCGGCATCGAGCTGACCGCTGCCGCCAGCTCCGGCCAGCTCGACCCCGTTATCGGTCGTTCCACCGAGCTGGAGCGCGTCGTCCAGATCCTCTCGCGCCGCACCAAGAACAACCCCGTGCTCATCGGCGAGCCGGGCGTTGGCAAGACCGCCATCGCCGAGCTTCTCGCCCAGCGCATCAGCAGCGGCGACGTCCCCGAGACCCTCGCCGAGAGGCGCCTCCTCACTCTCGACATCGGCTCCCTCGTCGCCGGCACCAAGTACCGCGGCGAGTTCGAGGAGCGCCTTAAGAAGGTAATCGAGGAGATCAAGACCGCGGGCAACTGCATCCTCTTCGTCGACGAGCTGCACATGCTCGTCGGCGCCGGCGCCGCCGAAGGCGCCGTCGATGCCGCCAATATCCTCAAGCCCGCCCTCGCCCGCGGCGAGCTCCAGTGCATCGGCGCCACCACCCTTGACGAGTACCGCAAGCACATCGAGCGCGACGCCGCTCTGGAGCGCCGCTTCCAGCCCATCGTGGTCGACGAACCCACGGTCGAGGAGACGGTCGAGATCCTGCGCGGTATCCGTGGGCGCTACGAGGAGCACCACAACCTCAAGATCAGCGACGACGCCCTCTCCGCCGCCGCCCGCATGTCGGACCGCTACGTGACCGAGCGCTTCCTGCCCGACAAGGCCATCGACCTCATCGACGAGGCCTCGAGCCGCGTGCGCATCCGCCGCGCCGCCACCCCGCCCTCCATGCAGGAGGCGCTCAAGGGGCTCGAGAGCCTCCGACGCGAGCGCGATCAGGCCACTGAGGCCCAGCAGCTCGAGTACGCCTCCGAGCTCACCGATCGCGAGCAGAGACTCCAGATCAAGATCGACGAGATGGGTGAGTGGAGCGAGGGGAGCGGCGGCGTCGCCACCCCCATCGTCAGCGAGGAGGACATCGCCGAGGTCGTCGCCATGTGGACCGGCATCCCCGCCGCCCAGATCGCGAGCGAAGAGAGCGCCCGCCTCCTCAAGATGGAGAGCGCCCTCCGCACCAAGGTCATCGGCCAGGACGAGGCGATCGAGTCCATCGCCCGCTCCGTGCGCCGCGCGCGCGCCGGGCTTAAGGACCCGCGCCGCCCCATCGGCGTCTTCCTCTTCCTCGGACCGACCGGCGTGGGCAAGACCTACCTCGCCCAGCAGCTGGCCGAGTTCATGTTCGACTCCCAGGACAACATGATCAGGCTCGACATGAGCGAGTTCAGCGAGCGCCATACGGTCGCTCGCCTGATCGGCGCCCCTCCGGGGTACGTTGGCTATGACGACGGCGGCCAGCTCACCGATACCGTCCGCCGCCGTCCCTACTGCCTCATCCTGCTCGACGAGATCGAGAAGGCCCACCCGGACGTCTTCAACCTGCTGCTCCAGATCTTCGACGAGGGCCGCCTCGCCGATGCCAAGGGCCGCAAGGTCGACTTCCGCAACACCATCATCATCATGACCTCGAACGTCGGGTCCGACCTCATCAAGCGCGATTCCAATCTCGGCTTCTCCATCGCCCAGGATGAGGTGCAGACGCACGAGGACCGCTACAAGCGCATGAAGGACAAGGTGCTCAGCGAGCTGAAGAACGTCTTCAAGCCCGAGTTCCTCAACCGTGTCGACAGCACGGTCGTGTTCCACGCCCTCACGCCCGATCACATCCGCCGCATCGTCGACCTCGAGCTGTCGCAGGTGGAGCGCCGTCTCGCGCTCCGCGCCGTCACCTTCGAGGTGACGGAGGCCGCCAAGGACTGGCTCGGCGACAAGGGCTACGACCAGGTCTTCGGCGCCCGCCCGCTCCGCCGCGTCATCCAGGACAACATCGAGGACAAGATCAGCGAGATGCTCCTGGGCGGCGAGTTCGGCACCGGCGACCGGCTCGTGATCGACCGCGCTCCCGACGAGGACGGGCTCACGATCAAGCCTGCCAGCTCGCCCGCGGCCGTCGGCTAGGCCCTGCCCGCGGCAAGGGCCGCGAAAACGCTGCGTTTTCGCGGCCGGAGCCGTTGACAGCGGGCGGCCCTTGCCGTAGTCTCAGATTGGCGTGCTGTGCCATCGCGCAGAACCCCCGATTCGTGACCTTGCCGAACTGTGCCATTCAGAACCCAGGGCCTGAAGGAGTCGCCTGTACATGACCGCGACACTTGATGGGACGCGGACGGGCGAGCGCGCCCCGCTCGCCGTCCAGTCGTTCAGCACTATTTCCAACGTCCTCGAGATCCCCAGCCTCATCAAGCTCCAGCTCGATTCCTTCGACTGGTTCAAGCGCGAGGGTCTCCGCGAGTTGCTCGACGAGCTCTCGCCGATCCAGGACTTCACCAGTACGAAGATGGACCTCATCTTCGGCGAATACGAGTTCCGCGAGCCCAAGCACAGCCAGGAGGAGTGCCGCGAACGCGACATGACCTTCTCCGCGCCCCTCTTCGTCGATGTCGAGTTGCGCATCAAGGACTCCGGCGAGATCAAGGAACAGCGCCTCTTCTTCGGCGACTTCCCCCTCATGACCGACCGCGGCACGTTCATCATCAACGGCGCCGAGCGCGTCGTCGTGAGCCAGCTCGTGCGCTCCCCCGGCGTCTACTACACCGTCGAGACGGACGTGCAGAGCGGCCAGCGCCTCGCCAACGCCAAGCTCATCCCCAGCCGCGGCGCCTGGCTCGAGTTCGAGACCTCCGCCAAGCGCATCCTCAGCGTCAAGATCGACCGCAAGCGCAAGCTGCCCGTCTCCGTGCTTATCCGCACGATCGACGAGCCCGGCCTCCTGCCCGGCGACCACGACAACCCCGCCTTCGCCAAGTACTTCGCCGCCCAGAAGCGCCTCGCCGAGGAAGGCACCGCCGCCGCCGAGAAGGCGCGCGACGCCGCCCGCCGCGAGTGCGAGAAGGTGCTCGGCACCGACGACCGCGTTCTCGCCTTCTTCGAGGCCGTCGACGTCGAGGGCGACCTCTCCTACCTCACCGCCACCCTCGGCCGCAAGGAAGGCGGCCGCAACAACGATCCCTGCGAGAACAAGCACGAGGCCCTCCTCGAGCTCTACCGCAAGATCCGCCCGGGCGACCCTCCTACCCACGAGAACGCCCGCTCCCTCGTCAACCAGCTTTTCTTCAACGAGCGCCGCTATGACCTCGGACGAGTCGGGCGTTACAAGCTGAATGAGCGCCTCGAACTGGAGGCCAAGGGCATCGAGACGAACCAGCGCCAACTGCGCCCCGATGACCTGATCGAACTCACCCGTGAACTCATCAACGTCAACCTCGGTCGTGGTGGCACGGACGACATCGACCATCTTGGCAACCGCCGTGTGCGCGCCGTGGGCGAGCTCATCCAGCAGCAGTTCCGCATCGGCCTCGTGCGCATGGAGCGCGTCGTCCGAGAGCGCATGACCATCACCGATCCCGCCGAGGCCACGCCCAGTGCCCTCATCAACATCCGGCCCGTGGTCGCCGCCATGAAGGAGTTCTTCGGCGGCAGCCAGCTCTCCCAGTTCATGGACGAGACCAACCCCCTGGCGGAGCTGACCCACAAGCGCCGCCTCAGCGCCCTCGGCCCCGGCGGCCTCTCCCGCGACCGCGCCGGCTTCGACGTGCGCGACGTGCACCACAGCCACTACGGCCGCATCTGCCCCATCGAGACGCCCGAGGGGCCGAACATCGGCCTTATCGGCTCGCTTGCGACCTACGGCCGCCTCAACGACTTCGGCTTTATCGAGACGCCCTACCGCCGCGTCATCAGCGAGATGGCCTCCGACGACCCCAAGCTTGTGGGCCAGGAGATTCGCGAGGACGTAGCGGACGCTGGCGGCAAGGTCATCGCCGCCGCCGGCACTGTCGTCGACAAGAAGACGGCCACCAGCTTGAAGAAGGCCGGCCTGCGCGTTCCCATCAACGCTGTCGTTGCTGATGAGGCGACCTACCTCACCGCCCGCGACGAGGACCGCTACGTCATCGGCCAGGCCAACACCCGCCTCAGCGAGGACGGACGCGTGCTCGACGAGCGCGTCGAGGTGCGCTTCAACGAGGAGTTCAAGCTCGTCGCCCCGCACGAGATCGACTTCCTCGACATCTCGCCCAACCAAATGGTCTCCGTCGCCGCCTCCCTGATCCCCTTCCTCGAGCACGACGACGCGAACCGCGCCCTCATGGGCTCGAACATGCAGCGCCAGGCTGTTCCCCTCGTCCGTCCCGAGGCTCCCCTTGTCGGCACCGGCATGGAGGCGAAGACAGCCATCGACAGTGGCCACGTTCCCGTTGCCAAAGGCGATGGGGACGTGATCGAGGCCTCTGGCTCTCGCGTCGTTGTCAAGTACGACGACGCCTCGCTGGGAACGAGTGTGATCAACCTCGTGAAGTTCCGGCGCACCAACCAGGGGACCTGTCGCAACCAGCGCCCGCTCGTCTTCCGCGGCGAGCGCGTGCGCGAGAACCAGCCCCTCGTCGATAGCTCCAGCACCCAGGGCGGCGAGCTCGCCCTCGGCCAGAACGTGCTCTGCGCCTTCATGAGCTGGGAGGGCTACAACTTCGAGGACGCCATCATCATCAGCGAGAACCTCGTCCGCGAGGACAAGTTCACCTCCATCCACATCGAGAAGCACGAGATCGAGGCGCGCGACACCAAGCTCGGCGCCGAGGAGATCACGCGCGACATCCCCAACGTCGGCGAGGAAGCGCTCGCCAACCTCGATGAGGAAGGCATCATCCGCATCGGCGCCGAGGTCCGCGAGGGCGACATCCTCGTCGGCAAGATCACGCCCAAGGGCGAGACCGAGCTGACCGCCGAGGAGAAGCTCCTGCGCGCCATCTTTGGCGAGAAAGCCCGCGAGGTGAAGGACACGAGCCTGCGCCTTCCCCACGGCGAGCGCGGCAAGGTCATCGATGTCCGCGTCTTCAGCCGCGAGGACCACGAGGGCCTGCCCGCCGGCGTCAACAAGCTCGTGCGCGTGAGCACCGCCCAGCGCCGCAAGATCGCCGAGGGCGACAAGATGGCCGGCCGGCACGGCAACAAGGGCGTCATCAGCCGCATCCTCCCCCGCGAGGACCTGCCCTACCTCCCCGACGGCACCCCCGTCGACATCATCCTCAATCCCATCGGCGTCCCCAGCCGCATGAACATCGGCCAGGTGCTTGAGACGCACCTCGGCTGGGCCGCCAGGGCGCTCGGCTTCCGCGCCAGCACCCCCGTCTTCGACGGCGCCGACGACGGCGACCTCGACGACTCGCTGGCGCGCGCTTGGATCGCCGCCGAGAGCGGCGCCGTCTACTACATCGACCCGCGCGACTACGGCTTCGACGAGCCCGTTGCCGCCGAGTGGCTCAGCGAGCACGGCTACGATCCGGCCCCGATCTTCGAGCAGCCCGAGAAGGGTGCCGCCAAGCGCGCCTGCCTCGAGATCTGGCTCAAGCAGGCCGGCAGCAAGCCGAAGAAGTCCGCCACCACGGAGGACCTCGAGGAGGAGACCCAGCGCATCTTCACCGAGACTGGCGCTGTGCCACCCCTCTTCGGCAAGACCACCCTCTACGATGGCCGCACGGGCGAGGCCTTCGACCAGCCCGTCACCGTCGGCTACATCTACATGCTCAAGCTCATCCACCTGGTTGAGGACAAGATCCACGCCCGCAGCACGGGCCCCTACTCCCTCATCACCCAGCAGCCGCTGGGCGGCAAGGCGCAGTTCGGCGGCCAGCGTTTCGGCGAGATGGAGGTCTGGGCGCTCGAGGCCTACGGCGCCGCTCACATCCTCCAGGAGCTTCTCACCGTGAAGTCCGACGACGTCGTCGGACGCGTCAAGACCTACGAGGCCATCGTCAAGGGCGAAGACGTCCTCGAACCCGGGGTCCCCGAGTCCTTCAAGGTGCTCGTCAAGGAGCTCCAGAGCCTCGGCCTCTCCATCGATGTCTCCAACGATTCGGGCAGTGTTTCCTTCACCGAGGAGACAGCCGGAGAGCTGCCCGAGCTCGGCATCAACCTTTCCGGATTCGAATCGGAGGATCTCTTCAATGCTCGAAGTCAATGACTTCAACCAGGTCCGCATCGGGCTCGCCAGCCCCTCCCAGATTCGCTCCTGGTCCTACGGTGAGGTCACCAAGCCGGAGACCATCAACTACCGCACGCTGAAGCCGGAGAAGGACGGCCTCTTCTGCGAGAAGATCTTCGGCCCCACGAAGGACTTCGAGTGCTACTGCGGCAAGTACAAGCGCGTCCGCTACAAGGGCATCATCTGCGACAAGTGCGGCGTTGAAGTCGCGCGCGCCAAGGTGCGCCGCGAGCGCATGGGCCACGTCGAGCTGGCCAGCCCTGTCAGCCACATCTGGTTCGTCAAGGGCACGCCCTCGAAACTCGGCCTGCTGCTCGATATCTCCCCCCGCAACCTCGAGCGCGTCCTCTACTTCGCCCAGTACATGATCACTTCGGTCGACGACACGTCCCGTGACTTCGAGATCGAGAACCTCCAGAAGGAGCTCGCTCGCGCCATCGATGACCGTCTCGCCGAGATCAACCCCGAGCGTGAGCGCCTCGAGCTGCAGCTTGAGGCCGCCCAGGAAGAGCTCGAGCAGAAGCGCGACGAGCAAATCGCCAAGCTCGAAGAGGAGCGCGCGGCTACCCGCGACGCGATCGAGGCCGAGGCCGCCCGCAACGTCGAGGCCGCCAACGAGATCATCGGCGAGCTCACCGAGCGCGACTACGTCTTCCAGGGCGAGGTCATCGTCGCCACCGGCGACAAGATGACGAAGACCGCCCGCAACAAGCTCGAGCGCGAGGGCCGCAAGAAGCTCACCGCCTTCGACAAGGAGACGAAGAAGCTCATCGCGGCGGAGAAGGCCGTCGTCGAGAGCGCCATGGAAGAGGCCAAGGAGCTCGTCTACGACGAGCTCAATCCCATCCAGGAGCGCGCCGCCGAGATCCGCAAGGAGACCGAGGAGCAGTTCCAGGAGCGCCTCAACGACCTCGAAGACATCGTCGATCCGGTCCGGGGCGACCGCGTCGAGCTCCTCACCGAGACCCGCTACCGCGAGCTCTCCGACATGTTCGGGCACGTCTTCAAGGCGGCCATGGGCGCCGAGGCAGTCCTCAGCGTTCTCGATCGGCTCGACCTCGACGACCTCCGCGCCAAGCTCAAGACCGAGCTCGCCTCCGCCAGTGGCCAGCGCCGCAAGAAGGCGACCAAGCGCCTCCAGGTCGTCGAGGACCTCATCGAGTCCGGCAACAAGCCCGATTGGATGATCTTCGAGGTCCTGCCCGTGCTTCCGCCCGAGCTGCGCCCCATGGTCCAGCTCGATGGCGGCCGCTTCGCCACCAGCGACCTGAACGACCTCTACCGCCGCGTCATCAACCGCAACAACCGCCTGAAGCGGCTGCTCGACCTCGGCGCCCCCGAGATCATCATCCGCAACGAGAAGCGGATGCTGCAGGAGGCTGTCGACAGCCTCGTCGATAACGGCCGCCGCGGGCGCGCCGTCAGCGGCAGCGGCAACCACAAGCTGAAGAGCCTCAGCGACATGCTCAAGGGCAAGCAGGGGCGCTTCCGCCAGAACCTGCTCGGCAAGCGCGTCGACTACTCGGGCCGCTCCGTCATCGTGGTCGGCCCCGAGCTCAAGCTGCACCAGTGCGGCCTGCCCAAGAAGATGGCGCTCGAGCTGTTCAAGCCGTTTGTCATGCACTCGCTCGTGGCGAAGGGCCTCGCCCACAACATCAAGAGCGCCAAGCGCATCGTCGAGCGCGCCCGCCCCGAGGTCTGGGACGTGCTCGACGAAGTCATCACCGATCGCCCGGTGCTGCTCAACCGCGCTCCCACCCTCCACCGGCTCGGCATCCAGGCCTTCCAGCCGGTGCTCATCGAGGGTTCCGCGGTCCAGCTCCACCCGCTCGTCTGCGCCGCCTTTAACGCCGACTTCGACGGCGACCAGATGGCCGTGCACGTGCCCCTCAGCCGCGAGGCCGTGGCCGAGGCCCGGCAGATCCTGCTCTCCACCAAGAACCTGCTGTCTCCCGCCAGCGGCGACCCCACCGTCACCCCCACCCTCGACATGGTCCTCGGTTCCTACTACATGACCGAGGTCAGCGAGGGCGCTCGCGGCGCCTTCGTCGAGGCCAACGGCGCCCCCGCCCGGGGCATCTACGCATCCTTCGACGAGGCCAAGCTCGCCTTCGATCTCGGCACCGTCGACCTGCGCGCCCCCATCAAGGTGCGCACCAACAAGCCTTCAGCCGAAAGCGCCGACAGTGAGGATGGCGGCGGCCCCGCCGCCCCGCTGGACGAGCCGCGGCTGCTGGAGACGACCATCGGGCGCATCATCTTCAACGAAGTGCTCCCCGAGGATCTCCCCTTCCAGAACTACACGATGGACCGCCCCGCCCTGCGGCGGCTGGTCGCCCTCGTCTACCGCGAGCTCGGCAGCGACGCGACCGCCGAGGTCGTCGACCGCATCAAGGAGGTCGGCTTCCGCTTCGCCACCCAGAGCGGTGTCACCATCGCCATCCACGAGATCGTGGTGCCCCACCACAAGAAGGAGCTCATCGCCGAGGCCGACCAGGAGGTCGCCGATCTCGAGGAGCAGTACCAGATGGGGCTCATCACGGAGGAAGAGCGCTACCAGGGCGCCGTTGAGGTCTGGACCGAGACAACCCGCCGCATCGAGAACGACATCGCCGAGAGCCTCTCCGAGTACGGCTCGCTCAACTACATGGCCAGCTCGGGTACGAAGGGCAACATCACCCAGATCCGGCAGATGGCGGGCATGCGCGGCCTCATGGCCGACCCCCACGGCCAGATCATCGCCGAGCCCATCCGTGCCTCCTTCCGCGAGGGGCTGACGGTGCTGGAGTACTTCATCTCCACCCACGGCGCCCGCAAGGGCCTCGCCGACACCGCCCTCCGCACCGCCGACTCCGGCTACCTCACCCGCCGCCTGATCGATGTCTCCCAGGACGTCATCATCGGCGACCACGACTGCGAGACGACGACCGGCCTCTGGATCGAGCAGCGGGACGAGCGCGAGACGATGGAGGACTTCCGCGACCGCATCGTCGGCCGCTACGCCGCCTCCCCCGTGGCCGACGAGGCCACCGGCGAGGTCATCGTCGACCGCAACGAGGAGATCGACGAGGCCGTCGCCGACCGCCTCGAGGCCCTCGAGGTGGCGCGCGTCTACGTCCGCACGCCGATGTCCTGCGAGGCCGAGCGCGGCATCTGCCAGCTCTGCTACGGCCGCGACCTCGCCCGTGGCGAGCTGGTCCGGCCGCGCACGGCCGTCGGCATCATCGCCGCCCAGTCCATCGGTGAGCCGGGCACCCAGCTCACGATGCGCACCTTCCACACCGGCGGCGTCGCCGGCACCACCGACATCACGAGCGGTCTTCCGCGCGTCGAGGAGCTGTTCGAGGCCCGCGTCCCCAAGGGCGAGGCCATCATCAGCGAGATCGACGGCGTCGTGGAGGTGCTCGAGGATGGCGGCCAGCGCCTCGTGCGTGTCTCCAACGTCGATACCGTCGTCGAGGAGTACGCCATCCCCGCGGGTGCGAAGGCGCAGGTAGCCGATGGCGACCACGTCGTCGCCGGCAGCGTCCTCGCCGCCGTGCCCGAGGAGGACAAGAAGGAAGACGCCGATGAGAGCGCCGAGGTCTCGACCGAGCTCCTCTCGCGCATTCCCGGCATCGTCCGCAAGAAGGGCCGCAAGACCCTCCAGGTCGTGTTCGAGGACCGCGAGGACCGCGAGTACGCCATCCCCGCCGCCGCCCGCCTGCTCGTCGGCTCCGGCGAGGCGATCGACGCCGGCGCCCAGATCACCGAGGGCGCGAAGAACCCGCAACACATCCTCTCCATCCAGGGCCGCGACGCCGTTCGCCGCTACATGGTCGACGAGGTGCAGAAGGTCTATCGCTCCCAGGGCGTGAACATCAACGACAAGCACATCGAGGTCATCACCCGCCAGATGCTGCGCCGCATCCGCGTCGACCACCCCGGCGACACCGGCCTGCTTCCCGGCGACCTCATCGACCGGCGCGAGTTCGAGGAGATCGTCGCGAGGGTCGTGGCCGAGGGTGGCGATCCCGCCACCGCCCAGCCCGTCCTCCTCGGCGTCACCAAGGCTTCGCTCAACACGAGCTCGTGGCTCGCCGCCGCCTCCTTCCAGGAGACGACGCGCGTCCTCACGAACGCCGCCGTCGAGGGCAAGATCGACAAGCTCGTCGGTCTCAAGGAGAACGTCATCATCGGCAAGCTCATCCCCGCCCGCGCGGAGATCGAGGTGCCCCGTCGCGAGTTCGTCCCCGAGCTCGACCTGCCGGAGTCCCTCGAGTTCGATGAGGAAGCCGAGCTGGAGCGCATGCTCGCCGAGAGCGAGGCCGGCGCCGCCGTCGCGGTCCAGGATCCCGACGCCGATCCGCTGCCGTCCTTCGCCGGCGACGGCGACTCCGACTAGGACCTGTCTGGGGCGGCGTCGTAGCTCCCGCTACGGCGCCGCCTGCAGCAACACCACCGCGGTCGCCCCGATTGCCTCCCCGCGCCCCACCGCGTCCAGCCCCTCCCCGCTCTTCGCCTTCACGTTCACCAGCGAGGCGTCCACCCCGGCGATCTGCGCGACGCTGTCGCGGATCGCCGCGAGGTGAGGCGCCAGCCGGGGCCGCTCCGCCCGTACGGTCGCGTCCACGTTCGCGAGTGCCCACCCCTCTTCTCTCGCGATCCGCAGCGCCTCCCGCAGGAACACGCTGCTGTCCGCCCCCGCCCAGCGATCGTCGGAGCTGGGAAAGTGCGCGCCGAGGTCGCCCCGCCCCGCCGCCCCCAGCACCGCGTCCGCGATTGCGTGCAGCAGCACATCCGCGTCGCTGTGCCCCGCCAGCCCCGCCGCCGCCTCGATTGTGACGCCACCCAGCACCAGCGGTCGCCCTTCTTCCACGCGGTGCAGGTCCTCCCCGATTCCGACGCGCATCAGCCTTCTCCCCGCTCCGCGAGCAGCGCCCGTGCCAGCGTCAGGTCGATCGGTCGCGTCACCTTCAGGTTCGCGGGGTCGCCCTCGACCACCCGCACCTCCAGCCCCGCTCGCGCCAGCATGGCCGCGTCGTCCGTTTCGTCCCCCTCGGAGAGGGCCGCTGCCTCCAGCCACGCCTCGCGACGCACCACCTGGGGCGTCTGCGCCGCCCGCAGCCGCCCCCGGTCCGGGCTCGCCACGATCGTCGCCCCCTCCACCTCCTTGATCGTGTCCGTCACCGGCTCCACCAGGATCGCCCCCGCCGCCCGCTCCGCCTCTGCCACGCACGCATCGATCAGGGCCGCCGTCACCAGCGGCCGCGCACCGTCGTGGATGGCGACGTAGTCGCTCGTGATCGCCCCCAGCCCCGCTTCCACGCTGTCCCGCCGCCTCGCGCCCCCGGCCACCACCGCCGCCAGCCCGTCCCCCAGCACCTCCCGCCCGATCGCCTCCAGCGCCCCCAGCAGGTCGTCCCGCCCCACGATCGCCACCCGCCCGATAGATTCCGCCGCCGCCAGGGCCGCCAGCGACCACGCGATCACCGGCCGCCCGTTCAGGTCGGCCAGCAGCTTGTCCCCCTCCCCGAAGCGCGTCGAGCGCCCCGCTGCGACCACTACGGCGTCGACCTGCATGGCCGCACACTACACCGACGCCCGCTACCATGTGAGTAGCGTGGCTCACCCCGCCGAGAGAGGAACGATGACAGTCGCGATCGACCACCTACTCGCCCGTGTCACCAAGCCCGGTCGCTACACCGGCGGCGAGTGGAACTCCGTCACGAAGGACTGGGATGCTGCCGGCGTCCGCATCGCCCTCGCCTACCCCGATGCCTACGACATCGGCATGTCGAACATGGGCCTCGGCATCCTCTACGACCTCCTCAACCGCCAGGACGACGTCGTCTGCGAACGCGCCTTCGCCCCCTGGTCGGACATGGAGGCGGAGATGCGCCGCGAGGGCGTCCCCCTCTGGAGCCTCGAGACCCGCCACCCGCTGCGCGACTTCGACATCCTCGGCTTCACCCTCCAGTACGAGCTCACCTACACGAATATCCTCAACATGCTCGACCTCGCCGGTATCGCCCCCCGCTCCGGCGACCGCGGCGAGGACGACCCCATCGTCGTCGCCGGCGGCAGCTGCGCCTTCAACCCGGAGCCCCTCGCCCCCTATGTCGACGCCTTCGTCCTCGGCGAAGGCGAGGACGCCATCGTTGAGCTCGCCGACCTCGTCCGCGCCTGGAAGCGCGACGGCGCCCCCCGCTCCGCCCGCCTCCGCGACCTGCTCGCGATGCCCGGCGTGTACGTGCCGGCCTTCTACGAGGCGCGCTACGACGACCTCGGCCACTTCGCCGCCCTTGAGCCCATCGACCCGGCCGCGCCGCCCGTCGTCCAGCGCCGCGTCGTCGAAGCCCTGCCCCCCGCCCTCACGAAGCCGATCGTGCCCTTCCTCCAGACCGTTCACGACCGCGCCGCCGTCGAGATCCAGCGGGGCTGCACGCAGGGCTGCCGCTTCTGCCAGGCGGGGATGATCTACCGCCCCACGCGCGAGCGCAGCCCCGAGGAGGTCGTCGAGGCCACCCGCCAGCTCCTTGCCAGCACCGGCTACGAGGAGCTTTCCCTGCTCTCCCTCAGCACCACCGACCACAGCCGCATCGTGCCCATGGTCGAATCCCTCACCGCCGCCTTCCCCGACCTCAAGATCTCGCTGCCTAGCACCCGCGTCGACAGCTTCTCCGTCGATGTCGCGAACGCCATCGCGAAGGGCAAGAAGCACACCCTCACGCTCGCCCCCGAGGCTGGCAGCCAGCGCCTCCGCAACGCCATCAACAAGCTCGTGAGCGAAGACGACCTCTTCGGCGCCGCTTCGAACGCCTTCGTCCGCGGCTGGACCAGCGTCAAGATGTACTTCATGGTCGGCCTCCCCTCCGAAACCCTCGACGACGTCGAGGGCATCGTCGACCTCGGCCGCCGCGTGAAGGAGATTGGCCGCGAGCACGCGGGCAAGCGCGCGCGTGTGCGCGTCAGCACCAGCAACCACGTCCCCAAGGCGCACACGCCCTTCCAGTGGGCCCGCCAGGAGACCGCCGCGGAGCTGACCCCCAAGCATCGCCTGCTCAAGGACGGCTGCCGCGCCGCCGGTGTCGACTTTAGCTGGAACGACCCCGCCGACAGCCGTATCGAGGTCGTCCTCAGCCGCGGAGACCGCCGCGTCGCTGAAGCGGTTGAGCACGCCTGGCGCGCCGGCGCCACCTTCGACGCCTGGAGCGAGCACTTCCGCCCCGAGCTCTGGGACGGCGCTTTTGCCGCCGCCGGCGTGGACGCCGACTGGTTCGCCCACGAGGAGTGGGACACCTTCGCGCCCCTCCCCTGGGACCATGTCGCCAGCGGTGTCAACAAGAGCTATCTGCGCGGGCAGTGGCGCGATGTCTTCCGCGAGCACACCGTCGGCGACTGCCACCACGGCGCCTGCAACGTCTGCGGCGTCCAGGACGTCCCCGTGGGCGACTGCGTGGTGAAGGTCGGCGAGCTCATCGAGCTGCGGCGTGGCTCCCGCACATTCGAAGGCGAGCCCCTCGAGCTGGTCTAGCACCACCCCCACTGGCCCCCTGCGCATCCGTGGCTATACTCAGGTGGCGTGAGCCTTACCGCGGAATACCGCACACAGCTGGTTGCCCGGCTCCGCGCCACCACCGCCGACCTTGCCTGGGCCGTGCGCGACCTCCCCGGTGACCAGCACCACTGGACCCCCGACCCCGAGGAGTGGTCCATCCATGAGCAGGTGTCGCACCTGATCGACATGGAGGAGCGCGTGTACCTGCCCCTCCTCCGCTGGGCCGCCATTCCCGAGATGCTCGAGCCCGCCGACTACAGCCGCCGCGTCTGGCGCGACGAGCGTTACGACGCAAGCATTCCCCTCGGGGACCTCATGGAGCAGCTGGGGCGCGTCCGCGACGAGGAGTTCGACGTCTTCCGCGAGCTCGACGACACGTCCTGGCTTCGCCTGCGTAACGATGGTCACTGGGGACCCGTTACCTGCCAGTGGATCGCCGAGGTCGTCTACCGCCATGCCCTCGACCACCTGCAGGGCGTGATGGGCTTGCGTGGCGACCTCCACCTCGCCGCCCTCGACCGCAGCGTGGTGGGCGGCGTCTAGATGCAGCTCCGCAGCATCCTGCGCGCCCGCCCCGGCGAAACCCTCGACGCCGCCCTCGAGGC
Source organism: Tepidiformaceae bacterium (assembly GCA_965207815.1). Lineage (GTDB taxonomy): Bacteria > Chloroflexota > Dehalococcoidia > Tepidiformales > Tepidiformaceae > UBA2991. Next base: position 842,170 of record CBDBNV010000001.1, read on the forward strand.
CGATGCCGGCGCCATCCTCCTCTCCCTGACCGACGAGACGCAGCCCGTCGAGGAGGCGAGAGCCGCCGTCGCCGAAGCGGTGGAACGCGTCGCCCAGGCGGGCAAGACCGCGCTCGTGGCTGTGAATCACCCCCGCACCCAGCTCACCCGCGGCGATCTCGATGCCATCACCGGCCCAGGGCTGGCCGCCGTCCTCCTGCCCCACTGCACCGAGCCCCAGGACGTGCGCGACACCGCCGTCCTCCTGCGCGAATTCGAGCACACCCGTGACATCGAACCGGGCCAGGTGGCCCTCTTCCCCGTCATCGATACGGCCCGCGGCCTCCTGCGCGCAGCGGAGAGCCTCGCCGCTGCTCCCCGCACGGCCGGCCTCGTGTTCGCTTCCGAGCCGTACGCCCGCGACGTCGGCGCCCGGTACGAAGAGAGCGGCCCCCGCCTCGCCTACGCGCGCGGCCACGTGATCGCCGCCGCCGCCGCCCACGAGACCGTTGCCCTCATCGACGGCAGCTGGTTCGAGCTTCGCGATATGGCCAACTACGGGTTCGCCGGCGCCGTCCTCGATGACGCCCGCCTCGTCACCGTCGCCAACGACGTGTTCACGCCGACCGACACCGTCCTGAAGCGCGCCCGCGCCGATATCGAGGCGTACGAGTCGCGTGCCGAGGGCGCCTGGGTCGCGCGCCGCGACGGGATGGTCGTCGACGCCCCCCGCGTCCGGCAGGCGCAGCGTACCCTCGACCGCGCCTCAGACGGCAGCTGAGCGCGCCCAGCGCCCCGCCAGCTCCTCCACCAGGGCCGCTGCGTTCCGCATCGACGCCTCCGTGTCCGGCTCGATCTCGACCAGCGTGAGCACGTCCCCCGCCGCCTCAGCCGCCGCCCGCCCCGCCAGCACGACGCAGCGCGTGTCCGCCTCCGAGGCGAGCTGCCGCAGCCGCCCCACCGTCTTCCCCTGCTCCGACTGCCCGTCGTAGCTTCCCTCCCCCGTCACGACGATGTCCGCCCGTTGCAGGCGTTCCTCCAGCCCCACGGCCTCGGCCACGACGTCGAAGCCGCTCCTGATGTGTCCGCCCAGGAACGCGACCAGCCCCCCTCCCAGACCCCCCGCGGCCCCCGCTCCCGGCATCTCCGCAATCGGGACGCCCAGCGACCGCTCGATGACCGCCGCGTAGCGCTGCAGCGCCGCCTCGATCACCTCGATGTCGTCCGGGGAAGCTCCCTTCTGCGGTCCGAAGACCGCCGCCGCCCCCTGCGGCCCCACCAGGGGATTCGTCACGTCCGTCGCGACAAGCACTTCCACCCCGGCCAGCGACTCCGGCGGCGACCAGTCGATGCGCGCCAGATCGGCGAGCGGAGCCGCTCCCGGAGCCAGTTTGCGGCCCGCCCCGTCGCGGAAGCGCGCTCCCAGCGCCCGCGCCATCCCCGAGCCCCCGTCGCTCGTCGCGCTGCCCCCCACGCCCACCACGACCCGCCTCGGCCCGCCTTCGAGCGCGGCCGCGACCAGCTCACCGACCCCTTCGGTGCTGGCCCGCAACGGGTTCCGCTCCCGCCGCTCGATCAGCGCGAGGCCGTTCGCCAACGCCGCCTCGACTGCACATGTGCCTGTCTCCGCGATGTCCAGCACGTGGGCCGTCCGCGCCCGCCCGAGAGCGTCGTGCGTCGCTACGACCCGCTCCCGCCCGCCTGTGGCCCTCGCGAGCGCCGCCAGGAACCCCGGTCCCCCGTCCGAAAGCGGCAGCTCCTCGACCGTCCAGTCCGGCCGCGCGGCGGCGATCCCGCCGGCAATGGCCGAGGCCGCCTCCTCTGCCGTCAGGCTTTCCTTGAACTCCTGGGGTGCGACGAGGACGCGCACGGGCTCAGAAACCGTTGTCCCGCACGAGGTAGATGATCGCGAGCAGGACGATCGCGATCACGTAGGCCCACCCGATGCGGCGCAGGATGCGAAGCGCCTCGATCGCCCGCCGCCAGCGAAACACCACCGCCCCCACCACGATCCCGACCGCGATCAGGACCAGCGCTCCTGCTATGAATCCGGTCAACGCATCATCCCCTTTACCGGCGACCCCATCGTGGCCTCCCCGCGCCGCAGCCGCCACCCCCGCTCTCCGGTACGATGAAGGTCCACGTGCGACGCGCCTCACTGCGGCTGACGCTTCTCCCCTTCATCGCGGCCCTCGGGCTCGTGTTCCTCGCTGCCTGCGCCGGCGATGAGGAGGAGTTCGCCACGAATCTCCCGGACGACGAGTATCCGCTTGAGGACATGCTGCTCGACCTCGCGGATCTGCCCCTCCCCATGGAGAACGCGAACACCAACACCTTCGATAACGGCGAGTGGGCACAGCTCTTCGACGTTGAGAACCTCCGCGGCAAGGTGAATCAGCTGGAGGCTCGCGGACGCATCATCGGCGCCGTGCGCGAGTTCTCCTGGAACGAGCCCTTCGCCCACCTCGGCGGGCCCGCGCTGATCACGATCCAGTCCACCCTCTACGCCGATGTCGAATCCGCCGAGGACTCGATGAGCCTCTACTGTGGCAGCCTCATCAACGAGCGAACCGTCACCGACTACACCGACTTCTGGGTCGCCGACATCGGCGACGGCGCCGAAGGCTTCATCGTCGGGCAGCCAACGACCGAGATCGGACGCCTCGTCGAGACGGTCGTCTGCTTCCGCACCGGACGCATCGTCCATGCCGTTGCCCAGAACGGCCTCGAAGGCACCGAGGACATCGCCCTCGGCGTGCGCATCGCGACCCGCATGTACGAGCGTGTCCGCATCGTCTTCGCCGACCTCGACGTGGAGGCCGTGGCGGAGGCGGAGGAGAGCTAGCCGCCGCGGAAGGCGTAGAGCGTCCGCCCCTTCGCGCAGAGCCGGTCCTGCTCGTCGAGGATGCTGACCTCGATCATCGCCAGCTGCCGGCCCCGCTTCACCACCGTCCCCTCCGCGTAGATGCGCGCGCCGAGCGCCGGGCGCAGGTAGGTGATATTCAGGTCGGCCGTGCCCGCCGGTTCCTGCCCCGGACGTTGCACCGTCGAGAGCGCCGCCAGCATGACGATGTCCACCAGCGCCGCGAGGATGCCCCCGTGCAGCCCTCCCGCCACGCCCCCCTGTGTCACCGCACTCGGCGCGATCGAGATGCGCGCGAAGTCCTCGCGCCGTTCCTCCAGCCGCACGCCCAGCGCCCGGTGCAGCGGGTGCTCGGCGAAGTGCCGCGCGAACGCCTCGGAGCTCGCGTCGCCGGGCGCGTCGCTCACCAGGTCGCGGCGCTCGGACGGGCCGTGCCTGGAGGCGCCTTCCCGTAGTCCTCGAAGGGGCCGTCGCGCCAGTCGAGGGCGGCCTTCAGGCCCTTCTCCCGCGAGATGCGGCCGAACTCCCCGCCCCCGGGCCGCACGGAGCTGAGCGCCTGGATGTCCGCGCCCACCGCCATCGAGGTGCGAATCCCCATGATCTCGTACACGCGGTTCACCTGGCGCTTCGTCATCTGCAGCATCGGCGAGTCGATGTTCGCGATCCGCTCGGCGAACGCCTCCGTCGCTTCACACAGGTCCTCGACCGGCATTGCCCGGTTCGCCCAGCCCACCTCCACCGCCTCCAGCCCGGTGAGGCTGTCGCCCGTATAGAGTAGCTCGCGCGCCTTCTTCTGATGCATGTGCCAGGGGTGGTAGATGATGTCGACGCTCGTCATCGCCCGCACCGGCGGGTACCCGATGATCGCGTCCTCGGCGATGAACATCAGGTCGCACATCGTCGCCAGCTCGGTGCCCCCCGCGAGGCAGTAGCCGTGCACCTGCGCGATCACCGGCTTGGTCAGGTCCCAGATCTGCCAGTAGCCGCTCAGCAGATGCTGCGGCCACTGACCCTGCCCCGGATGGATTGGCCCGACGCCGGGGAGGCCACTCCTGGTATCGACATAACTGTGCTCGTCCGGCGGTGTCCCGGAGAGGTCGTACCCCGCGCTGAAGGCCCGGCCCGAGCCCCGCAGGATGATGACCTTCACGCTCTCGTCGAGCTCGAAGTGCTTCATCGCGTCGAATACCTCGGCGCGAAGGTTGTGGCTCAGCGCGTTCATCTTCTCTGGCCGGTTGAGGGTGATGGTTGCGTGGCGGTCCCGCTTGTCGGTAAGGATGTCCTGGTAGTCAGCCATGGCCGAATCCTAGAGGACCGCGCCCCGCCCCGTCACCGCCCCCGCTACTTCTTGCGCGCGACCACCCGCGCGAACGTCAGCAGCCGTTCCCCGGCGGCGTCGTCCCTGATCGCCGCCTGCTCCTCGTCAACGGTGTGGGGGAGGAACTCTTCCCAGATGGCGTCCGACTCCGGCGGCTCGTCCGCGCACGTCACCTCTACGAGGCCGGTCTTGTGCCAGTGGTCGCGCCACCAATCGGGCGTGCGGAACGAGTAGGCGCCTTCTCCGTAGTAGTCGGCGAGGTAGTCGGGCACGTCGTCGAAACCGATCTCCCGGCGGAAGCCCGGACAGACAATGCCGATCTCCCCGCCCGGTCGCAGGAACCGCGCGAGGTAGTCCAGGTAGAGGACCGCGTCGCCGAAGTAGTGGTAGGCGTCCAGGCTCACGATCGCGTCGAAGAAGCCCTCGGCGTACGGCAGCTGATGCGCCTCCGCGTAGATCGGGCGCACTTGCCCCTCCAGCCCCGCCTCCCGGATGCGCTCCCAGTTCTCCGTCGGTTTGATCCAGAGGTCGGTCGCCCACACCTCGACGCCGAACTCGCGCGCAAGGAATACGGAGCTCAGCGCCTTCCCGCAGCCGAGATCCATCACCCGCATCCCCGGCTCCAGCGCCATCTGCTCGGTCACCGACTCCGCCAGCCAGAGCACGTTCGGCCCCATGCGGTTCGCGTTGACCCAGTCCTCGTCGTAGGCGGCGCTGCGGGGAAATAGGTCGGTCATCGGCGCGCGACCACCCGCGCGAACGTGAGCACGCGCCCTCCCGTTGCGTCGGCCCGCAGCGCTTCCTGCTCGTGCGGACGTGTGTGCGGGATGAACTCCTCCCAGATCGCATCCGACTCTGGAGGCTCGTCCGCCAGCGTGACCTCCACGACCGCGGCCTTGCGAAAGTGGTCTCGCCACCAGCTGCTCGTGTGGAAGGCGTGAAAGCCACCCTCGCCGTAGAGGTCGGTGAGAGATTCCGGTACGTCGTCCGGGCCGAGTTCACGCCGAAACGCGGGGCACACGATGCCAATCTCCCCACCCGGCCGCACGAAGGTCGCCAGGTACTGCACGTAGAGGTCGGCCGTCCCGAAATACTGGTAGGCGTCGAGGCTCACGATCGCGTCGAAGAAGCCCTCGGCGTAGGGCAGCTGGTGCGCCTCCGCGTAGATCGGGTGGACCTGCCCGTCCAGCCCCGCCTCCCGGATGCGTTCCCAGTTGCCCGTGGGCTTGATCCAGAGGTCCGTCGCCCACACCTCGACCCCGAACTCGCGCGCCAGGAACACCGAGCTCAGTCCCCGGCCGCAGCCGAGGTCCATCACCCGCATGCCGGGCTCAAGCGTCATTCGCTCGGCCAGCAGCTCCGCCAGCCAGAGCACGTTCGGCCCCATCCGGTTCTCCGTCACCCACGACTCGTCGTAGGCGGCGCTGCGGGGAAAGAGGTCGGCCATGTGCGTGTCCCTACTCGTCCTCGAAGCTGACCGCGAGGTTCACGAGCGCGCGTACGACCTGCCCGCTCGCGCCCTTCGTGATCCAGCCCTTGTCCTTCGAGGCCATGTCCACGCCCGCGATGTCGAGGTGAACCCACGGCTTCTCATCGACGAAGTGCTCCAGGAACTTCGCCGCTGTGATGCTTCCCGCCGGGCGCCCCCCGATGTTCTTGACCACGCTGACGTTGCTCTTGAGCTGCTCCCCGTACTCCTTGAACATCGGCAACCGCCAGCTGCGCTCGCCCGCGGCCTCCGCAGCCGCCTCGAAGCGCTTCGCCAGCGCGTCGTCGTTCGTCATCAGGCCGTAGCACTGGTCGCCGAGTGCGACGCTGATCGCGCCCGTGAGCGTTGCCACGTCGACGAGGTGACGTGCGCCCAGCTCACGCGCGTAGCAGAGGCCGTCCGCCAGCACGAGACGTCCCTCCGCGTCCGTGTTCAGGATCTCGATGGTCTTGCCGTTCATGGCCGAGACCACGTCCCCCGGACGGGTCGCATTCCCGCCCGGCATGTTCTCCGTGCAAGGCGCGATCGCGAGGATGTCGGCCTTTGGCGCGAGCGCCGCAACCGCCTGCATCGCCGCGATCACCGAGGCCGCGCCCGTCATGTCGGCCTTCATCGCCTCCATGCCCTGCGCCGGCTTGATGCTGATCCCGCCGGTGTCGAAGGTGATGCCCTTTCCCACCAGCGCGAGGTCGTACCCATCGCCCCCGCGACCCTTGTAGCTGATGCGCACGAGCTTGGCCGGCTGCACGCTCCCGCGCGCCACCGACAGCAGCGAGCCCATGCCCTTGGCTGCCATCTCCTCCTCTTCCATCACCTCGAGCTCGAGGTTGGGCGCGCTTGCCACTTCCGCCGCGCGCCCCGCGAGGTCCGTCGGATTCAGGTTGTTGGCCGGCTCGTTCGCGAGGTCCCGGGCGAGGTTCGTCGCCTCCGCCAGCACGCGACCGCGGTTCGCCGACGCCGCCATCCCCTCCACCTTCGAGGCGTCGTGCTCGACGATCGTGAGTTGCCCGATCGCGGCCTTGTCGTCGTCGTCCGACTCGGTCTTGTAGCGAAGGAACTGGTAGGCCCCGAGCAGCGCTCCCTCCGCCACCGCCTGCGCGCAGGCGTCCGGGTCAAGCCCGCCGATGCCCGCCCCGTGGACGACCGTGGCGACGGTGCTTACGCCCGGTTTCCGGCAGGCGCGCGCTACCTCTGCCGAGAGGTTGCGCACGGCGTGGACGTCGAAGTCATCGGTCTTGCCCAGACCCGCCACGAGCACGCGCGGCGCCGGGATCTTCCCGAAGGTGTGGATCGTCGTCCGTTCCCCCGCCTTCCCGCGGATGTCGCCAAGCTCGATGAGCTTGCTGATTGCGCCATCGAGCGCGCGGTCGACCGCGCCCGTGGCTCCGCCCGGGCTTGTCACGCCCTCGAACAGATTGACGACGAGGACATCCGCCTCCGTCGTGCTGATGTCACCCTGGACGACTGAAATGTCCATCGTTGGCCCTCTTCCGGAAGTTTGGTAGCGTGCGCCACCGGAGAGTGTAGCCGTCCCCTCTGAGGCGGCAAGGCGCGAACCCTTCGCCATGGCCATCAGCATGGACCTCTCGCGAGCCAACGCCCTCCGCTTCTGGCACTTCGCCCGGCGCACCGGCATCCAGGAAGCGGTCGTCGTCGTGATCGCGTTCCTCGTCTACTTCTTCATCCGCGGCGCCGTCGTCGACCGCGCGGGGGAGGCCCTCTCCAACGGCCTCGACCTCATCGAGCTCGAACGCGCCCTCGGCTTCTACTGGGAAGTCCAGTGGCAGTCCTGGATCATCGACGAGTACTGGGCCGTCCGCGTCATGAACTGGATCTACTTCTGGGGCCATATGCCCCTCGTGGTCGTGCTCGCCATCTTCCTCTTCGTCTGGCACCGTTCCACCTACGGCCTCATGCGCACGGCCTTTCTCGCCTCGGGCGCCATCGGTGTCGTCATCTACGCGCTCTATCCCGTGGCTCCGCCCCGCCTCGTCCCTTTCGCCGGCTACATCGACACCATGGCCGTCCTCGACCGCGTCGGCTATCAGGCGCAGGAAGCGCAGGCCTTCGTCAATCCCTATGCGGCCGTGCCCAGCCTCCACTTCGGCTGGTCGATGCTCCTCGGCGGCGCTTTTGCGTGGGTCGGACGCCGCCATGCTTGGGTCGTCTTTGGCGGCGTCATGTGGCCCGTCCTCATGCTCTTCTCCATCGTCATGACGGCGAACCACTTCATCATCGACGCCGTCTACGGGGCGATCGTCTCGCTGGCCGGCCTCGCCGTCGCCGAGGCGATCCGGCGAGCCCAGCCCGAGGCGCTGCGCCTCCTGAGGGTGGCGCTGGCCCGCTTCCTGCCCGCGCTCGCTCCCGGCTAGTCGCTCGCCACGGGGGCGCCCCGCCTCGCGACGACCCGGGCCACGCGGCGGCCGTCCATCGCGGTCACCTGGAATTCGAAGCCCGCCTCCTCGAACCGCTCGCCCACGGCGGGAATCCGCCCCAGCCGCTCCATCACGAAGCCGCTGACCGTATCGAAGTCGTCGCCGCCGCCCTTGAGCTCGATCTCGGCCACATCTTCCAGGTCCGAAACGAGCGCGAGCCCGTCGAGGAGCAGGTTCCCGTTCGGCAGTGAGCGCACGCGCTCACCCGCCTGCTGGCGGGTTCCGGCGTGCCACTGACCGAGCAGCCGCGCGAGCACGTCGTCGCCGCTCAGGATGCCGCTCGTGCCCCCGTGCTCGTCGATGAGCACGACCAGGTTTGCCCCCTGCGCACGCATCTCCGTGACCGCGACCTCCAGGCTGACCGACTCGGGAATCGCGACCACCGGGCCGATGAGTGAACGCCAGTCCTCGCCGCCCTCCCGCACGACCCGCATCAGGTCCTTCGTATCAAGCAGCCCGATGACGTGGTCGAGGTCGCCCTCGTAAACCGGGTAGCGCCGGTGGGGGTTCTCCCCGGTGATCGCCAGCACCTCGTCCATCGAGGAGTCCGCGTCGATCGCGGCCACGTCCCTGCGCGGCGCCATGACCTGGTCCGCCTGGATTTCGCCGAATTCGAGGCCCCGGCTCGCGAGCAGCACCTCCGCCGTCGAAAGCAGCCCCGCCCGGGCGCTCGCCTCCATCACCAGCTCCAGCTCCTCGGGCGCGAGGGTCGACTGGCGTTCCCGCACCGGCCGCACGCCGGCCAGCCGCGCCACCCCTACGCCCATCCCGTTCAGGAGCCAGATGAAGGGCCGGAGGATGCGCGTGAAGACCTCGATTGGCGCCGCCACCAGGAGCGCCGTGCGCTCGGCTCGCGCCAGGGCGATGTGCTTGGGCGCCAGCTCCCCGAACACGATCAGCACGGCCGTGATGAAGATGAAGGCCACGGTCACCGCGATCGTGTGGGCGGCCGCCGTTCCCAGCGCGTCCCCCAGCAGGTCCTCAAGCCCGGGCTCGATCAGGCTCGCGAGCGCCGGCTCACCCACCCAGCCGAGCCCGAGGCTCGACATGGTGACCCCGAGCTGCGTCGTCGCGATGCACATGTCGAGCCGCTTCAGCGAACCGAGCAGCAGGCGCGCGCGCCCATGGCCGCGGCTCGCGAGCTGCTCGATCTGGGTGCGTCGTACGGCGACGTACGCAAACTCGGTCGCGACAAAGAGGCCGTTTGCAGCTATGAGCGCGACAACGGCCAGCAGGCCGACGATGATCGTGACATCCGACACGGAAGACTCCTTCGGTCTTCCATGGTACGGCCAGCGCCGTTGGGCGCAGCCGCGCCGCTAGTGAAACATCGCCCGGTAGGCGCTGCTTACCACGAACCGCGTCAGAAGCGCCCGCGCCTCATCCGCCAGGCCAACCGCGTCGATCTCGACGGGCGCCACGTACCGCAGCGAGGTTCCCGCGGGCGGATCGAGCTCCTCGAGCTCGAGGTCCGGGTCGCAGTAGTACACGTGGTGGCCGGCTTCTCCATCGCGAAACAGGTGCAGTTCTTCCAGCAGCGCCCCTGTCGTCTCCTCGAACACGCGCAGCGCCGCTGTATCGGCGCTCTCGCCCTCTCGCAGCGTCGCCGAAGGCGGACCTGCCTCCCCCACGAGCACGCTCCCCCAGCGGTCGAGCGCGAGCACGGTCACCCTCGACCTGCCCGACTCCGGCTGCGTTTCGCTCACGCTGCTGCCTCCGCGCTCGACCCCTCCCTGCCCCCTGTCTCCCCGTGGCGATACCATACCGCCATGCCCCGCCGCCCCGTCGCGTCCGTGCTCACTCTCGGCTGCAAGCTCAACCTCGCCGACAGCGAGTCCATCGCCGCCCGCCTCGGCGCCGCCGGGTACGACGTCGTCGATGCCATGTGCGAGGCCGACGCCGTCGTCGTCAACACGTGCTCCGTCACGCACACCGCCGACCGCAAGTCGCGCCGCCTCATCCGCGCCGCCCGCCGCCTCTCCCCGGCCGCCCCCGTCGCCGTGACGGGCTGCTACCCGCGCTCCGCCGGCGAGGAGGCCGTCGAGGCGCTTGGCGCCGATTTCGTCGCCGGCACCACCGAGGACGAGCACGCCCGCCTGGTCGCCACCCTGACTGCCTCCTCGCCCGCTCCCGCACCGGTTACCCCCGCGCCGTCCTCCCCTCTCCACACCCGGGCCTTCGTGAAGGCGCAGGAGGGCTGCAACGACGTCTGCGCCTTCTGCATCGTCCCGCGAACGCGCGGACGCGAGGTCTCCCGCTCGATCGATGCCGTCGCCCGCGACATCGCCGCCGCCCACGCCCGCGGCGCCCGCGAGGTCGTGCTGACCGGCACGCAGCTCGGCGCCTGGGGCCGCGACCTCCCCGATCCCCTCTCCCCCCGCGACCTCATCGCCGGCGTGCTCGCCCGGACGGAGACGCCCCGCCTCCGCTTCAGCTCCCTCCAGCCCCAGGACATCACGCCCGAATTGGTCGCCCTCTGGGACGATCCCCGCCTCATGCCCCACTTCCACCTCGCCCTCCAGTCCGGCGCCGACCCCGTTCTCACACGCATGCGACGCCGCTACGACCTCGCCGACTATCGAGCCGCCCTCGAGCGTATCCGCGCCGCCGTACCGGATGCCGCCATCACGACCGACGTCATCGCCGCCTTCCCCGGCGAGTCCGACGGCGACTTCGCCGCCACCCTCGCGCTGTGCCAGGAAGCCGCCTTCGCCCGCATCCACGCGTTCCCCTACTCCCCCCGCGCGCGCACCGCCGCCGCCGCCATGCTCGACCAGGTCCCCGTCGAGGTGCGCAAGGAGCGCATGGCCCGCCTCCTCGCGCTCGCCGGAGACCTCGCTGCCGCCTTCCGCACCCGATTCAGCGGCGGTGTCCGCCCCGTGCTCTGGGAAGAGCAGCGCACGACCTCCGAGGGCGTCCGCTGGCACGGCCTCACCGACAACTACGTCTCCGTCTACGCCGAGAGCGACGACGACCTGGCGGGCCGCATCACGCCCGCGCCCCTGGGCGAGCCGTTTGCCGACGGCCTGGCCGCGCGGCTGGGGAGCGCCGCATGACCGACCCCGCTCCTCCCGACCGCCCCTCTCGCGACGAGCTTCCCTGGGTGCTGGAGGCGCTCCTCCTCGCCTCCGAGGAACCCCTCGGCGCGGCGGCGCTCGCCCGCGCCACGGGCGTCGGTGAGCGTTCCATCCGCACGGGGCTCGAACGCCTCTCCGCCGACTACGAGGCCCGCGGGCTCCGCCTCCAGGAGGAGGGTGGCCGCTATCAGCTCGTCACTGCCCCCGAGTACGCGCCCTACGTCTCCCAGCTCCTCGGCCAGGAGTCGGCCGTGCGCCTCTCGCGAGCCGCTCTCGAGACCCTCACCATCGTCGCCTACCGGCAGCCCTGTACGCGCGGCGAGGTCGAGGCCATCCGCGGCGTCAACTCCGACCGCATCGTGGCGAATCTCGAACAGCGTGGCCTCATCGAGAACGTCGGGACGGCCCGCTCACCCGGTCGCCCCCGGCTCTACCGGCCCGCGCCCGGCTTCTACGAGCACTTCGGCCTCCTTGGCCCCTCCGACCTCCCGCCCCTGCCCGAGGACGATCCGCCCGAAACCGTCGACATCTGATCCGCCCCGATGGTCCTCGGTCTCCTCCGCATCCGCCTCCGCTTCGTCGCCCACTCCCGCAAGGAGAAGCGCGCCCTCGTGAAGTCGGTCGTCGAGCGCCTCCGCCACCGCTACAACGCCGCCGTCAGCGAGGCCGGCGATCTCGACGCCCTCGACCTCGCGACCATCGCCGTTGCCTGCCTCTCCAGCGAAAGCGCCCATGCCGACGCGCAGCTCCAGGAGATAGCCCGGACCATCGAGAACTGGCGTCTCGACGCCGAGGTCGTCGACGTCGAGACCGAGATCATCGCCGTCTGACTCGGCTACTCTCGCGGCCGCAGGAGCGCGAGCAGGCGGTCCCGCGCATCCTCCACTTCCTCCACCCGCAGCAGGATCGCTACCCCCAGGTATACCGCCAGCCCCGCGATCGCGGCCGCGAACACGGTCACCCACGCCGCTGCCGACCCCGGCTCGTCGAACAGTGGCAGCACCAGCCCGAGGAACAGCGCCATCGCCGCCGCCGCCGCCGCGATGCGCGCGATCGCCTGCAGATCCCGGAACGCATCCGCCGCCGACCCCGTGCGCCTGGCGTAGAGCCAGTAGAGGAAGACCCACTCCAGCCACGAGGCCACCGAGAGCGAGATCGCAAGCCCCTCCACCCCGTACCGCTCCCACAGGATCGTGCTCAGGACGATGTTCACCACCACCGCCCCCACCGTCAGCAGGACCGGCGTGCGCGTGTCCCCGAGGGCGTAGAAGCCCCGGCTGTGAATCTCGACCGCCGCCTGCGGGACGATGCTGAGGCACAGGAACCCCAGCGCCGCCGACGTAATCGCCGTGTCGCTCGCGCCGAAGGCCCCCCGCTCCAGCAGCACCGTCGTCGCCGGTTCGCGCAGGAAGGCCAGCCCCAGCGCGGCCGGTATGGAGAAGAACAGGATCGTCCGCAGCACCCGCGAGACTGTCTCCAGGAGGCTGCGCCGGTCCCCCGCCGCCTCATGTTCCGCCAGCGTCGGGAACGCCGCCGTCGAGAGCGCGATCCCGAAGAGCGCGACCGGCAGGCTCGCGATCAGCCACGCGAACGTCAGCCCCGAGATGGCCGAGGTCCCCACTTTCGACGCGAAGAACGTCGTCGTCACGACGAAGTTGGCCTGCGCTGCCGCCAGCCCCAGCACGCGTGGCGCCATCAGCCGCGCCACCTCCCGCGTGGGCGCGTCCCCCAGGTTGAGGCGGAACCCGTACCGCATCCGCTCTCGCACCAGCCCCGGAATCTGGATCACGAGGTGGGCCGCCGAACCCGCGACCACGCCGATCGCGAGCCCTTCCACCCCGAACCGCCCCGCCAGCGCCAGCGCCCCCACGATGATGCCGATGTTGTAGAGCGACGGTGCCAGCGCCGGCAGGAAGAAGTGCTGCCGCGCGTTCAGGATGCCCGTGATCATCCCGCTCACTGAGAGCAAGAGCGGCGAGAGCAGCATGATCCGCGTGAGCTTCACCGCTTCCGAGGTCAGTTCGTCCCCGCGCCCGATGTCGTCGCCGAGCCCCGGCGCGAACAGCGGCACGAGCCACGGCGCCAGCGCCAGCGCGATCAGGCAGAGCACAGCCGTCGCGACGAACACGATCGTCAGGACGTTGCTCGCCAGCCGCCACGCCGATTCGGTCCCCTCCCGTCGGTACAGCCGCGTGAACACGGGGATGAACGCGCTTCCCAGCGTTGCCCCCGCCAGCACCTGGAAGATCAGGTCGGGAACGCGAAAGGCCACCCAGTAGGCGTCCAGCTCCGGGCTCGCGCCGAACGCATCCGCGATCGCCGCCGTTCGCACCACCCCCAGCAGCCGCGACCCGAGGAACCCGAACGCCACGATCGCCGCAGCGATGGCGAGCCCCTGGCGCGCGCCATCCAGCCTTCCCTCGGACGACTCCTCGGCGGCCATGCGGGGCATGGTACGGCCTCGCCGATCTGCGGTCGCAGCGCTCCGCCACGTAGCGCCATCGCCCTGCGCCGCTACCATGGAGCCATGCGCTACCGTCGCATCGTCGCCAAATTCGGCACGAGTCTCCTCACCGCCGGCTCCGATCGCCTCGATCTCGTGGCGATGTCACGGCTCGTGGGGCAGGTCGCGCGCCTGCGCGAGGCGGGGTGCGAGGTCGCCATCGTCTCCAGCGGCGCCCAGGCCGCCGGACGCCACGTTCTCAGCCGTCACTCCGACGCTCCCGACCTCGGCCGCCAGGCCCTCGCCAGCGTCGGCCAGAGCCACCTCATGCAGAGTTGGGACGAGCTTTTCGAGTGGCACGACACCGTCGTCGCGCAGGTCCTCCTCACCCGCCGAGACCTCAGCGACCGCCTCGGCTACCTGAACGCCCGCACCACCCTCCGCGACCTCCTCGGCTGCGGCGCCGTCCCCATCGTCAACGAGAACGATGCCGTCGCCCTCGACGAGGTGCTCGCCTCCCGTATCGGCGAGAACGACAGCCTCTCCGCCTTCGTCGCGAACCTGATCGATGCCGACCTGCTCGTCATCCTCACCGACGTCGACGGCCTCTATACCGCCGACCCCTCCCTCGATCCTTCCGCCCGTCTCATCGACGAGGTTGACGCCATCGACGAGTACCACGAGGACGCCGCCGGCGACGGTCCCGGCCGGGGCGGCATGACTTCGAAGATCAGCGCCGCACGCGTCGCGACCCAGGGTGGGGCCGCCGTCGTCATCGCCAACGGCCGCACACCCGACGCGCTCGTGACCGCAGCCGAGGGGACCGCCATCGGCACCTGTTTCGCCCCTGCCACCAACCAGCTCGAGAGCCGCAAGCGCTGGATCCTCGGGAACGCCGGTGTGAGCGGTCACCTCGTCGTCGACGGCGGCGCCGCCAACGCCCTGCGCGAACGCGGGCGCAGCCTGCTCCCCGCGGGCGTGCAGGATGTGGAGGGCGCCTTCGAGCGCGGCGAGGCCATCGAGGTCCGCGATGCGGACGGCAAGCGTGTGGCCGCCGGCATCACGAACTACGCCAGCAGCGAGGTCCTGCGCATCCGCGGCCTTCGCAGCGACCTCATCGCCGAGACCCTCGGCTACGCCTATGGCGAAGAGGTCATCCACCGCGACAATCTCGTGCTCCTCTAGGAGCGCGATCGGGAGGCCCCATGGACCGCTACGTACGCTTTGCCCGCCCCGACGGCTCCACCGGAGCCGGTCTCCTCGAAGGCGACCGCATCGCCGTCATCGCCGAACCCTTCTGGGACGGCGCCGAACGAACCGGCGAGGAGCTCGACCTCGCCGCCGTCCGCCTCCTCCCGCCCTGCGAGCCCCGCTCGATCGTCTGCGTCGGGCTGAACTACGCCAGCCACCTCGGCGGCCGCCCCGCGCCCGATCCGCCCACCCTATTTCTCAAGCCCCTCTCCTCCATCGCCGGCCCCGACGACCCCATCCGCCTCCCCGCCGCCTCCGCCCGCATCGACCCCGAGGGCGAGATCGTCATCGTCATCGGGCGCGAGCTCGCCGCCCCCACCCGCGAGGAAGCCCTTGCTGGCATCTTCGGCTACACCGCCGGGAATGACGTGAGCGCCCGCGACTGGCAGGCGAACGACGGCCAGTGGTGGCGCGCCAAGGGCGCCGACACCTTTGGCGTCTACGGCCCGACCATCGCCACGGGCCTCGACCACGACGCGATCGAGGTCCGCACCCGCGTCAACGGCGTTGAGACCCAGCACGGACGCTCCGACGAGCTCATCCTCGACATCCCCGAAATCGTGCGCTACACCGCCGCGGTCATGACGCTCCTGCCCGGCGACATCATCTACAGCGGCACGCCCGGCCAGCCTCAGGCCCTCAATCCCGGCGATATCGTCGAGGTCGAGGTCACCGGCGCGGGTGTCCTCAGCAACCCCGTCGTCGCCGGTTCCTGAGCGCGGCATCGGCTATGCTTCACCGACCCGAAAGAGGTGCGTCGCAATGAAGAAAGTCGTGGTCGACCGAGCGATTTGTCTGAAGGCCGGGCAGTGCTACTACCTGCAGCCCAGCATCTTCAAGGCCGATTCCCTGGGCTGGCCCGACATCCTCATCGAGCACCCGGAGAGCGACGACGACATCGAAGCGGCCGAAGACGCCGCCGAGATCTGCCCCAGCGGCGCCATCACCATCGAGGATGTCTAGGCGCTGTGGCCCGTCGCTTCGCTAGTCGAAGCGCGTCGGGATATCGAGGTGCTCGAGGGCGTCGTCGCCCACGCGCTCCACGATCGCTTCCCACTCCCCGAGTTCCCACTCGCCCACGAACGTGATGGCCGAGCCTTCCTTGCCCGCGCGCGCCGTGCGCCCCACGCGGTGGATGTACTCCTCGGCGTTTTGGGGCACGTCGTAGTTCACGACGTGCGCGATGTCGGGAATGTCGAGGCCGCGGGCGGCCACGTTTGTCGCCACCAGCCACTCCAGCTTGCCGCTGCGGAAGTCGCGCATCACGCGGTCGCGTTCGCCCTGGCGCAGGTCGCCGTGGATGGCGCGGGCCTGGATGCCATCGCGCCGCAGGCCTGCGGTCAGCTTGTCAACGCCGACCTTCGTCCGCCGGAAGATCAGCGAGCGGCCCAGGTCCATCGTGTCGTGCAGGTGCTCCAGCGCGTGGAACTTGTCCCGCGAGGCCACTTCCACGTACAGCTGCCGGACGGTGTCGACCGGCTGCAACTGCGTCGGCGCCGCCTCGATCCGCTCCGAGTCGCGCATGTAGCGCCACACCAGCCGGCTGATGCTCATCGGCATCGTCGCGCTGAAGAGCGCCGTCTGTCGGTCGAGCGGCGCCTGCCGCAGGATCTGGTCGATGTCCTTGGCGAACCCGATGTCGAGCATCTCGTCCGCCTCGTCCAGCACCACGAAGTGGGCCCGCTTGAGCGAAAGCGTCCGTCGCCGCAGGTGGTCGATGACGCGCCCCGGCGTGCCCACGATCACGTGGCCGCCGCGCTCGAGCGCCTCAAGGTCGCGGTTGATGGGCTTTCCGCCCACCAGCCGGATCGTCGTGAAGCCGTAGTAGTCGCCCAGATGCGCGATGACCTCCGTCACCTGGTCGCAGAGCTCGCGCGTGGGTACCAGCACGAGGCCCTGGACCTCGTTCCGGCCGGGGTCGATCGAGCGCGCCAGCGGCTCGCCGAAGGCGAGCGTCTTGCCCGTCCCCGTCTGCGCCAGCCCCACCACGTCCCGTCCTTCGTAGAGGAGCGGCAGCGAGCGCTCCTGGATGGGAGTCGGCTGCTCGAACCCGAGGTCCCCGATCGCGCGCAGCCCGGGGCCGCGCACGCCGGCCGCGTGGAACGCCGCCGGTTCGGTCAGGTCGTCGTCATCGGTTGCGGGAACGGGTTGCCGTTCGGCGGGTGCTCTCGAGCCGTTCTCGTTGACGGCCTCCGCCGTCCCCTCGGGACGCCGCCGGCGCTTCCCGCCGCGTGAGCGGCGACGCCTGCGTCGCGGCTGCGACGGCTCAACGTCCTCCTCGCTCCTGCGCGAGGTGGGCGCGTCCAGCGTGGCCGTGGCGGCGTTGCTGGAGCTGTTGCGGTCGGTTGGTTGGTCCTGGGTCTCTGGTTCGGTCTCGGTGCTGGTACGTCGGAACAATCGCAAAGGCAAAAGGGGAAACTGTCCTCTCGTCGCCGCGCATCCGTGCACGGTCGGTAGGGGCGTCTTGGTGTTCGTTCGCCGGGCCTTGCGGCGGCTCTTCCGCCCGCTTCGCAGCACCGGCGCTGCGCCCGTTGTTCCCTGACGATACCACACCGACCGCTAACGCCCCGGAACGGGCGCTAGAATGGCGGTCACGCACCCGCCGACCAGGCGCCTCCGGGAGGTCCGCATGGACTACGAGACGATCATCTACGAAGTCGAACGCGGACGAGCCCGCATCACCCTCAACCGTCCCGAGAAGCTCAACGCCCTCTCCATCCAGCTTCAGCAGGAGCTGAACCAGGCCCTCTGGGACGCCGACAACGACAACCGCGTCCATACCGTCATCCTGCGCGGCGCCGGGCGCGCCTTCAGCGCCGGCTACGACCTCACCCCCCGGCCCCTCGCCGAGCGCGATCCCGACGACCACACCCGCGAGGGCCGCTCCTTCGACGACGACGCCTGGCGCATGGAGCAGGGCCAGCGCCTGCGCATGGCCATCTTCGACATGCACAAGCCCGTCATCGCCCAGATCCACGGCTACTGCGTGGCGGGTGGCACCGACGTCGCCCTCCTCTGCGACATGATCATCGCCGCCGATGACACCCTCATCGGCTTCCCGCCCGCCCGCGCCCAGGGCGCTCTCCCCAACAACATGTGGCTCTACAACGTCGGTCCCCAGTGGGCCAAGCGGCTCATGCTCTCCGGGGACTTCGTCACCGGCGCCGACGCCGCCAAGATCGGCCTCGTCATGAAGGCCCTTCCCCTCGACCTGCTCGAAGAGGAGGTCGAGGGGCTCGCCGACCGCCTCGCCATGATCGATACGGAGCTGCTCTCGGCGAACAAGCGCATCATCAACATCGGCCTCGAGCTGATGGGCGCCCGCACCCTCCAGCGCATCGCCACCGAGAACGACGCCCGCGCCCACCTGGCTCCCAGCGTCGCCGAGTTCGGCGCACGCTCGCGTGAGCACGGCCTGAAGGCCGCCCTCCAGTGGCGCGACACGAAGTTCGGAGACCAGCGCGCCCTCGTCGACCGACCCGAGCTCCGCGACGAGAAGGGGTTCTTCCGTGACGCTTAAGGCGACCGCGCTTCTCTCCATTGCCGCCATCTGGGGCGCGGCTGCGACCGCCGCCGTCCTCCAGGGCGATGTCTGGTGGATCCTCGTCTTCGCCGGGATCGCGACGGGCGCCGTGGGGTTCCGCCGCAGCGTCGGACTCGCGCGCGTCCTCGCCATCGCCGGTGCCTGGGGCGGGGCCGCCGCGGTCGTCGCCGCCGACCCCGACCACGCCTGGGTGTCCGTCTTTGCCTTCCTCACGACGGGCGCGATCGTCTACAGCGCGATGGACCGCAACTCTTTCCTGACCGGTCTCGCGATCGCCGTCAGCTGGGCGGCCGTCGCCGTCACGGTGGTGGCAACCGGGGACGGCGCCTGGATCGCCGTCTTCGCCTTCCTCACGGCCGGCTCCGTCGCCAACTCCCGCGACGACACGACCGCCGGCCTCTTCGCCATCCTCGGCTGGGTCGCCGCGACCGTCCTCATGGTCGTGCTCGATGGCAGCTACTGGATCGCCGTGTTTGCGTTCGTCGCCAGCACGCTCCACTTCGGCCTCTTCGGCATCCCCCGCCCCGCCCGCATCGAGTGGGACTTCCGTTCGGACGACCACAGCGCCTCCGTTCGCTAGCATGGGCCCATGCCCGAAGCTGACCCGTACGACGAGTACGACGACTTCGATGACGAAGCCGACGATCTCGTGCTCGGCCCCGATGAGCGCGACCGCGACCTCCTCGATGGCTCCTGGGAGCGGGAGTACTACGCCGGCGAGCACCGCCCCTCGCGCGACTGGAACTCGGTTGGCATCGGCATCGCCCTCCTGCTGCTGATGGGGATGCTCGTCCCCACGCTCGTGATCGCCCTCCAGTAGCTCACGCCATGCCTAACGATGCGCTCTCCGGACAGGTCATCGCTGCCATCGGCGGCGGCGACGCGCACCACCGCGCCGTTGCCGTCGCCGCCGCGGAGGCCGGTGCTTCGATCGCCCTCGCCACTTTCAACGCCATCCCCGACCAGGAGTTCTCGGTGAACTCCGTCGCCAACGAGATATGGGCCATCGGCCGCGACCACTTCGCCGACGTCATCGAGGCCTCCGACCCCGAGCAGATGGGCGCCTTCGCGCAGAAGACCTGGGGTCAGCTCGGCCGCTGCGACGCCATCATCGTCGTCTCATCCCTGCCCACCCCCAGCCCCGACTCGCCCGTGGAGGAGAAGCGCGCGTTCGCCGGCCGCCACCGCACGCCCCTCCTCGCCGCTCAGGCCTTCGGTCAGCTTATGCGTGGGCACGGCGGTGGCGCCGTCGTCTTCGTCGCACCAGAGCGCGATCCCGCCGACGGGAAGGCGCTCAACGCCGCCCTCTCCGCCCACCTCGGCGCCGGCGGACCCCGCATCACCGTCGTCGGCCGCGACGCCCCCGCCCCCGACGAGGCCGCCGCCGGCGTCCTCGCCGCCCTCTCCCCGGAGGCTGCCTCGTGACGGCCCCCGCCTCCGACCTCGCCCCGCCGCCTCTCGCCGACGTCGTCGTCCTCGAACTTGCGACAGGCGTTGCCGGCCCTTACTGCGGACGCCTGCTCGCTGACCTGGGCGCGCAGGTCGTCAAGGTCGAGCCCCCCGAGGGGGACCCCGCCCGCGCTGAGCTCCCCCTTGTCGATGGCGAGAGTGCTTTCTTCGCCTGGCTCGCGGCCGGCAAGCTCAACGCCACGCTCTCCCTCGACGACCCCCGCATCGAGCAGCTCGCCGCCCGCGCCGACATCATCGTCCACAGCGAGCGCGGTGAAGCCGCGGATCGTCTCGAAGAGCGCCTTGTCGCCGCGAACGAGCGCGCCGTCGTCCTCTCCCTCTCCCCCTACGGGCGCAGCGGCGACCGCGCGGAATGGGAGGCCACGTCCTTCACCGAGTACGCCACCGGCGGCTACCACTACTTCGGCGGCGACCCCGACCGCGAGCCCGTCGCTCTCCCCGGTCACCAGGTGCCCTTCCACGCCGGCACGCATGGCGCCCTCGCCGCTCTCGCCGGGCTCCGGCACGCCCGCGAACACGGCCGCGGACAGCGCATCGAGGTCTCCCACCAGGAAGCCATACTCAACGACCACGCCTGGCTCACCACCATCTGGACCCACCAGGGCGTCGTCCAGAGCCGCACCGGCAGCATCTTCGTCCCCTGCGCCGATGGCTTCGTCTTCCTCTTCAACCTCGCGCCCTATCCCAACCTCTTCGTCCTCATCGAGCGCTTCGACCTGCTGGAGGACGAGTCCCTGCAGCAGCCCCTCGTCTGGACCGAGCGCTTCGACGAGGTACTCGAGGCCTTGGGCGAGTGGACGAAGACCCGTACGAAGCAGGAGATCTATCACGCCGCCCAGGAGCTCCGCATCGCCGTCACCCCCGTGAACACCATGGCTGACGTCGCCGGCAGCGAGCAGCTGGCCGCCCGCGACTGGTTCGGAACGCTCTGCCTGGGCGACCGCGAGCTGCTCGCCCCCGGTCTCCCCTATAAGCTCCCGGGGACCGCCCTCGACCCCTCTACCTCCGCCCCGGCGACTGGTGAACACACCGATGCCGTTCTCGCCTCCGATTTCCCCTGGGCGAACGCGAACGTCGCCCCTCCCTCCGCCACCTCCACCCCCACGGGCCAGGGCCCGCTGGCGGGACTGCGCTTCATCGAGGTCACGGCCAACTGGGCCGGACCGATCGCCGGGCGCCACTTCGCCGACCTCGGCGCCGATGTCATCAAGGTCGAGCTGCACACCAAGCCCGCCACCCGCACCCTCGCCTGGGTCCCCGCCGACATATGGCCTGACCACTACCACCGCGCCGGGTACTTCAACAAGCTCAACCGCAACAAACGGGCCGTCTGCCTCAACCTCGCGACCGACGAGGGGCGTGCCGTCCTCCTCGAGCTCGTGAAGCAGGCCGACGGCCTCATCGAGAACAACGCCGCCCGCGTCATGGCCCAGCTCGGCATCGGCTGGGACGTCCTGCGCGAGGTCAACCCCGGCCTCGTGATGTGCTCGATGGCGGGCTTCGGCGCCACCGGCCCCGAGCGAAACTACTCGGCCTACGGCAGCAACATCGAGGCCATGAGCGGGCTCGCCAGCGTGCTCGGCTACGGCCCCGGCGAGTACTTCGGAACGGGCAGCTACTACGCTGACCCCGTCACCGGGAACCACGGCGCCGTGGCCATGCTCGCCGCCCTCCACGCCCGCCGCACTACCGGCAAGGGCCGCTGGATCGATGTTTCCCTCTTCGAGGCCGTCCTGCCCTACTTCTCCCAGGAACTGCTGACCTACGCGGTCTCCGGCGAGGCCCCCGAGCCGATCGGCAACGCCTCCCCCGTCCACGCTCCCCAGGGCCTCTACCCCTGCGCCGGCGAGGACAACTGGCTCGCCCTCACCGTGCGCGACGAACGCGATTTCGCCGCCCTTGCCGAAGTCGCCGGCTGCCCCGAGTTCGCCGCCGACACGAAGCTCTCGACCGCCGAGGGACGTCGCGCGAGTGCCGCCGCCATCGACGCCGCCATCACGGCCTGGTCACGCGAACAGACGGTCACCGGCGCCGCTGCCGCCCTGCAGGAAGCGGGCGTCCCCGCTGCCCCCGTCATGCCCAACTGGATGATCGTGAGCGACAACCACCTGAACGACCGTGGCTATTTCGAGACCGTGCGCCACCCGGTCGCCGGGACGCACGTCTTCCCCGGCTTCCCCTGGCGCTTCGAGCAGACTCCCGGCGCGATCGCGCGGCCCGCTCCCCTCTTCGCCCAGCACAACCACGAGGTCTTCGCCGGCCTGCTCGGCATGAGCGGCGCCGAGATCGACGCCCTCTACGCCGCCAACGCCACCAACGACGACCCCCAGTACGCCGCCGGCCCGAGCCTCTGATGGCCGTCTTCGTCATCCTCCCCGCCGGCGTCACGCCGCCCCCGCTGCGCGAGGGCGTCGAGGTTCGCGCCTGCGCCACCTCCGGCGAGGTCGCCGCTGCCCTCCGGCAGGCCGGCGGCGACCTCGTGCTCTGCGTCGACGGGCTCCCCGACGCGGAGGTGATCGCCGGCGCCGTCCGGACGGCCGAGGCGACCGTCATCCTCGTGGAGCAGGGCGCCTGGGACGGGGAGACCCACTCTCCGGTGAGCGCGGTCTGCGCGGGTGTGGTCGCCGGCTTCGGGGTCGCGGGCGTGGCCGCTGCCGTCGCCCTTCTGCCGGAAGGCTAGCCCGCCCGGAGCAGGTTCCCCACCGCCGCATCCTCGGTCCCCAGCGCCCGGCCCCGCTCCGCCAGCCCCTTGATCGTGCTCCGGCTCCGCCCCCCGAGCAGCGCCCCGATCTCGCTGTAGCTGCACCCCCGTTCCTGCAGCGCCGCCGCCGCCACCGCCCGCGGACGCGCCAGCTTCTCGGCGCGGCTGCGCCCCTCCACCTCGCCCACGGCTACCGCGAAGTGCTCGGCGATCCGCTCGATCACCGCCTTCG
The DNA here is from genome assembly GCA_965207815.1 of Tepidiformaceae bacterium. Lineage (GTDB taxonomy): Bacteria > Chloroflexota > Dehalococcoidia > Tepidiformales > Tepidiformaceae > UBA2991. The sequence continues at coordinate 864,972 of CBDBNV010000001.1, forward strand.
TGGTTTCGTTTCCCCTGCTTCGCAGTTCGACCGCCCCCACTTCCGCCGCCAGCCGTAGCTCGCTCAGCAGCCCCCGCCGCTGCAGCCCTACCGCCGCGTGCACCCCTGCCAGGATCGCCCGCACCGAGCCCGTTCCCGCGGCCAACTGCTCCAGGCACCATGAGGGCAGGGCAACCCGCAGGTCCGCCAGGCGCTGCTCGATGAACGCGCGCCGCTCGCGCGCCGCGAACGGCTCGACCGTCGCCACGATCCCCGCCTCCAGGCGCGAGCACAACCGCTCCGGCAGCCCCAGCTCCCGCGGCCGCAGCTCGCTCCCCACCACGACCCCGCCTCCCGCGTGCGTGACCGCGTCCAGCGTGTGCACCAGTTCCCGTAGCGTGCCCGTCTTCCCCGCGAGGTCGTGCAGGTCGTCGATGATGAGCAGCTGCACCCCCCGCACGGCGTCCTGGAACGCCTCGACTGTCCCCTCCCGCAACGCCCGCTGGTAGCGCGAGGTGAACCCCTCCCCGCTCAGGCAAGCGACCCGCCGTCCCCGGTCGCTCGCCCGCGCCGCGAGCCCGTGCAGCAGGTGCGTCTTCCCCACCCCCGGCGGCCCGTGCACGACCACCGGGCTGATGGCCGGCTCCCCGTCCTCCAGCAGGCTCAGGCAGCTCGCCACGGCGAGGGCGCTCCCCTCCGACCGGTAATACCGAGCCAGGGTGAACGAGCCGTTCACCTGGCCTACCACCTGCTCCCGGCCCGCCTGCGCCGTCCCGGCGGCGGGCGCTGCCGCCTCCGGCGCCTCGCGCGGCTCCTCCCCCGGCGCGACGAACCGGACGCTGAGCCGTTCGCCCTCGACCGCGCCCAGACAGCGCTCAACCACCGCCCCCAGGTTCTCGTTCAGCCACTCCGCCCGGAACGCCGAGCGAGCCTCCACCAGCAACTCCCGGTCGCTCCGCGAGTGCGCGCTCGTGCCTGCCAGCCACGTCTCGAAGTTGGCGCGGCTCACCTCGAGCTCGAGCCGTCCCAGCACGGCCTGCCAGGTGGCCCGCAGTGCTCTCTCCGAGTCCCGATCCCCACCTGACACGGGCGTGCGCGCTCCCTCCCCGGGGCGCACGCGCGCCCCCGGCTCGCTCTTCATCGGTGATGATTCAGAAGGTGTCGTGCCCCTCAGCGCGACCACTGAAGGCTAGCGCTCCCCCTCCGCGGGCGGCAACCACTTTCGGCTCCCCGCGCGGCTTCATTAACGGACCTTTCACGGCCTCATCCCGCTTATGGTCTCGCGCCCCTCGGCCATTGCCTCGCCACTGCCGCACCTGGTCCATTGACGCGCTTGCTGCCGCCGCTAGACTACGACTACGCCATGGAACGCGACGACGGCTACTTGCAGATCGGTGAGGCGGCCGAACGGTCGGAGCTGACGCAGCGCACGCTCCGCTACTACGAGGAGCGCGGCCTCTTGCCCCCGCCCACCCGTATGGTCGGCGGCTTCCGCCTCTACTCCCCCGCCGACATGGAGCGCATCGAGCGCGTCAAGGCGCTGAAGGAGCTCCTGGGGTTCTCCCTCGCCGACATCAAGGAGATGCTCGAGGCCGAAGACGTCCGCATGCAGATCCGCGCCGAGTGGAACAAGGACGACGAGGCCGAGGAGAAGGCGAAGAAGGTTCGCATCGCCCGCGAGGTCACCCTCCGCCAGATCGCCCTGCTCGACCAGAAAGTCGGCAAGATGGAGAAGATGCGCGTCCAGCTCGCCGAGCGCCTCGAGAAGCACGACGAGATGCTGCGGCGCTTCACCGAGTCCGCCCCGCCCGTCGCCGCGGGCGACTGACGACCGGCGAACCGGACGAGGCCGATAGGCTCCTGTCAGCACATCGAAAGCGGATGGACCGGTAAGCTACCCCTGATGCCAGTGCGCGACACCTTCGACAGGCCCCTCCGTGACCTGCGCGTCTCCGTGACGGACCGCTGCAACTTCCGCTGCGTCTACTGCATGCCCAGGGAGGTCTTCGGGCCGTCCTTCCAGTTCCTCGACCGCGACGAAATCCTCACCTACGAGGAGATCGTGCGCCTCTCGCGCCTCTTCGTTGCCCACGGCGTCGAGAAGATCCGGGTGACCGGCGGAGAGCCCCTCGTTCGCCGCGACCTGCCCCTCCTGATCGAGCAGCTGTCCGCCCTCGACGGCCTCCAGGACCTGACCCTCACCACCAACGGCGCCCTACTCCCCGCCCAGGCTGGCCCCCTCCGCGAGGCGGGTCTGGAGCGCATCACCGTCAGCCTCGATTCCCTCGACGACGCCACCTTCCGCGAGATGAACGACGTCGAGGTCGGCGTCGAGGTCGTGCTCGCCGGCATCGACGCCGCCCGCGAGGCGGGTCTCTGGCCCATCAAGGTGAACGCCGTCGTCAAGCGCGGACTCAACGACCACACCATCGTCGACCTCGCCCGCCACTTCCACGGCACGGGCATCATCGTGCGCTTCATCGAGTACATGGACGTCGGTACGACCAACGGCTGGGTGCTGGACCACGTCGTGCCCGCCGCCGAGATTGTCGAGCGTATTGACGGCGCCCTCCCCCTCGAGCCCCTCGACCCGAACTACCGCGGCGAGGTCGCCCGGCGCTACCGCTACCGCGACGGCGGCGGCGAGATCGGCGTCATCACGTCGATCTCGCAGCCCTTCTGCGGCGACTGCACCCGCGCCCGCCTCTCCCCCGAGGGCGAGCTCTTCACCTGTCTCTTCGGCGCCACCGGCTTCGACCTTCGCGCCCTGCTCCGGGCCGGCGCCGGCGATGAAGACCTGGCGGACGCCATCGCGCGCGTCTGGCGCATCCGTGACGACCGCTACTCCGACCTTCGCACGGAGGCGACGGCCGACCTCAAGCGAGTCGAGATGTCCCACATCGGCGGCTAGCGCGTCGCCTGGTCCTCCGCCTCGTCCCCGTCTTCGTCCGGCCAGAGCGACTCCCAGCTCGGCCCGCCAAGCACCGCCTCCCGGATCGAGCGGCGCTCCAGCACCTCGAGCCGCGCCAGCGCGCGCGACATCGCCAGGTCCGCCTCGTTCGAGACAGCCGCCATGCGCTCGCCCATCGGCGCCAGCACGTCGTCCTCCCGGATGAGCGCGATCGAGTGGGGCCACATCGCGAACGTAAAGTCGTCCGGCATCCCGAAGGCGCCGCGGTGCTTCCCCAGCCATGCGTACCGCTCCTGCACGCTCGAGACCGGCGCCACCACCGCCACCAGCGGCCCCTCGCTGGGCGAGCTGCGCGCGTCCAGCAGCAGCCGCTCGGGGAACGCGTGAAACCCGATGACGATCAGGTCGGCGTTCTCCAGCCGTTCCCGCAGCGCCTCCAGGTCGACCTGCAGACCGTTCTCCGAGTGGGCCATAGACGGGCGGTACCCCCGGATGTAGAGCGAGGGGGCGGGCTTTCGCCGCGCCCCCTCGCCGGAGTTCCTCGTGCGCCCGCCGTGGCAGGCGGTTGAAGAGTGAGCCTAGTACATCGGAGCCGGCGGAACCGCTGCGGCGGCTGCCGAGGCTTCCTTCTTCTCCGTGACCAGGCAGTTCGTCGTCAGGACCATCGCGGCGATGGAGACGGCGTTCTCGATGGCGGCGCGGGTGACCTTCGCCGGATCGATGATGCCCTTGTCGACCATGTCGCCGAACTCGTCCAACTGGGCGTCGTAGCCGAGGCCCTTCTTCAGCTCCTTCACCTCTTCGACCACCACCGAGCCGTCCTTGCCGGCGTTGATGGCGATGCGGCGGAGGGGCTCCTCCAGCGCACGGCGGAGGATGCGGGCGCCCGTGTCCTCGTCACCGTCGAGCTTCACGCGGTCGAGCGCCGAGATGGCGTTCAGCAGGGCGACGCCGCCGCCCGGCACGATGCCTTCTTCGACAGCCGCACGGGTCGCGCTCAGCGCGTCCTCCACGCGGTGCTTCTTCTCCTTCAGCTCGACCTCGGTGGCCGCGCCGACGCGGATGACGGCGACGCTGCCGGCGAGCTTGCCGAGTCGCTCCTGGGCCTTCTCGCGGTCCCAGTCGCTCTTCGCCTCGCCGAGGATCGCGCGGACCTGGCCCACGCGCGCGTCGATGTCCTTCTTCTTGCCCCGACCCTCGATGATCGTGGTGTCTTCCTTCGTCGAGAGCACGCGGCGGGCGCTGCCCAGGTCGGCCTGCGTCACGCTGTCGAGCGTGCGGCCGATCTCCTCGGAGATGACCTGCGCGCCCGTGAGCGTCGCGATGTCGCCCAGGTTGTCCTTCTGGCGGTCGCCGAAGCCCGGAGCCTTCACCGCGAGCACGTTCATCGTGCCGCGCAGCTTGTTCACCGCCAGCGTCGCCAGCGCCTCGCCGTCCACGTCGGCGGCGATGATGAGCAGGTTCTTCGACTGGGAAACGATCTTCTCCAGCAGCGGCAGGAGCTCCTGCACCGAGGAGAGCTTCGAGTCGGTGATGAGGATCAGCGGATCCTCGATCTCCGCTTCCATGCGGTCCGGGTTCGTCACGAAGTACGGGCTGATGAAGCCGCGGTCGAACGCCATGCCGTCCACGTACTCGACCTCGGTCTGGATGCCCTTCGACTCCTCGACCGTGATCACCCCGTCCTTGCCGACCTTCTCCATCGTCTCGCCGATGAGCTCGCCGATGGTCGGGTCGTTGTTCGCCGAGATGGACGCGACCTGCGCCATCTGCTCGCGCGCGTTCACCTTGATCGAGTTGCGGCCGACGCGGCCTACGACCGCCTCGGCGCCCTTCTCGAGGCCGCGCTTCAGTGACATCGGGTTCGCGCCGGCGGCCACGTTCTTCAGGCCTTCCTGCACGATCGCCTGGCCCACCACGGTCGCCGTGGTCGTGCCGTCACCGGCGATGTCGTTCGTCTTGGAGGCGATCTCCTTGGCGAGCTGGGCGCCGATATTCTCGAACGCTTCCTCCAGCTCGATGTCCCGGGCGATCGTCACACCGTCGTTTGTGATCGTCGGCGCGCCGAACTTCTTGTCGAGCACCACGTTGCGGCCCTTGGGACCCAGCGTGATCTTGACGGCGTCGGCGAGCGCGTCGATGCCACGCTTCATCGCGTGGCGGGCGTCTTCATCGAAAAGCAGTTGCTTGGCCATGTACCTGTCAGTACCTCTCCCGAATTTCGATGGCGCGTATGTTAGCACTCTTACCGCAAGAGTGCTAATCGACGCCGCGGCCCGCCCCGCCTACCTCCGCAGCAGCCCCCGCAGGCGCCGCCCCAACCCTTCCCCGTCGCCCCGCCGCGTGATCGCGCTCGCCGCCGCCCGCGCCGACTCCTCCAGCGCTCCGTCGAGCGGAGCCAGCGTCGCCCCCTCGCCGTAGCGACGCGCGAGCGCCGTCCCCAGCAGGAAGTCCGCCACGCCCGGGTTCTTCGGGAGGAGGCTCCCGTGCAGGTACGTCCCGATCGCGTTCCCCACCCGTGCCCCCTCCGACCCGTCCTTCCCGTTGTTCCCCCGACCCCCGATCACCGTGCCGAAGGGCTCCTGCCCGTCATCGAGCCAGGTGCGACCCCCGTGGTTCTCGAACCCCACCACCTCGCCGAACCCGGTCTGCAGCAGCACGTTCCCGATCGCGCGCTCCGCCCCCTCCCCCGGGTGCCGGGTTTCCATGCGGAACACCCCGATGCCGGGAAGCACGCCCCCGTCCGCATCGACGTAACGCTCGCCGAACAGCTGGAACCCGCCGCACACCGCCAGCGCCGGCAACCCGTTCTCGATCGCCGCACGGATCGCCGGGCCCCTCCCTGCGAGGTCGTCGGCGATGCGCCGCTGCTCGCGGTCCTCCCCTCCCCCGATGATGACCAGGTCGTACTCGCCCGGGTCGAACGCCTCGCCGATGCCGATCCCGTCCGCGTCGAGCGCGATGCCCCGGGCCTCGCAGCGATAGCGCAGGGCGATCGCGTTTCCGCGGTCGCCGTACACGTTCATCACGTCCGCGTACAGGTGCGCCAGCCGCAACCGCATCCCGTCCCCGTCCGGCATGGTCCTAGCCTACCCGCCGAACCCCCGCACTTGCCCGCCTGACGCTCAAATGTTCTAGACTGCGCAGCGTGACCGCCTCCCCCGCCGCTTCTCCCGTCGCTACGCACGACCCCCGCGCCCTTGCCCCCGCCCGCGAGCAGCTGCGCGAGGTCTTCGGCTACGGCGAGTTCCTCCCCGGCCAGGCGGAGGTCGTGGCTTCCGTCCTCTCCGGGCGCGACACGCTCGCCGTCCTCCCCACGGGCGGCGGCAAGAGCGTCTGCTACCAGCTTCCCGCTCTCCTCCTCGATGGCCTCACCCTCGTCGTCTCGCCCCTCCTCGCTCTGATGAAGGACCAGGTGGACGCCCTTACGTGGAACGGCGTTGCCGCCGCCGCCATCAACTCGACCGTGCCCCGCGAGGAGCAGGGCGACATCCTGCGCCGCGCCGCCGATGGCGACCTCCGCCTCCTCTACGTCGCCCCCGAGCGATTCTCCGATGGCCGCTTCGTCGCCGCCCTCCGTGGCGTCGACGTCGCCCTCCTCGCCATCGACGAGGCCCACTGCATCTCCCAGTGGGGGCACGACTTCCGCCCCAGCTACCGCGACCTGGGCGCCGCCCGAGCCCGCCTGGGCAATCCTCCCATCGTCGCCCTCACCGCCACCGCCGACCCCCGCGTGCGCGACGACATCGTCGCGCGCCTCGGGCTCGACGATCCCGATGTTCGCATCGCCGGCTTCGACCGCCCCAACCTCCGCTTCCACGCCATCCGCGTCCGCAGCCAGAAGGAGAAGCTGGAGCAGATCGCCGAGCTCCTCGAGGCTCTCGGCGGCGAAGCCTCCGCCATCGTCTACTGCGCCACCCGCAAGCGCGTTGAGTCGCTGTCGGCCGCGCTCCAGGCGCGACGCATCCGCTGCGCCCGCTACCACGCCGGCCTCCCCGAGGAGGACCGCGTCCGCATCCAGAACGCCTTCGCCCGCGACAGCGTACGCGTCATCATCGCCACCAACGCCTTCGGCCTCGGCATCGACAAGCCCGACGTCCGCCTCGTCGTCCACCACGACCTGCCCGAGTCCATCGAGGCCTACTACCAGGAGGCGGGCCGCGCCGGACGCGACGGCGACCCCGCCGAGTGCGTCCTTTACTACGCCCCCCGCGACCGTGGCCTGCGCGAGTTCTTCATCGAGCTCGGCCACCCCTCACCCGAGACCGTGCTCGAGGTCTACCGCGCCCTCGTGCGGCGCGTCGGCGACCGCGAGATCATCGACGACCTCGTCGACAGCGAGGAGACGCCCGGGGTGAACGCTGCCGTGCAGGCGCTCGTCGAGTCGGGACTGGCCCAGCGCCAGGGCCGTTTCGCCTGGGCCCTCCGCCCCGACGGCGAGGACGAGATCGACCTCGCCGGGCTCGAGGAGCACCGCGCGCATGCCACCGCCAAGCTCGATGCGATGCAGTCGTACGCCGAGTCGGCCACCTGCCTGCGCGCCCGCGTCCTCGACTACTTCGGCGAAGCCGACGGCGCCCGCGCTTGCGGGAACTGCGGCCCCTGCCTCGCCCCCACCCGGCGTCGCGAGGCCGACACGGAAGCCCCGCTCTTCCTCGAGCTGCGCGCCCTCCGCCGGCGCCTCGCCGAGGAGGAGGGCGTCCCGCCCTACGTCATTTTCAGCGACGCCACCCTGCACGACATGGTCGAGCAGCGCCCGACGACCGAGGCCGGCCTGCTCCAGGTTCGCGGCGTGGGCCGCGTGAAGGCCGAGCGCTATGGCCCCGCCTTCTTAGAGGTACTGCTGGCGGCGCGGGACGAAGGCGAGCCCGACGAGGGTCCGAACGGGGGCGACTCCGGCGGCCACGACGAGCGTATGAAGGCGATCAAGGAGCAACATCCCCGAGCCTACGAACCGTGGACGGAGAAGGATGAAGATCGCCTGCTAGCGCTGCACCGGCAAGGGGCGGCGATTGACCAGATTGCGGGGGAGCTGCAGCGCCAGCCGGGCGGCATCAAGTCGCGCCTACGGCGGCTGCTCGGCGACAACTGGATGGAGCCCGAGACCACGCCGCTTCCGATTAGGCAAAGCGTGCGTACTCGTGGTACGCGCACGACTGCGGAGGTCACGCTAGAACTCCACCACGAGGGGCTGACCATCGACGAAATCGCCGCACGTCGTGGGCTCAAATCGCAAACAATCGCGCAGCACCTCGCGGACGCGGTGGGGAAGGGCGAGGTTGGAGATGTGCAGGCGTGGCTAAGCGAGGGCGAGCTGGCACGCGTGCGGCGTGTCGCGGAGGGGCGGCCGGTCGCGGCGCTGAAGCCGCTCTTCGAGGCGCTGGACGGGGAATTGGACTACGACCGGCTCAGGATCGCCCGGGCCTACCTCAACCGCGAGGTCGGCGACTCCGGCTAGACCTCCGGGCTACGACTCCAGGTCGACCAGCCAGCGCAGCATCTCGCGAGGCGGCGGCAGCCGGTGCCGGTTGCCCAGGTACAGCACCGTCGCCGGCACGGCGATCGCGACCACGATCAGCCCGCCGAACACGAACCGCGCCGTCCACGAGTGGTTCAGCGAGTCGCCGAACCCCACCACCACTGCCGTCGGCACGATCGACCCGAACAGGACGAGCGCCATGAAGAAGCGGAACGACATCGGCGTCAGCCCCGCCGCGTAGGCGGCGAAGTCGAACGAGATCGGCATCATCCGCCACCAGAACACGAGCTGCGGCCCGATCTCCCGGGCCAGCACGTCGATCCGCTCCGCCCCCCGCTCTCCCACCAGCCGCGGGATGAACTGCCGCCCGAAGCGCCGCGAGATCCAGAAGATGATGGCGGCCCCGATCAGCTGCCCGAGGACCGCGTACACCACTCCCAGCACCGTCCCCCAGATAAGCCCGGCCGCGATCATGAACGGCGGGTTCGGGATGGGCGCGAACACCATCGCCGCCGCCAGGATCGCGATCAGAATCACCGGCCCCCACGGGCCCAGCCCCTCCCCCCACTCGCGGATGTCGGCTGTCTCCAGGTCGCCCAGCGCAAAGTCGCCGATGATGAAAACCACGGCCACCACGAACGCGGCAATCCCGATGACTCGCCGCCGCCGCTTTGGGTCGAGCAACAGTGGCTGGTCCTCCCCGCCCTGCTCCGGCTCCGACCCGAACCGGTCGCTCAGCTCCCCCCACACCACCCATGCCACCACGATGCCCGCCGCCAGGGCCACGCCCGTCGTGTCGAACGCCTCGCGGAGTCCGAACGCGACGGCGGCCCCCGCCGCCAGCGCCCCCGCCAGGATTACCGCGTCGCGCATCGCGACCGATCGTACGGGATGGGGACGGCGGCGCCCGTCAGGCCAGCAGGCCGTTCAGCAGGTCGTGGTACTGCGCCAGGTGCCGGATCCCGAGGAAGTCGGCACGCACCCGCTCCCGTGCATTGGCGCCCAGCTCCGCCGCCAGCTCCTCGTCGTCCATCACGCGGCAGAGCGCCTCGCCCAGCGCCTCCACGTCGGTTGGGTCGTCCAGCAGCAGGCCCTCCTCGTCGTGCGCGACCTGGTCCTGCAGTCCCCCCACCCGGCTCGCGATCACCGGGCGGCTCTTCCACATCGCTTCCGTCAGGGTCAGCCCGAACCCCTCGCGCAGGCTCTTCTGCACGATCACGCTCGCATGCCGCTGCAGCGCGTTCACCATGGCCGCGTTTTCGCCCACGTCGTCCATCGGAAGCGTCGCCAGGTGCATGCGTGACCGCAGGTGCTCGGGGAAGGCCGCCCACTCCCCCTTCAACTCCTCCAACACGATCCCGCCCTCGGGGTCGTCCGTAACCCCCGAGACGTCGGGGCCCGCCAGCACGAGCTGCGTGCGACCGTCGGCGTCGCAGCGCTCGGCGAACGAAGCGAATCCGCGCATCACGCCGCCGTGGTCCTTCAGCGGGTCCCAGCGCGAGACCTGCACGATGAGCGGATCGTCCCAGCCCGGCGCCTCGCCCTCGCGAAGAACGCTCGCCTGCCGCTCGACCGATCCCGTCGTGCCGTCCTCCCGCGTGAAGCTTCGCGGCCCGTCGCCCGCCGGTCCCGAGATGAGACCGCTCTGTGCGAGGATCGCCCGCGTAACGTCCTCGTTCTGCTCCTCGTTCTTGGCCGAGAATGCGTCAATCGAGGGCTGCACCACCGCGCTCCGGCCGTCGTCGAGCACCGGCGGGATGTAGGCCTGCCGCGAGAAGACCCGCAAGGGGACGTCCCGCACGTGCGGCGCAAGGAAGCCCCAGCCCCCTTCCGCCTCGGGTGTCAGGTCCTCCGTGCCGATATGGCAGCGCCAGATCACCGTCGCGCCGTGCGCCATCAGGGCCGGGGCCATGCCCGCCGTCTGCGGGTCGTGCAGGAACACGGCATCCCCGGGACGCAGATCCTCGAGGAACGCCTCGATGTTCGGCCCGAGCACCTGCCCGTACACGCGCGAGGCCTGCGCTCCCAGCGGCGAACCGTCGCCGCTCGAGCCGTGGAGCGCGTGGTGCAACCGCTTCGTGATGCGGAAGAACTCCGGCTCGCCCTCGATCACCGCCCAGCGTGCGTCGATGCCCGCCCCCCGCGCGTACGCCAGCAGCGAGCGCAGCATCTCCGCCACGCCCCCGCCCTCCGCCGTCGAGTTCAGGTGCCAGACCCTCCGGCCGCTCAGCAGCTCGCGGCTCCGTTCGAGCACGGCTACCGCCCGTTCGTAGGCGGCCGGCTCGACGACCGCGCGGAAGCGTTCGAGGGAGGACGTGCGGAGGTCGACCTGGCTCAGTGGGGACATGGCGGCTCGCGTCTCACGGAGGTTGGCGGCAGCGTATCGCAGTCCCCCGCTACGGAAACGCCGCCCTTCGGCGGGGGCAAGGCCAGGGCGAGTTGCGTACGATGCAGGCGCGAACTCGTCTCAGGAGAAACCCATGCCAGGAGCGCTCGAAGGAGTCCGCATCCTCGACTTCACCCGCTACCAGCAGGGGCCGTTCGCCACGGTCCTGCTCTCCGACCTCGGCGCCGAGGTCATCAAGGTCGAAGAGCCCACGCACGGCGACCTCGGCCGCAGCCTCGGCCTGCAGCCGGACGGCTGGTGCGCCTATTTCCAGGCCCTCAATCGCAACAAGCGCTCCCTCACCGTCGATACGCGTACGCCCGAGGGCCGCGAGATCATCTACCGCCTGATCCCCGAAACCGACGTCGTCACCGACAACTTCCGCCCCGGCACGATGGAGCGCTTTGGGCTCGACCACGAGTCCCTCAGCGCCATAAACCCGCGCATCATTACCGCCAGCGCCACGGGCTTTGGTCCGAAGGGGCCGCAAGCACACGAGCCCTCGTTCGATTCCATCGGCCAGGCCATGGGCGGCATCGCGATAGCCCAGGGAGGTGGGCCCGGCGCGGAGCCGGCCGTGGTCATCGGCGGCATGGCCGACCAGGTCGGCGCCATGATCTTTGCCCTCGGCATCGCGTCCGCCATCGCCGCCCGCGAGCTGCACGGAGTGGGCCAGCACGTCGATACCTCCCTGCTGGGTTCCCAGCTGGCCCTCCAGGGGCTGGGGCTCACGGGCTTCCTCCGTCAGAAGGAGCAACGGTCGGGCGGCACCCGCTGGAACCCGCTCTTCACCTGGTATCCCTGTGCCGATGGCCTCTACCTGAGCCTGGGCCTCCTCGACCCCAAGTGGTGGCCGGCCTTCTGCGAAGTCCTGGGGCGCGAGGACCTCATGGTCGACGAGCGCTTCGCTGAACCGGCCGGACGTGTCGGCAATCGCGAGGAGCTCATCGACGAATTGAACCGGACCTTCGCCACGAAGCCCCGCGACGAATGGCTCGCGCTGCTCAAGGCCGCGAACCTCCCCTGCGGCCCCGTGAACGACTACGCGGCCGTGGCGAAGGAGCCGCAGGTCATCGCCAACGAGTACCTCACCACCCTGCAGGATCCGAACCTGGGCGAAGTCGGTGTCGTGGGGACGCCGATCAACATGAGCGAGACCCCCTCGGGCCCGCGGTCGACCGCTCCCGATCTCGGCCAGCACACCGAGGAGATCCTGTTGGGGCTGGACTACACCTGGGACGACATCGAGCGCTTCAAGAACGGCAAGGTCATCTAGCGCGCCGCCCGCTACTCCTCGATTTCGTCCAGCCCTTCGGCGGTCAGGCGAATCGCCGCCGTGGGGAAATCGGGGTTGCGCGGGTTGTCCGTGTGGTAAACCTCGATGAGCTCCCGCTCCAGCAGCTCCTTCATCAGGGCGTGGGTCAGCCGGTCGTTCGCCCAGCGAGCGCCCGTGACGTTCGCCAGCCGGTTCCGCCGGAAGTGCTCGAAGCCCACGAACGGGAGGCGGTCGTCCATCTCGTAGATCGCCTCGAGAATGTCCCACTGCCGGTCGTCGACGATCGCCGTCGCCACCGCGCGGAGCGCTTCGTTCGCCTCCTGCTCACCCTCCAGCGCGAGCACTGGAGCCAGCTGGTACGTGCCGGGATCGGTTGTCTCCACCAGGTCCCGGTACTTCAGGTGCGAGAGGTTCGGGGAGACGCTGCTTGCCGGCGCCCCCGCGATCTCCGCGATCGCCTGGTAGTGCATCGCCTCGGTTGAGCCTGCGAGGATGCCCAGCACCGCCGTCTGCCGGGGCAGGTGCGAGAAGTCCGCCGCCGTCGGCGCGTCTACCGGCGCCGCTTCGGCTGGCTCCTCCTCTTCATCGGGTGGCGGTGGCCGTTGCAGCTCGCGCGCCAGGTCGGGACGCAGCACGGCAAGCGTCTTCTCCAGTGCCTCGATCTTCTCGTTCACGTCCGAGAGCGATTCGTGCCGCTCGCCGAGGTCGCGCTCGATCGTCGCGATCTCGCCGAGGATGGTCTCGCGCTCGCCCTGGAGGCGGGTCAGCGCCTCGCTCAGTTCGTCTGCTGCCGACGAGGTCATTCCCGATAACCTCTATTCAACGGTTGCTATAAGCAAATATAGCCTATCCGTTGCCCGAGCGCTACCCCCATTTGGCTAAAGATTCCTAATTCTTAACTTTTTGCGCCCCAACCGTGGTCTATAAACACATCCCGCAGCGGCCAGTCGTCGGGCCACGCCGGCAACCCGTCGAGCGGAAACCACCGTCCCTCCTCCAGCTCCTCCTCCTGCAGCCGGTAGTCCCCGCCCACTACCCGCGCCACGCACACGACCAACACCAGGTTCCGGCCCATCGGGTCGATGGAGTAGCTCCCCAGGATGCTCTCTACCTGGACCTCCAGCCCTGTCTCCTCCTTCACTTCACGCGCGGCCGCCTCCTCGATCGTCTCATACGGTTCGGGGTAGCCCCCCACCAGCGCGAATGCCTCCGCGCCGTGCGGCCTCACGAGCAGCACCTCGTCCCCGCGCTGGACGATTGCCGCCGCCACCGGCGTGGGAGCGTCCAAATGGACGTACCCGCAGTTCCGGCACGCCGGCTTCAGCGCTTCCTCGGGCAGGTTGCGGCCATCCGTGGGCTCGCGACGCAGTACCTTGCCGCAGTAGGGGCAGTAGCGCGCTTCCGGGAGGGCCATCGGCGGCCCGGGCCGTCAGGCCCGCGGCAGACCCAGCCCACGCGTGGCGATGATGTTCCGCTGGATCTCGCTCGTGCCACCCGCGATCGTCGCCGATACGGATGCCACGTATCCCGCCCCCAGGCGGCCCTCGAACGGGGCGCTCTCGCCGCCGTTGAGGATGCCTGCGGTGCCCAGCATCTTGATCGCCGTGCCCGCGATGCGCTGCGAGAGCTCCGTGCTGAACATCTTCGCGATCGAGGCTTCCGCGTTCGGGATCTCGCCCGCCGCCTGCATGCCGATCACGCGGTAGCTCAGCATCTTCGCCGTCGCCGCCTCGATCCAGCGCTCCGCCAGCGCCTCGCGAACGCTCTCCGGGTTCGAGACGCCGTCGGAGTTCTCCCGCCAGTAGCTCAGGTAGCGCTCAAGGGTCTGCCGGTGCGCCACGGCGCTTCCGATCGAGCTGCGCTCGAAGTCGAGCGTCGTCGCGCCCACGTACCAGCCGCGGTTCACCTCGCCCACGATGTTCTCCGCCGGGACGCGCACGTCCTCGAAAAACACCTCGTTGAAGTTGTGCAGGCTCGCCATGTTCACCAGCGGCCGCACGGTGATGCCCGGCGTCTTCATGTCGAGCAGGAAGTAGCTGATCCCCCGGTGCTTGGGCGCGTCCGGGTCCGTCCGCGCCAGCATGAAGATCCAGTCCGAGTAGTGCGCCCCGGAGGTCCAGATCTTCTGCCCGTTGATCACATAGTCGTCGCCGTCGCGGATGGCGCGCGTCTGTAGCGACGCCAGGTCCGATCCCGACCCGGGCTCGCTGTAGCCCTGGCACCAGATCACCTCGCCCCGCAGCATGCGGCCCAGGTGCTCTTCCTGTTGCGCCTCCGTGCCGTGCGCGATGATCGTCGGCCCCAGCATGGACACGCCGTTTCCGATGCTGCTCGGTGGCATGCGCGCCTCGGCGAACTCCTCGTTCATGATGAACTGCTCCATCACGCCGAGGCTGGCGCCGCCGTACTCCTTCGGCCACGCCGGGGCGATCCAGCCACGCTCCGAGAGCTTCCCCTGCCAGCGCTTGAACCAGGGAGCGTCCCGCGGGGCCCGTTCCTCCCCGCCCTGCATGCCCTTGTCGGGGTCGTACTCGCGCGGGCGCTCGTTCTCGATGAAGGTGCGCACCTCTTCGCGGAATGCGGCCTGCTCCGGGGTGTCCTGGAAGTCCATGGGTCTCTCCGCGCCCCGTCCAGGGGCGGCCCGAACGCTACCAGACCCCCCATAGGCCGTAAACGGCCACCAAGGTCATTGACTCGATTCCCGAGCCTTGGTAGCGGGTACTGCCCACATCAAGGAGGAGCCATGGTGAGTCCTGCCAGCACGGCAACTACGAGCAGCAGCAGGGCGATTGTGACAGTCGACAACAGCCGGTCCCGCCGACCTCGATAGGGGCGGCTCTCGTAGTCCTTTCCGATCCAGTAGTAGGCCCACGAGAGGATGCCAGCAAGTGCACCGGATACTCGCGATTTCAGAAACTGCCGGAGGTTGCCCACAAGCCCCCTCCCCTGGATTCACACTAGCACCATGCGCATGGCGTGCCTCACTCCATCTTCCGCAAGGCCGGCTGCGTGGTGAACGCCAGCGTGGTCAGCGCGAGCAGGATGCCGCCGCTGATCGCCATCCAGATCGGGGCGCCCATCCAGGTCGCCATGAGACCCGCGAGCAACCCGCCGAACGGTCCGATCCCCTGGAAGGCAAGGGTATGGATTCCGACCACCCGTCCCATCATCTCCGGAGGTGTGTTCGCCTGCACCAGCGACTGGTTCAGGTTCATGAAGATGCCCCCGCCCATGCCCCCGATGAAGATGACCGCGGCCGTCACGGGATACCAGTTGGAGAGCCCGAGGGCGGGCAGGATGAATCCCGCCATCATGAGCGAGCCGATGAACCAGCCCCCCTTGTTCTTGAGGTGCGGCACAGACGCGATCGCGAGTGAGCTGATCACCATCCCAAGGCCCATGAAGGTGAAGAGCAGGCTCGCCTCGAACGCTTCCCGCCCGAGCTCCTCCTTTGCCACTTGCGGGAGCAGCGTGCCGAACGGCCCCATCATGAAGATGCCGGTGACGCCCAGCAGGAGGATCAGCGAGCGGATGCCCTGGTGGTCCCAGACGAAGCGCGTCCCCTCTTTCAAGTCCGTGAGGGGATCCTGGCGTTGGTCCGGCCGGCGCGCGTCCGGCACCCGCAGCGGGATCAGGGCCAGCGTCCCGACAAAGAGCAACACCCCCTGACCGATGAACGCTCCGCCGATCCCCCAGGCCGCGATCAGCGCGCCTCCCATCCCGACCCCCACGATCTGCGAGATGTTCATGGCCATGCTCATCATCACGATCGCCTTGAGGAGCGTGTCCCGGTCGACCACCGTGGGCACGATCGCGTTCCGTACCGGGAGCCCCACCGCGATGGTTGCTCCCACCCCCACTGCCAGCACCAGCGCCAGCACCGTCGTCATCGCTCCCGCGATGATGATCACGCCCGCCGTCATCGTGACCGCCACGGCGACGAGCTGGCTCGCGAGCACGAGCGAGCGCCGGTTGATGCGGTCCGCCAGCACTCCCGCCGGAATCGTCATGAACAGCACGGGGATGCCCAGCGCGAAGAACACCGTCCCGGACCACCCCGGGCCTCTCCCCAGCCCGCCGTCCTCAACCGCCTCGATCACCAGCCAGACGAAGGCAAAGCGCTGCATCGCCTGCACGAGGGCGAAGCTCAGGGTGTTGATCCACAGGTAGGTGAAGGGCCGCGACTTGAACGCCGAAAACGTCTCGATGGTGGGGAGGGAAGGGCGCGTGGCAGGACGTGCCGGAGCCGCCCGGGCGCTCTGAGCCTGTTCGGTCACCCGTCGCATCCTACAGGGCGGTCCCGCCCGTGCGTCCCGCACCGGGCTGCTCCGCTATAGTCCCGCCACCGCGTACGAGGAGGCTCCAGATGGCAGGCAAGCTCGAAGGCAAGGTGGCGGTCATCACCGGCGGAGCCAGCGGCATCGGCCGCGCAACCGCCGAGCTCTACGCCGACGAGGGCGCCAACGTCGTCATCGGCGACCTCCAGGACGGCGCCGGTACCGTTGCTGCCGTCCGCGAACGTGGCCGCGAGGCCATCTACGTCCGCACCGACACGAGCGACGAGGCCTCCTGCGAGGCCCTCGCCGACGCCGCCGTTGAGGCCTTCGGCGGCATCGACGTCCTTCTCGCCGGCGCCGGCATCAGCAACTGGCGCTACATGGACCCGGAGCCCGTCCAGGCGAGCTCAGTCGGCGTGAACGACTCCTTCCTCGTACACGCCCCCGTCGAGGCCTTCCAGAAGGTGCTCGACGTGAACCTCACCGGCGTGCTGCTCTCCGACCGCGCCGCCGCCCGCCGCATGATCGAGGCCGGGAACGGCGGCGCCATCATCAACATCGCCTCCATCATGGCGAAGGTCCCCCAGGTCGGCGTCGGGCCCTACTGCGTCTCCAAGGCCGGCGTCTGGATGCTGACCAAGGTGCTGGCGATGGAGCTCGCGTTCCACAACATCCGCGTCAACGCCATCGGCCCCGGCTTCATCGAGACCCCGATGACGGCTGGCCTCAGCGAAAGCGAGGTTGGCGGAAGCTGGTCCATGGGTCTCACGCCCATGAAGCGCATGGGCGTCCCCGAGGAGGTCGCCAAGACCGCCCTCTTCCTCGCCTGCGACGACTCCAGCTTCTACACCGGGGCCCTGCTCCATCCCCACGGGGGCGTCTTCACCGACTAGCCGTCAGGCCTGCAGCTTCCGCCGGTGCATCTACGACATCCGACGTAACGCCGGTTGCGTGACGAACGCCCCCGTCGTGAGCACGAACAGGATCGCCCCGCTGATCACCATCCAGACCGGGGCCCCGAGCCAGACCGCCATGAAGCCCGCCAGCATCCCGCCGAACGGTCCCACTCCCTGGAACGCCAGCGTGTGAATGCTCACCACCCGCCCCATGATTTCGGGCGGCGTGTTGGCCTGGACCAGCGTTTGGTTCAGGTTCATGAAGATTCCCGCGGCCACGCCCCCGCAGAACATCACCGCCGCCGTCAGCGGGTACCACGACGAGACTCCCAGCAGGGGCACCACGATCCCCGCCGAGATCAGCGTGCCGATGACCCAGCCCCCCTTGTTCCTCAGGTCCGGTACGGAGGCGATCGCAAGCGAGCTGATCACGGTGCCGATGCCCATGAAGGTGAACAGCAGGCTCGCCTCGAGCGCATCCCGCCCCAGCTCCTCCTTCGCGATCTGCGGCAGGAGCGTGCCGAACGGCCCGATGAGGAAGATGCCGGCGAACCCGAGCAGGATGATGAGCGTGCGGATGCCCTGGTGGTCCCAGACGAAGCTCATCCCCTCCCGTAGCTCGTGAATCGGTTGCCGGTGCTCCTCTGCTGAGCGGACGTTGGGCACGCGCAGTGGGATCAGCGCCAGCGTCCCGACGAACAGCAGCACCCCCTGCGCGATGAACGCTCCGCCGATTCCCCATCCCGCTATGAGCAGGCCCCCCAGTCCCGCACCGACGAGCTGGGAGATGTTCATGGCCATGCTCATCATCACGATGGCCTTGAGGAGCGTGTCCCGGTCGACCACCGTCGGCACGATCGCGTTCCGCACCGGCAAACCCACGGCGATAGTCGCGCCCACGCCCGCCGCCAGCAGCAGCGCCAGCACGGTCGTCATCGCGCCCGCCACGATGATCACGCCCGCCGCCACGGTCACCGCCACCGCGACGATCTGGCTGGCGAGCACGAGCGTGCGCCGGTTGATGCGGTCGGCGAGCACCCCCGCCGGAATCGTGAAGAACAGCACCGGGATGCCCAGGGCGAAGAACACGGCCCCCGACCACCCCGATCCCCTTCCCAGCCCGCCGACGTCGACCGCCTCGATTACCAGCCAGACGAACGCGAAGCGCTGCATCGCCTGCACGAGGGCGAAGCTGAGGGTGTTGATCCAGAGGTACGTGAACGGGCGCGACTTGAACGCCGAGAATGTCTCCAGCGTGGGGAGCGAAGGGCGGGCGCCGGGGCGCGCCGTGGCGCTCTGTGCCTGTCCGCTCATCCGCGCATCATAGAGCGCCCTTCGCCGCCGACTCGCGACGAATCATGAGCCGAGCTCCCGCCGCTCCCGCCACAGCCCCTCCAGCTCGCGCTCGGCGATGCGCCAGCCCGCGTCCGTGCGCACCAGCACGTCGCGGTAGATGCCGCCCGTCACGAGGATGCCGCCGCCCGCCTCCTCCCGCTCGATCTGGGTCGCCTGCAGGTAGGTCGTCGCCGTCGCCCGGTCGCCGTCGAGCACGACCTCGTGATTCCCCAGCAGGTGCTGCTGGGCCACGAAGTCCACCGTCATGCCCTTCACGAACTCGGCGACCTCGTCGCCGCTGTGGAACTCCCGTCCGCCGCCGTATCGGACCACGGTGTCCGGCGCGAAGCAGGCCGCCAGCCCCTCATAGTCGCCCGCGTCGATCGTCGTGCCGTACCGGTTGATCACGTCGACGATCGCGATCCGGTCGTTCTGCTCGCCCAGCGTTTCCGTCATGGAGTGCCTCCTCGGCTGTTCAGCGTCACGGGTCGCCGGTGGCGGGGGAAGCAGCGGGCCCGCCGCTCCCGCGACGTCTCCACAGCCGGCCCCCTCCGAGGCCAAACGAGAGCACGGCCGCCGCCGCCATTAACAGCGCCGCCACGAAGAACGTCTCGTCCATGGTCTGCCGGACGACGTCAATGAGTTGCTCCTCGGTGATGTCGAACAGGTCCTGGGCGAAGAGGCTGCCGGCGCGCTGGTCGAAGCGGCCAAGCCCCTCCGACCCGAGCAGCGCCATCCCGACCACCATGCCCAGCGTCTGGGAGACCTGCAGCACGGCCGTGGCCGAGGCGCGCCGCCCCGCCTCTACGCTCTCCATGATCGTCGCGTAGAGGGATGCGTCCGCCAGCGTGAAGCCCAGCCCCGCCAGTCCCAGGGCCGTCCAGAGCGCAATCTGGCTCGGTTGTGACGCCCAGTTCGACATGGCGAAGAGACCGGCCGCGGCAATCGCGAAGCTCAGGATCGTGGTCAGCCGGTAGCCCGCGATCGTCGCCAGCGCGCCGCCCGCAATTCCGCCGACGGCCATGAACAGCACCATCCGGCCCAGCATCAACCCCGGTCCGGCCCCCTCCATGCCCCACACGACCTGCGCCAGCAGGGGCACGTTCACAAGGGCGGTGATCAGGGCCATCCCCTCCAGCAGGAAGACCACGTTTGCTAAGGCGACACGCCGGATGCGGAACATCCGCATGTCGATCAGCGGTGACGCCACTCGAAGCTGGCGCCGCACGAAGAAGACCATGAACACCGCCGCCGCGCCGTACAGCACGAGGATCTGCCAGAGTTCGCGCAGGCTTTCCCCGGCCCCCGCGATGGCGAACGTCAGCGCCCCCAGCGCCAGCGCGAGCAGCAACCCCCCCTGCCAGTCGACCTGCTCATTGGCGCGCGGTGGCGCGGAGGCGCGACGCGCCAGCCACAGCACCAGGATGAGGATGGGCAGGGCCAGCACGATGTTCATCCAGAACAGGCCCCGCCAACCGATCCAGACGCCGATGAGCGTGCCCCACAGCGGCCCGGCAAGGCTGGAAGCGTCGTCCAGCGTCGAGATCGACCCCAGCCCGATCGTGCGCTGCGAGGCCGGCAGGGCGTGGGCTGCGATCGCCAGGCCCACCGGCACCAGCGCCCCGCCGCCCAGCGCCGTGACCGCCCTCGCGATCGTGAGGATGGTGATGTTGGGCGCGAAGGCGACGAAGACCGAGCCCCCCATGAAGATCAGCATCCCGATCACGAAGATGCGGTAGTGCCCGTGTACGTCCGCGAACCGTCCCATCAGGGGCAGCGCGACCGTGTAACCCAGCAGGTATCCGTTCAGGATCCACGAGGCCTGCTCGAGCTCGTTCACGGCCACGCCCAGATCCCCGAGCATCTCCGTCAGGACCGGAACGACGAAGGTCTGGTCGAAGCCCCCGATGAAGACTCCGAGCCCGAGCGCGATCACCACCGGCCAGGCTGATCGAGCCCCGACCGCTGCGCTCTGGGCGGCCGTCACGGCAGCGGCGGCTCGATGGGCTCCACGTCGTTGAAGCTCGAGAAGCTCAAGCGCCGCAGGATGTCCACCGGCTCCTCGGCGGTCAGCTGCCCAAGCAGATGGATGCGGTAGATGATGTTGTCGTCTTTCCCGATCCAGATCGTGCCCTTCACGTCGTAGCCCGGCACGGCCGAGTCGAGGAACGCCGTCAGGTCGCCGGAGTCGACCGTCCCCTCAACCATCCAGGTGAGCACCCCGTCGATCTCTTCCTCCCCCACCAGCATCGGATTCGCCGCCCCGCGGATCACCGCCGCCACCCCTTCCGACGGATTGAACAGCCCGTTCAGGGGATTGCCGCCCTCCAGCGGCAGCCACATCGTCTGGTCGAACGGGTTCGTGACCCACGCGTCCTCGCCCACGCCGACCAGGTTGACGTTGACGTTGATTCCCCCGAACTGCCGTGCCTTCGCCCGAACCTTCGCGTCGAGCTGGTCGGGAAGGATGACGTCGCCCTCGATCGTCTCCATGTCGACCGAGAGCTGTTCCATCGGAGACGTCTCGCCGTCGAAGTCGAGAGCGAAGTGGAAGCTCTGCATCTCCAGGAACTGGCCCACGGCCGAGTCGAGCAACTCCGCGACGTCCGGCGGGCCGGCCTCGCCGCCCCCGTCGTCGTCCCCGTCACCGCCCCCGCAGGCGACCAGTGCCACGCACGCAACCGCGACCGCCGCCCACCCCCAGAACCTTGCCCGTCCCTTTACCCGCATCGCGGCGGCATTGTGCCGTGTTCGGGACCGTTCGTCACCCATCGCCGCCCTCCCGCGATCACACTGCCATCCGGTAGGCTACGTCCTGGAACCCCGAGGGAGGCATTCGTATGACCACGATTGAGGAACGCAGTACCCCCAAGGCCGGCTACAAGGTCGTCGGCAGCCGCCCCATCCGCCACGACGGCGTCGACAAGGTGACCGGGCGCGCCCAGTACGGCGCGGATATCAACCTGCCCGGCACGCTGCACGGCAAGATCCTGCGCAGCCCCCACGGCCATGCCCGTATCGTCTCCATCGATACGAGCAAGGCCGAGGCCCTTCCCGACGTGAAGGCCGTCGTCACCGGCGCCGACGTCCCCATCGTGCAGGACATGATGATCGATTTCGGCGAGACCATGGGGAACGCCCGCCTCCTCGCCGAGAACTGTCTCGCCCAGGAGAAGACGCTCTACAAGGGCCACGCCGTTGCCGCCGTGGCCGCCTCCAACCCCCACGTGGCCGAGGAAGCCCTGGACCTCATCGAGGTCGAGTACGAGCCCCTCCCCGTCGTCCTCAACGCCCTCGACGCCATGCGCGACGACGCCCCCCTCCTCCACGACGCCATGACCACCCGCTCCATCGCCGAGCGCTTCACCCGTGGCGACGACACGGGCGTTCACAGCAACATCGCCAGCCACCTCCAGTTCAAGCGTGGCGACCTCGACGAGGGCTTCGCGAAGGCCGACGTCGTCGTCGAGCGCGAGTTCACCACCAGCACCGTCCACCAGGGTTACATCGAGCCCCACACCTCCACCGCCCGCTGGGATCCCGACGGCCACGTCACCATCTGGACCAGCACCCAGGGCGCCTTCGGCATCCGCGGCCAGGCGGCCGCCATCCTCGGCGTGCCCGAGGGCAAGGTCACCGTCATTCCCATGGAGATCGGCGGCGGCTTTGGCGCCAAGACCTACGTCCACGTCGACCCCGTGGCCGCCCTCCTCTCCCGCAAGAGCGGCCAGCCCGTAAAGGTCACCATGAGCCGCACCGAGGTCTTCGAGGCCTCCGGCCCCACCTCCGCCACCACCATCCGCGCCAGGATCGGCGCCACCAACGACGGCGACATTGTCGCCGCCGAGCTCTGGATGGCTTACGAGGCGGGCGCGTTCCCCGGCTCCCCCGTCGGCGCCGGCGCCTCCACCGCCCTCGCCCCCTACGACATCGAGCACCTCGTCGTCGATGGCTACGACGTCGTGGTCAACAAGCCCAAGGTCGGCGCCTACCGCGCCCCCGGCTCTCCGCAGGCCGCCTTCGCCGTCGAGAGCGTCATCGACGAGCTCGCGGAGAAGATCGGCATGGAGAGCATGGAGTTCCGCCTCAAGAACGCCACCAAGGAGGGCGACCGCATGCCCAACGGCATGCCCTTCCCCACCGTCGGCTGCGTCGAGGTCGAGAACGCCATCGTTAACCATCCCCACTTCTCCGCCCCCATCGAGGGCCCGAATCGCGGACGCGGCGTCGCCATGGGCTTCTGGTTCAACGGCGGCAACCAGTCCTCCGCCACGGTCACCGTCAACGCCGACGGCACGATCGCGCTCGTCACCGGCTCTGTCGACATCGGCGGTATGCGCGCGGTGCTCGCCATGCAGGCCGCCGAAACCCTCGGCCTCTCGGTCGACGAGGTGCAGCCCACCGTCGGCGACACCGATTCCGTCGGCTGGACGGGCGTCACCGGCGGCAGCCGCACCGCCTTCTCGACCGGCATCGCCACCATCACCGCCTCCGAGGACGTGAAGCGCCAGATGACCGAGCGCGCCGCCATCCTCCTCGAGGCCGAGGATGCCGACGCGGTCTCGTTCGAGGACGGCGTCTTCTCCGCGGGCGACAAGCAGATCACCTGGAAGGAAGTCGCCGCCAAGCAGCTTCGCACCGGCGGTCCCATCAGCGCCTCCGCCAGCTCCAACCCGACCCGCGTCGGCCCCGCCTTCGCCGGCAACATCGTCGATGTCGAGGTCGACCCGGAGACGGGCAAGGTCGACATCCTCCGCTTCACCTGCGTCCAGGACGCCGGCACCGCCATCCACCCCAGCTATGTCGAGGGACAGATGCAGGGCGGCGCCGTCCAGGGCATCGGCTGGGCCCTCAGCGAGGAGTACGTGTGGCAGGAGGACGGCGCCATGTCGAACGCCAGCTTCCTCGACTACCGCATGCCCACCAGCCTCGACCTGCCCATGATCGACACCGAGATCGTTGAGGTGCCCAACCCCGGCCATCCCTACGGCATCCGCGGCGTGGGCGAGGTGCCCATCGTCCCGCCCATGGCGGCCATCGCCAACGCTATCCACGACGCCACCGGCGTGCGCATGACGCACCTGCCGATGTCGCCGGGCAACGTGCTCGAGGCCCTCGGAGCGGTCGAGCCGGAGGACTAGCGAGGGGCTCGTGGCCACCGTCTTCATCCCCTCGCTACTCGAGGGCCTCACCGGCGGCGCTCGCACCGTCGAGGTATCCGGCCGCAACCTGCGCCAGGTCATCAACGCCCTCGACGAGCGCTATCCCGGCATGAAGGAGCGCCTCCTCGACGAGGATGGCGCCCTCATCCCCGAGATCGTGGCCGCCATCGACGGCGAGACGAACCACCTCGGCCTCCTCCAGCCCGTCACCGAGACCACCGAGATCCAGTTCGTCCCCGCCATCGGCGGCGGTTGACCGGTCTTCGTGCAATTAGGTTGCGCGCACGCGCGAGCAATCCCGCCGGGTGTAGTCCTTTGGGTGGCTGTGCGGAATCGAGCCGTCCGGCATCCTGACTTCGTGCCAGGTCGCGATGTGCCTCCCGTTCGGCGTCATCACCTTGAGGATGACCGACTCTCCTCCTGCGTACGCGGGGTTTCGAGCTGGCGTTGAGTACGCCATGATGTGAGAGAGGATTCCGGCAGAGCGCTTGCCCTGAACGCCCTCTGCTTCGCAGATACGTTCAAGTTCTTCGAGGGTGGTGACTTCCATGACTCAGGCCGCCGTACCAATCGAGAGGCTTTCTGCTGAGGACGTTGAGACCGCAGTGCGACAGGCACTGAGCGGAGAGCTTCGACTCGATCGCCTGCCCGACTTCCTGGCAAACGTTGACTGGACCAACCAGGACCGCGCCGCGAAGCCTATCAGGGAAGTGCTGGGGATGCTGGAGCAGTTCGCGACCGAGTACGCGGAGGCCGACCTCACGGAGAAGGACTACCGGAGCAAGTTGGTCGGCCTGCTTCCTGTTCCCGTGGGAGACTAGGGTCTTCCGTCTTCCCCGCCCCACCGCAGGAGGCCCCCATGCCCGTAGGACCCAACGATGTCGAGACCGCCCGCAAGCTCTTCGGGGATGAAGGGTGGGGGAGCGGCGACCTCTACGGCCCTGACCAGTGGTTCGCCGATGACGCCATCATGCGCGACATCGTCAACTACGACGGCGCCATGCGCGGCAAGGACGAGATCCGCGCCTTCTGGGGCAGCTTCTGGCGCAACCGCAAGTACGGCATGGCCGTGCGCGTTCCCGCCGAGGAGATCTACGTCGCCGAGAACCACCGCGGCGTCGCCGTCATGTGGATGGCCTACTCTCAGATCGTCGACGAGAGCGACGAGAACTTCGGCAAGTGGCGCTGCTTCGAGGGCATGTCGCGCCTGGAGTTCAACGACGAGGGTGAGGTCACCCTTGAGGTCGACTACCACCACGGTGTCCAGGGCATGTGCGATAGCTGGGTCGAGCACTGGAACGCCCGTCGCGCCATGAAGTGGGAGGAGCTCGGCGCCATCACCGGCGCCTAGGCCCGATCCCTACGCCCCTCCGTCCCTCGGTATGATTCGCGCCGCACGACCAAGGAGGCGCACCCATGCCCGTCGGACCCAATGACATCGAGACCGGACGCAAGCTCTTCGAGGAGGGCGGCTGGAGCAGCGGCGACCCCTACGGCCCCGACCAGTGGTTCTCCGACGACGCCGTCATGCGCGACATCGTCAGCCATGCCGAGGCCCTGAACGGCAAGGAGGAGATCCGCCAGTTCTGGGCTAGCCGCCAGGTTGGCATCACCCTGCGCGTCCCCGTCGAGGAGGTCTACGTTGCCGAGAACCACCGCGGCATCTGCATCCTCTGGATGGCCTACTCCCAGGTGATGGACGAGAACGACGAGAACTACGGCAAGTGGCGCTCCTTCGAGGGCGTGTCCCGCCTCGAGTTCAACGACGAGGGTGAGGTCACCCTCGAGGTCGACTACCACCATGGTGGGCAGGGCTACGTCGATAGCTGGGTCGAGCACTGGAACCGGCGCCGCGCCATGAAGTGGGAGGACCTCGGCGCCATCACCGGCGGACCGTTCGATGACTAGGCTCGACGGCCGCGTCGCGCTCGTCACCGGCGCCGGACGCTACCGCGGCATCGGTCGCGCCATCGTGCGGCGACTCGCCGAGGAAGGCGCCGACATCGTCGTCACCGCGCGCCGGCGCGATCCTTCCACCTTCCCCCCGCACGAGCAGGAAATGGGCTGGAACGGCATCGAGAGCGTCGCCGAGGAGGTGCGCGGCCTGGGCCGCCGCGCCCTCGCCATCGACTGCGACGTGACCGACAAGGATGACCTCCAGCGCACCGTCGATGCCGCAGTCGCTGAGCTCGGTGGCATCCACATCCTCGTGAACAACGCCGCCCTTCCCAGCGAGGCCGGCGCTGCTCCCATCCTCGAGATGACCGACGAGAACTGGTACGAGACCGTCGACGTCAACCTCCACGGCCTCTACCACACCATCCGCGCCGTCGGCCGCGAGATGGTGAAGGGCGGCGGCGGCAGCATCATCAACATCTCCTCCACCGCCGGACGCATCGGTATCCCCAACTACGGCGCCTACTGCGCCACCAAGTGGGCGATGCACGGCCTCACCCAGCAGCTCGCCCTCGAGCTCGCCAAGGACAACATCCGCGTCAACATCGTCTGCCCCGGCTCCACCGATACCGACATGATGGACGGCACCTTCGGTCGCTACGACGAGGTCGCCGGCGCCGAGCCGGGCACCTCCAAGGCCGCTATCCGCCGCGCGCTCCTCATGGGCCGCCAGGCCACCGTCGAGGAGCAGGCGGCCGTCGTCGCCTTCCTCGCCTCCGACGACTCGTCCTACATGACGGGCCAGGCGCTGAACGTCGACGGCGGAAGCCGCATGGACTGATTCGTCGGCCATCCATCCCCACCCCAGCCCGCAGGAGGCCAGCATGCAGCTCCGCTACGTGAAGACCCTTGAGGAGGTGCGCCGCCTCCAGAAGCTCTACGCCACCCCCGAGTTCGAGTCGTTCCGCGGCATCGCCGCCAGCTTCCGCACCGACCCGGACGTCATCGCGGCCATCCTGCCGCCGCCCCTGGAGCCGGCCGACGAGCCCATCGCTTCCGCCAGCGTCTCCCACATCGGCGTCAGCAACACGCTCCAGCCGTTCGGCGCGGGCGGCCTCAACGTCCGTTGCCAGTACGAGGGCATCGTCGGCGACTATCCCATCACCATGCCCATGTCGACCGACAGCGCCGTCATCTTCGGGCGCGAGCTCTACGGCGAACCCAAGAAGGTCGCCAACATCCATGTCCGCCGCGACGGCGACGAGATCACCGGCACCATCGAGCGTTACGGGCAGGTGTACATCGAGGTTCGTGGACGCGTTGTCGAACGTCTTGAGGGGCGCGAGTCACCGGAGAGCTCGCGCTTCTATTTCAAGTTTATGCCTGCCCCCGACGGCCGCGGCTTCGACAACGACCCCGTCCTTGTGCGCGTTCGCCATACCGGACGCACCCGCTTCATCGAGCAGCTCGAGGGCGAGGTGCTCCTGCGCGAGTCGCCCCACGACCCCGTCGCCGATATCCCCATCCGCGAGCTGCTCGGCGTGAGCTACAGCGAGGGCGATACCTACACGCACGGCGAGATCCTCACCCGCGTCCCCGGCGAGTCGTTCCTGCCCTACATGTTCGGCAAGGTCGACGACCTCGAGTTGCTCGCGACGCAGGCCCCGGGCAATTCCTCCGCGGGAACCTCCTCCCCGTGAAGTTCGGCCTCGTCGCCACGGGCGGGGGCGCCCTGAACGACACGATTGCGGAGGTCGACGAGCTCGGCTTCGAGACGTTCAACGTCGTCGACCACCCCTCCTTCGACCAGCCCGATGCCTGGACCTACCTTGCCTGGGTAGCGGGACAGACGCAGCACATGCGGCTCGGCACGCACGTCACGGGCATGCCCTTCCGCCCGCCCTTCCAGCTCGCTAAGCAGGTCGTCACGGTCGACACGCTCTCGAACGGGCGCGCCGCTCTCGGCATCGGTACCGCCTACGAGCACGCCGATTTTGAGCCCTACGGCTTCGAGATGCTCGACTTCCTTGACCGGGTCGAGCAGCTCGAGGAGGGCATCCAGCTGCTCAAGTCCTTCTGGACGCAGGAGACGACCGAGTTCGAAGGCAGGCACTACCGCCTCGAAGGGGGCGCCACCTTCGCCCCCAGGCCGGTGCAGCAGCCCCACCCGCCCATCATGATCGGGCTCAATCGCCGCGGCGCCCTCCTCCGCCTCGCCGCCCGCCAGGCCGATGCCATCAACACCTGGCAGCTCGGCCCGGCCCAGGTCGCCGAGCTTGCCGAGCACGCCCGCGCCGCCTGCGAGGACATCGGCCGCGACCCCGCCAGCCTCGCCATCACCTCCGACGTCATCCTCGCCCGTGGCCAGACCCGCGAGGCTGCCGACCAGATCGCCGGCGGCATCGCCCAGATGGCGCGCGGCTGGGGCCGCTCCGTGAAGGTCACGCAGTGGGACCACAGCGGCGTACTCTTCGGCGATGGCGACAACATGCTCGAACAGATCGCCGGCTTCGCCGAGGTTGGCGTCGAGGAGGTCGCTATCTCCTCCTCGGATTTCGGCGACATCGTCTGGTTCGCCGAGAACGTGATCGCCCGCGGCTCCTGACGGCCGTCCGTCCTAGCGCAGGTGTTCCGCGTTCCGGATCACGAGCAACCAGGTCAGCACCGCCGAGACGGCCACCAGCACCACGCTCGCGAGCCCCATGTCGGCCAGGAAGCCGTCCTCGTTCGCGTTCCAGATGCGTGTCGCCAGCGTTTCGAAGCCGACGGGCGAGGCCAGCAGCGTCGCCGGCAGCTCCTTCATCGTCGAGAGCAACACCAGCCCCCCGCCCGCCGCCAGCGCAGGCGCCATCAGCGGCGCCTCGATCCGCAGCAGCCGCCGCAACCGCCCCGCTCCCAGCGTCTGCGCCGCCTCCTCCAGCCGCCGGTCGACTGTGGCCACCCCTACCTCGGCGCTCCGCAGCGCCTGCACGCCGAAGTGGACGACGTAGGCGAAGATGAGCAGGGGCAGCGTCAGGTAGAGGAAGTCGAGCCCCGGCACCTTGAGCGCCATGAACACCACCGCCAGCGCGATTAGCAGCCCCGGCACGGCGAAGCTCCCCGCCACGATCGTATGCACCGCCCCCGCCGCCCGGCCTCCGTAGCGGCTCGTGAGGTAGGCCAGCGGAAGCACCACCACAACCGCCACCCCGGCCGTCACCACCCCCGCGACAACCGTGTTCAGGACCGGTTCGCCGAGCGCGCCGACATCGATGCTCGTGCGGTCGAAGCCACTCCCCGTGTGCGCCAGCCCCCGGTACGCCCACCAGGCGAGCACCACCATCGGCGCGATCAGCCCGCCCCCCACGGAGAGGATGCCCGCCAGGATCGCCGGAGCTTTCCACGCCCCGAGCGCGACCCGTCGCGCCCGCACCCCGCCCGGCGCGAGCTGCGCCGGCGAGCGGTTCGCCGAGGCCCGCTCCAGCCCCGCCACCGCCAGCGCCACCACCGCCAGGATCAGCCCCAGCGAGAACGCCAGCGGCGCATCGTAGAGCCGGTTCACGAATACATTCGTCGAGAGCGTTGGGTACCCCATCAGCTTCACGACGCCGAAGTCGCTGACCACGTACAGGAACACGAGCAGCGTGCCCGCCTGCACCGCCGTCCGCACCTGTGGCCACACAACCCGCCGGAAGGTTCCCAGCCCACCCTCCCCCAGCAGGCGCGAAGCCTCCTCCAGCGACGGCGGCAGGCCCCCGATGCGTGCCGCCGCCGGCAGGTAGACGTACGGATACGAGACGGCCGTCAGGACAAGGAACGCGCCCCAGAAGCCGTCCAGGCGTCCCGGCGTGTCCAGCCCCAGCGGGTTCAGCACCTCCTCCGCGAGCCCGCCGGGCGAGACCGCAGCCAGCAGCGCCGCTCCCGCCACGAAGGAGGGCAGCACGAGGGGGAGCGGGGCAATGACGCGCCACGCCCCGCGCAGCGGCAGGTCAGTCCGCATCGTCAGCCACGCCAGCAGCGTTCCCACCGCCGCCGAAGCCGCCGATACGGTCACGGCGAGCAGCAGCGTGTTCACGAGCGGGTCCGCCGTCTCGCGCGAGAACAGGATCGAGAGCGTCTCGCTCCCCTCGGTGATGTTGCGGGCGACGAGGTACCCCACGGGCACCGCGAAGAGGGCCGCGATCACGAGCGCCGCCAGCCACAGCCACAGCGGCCCGCGGATGCCTGCCGCCCGTCTGGCGGCACCGATCAGGGCCGGCGCGAGAAGCACGGCGGCTACGCTTCGAAGGCGACCGTGGGTGGGCCGTCGTACCGCACCGACGTGCGGTCGCCGTTGACGTATCGGGGTGCGCCGCTCGCGCGCACCATCAGCCGCTCCCCGTCCTCTCCCTTGAGCACGTAGAGCGTGTCGTGCCCGTAGAACTCAAGCTGCTCGACCTCCCACGCCTCACCCGCGTCCAGCGCCAGGTGCTCGGGTCGCAGCAGCACCTCGCACCTCGACGGCCCTGCCTCCACCAGCGGCACCGAGCCCACGATGGTCTCCGCCGCTTCCGCGCCCCCCTGTCCGGGCACCACGTTCGCCTCGCCCACGAACGTCGCCACCCAGCGGTTCGCGGGGCGGCTGTACAGCTCGCTGGGCGGGGCGCTCTGGAGGACGCGGCCGTTCCGCATCACGATCACCTGGGCGCCCATCACGAACGCCTCCTCCTGGTCGTGCGTCACGAACACGCTCGTGATGCCGAGCGTGCGCAGCAGCGACGCCACCTCCGTCCGCAGCTCGACCCGCAGTGCCGGATCGAGGTTCGCGAAGGGCTCATCCAGCAGCAGCACTTCGGGGCCCGGGGCGAGCGCCCGCGCCAGCGCGACCCGCTGCCGCTGCCCGCCCGAGAGCGAGGTCGGTGAGCGCTTCCCCATCCCCGCCAGGCCCACGAGCTCCAGCGCTTGCTCGATGTCACGAGCCCGCTCCGGCCCGCGCGGCAGGCCGAAGGCCACGTTCTCCGCCACGCTCAGGTGCGGGAACAGGGCGCCCTCCTGGAACACCATGCCGATGCGCCGCTTCTCCGGCGGCCTTACGCGGTCGGGGGTGCTCAGCGTCTCGCCGCCCGCGTGGATGGACCCCTCGTCCGGGCGCTCCAGCCCGGCGATGAGCCGCAGCAGCGTCGTCTTGCCGCAGCCGCTCGGTCCGAGCAGCGCCGTGACCGTCCCCGCCGGAACCGTGATCGAGACGTCCTCGACGGCCCGCACGTCTCCGTAGGAGAACGAGAGGCTGTTCGTGACGAGGTCACCGGCAGCCGCAGCGGAAGGACGAAGGTCCATCCCCAGTCGCGCGCGCGTGAGCAGTGCAAAAGCGCTCAAATTCGGCCTCAGCCCTGAGGTTAGCCACGGCAAAGTATCGCAGATAGGTGTTCCTATCAAGTCGCCCCGTGGCGGCAATCCGCTACCATGGCGGCAAGTTCCGGGCTCACGCCCGCCGGAGCGTGCATGAAGGCAGTCGTCCTTGCGGCGGGCCGTGGCCAGCGTCTGAGCGAGACCGGCCCCAGTCTCCCCAAGCCCCTCGTCGCCCTCGCGGGCAAGCCCCTCGTCGGCCACACCCTCGGCGCCCTTGCCGAAGCGGGCGTCGAGCGGGCCCTCGTCGTCACCGGCCACGGCGAGCGCGCCGTCCGCCAGGGCGCCCAGGAGTGGGCCCGCCTTCCCCTCGAGTTCGCCGCCAATCCGCGCTTCCGCCAGGGCGCGTCCTATTCCCTCGCCGCCGCTCGCGACTTCTGCGGTGAGGAGCCCTTCCTCCTCGTCATGTGCGACCACGCTTTCTCCCCGCAGCTCCTCCAGGCCCTCCTCGATTCCGCCGACGTCGACCCCCTCGGCGACACCTGCCGCGTTGCCGCCGACCGTTCACCCCGCACCGATGCCTACGCCGACGAAGCCACGAAGCTCGCCACCGACGACTCAGGGTTCGTGACCGCCATCGGCAAGTCCCTGCCTTGCTGGGATGCGCTCGATGCGGGCGCCTTCGTCTGCTCGTCCGCCATCTGGCACGCCGTCGAGGCCGCTCCCGAAGACTGTGCCCTGAGCGACATCTTCGCCGTGCTCGTGCGCGACCGCCGTTTGGGGACCGTCGATGTAAGCGGCCACTTCTGGTACGACATCGACACCGCCGACGACCTGCGCGAGGCCGAGCGCCTCCTCGCCGCCAGCGCCACCGGCGCCGCTAGTCGTCGATAACCGCCGTCACCTCGACCTCGATGTCGTAGCCATCGCCCGACCCGCTGAACACGGCCGTGCTCGCTGGGAAGCGGTCGCCGTAGAACGTCTCCCGGATCTTCGCCACCTCGGGCAGTTTCGTGCGGTCCGCCAGGTAGACCGTCTCGCGTACGACGTGGTCCATCGTCGCCCCCGCCTTCGCCAGCACGTCCACGACGCTCTCGTACGCCTTCTTCGTCTGCGCCTCGATGCTGCCTTCGCCGGCGCCCACCTGTCCCGCCACGTAGACGGTGTTGCCTACCCTCACCGCCTGGCTGTAGTGCCACGGCATGCTCTCCGGAAGCCGGAGAACGTCGATGTACTCTCGCGCCATCGTGAACCTCCCGCGGCCCAGGCCGCGCGAGGAGTCTACGCAGAGAAGTGGCGCACGGCTCAGGTGATGATGGCGATGAGCGCCAGCGCGATGAACAGTGGGATCAATGCGAGTGCCGCATAGAACAGCGTTTCGGGAGGAAGGCGTCGGCGTCGCGTGATGCCTCCGGTAAGCGCCACGCCCAGCGCTACCACGATTACTCCTGCCAGCACTGCGGTCAGGGGATTCACCAGGATGGCGAACATCACCAGCACGCCCAGCGCCGCTGCGATCACGATCGCAAGCCCCGCCCAGTAGGACAGGCCGATCCACCACGAAAACGCAGGAACGCTTCTGAGCCGGCCCGCGACGAGCGCAAAGAGACCCCGGTCCTGCTCTGTCGTCACGGCCGCTCCCGGAAGGTGGTCCCAGCGATCCAGCATAACCGCCTCGCCATTGGAGGGGTGTAAGCCCGGTATCATGCGCTCCGTGAGCACCATGCACGCGGTCTCGTGGGCCGGTCCCCGCGCCGTCGACGTCGTCGAGCGGGAACTGACCGACCCGCCCCCCGGCTGGGTGCGGCTCCGCGTCGCCGGAGCCGGCATCTGCGGCAGCGACCTGCACAGCTATCGTCGTGGCGGTCCCGCCGTGAACATCCCCGGACACGAGGTCGGCGGCGTGGTAGAGGCCGTTGGCGACGGCGTCGAGCTCGAGACCGGCGCCAACGTCGCCGTCGAGCCGGTCGCCGTCTGCTTCCGCTGTTACGAGTGCCTCATCGGCCAGACCTGGCACTGCCAGAACCGTGTCTTCCTCGGTGGCGATGGCGCCGGCGGCATGGCCGAGGCCATGCTCGCCCCCGCTACCTCCGTCTATCCCCTGCCCGACAGCGTCGCCCCCGAAGACGGCTCCCTCGCCGAGCCCGTGGCCGTCGCCGTACACGCCGTCAACGAGTCCGGCATCCGGCTCGGCTCCCGCGCCGTCATCCTCGGCGCGGGTACCGTCGGCCTCGTGAACCTGCTCGTCGCCCGTCGCGCCGGCGCCACCGAGGTCTACCTCACCGCCCGCCATCCCTTCCAGGCCGAGATGGCCCGTTCCCTCGGCGCGACCGCTGTCTTTCCCGACGGCGAAACCGCCCGCAAGGAGCTGAAGGGCCTCCCCGTTGACGCCGTCATCGAGACCGTCGGCGGCAGCGCCCCCACCATCGACGAGGGCATCGCCCTCGTCCGCAACCGCGGCACCGTCGTCATGCTCGGAGCGTTCGGCAGCGAGGTCTCCCTGCCCGCGACGCCCCTCCTCCTGAAGGAGGTGCGCCTCGTCGGCGCGGTCTGTTACGGGCGCCCCGGCCCCCGCACCGAGTTCGGCCTCGCCACCGACCTTCTCGATGAGCTCATCGAGCCCCTCCAGCCCCTCGTTACCCACACCTTCCCCCTCGACCAGGCAACTGAGGCCTTCCACACCGCCGACGACAAGTCGTCCGGCTCCATCAAGGTCAGGTTGCTCCCGTAGCCCCTCGCGCCTCCGCCCGACCCTGTGCCATGCTCCCCACGACTGCGGAGGGAAGACATGGGACGTCCGCTCGAAAGCATCCGAGTGCTCGACTTTACCTGGGCCCAGCAGGGCCCCTACGCCACGACCCTGCTGGCCGATATGGGCGCCGAGGTCATCAAGGTCGAACACCGCCAGGGCGAACGTGGCCGCGGCGTCGGTGGCCGCCATAGCGCCCCCACCTCCTACTTCGTCGCCCACAACCGGGGCAAGCACAGCATCACCCTCGACGTGCGCCGCCCCGAAGCCCGCGAGGTCGTGTACCGCTTTGCGAAGGAGGTCGACGTCGTCGTCAGCAACATGCGGCCCGGCGCCATGGACCGCCTCGGCTTCGACTACGAGACCCTCTCCGCCCTCAACCCCCGCATCGTCTACGCCTGTGCCTCCGCCTTCGGCCCCCACGGTGACCGGACGCCCGTCCCCGGCAATGACATCATCGGTCAGGCCTCAGGCGGCATCATGCTGCGCAGCGGCCCCGAAGACGGTCCCCCTACCCCCACCGGCGCCGCCATCGCCGACCAGGTCGGCGCCATGATCCTCTGCTCGGGCATCCTCGCCGCCCTCCTCAAGCGTGAGCGGACGGGCGAAGGCGAGCAGGTCGACGTCTCCCTCTACGGCTCCCAGATCGCCCTCCAGTCCTGGGAGATCAACACCGAGTCCTTCTCCGGCGACACCGCCCCGCGCGCAGGCCTCGGCCACCCCCTCCTCACATCCCGTTCTGTCTGGCGTTCCTACCAGACCGCCGACGGCTGGCTCGTCATCGGCGGCGCCACCACGGACAAGTTTGCCGCCCTCTGCGACGAGCTCGGCCTCAACGGCCTCGCCGAGCAGTACCCCGACGATCGCTCCCGCGCCGCCGGCATGGCCGACATCCACCCCCACCTCGAAGCGGCCATCCGTAAGGGAACGACGGACGAGTGGATCGCCCGCTTCCGCGCCCGCGATGTCTTCTGCGGCCCCGTCCAGACCTACGCCGATATCCTCGCCGACCCCCAGGCCCGCGCCAACGGTTACATCGCGACCATGCCCCACGCCGCCTTCGGCGAGGCGCTCGTGGTGGGAAGCCCCATCCAGTTCGGCCGCGAGCCCCAGACCGAGGTCGCCCCGCCGCCGGAGCTCGGCGACTCCACCGAGCGTTACCTGACCGAGCTCGGCTATTCCTGGGACGAGATCGCGTCCCTGAGGGACTCCGCTGTCATCTGAGCTTTAGCCGCTCGCCAGAAGGTCAAGGATCTTCGCCGCCCTGCCGCTCTCCTGGCGGTAGAACTCCGCAAAGCCGCAGTTGTCGCAGATGACCGCGGTGAACTTCTTGCTCTGCATGTCGAAGAAGCGGCCCCACTTCCCCGTGAAGAAGAGGTCTTCCGTTGCAAACGACGGGTTCGAGCACCTCGTGCACGTGTAGCTGATCGGTTCTGCCGCCATGCTTGTCCCCCAGTGCTGAATCGCACGGGATCCAGCGTACCCGACAACCAAAGTTACCTGACTACCGGCAGACCTCCGCAATGGCGCCCTCAAGGATGGCCGCCGCTTCGTCGATCTGCTCCTCCGTCGTGCTCGCCGGAGGCACGAACCGCAGCACGGACCCCTCCCGCCTGAGGCTGAAGATGAGTCCGTTCTCGAGGCAGCGTTGGGCAATGGCCCGGCCCTCGGTCGTTGCCGGCTCTTTCGTATCGCGATCACGGACCAGCTCGATGCCCAGCAGCAACCCCCGTCCCCGCACGTCACCGACCTTCTCGAAGCGCTCCGCCAGCCCCTGCAGCTTCGACTTCAGTCGGCCTCCGAGGCGTCTCGCGACGTCCGCCAGTCCCTCCCCTTCCAGCGTGTCCAGGGTCGCCCGTCCGGCCGCGCAGGCGAGCGGGTCGTTCGAGTGCGAGTGCGTAACGATGAACTCCTCCTCGACCACGTGCTCCTCGATCTCCGCCGAGGTGCTCACGGACGACAGGGTGATGCCGCCGCCGAAGTGCTTCGCCAGCGTGAGGATGTCGGGTACGACTCCTTCCTGTTCGAACGCGAAGGTGTCGCCTGTCTTGCCCAACCCCGTCTGCTCCTCGTCGAGGATGAGCAGCATGCCCCGCTCTTCGCATCGCGCCTTCAGCTCCCGCAGCCAGCCCGGAGGGGGCTCGATCACTCCCCCGGCGGAGAAGATCGGCTCCGTCAGCACAGCCGCGGGACGCGACGTGGTCTGGGCATCGATCAGCTCGAACGACGCGTCGAGGCAGGCAATGTCGCAGGAGTCGGGTTTGAGCCCGATCGGACAGCGGTAGCAGTAGGGCGCGAGCATCGCCATCAGCCCCGGTTGCGGTGGACCGTACCCGCGATGCCATCCCGCGAACGTGAGCCCCCGCGTCGTGTCCGACATGCCGTGGAACGACACGTGGGGGCTGGCCACCTCGAACCCACCCGTGTACTTCCGCGCGATGTTGACCGCCGCCTCGTTGGCGTCGGCGCCCGACTGCAGGAACAGGCTCTTGCGCAGGGGCTCCGGGAGCAGTCGCGCGAGCCGTTCCGCCAGCCGGATCTCCTGGTCGTTGTAGTAGCTGCTGTGCGCGTGGATCAGCCTCTCGCAGGCGTCCGCCACTGCCTCGACGATGGCCGGGTGGTTGTGTCCCAGCCAGGCACACATCTGCCCGGAGTTGAAGTCGAGATAGCGTTTCCCGTTGACGTCCTCGACTTCGGAACCGCTTCCACGCACGAAGATCGGACCCGAACTCGAAGCGTCCATGCGCCCGCCGAAGCTGAACCGTCGCGCAGCCTCAAGGAGGTCCCGCTCGGAGTCGCTCATGACCGCCCCCCGTCGCCTGTCTGGCTGGGGCCAGCGTACCGGAGGGGCTAG
The DNA here is from genome assembly GCA_965207815.1 of Tepidiformaceae bacterium. Classification (GTDB taxonomy): domain Bacteria; phylum Chloroflexota; class Dehalococcoidia; order Tepidiformales; family Tepidiformaceae; genus UBA2991. The sequence goes on from CBDBNV010000001.1 coordinate 901,476, forward strand.
ATGACCGTCGGCGGCCGGTACTCCCCGAACACCTCGCGCATCGCCCCGCAGATCTCGCCCAGCGTGGCGTAGGCGCGCACCGCGTCCAGGATCGGCGGCAGCAGGTTTGCTTCGCCCTCACAGGCTGCCTTCAGCCCCGCGATCGTGGTCGCGACCGCCTCCGGGTCGCGCTCGCGGCGGTGGTGCTCCAGTCGCGACAACTGCTCGTCCACGAGCCGCCGGTCGACGCTGAAGATGGTCTGCGGCTGGTCGCCGCCTTCCTGGAAATCGTTCACCCCCACGACCACCTCCTCGCCGTCGTCGACGCGCTGCTGGTACTTCCAGCTCGCCTCCGCGATCTGGTTCTGCATCCAGCCGCTCTCGATGGCCGGCACCGACCCGCCCATCGACTCCACCTCGCCCATGATCGCGACCGCCTGCCGCTCCAGGTCGTTCGTCAGGTGCTCGACGTAGTAGCTCCCGGCGAACGGGTCGACCGTATCCGCTGCGCCCGTCTCGTGCGCGATGATCTGCTGCGTCCGCAGCGCGATCCGCTGCGCCTCGTCCGTCGGCAGCGCCAGCGCCTCGTCGAAGCAGCTCAGCGCGATGCTCTGCACCCCGCCCGTCACCGCCGCCAGCGTCTGCACGGCGGCCCTCACGATGTTGTTCTCCGGCTGCTGCGCCATCAGCGTGCTGCCGCCCGTCTGCGTGTGCGTGCGCAGCATCATCGAGCGCGGGTTCTTCGCCCCGTACCGCTCCTTCAGCAGCCGCGCCCACAGACGCCGCAGCGCCCGGTACTTCGCCACCTCCTCGAAGAAGTGGTTGTGCGTGTTGAAGATCCAGCTGATGCGCGGCGCGAACTCGTCGATCTCGAGCCCCCGCGCAAGCGCCGCCTCGATGTACGCGCACGCGTTCGCGAAGGTGAACCCAATCTCCTGCGCCGCCGTCGAGCCCGCGTCGCGAATGTGGTAGCCGCTCACGCTGATCGTGTTCCAGAGCGGCACGTCCTTCGCGCAGAACGCCATCACGTCCGCCGCCAGCCGCACGCTCGGACCCGGTGGGAAGATGTACGTCCCCCGCGCGACGTACTCCTTCAGCACATCGTTCTGGACCGTCCCCCGCAGCTTCTCCGCGGGCACGCCCTGCTTCTCCCCCGCCGCCACGTACATCGCCAGCATCACCGCCGCCGGTGCGTTGATCGTCATGCTCGTCGAGACCTTGTCCAGCGGAATCTCCGCGAACAACGTCTCCATGTCGTACAGCGAGTCGATCGCGACCCCCACCTGGCCGACCTCCGCGATCGCCATCGGATCGTCGGAGTCGTAGCCGAGCTGGCTGGGCAGGTCGAACGCGACGGAGAGGCCCGTCTGCCCCTGGCTCAGCAGGTAGCGGAACTTCTGGTTCGACTCCTCCGCCGTCCCGAAACCGGCGTACTGGCGCATCGTCCAGAGGCGCCCGCGATACATCGTCGGCTGCACGCCGCGCGTGAACGGATACTCGCCGGGGAAGCCGAGGTCGCGTTCGTAGTCGAGGTCGGCGATGTCGAGCGGGGTATAGAGCCGGTGGACATCGAGGCTGCTGGTCGTGAACCCGTCCGACCGCTCCGGCGACCGCTGCAGCGCCTTCGCCAGCGGCCCCTCCTCCCAGCCGTGCACCACGCGCGACAGCTCCGCCAGCGCCTCATCGGAGAACAGGCTTGGCTGCGTCGCGTCCGATTCCTTCGTGTCCGTCATGCGGGGCCTCCCCTGCAGCGACAAGTCTAGCGAACCCCCGCCTCACAGCGGATCGCGCCGCCATCTGGCGATCCCGCCTCCGCGCGCGTACCCTGCCCGAACCATGCCTCCCGAAACCGCCCTCTTCCTGCCCCCCGGCGTCGTCCCCCCTGCCCAGGCCGCTGCCGCCCCTGCCGGCGGCCCGCCCTTCGACCGCGACTTCTTCGAGCAGACCCTGCCACAGGCTATCAAGTCGTTCTGCACGCAGGTCGTCTGCGAGTCCCCCATCGTCGAGCTCTACACGGTCGATGGCGCCAAGCACTTCGTGAAAGCCATCTCCGGCGTCTCCGACACATGGGTCGCGCTCCACACCCAGCGCGAGGACCACGAGCACGACATCCAGGTCTTCCTCCCCTACACCACCATCTTCCGCGTCGAGGTCCACCCCGAGGAAGACGACGGCCAGCGCCGCCTCGGCTTCCTCGCCATCATGGCCGACGAAGGCGAATAGGCCCTACCCCGCGTACCGGAATACCGCCGACATTGCGATCAGCGCCGTAAACCCAAGCCCCGCTACCCATGTCAGCAGGTCGACACGGCCCCGAAGCTCTGCAATTTCGGCCTTCAGTTCCCCGAACTTGTCGGACACCTCGACCTTTGTTGCCGCTTCAGGGTGAGTGTGGCTCGCTACTGCCATCAAGCGCCTCCGCCCCGTGACTGTAACACGGTGAAACACTGTTGTGGTACACAATGTGGGCTATTCTGCGAAATCTTCCCCGAACAGCGCCGCCAGCTCTCGTGCGAGCTCTGACCCCTCCCCCAGCGCCCGCAGACGTTCCGTCGGCTCGTGCAGGATGCGGTTCACCACCGACCGCGTGAGCGCGTCGAGCGTCTCCGGCGGGATCTCCGGGTGACGCTCGACGAGGCGGGCCAGCTCCCGCCGGCGCGCCCGCTCGACCGATGCCCGTAGCGCTCCCACCGGCGTCGATGCTGTCTCCCGCCGCGAGGCCAGCTCGCGGTCGAGCAGCGCGTGCAGCCGCTCGCGTAGCGCCCCCCGCCGCGCGACCGAGTGCGGGCGCCCCGCCTCGTCCGAGAGCAGGTCCGCAATCGTGACCACCCGCGCCTCCGCCTCTCCCGCGAAGTTCCGGGGCGTCCCCAGGTCGAGCACCAGTTCCGCCGGTGGCAAGGCTTCCAGCGCGATCACGTTCGCCGCCGACCCGAGGCAGCCCGCCACGGCCGTCACCGGTCCCGTGCGCCGGATGCCGCCCAGCGCCAGGTACGTGCCCGCGATCGGTTGCCGCGGCGGGCGTCGGCCCGCCACCAGCACCTGGTCGAACCCGAGCGCCTCGCCGCGCTCGGCCACGAGCCGCGCCATCGCGCCCGTGCCCAGCACGAGCAGCCGGCCCTCGGGCTGGAGGCCCGAGAGCGCGAGCCCCCGGTCGAGCAGGTGCCCTGCGTGGCTGTCGAACTCCGTCTCCGCGCGTAGCGCCCGCGCCGCCGCGATCGCCATCCGGCCGAGGCCGAGCAGCACGCCGTCCGCGTCGTCGAAGGCGCGGCGGCTCTGCCCGAGGATCTGCGCCTCGCCCAGCACCGCCGAGTGGAGCCCCGCCGCCACCTCGCTCAGGTGGCGCAATGCCCCCAGCCCCTCGCGCCGCGCGGGCGCCGGGCAGTCGCACGACGCCAGCCCGTACGCCTCGATCCGCTGGCACGTCCGGATGATGGCCGCCTCGGGATGCGTCTCGGTGGCCAGCCGCTCGACCGCCGCGACCGCCTCGCGGTCCAGCGTCGCCGCCTCCCAGCAGCACGCCGTCAGCGCCGGTACCTGTGCGGTGTCCTTCACTTGCGTCGTCAAGCTCCACCGCCCCCGGTTGGCACGGGCCGCGAGCTCGTGCGGTACTGCTGCCGACCTGCCTCCAACAGGTCGCCCCCGAACGCATCGTTCACGACGATCGCCGGGAAGCGGTCGACTACCAGGCGGCGGATGGCCTCGGTCCCCAGGTCCTCGAAGGCGACGACCTCGGCGCTCGTGATGTGGCGGTTCAGGAGCGCGCCCGTCCCCCCCACGGCGATGCAATAGACGGCGTGGCTCGCCTGGATGGCCTCGCGCACGGCCCGCCCCCGCCCGCCTTTGCCGATCATCCCCTTTACTCCCAACTCCAGCATGCGCGGCGTGTACGGGTCGAGGCGCATCGCCGTCGTGGGTCCGGCTGAGCCGATCGCCTGCCCCGGGCGGGCCGGCGTCGGCCCCACGTAGTAGATGACCTGCCCGCGCAGGTCGAGCGGAAGCTCCTCGCCCGCGTCCGCCATCGCGACGATGCGCTTGTGGGCCGCGTCCCGCGCCGTGTGAATGACGCCGCTGAACTCCACGTGGTCGCCGATCCGCAAGCCCTCGATGACTTCGTCCGTCAGGGGCAGCGTGATCGCTTTGCTCTCCGCCATCTCCCCTCCCTACAGCACCGCGTGCTTCGTGCGCGCGCTGTGACACTGGATGTTGACCGCCACCGGCAGCGCCGCGATGTGTGTCGGAAACGTCTCCACGAATACCTCCAGCGCCGTCGTCGAACCCCCCACCGCCTGCGGCCCCACCCCGAGCGCGTTGACCGCGTCCAGCAGGTCACCCTCCAGCGCCGCCACCTCCGCGTCGGGGTTGCGCTCGCCGACCTTCCGGAAGAGCGAGTGCTTCGCGATCGTCATCGCCTTCTCGGCCGTACCTCCCACGCCCACGCCGATGATCAGCGGGGGGCACGGGTTCCCACCCGAGAGGTCCACGGTCTCGCAAACAAAGTCGATGACGGCCTCTCGCCCCTCCCCCGGCAGGAAGTTCTGGTAGCGCGACATGTTCTCGCAGCCGCCCCCCTTCGGCATGAAGCCGATGCGGACCTCCTCCCCCGGCACGATCTCGGTGTGAATCACGCCCGGCGCGTTCGTCCCGGTGTTCGTCCGCGCGCCAAAGGGCTGCTCGACGATCGACTTGCGCAGGTAGCCCTCGCCGTACCCCTGCTCGATGCCCGCGTTGATGGCGTCGATGAGGTAACCGCCCGTCACGTGCACGTCCTGCCCCAGCTCCACGTGGACGACGGACGTGCCAGTGTCCTGGCAGAGCGGCAGCATCCGTTCCCGCGCGATCTCCGCGTTCTCCAGGATCTCGTCGATGATCTGCACGCCCAGCGGCGAGCGCTCCGTCTCGCGTGCGTCGCGAATTGCGCCCTCCACGTCTTCCGGCAGGAAGTGCGTCGACTCCACGGCGAGCCTCGCGACGGTCTCGGTGATGGCCGCCGCCTCGATCTCTCGCATCGCGTTCCTTCCGGGCGTTCGCGGGCTGCCTACCGCCTCCCCGCTCTCCGGATCGTAGACCTTCACCGCCGCACCCGCACGCTCCTGAACGCTTTGTTCTGTCTGGGTAGAAACAGACGTGCTAGCCTTCCCCCGGGCGTTGCCCCCGCCACGACCCGCCGGCTTTCGCCAGACCAATCGACGCTCCGGAGCGCCCATCCGATGACCGCACCCGCCGGTACCCTCAGGCACAAGGCGATCAACACGATCCGCACCCTCGCCATGGACGCCGTCCAGGCCGCGAACTCGGGACACCCCGGCGCTCCCATGGGTGCCGCCGCCATGGCCTACGTCCTCTGGACTCGTCACCTCCGCCACAACCCCGCCGACCCCGCCTGGCCCGACCGCGACCGCTTCGTCCTCTCCGCCGGCCACGCCTCCATGCTCCTCTACAGCCTCCTCCACCTCACCGGCTACGACCTCCCCCTCGACGAGATCAGGAACTTCCGCCAGTGGGGCAGCAAGACCCCCGGCCATCCCGAGTACGGCCTCACGCCCGGCGTCGAGACGACCACCGGGCCCCTCGGCTCCGGCGTCGCGAACGCCGTCGGCATGGCCATCGCCGAGCGCATGCTCGCCGCCCGCTTCAACCGCCCCGGTCACGACCTCGTCGACCACCGCACCTACGCCCTTGTCAGCGACGGCGACCTGATGGAGGGCATCGCCTCCGAGGCGTGCTCCCTCGCCGGTACGCTCGGCTTGGGGAAGCTCACCTTCCTCTACGACGACAACGAGATCTCGATCGACGGCAGCACCGACCTCGCCTTCCAGGAGAACGTCGGGGAGCGGTTCGCCGCCTACGGCTGGCACGTCCAGCACGTCGATGGGGACGACCTCGAAGCTGTCGATGCCGCCCTCTGCGCCGCCCGGGAGGTCGACGACCGCCCCTCGATCATCGTCGCCGCTACCGAGATTGGCCATGGCAGCCCCAACAAGGCGGGATCCGCTTCCGCCCACGGCAACCCTCTCGGCGAGGATGAGGTGCGCCTCACCAAGCAGGTGCTCGGCTGGGACCCCGATGCCGCCTTCCACGTGCCCGAGGATGTGCTCGCCGAGTTCCGCGTCGCCCTTGAGCAGGGCGCCGCTCGCCAGTCCGCCTGGCAGGAACGCTTCGAAGCCTACGAGGGCGGCTTCCCCGCCGAGGCTGCCGAGTGGCGCCGCGGCGTCGCCGGCGACCTTCCCGAGGATTGGGACGCCCACCTCCCCGCCTTCTCCCCCGACGACGGCGCTATGGCCACGCGCGCGGCCTCGGGCAAGGTGCTGAACGCCCTCGCCCCCGTCATTCCCAACCTGGTGGGCGGCTCCGGCGACCTGACGCCCTCGAACAACACCTACCTGAACGACTCCACCGATTTCGCGAAGGATGCTTGGGAGGGCCGCAACCTCCGCTTTGGCGTCCGCGAGCACGCGATGGGCGGCATCGTGAACGGCATGGCCGTGCACGGCGGGCTCATCCCCTACGGCGGCACCTTCCTTGCCTTCTCCGACTGGATGCGGGGCGCCATCCGCCTGGGCGCGATCATGGGCTGCCACTCGATCTACGTCTTCACCCACGACAGCATCGGCGTCGGCGAGGACGGCCCCACCCACCAGCCCATCGAGCAGCTCCTCGCCCTTCGCGCCATCCCCGGCCTCACCGTCCTCCGCCCCGCCGACGCCAACGAGACTGCAGCCGCCTGGAAGGTCGCCCTCGAACGCCGCAACGGCCCCACCCTCCTTGCCCTCACCCGCCAGGGTGTGCCCGTCATCGCCGACGGGGAGCGGGTGCGCGAGGGCGTGCCCCGCGGCGCCTACGTTCTCGACGACGCCCCCGGAGGTCGGCCCGACATCATCCTCATCGCCACCGGCTCCGAGGTCTCGCTCGCCCGCGATGCCGCCTCGGTGCTGGCCGAGTGGGGCATCGCCGCCCGCGTCGTGAGCATGCCCAGCTGGGAGCTCTTCGCCGACCAGCCCCCCTCCTACCGGGACGAGGTGCTGCCCCCCGACGTAACCGCCCGCCTCGCGATCGAGGCCGGCACGAGCATCGGCTGGGAGCGCCACGTCGGCGATGCCGGCGAGGTGGCGGGCATCGACCGATTCGGAGCTTCCGCTCCGGGCAAGGTCATGATGGAGCGCTACGGGTTCACGGCCGAGGCCATCGCCGAGCGCGCCGCCGCCCTCGTCGCGCGTATCCGCGTAGCCGAGCCCGCGGGAGGGTAGCGACCGTGCCGTTGGCGACCCGGCAGCTCATCCAGCAGGGCCAGAGCGTCTGGCTCGACTACATCCGCCGCGGCCTGCTCAGCTCCGGCGAGGTCGACCGCATGGTCGCCGATGGCTGGATCACCGGCATGACCTCCAATCCCACCATTTTCGACAAGGCCATCTCCGAGTCGGGCGACTACGAGGAGGCTCTGCAGGCCATCATCCGCATGGGCGAAGCCGACCCCTACGACGCTTTCGTCGCCCTTGCCGCCGAGGACATCCAGCTCGCCGCCGACGCTCTCCGGCCCGTCTACGAGTCCACGGCCGCCGTCGACGGCTACGTCTCCCTCGAGGTGCCCCCCGGCATCGAGCACGACCGCGAGGCCACGGTCGCCGAGGCCCTCCGCCTCTTCCGCCTGGTCGACCGGCCCAACGTGATGATCAAGGTGCCGGGCACACCCGCCGGTGTCGAAGCCCTCACCGAGCTCATCGCCGCGGGCGTGAACGTGAACGTCACGCTCCTCTTCAGCGTTGCCGTCTACGAGCAGGTGGCCGCCGCCTACATCGCCGGTCTCGAACGGCGCCTCGAAGCGGGCGACCCGCTCGACACCATCGCCAGCGTCGCCTCCTTCTTTGTCTCGCGCGTCGACACCGCCGCCGATGCGCAACTCCCCGAGGGCTCCCCGTTGCGCGGCCAGATTGCCGTCGCCAACGCCCGCCACGCCTACGCCCGCTTCCAGGCCATCTTTGCCGGCAAGCGCTGGGAGCGCCTCGCGAGCGCCGGAGCCCGCCCCCAGCGCCCCCTCTGGGCCTCGACCGGCACCAAGAATCCCGCCTACTCCGACACCCTCTACGTCGAGACCCTCGTCTTCCCCCACACCGTGAACACCCTGCCCCAGGCCACCCTCGACGCCGTGCTCGACCACCTGGTCGTCGAGCCAGCCGGTCCCGAGACGCTCGAAGAGGCGGGTCGCCTCCTCGGCGAGGTCGAGGCTGCGGGCATCGATCTCACCACCGTCACCGACAAGCTCCTCGTAGACGGCCTTGCCTCCTTCGAGGACAGCTACAAGGCGCTCATGGCGAAGCTCGACCGGCGCCTCTCGACGGCGCCCGGCCGCCAGCCGGCCGCCTCCCGGCGCTCGGCGACCTCGCTCCCGCCGTCGAGGAGCGCCTCGCGACGCTGCGCCGCGACGAGGTGGTGCGCCGCATGTGGATGCGTGACCACACCGTCTGGAAGCCAGACCCCGCCGAGATCGCCGACCGCCTCGGCTTCCTCACCGCCGCGGAGGGGAGCCTCGAAGACGCTCCCGAGCTGACCGCTTTCGCCGCCGGAGTCGCCGCCGAGGGCCTGACCGACGTCGTGCTCATGGGTATGGGCGGGTCGAGCCTCACCGCCAGCGTCCTGCACGCCGCCCTTGGGACTGCCGCCGGCGGGCTCACCCTGCACGTCCCCGACACGACCGATCCGGAGGAGCTGCTCGCCCTCGAAACCCGCCTGGACTTCGCCCGCACGCTCTTCATCGCCGCCAGCAAGAGCGGCACCACCATCGAGACAAGCGCCCAGCTCGCCTACTTCTGGGAGAAGGCGCCCGACGGGTCCCGCTTCGCCGCCATCACCGACGCGGGGTCGCCCCTCGACGCGCTCGCGCGCGAGCGCGGCTTCCGCCACGTCTTCCACGGCGACCCCGAGATCGGCGGGCGCTACTCCGCCCTTTCCGCGTTCGGCATGGTCCCCGCCGCCCTCTTCGGCGCAGACGTGGGCCAGCTCGCCATGCGCGCCCAGGAGATGCTCGACGCCTGTCGCCGCACCGTCCCCGCCGAGAACCCCGGCGTCCTCCTCGGGGCCGTCCTCGGCGAAGCCGCCCTCGCCGGGCGCGACAAGCTCACGCTCGTCCTCCCCGGGGAGCTCACCGAGCTTGGAGTCTGGATCGAGCAGATTCTCGCCGAGTCCCTCGGCAAGGAGGGGAAGGGCATCGTTCCCATCGAGGGTGAGCCCCTGGCGGCGGCGCCCGACCTCTACGGCGACGACCGCATCTTCGTCGCCCTCGGCGAGCACGACGGGCTCGCCGCCATCGAGGCCGCTGGTCACCCGGTCGTGCGCCTCCCCTACGCCGACCCCACCCAGCTCCCCGCCGAGTTCGCCCGCTGGGAGCTCGCCACTGCCGTTGCCGGACATGTCCTCGGCGTCCACCCCTTCGACCAGCCCAACGTGCAGGAGGCGAAGGACGCCACCGCCCGCGTCCTCGCCGCCCCCGCCCCGCCCCCTCAGACCCCACCCGTCGCCGAGGTTCTCGCCTCCCTCCGGCCGGGCGACTACCTCGCCCTCCTCGCCTACCTTCCCCGCACCCCCGGGAACGCCAGCGCCCTGCAGGACCTCCGCCTCCGCCTGCGCGATCGCCACGGCGTCGCCACCACCGCCGGCTTCGGGCCGCGCTACCTCCACTCCACCGGCCAGCTCCACAAGGGCGGACCGCCGAGCGGCGCCTTCGTCCAGATCGTCCGCGACGACCCAGTCGATGCGCCCGTGCCGGGCGCGGACTGGACCTTCGCCCAGCTCAAGGCCGCGCAGGCGCAGGGCGACCTCGAAGCCCTGCTTGCGCGGGGGCGTCGCGTCGCCCGCGTCACCCTCGAAGAACTGGCCGCCGCAGCCGGATCGTGACCCGCACGTGACCGACGAGGCCAGGCCGCAGCAAGAGCTTCCGCGGTCTCGTTCCGCGCTCCTCGAGGAGCTCGAAGCGACGGCCCGCGAGCTTGCCGAGGCCGCGGGCGTGGAGATCACCGCCGCCCTCGGGCGCTCCATCAACGTCGACTACAAGACCGAGGGCAAGTCCGACGAGGCCGCCCCCACCGACCCCGTCTCGGAGGTCGACCGCGCCGTCGAGGAGATGATCCGCGAGCGCCTTGCCGAACGCCTCCCCGGCCACGCCGTCCTCGGCGAGGAGCAGGACGACCATCCCCTCCCCGACGCCGAGTACCTCTGGGCCATCGACCCCGTAGACGGCACCACCAACTTCGTCAATCGCTACCCGCTCTTCGCGGCCTCCGTCGGCGTCCTCCACGAGGGCGTGCCCGTGGCGGGCGCCGTCTGGTGCTCCGCCAGCCACGGCCTTGGCCCCGGCGTCTATCACGCCCACCACGGCGGCCCCCTGAACTTCGAGGGCAAGCCCGTGGAAACCGTCGAGAACCAGGGCGTCCGGCGCAGCCTCAGCGCCGCCCCCGGCGGCGCCCCCGGGCGCTCTGCCAGCTGGGACAACCGCGTGACCGGCTCCGCCGCCATCGAGTGCGCCTACGTCGCCGCCGGCGTCTTCACCACCGCCCAGTTCTGGGGTGTGCACGCCTGGGACCTCGCCGCCGGCCTCGTCCTCGTCGAGGCGGCGGGCCGCGAGGCTCTGATCCGCGAGGGCAACGCCTGGAAACCGTTTGAGCGCTTCGTTCCCCCCACCCGCGTCCGCGAGGACCGCACCCCCACCCTCCGCGACTGGTCGCGACCGATCCTCGTCGGCACGTCCGAGGGTCTGACCCAGCTACGCGAACGCATCCGCCGGCCGGGCATCATCCAGCGTGCCGCCCGACGCCTCCGGAGACGCTAGCGGAAGAGCTGCTCCCGGTAGTACCGCAGCTCTGCGATCGACTCGCGGATGTCGTCTCGCGCGCGGTGCGCCTCGCCCTTGGGGAAGCGCTCCAGGACCGGGTACCAGCGCAGGGCCAGCTCCTTCACCGTCGACACGTCGATGATGCGGTAGTGCAGGTGCTGGACCACCTCCGGCATCCACCGCTCCAGGAAGCGCTTGTCGTGCCCCACCGAGTTCCCGCAGAGCGGCGACTGCCCCTCCGACGTATGCCGCCGCAGGTACTCCAGCAGCAGCGCCTCCGCCTCCGCCAGCCCCACCCGCGACGCCCGCACGCCCGCCGTCAGCCCCGATTGGCCGTGCTGGTTCACGCACCACTCGTCCATCAGCGCCAGCACGTCCTCCGGCTGGTGCACGATCAGGTCGAGCCCGTCATCGATCTCGTTCAGGTCCCCGTCCGTGACGATCGCGGCCACCTCCAGCACGTGGTGGCGCGCCACGTCGAGGCCCGTCATCTCCATGTCGACCCAGACCAGCGGGGGGCGGGTTTCGCTCGCCATCGTCCGATCGTAGCGCGAGGCCGCGACAGGAGCGCTAGAATCCCTCGCCCATGGAACCCCTCGACATCTTCGACTGGCTCACGAAGGAGGAGTGGCTCGCCATCCTGCGCATCGGCCTCGGCCTCTGGTGGCTGGAGAGCGTGCGCCACAAGGACCTACCCGGCTTCCTCCGTGGCGGCTCGCGCGGCTGGGTCGAAGGTCTCGTCGAGGATCACCCCATCCCCGCCTTCGCCGGCGTGCTCAAGGCCACGGCCCTGCGCAGCGAGCGCACCTGGATCATCACCTCCTGGATGGTCGTGCTCGGCGAGTTCGCCGCCGGCGTCAGCATCACCTTCGGCATCCTCACCTACGCCGGCCTCGTGCTCGCCGCCTTCCTCAACCTGAACTACCTGCTCCTCGCCGGCCTCAAGGACCAGGGCGAACAGGGCCAGAACCTGATGATGATCCTCATCGCTGTCGTCCTCTTCGTGACCGGCGCCGGGCAGGTCTGGGGCGTCGACGCCGCTATCTTCTAGGCTTGCCTCTCGCGCTCGGGACTCCCACGATCGGGCCGTGCCCTTCTCCATCTCCTATCCGACACGCCACACCGACACCTTCACCGATACCGGCTTCGTCCATGCCGGGGTGCTCCTCGCCCTTACGGAGCTGGCGTACGCCGCCTTCGAGGAGCACTGCGGCGTCTCCAAGCCGGACCACGTCGTAGCGGTCCAGCGCGAGACTCGCGCCGTCTATCACGCCCCCCTCCCCTGGCGGGACGGCGTGACTATCGAGGTCACGACCACCAGCGCCGACGACCGCGGCTTCGAGCAGGAGTTCTCCGTTCGCTCCACCAGCCGCGGGACGCCCGTCGCGACCCTTGTCCACTCGTGGGCCTGGCTCGACACCGTGACCGGCCGCGGCATCCCCCTCCCTCCCGACGTCCAGTACCTGCTCCAGCGAGGCGGACCCCCTTCGTGAGCTGCCCCCGGCCCCGGGACCGCCCCGTCGCCATCGCTCACCGCGCCGGCAATGACCTCGCCCGTCTCGAGCGGGCCACGGCCATCGGCGCCGACCTCGTCGAGCTCGACGTCTGGCTCCACCGTGGCCGCCTCGAGGCCCGCCATGCGAAGAGGGTCGGCCCCCTCCCCCTCTACCGCGAACGCTGGCGTCTTTCCCCCGGCTGGCGTCCCTGCCTCGGGCTTGATGCCGTCATCGAAGCCGCCGGCCCCGACGTGCAGCTCATGGTCGACCTGAAGTCGGAGACGCTTGCCCTCTCCGAGGGTGTCGCCGCTGCCTTCGACCGCGCTCTCCCCGGCGCCTCCTATGCCGTCACGACGCGCGAGTGGTGGCTGCTGGAGCCGTTCGAGGGGCGCGACGGCGTCTGCCTTATCCCCTCCGCCGCCTGGCCACACGAGCTCGCCGAGCTCATGCCCGCCCTCGGTGACTGCTTCCACGCCCTCTCGATGCACATCACGCTCGTCGAACCGGCCCTCATGACCGAGCTTGCCGGACGCGGCGTGTCGACCTTCGTGTGGCCGGTCAACACGATCGCCGACCTGGAGCGGGTGCTTGGAGCCGGCGCCGCCGGCGTCAACAGCGACAGCCTCGACCTCCTCGCCTGCGTCATCGCGAACGGCTCCAGCCCGACATAACGCTCGGAAGTTTGCCGAACGCACGCAGTGCCCTACGCTCGGTGCGGTGAGCGCGATCTGGGCCCGGGGTCTGACCAAACACTTCGATGAGGTGCGCGCCGTCGACGGCATCGACCTCGACATCGCGCCCGGGACCATCTTCGGCTTCCTCGGCCAGAACGGTTCCGGCAAGACGACGACCATCCGCATGCTCACGACCCTCCTCCGCCCGACCGCTGGCAGCGCGCGCGTCGACGGCCTCGACATCCGAGACGACGCCCGCGCCGTGCGCCGCCGCATCGGCGTTGCCCTCCAGGAAGCAGGCCTCGACGACATCCAGACCGGCCGCGAGTTGCTCACCCTCCAGGCGCGCCTCTTCGGCCTCGGAGGCCCCGCCCGCCGTCGTCGCGTCGACGAGCTCCTCGCCATCGTCGACCTGGAGGACGCGGCCGATCGCACCATTGGCACCTACTCCGGCGGCATGAAGCGCCGCCTCGACCTCGCCGCCGCCCTCGTCCACCGCCCCGGCATCATCTTCCTCGACGAGCCCACCACCGGCCTCGACCCCGTCAGCCGCGAGGCCATCTGGCGGTACGTCACCCGCCTCAGCGTCGAGGACGGCATCACCGTCTTCCTCACGACCCAGTACCTCGAGGAGGCCGACCGCCTCGCCCACGACCTCGCCATCATCGACGAGGGGCGCATCATCGCCCGCGGCTCGCCCGCCGAGATGAAGGCGCGCATCGGCACCGACGTCGTCACCGTTCAGGTGCCCGCTGCGGATGCCCTCGACCGCGCCGCCGAGGTCGCTGGCGACGTCGCCGGCGTCGAGCGCGTGCAGATCGCCGACGGAGCCGCCGTCGTCTACGTCCCCGACGGCGCCCGCGCCGTTGCCCGCATCGTCCTCGCCCTCGACGACGCCGGCATCGAGGTTGGCGACGTCGCCATCTCCCGCCCCAGCCTCGACGACGTGTTCCTCGAGGCGACGGGGCACCATCTGCGGGTGGAAGAACCGGCGTCCGCCGAGGGGGGTGCGGCCTGATGCAGCCCCTCGCCACCGTCTACTTCCTCACTGTGCGCTCCCTGCGCGAGGCCATCCGTAACCCTGCGCAGGAGGTGGGCAACATCTTCGTGCCGCTCTTCTTCTTCGCGGTCACCGTCGGCTCCATCGGGTCCATCGCCGCCGATGCTTTCGGAATCGACAACTTCACCGGCTTCCAGGTTCCCGTCGCCATCCTCTCGGCGGCCTCGAGCATCTCCGCCAGCGCCGGCCTTGGCACGATCACCGACATCCAGCGCGGTTACTTCGACAAGCTCTTGCTGACGCCCGCCCCCCGCTCCGCCATCGTCCTCGGCCGCATCGCCGCCGATGGCGTCCGCTCTGTCATCATCACCGGCGTCATCGTGGTTGTCGGCCTCATCTTTCGCACCGGCTTCGACACGGGCGTGCTCGGCGTGGTCGTGTTGCTGGCCGGCTCCTTCTTCTTCGGGACGGCCTACTCCGGTTTCAACGCGGCCGTCGCGCTCCGCACGGGCAGTCCCCAGGCCGCGGCCGCCGGCGGCCTCCTCCTCTTCCCCCTCATCTTCCTCTCCACCGCCTTCGCCCCGAAAGAGGTCTTCGCCGACTGGCTCCAGGTGCTCGCCACCATCAACCCCATCACCTACATCCTCGAGGCGCAGCGATCCCTCATCATCGAAGGCTGGAACGGCCTCGACCTGCTCCGGGGCGCCGCTGCCATCGTCGGCTTCGGCATCGCGTCGTTTACGCTGACCTTCCTCGCCCTTCGCTGGAGGACCTCATGAGCGCCCAGACCCCCTTCGAACGTATCGGCGGTCGCGAGGTGGTCGAGGCCATTGTCGAGACGTTCTACGACGCCGTCGCCAATGACGCGCCCCTCCGCGCCCTCTATCCCGACGACCTCACCCCCGGTCGCGAGAAGCTGACCCTCTTCTTCGAGCAGTGGCTCGGCGGTGAGGCGCGCTACTCGGAACGTTACGGCCACCCCCGCCTCCGCCGCCGCCACTTCCCCTTCGTCATCGCCGAGCACCACGCCCAACTTTGGCTGACCCACATGCGCGCGGCCCTCGAGTCGCAGGAAGTCCCCGGGGAAGAGTTCGACGCTATCTGGGGGCGGCTCGAGACGCTCGCCCACCACATGGTCAACGCCCACGAGGACGTGCCCCGCGACCCCCTCCCCGACGACGCCCGGCTCACCTGACCGGCCGCCCGCGCCGGGTTGTATCGTGCGCGCGTGACCGATCCCGACCCTCAGGGCCCCGAGCCCGAAGACCTGACGCTGAGCCTCCACAACGTGACGGCCGCTCCCGGCCCCACCCCCGAGAGCCTGTCCGTG
This sequence comes from Tepidiformaceae bacterium, assembly GCA_965207815.1. Classification (GTDB taxonomy): domain Bacteria; phylum Chloroflexota; class Dehalococcoidia; order Tepidiformales; family Tepidiformaceae; genus UBA2991. The sequence continues at coordinate 916,774 of CBDBNV010000001.1, forward strand.
GTGCTGCAGACCAGCCGTGGGGAGATTCCCGGCATCTTTCACCCGGTGCAGGGGGGATCCGGGGCCGCCATCTGCGCGGGCGGCGCCATGGGCGGGCTCGACGGCCCCGCCGGAGGCCTCTTCGCCCGCCTCCCCGGCCTCCTCATGCCCTGCAACGTGAGTGTCCTCCGCCTCGACTACCGCGAGCCAAACGCCTTCGAGGAGTGCGTCCTCGACATCCTCGCCGGGTGCTCCTTCCTCAAGGGAATCGGCGCCACCGACGCCGTCCTCGTCGGACACAGCTTCGGCGGCGCCGTCGTCGTGAAGGCGGGCGCCCTCCACCCGCTCGTGCGCGGGGTCGCCTCGCTCTCGCCCCAGCTCTACGGGACCCGCCAGGTCGAGGAGCTGGACCGCCCCCTCCTGCTCGTCCACGGCAGCGCCGACGAGGTGCTCGACTCCGAGGCCAGCGAGGACATCTACCGCCGCGCCCTCGACCCCAAGCGCCTCGTTATCTACGGCGATGCCGGCCACTCCCTCGGGACCGTGGCCGAGGCCCTCGACGACCTGCTGGCGCCCTGGATCGAGGCGCGCCTGCTCGGCGAGCCGATGGAGAGCGGCCGCACCGTCGAGTGGCCCGCCGACGCCGATGCCGATGCGGAGGCCGGTGGTAAGTAGTTGACCCCCCGTGATACCGTGACGATCTGGCTGAAAGGAGAGGTGCCGCCGGCGGGGTGGCCGGCGCATAGCTCACAGAAAAGGACGGGACCTGTCGCCATCTCCCAAGGCTCCAGGTCCCGCCCGTCTGGTCGAGAAGCAGTCCTGCCGGACTCAACCGTGCGCTCGGTTTTGGCGGCTACCTCCTTTCAGCCATCCTCGCTTCTCGATCGCCGTTGGCGCTGATCTCGCCCATTGAGCGGATGTTGCGCCGAAGAAACGCCGGCAATTCAGCGTCCTCCTCGTTGGAAATGCCCGGAAGCTCCAGAGGCACGGCTCGCGCCACGCTCTCCCGGGTCAGGCCAACCGTCGGGGCCTGCGTCTCCGAGAACCCCGTCGCGATGACCGTCATGTGCACCGAGTCCCCGACCGACGGGTCGATGACGGTGCCGAAGATGATGTTGGCCGTGCTGTCGACCACCTCCGCGATCACGCGGGCGGCGATGTCGAGCTCGCGCAGCTTCAGGTTGCCGTCGTGCGTCACGTTGAAGAGCACGTTCGTCGCCCCGTTGATCGTCTGATCAAGCAGCGGGCTCGCCGTGGCCTTCTGCGCCGCCTCCGCGGCGCGGTTCTCGCCCGACGCGTTCCCGATGGCGAGCAAAGCGGGTCCCGCTTCGCTCATCACCGTGCGAACGTCGTTGAAGTCGAGGTTGATCGCGCCGTTCTGGCTGATGATGTTCGAGATCGCCTGGATCGCCTGCCGAAGCACGTCGTCGGCCATCTCGAACGCCTCGTCCATCGTGTAGTCGTCCGGGCAGCTCTCCAGCAGCCGCGAGTTGGGGATCGAGATCAACGTGTCGACCTTCTCGCGAAGCTTGTCGATGCCGCCGCGGGCCGCCTGTGTGCGCGTTGCGCCCTCCCAGGCGAACGGCGTCGTGACCGTGCCGATCGTGAGCGCGCCGACTTCGCGCGCCACCTCGGCTACGACCGGCGCGGCCCCGGTTCCGGTGCCGCCTCCCATGCCGGCCGCGACGAACACCATCTCGGCGCCGTTCAGCAGCTCCTCGAGCTCGGCCCGGCTCTCCTCGGCGGCGCGCTCGCCGCGCGTCGGGTCGCCCCCGACGCCCAGGCCCTTCGTCAGCTTCTCGCCGATGCGCAGGCGCATCTCCGCTTCCGAGCTGGCGAGCGCCTGCGCGTCGGTGTTCACGGCCACGAAGGTCACGCCCGGGATGTTGGCGTGAACCATGCGGTTGACGGCGTTGCCGCCGCCCCCGCCGACTCCAATGACCTTGATGTCTGGCAGCAGTTCCCTGTCCACTGTGTAACTCAACGTTCTTCCTCCGTCTGTGGGGTGTGAGCGGATTGGTTGTCGTCCTGGCGGTTAGCTTCTCGGATGGGCCTCCTCGGTTGCGGGTGGTCTCGGTTACTGGGGGATGAAGGCTCGTCCAAACGCAGCGACGCGCCTGAAGAAGCCGCTCTCCGGGTCGTCTTTTCTGGCTCCGGCGGGACGCGCCGCTGGAGCGGTCCCGCGCAGGGCGTGCTTCGCGAGCCCCACCACGGTGGTGTAGGCGGGAGTCGCGATAAGGTCCGTGAGCCCCGTGCAGCCGCGCGGACTGCCCACGCGTGCGGGCAGGTCGAGGCGGTGTTCTGCGAGCTCGTCGATGCCCCGCAGCTGGCTCGTGCCTCCCGTGAGGACGAGGCCGGCCGCGAGCCGGTCCAGGTAGCCCGCGCGCTTCAGCTCGATGGCCACCATTTCCAGGATCTCCTCCGTCCGCGCCTGCAGGATCTCGGCCACGTGCCCGGCCGAGACGCGCTTCCGCGAGTTCGTGCCGAAGGCCCGAACCTCCACGTCCACGCTTCCGACCTCGTCCGTCGTCAGCGCCGAGCCGTGCTCGCACTTCAGCCGTTCGGCGCTCTCCCAGGGGCACCGCAGCAGGCGCGCGAGGTCCTGCGTCAGGTGGGCGCCTCCCAGCGACAGCGTCGCCGTGTGCGCCACCGCGCCTTCGTCGTACACGCAGATCGACGTCGTGCTGCCGCCGATGTCGACCGCGGCCACGCCCTGCGCGCGCTCTTCCGTCGTCAGCGAACCCGTCGCCGCCGCCAGCGACCCCAGCACGATCTCGTCGACCTGGATGCCCGCGTCCTCGACGCACTTCGTCAGGTTCTGCACCGCCGAGACGGCCCCCGTCACGATGTGCGTCTCCGCGTCGAGCCGCGCCCCGTACATCCCCACCGGGTCGGACACGGGGTCCGTGCCCTCGATCCAGTACGCGCGCGGGATCACGTGCAGGATCTGGCGGTTCGTGGGGATGCTGATCTGCCCCGCCACCTCGATGGCGCGTGCGCGATCGTCGGCGGTGATCGGCTCCGTCCGGTCGGCGATGGCCACGATCCCGCGGTTGTTCTGCGAGCTCAGGTGCGCCCCCGCGATCCCGACCACGCCGCTCAGGATCCGCATCCCGCACGACTGCTCGGCCTTCTCCACCGCCGTCGCGACGGCGTCGCGGGCCGACTGGATGTTGTCGATCACCCCGCGCGAGAGCCCGGCCGCCGGCGCCACGCCGACGCCGAGCACGCGCGCCTGCCCGTACTCGTTCACGTCGGCGACGAGCGCCGTCACCTTCGTCGACCCGATGTCGATGGCTGCTATGGCGTTACTTTTCTTCATGGTTCCCCTCGTTGACGTCTTTCACCGCAGAACGGGCCTGTCCCCGAACCGCAGGTCGATGGTGGAGTAGGTGATGTCTCTCGCCAGCGCTTCCTCGGCCACGCGGGCCCACACGGCGAGCTTGTAGGCGATGCCGCTCGAATCTCCGAGCAGAGCCGTTTGTCCGTCCTCCGTGCGAACGCGAATGCCCTCGCCCGGCGAATAGGTCAGTTCGACGGCGCGTGTGCCCAGCGCCTGCTCGATCTGCTCGTTGATCTCCGCCGCCGCGTCTACGGCGTGGTAGTCGACGCGGTCGCCCGGCCGCAGCGAGTACGACTCATTGCTCACGATCGTCGTCGAGTCCGCGGGAGGCGCCCCGTACCCCAGCACGTAGCCCTCGCGGTCGATGGTGTAGCGCACCCCGGCCTGCTCCCACGAGCCCCAAGGCTCCCGTTCCTGCACGGTGATGCGGACCGTGCTGGGCCACTCCCGCCTCACCTCGACCGAGGCGACCAGCGGCAGCTCCGCGATCGCGTCCGCGGCCCTGTTCAGGTCGGCGGTGAACATCCGCTCCCCCCAGAAGTCGACCTGCTCCAGGATGTCGCTCTCGCGCGTCGCCACGGCCCCTTCCACCTCCACGTTCGCGACCCGCAGGGCCGGCGAGTGCCACGCAACCGCCCCCGCCCCGACGACGCCGGCAAGCAGCAGTGCTGCCGCGATCGGCAGCCAGCGTGCCCGCACCCACGAGCGGCACCGCCGGCCGATGGTCGCCGCGTGCATCCCCACCCGTCGCTTGCGCTGCCCGACGGCCTGCCCCTGCGTGCCTTCGGCGGTGCGCTCTGGCGCCCGCACGGAGGCGGCCTCGTTCGCGGGCTGCGTCCGCCGCACGACCCGGTTCGGCCGGCGACGGGGCTTCTGCTGGTCGTGTCGCCTGATCATCGCGTCGACCCCCGTTCCCCGCGCGCGATGGCGAGGTCGAGGATGCGTGTGAGCAGGTCCGGGTAGGCGAGCCCGCTCGCCTCCCAGAGCCGGGGGAACATGCTGATGCTCGTGAACCCGGGAACGGTGTTCACCTCGCTGCCGGTCACCTCGCCGTCTTCCCCGACGAAGAAGTCGACGCGCGCGTACCCCTCGCAGCCCATCGCCAGGTACATCCGCCGCGCCAGCTCCCGCACGCGCTCGGCGGTCTCTGCGTTGATGCGCGCGGGCACGTGCAGCGCCGTCCCCGAGTCGGTGGCGTACTTGCTGTCGTAGTCGTAGAACTCGCGGTCAGGCTCGATCTCCCCCACCACTGCCGCCGCCTCCGGCGCCTCGTTGCCGAGCACCGAGCACTCGATCTCGCGCCCCGCCATCGCCTGCTCCACCACCACCTTCTCGTCGTGGGGAAGGGCCTCGGCGAACGCCTGCCCCAGGTCTTCGCGCGAAGCGACGCGCGTGATGCCGATGCTCGACCCGCCGTTCGCCGGCTTCGTGAAGCACGGGTACCCGATCTCGTCCTCGACGAAGCGGCGCGCCTCCTCGCGATCGGCCTCGATCTCCCAGCGGCGAAGAACGACATAACGCGCGACGGGAATCCCCGCCTCCGCGAACAGCGCCTTCTGCAGCGCCTTGTCCATCCCCATCCCGCTCGCCGCCACGCCCGCTCCTGCGTAGGGGATGTCCGCCATCTCCAGCAGACCCTGCAGGCAGCCGTCTTCGCCGTAGGTGCCGTGGACCAGGGGGAAGGCCACGTCGCACCCGCCCAGCTCCGCCAGCGCATTGCCCTCCGTTAGCAGCGTTCCCCCCTCGGTGAGCGCCTCGGCGTCGCCGTGCAGCGCCGCCTCCGCCTCCGCAATCGACAGCCAGGCGCCCGAGCGCGTCACGCCGATCGGCGCCACCTCCCAGCGCTCGCGGTCGAGCGCCTCGAGCACGCTGCGGGCGCTGCGCACGCTCACTTCGTGCTCCCCCGAGCGCCCGCCGAAGATGACCGCCACGCGCTGCCTCGCCATCACCACGCCCCCACGAACCCGACTTCGCGCCGGAGCTGGATGCCGTGCGTTTCGAGCACCCGCCGCTCCGCCTCTTCGACGAGCCAGAGCACGTCGCTCGCACGCGCCTGCCCCAGGTTCACGAAGAAGTTGGTGTGCTGGTCGCTGATGGCGGCGTCGCCCCGCCGCTCCCCCCGCAGCCCCACCGCGTCGATCAGCTTCCAGGCGGGGCTCTCGGGCGGGTTCGTGAACATCGAACCCGCGTTCCGCCCTCGCGGCTGCGCCGTCAGTCGGCGCTTGTCGTAGCCGCCAGCCTCCGCGAGCAGCGCGTCCGCGTCGCCCTCGCTCAGCGAGAGCTCCGCCTCGAGCACGGCCCGCCCCGCGAGCGTGCCCCGCGTGAAGGCGCTGCCGCGGTACGTCAGGTTGAGCTCTTCCGCCGTCCACCACGAGTCGTCCCCCGACGGGTCGAGCAGCCGCACGCGCGTGAGCACATCGGCCAGGCAGCCGCCGTACGCCCCCGCGTTGTAGACCACTGCTCCGCCCAGCGTTCCCGGGATGCCGACGGCCCACGCCAGCCCCGCCACGCCCGCGCGGCACATCTTCCGCGCGAAGCCCGCGAAGCTCGCCCCGCTCCCCACGCGCAGGCGCAGCCCGTCGCGCGCCTCCTCGCGCGCCCGGTTGTCGATCACGACGCCACGGATGCCTCCGTCGGCGACCACGATGTTGCTTCCGCTGCCGAGCACGAACGGCCCTGCGTCCGCATCCGCCGCCAGGCGCGCGGCCTGCGCGAGCGCGTCCGCGCTGCGAACCGTCACGTAGATGTCTGCCGGCCCGCCGACCCCGAAGGTCGTGTGACGCGACATCGCCTCGCTCCGGCGTACCTCGCCCACCGCTTCGAGCCTCGTCGCCAGCTGGTCGAGCGCCGTCATGACAACGCCTCCAGCAGCAGTGGCCCCACCTCGGTGACGCTCCCCGCGCCGATCGTCATCACCACGTCGCCCGGCCGCGACAGCGCCGCTGCCTGCGCGACCGCCGCCGCGAAGTCGGGTGCGTAGGAGGCGGCCGGCCCAACGATGTTCCGCGCTAGGTCCGCGGCCGAGCGCCCCTCCAGGGGCGTCTCGCGGGCGGCGTACGTTTCGAGGATGACGAGCTCGGCCAACCCCTCCCAGCACGCCAGCCAGGCCTCCCACAGGTAGGCGATGCGGCTGTAGGTGTGCGGTTGGTGGATGCCGATCAGTCGCCGCCCCGGGAAGCGCGTGCGCGCCGCCCCGAGTACCGCGCGCACCTCGCTCGGGTGGTGGGCGTACTCGTCGATGACGAGCACGCCGCCCGCTTCGCCGACGCGCTCGAAGCGCCGCTTCGCGCCCTGGAAGCACGCGGCCGCATCGCGGACGGTGGCGAACGGTGTGCCCTCCCCGAGGCAGACCGCCGCCGCCGCCAGCGTGTTCTCGACCGCGTACTCCCCGGGGAGGGCGATCGTCAGCTCGCCCAGGGCTTCGTCCCGGCGCCTCACGGTGAAGGTGGCCCCCGTCTCGCTGAGCGCGACGTTTGTGGCATGCCAGGTGCAGTCGTCGCCGAGGCCGTAGGTCTCGACCGTGGCCTCTTCGGCCATCGCCTCCGCCACGCGCCTGGCCCCGGCGTTTCCGCCGCCGGCCAGCAGCCGGCCGCCCTGGCGCAGGCGGCGGGCGAACGTGAGGAACGCCTCTTCGTAGGCCTCCGGCGTCCCGTACAGGTCGAGGTGGTCGGCGTCGATGTTCGTGATGACGGCCACGTCGGGGTCGTAGGCGTGGAAGGCGCGCTGGTACTCGTCCGCCTCCACGACGCAGATGTCGCCCCCGCCCCAGGAAGCGTTCCCGCCAAGGTCGCGGCTCTCGCCCCCGATGAGGTACATCGGCTGCCGGTCCGCCCGGCTCAGGATGAATGCGATCAGGCTGCTCGTCGTCGTCTTCCCGTGCGACCCGGCCACCGCGATGACGCGTTTCCCCTCCATCAGCCCCGCGACCACCTCGGGCCGCCCCAGCACGGGCAGGCCCCGCCGCCGCGCCTCCGCCACCTCCGGGTTGTCGTCGCCAACCGCCGCCGTCGCGACCACGCACTGCGCTTCGCCTAGGTTCTCCGCGGCGTGCTCCGGAAACACCGTCACGCCCATCGCCTGGAGGTTCCGGGTCAGGTCCGACGCCTCAAGGTCGCTGCCCTGGACGCGCTCGCCGCGCTCGTGCAGCAGCAGGGCGATGGCCGACATGTGCATCCCGCCGATTCCGACGATGTGGACGGGTCCGCGAAGCTCGGTCATCTCGTCGCCACCTCCCGCAGGATCGCCGCCAGCCGCTCCGCCCCGTCCGCGTGCCCTGCCGACCGTGCCGCCTCCTCCATCGCCCCGCGTCGCTCGTCGTCGTGGAGCAGGTCGAGCACCTGCCCTTCGAGCTTCCCGAGATCCGTCTCCTCCAGCACCACCGCCGCCCCGTGGCCGGCCAGCCAGCGGGCGTTCTCGCGCTGGTGCCCGCCCGCGAATGTGCCCGGCACGAGGATCGCCGGCAGCCCTGCCGCCGGCAGCTCGCCGAGCGTGCTCGCGCCCGCGCGCATGACCGCCAGGTCGGACGCGACCATCAGCGCGGGCAGGTCCTCCCGGAACGGGGCGGGCTCGTAGCGTTCGCGCAGCGACTCCGGCAGCGACTTTCGCTCCGACACAGCCTCACCCGCCGCCGCCTGACCGGTGATGTGCACGACCCGCGCCGCCTCGCACAGACGCGGCAGCGCCCGCCAGACCGCACGGTTGATCGCCTGCGCCCCCTGCGTCGCTCCCGCGACGAGCAGCACGCGTTCATCCGCGCGCCACCCGAGTGCCTCGCGTGCGTCCTCGCGCGCGGTGGCGAAGGCGTCGCGCACGGGGTAGCCGCTCACGACCGTCTTCCCGGCGGGAAGCCGTGGCAGCGCTGCTTCCGTGGCGGCCGCGATCAGCGTCGCGAGGCGGCTTTCCGCCCGCACTGCCAGCCCCGGCTCCACGTCGGGGAGGAAGACGACGAGCGGCAGTCGCAGCATTCGCGCCGCCACGCTGGGTGGGAAGCTGCCGTAGCCCCCGGTGCTCAGCATCACGTTCGGCTGGAAGCGCCGCAGCGATCGCAGCGCCGCGGCCACGCCCAGCGCCGTGCGGGCGAGACCGCGCGCCAGCGCCAGCGGCGAGCGCCCGCGCAGGGGCGCCGCCGGAACCGTCTCGAAGGGCACGTCGTGGCCCTGCACGAGTTCGCGTTCGCCCCGGTTGTCGGGCCCGAAGAAGCGCGCCTCCACCGGGTCGCCCGAAGCCCGCAGCGCTCCCAGCGCCGCCAGGGCCGGGAAGATGTGGCCCGCTGTACCGCCCGCCGCCAGCGCGATCCTCACGAGTCGTCCCTCCCTTTGGAGGGCTCGGTCCCCGCTCCGGTGCGCTCGCGCGCGGCTTCGCGCTCTTCCGTGAAGCGCGAGATGCTGGCGAGCACGCCCGCCGCGAGGAGCACGGCCGCGAGCGCGCTGCCCCCGTAGCTGAGGAAGGGCAGCGGCACGCCCGTCAGCGGGATTACCCGCGTGATGCCGCCGATGTTCACGAACGCCTGCGCCGCGATCCACGTCGTGATGCCCGTCGCCAGCAAGAACCCGAACTGGTCCGGCGCTCGCCGCGCGATCTGGTAGCCCCTCAGCATCAGCGTGACGAACAGGATCACGACCGCGCTCGTCGCCACCAGCCCCAGCTCCTCGCCGAGGATGGCGAAGATGCCGTCCGTGTGGCTCTCGGGCACGTAGAAGAACTTGCCCCGGCTCGCCCCCAGGCCCAGCCCGGTGGGACCGCCGTTCCCCAGTGCGATCATCGCCTGCAGGGTCTGGAAGCCGTTCCCCAGCGGGTCGGCCTCGGCGTTCACGAAGGCGGAGAAGCGGTCGAGCCGGTACCCCTCGATCAGCGTCAGCGAGACCGCCGCGATGCCCCCCGACAGGATCAGCGCGCTCATCTGCAGGAACGTCGCACCTGCCGCCCAGAACATCGTGATCGTGATCACGATGATGATGCCGGTCGTGCCCAGGTCGGGCTGGAGCATGAGCAGCAGCCCGATCGCGCTGATGATGACGATGAACGGCAGCAGTCCCTGCTCGAAGCTGCGCAGGTTGTCGCCCCGCGAGTTCAGCCACGCCGCCAGGTAGATGATGATGCTGAGCTTCGTGAACTCCGCCGCCTGCAGGCTGAAGCCGCCGAACGTGAGCCAGCGCTGTGCGCCGCCCGCCTCCGTTCCGACGATGAGCGTGAACAGCAGCAGCATCAGCGTGAGCGCCATGAACGGCACCGCCAGCCGCCGCAGAAGGTGGTAGTCGAAGCGCATCGCCGCCAGCAGCAGCACCCCTCCCAGCACCGCCCACATCGCCTGCCGGATGATGAAATGGTGCGAGTCGGAGAACTGCGCGAGCCCGATCACGAAGCTCGCGCTGTACACCGCCACGAGACCCGTGATCGTGAGCACCGCGATCAGCGTCAGCAGCGTGTAGTCGGGGCCCCGTGCGGGCCAGCGGCGGTTCGAGGTGATGGCTATGACGTCGCCTCCTCGAATCCTTTGAGCGCGGCTACCAGCGCCGCGAACGCTTCGCCCCGCGCCTCGAAGCGCGGGTAGGCGTCGAAGCTCGTGCCCGCCGGCGAAAGGAGGACGGCGTCGCCGTCCCGCGCGATAGCAGCGGCCGCTGCGACGGCCTCCTCGAGCGTCTCAACCCGCACGACCGTCTCGACCGCGCCTGCCATCGCTTCCGCGAAGGGCGTGGCCGCCTCGCCGAAGCAGATGGCAGCGCGACAGCGCTCGGCGGCGGCGGACCGCAGGTTCTCGAGCGGCAGCGCCTTCTCGCGCCCGCCCAGCAGCAGGATCGCCGGCTCCGCGATGGCTTCGAGCGCCGCCAGCGTGCGCTCCGGCGAGGTCGCGATGCTGTCGTTGATCCACGTCGCGCCGTAGGCGCGCCCCACGACCTGCAGGCGGTGCGGCAGACCCGGGAAGCGCCGCAGCGTGTCGGCGATCGCCTCGCCCGGAAGCCCCATCGCCGCAGCGACAGCCGTCGCCAGCACCGCGTTCGCGACGTTGTGGCGACCGCGCATGCGCAGGTCGGCGGCGCCGGCGATGGTCTCGGTCGTGCCTCCCCGGCGCGACACGATCGCGTCGCCTTCCAGCCACGCGCCGTCACCCGTGACCGGGCCCGCGAGCGAGACCTCCGCGAGCCGTCCGCGCACGTCGGTGCGAAACGCGCGGCTCGTCTCGTCGTCAGCGTTCAGGATCGCGAGGCCGTCGGTGTCCTGGTAGCGCAGGATGCTGCGCTTCAGGTCCACGTACTCCGGCCAGCTGAACTGGTCGAGGTGGTTCGGCGTGACGTTTGTGACCGCCGCAATCTCCGGCGAGCGATCCGTGTACTGCAGCTGCGTGTGGCTCATCTCGAGGATGACGCTGGCCGTCTCGGGAACGTCTTCGATGCGGTCCAGCAGCGACCCGCCCAGGTTTCCCCCGACGAGGTGCTCGATGCCGGCGCATTCGGCCATCTCGCCGACGAGCGCTGTCGTCGTCGACTTGCCGCTCGAACCTGTGATCCCGATGACGCGTCCCCGGCAGAGTCGCAGGGCGAGGGCCATCTGCGAGACCACCGGGATGCCGAGCTCCCGCGCACGCACGACGCCGGGGTCGCTCCGCAACACCGACTGCGAGACCGCCAGCAGGTCGAAGCCGTCCGGGTCGAGCAGGTCGCCGCGAACGGTGCGCTCGACGCCCTTCGGCGGCTCCGCCCCCGCCGCTTCGAGTTGCTCGGCACTGCGCGTGTCCGCCATCGTCACCGAGGCGCCGCGCGCCAGCAGCCAGCGGGCAAGGTCGCGCCCCTCGATTCCGAGCGAGTAGACGAGCGCGCGGGCGCCCGCGATCTCCGGGAGTTCGGCTGCGGTCCGGCGTTCAACCATCATCGTCACTCCGGAACCGCCAGTGCGAGCCCGACGCCGACCATCGCGGCGACGATGCCGATGACCCAGAAGCGGGTCACGATCTGCGTCTCGGGCCAGCCCAGCTCCTCGAAGTGGTGGTGCAGCGGCGCGCGCAGGAAGATGCGCTTCCCCCCGCTCAGCCGGTAGTACCCGATCTGGATGAGGTTGCTGACCGCGTTGGCCACGAACACGAGCCCGATCAGGGGCAGCAGCAGCCAGTGGCCCGTCATCAGCGCCACGATCGCGAGGCTGGAGCCCAGCGCGAGCGCGCCTGTATCGCCCATGAACACCCGCGCGGGGTGCGCGTTGTACCAGAGGAATCCGAGGTTGGCGCCCGCGATGATGAAGGCGAACGTCGCGACAAAGTCCTGGCCCTGGACGAACGCGATCACCCCGTAGGCGATGAACGCGAACAGCGTCGTGCCGCCCGCGAGCGTGTCCAGCCCGTCCGTCACCGCCACCGAGCTCGTCGTTGCCACGATCGTGATGACGGCGATGACCATGTAGGCCGGGCCGAGCGCGTAGCTCCCCGCCCACGGCACGTTCACCGACTCGACGTCCAGCTCGCCGTACAGCACCCAGGCCGCACCGACTGCCAGCAGCGTGAGCAGCGTGATCTTGAGCCGCCACGGCAGCCCGGCGCGGAACCCGACACGGTCCTGCAGCGTCCCCAGGTCGTCGATGAAGCCGATCGCGCCTGTCGCCGCGATCATCCCCAGGGGAAGCAGGATCGAACGGTGGTCGAGCCAGTCAATCGCGATCGCCGTCACGATCAGGGTCGGCACCCAGATGATGAAGCCGCCGAAGGTGGGCGTGCCCGCCTTCGACTGGTGCGACGCCGGCTGGTCCTCGCTGATCGCCTTCCCCGCCCGCTGGGCGCGCAGGTACTGGACGATCGGCCACCCCAGCCCGACCGTGAGCGCGAAGCTGATGCCGCCGGAGAGCAGGGCGCGAATCATGCCTGGCCCTCCAATACGGGAAGTAGTTCCTCGAATGCCTGCCCCCGCGATGCCTTCACGAGCACGTGGTCGCCCTCGCCCAGAACGCCTGCGACGTATGCCGCGGCCTCGTCCTTCTCCGCGAACCAGTGGCTCTCGGCGAGGCCGTTCGCCCGCGCCGCCTCGACGACGAGGCGGCAGGGCTCGCCCGCTGCCACGAGCACGTCGCAGCACCCGGCCGCGATGGCGCCGATGCGGCGGTGCTCGGGCTCGGAGCGGTCGCCGAGCTCGGCCATCTCGCCGAGCAGCGCGATGCGCCTCCCGCCCAGGCCCCGCAGGAGTTCCAGTGCCCCCGCCACCGAGGCGGGGCTGGCGTTGTACGTGTCGTCGAGAATTCGTGCGCCGCCGGTGCTGCGTCGCACTCGTAGCCGTCCATCGATCTCGGCGCCGCTGACTGCCTCCGCCGCCTCCGCGACCCCCACGCCCAGCGCAAGCTGAATGCCGATTGCCGCCAGTGCACCCTGCGCGAGATGCGCTCCGGGGATGTGCAACCGCACGTCCGCCTCGTCGCCCTCACAGGAGACGCGGAACTCCGAGCCCTCCAGCCCGAGGTCGCGCACTGCACCGCGCCGGAGGCGCGCCGCTTCGCTCGCGCCAAACCCGATGACGTCGCAGGACAGCTCGTCGATCACCGGCGCGATGCGCGCGTCGTCGACGTTCACGACTGCCGTGCCATCGCGTGGCAGCGATCGCGCCAGCGAGAGCTTCTCGCGCTCGATCGCCTCCATGCTGCCGAGCTTCTCCAGGTGCGTCGCGCCGATGTTGAGAACGGCCCCGACCGACGGCTCGGCGATGGCGCACAGCTCGGCGATCTCGCCTTCGCTGTCCATCGCCATCTCCAGCACCGAGACCTCGTGGTCGCGGCGCAGGCTCATCAGGGCGAGGGGCAGGCCCTCGCGCGAGTTCAGGTTCCCCGGGCTGTGGTGCGTCTCGAAGCGAGCCTCCAAAGCCGCCGCCGTCAGCTCCTTCGCCGTCGTCTTGCCTACCGTGCCCGTGATGCCGGCCACGCGGACGTCGCAGGTGCGCAGCCAGTCCCGCGCGAGCTCGGCCATGGCCGTCCGCGTATCGCCCACGACTGCGACCGTGCGATCGCTCCAGTCGCCCTCGGGCGCACGCTCGCAGACGGCCGCCGGAGCACCCCGCTCCAGCGCCTCGGCGACGAAGTCGTTGCCGTCGAGCCGCTCGCCCCGGAAGGCGGCGAACAGGTCGCCGGGCTGGGTCAGGCGCGAGTCCGCCGCGCCCCCCGTGACGGGTGCGGGCGGCCCCTCGATCACCCGGTAGCCCCGGGCGCGCATGGACTCGGCCAGGAAGGCGGTCGTCATGCCCGTCACCTCGTCGCCGCCTGCTCGGCGTTCGGGGGAACGCCGAGATAGCCCAGCACCTCGTCGACAAGCGAGGCGAAGACGGGCCCCGCCGCCTCCGTGCCGGTCTCGAGGTTGGCGTTCTCGTCGAGCTTTACCAGGATGAGGATTCGCGGCTGGTCCACCGGCGCGAAACCGGCGAACGACACGATCTGCGTGTCGTCGTAGCTCGCGTCGATGGGAACGTTCGCCGTGCCGGACTTGCCGCCTGCCGTGTAGTAGCGCGGCTTCGCCGGGTGGTACCAGCCCGGGTCGATCACCGAGCCGAGCATCTCCCGCATCGTCGCGCTCGTCTCCGGCGAGATCGGCTGCCCGATCACCCTCGTGGTCAGGTCGTAGCGCGTGCCGTCGTGGGCGATCATCGCCTTCACCAGCCGCGGCTCCAGCAGGCGGCCGCCGTTGATGGTCGCCGCGAGCGCCGTCACCATCTGGATCGGTGTGACGCTGATGGCCTGGCCGAACGACTGCGCCGCCGCATCGACGGGCGACCAGTCCGGGTCCGTCGGTCGCCGTACGAGCCCGGCGGCCTCGCCGCTCAGGTCGATGTACGTGGGCCTCCCGAAGCCGAACGCCTCGAGGTACTCGTGGAAGAGCCCGACCCCCAGCTCCTCCATCATGAACACGGCCCCGGTGTTGATGCTCTGCTGGAGCACGCCCGTCATCGTCTGCTCGCCGTAGACGCCGTTGTTCCAGTTGAAGATCGGCGTCCCGTACACGAACGCGATGCCGGTGTCCTCGTAGGTCGTCTCCGGCGTCACGAACCCGGCGTCGATGGCCGCCGCCGCCGTGATCACCTTCATCACCGAACCGGGCTCGTAGAGGTCGCTCACCACGCTGTTGCGCAGCAGCCGCACCTGTATGGGGTCGGACAGGTCGAGCGTGGCGAACGAGAGCCGCGGCTGCGTCGCCAGCGCCAGGATCTCCCCCGTCTGGGGGTCCATCATCACGATCGACCCGCTCACCGCCTCGTGCTCCTCGATCGCTTGCTTCAGCGCCCGCTCGGCGGCCACCTGCATCCGCCGGTCGATGGTGAGGATGAGGTCCGGGCCGGGCACGGCCTCGGTCGTGTACGTCTCGCCGTAGGGAATGGGCGATCCGGTCGTGTCGCGCTCGAAGATCACGCGCCCCGGCGTCCCCAGCAACTCGGCGTCGTACCACGCCTCGATGCCCGTGAGACCCACGTTGTCGGCTCCCATGATCCCGATGACCGACGACGCCAGGTCGCCCGCCGGATGGACGCGCACCGTGTTGGGAAGGCCGATCAGGCCGGGCACGTTCGCATCGAGCAGCGCCCGCCCCGCGTCGTAGGGCACGTCGCGGGCGACGAGCACGTCCACAAGGCCGCTCTCCCGGACGAGCGTGCGCAGGTAGGTGGCGTCGTGTCCCGTCGCCTCCGCGATCGCCTCCGAGGCGCGTCGGGCCGTGGGGTCGTCGTTCCAGACGCGGGAGGCCACGTACAGGTCCCAGGTGTCGGTGCTCATCGCGAGCAGGAACCCGTTGCGGTCGAGGATCGCGCCCCGTCGGGCGAAGACCGTGTCGCTGGCGTAGAGCTCGCTGCGCGCTTCCTCGGCGTATCGGTCGTGCTCGAGGATCTGGACCTGGACGAGGCGCGCCAGCACCACTGCCGCGAAAATCGCGAACGCGATCGCCGGAAGCCATACCCGGCCCGTGCGCCTCGCTTGCTGCTGCGCCATGGGGCGCCCTCCCGCCGGCCTCCTCCCGTGACCGGTGCGATCTCAGTTCAGCAGCGGCATCGCCTCCATAGGTGGTCCGCGGCTACGGAGCGAGCCCGGAGCCAGGCTCCGAGGCTTCGGGGAGATGCTCCGCAGGAATCTTCGGGGGCTCCGGTCCGGCTTCCCCGATCGTCACGAAGATGGCGTTCGCCCCCGGCACGAGGCCGATCTCGCTGGCCCGCCGCGCAATGCGGTCCACCGAGATCAAACGGGCGATTTCGGCTTCCAGCTGGCGCATCTCGACGCGAAGGGCGTTCTGCTCGCCCTCCAGCGCCTCGAGGTTGCGCCCCTGGGTGGTCATCAGGCTGTTCTGCACGACTGGCGCCAGCGCGCTGGCCGAGACGATGAGCGCACCCGCGACCACCCAGCCGCTCACTCCCAGTTTCGGAAGCGAGAGCCCCCGGTGGGTTCGTGGCGCCGGTTGGTCGAGGGCCGTCATGGCTGTTCCCCGGCCTTGCGCTGGGCGGCGCGCAGAACCGCGCTCCGCGCGCGCGGGTTGCGGGCGACTTCGTCGCCGCCGGGGCGAACCGCCCGGCGCGTCAGTGGCGTGAGCGTCGCCCGGTGGTTGCAGCGGCACTCCGGCAGCACCGGCGGGCAGAGGCAATCACGCGACTCGCGCCCGAGAAACCGTTTCACGATCCGGTCTTCCAGCGAGTGGAAGGCGATGGTGACGAGCCTCCCGCCTTCGCGGGAAGGCCCAAAGCCGAGCAGGCTGCGGGCAAGCGGCAAAGCCGTGCCAAGCGAGTCGAGTTCGCCATTTACACGAATCCGAAGCGCGAGAAAGACCTTGGTGGCGGGGTGTTGTTGGGTTCGGTCTCTCGCGCCCCCCGCAGCCTGCTCGACGGCTTTGGCTAAATCCCAGGTCGAACGAAGCGGCCGCGCCCTCAGCACCGCTCTCGCGATGCGGCGCGACCCGCGCACCTCTCCCTCGTCCCGGAAGAGGCTGGCGAGCGCTCGCTCGTCCCACGTATTCACGATGTCCGCAGCCGTCAAGCCGTCCGACGACTGGTCCATGCGCATGTCCAGCGGCCCCTCGTGCGCGAAGGCGAACCCTCGCTCCGCGGTGTCCAGCTGGATTGAAGAAACGCCCAGGTCCATCAGCATCCCGTCCACCGCCTCGAACCCCTCGTCCTCGGCGATGACATCGAGATCGCGGAAGTTCCCGCGAACGAAACTGACCCGCCTCCCAAACGGAGCCAACCTCGTTCGCGCGAACTCCAGCGCCTCGCCGTCCTGATCGATGCAGAGCAGCCGCCCCTCAGGCCCCATGGCCTCGGCGATGGCCGCGCTGTGCCCCCCCGCCCCCGCCGTGCAGTCGATGTAGACGCCCCCCTCGCGCACGGCGAGGTAGTGCATCGCCTCATCGAGGAGGACGGGCGTGTGTGGAGCGCTCGGCATGGTCATGGTCGTCACGCTAGCCTCCCCCGCCGGCGGCGGACTCGTCCGCAAGCCGCTGGAGGGCATCGGCGCGGGCGGACGGCAGCATCGATTCCTGCTCCTCCCACTTCGTCCGGTCCCAGATTTCGAGCCGCTGGTCGTTCCCGAGCACGACCACGTCGCGCTCGATCTCGGCGTGTGTGAGGAGCTTGGCGGGGATGAGCAGCCGGCCTTGGCCGTCGCGCTGCACGTCGAACGACGAGGCGAAGAATGCGCGCCTCAGTTGGCGGCCCGCTTCGGAGTAGGCGGGCACCCGCTCGACGACCCGGGCCTCGGCCTCGAACCCTTCCGGCGTGTACACCTCGATGCAGCCGTCGAGGCCGGGCACGAGGACGGCGCCGTTGGCGAACTCCTCGCGGAACTTCGGAGGCAGCGCGACCCGATTGCGGTCGTCCAGCTGGTACTCAAAGTTCCCACGGAACGCCATGTTGGCCCCTCGGGCAGGGATGTCCCCACCAAAATCGGAAGAAAACTGGGGAAGATTCCCATCTTTCCCCACTTCTCCCCACACGGACTATAGGCAGCCCCCCACAGGGTGTCAATAGAAATCGGCCTGCAATTTCGGGGCTTTGCCGGCCCCCCGCCGCCTCCCGCGAGGCGCCGCGCTAGACTGTCCCGATGGCGCGAATCGCGATCCTCACCGCGTCCGACGGTGTCGCCGCCGGCACGCGCGTCGATGAAGGCGGCGCCCTCATCGAAAGCCGCTGCCGCGAGGAGGGCCACGAGGTCGTCGCGAGCGCCGCCCTTCCCGACGACCGGGGGGCGATTGCGGACCAGCTCGGGGCCTGGTGCGACGCCGGCGTCGCCGACCTGATCCTGACCACCGGCGGCACCGGCCTCACCCCCCGCGACCTCACCCCTGAGGCCACCCACGACATCGCCGAGCGCGACGTGCCCGGCATCCCTCTCGCCATCGCCCAGGAGGGCCTCAAGCACACGTCCTACGCCATCCTCTCCCGCGGCGCCGCCGTCACCCGCGGCAAGACGCTCATCGTTAACCTGCCGGGCAGCCCCAAGGGGGTTGCTGACGGCCTCGCCGTCCTCCTCCCCCTCGTGCCCCACATCGCCGAGCTGGTCGCGGGCCCCGTCGAGCACGACGGATGAGGGTCGACGTCCTCACCCTCTTCCCCGAGGCGTTCGCCGGACCGCTCGACGTCTCCATCATCAAGCGCGCCCGCGATGCCGGCTTGCTCGACCTCCACCTCCACGACATCCGCGAGCACGCCACCGACCGCCACCGCACCGTCGACGACCAGCCCTTCGGCGGCGGCCACGGCATGGTCATGAAGGTCGATGTGCTCGACGCCGCCCTACAGGCCGCGCAAGCACAGGCCGAAGCTCCGGGATACGTCATCTACCTCTCGCCCCAGGGGGAGCGCCTCGACGACCCCCTCGTGCGCGAGCTCGCCGCCCATCCCCGGCTCGTCCTCGTCTCAGGCCGCTACGAGGGTATCGACGAGCGCTTCGTCGAGCACTGCGTCGACCGCGAGGTCTCCATCGGCGACTACATCCTCACCGGCGGGGAGCTCCCCGCCATGGTGCTCATCGAGGCAGTCGCCCGCCACCTCCCCGGCGCCCTCGGCGACGAGGCCTCTCCCCGCGAGGAGTCGTTCGCGGAAGGCCTGCTCGAGCACGCCCAGTACACCCGCCCCGCCGAGTACCGCGGCTGGACGGTTCCCGAGGTCCTCCTCAGCGGCCACCACGCCGAGATCGAGAAGTGGAAGCAGGAGCAGCGCCTCGCACGCACCCGCCGGCGCCGCCCCGACCTGCTGGAGGAGTAGCGACTACGTCGCGCGTGCCAGGACGACCAGCCGGCGGCTGTCCATTGTCAGCTCCGCCCCGTCCAGCCCGCCCCACACGTCCTCCACCGTCAAACCGGCCTGCGCCATCCGTATTTCAAGCTCCTGGAGCGTGTAGATCCGGATGGTGTGACTCTGCGTGACGCGTTCCCCGTTCGCCTCGATAACCGTCCATGTGGTCCTGATTGCGCCCGTCGCCGAGTCGAATTCGCGCTCCTCGATCCCTGTCCGTCCGTCGCGGCGCTTGCCCTCACTCCTGGCCTCGAAACGGCGCATGAGGGAGTCGCGGTTGACGAGGTCGATGAAGAACTGACCCCCGGGCCGCAGCACACGGGCCACCTCCTCCAGCACGCGCTGGTTCTCCACGTCATCGAAATAGCCGAATGCCGAGAACATGTTGATTGCGGCGTCCTGGCTCGAATCTGCGAGCCCCGTCTCCCGCATGTCGGCCTCGCGCCATGTCACCTCGACGCCGAATTCGGCGGCCTGCTCGGCGGCCTTCTCGAGGTTGTAGGCGGAGAGATCGACGCCGGTCACTCGGTGCCCGCGCTGCGCCAGCCGCACGCTGTGGCGTCCCGGGCCGCAGCACAGGTCCAACAGGTCGCACGGCTCCGTCAGCGCGAGCGCCTGCTCGATGAACGCGACTTCGGCGTCCGTCCGGCGGGCGAAGGAGCCATCCGTGTCCGGATAGCTGGGCCCGTCCTTCGCGAAGTAGTCGTACCAGTCCCGCTCGAAGAGCGTCTCGTACCAGGGGCGGGTCTCGTCGCTCATCCCGCCTTCGAGTGTGCTACCCGGGGTGCTCCCAGTCGATCATCATCACGTCGATCTCGTCGCCCGGCTCGGCGTGGGGCAGGTCCTCAGGGATGACCGTGAGCCCGTTGGCGGCGCTCATGCTCGTCAGGATGCCGCTCCCCTGCGGACCCGTCAGGTCGGCGTAGTAGCGACCGTCCTCGCCCCTCGTCACGATGCAGCGCGCGTAGAAGCGCCGCCCATCCGTGTTCACCACCCGGTCGCGCGTGATCGCCCGCACGATCGGCCGCTCCCACCCCGCACGCCCCAGCATCTTGAAGATCGCCGGACGCCCGAACAGCTCGAACGCGACCATCGAGCTGACCGGGTTCCCCGGCAGCCCCAGGTGCGGCACGCGACGCCCGTCGGGCGCCTCGAACGCGCCGAAGGCGAGCGGCTTGCCCGGCTTCATCCGCACCGTCCAGAAGTCGATCGCGCCCTCGCGCGCGAGCACGTCCTTGACCACGTCGAAGTCGCCCCGCGAGACGCCCGCGCTCGTCACGATCATGTCCGCGTCCAGTCCCGAGCGGATCTTCGCCGTCAGGTCCTCCACCGTGTCGCGGGCGATCCCGAGCAGGCGTGGCCGCCCCCCGAAGGCGCGCACGAGCGCGGCCACGCTGTGGGCGTTCGCGTCGTAGATCTGGCCCGCGCGGCGCTCCTCGCCGGGCGTCACGATCTCGTCGCCCGTCGAGAGGATGGCGACCTCCGGCCGCCGGTATACGGACACCTCCGTGCGCCCGATGCTCGACAGTACCCCGATCTCCGAGGCGCGCATCACCCGCCCCGCCTCCAGCACCGCCTGCCCCGTCTCGATGTCCTCGCCCCGGCGGCGGATGTTCGCTCCCAGTCGGGCCGCCTTGAACACGCCGACGGAGTCGCCCCGCGTCGGCGCCTGCCCCGGCTCGCGCAGCGGCTCGTCCGTCTCCTCGAAGGGCACGATCGCGTCCGCGCCCGGCGGGATCGGCGCCCCTGTCATGATGCGGACCGCCTCGCCGTCGCCCACCGCCGTGTCGAGCACGTACCCGGCCGCCAGGTCGGCGATGACCGTCAGGGTGCGCGGATCGCCTTCGCTCGCGCCGTCGGTGTCGGCAGCGCGAACGGCGTAGCCGTCCATGGCGGTGTTGTCGAGCGGGGGGATGTCGAACCCCGCCACCACGCTCTCGGCCAGCACCTGCCCCAGCGCCTCGATCACCGGCGCTTGCTCCGGTTCGAGCCGCTCGAAGAAGGCGAGGATGCGCTCACGCGCATCCTCCACGCTGATCATCGCGGAAGTCGGAATCGTCACGGTCGCAGGCTTCCCGCGGGTCTAGCCGAGGCGCACCGCCAGGCAGGTGGTCGTGCGCTGCACGCCCGTCACGGTCTGGATCGCATCGGTGATGGCCGTCCCCAGGGCGTCGAGGTCGTTGGCCTCAAGCTGCACGATGACGTCGTACGGCCCGGTCACCGTGTCCACGGCCAGCACGGTCGCGCCCGGGTAGGTCAGTGCGGCGGCGGCCGCGCCAACTGCCTTGGCGCTGCCGACGTCAGTCTCGATTAGGACGTAGCCTCGAACCACGCGCTCCTCCTCGGTTGGAAAGGTGCCGCCATGATTCGGGGCGGGTCGGGGAACTGTCAAGAACCGCCGTAGGTTGACCGCACATCCGGCAGCAGGTACTCGACCACGACCTCTCCCGCCGTCGCCGTGGCGCTCACCCGCACCGGTACGACCAGTTGCACCTGCTGGATGAGGCAGATCGCTTCCTTGCCCGTCCGGCAGAAATAGACGACGCCCGTCCCCGTGATCTCCGCCTCCCCCTCCCGCAGCTCGATCGGGATCGGGATGGTGAACGACTCGTCGTCGCTGCTCCACGTCAGCTCCGTCTCGCTCAACTGCACCACCCGGTCGCTGCTCGACGCGAGCTCGAGCCGTGACGGCGCCGCCGCGTTCAGGTGGAAGTTCTCCGGCGAGGAGATCGTGAGCCGCAGCGTCGTGACTCCCGGCGCGACGACCTGCGTCGGGAGCTGGACGCGCACGATGCCGTCCTCCGGGAGCCGGGGGTTGGCCGCCGCCAGGTTCGTGAAGGCCAGCGTCCGCACGGTTCCCGTGGCCGGGTCGATGATGCGAAGGGCGTGGTTGCCCGTGTCGGCCAGGTAGAGCTTCCCGCCCGCCAGGTCGAGCCCGTTCGGCTCCTCGAACGCCGCCTCCGCACCCGTCGCGTCGTTCCAGTCCCGCGCCCCGCTCCCCGCCACCGTCACGACCGAGAAGTCGGAGAGCGAGAGCGCCCGCACCTTGTGGTTGTAGGTGTCGGCCAGGTAGACAACCCCGTCGCCGACCGCGAGGCCCTGCGCGTGCTGGATCTGGGCTGTGCCCGCCGGACCGTCGGCGTCGCCCCACTCGAACAGGTGCGTCCCGATGAGCGTCTCCACGTCGCCGTCCCCGGCGAACGGAACGCGCCGCGCTGAGCTTGACTCGGCGTCGACCCAGTAGAGGTGCGTCGCGTCCCCCGCCAGGCCGCTCGGCTGGGCCAGCGTCGCTACTCGCAGCCGGTGGCCGTCGTCGACGTTCTCCCGGCCCGTGCCGGCGAAGACCCTGAGGTGGTCGCCGGCGAGGTCCAGAACCCAGATCTGGTGCGTTCCGGCATTTGCGATGTACAGCGACCCCTCGTGATGGTGGATGTCCCAGGGCGAGGCGAGGTCGGAGCTCAGCGGGTCGCCCCCGGGCAACTCGTAGGCGCGCCTTCCCGTCCCCGCGATCGTGGCCGTTTCCCCCGTCTCCAGGTCGATCGCGCGAACGGCGTGGTTGCGCGTGTCCGCCACCCACAGCGTCGTGCCGTCCGGCGACAGTTCGAGCCCCTGCGGGTCGCGGAAGCGCGCCTCGCTCGAGCTGCCGTCGGTGAAACCCGGTTCCCCCGCCCCGTAGGCGGTGATCACCTGCCCGTCGAGGTCCGTGACGACGATGCGGTGGTGCCCCGCGTCGGCGATGAAGATGCGCCCGCCCGCCTCGTCCACCAGCACCTCGCTCGGAAACGAGAGGAACGTCGAGGCGACCGTCGCCTCGAGTGCGAGCGGGATCGGCGTCGCGTCGATCAGCCCGCGTGCGCTGAACTCGTCGTAGACCTGCTGCACGACCGGCTGGAACCGCTCGTAGACCTGTTCGCCGGCTGCCCCGCCGACCACGCTTCCCCGCGGGTCGATGAGGACGACCGTGGGCCAGGCCCGCACCCCCCACTGCCGCCAGACGACGTAGTCCGGGTCGTTCACGACCGGGTGTCTGCGCTCGTAACGCGCGATCGCCTCGGCCACGGCGGCGTCTTCCTGTTCCTCGGAGTACTTCCCCGTGTGCACCCCGATCACGACGAGGCTGTCGGGGAACTCCCGCTCCAGCCGCTCAAGGTCGGGGATGATGTGCTGGCAGTTGATGCAGCCCTGCGTCCAGAAGTCGAGGATCACCATCTTGCCCCGCAGCTTCGCGAAGCTGAGGGGCTCGCTCACGTTGAACCACGTCAGCCCGGACGGGAACTCGGGCGCTTGGTTCTCGATGGGTGCGGCCTCGGTAGGCGTTGGTGCGGGGGTCGGCTGGGCCTGGGTCGCCGTCGCTTCGGGACGCTCGGGCTGCGCCGCTGGCGGCGCGTCTTCGGACCCATCCCCGCACGCGGCCCCCAGCAGCGCTCCCCCGGCGAGGAATGGCAGTGCCTTCCGCCCCAGCGCTCGAAGGTTCACGGCACGCCCCCTGCCCCGGTGAAGGCGTTCCGGACGCCTTCGGTCTAGACCTCGACGTTGATGCGGATGGTGTGGTGGCCCGTTGCCCCGCTGGGTTTCGGTGGACGCTCCTCCGCCGTCTGCACGTTGCCGTTTCGGTCGATTGCACGGACCTGCACGTCGAAGCTGCCCTCGGTGGCCGGCCAGTCGACGACCCACTGGCGCCAGCTGCTATCCGAGAGCTCCTCGCCGAGGATGCCGTCCATCCACTCGCCTTCGCCCGGTTGTGCGTCACCCTTCCGCCTGATCGCCCGAACCTGGACGCCGCTCACACCCTTCAGGCCACCCCAGGCGACGCCCGCCACGCGCACGTTGCCCGGCGGCACCTCCTGCTCGTTGAATGGCACATCGATCCGGGACTGCAGCTTGATCGGCCCCTGCTTCGACCACCCTCGGCGACCCACCCAGTACGCGTCGTAGCTGTCCCACTCCGCCAGCTCGATTTCTTCCAGCCACTTCGTTGCCGAAACGTAGCCGTACAACCCCGGGATGATCAGGCGTGCCGGGAATCCGTGCTTCGCCGGTAGGGGCTCGCCGTTCATCCCGATGACGACCATCGACTTGCGTCCGTCCATCGCGACGTCCGTGGGGATGCCCACCGTGAAGCCACCGAGCGCCCGCCCCACGATCTGCGTGGCGCCCTCCTGCACACCCGCCTCACGCAGCAAGTCCGGGAGGGGCACGCCCAGCCAGTACGCGTTCCCGACAAGGCTGCCCCCCACGTGGTTCGAGACGCACGCAAGCGTCACCGATTCTTCCTGCAGACTCCGGTCGAGGAGGTCGTCGAACGACAACTCCAGCTCTCGGTCGACCATGCCCGTAATCTTCAGGCTCCACTTGGTGCTGTCGATCCGCGGCACTGCGAGTTCGGTGTCGATCTTGTAGAAGCGGTTGTTCGGGGTGATCAGCGGGGAGATGCCCGACACCGTCTCCGGGCCCGCTCGCACGACTGCCGTTGGCTCCGGTGTCGGTTCGGGCGTGGGCTCCGGCGTTGGCTCAGGAGTCGCCTCGGGCGTCGCTTCAGGGGTTGCCTCTGCGGCGCCCTCGGCTTGCTCTGTCGCTTCCGGGGTGGCGGTCTCGGCCGTGGCTTGCGCCTGCGGCTCGGCTGTCGCCGTGGCTGTCGCTTCCGCGGTCGCCTCCGAGGTGGCCGTCGCCGTTGCCGCCGGAGTCGGCTCGGGTGTCGCCGATGGTGTCGCCGTGGCCGCCGGCGTGGCCGTCGCCTCTGCCCGCGTCGCGCGTGACGAGCTGCGCAGCCTGTCCGCGATAGACGCCCGCTGCGCGTCCACGTCCACCCCCGTGTCGATGAACCGGCGCACGAGCGGCACCGAGATCGCCGCCGCTGCCAGCCCCCCACCCGCCAGATACAGGAACCGCCTCCGCCCAGGCGATGCGGCCGCGTCGTCAGCGGAATCGTCGGGGTCGGCGGCGTGCCGGACCCCCGGTGCCGTCAGCAGCAGCCCCAGCAGCGTTCCCGCTGCGACGATCCCCGCCGCCGCGGCCGTGATTGCTGCGTCCGCCGCCGAGGTCAGCGGATCGTCCGCCGCCGCCAGCCCCCCCACGACCGAGAGGACCGCGAACACGGCCGGACCGGCTATGCGCAGGCGCATCGAGAGCACGCCTGCGCCCGTCCCCACCAGCAGCGTGACGACCGTGATGCCGGCGATAAGCAGCGGCTTGTCCTTCGTGCCGAAGGTGTCGATCGCCCACTTCGTGACCTGCTCGGGCGAGTTGTCGATGACGATGTTGCCGATGGCGACGATCAGCGACGCGCCGTCGACGAGGCGGGCGGCCAGCTCGGCAACCGCGAGCCCCAGCGCAATCGCAACCAGCCCGGCCAGGGCGCCCGGCCAGTAGGTCCGTGAGTGATTCAGCAGTCGTCGCAGCATGCCCGTCCCCTATTCTCGTCCCCTGGCTGGCAGATGGCGACCGGAACCCGGACTCGCCATCGCACTCCCTCAAACCGCAGTGTAGGGCCGCTCCCTATGGGCGCCAGACGCGCAAGGTAAAGACGCCTCGGGCCCTTCACCGCGCCTTTGCCTTCGCCGCCCTGGGCTCCCCGGCTCGCCTGTCACGGAGCCCTACCTATAATTTCTCTCAGCCCATGTCCACGATTGAGGCAGAGGTCGACGCTCTCCGTGCGGAGGCGCTGGAAGCGCTTACGCAGGCGGATGGCGAGGCCGGCCGCGAGGCCTGGCGCGCCGAGTGGCTGGGCCGCAAGGATGGCCGGCTGACCCTCCGCCTGCGCGCCCTGAAGGACGCCCCGCCCGAGAGCCGCGCGGCCCTCGGCAAGTCCCTGAACGAGCTCAAGGCCACCCTCGAGAGCGAGCTTGAGGCCCGTCGCGACTCTGCCCGCGCCGACGCCCTCGCCACGCTCTCCGCCGACGCCGCCCTCGACGTCACCCTGCCCGGGCGACCGCAGTCGCTCGGTCGCCTCCACCCCGTGACCCAGACCATGAACGACTGCATCGACGCCTTCGCGGAGATGGGCTTCCGTGTCTTCGAGGGGCCCGAGGTCGAGTGGTCCCGCTACAACTTCGACGCCGTCCGCATTCCCGACGACCACCCCGCCCGCGACATGTGGGACACGATCTGGATCGACACCCTCATCCAGGGCGAGCGCCAGATCCTGCTCCGCACCCACACCTCACCCAACCAGATTCGCGTGATGGAGCAGACCGAGCCGCCCGTCCGCGTCATCGTCCCCGGCAAGTGCTACCGCCAGGAGGCCACCGACGCCACCCACGAGTGGATGCTCACCCAGATCGAGGGCCTCGCCCTCGACGAGGGCGTCCGCATGAGCGACCTCAAGGGCACGCTCTACGCCTTCGCCCGCCGCCTCTTCGGCGAGGACCGCCAGATCATCTTTCACCACAGCTACTTCCCCTTCGTCGAGCCTGGTGTCGAGATGGCCATCGACTGCTTCCTCTGCCGCGCCGACGGCAGCGACTGCCGCACCTGCCACGGAACCGGCTGGATCGAGATCCTCGGCGCCGGCATGGTCCACCCCGAGATCATCGAGAACGCCGGCTACGACTCGTCGCGCTATACGGGCTTCGCCTTCGGCGTCGGCATCGAGCGCGTCGCCATGCTGCGCTGGGGCATCGAGGACATTCGCCACTTCTATCAGAACGACCTCCGCTTCCTGAGGCAGTTCTAGCGCCATGAAACTTCCGCTGTCCTGGCTGCGCGACTACGTCGATGTCGACCTCCCGCCTGCGGAGTTCGCGAAGCGCGTCACCGACGCCATCGCCGAGGTCGAGGGCTGGGAGGTCATCGGCGAGCAGTGGGACCCCGAGCTCGTGCGCGTCGCCGAGGTGCTCGCCGTCGACCCTCACCCCAACGCCGACCGGCTCGTGCTCGCAACCGTCAACGTCGGCGACGGACCGAAAACGGTCGTCTGCGGGGCGCCCAACGTCGCCGCCGGGCAGAAGGTGGCCTTCGCTACCGAGGGCGCGATGCTCATCGACGGGCACAGCGGCAAGCTCTCGAAGCTGAAGCTGCGCGCCATCCGCGGCGTCGACTCCGCCGGCATGGTCCTCAGCGAGAAGGAGCTCGGCCTCAGCGACGACCACCAGGGCATCCTGGAACTGCCCGGCGACTGCGCCATCGGCGCGCCCCTCGTCGAGGCCATCGGCGATGTCGTCTTCGATGTCTCGACCTGGGCCAACCGTGCCGACCTCCTCGGCATCCTCGGCTTTGCCCGTGAGGTCGCTGCCGTCACCGGCCGACCCCTGCGCGAACCCGACCGCTCCCACTCCGAATCGAACCGCTCGGCTGGCGACTTCGTCTCCGTCACGATCGAGGCGCCCGACCTCTGCCGCCGTTTCACCGCCAGCATCATCGAGGGCATCGAGATGGGCCCCTCCCCGCCCTGGATGCAGCAGCGGCTTATCCGGGCGGGCATGCGCCCCATCAACAACGTCGTCGACGTGACCAACTACGTCATGCTCGAGACCGGCCAGCCCCTCCACGCCTTCGACTACGACCTCGTCCGCGGTGCCGAGATTCGCCCCCGTCGCGCCCGCCCCGGCGAGACCCTGACGACACTGGACGATGTCGAGCGCAACCTCGACTCCGACATGCTCATGATCTGCGACGGCGAAGGCCCCGTGGCCGTTGCGGGCATCATGGGCGGCGGCAACAGCGAGGTCTCCGAGTCCACCAGGACGGTTCTCCTCGAGGTCGCCAACTTCCACCCCGGCTCCATCCGCCAGACCTCCACGAAGCTGAAGCTGCGCAGCGAGGCATCCCTGCGATTCGAGAAGGGGATCGGCCCCGAGCTTGCCTCCTACGCCCAGGACCGCGCCCTGCGCCTGCTCGAGCAGGTCGCCGGTGGCCGCCCCGCCGCCGGCCTCGTCGATTCCTTCCCCACACCCCTTCCCAGTCCCCGCATCACTCTCCCGGCCGCCCGCATCGAGCAGGTCCTCGGCATCTCAGTCGAGGCAGCCGAGGTGCGCCGCATCCTCGATGCCCTCGGCTTCGAGGTGACGGAGAACGCAGATGCCTTCGAGGTCACGCCGCCCTTCTGGCGTCCGGACGTGGCCCTTCCCGACGATGTCATCGAGGAGCTGATCCGCATCCACGGCTACGAGAACCTCCCGACCACCGTCCTCCGCGGCGCCCTCCCAGAGGCGCAGCCGCGGCCGCTCGAGCGAGTCCGCGAGCAGGCCCGCTCGCTCGCCGCGGGCCTCGGTTTCCAGGAGGTCGTGAGCTATACCCTCACCTCCGAGGAGATCCTGTCGCGTGTCACCGCAGCCGACGACGCGGACCGCGCGACGCCCCTGGCCGCGATGAACCCCGTGGCTTCCCAGCACACCTTCCTGCGCACGTCCCTGCGCGGCGCCCTGCTCAGCGCCTACGCCGCCAATCGCCACCACGAAGACGCCGCCATGCGCTTCTTCGAGGTTGGCGTCGAGTACCTCCCCACCGAGGCCGACCTGCCCCACGAACGGCCCGTGCTCTGCGCGGTCCTTGGCGGACAGCGGCTGGAGCGCTGGGAGCGCCCCGGCCCCGAGCGCCTCGACTTCTTCGATGCCAAGGGCGCCGTCGAGACCCTGCTCGACGACCTCGGCGTGGAAGGCGCGTTCACCGCGGAAGAGCACTACGCGATGCTCCCCGGACACAGCGCGACCGTCTCCGTCGGCGACGAGTCCGTTGGCGTCGTCGCCCAGGTGCATCCCGATGTGGCCGCCGCCTTCGACATCGAAGAGCCGGTGTTCCTCGTCGAGCTCTGGTTCGAGCCCCTCACCCGGGCCATCCCCGAGCGGCCCGACTACGCTCCGCCCAGCCGCTACCCCGAGGCGCGCCGCGACCTCGCCCTGCTTGTTCCTGCCGCCACACCGGCCTCCGCCCTCCTCGACGTCATCCGCACCCACCGCGCCCGCGGCGTCCGCATCACCGCCGACGTGTTCGACGAATACCGTGGCGAGGGGGTCCCCGCAGGCCAGAAGTCCCTCGCCCTCGCGGTCCGTTTCCGCGCGGACGACCGCACCCTCGGCGAGAAGGACGTCGTGCGTGTTGAACAAGGCCTGCTCCGCCGCCTCGAACAGGATCTCGGCGCCACCCTCCGCGCGTGAGCGAATCCCCCTCCTTCGACGCAGCCGTCGGACTCTGCAGCCTCTGCGAGCACGCCCGCGTCGTGCGTAGCGGCCGCGGCTCGAGCTTCTGGTTGTGCGAGCGGGCCGCCGTCGACGCCTCCCTGCGGAAGTACCCCGCCCTTCCCCGGACCAGTTGCCACGCCTTCGCTCCCCGCGAAAGCGCACCCCCTTGTGAAGGAATGGGGACTGGCTAGAATGCCCCAGCTATGACGCTCACCCGCGAGGATCTCGCGTTTCGCTACCCCACCAACGATCTGCTGCGCGACAGCACCGCCGTCGTGTTCCGGCCCGTGGCCTCCGCCGACCGTGACCATCTCATCGGCTTCGCGCGGGCGCTCGAAGAGGACGATCTCCTCTTCCTGCGCGAGGACATCACCTCCCCCGCCGTCGTCGATGAGTGGCTGGAGGACGTGGAGAAGGGCGAGACCTTCACGGTTATCGCCGAGGTCGGCGACCGCATCGTGGGGTACGGGAGCCTGCACACCGAGCCCGCCCGCTGGACCCGGCACGTCGGCGAGATTCGCATCAACGTGCACCCCGACTACCGCGGCACCGGCCTCGGCGGCCTGCTGGCCGGCGAGATTCGCGCCGTTGCTCCCGCCTTCGGCGTCCGCACCCTGAGCGCCCAGATGCCCGTCGACCAGCTCACCGCGAGGACCGTGTTCGAGCGCCTCGGGTTCCGCTACCAGGCCATCCTGCCCGGGTGGGTCATGGATCGCGAGGGCCGCGACCTCGACCTCCTCATCATGGCCCGCGAGATCTAGCACGGCCCCCCGTTCCGCGAGTCTCAGACAACGGCCGGGGAACCTATACTGTGCGGGCCATGAGTTCTTCCATCCGCAACATCACCGCCCGCTACCCGAAGGAAGTGGAGCTACGTGATGGGACCCCCGCGACCTTCCACACGTTCGAAGATGACGACCGTGAGGACATGCTCGAGTTCACCAGGGGGCTCGATGAGGAAGTGCTCCTCTTCCTGAGGGAAGACATCACCTCCCCGGCAACCGTCGACGCCTGGCTGGCCGAGGTCACGACCGGGGACACGTTCACCATCATCGCCCGCGTCGAGGAGCAGATCGTGGGTTACTGCAGCCTGCACACGGAGCCGGCCCGCTGGACCCGCCCCGCCCGCTGGACCCGCCATATCGGCGAGATACGCATCAACGTGGATGCCAACTACCGCGGGACCGGGATGGGCGGCCTGCTTGCGACCGAGATTCGTCAGGTCGCCCCTGCGCTCGGAGTGACCAAGCTGAGCGCACAGATGACAGTCGACCAGGAAGGCGCCCGCGTCGTGTTCGAACGCCTGGGATTCCGCTACCAGGCCACCCTCGAAGGCTGGGTCATCGATCGCGACGGCGAGGCGCGCGACCTCGTCATCATGTCCTGCGACCTCTAGCGGAGCAGGACGGGCCTTAGCCCCTCCCCGAGGCGAAGGCCGCCTTCCACGCCTCCCCTTCCCGTTCCAGAACCTCCCGCACCTCGTCGAGTTCGGCGAACCCGTGCGCCCGCTCGCCCTCGCCCAGCGCCTCCGCCAGGGCCCCGCCCGCGCAGCGCGCGAACGCCATCCGCGCCGCTTCCTCCCCGCCGGCCTGCTTGCCCACGTACACCACCAGGTCGCCCGCCTCGCGCAGCGCGGCCGCGTACGAAAGCAGGAATCCCTCCTCCAGCTCGACTCCCCGCGGGCTCGCGTAGGTCAGCCGCCAGCGATAGACCTGCCGCGTCCGGCCGCAGTGGCGCGTCACGCGGTCGAAGTCCGGCTCGTCGAGCACCGTCTCGACGCACACGTCGGGAGCGGTGCTGACCACGATCGGCAGCCAGCCGTGCCACTGCGCCCACCCCACCAGCTCCTCGAAGCCGGGGCGCGGCCGCGCGAGCTCGCGTACGCGCGATTCCACCTCCTCCCGGGGCGCCTCGATCGTCGCGATCGCCGCCGCCAGCGAACGCTCCCGGCCTTCGGCAGCGTCGGCCTCCGGATGCGCCCCGAATTCGGCGATGACCGCATCGGTCAGGCCCGCCTCCACCACGACCCCCTCGAAGTCCAGCCACAGCACCGATGCCATCCGCGGCAGGATAGCCGAACCCCGCTCAGGGGCCACTCCTGCCTTAAGGTTTCGACATAAAGCCGAGTCCCTGCTAGATTTTTATTGCCTACTCGGATTATCGTTTCACACCCCGCGATCCGGGTGAGCGGAGATGACGGCTATGACGACTCCATTTGACGACTACCTTGACCTCGTCGAATCGGCCCGCGAGCTCTCAATTCACCCCCAGAGCCTGCGCCGGCTGATCAAGCAGAAGAAGATCCCGGCGACGCTCTTCGCCGGGAAGTACCTCATCGAGCGAGACAAGCTCGAGATGTTCAAGAGCAACTACGACCCGCGCCCGGGCCGCAAGCCAATCCGCCGCCTCTTGTAACCCGTCCTGAAACGGGGCCTAGAAAATCTTGCCCTGGCTGTTGAGCACGGCCAGGGCGATGAGTACCGCTGCCTCGACCGTCAGGATGAAGCCCGCCGCTCCGAACCACACGAGCTGTGGCGTGCCCCTCGTCGCGAAGGCCGGGATCGTCACCACCACCGCCGTTGATGCCCAGACCAGCACGAATATCACGCCGAGTGCCGTCGGGCTGTAGAGGGCGAGCAGGGAATCGATCATTGCGTGGGCGCCTCCGGTGCCGGTGGCCGCATCATACGACCGCTTGTGACCAAATGCACAGACGGCGCTGCGTCAGCCCGTCCGCGCCCGGTAGTCCGAGATCGCCCGCTTCAGCGCATCCGCCGCGAGTACGCTGCAGTGGACCTTGTCCTTCGGCAGCCCCCCGATTCCCTCGGCGATGGCCTCGCGCGTGAGCGTCTCCGCCTCCGCCAGCGTCCACCCTTCGACGTGTTCGCTTGTCCAGGAGCTCGTGGCGATTGCGGGGGGGCAGCCACGGGTCAGCCACTGCATCTTCGCGATGCGCCCCTCGTCGATCCGCAGCATCACCTGCATGCGGTCGCCGCAGACGGGATTGCGAACCGTCGCCTCGCCGTCGGGCGCGTCCATCTCTCCCGCGTTTCGCGGGTTCTCGAAGTGGTCGATCACGGTGTCGGAGTAGGCAGCCATGCGTCCGTCCATGCTAGGAACGTGGGGAATGCGCCGTCAACGAACGCCGGCCCTACGGCGCGCGCACGAGGAACAGCTGCAGCTCCATCACGCCGTTGTCCTCGATGGAGACCAGGATCGGCGAGCGCGGCTGCGCGATGTCGTAGTCCGCGAACACGATCGGCAGCGAACCCACCACGACCAGCACGCCGTTCGCCAGCTCCGCCTCGAGCGGGATCGTGACCGCCCGCGTAACGCCGTGCAGCGTGAGCGTCCCGTTCGCCTCGACGGCGATCGCGTTCCCGGCCGCGAGGCCGTCCGGGACCGCGAGCGGCTCGGTCAGCTCGAACGTGGCGGTCGGGAACCGGTTCGACTCCAGCGCCTGGTTGCGCAGGGCGCCGTCGCGCCGGGAGTCGTCGCTCTTCAGGTCGCGAAGGTCGGCCGTCACCGTTACGCCCGTGAGCTGCCCGCTGGCAATCGTGATCGTCGCCTCGATCGTCGGGCTGCGGCCGACCGCCTCCTTGTAGCCGATCGTCGCCAGCTCTTCTTCGACGCGGTAGCCGACGAAGCTCTCCTCCTGCTCTGCGAGCGTCCACGTGCCGTCGACACCTGCCGCATCCGCTTCCGGCTGGGCAGCGGCGGCGGTGGTCGCCGTCGCGGCTGCGGCGGCTTCCGTCGCCTCGGGGCTGGGGGCCGGCGTCGCTTCCGGCGTCGCCTCGTCCTGCACGGTGGAGACCGCTTCCTGGAGGTCCACAGCCGGCGGCGAGTCGTCCCGGATCACGAACCAGTAGACCAGGAAGATCGCGACGGCGATGACCGCCACCGCGGCCACGCCGCCCCCGATGAGTATTCGCTTGCGCGTCATGCACGTCTCCGTTGGGCCGCCGCGTTCGCCCCCTTGCGGCTTCCCGACACCGTAGGCCAGCCTTCGTCTGGGGTCGAGTCGCTAGGCCAGTCCCAGCTCCGCGAACACGGCTTCGAACGCCGCCAGGTTCCCCGGATTGAAGTGCGGCTCCACGTATCGCACCACCCCGTCGCTCCCGATCAGCACCAGCGCCCGCCGCGACTTCCGCTCGTCCTCGTCCCACAGCCCGTAGGCCCGCACCACTTCGCCGAAGAAGTCGCTGAAGAGGGGGAAGGGGAAGCGGTCCCGCTCCTGGAAGCGCGCATGCGACCCCAGCCCGTTCGTGTTCATCCCGAACACCTGCACGCCCGCACCGCGCAGTGTCTCATGCTCCTGCGCGAACGCCTTCAGCTCGCTCGTGCAGATGGGCATGCCGTCGTCCTGGTAGAAGACCAGCAGCACGTCTCCCTCCGCCAGCACGTCCTCGAACGACACGTCGATCTGCTCCGCCTCGGTCGTCACGGCGGGCAGGCGGAACAGGGGCGCCCGCTCGCCCGGGGCGATTGGCCCCTCGCGAGGGGGCGCGCTCGTCGCGGGCTCGCGCTCGTCGGCGCTCACGCCATCCCCCCGAATCCGGGCGGGACGCCCGCCACGCCTCGCGTCCCCGCCAGCACCCGGATGCGCCCCAGCCCCGCCGCGTCGGTGAGCTGCTGGAACGCCCGCCGTCGCGCGAAATACTCGGGCAGGTCGCCCCGCACGCTCTCGACCAGGCTGCCCAGCCCCGTTTCGGTCAGGAACGCCGCCTGCGTGACCGGCGCGAACGCGGTGAACCCCGCCAACTCCATCGCCAGCTCCAGCTCCGAGAGGTTCACGTGCGCCGTCAGATCCTGCTCGCCCACGTGCCGGTACGGGTCCTCGTGCGCCGTGTGCCGGTAGAAGCAGAGCAGGGTTCCCTGTGTCCGCCAGTCGGCCCACAGCTCCTCCTCCGGATACCCGTAGTCGAAGGTCAGGACCGCGCCCCGCTCGACCAGGTCGCACATCGCCAGCATCGTGGCGTGCGCGCGACCGCTCACCTCGAACCGCCCCGCCTCCGGCGCCCCGTCGATAGTCGCGACCCCGCCCCGCGCCTCGACAAACGCCTCCCCATCCCAGCGCACATACACCTCCACCGGCCCGCGCCCCTCGACCTCGAAGAGTCGCACGGGGAGTGCGTCGAACAGCTCGTTCGAGAGGACCACGCCCGCCTCCGTCACCGGCGGCGCCTCGTCGAGCCATTCGATGCGCTCATCCGAACCCCGCGCGTTCGGCTCGATCGCGACGTAGCGCAGCGCCCCGGCGAAGTCGCCGCCCCGCCCCTCGGCCCAGTTCAGCAGCGATGTCGCGAGCGCGCCCTGCCCCGCCCCCGGCTCGATGATGGTGAACGGCGCCGGCCGCCCCAGCGCCTCCCAGACCCACTCGCACCAGGCCCCTGCCGCCCATCCGAACATCGGGTGGATGGCCGGGCTCGTGAGGAAGTCCCCGCCCGTCCCGATCCGTCCCGGCTTGCGGTAGTAGCCGTGCTCCGGGTGGTACAGCGCCAGCTCCATGAACCGCTCGAACGGGATCGCCCCGCCCTCCATCTCCTCGATGATCGCCTTCACGAGCGCGGGGTTGCCCACCGCACCCAGTCCCGGGTCCAGGTCGAGCGCCATGGGGGGATTCTCCCCCGCCGGCGCGGCACTGTCCCGTTCGCCAGGGGAGCGCTACCCTCCCCCGCGATGACTGACACCGCGAAACCGCGCCGCGTCCGCTGGGTCGACCTTGAGAACCCGTTCGTCGAATCCCTCGAGGGGATGACCGAGCTGCTGTTGATTCGCCACGGCGAGCAGCAGCTGCAGGCCAACATGCCGATGGGTGAAATCGTCGATGCCCCGCTTTCGCCCCTCGGGCTCGAGCAGGCCCGCGTCGTGGGCGAACGCCTGGCCACGGTGGCCGTCGACGCCGTCTATTGCAGTCCCCTCAGTCGGGCCCGCGTCACCGGTGGGGAAGTCGCCCGCCACCACGGCCTCGAGCCCGTGGTTCACGAGGATCTTCGTGAGCTCGAACAGTTCTGCGGCGCGCCCCAGCACCTCGGCGTCATCGACCATTACGGCGCCGAGCGCTTCGTGGAGCTCATGCGCGAGCAGAACCGGACGCGCCTCGACTCCACCTGGCCGGATGGCGAGGACATGGGCGCCTTCCGGGGCCGCGTGACCGGCGCCATCGCCGAGATCGCCGAGGCCAACCGGGGCCGCCGCGTCGTCGTCGCCTGCCACGCCGGGGTGATCAACCACTACCTGGCCCACGTCCTCGACTCCAACGTCGACCAGGTATTCCCCCTCCACCACACCTCCATCACGACCGCGCGCGTCGACGGCGACCGCGTGGCCGTCCTCTCCGTGAACGACTTCGCGCACGTTCACGCGGTGCAGACCTCGCGGAGCGACCTGAATGGCTGAGACGCGTCTCCGGGCGTGCTAGGCTCGCCCCGCGATGGCCTCCTCGGAACCCCGCCAGAAGCTCTGGATCGAGACCGACGGCCACCTCGTCATGTCCGACTACCGCGTCCGCCTGCTCGAGCTCGTCGCCGAGACCGGCTCGCTCGCCGAGGCCGCCTCCGCGCTGGGCCTCAGCTACCGACGCGCCTGGGGCAAGGTGAAGGAGATCGAGACCAACCTCGGCCGCCCGCTGGTCCACTCCGAGGTGGGTGGCGCGGGCGGCGGCCGCACCGCCCTCACCCCTGCGGCGCAGGAGCTCGTGGCCGCCTACCGCCGCTTCCAGGACCGTGTCGAGCAGGATGTCGAGGGCGCCTACGCCGAGGAGCTGCGCGACCTCCTCGCCTCCCCCTGACGCCTGACCCCCGTCGCGTTGGTCCTTGAAGGGGCTCGCGGTAGGCTGACCTATGCTCAAAGACGCCTTCGCAGGTGACCTCACAGCCGCCGACGAGGGCCGCACCGTGCGCCTCGCCGGCTGGGTCCACCGCCGCCGCGACCACGGCGGCCTCATCTTCATCGACCTCCGCGACTCGCACGGCATCGTCCAGGTCGTCATCGACCCCGAGAACGCCGAGGCTCACGAGGAAGCCCACCGGGCCCGCTCCGAGTGGGTGCTCGCCGTCGAGGGAACCGTCCGGCGCCGCTCCCCCGACACCGTCAACGCCGATATGCCGACCGGCGAGATCGAGGTCTTCCCCACCCGCGTCGAGGTGCTCAACGAGGCCCTCACGCCCCCCTTCGCCGTCAACGACGAGAGTGAGGTCGACGAGCTCGTCCGCCTCCGCCACCGCTACGTCGACCTGCGCCGCCCCGGCGTCGCCGAGGTCATCCGCCTGCGTCACGAAGTCGTGCTCTTCATGCGCGAATTCCTCTCCGAGCGCGGCTTCTACGAGATCGAGACCCCCACGCTCATCAAGTCCACGCCCGAAGGCGCGCGCGACTTCCTCGTCCCCTCCCGCCTCCAGCACGGCCACTTCTTCGCCCTCCCCCAGTCGCCCCAGATCATGAAGGAGCTGCTGATGGTCGGCGGCTTCGAGCGCTACTTCCAGATGGCCCGCTGCTACCGCGACGAAGACACGCGCGCCAACCGCATCGTCGAGCTCACCCAGCTCGACCTCGAGATGGCCTTCGTCGAAGAAGAAGACGTCATCGCCCTCGTCGAGGAGTTGTTCACCGAGGTCGCCCGCCGCTTCGGAGGAGGGCGGCGCCTCGCCCAGACTCCCTTCCCCCGCATCGACTACGCCGACGCCATGGCCCGCTACGGGATCGACCGTCCCGACCTTCGCTTCGGCCTCGAGTTCGTCGACGTCAGCGACGCCGTACGCGAGTCGGAGTTTCAGGTGTTCGCGGGGGCGCTCGCGAACGGTGGCGAGGTCCGCGCCATGCGCGTCCCCGGCCAGGCCGAGATGGCGCGCCGCGGCATCGACTCCCTCGTGGAGGTCGCCCGCGGCGGCGGCGCGAAGGGGCTCGCCAACATCGGCTACCTCGCCGGCGGCGAGCTGCGCTCGCCCATCGCCCGCTTCCTCTCCGAGGAGGAGATCGCGCAACTCCGCACCCTTACCGGGGCCGAAGACGGCGACATGCTCTTCCTCGTCGCCGACCAGCCGGCGGTCGTCGCCGCCTCCATGGCGCTCGTGCGCGAGGAGCTGGCGCAACGCCTCGACCTGGTGGACCCCGACGTGCTCTCCTTCGCCTGGGTCACGGGTTTCCCCCTCTTGGAGTGGAGCTCCGAGGAAGAGCGTTGGGACGCTCTCCACAACCCCTTCAGCGGCTTCGACGAAGCGGACGCGCCCCTGCTCGGGACCGACCCCGGCGCCGTCCGTGCGAAGCAGTACGACCTCACCCTCAACGGCACCGAGATCGCCGGCGGCTCGATTCGTCTCCACCGCCGCGCCGAGCAGGAGCAGGTCCTGCGCCTCATGGGCTACAGCGCCGACGACATGCAGGAGCGCTTCGGCGTGCTCCTCGACGCGCTGGAATACGGCGCCCCGCCCATGGGCGGCATCGCCGCCGGCATCGACCGCGTCCTCATGGAGCTCGTCGGGACCCCCAACATCCGCGACGTCATCGCCTTCCCCAAGGCCTCCTCGGGCAGCGACCCCCTCATGGGCTCGCCCCAGCCCGTCGGCCAGGACCAGCTCGACGAGCTCGGCCTGCGTGTCGTCGCCGAAGGTAAAGACGAGTGAGCAGTGTCACGCTGGAGCGGGCCGTTCGGTAGGCTATCCTCTCTAAAGCGGACGTGAGCCCGTCCCGGAAACCTACCAGCCAGGGAAGCACTAGTCGGGAGAAACCGTATGTCGAATCGCACCCTCGGACTGATGATGGGGGCCGTCGCCCTCTTGATTGTGGCGGTCGCCGTTGTGTTCGTGCTTGTGCTTTCCGGCGGCGATGGCGATGACGGCGGAGACACCTCCGCCCGCCCCGCCAGCGATTCCGCGGACCGCGAAGATGCCCGCGACGACCGCAGCGATCCGGAACCCGACGACCGCGACGATGGCGACCGCGCGGTCGGCGGCATTTGCGGCGAGAACCGCCTCGTCACCTTCGGCGACGACCCCGCCACCGTCTTCGACCCCATCCAGGTGGGCGACGCCAGCACGGCCGAGTACACCGCCGAGATCTTCGGCGGCCTCGTCACCCTGAACCTCGACCTCGAAGTCGTCCCCGACATTGCCGAGCGCTGGGAGATCACCGACGGCGGTCGCGTCTACACCTTCTTCCTGCGCGACGACGTCGTCTTCCACAACGGCCGCCGCGTCACGGCTGATGACGTCAAGTACAGCCTCGAGCGGGCCGCCGACCCGGCCAACTTCTCTCCCACCGTGCTCGACTACCTGGGCGACATCGTCGGCGTCCGCGACAAGTTCAACGGCCGCGCCGACGACATCAGCGGCGTCCAGGTCATCGATGAGTACACCCTCCGCATCGAGCTCACCAAGCCGATCAGCTACTTCCTCCAGCAGCTCACCTACACCGTCGCCTACGTGGTCGACCGGGAGCAGATCGAGGACGACCCCAACAACTGGACCCGCAGGCCCAACGGCACCGGCCCCTTCCGCGTCAAGACCTTCCGGCCCCTCGAAGAGATCGTCCTCATCCCCAACGACCGCTACCACCTCGGGCCGCCCAGGGTCGACGAGGTCGTGTTCAGCCTCAGCGGCGGCTCACTCTCGACCCGCTTCCAGAACGACGAGATCCACGTCGCCCTCGTGCCCGCCGTCGAGCTTGCCGGCGTCCTCAGCGGCGAGAGCGAGCTGAGCGAGTTCTACCGCCCCGTTCCCCAGCTCTCCTTCTTCTACCTGGGCTTTAACGTGAACGAGCCACCCTTCGACGACCCCCTCGTGCGCCAGGCCTTCGCCCACGCCATCGACCGCGAGGCCATCAACGAGGTCCTCTTCTTCGAC
Organism: Tepidiformaceae bacterium; assembly: GCA_965207815.1. GTDB lineage: Bacteria > Chloroflexota > Dehalococcoidia > Tepidiformales > Tepidiformaceae > UBA2991. The sequence continues at coordinate 955,274 of CBDBNV010000001.1, forward strand.
GCCGCTGTCGTCGCCGACGGCATCCTCCCGCCCACCCTTCCCGGCTACAACGAGGCCATCTCGAGTTATCCGTACGACCCCGAGAAGGCGGCTGAGCTGCTCGCCCAGTCCCGCTACGCCGACGACATGCCCCGCATCGTCCTCACCTTCAGCGGCGGCGGCGGTGACCCGCCCGACAACCTCCAGGCCTACCAGCAGCAGTGGCGCGAAGCCCTCGGCGTCGAGGTCGAGATCGAGGCCATCGAGTGGTCCGCCTACCTGCGCGAGCTGCGCCGTGGCACCTTCCAGATGTACTCGGCCGGCTGGATCGCCGACTACCCCGATCCCGAGAACTTCCTCGGCAAGCTCTTCTCCGGAGAAAGCCGCCTCAACCACACCGGCTACGAGAACGAGCAGGTCGATGCCCTCCTCGACGAGGCGGCTACCCTCCAGGACCAGGAGGCCCGCTATCGCCTCTACCACCAGGCCGAGCAGCTCATCCTCGACGACGCCCCTGTCATTCCCACCTTCTGGACGATCAGTCACTATCTCGTGCGTGAGTGCGTTCAGAACTGGGTCGATCCCGGTACCATCGTGCCCAAGTACCGCTACATCGAGATCGACACCTCGGGAGAGTAGGACAGGGTGAGCCAGGGGCTCGCGGGCTACGTCATCCGGCGGCTTCTCTGGACCGTCCCGGTGATCGTCGCGATCTCGATCCTGGTGTTCCTCCTGCTTCGCCTTGCCCCGCAGGATCCCATCGACTCACTTCTCGGCCAGCGCTACGACGAGGAGATCGCCCAGAGACTCAGGGCCAAGTACGGCTACGATCGCCCCCTGCACATCCAGTACCTCAAGTACGTCCAGAACCTCTTCCAGGGTGACCTCGGCGTATCCACGAAGCACGGCGACTTCTCCGTGGCCGAAGTCATCATCCCGAAGATTCGCGTCTCTGCGGGGATGGGAATCATGGCGATTATCCTCGTCTTTGGGCTGGGCATTCCCGTCGGCGTGTACGCCGCCCTGGTACGTGGATCCTTTCTCGATCCCCTCATCATCGGGTTCTGGCTCCTGATCGACTCGATCCCCGTCTTCGTCTCGGCGGTCGTTGCGCCGTGGCTCTTCGCGCTCCAGCTGGGGTGGGTCGACCTGACCTACGAGGGCGTCCTCCACCCCAACATCATCCTGCCCGTCTTTGTCATGTCGTTGCCAGGCGTAGCCGGAGTTGCGCGGCTCATGCGTGCCTCCGTCATCCAGGTGAGCAACGAGGAGTATGTCCGCACGGCCCGTGCCAAGGGCCTGCGCGAGCGCACGGTCGTCATCTCTCACGTCGTGCGAAACGCCCTCCTCCCAATGATCACGGCGATCGGGCTCTCCTTGCCGGGCCTGTTTGCCGGCTCCCTCTTCGTCGAGCTCCTCTTTGGCATCCCTGGCATCGCCCGTGAATCACTCCAGGCCGTTCTCGGGTTCGACTTCGATGTCGTCCTTGGACTCGTGCTCTTCGGCTCGGTCCTCTTCGTCCTCGCCAACATCCTCATCGACATTGCCTACGGCTTCATTGATCCGCGGATCCGCATCACCGCGGCGAGGGGCGGCTAGCGATGAGCACCGTCGTAGCTCCCCTGGAGACTGGAGACCCCGGGACGCGCCCTGCCCCCCGCTATCGCTTCCTCCGCGAGCTGGTCCGCAAGAAGATTGCCATGGTCGCGATCGTCCTGATCACCATCTTCTATCTCGCCGGCATTCTTGCTCCCTGGGTCTCTACCAGTGACCCCAACTACCAGAGGCTCACCATCGAGGAACGGCTGGACACACCCTCGAGCGAGCACTGGTTCGGGACGGATGCAGCTGGTCGCGATCTGTACTCGCGCGTCGTGTACTCCGCCCGAACCACGCTCATCTTTACGCTCGTCGTGATCCTGACGGGTTCCCTGGTGCTGGGGCTCAGTCTGGGGTTGCTTGCGGGCTATCGCGGCGGCTACATCGATACCGCCATCATGCGCGTCGGAGAAGTGCTAAGCGGTGTACCAACGCTTCTCCTCATGCTGGCGATCTCCGCTGCTTTCCGGACGCGCCTCAACGACGTCGCGTTCTGGCTCAAGGACAACACCTTCCTTGGCGACGACGCCCGCGCCGTCGTCCCCTTCCTCATCATCGTTGGGGCGGCCCTTCCCTTCGCCTGGATCGGGTCCGCCCGCATCGTGCGCAGCCAGGTGCTGGCCATCCGCGAACAGGAGTACGTCCTCGCAGCCGAGACAATTGGCGCATCGACCACGCGCCTTCTTATTCGCCATGTCTTCCCCGGGGTCCTGCCCATCTTCCTCGTTGGCATCTCCGCATCGATGGCTGGTATCGCCGGCGGCGAGATTGCGCTCAGCTACCTCGGCCTCGGGGTCGATCCGTCTACTCCCAGCTTCGGGACGCTACTCGGCAACGCAGGTGGCGTCCGCACCTTCCAGGAATATCCGCACATGCTGCTCGTCTCGGGAATCCCGATAATCCTCTTCTTCTTCTCCTGGAACTTGCTTGGCGATGCCCTTGTCGACATTGTCGAACCACGCACTCACCGGCGCTGAGCCGGCGCTGAGACGTAAAGAGTGAATCCCGTATACTCGAATCGCGGAGGCACGGCGGCCCGGTGAAGGTCACTCTCGAACGGCTCCCAGAGAGTCGTGTCCAGCTAGAGATCGAAGTCGAACCGGACCGTCTTGAGCGGTCCCTCGATGCCGCTTACAAGCGCCTCGTACCCACCCTGCGCATCCCTGGTTTTCGCCCCGGCAAGGCCCCCCGCCGCATCGTCGAGCAGATGGTCGGGCGAGACCGCCTCCTCCACGAAGCCCTCGATTCCCTCGTTCCCGCCGTTTACACCGAAGCCCTCGAGAGCGAGGACGTCGACGCCGTCGACCAGCCCGAGCTCGAGATCCTCGAGACCGAGCCCGTCCGCTTCAAGGCCACCGTGCCCGTTCGCCCCACCGTCACGCTCGGCGACTACGAGTCGATTCGCATCGCCCCCGAGCCCGTCGAGGTCACCGACGAGATGTTCGACGAGCAGATGGAGATGATCCGCCGCCGCTTCGCCACCATCGCCCCAGTCGAGCGCGGCGCCCAGTGGGACGACATCCTCACCGCCGACATCCAGGGCACCGTCGATGGCGCTCCCTTCGTCCAGGACGAGGACGTCGAGTTCCCCTTGCGCGAAGGCCAGCGCCTCCTCCTCCCCGACCTCGCCGAGGAGTTCCTCGGCATGGAGGCCGAGTCCGAGAAGACCGTCGAGCTTCCCGTCCCCGATGACTTCCCCGAGCCGGTTGCCAACAAGACCGCTTCCATCACCCTCACCGTGAAGGCCGTGAAGGAAGAGGAGCTGCCGGACGAGGACGACGACCTTGCCCAGCAGGTCAACGCCGAGGAGTTCGAGACCATCGACGACCTCCGCGAACGCGTCCGCCACGACCTCCAGGAGACGCTTCAGCAGCAGGCCGACGAGGCCTACCGCCTTAAGGTCGTCGATGAGCTCGTCGGCCTCTCCGAGATCGAGTACCCCCAGGTGCTCCTCGACCGCGAAATCGACGAACTCATCCGCGAGAGCCACGGCAGCGACGTCCGTGCCTACCAGGCCCACCTCGCCCAGATCGGCAAGACCACCGACGAATTCCGCGAGATGTACCGCGAACCCGCCCAGGATCGGCTCTTCCGCTCCCTCGTCCTCGGCGAGCTCACGAGTGCCGAGGGCATCGAGGTCACTGACGCGGAAGTAGACGAGCAGCTCGAGAAAATGCTCGAGCCACTGGGCGAACAGGCCGAAAGTATGCGTACCATGTTTGAGAGCGATCGCGGTTCGGCCAGCATTCGCAACACGCTGCTGACCGACAAGACGCTCGCCCGGCTCCAGGAGATCGCGACTGCCGACTCCGCGGAGCCCGAGCAGGAGGAAGCCGAGTGACCGAATCCCGCGCCGCCGCCCCGCAAGCCGTGGTCCCCATGGTGATCGAGACGGGACCCCGCTCCGAGCGTGCGTTGGACATCTTCTCCCTGCTCCTCAAGGAGCGGATCATCTTCCTCGGCACCCCCATCGACGATCAGGTCGCAAACCTCATCGTCGCCCAGCTCCTCTTCCTCCAGCGGGAAGACCCGGAGCGCGACATCAGCCTCTACATCCACTCGCCCGGCGGCATCATCCCCGCCGGGCTCGCCATTTACGACACCATGCAGCTCATCGAGCCCGACGTCTCCACCATCGCCGTGGGGCAGACCGCCTCGATGGCGACCGTCCTCCTCGCCGCGGGCGCGAAGGGCAAGCGCTACGCCCTCCCCAACGCCACCGTCCACATGCACCAGGCGCTCGGCGGCGCTCGCGGTCAGGCCCGCGACATCGAGATCGCGGCCCGCGAGATCCTGCGCAACAACGAGATCATCCGCGACATCATCTCCAGCCGCACCGGCCAGCCCGTCGACAAGGTCCAGGAGGACTTTGACCGGGACTTCTACCTCGATGCGGAAGGCGCAAAGGCCTACGGCTTCGTGGACGAGGTGCTGGAGCAGCAGGCCGGCGTTGCGGGGCAGAGCGGGGAGAGCTGACGTGGCCAGCAGCCGGTCGAAGCGCACCCAGTACCACTGCTCCTTCTGCGGAAAGAGCCGCGACCAGGTGCGGCGGCTGATTGCCGGCCCGGGCTCCGTCTACATCTGCGACGAGTGCATCGAACTCTGTCGCGAGATCATCGAGGAGGAATCGGGCGGGAAGGGTGCCACCCAGACCGCCGCCGCCAAGCCCTCCGTCGCGGAGGCGGTGCCCTCGCCCCGCGAGATCCACGAGCACCTCGACGGCTACGTCATTGGCCAGGACGCCGCCAAGAAGGTCCTCTCCGTCGCCGTCTACAACCACTACAAGCGCATCAACTCCGGCGAAGACGTCGACCCGGACGTCGAGCTCGAGAAATCGAACATCCTCCTCTGCGGGCCCACCGGCGTCGGCAAGACGTTCCTCGCGCGCACGCTCGCCCGCTACCTCGACGTCCCCTTCTCCATCGCCGATGCCACCGCCCTCACCGAGGCCGGCTACGTCGGCGAGGACGTCGAGAACATCCTCCTCCACCTCATCCAGGCCGCCGACTTCGATATCCAGAAAGCCGAGCGCGGCATCATCTACATCGACGAGATCGACAAGGTCTCGCGCAAGGCCGACAACCCCAGCATCACCCGCGACGTCTCCGGCGAGGGCGTGCAGCAGGCCCTCCTGAAGATCATCGAGGGTTGCGTCGCCAACGTGCCCCCGCAGGGCGGTCGCAAGCACCCCCATCAGGACTTCCTCCAGATCGACACCTCTAACATCCTCTTCATCTGCGGTGGCGCCTTCGAGGGGTTGGAGAACAACATCGAGCGCCGCCTGAAGCGCGATCAGGTCAGCCTCGGCTTCCGCGCCGAGCGCAGCGTCCGCGGTCCCAAGCGCGCCGACCAGCTCCTCGAACACGTCACCCACGACGACCTGCTCGAATACGGCCTCATCCCCGAGTTCATCGGACGTCTCTCGCTGGTCGTCTCTCTCAGGTCGCTCGACCGCGACGACCTCGTCCGCATCCTCACCGAGCCGAAGAACGCCCTCGTGCGCCAGTTCGAGCGCTACTTCTCCATGGACGGCGTCGACCTCACCTTCACCGACGACGCCCTTGAGGCCGTGGCCGATGAGGCTATTCGCCTGAAGACGGGCGCCCGCGGCCTCCGTACCGTCCTCGAAGACCGCCTCGTCGACGTGATGTACGAGATCCCGAGCCGCGAGGACATCGACCGCTGCGTGGTCAAGGGCGAGACCGTCGTGAACCGCCAGCGCCCGATCCTCATGGCCAAGGGCGGCCAGCCCATCGAGTTCGAGGACGTTCCCGGGGAGCCTGATGTCCCCGAGGTCCACGGCGAGACAGCCTGACCGTCGCTCCTAGCCTCGCGTCTTCCCGATCGTGGCCCACTGCGCGCCCGTAGCGGCCACCAGCTCGTCCGTGCCCGTGCCGAAGAGCGCGTCGCTCGCTCCGGCCGCCGCCCACACTTGCGAGAACCGCGCCAGGCTGTCGTCGGCGATCAGGTCCCACTCCCCCGGCAGCCCCACCGGCGGGACGCCCCCGACCCGGAATCCGGTCAGTTCGAATACCTTCTCCGGCGACGCCATCTTCAGCCGCTTGCGCGACACCCCGAGCAGCCGCGCGAGCGCCGCCGTGTCCGCCTGCCGGTCGCCGGCGACGAGCACCGCGGTCGGGCGGCCGTCGGCCAGCAGGATGAGCGTCTTCACGATCTGTCCAAGCTCGCAACCGAGCGCGTTCGCCGCGTCCTGGGCGGTCGCCGTCCCGTCCGCGAATCGCTCGACGGCCGTCGCGATTCCGCAGGCCTGCAACGCAGCTGCTACCCGGTCCGGTCCGTCGACGGGTTCCGCGCCTTCGCTCACCGTGGCTTCTTCCCGATGAAGATGCGCTGCCCCGGGAACTCCTCGGGTTCAAACGGCGGATACGTCGACGCCTCGAACCCGGCGGCGCGCAGCGCCTCCAGCCACTCCGCCTCCTCGAAGAGCCCCTCGACGCAGTGGTCGTGTTCGACCCGCACCGAGCCGTTCGCCTCCAGCAGCGTGTAGACGAGGTCGACCTCGTACAGCGAGTCCTCGGGATCCTCGTCCCGTACCCACTCCAGGTAGCGCATCGCCCTTCCGTCGTCCCCGTCGTGCCCGCCGTGGTCGGTGCCCGGCTGGAAGCTCTCGCGCACGTAGTCCGGGGCGAACAGCGCCGCCCCGCCCGGACGCAGGTGCGTGAACGCGGTCACCGCCGCTGCCCGGATGTCGTCGAGCTCGGTCAGGTATACGACCGCGTCGTGGACGAACACCACGTCGAAGGTGCGATCCAGCCGGACCGTGCGCATGTCCCCCTGGACGTGTTCGCATTCGGGGTTGATCGTGCGGCTCTGCGCCAGCATCTCCGGCGAGAGGTCCGTGAGCGTGCAGGTGAACCACTGCTTCAGGTGCGAGGCGTTGTTGCCGCCGCCCGAACCCAGTTCCAGCAGCGTGACGGCGGGCCCGTCGCACGACTCGACCAGCCCCTGGCGGTAGTGCGTGGCCTCGGCCACGTACTCCTCGGGCGCGGTCAGCAGGTGGAACCAGTCGGCGAGATCGGAGTAGAGCTGCATGCGGGCCGCGATCGTACCGCGCGATGCCGCCACAGCCCAAAGAGGCGTTCATGCGCTAGCCTTACGCGGATGGCTCGCGTTCGCGCCGACCAGTTGCTCGTCCACAGGGGCCTCGCCGAGTCTCGCGAGAGCGCCCGGCGGCTCATCATGGCCGGGCGCGCCCGGAGTGGCACGCTCACCCTCGTGAAGCCCGCCACCATGCTCGACGAGGGCGCCCCGCTCGACCTCTCCGAGCTCGAGCCCTATGTCAGCCGTGGTGGGCGCAAGCTCGAGACCGCCCTCGACGCCTTCGGCGTCGACCCTGCCGGCCTCCGCTGCCTCGACATCGGCGCCTCCACGGGAGGCTTCACCGATTGCCTGCTGCAGCGCGGCGCCGCCTCCGTGCTCGCTGTCGACGTGGGGCGCGGGCAGCTTCACCAGCGCCTCCGCGAGGACCCGCGCGTCACCTCGATGGAGCGCACCAACGCCCGCGACCTCCCCGAGCTCCCGCCCCTCGACCTCTTCGTCGCCGACGTCTCCTTCATCTCGCTGCGCAAGGTGCTGCCCTCCGTCGCCTCCCGCCTCCCCGCCCGCACGCCCGGCGTGGTGCTGCTGAAGCCCCAGTTCGAGGCCGGTCCCGCCGACGTTCCCCGCGGCGGCGTCGTCCGCGACGAGGCCGTCCGCGGGCGCGTGCTCGACGAGTTCCGGCAGTGGGCGCTCGACGAGGGCTGGGACGTCATCGACTCCGCCGACTGCGCCGTCACCGGCGAACGCGGCAATCGTGAGATAGTCGTGTACCTGCGCACACCCAACCCCGAGGGGCCATCGTGCTGAAGCGCGTCCTCGTCCTGCGACCCGAAGGCGTCGAGCCTGCCCTCGTCCTCGCCGGGCGCATCGCCGACGCCTGCGAGCAGGCCGGCGTCGAGGTGCGCGTCGCGGGCGCTTGGGGCCACGTCCCCGCCGAGGCGCTCGCCGGCGCCGAGCTCATTGTCTGCGCCGGCGGCGACGGAACCGTGCTGCGCGCCGCCCGCCTCGCCGTCCCCCGCCCGCTCCCCATCCTGGGCGTGAACATGGGCCGCCTCGGGTTCCTCACCAGCCTCAACCGCGACGCCTTCTTCGACAACTTCGACCGCATCATGGCGGGCGAGTGGGAGGTTGAGGAGCGCCTCATGGTCGCCGCCACCGTCACCGAGGGCGAGGCCGCCGGACGCTCCTTCCACGGCCTCAACGACATCGTGCTCAGCCGCCGCTCCCCCGGCCGCCCGGTCTACGTGGAGCTCGCCGTCGATGGCGCACGTGTCGCCCTCTACCGCTGCGACGGCATGATCGTGGCGACCCCCACGGGAAGCACCGGCTACTCCCTCAGCGCCGGCGGACCCATCCTCTCGCCGGTCGAACGCCACCTCGTCGTGACCCCTGTCTCCGCGCACCTCGCCATCGGACGCTCGCTCGTGCTGGAGCCGTCCTCGACCGTCACGTTGAGCGTTCGCTCCGATGAGGGCGCCATCCTCACCGTCGACGGCCAGGAGGACCTGCGCCTCGCCGGCGGCTCACGCGTCTCCCTCACCGCCAGCGAGCACGCCGCCTGCTTCGCCCTGCTCGACCCGCCCTCGTCCTTCTTCGGGCACCTCGCCGAGCGCCTCGAGGTGCAGCTCAGCAGCGCCATGAGCAACGGTGATTGAGCAGCTCACTGTCACCGGGTTCGCCGTCGCGCGCGATGTGACCCTCGCCCCCGGCCCCGGCCTGAATGTCATCACCGGCGAGACCGGCGCGGGAAAGTCGATCATCGTCGATGCTCTCGACTTCCTCTTCGGAGGCCGGCACGGACGCGGCGTCATCGCCGACGGCGCCGAGAGCGCCCGCGTCCGTGCGAGCGTGCGCGCCGGCGACAAGGCCCTCACGGTTGAGCGCACGGTTCGCCTCTCGGGACGCACCGCCGGGCGCATCGGTGACGACAGCGCGCCCGCCGAGCGCCTCCGCGAGCTCGGCGCTCGCGTTATCGACATCCACGGCCAGTCCGAGCAGCTCACGCTCCTGCGCCCGGCCGTCCAGCTCGCCGTCCTCGACGCGTTCGGCGGCCTGCGCGAGCAGCGCGACGCGCTCGCCGCCGAGGTCCGCGAGCTGCGCGCTCTGCGCCGCGAGATCGAAGCCATCGGCGCCGACTCGCGCGAGCGCGAACGTCTCCTCGACCAGCTCCGCTTCGAGGTCGACGAGATCGCGCAGGCCGGCCTCGTTCCCGGCGAGGATGACGCCCTCCGCCGAGAGCAGCGTCGCCTGGCCAGCGTCGAGCGCCTGCTGGGCGCGTCGGCGGCCGCGCTGGAAGCGCTCGATGCGCCGGCCATCGCCGAGGCCGTCGCCGCCCTCGAGGAGATCGCCGAGGCCGACCCCGATGCCACGGGGCTCCGCACCGAGGGCGTCACCCTCGAGCAGGCCGCCGCCGACCTCGGCCGCTCTCTCCGCGCCTACCGCGAGACCCTCGAAGACGACCCCGAGCGCCGCGAGGCCATCGATGCTCGCCTCGACCTCATCGCCCGCCTGCGTCGCAAGTACGGCGAGAGCGTCGAGGCCATCCTCCAGTACGAGTCGTCCGCCCGGGAGCGCCTCCAGGCCATGGAGACGGCCGGCTCGTCGCTTGAGGAGCTGCGCGAACGTGCCGCCGCCCTCGCGACCTCGGCAGCCGAGGCCGCCGCCGGCCTGTCGCTCGCCCGTCGCGAGGCGGCCGGCCGCCTCATCGCCGATGTCGCCGTGGAGCTGGCCCGCCTTGAGATGCCGGGAGCATCCCTCGCCGCCGGCTTCGCCTGCGAGGACAACGCCGACGGACTCGCCGTCACCCTCCCCGATTACGAGGTCGTCGCCCCCGACGCCGCCACCTCCGGCGGCGGCGAGCCCGGCAGGCGCGCTTTCACGGAGTCCGGCGTCGACCAGATGGAGCTGCTGGCGGCGTTCAACCCCGGGTCCCCGCCCCGTCCCCTCCGCAGCGTCGCCAGCGGCGGCGAGACCTCACGCTTCCTGCTCGCCCTCACGACCGTGCTCGGCGCCGCCGCCGAGCCCCGCCTCGTCGTCCTCGACGAAGTCGACGAGGGCGTCGGCGGGCGCGCCGGTTCCGTCGTCGGCGAGGCGCTTCGCCGCCTCGCCGCGCGCCACCAGGTGCTCTGCGTGACGCACCTGCCCCAGGTTGCCGCCTACGGCGCCCGCCACTTCGTCGTGACCAAGGCCAGCGACGACGCCCGCACCTGGAGCGACATCGAGGAGGTCGAGGGGGAGGCCCGCCTGCGCGAGATCGCGCTCATGCTCGGCGGCGACACGCCTGCCAACCGCGCGGCGGCCGCCGATCTGCTCCAGTCCGCTGGCGAGTGAGGCGCTACGAGTAGCGCTGTTCCCTCCACGGGTCCCCGTACATGTGGTACCCGTACATCTCCCAGAAGCCGGGCCGGTCCTCGTCGATGAACTGCATCCCGCCGATCCACTTCGCGCTCTTCCAGAAGTAGAGGTGGGGCACGACCAGGCGCAGCGGCCAGCCGTGCTCCTTCGTCAGCGCTTCGCCGTCGTGGCTCCGCGCGAACAGCACCCCCTCCGCCAGCAGGTCCTCGAGCGGCACGTTCGTCGTGTAGCCGCCGTAGCTGTGGACCATCACGACCTTCGCCTCGGGCTTCACCTTCACCGCGTCGTAGAGCGCCCGGAAGGGAACGCCCTCCCAGTTGTTGTCGTACTTGCTCCACGTCGTCACGCAGTGGATGTCGCTCGTGTCGGTCGTGTTGCCGAGGGCGTTGAACTCGTCCCAGGTGAACTTGCGCTCCTCTTCGACGAGCCCCCACACGTGGAAGCGCCACGTCTCCGTGTCGAGCCGCGGGATGGCGCCGTAGTGCAGCACCGGCCAGCCGCCCGTGAGCCGCTGACCGGGCGGCAGCCGTAGCCTGCCGTCGGGTCGCACTTCGCGCGTCGCGCTCTGGGACATGCGCTGAACTCCAGGAGTGGTGTGACTCCAGCCTACGGGCGCTCCCGCAACTGCGGCAAGGCCGTGCGCGTAAAGCCCCGGCCATCAGCGCCTCCCGTTCCGGCTGGCCGCGCGCCACAGCCCGAGCCACTGCTCAAACGAAACGACCCCCGGTCGCGCGTCGCGCTCGATCCCGAGCGTTCGCGCCCTCCGCTTGAACTGCTCGTAGCCGAGCACGCCCGCGAGGTTCCGGCGCGCGCTCGCGCGACCCTGCGAGAATCCCTGCCGGACGAAGTCGTTCCAGCCGCGCGCCTCCGAGGCCATAACGAGTGGTTCCTCTCTCAGCCGCGCCGTGAGCAGGACGCAGTCGGTGCGCGGCGGCGGTGCGAAGTCCCGCCGCCGCAGGGCCAGCGCCACACGAAACTCGAACCACGGCTTGGCGAGCACCGAGACCAGCGTCTCCTCCCCGAACCCGCCCCACCGCATGGCGGCGTCGCGCCCCATGACCAGGTGCATCGAGCGCGGCCGGTTCCGCGCCCCCAGCAGTAACCGCATCGCCTCCGATGTGTGCGCGAACGGCAGGTTCGCGACGACCTCGTACGCGCCCTGCCGCGGCAGCCCAACCTCCCGGAAGTCTCCCAGCACCGCCCGTACGCGAGGCTCGTCCGCGAACCGTTCCCGCAGACCCTGCCAGAGCTGCCGGTCGCGCTCGATCGCCACCACCCGCCCCGCGCGTTCCAGGATGGCGGCCGTCAGGATCCCGTCGCCCGCGCCGAACTCGTAGACGAGCGCGGGTGGCGATAGTCCGGTGGAGGTGACGATGCGTTCCGCGATCTTCGCGTCGCGGAGCCGGTGCTGGGAGAGCGTTGTCGAAAGGGGTGAACGTCTGGGCATTGCGCGTACCTGCCGCGCGCAGACGTGTCGAATCCATCGAAGAGGAGCCTGGGAATGCGGCGGCGACTGGGCCCGATCAGGCCGTCGGGCGAGGGGCGCGTTCGGAGCTCGCTCGTGGGAGCGGCGGCTCTAGCGCCGGCGGGTGAGTGTGCCGGCTATCATTCCGCTGCGAGCGTACGACTGCGCCCTGCCTCGATCAACGCGCCCGTTGCCGGTCGCGACGGCGCAGCATCGCGTTTGCTGCCGCCGTCAGGGGCCCCGCCCGCTGCGCCTCGCGTGCGTAGCTCGACTCGCCCCGCTGCACCGCGAACAGCGACGACCACAGGAACGGCGTGTACTCGCTCGCCAGCATCCACGGCCGCCGCGCCCGCTTCAGCATCCCGTAGAACATGTAGGCGATGGTCCTCGCCGCATCCAGCTCCGGCTGGATCTCGTCCTCCAGCTCGTCCTGGTAGCTCCGCAGGTCGCCCTCGCCCGCGAGCGTCCGCAGGGTCGCCCGCGCCGCCAGCCGCCCCGAGTGGATCGCGTAGGAGATGCCCTCCGCCGTGAACTCGTCCGCCAGCCCCGCCGCGTCCCCCGCCAGCGCCACCCGCTCCCCCGCCACCGTCTCACCGCCCCGCCGGAAACGAATCTTGTGCCCCCGCGCGATCTCGACCTCCGCCTCCCGCAGCCCCAGCCGCTCCAGGTAGCGCTCGACCAGCGCCTTCATCTGCCCCGCTTCCTCGCGCGGCAACACGATCCCGATCGAGAGCAGCTCCGCCTTCGGGAAGAGCCAGGCGTAGCCCCAGGGGTCGTACCCCAGGTCGATGAGCGTTGTCGCCTCCCCCACGGAGGCGTCCCGCGGGCGGCCCCGCACCTCCACCTCCCACGCCGCGCACTCCGCCAGGTCGCCCCCCAGCCCCGCCATCCGCCCCACCGGCGAGTGCGCCCCGTCGGCGCAGATGAGCGTCTCCGCCTCCGCCTCGAACCCGTCCCCCCGGATGCGCGCCAGCCCGTTCAGGTCGAGCTCCCGCACGACCGTTCCGGTCCGCAGCTCCGCGCCCGCACGCTGCGCGTGCTCCAACAGGAGCATGTCGAACCGGTCGCGCATCACCATGCGCGCGAACGGCCCCCGCGAGCGCTTCGTGAAGGCCATCCTTCCCCGCGCCGACATCTCGATCCGCGACACCGAGTCCTCGACCACGCTGTCGATGGGGAACGGGAGCATCCGCTCCGCCCGCAGGGGAACGCCGCCACCGCAGGCCTTGTAGCGCGGCCAATCCGCCCTGTCGACGACGAGCACGCGGGCGCCCGACGCGGCCAGCTCGCGAGCCGTCGTGCTGCCCGCCGGCCCCGCCCCCACCACGATCGCGTCGAACGTGCCCATCGCGCGATTCTAGCGCGGCGCTCGGACCCGACCCCGCCCCCAAATCACGATGTATAGTGAACAATTGACCGGAGGGGATGCCCCATGCCGATGCAGTACTTCCTGATCAACACCATCCCCGTCATCGTCACCGCCGCCGCCCTCGGCTGGATCATCGGCGACCTGGTCTGGTAGCCAGCCCCTTGCCCCGCGTGACCGCGGGCGCGTACCGTCCCGCCCCATGAGCGGTATCGACACGAGCGCGAGCTACCTTTACACCGCCGTCGTCTCCGCGGATGACGCTGCCTCCCTCGACGAGGCCACGGATGCCTGGCTCAACGACCACATCGCCAACGAGGTCGTGTCCATGCAGCTCTCCCCGGCCGGTGACCGCCTCCATCTGCTCATCGTCTACAGGGGCGAGAGAAGGGTCCGGCGCGCGTGAGCAAGTTCATCCGCACCCGCAACAACGCCGCCGGCAAGGCGGTCATCGCCGAGAACCGCGAGCTTCCCGACGCCCGCGCCCACGACTTCGACGTGCCCGCGGGCATCGATGGCCGCTGGCTCATCGTCGAGTTCGAGCCGGGGCAGACGACCGGCTGGCACGCCGTCCACTGCGACGTCTACGTCTACATCGCGAAGGGCCAGCTCGAGTTCGCCCTCGACGGCGGCGAATCGGTCACGGTTTACGAGGGCGACCTCGTCGTCGAGGGCGACAACACCCTCCACTCATGGACGAACACCGGCGACGGCCCCGCCAAGGTCTCCGCGATCGAGGTCGACCTGCCCTAGGACGCGCTCGCCGGCACCGGCGCCTGTGACAGCAACTCGATCGTGTTTCCGTCCGGGTCCCAGCCGTAGACCACGCGGATGCCCCCGTCGTAGTCCAGCACCTCGGACTTGAACTCCATGCCCGCCGCCTTCAGGCGCGCGTACTCCTCGTCCGCCGAGTCCACCATCAGGCAGATGTGGAAGCCGCCCACGTCGGACGTGCGCAGCGGATTGTGGTCGTAGCCTGTCGGCGCGTCGTACTTGATGACTTCGAGCGCGTAGTCGTTCAGGCGCAGCACCGCCGCCGTGATGTCCGCGCCGGGAATGGCCTGCAGCGTCTCGATGAACTCGTTGTCGAGGTGCAGGCGCGTGCCCGTATCCTCGAACCCGAGGAGCTTGTAGAAGGCGACCGCGCGATCGAGGTCGCGCACCGTGATTGACGTGTGGCCCACTCCGCGGATGCCCATGGCTGTCCCCCTGGTGCGTGCTGCGGGCCGATGCTAGCGGATGGTGACTCCCGAATCGACCATCAGCCCGTTCCCGATGACGTACCCCGCGCTCTCCTCGCTCAGAAGGAACGCGCACGCCTCGGCGATGTCCCGGGGACTGCAGATGGCGCCCGTGGCTGTCTGCTGGGCCATGCGCTCGCGCGCCCCCTCTTCCTCGAGGATGTCCTCCGTCATGCCGCTCTCGACGAACCCCGGACAGATGTAGTTCACGCGGATGCCGTGCGGCAGCAGCTCGATCGCCATCGAGCGCGAGAGCGCCGCCACCCCGCCCTTCGAGGCGGAATAGGCCGCGAGGTTCGGGAGCCCCAGCACGGCCGCTACGGAGGCGATGTTCACGATCGCGCCCTTGCGGCCGTCCTCAACCATCGACGTGGCCACCGCGTGCCCGACAACGAACGTGCCCGTCAGGTTCACGTCGATGACCTCGCGCCACGTTTCCAGGTCGGTTTCGAGGGAGCCGGCGTAGCGGAGGATGGCGCCGCAGTGAACCAGCCCGTCGATCCCGCCCCAGGCGGAGCGCACCTGCGCGATCAGCCGGTCGACGGCCTCAGGGTCGGCCACGCTGATGGGTTCCGCGATGACCTCGCTCCCAGCGTCGCGCAGCGTGCGTTCCGTCTCCGCCAGGCCCTCCGCCGCCGGGTCGACGATCGCCACGCGGGCGCCCCGTTCGGCGAGCAGCTCGGCCACGCCCCGGCCCATCCCCGAGGCCGCCCCCGTGACGATGATCGCCTTCCCCTCGAACGACGCGGTCATGCGGCCCCCGTTCCGGGCCGCCGCACTAGGCGAACCCCCACTGGGGAAGCGGTGGCGTTCCGCTCATCTCCATGTGGCCGATCCCCTCGCGGCCGTTGAAGCGGCAGCGAACGGCGTGCTCCCCGTCCCAGAGCTGGTGCGCGAAGCTGTCGTACGTCGAGTAGTCGCTCAGGTCGTACTTGTCGTACTCCTCGTGCCAGTCGCCTTGCCAGCCGCCCAGGAACCTCGGCTGGCCGTAGCCCTCGCCCCGAATGTGGCGTGTGGAGTTCGGCTTGATGATCTCGAACTCGAGGTCGTACTCCGTGCCGAACTCGTCGATGAGCGTGATCTGCGCTTCCTGGAACTTCTTCGTCCCCGGTTGCGCCACGATGTCGATATTCGTGAAGTCGACGATGCGGATCTCCTGGCGCGGGTCGTCGATCCGCCAGGTGACCGCCCCGTCGAAGTGGCTGCCGCGGTTGTCCGCGAGCGTGCCGCCGAGGCGGGGCTTCCCCATGAACTCGTCCATCCACCACCAGAAGCCGATGTCGTCGAACTGGATGTGGCTGTGCCAGTGGATGCGCCCCGCGCCCCGCGGCGAGACGCCCCCGCCGCCCGGCGCCGGGCCCGTCCAGCCCTGCCACCGCTCGCCGCCGAGGCTCGCCCAGCAGCGGTCGCGCTGGCCCCACGTGTTCTCGTGGTTCACCTCGTATGACACCCCGTCGACGTTCAGCTCGCCCGTCCAGCGCCCCATGATCTCGAAGTAGGGCAACACGCCCGGAAGCGTGGGTGAGCCCGCGAACGCGATCGGCGTGCGCGTCTGCACGGGGCGCAGGAACGTGTCCATCGTCAGGTCGTAGCTGATGCCCCAGTGGTTCTCGGGCGAGAGCGTGAAGCGAGCCTTCCGCAGTGGCTCGATGACCTCCATCGAGGCCGGCCCGACCTTCTGGTTGGTGCGCGCCGACTTGTAGCCATCGCGCTCGATCGTGCTCGAATAGCGCAGGTTGTACTGCGTATCGCCGTGCACAATGATCTGGCCGTTCTCGATCAGCCCGGTATTGGGCCAGATTGGCCAGTTGGCGCCCACGATCCAGCGTCCTTCGACGTCCATGCACTGGAACCAGTGCTGGTCCACGTAGCGCGGGTCCGTGTCCCGGAGCGAGTCCACGGGGCTCGGCGTCTGGTGATAGAAATGTTCGTCCAGCTCGGTCAGCATCGTCATCGTTCTTCCCCCAATCCCTAGATGCTCAGGCGGACCACGCCGTACGCGGTCTGCTCCCCTGCCGCGATCTCGCAGAAGTGCTCGATTGCGAACGGGTTGATGTGGCCGGAGTCGTTGTCGAGCAGCCCCGCGACCGTCGCCGTATCGCTGGTGTCATGCGTCTCGCTCTGGGCGACGCCGTCCTTGTACTCGATGTGGCGGAAGTCGGGGTGTCCGTACCCGAGCCCCTTCGCGTAGATCGTCGTGAGCGGCTTCAGGCTGAGTTCGTGCGTCCCCCCGTCCCGGTCCAGGAGGGAGGCGCTGCCGCCCTTGAGCCGCTTGCCGTCCATCTCGAACTGGAGGTCGAGGTCGGCGCTGCTGATGCGGAGCGGGTCGCCTTCGCCGTGCGGCCCCGCGAGGCAGCCGTCGAGCCGCGTCACGCCTGTGTCGTCGCCCAGCCCGCCGGTCGCGTTCGAGCCACCTTCCGGCTCGATCTGCCAGACCCACCCGGAGAGGGGTCCGGCTGTCGCCGCCATCCAGAACGAGCGGCTGCCGATCGAGCTCGGCGGCCGCCCGAGGTGGGGCACCTGCCCGAACACGGGCCGCACCCCCCACGAGCGCTCGCGGAAGCCAACCGCCCCGTCGACGGCGATCGTCTCGCCCTCGACGGTCACGTTGCCGCTGGCGCTGCCCGCCTGCGAGTACTGGTACAGGTCCCAGACCACCTGGCGGCCGTCGCGCCGGTGCTGGACCGGCCCCGCGACCTCCATCGGCTGCAGTTCCGACGAGAACTCCAGGTCAAAGCTGATCGCCTGGCCCTCCGCGGGCGCTAGCGTGAAACGCCACGCCCGGAACGGATCGACGATCTCGGCGCTGATGCCGCCGACCTCGCGGCGGTCGCGGTCACCCTCGACGCGCCGCCCAAAGCGCACGTCGTACTGCTTGCCCTCGTACGCGACGCTCGCGGCGGCGTCCATGCTGGCGGTCGCGGGATAGACCCCCATGTGGCCCGCCACGCTGAGCGAGCCGTCCGTCGTCCCGATGTGGAACCAGAGTTCGTCGACCCAGCGCGGATTGCGCCCCTCGACGTGCTCCATGTTCTCGACGATCTGGTGGATGGCGTAATCGTCTAGTTCGGTTGCCACGGTCACCCCTTTGTCGCGGTTGTGCGGGCGCGTGCGCACCCGACCGCGAAAGCCCCGCGAATCTAGACGAGCGGCGGGCGCCTTTCAATGCGCCCGCGCTGCCGCAGGGTGTCGTCCCGTGCCGTGGAAGGGTCGTTAGCGCCCCTTGAACGTCGCTGCCCGACGCTCCTGGAAGGCGGCCACGCCCTCCTTCGCGTCCTCCGTGTAGGCGAGGTCGTCGAACAGGTCGTGCTCGAGCTGGAGGCCGTCGTCGAGGGACATGTCGAGCCCCTCGCGCATCGCCCGCTTGGCGGCGCGCAGCGCCAGGGGACCGCGTGAGCAGAGCGTCTCCGCCAGCTGGCGCGCCGCCGCCTGCAGCCGGTCGGCCGGAACCACGTCGTTCACGAGGCCGTACTGGTGCGCGGTCTCCGCGCCGATCTGGTCGCCCGAGAACACGATCCCGGACGCGATCGCCCAGGGCAGCTCGCGCGCAAGCCGCTGCGTCGCGCCCCAGCCCGGGATAAAGCCGAGCGTGATCTCGGGTGCGCCGAAGCGCGCGCCCTCGGCCGCGATGCGCAGGTCGCACGCCAGCACGATCTCGAGGCCGCCGCCGAGCGCGAGGCCGTTCACGGCCGCGATCAGCGGCTTCGTGACCGTCTGCCCGCGCATGATTGTGTCTGGCTCGTCATAGCGGTTCCCACGCGGGTCGTCGATCAGCGTCGGGATCGTTTCCTTCAGGTCCGCGCCCGCGCTGAAGGCGCGCCCGCCGGCGCCCGTGATGATGCCGACCCAGACGTCGTCGTCCGCCTGGAGCTTCGCGCACGCCTCGGAGAGCTCGTGCCAGGTATCAAGGTCGATCGAATTGAGGGCGTCCGGCCGGTTGATCGTGATGGTCGCGATGTGGTCGCTGACCTCGTAGAGCAGTGCCACGCCTGCCTCCCGTTTCCCGTTTACTGGTGCCTAGTCGTACTCGAAGAAGCCGCGGCCGCTCTTGCGGCCAAGATGGCCGAGCGAGACGAGCCGTCGCAACGTTGTCGGCGCCTTGAATCGCGCTTCCCCGTACTCCTCGAACATCGCGTCGCTGATGTGGATCATCGTGTCCAGCCCGATCAGGTCCGCCGTCGCCAGCGGCCCTAGGGCGTGGTTCAGCCCTACCTTGCAGGCCTGGTCGACGTCCTCGGCCGAGGCGATCCCGCCCTCCACCATGTGGATGGCGTCGAAGATGAACGGCACCAGCAGCCGGTTCACGATGAACCCCGGCGAGTCCTTCACCCGCACCGTCAGCCGGTCGATCGAGTCGCAGAAGGCCATGGCCGCGTCGACCGTCTCCTGTGAGGTGCTCTCCGAGGAGATCACCTCCACCAGCGGCAGCACCGTGGGCGGGTTGAAGAAGTGGATGCCGATGACCTGCTCGGGCCGCCCCGACGAAGCCGCCATCTCGCTCAGGGAGAGCGACGACGTGTTGCTCGCGAGGATCGCGTCCTCCTTGCAGACGTCGCCAAGCTGCTCGAAGAGGTCTTTCTTGACCGGCAGGTCCTCGACCACGGCCTCGATCACGAGGTCGCTGTCCGTGAACCCCGCGAGGGTCTCGACGCCCTTCAGGCGAGCCAGCGTGCGGTCGTGACGCTCGCGGCTCAGCCGCCCGCGCTCGACGTCGCGGCCGAGGCGGCGCCTGATCGTCGCCAACCCCTGCTCGAGGCGCTCGGGTTCTTCTTCAGTGACGCGGACGCGGTACCCGTGCGCCGCGCAGATCTGGGCGATTCCCGCGCCCATGATCCCGCAGCCGACCACACCCACTTCCCGGATGGTCATCGTCTTCCTTCCTGGCCACCATGTCCGCTCAAGCGGCGGACCGCCGTGCATTGTCGCACACGAGGTGCGATCGCTCCGGCGTTCAGGAGATCTCGTGCCCGGCCAGAACTTCCAGCGCCTTTACCAGGCCCGAGTGGTCGAGATCGCTCCAGCCCTGCGCCGCACAGGCGTTCATCAGCTCCTGCGCCGTCGCCGCGTTTGGCAGGCTGATCCCCAGCGCCCGCGCTCCCTGCAGCGCCAGCCCGAGGTCCTTCTGGTGCAGCGCGATGCGGAAACCGGGGTCGAACGTGCGCTCCACCATGCGCTGCCCGTGCACCTCGAGGATGCGCGAACCGGCGAAGCCCCCCATCAGCGCCTCCCGAACCCGCGCCGGGTCGACCCCCGCCTTCGAGGCGAACAGCAGCGCCTCCCCCACCGCCTCGATCGTGAGCGCCACGATGATCTGGTTCGCCACCTTGCACGTTTGCCCCGCCCCCACGTCCCCGACGAGCGTGATGTTCGCGCCCATCAGCTCGAGCAGCGGCCGCGCACGCTCGAACGTCTCGCCGCTGCCGCCGGCCATGATCGTGAGGCTGGCCCCCTTCGCCCCCACCTCGCCCCCGGAGACGGGCGCGTCGAGGTAGTCGCAGCCCTTCTCCGCAATGCGCTCGGCGAACGCCTTCGTCTCGATCGGCGAGATCGAGCTCATGTCGATAACGGTCGTGCCCGCCTGCAGCCCCTCCGCCACGCCCCCGGCGCCGAACAGCACGTCGGCTACGTCGGGCGTGTCCGGCACCATCGTGATCACGACTTCGCTGCGCGAAGCCGCCTCCGCCGCCGTCGCGCACTCGACCGCGCCCCCCTCCAGCAGCTCCTCGGGCAGCGGCGAGACGTGCCGTACGACGAACAGCTCGTGGCCCGCCGCCTGCAGGTGGCCCGCCATTGGCCGCCCCATGATGCCCAGCCCGATGAACGCGATTCGTGTCATGACGCCCCCTCACTCGCTCGATACTCCGCGAGCCACCCCAGGCCCGCCTCGGTTGTCGTCGCCGGGGCGTACTCGCACCCCACCCAGCCCTCGTAACCGATAGCGTCAAGGTGGTCCAGGAAGAACGGGTAGTTCACCTCGCCCGTGCCCGGCTCGTGGCGTCCCGGGTTGTCCGCGATCTGGATGTGGCCGATGACGCTCAGGTTTTCCTCGACCGTGCGCGCCAGGTCGCCCTCCATGATCTGCATGTGGTACGCGTCGTACTGCAGCCCCACCAGTCCGTCCCCGATCTCTTCGATGACCGCCAGTCCCTGGGCGCTCGTGTTCAGGAAGAACCCGGGGATGTCGCGCGTGTTGATCGGCTCCGTCAGCAGTTGCAGCCCCTCGTCGCGGAACGCCTGTCCTGCGTACTCCAGGTTTTCGAGCAGCGCGTCGACCGCCTCCTCCGTCGAGACGCCCTCCGGCGGGATGCCGGCGAGGCAGTTCGCTCGCGGGCAGTCGAGGGCCTTCGCATAGCTGATCGCCGTTGCGACTCCCTCCCGGAACTCTTCCGTCCGCCCCGGATGGCAGGCGATGCCCCGCTCCCCTGCCGCCCAATCCCCGGCCGGCAGGTTGATGAGCGCCTGCGTCAGCCCGTGTTCGCGCAGGCGCCGGGCCAGCTCGTCCTCGGGGTTCTCGTAGGGGATGGGGTACTCCACTCCCTCGAAGCCGTGCCGTTTCGCCAGTTCGAAACGGTCGAGGAAGGGAGCCTCGGTGAAGAGAAAATTCAGGTTTGCCGCGAATCGCACCATCCCGCGAATGATACGGTGCCGCCGTCCGACCGGCCCCTTTCCCGGCGGAACCGCGCGCGCCCGCTAGAATGGAGCCATCACGAACGGAGCACGCCGATGTTCATCGCGATGAACCACTTCAACGTCAACCCCGATCGCGGGCAGGACTTCGAGGAAGTCTGGAAGGGCCGCGAGAGCTACCTGAAGGACCTCGACGGGTTCGTGCAGTTCTCCCTGCTCAAGGGCGACGACCCGGGCGACTACATCTCCCACACCATCTGGGAGTCGCGCCAGGACTTCCTCAACTGGGCCCAGTCCGAGCACTTCCGACGCGCCCACGAGCAGTCCGGGCCCGCCAAGGGCGTCCTCGAAGGCCACCCCAGGCCAAGTTCTACGAGGCTGTCATCGTCGAGCAGGGAGCGGGCGCCGCTGTCTCCTGAGCCGCGGGACGACAACCCGCTCCTCCCCGAGCACTTCCGCCGCGTCGACGAGTCGGACGACTCGCACTTTTACGTCCAGCCGCGGCTCGTCAACCACATTGATGACGCGGCCATCGCCGCCCTCGGCGACTTCTACCGCGAGACCTTCCCGGAGGGCGGCCACCTGCTCGACCTCATGTCGAGCTGGGTCTCGCACCTCCCCGCCGACGTGAGCTACGGCGGTGTCACCGGCCTCGGATTGAACAGGGTCGAGCTGGAGAACAACCCAGTCCTCACCAGGCGCACCATCCACGACCTCAACCAGGACCCCACGCTCCCCTACGAAACCGACGAGTTCGACGGTGCCGTCGTCAGCGTCTCCGTGCAGTACCTCACCCGCCCGGTCGAGGTCTTCGCCGAGGTCGGACGCGTGCTCAAGCCGGGCGCGCCCTTCGCTATCACGTTCTCGAACCGCATGTTCCCGACGAAGGCCGTCCGCATCTGGCAGCTCTTCGGCGACGAGCAGCGCGCCAACCTCGTGGCCCTCTACTTCGAGCTCTCGAAGGCGTTCGCGAAGGCCCGCGCCTTCGACCTCAGCCCCGCTCCCTTCCAGTCCGACCCCGTCTACGCCGTCGTTGCCGAGGCCTTGAGCTCTTCTCCGGGGAGCGAGGTTCGCTCCGACTAGCTAGGGCGCTCGAAGGAGGAGGAACGATGGAAGCATGGGTTCTGACATGCTGCGGACTAGGCTTAGATATTGCTGGAATACTCGCGATAAGTTGGAGAGCCTTGGTCATGACGGACAGAGAAGTCAGGCGCCGACACGGAGAGAAGATGGGGCCTATGTTCGAGATGATGACCTCGGTGCCCGCCAATCAAGAAGCAACACTTGCCTTGTTCCTGGAACGGAAGTGGCTTCGTATCGGGGTACCCCTCATTGTGCTCGGATTTGCCCTTCAGATTGCTGGAGTAGCTGTAGGAAGGGCCTAGCGCTGGCCGTAGACACGATTGCCCAGCGAAGTCGGCATCACGTGAAGGTCCTCGGGCGGTAGCTCGAGCGTCCACGACTTCTGCTCCTCGACCCCCAGCACCTCGTAGGGACGGGCGGCAATCTCCACCTCGACCGTCTCCCCCAGCGCTGACTCGAACCGCAGGGTATGCGTCGCGCCGTACGCCAGCTCCTCGCGAATCGTGCCGCGCAGCAGGTTCGGCTGGCCCGGGTCGTCTGCGTCCAGCCGCCGCAGGTTGACGCGTTCCGCCCGGATGGCGATGTCGACGGCCTCGTCCACATCCGGACGCCACCCGTTCGGCGCGGGCGCTCGCAGGCGCGCCCCACCCGCCTCGACCGTCAGGACGCCGCCCCGGGCCGCCGCCACCCGCCCCCGCAGGATGTTCGCGACCCCTGTCAGCTCCGCCACCCGCCGGTTCGCCGGCGCCCGGAACACCCGCTCCCGACCGTCGAACTGCAGCAGCCTCCCTGCATCGAATACCGCCAGCCGGTCGGCCACCAGGTGCGCCTCCCGCAGGTCGTGCGTCACGAAGATGACGCTCAGGTCGAGCTCGCTCCGCAACCGGATCAGCTCGCGCCGCAGCTCCACGCGCAGGGACTCGTCGAGCGCGCTGAACGGCTCGTCGAGCAGCAGCAGGCTCGCCTCCCGCGCGAGGGCGCGCGCGAGCGCCGCGCGCTGCTGCTGACCCCCGCTCAGCGACCGTGGCTTGCGCTCGCGGAAGTCGCCCAGGTGCATCAGGTCGAGCACCTCGGCGAGCCGCCGCTCCCGTCCCTCGCCCGTCATCCCGAACGCGACGTTTTCGGCCACAGTCATGTGCGGGAACAGCGCCAAGTCCTGCACGACGTACCCGATCCGTCGCTCCTGCGGCGGCAGGTTCAGCCCGGCGCCCGAGTCGAACACGGCCTGCCCCCCGATCGCGATGCGCCCCTCGTCGGGTTGCAGGAGTCCGGCGATGAGCTGCAGCGTCAGGCTCTTCCCCGCCCCCGAGTGCCCGAACAGCACGACGATTTCGTTCCCCGCCTCCAGGCGCGCGTCGTAGGAGAAGTCGCCGAGCTGCATCCGTGCCGCGAATTCGAGCGTCATGGCGTCCGTGCCCCCCGCGTCGAGAGCAGCCAGAAGGCCGCCAGCGCTACCAGGGCCACCGCCAGCAGCAGGATCGCCAGCGCGACTGCCGCCGTCAGCCCGTCGGCGCGCTCGAACGCACTCAGGATGGCGAGCGGCATCGTCTGCGTCTCGCCCTGCAGGTTCCCGGCGAAGATGAGCGTCGCCCCCAGCTCCCCCAGGGCTCGCGCCCAGCACAGCGCCGCTCCAGCCGCCAGCGACGGCCAGCTCAGGGGCAGCACGATTCGGGCGAAGGCCCGCAGCCGCGACGCCCCCAGCGTGTGTGCAACCCGCTCGTACTGCGCGTCGACGCTCGCGAAGCCGGCCCGCGCCGCGCGCACGTAGAACGGCGCCCCCACGAACAGCTGCGCCATGATCACCGCCGCCGTGCTGAACCCCAGCGTCAGCCCGAACCACTCGTCCAGCGGCTCCCCCAGCAGCCCCTTCCGCCCGAATGCGGTCAGCAGCGCCACGCCCGCTATCGTCGGCGGCAGCACGATCGGCAGATCGATGAGTGCCTCCACCGCTCCCTTCCCCGGGAAGCGCGCGTGCGTGAGCCAGTACGCCACCGGCGTCCCCGCCACCACCGCGATCAGCAGCGCCACCGCCGACGTCCACAGCGAGAGCACGAGCGCATCGAGTGCTGTGTCGCTCGTGATCGCGTCCCACGTGCCGCTGCCCCCGATGCCGCGTTCAAGCAGCCCCGCGAACGGCAGCACGAAGAACACGGCGAAGACCGCGATCAGTAGCGCCAGCCCCGCGTGAGGCGCCCGCGCCCGGAGGGCGGTCATGGCGTCACCGCCATGACCGTGAACCCGTGCCGCGCGAGCGTCGCCATCCCCTCCGGCGAGGTCGCGAACGCCACGAACGCGCGCGCTCCATCGCTCTCCGAGAGGAGCGCGAGGCGGTACTCCGCCGCCACCTGGTACCGCTCCGGAATCGCGACCGCGCGGACGCCGTCGTCCGCTGCCCCCAGGTCGCTCGCGTAGACGATGGCCGCGTCCGCCTCCCCAAGCTCGACCTTCGCGAGCGTGGCGCGCACGTTCGCCTCGTTGCTGCGAACGTTCGCCAGCACGCGCCCCGCGAAGTCGTCGCCTGCCAGCGCCAGCGACTCCCGTGCGTAGCGCCCCGCCGGAACGTCCTTGGCCGCCAGTACCAGCCGCAGCCCCGGCAGTGCAAGGTCCTCGAGGCTCCCGATGCCCCCTTCTCGCGTAGCGATCACCAGGGTGTTCGTGGCCAGCGTATGCTCCTCGACGACCAGTCCCGCCGCGCCCAGCGTTGCGACCTCGTCGGGACTCGCGCTCGCGAACACGTCGGCGGGTGCGCCCTCCAGGATCTGCGTCCGCAGCGTCGCCGACCCCGCGAACGACAGCCGCACCGTCACGCCCGCGTGCTCCTCTTCGAATGCGGCTGCAAGCTCGCCGAAGGCCTCGGTCAGCGAGGCCGCCGCGAACACCGTGATCGTCTCGGTTGGCTCCTCACTGTCGCCGCACGCCCCCAGGCCCAGCGCCGCCACTGCGAGCACCCCCGCGGCGGCGACTCGCAGACTCACGGCGCCGCGGCGGGAGCTGAGAGCGTCGTAAGGTGGTCGCGTAGCCACTCCACCGTCGCGTCCGCCGCCGAGAGCTTCGATTGCGCCACCAGCCGCAGGAACCCGTCGCCGGCCTCTGCGACCCGATCCTTCGCCCGCTCGCGATACGCCTCGCACACCCGCAGCTGGTCCCGCACCAGCGCCGCTTCCGCCTCGGGATCGACGGCGTGGAGCACGTACAGCTTCACCAGCAGCTCGAAGCGCACCTCCCGCAGCCGCTCGACCGGCTCGCGCAGCCACGCCTCCACCACCGCTTCCCCTTCGGGTGTCAGCGCGAATCGCTTCCGCGGCGGACGCAGCCCTTCCCGCTCCTCGCGCCAGGTGACCAGCCCTCGCCCTTCCAGGTTCCGCAGGTAGGTATAGAGCGAGCCCTGCTCGATCGGGCAGACCTCCCGCAGGTCCTCCCCCTCGAAGTAGCGCGCCATCTCGTACCCGTACATCGGGCGCGTCCGCAGCAGCGCCAGGACGGCATGCTCACCGGCCAGAAGCTCGCGTGTCATGGCCGGGGACTGTAGCGAGCGGCCTAATACTTGGCAACCAAGTATTAGGCCGGGTCAGGGACCGCGAGGGTCCAGGTTCGATGCGAAACGGGGCGGCTAGTCGTTGAGCGCGTACCCCGCGCGGATCCCGTCGATCCGCGCCTCGACGCCCGCCTTCGTGTCCTCGTGGGTCACGATGTAGAGGTGCTCGTTTCGGATAGCGTCGAGCACGCGCGCCGCCACCTCGGAGGGCGGCATGCCCTGCGAGATGCCCTGGCGGATCGGCTCCGCATAGTCGGGCACGTCCTCGGGACCGCCGTGCTCGTCGGGCCGGTTCCGGCCCGCCTCCACGATCTTCGTCGCGACCCCGCCCGGGCACAGCACCGACACGCCGATGTTCACGGCTTCGAGGTCGTGGTTCAGGTGCTCCGACAGGCCCACAACCGCCTGCTTCGAGGCGACGTACGAGGCCATCCCCGGAGGCGCGAACAGCCCGGCGCTCGAGGAGGTGTTCACGAGGTGCCCCTCGCCCTGCTCGATCATGCGCGGCAGGAACTGCGTCACCCCGTTGATGACGCCGTCCAGGTTCACGCCCATCACCCAGTCCCAGTCGGAGTCGCTCATCTCCGCGGCGGAGCGGAAGGTCACGACGCCTGCGTTGTTGCAGAGCGCGTGCACGCCCCCGAACGTCTCGAACGCCTTGTCGGCCAGCTCCTTCACGGAAGCGCGGTCGGCCACGTCGGTGCGGACCGCGATAGCGCTCCCGCCCGTGTCGTTGATGGAGTTCGCCACCCCTTCGGCGGCGCTCAGATCGATATCCGAGACCACGACCGACATCCCCTCGGCCGCGAACGCGCGGCACAGCGCCTCGCCGATGCCGCTCCCCCCACCAGTCACGACTGCCGTCTTCCCAGTTCCGAGTTCCATGGTCGGTGCGCCTCCCAGCGAGCGCGCATCTTACCGCCTCCGCGCGACCGCGCGACCGCGCGACCGCGCGAGCACTCCCCGCGCCCCTCCCAACCCCATCCGTGGCACGATAGCCCGGTGACACAGCCATCGGGCGAGTACAAGACGGTTGGCATCATCGGCGGCGGCACCGCCGGCTACCTGACCGCGCTCGCCCTGCGCAAGAAGCTTCCCCACCTGCGCGTCACCCTCATCGAATCCCCCACCATCCCCATCATCGGCGTGGGCGAGGGCACAACCCCCATCATGGTCAAGTTCCTCCACGCCTACCTCGAACGCGACGTGCACGAGCTCTACCGCAAGGTCCAGCCCACCTGGAAATTCGGGGTTAAGTTCGAGTGGGGCCAGCCCGGCGACTACTACTTCAACTACGCCTTTCACCCCGGCCCCATCCTCGATTCCGTCTACTACGGCGGCGAGTTCAACGACTACTCCCTCGGCTCCCTGCTCATCTCCAACGAGCGCTCCCCCATCGTCGCCAACGAGGGTGGCCAGCTCACCTCCCTCATCGACCGCATCCCCTTCGCCTACCACCTCGATAACGGGCGCTTCGTCGCCTACCTGAAGGAGCAGGCCGTCGCCGACGGCGTCGAGCTCCTCGAACGCTCCGTCGACGAGTTCGTGCCCACCGAGGACGGCGAAGAGCTTGACCACGTCGTCACCGACGATGGCGAGGAGCGCCGCTTCGACCTCTACGTCGACTGCACGGGCTTCCGCGCCGAGATCATCGGCGAGGCGCTCGGATCGCCATTCCACAGCTACGAAGGCAGCCTCTTCTGCGACCGCGCAATCGTCGCCAACGTGCCCCACGGCGGCCACATCAAGCCCTTCACCACCGCCGAAACGATGAACGCCGGCTGGTGCTGGAACACCCCCTCCGTCGAGGACGACCATCGCGGCTACGTCTTCTCCTCGCAGTTCCTCTCCGACGATGAGGCCGCCGAGGAGATGCGCTCGAAGAACGACGGCATGGGCGACCACCGCGTCATCCGCTTCAAGACCGGCCGCCGCGAGCACTTCTGGAAGGGGAACGTCGTCGCCATCGGCAACTCCTACGGCTTCGTCGAGCCGCTGGAGTCGACCGGGCTCCACATGATCATCCTCGAGATCAACCAGCTCGTCCTGAACTTCCCCCGCTCGAAGAAGGACACGGCCATCCGCGGCATTGTGAACCGCACCCTCAACGCCCACTGGGACGACGTACGCTGGTTCCTCGCCGTCCACTACCGCTTCAACAAGAAGCTCGACACGCCCTTCTGGCAGGCCTGCCGCAACGCCGTCGACATCGGCGGCGCCCAGGAGCGCGTCGGCCTCTTCCGCGAGCGCACCCCGCTCACGTACCGCCAGTCGCAGTTCTTCAAGCCCGAGGAAGTCTTCGGCGACTTCGCCTACGACGTGCTCCTCCTCGGCCAGCGCGTGCAGGGGCGCTACCTCGAGGCCAGCCAGCCCCGTGTCGAGTGGCAGAAGCGCGTGGACGGCTTGCGCGAGCTTGCCGGGAACGCCCTCACCCAGGAGCGCGCCTTCGAATCGCTCAACGGCGCGCCCCCGCAGATCCTCGGGAGCATGGTCACGTCGCCCAACACCTGGGTCGTCTGGCCCTAGGCGGTGCGCGATGGCTGCCATCCCGCCCTTGCCGCCCCAGGGCGCGCGCCTCCACTGGAAGCAGGCCCCGAAGCGCCTCCGTGATGCCTTCGAGGCCTGGGCGGGCAGTCCCGTCGCAGAGGCCGTTACCCAGCCCTCGGGCTTCTCGCCGGGGGTGGCCGTGCGCATGCTGCTCGCCGACGGGCGGCGCGTGTTCGTCAAGGCCGTCGGCCCCGACATCAACCCCGACAGCGCCGGTATCCACCGCAGGGAGATTCGCATCACCTCCGGGATGCCGGAAGACGTGCCCGCCCCTCGCCTCCTCTGGTCGCGCGACGAGGGCGAGGACGGCTGGGTGGCCCTCGCCTTCGAGGACATCGCAGGCGAGCACCCCCGCCAACCCTGGGACTTGCGTGAGCTCGACCGCGTTCTGGAAGCCCTCGTGCGCCTGGGCGAGCGGCTCACCCCCTGCCCTCTTCCTGCCGGCGTTGCCCCCAGCGCCGCCGAGACCTTCCCGCAGGACGCGTGGCGGACGCTCCGCGACGAAGGTGGCCGGCGTCCTCCGAACCTTCCTCCGTGGTACCGCAGCAACCTCGATCGCCTTGCCGACCTCGAAGCAGCCGTCCCGGAGGCCGTGGCGGGCGACACCCTGGTCCACTACGACATCCGCGCCGATAACATCCTGCTCTCGCCCGATCGTGTGTGGTTCCTCGACTGGCCCTGGGCCTGCGTCGGGGCCGCCTGGGTCGATGTCATCGTCATGGCCCCCAGCGTCACGATGCAGGGCGGCCCGCCCCCCGAAGAGGTCGTCGCCGCCCACCCCGCCTGCCGCGCTGCCGCCCCGGAGAGCGTGACGGCCGTGGTGGCCGCCTACGCCGGCGCCCTTACGGAGTGGGGGTCGCGTCCGCCTCCCCCCGGCCTCCCCACCCTCCGGCCCTTCCAGCAGGCGCAGGCGTCGGTCGCCCGCGACTGGCTCCTGCGAAGGCTGGGCGAAACCTAGCCCTGCCCCTGGCCCATCCCCTTCGAGATGCGCTCGCTGGCCGCCGCCGCGTCCTCGAATGCGACCGCCTGCCGGCTGAGCACCGGGTACAGCGTGAAGATCGGCGTGTTGTACGGGATCACCGCCGACTCCACGCCCGGCTGCAGCGCGAGGTGCAGGTTCACGTAGTTGTAGCTGAGCCCTTCCTGCCAGGGCTCGCCGCCGCTGCGCTCGTACTCCTCCGTCGTCCCGAGCCCGTACGTGCGCGTCATGAGGCCCGTTGCCGCCGTCAGCCCGAGGTCGGCCAGCTCCGGCGCCCCCTGGATCAGGATGGCCACCTGTGAGGCATCGAACCACACCTTCAGGTTGCAGCTCACCTGGATATAGGTCCCGAGGCTGCCGAGGTGCTGCAGCACCGTCAGCGGGAACGCCAGCTCCGGCGGCGCGTTGCCGGGAGCCGGCCCGTCGAAGCGGAACTCCGGCTCCTTCACCCGCGAGGCCGAGATGTAGACGAGGTTCGAGTCGTCCACGGGAACACCCACGACCGTCCCGTCCCGGTCGCTCGTGAGCTGGCCCATCTGGTAGCGCAGCGGGAAGGAGTAGCCCTCCTTCCCGTAGAAGATGCGCACGCCCGTCTCCAGCGGATCCTGTGGCGAGCGGCTCAGTTTCAGGTCGAACGGCAGCATCACGTGGAAGGCGTGCGTGCGCGCGTTCATGAACGGCCCGCAGGCCCCCTCGAACTCCTTGTGGATGGCCGTGTTCTCCGGCTCGAACTGCTGCGCCGGGCCCGTGTAGTTCTGCGCCCGACGCGCCTCCGGGGTCAGGTGGTACCGATCCTGGTAGTGCGCCGCCGCCCGCTTCTGCGCGATGTCGGTGAAGTACTCCGGGGCCATGCTCTCGACGATGATGTGCTCGCGCTCGCCCGTCTCGGAGCGGTTCACGCGCACCGCCTCGTGGTAGCGGTCGAGCTCGTGCGCCGTCTTCCGCAGCTCCTGCCCCACCTGCCCCTCCACCGGCGTCCCCGCCAGCCGCGTGCGAGGCAGCAGCGCCTGCGCCCGCTGCAGGAATTCCAGCTTCGCGCTGTAGCGCCGCGGCTCCGGCGCGAACGACTGCGCGGCCGCCAGCAGCAGGCTCACCTGCTCGTCGGGGAGCAGACCCAGCGCGTCGAGGTCGTTCTCGCGGATGAAGGCGGCCGCCAGCGGCGCGAACGCCTGCTCCCGCCGAATGCCCAGCGTGAGCAGGTAGTTCAGGTAGCTGCGAGCCTCTTCGGGCGTCATCGTCTCGGCCATCGCGTCCGGATCGTACACCGGAGCGCCCGCGTTTCCGCTACCATCGCGCCCACGCAACGAATCCACGTACGGGAGAGGCGCCCATGGTTGGCCAGGCCGAAGTCGAGATCGCACGCAAGCTCTTCGAGGAAGGCTGGAGCGGGGGACATGTCGATGCGCCCCTCCAGTTCATGACCGAGGACGTCGTCATGCGCGACATCGTCGGCCACTCCGAGGCCATGCGCGGCCATGACGCTGTGCGCGAGTTCTGGGCCAAGGCTGCCCCTACCCTGAAGGTGCTCCCCGAGGAGATCTACGTCGCCGACAGCGGCGTGATCGTGATGTGGATGGCCTACGGCCAGATCCCCGAGGATGCCGAGGAGAACGCGGGGCGCTGGGGCTGTGGCGAGGGCGTGTCCCGCCTCGAGTTCCGCGACGGCAAGGTCTGCCTCGAGGTCGACTACTGGCACGGTGGCCAGGGCGTTTGCGACGACTGGGAGGCGCACTGGAACGCGCGCCGCGCCCGCCCCTGGCGCGAGCTAGGCGCCATCACGGGCGCCTAGCTCGCAACCGGAGCCGGCTACTCGGACTCGGCGGGAAGCGGCACCTCGATCACGCTGCTCCGTACGACGATGCCCTCCGGCGGATCGGCCACGAACCGGATCTCCGGCTCGACCGTGTCGCCGTTCACGTCCCGGAAGCCCAGCTCGATGCGGCCGTCGGCCAGCCGCCGGGCCCGGACCACGCCAATCGACTGTCCGTTCACCTCGACGCTCCTGCTCGTGTGCCACTGGCCAACAGGGGCATCGACAGGCAGCAGGCGGGCAGGCGGCAGGAAGTGCTGGCCATGGAGCTCGACGCCGTGCTCCACGCGGCCGTCATCGCGGAGGGACGCGATGACCCGCAGCCTGAGCGGCGCCGGAGCCGGAGGCGCCGTCTCCACCACCGGTTCGGGATCCCGATCGGGCGCCATCATCGCTGCGAGTTCGGCGTCCGCGATCCCCAGGCGCCGCAGGAACGTGGCGTTCTCGCGGTCGACGCCCGCGACCGCGCAGAGCGCGGCGTCGCTCCCGAGCCCGAACACGTCTAGGTTCGCCCGCAGCTCCGCGTCAAGCGCGAGGAGCGCCTCCACGTCGTCGACTCCGGCCGCCTCGAAGGCGTCGCCCAGCGACGCGGCCCTGCACGAGGCCTGTCGAGCCAGCGCGTCGTATTCGTCCGCTGACACCATCTCGCCGGGTCCCGCCTGTGTTGCGATGGACCCAGCCGCCGCGACGGGCGCCAGGATGCGCTCCGCGTAGGCGACTTCCGCGTGCAGCGCGAATGCATCCTCGAACGGCAACCCGCTCCCGGATGCGACCAGCTCTTCGAGCGCCGTCCACCGCGCCGCCAGCGTCGCGTACTGTCGCGCCGCCTTGTCGGCGACGTGCAGAACCAGTTCCTGGACGTGAACCGGATTGATGACCTCGCCGTTGGCCACGACGTCGTCGAAGCGCCAGATGGCGATGGCTTCCAGGTACTGCTCGCCAAAGAGCCGCAGCAGCGTGCTCGAGGACGAATTCGGCACGTCGATTGCGGCCGGTTCGTCCCCGGCGGTGAGCCCCGCGAGGCCAGGCCGCTCGAATATCCCATCGAGGACCGTCGCAGCCACGCCCGCTGTGTAGGTCGCCTTCGCCTGAACGGCGTCGTCCACCTCGGCCTCCGGGTCGGCGACCGAGGTCACCGTCGTTTCGACGATGCCCTCCTCGTCGTCTGCCGCTTCAACCGTGTAGTCCGCGCCGTTTACCGAGGCGGTGACCGGTCCGTAAATCGGACCCGTCACCACTCGCAGGTTCCGCCAGATTCCGTGGAACGTGCTCGGGTTGTCGTACCTGCCCTCGTCTTCGACGAGCCGGAAGGGCTGCACGCCGACGAAGACCCATGAATTGCCGGGCCGGGGGAGGGTGACCTCGATCGGCCCGACGCTCGGAATCGCCGTGCTGGTTGCGCTGGCCAGTTCGGGGCTTGAGTGGTAGCTGGCTCCAGCATTCCAGATGGTCTCGGAAGCCGGGATGTCCCCCAGATCCGCGTATGCGCGCGGCCCGATGGCGTACAGGATGACGAACCAATCCTCGGGGAGGTCGCCCCCGCCCGCATTGCCGACACGGAAATCGACCATGAAGGGTTCTCCTGCGATGACAACGTCCGGCACGACCGTCTCCTCCATCTTCAGGATGGGGGTGTGCTGGGCAGCCGCTTCGTCAACCAGGTGGACGGTCAGCTCGAAATCCGCCACGAGAGGCTGGCGGTCACTCTGCAGGTAGGTGGTGGCCTCGATCAGGTAGACGCCGGCGGGCAGGTACTCCTCGATGCGCGAGTTCCGGCCGGGCCCTCCGTCGTCGTTCGCCCCGATCACGCCTGTGGGCGATGCCAGCGACAGCACGGGGTCGCCGTGCTCCGACGTGAGATCGATCCGCACGCGGCCACTGGCCGGCAGCATGAACGAGTAGTTGTAGGCGGGGTGCGTCTCGACGATGCGGGAGCCGCACGTCTCCAGCGACCACTCGCCGGTCGCCGTCAGGTCGGCCTCTGCCGTGAGCACCCCGAGGTCGATCGTTTCACAGCCCTCGACGTAGCCGACGACGAGCGAGAAGTCCGCAGGGCCCCGCCCGCGGCCTCCCACCGTCGTCGCCTCGATCCGGTACGCCCCGGGCGCCAGGTCGCGCTCGATGCGCGCGTTCCTGCCTGCCGCGCTGTCGTCGTCGTCGGCGATGCGGTCGCCGGAGTCGCTCAGCAGGTACAGGTACGAGTCGGCCTCGCTCGACAGCAGTTCGATCCGGACGCGGCCGCCCTCCTCCACCTGGAAACCGTACGAATGCGCGTCGCTCCCCGAGCGGAATGCGGAGTCGCAGTCTTCGGTGGCCCAGCGCCCGCTTGCCTCAAGCCGCTGAGTCTCGCCGCCGAGCGTGCCGAGGTCCGTTACGTGGCACTCGCCGTCGTCCGCCGCCGCGAGCGTGGGCCCCTCCAGGGAGATCACGCCGGCGATGAGGGCGATGGCAGCGCATGCGACCGCGAGTGACCGCCCTCGCAGTCCTGCAAGGGCGAGTTTTGGGGTTGTCAGGGGCATGGTCGTACTCCGGGTGGGAAGCGACGTAGTGACACGTAGTCTCGAATTGTCACGACAAGGCTAGGGGCTTGCCCTCGACCGGGCCAGTCGGCCCGCTTACCCGCGGCTCCGTTAGGGCGCCGTAAGCAAGCCTCGTCCCGGGGACCCCTACACTGTTCGCCATGCCCCTCCGTCTCGTCACCCTGGTTGCCGGTCTGGCGCTGGTCCTGGCCGCCTGCGGGGGTGGCTCCAGCGACCAGACCCCCGCCACCTCTCCTTCCCCCGATCGCGCGACCTCCACGCCCGACCCCACTCCTGCCGCTCCCACCGAGAGAGCCACTTCGGCCCCTGACTCGTCCGGCGAACCCAGCCTCGAACCTACCCTCACACCCGACGAGATCACCGACGAGCACGTCCTCAGCCTCATCTACTGGACCGAGATCGACTTCTGGAACCGCTTCGTCCTCTTCCCCGACACCTCCGACACGACCCGCGACATCCTGCGCGCGATGGCGGGCGACCCAGAGGAAAGGTGGCTTCCTTATCTCGTCGACCTCGCCGCCGTGCCCGTCCCCTACAGCGCCTTCGTCTACCGCCTCCTCACCGAGATCCGCCCCGACCACCCCTACCCCATCTTCCCCCTCACCGAAGAGCTCGGCCTCCGCACTCCCGACGACGAGACGGACCTCTACGTCGAGTTCAAGCACCGCCTCATCGAGGGCATCCAGGAGGACATGGGCGCCTTCCTCGATCCGGAGAAGCCTCGCCTCATCTCCGCCCAGGAGATCTTCTGGGGCGGTGTCACGGTGGACGGCATTCCGCCCCTGGAGCACCCGAACTTCATCGCGCCCGACGAGGCCGCCGGCTGGATCGGACCGAAGGACCGCGTCATCGGCGTCGAGATCAACGGTGATGCCCGCGCCTATCCCCGCCGCATCATCGACTGGCACGAGATGGTCAACGACACCGTCGGCGGCGTCCCCGTCTCCCTCGCCTACTGCACCCTCTGCGGGAGCGCCATCCTCTACGACGGGCGTGTCGGCGACACCGTCTACCGCTTCGGCACCAGCGGCCTCCTCTACCGCTCGAACAAGCTCATGTACGACCGCACCACCAACACCCTCTGGGAGCAGTTCACCGGCGAGCCCGTCTGGGGCGACCTCGTCGGGAGCGGCATCCGGCTCGACGTCCTCCCCGTCGTCCACACCACCTGGGACGAGTGGCTCGCCGAGCATCCCGATACCCTCGTGCTCGACATCGAGACCGGCCACGCCCGCGACTACGGCGAGGGCGTCGCCTACGCCCGCTACTTCGCCAGCTCCGGCCTGATGTTCCCGGTCCCCGACCGCAGCGGCCCCATCGCCGTCAAGGACAGCGTCTACGCCGTCCGTCTCAACGAGCAGGTCGTCGGCTACCCCATCCTGTTGCTCGGGGCGGAGGACTTCCTTCAGGACGAGATCGGCGGCGACCCCGTCGTCGTGTTCGCCACCGCCGACCGCTCCGGCGGCCGCGCCTACGCCGCGCCCCCCGAACGCGTCGTCGCCTACGACGTGGAGACGGGCGTCGCCACGACCGAAGATGGCGCCACCTGGCAGGCCACCGAAGGCGCCCTCATCGGGCCCTCCGGCGAGGAGCTGGCGCGCCTGCCTGGCCATAACGCCTTCTGGTTCGCCCTCGTCAACCATGCCCCCCGCTTCCGCCTCTACGGCGAGGATGAGCCGCAGAGCTCACCGATCGGGTCCGGCTGCAACCTCTTCGCCTACCTTGAGGGGACCCGCATCGCCGCCACCACCTGTTCCCTCTAGCGCTTCGCATTCCCCCGGCGGCGTAGGATGCCGCCACGTCCCTCAGGGGACAGGAGAGAACGATGGCGCTTCCCGAACGCTGGGACCTTGAAGTCGATGTGGCCGTCCTCGGCTCCGGCGCGAGCGCGACGACCGCCGCCATCCTCGCCGCCGACAACGGCGCTGAGGTAGCCCTGCTCGAACGCGCCGACGTCGTGGGCGGCACCACCGCTATCTCCGGTGGGGTTCTCTGGCTCCCGAACAACCACCACATGGCCGAGGCCGGCATCGAGGACTCCCGCGAGGATGCCCTCGCCTACCTGAACTCCCTCTCCCTCGGCATGATGGACGGCGAGCTCGTCGAGACCCTCATCGACACCGGCCCAGAGATGCTGCGCTACATGGAGGAAAACACGCCCGTCTCCCTGCACGTCTTCGAGGGTTACCCCGACTACCACCCCGAGAACCCGGGCGGAAAACCCGAAGGCGGCCGCTCCCTCGACAACGACCTCTTCCCCTTCGAGGAGCTTGGACCCTGGGCCGACCGCATCAACCACCAGCCCGACGCGGTCTTCTTCCCTGCCACCATGCTGGAGATCGACACGAAGCGGATCGACGACATCCCGCCCGACGTCATGGCGGAGCGCCGTGCCCGCGATATGCGCTCCACGGGACAGGCGCTTGCCGGCTCCCTCATCAAGGGCTGCCTCGACCGCGAGATTCCAGTCCACACCGCCACCCGCGCCCGCGAGCTCATCCTCGACGAGAGCGACGCGGTCGTCGGCGTGCGCGCCGAGCGCGATGGCGCCGCCTGGTTCGTGAAGGCGCGCAAGGCCGTCGTCATCGCGACCGGCGGCTTCGAGTGGAACGAAGAGCTTGTGAAGGCGTTCCTCCGCGGCCCCATGACCGCTCCCACCTCGACCCCCGAGAACGAGGGCGACGGCCTCCTGATGGCGATGGGCGCCGGCGCCGCCCTGGGCAACATGAGCGAGGCGTGGTGGATCCCCGGCATCCACGTCCCCGGCGATGAGATGCGAGGGCGCACCTTCGCCCGCCTCATCCTCGCCGAGCGCACCTGGCCCCGCTCGATCATCGTCAACCGCAAGGGCAAGCGCTTTATGAACGAGGCGGCTAACTACAACGCCGTGGGCCACGCCTTCCATACCTTCGACCCCAACAGCTTCGAGTTCATCAACCTTCCCGCCTGGCTCATCGTCGACAGCCGGTACCAGCCCCCCATCGCCCGCCACCAGGTTGGCCCCGACGCCCCCGACTGGATCCGTCGCGCCGACACCCTCGCCGAGCTTGCCGCGCAGATCGACGTCGACCCCGCCGGGCTCGAGGAGACGGTCGCCCGCTTCAACGAGGGCGTCGCTCGCGGCGAGGACCCCGAATTCGAGCGGGGTGTCAGCGCCTACGACAGCTACAACGGCGACCGCTGGGAGAAGGCGCCTTTCACCACCCTCGGCCCCATCGATACGCCGCCTTACTACGCTGCCCAGATCGAGTCGGGCGCGCTTGGCACCAAGGGCGGCCCGAAGACGAACACGAAGGCCCAGGTGCTGCGCGCCACCGGTGGCGTCATCACCGGCCTCTATGCCGTCGGGAACGCGATGGCCGGCGCCACCGCCATGGTCTATGGGGGCGCCGGCGGCACCCTCGGCCCCGGCATGACGTTCGGCTACATCGCCGGCAAGAGCGCCGCCGAGGAGCCCGACCACATCGCCTGAGCGGCTCCGGACCCCCGGAGTTTCCCGTGTGAGCGGGCGCCGGTAGGCTGGCGCGCGGGGACAAGGCCCGCCCCTGACGGCGCTCGCGGCCGCCCCGGAGGAACGATGAAGGTTCACGAGTACCAGGCGAAGGCGCTCTTCGCCAAGTACGGCGTCGAGGTCCCCGGCGGGCGCGTCGCCGCCACCCCCGCGGAAGCCCGCGCCATCGCCGAGGAGCTCGGCGGCAAGGTCGTCGTCAAGGCCCAGATCCACGCCGGCGGGCGCGGCAAGGGCCGTCTCGTCTCCGAAGGCGAGACCGCCGCCATGTACGAGCGCCTCACCACCGATCCGGGAAACAACGAAGGCCAGGTCCGTGGAGACCGCGTCAGTGGCGTGCGCCTCGCGAGCACGGCCGGGGAGGCCGAGCAGGAAGCCGCCAACATCCTCGGCAAGCACCTCGTCTCCATCCAGACCGGCCCCGAGGGCAAGCTCGTTAAGAACGTCCTCGTCGAGGAGCAGTCGGCCGTCGCCAGCGAGTTTTACCTCGCCATCATCATCGACGGCGCCCAGGCCGCCCCCCTCATCATGGCCTCGACCGAGGGCGGCCAGGAGATCGAGGTCGTCGCCGCCAACGACCCGGACGCTATCGTCCGCATTCCCGTCAACGCCGCCTCCGGCTACGAGCCCTACATCGGCCGCACCCTCGCCGCGCGGCTCGGGCTCGCCGGCGACCAGGCGGCCGCGCTCAACAAGCTTGTCGGCAGTCTCTACCAGGCCGCCGTCGAGAGCGACGCCAGCCTCGCCGAGATCAACCCCCTCGTCGTCACCGAAGAGGGCCGCGTCCTCGCGCTCGACGCCAAGTTCACCGTCGACGACAACGCCCTCTACCGCCACCAGGACCTGTCCGAATTGCGCGACAAGGACGAGGAGGACCGCCTCGAGGTCCTCGCCGACGAGCTTGGCGTCGCCAACTTCATCAAGCTCGACGGCAACATCGGCTGCATCGTCAACGGCGCCGGCCTCGCCATGGCCACCATGGACACGATCAAGTTCGCCGGCGGCGAGCCCGCCAACTTCCTCGACATCGGCACCGTGAACGACCCCGCCCGCGTCGTGAACGCCATCCGCGTCATCAGCGAAGACCCGTCCGTGAAGGCGATCCTCGTGAACATCTTCGGCGGCATGGCCCGCGTCGACATCATCGCCCAGGGCGTCATCGACGCCGAAAAGGAGCTCGGCCTCGATGTCCCCGTCGTGATGCGGCTCGTCGGCACGAACCTCGCCGAAGGCGAGGCCCTGCTCGCCGAGGCCGGCCTCGACGTCATCCGTGCCGAGAGCCTCGGCGAGGCCGCCGAGAAGGCCGTCACCGCCGCCGGAGCCGCCTGAGACCCCGGCTACGCATGAGTGATGCGCTGATGCGCCCTGTGCTAGCATCAACGCATCATGCGAACCACGCTCAACATTGACCTCCACATCCATCGGGAGCTGCGCGAGTACGCCGCTGAGAAGGGGATCAGCCTAGGCGAGGCCGCAACTTACTTGCTCGGGGCGGCGCTCAAGCGGGAGGCGGAGGGCCTCAAGGATGAGAAGCCCTTCGAGTGGGTTGCCTGGAACCTTGGGGAGCCGCTTGTCGACATGAGCGATTGGTCCAAATTCAAGGAGTTCATGTACGCCGAAGACGATGCCCGCATCTTTCGGGACAGCAGCATGGACTCAGCCGGTGAGAGTGAGCAGAGGCCGGCTTGAGCTTCACAATCGACGCGAACATCTTGATCTTCGGCGCTAACACCGCTGCCCCTGAGCATCGAGCCTCTCGCCAGGCCTTGGACGAGGCCTGGGCCAGCAGCGAACAGATTGTCTTGTTCTGGCCCGTTGTGATGGCCTACCTGCGGGTTGTCACGGTTCCCGGTGTCCTCTCTCGCCAAGCGTCCACCGAGGTGGCCGTTGACAGCGTAGACCGGCTTCTGTCCCTTCCCAACGTACAGCTGGAAGGCGATACGCCGAGGGGCTGGGAAGCCTTTCGCGAGGTGGTTCTTGGGCGAAGGCCGATGGGCGGACTCATTCACGATGCCCACCTGGTCGCCCTCATGCGTCAGCACGGCGTCGAGACTATCTGGACGCACGACATCGACTTCACTCGCTTCGATGGCATCCGAGTCTACGACCCGGTGACAGGTGAGCGGCGCGGCTAGCGGTCCTCGAGCACCCGCCCCAGCGCCCGCCCCTTGTCGGGGGTGGGGTCTTCAATGAGGCCGTAGATCTCGCGGCCCTCGTGGTCCTCGGGGAGGTGCTCCGTGATCGGCAGCCCCTCCTCGTTCACGAACAGCAGGCAGTGGCAGTATTTGAACTTCTGCATCTCGTCGCAGGCGCAGATCCAGTCCCGGCGCTTCGCCTCCTCCTCCCGCGGCAGGTAGAGCCCCTCCGGCCAGTTCCCGTCCTCGTCCTTCTCCGGGTAGAAGTTGCAGGGACAGATCGGCCGCCCGTACTGGTCGACGTTGTCCGCCAGCCCGAGCACCACCGCCTCTGTGATCGAGCGATCCGGGTGAAGGTGCGTGCCGGACTTGTTCGCGAACTTCTCGGCGTAGTTCCACATCTTCTTCACGGACTTGTCGCTGGGTTGCTCACGCATGGGGCCTGCCTCCTGCTGTCGCCCTCAAGCCTAGGCGGCGAAGCCCTCGGTGACCAGTTCGCCGGTGAGGGCGGTGCATAGCCGGAGGGAGGTCGAGTGGCGGGCGGAATTGCCCCGAAACCGGCTTGAAAGATGATTGACTCCCTGATCCCGCGTTCGTATGCTCGCCCGCATCGCACGCCGCTACTGCGGTGGAGGGACGACCATGCGCGAGAACTACTGGACACGGAGGCGATTTAGCCGAAGGACCGTGCTCAAGGCATCGGCAGCCGGTGCTGTTGGCGCCGGCGCGCTCGTAGCCGTGGGCTGCGGCGACGACGACGATGATGACGACGACGCTGCAGCGCCTGCAGCGACCCAGGCCGCTGCCACCCAGGCCGCCGCTGCCGAGGCGGAAGCGACTGAGGCTGCGGCAGCCGAGGCCGAAGCCGAAGCAACTCAGGCTGCCGCTGCCGAGGCTGAAGCCACCGAAGCAGCGGCGGCCCAGATGGGCCCCACCGACGGCAGCTTCTTCAGCCAGTACACTGGCATCAGCGGCACCACGCTCGACCTGCACCGCGAGCTCTACCGCGGCATCGCCTACACCGCTGGCAACGCCTACAACAACCTCCTCAAGTTCACGGACATGGACAACTTCGTCATCTCCGGCGAGATCGCGAGGGGCCTGCCCGAGCAGCCCGATGAGGTGACCTACCTGTTCACCATCCGCGACGACGTGAACTACCACAACAAGGCGCCGGCAAACGGTCGCGCCGTCACCATGGACGACATCCGCTGGAACATCGAGCGCCAGCGCTCGAGCACCCGCGCGGACGGGACCGAGGACACCACCTTCTTCCGCCACCCGCTCATCTACAAGAACATCCAGAACGTCGACTACGTCGATGAAACGAACTTCACCGTCTCGATGAACTCGCCCCAGGTCACCTGGCTTGGCGACATGACGGATGAGTTCAACAGCATCCTCTACCCGGACATCGGCGAGAAGCTCGAGGACGACAACGAGTTCGGCGTCTTCAGTGCCGACAACGTCCTCGGCACCGGTCCCTTCATCTTCGACGAGTTCGAGTTGCAGGAGCGCGCCCACGGCGTTCGCAACGACGACTACTTCCTCCGCAAGGACGGCACCATCCCGGGCATGGTCGACGAGCTCTTCTTCGTGAACCTCGGCGGCGACATCAACCCGCAGCGCCTCGCCTTCGAGCAGAAGCAGATCGACGAGCTCGCCTCCCGCGACAAGGCGGTGATGGAGGAGATCGCAGCCAACAACCCGGACGCGGAGGCGTTCCGTGTCGGCGACCCGAACAACAACCTCGAGTTCGCCTACAACTACACCACCAACCGCGCCCTCTCCGACGAGCGCATCCGCACCGCGATGTTCCTCGCCACCGACCGCGCGGAGGTCGCCCAGCAGCACTTCCAGGGCCTGGGCCGGCCGAACCCGGCCGTTAACTGGCCGTTCGCCGCGTGGGCCCTCTCCCAGGAGGAGCTCTCGCAGGCGCCCGGCTATCGCCAACCCAAGGACCAGGACATCGCCGATGCCCGCGCCCTCTGGGAGCAGGCAAGCGCCGAGGGCCACGAGGATGTCGATTTCCGCGTCACCACCGTGGATTTCCCGCAGTACGTGCCCCTGCTTGAGTGGTTCCCGGCGATGCTCAACCGCAATCTCGGCACCGAGAAGTGGAACGCGCAGGCGATCCCCGTCACCTCGCTGCTTGAGTACAACAACTCCGGCCAGGCGTCTGTCGGCTACCTGGGCGGCTGGGACCAGTGGAACAGCCCCGATCCGCGCACCCGCTTCGCGCAGGTCTACTCGGCTCACCCCGAGGACGGCGGTCGTGGCACCATCAACTTCTGGAAGTACACCACTCCAACCATGGAGGGGTACATCACCGCGATGTTCGAAGAGTTCGACAACGAGCGAGCACAGGAGATTGTCAAGGAAGCCCAGCGCTTCGCCCTCACGGACGCCGGATCCGGGCACCTGCAGATGGTTGGAGGCCTTACCAGTTGGGTGAAATGGCCCTACTTGCACCGCAGGGGGCCGTTCTTCATCACCTACGGCACCACCATCAGTCAGGAGCTCTGGATCGACCAGACCCATCCGACCTTCCAGGGGAAGCAGCGCCCCGCCTGACCTGGCGTATACCTGCCCGGCGCCTCCCTCGCATTCGCGCGAGGGAGGCGCTGGAGTAACTCGGAGCGAGGCTTCTCCTCCATGACCGAGTACGTTATCCGCCGTTTCCTCCTGGCGCTGGTCACGATCTGGATCGTCCTGACCTTCGTCTTCTTCGTCCTGCGCGTCCTTCCCGGTGACTACGCCGAGCAGCAGCTCGCCAACCAGTTCTTCGCCCAGGCCGCCCGCAGCGAGGAGCAGCGCGAGGAACAGCTCGCAGACCTGCGCGCGAAGCTGGGTACGGACAAGCCCGTCTACGAGCAGTACGGGCTCTTCTGGTGGGACATTCTTCGGGGCCGCTCGCAGGAATCCTTCCAGTACAACGAGCCGTCCTACAGCGTTGCCGGTGACGCCCTGCCTTACACGCTCCAGTTGGGCATCATGTCGCTCATTGTTGCGGTGATTCTGGCGTTACCCGTCGGCATTCTCTCCGCGGTGCGCCCCGATGGCTTCCTCGACGCGGGATTACGCGTGTTCGCGATCTTCTTCCTCGCTGCACCCGCGTTCCTCACGGCCGCGATCGCCTCTGCCTACGCCGTCAAATACGACGTGCTCACCATCGGCGTGACCTCCCAGCAGCTTATCTGGGACGATCCCTGGGCCAGCTTCCAGCTCTTCATTGTTCCGGCTGCCGCCGGAGGGCTGGCGGTAGGCGCCATCCTCATGCGCTTCCTGCGGTCGGGCATGCTGGAGGTGCTCCGCCAGGACTACGTCCGCACGGCTCGTTCCAAGGGGCTCGCCGGCGGGGTCATCATCGCTCGTCACGTCCTGCGGAACGCCCTCATCCCCGTGGTCACCATCTTTGGGTTCCTTGTGGCGGCCCTGGTGGCCGGCAACGTCGTCCTCGAGTCCATGTTCGCCATCCCCGGAATGGGCAACGAGATCCTTCAGGCCATCCGTATTCGCGACATCCCCGTGACCCAGACCTTTACGCTCCTCCTCGTAGGAGCCGTCGTCTTCGTCAATCTCGCCGTGGACCTCAGCTACTTCCTCATCGATCCGCGAGTAACTGTGTCAGGAGCTGACGCATGACCAGCGCAGCGACGCAGGCCGCCGACGATCGCCTCGCCGGATTCGTTCCCCCCGACGACCCCTCGCCGGCCATGAGGGCCCTTATTGCGCTGGGACGCTTCTTCGCGCGCAAGACCGCCGGCGCCGTTGCCCTGGTCATCGCCAGCATCATCCTCGTGCTGGGCATCATCGGACCCTGGGTCGCGCCGTACGACAAAGACGAGGTCTTCCGCGTCGAGAACCCTAACTACGACCTCTCTTCCGACA
The DNA here is from genome assembly GCA_965207815.1 of Tepidiformaceae bacterium. Classification (GTDB taxonomy): domain Bacteria; phylum Chloroflexota; class Dehalococcoidia; order Tepidiformales; family Tepidiformaceae; genus UBA2991. Next base: position 998,492 of record CBDBNV010000001.1, read on the forward strand.
ACCCCGACGACTGGGAGGCCTACAGCTTCCTCACGCTCGAGAACCCCTCCTGGGACCACGTCCTCGGCACCGACCACCTCAATCGCGACCTCTTCACGCGCATCCTGCACGGAGCCCGTCGTTCGATGCTCCTCGGATTCGGCGCTGCCCTCATCGCGACGGTCTTCGGGGCCATCCTCGGCGTGGTCTCTGGCTACTTCGGAGGTGTAGTCGACCTCATCAGCCAACGCCTTGTCGATGCCTTCATCGCGTTCCCGCCCCTGCTCTTCCTCCTGCTCCTCTTGCAGACGGGCGAAGCCACCTTACCCAGGACGATCATCGCCTTATCCTTCCTCAACATCTTCGGGGTCTCGCGCGTGGTGCGATCGGCCACGCTCGCCGTCCGCAACGACGTATTCGTTGAAGCCGCGCGGGTGATGGGCGCCCAGCCGCCTCGCATCATCTTCCGCCACGTCTTCCCGAACGTGTTCGCCCCGATCATCATCATCTTCTCGACTACGATCGGCGGCGCCATCCTCGCCGAGGCGACGCTGGCCTTCCTCGGGCTCGCGCCTCCCGGCCCGAGTTGGGGCGCCATGGTGAACAACGGCCGCCAGTTCTTCGGCTCCGAGCCTATCCTCGTCGCCATGGGCGGCGGCGCGCTCACGCTCACGGTGCTCGCCTTCAACATCTTCGGCGACGCCCTCCGCGACGTGCTCGACCCGCGTCTCCGCGGAGCCTAGGCAGCGCCTTGAGCGAGCAGGCGACGCACCAGCATCAGCACGAGCACGGCCACACCGGCCAGCACTGGCGCGAGCCCGCTCGCGTCCAGGACTTCGTCAGGCGCATGGACGCCCGCGCCCAGGAACGCGCCCCTCAGTTCGAGCTGATGACGCAGCTCCTCGGACGCGACAGCGGGGACGCCCTCCGCATCCTCGACCTTGGCGCGGGCTACGGTGCCGAGGCTTCCGTCTTCCTGACCGCCTTCCCCAATGCCTCCGCCGTCCTCGTCGATGGCTCCGAGGAGATGATGCGCGTCGGCAGCGAGCGCCTCGCCGAGTTCGACGGGCGCTACCGCTACGTCGCCTGGGACTTCGGCGAGGGCGCTCTGCCCGACGGTCTCGAAGGGCCGTTCGACGCCGTCATCTCATCGGCTGCCATCCACCACCTCCCCGAGGCAGCGCTTCAGCGCCTCTACGGTGAGGTCTTGGGGCTGCTGGCGCCCGGGGGCGCCTTCCTCAACCTCGACCTCGTGAGCGCCCCGGATGAGGCGCTGGAGGCTCGCTACCGGGCCATCATGCAGGCCGAGCAGGCCGGCCGCGATGAAGCTCCGCCGCCCGCCGAGCTCCCCCGCCACCACTCCCACCTCGAACCGCTCGACCGCCACCTGGAGTGGCTGCGCGACGCGGGCTTCGGGCACGTTGACTGCTTCTGGAAGCGTCTCGGCGGCGCCCTCTTCGGCGGCTATCGCCCGGACAACGCCTGACCCCTGGGCCCGGCAACCACTACCTCCGCCGCTCGCGGCGCCATCGCACCGCCGGGTACAGCTGGTGCCGGCCTCAGGAGTCGTGGGTGAGGCCCTGGATGGGCTCCTGAACTTCGCTCTGCTTGAAAACCTCGATGATCTCGCCGTTCTTCATCAGCCGGATGATCCGGTTCCCGTCTTCGTCGACGGTATCGACGCGCGAGTCCGCCTTCACCACCACCTCACGGCCGTCCGTGAGCGTGACCTTCATCGCGAGCAGGGCCATGTCTACGTCTCCCTCGGGTCGGGCACATTGACGACGATCGCGTCCATCGTGGTCCGCGCCAGCAGGAACACCGCCTCGCCTCCGGGGTCGAGGTTCTCCTCCGCGTGGATCTCGTAGGGCGGGACGAAGATGAAGTCGCCCGGACCCGCGTCCGCCACGTGCTCCAGCGCGTCCCCCCAGCGGAAGCGCAGGCGCCCCTCGATCACGAAGATGCCCGACTCGCTCTCGCCGTGGTGATGCACGCCGGAGGCGCCGCCTGGCTCATTGCGCCCCACGCCCATCCAAAGCCCCTCGGAGCCCGTGAGCGCGCCGGAGATGCCGGCCTCCCGGCGCATGCCCGGCGTCTGCGCGGTGCCCGCGTCACGTTCCGCCGGACGGATAATGTTGACCATCAACCGGATTCTACGGGGAACGCCGGAGCGGGCGAGTCGGAGCGAAACGCAGGGGACGATGCGCTAGGATCGCCCCGCGGCTCACGCCCACGCGAGCAAGGAGGACGCCAGTGACCATCCCCGAAGGCGCAACCGAGGTCATCCTCAGCTATGTCCGCAGGAAGGCGGCCGAGTGGACGGCCGAGGAGATGGCGCAGCGCGTCGAAGCGGCCGTCTCCGTACTCGAAACCGCCGCCCGCTCCGTGCCCGACGACCTGCTGGAGGTGCGCCAGGAGGGCCAGGAGTGGAGCCCCCTCGAGTGCATCCGCCACGTCGCCGAGGTGAACCACGGTACGGCCACCCGCGTGCGCGGGGTCGTGTCGGAGGGCGCCCTCCCCGACGAGATCCCGGCGGTCCCGCAGACCCGGGAGGACGTGCTTTCCACCCACGCCGGGGTCATTGCCGGAACCTTGAGCGCCGTTCGGGAAGGGAACGCCGACCCCGACGCCGAAATCGTGTGGCTGCATCCCTTCCTCGGCGACCTCAACTGGAAGGAGTGGCTGCTCACGCTGCGCGTCCACTCCCTCGACCACGCCAACCAGTTGGAAGCCCTCCAGCACCCCGCGTAGCGATGCCACCCGGCGGCGACGAGGCCGTCCGCTTCCTCGACATCCTCACCACCGCCTCGAGCGTCGCCCACGCGCGCGGCGCCGAAGCCGTTGCTCCCGGGCACCTGCTTGAGGCCATCGAGGTGCTGACCGGGACGGGTGCGCCCGACGACACTAGCCCTCCCGTCTCCCCCCTCGGGCACCGCCGCACCCAGCTCTCCGCCGAGCCCGCCGTCCGTGAGCTGACGCAGCGCTGGTACGCGCGCCTCGGCGGAACGCCCGAGGCGACGCTCAACGCCGGCGCTCTCGCGGAGCTGCGAACCGAGATTGAGGCGCTGGTCAGGTCGTGATGGGGCGCGCCTGCAGCAGGAACATCGTGCCGAAATCGTCGTAGGCGAACTCGATGTCGACCGGCCCGCCGTACTCGCGCTGGATGGCATGCGCGGTCTCCACCACTTCGTGCACTTCCGCGTCGCTCAGGGAAGGTTCCGTCATGTGCGTGGGGGCCACGGCCGTCCGTTCGGTGCCGTGACCGGTCAGCACGACCTGCTCGTGCTTCTCGCTGATGGCGCGCTCGCGCATCTCGCCGCCGGGGCCGACGATGAACGAGTCGGGCGTTACATAACCGGAGACAACCGCCTCCCCGAGCCCCCACGAGGCGTTGATCAGCACCTCGTCCGTCGCGCCCGTCATCGGGTTCTTCGTGAACGCCACCCCGCTCGACCGCGCCCGCACGACCTGCATCACCACGACCGCCATCGCCTCGCCCGCGTGCTCGATGCCGCGAAACGTGCGGTAGTGCACGGCCCGCTCCTGCCAGAGACAGCGGAAGCAGTCGAGCACCCCCTTCAGGATGTCGTCCTCGCCGTGCAGGTTCAGGTAGCTCTCGTAGAGGCCCGCGAAGGAGCTGCCCGCGCTGTCCTCGTTCAGGCTGCTGGAGCGCACCGCGAAGGTCGCGTGCGGCCCCGCCCGCTCCTTCAGCTCGGCGACCGCCCCGGCGACGGCGCCCCGCGTGCCCTCGTCGAGGCTAGCGCCTTCGAGCCGCTCGGCCACCGGCGCGATCGCCTCGCGGATGGCCGCCATCGGCGTGCGCGGGTCGAGTCCGGCCAGCGGCGCCGTCACGGTGGCGAGGTCGTGCGACTCGGCGAAGGCCTCGTACGCCTCCGCCGCCACGACGAATCCCGGCGGCACCGGGAACCCCAGCCCCGAGAGCCGTGCGAGGCTCCCGCCCTTGCCCCCGATGCGCCGCTCGGGCGCCCCGGGGGCCTCCAGCCACACGATCGCGTCGGTCACGGCGATGGAGTCTATCGGCGGCGTCCCTCACGGCATAGCGCGCGACGGCGACCGTGCCCGGGGACCGCCGTAAGATCGAGATCGTGGATGCCCTCCCCCGGCCCGAGATGGTCAGCCTCGAAGGCGGCGTGTTGCTCATGGGCAGCGAACGCGGCCGCCCCGACGAACAGCCGGTCCACCGCGTCCAGATCGCCCCCTTCCGGGTGGCCGTCGCCCCCGTCACGAACTCGCAGTTCGAGCCCTTCCTCGCAACCGGGCACGAGTCCCCGCGCTTCTGGGACGACGAGCGCTTCAACGCCTCCGACCAGCCCGTCGTCGGCGTCAACTGGTTCGATGCTGTCGCGTATTGCGACTGGCTCGCCGGGGAGACCGGCGTTCCCTACCGCCTCCCCGCCGAGTCGGAGCGCGAGTACGCCTCGCTCGGCGGCCTCGTGGACGCCGACTGGCCCTGGCCCGGGGAGCGCTGGCAGGGGCACCCCGTCGCCGACCGCATCGCCGCCGCCGACCGCCCCCACCCCCCCGCCCCCGATTGCGCGAATGGGTACGGCCTCCGCTGCATGGCCGAGAACGTCCACGAGTGGTGCCTCGACTGGTACCACCCGGACGCCTACGGAGACCCAGGCGCGGGAGACCGCGAGCCCGGCGAGCGCGCCCGCAAGGTCAGCCGTGGCGGGAGCTGGCGCCACTCCGTGAAGTTCACGCGCCTCACCGCGCGCGCCAGCCTTGCGCCGGAGCGGCGCTACAACGACTTCGGGTTCCGGCTCTACGCGGACGCCTGAGCGCTCCTAGGCCTCCGCTGCCGCCAGGATCTGCGCGGTGTGCTCCACGAGGTGGTTCACGTTCATCTCGAAGATGCCCGCCACGTCCCCGAACATCTCGTGCTTCTTCTCCAGGTCCTCGGGGGTCACGTACTTCAGCTTCGCGTCGCAGTTGCTCACGACTGCATCGAACTCGTCGACCGCCTCGATCGAGGAGGCACAGTCCGGTTCCCACGCGTCGATGCCGGGATAGCCGCAGGCCTCGCACACCATCGTCGTGATGCGCGCCTCGATCTGGATCACGTGCTCGGCGATCTCCTGCGCGGTCCACTCACCTTCGCCGGGCGAGCGCCGCCAGCCCATCTCGGCCGCCTCGATTGCCTCGCGAAACGTTGCGCGGGCGTCGGCCAGTGTTGCTCGCAGCTCGTCCGGTGTTGCCATGTGGGTCCTCCCCGGCGTCGGTTCTCCCCAGTGTGTACGCCGATCGCCCGCAACCGTCGAGAGCCGCGCGCTCCCGCTCCGAACGGACACGTAGAATGCCGCCGATGGAGCTCCGAAGCCTTGGACGTACTGGTGTGCAGGTCTCGAGCCTCTGCCTCGGTTGCATGATGTTCGGCCGCCGCACCGAGCCCGAGGAGTCGTACGCCATCATCGACCGCGCCCTCGATGCCGGCATCAACTTCCTCGATACCGCCAACGTCTACGCCCTTGGCCGCAGCGAGGAGATCACCGGCGAGGCGCTCAAGCGAAACGGCCGCCGCCACCAGGTCGTGCTCGCGACCAAGGTGCACGGCGCCATGGTCGCCGAGGACCCGAACGCGCGCGGCAACAGCCGCCGCCACATCATCGAGCAGTGCGAGGCCAGCCTCCGCCGCCTCCAGACCGACTACATCGACCTCTACCAGCTTCACCGCCCCGATCCCGACATCCCCATCGACGAGACCCTGCGAGCGCTTGACGACCTCGTTCGTGCCGGAAAGGTGCGCTACATCGGCACGAGCACCTTCGCCTCCTGGGAGATCGTCGAGTCCCTCTGGGTCGCGAAGGAGCTTGGGCTGAACCGCGTCGTCTGCGAGCAGCCGCCCTACAACCTGCTCGACCGCCGCTCCGAACGCGAGCTCCTGCCCATGACCCAGACCTTCGGCATCGGCGTCATCCCCTGGGGGCCGATCGGAGGAGGGCTCCTCGCGGGTCGCTACCGCCGTGGCGAACCCCTCCCGGAAGACGGCCGCTACGCCCTCAACGCGCAGCAGCGCCGCCGCCTCACCGACGGTGTCTACGACGTCATCGAGGGGCTCGAGCCGATCGCCGCCGACAAGGGCTGCACCCTCTCCCAGCTCGCCCTCGCCTGGTGCGAACAGCAGCCCGGCGTGACCAGCCCCATCATCGGCCCGCGTACCCTCGAACAGCTTGAGGACAACCTCGGCGCCGGCGACGTCGTCATCACCGACGAGGACCGCGAACGCATCGATGCCGTCATCGCCCCCGGCGCTTCCGTCTCGCCCTACTACGAGGCCGGCTGGCGGCCCCACGACTACCGCATCCTGTAGGAGAACCGAACGTGACGACTGACGCCGCCACGCCTGCCGCCCTCGACGGGATCACCGTCCTCGACCTGACGGCGCACATCGCCGGCCCGTACTCGACCAAGCTCCTCGCCGACCTCGGCGCTCGGGTCATAAAGGTCGAGCGGCCCGGCGGCGACCCCATCCGCGGCTTCGGCCCCTGGCTCAACGACGAGCCCGGCATCGAGCGCAGCGGTAGCTACCAGTTCCTCAACACGAACAAGGAGTCCATCGTCCTCGATCTCAAGTCGGACGAGGGGCGCGAGGTGCTCGAACGCTTGCTCCCGGGTGCGGATGTCGTCGTCACCAGCTACCCGCCCGCCGTCGCCGAGCGGCTCAACCTCACCCCCGACGCCATCCGCGAGGTCGCCGACGTGAACGTGCTCTCGCTGACGAACTTCGGCTGGCACGGCCCCTATCGCGACTACGCCCTCTCCGAGACGGTGCTCTTCGCCATGGGCGGCGAGATGTTCTCCCACGGCTCCGTCGGCCGCGAGCCCCTCAAGATGGGCGGCACCGCCTCGCTCATCCAGTGCGGCGCGATGGCCGCCATCGGCGCCCTCGGCGCCGCCTGTACGACCGAGGTCCACGACATCACCCAGCGCGTCGACGTCTCCCTCTTCGACGTGCAGCTCAACAGCGTCGACCGGCGCAGCTCGGCCATCATGGCCTACCGTTTCTCCGGGCGGATCAACGACAAGCCCGAGGTTGCCGGCCCCTCCACCGGCGCCGGCGTCGTCGGCGTGTTCCCCTGCGCCGACGGCTACGTGGAGATGACCGCCTCCGCCGGTCCCTACTGGCACCGCTTCGCCGAGATGCTGGACCGGCCCGACTTCAAGGACCCGAAGTGGAACGACCCCGAGTGGATGACCTCCGACGCCGCCCGCGAGGAGGTCGATGTCGCCCTCTACCCGTGGCTCGCCGAACGCACGCGCGCCCAGGTCTGGGAGGCGGCCCGCGAGGCCCACGCCATCCTCGCCCCCCTCTTCACCGCCTCCGACCTCTTCGAGGACCCCGTCTTCCGCGAGCGCGGCCTCTGGACCGAGGTCGAGCACGAGACGCTCGGGCGGTTCCCCATGCTGGGCCGCCCCTACATGCTCGGCGAGACGCCCTGGGCCATCCGCCGCGCCGCCCCCACCCTCGGCCAGCATACCGATGCCATCCTCGAAGAGGCCGGCTACGACGCCGCGGCCATCGCCGGGCTGCGGCGGAAGGAGGCGGTGGCATGAGCGCCTACCTGCCCCTCGAAGGGATTCGCGTCTGCGACTTCGCCTGCGTCTGGGCGGGCCAGACCGCCACCATGTACCTTGCCGACCTTGGCGCCGACTGCATCAAGGTCGAGAACCCGTACGTCTGGAACCCCGCCACCCGCGCCGCCGCCCCCGTCCTCCCCGCCCCCCTCGCCCAGATGCTCCCCGCCTGGATGGCCGGCCACCCCGACAACGACCCCGGCCCCCGCCCCTGGAACAACAGCCCCGCCTTCATCCACGTCATCCGCAACAAGCGCTCCTTCACCGTCGATAGCCGCCGGCCCGAGGGGCTCGGGATCGTCAAGAGCCTGATCGCCGTCAGCGACGTGCTCGCCGAGAATCTGGCCCGGGGCACGCTCGAGAAGCTCGGCCTCGACGACGACGCAATCCGCGCCGCCCGCCCCGACATCGTCATCCTCCACCTGCCCGCCTACGGCCGCACCGGCGCCTACGTCGAGGGTCGCGGCTACGGCGCCCACATCGACGGTGTCGCCGGCTCCACCATCCTTCGCGGCTACCGCGACTCCGCCCCCGAAACGAACATCCAGACGTTCGCCGGCGACTTCTTCGTGGGCATGCACGGCGGCCTCGCCGCGCTCGCCGCCCTCCGCCACCGCCGCCGCACGGGCCAGGGGCAGACCATCGAGCTCGCGCAGGCCGAATGCTCCGCCTCGATGTTCCCACAGGCCGCCCTCGACGCCGCCTGGAACGGTCGCGCCGCTGGCTCGATCGGCAACCGCAGCACCGAGGGCTTCGCCCCCAACGGCGTCTTCGCCGCTCGCGGCGAGGAGCAGTGGCTCGCGCTCAGCTGCCGCAGCGACGCTGAGTGGGCGGCGCTGGTCGACTACCTCGGCCGCCCCGGCTGGGCCACGGCCCCCGAGCTCGCCACCGTCGAGGGTCGCCGTGCCGCCGAGGACGCCATCGAGGAGGAGCTCGCCGCCTGGATCGCCCCACGCGACCGCGAGGAGCTGTTCCGAGAGCTACAGGAGATCGGCGTCACCGCCGGACCCGTGCTCAGCGCGAAGGACGTGACCGAGGACCCGCACGCCACCCAGTCCCCCGCCTTCCAGCGGCTCGACGCGACCGAGGACTACCCGTCGACAGAGTTCCCTGCTCCATCCTTCAGGTTCTCCCGCTCCGACGTGACCATTCGCACCTCCCCCGCCCTCCTCGGCGAGCACAACGACTACGTCTACCGCGAATTGCTCGGCATCAGCGACGAGGAGTACGCGAAGCTCGAGGCGGATGGCCACATCACGACCACCTACGCCGACGAGGTGCTGGGCCGCTAGGCCGGCAGCCAGTCCGTCAGGGCCAGGGCCAGCAGCCCCCCGAAGAGGAGGTGCAGGCGCGCCGTCTGCACGAGCGTGGCGTTGAGCGCGCGCCCCGCCGTCCCGCCCGCCACCGCCCGCAGCGGCGCCAGCGCGAACGGCAGGCTCGCGAGCACCAGCAGCGCCCACGGCTCGACGCGCGTCACAGGCCAGAGCGCGATCGCAACACCGTAGGCCGCGGCCATCAGCACGAGGTACCAGGCGCGCGTCCCCCGCTCTCCCAGCACCACCGCCAGCGTCGTCTTCGCGGCGGCCCGATCCGTCTCGATGTCGCGCAGGTTGTTCGCCACGAGGATCGCCGTCACCGTGCACCCGACCGGCACCGCCGCCAGCCACACTAGCTCCGGCGCTGCCTCCGCCTGCACGAAGTACGTCCCCACCACCGCCACCATCCCGAAGAACCCGAACGTGAAGGCATCCCCGAGGGCGTGATACCCCACCGGCCACGGGCCCCCCGTGTAGATGAGCCCCGCCACGATGCTCGCGAGCCCGATGACGACCACGATCCAGCCCGCCGCCGCCACCAGGTAGATCCCCGCAAGGAAGGCCAGCAGGAACGCCGCCCACATCCCCACCTTCATCTGCGTGGGTGTCAGCAGGCCCGTCTGCGTCGCGCGCGGCGGACCGAGCCGGTCGCCCGCGTCCGCCCCCCGCTCGAAATCGAACACGTCGTTCGCGAAGTTCGCCCCGATCTGCAGGCAGATCGCCCCGAACAGCGCCGCGATCATGGGCCCCGCCGAGAACACGCCGTCCCCGAGCGCTGCGCCCGTTCCGACCAGCACCGGCGCGACCGCCGCCGTCAGCGTCGGCGGCCGCGCCGCCGCCAGCCACGCGCCGAAGCTCCCCGGCGCGGGCAGCGCCCGCTCGGCGCTCAAGCTCGCACCGCCATGATCGACTGTGCCGCCCCGCCTAGGTGGCTGCGCTTCTCGATGCTTGTGAAGCCCGCCGCCTCGAGCATCGCGCGCAGCCCCTCCCCATCCGGGAGGTACGCCGCCGAGGCCGGTAGGTAGCGGTAGGCGCTCCCATCGCTCAGCAGCGCCCCGATGGCCGGCACCACCCGCTGGAAGTACACCCCGTGCCCCAGCCGCAGCAGCCCCGAACGCGGCTCATCGACCTCCAGCAGCCCGACCCGTCCCCCCGGAAGCAGCACGCGCGCCAGCTCGTCCAGCACGGGCGGGATTGCGACAAAGTTGCGCAGGGCGAACCCCGACACCGCTACTGAGATGCTGCCGTCCGCGAGTGGCAGCCGCAGCGCGTCGCCTCGCACGAGCGCGATCGATTCGGGGCACCGCCCGCGAGCCGCCGTCAGCATCGCCCCCGCGAAATCGAGTCCGATGACGCGCGCTCCCCGTTCCCGCGCCATGAGTGCGAAGTCTCCCGTCCCGGAGGCCAGGTCGAGCACCGTGTCGCTGCCGTCTACCCCCAGCGCATCGATGAGCGAGCGTCGCCAGCGCTGGTCGAGCCCCAGCGTGATGATCCGGTTCATGCGGTCGTAGGAAGGCGCGATGCGGTCGAACATCGTCCGCACGACCGCCGCCTTCTGGTCTGCCTCCGGCAGCACGTCCATGCCCGCGATCCTACGGGCAGGCTAGGACTCGGGCTCCTTCCCGTGGTCCCAGAGCTCGGTGCCGCGCCACTCCCGGTCGCGCCACTTCAGCGCTTCCCGCAGGCCGTCCGCCTCGACCCGCTCGCGGAAGCCCGGACGCCCCTCGATGAAGGCCGTATACACGTCGAACTCCGCTGCCGAGTGGATCGCGGGCTGCAGGCCTTGGATCTCCATCCAGCGGTTCACCGAGTGCTTGTGCAGGATGTTCACCTCGAGCGGGATGCGCATGATCTTGCGCGCCAGGTGCAGGGCCGCTTCTTCCAGCTCCTCGTCGGGCACGGCCTTGTTCACCAGGCCCCACTCATCGGCCGTCTTCCCGTCGATGAGCTCGCCCGTCATGAACAGCTCCTTCGCCCGCCGGTAGCCCACCGTCCACGGCCAGAGGGAGAGCGTGCGCAGCGTGCCCATGTGCCGCCCCGCGATGTGCCCGAACTTGGCCGTTTCGCTGCACACCACGAAGTCGAACATCGAGATCAGCTCCGTGCCGCCGGAGATGCAGTGGCCGTGAACCTGCGCGATCGTCGGCTTGCGCGTGTTGAACAGCCGCAGGTACCGGTCGACCGAATCGATCATCGTGCGGCGCGAGCGCCCCACGCTCTGCTCCTGCAGGATGTCCCCTGGCGAGCCCGGTTCCACCGTACGGCTCGACGCGAGGTCGTACCCCGCACAGAACGAGCGTCCCGCGCCCCGCAGCAGCAGCACGTAGGCGTGCCGGTCTTCCTCGAAGTGGTCGAGAAAGTCGAAGAACTCGTCCAGCAGGTCGGCCGAGAGCGCGTTCAGCGCCTGCGGCCGGTTCAGCGTCACCCGCACGACGCCCTCCGCCTCCTCCAGCGGCTCCACGATGATGTTCTCGTACTTCGGGTAGGTCATGTCTCTGCTCCTTGCGGTTGTGGTCGCGGTGGTGGTCGATTCCGGTCAGCCGGGGTTGATCTCGATGAGTGCGCCGTCGCGTTCCGTCTGCCTCGCGATGTAGCCGAGGATCTCGCGCCAGAGCGCTTCGGCGGCGGCGTCGCGTTCGGCGGGAAACGCCTCCACGATGCCGTCGACGACCGCGCGCAGGCGGGCGTTCTCGGCCGTCAGCTCTTCGGCCCCCGGCCACTCCCGCGCCTCGCCGGGCGTCAGGTCGATAGATGCCAGCGCGTCCGCCAGCACCCCTCCCTCGCCCCTTGCCGCGGTTGCTGCCGCGAGCACGCCACGAAGGTCGCCGTTCTCCTCGACCGCTAGCGCGTGCTCTTCTTCCAGGCGCTGCTTCAGGTGCTCCAGCGCCCAGAGCATGTTCCCCGCGATGCGCTTCGCCCACGGCGATTCCAGCTCCGGGATCAGGTCGGCCCGCAGGTTGTACTGCAGCCCTTCGACGATCTCCGCTGGTGTCGGTCGCATCGTTACGCGGCGTCCTCTCGCACGATGCGCTCCATGCGCCGAAGGAAGGAGCGCGGCGCCGCCATCCCAAGCACCAGCGTCTGCGTCTTGCGCATCTCGCCCGTCGAGAAGCGGTTCACTGCGGCCAGGCAGGCCGACACCGCCCAGTAGGACTGGAACACCGTGTAGAAGCGCATGTTGTCCCTGCGGATGGGGATGCCGCTCAGCTCCCCGTAGCGCGCGATCAGCCCCTCCACCACCTCGTCCCCAACGAGCGGACGCACCATGAAGTCGAGGTACGCCAGGTCCGACATCGGATCGCCGATGAAGGCCGACTCCCAGTCGAGCGACGCCACCACGCGGTCGTCCCGGAACAGCACCTGCCCCGGTCCCACCTGCCCCTGTCCCAGCACGATGCGGTCCACCTCCGTCGGCAGGTTCCGCTTCAGCCAGGCCATCGTCGCCGTCATCACCGGTTGCGGCTCGAGCAGCTCGCGCTTCGTCGCCCGTTCCCAGCGTTCCACCACCATCCGCGCGCACTCGGGGCTGTCCTTCGGCGCTCCCAGGAACGAGAGCCCCATCGCCTTCCAGTCCAGGTTGTGCTGCGCCGCCAGGATCTCGACGAAGTGGTCGAGGATCGCCTGCTGGCTCGCGGCCGGCAGGTCGCGGAAGTTCGTGTCGCCTTCCACGCGCTCGCGGATGACGAAATCCTCGCCCGCCCACGAAGGGTCGCGCTCGTACCAGTAGTTCGCGGGCACCGGAACCGGCGTGTCCTGGAGGGCGCGGAAGACGCGGTACTCCTTCTCCAGGCTCGCCTCCTCGTCGCGGAAGCAGGTACTTTCGTTCGCGCGGAACATCAGCTGCTTCGCGACCGGCGCCTCCCCCTCCCAGTCGGCGTCGAAGAACCACATCGAGCGCGAGTTGCCCCCCGGCGAACGCGACACGTTGTGAATCGAGACGTTGCGAACCCCGGGAAGCCGCTCCGAGAGGTACGCGCGCAGGATCTCGGGGAGCCGCTCGATCGTGTCTGGTTCCACGCTGCCCTCCTCAGGACAGCGCGGAGTATAGGCGCTGGGTGCGCCGCCTTCAGGGCACGGAACGCCGCTCGCTGGCTATGCTCGGTCGGGGAGTGGGAAAGCAGGAAAGCTGTGGGCTTACCAGTTGCGGTCGCGGCCACCACCACCGCCGCCGCCGCCGCCGCCACGCTGCGGTCCGCGCGAGCGGAAGCAGTCGCTGCAATACACGGGACGGTCGCCCCGCGGCTGGAAAGGAACGCGCGCTTCACGGCCGCACTCGGCGCAGACGGCGCTGAACATCTCACGGTTGCTGTCGTAGCTGCGGTAGCCGCCGCCACCACCGCCACCGCCTTCGCCGCGGGCGGCCTTGCGCGCGGCCCGGCACTCCGGGCAGCGGCGCGGCTCGTTGGTGAATCCGCGGGACTGGTAGAACTCCTGCTCGCCTACCGTAAAGGTGAACTGCGCGCTGCAGTCCGAGCAGGTGAGCGTCCGATCGACGAACGATGTCATGTGATTGCCTCCGGGGCTTGGGCTGGGTTCCGGCGGCAATCGACGTGTGAGCGGGAATCTCTCATGGGGACGATCTGACGCGCTGACCTCTGTCGGGAGCATAGCACGGGCCGCGCCTGTGGTCCGGCAAGGGTGGGAACGCCCCTGTGCTTGCGCCAGCCACGGCAAACTGCGAGTGTTAGGCGCTCGCCCGGCCAAGGCCTCTTTCCTGTGCCCGGCGGAGTCCTGATCCAATGGAGGGCGCGATGCCCGGAGTCGAAGACCACGAAACCGTCTCCATCTACCCGCTGGATGACCAGCAGCTCGAAGACCTGCTCAACGGGGTGCGCGAGTGCACCTTCAACTGGGGCACCAAGGATGGTTGGCCCGTCGGCGTCATCATGTCCTTCCTCTTCAAGGATGGGCGCTTCTGGATCACCGCCGGCGCCCACCGCCATCGCATCTCCGCCGTCCGCCGCGACCCGCGCGTCTCCGTCGTCGTCAGCGGCGCCGCCGGCGGTCCCGGCTACACCGGCCCCTTCGGCGCCGCCACCGCCAAGGGCCGCTGCATCATCCACGAGGATCGCGAGACGAAGGACTGGTTCTACCCCGAGTTCGCCGCCAAGCTGAACCCGGACAACCCCGCTGCGGCGGCCGCGTTCGTGCAGACCCTCGACTCGCCCCTGCGCGTCGTCCTCGAGATCGTTCCCGAGAAGTGGATCCTCTTTGACGGGGCCAAGTTCGGCGCAGATGCCGCCGGCACCCTCTCCGACGACCAGAAGGGCCCCATGCTCAGCGCCGACGCCGAGCGCATGCCCGCCGAGCTCAAGCGCCGCGGAATCTCCTAGCGCCCGGTGCGCGCCGGCATCCACGTCGCCAACTTCACCTGGCAGGGCGGCCCCGCCGAGATGGGACCGCGCCTCGCCGACCTCGCTGCCGTCTCCGAGGACATCGGGTGCTCGCGCCTGTCGTTGATGGATCACCTCTTCCAGATCGGCTTCGTCGGCCCGCCCGAACTCGACATGCTTGAGGGCTACACCGCCCTCGGGTATCTCGCCGGACGCACATCGACGATCCGGTTGGGCCTGCTCGTCACCGGTGTCACCTATCGCCACCCCGGCGTGCTCGCCAAGCAGATCAGCACCCTCGATGTGCTCTCCGGCGGACGCGCCTGGCTCGGCATCGGCGCGGCCTGGAACGAGCAGGAGCACGTCGGCCTCGGCGTGCCCTTCCCGTCCCTCGCCGAGCGCTTCGAACGCCTCGAGGAGGCCATCCAGATCTGTCTCCAGATGTGGAGCGACGACGACGGTCCCTTCGAGGGCAAGCACTACCAGCTCGCCCAGACGCTGAACGTGCCCCGGTGCGTCAGCACGCCCCATCCCGAGCTCCTCATCGGCGGGCTCGGCGAGCGCAAGACCCTGCGTCTCGTCGCGCGCTACGCCGACGCCTGCAACATCCCGACCGACAGCGTCGACGTGGTCCGCCACAAACTTGCCGTCCTCCGCGACCACTGCGAGGCCGAAGGGACCGACTACGACGCCATCGAGAAAACCGTCGCCTGGACCGGGCCCTCCCTCGACTCCGGCGAGGAGCACGAGCGCTTTCTCGACCGCATGGCCGAGTTGGCCGCTGAGGGTGTCGCCACCGTCACGATCACGCCGTTCAGCGACGACCCCGTCGCCGAGGTGCGGCGCTGGGAACCCCTCATCCAGCGGCTCGCCGACCTGTAGCGCCTCCCCGAGCCACACGGCTGCGGCTGCGAGCGGTGCGGGTTACGATCACGCCGTTGCGCGCCGGCGAGAGAGCGGGCGCGTTTGATCTGACCCCGGAAGCACCTCCAGGAGTAGCTATGAAGCTGGCCAAGCGGGTCGAAGAGCTTCCCCCCTACCTCTTCGCCCAGATATCCAAGGTCATCGCCGCCAAGAAGGCCCAGGGCATCGATGTCATTACCTTCGGCATCGGCGACCCGGACCTCCCCACACCCCCCAACATCCTCGACCGGCTCCATCGCGCCGCCGATGACCCCCTCAACCACCGCTACCCCGAGTCCGAGGGTCTGCCCGAGCTGCGCCAGGCCATCTCCGGCTGGTACGAGCGCCGCTTCGAGACCTCCTTCGACCCCGAGCGCGAGTGCCTCGCCCTCATCGGCTCGAAGGAGGGTATCGCCCACATGGCGCTCACCCTCATCGACCCCGGCGACGTGGCCCTCGCTACCGACCCCGGCTACCCCGTCTACGAGATCGGCACCATGTTCGCTGGCGGCGTCACCATCAAGCTGCCGTTGACTCGCGAGTCCGAGTGGAAGCCCGACCTCGACGCCATCCCCGAGGACCTCGCCGCCAAGGCCAAGGTCCTCTGGTTGAACTACCCCAACAACCCCACCGCCGCCGTCGCCGACTTCGCCTTCTTCGAGAAGGTGGTCGCCTGGGCCAAGGAATACGACGTCTCCATCTGCCACGACAATCCCTACTGCGACGTCGCCTATGACGGCTACCGGCCCATGTCCATCTTCCAGGTGCCCGGCGCCCGCGACGTCGCCATCGAGTTCAACTCCTGGTCGAAGATCTACAACATGACCGGCTGGCGTATTGGCATGGCCGTCGGCAACGGCGAGCTCGTCGACGCCCTCATGCGCGTCAAGTCGAACATCGACAGCGGCATCCCCCAGGCCATCCAGGAGATGGCCATCGAAGCCGTTGAGGGGCCCCAGGACGTCATCGACGAGCACAACGCCATCTACCAGCGCCGCCGCGACCGCATCGTCGAGGCTGTCCGCAAGATGGGCCTTGAGGTCGATCCGCCGAAGGCCTCGCTCTACGTCTGGGCCAAACTCCCCGACGGCATTACGAGCGGCGACTTCGCCGCCCGCCTCATCGACGAGTGCGCCGTCGTCGTGACCCCCGGTCGCGGCTACGGCATCAACGGCGAGGGCTACGTCCGCCTCTCCGTCACCACCCCCGACGACCAGGTCGAGGAGGGCTGCCAGCGCATGGAGGACTGGAAGGGCTTCTAGCGCCGCCTACTCGAGGCCGCCCGCCTCGATCGTGACTTCGCCCGTGTAGGCGTCGTTCAGCCAGAGCAGGATGCGCCCCGTGAACTCCGTGCCCCAGACGAGCGGCACGTGGCCTCCGCCTCTGATCGTCCACAGCTCGTGGACCGTGCCTCCCGCGCAACCCTCTCGCCAGCGCTGGATCGTTGTCTCCTCGCCCTCCACGAACAGGTCCGTGTCGATCGGCGTCAGCTCTTCGGAGGCGTTGAGGTCGCAGCCGGCGCGTTCCGCCCAGCGCAGCACGCTCGCCTCCGCGCCCGGCACCGACTCTGTCCACCCCAGCGGACCCTTCAGCGGCCCGCCCTCGTAGCGGATGACCAGGTCGCGGTTGCCGTGAATCTGCAGCACCGATACCGCTGAGGGCGCGCGGCAGTCATCCGCGTTGGCGTACGTGCCGCCCGCGAGGCTGACGATTGCGGTCAGCCCGGGGATCGCCTCGCACGCCAGCCGGTAGGCCATGAAACCGCCGTTCGAGTGCCCCACCGCGAA
The DNA here is from genome assembly GCA_965207815.1 of Tepidiformaceae bacterium. Taxonomy (GTDB): domain Bacteria; phylum Chloroflexota; class Dehalococcoidia; order Tepidiformales; family Tepidiformaceae; genus UBA2991. The sequence continues at coordinate 1,015,406 of CBDBNV010000001.1, forward strand.
CACCTTGTCGAAGGCCGCGTGCCCTCGCGCCTCCTCGATGAGTCCTCGCAGGTAGCCCACGTCGTCGACGCCGGTGTCGAGCAGGTCGCAGCACTCGGTCGTCCCGTTCCAGAAGCGCTCGCCCTCCGGGTCAGTCGTGCCGTCCGGCAGGATCAGCCCGAAACCCAGCTCGTTCACGTGCGCCGAGAACTGGAAGTACGCGTTCGCACCCTCGCTGCTGCTCCCATACCCGTACAGCAGTAGCACGAGCGGGCGTGGCTGGGAGCGGTCGGCGTCTCGCGGGATCAGGAGCGTCGCTGGACGCTCTCCGCCGCCAATCGCGATCGCTGCCGGGCCGTCCGGCGTCTCCGTTGCGGTTGCGGACGCCGTCGGCGTTGCGGAAGGCGTTTCCGGCTGCGGCGCATCGTTATCGCCGCCACCGCAACCGGCGAGTAAGCAGCAGGCGAGCGCTCCCGCGAGGAGCGCGGCGAACGTACGCATCGCGCCATGCTAGGCGGCGGCGGTGTTCCCGTCCGCCAGCGATGGGCTAAGCTGAGCCGATGGCGAAACGCCTCCACTCCACCGCCCCGACGCGCGATCGCGCCTACCTCGTCGCCGTCGACTCTCCGGGAGCCGCGCTCCCGGCCCGCGAGTCGCTTGCCGAGCTCGCGGAGCTGGCCCGCACCGCCGGCGCGAGGGTCGTTGGCCGTGCCCTCCAGCGGCGCAGCAGCCCCCAGCCCGCTACCTACATCGGCAGCGGCAAGCTCCGCGAGGTCGCAGACGCCTGCATCGACAAGCGCGCCAACACCGTCATCTTCGATGACGAGCTCTCGCCCTCGCAGCAGCGCAACCTCGAGGAGCAGTTGCAGCTCAAGGTCATCGACCGCACGGCCCTCATCCTCGACATCTTCGCCATGCGCGCGAGCACGCGGGAAGGCCGCCTCCAGGTCGAGCTGGCGCAGACCGAGTACCTCCTGCCCCGCCTCCGGGGCCAGTGGAGCCACCTCGAACGCATGGAGGGCGCCATCGGCCTCCGCGGTCCCGGCGAGACCCAGATCGAGACCGACCGTCGCCTCGTTCGCCGCCGCATGAGCAAGCTCAAGAAGGACCTTGAGCAGGTCCGCGTCCAGCGCGAGCTGTACCGGCGCCAGCGCCGCCGCTCCGGCGTCCCCGTCGTCGCGCTCATCGGCTACACGAACGCCGGCAAGACGACGCTCATGCGCGCCCTCTCCGGCGCCGACCAGCGCGCCGAGGACAAGCTCTTCGCCACCCTCGACCCCGTAACCCGCAAGATGGCCCTTCCCTCGGGCCGCCCCGCCCTCCTCACCGACACCGTCGGCTTCATCCAGAAGCTCCCCACCCAGCTCGTCGCCTCCTTCCGCGCGACACTCGAAGAACTGGAGGAAGCCGACGTGCTCCTGCACGTGGTCGACGTCTCCCACCCCCACGCCGGCACCCAGGCCGAGACCGTCGAGGGCGTCCTCCGCGACCTGAGCGTGCTCGGCTGCCCCACCATCGTCGCCCTCAACAAGATCGATGCCCTCACCTGCGACGACGGCGCCTTCCCCGAGACCGAAGCCGATGCGCGCGCCCTCCTCGACGGCGCCGGACCCGTCCCCGGCGACATCCGCCACATCTCCGCGAGCAAGGGCTGGGGCATCGACGCCCTCCGCGACGCCATCGACGCCGTCCTCGACGGCCGCCCCGGCGCGGAAGACAACGGCGCCGTAGCCCTCGCCCACAGCCGTTAGTAGGCCGGAAAGCGGCCTGAGACACTCTGGGTTTGAGCTCGTCCGAGAGGAGGAAGTGATGACTGGCTATGGTTGGAGGTGGGCTTGGCTGAGGCTAAGGCAGCGTAGCGATTGCACGAACCATGGGGGAGTCTCGGAGAAGGATGACTTCCGGTCATGGCTGTATAGGGCATTAGGGATTGTTGAGTACAGCTACTATGTAGAGGGCAGCGCTTACGCTGGACACTGGATCAGGAGGGAGGTCTTTCCCCCTACGGACGAAGTCAAGTCCCTAGCCTTGTGTAGGTGCGGTGTTTGGGCCGAAGAAATTCAGTCACAAGAAGGAAGGTTCTTCGACAGGGTCTCGGCAGATGAGTTCATACGAAAGCATCGTTTGGCCATCCCCCAAGAGGCACCCTTTTGGGCTGCAGTTGTCGGCTTGACCCTTCTGGCCGCTCAATTGGCACTCCAGGCATGCGAAGTTGCTGGATAGTCTGTAGCGCGCCCTTGCGCACAGCCGCCACGCGGCGGTAGAACTCGGGCGTGACCGACCGCCCCGACGGTGCCCCCCTCCCCCACCCCGACGGCCCCCTGAGCGGCTACCGCGTCGTCGACATCGCCGACGAGAAGGGTCAGCTCTGCGCCCGTCTCCTCGCGGAGCTGGGCGCCGACGTCATCAAGGTCGAGCCCCGCGCCGGCGACCCGACCCGCGCCAACGGCCCGTTTTTCCGCGACGAGGGGGGGCGCGAGTCGAGCCTCTACTGGTGGGCCATGAACGCCGGCAAGCGCTCCGTCACCTGCGAGCTGCGCCTCGACGCGGGCCGTGACCTGTTCCACCGACTCGTCGCCGGCGCCGACGCCATCATCGAGACAAGCGCCCCCGGCGCCGCGAAGGACATCGGCGCCGACCCCCGCACCCTCGCGAAGGTGAACCCGGGCGCCGTCGTCGTCAGCATCACGAACTTCGGCCAGACCGGTCCCGCCCGCAACCTCCCCGCCACCGACATCGTCGGCTCCGCCATGGGCGGCCACATGTACCTCAACGGTAGCGACGAGCGAGGCCCCGTCCGCACCACCGCCCCGCAGGCCTATGCCCAGGTCAACCTCCAGGCCACGGTCGGCGCGGTGATCGCGCTCTACGCGCGCGGCGCGAACGGTGGGCTCGGCCAGCACGTCGACGTCTCCATGCAGGAGTCCATGGCCAACGCCATGGACAACGCCCAGCAGACCTGGGACATCCTCCAGATCAACAACCGCGGACCCGGCTCCGGCCGCATGGTCAGCGGCCGTGAGGGTCCGCGCTACATCTACGAGACGGTCGACGGCTGGGTGGCGGCGCTCGGCCTCGGCGGCCTCATGGGTCCCACTTCGGGCGCCATGATCGACTGGCTCGACCAGACCGGCGAGGCCGGCCCCCTCACCGCCCCACACTGGCGCGAACGCCTCGAAGTCGTGCAGCCCCTGGAGGAGGACGAGCAGGAGTTGCTCGTCGGCATCATGCAGAAGTTCTGCCGCACCCGGCGCAAGGACGACCTCGTGCGTGAGGCGCAGTCCCGGGGGGTCGGCTGGGCGCCCGTCTACAGCCCCCGCGAGATCGTCGAGAGCGACCAACTCGCCGCCCGCGACTACTGGGTTCAGGTGCGCCACGAGGACATCGGCGAGACGTTCGTGTACCCCGGCGCCCCCTGGAAGCTCTCGGGCACGCCCTGGAAGCAGCGCGGACGCGCCCCCCACGTCGGCGAGCACAACGCGGAGGTCTACGGCGACGTCCTCGGCCTCGACGCGGACGAAGTCGCGAGATTGCGGCGTAGCATGGTGATCTGAGATGGCCAGCAACGGGAGCAAGCCGAAGCCGTTCGAGGGCCTGCGCGTCACCGACCTCTCCTGGGTTGGCGTCGGACCGACGGTGGCCAAGTACCTCGCCGACCACGGCGCCGAGGTCATTCGCGTCGAGTCGGCCACGCGCATGGAAACCCTGCGCCGCGCCGGTCCCTTCACGAACAACGAGCCGCACTACGACAACTCCGGCTACTTCGCCAACTTCAACAGCTCCAAGCTCGGCGTCACCCTCAACCTGAAGACGGCGAAGGGCAAGGAGCTTCTCAAGCGCCTCGTCGCCGTCTCCGACGTCGTCACGGAGTCGTTCACGCCCGGCTCCCTCAAGAAGCTGGGGCTCGACTACGAGGAGCTGCGCAAGGTGCGCCCCGACCTCGTCATGATCTCCATGCCCCTCTTCGGCCAGACCGGTCCCTGGGCGCATTACATGGGCTACGGGCACGTGCTCCAGGCCGCCTCCGGCTTCAACCACCTGACCGGCTGGCCCGACGGCGAGCCCATCGGCACCGGCGTCGCCTATACCGACTTCCTGGTGCCCCACATGGGCGCCATCGCCCTCGTGGCCGCCCTCGACTACCGCCGCCGCACCGGCAAGGGCCAGTACATCGACTTCTCCCAGTTCGAGGGAGCCATCCACGCCCTTGGGACCAGCGTTCTCGAGTGGACCGCCAACGGCCGCGAGGCCGAGCGCCTCGGCAACCGCGATCCCGAGGCCGCCCCCCACGGCGCCTATCGCTGCAAGGACGGCCGCTACGTCGTCATCGCCTGCTTCACTGAGCAGGACTGGGAGGGCTTCCGCGCCGCCATCGGCCGGCCCGACTGGACCGACCTTGAGCGCATGCGTCGCAAGTGGTCGCGCCTCAACGAGCAGAAGGAGATCGACCGCCACATCGACTTCTGGTGCCGCGAGCGCACCGCCGCCCAGGCCTACAAGGCCATGCGCGACAACGGCGTGCCCTCCGGCATCGTCAAGTCGCCCGAGGAGATGCACCGCGACCCGCAGCTCAAGCACCGCGGCCACTACGCCCTGCTCGACCACCCCACTATGGGCGCCCGTACCTACGACTCGCCCGCCTTCCGCCTCTCGAAGACCCCGGGCGGCCCCTCGAAGGCAGCTCCCCTGCTCGGCGAGGACACCGAGCGCGTGCTCAAGGACACCCTCGGCCTGAGCGACGAAGAGTTCACCGAACTGCTCGTGGAGGGTGCGCTGGAGTAAGGCGGGGAAGTGGGAAGGGCTGCCTAGCCTTCGGTCTCGCCCTCTGTGCCTTCACCTTCGGCGCCCTCGCCCTCACCCTCGACCGGCTCATCGGCTGCGGGCGCCGGCGTCGCTGGCCACCCGTCATAGCCTTCCTCGATGATGAGGACGCCGATCATGGTGTCGGGGTGCACATCGCACCAGAAGGCGTACCTGCCCGGCGGGGGCGTCGTGAAGGTGAACGTCTGCTGGATGATGCCGAGCTCGAGCGATGTCCGCACCGCGGTCCCGTCGTCCGCGCAACCGGCGGTGCATCCCTCCAGGACCGGCTCGTTTTCTCCAACCTCGTCGCCCTGGAAGAAGATGATGTTGTGGGCCACGGAGTCATCCTGGTTATCCAGCACCATGGTCACTTCGATGCCGGGCGCCAGCGTGATCTCCTCGTGACTGAACTCGCTCGCCTTGATCGTCATCGTGCCCATGAACGGGCCAGCGTCCGGGCGGACGATGATTTCGCCCTCGCCCGCCTCCGCCTCGCTCGCGAACAGGTTGAGCCCCGCACCCACCGCGAAGCCGCCCACCAACAGCGCGCCGAACAGCGAGAGGGCCGCGCCCATGCTGAAGCGCACCGTCGTGTCTTTCGTGTCGCGCACGACTTGCATGTCGAACGTCTGCGCCGAACCCGCCAGCACTTCCTCGCCGTGCTGGCTGATCAGGTCGAGGATCGCGCGCTGGCTCTCCTCGAATGCGGCAAGGTCGTCGGCCGTCGACCACGTGGTCTCGACGATGACCTGCGAGGGCCCTTCCTCGGCGGTGGACAGGTTGATGCGGAGGTCCTCGAAGCCGGGCGCTGCCCGTAGATCGTCGTGCGCCTGCTGGATGGCGTCGATGACGCCGCCCTGCCCGACCGCCGTGTCGACCTGGCCCTCGGCGATGGCGAAGGTGATGACCTGTGTGCGGCGCGCGCCCTGGCGTCCGTGCTCTTCGTGTTCGCGCGCCTTCTGGCGCATGCGGCCGTCTTCGTAGGCCCACCCGGCCACCGCGAACAGCGTGATCGCGGCGGAGGCGCCCAGCAGCGGACCGCTCAGGCTGCGCTGGTCCTCCACCCGTGCCCACCAGACGAGGGTCGCCGTAAGCAGCATGATCGCGAGCCCCGCCACGAACGGCCAGATGCTCGGATCCGGCAGGTGGACATCGGGCCCTACGTGGGCTTCGTGCTCGCTGCTCTCGTGCTCCAAAGTCCTTCGTCCTTGTGGGCTACTTGATGATGTAGAGAACGGTGAAGAGGGCAATCCACACCACGTCGACGAAGTGCCAGTACATCGACGCGGCTTCCACCGCCTCGTGGTTCTCTGAGGTGAACTGTCCGCCGAGCGCTCTCACCGTCACGACGGCGATGAAGAGCGCGCCTCCCGCCACGTGGGCGCCGTGGAAGCCGGTCAGCGTGTAGAAGGTCGTGCCGTAGATCGTGTCGTCGGCCCGGAAGTGCAGCTGCGTGTAGTCGTACAGCTGCGCCGCCAGGAAGACCACGCCCAGCGCCAGCGAAATGAACAGGCCCCAGAGCATGCCGCTCTGGTTGCCCTTCTGGATCTGCCAGACTGCGTACTGCATCGTGATCGAGCTGACCACGAGGATGCCCGTTGAGATCGCCGGCAGCACGGTCTCGAGCTCGAGCTTCACGCCCTCGGCGATCTGCTCGGGCGTGAGCGGCGGCGGCCACGCCGGCGCATCCGCACGGGCGATGAAGTACGCCGCGAACAGCCCGCCGAAGAACATCACCTCGGAGGCGAGGAACAGGATGAACCCGAGCATCGAGTTCGTCATGCCTTGCCGTTCAGCGGTTCCGTGAGCTGCCATCGCTAGTGCGCCTCATCCCCGTGCCGCGCGTCGAAGAGGGGACGCTCGGAGCGCACGGGCGGCAGGCTGTCGAAGTTGTAGTGCGGCGGCGGCGAGGTCGTCGCCCACTCGAGGGTGTTGGCCTCCCACGGGTCGTCCGGCTGGTCCTTGGGCCGCATGAATGCCATCACCACCGCGATGAGGAATGGGATCATGCTGACCGCGATGAGGAACGCCCCGCCCGTCGAGAGCATGTTCAGGGCCTCCCAGCCTGCGCTGTCCGCGTACACCGCGATGCGCCGCGGCATCCCGTCCAGTCCCAGCATGTGCATGGGGAAGAAGGCCACGTTGAAGCCCACGAACATGAGGACGAAGTGCAGCTTCCCGAGGCGCTCGTTCAGTTGCCGGCCCCAGATCTTCGGGAACCAGTAGTAGAGCCCGCCGAAGACCGCGAACACCGAGCCTCCGAACAGCACGTAGTGGATGTGCGCTACCACGAAGTACGTGTCGTGCAGCGCGAAGTCGACGGGCACGGCGGCGCTGTAGGTGCCGTTGATGCCGCCGATCAGGAACATGCTGACGAAGCCGATCGCGAACAGCATCGGCGTCGGGAACGAGATCGACCCGCCCCAGAGCGTGCCCAGCCAGTTGAAGATCTTGACCCCCGTCGGCACGCCGATCATGAAGGTCATGAAGCCGAAGAACGGCAGCAGCACCGAGCCCGTGGTGAACATGTGGTGCGCCCACACGCTGAACCCGAGGCCGCCGATGCCGATCGTCGCGAAGACGAACGCCTTGTAGCCGAAGAGCGGTTTGCGCGCGAACACGGGCAGGATCTCCGAGACGATGCCCATGCCCGGCAGGATCATGATGTAGACGGCCGGGTGCGAGTAGAACCAGAACACGTTCTGCCACAGCACCACGTTGCCGCCGCCGTTCGGATCGAAGAACTGGCCGCCGTAGTTCCGGTCGATGAAGAGCATCACGAGCGCCGCCGCCAGCACCGGTGTCGCCAGCAGCTGCAGGAGCGCCGTGACCAGCATCGTCCAGCAGAAGATCGGCATGCGGAACATCGTCATGCCGGGTGCGCGCATCCGGAACATCGTTACCAGGAAGTTGGCCGCGCCGATCGTGGAGGACATGCCAAGCACGATCACCGCGATGATCCACATGTCCATGCCCACGCCCGTCTGCTGCGCCAGCGGGCTGTAGGCGGTCCAGCCGCCGTCGGCTGCCCCGCCGTCCACGAGGAAGCCGGCGAACATGAGGATGCCCGCCGGAGGCAGCATCCAGAACGAGAGCGCGTTGATGCGCGGGAAGGCCATGTCGGCCGCGCCGATCTGGAGCGGCACGAGGTAGTTTCCGAACCCCGCCCAGACGGGAATGATGAACAGGAACAGCATCGCCGAGGCGTGCATCGTGAAGATCTGGTTGTAGGCGTCGTTCCCGACGAAGGAGTTGTCGGCCACCGCCAGCTGCGTCCGCACCAGCAGCGCGAGGATGCCGCCTACCGCGAAGAAGAAGAGCGTGAAGTACAGGTAGAGGATGCCGAGCTTCTTGTGGTCGACCGTCATGATCCAGTCGAGCACGGCGGGCCGGTGGTAGCCGCTCAGCTGTGGTACTGCGACGGTTGCCATCGGGCCTCCCTAGTCTCCCTGCGTCCCGGAGGACGACACGAGCGCGCCGTCCCCGAGCTGGCGGGCGGCCTCGGTCGCCACCCAGGCGTCGAATTCGTCTCGCTCCACCACCCGCACGGTGAAGCGCATCAGGGCATGGTTCGTGCCGCAGAGCTCCGCGCACTGCGCGGTGAAGTCGCCCGTCTCCCGCGCCGTCACCGTGAACGAGTTCACGCGCCCGGGGATCAGGTCGAGCTTGTAGAGGAAGTCACGCACGTAGAACGAGTGGATCACGTCGTTCGACTTGAGCAGGAACTCCACCGGCTCGTCGACGGGCATGTACAGGATCGGATCATTCGCAGGCGTTCCGATCACGGCGATCGTGCCTTCCGCGTTCGGGTCGGTGTTCGTCCCCAGGTCGTTCAGGTTGTAGGCGAACTGCCAGGAGAACTGGAATCCGGTGACATCGATGGTGAGCGCGTCGTCGTCGGCCTTGTCGTCGATCTGGACGAGCGTGATCATCGAGATGGTGAAGAGCCCGATCACGATGAGGACGGGCACCCCCACCATCGCGGCCTCAATCTTGCCGCCCCCGTGGAACTGTGGCGGCAACTCGTCGCCCTGCCGGCGGTACCGGATCATCGCGTACACCAGCGCCGCCGCCACGAGCACGAACACGATCAGCCCGGCGATCGTCACGATCCAGAACAGGTCGTTCATCATGTGCGCTTCGTCGGTGATGCCGCGTGGCTGGATCGCCGAGGCGGTGCCCGTCGTCAGGAGGGCGAGAAGCGCTGCCGAAACCGTCGCAACAAGCAGGCGCAGGCGACGGCGAAGCGGCATGCCGAGCATCTCGCCTCCTCCTCGCCTCACCCTTCTGTGGTTGGTGTTACGAACGCTCTCGAAATCGCGCGTCGTGGGAGTTTGTGAATCGCGGCGCAAACCGATTTTGGTTGTACGCCGGGTCCCCCATGGTGTCAACTCAGCGACCCCTCTTCGGAGCCTCTCGCGCCCCCTTCCGGGGCGTGTCCGGCTACGGCTGCCGGGAGCGGGCGGGAAGGTGATCAGCGGGCCTGTAAGCCGGATTCTGTGCCCCCGGTGGGTCGGCCGGATGGCGGCGATCATCTATCTGGGCGCCGCATCGCTGCGACGCTCGCGCGGCCTACCCGGGAGTTCGAACGGGCCGGGCGCCCTGCTCCCCTATTCGGCCTTGCTCCGGGTGGGGTTTGCACGGCTGCCCTGTCTCCAGGACACCGGTGCGCTCTTACCGCACCATTTCACCCTTACCCGCAGCACTGCGGGCGGTATGTTTCTGTTGCACTTTCCGTCGGCTCGCGCCGCCCAGGCGTTACCTGGCACCCTTGCCCGGCGGAGTCCGGACTTTCCTCACCGCGACGCGAACGTCCCGGCGCGATCGCCCGGCCCACTGATCGCCCTCCAGCGTACGGCGGCGGCACACCCCTGACCAGCGCTAGCGGCGCGCCCGGTCCAGCGCCTCGTTCGCCAACGCGTCCGCGCGCTTGTTTCGCGCCCGCGGCACGTGCCCCACCGTGTATGGCCCCACCGCCTCCAGCGCCTCCACCAGCGCCGCGAACAGCGGCCGCAACGCCGCGTTCTTCACCCGGTAGCGCCCCGCCAGCTGCTTCACGATGAGCTCGCTGTCGAGCCGCAGGTCGATGCTCGTCGCCCCCAGGTCGTGCGCCGCGCGCACGCCCGCGATGGCGGCGCGGTACTCGGCCACGTTGTTCGTCGTCCGCCCGATCGTCTCGCTCACCGAGGCCAGCTCGTCGCCCCCGGCGCTCTGCACGCTCGCGCCGATGGCGGCCGGCCCCGGATTGCCGCGGCTCGCGCCGTCGGCGTACACCACCAGGCGCATCAGTGCCGCCTCAGCAGGCGCGCGTCGTCGCCGTCGACCTCGATCCGGTCGACCACCTCGCGCAGCAGCCCCTGCCGCTCCTCGAGGCTGAGGTCGTCCCAGCGCGTCAGCAGCCGCTTGCAGGTCGCCTCGGCCTGCTCCTCGCGCTCCGCCTCGGACCGCTCCGCCGCGAGGCGAGACTTCGCCTCCTCCACCTCGCGCTCCAGCTCCCGCTGCTCCTTCGCGAAGCCCGCCCCGATCGCCTTCATGCGCTCAACCGGCAGTTGCCCGCTCGCCGCCTCCCCCACCAGCGCCTCCACTTGGCGGCGGTTCTGGCGCAGCCGCCCCTCGATCCGCTCGATCTCACCCGCGATCTCCTCGGCGTAGGCGTCGGCGCCGCCCGCGCGCTGCAGCCGCTTCGCCGTCCCGTTCGGCTCCGCGAGGAGCTCGCGCACGCGCGCCTCCAGCTCCGCCTCGCGCTGGGTGTTGTAGGAGCAGGTGTTCTGGTTCGTGCGGCTTTCGCACTGGTAGTACCGGTAGGTGGCCTTGCGCTCTTCGCCGGCGCGCGTCGTCCAGTGCTGGCGGCGGCTCACCCCGATCATGCGGTTGCCGCAACGCGCGCAGAACACGAGCCCGCTCAGCAGGAACGGCTGCAGCGACCGCCCCGTGCCTCCCCGCCGCCGCTTCGCCATGTTCTCCTGCACCTTGCGGAAGTCTGAGGGGCTCACGAGTGCGCGGTGGCTGTCGGGGATGCGCACGCCGAAGCGCGAGTACGTCCCCAGGTAGGCCCGGTTCCGCAGGATGTCGCGCACGCTCACCATGCTCCAGCGCCCGCCCCGGCGGGTCGGGATGCCCTCCTCGTTGAGACGCCCCGCGATGCGCCGGATGCCCAGCCCCTCCTCCAGGTACAGCCGGAAGATGTACTGCACGACCACCGCCTCGTCCGGGACGATCTCCAGCCGGCGCTTGGCGCCCACGCAGTAGCCGTACGGGGGACGCCCCAGCGCCTCGCCCCGCACCGCCCGCCGCCGCATCGCCGCTCGCACCCGCTCCGAGACGGGTGCCCGCGCCGCCCGGTCGCCCCACTGGTCCACGATCGAGCGGGCCGCCTCCTCCCCGCTCCCGGCCTCGTACACCGTGGCCCCCGCCGCCTCGATCGTCAGCATCTTGAGGGCCGCGCGGCCCAGGTCGCTTCCCAGCACGCCCAGCCCGTCCACCACCGCCACCACGAACCCGTGATCGCCCCGCTCGATGAAGCTCAGCATCTGGTGGAAGCCGCTGTCGGCCTCCTCCGCATCCTTCGTGTCGACGAAGGTGGCGGCCACCTGGTAACCGTGCTCCTGGCAGAAGGCCAGGAACTGCTCGGTCTGCTGGCTCAGGGAACGCTCCGCCCCGGCTACCTGCGCCCCCTCGACGAAGTACCCGATCGCCTTCATCGCCTTAGTACCCCACCAGGATCCGTTCGCAGTTGGGGCAGAGCGCGGGCTCTTCCGGATCGAGCGCGCGCTTGCGCGCCGAGGGCGGCACGCTCACGCGGCAGCCCGTGCAGGCGCCCGCCCGCAGGTGGGTCACCGCCACCCCGCCCTTCCGCCGCCGCAGGTCCTCGTACTGCGCGACCAGCGTTGCCGCCAGCCGCTCCCTGCACGTCTCCCGCTCCGCGGTCGTGGCCTCGATCCGCCCCTCTAGCCCCGCGATCACCCCGCCGAGCCGCTCCTGCTTCTCCTCCAGCCCCGCCTCCTCCCGAGCGAGCGTCTCGCGCGCCAGCTCGCGCGCCGCCTCCGCCTCCTCCAGCCGGTCGAGCAGGGCCAGCTCGGTGTCCTCCACATCGGAGAGGCGGGAGCGCAGCAGGGACACTTCCTGCTGGATGCCCTCCAGTTCCTTTGGCAGCTTGACGGAGCCGTCGTAGAGCCGCTTCTCCTCGCGCTCGACCCGCGCCACGAGTCCGTCGATCTCGCCCTCCAGCCGGCGCTGCTCGCGCTCCAGGGATGCGCAGCGCTCGTCCGCCTCGGTGGCGGCGCCCTGCGCGGCCTGCAACGCTTCGTCGTCTTCGAGGTCCGCTCGCGCCCCCTCCAGTTCGGTCGTCAATCCGGCGAGGATGTCGTCGTATTCCTGGAGCGAGGCGAGGTCTGCGACCTGTGGCATCGGAGGCTAACCCTAGCGACAAGCGTAGGCGGCGCCGTCTGGCCAGTAAACGCCGTTTCGACCCTCGCTCCGGAATCTGTTGCGCCCCGGCACGTTTATGTTCCCCCGGACCCCGCCCGCCCCGGCGCTATACTTGAACGCGCCGCCGTTCCCGGCGTGCAGGAGGGCCGGCATGGAACTCCCGACCCTCGCCTTCAACGCCTCCCAGCTCCTCGCCGACGGTCCCGGCGCCTCCCGCGTCCACGAGCTGTCCCCCTCCGGCGCCCTTGCCGGCGGCAGGGTGGAGCTTGTGCGGATCGGAGCCGGGGCCCTCGTGCGCGCCTCCCTCGAGATCACCCTCGACGCCGAGTGCGCGCGCTGCCTCTCGCCCATCGCAATCCCCACCGCCATCTCCTTCGATGAGGTGTACGAGCAACGCTACGACGTGGCCAGCGGTACCCGTATCGATGACCCCGAGAGCGACCCCGAAGCCTTCTCCATCTCCCGCAGCCACCTGATCGACATTACGGAAGGTGTGCGGCAGTATTGTGAAGCGGCTGCTCCCATGCAGCCGCTCTGCAGCACTGAATGCCAGGGCTTCTGCCCGAGCTGCGGAATCGACAGAAACACGGGCGATTGCGCCTGTGAACCGGTGGCCAGCGACCCCCGATGGGCGGCCCTGGCCTCGCTGAGAGAGAGCGAATCCTGACTCGCGTGCCCCAACCGATCACCATGAGCAAGAAGGCCGTGAGCGCCACACTACCCCGGGAGCGAACCGATGCCCCCCCTTCCGAAGCGCAAGTACCCCAAGACTCGCCAGCGCAAGCGTCGCGGGCACCATCGCCTGCGCGCGCCCCACGTCGTGACCTGCAGCCAGTGCCGAGCGCCGCGGCTCGCCCACCAGACGTGCCCGGTGTGCGGGACCTATCGGGGTCGGGAAGTCCTGCGGATGCCCGATCCGGATCTGGAAGGGTAGCTCCTACGTCCTCCACCGCCTTCCTTGCGCTGCGTGAAGGCGCCGAGGGACGCCGGGCCTTCGTCTTCCCCGGACAGGGCGCCCAGGTCGTCGGCATGGGCAAGGACCTCTACGACGAGTTCCCGGCCGCGAAGGAGCTTTTCGACCGCGCCGACGAGATCCTCGGCATCCCCCTCTCCCGCATCTGCTTCGAGGGCCCCGAGGACGAGCTCCAGCAGACCCAGAACACGCAACCCGCGATCGCGGTCACCAGCCTCGCCCTCCTGCGCGTCGCCACCGACCTGAACGCCGACCTCCTTGAACGCCCGGCCTTCGTCGCCGGCCACTCCCTCGGCGAATACCCCGCCCTCGTGGCCGCCGGCGCCCTCACCTTCGACGACGCCATCCGCCTGCTCCGCACCCGCGGCGAGCTGATGGCCGCCGCCGGCAAGGCGCGCCCCGGAACGATGGCCGCCGTCATCGGTCTCGATGTCAGCGAGTGCGAGGACGTCTGTCGCGAGTCCGGCGCCGAGATCTGCACCGTCAACGCTCCCGGCCAGATCGTCGTCGGCGGTCCGCGCGAATCCGTCGTGCGCGCCCTCGACTACGCCCAGGCCCGCGGCGCGAAGAAGGTCATCCCCCTCAGCGTGAGCGGAGCCTTCCACAGTTCGCTCATGCGCTCCGCCGCCGAGGGCATGGTCAACCCCGTTGCCACCACCAGCTTCTCCGAGCTGCAGGTCCCGGTCGTCGCCAACTGCACCGCGACTGCCATCGACCACATAACGACGGTCCGCAACGAGCTCGTCGACCAGGTCCACCGTCCCGTCCAGTGGGCGCGCACCGTCGAGTTCCTCGGCGAGCAGGGTGTCGATACCTTCATCGAGTTCGGGCCCGGCCGCGTGCTCAGCGGCATCATCAAGCGCATGCTCCGCCGCTCCACCTGCATCACCGTCAACAGCGCCGAGTCCGTCCACGTCGAGCTGTAGCCGTGTCCGAACTTGAAGGACGCCGCGCCCTCGTAACCGGCGGCTCGCGCGGCATCGGCCGCGCCATTTGCCTCGAGCTCGCTCGCGCCGGTGCGAGCGTGGCTGTCAACTACAACGCCAGCGAGGACGCCGCCCGCGAGGTCGTCGCCGCCATCGAGGCTGATGGCGGGACTGCCACCGCCCTCCGGGGCGACATTGCCGAGAGTGACCAGGCGGCCGCGCTCGTCAGGGCCGCCGCCGATGAGCTTGGCGGGCTCGACATCCTCGTGAACAACGCCGGCATCACCCGCGACGGCCTCCTCATGCGTATGTCCGAGGACGACTGGGACGTCGTGCAGCGCACGAACCTGCGCGGCGTCTTCGCCGTCACCAAGGCATCCATGCGCCAGCTCCTACGTTCGGAGGCGGGCCGCGTCATCAACATCACTAGCGTCGTTGGCGTCATGGGGAACGCGGGCCAGGTGAACTACGCCGCCTCCAAGGCTGGACTCATCGGCTTCACCCGCTCCCTCGCCCGCGAGGTCGCCTCGCGAAACGTGACCGTGAACGCGGTCGCCCCCGGCTTCATCGAGACCGACATCACCGCGCCCCTCACCGAGGAGCAGCGCGCGAACGTTCTCGGCCAGGTGCCCCTCGACCGCTTCGCCGGCCCCGAGGAAGTCGCGCCCCTCGTGCGCTTCCTCGCCGGTCCCGGCGCCTCCTACATCACCGGCCAGTGCATCCACGTGGATGGCGGCATGGTGATGGCGTGACCGACCACGTCCTGCGCCGCGCGCGCTGCCTCGTCGTCGAGGCCCTTTACGAAGCAGAGACCTCCGGCCACGACGCCGAGGCCGCCTACGACCGCCGCCTCCAGGACGTCGCCGGCGAAGATCGCGAGGTGACCGGCAAGCGGCCTTCCAGCTTCGGCCGCGAGGTGCTCCGTGGCGTTCTCGATTCCCGCGAGGACCTCGATCGGCGCCTCCAGCCTGTCGCCCCCCGCCACCCGGTGGGGACCCTTCCCGTCGTCGAGCGAACCATCCTGAGACTTGCGCTCTGGGAGTTGCTTCACGATAATTCTGCGCCGGTCGGAGCCGTCGTGAACGAGGCTGTCGAGCTTGCCCACCGCTACGGAAGCGAGACGTCAGCCGGGTTCGTAAACGGGGTGCTGCGGACGGTCAGCAAAGAGATCAGCGCTGCTCGGGCGCAAGAGCCGGGCGAACCAACAAGCACCCCTGAGGAGACGTAGATGGCATCAATCTTTGAGCGTGTCCGCGCCATCGTTGTCGAACAGCTCGGTGTCGATGAGGCCGATGTCGTTCCCACGGCTTCGTTCGTCGACGACCTCGAAGCCGATTCCCTCGACCTGGTCGAGCTCATCATGTCCCTGGAGGAAGAGTTCTCCGGCGACGTGCAGCTCGAGATCAGCGACGAAGATGCCGAAAAGATCGTCACCGTGCAGGACGCGGTAGACTATGTTCAAGACCACGGCATCGAGGACGGCGACTAAGCTTCCCTGTCCCGGCGCCGCTCTGGAGCGTCAGCCTTGCAGTTCCTCGGCATTGGCCTCGAGGAAATCCTGCTCATCGTGGCCCTCATCGTTATCGTCGTGGGTCCCCGGCGCTTGCCTGAGATGGCCTATTACCTCGGCCGCGGTGTGAAGAAGCTCCAGCGCTACGCGCGCGTCGTCCGCGACGAGTTCAGCGAGGAGTTCGCCTACCTCAACGAGGAGATGGAGGCCGTTCGCGCCGACGTCCAGGAGATGCGCACGACGGTTCGCGAGGTCCAGGACGAGCTCACCGAGGTTCGTGGGGAAGTGGAGGAGGTCACCTCCGAAGCCGCCGAGGAGTTGGGGGTGGTCCGCACGAACATCGAGGAAGCCGCTACCAGCGCGGGCGAGGCTGGCGATCCCGCCGCCGCGTCCCGGGAGGAGAAGCCGGTCCCCGCGACCGCCGGCGCGAACGGCGCTGCCGCCAACCCCGACGTGAACGGCGCCGAGCCACCGCGCGGCACGCCCGGTCCTTCCTACATGCCCGCCATCGCGACGATCGAGTCGCCCGAGACCCCGGCGGCGCCCGAACCTGAGGCACCTGAAGAGGCGGAAGCGGAGGATGAGGCCGAGGCCACACCCGAGAAACCGCTCGTCTTCTAGCTCACATGGTCACTGACAGCACGGTCATGAACCCCGAAGAGGGGCCTGAAGAGGCTATCGAGCAGGAGGAAGGCTCCGATCTCACGATCATCGAGCACCTCATCGAGCTGCGGAACCGCTTCATGGTCGCCGCCGCTGCCATGCTCGTCGGCGTCATCGCCGTTCTCTTCTTCACCTGGGACCCTCCCGACAACCTCCCCAACACCTTCGACATCCTCCTCATGCCCGCCCGCGACCGCATCGACGTCAATCTGGCGCTCGTGCAGGAGGTCACGGCCTTTGAGGTTCACCGGGAGAATCCCGACCCCAGCAAAGTGCCGCCCGACGCCGAGTTCCGTGGGGACTGCGAGTACAAGTGCCTCGGCCTCGCTGAAGGCCAGATGGAGGACATCCTCCACGAGGTGCTGCGCCGCGCCTCCCGCGGCCTCAGCACCCCCGAGGTGCCCTACGCCGACCTTGCGGAGATCATCACCGTTCAGGACGCCGTCGATTATCTCGGCGGCAAGAGCGAGGAGAACTTCCGCCTCGCCTCCTTCTCCCCCACCGACCGTATCTCCGCCATCTTCAAGATCTCCATCTACGGCGGCTTGCTGCTCGCCCTCCCCATCATCATCTACGAGGCGCTCGCCTTCATCGTGCCCGGCCTCACCCGGGGCGAACGCCGCATTCTGCTTCTCGGCACCTTCGGCTGCATGTTCTTCATGCTTGCCGGCATGGCCTTCGCCTACTTCGTCGTCCTCCCCCGCGCCCTCGACTTCCTCCTCGGTGTCGCCGCCGAGAATGTCGAGAACGTGACTGGCATCCACGAGTACATCAGTTTCGTCACGCGCATCATTCTCTGGATCGGCATCGCCTATCAGCTCCCCATGGTCCTCGCTGTCGCCGCCCGCGTGGGTGTGGTGACGGCTGGCCAGCTCCTGCGCTTCTGGCGATACGCCATCGTCCTCGTCTTCATCCTCGCCGCGATTGCCACCCCCACGCCCGACCCGCTCACCCAGTCGGTCGTCGCCATCCCCCTGCTCGGGCTCTACTTCCTCGGAGTGCTCTTCGCGAAGATCCTGTACACGCCGCGAGGAGACGGGGCTGAGGTTCCGGAGGCTGCCGCGTGACCGTCGCCCAGGAAGTCGAGCAGCTCTACGACGAGGTCCGCGGCTGCCAGCGATGCACCCTCGCCCGCACCCGCACCCTCGCCGTCCCTGGCGAAGGGCCGCTCGACGCGGAGGTGATGTTAATCGGTGAGGCTCCCGGCGTGAACGAGGATCGCCAGGGACGCCCCTTCGTCGGCCAGGCCGGCGCTTTCCTTGAGGAGCTCCTTGGCGAGGCCGGGCTCACCCGCCCAGAGGTCTACATCTGCAACGTCCTCAAGTGCCGCCCACCCGGCAACCGCGACCCGCTCCCCACCGAGATCGAGGCCTGCAGTGACTACCTCAGCGCCCAGATCCGCCTCATCGACCCCCTCCTCATCGTCACGCTCGGGCGCTACTCCATGTCGCGCTTCTTCCCCAACCAGGCCATCTCGCGCATCCACGGCCGGCCCCGCGAGGCGAACGGCCGCATCCTCGTGCCGATGTACCACCCCGCCGCCGCCCTCCACCAGCAGCGCCTCCGCGGCGTCATCATCGACGACTTCCGCACGCTCCCCGACCTCCTCGAACGCGCCCGCGCCGGCCGCGCCGGCGGCGCCGAGCCGGCCGAGGAAGCGCCGCCCGCCCAGCAGATGAAGCTGTTTGAGTGACCCGGTGACCAGCACGACAACGAACTCCACTCTCCGCGTCATCCCCCTCGGCGGCCTCGGCGAGATCGGCCGCAACATGATGCTCTTCGAGTATGGCGACGACATCATCGTCGTCGACGTCGGCCTCATGTTCCCCGAGGAGGAGATGCTCGGTGTCGACCTCGTCATCCCCGACTTCTCCTACCTCCAGGCCAACGTCGAGAAGCTGCGGGGCGTCTTCCTCACCCACGGCCACGAGGACCACGTGGGCGCCCTCCCCTACTTCTGCCGGGACTTCAGCGCGCCCATCTACGGCACGAGGCTCACGCAGGGACTCGTCCGCGTCAAGCTGCAGGAGCACAAGCTCCCCCTCGAACCGCTGCACGAGGTGCAGCCCGGCGAGACCGTGAAGGCCGGCGCCTTCGAGGTCGAGTTCTTCCCCGTCGCCCACAGCATCCCCGATGCCTGTGGCCTCATCATCCGCACCCCCCTCGGCACGCTCGTCCACACCGGCGACTTCAAGCTCGACCACACGCCCGTCATGGACCAGCACACCGACCTCACCCGCCTCGGACAGATCGGCGGCGAAGGCTGCCTGCTCCTGCTGGCCGACTCCACCTACGCCGAGGTCGAGGGCCACACCCCCAGCGAGCAGCTCGTCGGCGATTCCCTCCGCAACATCATGGTCAACGCCGGGGGACGCGTCATCGTCGCCACCTTTGCCTCCCTCATCTCCCGAGCCCAGCAGGTGGTCGACGCCGCCGTCTTCACGGGGCGAAAGGTGTTCGTGACCGGCCGCTCGATGATCGACAACGTCGCCATGGCCCGTCAGCTCGGCTACCTCGACGCTCCCGAGGGGACGATCGTCGGCGTCGACGAGATGAAGAAGACGCCTCCCTCGCGCCTCGCCATCATCACCACCGGCAGCCAGGGCGAGCCCACCAGCGCCCTCACGCGCATCGCCAACGGCACCCACCGCCACATCACCATCGCCGAGGGCGACACCGTCGTCCTCTCCGCCAACGCCATCCCCGGGAACGAGCAGGCCGTCGCCCGCAACGTCGATAACCTCTTCCGCCAGGGAGCGCGGGTCCTCTACAACCGCGTTGAGAACGTCCACGTCCGCGGCCACGCCAGCCAGGACGAGCTCAAGATCATCCAGAGCATCCTCCAGCCCGAGTACTTCGTCCCCATCCACGGCGAGTACCGCCACCTCGTCACCCACGCCCGCCTCGCCGAGCGCGTGGGCGTGCCCGAGGGCAACGCCTTCGTCCTCACCGACGGTGATGTCCTCGAGATTGACGAGGAGGAGGCCCGTCTCGCCGGCCGCGTCGAGGCCAGCTACGTCTACATCGACGGCCTCGGCATCGGCGATGTGGACGAGTACATCCTCCGCGACCGCGCCCACCTCTCTACCGACGGCGTCCTCGTCGTCATCGTCGCCGTCGATGCGCAGACCGGCCGCCTCGTGCGTCCCGCCGAGGTTCTCTCGCGTGGTTTCGTCGACAGCGATGAGAACGCGGCCCTCCTCGATCGCGCCGCCCGCGTGGCCGAGGGCGCCCTCGAAGGCCGCGAGCACGCCGCCCCCGCGGGCGAGGTCAACGCCCGCTTGAAGGACGCTTTGAGCAAGTTCTTGTACGATGAGACACGGCGACGGCCGATGGTGCTGCCCGTCACGGTCGAGGTGTAGTCGAGAACCCTGGACCTGAGCAGCGCCGGTGGGGAGTCCGTCCGCGCCGGGGTACCGTCCGAATGACGGCTCGCTCCCGAGCCCGGTCCACGTCCGGGCCGAAAGACGCACCCTCCCGTTTTGCCCTTCCGCAATCGCGCCTGTTTCGCGCGCAGATTGCGCTTGTGGTCGTGTTGGCGGCGGCAATCGCCTCCCTCCCCTGGTTCTTCGACGTTGTCGGCATCGCCCAGGATGTCCGCACCTGGCTGATCGAGACGTTCGGGCTCGGTCTCATCATCGTGGCCGTCGTGCTTCTTGCCTGGGCGGCTACCGCCTGGCGCCACAACAAGGAAGAGCGCCTGCTCTTCTGGCGGCGAATCCTCGGATACCCCATCCTCGCCTTCTTCGGATGGGGCGCCCTCGGCCTGAACACCGCCGACTGGACGGTCGCCGGTGTCCCGCTCCGCGACGTCACCCTGGGTGGCGAGATCGGCCACCATATCGTCACCGGCTGGATCAACGTCCTCGTCTGGATAGCCTCCGCTGTCGTCGCCCTCGCGCTCCTCGCCCCCCACTCCTCCCTCACCGCGCTCCGCTACTCCGGTCGTGGTGTTGCCTACGCCTGGGAGAAGCGCTGGCCCCACCAGGTGCTGGCCTCCTTCTGGCGCGGCCTCACGACGATCGCTCGCCTCTTCCGCCGCCGGGAGCGTGCCGGGGCGCCCGTCATCGGCGGCTCACCGTCGGAATCCGCCGTCGAGTTCGAGCCCTCTCCCATCATCTTCCGCCCGCGCGTGGAGCCAGGCGCTCCCCACAGCGACGAGGCCGCCGAAACGCCTCCGCCCGCCACGCCTGACGCCCAGTTCGAGGATGAATCGGAAGCCGCCGAGGCCGACCCCGTCGACTCGTACGAGGACCACCCGGACGACACGCCTGAGCCGGACGAAGAGCAAGAGCCCCAGCAGCTCGCCTTCGAGGACAAGAGCGGCTGGCAGCTGCCGCCCATCGAGCTCCTCCAGGAACCCAAGCCGAGCCGCAACCACAAGCACGACAACGCCGCCCGCGCCCAGCTCATCGTCGACACCCTCGCGAGCTTCGGCGTCGATGCCTCCGTCGTTGAGATCAACGAAGGCCCTGCCGTCACCCAGTTCGGCGTCGAGCCCGGCTGGGAAATCAAGTACAAGGACGTGCCCGTCAAGGACGCCGACAACAAGCCGGTCCTCGATGCGAACGGCCGGCCCACGAAGGAGCGCGTCGAGACCGGCCGCACCCGCGTGCGCGTCAACAAGATCACGGCCCTCCAGAGCGACCTCGCCCTCGCCCTGGCCGCTCCCAGCCTCCGCATCGAGGCGCCCGTGCCCGGTCGCGCCATCGTCGGCATCGAGGTGCCCAACGAGACCGCCACCGTCGTCACCCTGCGCAACGTCATGGAGAGCTCGCAGTACCAGGACATGAGCGCGAAGTCGAAGCTCGCGATTTCCCTCGGCAAGGGCGTCTCCGGCGTGCCCGTCGTCGCCGACCTCGCGAAGATGCCCCACCTCCTCATCGCCGGCGCCACAGGCAGCGGTAAGAGCGTCTGCCTCAACGCCGTCGTCACCAACCTCATCACCAACGCCACGCCCGACGAGGTCCGCTTCATCATGATCGACCCCAAGCGGGTCGAGATGACGACCTACGGGCGCCTCCCTCACCTCGCCTTCAGCGAGGTCATCGTCGACCTCGACAAGGTCGTGGGCACGCTCCAGGCCGTCGTCTCCGAGATGGAGGCGCGCTACCGCAAATTCTCCGAGGTGGGGGTGCGCAACATCGAGGCCTACAACCGCCATGCGCGTGTGCTCAAGCGGCTCCCCTACTGGGTGCTCATCATCGACGAGCTCGCCGACCTCATGATGGTCGCCCCCTTCGAGGTCGAGAAGCTGCTCTGCCGCCTCGCCCAGCTCGCGCGCGCCACCGGCATCCACCTCGTCGTCGCCACCCAGCGTCCCTCGGTCGATGTCGTCACTGGCCTCATCAAGGCGAACTTCCCCACCCGCGTCGCCTTTGCCGTTACCTCCATCACCGACTCGCGCACCATCCTCGACATGGGCGGAGCCGAGAAACTGCTGGGCCAGGGCGACATGCTCTACCTGCCCACCGACGCCGGGAAGCCGAAGCGCATCCAGGGCGTGTACGTCTCCGACGCCGAGGTTGAGCGCCTCGTCGAGTTCTGGGCCGACGAGCGCTTCCACGCCCTCCGTCCCGACACCGCGGACGACCTGCTCGAGGAAGCCCTCATCGCTCAGAACGGCAGCGACGACATCGAGCTCGAGGAGGAAGACCCCCTCCTCGACGATGCGCGCGACCTCGCCAGCCACCACAAGCGCCTGTCGCCCTCCCTCCTCCAGCGCCGCCTGAACGTCGGCTTCCTGAAGGCGGAGCGCCTCATTACCGCCCTCGAACGTGAGGGCGTCCTCGGTCCGAGGATCGAGGGCGAGTCCCGCGAGGTCCTCGTCGGGACAGCCCCCGAAGAACACGCTTGATACACTCACAGGGATGACGCTTCGCGGGCTGCTTCGTCGCGATGGGGCCGGGGACCGTTCTGAAGAGGAACGGCTCGAGCGCTGCTTCGCCTGTGACGCCGACCTGAAGGACTCCCGCAGCTACGAGCGGCTCCGCGTCTGCCACGCCTGCGGGCACCACTACCACCTCAATGCGCGCGAGCGCGTGGCCGGCATCCTCGACCCGGCCAGCTTCCGCGAGACCGACCGCAGCGTCACCGCCCTCGACCCGATCCAGTTCCGCGAACGCCAGTCCTACCGCCACCGCGTCCTCGCGGCGCAGCGCCGCACGGGCCTCGCGGAGGCCGCCCTCACCGGTACGGGCACCCTCTACGGCCGCGAGGTCGTCGTCGCCGCCCTCGACTTCAGCTTCCTCGGCGGGTCGATCGGCGTCGCCAGCGGCGAGCGCCTCGCGCGCGCCTTCGAGCGGGCGGCCAGCCGCGGCCTCGCCGTCGTTACCGTGCTCTCGACCTCGGGCGTGCGCATGCGCGAGGGGCTGCTCGCGCTCATGCAGTTGCCCCGCCTCGCCACCGCCCACCAGAAGCTCGCCGAGAAGGGCCTCCCCCACATCACCCTGCTCGCCGACCCCTCCACTGGCTCCGCCTTCGCGGGGCTCGCCAACCTCGCCGATTTCATAATTGCCGAGCCCAACGCCCTCGTCGGCTACTCCGCCCTGCGCGAGATGCGCGAGCGCACGGGCGAGGAGCTTCCCGAGGACGCGCACACCTCCGAGTCGCACCTGCGGCGCGGCCTTATCGACGCGATCGTGAAGCGCGAGGACCTGCGTCCCTCTCTCGGCCTCCTCATCGACCTGCTCATGAGCAACTACGAGCTCCGGCCCGTGGGCCGCCCCGAGCGCGAGCCGCGCGAGTACGCGCGCCTCGAGGCCTGGCGGCAGGTCCAGCTCTCGCGGCACGAGAACCGCCCCACCGCCCCCGACTTCGTCCGCCGCATCACGACCACCTTCGTCGAGATCCACGGCGACCGCAGCGGCGAGGACGACCCGGCCGTCAGCGCCGGCATCGGGCTGCTGGGTGGCGAGGCGGTGATGCTCATCAGCCAGAACCGCCTCCAGGGACTCGCCGGGCCCGGAACCATCGGCCCCTCGGGCTTCCACAAGGCGCGCCGGGCCATGCGGCTCGCGCGCAAGTTCCGGCTCCCCCTCATCACGTTCCTGGATTCCGCCGGCGCCCGACCCGACCTAGCCGCCGAGGAAGCCGGGCTCGGCGACGCGATCGCCCGCTGCATGCGCGAGATGCTGCGCGTGCCCTCCCCCTCCCTGGCCGTCATTACCGGCGAGGGGGCGTCTGAGGCCGCCGTGGCCATGGGCGTGGCCGACCGCGTGCTCATGCTGGAGAACGCGGTCTACGAGGTCGTCTCACCCGAGGATGCCGCCCGGCGCCTCTACGGCGACGCCTCCTCGCGCGTCGACGAGGTCGCCGAGCGCCTGCGTCTCACCTCCCACGACTGCCTCCGCCTCGGCATCGTCGACAGCGTCGTGCCCGAGCCTGGAGAGGGCGCCCACACGAATCACGACGAGGCCTCCCTGCTGCTGCGGCGCTCGGTCGTGCGTTCCCTCACGGCCATCCAGCGCGAGCGCCCGAAGCGCCGCCTGAACCACCGGCGCGATCGCTACCGGAACACCGGCCAGACGCACGCCTGGGTGCGGGGACGCATCGAGCGCCGCGCCGCCGACCTGATCGACCGCTTCGCCCACTGGCGTCGCCGCATGGGACGCCATCCCCGCAACGCCCCACGCCTCACCGAGTCTCCCGCCGACCCGGAGATCATGCGCTAGGCAGAAAAAGGCCCGGGCGTTGGGCCCGGGCTGGTTCAGGTCCGATGCTGTCCGCCGGTTTTCTCGCTAGGCGCGCCGCCGGACCGGCTCGCTGGCGCTGTCCATTGCCCCCGGAAGTACCGTACGCCGTGCCGGCGCCGAGGGCTCCTCGCAGGCGCTCACGAACACGCTGTCCACGCTCTCGATGATGCCGTGCTCGCGAGCCTCGTCGCGAACGTACGCCACCGTGCTCGAGACCGCCGCTTCGAATCCCGGCCACTCGTGACAGCGCAGCACGCGCAGGTGGCGGGTCGACTCGTTCCACTCGACGATCAGGCGGGGGCTTGTCGAGGGACCGGCGCTGAAGCGGGTGTAGCCGCCGAGATATTCCTTGGTCAGGTAGAGGCCTTTGGCGGAGGGGTCGATCGAAGCGCGTTGGAGAGCGTCCCAGCTCTCACCCAGGGCGAGAAGCAGTCGAAAGGCGACATCGCTGGTCTCTGCTCGCATCAAGCTCTCCTTGCGCTAACCAAGGCAGTCGACGCGAGAATCGGTCGACACCCCACCACAACTGCAGTCTACGCCCGTCCTCGACGCCTTGCCATGCCTTATGTGCCCTCGGCGCCCCTCGATCCCGGTGCCAGGCTGCCACGGGACCGGGAGGCGGTCGCCTGCTACGATCGCGCTCTCGTGGGGCTGTAGCTCAATTGGGAGAGCGTTTGACTGGCAGTCAAAAGGTAGGGGGTTCGAATCCCCCCAGCTCCACCACGCTTGACGGTAGACAGTACCGGACTGCCGAGGGCCACTTCCTCGGCCTCGCCACCCCGTAGGGGACTGTCCTCCGGCATCGGGATCGTGTAACGGATGGTGGCCGCGCCGGGGGCGACGGCGATTTCCTTCACGAACGAGCGGATGAAGGCCTTGGACTCGGTCAACTCGCTCGTGGCGAGGAACTGGTTCATGTCCTTCGCGTAGGCCGTGATCGTCTCTACGTCGGCGAGCACGTCGCGCCGCTCCGAGAGGGCAGCCCGTGCCGCCGAAGCCGCCTGCGCCAGCCGCTCGCGTCGCTCCTTGTGGTCCCGCACCCGCGGCAACACATCGCTGATGTCCAGCTCCGTCGTCTCCATGAGGTGGTAGAGGCGGTCGAGCCGGCGCCGCACGTCAGCCAGCTCAGACTCGATCGTCTCAAGCTTCTGGCGCTGTTCGCACGCGACACCGTCCATCTCCTCCCCGACGAGGCGCACGAGGTCGCGGATGTTGGACTCGGTGAGGATGTTGGTGCGGATCTGTTCGATCACGAGACGCTCGAAGCGCCGCGCATTGAGACGGGGGGCCTCACAGGCCTTGCGGCCGCGCTTGAGCAAGGACTGACAGACGTAGTAGGAGAACGCCCCGCCCTTGGAGTCTTGACCGGTGAGGGCGCTCCGGCAGTGCTTGCAGCGAACCAGCCCGCTCAGCAGATAGGAGCTGCCGACGCGGCGTGGGTGCACGCGGCTGGGCGCCCGCGAGCGCATGAGCGACTGCACCCGGCTGAACAACTCCCTTGAGACGATGGGCGGGAAGGCGTCCTCGACACGCACGGGCGGGGCCCCGTCCTGGGCGGTGAGGCCCCACACGAGGGTGCCCGTGTAGACCTCGTTGGTGAGGAGGATGTGGACGCCGTTCTTCGACCAGGATCGCCCGGTCGGGTTCGTGATGCCGTCGTCGTTGAGCGTGCGGGTGATCTCGGTGACGCCCTTGCCAGCCGCGGCGAGGGAGAAGATGCGCTCCACGACGCGAGCGGTATCGGGGTCAGGTTCCAGCTTCGGGCGCTTCTTCGCGCCGTCCTGAACGTGGACCTTCGTGTAGCCGAAGGGCGTTCGGCTCGAGACCCAGAAGCCACGTGACGCGGCCTCGCGCATACCCCGAGCGACCTCCTGCGCCAGGTTCTCCGAGTAAAACTCATCGACGCTCTCGATGATCGCTTCCATGAGCTTGCCTGTGGGGGAGTCGTCGGCGTGCTCGGTGATGGAGACGACGCGGATACCGCGCCGTCGGAGCATCGACTTGAAGGCGACGGCGTGCTCCCGCTTGCGGGTGAAGCGCGAGAACTTCCAGACGAGGATCTCCTCGAAGGGGGCATCGTCGGCGCTGGCTTCGTCCAGCATCTTGCGGAACTGGGGGCGGTTCGCGATGCGGCCACTCTCGGCCTCATCGACGTACTCGCGGGCGACGACGTAGTTGTTCTTCTCGGCATGGTCGCGCAGGGCGCGGAGCTGGGCGGCAACGGAGAGGTCGACGTCCTGGCGGTCGCTGGAGACGCGGGCGTACAGGGCGGCTGGCGTCGGGTCGGGTCGTGCGCTCATCGGTCTGTTTCTCCCCGTTGCTTCTCGTTCAGCCTACCGAGCCGCCTCCCCATACAGGTGAGACCTACGGTGAAGATGTGGCCGACCTGTCACGTCGGAGCAAGGCGCTGTCGCTGTGAGTGCCAGAAGCGGACTCCTGAGCGGTTACCTTGCCCCTAGCGACGGATAAGAGTCAGAACGTCCGTTCTGACAAGAGAGCATACCTCATGCCCGAGCGCTTACGCAGCCTGGCCGGTGCCCGGATTGCCTGAATCACCCTCACCCGCGTTCGCTTCCGGTCCAGACCCGTCGCCTGAAGGGGAGGGTTCCTGACGCCGTAGATGCGCCCGCACGATCATGCGCGCAAGTATCCGCAGCCCAGACTCAAGTTGCTCTCGCTGCTCCGCGGTGTAGGTCTCCCGCCCAGTGTCGCCGTCCATCTCCCAAACCCCCGGTCGGTTGTTCCCAGCGTCTCTGAGAGATGTCCCACAGGGAACAGCCTGGAAGGGGGTGCGGCCATGAACCCCTTGTAGAGAGGGCAGAGGATCGGCTATTCGGGAAAGGGGTCGCTAGCCTCTCCAGCGAGTTCCCAGAAGTCCTCCGGTAGGTCGACGATCTGCGCAGCTTCCCTCAGTGTCTTGGCCATCCAGCCTAGGTCGTAACCTGAGTACGCAAAGGAAAGCCAGGTAGCCACCCCATACCACCGGACCACCGACCGGGTGAGCCACCGAAGCTGGTCCTCACTCATCGACCTCTCTCGCTTCACATGTTGGGTACCCGGTATGGGTACAGACTGTGTTGTCATTGCCTTCTGCCGATAGGTGCGCTGATGCTCCAGACCAGAGAGGACGCGATACGCTTCTTCTGCATGAAGAGCTTGCTTGGCGACTACCGTTGAACGCACTCGGAGCGCGTGGCGCCCAACCTTCGTCACGCTTCCTTTGTTGTTACGCTGCAGCGCGATCCTCACGCTCTCGGCTTTCTGAAATATCTTCTCGCTTTCAGCGCTCCAGGCTTCTTCTTGCCGTTTCGTCTCGGGGGCCGCGGAGCCAAACCTAGCCTTGGCAATCTCCACCTCGCCCCTCCGCTCCTCAAGGAGGAGGACCAAACTTCTTGAGAACCTCTCTAGAGGGTCCACATCTAGGTCCAAGACCCACGCAGAACGGGCACACGCTTCCAAGACCGTCCGGGATAGTGTGTACGCGGGTACGACAACTATCTTGGCAGAGGGGTCCAGCGCCCTAGAGAGAGCCGTTAAGTGCTGGCCCGCGGAGTCGAGAGCTGCCTCAACTTGTTCGAGGACGGTATTCACCAAGTCGGTATCTACGCTTTGAGCCTCCTCGTTCGCCAAGGAACCTGGCGCATAGGGCCAAAACGAAGAACTGTACTTGTCGGCGATCGCATCCGACATCTCCACGATCAGCGTTCGCAGAAGATCAACATCTTCTCTGTCCAAGGGGCTCTCCTGACTCCCCCTACGAGGGCTGTGTAGCGGTTGGCGATGGGGAGTCGTCGGCTTCGGTCCGAGGCGGCTGGGGGTCGCAATCTGGCTCGCAGCCTACAGCGTGCCCCTGAGCGGGAAAATGGACGCCCACGCCTCGGACTACGGACGGACCTTGGGATGTGGTCAAGCCTAAGCTGCCGCTTCGCGGCACTGCTCTCTAGGTGACCACTGGACCAGAGCATCGGGTCTTGCGAGGCCCCTGAAGGATAGGCCCCAAGCGGGCCACGACCTGCAGAGGAACGAGATCCCCAGACTCCTTCGATCGAGACCGAGGGCCGGGCGCTCCGCGGCCTGATGCTGAGTTGGTTGGCGACACGCTACGGTGCTGAAGCCATATGCTGTCTGACAGTGTGGACACGACTACGCCGCCACTAAACTCCCAAGACTTCTATGACCAACTCGTCGATCTCGTGCGCACCTTCCCCGAGCGAGCGGGAGCACTCATCGACGATGCTGGTGGCACTCCCGCCCGAGGATCCCGGATCGACCGCGAGCTTGGCGAGCTCGCCGACCCCGAGCCGCTAAGGACTTCGCTCTCGCTCGGGGCGCAGGCCCTTGAGCACGCGGCCGATCACCTGTTCGCGCTGTCCGACGCGTGCCTGAACCCCGTCAAGCCATTCGCGGCGTTCACGTTGGCGCGGGGCGTGCTTGAGTCGGCTTCGACCGCACTGTGGATTTTGGACACCGATATTGAGGGGAAGGAACGTGTCGAGCGCGGGATGTCGCTGCGACTCGTCGGGCTGGAAGATCAGAAGAAATTGTCGCGGACGAGTCCTGCTGGCCCGGACGCGGATGAAGTCACCCGCAAGATCACAGGTCGCATCGAAGACATGGTCACGGTGGCGGGCGCACGTGGCGTGGAACCCCATCGGAACCGGCGAGAGAAGCTAGATGGCTTCGGGTCCAGAATGCCGGGCCGACTGGAACTCGCGAGCAGATTACCGGGTGGAGAATTCGACTATCGGCTCCTATCCGCGGTTGCTCACGGTCACTCGTGGGCCCTGATTGCACTCGCCTTCAAGCCGTCCGAGAAGCAGAACATGACAGTCAAGAGTCCCGAACCTATCGCCCTGATTTACGTCTGTTCACGCGCGGTCGAGTACTTCGCCCGAGCGCTATGGGCGCAGGCGTACCTGCATGGCTGGAAGAGCGGTCCGTTTGCTCGCCTGTTGGAAGAGACTTTCGACTCAATCGGACTCGTCCCCGAACAGCGATTCTGGCGCTCTCAAGCGTCAGCCCACATGTAGCTCCGATCTGCCGCCTCCACCCCTACAGGAGTTGAGGTTGCTCGACCTCCCTTTGCACCATTTGCCCAGATCCGGCCTGTTGGGGGCTGACAGACGGAGTCGAAAGAGGAAGGTATGTACAACATGCCCGATCAGCACCCCGAATGTGCAGCAGGGACAGGCGTTTTGCAGGGGGCATTTTGTCCCAGGGCCGTGGCAGGAGAGTCCCCCTACTGGAAGTGCCCCGCACGGCGTTCCGACAAATTGTCACCCCACGCGAGGTAGTGCAGGGAGCAGCGTTCCGGTGCAGCAGGAGCAGGCCGGCGCCAGATGGGACCGAGCGGTCCATGCCACCCGAGCACCTCGGTCGTCGTGCTCGCCAGCGGCACATTGGGCAGGCGGGCGGCGGTGTTGAGGAAGACCTTCTCGGCGTGTTCCGTCTCTAACACGAACAGCACCAACGGTGCCTGACCGCCGTGGTCGGGACGCGCGCACCCGCTCGCGTAGTAGCGGCGATAGGCGTCGAGCCGCTCCGGCACGCGCTTCGGCGTCGTGGCACGTCGCTCGTACTCGAGCAGGCACCAGCGCAGGTCGCCCCGGTACCCGAACTGGAACGAGGCGTCGGGGTGGATGACATACCGCGTCTCGTCGTCCCGGTAGGCGATCTGCGACCGGTGCGTGGGCAGCAGGTCGACCAGCTCGTAGCCCCGCGAGTAGGCCACCTCGCTGCAGAGCATGTCGAAGAACGCCAGCAGCCCCTGCTGGTGAGTGCGCTGCGAGGCGAGGGCGCGCAGCGCCGTGCCGGCGTGGACACCCGCGTCCGTGCGCTCCGAGCTCCAGCGGTCGAGCACGGTCCCCACGGCGGCGCGGTCGCGCCGCGCGAGGTAGGTCAGCCCCTCCTCCGTGAGCGCGAGTGCATCCCCGTCGCGTCGCGCCAGGCCCTTTCTGCGCAGCGGGCGCAGCACCTGGTTCACGCGCCGGTCGCTCACCCCGCCCAGCAGTCCGCCCAGTTGCTCGGTCGTGCACAGCGGCCACGCCGCGAGCAGGTCCAGCGCCTGCTTCTCCGCGGCCGTCAGCTGCGTCGCGAGGGCGTCCCCGAACCGTTCATCCGGCGCGGGCGCCGTGGCCCGGACGGAGCCTGGGTAGTTCTGGTCGGGGTCCGGCCCCCGCCGACGGGCGTGGATGGGATGTCCGGCCATTTCACCTGCCGCGTCCACCATCCGCGCCAGGCTGACGTCGGGGGCAACAACGGGCGTCTGCCCGAAGTCGTGGCCACCGGGTTGCCAGACCCGCGCCCACGCCCCGCCGGCCAGCACGTCGCTCAGCGTCGCAACGGCGCAGTGGTGGAAGTCCCAGGACTCCCCCGGTATTCGCACTGCGCGCCGCGTGTCCTGGCCGGAGTCGGTCACGACCAGGGTGACCAGGGGGCGCTCGCCGACGCCGAGCCGCTCGATGGTCCGGACGCGATAGCGCAGGCTGGCGGGGGTCAGCATCGACCCCTGCCGCACCACGCCCAGCGAGCGCTCGCCAGAGAGCGTGATGAGCGCGTCGTACGGCCCCTGGCGGTAGTGGTCGACGCGCACCGGCGCCTTCTCCGGGTCGGCCTCGGCGACAAGCGCCGCCACCCTGTAGACGAGGGCGACGGAGTCGAGGCGCTCCATGAGCAGCCGGAACCACTGGCGGGACACAGGGTAGAGACGCGGCACATCGTCCGGTATCGCGTCTCCAAGGGTCGAGACGCCCGCGGGGGTCGGGAAGTACCGTCGGTGGGGCCGCCCGCCCAGTGCCGCCAGGCGGTGCGGGTGGCTGTCCGCTAGGCCCCGCTTGCGAAGCTGCGCCAGCCGCCCGCGCAGGGTCGAGGCCGGCACGCGGTTGAAGCGCGAGAGTTCGTCCACGGTCGCGAACGGCGCCTCGCACAGCACCCACAGCGTCTCGCGCAGCCGGCGCGGCAGGAACAGGTCGAGGGGCTCTTGCGAGGCGGCTTGCGCCTCACCAGTGAGCGTGAGCGTCGCCTCCTTGATCGCCTTGGTGGTGTCGCCCACGTCGGCCATGACGGCGCGGGGTAGGGCGCGGCCGGGCTGGCCGCGCTCGAGGAAGCGCCAGAGCGTGTGCCGCGAGACGCCGAACGCCTTGGCCGTGCGCTCGTGGCCGTGCTTCCGCACGCGGGCGTGGAGATAGTCCCAGATGGCGTCGAACAGTCTCGGTTCCACCGCTCTTGCTCCGGCATTCCACACCTAGCGTACATATGTTCTGTTCCAAAGGCACGGCCAAGCGGGGAGACCGTCCTGTCTCGCTGCGATGCCAACACCCTGCAAAAGCGTGCCTGACTCGGAAGTTAGGAAAAGGGGTTAGGGAGGTGCCCCCACGTAAACGCGAATACATCGGGCTCGCGGCCTCGGTTCTTCGCCAGAAACCCCTCTCCTGGTTGGCGCGTGTCCTTGTTCACCACGAGGATCGTGAGTGGCGGCAGGCCGTGCTCCTCGCAGTGGTCTTGGATTACGGTGAGCCCCGGAACAACGTCGAACGCCATCCTGAGACCGAAGTGCCTGGCAAGTTCGCCGTAGGTCGTCTTGTCCCCCTGCCTGGCCAACCATCCGAGGATGGGCCAGATTCGGGCGGCGAGTTCTCTATTCGCTGAGGCCATGGGGTGTCTCCTCCCTTGAAGGCGGGTCCGTAAGCAGTACCGGCTGCGGCCGTTGGGCCCTTCGCCGTTTGCCGGCGCAACCAAAGGACGAAGCTGAGCCTCGCGTCCCTCTCCTAGTGATCCCCGGCGCGGTCCTCTGTGGAAATGAGCCGGTCCCTGAGGGTCGGGTTCTCCTGCAAGTATCGTTCGACGGCGTCCTTGAGCAGCCGTTGCCCGTGTTGAAGCGGCTGGAAGCCGCCGATGTACCTGAGGCCACTCTCAGCGAGTACAGCACTTACGTTACTGTGCTTGCGCCTGACGGAGCCTTCACTTCGGTCGGCGAGCTGTTGCATGAGCGCCCGTCGGCGATCGGCCTTCGAGTAAGGGACTCCGTCGACCTCCAAGGTCAACATCTGAAAGTAGTCGGCGATGAGGGCATCGACTTCCGTTGAAGACCACACCCGAACATCCGGACCAGAAGCCGACGAAACTTCGGTCGTGTCGTGCTCAGTAGCAGGTATGCCCGGCCTCCGATCAGGCCCGGGCCAGAGGAGGATGGCCTTCGCAGCAAGGCGTTCTGACCGTGCCCGGATCTCCTCCTGCCCCCACGACGCCTCCGCAGCAATCTCGGCATTCATTGCCAGATGGCTGTTCTCGAAGAGCACACGCTTCTCGTCGAACGGTCGGTTGCTCAACTCCGGGTTGTAGCCAGTGAGTGTCAGGTTGCCAAGGGTGTGGAGCAGCCGAGTGTGAACACCCTCCGCTCCGTCCCCTAGCACCTCGCGCCACTCGGCGGTGAGATCCTGTGGCATCACATGCTCAACGGTCAGTCCCTCCAGGATTGCCTGTTCCTTGTGCTCAAAGCTGAGTTCGAAGGCTTCCAAGATGACGCGCCGCTGTTCGGCTCGGGAGTCCGTGTAGAGGGGATACGAGTGGATGGCCTCGCGAAACGCTTCGTCGTCCGGCCAGCGGCGGCTGGGCTCGGAAAGCGCGGCTCTCGTCGCCGCCAGCAAATCCCCGGGAGGTAGCTGGTGTGCGAGGCGGGCGAAGAGCCTGTTCAACTGGTTCGTCGGCACGCCCGCGAACAGTCGCCGCACGAGAAACGACTCGATGACACCCAGAATCCTCTCGAAATCCTCCGCTTCCACGGCATTCAACTCGTCCCGCTCGTAGAGCCAGAGAACGAAGGGGTACATCGTCTGACCGCCCCAGCGGTTCAGGCGCTTCAGTCGCTCTGAGATGTTCGGGTCCGGCTCCACCTCTGGATTGAGCAGTCGGTGGTAGAAAGTGGAAAAGCGCGCAAGCTTCTCAAGCTCGCCAGCGAGCGCCGAGTCAGGAACGTCATCCAGTCGACGGCGCCAGGCTTGATAGATGTCTCCCTCACGCACGAAGTCGCCGCCCGTCATGTACTGATGCCTGAAGAAGGTCTCGAGATGGCGCTGCCCAAGGCGCTGTTGCATCGGAAGCCAGAACGCGTCGTACAACTCCTGTTGCCTTTCGTCCGGCAGCCTCATGAAGAAGTAGTTACGCAACAGATCTGCCTGCGTGAGCGGGGTGCCCTTCGCGTTCAGGCTCTCGAATATCTGATACTCGCTGTCGTCCGTGCTCAGCGTGATACTGACGAGTTCAAGGCCGTCGAGGATGACCCTCTCCATCCTCGAGAGATTGAGCGGGCTGCCTTCGACATCTCCCTGTAGCAACGCGTTGCGGAAGAAGCTGTATGCGTTGCCGACGAGCGTGTCTGCATCGGTCTTCGCACCTTCGGCTGCAACAACATCGAAGAACGCGGAGCGGTCGGCCTGGGTCGGAAGGATCTTGAAGTGGTCGTTGCCAGAGACGTATCGGTTCGTGAGGCATTGGTCCTGGATCTTCTCGGGCAGATTCGTGCCCTCCCCTTGGAGGGCATCACGAAGGGCTGCCAACAGGATCGACGCGGTCGTGAGCCGCTGCTGCCCATCAATCACCATGTAGGGCGCTATGCCCTCGGGCGTGCCAGTGAGCGCCTTCGAGACAACAGGCCCAAGGAAGTGACCAGGTTGGAGTTCCTGCTCCTGGGACTGCTCGTAAATCTCGATGATGTCGTCCCAGAGGGTTGTCCACTCCTCAGCCTGCCAGCTGTATGGCCGCTGGAAGAGAGGGATCCTGTATTGCTTCGACCCTTCGAGCAGCACTCGAAGGTGGGTCTCTTGCGCTCTCACGTCTAACTCCCGTACTACGCGACTAGATCACTCAACCACGGGGACCATAAGGGCGCGTGCCCACAGGCTCTACATCCGGCGAGGACCATGCGCCGACACTGTGCCTTGCAGGGTTGCTAAGTCTGGAGTGTTGCTATCTGGTCCCGTCCGGTAATGCAGAAGTCCACGAGAGGGCACTCAGCGCACGAAGGCCGCCGCGGTCGGCAGACGGTCATCGACAGATCAAGGGCAGCGTAGCCGTATTCTCGAAACTCGGTCTCGGGTGTGAGTCGATCCGCAAGATCGAGCAACCATCGCTTGCGCCGAGTCTCCCCGTCATACTCCTGTCCTGTCAGGCGGCACAGGAAACGGACGATATTCGCGTCGACGATCGCGGCGCGGTTACCGGCATGTAGGGCCGCGGTCGCCGCGGCCACGTAGGGGCCGACACCAGGAAGTTCCTTCAACTCGACGACGGTCGTCGGGATGTCGCCATCACGGTCAGCAATGGCACGAGCCAGCTGAACGAACAGCGGGCGCCTCCACCGAAGACCGAGCGATGCGATCACCTCGCTGAGGTCGTCTTCCGGGGCGTCACCTAGCGAACGCGCGTCCGGGTAGTGGCGCTGGATGGTCTCGAAGACGGATGCGGCTTGGTTAGCGCGAGTTCGTAGCAGGAGGAACTCGGCGATGAGACCCTGCCAGACAGGAAGGCCGCGTGCACGCCACGGGTAGCTCTGTGTGTGTGTAGCTCCCCAGCTGAGCACCGCGTCGCGGACCTCCTCGATCCATTCGTCTGAAGGCGCTGGCGGACTTGCCTTATCAGGCGGTTTCACGAGGAGACCAGGCCGAGAGCGTCGGCTAGGACGCCGGCGATCCGGCGCGCGAGCAGTGGCGGAACCGCGTTTCCTACCTGGACATACTGCTTTGTGCGGGGGCCTTCAAAGAAGTAGTTGTCCGGAAAGGTCTGGAGCCTTGCTGCTTCACGAACTGTCAGGCTCCGACACTGACGAGGATCGGGATGGATGTAGTAGTGACCGTCCTTCGAAATGTGCGAGGTGATCGTGGTGGAGGGTCGGTTGTGTAACTGAACCCTGAACCGGTCTGAGAACAGACTTCCCGTGAGCGCAGCCCGGACGTTCTGGTGCTTCGGCAACAGAACCCTTGGGAAGTCGCCGAGCGTGGGAGAGCGTCCCTCGACCTGGCCGAACACCGCGGCGAACAGGTACCGGGTCAGGTCATCCCGCATGTGCCCTCGCGACTCGTGATTGAGGACGCCACCGATCTTCGAGTCCACGAACCATGCAGGCTCATATCTCGGAAACACCTCTCGTGCGGCGACGAAGCGCCCTCCACGTCCTTTCGGGGGTGTCTTGAGTTCCGCCCTTACATGCGCGAGCTCTCTTCTCATCGGCTGGGACAGCGACGCCCGGGTGTTCTTGAGGAGGCGGTCTGCAGCTTCCCGAACAGCGTCTTCCCAGGCACGATCCGAGTCCTTGGTTCGGCTGAGCCCGGAGCGCAGCGGGGGTAGTCCGGCGAGTACGTCGTCCAGCGACACACACTCGGTCGGTCCGGCGAGCGGTATCAGCACTTCTCGCGCTAGCTCCGCGCGATCGCTGCGAATCCCGACGATGATGACGCGGTGTCTGGCCTGCGGCAGTCCGAGGTCTTCCGCTCGCAGCACGAAACTCTCGGCGGGCGGATCACTGCCACCATTGGTCTGCGGAAGCGCCGAACCGAGGGGAAAGAGTTCGTACTCGACATCGCTGTTCCGGGGCTGGAAGTCGTCGAGAGCCTTCCCCGGGTAGCGAAGATCCGTCTGGATACGGTCAAAGATTTGTTTGCCCTCGCTGGTGGACGACAGCATCCCCTTGACGTTCTCGAGAACGAACGCACTTGGCGCATGGTCGGCGAGTAGCTTCAGATACTCCCGGTAGAGGAAGTGTCGGCTGTCAGACTCGAAATCTGCCCCGCGCACCCGTCGCATCCGAGATCGACCAGCCAGCGAGTAGGCCTGACAGGGAGGGCCTCCGACGAGGACAGCGTCACCCATGTTGTGCTCCGCGCCAAGCGCCCTGTCCACCCGCTCCCGCACCCGTGCGTGTTCCTCGACGCCGAGCTCAGCCTGCCAGGCCTCCGCCTCCGCCTGCTCCCACTCGCAGCGATACGCTGCCGTGAGTTCGGTGATCGGGAGAGCGCCTCGGACGTACTCGTAGTACTCAGGTGGCACACATTCCTTCCCAAACTGTCGGAAGAAGGATCGAAGCCGCAGTGTCTCGTGGGCCGTCTTCTCCATCTCAATGGAGATGGCGATTCGGAACAGGTTGCCGCCGTCGAGTGCGCTGAAGCCCTCTCCGAGGCCACCGGGGCCTGCAAAGAGGTCCACGATGGGAACCTTCGACTCTGAAGCGCCCGATTCTCGGAAGCTCATCGAAATCCGAGTCTCCTCGCTTCTTCGAGCAGGATCACTCCCTGTCGGGCCTGCTTCACAGAGGGAGACCGACCCGACTCAGCAAGCCTGCCGAGGCTGAACGCAATCCCCCTCTGCCACGGTTGGAGATTGGTGGTTTCCTTCGCCCAGGTGGAAACGCGGAACCAGGTGTCGGCCTCAACGCTGGACACCTGCTCAACGAGTCCGGACTCTTCCTCGGTCAGGATGTCCGAACCGGTGTCCAGGGGTCTGCGGGCGTTGCCGGCGCTGATGTTGATCAACTCGGCTTCGAGGGCTTTCGATGGAACCCAGTCCAGCTCCTCGATCCGCTTCCAGCAGTCGAGCCGCTTGGACCACTCTCCGATGTTCCGTACGCGGTCGGGAGGATTCGCGAGCACGTTGAAGATGTGATGTGACAGCTCCGTGACGGCTTCCGCAGTGGCGTCACTCAGCCGCTGGGTCTTCCAGATGGAATCCAGATCGATCCGGTGGCTGGTGGCGTGGGTGAGCTTGGCAATGGTGTAGGTCACGATGTTCGCCCGGTACCCGCCAAATCGCTGCGCGGATACGATCTTCTCCGCACTTCGGAAGAGGATCGCCTTCGCTATCAGGCGTTGGAAGTAGGCAGCATCGGGCTCTCGTGGCCGCTTCGCGAGGCGGAGCATGAATTCTCGAAAGTTCTTTTCCGCACCCAGCGAGACGATATGAGGGAGCTGCTCCCAGCTGTGTTCGAACTTTGCCAGATCGGTCTTCGTGACCTTCTGAGACGTGGGGTTCATTGCCTTGAACTGGCGCTGTTGAGCCGGTGTGCGAGCACGAGCAAGGGCATCCCCATACTGACCACGGGCACGTTCATAGAACCAGTGTGTCTGTCGTTGCTTGTCTTCCTGCGCCGGTGCCCAAATGGAGCGAGAGAGCACTTGAACTGCCAGATGAAACGGGTCGTTCGACGAGAAGTCGGCACCCGTCACCCTGTTCTGTGTGTTCGAAAACTGAGAGATGTGTGGGACCAGTTCGTCGATCGTCTTTGGCCCCACGACCGTCAGTTTCACCTGGACTGCGATCGCCGAGAGGTCTGCTCTGTCGCGATGGAGGGCGGCATGTAACGAGGCAGTCGTTTGCCCCCCGTTGACGATCTGCAGGTCGTCGATCCGGGCAACGGCAGGGCTGCCGCCCTCGGAAGGCACAAGGGTTACGGATCCTGCAGTGGCCGATATGCCGTTGTTGTAGGCGAGAAAACGGTCTGGCTGGGTCAGAATGGTCTCGCGGATACCTCGGTTGACGGCGCCTCGGGCCTGCAGGAAAGACCGTACGTTCCGTTCAAGTAGCCGGGCACCGTAGTCTGCATAGAGCTCGGCCAGGAAGTCTCCCGGGATGACGAGCAGATAGACGTCGTGGTCAGTTGCGGACGGGCCCTTAAGGCAGGGCAACGGGTATCCGAGACGCTTCACCACATCA
The DNA here is from genome assembly GCA_965207815.1 of Tepidiformaceae bacterium. GTDB lineage: Bacteria > Chloroflexota > Dehalococcoidia > Tepidiformales > Tepidiformaceae > UBA2991. The sequence goes on from CBDBNV010000001.1 coordinate 1,053,080, forward strand.
ACGCCGATCGGCTCCCGCTCAAGGCCCGATGTGTCGAATCGGAATAGACGCTCGAGATCCCACAGGTGGTAGCTGACCGGCACTCCGCGGATTTCCGTGCTTCCCAGCACGGGTTGACGCGCTCGCGCATCGCTGAAGAGGTAGAACCGCGCGGCCTCAGTGCGGGACCAGTTCGTCCGAATGACATCAGCAAGCTCGAAGGCCGGGGAACTCTCCTCAAGCCTGTCGGCGTAGCCGTCGACGCTGCGCTCAACGAAGGAAGACAGGCGCCGGAACGACTGCCGCACCTGACTGTCAGTGAGACTCTCAGGCCGATTGGCTCCTCGATAGTCGGTTACGAAGAGGTGCAGGGCATGGTCTTCAGCAGCATAGCCACTTACCTCGACGCCGCGGGCTCGATGGAAGCAGACCTCGCCGCCGCTGAACTCTCCTGCTTCTGCGAGTCGCTGGGCGACCAGCCCGGTAAACGTCTCGAGCCGGAGCCCACCTTCATCCTGAGCATCTGCGGTGGCAAGTGTGTTCTGGAAGAGCCACTCGGCGTATTCCTCGATCTCCACTAGCCCTACCCCTTCAGTCCGCTCTGGGTCACAGCGGCGGCAAGTTCCTCCAGAGTCCGCCGCCATGGTTCACAGGCGGACAGCGCGAGTCGGTAACTCACGCTTCCAACTCCCGGGTCCAAATCTTCCTCAAGGATTCGAGGGAAACCCTCCTCTACCCTGAATGTGGAGACCTCCCGTATCACATAGACCTCTTCACTGTATCGATCGCTGTGGTGGTCGAGGTAGCCGTAGCGAAGAAGCTTGTCACTGAACAACGAGGAAGCCTGGGGCATTAGGGCATCACGTATGGAAGCGACCGAGTCGTTAAGGGTGGTGCCCTTCCCACCCTTCAGGACTTCCAGCTTCAGGGCGACCAGATACAGAGCCTCAAGGCCGGCCACGTTCAACTGGGCTTCGTTCGAGATGGTGACGGCAGCAGGTTCGTCGCCGCGAGTCGTTTTAACTTCGATGCCCACCCCACTCGCTAGGAAGTCACGGTCCTCTCGGTCCGGCCCTCGCCACGCCTCGATCGGCTGCAACCCCGGCAGAGGCAGGAGGAGATGCTCAAGTACCCACAGCTCGCCGAACAGCGCCTGAGCATTGAGTGAAGAGAGCCAGCCACCATCTGCGGCGAACAGGCGCTGCCAGTGAGCAAAGCGGTCAAGCAGGCTACTCACAGCGGCCCGTTCGTCTCCAGCGGCTGCAACCGCCTCAATCACGTCGTCGCAGAACGGCGTGAAGACACTCTGCATCTCTGCGGCCGCAAGGATGATCCGGACCTCGACTTCACCCGGCGCTCCTGCCTCCTGGGTGGTCCTGAGAGCCCGTGTGGCCGGAAGTTCGATGTTCTCGGCCGCGTCTGCACTGACCATGAGCTCCAGTACGCGCTCGCCCCCAGGGTGTGTCACGCCCACGAAGAGATTGCGCGCGCTGTCCTCCCGGACTCGACGTCGCACGATGCCGGTTCCCCGTGGCGTCTGAGCCTCAAGCTCGTCCCAGAGTTGCTCGTCGATCACGACGCATCCGTCGCGTCGTCTTCGTCTTCGTCGTCGCCAGTACCAAGGAGTTCGATGAGGCGCTTATTGGCCACGTAGTCCATGGCCGGGGCATTGTGGCTCGCCGGGAAACTCACGCCGAACCCCACCAGAGGACCTGAGGTCAGGACAACATGCGGTCGTGCAGCTTGACGATGCTCTTCGGAAGGGCCCTCAAGCGCGTAGATGAGTAGCAGGCCACGCGTGGCGGGTCTCGACCGGCGAATGACGGGCCCGCTCGGTATCATCGGTTCTGTTGTCCTGCGCCCCGGGTTTTCTCTCCAAGCGTCACGACTAGCTTCAAGCAGTCTGTCTCGCTCCTGACTACTGAAGTCAATCGCCTCATCAACTGGGCTGAGTATCCGCCGAATCCGGTACAAGCCCTCTTTCGTCAGGGTGTCGACAGCCCCTTCGGGGTTGAGTAAACGGCGCCTGGTAAGACCGATTTCGTGCTCGCCGATGGCCACTCGCCTGCCCGGGTTCGACATTAGCGCAACAGTCCACTCGGTGAGTTCGCCGTCCTCCAGTCGGTTGCGCACATAGTCCGCGATCGTCGGCGCGTGGACCTTATATGCCTCCGGGGAGGTGACAAATCGGCCAAAGAAGCGGTCAGCGATCAAGTCTCCAGGCACCCCCTCCCACACGGTTGCGTTCGGCCGGGTGCCGACTGTGCTCGCCGAGTCCAGATCCCCGACGAAGTCGTTCAAGACTCTGAAGTTCAGGTCCGCGTTCGGCTCATCAGCCGGCAACACAGTCGTCTCGGCGATGGTGCCTGCAAATCCCACGCGGAGGTTCGTCCCCTCTCGCATCTTGTTGGCTGCGGTGACGAGCATCCCCTCGACGCTGTTTCTCACCTTCAGCCCGTAGTCGTTTGGTGTCAGCTGTCGCGAAGCCATCTCTTCGAACTCGCGAATCAGTTCCTCATTTGCCAGCGTGACTTCTCCGTAGGCATTCCAGAGTCGCTCTGAAGTCCAGAGCCGGCAGAGGTCTTCATAGCCAGAGCGATAGCCGAACCAGCGTCCCATCTGCAGGAGCGTGTCGAAGGCCTTGCTCGCCCGGAGGTAGTAGCTCACCGTGAGCCCCTCAAGTGTCAGCCCTCGAGAGAGCTTGTCGCCACCGATGACGATGGCGCTACGTCCCGTGTGGCGATGCTCGAAGTAGTCGAGCGCATCTTGAGCCGTTCCATTGATGGTCTTCACCACGATCGGATCGACAGCCTCTGGCAACAGCGTTTCAATCTCCTCCCAGGCGACGGGTTCAGCACCATCTGCTGCCATCTCCTCCGTCGTTGGGGCGAAGTCCTCGTTCCACAACTCTTCCAGCTCAGCTCTGATGCTCGGGCCGCTCCCATCGCCGAACTTGATCCGGGACTTCAACAGCTCCAGTTCATCGTCGACCTGCTCGCGCACTGCGTCTTGAACGGACGTGAATCGCGTTACGTGAATGAGCATCGAGTTGTGGGCACGGATCTCCCCTCGTGCGAGGCGGGCAGCCCGCGCAAGGACAAATGCACGTATCGCCGTGCGTACGCTCCGAGGCAGAGGACCAGGGACGTGGCCATTTCGGTGGCGGTCCGGGATCCAGGCCTCCGCATCTCGAATCTGTCGGTAGAGCGGCAGGGGATCGTCATCCTCCTCGCCGCCGAACAGGCGGGATGGCCCGAAGTAGTTGGTAGGTGGACGCAGATATTCGATGAAGCTGGCAGGAAACAGGTCGGGACCGAGCTCCTCTTGGTCGGCTGACGGATCGATGTAGATGTTGGCGTAAGGTGTTGCCGTGTAGCCAACGTACGCGCGTCGATCAAAGCATGAGAGCAGTCGCCGAATCGCCTCATTCACTTTCGTCGGGTCGTCCGGCGCTGCCTTCGTATTGATGGATGCGTTGTCTGCCTCGTCGTCAATAACCAGGACAGGAAAGTCCCTCACTCGCGGCGGGTCCCCAAGTCCGGAGACATTCAGGAGCCACTTTCGGAGGTTGTCGAGAATCCTGCTGTTCTTTTTGACGACAAGGAGAACGGGGTAGTCTCCTGGAACAATGCCAACACTGCTCGCCCTGGCAATGCCGAAATCCCCCTTCTCTTCGCTTGTAGTCAGCGACGCAGCAGAGATGCGGCCTTCGCCGACCAGGCGCCCCACGCCGAGGTCTGCAGGAGCGAAGCCATCGTCGGCGTCGGCATCAGCGTCGGCGATCTGCCTGAGCTGCGTATCAATGCCGAGAAAGCCCTCATCCAGACGCAGCTGGGTCTGACTTCTGAGGCTGTTGTGCATGCCGGCCAGCACAACAACGAGGCGGTAGCCCGCGTCGACCGCACGACAGATGAGACCGGTGTAGTTGCCCGTCTTACCGGACTGGATCTGGCCCACCACCATCCCTCGGCGATCCCACGGGCCAGCCCGACTGGGATCTTCGAGCTTCCCGAGGACTCGTCCAGTCGTAGAATCCAGTCGCTGAAGGACCAGAGGGGGAAGGCGCACTTCCTCCTGGAGGTACCGAAGGTACCGCGGCCAGAAGCGCCATGGGATGGAGTCACGCCGTTCAGCCAACCACTCGACATGTCCGACTGCGCTATCCAGGGAGACCGCGTCAGGCTGGAAGATGTTGAACTCGGCCTGCATAGTCCGGACGAGTTCATCCGCATCGAGGGTAACTCCGTTCAGCTCCGATACCAGCGGTATTACTTTGTCAACGGTTCGACGGAGTTCCTCATCCGTCGGCGTGTTTGTCTTGAGCGCAATAAGCACGAATTTTCTGGCCTGATTGCGGATTTCAGGGTCCATCAATCGCTCCCGACTACCTGTTCGACTAGACCAGGGTAGAGATTAAACGGTTCGATCTTCAGCAGCCGATCTCTGGCCGCCTGTCGAGTAAGCCCGCTGCGCAGGAGCATGTCATACACGCGTTCCACCACCCCCCCGAGGTCCCCGTCGGGCTCGGCGTCGAAGGGGAGCGCCTGGTCCTCCGCTCGTGGGCCGGGGAGGAGCGGGACCGGGATGGTCTCCTCAATGACTCGAATCAGGTCCATCAAAGCCTGTCGCCCTTCCCCAGATTGCGTCAGCAGTTCCACGACCAGAGGGTGCTTTCGATTGATGCGGAAGGCAGGCTCGCCGTGGCGCCGCATCTGACGCCAGACGGGCTCAGTTGGCCTGTCGGTTCGCCGGCCGACCTGTACGCCCCTGTGGCGATAGACCGCGCGGGCCCTCTGTCGTGTCACGCGTGCAATACGTCGCAGGTCACCTGCAAGAGACCCTGGAGGGCGTACCGACGCCTTCTTCACGTCGAGGGCCCATTCGCGGTCGAGTACAGCGGGTACGTCAACGGCAATGCGAGCGAGATTGTGGTGGTCGTCCTTCGACTGACCCCGCGTGAACCAGCTCCCTGCTTGAATCAGCCGGTCGGACCGATAGACATAGAAGCCCTGCTGATCATTCCAGCCGTGAGGTCCACCCCCTTGCTCGTATTCGACCTCCGTGAGTTTGGAGCGATGGGGGAGCACAAAAGGTGAGACAGTGACCGTTTCCCCACGGAGGGGTAGTCGCTCCGAGGGGAGATGCTGCGTTGCGTCGTGGTCCTTGAGAAACGGATCCCAGCCGCGAATGGGAACGCCGTTGAGATTGATCCGCAGTGGGTGAGGCTCTCGGAGCAGGAACCGCCCGAAGGTCATCGAGAGGTGGCGATCGAGGGATGCTACGGTCTGGAGGAAGCGCTGGTGGGCGGGGCCGTCAGCGACTTCTGCATCTCCCTCAACGAGGTTGCTGGCTAGCCGCCTCCATAGCACCACAGTCCCCTTGCCCGGCCGCTGGCATCGCTCAACTAGATCCCGAGCTTTCGGGGGTGGGGACTTCAGCAGAAGCCAGCGACCTTCGGCCCGTACGTAGTCGAGGTCCCACGTCCGGTACGCAACACGCCGACTGCCCCTGCGCGAGCCAACGGTAAGTTCTCGGCATTGCGAGAAAGAGGCGGTCTTGAGTCCGAAACCGAAGCGACCCAGGTCTGCCGTGTCACGAGGAAGCAGAGGGTCACGACTCCCGACAGTCATCGCTTGCTTGAGTTGACCCGCGGTCATGGCACTGCCGTCGTCAGCCACGGCACACCACGAGTCGGCACCGTCCCAGTGGAAGACAACGTCGATCTGGGTTGCGCCGGCGGAGATTGAATTGTCGATGAGATCAGCTACGGCGGACTCAGTGCTGTAGCCCAGAGCACCGAGGGTCTCAATCGTGGCAGCAGGATCTGGTGGCGCTTCCTCCGAGACCCCGATGTCGTATTCGGTCACGCGCTCGCTCTCGCTACGTCTGAGAGGTTCATCGCTCACACTCGGAAAACTGCTGTTGGGGGGATCGAGGTGTTAGTGAGACGGTGCCACGGGGGATGGGGAGACCCTTACCTCGTCCCGGCCAACTCGAACGGTCTCCCTGTCTCTCGCAGAATGGTGATCGTTCGATGACCCTCGTCCCCGTCCTCAGTCTCGGCCCAGAATTCATCGGGCGAGCGATAGAAGGCGACCGTGTCGTCAGCGACGACGAGCACCGCCCCGTCGTCCAACTCGAGGATGTCGAGTTCCACCCCACCACCAGAATCCCAAGTGTCTACAGTGTGAAGATGTGCCGCTTTGATAGTGTTATCCATGCTCCCAATTTTACACGAGGAGCAGGTCGGCCTCACTCCATAGCCCCTACTGGTCTCACGACGAGGACCCTGACATCTGGCGGCCAATGTCGTTCCTATCGGCCAGTGGTCTCTGGTGCAAGCAGCCTGATCTCACAGCAGCATTCGCCCGGCTCGCCAGCGTGGACCGGTTGGATGAGCCCGTGGAGAGCGCTATCTTTAGAGGCGGAGTCAGAGTCAGGAGAATAGCAGGATGGCTAAGCGCCTCCCCGCTGAAGAGACGGCCCGACTCGGGGACACGATCTACGAACGGGACATCCGGCCTCAGGTCGAGGCCTCCCATCACGGAGAGATCGTAGCCATCGACGTGGACAGCGGAAGCTGGGCCATTGCCGACAGCGTCCTCGGGGCAGGAGACGCCCTCCGGGCACGGTGTCCAGACGCTACCAATGTCTGGAGCGTGCGGGTAGGTCATCGTGCGGTCTACAGCTTCGGTGGCAGCTCCGTGCGGAGAGCCGGTTGATCGAGGGCGTCGTCAACGCCGCCTACGAAGCTGTTGTCCCTCTTTCCGTCAGGGGGCCAGAAGGCGGGGTTCGGGACATCGAGGCCGTGATTGACACCGGGTACAACGGCTTCCTGACTCTGCCTCCGGTGCTCGTGCGAGAACTGGATCTGCCCTTTGTGGCCATCGGCCAAGCGATCTTGGCCGATGGTGGCGAGGCGACATTCAACATCCACAGCGTTACGGTGCTCCTGGATGGTCAGCTCAAGGCTGTCGATGTCTACGTGGCGGACACAGCACCGCTCGTTGGCATGCGGCTGCTCGACGGCCACAGCCTGCATGTCGAAGTCGAGGACGGTGGGCGCGTCGTCATCGAGCCTACGGCTACAGGCTGAACAGCACCTCGAAGGTGGTACTGCCTACCGTCAAGTTAGGCCCACCAGACTGGACAAAATCGAGAACCTTCGCCCTCAGCTTCCCCTTGGCCCTGTAGCCGAGCGTGCCCGCGTAGGACTCGTTGGTGAGCATGCCGTGCAGCGTTCTTCAGACAGCGCCCGCCGTTGCGGGTGGGGATGTCCTCGTCGTTGAGGGTGCGCACGATGTCGAGCACGCTCTTGCCCGCGAGGACCATGTCGAAGGTGCGCCGCACCACGGCGTCGGCGGGCGGTCGAGCTGCAGCTGGGCGCTCTTTCGCGCCGTCCTGCACCTTGACCTTCCGGTAGCCGTGGAGGCGTGGGTGGAGACCCAGAAGCCGCGCGAGGCGGCCTCGCGCATGCCGCGCGTGACCTCCTCGGCCAGGTTCGCGCTCTAGAACTCGTCGACGGACTCCATGATCGCCTCCATGAGCTTGCCGGTGGGAGAGTCCGCGACGTGCCTGTCGGTGCCGACTAGTGCCGTTCCATCAAGTGAATTCGCCGCTTCCGCCGCACGCGCGCCCAGCCAGAACGTGGTGTGCCCCGATTCGGTGGTAGCCACCTCGACATCGATCTCGAACAGATCCTGGATCGCCTCTGCTGAGAGGACGGCTCCGGTTGGTCCGGCCGAGTGGATGGCACCCCGCCGCATGAGCACGACCTCATCACAAAACTGTGAAGCGAGGTTCACATCATGAATGGCCATAATGCTCGTGACACCGAGGCTCGTGATGAGCTGCAGAGTCTCAAGCTGATAGCGGAGATCGAGGTGGTTGGTCGGCTCATCGAGAACTAACACCCGAGCCTGTTGTGCCACCGACCGCGCGATCAGGGCCCGCTGCTTCTCACCACCCGATAGCGTCCCGAACGGCCGCTCGGCGAGTGCCGTCATGCCCACCCGGGCGATCGCATCCGCCACCAGCATCTTGTCTTTGGCCGAGTCACGCTCGAAGCCTCGCTTGTGCGGCGTCCTGCCCATCCCGACCACGGCTGACACGGTGAAGTCGAAGTCGTGAGCAGGCTCCTGAACGACGACTGCCGTTCGTCGCGCAGAGTCGCGTGGAGAGAGCGACCAAACGTCGTCGCCCCCCGCAACCACCCGTCCGAGCCGCGGTCGAAGGAGCCGGTAGACGGTCCGCAAGAGCGTCGTCTTGCCGCTCCCGTTGGGACCCACCAATCCCACGAGCGATCCACTGGGGACCTCGAAGTTGACATCTCGGCAAATGAGGGCGCCGCCGAGCTCGACAGTCACACCCTCGATGTGGAGTTCCATCGCTACCCGGCCAGAATGCCTTCACGCTGAATGCTCACGAGGCGAGCGTAGAGCCCCTCCCTCGCAAGCAACTCGTCGTGCGTGCCGCTCTCCCGCACGCGCCCCTCGTCGAGCACCACGATGAGGTCGGCCGAGCGGATGGTGGAGAGGCGGTGGGCAATGACCATCACCGTCCTCCCCGATCGCGCGGCCTCCATCGCCTCGCGGAGCTCCTGCTCGCTGAAGGCGTCGAGCATGGAGGTCGGCTCGTCCATGACGAGGATCGGCGGAGCCTTGAGGAGTGCCCTCGCGATCGCGATCCGCTGGCGTTCGCCTCCCGAGAGACTGGACCCTCGCTCGCCGACGACGGTGTCGTATCCCTCGGGCATACCCTCGATGAACACGTCTGCTCGTGCCTCTGCCGCCGCCCGACGTACCTCCTCGTCGGTCGCCTCTGGCCGTGCGAGCCGGATGTTGTCGGCCACGCTGGCCTGGAAGAGGAACGGGTCCTGTGGGACGTAGCCGATCAGATCGCGAAGGCTCTCGCTGGAAGCCTCGCGAATGTCCATGCCGCCGATCGTGATGCGCCCGGTCTCCACGTCCCAGAACCGCATGAGCAGGTGGGCGCACGTGCTCTTTCCGGCGCCAGAGGGGCCGACCAGTGCGATAGTCCTTCCAGCAGGGATTGTGAACGACACCCCGGCCACCGCCGGCGCGAGTGGCGCATCGTAGGTGAAGGTCACGTTCTCGAATGCCACATCCGTATCGCCCGGTAGACCGGCGTCACCGGAATCGTTGATTGCCTGCTCCTCGTTGAGGAGGCCAAAGATGCGGTCGGCCGAACCGAACACCTGCCCCTGGTTGTTGGAGACGATGCTCACGTACCGAACCACGGCGAAGAGCGTGAAGATCGCGAGTGTCACGGCGACCGGTGCGAGGCGCGCGTCGAGCGTGCCCTGCTCAACGGTGATTGCGGAAACCACGAGGGCGGCGAGTACCCCGACGGCTGCGAGCCCGTTCGTGACGGCGACTTCGAGACCACCGCGCACTCCGAACCAGACTTGCGACCGGACCAGCGCGCGACCGAAGCGGTCGAGACGATCGAGACGGTCCTCCTCGCGCCCGAACATGACGACTTCGCGAAGACCATGGATGGAGTCAAGCACCTCAGACTGGAGTTCGCCGGTCCGGTCGCGGACTTCGCGACCCTGGCGGTTGGCGTACCGAATCAGCCAGAACGGCACCGTGGCCATCAGGATCAGAATGGGCAGCGTCACGACGCCGAACATCGGGTGGAGGATTGACATCGCGACAAGGCCGACGGCCGGGACCACGACGGCGATGATCGTTTCGATGCTGGTGTGCGCGTAGAAGACCTCCAGCTTCTCCGCGTCCTGCATCGCGGCCGCCGCGAGGTCGCCGCTGCGACGGCGCATCAGCCCTGCCGGCGCGATGCGCTCGACGCCCCAGTAGATCCAGTGCCGGAGGACGGCGAGCAGCCGGAACGCGAGGTCGTGGCCAAGCCACTGCTCGACGAACGTCAGCACCCCCCTGGTCGCGACGAGCGCCACGATGGCCCACACCCAGGGCTCGACTTCGGACCACGAGGCCCCATCGATCGCTGCGCCCACCACGTACGCGGTCATCGCCGCGGTCGCGAGGTTGAGCCCGTGCTGCGTGAGGCCAGCGAGCGTCGCGAACGCGAACAGCCCCCAGTAGGACCGCAGCGCGCGGGTGAGACCCCGAAGTCCCGTCGGCCAGGATTCGGGCGCGACTTCGCTGGGCGGGTCCCATTGGAATACGCGAGTCATGAATGTCATGCTGACACCACCTGCGCCTTGGCGAGGGCGGCGAATCGGCCATCCTCATGGAGGAGATCCTCGGGCGCTCCTCGTTCGACCACGCGGCCTGCCTCGAGCATCACGACCTCGTCCGCGAAGTCGACCGCTGAGAGCCGATGGGAGATCACCACCGTGGCTCGGCCCTTCATCAGTCGCAGGAGCGAGTCGCGGACGTGACGCTCGTTCTCGCCATCGAGGCTGGATGTCGGCTCATCGAGCACGAGCACGGGCGCGTCCTTCAGAAACGCCCGCGCGATGGCGACGCGCTGTCGCTCACCGCCCGAGAGGCGCACGCCGCGTTCGCCGATCATCGTCTCGTAGCCGTCCGGAAGCCCGGCCACGAACTCATGCACTCCCGCATCCCGCGCCGCCTGGATGAGCTCCTCGTCACTGGCCGACTCGCGTGCGAGCCGAAGGTTGTCCGCCACGGTCCCATAGAAGAGGTAGACGTCCTGAGAGACGTATGCGAAGTGCGTGCGGTACTCGCGAGGTGGAAGGGAGCGTACCTCAGCCTCGTCGATGGTGATGCGCCCCGCCGTTGGGTCGAACGCCCTGAGCAGGAGCGAGATGAGCGTCGTCTTGCCTGAGCCGGAGCGTCCGACGATCGCCAGTGTCCGCCCGCCGGCGATCTCCACGTCGATCCCGTCGACCGCATTTCGCGTCGCGCCCGGATAGCGGTAGGAGACACCCTCGAACCGCACGGTAGGAGCGCTTCCTGCCACGGCAGGGGCTGCGCGAGCTCCATCCCGGGCAGGGGTGTCGTGCAGCACCTCCTCGGCGTCGACCATCGCGAAGATCCCGTTCGCCGCCGAGGTTCCCATGTACCCCTGGTGCCAGTACTGGGCCAGTTCGCTCAGCGGACGGAAGGCCTCGTTGGCGAGGAAGAGGACGACCAGGAGCTCGGCAGCGGAGAGGTCACCCTGTATGAAGCGGAAGGCGCCGACGAGCCCTGCGGCGGCGAGCCCTCCTGAATGCGTGACGCCGATGACGATGTGCGAAGCGAGCGATACGACCAGTAGGTGACGCGTGGCGAGGTAGAGGCCAACCGCCTCGTCGCGCAGCTGCCGGCCGAACCGGCGGCTGGCATTGAACGCTTTGAGCGTGATCATGCCGAGCAGGCCGTCGACGAACCGTGAGGCAACCGTGGTCCATGCCGCCCAATGGCGCTCGCCGGCCCTGCCCAGCGTCCTCTGCCAGACTCGTGGCCCGAAGGCGATGAACAGCGCGCCGGCGAGCACGATACCCCCGATGTAGAGGTCGATCGTCGCGAGATAGGCGACGACGGTCAGCGGGACGACCAGGGCGACCACGGCCTGAGGCAGGTACTTGCTGACGTACGGGTCCAGGTGCTCGAGGCCGTCCGAGAGCGTGGCCTGAACCTCCCCGCTGGGCAGATTCGTGCTGTACCCGTGGCCGAGGTCCAGCAGCCGCCCGTACATCTCACGCCGCATGCGGAGTTTGATCGTCGCTCCGAGAAGCGCCGCGACGACGCTCTGGGTCCAGAGCAGGATGGACCGGCTGAGGATCAACCCGAAGACAACGACGAACAACCAGAGCAGCTCTTCGGCGGCTCCCCCCGTCAGGACTTCCGCGAGGGCGTGGCCCGTGGCGAATCCCTGGCCAACGGCGGCGAGCGAGCCGAGCAGTCCCAGTCCAACAGTGAGGAAGAACAGGAACGGCGCCCGAAGGGCGAGCCGCGCGAGGCGGGGGTGAATCATCATCGCAGCGTCCCTTATGCCGTCCGCCCCACGGTTGGCGGGTGCACTTGCCATTGAGCCGAGGGGCCAAGATAATGCGGCGTCTTATTGAGACATCATCTCAATAAAGTGTCAAGGCTCACTCGGGAGGCCGAATGCTGAACGCCGCAACGAAACTGTTACTCACTGGGGCCCTGGCCGTCCTCCTGATTGCGGGATGCGACGATGACGATGGCGACGGAAACGACGCTGCCGCGCCATCGCCACCTGCTGCCGCCACGCCAACGGAGGTCGCGGCCACGCCAACGGAGGTCGCAGCCACGCCAACGGAGGTCGCGGACACGCCAGCGGAGGTCGCAGCCACGCCAACGGAGGTCGCAGCCACGCCAACGGAGGTCGCAGCCACGCCAACGGAGGTGGCCGAGCCGCAGAACCGGACGCAGTACCCGGTGACGGTCGACGTGTGTGGTGTTGATGTCACCTTCGACGCGGCGCCCACTCGCGTCATTGTTCAGGAGTCCAACGCCCTCGACATCCTCCTCGCGCTCGGGCTCGGGGATCGGGTCGTCGGCTACTTTGGTGACGCTCCCGTGCTCCCGCAGAACGAGGCCGCGTTCGAGGCCAACGACATCGAGCGCTTTGGCGGCTCCTGGCCGATCCCGTCACTCGAAGCCCTGCTCGATGCCAACCCCGACTTCGTCTGGTCGTACGGGTACGACGAATCGGTTGGCAACACGGTCGACTCGCAACTCGACGCCGGGCTGGGCCCCTACGCCTTCACGGAAGCATGCACGGGCGACACGCGTGCTCAGGACTTCGAACGGGTCTACGAGTACATCCGCGAGGTCTCCGAAATCTTCGACGTGCAGGACCGGGGCGCCGATCTCATCGCCGAACTGGAAGGCGTGCTCGCGGCCGCGGCTGACCGTGTGCCCGAGGGCGTGGAGCCTCCGCGCGTGTTCCTGATGGACTTCGGTGACGGGCCCATTTTCACGGCTGCGAGAGGCGCCGCTCCGACGGCGATGATCGAGGCCGCAGGCGGCCGGAACATCTATGGCGACACTCAGGGCGACATGGCGAACGTCTGGATGAACGCAACCCTCGAGGACATCGTCGCGAACGATCCGGAAGCCATCATCATCGTCGACTACGGCGATCGCGACGCCCGGATTCAACTGCTGCAGGACTCGCCGGTGCTGAGCGGCATTCAGGCAGTGGTTGAGCAGCGATACGGCTCCATCATCTACGGCGACGTCATCCCCGGCCTGCGGATGTTCTACGCTGTCGACGCGATCGCCGACGTACTCTGGGGCGAGGGTCAATAGCCTTCGGCCTCGAGATGCCGATGACACGGGGCGTTTCGCTGGTGCGTTCCGCCGTCGCGCAACGCATCGGGTTCGGCTTCCTGCTGACCGTCCTTGCGCTGTCCCTCGGCACCTCGATCGTTCTCGCTGCCGCCCTTGGGCCGGCGGACATATCGCCTGCAGACTCCTGGCGTATCGTCGTGCACCAGCTCTCCGGCGAGCGGATCTTCGAGGTGACGTGGACCAACGCCGAAGAGCGCATCGTCTGGCACATCCGTGTGCCGCGGGCCGTCCTCGCCATCTTCGTCGGCGCTTCCCTGTCGGTGGTTGGGGCAGTGCTGCAGGCGATGGTGCGGAACCCCCTCGCCGACCCGACCCTGCTCGGAGGAACAGCGGGAGCCGGTTTCGGCGCGGTCGCCGTGATCGTGCTGGGGGTCACCTGGGTCGGGACCTACTCCCTCGCCGCTTCGGCGTTCCTCGGAGCGCTCATCGCCTTCTCCGTCACGTTCGCCCTGGCGGGGGCCCGCGGGAGATTGACGCCGGCGCGACTCGTACTTGCCGGCGTCGCGATCGGCTACGTCCTCACTGCGGCAACGAGTGCCTTGCTCTTCATGAGCGATTCGAACGGGGCGTTTCGTACAGCGATGTTCTGGCTCGCGGGCGGGCTCGGGGGGGCGAGCTGGGACCGCATCGCGATTCCGGCACTACCGCTGGCCGTCGGGTCGATGTACCTGATGTCGCAGGCCCGCGCGCTCAACGCACTGCTGTTCGGTGAAGAGACGGCGACGAGCCTCGGCGTCGCCCCCGAGCGCTTTCGACGAGTCCTCTTCGTCGTGGCCGCCCTGCTGACCGGCGCGTCGGTGGCGCTGGCGGGCGGCATCGGTTTCGTGGGCCTGGTTGTGCCCCACGCCGCCCGGCTCATCCTCGGGCCCGACCACGCACGTCTGCTGCCCACTGTCTGCCTCGGTGGGGGGCTGTTCCTCCTCTGGGCGGATGTCCTTGCGAGAATCATCGTGCAACCTCAGGAGTTGCCGATCGGAGTGATCACGGCCCTCGTCGGCGCGCCGCTCTTCGGCCTGCTCCTCGCGCGTCACAGCGGCCTGGGGAACTCGCCGTGAACGGGAGGGGATGTTCCGTCAACGCCGCCTACGAAGCTGTTGTCCCTCTTACCGTCAGGGGCCAGAAGGCCGGGTTCGGGACATCGAGGGCCGTAATTGACACCGGGTACAACGGCTTCCTGGCTCTGCCTCCGGCGCTCGTGCGAGAACTGGAGCTGCCCTTTGTGACCATTGGCCAAGCGATCTTGGCCGGTCGTGGCGAGGCGACATTCGACATCCACAGCGTTACGGTGCTCCTAGGTGGTCAGCTCAAGGCTGTCGATGTCTACGTGGCGGACACAGCGCCGCTCGTTGCCATGCGGCTGCTCGACAGCCACAGCCTGTATGTCGAAGTCGAAGACTGTGGGCGCGTTGTCATCGAGCCCACGGCACAGGCTGAACAGTACCCAGACCCACCGACGGCTGTCTCCGCGGCCTCGAGGGTGGCTCGTTGGTGCCAGACCATAGAGCCTCACCGAATGCAGCCGCGAAGGGCTCGCTCAGCGCGCGAGGCCCATGACGCGGTAGACAAGTTCCATGTCGAGGTGCTCGCGCACGAGGGAGGCGAGTTTGTCGTACTCGACATCAGGGTCGACGTCGTCGGCGGGAGGGGGCAGGGAAGCGCCGTTGCGACTGGCGATGTCCTCGAGGATGCCGCGCCGCAACTCCCGGTTGTGGAAGAGACCATGAAGATACGTACCGAGTGTGAGCCCATCCTCGTCGAGGGCGCCGTCTGACGAGTCCACCTGCTCCCCCGACCGTCTCTCCACCTGGAACGGACCGGGGGCTCTTCCGGGGAGCGAAACACCCATGTGGATCTCGTAGGCGGTGAGGTCTGCGCCTTCGCAGCGGCTCAGGAGCCCGCGAGCCTCCGCCACGCGCCCTTTCGCCTGGTGGGTGAACTTCTCGCGGAGGAAGGTGGTGGATGTCGGCAGCAGGCCCAGGCCCTCCGTGACGGTCCGGCGCGACTCGACTCCCTCGGGGTCGTGGAGTTCGCGGCCGAGCATCTGGTACCCAGCGCAGATGCCGATAACGGGTATCCCCCCGCCTCGGGCCGCCACGATGCGGTCGGCGAGGCCCCGTGCCCGGAGCCAGTCGAGATCGTCAACGGTCGTCTTGCTGCCGGGAATGACGACGAGGTCGGGGCTGCCGAACGCCTCCGCCGAGCCCACGTAGCGGACGCGGACGCCGGGCTCGTGTCGAAGAGGGTCGAAGTCGTCGAAATTTGCGATGTGGGGGAGGCGCATGACTGCGACATCGACCACCGTGCCGGTATCGCTCCCGAGCGCGGGCGAGAGGCCGAGCGAGTCTTCTTCCGGCACGTGGATGTCGGAGAACCAGGGGATGACGCCTGCGACGGGCACGCCCGTGCGCTCCTCGAGGAAGTCGAGGCCAGAAGTCAGGAGCGAAGGGTCGCCGCGGAACTTGTTGATGACGTGGCCCTTTATGAGGGCCTGTTCCTCGGGATCGAGGAGGACCATGGTGCCCACGAGTTGGGCGAAGACCCCGCCACGGTCGATATCGCCAACGAGCAGGACTGGAGCCTGTGCATGGAGGGCGACGCGCATGTTGACGATGTCGGACTGCTTGAGGTTGATCTCGGCGGGGCTGCCGGCGCCCTCGATCACGACGACGTCGTACTCCGAGCGGAGCGAGTCGAGGGCGGCGGTCACCTCCTCCCAGATCGCAGGCTTCATAGTGTGGTACTCGCGCGCGGACTTGACGGCGCGGGGTCGCCCCATGACGACGACCTGCGAGCGGGCTTCGGCTTCAGGCTTGAGGAGGACAGGGTTCATCTCGACCCGCGGTTCGACCATGGCAGCGGCGGCCTGGACTGCCTGCGCGCGCCCGATCTCTCCCCCGTCGGGCGTGACGAAGGAGTTGAGGGACATGTTCTGGGCCTTGAACGGGGCGACCTGGTAGCCGTCCCGGGCGAGGATGCGGCAGAGGGCAGCGGCCAGGATCGACTTGCCGGCGTGGGACGAAGTGCCCTGCACCATGATGACCTTTGCCGGTTCGGTCCTAGTCATGGGCGAGTACTTCCTTGAGCGCTTCGACCAGCCGCGCGCACTCCTCCGGTCTGCGAACCGCGATTCGTATGTGTTCGGGCAAGCCGAAGGAGGCGCAGTCACGCACGGCCATGGCCCGGCACAGGAGCTCGGTTCGGAGAGCGGCACCATCCCCAACCTTCACCAGCAGGAAGTTGGCTGCCGACGGGGTGACGGCGAGGCCGAGCGCTTTGAGTTCGCGCTGGAGGTACGCCCTGGCCTCGCGGATGACCTCCCTCGCTGCCTCGACGTGGGCCGTGTCCTCAAGGGCGGCCAGACCCGCGGCCTGGGCCACTGCGTTTACGCTCCAGGCATGCTGGAGGTTGGCCGCTTCGGCGACGACACCGGGCTGCGCCACGAGGTACCCCAGCCTGACTCCGGCGAGGGCATGGTCCTTGGTCATTGAGCGGAGAATGGCGACATTCCCGAGGCCCAGGAGCGGAAGCGGGTCCCACCGGCGATCGGCGAAGGGTGCGTAGGCGTCGTCGAGGACAAGCAGCGCCTCGGGGCCAAGCTCCGCCGAGAGCCGCTCGACCACGTCACGGTCGAGGCAGACGCCGGTCGGGTTGTTGGGATTGCAGAGGAAGATGAGCGCGGGGTGCAGCTCCTGGATGGTGGCGCCGGCGGCGGCGATGGACCAGCGGAACCCTTCCCCTTCCGCGGCCGGCAAGCCATGGACCTCGGCGCCGGCAGCGAGAGCCGCGGCTTCGTATTCGCCGAAGGTCGGGGTGAAGATCAGGCACGAGTCTCCGGGTCGAAGGCGGGAGCGAGCGACCAGGTGAATGAGCTCGGTGGAGCCGTTTCCGATGAGGAGGTTCTCGATGCCGACATCGAGCGAGCCGGCGAGGGCTTCACGCAGGGCAAGGCTCCCGCGATCAGGGTAGGACGACAGGTCCGCGCCGGCGACGGCCTGCCTGACCTGTTGCGAGGGTCCGAGTGGGTTGACGTTGGCGCTGAAGTCGAGCACGTGCTCGGGCGCGAGGCCGAGAGCGCGGAGCTCGCCCGGGTCGAGGCCGCCGTGCACCGTCTTCACCCGTCCCACGTCCTCGCACTCACCCGGCAACGGCGTGCCGCGCCGCAAGCACGCCGAGCGACAGGAGGATGCCCAGTATCGCCGTGCGCTCGGCGAGGCGCACTGACAGGTCGATGTCTTCCGCTTCCGGCTGGGGCAGGCCTTCACCAAGGCGATAGTGGCCTGGCTTCTCCAGCTCCCTTCCAAGTAGCCGGGCCATGGCGCCCATCGTCCACCCGGCGTTCGGGCTCTCGGTGAGAAGGCGATCGCGGAGCATCCCGCGTCCCGCGGCGCCGACGGGCAGGCGGAGCGTCGCTCCGCTCGTCAGGAGCAGCAGGGCGCTGAGGCGAGCCGGGATCCAGTTCACAAGGTCGTCGAGGCGTGCAGCCACCTTCCCGAGGTACTCGTTGGGGCCGCGGTAGCCGAGCATGCTGTCGAGGGTATTCACGGCCCTGTAGGCTACCGCGCCGGGCACACCCAGGATCGCGAACGCCAGCCAAGGGCTGATGTAGCTGTCCGTCGTATTCTCGGCGACCGACTCGACGGCGGCGGCGGCAACGAGCGGCGGGGTGAGGGCCGTTGCATCGCGGCTGACCAGGCTGCTGAGACTCTCACGGGCATCGCTCAGGCGGTCCTCGGTCAGCGTTCGTCGAGTCCTGTGGGCGGCCTCGGAGAGTCCTCGGACGGTGAACGTCGTCCGCAGCAGGACCGCTCCACCGAGGACGTACGCGACGGGGCCGAGAGCCTGGAGCCCGAATATGGCGACCCATCCCAGGGCCCCAAAGGCGCCCACCACGAGGACTACCGCTGCTGCTCCGTGGAAGAGGGCGACCATTGGAGTCGCCGCACGGTAGTGCACGAGGAGCCTGGTGATGCGGCCCATCCAGACGACCGGGTGGATACGGGCGGGGGGTTCGGGGAGGACCCGGTCGAGGGCTACAGCCAGCGCAATCACGCCGGCGTCGAGGGCGAGGTTGAACCACCAGTCCGAGAACACGGCACGACGATCATGGAGGGAGAGGGAGAACCGCTCCACGCAGGGGCGCACAGGCGTGGAGCGTGCCCACCCCCAGGCTGCTGTCGCCGTCCCCTGGGACGGCCGGACCAGGTGTGTCGATGGCCACGGCCTACGTCGAAGTCGAGGGCGGTGGGCATGTCGTCATCGAGCCCACGGCTACAGGCTGAACAGCACCTCGAAGGTGGTACTGTCTACCGTCAAGTTAGGCCCACCAGGCCGGCGAAGCCCGACAGCCTCCAACAGTAGGTTCGCGCCCCCCTGTACTCCTGGCCCATGAAGCGTGACTTCGCCGCTTCCCGCCCGGGAACGCCCGCCATGCGGCCTCCCCCCTGCGTGCTACCGACCTGTCAGTCAGCCGGGGCAGTTACAAGCGTTGCGATGTTGGCCACCAGCCACGCGGTTGCCGCACACAGCTGCAGCCAGTCCCCGGGCGAGCCGATCCCGGACGCCAGCATGCTGCTGATCCAGCAAATGCTGGCAGCCGTCTGTCCAAGCCATGGGAGGCTCCACACCTTGGCCAGCCGCTTTCGCCCCACGCCAGCCCCGGCCGCTCTTTGCGACGTCTCCCCTAACATGCGCACTGCTCCCCACAGCAGGAGAGATCATCGAGGTACATGCCCCAGCTGCGGTACTCCTCCAACGCTTCCGCCGGCAGCCCCAGCGAGGTCGCGATTGCCTTGGCGACAACGGCGAAGCGCTGTCGATACTTGAAGATGAAGCAGAAGACGTGATCGTTGTGGCGCACTGCGGGGCCGCAGAGGAATATTCCCGGCACGATCGTCGACTCATCGTCTTCGCTCAGAAGCAGGGAACCGTCGTCGCGTCGCTCAAACAGATCCGCGACCAGCCTGTGACTTCCCTCAAAGCCCCCTGCCAGTAGCGGCGGGACGCAGGTTTGGAACCGACTCCCGTCGCAGGCCGTGACTTCATACGTGGCGGCGCTGCAGGTGACCGATTCGACCGGCGTGTTCGGAAACAGCTCCACCTGCCTGACAAACCGTCTCTCACGCATCCGCTCGAGCGTATACGGGGAGAGGGCGACACTCGGGTCGGAGTTCTCCTCCTCCCACGGGCAATCCCTGTCGAACAACCGCACGCGCTTGTCGCGACACGCCAGGTGGAAGGCCGCGTCGACACCACTCTCGTAGCCACCCACAACGATGAAGTCGTCACCGTCAAGCTCGTCATAGCTGGCGATGGTCGCCGTGTGGCGGCACAATTCGCTACCGGCAAACCCGCTCAAGCGTGGGTACTGGAACTCGCCGGCGGCCCAGATGACGTGCCTCGCCTGCAAGGTCTTGTCGGGCGTGTCGATGAGAAAGTTGTCCCCAACCTTCGCCACCTGCATCACGTCGGTGTACTGGCGTATGGGTAGCCGAAAGAACCGTGCGACTGTACGCAAGTGCGTTGCATACGCCTCACCCGTCGGATGCTCGACCCCCAGGCTGAACGCGGGTGACGTGCCAATCGCGATCGAGTTCAAGTCGAGCATGCCGATCGAGTTGGTGGCGTACGAGGGCGTGATGAAGCGAGTCTCGGCCGGCCATGAAGCGAACGATGCCCCGACCGTGTGCCGTTCGAGCACGACGAAGTTCTCGATGCCGGCATGCCTGAGCGCCACCGAGACCCCCACGCCTGCGGCGCCGGCGCCGACGACTACTGCGTCATAGATGCCTTCACTGTTTCCGGTGCCGGTCATGCAGACTGCTCCTGCCGATCTCTATCGGGCGTGTTGCGATTTCCTGCCGCATGCCTTTGCTGGCCAACTGGTCCTGCCAGAAGCCGAGCATCCTCGCGGTGAGGCTCCGATTGGCGCCAGAAGGAACGCGGCCCGTGTCGCCCCAACAGCCCTTGGAAATGGCGACCGGGGCTTGTCGGTGTCGACGCACTAATGATACTAAGTATCAGTATCGCTGCCACGGATGTCAACTGCCCGCGCCACGAGGTGCCTGCAGGCATTGGGAGGCATCCGACGGTGGGCGCGTCGTGGTCGAGCCACGGGATAGAGGCTGCCCCGCAAGTCGAAGGTGGTACTGTCTACCGTCAAGCCAGGCCTGCCGGCACATCCCGTACGAGGCAAGGCGATTTGACGGCCCCACGCCTCGGTGTGGGATCGTCCGCTCCGCCAACCCGAAGGTGTCACATGAGCACGCAAGATCCAGACCTGCTGAGCAATGCCCGCGCCACGACCCGCCTGCGCGACCTCGTTGCGCGTCTGGACGGGTCAGCGATGTCCCGTTCGCTCGGGGGCGGCTGGACGGTGGCCTTCGCCCTCGTCCACCTCGCCTTCTGGGATGTGCGCCAGGACGTCGCCCTGCAGCGCTTCGCTCGCGGCGATGAGTTCGCCGCCGAGGACGTGACCACCAACGCAACCCTGGAGGCAATCGCGCCGCTCTTCGACCCCGGCGAGGCCGGCGCCACCGCCGTTCGGGCCGCGGAGCAGCTCGACGCCACCCTCGAAGCCCTTACCGGGGATCAGCTCGCGTCGCTCCGTCAGGCGGGCGTCGCCTACGCCATAGAGCGCTGGCGGCACCGCGAGGATCATGTCGCCCAGATCGAGGCGGTCCTGTCCTGAGCGAGCGGCCACTTCGATAGTGCCTTGACCGCCCCTGCCCGCCGCTGGTAGTCATACAGCACTACCAGTTGGAGGAAGAACATGGGGAAGTACCTGCTGCAGGCGAGCTACACGCAGACCGGCCTTGCGGGCCTGGTCAAGGAAGGCGGAACGAGCCGCCGGGCGGCCCTGACGGAGACCATCGAGGGTGTTGGCGGCTCTCTGGAGTCCCTCTACTTCGCGTTCGGCAAGAACGACCTCTTCATCACGGCGGACCTTCCCGATGACGCCGCCGCGACCGCCGTCTCGCTTGCCATCAGCTCCGCCGGGGCTCTTGGCGTGAGCGTCACCGTGCTGCTGACCGCCGAGACCGTGGACCAGGCCGTCGCCATGGACGTGCCCTACCGCCCGCCCGGCGCCTGACCCGTACTCGGTTGTCGGCTTGCCTGAGGGGTAAGCCGACTCACACCGCGACTCGGAGCGCGCCACCAACAGGCCGGCGCTTCTCCATAATGAATCAGACGGCCTCCTGCATAGGGAGAATTCGCCTGGGGTAGGAGCTCATGTCCGCCAACGAGCAGTCCAACTCCTCGACGCAACCCCACACGACCGGTGGCGAGCCCGTCGCCATTGTCGGCATGGCCTGCCGGTTCCCCGGGGCGAACGATCTCGAGTCCTTCTGGCGCCTCCTCGAAGAGGGTGGGAACGCGATTACCGAGAACGTCCCCGGCGCGGTTGGGGGACGCATGGGGACGCTCTTCGGCGATGCCGAGCTCCCGAACGAAGCCTGCCGCTTCGGCGCGTTCGTCGACGACATCGAGCAGTTCGACGCCGCTTTCTTCCGCATCTCCCCCGTCGAGGCCCAGCTCCTCGATCCCCAGCAGCGCATGATGCTGGAGACGACCTGGCTGGCGCTCGAGGACGCGGGAATCGACCCGGAGCGCCTGCGGGAGACGCGCACCGGCGTCTACACCGGCATCAGCAACGACGAGTACCGCATGCTCGTCCTGGATACCACCAGGCCTACCGAGGCCGCCGGCTCCCTCTACGCCCTCAGTGGCACGAACCTGAACGGCACCAGCGGGCGCGTCTCCTTCGTCCTCGGCCTCATGGGCCCCGCCAAGGCCGTCGACGCCGCCTGCGCGTCCGCCCTCGTGGCCGTGCACGACGCCGTCGCGGACCTCCAGGCCGGGAAGGCCGACATCGCCATCGCCGGTGGCGTGCAGGCCATCCTCAACGGCCGCATCTACGAGCTGCGCGCCGACGCGATGATGTTGTCCCCGGATGGGCAGTGCAAGGCGTTCGACGCGTCCGCCAACGGCTACGTTCGCGGCGAGGGGTGCGGCGTCGTCGTGCTCAAGCGGCTGAGCGAGGCGGAGGCCGACGGCGACCGCATCTGGGCCGTCATCCGGGGCGCCGCCGTCAACCACGGTGGCGCCAGCGTCGGCCTCACCGTCCCCCATACCCCCGCGCTGGAAGCGGTCATCAAGGCGGCCCATGCCGATGCCGGCATCCCTCCTTCCGAGATCGACTACCTGGAGGCTCACGGCACCGGAACCGCCGTCGGCGACCCCATCGAGATCAACGCCGCCGCGAACGTGTACAGCAAGGACCGCGACCCCGACCGGCCCCTCCTCGTCGGGTCCGTCAAGACGAACATCGGCCACCTCGAGTCGGCTGCTGGAATCGCGGGATTGATGAAGGCGGCCCTGGTCCTGAAGCGGGGCGCCATCCCCCGGCACCTGCACTTCAACGACCCCAACCCCAGCCTCGACTGGGAGAACCTGCCCCTGCAGGTGACGTCCGAGAGCATGGAGCTCCCGCAGCGCAACGGCCGCCCCCGCCTGGCGGGCGTGAACTCCTTCGGCATCTCCGGGACGAACGCCCACGTCGTCGTCGAGGAGTACTGCCGTCCCGACGGCGATTCCGGCGAGGCTTCCGGGCCGGAGGGTGCGGCCCAGATCGTCGCGGCGTCGCTGCCCGGCCTTCCCTTGCCGGACGAGGCGCTGGATCCCCGCCCAACACGCCTCCTGCCGCTCTCGGCCAAGTCCGAGAGCGCCCTCCGCGACCTCGCCCGGGGCTACCTCTCGTGGCTCGATGAGCGAACCGACGAACTCTCAGACGCCGCGCCCGACTCCCTGCTGTCCGACGCGACCTGGACGGCGGCCGTCGGCCGCAGTCACTTCGACTACCGGGCAGGTGTCGCCTTCGACGGCGTTGATTCGCTACGCGGGCGGCTCGGCGAATTAGCCGACGGAGCCGACCCGTTGGAGCCGCGCTCGGCGAGCAAGGTCGCCTTCGTTTACACCGGCCAGGGGAGCCAGTGGGCCGGAATGGGCCGGGCCCTCTACGAGAGCGAGCCCGTCGCCAGGGCCGTCTTCGACCGCTGCGAGGCCGTCTTCCGCGAGGCCCGCGGCGCCTCCCTCCTGGACGTCATGTTCGGTCGAGCGGAGGGCCAGGGTGACCTCGGCGATACCGCCTGGGAACAGCCCGCCCTCTATGCGCTCGAATGCGCGTTGACCGCCCTCTGGTCCAGCGTCGGCATCCGGCCGGAGGTCGTCGTCGGCCACAGCGTCGGCGAGATAGCAGCCGCGCAGGCGGCGGGCGTCTTCAGCCTCGAAGACGGCATGCGCTTCGCCGAGGCGCGCGGCGCGTTGCTGTCCGGGATGGAAGGCGGCGGCATGGCCGCCGTCTTCGCGCCGCCGGATCAGGTGGCCGCTGCGGTTGAGGCGTTCAACGCCGCGTCGGACGGTGTCGGCCTGAGCATCGCGGCCGACAACGGCGCGCACCAGGTCGTCAGCGGCCCGGTCGCCGAC
This sequence comes from Tepidiformaceae bacterium, assembly GCA_965207815.1. Lineage (GTDB taxonomy): Bacteria > Chloroflexota > Dehalococcoidia > Tepidiformales > Tepidiformaceae > UBA2991. Next base: position 1,076,812 of record CBDBNV010000001.1, read on the forward strand.
ATCGAGACCATTTCGGAGCGTTTGGAAGCGCAGGAGCTCCGGGTCAGGCGGCTGAACACCGCCAAGGCCTTCCACAGTGCCCTCGTCGAACCGGTCCTGGAGGGGCTGGAGGCCTCGCTGGCGGGAGTGGAGGTCCAACCACCGAGCCTGACTGTCATCAGCAATGTCACGGGCCGCCCCGTCGAGCCGGACACACGCCTCGACGCTGCCTACTGGAAGCGCCACGCGCGACAGGCCGTGGCCTTCGCCGGCGGCGTCGATTCGCTGGCCGAGCTCGGCGTCGGCCTCGTCGTGGAGATAGGCCCGGACTCCGTCCTCGGTACGATGGCGACGCTCTGCTGGCCGTCCGGCAGCGCCGCCCCCGCCGCCATCTCCAGCCTGAGGCGTCCCCCCAGGGACGGCTCCTCCCCCGAGCCCGAGGCCGGCTTCGTCGACGCCGTCGCGGAGGCGTACGGAGCAGGGCTGGCCGTCGCCTTCGAAGGGCTGTTCGCGGGGGAGGCGCGCCGCCGCATCTCCCTCCCGAGCTATCCCTTCCAGCGCGAGCTCCACTGGGTCGAGGGGACGAGGCAGCGCCGCCTCGGCGCGGGCCACCCGCTCCTGGGCGCCCGCCACGAGTCCGCCCGCGGCGAAGTCACGTTCGAAACCGAAGTCTTCCCCTCCGACCCCGCCTGGCTGGAGGACCACCGGGTGTTCGGCCGCTACGTGGCCCCGGGCGCGCTCTACGGCGCCATGGCGGCCACCGCCTCACTCGTCGAGGAGAGCAGCAGCTCGCTCGTGATCGAGGATATGCAGCTGCACAACCCCCTCGTCTTCGCCGAGCAGGACTCCGAAGGCGATGGGCCTGAAGAGGGCCGCAGGATGCAGGTCGTGCTCGAAGTCGCCGAGGGAGCTTCGGCGCGACAGGTCCAGGTCTTCAGCAAGGGCGCCGAGGACGGGTGGACCGTCCACCTGGAGGGTCGCGTGCTGCCCGGCGCCCCGATGCCCGAGGCCGGAACCCGCATCGACCTCGACGAGCTGAAGGCCCGCCTCTCACAGGCGGACGTGTCCGACTACTACCGCGCCAAGGCCGCGACCGGCATCAACCTCGGGCCGCTCTTCCGCACGCTGGGAAGGGTCTGGTCCGCGCCGGGCGAGGCCCTCGGCGAGGTGTCCCTCCCCGACGCCCTCGGCCGGAACGATCTGGACATCCACCCCCTCGTGCTCGACGGTTGCTTCCAGGTGGTGGGTGTGGCCCGAAACATGTCCGGCGCGCCCGGCGAGGCCACCTACCTGCCCTTCGGCTGGGACCGGATGTGGCTGAACGGGCGGCTACCCGACCGCGTCCTCTGCCACGTGGTCATGAGCGAGTCGGATCCGGATCGGGGGTCGAGTGAGACCCCCGAGGTCCTGACGGGCGAGGTACACATTTACGACACGAACGGCGTCCTCCTGGGCGGGCTCGGCGGGTACACCGTCAAGCGCGCCACCCGCGCCGCCCTGCTCTCTGCCGTTGAAGGCGTGCGCGAACTGCTCTACGAGGTCACCTGGCGGGACCGCGCCCTCGAGTCGGGCATCCAGCCCGCGGACTTCTTCCCGACTGCCGCCAGCACCGCCGCCGCCTCGGACTCGTTCGCCGAGTACCTTGCCGCCGCCGAAGTCGACCCCGACGACCGCATTGCGCTCCTTGCCGATCTGGAACGCTGGTCGCACGCCTACGCCCTGCTGAATCTGGAGAAGCTTGGCTGGCAGCGAAGGCGTGGCGATGTCGTCGACCCCGACGACCTGAGGGAGCGCCTCGGGGTGGTCGAGGAGCACGACCATCTCTTCCGCCGAATGTTCGACATGCTCGCCAAGGCGGGCGTCGTGGAGGAAAGGGACGGCAACTTCGCCGTCGCGATCGGGGCGGAGGATGCCCTCCCCGAAGCGCTGCCCGCCGACCCAGAGGGGTACGCCGCCGAGATGACCGCCCGCTACTCCCACGGCCTCACCGAGGTCGGGCTGTTCAGCCGCTCCGCCGGCGCCCTCGCCGACGTGCTGCGTGGCGAGATGGACCCGTTGACGCTCCTGTTCAGCAGCGGCGAACCGACCGCTGGCGACCTCTACCTGAAGGCGCCCGTCGCCCGCGCCGCCAACGGAATGCTCGCCGACGCCGTCCGGGCGCTCGTCGCCGAGCTGCCGGAGGGACGGCGGCTGCGCGTGCTGGAGGTCGGCGCCGGCACTGGCTCGGCCACCGCGTCCGTGCTGCCCGAGCTGCCCGAGGGACGTTTCGACTACGTCTACACCGACATCTCCGCCGGCTTCTTCGCCGAAGCGGAGGAACGCTTCGGCGACGGCGGCGGAAGCATCGACTACCGCCCCCTCGACATCGAGAGGGACCCGGTCGAGCAGGGCTTCGACTCCCATGGCTACGACCTCATCATCGCCTCCAACGTCCTCCACGCGACGCGCTACCTGGGTGAGACGCTGGCCCACTGCCTCGACGTGCTCTCCCCGTCCGGGCACCTCGTCGCCCTCGAGAACCTCCGCGGGCTCGGCTGGATGGACCTGACCTTCGGCCAGCTCGACGGCTGGTGGCGGTTCGCCGACTCGTTCCGTACCGAGCACGCCCTCATGGGCCCGACCATGTGGCGTCAGGCGCTCCACGACGCCGGGTTCGAGGAAGCTGAGGTCATCGGCGTCCCCGAGACCGCCCCCACCGAGAAGCTGGACAAGGGCGTGATCGTGGCCCGCGGTCCCGCGCAGATCACCGAGCCCGCCGGCGCCTGGATCCTCACTGCCGACCAGGGCGGCCTCGCGGAGCAGCTGGCCGTCGAGTTGACCGAGCGCAACCAGACCGTCGTGCTGGCCGGCGAGAAAGCCGTCGACCCGGCGAGCCGCGAGTCCTGGGCGGCGCTCATCGAAGGCCTCCCGGACGGCATCCCCCTCAACGGCGTAGTGCACCTACAGGCTCTCGAGGGGCATGGCGAAGACGCGGCCACCGGCGAGATGGTCGAGGACGTGAAGGATGCCGGCGCGAGCGGGCTTGCGCTCGTGCAGGCCGTCTCGGACTCCGACGTCATCCCCGAGAAGGGCATCTGGTTCGTCACCCGAGGGGCGCAGGTCCTCGAGCGCGAGCGCGGCGGGGAGCTCGCCGGCGCCGTGCTCTGGGGGCTGGGCAAGGTGGTGGCGCTGGAAGCTCCTCACCTCCAGCCGCGCATGATCGACCTCGACCCCGCCGGGACGGACGCACTGCCCGACCTCGTGAACGAGCTGCTCCACCCCGACGAGGAGAACCACATCGCCTACCGCCTCGGACGGCGCCTCGCCGCGCGACTCGTGCGGCCCGAGGATGCCGCCCACCGCCTCGCCCTCCCCGAAGACGCGGAGTGGGTGCTGGCCCCGGACAGCGCCGGCGTTTTCGAACGCCCCGAGGTCAAGCCGCTTGCCGCGCGACCGTTGGAGCCGAAGGAGGTGCGTGTCGCCGTTGAGGCCTCAGGCCTCAACTTCTGGGACGTTTTCCGCTCGCTCGGCTTCATCGAGGAGGGCGACCTCGGCCGGGAGCTCTGCGGCTTCGTCGTCGATACCGGCGCTGAGGTCTCGACCGTCTCCCCCGGCGACCACGTCGTGGGCCTGGGCTTCGGCGCCTTCGCACAGGAGATGGTCACCCGCGAGGAGCTGGTGGCCTCCGCGCCCGAAGGCGTGTCTGTGTCGGCGCTCGCCACCATCCCGAGCGCGTTCGTCTCGGCCGACCTCTCCTTCCGCTTCACCGGCCTCGAGCCGGGCGAGCGCGTGCTGATCCACGCCGGCGCGGGCGGTGTCGGTCTCGCGGCCATCCAGCTCGTGCAGGCGGCCGGCGCGGAGGTGTTCGCCACCGCCAGCGCCCCCAAGCAGGACTACCTCCGCTCCCTCGGTGTCGAGCATATCTTCGATAGCCGCACGACCGACTTCGGCGAGGAGATCCTCGCGGCCACCGGCGGCGAGGGCGTCCACGTCGTGCTCAACAGCCTCACGAGCGAGGGGTTCATCGACGCCAGCCTTGCCTGCCTGGCGAAGGGTGGCCGCTTTGTCGAGATGGCTCGCCGCGACATCCTCAGCTACGAAGAGATGGCCGAGCTCCGGCCCGACGTGCCGTACCACATCCTCGAGCTCGACGTTCTCAAGAAGACCGATCCCGCACACGTCGGCGTCGTCCTGCGGGAGCTCATGGCGCGCTTCGCGACGGGTGAGCTGAAGCCCATCATCCACAGCCGCTGGCCGCTGGCCGAGGCCGGGTCGGCGCTCGGGTTCATGCGGTCGGCCCGGCACATGGGCAAGATCGTCCTCACCGCGCCCCCCATCGTCGATGGGCAGCTGCGGCAGGACCGCACCTACCTCGTGACCGGCGGCCTTGGCGGCATCGGCATCGCCGTGGCCAACTGGCTCGCCGACAACGACGCCGGGGCCATCGTGCTCAACGGCCGCCGCGCTCCCGACCCCGAAGCCGTCGAGGCCATCGAGGCCCTGCGCGCCCGTGGCGTTCGCGTCGAAGTCGAGCTCGCCGACGTGACCGACCCGGCCGCCATCGACGCCATGCTGGCCCGCGTCGACGACAACCTGCCGCCCCTCGGCGGCGTCATCCACAGCGTGGGCGTGCTCTCCGACGCCGCCCTCGGCAACCAGACCTGGGAGAGCTTCGAGACCGTCCTCTGGCCCAAGATCGTCGGAGCCTGGCACCTCCACCGCGCGACCGTCGACCGCGACCTGCACATGTTCCTGCTCTTCTCCAGCCGGGTCGGCGTCATGGGCAATCCGGGCCAGGCGAACCATGCCGCCGCCAACGCCTTCCTCGACCAGCTCGCGGGCCACAGGCGCTCGCTCGGCCTGCCCGGACAGGCCATCGCCTGGGGCGCCTGGTCCGAGATCGGCGAGGCCGCGGAGCAGCGCGAGCGCATCGAGCGCCAGCGCGCGTCCCGCGGTGGACGCTGGTTCACCCCCCAGCAGGGCATCAGGGCCCTCGAGCGCATCGTTCGCCAGGACGCCACCTCCTCCGTCGTCATGTCGATGGACTGGTCGGTGTTCGAAGAGGCGGTCGAAGAGCGCCCTGCCTTCCTCGAGGACATGCTGTCGACCTCCGACGACGAGGCCGGCGACGCGACCTCGTCCGAAGACGTCCTCTCCCAACTCCGCATGGCCTCGGCCGCAGGGCACGAGGAACTGCTCGTGTCCTTCCTCCAACAGGAAGTGCGTGCCGTGCTCCGGCTGCCGACCGCCCCCTCGCCCACGATCGGTTTCTTTGACCTCGGCATGGACTCGCTTATGGCGGTCGAGCTTCGGAACCGCCTCAACCGCGCTTTCGCCGGCGAGTACGTCGCTTCCAACACGGTCGTCTTCGACTACCCGGACATCTCCAGTCTCGCGCGCCACCTCGCCGAGGAGCTCGGCCAACCCGGCGAGCCACGCGAGGCCGCGCCGGCGCCCGAGCCCGCCGCCCCCGAACGGCTCGTGCCGGGCCGCACCAGCGACGACGGCATCGCCGTCGTCGGTATGGCCTGCCGCTTCCCCGGCGCCGGCGACCTGGCCGCCTTCTGGGAGCTCCTCGAGTCGGGCGCCGACGCCGTTACCGACGGTCGCCGGGACGGCGGTTCCTGGAGCGGAACCGTTGGCGACCCGGAGGCGACCGACGTCGTAAACCTGCGCGGCGGCTTCGTCGACGAGATCGATCGGTTTGACGCGCGCTTCTTCCGCATCGCCCCAATCGAAGCGCGGGCCATGGACCCCCGCCAGCGGATGATGCTCGAGACGAGCTGGGAAGCCCTCGAAGACGCCGGCTTCGCTCCAGAGCGGCTGCGAGGCAGCCGCACCGGCGTCTACGCCGGTGTCGGCGGCAGCGAGTACCGCGACCTGGTCGCCGCCAGCAACAAGGACCAGAGCTACCTCGGCACCACCGGCAGCGTCACCGTCGGCCGCATCGCGTTCGTGCTTGGCCTGGAGGGCCCGGCCATGCCCATCGACCTCGCCTGCGCCTCCTCCCTGGCGGCGGTCCACCAGGCGGGCGTGGCCCTGCAGCGTGGCGAGGTCGACCTCGCGCTCGCGGGCGGCGTCAACGTCGTCCTCTCGCCCGAGGTTTCCCGTTTCATGATGGAGCTCGGGATGCTCTCGCCCACGGGGGAGTGCCGCCCCTTCGACGCCTCCGCCAACGGCTACGTCCGTGGCGAGGGCTGCGGGATGGTCGTGCTCAAGCGCCTGCGCGATGCCGAGGCCGACGGCGACCGCATCTGGGGCGTGATCCGCGGCTCCGCTGTCAACCAGAACGGCGCCAGCGCCGCCCTGACCGTCCCCAACGGACCCGCCCAGGAACGCGTGATGGCCGAGGCGCTGGCGCAGGCCGGCGTCCTGCCCTCCGAGGTCGACTACCTCGAGGCGCACGCGACCGGATCGCAGCTCGGCGACCCCATCGAGCTGAATGCCGCCGCCTCCATCTACGGCAAGGGCCGCGACGCCGACCGGCCCCTCCTCGTCGGCTCCGTCAAGTCGAATATCGGTCACACCGAGTCGGCCGCTGGGATGGCGGCGCTCATCAAGACCGTCCTCGCCATGAACCGCGGCGTCATTCCCAGCCACCTCCACTTCGACGACCCGAACCCCCACGTCGAGTGGGGCGATATTCCCGTGCGCGTCGCCTCGGAGGCGACCGAGTGGCCCGACACGTCCGGCCGCCGGCCCCTGGCGGGCGTCAACGCCTTCGGCCTGTCCGGAGCGAACGCCCACGTCCTCGTCGAGGGCTACGAACCGCCGCTCGGAGCGGCTGGGGGGAACGGCGGCGGCGCCGTGCCCGAAGGCAGTTCCCGGCCTGTCGCCGTCACGCTTCCCGACTCGCTTGCGACGGCCGGAGATGAGCCTCTACAGCGTGCGACGCGAATCCTGCCGCTCTCAGCGAGGTCGGCGGGCTCGCTCCGCGACCTCGCCGAGCGCTACCGCTCGTGGCTCGACGGCGAGGACGGCTCCGCCTCCTCCGAAGCGCTGTCCGACCTTGCCTGGACTGCCGCCGTCGGGCGGGGCCACTTCCCCCACCGCGCCGGGGTCGTCTTCACCGACGCCGCGCAGCTCCGGCAGGGACTGGAGACGGTCGCCGCCACCTACGACGCTCCCGACCAGCCCCCGCCAGAGCCCGCGAGCCGCGTGGCGTTCGCGTTCAGCCCCCACGGGAGCCAGTGGACGGGCATGGGCGAATCGCTCTACCGCAGCGAGCCGGTCGCACGCGCCGTCCTCGACCGCTGCGACGAGCTGATGCAGGAGGCACAAGGCGCCTCCCTGCTCGATGTCCTGTTCGGCCGCGACGGTGCTGAACAGAACCTGGACGATCCTGCTTGGGCGCAGCCCGCCGTGTACGCGCTCGAATGCGCCCTGGCCGCGCAGTGGGCGAGCATCGGCATCCGTCCGAATGCGGTTCTCGGGACCGGCCCCGGAGCGCTGGCGGCGGCGCAGGCCGCGGGAGCCGTCAGCCTGGAGGAGGGCCTGCGGCTCGCGGTGGCGTTCGGCGCCCTGGAGGCGAACGCGGACGAGGGCGCGCTCGAAGGGCTGGAGGCCGCACTCGCCGCCTTGTCGCCAGCAGCCCCGTCCGCGTCGCTGGTCAACAGTGCGACCGGCCGCGTGGCCGAGTCGGTGGACGAGCTCGGTGCCGACTGGCGCACTCAGGCCCGCGATCCCGTCGAACCGGTGGCGGGCGCGAACACGCTTGCCCAGCTCGGCGTCGAAGTTGTCATCGAACTTGGGCCCGATGCAATCCTGGGACCGGCCCTCCGCGATGTCTGGCCCGAGACGTCTGTCGCGCCCGTCGTGCTCTCGACGCTGGCCTGTCCGCCTGCCGAGGGGGCGTTGACGGACTCCGGCGACGGGTTCCTGAACGCCGTCGCCGCCGCCTACGATGCCGGGCTCGACCTTGCCTTCACGGGGCTGTTCGCAGGCGAAGCGCGCCGCCGTGTCGCCGTCCCGACCTACCCCTTCCAGCGCAAGCGGCACTGGTTCTAGCCCGGCCCTACTCCTCGGCCTCGCCTTCCGGCTCCTGCCAGCGGAGTACGGGTCGTCGTGCGGCCTTCGCCTCGTCGAGGCGTCCAATCGGCGCCGTGAGGGGCGCCGCGTGCAGTGTGTCGGGGTCGCGCTCCGCCTCCTCCGCGATCGCAATCATCGCTTCTGCCAGCGCCTCGATCGCTTCCGGCGGCTCTGTCTCCGTCGGCTCCATCATGAGCGCCTCTTCGACGATCAGCGGGAAGTAGACCGTCGGCGGGTGGAAGCCGTGGTCGATCAGCCGCTTCGCGATGTCGTACGTGCGCACGCCGTGCTCGCGCCGCTGGCGCGAACCCGAGAAGACGACCTCGTGCAGCACGGGACGGTCGTAGGGCAGGTCGTAGTGGCCATGCAGCAGGACGCGCAGGTAGTTCGCGTTCAACACGGCCTGCCCGGAGACGGCCCGCAACCCCTCAAGGCCCAGCGCCCGCATGTAGGCGTACGCGCGAATCAGGACCCCGACGTTGCCATGGAACTGCTGGAGCTGCCCGATGCTGCGCTCGGGCGCCGTCAGGCGCACCACCCCGTCCTCGCACTCCTCGACGACCGGCGTCGGGAGGTACGGGGCCAGCTCCTCGCTGCAGCAGACCGGTCCCGCACCGGGACCGCCGCCCCCGTGCGGCGTGCTGAAACTCTTGTGGAGGTTCAGGTGCACCACGTCGAACCCGAGGTCCCCGTATCGCACCCGCCCCATAATCGCGTTGAAGTTCGCCCCGTCCCCGTACAGGTAGGCGCCCGCGTCGTGGATCAGGCCCGCCACCTCCTCGATGCCCTGTTCCCACAGCCCGAGCGTATTCGGCGCCGTGACCATCACCGCCGCGACGCTCTCGTCCAACTCCGCCTCGATCGTCGCCCGGTCGAGGGAGCCGTCGGCCGCCGTCGGGATCTGGGTCACGGTGAAGCCCGCCATCGCCGCCGTCGCGGGATTCGTTCCGTGTGCCGAGTCCGGCACGAGGATGCGGCGCCGGCTCTCCAGTTCGCCCCGGTCCTCCAGGGCGCGCGTGATCATCAGCACCCCTGCCAGTTCGCCCTGCGCGCCGGCCGCGGGCGCAAGGCTCACGGCCGGCAGTCCCGTTGCCTCGCCCAGCCCTCGACGCAGCTCCAGCAGCGTGCGCAGCGTGCCCTGCGCGTCCTCCTCCGGCGCTTGCGGATGCGCCCCCGCGAAGCCCGGTAGCGAGGCCACGAGGTCGTCGACCTTTGGGTTGTACTTCATCGTGCACGAACCCAGCGGGTACGTTCCCGAGTCGATGCCGTAATTCCGCGCCGAGAGCGCCGTGTAGTAGCGCACGAGCTCGCCCTGGCTCAGCTCCGGCAGCCGCAGCGAGTCCCGCAGCAGGTTCGCGTCGGGGAGCGGCGTCTCGTCCCCGGTCCAAGCCGGGACGTCGACCGCTCGCCGCCCGGGCCCGCCCCGGTCGAAGCTGAGGCGTGCGCCGAAGTCTTCCCCACCCGGTCGCAGCGTGCTCACGCGTCCGCCCCGATCGCTTCCAGCGCCTCGACCAGCGCATCGATGTGCGCATCTGGCGTCGCCTCGGTGACCGCGAAGAGCAGCGCCTCTCGCGCCTCAGGCTCGTTCCGCGAGGACACGTCGAGACCCGGCCCGATGCCGCGTTCCCGGAGCCGCGCGGCCAGTTCTGCCGCGGGAAGGGGCCCGCGCACGAGGAACTCTTGGAACCACGGTCTGCGGTCCGCTGTTTCGTAACCGGGCAGCGCCGCGATGCGCGCTGCCGCGTCGTGGGCGCGCTGGTAGCACAGCTCCGCTGCCTCGCGCAGGCCCCGCGGCCCGAGCGCCTGCACCGTGATGGTGAAGGCCAGCGCGATCAGCGACTGCGCCGTCGAGACGTTCGAGGTCGCCCGCTCCCGCCGGATGAACTGCTCCCGCGCCTGCAGCGTGAGCACGTACCCGGTTCGCGGCTCGCCTCCATCGGGCGGGCCGTGCAGCTCCTGCGTGCGCCCCACGATGCGCCCGGGCATCTGCCGCATGAACGGCGATCGTGCGGCGAACAGCCCCAGCGACGGCCCGCCGAAGGCCGGCGCTCCCGCCAGGTCGCGCCCCTCGCCCGTGACGATGTCCGCGCCCGCGTCGCCCGGCGAGCGCAGCAGGCCCAGCGCGAACGGGTCGGCGACCGTGACCAGCAGCACGCCGTTGGCGTGCGCCGCTTCGGCCAACGGTTCGAGGTCCACGATCGCCCCCAGGAAGTCCGGCTGCTGGACCACGAGGCAGGCGTGCTCCTCGCCCACCGCCTCCGCCGACGTCACGATGTCGACGCGCAGGCCCGCGCCGCGCGTGTAGGTACGCACCACCTCGATGGTTCCCGGGTGGATCGGCTCAAGCAGGGCGACGGCGTTGCGTCTCGTCGCGCGCGTCGCCATGAGGCAGGCCTCGGCCGTGGCGCTGGCCACGTCGTAGAGGCCCGTGTTCGACACGTTCATCCCGGTCAGCTCGCAGACCACCGACTGGTACTCGAACGCCGACTGCAGCGTCCCCTGGCTGATTTCGGGCTGATAGGGCGTGTAGGCCGTGACGAACTCGGACCGCGAGGTCAAGTGCGCGGCGACCGCGGGAATCGAGCGCCGGTAGGCGCCCGCCCCGAGGAAGTTCGGACGCGAGCCGTTGGTGTTCTCGCTCGCCCTCGCCTGCAGCAGGGCGATGAGCTCGGGTTCCGTGAGCGCGGGGGGAAGGTCGATGGCCGGGTCCCGCATCGCCGCCGGCAGGTCCGCGAAGAGCGTGTCGAGGTCGGCTACGCCGACGCGCTCCAGCATGCGCGCGCGATCAGCCTCCGTGGCGGGAATGTACGGATGAGGCGCCCCGCCCGGCGCCGGCGATGCCAACGCTAGTCCTCCGGCAGTTGCGCGCGGTAGCCGGCGGCGTCGAGCAGGGCGTCGAGCTCGCCCTCGTCGGCGATGCGCACGCGGATCATCCAGCCGTCGTCGTAAGGCGAGGAGTTGACCAGCTCTGGCTGGTCTTCGAGCGCTCCGTTCGTCGCTACGACCTCGCCGCTGACGGGCGAGTACAGGTCCGAGACCGTCTTCGCCGACTCGATCTCGCCGCAGCGCTCGCCGGCGGTCACCGCGTCGCCCTCGGCGGGGAGGTCGAGGTAGACCACGTCGCCGACCTGGTCCTGGGCGAAGTCGGTGATGCCGATGGTGCCCTCGTCGGGGCTGCCGGCGTCACGGCGTAGCCACTCGTGGTTCGGGGAATAGAGCAGCTCCTCCGGGGTTTCGTGGTCCATCGTCTTAGTCCTTCGGTTTTCGGTAGAAGGGCCGGCGCACCACCTCGACGGGAAGGGCGCGACCGCGCACGTCCACCTCGAGCATGACGCCGGGTTTCGCAAGCCGCACGGGAAGGTAGGCCATGCCGATGCCGAGGCGCAAGCTGGGGCTGAATGCCCCGCTCGTCAGCTGGGCCACCGGCTCGTCGATTCCCGGCTCGCACACCGCGTAGTGGGCCCGCAAGACGCCCCGTTCCCTGGCGACCAGGTGGGCCAGCCGTCGCGTTCGGGGCTGCGCCTTCGCCTCCACCAGCGCATCCCGCCCCGTGAACGGGGCGCCGTCGTCGAGCGTAACCGCGAACCCGAGGCCGGCCTCGTAGGGATGCGTGGTGGTGTCGATGTCGTTGCCGTGCAGCGGCAGCGCTGCCTCCAACCGGAGCGTGTCGCGCGCCCCGAGCCCCGCGGGGCTCGCGCCCCCCTCGATGAAGGCGTCCCAGAGGGCCTCCGCGTGGTCGGCCCCCACGATGCACTCGCCACCGTCCTCGCCCGTGTAGCCGGTGCGGGCTACGAGCACGGACGTCCCGTTCCAGTCGAGCTCCGCGCAGTCGCGCTGTTCCAGTCCCGCGAACCCCTCGCCGAGGACGCTGCTCAGCAACGCCACGGCCTCCGGTCCCTGTACCGCCAGCATCACCGTCTCCGGCGTCACCTCCGAGGCGGCGTCTCCGGCGACGGCGCGCAGCCGTTCGAAGTCCCTGTCCGCGTTGGCGGCGTTGTGGATGACCAGCCAACGGTCGCCCGGCAGGTGGTACAGGAAGATGTCGTCCTCGATGCCGCCGTCCTCCGTGCAGTAGAGGGAGTAGTGGGCCTTCCCCACCGGCAGCGTGGTCACGTCGAAGGTCGTTACCGAGCGCAGCAGCGCCGCCGCCTCCGGCCCCTCCACCCAGGCGCGCGCAAGGTGCGAGACGTCGAACACCCCGACGCGCTCACGCACCGCGTGGTGCTCCCCCACGATGCCCTCGTACTGGAGCGGCATCTCCCACCCCGCGAACGGCGCGAAGCGGGCGCCGAGCGCCTCGTGGCGGTCGCGAAGGGTCAGCCTCGTGAGCACGCCGTTCCCGCCGGAGTGGTCGGATCCAGCCATGCTGCGACTGTAGCCCACCGCCCGCCGGGGCCGCCAGCGCTCGGGTAAAGGCAGTTGCCGCCGCCCTGGCCCTGCCGCCGCCGGGACCGCCGCCTCGGGCAGGCGATGCGCTAGGCTGTGCCCGTGGCCATCCGCGGACTCTGGAGGCGAAGGCACTGGGGCTTCAGGAGCGGCGCCGAGGGGCAGGATCCCTCGGCCGAGGAGGAGCGCATCCTCCTGCGGGCGCTCCAGGACCTCGCGGGCGCCGCCCGCGGCGTCATCTACGACGTGTCCCGCGCCGACCGCCCCCTGCGGCTGCCCCTCAGCCCCGTCTACCTCGAAGGGTCGTCGTCCTGGAGGCGCTTCCTGCGCACCCGCCGTGCCCTCGACGACGGCCACCTGACCCTGCTCCTCTCCCTTCGCCAGTTGCCCGAGGACGAGCGCCGCCTGGTCGTCGACTGGGGCACCGCCCACGCGAACTCTTTCTTGCTCGTCGAGCCCCTCGAGCCCGGCTGCGACCTCACCGACGCTCGTTCGCCCGTCGCCTCCGAACTCCGCGACCTTTGCCGGCAGGCGGCAACGGTCGAACCCTCGGACGGCGCGCCGCACGAGCCCTGGACGTCGCGCACGCCCCTGGGCGAGCGCCTCCGTGAGCTCTACGGACGCTGGGTCTGGTGGGACGAGCCCCTCCCCGGGGGTCGGTCCCGGGAGGAGCCCATGCGGCTGGCCGGCCCCTCGGACACGCTCTCCGTCCACCTCCTGCCCTTGCTCTACGAACGCTTCCCCCAGGAGAGCTTCGACGTGGCGCTGGCCGAGTTGCAGTCGACCGAGCGCGAGCTCTTCGGCGGCGAGGTGGCGACTGCCCGTTCCGTCTTTCGCACGCGCCTGGGCCTGCCCGTCCTCCACGACGCCCGCGCTGCCGACCGCGCCGTCCGGCAGCTCGTCAACCTCGGCAGGATGTCCGTGACGACCGGAGGCGCCGAAGCCCTCGTCTTCGGACCCGGCAGCCCCGTCCCCGAGGACATGCCCGACGAGGAGTTCGAACGCCTCCTGATGGTCTAGACGCGTGCCGCCTTACCGAAGTACCCTTTTGGTAAGGACCCATCGCCATGATCGTCAAGGTCACCTCGAAACGCCAGGTCACTTTCCCCAAGCGCGTCCTCGAAGCGCTCGGCGTAGGTCCCGGCGACCAGATCGAGCTGCAAGAGCACCCCGACGGCTTCATCCTCCGCCCTCGGCGCTTCATGGAGGACTGGGTGCCCCCGTTGGCCGGGAAGATCCCGCCCGGACTCCCGCCTCCGGACCTCGAGAAGCTCAGGGAAGAGCGCGATGACTGGTCGCTTCGGGATTGATACGTCGGTCCTGCTTCGCCTGGTTACCGGCGAGCCGGAGCAGGACCTGGTGCGCTGTCTCACCGGGCTTGCCGCTGTGGTTGAAGATGGTGGCGAGATTCTCGTCTCGAACCAGGTTCTTGGAGAGGCGTACATCGTCCTGCAGCAGTTCTACGGAGTGTCGAAACCTGCCGCCCGATCGGCGCTTCTGGAAGTCTTGCGAAGGGATGTCGTCGCTCCCATCAACGGACAGTCGGTATTCGATGCCCTGGAGGCTTCCGGCGGCCCCGGCCTTGTCGACCGCCTCATCGTCGACGGCTACTCGAATGACGACGTCGAGACCCTGACCCTGGACCGCAGGATGGCCCGTCTTCCCCGATCGCGGCTCCTCTAGCGGCCGGGTCCTAGAATTCCCGGCGTAGCGCCTATGCCTGAACGTATCGCGGACGACCCACCGGGCCTCTGGACACTCGTCCAGCGACGGGGCATGCCCCGCCGCCGCTTCCTCCAGCTCCTCGCCGCGGGCGGCGCGACTGCCGTTCTTGCCGCCTGCGGTGCCGGCACAGACGGGGACGACGAAGCGGCCACCCCCGCGGGTCCAGGGGCGCCTGCACTCGACCGGTCCGGCTGGTTCAAAGACACCGGGCCCTTCATCGCCCACGCCGACGGCAAGAGCCTCGAGGCGCGCCTCGAGAACATGCGGGGCCTCGTCACCCCCGTTCCCCTCTTCTTCGTCCGCAACAACTCCATGAGCGTAGATGTGGACGTTGATGGCTGGCGGCTCGTGGTGGAAGGCGACGCCGTCTCCGAGCGCGTCGAACTCTCCTACGAAGCCATCCGCCGGTTGCCTGCTCGTGCGTTCATGTCCTACCTCGAATGCGCCGGGAACCACCGCGCCATGTTCGACCGCGTCCAGGGACGACCCGCCGAAGGCACCCAGTGGGGCACTGGTGGGGTGAGCAACGGCGAGTGGACCGGCGTCGCCCTCCGCGACGTCCTCGAGCTGGCCGGTATCCGTGACGACGCCGTGAGCGTTCTCCTCGTCGGCCTCGACGAGGAGTCGCCCGAAGACGGCTTCCGCCGCGCCCTCCCGGTCGAGAAGGCCATGCACCCCGATACCATCCTCGCCTACGCGCTCAACGGCGAGCCCCTCACCCGCGACCACGGTTACCCCCTGCGTGCGGTCATCCCCGGCTGGGTCGGTGCCGCCAATATCAAGTGGCTTGGCCGCATCGTCGTCTCATCCGGGAAGCACTGGACCCGCAACAACACCACCTCCTACGTCCTCATCGGCGACGACTACCCGCCCGAAGGCGAAGCGCTCGGCCAGCCTGTGACGACCCAGACCGTGAAGAGCGCGCTCGCCCTCCCCTGGCCCGCCGAGCTGGCCGCCGGCCCCCAGCGCCTGCAGGGCTTCGCACACTCCCCCGGTGGCCCCATCACCCGCGTCGAGTGGAGCGACGACTCGGGACGGACGTGGCGGGAGGCCTCCGTGCTGGAGCCACAGTTCCGCTACTCGTGGGCTCGTTTCGAACTCGTGTGGGAGGCCCGCCCGGGCGAGCACACCATCATGACCCGCGCGACCGATGCCTCCGGCGCCACCCAGCCCGACAGCGTCCCCTTCAACCGGAAGGGCTACCTCTTCAACCAGCCCGTTCCCCACCCCATCCGGGTGGGCTAGGGAGAGTGCCTACGCGAGCTTCGTGAAGCTGAGCTTCAGCCTGATCGGGATGCGCTGGATCACGCTCGGTACGTAGGGCGGATCGCCCTCCATCATGCGGATGTCGCCCATGCGCCGCAGGAGCTCCTGCATCGCCACACGACCTTCCTGCCGCGCCAGCCCCGCGCCGGGGCAGTAGTGCACCCCGTGCCCGAAGCCCAGGTGCGGGCAGGTCTGCTCGCGGCCGAGGTCGAACACCTCGCCGTCCTCGAACTTCTCCGCGTCGTGGTTCCCCGACCCGTAGATGACCATCAGCTTCTCGCCCCGCTTCACGGGCACGCCGCCGACGCTCGTGTCCTGCAGGGCGATGCGGAAGACGCCTGGCACGGGCGTGTCGTACCGCAACACCTCTTCGATGAACCCGCCAGCGAGCGAGGGGTCGTCCCGTAGCGCCTGCATCACGTCCGGCTGCCGCAGCAGCACGAGCATCGCGTTCGTCATCAGTTCCGGCGTGTTCGCGTCGCCACCAGCCGCGTAGAGCAGCGTGATCATGCTCACGAGGGATTCCAGCGCCACCGGCTCGCCCGAATCCACGAAGGTGGCGTTCGCGAGGTCGCTCATGATGTCGCCCCGCGGCTGCTCCCGCCGCTCCGCCATCGCCTTCATGAAGTAGTCCGTGAGGAACTCGTTCTCGGTGAGCTCCTCGCGCTCCTCTTCCCGCTGCTGGTAGGAGCCCGTGGGGTCCGCCGCCGCCTTCGCCATCACGGCGAGCCGGTCCATGAAGTACTGCCTGAAGTAGTCGTGGTCTTCGGGGGGCAGCCCGATCAGCTCGCCGACGACGAGCCGCGGCAGCATGTGCGAGAACTGCGTGACGAACTCGACCTCGCCCTCGTCGATGAACGTGTCGATGATCTCGTTCGTGATCTCGCGCACCCGCAGCTCCAGCCCGGCCACGTGCCGCGGCGTGAAGAAGCGGTTGATCAGCCGCTTGTGGCGCGTGTGGTCGGGCGGGTCGTTCGAGAGGATCTTGTCGCTGAAGGGCTGAGAGTCGCGCCACGCCGGCAGATCCTCAAGTGCCGCCGGCGGGTCGGTGTAAGGCGCGTTCGCCACGAGGATGCTGGAGAACACCTCCGGCTGTGCGTTCACCTCCAGGATGTCCTCGTAGCGGCTTAGCAGGAACACGCCGTAGTCCGGCTCCCGGTAGATGGGCGACTGCTCACGCAGCGTCCGGTAGAAAGGGTACGGGTCGGCCAGGATCTCCTCGTTCAGCTTGAGAAAGCCGTAGTCCTCCAGCGCCTGGGTCATCGCCTACTCCACTCCCAGCCACTGGTCGTACAGATCGTGGAAGTGCCGGATCTTGCCCTCCGAGTAGGCGGAGAAGTAGACGTACGGATCCTGCTTCGTCTTCAGACCCTTCTGGATCTTGGGCAGGTTGTAGCAGTCCTGGTTCAGGACGCGTGCCAGCCCGCCCATCTCCGGTGCGAGCGTGAAGTCCTCGTCTTCCTCCAGCCAGTGCATCTGCGCGGCCGGCGGCATCTCCTCCCCTTCCGGCCACGGCACCAGGTAGAGCACCTCCATGATGCTGCGATCGGGGTCGTCCCCGTACGGCCGGAAGCGATACACGATGCGGCTGAAACAGCCCCATGGGTGGAAGTTCGGGAACAGGTTGTTGAAGTACCCGTCCAGCACCTCCGCGTCGCAGAAGATGTCCGCCTTGTCGCCCATCACCTGCCGCAGACCCTCGCGGGCCATCTCCGCGCCACCCCGGCGCATCGCGAAGATCTCCTCGTTGTCCGGGTAGATGCCGCGCTGCGGGCTCGTGTTGGCGCCGACCGTGATCGCCCGGCACCAGTTCCCGAAGACGTCGTACTGCATGTTCGCGCCGTCGCCCCCGAAGGCCATCGCCTGCGGGTGCGTCGCCATCACGTGGTAGCCCTCCATGAAGGCTTCCTGGGTGATCTTCCAGTTCGCCGCGATCACCTTCGCCACGTGCATCTGCTTGTAACGCTTCTCGTACTCGTACTTCGCGTAGTGCTGCGGCAGCGATCCGATGAAGTCCTCGAAGGGTTCGCAGTCGGGATCCGGGTTGATGAACACGAACCCGCCCCACGTGCCGACCTTCGCCTCGCGCAGGTGGCTCGCGTCCTCGCGCACCTCGGGGAAGTCCCACTCCGAGGGGATCTCGCGCAGCGAGCCGTCGATCTCCCAGCACCAGCCGTGGAAGGGGCAGCGGAACTCCGTCGCCTTTTTCCCGTCGAACTCGCGTATCTGCCGCCCGCGGTGGAGGCAGGCGTTGTTGTACGCCTTGAACTCGTTCTCGCCCGTCCGCACGACGAGGTACGAGAGATGGGCAATGTCGTAGACGATGTAGTCGCCGACCTCTGGGATGTCGTCGACGTGGGCGGCGTACTGCCACACCTTCTTCCACAGTTTCTCGACCTCAAGGTCGTGCCAGGCCTGGCTCGTGAAGCGCTCGGTGGGCACGCGCGTGACACCGCCCGGCATAGGCGAGTCCTCCCACAGCTCCGGCGGGATGCGCTCGGGGTAGGTATCGCCTGCCAGCACCTCGTGGAAGGAGATGCCCTTCGAGCGCGGTCCCTTCTCCGTCTCCCGCCCGGGATCGCCCACGTACTTCGCGACCGTCGTCTGGCCCTGCGCCATGATCATGTTGCGAACCCCGTAGCGGGGGTCCCGCACCGAGCCCGTGTAGGCGTCCTCGGCGAGGTCGCCGGCGCTCAGCTCCTGCTGTTGCGCCTCTTCCTGCGCTGCCTTCTCGCGCGCCGCATCGAGCTGCGCCGCCATCTCGTCGACGCCCGGCGGCAGGTCGGGTCCGCCCACGTACTGGAGCAGGTGCGGGTCGGCGCGCGTGATGTCGCCCTCTTCCCAGCGCCCCTCCCAGTCGAAGATGCCGTAGCTCTCGCCCTTGTGGACACGCACCCGCCCGTCGCCCAGGTCGTCATACGTCGCGCCACTGATGGCATGCACTTCACTTCGCATCACAGAACCTCCGAACTCCCGCAGGGATCGTTCGTGCCCGCAATCTTACGCCGGTGGGTGGGGGTCGGTAGCTTGCTCATGGCAAGTACTACGGCGACTATTCCCTGCCAGGAGGACAACACAGTAGGTGAAGACCACTTGGTACTTCGACAACATCGTGCTTCCCGGCCGCCCTGAAGTTGACGTTAAAGCTTGCCTCTCCGTGCTTGCTGCACCAATGGCTACCGAAGCTCAGGCAAACGGGCGGATGCGCTTCTGGGGCGAAGTTCCCTTCGGTGACTCCACGCGCGTACTTCGCGTAGTTACACTGGAGGACGGCGAAACCGTCCACAATGCGTTCTTCGACCGCAGGTTTCGGAGGAAAAGGCAGTGAAGCTCCGTTACGACCGCGACACAGACATGCTCCACATCTCCTTCGGTAACCGCCCCGAGGTGGAAGGGTTCGACCTGTGCGATGGGGTGGTGGTTCACCTGGACGAGGAGGAGAACGTGGCGGGCATCGAGGTCGAGAACGCTTCAGAGCAGGTTGACTTGGAGAAACTGCAGGCGGTTGTGGAGCGCCAGGAGCAACTGACAAGGCTGACATGACCACCGACACCTTCGACCCCGCCCTCCTCGAGGGTGAGGAGTTCCAGCTCAACCCCTATCCCGCGCTCAAGCGCCTGCGCGATGAGCACCCTGTCTGGCGCCACCCCGGCCAGGGCATCTGGTTCGTGACGCGCTACGAGGACGTCGTCGACGGCTTCCTCGACCACGATGTGCTTTCCAGCACCATCTTCGAGACCTCCCACAGCGCCGTCTTCGGGCCTTCCCTCACGGCCATGGACGGTGACGAACACTCCCAGAAGCGCGCCATCATCGCTCCCGAGTTCGTCGGCCGGAAACTCGATGCCTTCCTCCCGGTCATCGAGGACAACGTCCGCCGCCTCATCGTTGGTTTCACCGAGAAGGCCGCCCGCGAGCTCGTCGAGGGCTTCATCGACCGCCGCGAGACCGACCTCGTCGACACCTTCAGCACGCGCCTCCCCGTCAACGTCATCGTCGACATGCTCGCCCTCCCCCAGTCCGACCACGACCGCTTCCACTACTGGTACCCCACCTTCCTCGCCGGCCTCGCCCCCGACCCGGTCCTCCGCAAGAAGGGCATCGAGGCCAACGCCGAGTTCCACGATTACCTCGAGCCGTTCGTCCAGGAACGCCTGCGCAACCCCGGCGACGACCTCATCTCCAGGCTCTGCGAGGCCGAGGTCGACGGCGAGAAGCTGACCGTGCACGACATCAAGTCGTTCGTGAGCCTGCTCCTCACCGCCGGGGGCGAAACCACCGACCGTGCCATCGCCAACCTCTGGTGGCTCCTCCTCAACCACCCCGAGCAGTTCGAGGCCGTGCGCCGGGACCACTCCCTCATCGACCAGGCCTTTACCGAGACCATGCGCTGCGAAGCCCCCGTCGGCGGCGAGGTCCGCCTCGTCATGCAGGACTGGGAGATCCGCGGCGTGACCGTTCCCGCCGGGTCCGTCGTGAACCTCTCGATCCACGGCGCCAACCACGACGAGCGGGTCTTCAGCGATCCCGAGACGTTCGACATCTTCCGCGACGACCTCTACATCGGCCGCGAGATGCGCGTCGGTTACCGCGAGGGGGGCAAGTCCAGCCACATCGGTTTCGGCCTCGGCAAGCACTTCTGCGTCGGCTACCAGCTCGCCCGCACGGAAGCCGTCGTCGGGACCCGCATGATCCTCGAGGCCATCTCCGACGTGCGCATCAAGCCCGGCCACAACCCCGTCATGGGCGGGAACGCCGGCATGCGTTCCGTCACCTCCCTCGACATCGAGTTCGACCCCGCCTGACCCGGCGGGCGCGCCCCGCGCCCCGTTGCCCTACACTGCCCCCGCGAACGAACCCAACAGGAGGCGCACCCCCGTATGGATTACCGCAACATCGGCAGCTCGGACCTGCAGGTCTCGGTCGTTGGACTCGGCTGCAACAACTTCGGCATGCGCATCGGCCAGGACGGCGCCAACGCCGTCGTCGACAGGGCCATCGAGCTCGGCGTCAACTTCTTCGATACCGCCGAGATGTACGCCGGCGAGCACGGCCCCTCCGAGGAGATCCTGGGCAAGGCCCTCGGCGACCGCCGCGGCGACGTCATCATCGCCACCAAGTTCGGCATGCCCACGGCCATGACCCCGACCGGCATCCAGTCCCCCGGCAGCGGTACCCGCGAGTACATCACGAACGCGGTCACCAACAGCCTGCAGCGGCTCGGCACCGACTACATCGACCTCTACATGGTCCACTTCCCCGATCCCGACACCCCCGCCGCCGAAACCGCGGGCGTGCTCAACGACCTCGTGAAGGAAGGGAAGATCCGTCACGCCGGCATCTCCAACGTCAACGGCGAGCAGATCCGCGAAGCCAGGCAGGTCACGGAGTCGGGCGGTCTGGCCCCCTACATCTCCGTGGAGAACGAGTGGAGCCTCGTCGACCGCAACATCGAGGCCGATGCGGCCCCTGCCGCCGTCGAGTGCGGCTACGGCATCTTCCCCTACTTCCCCCTCGCCGGCGGCTTCCTCACCGGCAAGTACAAGCAGGGCGAGGAGATGCCCGCCGGCGGCCGCCTCACCGAGGGCGCCCTCGCCGGCCTCGCCGGCAAGTACATCAACGACAAGAACTGGGGCATCCTCCACGCCGCCGAGGCCTACGCTGCGGACCAGGGCCACTCCGTGCTCGACCTCGCGATCGCCTGGCTGCTGGCCCAGGACGGTGTCCCCAGCGTCATCTCCGGCGCCACCCGCCCGGACCAGCTCGAGTCGAACGTCGCCGCCGGCGGCTGGAGCCTCAGCGGCGATGACGTGGCGGCCATCAACGCCTTCGCGAGCTAGCTATTGGCGATTCTGCCCGGCTTCTCGCTCAACCTCGGGAGCCCCGAGCCCGAGCGGCTGATCGCGTTCTACCGCGACACCCTCGGGCTCACCCCCGCTCCGGAGATGAGCCCTGGCGCCTTCGCGCTCGGGAGCGGCTTCCTCATCATCAGCGGCCACAGCGAGGTCACCGGCCCCGCTACCGACGCCGTTCGCTACCTCATCAACTTCGTCGTGGACGACCTCGACGCGGAGCAGGCGCGCCTCGAGGCGGCCGCGGTCGAGTTCGCGAGGAGCAAGGGCGAGGAACCCTGGGGCGGACGCATCTCCACCTTCCTCGACCCCGACGGCAACTACTGCCAGCTCATCGAGACGCCGGAGTCGCGGGCGGCCGGTTCCTAGCGCGGGGCAGATCAGGGAAGGTCGAGCTCGGCGATGCCGATCCCGCGCTCGCCCTGCACGGCGTACAGCAGCCAGGCCCGGCCTTCCTCCTCGAAGACCGCCGGGTCGCGTAGCTGGTTGACCGGCTCCGGAGCGTAGCCGCGCACGCTCGGGACGAGCGGAAGGGAGGCCCCCTCCCACTCCCGCTCCGGCCGCAGCACCTCCCCGGCGGGCCCCGCCTCCCACTCCCTCCAGTCCCCCTGTAGCGACACGGGTGACACAAGGATGCGTTCGGGCGCGTCGCCCACGTTGCTCCAGAAGACCCACAGCGTGTCGCCCCGCCTGAGCAGCGCGCAGTGCCGCATCGTGTCGGGGAACAGCTGCGGCCCGCGTTCAAACCCGCCGAGCCCGTCCTCGGAGCGGTAGACGATGCCCGGCATCGACATGCCGTACCAGCCGGGCTCCGCAACATCGTCGAGCCGGACCATGCGCAGGTAGCTGGTCGAGTGAATCTCCGCGCGCGCCTCGAAGTGGATTCCGTCGCCGGACAGGGCGAGGCGGGACACTTGGCGGCCGTCCCGAAGCTGGCCGTGGTAGTAGAGCCGGATCTGCCGCGCTTCGCCGTCGACGTGAACCTCCGGCGAAGCCACGTGGGGGTACACCTCCCCCCGCGCGATGGCGTCGGCCAGCTCGGGAGCGAACTCGTCGAGCCCCGCCGGAAAGTGCGATTCCTCCAGCTGCAACGTTCCCGGCGCATGCGTCGTCCACGGCCCTTCCAGCCTGTCTGCGTGGGCCAGGCGGATGTAGCGGCCCTTGTGGTGGGCGAAGTACAGGTAGTACTCCCCCAGCCGTCCCGTCTCCGCCTCGGCAAGCCACTCCGGTGCGCGAATAAGCGAGGGGCCGTTCACGTTGTCGCCCATGAAGGCGTCCATGTCCGGCCGGATGATCGGCTCGTCGATGACTCGGGTGGCGTGCATCACCATGGGCACCGGCCAGCCTGCTTCCCGCCGTCCACCGGGTCAACGCCCGCCCGCGCCTCGACGAGCCAGGACCCGCCCCACGAGGCGCACGCCCAGCGACATCGCCCCGGCGCTGGCCGTGAATGAAGCCACTGCCGCGGCGATGTTCGCCGCCAGGCCGCTCCCCGAGTCGGGCGCCGTGACATGAATCTCAACCAGCCCACGACCTGAGCCAGGTGGCTCCTCGTCCGCCCGCGTCTGAGGCGTCGGCTCAGGGCCCGGTGACGGGGTGGGGGCTGCCTCTGGAGTGGGAGTCGGCGCCGGAGCGGGCGCCACGGCTGGCCTGGGGATTCGGGTCGGCGTCGCCGTGGTCGTGAGTGCGGCGGCGGACACGCTCGTGTCTCGAAGAGACGCCGCCGCTGTCGGTGCGGGGGTTGGCGGTGCCGACGAGATCTGCGTGGGTGCCCCCGTTGGCGTTGGGGTGGCGGTCGGTGTGGGGGTTGGTGTTGGGGTCGGAGTCGGAGTCGGAGTCGGAGTGGGAGTGGGCATAGGAGCGGGGGTCGGTGTTGGGGAGGGAGTGGGCGTCGGCGTCGGCGTCGGGGTTGTTGTGGGGGTCGGGGTTGGAGTTGGAGTTGGTGTCGGGGTGGGTGTTGGTGTCGGTGCGGGAGTTGGCGTAGGCGTCGGTGTGGGGGTGGGAGTCGGAGTTGGCGTAGGGGTCACCCTTACCGGCGAAACGTAGATGACGGCGGGCCGTGGACGCGGCGTAGGCGTTGGAGTCGGAGTCCGCGTCGGCGTCGGCGTGGGGGTTGGTGTCGGTGTAGGTGTTGGCGTTGGAGTAGGGGTGGGGGTGGGCGTCGGCGTCGGCGTCGGCGTCGGTGTTGGAGTTGGTGTCGGCGTAGGTGTTGGCGTTGGAGTAGGGGTGGGCGTTGGAGTCGGCGTCGGTGTTGGAGTAGGGGTGGGGGTTGGAGTTGGTGTCGGCGTAGAAGTAGCTGCGGCCGGAGGGTTGATGGCGAGCGTGACCGTTCGCCATGCCCGGGTCGTCCGTTCCGCGAACGTGAACTCGGCGGTCCCGCTGCTGCCGGGAGCAGCCTGAAGCGCGTCGGCCGCGCCGGCCTGGACACCCGTGCTTCCCCTGCTGCTCCTTGAGAAGCGGCTCGCTGCCTCACGCGGTCCCCTGACGGTCCTGTCCCCGTCACCGACCGCGTAGAGGTACAGCACTCGTGTCCCGGCCTCCGCCACCGTGATGCCGGGCGCGAGCGGGGCGTTCCCCTCGCCAGCATTTGTCGCCACCGGGCCGACGGGCTCGTCGGCGTTGATGTCGCCGTACCGGAGGATGGCGCCCACGGCCTGGCTCTCGCCCCAGAGCCAGCTGAGCGTGTGGCTCGTCGACTCCGTTCCATCCGCCAGGCGGTACCACACCGCGAGCGTCGCTTCCTTGTCCTGAGCGCCCCCGCTGTTGATGAGTGTCCATCCCTCCGGTGCGCTCGGCGACCGCTCGTGGCGGGTTGTCAGGATGGCGATCAGGAGGTCGCCCGCCTGTCCCGCGGGCGTGCCGATCGTGATCTCCGGGCTTCCCCTGCTCCGGTCCTTCGACGCCGACTCACCGCCGAGGAACTTCGGCCCCTGGACGGTCGGCGTGGGAGTCGGCGTGGGCGTGGGTGTCGGTGTGGGCGTGGGTGTCGGGGTCGGCGTCGGCGTGGGCGTCGGAGTCGGTGTGGGTGTCGGGGTCGGCGTTGGCGTGGGAGTCGGCGTGGGAGTCGGAGTCGGCGTGGGGGTTGGAGTCGGCGTGGGGGTTGGAGTCGGCGTGGGGGTTGGAGTCGGCGTGGGGGTTGGAGTCGGCGTGGGGGTCGGAGTCGGTGTGGGAGTCGGAGTTGGTGTGGGGGTCGGAGTGGGCGTGGGAGTCGGTGTGGGGGTCGGAGTGGGCGTGGGAGTCGGTGTGGGCGTCGGCGTGGGAGTCGGTGTTGGTGTGGGTGTCGGCGTGGGGGTTGGAGTCGGCGTGGGGGTTGGAGTCGGCGTGGGGGTCGGAGTCGGCGTGGGGGTCGGAGTCGGCGTGGGGGTCGGAGTCGGTGTGGGAGTCGGAGTTGGTGTGGCGGTTGGCGTCGGCGTCGGTGACGATGACTGTGAAGGGTTCAGGACGATCGTTCCGGTTCGCCACGCCCTCCCCTTCGGCAGGTCCAGGTTGAATACGGCTGAGCCCGTGCTCCCGGCCACCGTGACGGCCGAGTCCGCCCCGCCCGCAATGATGCCGTTGCTCCCCTGGGCGCCCACGAAGAACCGTTCCTCGTGGCCTGCCGGTGGCCCCTCGGTCGCCCTGATCGAGGCCCCGAATACCGCGAACACCCGCAAGATGCGGGTTGCGCCGTCGGTCGTCACAACCTCCGGGGCGGTTGGTGGATCGCGAGTCTCCCCGGTTGCGAATGCGCTCGCCCCTATGGGCTGCGCGGGGTCGACGCCGCTGTACCGCAGGATGGCCGCCCCGCCCCGCGCTCTCCCCTCCCAGGTGAAGGCGTAGGCCATCCCCTCCGAGCCGTCGGCAACGCGGTACCAGATGCCCAGACGCGCCTCGTCCTCGTCCGCGACTCCGCTGTCGATGAGCGTCCACCCCGCCGGCGCAACGATGGCGCGGTCGCGAGCCAGCGCCACGACCGCGATGAGCAGGTCGCCGTCTCCCCCTGGTGGCGTCTCGACCTCGATCCGTTGCTGTCCCCCGCTCGATCGCTTCTCTGCGGTCCGTACGTCGACCAACTCGGGTGCGAGGGAGTCGGCTCCCGCGCTGAAGGGGGGCCTGGCGCAGAGCGACACCGCGGCGACTCCCACCGCAAGCGAGAGACCGGCCACTGTGGCGAAGACGCGGATCTCCACGGCATGCCCCTGCGAACGGGGCCGTCAGAGACACCCGTTCTGTGTCTCGCGGAAGCATACATTTAAGTTGACAACGGTTGTGAGTCCCGTCTCCGGCTTTGGCCGCTAGGCCGGGACGCTGCGGCCTGATTGACCGGCCTCGCGTAGACTCCGCCGACAACCTCTTCACGGGAGTGTGCGCATGGGCATCCTCGACCTCTTCAGCCTGGAAGGAAAGATCGCGATGGTGACGGGCGGTGGGGGCGGCATCGGCCGCGGCATCGCCCTCGGCCTCGCCGAAGCCGGCGCCGACGTCGCCGTCGCCGGACGCCGTGAGCAACTCCTCAAGGACGTCGGCAAGGAGATCGAGGACCGCGGCCGCCGCACCCTCGCCCTCCCCACCGACGTTCGTGACTGGTCCAACGTCGAGGGTCTCGTGCAGTCGATGATGGACCACTTCGGTCGCATCGATATCTGGGTCAGCAACGCCGGCGGCCTGCAGGAACAGCATGTCAACTTCCTCGTGAAGACGCCCGAGGAGTCATGGGACGCTACCACCACCCTCAACTTCAAGGCCCCCTGGATGTGCGCCAAGGCCGTCTGGCCCGCGATGCGCAGCACCGGCGGTGGGGCGATCATCAACGTCAGCTCCGTCGGCGCTATCTCCCGCGGCGCCCCCACGAATGGCGTTTACACGGCCTCAAAGGCCGGCCTCAACCACCTCACCAAGACCCTGGCGCTGGAAATGGCGCCCTTCAACATCCGCGTCAACGCCATCCTCCCCGGATCCGTCCGTACCGAGGACTACGAGGACGCCTCCGGCGGCGACGACGAGTACTTCGCGAAAATGGCCGAGAACGAGCCGCTCAAGCGCCTCGGCAAGGAGGAAGACTTCGGCGCCGCCGCCGTCTACCTCGCCTCCGACGCCTCGAGCTGGGTCACCGGCACGCTGCTCATGGTGGCCGGACACCCGTAGTCGGGGCGGGCCCTTTGCGGACGCGCCCCGCTCTGGCTACCGTACGCGCCTGACTCCAGGGAGGTTCATCCAATGCCCGAAGGTATGCGCGACCACGAGGTCGTTTCCGTCTATCCCTACAGCGACGAGCAGATCGACCAGCTCATGAACGACGCCAGCGAGTGCATCCTCATGTGGGGCACCAAAGACGGCTGGCCTGTGGGGGTCTACCACTCCTTCGTCTGGAAGGACGGGAAGTTCTGGATCACCTGCGCGGCGCACCGCCATCGCGTCGCCGCCATTCGCCGCGATGGTCGTGTCTCCGTCGCTGTCAGCGGCATCTCCGCCAAGAGCCCGGACTCCCCGCGCGGCGCCGCCACGGCCAAGTGCCGCGCCATCGTCCGCGAGGACCAGGAGACCAAGGACTGGTTCTATCGCGCCCTCGCTCACAAGGCGAACCCGGACGACAAGGCCGCCGAGGACGACTTCGTTGAGCGCCTCGATTCACCTCTGCGCATCATCATCGAGGCTACGCCCGAGAAGTGGATCACGTTCGACAGCGCCAAGTCCGGGAAGGACGTCGCCGGCACCCTCACCGACGAGGAGCGCGGCCCGCGCCTCGAGTCCGACGCCGTCCGCATGCGTGCCGAGCGTGAGCGTCGCGGCCTGGACCCCGACGCCCGCTAGGGAAGGGCGCCCTCACACCACGTCGAATTCGAGGTCCAGGCGCGGCTGCTCGTTCATCGGCCCGGCCACCTGGATGTGCGCCGCGCCGCCCGCCTTCACGCGCGGGTTCCCCATCGCCTCGAGCAGCGCCTTCGACCCGATGACCGCCTCCGAACGGGCCAGCTGGTAGCCCACGCAGAAGTGCTTGCCCAGCCCGAAACCGAGGTGACCGGCGCGCCCGCCCTCGAAGTACCCCGACCGTAGCTCGCGCCCGAAGTACAGGTCGTCCCGGAAGATGTCGAATTCGTCCGGGTGATCGAATACGCGCTCGTCGTGGTTAGCCGCGAATATCGAGAAGTGCGCCTCCGCCCCCACCGGGATCGTCTGGCCGTAGAGCTCCACCGGCTCGATCACGTCCCGCTGCTGGCTCCCCGCCGGCGGCGTGATCCGCATCGTCTCCGTGAACACACGGTCGAACAGGTCCGGGTCGCGCTTCACCTCCGCGAACTGCTCGGGGTTCTCCATCATGTGTACCCACATGTTCCCGATCGCCTTGTCCGTGGTCTCGCCGCCGGCCACGAGCAGCAGGCTCGAGAACGCCTTGATGTCTTCCTTCGACATCCGCGCCCCGTCCACCTCCGCGGTACACAGCTTCGAGATCAGGTCCTCGCCCGGGTTCACGCTGCGCTCGTCCACCAGCCTGTCGATGTAGGCGTGGAACTGCTGGTTGCACTCGATGCCGTACGTGCGCTGCTCCGGCGTGCCCGTCAGCCCCGCCATCATCGCCGGGTACCACTCGTGGAAGAGGTCGTGGTCCTCCTGTGGCAGACCCAGCATGTCGATGATCACCATCACCGGCAGCCGCGAGCTGAACGCATCGATCAGCTCCACCTCGCCTTTCTCCGCGAACCCCTTCGCCAGCCGTTCCGCCGCCTTCGCCGTGATCCGGTCGACGAGGTCCTGCGTGTTCTTCTCGATGATGGGGATGAGCGGGTCCATCCGCCGTCCCGAAAACTCGGGCGCCACGATGTTCCGCCGCTTCGTGTGCTCCTCCCCGTCGAACTGCATCATCGTCGTGCCGAACACGAGCGCCATCGAGCGCTCCAGGTTCTTGCTCGAGTAATGCACGTTGTCCTTGAAGGCGTTGCACACGTCGTCGTAGCGGGTGATGTACCAGAGCCCGTGCATCTCGTCGTGGTACACGGGGAAGTGGTCCCGCAGCACCTTCAGGTGCGGATACGGGTCGCGCCAGTACTCCGGCGTATCGAACACCGCCGGGTCGAAGCTCACGGCCGTCATCGTGTCCCTCCCGCTAGCTCGGCGGCTCCCAGATCGCGGGCTCGAGCCCCATCAAACCGTGGTGGAACTGCTCCGCCGGCAGGTTCGAAACCGGCTGCCCCATCCCCGACCGCGGCGGCAGCTCGACCGGGTGCCCGGGCTCCGACGAGATCAGGTCGCCCGTGCGCCCGTCTTGCAGCAGGTCCAGCATGAGCTGCCCCTGCTGGGCCGGCGTCATCCAGCCCGCGACGACCTCGTCTGGGGGGCTCCCGCCGGGGAAGACGCCCCGCAGCATCGGCGTGTCCGTCGCGCCCATGGCGATGCCGTTCACGCGAACGTTCTGGCCGTTTGCCGCGAACCCCAGCGCCCACGCCTGGATGTAGCCGTTCAGCACCCACTTCGAGGCGTCGTACAGGTCCGTCGACGGCCCTCCGCGCGTCCCTCCCGGCTCCAGCGGCGGCAGGATGTGGTCCGTCGAGATGACGACGATGTCGCCCTCCCGCTCCACCAGCGAGGGCGCGAACGCCCGCTCCAGCACGTAGATGCTTTTCACGTTCGTGTCCATGAAGCGCTGGTACTCCGAGAGCGCCTCCTCGCGTGGCAGGTCCATGGGCGTCGAGCCGTAGATGCCCGCGTTCATCACCACCACGTCGACCCCGCCGAAGTCCCGCAGGACCGCATCCGCGAAGCCCTGCACCGCCTCCGTGTCCGAGACATCGCACGGGTATGCCCGTACGGTCTGCCCCGAGGTCGCCGCGATCTCGTCCGCGACCGCGCTCACTTCAGGCTTCACGTCGCACACCGCGACGTCCGCCCCTTCGCTCGCGAGCGCCCGCGCGTAGGCCGTCCCCAGCCCCTGCGCCGCCCCCGTCACGACTCCGACCTTTCCGTCCAGGAATCCCATGATGCCCCTCCTATGCCTCGAAGGCCGACTTCATCACGCCGACCTTCAGGGAGAAGTCGTCGGTCTGGGGGGTCAGGACCACTGGGTCGTTCACCCAGACCGGGATGTTGTAGCCGCTGCGTCCGTCCTCGATCAGGTCCATCACCACCTGCGCCACGTCGGCGGGCTTCATCCAACTCGCGATCAGCTTCGGCGTCAGGTTCTCCTCGCCCGTGAAGCCGCGCAGCATGTGCGAGTCCGTCGCGCCCAGGCAGATGCCGTTCACGCGGATGTTGTGCGGCTCGCCTGCCTTTGACCAGCTCAGCAGGAACCCGTTCAGCCCCCACTTCGAGGCGTCGTAGGTGTCCATCACCCAGCCGCCGCCCGTGGGCCGGTTCTTCTGCGTGAAGATGTGGTCGGTGGCGATGTTCACGATCTCGCCACCACCCTGCTCCTGCATGATCGGCCACACCGCCCGCGCGAACAGGTAGTAGGCGCGGTTGTTCACGTTCATCACCAGGTCGTAGTCCGCGATCGACTTGTCCAGCGGGTCCGTCGGCGACGTCATCGCGATCGTCCCCGCGTTGTTGATCAGCACGTCGATCCGCCCGAACCGCTCCATCGTCCCGTCGACCACGCGCCAGCAGTCCTCGGGGACGCCCGTGTCCGCGTGGAACGAGGCCGTCTCGCCCCCGTGCGCGTCGCCGATCTCGCTTGCGCGCTCGTCGACGTTGTCGCGGATGTCGCAGATCGCGACCCTCGCGCCCGCCGCCGCCGCGGCGTTCGCAAAGGCGACGCCGAGTCCTTCGGCGGCGCCCGTCACGAGCGCCACCTTCCCGTCAAGAAATCCCATGTCAGCCTCCGGTTCGCGCCCGCCGCTACGTATCACGGAGCGCGATGCACGCGCATCCTACGAGCCTCGACGGCCCCTCGCATGACCGGCCCTGCCGACCACCGACCACCGGCCCCTACCGGTTCTTCTGGACGTGCTCCCGCCGGTCCGCCGACGAGCTCCAGGTCAGGATCCGGGTCGGCTTGTACGACACCACCACGCGGTCCGGCGTGTTCGCGATGTGCTCGTAGCTGGTCTCCCAGTTCTCGCCGCCGTACTTCCGCGCGATCGTCTCCGTCACCGTCCCCAGGCCCGGCGTGATCGTGCAGGACTCCGCCGCCAGCACCACCGTGCGCTGGTCCGGGTCGCCCGGCTCGTCGACGCAGATGGAGACGCGCCCGTCGCGCTCCAGGTTCTTCGTCTTCAGGCGCGGCGCGGTCGTGCTGAAGTAGACCGTCCCGTCCTCCCAGTGGAACCAGATCGGCGTCAACTGCGG
Source organism: Tepidiformaceae bacterium (assembly GCA_965207815.1). GTDB lineage: Bacteria > Chloroflexota > Dehalococcoidia > Tepidiformales > Tepidiformaceae > UBA2991. Next base: position 1,107,285 of record CBDBNV010000001.1, read on the forward strand.
GAACCCGTCCGGGTTCACCGTCGCCACGATCGCGTTCCTCGGCTCCGCCAGGAACGCATCCATCTCCTCACGGGACATCGGCATAGCGCCACCTCCACGGCCCACGTCGGGCCGCGCGCAAGTGTAGCGCGGTGCCGCGAACCGGACGCGAACGCCCGAACTGAGCGGCGCATCAGCGACGCGGTCCACTCAGGCGGGCGCCAGCCCGCCGCTCTCCTCTTTCCTCAGCCGCGCCCCAGCGCGGCGCTCTTCTCCGTTATCCCACCGGCTGCTTCGGGAACTCGTAGACCGGCGGCTTGCCGCCCCGCTTTGCCTTGCTCGCCGGCAGCGACTCCGTCCGCTTCGTCCACTCGTCCGGCGACCAGCCCCAGTTGCTGATGATGCGGTAGTGCGAGATGCGCCACTTGTCCCCGTCTGGCACGAACGTCCCCTGGTACAGGCCACCGCCCAGGCCCCCGTGCCCGCCCGACGTCATGAAGTAGGCGCTCAGCTCCGCGCTTGAGCAGTCCTCCGCCACGTTCACCTGCACGTTCGCCGAGTGGTGCCCGCCCGAGAGCGTCGGCTCCGCGCTCGAGTGCGGACCGTACAGCTCCCGCATCGCCTCCCGGCCCTCGAACCGGAGGTCCTCCATCGTCCCCGGCGGGAAGTTGATCACCTCCAGCAGGGCGTCCTCGTGGAACACGTCCAGGATCCCGTCCGTGTAGCCGATATCCATGTTGTAGAAGTACTCGTTGAAGGTACTGATTACCGCTCGCTCCGCCTCCAGGCGGGCGACCCGTGCGCGCAGTTCCGCAAGCTCGTCCGACATCGCTCTTCGCTCCTGTCTCTGGTTGCCGGGGAGGATGGACCGCCCGCAGACCCTTCGCAAGACCCCGATTCCCTCGCGTTGCCCCTTCTTGCTGCGTTGACACGCCCCGCGAGCGGCCTAGACTCGCTTGCAAGACCATCCCCCTGCGGCGAGGCCACCATGACGGCTCCAACTGAAGCCCCCATCATCGAACCCGGCGAGTTCCTCACCGAAGAGCACCGCCTCAACCCATTCCCCCTCTACAAGAAGATCCGCGACTGGGAGCCCGTCTACCACGACCGCCTCCAGAACCGCTTCTTCGTCAGTCGCTACGAGGACATCTGGGACGCCTACAAGCGCAGCCGTCCCGGCGGCGACTTCACCCGCGGCGTGTACGACATGCAGGGGAAGTACGACTTCGGCTCCGAGTCCCCCCTCGGTGAGACCATCCTCGACATGGGCGAGGGCCCCGAGCATCGCTGGAGCCGCGGCATCGTCGCCGGTGAGTTCGTGGGCAAGAAGCTCGTCACCTGGCTCCCCGTCATCGAAGAGACGGCCGCCGAGATGATCGAGCAGTTCTCGCAGGAGGCCGCCGAAGACCTCGCCGCCGGCATCGCGAAGCAGGGCGAGATCGACCTCGTCACGCAGTTCAGCCAGCGCTTCCCCATCCGCGTCATCGCGGGCATGCTCGGCCTCCCGCGCGAGGACTTCGACTACTTCGAGAGCATCTACAACACCCTCTTCGCCGGCATGGGCTACGGACGCGCCTACTTCCGCTCCGCCGAGAAGGCCAAGTTCGAGCTGCACGACTACCTCACGCCCATCATCGCCGACCGCCGCGCCAACCCCGGCAAGGACCTCATCTCCAAGTTCGTCACGGCCGAAATGTCCGGCGAGATGATGACCGACCACCAGATCAAGTCGTTCGTCGCCCTCCTCCTCGTCGGCGGTGGCGACACGACCCACAAGGCCATCGACTCCATGTGGTGGAACCTGCTCACCAACTACGAGCAGTACGAGGCCGTCCGCGAGGACCCCGAGCTGATGGACCGCGTCTTCACCGAGATGCTCCGCTTCGACGGCTCCAACCACTACCAGCCCCGACGCGCCACCCGCGAGACGGAGCTCGGCAACCGCGTCATCCCGTACGGCGCCAACGTCGCCCTCTGCCTCGGCTCCGGCAACCGCGACGAGCGCGTGTTCAAGGACCCGGACCAGTTCAACATCTTCCGCGACGACCTCTACTTCGGGAAGGAGCTGCGCGTCGGCTACTGGCAGGACGGCGTCGCCAGCCACCTCGGCTTCGGCCAGGAGCGCCACTTCTGCATGGGCTACGCCATGGCCCGCCAGGAGGCCGTGATGGCCGGCAAGATGCTCCTCCAGGTTCTCAAGAACCCGCGCCTCAAGGACGTCCCCAACGACGGCATCGTCTTCCCGCCTCCGGGCAAGGGTGGTGTCCGCGGCGTCACCCACCTGGAGATCGAGTTCGACGTTTCCTGAACCCGGCAGGGTTGATTGCCTTTCCGCCGGTTCTCGCCGGAAGGGTGAAGTCGTGCCGGGCAGCTGGTTGAGGGCCGCGCGAGGGCAAGTGCAACCCTCTATCATGCCCGAGCGGCGCAGGCGCGCTCCCCTCGCGGCGACAGCCGTTCGGACCCGCCGAATCCAGCCGACCCAGAGAAGAAATGGCGACCATTCTGGCCCACATCAAGATCAAGGAAGGCAAGGAAGCCCGCTTCGAGGAGCTCGAAGGCGAGCTCTGGCGCGACACCCACGCCAACGAGACCAACGTCCGCCGCTACGAGTTCTGGCGCGGCGCAGAGAAGGGTTCCTACTACGGCCTCCTCTCCTTCAACAGCTACAACGGCTTCATCGAGCACCAGGCCAGCCCCCACCACGAGGACTCCGGCCTCGGCGAGGTGATCGAGGGCATCCAGCTCGAGTGGATCGACCCCGTTCCCAGCGCCTCCGACCTCGCCACCACCGACACCGAGCCCCTCTTCGAGGGCGCCAACGACCTCCAGAAGCAGTACCACGCCAACTTCCAGCCCGATGTCCAGGACTGGTGGAGGGCACTCCGCGCAGGGGCGTAACCCCGCCGAACGTATTGCCAAGCGCTATGCGCATCCGCCAGAATCGCCGCGCCTTGTGGTCAGCGATCGCTGGCCGGGGAGCGTGAGGGGGAGACATGCGGACTTACATCCTCCGCCGCCTCATCGCCATTCCCCTCATGCTGCTGCTTCTCTCCCTGGTCCTTTTCCTGCTCATCTGGACGCTGCCGGGCGACGCCTCCTTCTCCGCTGCGCTGAGCATCTCGGACGTCCCCAATCTCGAAGTCGCCCGCGAGAGGCTGGGGCTGGACCGCCCCTGGTACGTTCAGTACGGGGACTGGCTTGGCGGCATCTTCGTGGGTGACCTCGGCGAGTCGCTGACGCCTCCGCACGATTCCATCATGGGCTCGGTCAAGGAGCGCCTGCCGAAGACCCTCGAGGTTGGCCTGTTGACGATCCTCCTGTCCGCGGTCCTCAGCGTGCCCGTGGGCGTGATCTCGGCCGTGAGGCGCAACAAGCCCGAGGACTACCTGCTCCGGGCAGGCACCATCCTCGGCATCTCCGTGCCCAACTTCTGGACGGGAACGCTGATCATCATCTACGCCTTCGTGTGGTTCGAGTGGAATCCAATCCAGGACTGGGTCGACTTCACCGAGGACCCCCTCAAGAACCTCGCCATCGTCATCTTCCCCGCGGGCGTGCTGGCCTATGCGGGGGCGGCCTACACGGCCCGCATCATGCGCTCGGCCATGCTCGAGGTGCTCCACTCGGACCACGTACGCACGGCCCGCGCGAAGGGGTTGCGGGAGCGCGTCGTCATCTTCCGGCACGTCTTCCGGAGCGCCCTCATCCCCGTGCTGACGGTGGTGGGCCTGCAGCTCGGGGCCATCCTCGGCGGCGCCATCGTGGCCGAGCAGATCTTCGCCATTCCCGGGATGGGCCTCTTCGCCCTGGAGCGGCTTATCGCGCGGGACTACCCCGCTGTCCTCATGGTCACGATGATCTTCGCCGCGATGTTCATGGTCGTCACGCTCCTGGTCGACGTCCTCTACACCTACGTCGACCCGCGGATCAGGTACTAGCGATGAGCGACGCGTCGGAAGCGGCCACCACCTCGGCATCGGGCACACTCCTGGAGCAGGAGTACGCGATCCCGCCGCACCAGCGGTTCAATCCGCTGCGCTGGGCCCGCCGTGAGCCGGCGGGCGCCCTCGGCGTCATCGTCATCATCATCGTCGGGTTTATGGCCGGCGCCGCGCCCGTCCTGAATACGACGAATCCGGACACGCTGGAGTCGTTCACACCGCACGTTCTCGTCGGGCCGAACAGTGACTACTACTTCGGCACCGATCGCCAGGGGAGGGATCTGTGGTCGAGCGTGCTCTACGGCGGTCGTATCTCCCTCAAGATCGGTATGGCGACCGTGCTCGTGGGGACGGTCGGGGGCACGCTTCTGGCTCTCATCGCGGGCTTCCTCGCCGGCGCCGTCGACTTCGGCCTGAGTCGCCTGGCTGACATGCTCTTCGCCGTCCCTTCCCTCCTGTTAGCAATGATCATGGACATTGTCCTGGTGGATAAGCTGCCCGACTTACCCGCCCTGCCGGCGGAGGAGTTGGCGCGCGTGCTGGCGATCGCGTTCTTCTTCATGCCGGGCGCCTTCCGCATCATGCGGGGGTCGGTGCTGGAGCAGCGCAGCGCGCAATACGTGGAGGCGGCCACGCTGATCGGCGCGGGCCAGTTCCGCATCATGCTGCGCCACATCCTGCCCAACATCACCGGCCTCATGATCGTCCTCACCACCATCAGCCTGCCCGCCGCCATCCTCACCGAGGCGACCCTCTCCTTCCTGATCGGGTCTGACGCACCGTCGTGGGGGGCCGAATTGAGTGGGGATTCGCGCCAGTTCTTCAGGCGCGCTCCCTGGCTCGCCATCTTCCCTGGCGCCGCTCTGGCGCTCACGGTGTTCGCTTTCAACATGTTTGGCGACTCCGTCCGCGATACCCTCGACCCCCGGCTGCGGGGGCGAATCTAGCCGCCGGCTTCACGTTCCACCCGTTGAAACGCGATCCCCGCACGGGGTATTGTGCGCGCCACAGCATCTGCTGAACGCTCCGGCAAACTATCGGGAGCGGGGAGGGCATTGAGATGCGCGATCGAGACAACTACTGGCTTCGCCTTCGCGGGCGGCGCCTCAGCCGCCGCGGTTTCCTGGCTGGCACGGGCGTAGCCGCTGCAGGGTCGGCGGCAATCCTCGCCGGCTGTGGCGACGACGATGACGACGACGATGCTGCTGCCCCGGCTGCCACGCAGGCGGCCCAGCAAGCCGCCGCCGCCACAGAGGCGGCCGCCGATGAAGGCGATGCTGCTGCCGCCGCCGACGAGGCTGAAGCCACCCAGGCTGCCGCCGCTGCGGCCGAAGAGCCTGCGGGCGGCCCCAGGCGCGGTGGCACGTACCGCTCCTGGAAGCGGACGGAAGACATGGGCATGGACCCCGCCGTCTTCCACACCGACAACCAGGAGGTCGTCTACCAGGTCTACAACCACCTGCTCGACTTCCAGGTGAGCAAGGGCACCTTCTCGCTCGACGGCGTTGTCGGCTACGAGCAGGTCGACGACACCACGCTCGTCTGGAGCCTGCGCGAGGGCATGCAGTTCCACAACGGCGACCCCGTTACCTCCGAGGATGTCGCCTTCACCATCGAGCGGCCCCCCGAGCTGCTCGCCTCGCTGGGCGCCACCCACGTGCCCGCCAGCATCTACAACTACTTCGACAGCGTTGTGCCGGTCGACGCCACGCACGTCCAGGAGAACTGGACCGGGCCGCGCGCCGATGCCCTGCTCCATCGTTCCCGCCAGTACTTCGGCATGATCAACAAGAAGCTGGTGCTCGCCCAGCCCGACCAGACTGGTCAGGAGCACGTGCGCGGCATGGCCGCCGGGCCGTACATCCTCTCCGAGCGCAGTGCCGAGGGAACCCACCTCGTCCGCAACCCGGACTACTACGCCCACCCCAACCCCGATGACGGCTTCGTCGAGGATGGGCCCTACATCGACGAGTACGACGTCCGCATCGTCGCCGACAACGTGACCGCCCGGTCCCTCCTCGAGAGCGGCGACCTTGACGCCTACGGCTCCATCGACGCCCTTGAGGCGGAGGGGCTGGAGGGCAACCCGAACGTGGCGGTCGAGGGTGCGCCCGCCGGCGGCTGGGCCGTTCTCGGCTTCGATGGCGGCAAGTGGCGCGACGAGCGCGCACGGAAGGCCATCCGCAACGCGTTCAACTACCAGGCCTTCATCAACAGCATCCACGCCGGCAACGCAAGGTTGCAGGCGCCCCTCACCATCATCAACGCCCGCTTCCAGCGCCTCACCCAGGAGGATCTGGCGGGCTACTACAACTACGACCCCAACGAGGCCCGGGCCCTCTGGGAGGCCGCCAAGAGCGACGCCGCTTCGCGCGGCGCCGACCAGGAAAAGTACGACTCGATCTACGACTACGTCGACATCCACACCATCCAGGGGCCGGCCTACCTCGCCATCAGCGAGTTCGCCGCCACGAACCTTACGGAGGTGCTCGGCACCACCTTCGAGGTGTCCAGCGCGGACATCCAGACGTGGGTGAGCGCCGCCAACGACAACACCGACGACGTGAAGCCCTGGGGCCTGCTCCAGAGCGGCACCGGCGTCGGCGGCGGTACCGATGGCGCCCCCGATGCGTCCTACCTCTCGTGGTTCGACCCGCAGCAGTACGGAAGCGTGGCCTTCAACTTCCGCACCGACTCGCCGCACCCCGAGATCGCCGAAGGCTCCGCCCATGTCGGCGAGCAGATGCTCGCGCAGACCCAGGAGCTGGACCACGAGACCCGCGTGCAGATCATCACCGACCTGCAGCGCTGGATCCTCGATCGCGCCTGGGGCATCTTCACGATGCCGATGGCCGCCGAGTCCTACCTTGCCGTGAGCACGCGCCTGCGTGACTACGGCAAGGACGACTGGTTCAACGGCTATTCGGGCAACAACACGCCGCGCCGCGAGACGGCCTGGCTGGACGACGCCTAGACCGGCTCCTGCCGGTAGCACCGGAACCGACCGAGGGCCCCGGGGAACCTCCCCGGGGCCCTCCTTGTGCTCACTCGGCCCGACGGCGGCTACGTCGGAACCCGCTACACTGACCGGAAGCCATGACTGACACCGCTTCCGCGCCCCCCTCCGCGACACCTGTCGCGCGTGCCCGCGGCATGCGTGATCTGCTCCCCGACCAGATGCGCGCCTTCCGTCGCGTTGAGGACGCCTTCCGCCGCGTTGCGCAGCACTGGGGCTACGAGGAGATTCGCACGCCCACGGTCGAGAGCTACAGCCTCTTCACCTCCGCCGGTGCCCTCTCGCCGGAGATGCTCGCCGGCGCCTACACCTTCCTCGATTGGGACGGTTGGAGCGGCGAACGCGTCATGCTCCGCTACGATTCGACCATCCCCGTCGCCCGCGCTGCTGCCGACGCCGGCATCGAGCCCCCCGCACGGCTCCTCTACGTCCAGAGCGTCTTCCGCGGGGCCGAGGGGGAGGACTGGCAGTGCGGCCTCGAATACCTCGGCGCACCGCCCGTCGTCGGCGACCTCGAAGTGCTCGCCGTCGCCGCCGACACGTTCGCCGCGCTCGCCCTGCCGGTCGATCTCCGCCTGACGCACGCGGGCGTCGCCCGTGCCGCCGTCGATGCTGCAGGCCTCACTGACGTGCTCGCTCGCCGCGCCCTCCTCGACGATGTCGCTGGGAACGGCCTCGCGGCCGTCCGGGACGCCTTCGCCGACGACCCGGCCACGCTCGCCTTAGTCCAGGCGGCGCTTGGCGCCTCGGGCGACATCGCCCTCGTCGACAATCTCATCGCGCTGGCGCGGACCGGCCTCCCCGGCGCGGTGGCCCCCCTGGAGGAGCTGCGGGAGGTCGCCGCCGCCCTCGTCGCGACCGGCCGCGCCGTCGCCATCGACTTCACCCTCCCCTTCGACTTCGACTACTACTCGGGCGTCACCTGGGAGCTGGGTGGCGAAGGCGGGCCCTGGGGCCGTGGCGGCCGCTACCAGCCCGCCGGTCCCGGCGCTCCCGAGAGCGCCTGTGGCTTCGCCCTCGACGCCGACCGCATCTCCGGACACCTCGCCGCCGCCCCCTCGCGCAGCGCCTCCGTGGCCATCGTCGCCGAGCGCGAGGCCGGCCTGTCCGGCGCCCTGCGTCTGGCCAGTTCCCTGCACCGCCACGGCATCTCCGCCGCCCTCGGCGATGCCCGCAACGCCTCCATCCGCCTCGTCGTCGGCCCCGAGGGCATCTCCGCCTCCTCCGCCGGCTCCTCCCTCGACCGCGCCACCCTCGACGAGGTGGTGCAGTTCGTGCTGCAGCACAAATGAGCACGCCCGGAACCCCGCTCGGCCTCGCCGTGCCCACCGGCTCCCTGCGCGAGCCCGTCGGTGAGCTGCTCGCCTCGCGTGGGCTCGTCATGGATGGCTACGAGGCCGGATCCCGCCTCCTGCGCTCCGAGGTCAACGACCGCGGCTTCCGCTTCCGCGTCTTCCGCGAACGCGACATCCCCATCCAGGTCGCCCTCGGCAACTATGACCTCGGCATCTGCAGCGACGTCTGGGTGGCCGAGCTCCAGGCTCGTTTCCCCGGGCAGCAGGTCGTGCGCGTCGGCGCCCTTCCCGGCCCCGCGACCGACGTCTGGCTCTGCGCCGCCCCCGACGCCGGCCTCGCACCGGGAGAGGTTCCCGACCCGCGTTCCCTCGACGGTGTCCGCCTTGCGACCGAGCTGCCCAACCTCACCGACCTCCTCGCCTCCCGCCTCCGCCTCCCCCGCTACACCCTCCTCGAGCTGTACGGCTCGGTTGAGGCCTACCCGCCGGAGGATGCCGACCTCGCTGTCGTCGCCGCAGCTGATGCGGCTGCCGTCGAGGCGCTCGGACTCGTGCCCCTCCATCGCCTCTTCCACGGCGGCGTCGCCATCGTGGCGAACGCCGAGGCCCTCCGCACGCGTGACTGCAGCGCCGTGGTCGAGCCGCTCACGACGGCGTTCGTCCCCAGCGAGGCCGCCCTCACCCTCCCCACCCACGCCAGCAACGTCCCCCTCGGACGTGTCGAGCGCGATACGAGCGTGCTTCGCCTCGCCCTGCCTGACGGGCACGCCCAGCGCCACACCTTCGCCGCCCTCGCCGACGCCGGGCTCGCCTTCGATGGCTACGGCGAGCGCGACTTCGTGCGCCGCCCCACCTCGCCCATCGAGGGCATCGAGGTGAAGGTCGTGCGGCCCCAGGACATGCCCGCGCTCGTCGCGATGGGCGCCTTCGACATCGCCGTCAGTGGCGTCGACCGGCTGCGTGAGCACCTCGCCTTCTTCCCCGGCTCCCCCGTCGAGATGGCGCTCGACCTGCGCCGCAGCCGCTACCGCATCGGTCCCGTCGTCCACAACGACTTCCCTGCCGAGACCACGCAGGAAGCGCTCGCGATCTGGTCGCGTCTGGGCCGCCCCGTGCGCATCGCCAGCGAGTTTCCCGGCCTCGCCGAGGAGTGGGCGCGCGAGCTCCGCCTCCCCCACACCGCCATCATCCCCATCGCCGGCGCCAGCGAGGCCTTCGTCCCCGAGGATGCCGACATCCTCGTCGAGGGCACGGAGACCGGTACGAGCCTGCGCGTGAACAACCTCCGCATGCTCAACCCCTTCCTCGACTCGACCAACTGCGTCATCGCCGCCACGAACCCGCGGACCTCCCGCCATGACCTGCTCGACATGCTCCTGGACCGGCTGCGCGAAGGCGTTCGCGCCGCTGCCGCAGGGGAGGTCGAAGCGGTGGCGCAGGGGGCCCGGGGAGGCGCCTGATGCCGCCCATCACGCTCCACATGATCCTCGCCCGCAAGCTCGGCGAGGCCCTTCCCGGGGACGCCCTCTCCCCCGGGTCCGGGCACTACCTGCTGGGAGCCACGGCCCCCGACATCCGCATCCTTACGCGGGCCGACCGGCGCACCACCCACTTCTTCGACCTGTCCGTCTTCGAGCACCAGGATTCCGTCGCCGGTTTCTTCGAGGCGCACGGTAGCCTCGCCGACCCCGCCCGCCTCAACGACGAGACGCGCGCCTTCGTCGCCGGCTATCTCACCCACCTCGTCCTCGACGAACAGTACATAACGAATATCTATCGCCGCTACTTCTACCCCCACGACACGATGGGGGGCCCCCTGCGCGCCAACGTCATGGACCGCCTCCTCCAGTTCGACCTCGAGCGCGCCCACGGCGACGTCGAACTCCGTGCCGACATCTGCGACGCCCTCGCCTGCACCATCGACACCATCGACGCCGGTTTCGTCGATGCCGAGACGCTCGAACGCTGGCGCCAGGTCGCCGGCGACGTCGCCGCCCGCGGCATGGATTGGGATCGCGCCCGCGGCATGATCGAGAACCACCTCCGCCGCAGCGGCGTCGACGACTCCGAGGGCGAGCTTTCCGGCTTCCTCGATTCGCTCCCCGACCTGCTCGGTGAGACAATCGGCCACGTGACGAGCGCGGAGGTCGACGCCTTCATCGAGCGCTCCACCGAAGCAGCAGCAGCCGCCGTCGCGAGGTACCTCGAATGCGGATAATCCGGAACGCCGAGGAAGGCCGCCGTACGCTCCTTGCGCGCGCCCCTCTTGGCACGGGCGAGCTGCCGCTCGAGATGCGCGAGACCACCTTCCGCACCTTCGGAAAGGAGCTCGACCCCGACGAGGTCGTCCGCCGCATCCTCCGCGACGTTCGCGAGGACGGTGATAACGCCGTTCGTTACTACAACGGCCGCATCGACGGCGCCCAGGTCGAGGACCTGCGAGTCTCCGAGGAAGAGATGCGCGCCGCGCACGACCAGGTCGGTCCCGAGGTCGTCGAGGCGCTCAACTTCGCTGCCGGACGCATCCGCGCCTATCACGAGCAGCAGCTCCGCGGCGCCTTCGTCGACTTCCAGCTGAACGGCCTCGGGCAGCTCACGCGAGCCATCCAGCGTGCCGCTATCTATGTGCCCGGCAGCGCCGCGCCCTTGCCCAGCACCGTGCTCATGTGCGCCATCCCCGCTCGCATCGCCGGCGTCGACGAGGTCTACCTCGGTAGCCCCGTCCTTCCCGACGGCTCCGTGCCCCCCGTCAAGCTCGTGGCCGCCGAGATCGCGGGCGTCGATGGCGTCTTCAAGGCTGGCGGCGCCCAGGCCATCGCCGCCTTCGCCTACGGCACCGAGACTATCCCCAGGGTCGACAAGATCTGCGGCCCCGGAAACCTCTTCGTCACCCTCGCGAAGAAGCAGGTGTTCGGCGACGTGGGCATCGACGCCGTCTACGGCCCCACCGAAACGATGATCATCGCCGACGAGAGCGCCGACCCCGAGCTCGTCGCCTCCGACCTGCTTGCCCAGGCCGAGCACGACCGCCTCGCCAGCCCCATCCTGCTCACGCCTTCGCACCACCTTGCCGAGCAGGTCGGCGCGGCCATCCGCCGCCAGGTACGCGACCTTGACCGCAGGAAGATCGCGAACGAAGCCATCGAGACCCGCGGCGGCTGTGTACTCGTGAACGACATCGACCACGCCATCGAGCTCGCCAACGAGTACGCCCCCGAGCACCTCTGCCTCATCGTGGAGAACGCCAGCGCTTACGCCATGAAGGTGCGCAACGCCGGCGGCCTCTTCCTCGGCGAAAGCTCGCCCGAAGCCGTGGGCGACTACACCGCCGGACCGAGCCACACCATGCCTACCGGCGGCAGCGCCCGCTGGAGCTCGCCCCTGGGCGTGAGCGACTTCCTCAAGACCGTCAGCCTCGTGAACATCCCGCCCGACGAGGTGGAGGAGCTTGCCGAGGCCGCCCGCGTCATCGCCCGCGCTGAAGGGCTCGACGGCCACGCCGCCTCCGTTGAACGCCGCCTCCAGGGCCGCTAGCGAGCCGCACCGTGGACCTCCGCCGCTACCTCCGGGACGACATCGACGATCTCGCGCACTACGCGCCCGTGCAGCCCCTCGACGTGCTCGCGGAGGAGATCGGCGTGCCCGTCGACCAGCTCGTCAAGCTCGACGCCAACGAGAACCTCTACGGCGCGCCCGAGGCCGTCCGCGAGGCCGCTGCCGCCGCCCCCCTCCACATCTACCCCGACCCCGACCAGACCGGGCTCCGTTCCGACATCGCCGGCTACCTCGGCGTCCGCCCCGGGAACGTGGTTGCCGGCTCCGGCTCCGACGACCTGCTCGATGTCGTCCTCCGCCTCGCCCTTCCCGATGCGACCGCCACGGCCACCCCCACCTTCGGCATGTACAGCTTCCTCAGCGGCGTAGCCGGCATCCGCCATATCGAGGTACCCCGCACGGCCGGCTACGGGCTCGATCTCCCGGCCCTCCGCGCCGCCGTGGAGGACGGCGCCGGCGTCGTCTTCGTCGCATCGCCCAACAACCCGACCGGCAACGCCGCCGGCCTCGAGGAAATCGAGGCCCTTTGCGCCCTCGACGCCCTCGTCGTCGTCGACGAGGCCTACGCCGAGTTCGCCGGGATGAGCGCCGTCCCCCTCCTCGAGGCGCACCCCAACCTCATCGTCATGCGCACCTTCAGCAAGTGGGCGGGCCTCGCCGGCTTGCGCGTTGGCTACGCCGTCACGCACGCTGACCTTGTGGAACCGATGCTCGCCATCAAGCAGCCCTACAACGTGAACGCCGCCGGCGACGCCGCCGCGCGCGCCGCCCTCGCCCATCGCGACGAGCTGTTGGTAAACGTGCGCGCCATCGTCGCCGAGCGCGACCGCCTCTCCCGCGAGGTCGGCGCCCTCGGCTGGCTCGACCCCCACCCCTCCGACGCCAACTTCGTGCTCTTCGATGTGAAGGCGGGAGATTCCGGCGAGATCGCCGCCGCCCTCCGGCGCCGCGGCGTCCTCGTGCGCCGCTACGACCGGCCCGACCTCGCGAACAAGCTCCGCATCAGCGCCGGACGCCCCCGGGACACCGACCGCCTGCTCGAAGCCCTCAAGGAGGTCGCCCCTCGATGAGTGATAGTGACCGCGCCGCCACCGTCAGCCGCCAGACGGCGGAAACGACCATCGCCATCACCGTCGACCTCGATGGCACCGGCCAGTTCGAGATCGCGACGGGCCTCGGCTTCTTCGACCACATGCTCAGCCATATCGCCAAACACGGCGTCTTCGACGTCACCATCAAGGCCGAGGGCGACCTGCACGTCGATGCTCACCACACCGTCGAGGACACCGCCCTCGCGCTCGGCGAGGCCTTCCGCGAGGCCCTCGGCGATAAGGCGGGAATCGTGCGCGCCGGTTCGGCCCACATGCCCCTCGACGAAGCCCTCGCCTTCGCCGCTGTCGACCTTAGCGGCCGCCCCTACGCCGAGCTTGACCTGCGCCTGCTCGGCCGCACCGTCGGCGAGCTTCCCGCCGACCTGCTTGCGCACTTCCTCGAGTCCTTCGCCGCCTCCCTCGGCGCCAACGTGCACGTGCGCACCCTCGCCGGGGCGAACGACCACCACAAGGCCGAGGCCTGCTTCAAGGCGCTCGCCCGCGCCCTCGACGCCGCCACCCGTGTCGACCCCCGCCGCGGCGGCGACCTGCCCTCCACCAAGGGCGCCCTCTAGCCGTCCTCGTTCCGTTTCGTGCCGTTTGACAGCCTGAGCGGGCCCGTTGACCATGCCCCGCGAGTCAAACTGCATGGCGCTCCAGCACCGTACCGCCGCCTCGCTCAGGGAGCAGTTGCGCGACGCCCTCGCCGCGTATGAACCCGGCCGCACCGACCGGCGCGAGGCGAGGCCCGCAGCCGCCCTGTTGCTCCTCTACGAGCGCGACGACGGCATTCACCTCCTCTTCCAGGAGCGCTCCCACCTCGTCGAGCACCACAAGGGCGAGATCAGCTTCCCCGGCGGCGCCCGCGACGAGGGTGACCGCAACGCCGCCTTCACCGCCTTGCGCGAGACCCACGAGGAGGTCGGCGTCATCCCCGAGGATGTCGACCTGCTGGGGGAGCTTGACGAGATCTGGACGCGTAGCGACTTCCGCCTGCGCCCCTTCGTCGGCTGGCTGCGTGAATGGCCCTACACCTTCAAGTTCGCCCCCGAGGAGGTTGCCTCCCTCCTGGAGGTGCCTCTCGACCACCTCACCGACCCCGCGAACCTCGTCGACGACGTGCGCGAGGTCGATGGCCGCCGCGTTGTTCTCCCCTCCTATCAGTGGGGTGAGCACCTCATCTGGGGCGCCACCGCTCGCGTGCTTACAAATTTCCTTGACGTGTGTCGTACCCTCGATGACTGAACAACTCGGCGCCGGACGCGACCTATGAGCGACGCTCGTGTGCTTGCATCGCTCATCGAGGAGATTCCCGGCGCCGAGTTGGTGCGTGGCGACGGTGACGTCGTCATTGAGCACGTCGAACACGACTCCCGTCGCGTCGAATCCGGCGCCCTCTTCGTCGCCATCCCCGGCTTCACCGTCGATGGCCACGCCTTCCTCACCGACGCCCTCGACGCGGGCGCCGCGGCCGTCGTCGTCGAACGGGGCCGGCGGGGGACCTGGCGCCACCTCCCCGGCGATCAGCCCATCGTCGCGGTCGAGGACGCCCGCGTGGCGCTCGCGCAGGCTGCCGCCGCCCTCCACGGCCACCCCGGCCGCGAGCTCACCGTCATCGGAATCACCGGCACGGACGGCAAGACGACCACGGCCTACATCCTCACCTCCATCCTCGAAGCCGCCGGCGCCCGCGTCGGTCGGCTCGGCACCGTCGACGCCTACGTGCCCGGCACCGACATCGACAGCCACACCCACCGCATGACCACCCCCGAGGCGCCGGAGGTCCAGCGCCTGCTCCGCGAGATGGTCGAGGCCGGCTGCGAGTACGCCATCGTCGAGGCCACCAGCCACGGCCTCGCCCTCCACCGCCTCGACGAGGTCGCGTTCGACGTCGCCGTGCTCACGAACCTGACCGGCGACCACCTCGACTTCCACGAGAGTTTCGAGGCCTACCGCGAGGCCAAGGGCCAGCTTTTCGCCGCCCTCGACCACGCCCCCGCCGCCTCCGGCCGCGCCGCTGTCGCCAACGCCGACGACCCCTCCGCCAGCTTCCTGCTCGGCCTGACCTCGCAGCGGGCCGTCCGCTACGGCCTCGAGACGCCCGGCGTCGACGTCACCGCCAGCCACATCGAGCTCCACGCCGATGGCAGCCGCTTTCGCCTCGCCCTTCCCGGCGCGGAGGTCGGCACCGAGATCCGCATGCCCGCCCTCTTCAACGTCGCCAACGCGCTCGCGGCCGCGGGAGCCGCCCTCGCCCTGGGCATTGAACCCGAGGCCATCGGCCGCGGCATCGCCGCCTGCCACGGCGTACCCGGCCGGATGGAGCGCATCGACAGGGGCCAGCCCTTCAGCGTCGTCGTCGACTATGCCCACACCGGCGACTCCGTGCGCAAGGTGCTCTCCGTTCTGCGCGAGATCGCCGACCGCAACCTCATCATCGTGGCCGGCGCCGCGGGCGAGCGCGATCCCGGACGCCGCTTCGGCGTCGGGCGCGCCGCCGCCGAGGGCGCCGACTTCGCCGTGTTCACGAACGAAGACCCGCGCGGAGAGGACCCCGCCACTATCGTCCGCGAGATCGGCCGCCACGCCGAGGAGGCCGGCCGCGTCCGCGGGACCGACTTCATTGAGGTCGAGGACCGCCGCGAGGCCATCGCTGCTGCCCTCGCCCGCGCCGAACCCGGCGACAGCATCGTCATCTGCGGCAAGGGCCACGAACGCTCGATCGAGCTCGGCGGCGAGTCCATCCCCTGGGACGACCGCGAGGTCACGCGCGAGGAGCTCGCGAAGCTCGGCCACACCGGCGCCTGAGGCGGGTAAGTTTCGCCTAGCCCCCGCCTTCGTATACTCGCAGCCGCAGCAATGACGCGAGCAGCATCACCGCGCACCGAGGCCCGCCTTGCCCCCTAACCGACGCCGCCAGCAGCGCAGCCAGCAGCACCGGGGCCAGCGTCAGCGCCGCCAGCGGCGCTACGTCAGCGGCGGCCAGGGCCAGAACTTCAAGCCCGGCTTCCCCATGAACCTGTTCACCGGGCGGGCGGCGCTCGCCACGTTCGCGGCTGTTGGCGTCGTGCTCATGGTTGCCGGCATCTCACTCGCGGCCTTCTTACCGAACACGGGCGGCGACGCCGACCCCGAAGACCTCCCCACCACTCCCGCCCCCGAGGAGACCGTCGCCGCCGAGCCGGCCGAGGAAGAGGACCCCGACGACGTCATCGTGCGCAACTACCCGGCTGCCGACTTCGTCATCGAGCCCGACTTCGAGCTCTATACGGCCACTATCTCCACGTCGAAGGGCGACATCGTCATCGAGCTCTTCGCCGGTATCGCCCCCAACACGGTCAACAGCTTTGTCTTCCTCGCCGAGAACCGCTTCTTCGACGGTCTCGTCTTCCACCGCGTCGTCGAGAACTTCGTCGTCCAGGGTGGCGACCCCCTCGGTACCGGACGGGGTAGCCCCGGTTACATCACCGGCGACGAGCCCAACGAGGTTCGCAACGAGACCGGCACCATCGCCATGGCCAAGGGCGCCGGCCAGCCCTACTTCGGAAGCCAGTTCTTCATCAACCTGAAGCACAACATCGCCCTCGACTTCGACACTGAGCGCGGGGACCGCTTCTATCCCTTCGGCCGTGTCATCGAGGGCATGGACGTCGTCAACGCCATCGAGCAGGGCGACGTCATGGAGTCTGTCACCATCACCCGCGCCCCCAACCCCGACGCGCCCACGCCCGAGCCCGAAGCCGAGGAAGACGCCGAGGGCGACGAAGAGGGCGAGGGAGACGCCGAAGCCGGGGACGAGGGCGCTGGGAACTAGGTGTGTGACTGCACGTTCGGCTCGTCGGCGGTGACCCCGTCGGCGTAGAGCCGCGCGATCGTCTCCTCGTCCAGCCCCAGCAGGTCACGGAACACGTAGCTGTTGTGCTCGGCGAAGCCGGGCGCGGGGATGCGCGCGTGTCCGGGCGTGCGCGTCAGGTTCCAGGGGGGCGTCTCCACCTCCCACGTGCCCGCGTCCGGGTGGACCTGCTCCGACCACGCTCCGCGCGCCCGTAGCTGCGGGTCGCTCATCACCTCGGGGATCGTCAGCACCGCGCCCGCGGGCACCCCGTGGCGCTGCAGGATGTGCATCGCCTCGTAGTGCCCCCACCTCGCCGTCCACTCCTCGATGATCACGTCCAGCTCCCGCTCGTGCGCCTTGCGCGCCGCCATCGTTGCGAAACGCTCGTCCTCCGCCAGCTCTTCCTGCTGCATGGCCCGGCAGAGCCCCCCGAACTGCTCGTCGCTCTCGCACGCGATCGTGACCCAGCGGTCCTCGCCGCCGCTCTGGTAGACCCCGTGGGGCGCGAAGTGCGGATGCCTGTTGCCCGCCGGCGCCCGCAGCTCCCGGTTCATGCTGTAGTCGACCAGGTACTCGCCCACGAAGCCGGTCAGGTTCTCGCGCTGGGCCAGGTCGATGTGGACGCCCTCGCCGGTGCGGTTCCGCTGGCGCAGCCCCAGCGCGACCGCCGCCGGCACCGCCAGCCCCGCCGTCGGATCGCCGTAGCTAAACCCCGTCTTCAGTGGCTCCCCGCCCTCGTACCCGGACACCGAAACCAGCCCCGCCAGCTGCTCGACGTTCGTCCCGTAGGTCACGTAATGCGCCTCCGGTCCCGTCTTCCCGTGACCCGGCATCGACACGTAGACGATGCGCGGATTCACCGCCTGCACCTCCTCGAAGCTCAGCCCGAGGTTGTCCATCACGTTCGCGCGGTAGTTCTCGACCAGCACGTCGCTCTTCGCCAGCAGCTGCAGCAGCAGGTCCCGCCCCGCCTCCTGGCGCAGGTCGATCGCCGCCGAGTACTTGTTCCGGTTGTTGTGGTTGAAGTAGGCGGCGCGGTTGTACCAGCGGTCGACCGTCCGCGGGATGCCGCCAAGGCCCCGCAGCAGGTCCCACTGCCCCGGTCCCTCGACCTTGATCACCTCCGCCCCGTAGTCGCCCAGCAGGCGCGTGCCGAAGGGCCCCGCCCACACCATCGTCAGGTCGATCACGCGGATGCCTGCGAGCGGCGCTGTCATGCCGAACCCGCCGGCCGTGCGAGGCTGGGCGGCCCCTCCCAGCGCTTCCCGCTGTCGAGCTCGACCCGAAGCATCGTGCCCGTCGTTTCCACCGTGCCCGCCACCCAATCGTCCGGTGGCGGGAAGGCCACGCGTCGGGGGACCATGATCCGCGCCCCCGCCGGGAACTCCGCCGATGCCGCGATCTCCAGCGTCTCCGTGCGCCGCCCGATCGCGCGGGCGAGCGCCTGCAGCTCCGCGAAGTCCTTCGTGCGTTCCACCAGCCGGCGAGCCTCCCGTTCCCGCGCAGGCGAAGCCGGGGCCGGCTCCTCCGCCGGCGCGGGGATGGCGTCCTCCCCGCCCTGCGCCATCGCCTGTGTGACGAAGCGCTTCGTCCTGCGCGCCACGACCGCCAACAGCTCGTGCAGCAGCACGGGGTCGTCGCACCGCTCGAAGAAGGCCACTGCCCGCGCCAGGTCGCTCATGCCGGCGCTCCCGTGGCGGTCACAATCTCCGACTCCGACAGGCCCGCTTCCGTAAGCACGCTCTCCGTGTCCGCCCCCAGCAGGGGCGCGGGGCCGTCGCGCCAGGCGTCCGGCCCCATCCACCACGGCGGCCCGGGGTACGACGCCTCCCCTGCGACCGGGTGCTCGATGCCCCGCAGGAACCCGCGCGCCTCGAGCTGCGGGCTTTCCAGCAGGTCCTCCATCGTGTGGATGAACGTGATCGGCGCGCGGAACTCGCCGCCCAGGGCGTACGCCTCCTTCTTCCGCATCCCCGCGGCCCACGCGATCACCTCGGCCATCAGGATGTCGTCGTGCTCGCGCCGTGACTCGGCCGTCGCGAAGCGCTCGTCCTCGAGCCACTCCGGGTGTCCCGTCGCCTCCGCGAACGGCGGCCAGTTGCGCGCCATCACGTGCACCCCCACCTGCCCGTCGAGGCAGGGGTAGATGCCCATGAAGCTCGACATCAGGTTCCCCCGCCGCTGCCCCAGCCACATGCCGTTGTACGAGTAGAAGGGGATGCCCGCCTCGAGAATCGGCGCCATGCAGTGCTGCACGCTGATGTCGACGTGCTGCCCTTCGCCGTCGCGCTCCGCGGCCAGCAGCGCCAGGTTCGCCGCCGAGAAGGCGTTCAACCCGCCCTGGTAGTCGGCCTGGTAGCCCCCGTTCTTCACCGGCGGCTTGTCCGGGTCGCCCGTGATGAACATCTGGCCGCCCATGGCGAACGCGATCAGGTTGTTCGAGTGGTACTCGGCGTACGGGCCCTCCTGCCCGTACGCCGTGATCGAGACCAGCACGAGACGTGGGTTCACGGCCCGCAGGCGCTCGTAGTCGAGCCCCAGGGCGCGGGCGTCGCTCGGGCGGTAGTTCTCGATGACGACGTCGGCGTCGGCTGCCAGCCGCAGGAAGGCGTCCCGCCCCGCCTGCGACCCCAGGTCGAGCTCGACCGAGCGCTTGCTCGTGTTCAGATAGAGGAAGAGGGCGCTCGTCTCCGGGTGCGGTTCGCCATTCTTGAAGGGGCCGTGTGCCCGGGCGATGTCGCCACCCGGGGGCTCCACCTTGATGACCTCGGCGCCATAGCCCGCGAACAGCCGCCCGCAGTACGGCGCGGAGACGAACGTGCCCACCTCCAGCACGCGGATGCCTTCGAGCGGGAGGGGCATCGTGGCGGGCCTACGGCCGCGAGGGGATCTCGACCTGCACGTTCCCGCGCACGGTGGGCTGGTCGTCCGCCAGCGTCACCACCTCGAGCTCGACCACATTGACGCCGTCTTCCTGGCGCTTGTCGACTACGCGGCCCGCGAGCGTCAGTGGCCGCCCCGCGATGTCGGGACGCCGGAACGCGACGCGCACGCTGCGCAGGTTCGCCTCCGAACCGGCCCACATGCCGACGTAGTTGGTGATCCAGGAGAGCTTGAGCAGGCCTGGCACGAGCGCGCCGCCGAAACCCATGCGCCGCCCCGCCTCGGCGTCGCCGAACGCCGGGTTGGTGGGGTTGTCGCGCCCGAAGAACTCGACCGCCTTGTCCTCCGTCGGGAGCTGCTCCCGGGGCTCCAGCTCGTCGTCGGTGGCGATGTCCTCGAAGTAGCGCTGCGTCATGGCTAGGATTCCGGCCGGTCGAACTGCGTGATCGTGCGCAGCGAGGCGGCCGCCTCCTCTCCGTCGCCGTTCAGGTACGAGGTCTGGAACATCACGAGCACGCTGTAGCCGTAGCGCCCCCCGAGCCGGTCGCGCACGTCGATCAGCTGCGTCACCGCCTGCAGTGGCTCCTCCAGCTTGATCGGCTGGCTGAACTTCCACTCCGTCTGGGTCAGGATGCCGCTGGAGAGGACCTGTGGCGAAAGCTCCGCCGGCAGGCGCGGCTCCAGCATCGCGAGGATGTACGGCGGCGCGATGCCCGTCCCGTCCGCCCAGCGCGGGTCCGTGTCGCCCAGCAGGTCGCGCATGCGCTGCGCGTCCGCCGTCCGCGGCACCACCTCGATGGGGTCGCTCCGCTGCCCGATCATGGCGCGGTGTTCGTCGGTGATCTTGCTCTCGGTTACGTCAGCCACGGTTGCTCCTCGGCGGGAGAATAGCACGCTGCTCCGCGCGGGCGCGGAGCCGGAAAGGGCACGCTAGCGGGGCAGCCCGATCAGGACCTCGTCGTTCTCGATGCGGACGGGGTAGGTCTGGATGTCCTCGGCGCCCATGTTCCAGAAGAACAGCTTCGACTGGAATGCCCCGAGGAACGGATGGTTCGAGTTGAACTCGCTGCTGAACGGCTGGCGAACAACGCTCCCGTTGGAGACGTCGAAGCGCGCCCCGTGGAACGGGCACATCACGCAGCCGTCGCGAACCGGCTCCGGCTTGATCGGCGCACCTGGAAAGCTGCCCAGCGGGAGCCGCGCATGGGGACACAGCGCCGCCATCGCGCTCACCTCTTCGCCCTGCCGCACGATCGCCACGCGCAGGCTGCGAAGCCGCACCTCCGTGGCGATGCCGTCGGGGAAGCTGCGCAGGGCGCCCGCGTTCGCCCATTCCTTCATACGGTCGTGGGAGATGATGCTGCTCGCCTTGATCGGAAGCGGCGGGTCGAGGCCCATCAGGGGCATCGCCACGATCTGCATCAGGCCGCCCGAGATCAGGCCCGCGATCAGCAGGAAGATGCCGACGGCCAGACCGCTGGAGACGGTCTCGGCGTCGCCCGGAGTAGCGATCAGGATGATGCCGCTCACGATGAGGGCGATCGTCGCGATCCCCCATGTCCCGAGGACCGAGACTCCGACAAGCGCCAGGGCTACGGACACGACCTACCCTCCCCGGAAGCGGATCGTACGCGTCTGCCCGCGCCTGTGCAAAGTATCACGAACGCCCGGATCGCCGAGTCTCAGTCGAGCCCGTGGTAGCCGCGTCGGAAGTACATCAGCGGCTCCTTGTCGGAGTCGGAGGCCGCCCCCACCACGCGTCCCAGGGCGATCACGTGGTCCCCGCCGGGCACCACTGCCTCGAGCTCGCAATCGAGGTGGGCGATGGCGCCGGTCACGATCGGGCAGCCGGTCTGGTCGGTGAACGTGTCGAAGCCATCCAGGTCCGGCCCCGGGTCGCGACCCGAGACCGCGAAGTGGTTCGAGACGTCGTCCTGGCCCGTCGCCAGCACGCTCACCGCGAACTTCCCCGAGGCCGGCACCATCCGCTCCAGGTGGTTCCCGTTCTGGATGCACACCAGCACCAGCAGCGGGTCCATCGAAAGCGTCGAGAAGCTCGAGGCGGTGATGCCGTACACCTGCCCCTCGTGCTCCGTCGTCAGGACCGTGACGCCCGAGGCCCAGGAAGCGAGTGCGTCTTTGAAGGTATCCGCGTCAACTGGCGACATTGGCGTCACGCATTCTCGAGTGCGGGACCCATGTCCCAGACTGCGTTCGCCGTCACGCTGCTGAAGTAGCGGCCCATCGGCAGACCGGCCAGGATCTGGTCCATCTCCGCGGCATCCGCCACGTCGAAGATGGCCAGCACGCCGACGCCCGTCTCGCGGTAGATGGCCTTGATCTTGCCCTCGTCCCGGAGCGCTTTCGTCGCTGCCAGCTGTTGGGCGACGACACTCTGCCAGGCCTCTGCATCGAGGTCCGCGGGCTGCCTCGAAACCAGCCGTACCGAAAAGAGCACTCCTGCCACCCCCCGCTCCGGGCCCGTAACGCCCGGGCGTGATGTCGGAAGGCTACCGTACGGGCGCCGTGAAGCGCCAGACGCGGACCAGCCGTAGCATTGGCCGCGTGGCCCGCTCCCGACCCCTCGTCACCTTCGACATGGACGGCGTCCTCTGCCGCAATCCCTGGGGCATCAACCCCGGCCGCGTGAGCGCCGACGCCACCTCCCCTTCCCGCTTCCCTCGCCCCACCTGGCCCCTGGAGCGCTGGCTCTATCTCCGGCGCAAGCCCATGCCCGGGGCTGTCGAGGGGTTTCACGCCATCGCCGAGCGCTTCGACTGCGCCGTCGTCTCCGCCCGCGGCGAAGGCTCCCGGGCCCTCACCGAGGACTGGCTCGCGCGCACGTTCGGCGCCTCCCCGCCGGTTCGCCTGCGGTCTTCCTGGCGCGAGCGCTCATCCGCCTTCAAGGCGCGCGTCATCCCCCCGCTCCAGCCCCTCGCCCACTTCGAGGACGACGGCAACACCGCCCTCCTCCTCGCCGAGCGCATCCCCCACGTGTTCCTCGTCGACTGGCCCCGCAATCACGGCGTCGAACGCGAGAACATCCACCGCATCGAACGCATCACCGACGCCCTCCCCATCCTGGAGGCTGTCGCCGGGGATTCGGGAGTGCCCGGGTCCTAGCCCCCCGCCATCTGGGTCTGGAACGTCGCTAGGTCGAAGTAGTCGCGCCACGACGCGATCTTCCCGTCCCGCAGCTCGAACACGCCCATCACGGGCAGGGCCACCTCGTTCCCGCCGGCGTCGAACTTATCGACCCGCTCCGTCATTACGACGTCGCCCTCGGCCACGAGGTTGAGCACGTCCCAGCCCTTGCTCACCATCATCCCCGCCATGCCCCCGAGCGCATTCTTGATGTTGTCGCGCCCGCTGATCGGGTCCATCGGGATGTTGTGGTAGAACGCGTCCTCGGTGAAATACGAGGCGAGCGTGTCCCCGTCCGGAGCAGGCGCGTCCCACTCCGCGCAGAAGTTCCGCACGATCTCGGCGTTGTCCATCTTGGTCACTCCCCTTCCAGGATGCTGGTTCGAAGCAGCATCAATGCCGTCGTGATGGCGCGCCGCTTCGTGGCCGCGCGCCCCTGTGCCATGACCATCTTCATCGAGCGCCGCTCGCCGGACGGGCCCGCCACGGCCACGAAGAACGTGCCCGGCTGCTCGACCGTTGGGTCCCCTTCCAGCGAGGCCGTGATCCCGACCCCGTAATCGCTGCCGAGCCGCTCGCGCGCCGCGCTCGCCATCGTCTCCGCCATCTCCGCCGAGACACCCGCGAACTCCTCCGCCGAGCCCGGCGAGATCAGCCCGCCGGCGAACGCCCCGCCCGCCTCCGGCGCATCGCTGAGCGTGCTCGCGAGCAGCCCGCCCGTCGCCGTCTCCAGCGTCCCGACGGTCTGGCCGCGCTCGCCCAGCGTCCGCGCGATGAACCCCTCGAGCGTGTCCTCGTCGCGCCCCCAGATGGCGTTCCCGAAGATGGCGTCCAGCTCCCGCTCGACCGGCTCGATGAGCCGCTGCGCTTCCTCGCGCGTCGCCGCCTTCGCGCCGATGCGCAGGTGCACGCCGTCCGCGCGTGCGTACGTCCCCACGCCGATTCTTGGCATGTCGAACACGGGCCGCGCCATCTCGTCGACGGTCCCCTCGCCGATGCCGGCCGTCTTCAGCGTGCGCGTCACGAGCACGGAGCCCGAGCGCCCCTCAAGCTGCGGCGCAACCTCGTGGACCCACATGCGCTCCATCTCGGGGGGCACGCCCGGCATCGAGACGATCACGCGACCGTCCCGCTCCGTCCACCAGCCCGGCGCCGTCCCTCGAGGGTTGTCGATAACGCGCGCGCTCGGGATGAGCCACGCCTGCTT
Source organism: Tepidiformaceae bacterium (assembly GCA_965207815.1). Taxonomy (GTDB): domain Bacteria; phylum Chloroflexota; class Dehalococcoidia; order Tepidiformales; family Tepidiformaceae; genus UBA2991. The sequence continues at coordinate 1,131,231 of CBDBNV010000001.1, forward strand.
GATGTTCGTCTCCGGCATCTCGATACCCCGCCGCGAGAAGAACGACCGCAGCCGCTCCTCCAGCTCGGGCACCACGTGCGGCTCCTCGCCCAGCAGGTTGGCGATCGACTCGCGCGTGAGGTCGTCCTCGGTTGGACCGAGCCCGCCCGTCGTGATTACGAGGTCCGAGCGCTCCCACGCGCGCCGCAGCGTGCTCGTCACGCGATCGAGGTTGTCGCCCACGACGCTCGTGTGGTTCAGGTCGATCCCGAGGGCGGGGAGTTGCTGGGCGATCCAGGCGCTGTTCGTGTCGACGATCTCGCCAAGCAGGATCTCGGTGCCGATCGCGACAATCTCCGCCTTCACGGGCGCGAGTCTATCAGCCCGCTCCGAAGGGGGAGGCGACGCCTGCTCGCCACACTCCCCTGTACAGTGATTCCATGCCCGGCGCCCTCCCCGACCCTTACGTTGCCGCTGCCGTGCAGTGGGCGCCCGAGTTCGGCAACCTCCAGGCCGGCGTCGCCCGGGCCGTCGACGCCATCGACGAGGCCGCGCGTGAAGGCGCGAGTCTCATCGTCCTGCCCGAGGCGTGGCTGCCCGGCTACCCCTACTGGTGCACCGAGCAGCGCCCCAACCGCGCCGTTCGCGACCTGTTCCGCACCCTCACCGAGAACAGCGTCGAGATCCCCGGCCCCGAGACGGAGGCCCTCGGGCAGGCCGCGAAGCGCGCGAACGCGACCGTTGTCCTCGGCGTGACCGAGCGCGTTGGCGGCACGCTCTACAACACCCTCTGCTACTTCGGCCCCGACGGCGCCCTTCTCGGGAGCCACCGCAAGCTCGTCCCCACCCTCTCCGAGCGCACCGTCTGGGGAATGGGGGACGGCTCCGACCTCGATGCCTACGACACCCCCGCCGGCCGCCTCAGCGGCCTCATCTGCTACGAGCACTTCATGGCGCCCGCCCGCTACGCCCTCGCCGGGCTCGACGTGCAGGCCCACGCTTCCGTCTGGCCCGGCTACCCCTTCCTCCACGCGAATGTCGATGCCGCCACCCGCCTCCTCGCAGTCGAGAACGCCTGCGCCGTCGTCGTCGCCCGCGAGGTCATGTCCGCAGACCGCCTCCCGCCCGGGACGCCCTTCGCCGAGCACCCACGCATGTGGGAGATGAACGGCGGCAGCGCCATCATCGCCCCCGGTGGGAAGTACCTGGCCGGACCCGTCTACGACGACGAGACCATCCTCTATGCCGAGATCGACCCCGCCGACCTCGTCGAAGCGCAGCGCTGGGTCGATGGCGTCGGCCACTACAGCCGCCCCGACGTCTTCCGCCTGCACTGGGACCGCAGCCCCAAGCCTCCCGTCGTCCCCGAGTAGCCCCGTCCCGCCTCACCCATCGCCCGGCGTTGTAGAGTGCCCCGCATGCCCGACGGGACCGCCCCCCTTGACTTCCGTGTGCTCAACCTCGCCCGCGGCGTCGCCGGCGCCTATGCCACCCGCCTTCTCGCCGACCTCGGCGCGCAGTGCTCGTGGTGGCGCTGGACCGAACCCCGCCCCGGCGACTGGCCCCCCAGCGACCTCGTGTACGCCTACTTCGAGGACGGCGTCGAGCTCCACGACGACCCCCACGACCGGGATGCGCTCCTCGCCGCCCTTCCCGCGCTCGCCCCCCACTTCGACCTCGTCCTCACCGACTTCTCCCTCTCCGAGCTCGAGCAGGACGCGCTCTTCGAGCTCCTCCGCCCCGCCAACCCCGCCATCGTCGTCGCCAACGCCGACCACTACGGACGCAGCGGTCCCTACGCCCGCTGGGCCGGCGATGAGCTGACCGACTACGCCCTCGGCGGCTACTGGTCGATCGCCGGCCACCCCGAGCGCGAGCCCCTGCGCGTCCCCGGCCACCAGGCCCAGTTCCACGCCGGGCTCCAGCTCGCCTTCGCCTCGCTGGCCGCCCTCCGCCATGCCCGCCGGACGGGCGAAGGCCAGGAGATCGAGGTCAGCGCCGCCGAGGCCATGCTCGGCGCCCACTGGAGCACCACCGTCGCCTGGACCCACGAGGGCCGCGTCTTCATGCGCACCGGCTCCGACCTCGTCCGCGCGAAGGACGGCTGGGTCCACTTCTTCTCCTTCCTCGTCCACCAGAACGTCCTCCTCCTCTGCGACCGCCCCGACCTCGCGAACCACGAGGACTACCAGACCATCCTCGGGCGCCGCGACCACCTCGCCGAAATCGAACCCATCGTGCGCGAATGGTGCGCTCAGCGCCCCATGATGGAGATTGTCGAGAAGGCCCAGTCGATGCGCGTGCCCGTGGTCTACATGGCCGGCGCGCCCTGGCTCCTCGCCGACGACCACCTCGCCGACCGCGGGTACTTCCGCGACTGTCGCGGCACGCCCATGCCCGGCCGCCCCTACCGCTGGACCGACCCCTGGCCGGAACCCGCCCTCCCCAACACCCTCGCCCGAGCCCTCGCCGGCGACGCCCCGCCGGCCCCTCCCGGCGGCCGCACGCCCGCGGCCTCCCCGTTCGAGGGGCTGCGCGTGATCGAGGTCACCAACAACTGGGCCGGCCCGATCGCCTGCCGCCACCTCGCCGACCTCGGCGCCGAGGTCATCAAGGTCGAGCTCGCCACCCGCCCCGCCACCCGCGGCAGCCACTACCCTGGCCTCGACCCCGGCAAGTACCACTACAACCGCTCCGGCTACTTCAACGAGATGAACCGCAACAAGCGCGACATCTCCCTCAACATGGCGACCGACGAGGGGCGCCAGGTCTTCCTCGATCTCGCCGCAAAGGCCGACGTCGTCATCGAGAACAACAGCGCCCGCGTCATGCCCAACCTCGGTCTCGCCTACGAGAAGCTGGCCGAGGTCAACCCTCGCCTCGTCATGGTCTCTATCAGTGGCTTCGGCGCGACCGGCGTCCGCCGCGACTGGATCGCCTATGGCTCGAACATCGAGGCCGCCAGTGGCCTCGCCTCCACCACTGGCTACCCCGGCGACGAGCGCCCCTACCGCACCGGCTCCTTCATCGCCGACCCCATCGCCGGCGCCCACGCCGCCATTGCCGCCGTCGCCGGACTCGAACGGCTCGAACGCACCGGTCGCGGCTCGCACGTCGACATGGCCCTCACCGAGTCCGCCATGACCTTCATGGTCGCCGCCTTCGCCCACGTCCACGAGCACGGCGGGTCCATGCCCCGCCTCGGCAACATCGAGCCCGCCAACGCCCCCACCGGCGCTTACCCCGTCGATGGCCGCGACGACTGGGTCGCCGTGGCCGTCCGCACCGACGAGCAGTGGCGCGCCCTCTGCGAGGTCGCGGGCCTGGGCGACCTCGCCTCCCTCGACGGCCCCGCCCGCGTCGCCCGCCGCGAGGAGATCGACGAACGTCTCGCCGCCTGGACGCAGCCCCTCACCCGCTTCGAGGCCGTCCGCGACCTGCAGGCGGCTGGCGTCCCCGCCGCCTCCATCCTCCACAACTGGCAGCTCCACGCCGACCCCCACTTCCACGCCCGAGGCTCCTTCATCGACATCGAGCACCCCGACACGGGCGTCTACCCCTACCCCGGCTTCATGTGGCGCTTCTCGAAGACGGCGCCGGCGCTGCGCAGCCACGCCCCCCGCTTCGCCGAGGCCAACGACTACGTCTTCGGCGAGTTGCTCGGCCTCGACGCGGAGGCCGTCGCCCGGCTCTACGAAGCCGGCGCTACTTCCCGCGAACCCGCCGTCCCCGTCCCGCCCTTCGTCGTCGCGCCCCTCACCACGCCCTGACCCCCTACAATCCCGCAACCTGCAGGAGGCCCCACATGCCCGAGTACGAGAACATCCTCTACTCCACCGAAGACAAGATCGCCACGATCACCCTCAACCGCCCGGAGAAGCTGAACGCCCTCAACCGCGACCTCCGCGGTGAGTTCGTCGACGCCCTCAAGGTTGCCGAACGCGACGACGACGTGACCGTCATCCTCGTGCGCGGCGCCGGGCGTGCCTTTTGCGCGGGGTACGACATCACCCCCAACCAGCCCGCCGACGCTCGCGCCGGCATCCTCGTCTCGGAGAAGCACTTCGACACCTGGACCGACCCCTTCGCCCGCAGCTGCGTCCGCGACTGGATGACCATCTGGGACCTGCTCAAGCCGGTTGTCGCGATGGTCCACGGCTACTGCCTCGCCGGCGGCTCCGAGCTCATGTCGATGTGCGACATCGCCTTCGCTTCCGACGATTGCAAGATCGGCTACCCGCCCATGCGCGGCATGACCACGCCCGACGTCATCTACTTCCCCTGGAAGCTGCAGATGGGCCGCGCCAAGTACCTCCAGCTCAGCGGCAATAGCCTGACCGGTAAGGAAGCCGCCGAATGGGGCTGGATCGCGAAGAGCTTCCCCGCCGACTCCCTCGAGGAGGAGGTCATGAAGGAGGTCCGCGCCCTCTCCAGCATCGCCCCCGACCTGCTCGCCGCGAACAAGCTCGCCATCAACCAGACCTACGAGATCCAGGGCATCCGCACCGCTCTCAACACCGGCCCCCAGTGGCACGCCCTCAGCGGACGCATGCGTCCCGGCGCCGGCGAGTTCGGCCGTATCTCCAACGCCGAAGGCCTGCGCGCCGCGCTCGCCTGGCGCGACGAGCCCTTCAACCGCGAGGGCTTCCGCCCCTAGTCCGGCCGGTGAACCATCACCGGACCCGAGTGGTGGTGCGTCATGCGCCACGACCCCTCCTCGCGCACGAACACGTTCGTCGCGTAGAGCGGGCTGCCCGACACGACCTCCCGGCACAGCACGACGGCTGCGTTCCCGAATACGGTCACGCTCGCGCCGCCGCCCACGATGCGGGGCTGGTTCGGGTTCGCGAGGATCGTCCGCCAGCTCTCCAGCACCTCTTCGCGGCCGGTCAGGAGCGTCCAGCCGGGGTGCAGGCACGTCACCGGCGCGATGCGCGCCCAGACCTGCTCCATCGCGCCCATGTCGGAGTTGCCCAGCGCGCGGTAGAACCCCTCGTTCGCGAGCAGCGCTTCCTGCTCCGCTTCCGTGTGCGTTCCCGGTTCCGGCACGCGCAAAGGATAGCCGCCCCGCCCGTCCGCTGTGCGTCCGCCTGTGCCGGATACGAGAACGGGGCCCGTCGAACGGGCCCCGTCTGGCGTTGTGCCGGGTTGCCGGCCGGCTAGCTCTCGGTCCCGGCGGCGATGCCCGCCTCGTACCGGTGCGCCAACTCGTCCTCGAAGAAGAACTTCTCCTCGCCGAAAGCGGGGCGAAGCTCGTTCAGCCAGGTCGCCGACTCGTCGTACTGCGCGAAGAATGGGCGCCCGACCCAGTCCGGATCGCGGCCCTGCAGGAAGTTCAGCGTGAGCACCTTCTGGCCCGCGACCTCCGCCGGACCGGAGACCGCAACCTTGCCGGGCTCCGCCGACATGCTCGGCCCGCGCACCGTCCGCGCCAGGCCGCTGACCTGGTTGTAGGCGCCGCGGAAGATCTCCCAAGCCCGCACCAGTGGGATCTCGAAGAAGTGCTTCGCGCCCGTGTCGCGCGCCACGAACATGTAGTACGGGATCATCCCGAGCCGCACCTGCTCGCGCCACATCTCCGCCCACGCGTCCGAGTTGTCGTTGATGTTCCGCATGATCGGCGACTGCGTCCGGATTTGCGCGCCCGTCTCGCGGATGCGCTCCGTCGCTTCGCGTACCGCCGGCGTGCTCAGCTCTCGCGGGTGGTTGAAGTGCGCCATGATCGAGAGATGCCGCCCGGTCGCCGTGATGCGCCGGAAGATGTCCAGCATCTCCTCCGCGTCGTCGTCGGTCGTGAAGCGGTACGGCCAGTAGCCCAGCGCCTTCGTCCCGATGCGGATCGTCCGCAGGTTCGGCGGATCCTCCTCCAGGATCGGGTCGATGTACTGCTTGAAGCGGCGCGTCTTCATCACCATCGGGTCGCCGCCGGTGATCAGCACGTCGCTCACGCGCGGCCGCTCTCGCAGGTAAGCGACGAGCCCGTTCGCCTGCTTCGTCGCGAACTTCAGGTCGTCGAGCCCGACGAACTGCGGCCAGCGGAAGCAGAAGGTGCAGTACGCGTGGCACGTCTGCCCGTTGCTCGGGAAGAGCAGCACCGTCTCCTCGTACTTGTGCTGCAGCCCCTCGACCGTCTCTTCGTAGAGGACCGGCACGTTGTGCTCGAGCTGCCCCGCCGGGTGCGGGTTCAGCGTCATGCGAATGCGGTTCGCCGCCTCGTCGATCTCGGCCCGGGACGCGTCCCGCGAGACCAGCGTCGCCACCTCGTCGAAGTGGTCGTCGCGCAGCATGTTCTGCTGCGGGAACGTCAGCGTGAAGATCGGGTCGTTGGGAACGTCGTCCCAGTTGATCAGCTCGTTCACGACATAATTGTTCGTCTTGAACGGCAGCACCCGGGATACCACGTCGATCGCGAAGCGCTGCTCGTCGGTCAGCCGCTCGGCCTGGGGCAGTCCCTCCACGTTGTGGAGGGTGATCGCGCGGTACTTGGCGCGCTCCGGGGATTCCTCGGAGAGGTCAACTACTGTGCTCGTCATAAAGGGCGCCTCCTCTGGCTACTGTATACCCCGCCAATGGGGCGGGGGCGGGCGATCTCTGCTCGAAACCACCGACTGGGAGGCTGGTCGCGTAGTCGCGAGCCTCCGAACGCCTGCGGGGTTAGCTGACGGGTTCGGCGTCGGAGATCGCCTGTACGCTCTCGCGCACTTCACCCCAACAATGGGTCCCCCGCTCCCCGCGCGACCCGAGTGAGTCGCGCGAAGATTCGGCCCTTCCAGTTTATCACGCGTTATGGAGCCTCCCGCCGTGATCTGACCTACACGCGCCGGTGGTCGTACACTGACAGGTGCTGCCGACATAAGTTGGCATTCCCGGAGGCGCGCAATGCCCCGAGCCATCTGGAAGGGTGTCATCAGCTTCGGCATGGTGAGCATCCCCATCCGCCTCTTCCCCGCCACCGAGAGCAAGGACATCGGCTTTCGCCAGCTCCGCCGCGACACGAACACCCGCGTCCGCATGCTCCGCTGGGACCCGGTCGAAGAGCAGGAGGTGCCTTACGACGAGATCGTGAAGGGCTACGAGTACGCCAAGGACCGCTACGTCGTCCTCGACGACGAGGACCTGGAGAAGCTGCCCCTCCCCACCAAGCACACCATCGAGCTCACCGCCTTCGTCGAGGAAGCCGAGATCGACCCCGTCCACTACGAGAAGTCCTACTACCTCTCCCCCGAGGACGCGGGCATCAAGCCCTACTCCCTCCTGATCCGCGCAATGCAGGCCAAGGGCCTCATCGCCATCGCCAAGGTCGCCATCCGCACCAAGGAGCGCCTCTGCGCTCTCCGCGCCCGCGGCGACCAGCTCATCCTCGAGACCCTCTACTACCCCGACGAGATCCGCGACCCCGGCGAGTCCGTCGCCGTCGACGAAGTCTCCGAGGAAGAGATGGAGATGGCCCGCGCCCTCATCGAGATGCTGGAGGAGCCTTTCGACCCGGAGAAGTACACGGACCAGTACCGCGAGGCGCTGATGACCATCATCAACGCCAAGCTGGAGGGCCAGGAGGTCGCGACTCCCGAGGCGGCCGCGCCGCAGCCCGCCGTCGACCTCATGGCCGCCCTCCGCGCGAGCGTCGAGGCCGCCAAGGCCCGCAAGGAAGGCGAGGCCGCCCCCGTCGCGGACAACGGCGCCACTGCCGACGAGAAGGCCGCCGTCGTCGCCGACTAGGGGCGGCGACCAGGGAAGCGACCTGCCGGGGAGCACGGGCATTTGAGCAGTCCACGAGTTTTCGGCGAGTGTTCCAAGTGTGGAGGGCCGAAGGCCATGGACGCTGAGGCCATCTGCGGCTCCTGCCAGGAGAGGCTTCGCATCCAGAGGCGGTTGGGTCGGGTTCGGGCATTGAGCTTCGCCGGATTCGTGGTGCTCGTGCTGGTTGGCCTGGTCGGCGTGTTTGTGCTGGCGGTGTATCTCACGTCGTGACCCCGCCCCTATGCCCGATAATCGCACCGTGAGCGCACTCGCTGTCGCCTGCCCCGCCGCCGCAGTGGCCTCCCGGCGCCGGAGCGCGTCATGACCGAGCCCCTCGACCAATACCGCGAGAAGCGCGACTTCGCCGCCACCCCCGAGCCCCCCGACGCCATCCCCGAGGACCGCGCCGGACCCCTCACCTTCGTCGTCCAGAAGCACGACGCCACCCGCCTCCACTACGACCTCCGCCTCGAGGTCGGCGGCGTCATGAAGTCCTGGGCCGTGCCCCGCGGCCCCTCCAGCGACCCCTCCGTCCGCCGCCACGCCGTCATGACCGAGGACCACCCCATCGCCTACTCCGCTTTCGAGGGCGTTATTCCGAAGGGCCAGTACGGCGCTGGCCAGGTCATCGTCTGGGACGCCGGCACCTACGCCCCCGAGCACGAACGCGTCTACGACTTCTCCTCCCGCGAGGAGGCCGAGGCCGCGATGGAAGCGGCCATCGAGGCCGGCAAGATCTCGGTCCAGATGCGCGGCCGCAAGCTCAAAGGCTCCTGGTCCCTCGTCAAGACCTCCACCGACTGGCTCCTCCTCAAGCACGACGACCCCCTGGCCGACGCCGCCGCCGACCTCACCGCCCTCGATCGCTCCGTCGTCTCCGGCCTCAGCCTCGACGACATCCGCGACGGCCACCTCCCCCGCCACCGCAAGGCCCCCTCCGACTACACCCCCGACGCCCTCAAGGGATCGAGTGCCGCGCCCTTCCCCGACACCCTCCCGCCCATGATGGCCAGCGTCCGCGAGCCCTTTTCCCACGCCGACTGGCTCTTCGAGCCGAAGCTCGACGGCATCCGCGCCGTCGCCCACGTCTCCGGCGGCGAAGCCCGCCTCTATTCGCGTCGTGGCACCGACCTCACCGCCACCTACCCCGGCCTCGTCTCCGCTCTCGCCGCCCAGCCCGTCGCCGAAGCCGTCTATGACGGCGAGATCTGCGCCTTCGACGAGCGCGGCGTCCCCTCCTTCGAGCTCCTCCAGCAGCGCATGAACCTCGCCGGCGAGGTCGATATCGCCGCGGCCGAGGCGCGTGTACCCGTCTCGTACATGGCCTTCGACCTGCTCCACCTCGACGGCTTCGACCTCACCGGCGTCGCCCTCGAGGAGCGCAAGGAGTCGCTCGCCCGCGTGCTGCTGCCCGTCGGGCCCGTTGCCCTCGTCGAGCACTTCCAGGCCGAAGGCAAGGAGGCCTACGAGGGCGCCGTCGCGCTCGGCCTCGAGGGTGTCGTCGCCAAGCGCCGGGGCAGCCGCTACCTCCCCGGAAAGCGTTCCGACTCCTGGGCCAAGATCAAGGCCCGGCAGACCGCCGAGTTCGTCGTGGCCGGCTTCACGCCCGGGGAGGGCATCCGCGAGCCCACCTTCGGCGCCCTCCTGCTGGCCGCCCGTGAGGAAGATGGCGCCCTGACCTACCGCGGACGCGCCGGCGGCGGCTTCAGCGACGCCCTCCTCGTCGACCTCCGCACCCGCCTCGATGCCCTCGCGACCGACGCCTCCCCCTTCCCCGAGACCCCGCCCGAAGCCGGGGACGCAACCTTCGTCCGCCCTGAGCTCGTCGTCGAGGTCGAGTACACCGAGGTCACGTCGCAGGGCCTGCTGCGCGCCCCCGTCTTCAAGCGCCTCCGCCCCGACATCGCTCCCGAGGACGCCGTGTTCGTCGCGACGCAGCCCGCCCCGTCCCCCGCCCCTGCGCCTCCCACCGCCCCGTCCCTTGCGAGCCAGGTGGCTTCGGTGCTCGCCCAGCTCGACGGTGACCGCGACGAGCTGCGCCTCGACGTCGATGGCCATGAGATCCCCGTCACCAATCTCGGCAAGGCGCTCTGGCCGGAGAGCGGCCCCCAGCGCGCCGTCACCAAGCGCGACCTGCTCCGTTACCTCGCCACCGTCGCTCCCCTCATGCTTCCCCACCTCCGCGACCGCCTCATCACCCTCACCCGCTACCCCAACGGCATCGACGACCTCCACTTCTACCAGAAGCACTCCGAGGGCCCACCCCCCGACTTCGTCGAGACCGTGCCCGTCCACTCCGAGGGCGCGAGCGGCGACCGCGACTTCCTCCTCTGCAACAACCTCCCGACTCTGCTCTGGCTGGGGCAGCTCGCCAACCTCGAGTTCCACGCGACCATGGGCCGCGTCTCCCCAGCCCCCGACGCCCGCACCCTCCCCACGGACTTCACCGCCTCCCGCGAGAACGTCGAGGCGTCCGTCCTCAACTACCCGGATTTCCTCCTCTTCGACCTCGACCCCTATATCTACCGGGGCGACGAGGCCGCCGGCGAGGAACCCCAGCTCAACCGCACGGCCTTCGCCAAGACGGTCGAGGTCGCCCGCGCCTTCAAGGAAATCCTCGATGCCGCCGCCCTCCCCTCCTACGTGAAGACATCGGGCGCCACCGGCCTGCACATCTACGTGCCCGTCCTCCGCCAATTCCCGTACCCCGTCATCCGCTCCCTCTGCGAGACCGTCAGCGGCGAGCTGCTCGCCCGCATGCCCCGCGACGTCACCCTTGAGTGGGCCTCCGAGAAGCGCACCGGCAAGATCTTCCTCGACGTCAATCAGAACGCCCGCGCCAAGAACGTCGCCGCCATCTTCTCCCCCCGCGCGAAGCCCGGCGCCCCTGTCTCTGTGCCCGTCCGCTGGGACGAGCTCGACGACCTCTATCCGACCGACTTCACCGTGCTCACCGCCCTCGACCGCTTTGCCGAGACCGGCGACCTTTGGGCCGGCATCCTCGATGCCAAGCAGGACCTGACCGCCCTCCTCGGGATCGACGCATGACCGACGACCGCCCCCTCGACCTGCGCGGACGCGACCGCAACGAGGCCATCGAGATCGTCCAGCGTGCCCTCGTCGAAGCCGGCTACGAGGCGAGCGACTGCGTCGATGTGCTGGGCGGCGCCTTCGTGGCCGCGGCCGTCCGCCGCTACTGGGCCGAGGGCCTGAGCGCCGCCGAGGCGCACGATCGCCTCTGCGTCGAGGACCCGGAGCTCGCCCGCGCCATCGAGGCGCTCGCGCCTCTCCTGCTCGATCGTGCCGAGGCCCGCGACCAGCGCGAGGCGGCGGTCGCCGCCGTCGAGCTCCTGCTCGCTGGCAGCGCTCCGGAGCGCGACCAGCTCCGCTTGCCGCTGAACCCGGACGCCCCCTAGACCTTCGCCCCCGCCACGATGTCCTCGACGACCGCCGGGTCGGCAAGCGTCGTCACGTCGCCCACGTTCTCGGGCTCGCCCTCGGCGATCTTGCGCAGGATGCGCCGCATGATTTTCCCCGAGCGCGTCTTCGGCAGGCCCGGCACGAACTGGATCTGGTCCGGCGTCGCGATCGGGCTGATCTCGGCGCGAACCGCCATCCGCAGCTCGCGCTCGATCTCGTCGGACCCGCTCCATCCCTGGTTGAGCATCACGTACGCGTAGATGCCCGTCCCCTTCACGTCGTGCGGGTACCCGACCACGGCGGCTTCGGCGCAGGCCTCGTGCCCGACCAGCGCGCCCTCGATCTCGGCGCTCCCCAGGCGGTGCCCGGCCACGTTCATCACGTCGTCCACGCGCCCCGTGATCCAGTAGTAGCCGTCCTGGTCCCGGTGACAGCCGTCGCCCGTGAAGTATTTGCCCGGGTAGGTCGTGAGGTACGTGTCGATGAAGCGTTGGTGGTCGCCGTAGACCGTGCGCATCATCCCCGGCCACGACGCCAGCATGCACAGCCGCCCCGTCACCCCGTTCCCGTTGATCACGTTACCGCCCTCGTCCACCACCGCCGGCTCCACCCCCAGGAACGGCAGCGAGGCCGAGCCCGGCTTCATGTCGTTCGCGCCGGGAAGGCCGGTGATCATGTGCCCGCCCGTCTCCGTCTGCCAGTACGTGTCGACGACCGAGCAGCGCTCCCCGCCGACGACGCCGTAGTACCAGCGCCAGGCCTCGGGGTTGATCGGCTCGCCCACCGACCCCAGCACGCGCAGGCTCTCGCGGCTGTAGCGCGTCACGTGCTCATCGCCCTCGGCCGCGATCGCGCGGATCGCCGTGGGCGCCGTGTAGAAGCTGTTGATTCCCAGCCGGTCGACCATGTCCCAGTAGCGGCCGGCATCCGGGTACGTCGGCACCGACTCGAACAGCACCGAGGTCGCCCCGTTCGCCAGCGGCCCGTACACGATGTAGCTGTGCCCCGTAATCCACCCGACGTCCGCGGCGCAGCAGTAGATGTCGCCGTCGCGGTAGTCGAACGTGTAGCGGTGCGAGAGCATCGTGTAGAGCAGGTAGCCCGCCTGTGTGTGCAGCACGCCCTTCGGCTTCCCCGTCGAACCCGACGTGTAGAGGATGAAGAGCGGGTCCTCCGCCCCCATCTCCTCGGGCTCGGCCGCCGTCGACTGCCCCGCCAGCGCGTCGTCCCACCAGACGTCGCGACCCTCGGTCATCGAGATGTCGGCGTCGGTGCGCTTGTAGACGATGACGAACTCGATGCTCTCACCGCCCATCGTCAGCGCCTCGTCGACGTTCGCCTTGAGCGCCACCGTCCGGCCGCCCCGCATCCCCTCGTCCTGCGTGATGATCGCCTTGCACGTCGAGTCCTCCACGCGGTCGACGATCGACCGCGGGCTGAACCCGCCGAAGATGACCGAGTGCACCGCCCCGATGCGCGCGCAGGCGAGCATCGCCACCACCAGCTCGGGCACCATCCCCATGTAGATGGCGATGCGGTCGCCCTTCCCCACGTCGCGGGAACGCAGGGCGTTCGCCAGCCGCCCCACCTCGTCCGCGACTTCCTGGTACGTCAGCGAGCGGTTGTCGCCGGGCTCGTCGCCCTCCAGCAGCAGCGCGACCTGGTCGCCGCGCGTCGCCAGGTGCCGGTCGAGGCAGTTCACGCTCACGTTGAGCGTCCCTTCCTTGAACCACGCGATATGGCCCGTCGTGAAGTCCTCCTCGACCACCGTCTGGAAGTCGCTCATCCACTTGAGATTGGCCCGCGCCTGTTCCGCCCAGAACGCCTCGCGGTCCTCAAGGGAGCGGCGGCGCATCTCGTCGTACTCCTCGCGGGAGCCCACGTAGGCGCCCTCTCGCACCCGCGCCGGGGGCACGTAGCTCTCGTCGACCGGCAGTCCGATGTCGGTGCTTCCGTTGCTCACGTCTGGCCTCCTGCGCGCCCGCCGGCGCGCCTCCCGTGAAGGGTCGTGCGCGGGATTCTACCGATACGCCCCGCGCTTCCGCGCCACTCCCGCCCACGGTACGATCGCCCGCGATGAGCTCCCGTCGACCCCGACGACAGCGCCGCCGCCGCGACCGCGCCTCGACCCTCCCGCGCCCCGGCGCCACCCCTACGCCCCAGCCCGCCGGTGCGCCGGCGGCCCGTATCCCCGACCAGACCCCCCGCGAGCACCACGTCGCCACCGACTACCGCTACGTTCGTCGCGACCTCGTCGCCGTCGCCGTCGTCAGCGTGATCACGCTCGCCTTCGTCCTCGTCGCCGCCGTCATCGCCTGACGCCAGGGGTTACGTCCCTACCGCAGGTTCTGGTACGCGAACCAGACGCCGATCCCCGCCGCCACCAGCCCCCACAGCGCGAAGTGCTGTCCCCCGAACAGGATCAGCACCAGCCATGCCAGCACGATCCCGCCGATCGCGAACGCGATCATCCCCGGTCCTCGCTTCCCGCCCGTCGCGAACTCCAGCAAGCGCGTGAACGCGTACCCCAGCGCCACCCCCACGATGAGCGCGAAGAACCCTCGCGTGAACGGCAACAGGATGATGGCCCAGAGGAGCCCCATCACCACCCCGCCCACTGCCGACGCCACCCCCGCCCGTAGCATGTTCTGACCCGAGAGCACGTACATGGGCGCCCGCACCACGCGGGCGCAGTCCGGGCAGCGCGCTCCCACGGGCGACTGGATCAGGCAGGACGGACAGATCGGGGACTCGCAGCGGCTGCAGCGCAGGGCGGTCTCGACCCCCGGATGGCGGGCGCACTCCACCGTTTCCGGCATCGATTCCATGCTAGCAGACGCCCCGTACGCCCCCGGTAACGGACCATCGGGTCGTCTGCCGCCCCCGCTAACCGGTCGGGCTGTCCACGAGCGCGAACGAGATCGTGCCGTCCGCCACCACCTGCCCGTCAACGCTCGCCTCGACCGCCCCGCGCCCCACCGGCCCCCGCATCCGTTCCAGCGTGAACGACAGCCGCAGCTGATCGCCCGGGGTCACGGGCCGGCGAAAACGCATCTTCTCGATGCCCCCGAACATCGGGATCTTCCCCGCCTGGTCCACGTCCCGGAGCAGCGTGATCGCCGCCACCTGCGCCAGCGCCTCCACGATGAGCACCCCCGGCATCACGCGGTTCCCGGGGAAGTGCCCCTCGAAGAACCACTCGTTCGCCGTCACGCTCTTGATGCCGACGCCCCGCGCCCCGTCCTCGATCTCGACCATCCGGTCGACCAGCAGCATGGGGTAGCGGTGGGGGATGATCTGCTCGATCTCGTCCGCGCCCAGGTTCACGTCCATCAGAGTGCTCCCGCCTGCGCGCGTCCGAAGACCGCGCGCTCTTCGAGGAAGGCCACGAACGCTTCCACGGCGCTGTCCTCGAAGGGAATGTCGCCGATCTCGCGGTCGTTCGGGTTTCCCAGCCCGTGGTAGTCGCTCCCACCCGAGCGGGCCAACCCGAGCTTCTCCGAGAGCGCTTCGTGCGCGGCTATGGTTTCCGCGTCGTAGAACTTGTAGTACGTCTCGATGCCGTCGAGCCCCATGCCCGTGAGTTCGGCCACGACGGCCTCGTAGTCGTCCCCGAGAAACACCGGGTGCGCCACGAACACCGCGCCGCCCGCTTCGTGCAGCAGCGCGATCGCTTCCGCCGGCGTCAGCCGGTCGCGCGTGATGTGCGCCGGCTTGCCGTCGCCGAGCCACGTGTCGAACGCCTCCGCCACAGACGCGACATACCCCGCCTCGACGAGCGCGCGCGCCACGTGCGGCCGCCCCACGCTCGCGTCCCCGGCAATCTCCTGGACCCGCTCCGCATCAATGGTCACCCCGTGCTCGCCCAGCACGCGGACCATGCGCTTCATGCGCCCTACGCGACCCTCGCGCTGCTCGCTCAGGTACGCCTGGAGCGGCTCGTGCCCGGGGTCGAACCCGAAGCCGAGCAGGTGTGCGTCCACGCCGTCGATGTCAACGCTCAGCTCGATGCCCGGGATGAGACGCAGCCCCGCCGCCTCCGCGGCGGCTCGCGCCTCCGGCAGCCCCTCGGTCGTATCGTGGTCGGTCAGCGCCAGCGTGCGAACGCCGTTCGCGGCCGCCGTCTCCATCACCCACGTAGGGCTGCGCACCCCGTCGGAGCTGGTGCTGTGCAGGTGGAAGTCGCCAATCGCCACGTTGCCGCCTAGCGCGCGTACTCGGTCGCGCGCGTCTCCCGCACGACCGTCACCTTGATCTGCCCGGGGTAGTCGACGCTCTCCTCGATCTTCTGGCTTACGTCGCGCGCGATGCGCATCGATTCGAGGTCGTCGACCTGCTCGGGGCTGACGACGATGCGGAGCTCGCGGCCCGCCTGGATGGCGAACGCTTGCTCCACGCCCTTCTGGTCCTTCGCGATTTGCTCCAGCGTCTCGAGACGCTTCACGTAGCTGTCCAGCGACTCGCGCCGCGCGCCCGGGCGCCCGCCGCTGATGGCGTCCGCCATCTGGACGATGACCGCCTCGACCGTGCCGAGCTCGACCTCCTCGTGGTGCGCCTCGATGCAGTGCGCGACCTCCTCGCGGACGCGGTAGCGTCGCGCGATGTCCGCCCCGATGAGTGCATGCGTCCCCTCGACCTCGTGGTCGACGGCCTTGCCGAGGTCGTGCAGGAAGCCGCCCGCGCGGGCGATGTCCTCGTCGGCGCCAATCTCGCGCGCGATCATCGCGGCGATGTGCGCCGTCTCCACGGAGTGGCGCATCACGTTCTGGCCGTAGCTCGTGCGGTACCGCAGGCGCCCGAAGGTCTTCATCACCTCGGGGTGCAGGTTCAGGACGTCGGCCTCCGCCGCTGCGGCCTCGGCCGACTCGGCCATGGTCGTGTCGACGTTGCGCTGCGCCTTCGAGACGGCCTCCTCGATGCGGGTCGGGTGGATGCGCCCGTCCTGGACGAGGCCGGCGAGCGCCACCCGCGCGACTTCGCGGCGGACCGGGTCGAACGAGCTGATCGTCACGGCGTCGGGCGTGTCGTCGATGATCAGGTCGACGCCCGTCGCGGCTTCGATGGCGCGGATGTTGCGCCCCTCGCGCCCGATGATGCGCCCCTTCATGTCGTCGCTGCCGATGGGCACGACGGAGACGGTCGTCTCGGCCGTCACCTCGCCCGCGTACCGCTGGATGGCGGTCGCGATGACCTTCCGCGCCCGAACGGCCGCGGTCTGTTCCGCCTCGCGCTCCATCTCTCGAACGCGACGGCCCGCCTCGTCCCGGATCTCGTCGTCGACGGCGGCGAGCAGCTGTTCGCGGGCCTCCTCGCGGCTCAGCCCGCTGACCCGCTCGATGGCGCGTTCGTGCTCCGAACGCAGGTCGGCAATCGCCTCCTCGGACGCGCGCAGCGCCTCCGAGCGGTCCTGCAGGGTGATTTCGCGCGAATCGATGCCCTCGGCCTTGCGGTCGAGGTTCTCCTCGCGCTGGGAGAGGCGGTTTTCCGTCCGCGAGAGCTCCGAGCGCCACTCGCGGATATCGGCTTCTGCTTCGTTTCTTAGCTTGAGCGCTTCCTCCTTGGTTTCCAGCTCAAGCTCGCGGCTCTTGGTTTCGGCCTCAGAGAGTATCTGCCGGGCGTCCTCCTCCGCCTGCTGCAATGAGTGCTGCGCAGAGCGGCGGCGCAGGATGTAGCCCACGCCGATCCCGATCAGAATGCCCACGAGGCCGGCGATAACGGCAATGATCGCCGGCATGGTATTGCTCCAGGTGAATCGCAGGTTGCGACATAGTGTTCCCAAAGCGGCGGTACGCCGCTCTTGGGCGATGGTACGTGTCTTGCCAAGAAGCCGTCAAAGCTTTCATGGTGCAATGAGCGCCACCCGAGGGCGTGCCTCTACCGCCGCTCCGACTCCGGCGCAGTCTCGTTCCAGACCGTTCGTACCGCCTCCTGGATGTCGTCGTAGGCGAACCCCCGCCGCTGCAGAAAGCCCCCGAGCCGCTGGCTGAATACCCGGAATTCGAGGTCCGCCAGCCGGTGCGCCCGCCCCCTGGCCACCGCCAGGGCGGCCGTCCGGTCGTCCACCGACAACACCGCCTCGTCCGCCACCTCGGCCTGAACGCCTTTTCCGAGCAGCTCGTAGCGCAGGAGGCGCTGCCCCCGCGGCGCGCTCGCCTGCCGCTCCCCCACCCAGGACTCCGCGAACGCCTCGTCGTCCACCAGACCCGCCCCCCGCAGCCGTTCCACTTCCTCCTCGATGATGTCCGCTGGGATGCGCCGCTGCCGCAGGTACTCGCGCAACTCCTTCTCGCTGCGGGGTCGGCGCGACAGATGACTGAGCGCTCCGTTGTGCGCAGTCTGGCGGTACTTCTCAAGGTCCAGCTTCTTTCGCGCCTTGTGGTCGAAGATGTCTCCTTCGCGTATCCCCGCCAGCTTGAGCGCTTCCGCATGCACGATGACGGTCTCGCCGTCGCTTGTGGTCAGCACGGCAGGCCCCTCCGGCCGCCGCTTGATCGCCGTGACCCGGGGAGGTCCGTCCCGTTCATCCGGGGACATCGATCTGCTCAGGACCCTCCGGCCGCCATCGCCGTATCGACGGCCTCGCCAGCAGCCTCGCCCTCGTCCGCTACGGGAAGCCCCGCCTCGAGCCGCAGCTCGCGCTCGATCGCCTCGAGGATGTCGAGGTTCTCGTACAGGAACGCCTTGGCTGCTTCGCGGCCCTGCCCGATGCGGAGGTCGCCGTAGCTGTAGAACGCCCCCGACTTCGTCAGGATGCCCGACTCCGCGCCTAGGTCGACAACGTCCGCCGTCCGGCTGATGCCGCGCGGCGCCGTGAACATGATGTCGAACTCCGCCGTGCGGAAGGGCGCGGCCACCTTGTTCTTGACGATCTTGGCGCGCACCCGCCGCCCGACCACCGTCGTCCCCTTCTTGATGCTTTCGATGGCGCGGAGGTCGATGCGCACGGACGAGTAGAACTTGAGCGCCCGCCCCCCGGGCGTGACCTCCGGGTTGCCGAACACCACTCCCACCTTCTCCCGAAGCTGGTTGATGAAGATGACCGCCGTGCTCGTGCGCGAGATCGTCGCCGTCAGCTTCCGCAGCGCCTGCGACATGAGCCGCGCCTGCAGGCCGACGTGCGAGTCGCCCATCTCCCCCTCGATCTCGGCGCGGGGCACGAGCGCCGCCACCGAGTCGACGACGATGCAGTCGATGGCGTTGGAGCGCACGAGCGCCTCGCAGATCTCCAGCGCCTGTTCGCCCGTATCTGGCTGGCTGATGAGCAGGTCTTCCGTGTTGATGCCGAGATCCTGCGCGTAGGAGGGGTCCAGCGCGTGCTCCACGTCGATGTAGGCCACGGCCCCGCCGCTGCGCTGCGCCTGCGCAATGACGTGCTGGGCGAGCGTGCTCTTGCCCGCCGACTCCGGCCCGTAGATCTCCGTGACGCGGCCCCGGGGCAGCCCTCCGATGCCGAGGGCGATGTCCAGCGACAGCGACCCGGTCGCGATGGCGCCGACCGTCATGTTGGCGGTCGCGTCGCCCATCTTCATGATGGCGCCGCTGCCGTACTGCTTCTCGATCTGGCTCAGCGCCAGGTCCAGCGCGCGCTTCCGATCCGCTTCCTTCTGGGCCATGTCGTGCTCTCCCCTTGTGCTGGATCGCAATGCTACGGTACTAGAACGCCTGTTCGCAACCCCTGGCCCTGACTAGAACACGTCGAACAGGTTGAATCGCGGCCCGTCCTTGCAGCACAGCCGAACGCCGTGGCGCGTGAAAATCGCGCACCCGTAGCAGAGTCCCCAGCCGCACGGCATGTTCTCTTCCATCAGGATCTCCGGACGCTGGCGCCGGCCGTTCTGCCGCAGGGCCTCCGCCATCGACGCGAACATCGGGTTCGGACCGCATGCGTACAGCCTGCTCGACCACGCCACGTACTCGTCGAGGTGCTCCGTAACCCGCCCCCGCAGTCCCTGCGACCCGTCCTCCGTCACCACCACGTACTCGACCTCGCTGGGCCAGGCCGAGGCTGGCAGCAGCTGCGAGGCCGTCCGCGCGCCCATCATCGCCGTCACCTGGTGCCCTTGCGCCAGCGCCACCTCGGCCAGGTCGACCATCGGCGCGACTCCCACGCCCCCCGCCACCAGCAGCAGGTTCCCGGAGCCGTCGGGAAGCCGGAAGCCGTTCCCGAGCGGGCCGTAGAGCGACACCGTGTCGCCCCGGCGGCGCCCCGCGAGCCACCCCGTCCCCCGCCCCGCGACCGTGTAGAGCAACGCGATCCGCCCCTCCTCCGCGCGGTGGTAGCTGAAGGCCCGCGAGAACTCAGGATCGCCGCCTTCGGGGGCGCAGCGCACCATCACGAACTGGCCGGGCGTGTGTCCCGTCGCCGCCAGGTTGGGTGCATCGAGCCAGATGACGTAGCCGCCTTCGTAACACGGCTCGTTCGAGAGGACCGTCGCCTCTTCGCGGATCATCGCGCCACGTACTCGTCCAGCCGCGCGACGTCCGGTGTCACGGTCCCGCGCATCGTTTCGATGGCGGCCCGCGCCGTGTCGATCGACGTGAAGCAGGGAATGCGCTTCTCCGCCGCCGCCCGCCGGATGTGGAACCCGTCCCGCAGCGAACCCGTCATGCGGTTTTCGGACGTGTTGAGCACGCAGCGCACGGTGCCGTCCTCGATCACGTCCACCACGTTCGGATGGGTGCCGCTCAACACCTTCGTCACGACCGTCGAGGGGATGCCGAGCGCGTCCAGCATCGCCCCCGTGCCCTCCGTGGCGTAGAGGTCGCAGCCCGCATCGTGCAGGGCGTGGACGAGCGGCAGCGCCTCTGCCTTCGTGCGGTCGCTCAGCGAGAGCAGGACGGGCGTTCCCTCTTCCACTGCCAGGTCCGAGGCCACCAGCGCCTTTGCCAGCGCCGGCTCGTAGGCGCTGTCGATCCCCATCACCTCACCCGTGCTCTTCATCTCCGGCCCGAGGTACGTGTCGACCTCGGCCAGCTTCGACATCGAAAAGACCGGCGCCTTCACCGCCACCAGGTTCTTCTCCGGCCAGAGGCCGCCCTCGTACCCCTGGCTCTCCAGCGTCTCCCCGCACATCGCGCGAACCGCCAGCTGCACCATCGGCACGCCCGTCACCTTCGAGATGAACGGCACCGTGCGGCTCGCCCGCGGGTTTACCTCGAGTACGTACACCTGCGGCGCCCCCGAGGCGTCCCGGGGGAGCACCACGTACTGGATGTTCGTGAGCCCGATCGCCCCCATGCCGAGCACGATCTGCTCCGTGTGGCGGC
Organism: Tepidiformaceae bacterium; assembly: GCA_965207815.1. GTDB lineage: Bacteria > Chloroflexota > Dehalococcoidia > Tepidiformales > Tepidiformaceae > UBA2991. Next base: position 1,151,637 of record CBDBNV010000001.1, read on the forward strand.
AGATCGTTTCCCGCTCCTCGTCGTCCAGGTGGACCGGCGGGTAGACCGCCATCGAGTCGCCCGAGTGCACCCCGGCCCGCTCGATGTGTTCCATGATCCCGGGGATGAGGACGCGCTCGCCGTCGCAGATCGCGTCCACCTCCACCTCCCGCCCCTCCAGGTACTTGTCGATCAGGATCGGCCGCCCCTCCGCCGCCTCCGCCGCCTGCGCCAGGAACCCGACCATCTCGCGCGGGTTCTGCACGATCTCCATCGCCCGCCCCCCGAGCACGTACGAGGGCCGCACAAGCACCGGGTACCCGATCGTCTGCGCGGTCTTCAGCCCCTCCTCCAGCGTGCGCACCGCCGCTCCCGGAGGCTGGGGAATGCCAAGGTTCTGCAGGAAGCGCTCGAACAGCTCGCGGTCCTCAGCCGTATCGATCGCCTCCGCGCTCGACCCGATGATCCCCTGCCCCGCTCGCCACAGCGGCTCCGCCAGGTTCACCGCCGTCTGCCCCCCGAACTGCACGATGCTCGTCGGAGTCTCGCCCGTCTCCCCCGCCTCGTTCTCGAGGATGTTCCGCACCGCCTCTTCGTCCAGCGGCTCGAAGTAGAGCCGGTCGCTCGTGTCGAAGTCCGTCGAGACCGTTTCCGGGTTCGAGTTCACGAGGATCGCGCGGCGGCCCGCGTCCTGCAGCGCCCAGGCCGCGTGCACGCTCGCGTAGTCGAACTCGATCCCCTGCCCGATCCGGATCGGCCCGCTCCCCAGCACCACCGTCGAGACGCCCGGCTCGGGCGTGGCCTCGTTCTCCTGCTCGTACGTGGAATAGAAGTACGGCGTGAACGCGTCGAACTCGGCCGCGCAGGTGTCGACCATCTTGTAGACCGGCCGCATCCCGAGCTGGAGCCGCAGCTCCCGCACGTGCTCCGCGAGCCGGTCGGCGAGCTGCCCCACCATCTCGTCGCTGAAGCCCATCTGCTTCGCTTCCAGCAGCAGCTCCGCGTCGAGCGGCTCCGAGAGCAGCCGGCGCTCCACCGTGACGATCCGCTGCAGCCGCTCCAGGAACCACGGGTCGACCCCCGTCTCCGTCGCGAGCTCGGCGACCGGCACGTCCCGCCGCAGCGCCGCCATCAGGGCCCACAGGCGCGTGTCCGTGGCCCGAAGGTCGATCGCCTTGGCGTCGCGCCAGGCGGCGTCCTCCCAGAGCAGCGTGCGCCGCCCGAACTCAAGCGAGCGCACCGCCTTGTTCAGCGCCCCCTCGAAGGTGCGGTCGATCGCCATCACCTCGCCCGTGGCCTTCATCTGCGTGCCCAGCCCCCGGTCCCCCAGGGCGAACTTGTCGAAGGGCCAGCGCGGGATCTTGACGACGCAGTAGTCGAGCGCCGGCTCGAACGCCGCCGTCGTCCGCTGCGTCACCGCGTTCGGGATCTCGTCGAGCGTCTTGCCGCAGGCGATCTTCGCCGCCACCCGTGCGATCGGGTACCCCGTCGCCTTCGACGCCAGCGCCGACGAACGCGAGACCCGCGGGTTCACCTCGATCACGAAGTACGGAAGCGGCTCGCTCGGGTCGCCCTCCCAGTCCCGCACGTCCTTGCGCGGCGCCATCGAGAACTGGATGTTGCAGCCGCCCTCGATGCCGAGCTCGTCGATGATGCGCAGCGCCGCTGACCGCAGCATCTGGTAGTCCTTGTCCGTCAGCGTTTGCGAGGGCGCCACCACGATCGAGTCGCCCGTGTGGACGCCCATCGGATCGAGGTTCTCCATGTTGCAGATCGTCACGCAGTTGCCCGCGCCGTCCCGCATCACCTCGTACTCGACCTCTTTCCAGCCACCCAGGTAGCGCTCGATCAGCACCTGCGTGATCGGGCTTGCCGCCAGGCCGCTTGTCGCGATCGTGCGCAGCTCCTCCGGCGTGAAGGCGATGCCTCCGCCCGTCCCCCCGAGCGTGTACGCGGGCCGGATCACCACCGGCAGCCCGATCCGCTCCGCTGCCGCCTCGCACGCCTCGAGCGACTGGCACGGCTCGCTCTCCAGTACGGGTTCGCCGATCTTGGCCAGCAGGTCGTTGAAGAGCTCCCGGTCCTCAGCCCGCCGGATCGACTCCAGGGGTGTGCCCAGCAGCTTCACGTCGTACTTCTCGAGGATTCCCGCGTTCGCGAGCTCCACGGCGAGGTTGAGGCCGGTCTGGCCCCCGAGCGTCGGCAGCAGGCCGTCCGGCCGCTCCCGCGCAATGATGCGCTCGATCGTGGGCACCGTCAGAGGCTCGATGTAGACGGCGTCGGCCACGTCGAGATCGGTCATGATCGTCGCCGGATTCGAGTTCACGAGGATGCTGCGCACGCCCTCCTCGCGCACGGCCTTGCAGGCCTGCGTCCCGGCGTAGTCGAACTCCGCCGCCTGCCCGATGACGATCGCGCCGGAGCCGATGATCAGGACGCTCTCCGGTTTCGTCATCGCGTTCTCCCTCCGGCCCCGCGCCGCATCAGCCACCCCAGCCCTTCCCGAAGCGGTGGTGTCGCCAGCAAGAGCAGCAGCAACGGCGCGAGCACCGCTCCGCGGCTCGCCCCGTCAAGCACCAGCGCCCCCACGACGATCCCTGTCGCCACGCCCGTCGCGACCGGCACGAGATAGCGGCGTCGCTCCGCTGCTCCTTCGCCGAGCAGAAGCAGCCCCAGCAGCAGCAGGGACACTCCCGAGAGGCCCAGCCCGCCTGCGAACAGCAACGCCCAGTACCGCCCTGCCTCGCCCCCGGCCAGGTTCTCGCCGGCGAAGGCCGCGATGAGCACGAACAGGGCCATCGCCAGCGCCGTCGCCGCGAGGGCAATAAGCACGTCCGTCCAGCTCGGCCCCACGCGCGACGCGTCACGCCGGACGGCTCCGCCGCGGCTTGGCGGCAGGGGGCGGCGCTTGCTGCTCACGGTCATCATCTAGAGGGGCAGCTCGAAGGTCATGTCGGGGTTGCGCAGGGGAACCATCCCCCCGATGGACGAGAGAAAGCTGAGAGCGGGCTCGTTGCCTTCGGGGAGCCGCCCGCGGATACGACGCAGCCCGCGCTCACGCGCGAGCGCCAGCAGCTCCTCCGCGAGCTGCGTGGCGATGCCCCGCTGCCGGTGGTCTGGCAGCACCCAGACCCCGAGCTCCGCCGTCCCCGGCTCGTCGGGGCTCGCTTCGACCATCCCGAAGGCGACCGGGATCGACCCGTCGAGCGCGATCGCGGCTGCGCCGCGCTCCCCGATGCGCGTGAGCCAGCCTCGCGCCATCTCGGTGTCGAGGTCGGGCGGCAGGCTCGTGTTCGATTCATCGCGAAGGGCGTGCGCGATGGACGCGACCGCCCCCGCGTCCTCGGCCGTGGCCTGTCGCAACGCCGTCGTGCGGGTCATCGCCTGCCTCCCGTCGAGTCCATCATCTGCACGAAGCGGTCGAACATCCCCATGCTGTCGAGCGGCCCCGGGCTCGCTTCCGAGTGGTACTGGATGGTCATCACCGGCTCGTCGCGCATGGTGAGCCCTTCGACCGTGCCGTCGTTCAGGTTCACGTGGCTTACCTCCGCCGAAGCCGCCAGACCCTCGGGGTCGACAGCGTATCCGTGGTTCTGCGCCGTGATCGTCACCGTGCCCGTCCGCTCGTCGCGCACGGGGTGGTTCCCGCCCCGGTGCCCGAACGGCAGCTTGAACGTGCCTGCCCCCAGCGCTCGCGCGATTACCTGGTGCCCCAGGCAGATGCCGAACAGGGGAACCGTCCCGAGCAGCTTGCGCGTCTCCTCGACCTGCGCGTTCTGCACCTGCGGGTCGCCCGGTCCCGGCGACCACAGGACGCCGTCGGGATTGAGCGCGAGCACGTCCTCCGCGCGCGCGTCGATGGGCAGCACGGTGACCTCGCAGTTTCGCGCGACCAGCGAGCGCATGATGTTGCGCTTCACCCCGCCGTCGATGAGCGCGACTCGCTTCAGACGCCCCGCCGCTTCCGCGTCTTCGCGCTTCACGACCGCCTTGTTCGCCCGGGACTCCATCGCCGGCCGCAGCCGGTGCTTCTTCGCGAACGACTCCCAGCCGTACTGCTCCGCCGTCGAGACCTGCGATGCCCAGTCGATGCCGTCGTACCCGGGGAGCCCGCGGACTCGCTCCAGCGCTTCTTCGACCGGCTCGTTCGTGATCACGCCCAGCATCACGCCGTGCCGCCGGATGCGCCGCGTGATCGCGCGCGTATCGACCCCATCGATGGCGACGACGCCGCGCTCGGCCAGGAACGTCGCCAGGTCGCTCGTCGAGAGCGGGTGACTCGAGACTGGCGCCACCTCGCGCACGATCAGCCCCCGCGGCTGAATCTGCCCCGACTCCTCCACCGCCACATCCACACCGTAGTTCCCGATCATCGGGTAGGTCAGCGTGAGAAGCTGCCCCGCGTAGGAGGGGTCCGTCAGCATCTCCTGGTAGCCCGTCATCGAGGTGTTGAACACCACCTCGCCGCCCACCGACCCGACCGCGCCCACCGCGCGGCCCTCGAACACGCTCCCGTCGGCGAGCACCAGCCTCGCGCTAGACATGCGCCGCCTCCACCGCGTGCCGCAGCTCGCCGCCGACCACCACGGCCCGCACCTGGCCCTGCAGTTCGAGCCCCGCGAGCGGTGTGTTCTTCCCCTTCGATGCGAACGCTGCCGGGTCGACCGTCCAGCGCTCCTCGGGGTCGAACACGGTCACGTCGCCGGGCGCCCCGACCGCAAGCGTTCCGATGCCGGGAACGTGGCCATCGAGCGCGAACGTCTCCGCCGGCCCCTGCGTCAGCGCTCGCAGCGCCGCCCCCAGCTCCAGCTCCCCGCGCGACACGAGCGTCGTGACCGTCGCGAGTGCTGTCTCGGCGCAGCTGATGCCGAACGGCGCCTGATCGAACTCGCACAGCTTCTCCTCGGGGGCGTGCGGCGCGTGGTCCGTCGCGATCGCGTCGATCACGCCCGAGTTCACGCCCGCCAGCAGAGCCAGCCGGTCCGCTTCCGTGCGCAGGGGGGGATTCACCTTCGCCGAGGTGTCGTAGGCGGGCGTCGCGTCGTTCCCCGCGACCGCCTCGTCCGTCAGGAAGAGGTGGCTCGGCGTCACCTCGCACGTCACCGGCAGCCCGCGCTCCTTCGCGCGCGCCACCTGCTCCACGCCTCGCGCCGTCGTCAGATGCATGATGTGAAAACGTCCGCCGGTAAGCTCGCAGAGTTCGACGTTTCGGGCTATCGCGACCGTCTCCGCCGCCGCTGGCTGCCCCTCCAGCCCGAGCCGCTCGCTCACCGCCCCTTCGTGCATGGACCCGTTCCCGCTCAGCGAGGGCTCGTCGCAGTGCTCCGCCACCACCAGCCCCAGCGCCCCCGCCAGCGTGAGCGCGTTCCGCATCAGGTTCCCGCCCGGGACGGGGCTGCCGTCGTCGCTCAGCGCGACGCACCCTGCCTCCGCCAGCTCGCTCAGCGCCGCCAGTTGCTTCCCCGCGCGCCCCACCGTTGTCGACCCCACCGGCAGCACGCGCACGCGTGCGTTCTGCGACACCAGCTTCAGGAACCCCTCGACTGCCGGCGCGCTGTCCGGCGCCGGGTCCGTGTTCGGCATCGCGCACACCGTCGTGAAGCCGCCCCGCAGGGCCGCCTCCGTCTCCGTTGCCAGCGTGCCCTTCTGCTCGAACCCGGGCTCGCGCAGGTGAGCGTGCAGGTCGATGAACCCCGGCGTCACGATGCACCCCGCCGCGTCCACCACCTCCGCCCCCTCGGCGGACAGGTTGCCGCCTGCCGCGCTCACGCGCCCGTTCTCGATCAGCACGTCGCCCTGCTCGTCGCGACCCGATGCCGGGTCGATCAGCCGTCCCCCGCGAATCAGCAATGCCCTCATCGCCGCCTCGCCGTCGCCATCAGGTAGAGGATGGCCATGCGCACCGCCACCCCGTTCGTGACCTGCTCCTCGACCACCGAGCGCAACCCGTGCGCAACCTCGGGCGCGATCTCGACGCCCTCGTTCATGGGGCCGGGGTGCATCACCAGCGCCCCCGGGTTCGCCCGCGCCAGTCGCTCCTCTGTGATCTGGTACTGCCGGATGTACTCGCGCAGGGATGGCAGCAGGCCCTGGTCCTGACGTTCCCGCTGGATGCGGAGCGCCATCACCACATCCGCGCCCGTTAGCGCCCCCTCGAGGTCGGTCGTGACCTCGCAGCCCCCCGGCCCCTCGTACCCCGGCAGCGTGCGCAGCGACTGCGGCAGCAGCGTCGCCGGTCCGCAGAGCGTCACCTGCGCCCCCGCCGCCCGCAGCGCCCACAGGTTCGAGCGCGCCACGCGGCTGTGCAGGATGTCGCCCACGATCACGACCTTGCGCCCCTCGAGCTCGCCCACGTGGCGGCGCATCGTGTACAGGTCGAGCAGCGCCTGCGTCGGGTGCGCGTGCGAACCGTCCCCGCCGTTCACGACGCTCGCGTCCGTGTGCCGCGCCGCCAGGGCTGCCGCCCCCGAGTTTGGGTGGCGCATCACGAGGATGTCCGCCCCCACCGCCTCGATGGTGCGCACCGTGTCGACCAGCGACTCCCCCTTGCCCACGCTGCTCCCCGACGCCGCGAGGTTGATGACGTCGGCGCCCATCGCCTTCGCCGCAATCTCGAAGCTGGCCCGCGTGCGCGTGCTGTTCTCGTAGAAGAGGGTCACGACGGTCGTGCCCCGCAGCGTCGCGACCCGGCCCACGGGCCGCTCCCGCACCTCCGCCATCGCGTCGGCCGTCTCCAGCACGAGGCCTATCTCCTCGCCCGAGAGCGTGTCCGTGTCGAGCAGGTCCTTCCGCACCCAGACGGTGGGGTCCTCCGTGACGGCGGGCGTCTGCTGCTCTTCCGGCTCCGTGGCTGTCGGGGCGGCCGGTTCAATGCTCACCATGACTGTCGGCTCCCTCCATCAGGTAGATCGCGTCCTCGCCGTCGGTTTCCGCCAGCCGCACCTCGACCGTTTGCGAGGGCGCCGTCGGGATGTTGCGGCCAACAAAGTCGGGGCGAATCGGCAGCTCGCGGTGGCCGCGGTCCACCATCACCGCCAGGCGCACCCGCGCCGGCCGCCCGAAGTCCATGATTGCGTCCATCGCCGCCCGGATCGTGCGCCCCGTGTAGAGCACGTCGTCGACGAGCACCACCGTGGCGCCGTCGACCCCGAGGGGGATGTCGCTCGGTCGTACGGGAGGAGGGGGGTCGCGGTGGGCCACGTCGTCCCGGTACAGCCCCACGTCGAGCCGTCCGACCGGCGGACACGCGCCCTCGAACGCTTCGATCGCCGAGGCCAGCCGCCCCGCCAGCGGTGCGCCCCGCGTCAGCAGTCCCACCAGCACGAGGTTCTCCGCGCCGCCGTTGCTTTCCACGATCTCGTGCGCGAGCCGCCGGATCGTGCGCGCGACTTCCTGGCCCCGTTGCAGCTCAACGGGACTCATCGCGGAAACAACCTGGTCAGGTGGGGGGTATTGGGGCCTGCGCAGGGCCAGCCGCTCATGGCGGCGCCTCCTCCCTTGGCAGCCTCTCGGGACCGCTTTAAAGGGCTAACCAAGATTAGCGAATGTCCCCGTATAACACCAGCGCCGAACGTCTAGGTTCCGCCGCCTCGTATCTAGAGTCCGAAGTGGGCCCGCTAAGCTGCGGCGCTAACTGCCTGGGTGAGAAACGGCCCTAGGCTGGTACTCATGCGGTGGATGGGCATGTGTTCGTAATAGTGCTGACCGCAGAGGCAGTACTCCGGTGCGTTACCGGCGCCTCCGCCCCACATATCGCTTGCGGCGTGGTGTTCCAGGTGCCAACGGTCTTCACCCGTGCCGCCTCGCACCCTCAGCCCGAGGCCGTGCTCTGAGACTAGCTGCACATGAACATCGGAGCCTGGGTAGTGCAGTTCCTCTCGTATGCCTCTCTCCCAAAGCTCGCGAGTAGCACCCCAGAACGCGTTCCACATGGCGTGAGTCCAGCAGTCGGTGTGTCGCAGTCGATACTCATCCGCTGTGTTCGCCAGATGGGCCAGGTGGGTCATGTGAAACTTCTGCTCCCTGACCCACTTCAGCCTCCGCTTGTGCCTCATCTCCCGCTTGAACGACAGCAGCCTAGACCTTGCTCTGCGAACTGCTGTCCAGGCGCCCGCCTTGGCGAGCTTGGTGACATACGCCAGCAGAAGCGCTAGCGATGTCCCGATGAAGGACGCCATGATCAGTTCAGACACTTTGCTGTTCCTCTTTAGGGGTCAGCTGCCCCACCCCTCCAAGTTTAGGGGATGCTGAGTCGTTACGGCTCACCCGAGTAAGCCCTTGCAGGCAACAGATTCGCAGCGGCCTGCTAGCTTCCGGCCGCCGCCTCGCCCGCGATCTGCGCCTCCGCGAACGGCGTGATCGTCTCCGCCACGTCCACCGTGCTGTCGAGCCGTTTCTGCAGCCCGCTCATCAGTCCCAGCACCCGCAGGATCAGCAGGATGTCAGGCGGCATCTCCGTCACCGGGTTCTCCGACAGCAGCCGCGCCAGACGCTCGTTCACCTCGCCGATCACCTCGGCGTCCGCGTAGGGACGCTGTTCCGGCCCCGCCGACTCGAAGAACGAGCGCCCCAGCGCCACCAGCATCTCCGGGTCGTCGTACCGCGTCCGGAACCCGAGGTCCTGGAACCCCTTGAGCATGCCTGCGTCGTTCTGGCTCAACACCGCCAGCGTGAAGCGGTTGTAGGTCTTGCGGAAGTCCTCCGGCAGGTGCTTGCTCATCCCGAAGTCGAGGAACACCACAACCGGACCCGGCAGCACCAGCAGGTTCCCCGGGTGCGGGTCGGCGTGGAAGAAGCCGTTCACGAGGATCTGCTCGCAGTACGCCTCCATCATGATCTGCGCGACCGCGTCCGGGTCGATCCCCGCCGCCACCAGCTCGTCCGTCGCCGAGATCTTGATGCCGTCGATGTACTCCATCGTCAGCACCCGCCGCGCCGTGTGCTCCCAGATGATCTCCGGGACGCGCACGTCCGTCCGGTGCGACAGCTCCCGTGCCACCCGCTCAGCGCTCCGCCCCTCCGCCACGAAGTCCAGCTCGCGCGGCGTGTAATCCGCGATTTCCGCGATCAGCATGCGGAAGTCCCACCGCCGCTCGATGCGCGCCAGGATCTCGATGAGCACGCTGATGCTGCGAAGGTCCGTCTCCACCACCCGCGAGATGCCCGGGTACTGCACCTTCACCGCCACCTCGCGACCGTCGTGCGTGACCGCGCGGTGCACCTGCGCCAGCGACGCCGCCGCGATCGGCTCACGCTCGAAGCTCGCGAACGCCTCCTCCGGCGCCGCCCCCAGCTCCCGCCGCACCTGTCCCGCCATCTCCCCGTACGACCGTGGCGGCACCGAGTCCTGCAGCCGGCTCAGCACCGCCACCAGCTCCGGCGGCGCCACGTCCGCCCGACTGCTCAGGAACTGGCATGACTTGATCAGCAGCCCCTGCATCCTGATCGCGAGCCGGTAGAGCCGTTCGCCCGTCGCGCGGTGCTGGTCGCGGTAGCGCGCCTTGCGCGCCGCCTCGCTCAGACCGGGCGTCTTCTGGATGCGCTTGTAGCCCAGGTAGATGACGACGAAGTTCCAGGCGACAAGCCCAAACCGCCAGATCCGTTGGGGCCAGGGCAGGGGTTGGAGACCCGTGTGAATCCTGGCCATAAATCCACTGTAGCAGAGCCGCCGATAGAGGCTGGCCGGGCCGAATTCGGGCGCTGCGCCTGTTGCCCGTTCCCCCGCCCCGCCCGAAACTGAGAGCCCGTTCCCCGGTAGCTCAACGGTAGAGCGAGCGGCTGTTAACCGCTAGGTTCGAGGTTCGAATCCTCGCCGGGGAGTTCGCTACATTGCGAAAAGCGTCGTCCAACCAGCGGGCTCATGACCACGACGCACGCGTCCTGGTCGCGTAGGGAAACTCCCACGCGCCACGCACGAGGGTGACCCCATGGGGCGAAGTCGCGGCAGGCGTCCACGGCCGACGACCGTGTCCAACGGAATCCACCAGTGCTGAACATGAACGCCTACTTGAGGGAGAGCGAACTCGCGGAGTCTCGCGCCTTCTTCCGGCTTTTCTCAGAACGCTGACGGTGTGCCTTCCTGCCCAGGATCACCCTGCGATCCGCCATCGATTGAGCGATTCCGCCAAGCACTAACAGGAACCTCACGCGTTAGTTCCTGAACCTTATATGCCCCTCACATCTTTCCAGGTTCAGCTCGCTATCGTTCCGGCCCGAAGCTGGAGGGGCGCTACAAGACATGGGGGCTCGCACTGCGCTCTGGCTCCCGGCCGTGGTGGTGCTCGCCTCCACCCTGCTCGCCCCGCACCCTCAGTCCACCGTGCTCGCCCAGGGCACGTGCCCCGACCCCACGCCGACCGAGGTCACGGTCAACGCCGTGCCGATCGTCGTCACGTCGACGACCGACGACTACTTCGTCCTCTACGTGACATCCGACGTGGACGGCACGGAGGTACAGGTACCGGTAGCCGTGACCCTAGGGCAGGCGGGGACGACCACGCTGTCCGAGAACCTGGCGGCGTTGCCCGCGGAGCGCTACCGCGTCGAGAAGTACCAGGTCGCCGACCCGGCCGACGTCGACGGTGATTGCATCGACGACATCACCGAACTCGCGAACCTGGGAGAGATGAACCCCGTCAACCCCGCCACGATCGCCGATCCGAACGACGGCGTTGTCGCCGTCCCCGACCTGGCAGCGTTCCAGGCCCAGGGAACCACGGTCCACCGGGGAACCGCCGTGAAGTTCGTTCTGCTGAACCTGGACACCGCGCATCCGGCGGTCTATTTCATGAACACGACGCGGCACCAGGGCCACAACACCTTTTTTGAGGCCGTGGGGCTGCAGCAAGAAGGAGCGATTACCGGCACCATCACCTACGACCCGGCGTTCACCGTGCCGGGCCGCAGTGTCACCGGCTTCTACTACGAGTACTTCCCGCGGCTGGCTGCGGAATCCTTCCCCAAAGGAGAGCAGGTGCACACCGTGCTCGTTGCCAGCCTGGGGGTGATTGACGACAACCTCGCTCTGTACCTCGCCAACAATGTGCTTCCGCTTGCCCAGGAACGCCTGCCCCTGCTGCGGGCATCCCGGATCCCCCTGGCGTTCGATCCCGACATTTACGGCGACGTGGAGTTCCTGGCGCTCAACACCGGGACGGGCTACGGGCGCCTCAGGATCCTGGAGGCGGACGAGCGTCCCCACCCTCGCGACATCATCGTCTCCGCGGCCCTGCCCAACGAGTTGCCCCGCGTCGCCGGCATCCTCACCGCCGCGCCCCAGACTCCACTGTCGCACGTGAACCTGCGCGCGGTGCAGGACGGCATCCCCAACGCCTACGTGAAGGACGTCCTTGACCACGGCGACGTCATCTCCCTCGAGGGAAGCTACGTCCGCTACGAAGTGACGGAGCGCCGGTGGGAACTGCGCGCCGCAACCCTCCAGGAAGTCGAGGAGCACTACGAGTCGTCTCGCCCGGCCAGCACCCAGACGCCGCAGCGCGATCTCTCGATCACGGAGATCACCGATCTGGACCAGATCGGGTTCGACGACTGGAAGGCCTTCGGCGTCAAGGCGGCCAATCTCGCGGTCCTGCGCACCCTTGGCTTCCCGGAGGGCACCGTGCGCGACGGCTTCGCCATCCCCTTCTATTTCTACGACGAGTTCATGAAGCAGCCCCTGGGGGAGGAGACCGTCTTCGGCAAGGGGAGCGGGCCCGACGAGGAGAAGCTCACGCTGGCCGCTGACACAACGCTCATCGAGGCCGTGGAAGCAATCCTGGCCCACTCGGCGTTCCAGACCAACTTCGACATCCAGGACGAGATGCTCGACGACCTGCGCGACGCCATCAAGGACGCCCAGTCCCCCCAGTGGATCATCGACGCCCTCACCGCCATGCATGCGACGTTCCCTGCGAACACGTCGCTGCGGTACCGGTCGAGCACCAACAACGAGGACCTGCCCGGGTTCAACGGCGCAGGGCTGTACGACTCCAAGACGCAGCATCCGGAGGAGACGGTGGACGACGGGATTGACAAGTCGTTCAAGCAGGTGCTCGCCGGCCTCTGGACCTTCCGGGCGTTCTCGGAGCGGGAGTTTCACCGCGTCGATCACCTCGCGACCGCGATGGGCGTGCTAGTCCATCCCAACTTCTCGGATGAGCTGGTCAACGGGGTGGCGGTCAGCTTCGACCCCGATACAGGCCTTGCGGATCGGTACTACGTCAACTCCCAGCTCGGTGAAGACCTGGTCACGAATCCCGAAGCGCACTCCGTACCCGAGGAGATCGTCCTCCTTTCGGGAGACAGCCTCTTGATTCGGGGATTCTCGAACCTGGTTGAGCCGGGGGAACTGCTGATGAGCTACACCCAGATGCGTCAGTTGCGTGAGCACCTTGGCGTGATTCACGACCACTTCAAGGGGCTCTACAACCCCGCTCCCGGCGAACCCTTCGCCATGGAGATCGAGTTCAAGATCACGAGCGAGGACATCCTCGCGATCAAGCAGGCCCGCCCCTGGGTGTTCGGCGAGGGGGCGAGCGAGCTCGTGACGCCGCCCGTGACGACGACTGTGACGCAGCCCGTGACCCCGCCCGTGCAGCCCGGCGGCGGTGGAGGCGGCGTCTTCTCCGGAGGCGGTGGCGGCGGCCCGAACGGCCCGACCCCGAGCACGGCCGATTTGAGTGGACCGTGAAGCACGACATCGAGACGCTGGACGGCGATCACGGCACGCCTACCGGGATGTGGTCCGACGGCGTCACCCTCTGGCTCCTCCACAACGGCGACGGCGCCGACGACGCCGTCTACGCCTACGACCTCGCGACCGGTGAGCGCGTCGAGGAGCGCGAGGTCGCCCTGGACGAGCGCAACCGTGCGCCCCGCGGCATCTGGTCCGACGGCAAGGGGAACGCGTGGGTCAGCGACAGCGGCCGGGACAAGCTCTTCGCGTACGACATCGCCACCGGCGAGCGCCTCGAAGACCGTGACATAGACCTGGCCGGGCGCAACGCCGACGCCCGTGGCATCTGGTCCGATGACGAGACCATGTGGGTCCTGGACGAACGCCGCAATGCCGTCATCGCGTACGACCTCGAGAGTGGCGCCCTCCTCGCCGAGTACGCCCTCGATTCCGCCAACGGCTCCCCCACGGGCATCTGGTGCGACGGCGTCACCCTCTGGGTCTCCGACCCCGGCTCAAGCCCCCGCCGCCTCTTCGCCTACCGCCTCCCTACGCACGAGGAGGTCGAGGTGGCCGGCGAGGACACCAGCCTCGAACGCGTCAGGGACGAGGACTTCACGGAGCTGAGCGGCGCGAGCAACAACAGCCCGCGGGGCATCTGGTCCGATGGAGACGTCATGTACGTCGCCGACGCGAGCGACGGCAAGGTCTACACCTACAACATGCCGGACGCCATCGACGCGCGCCTTGCTTCCCTGACACTCAGCGGCGTCGACATCGGCGAGTTCGACCCGGCCAAGACCGACTACGAGGGCGTCATCGGGGAGGGTGTGACGGAGACGACGGTCGAGGCGGGAGCGGTGCAGCGCCGCACCGAGGTCGCCATCGACCCGCCGGACACCGACGAGCAGGCAGACGGCCACCAGGTTTCGCTCGCGGGAACGAGCGCGATCGCCGTCACCGTCACCTCGCCCGACGGCACTCGCAAGAAGACCTACCGCGTGGTCGTGGAGCCCCCGGTGACGCAATTGGTGCTGGGACCCGCATGGACATCGTTCGAGTGGCCCGGCGCCGATGGCACGGCGATCAACGCGGCCGGCCTTCCCGAAGAGGTGGTCGTCGTCTACACCTGGGACGAGACTACGCGCCGGTGGCTCGGGTACTACCCCGGCCTGCAAGACGTGCCCGGCCTGAACACCCTGACCGCCTTCTCCTCCGGCACGACGTACTGGATCGCGGCTGCGGAGCCGGTCATCTGGACGCTGGGGTGGACCACAGCGGTCGAGGAGTAGGTGCCTGAGGAGAGTGCGGGCGAGCTACGACGGCGAGCGCGCGCCGTCCTCGCCTCCATCCGGGCCTCGCCATACGGTAGCCGAAAACTAACAGAAAATTGATGCACTGGCGGTTCAATCTCATGGCCCCCTCACATCTCGTTGGGTTCAGTCTGGCTATGATTTTTTTCCATGTTGATATTCCTCGATGGACAGCACGCCTGGGCCCTGCTCGCCGATGGCGGCGAAACGAACCCTGCGGGCGGAAGCCACTCCCGCCCAAGCGTCTCCTGAGAGCCGGCCTTCCAAAGGGCTCCCACTCTTGGCGGACCCCCTGCTCCTGATGCTCCTCCTGCGGGAGCGGAGCACAAGAGGTACTGCGGTTAGATGAACTATCCACGAACCCGAATGTCTCATGATGTCCTCGGCGGTGTGCGTTTCGCTCGGACCAGCGGGTCCCAGGAGCGAGGTGCTTGACTCCATCACTCCGCCCCTTAGGCCCCTCCTTCCTCCTCCCCTGCGCCGCCTTCTTCGCGGCGTTTCTGCTGGCTCCCGGAGTCGGTTACGCGCAGGATGAGCCCATTGCGTTCATCCTCCCGGGCGGGGGCGAGGTCTGGTCCGCCGACCTTACCGTCGGCAACAACCGGGGGCTTGTGGGCTACACCACCTTCTCTGAACGTACCGTCGGCGCCATCAGTTCCACGACCTTCTCATGGCGGGGCCGCACCTACACGATCGAGAACCTCATCTCCAACCAGACGCGCGGGAGTGGAAACCGCTGGGACATCCTCCTCGACATCTCGCCGCCTCTCCTCGAGGACGTCGGGTGCCTGACCCTGCGGCTGGGCGACTACTGGCTCAATCTTGCCGATGGTCTGGGCGACGGCCGCCAGTTCTTCTGGTACGGCCTCGAGCTGGACTGGCGCTTCCGCGACGAGGTTCGCGTCGGACTGTGGGAGTTCACGCCGCCCTTCGAACCCCGCTCCATGGACGGTTGGGGCAACAACCGCGATGAGCAAGAACTGGGCATGGCCAATCGCGAGCTCCTGCGAAAGGCCGGTGTCTCGTTCGCGTACGGCATGACCGGGGAGCCGGCGCCGGACCTGCCGGCCCCACGGATGATCAGCAACATGGTCTCCGTCCAGTCTGGCCCGATGCCCAACGCGACCGGGGCGACCGACATGGTGTGGCAGTGGGGACAGTTCCTCGACCACGACATCAGTCTCACGCCCGCAGCCAGCCCGGTGGAGACCATGCGCCTCGCCATCCCGCGCGGCGATCCCGTCTTCGATCCTTTCAACAGCGGCCTGCGCACCATGACCTTCGAGCGCTCCGCCTTCGATCCGGCCACGGGCATGGGCGCCGACAACCCAAGAGAGCAGGTCAACACGATTACCGCGTTCATCGACGCTTCGAACGTCTATGGGTCCGATGAGCGGCGCGTCCGGGCCCTCCGTATGAACGACGGAACGGGCAGGCTCAAGACCTCAGACGGTGGGCAGTTCCTTCCCTACAACGAGGACAACCTCGAGAACGACCGGGGCAACTCCCGGCAGGTGCTGTTCCTGGCGGGTGACATCCGGGCCAACGAGCAGTTGGGCCTGACTGCGCTGCACACCCTCTTCGTGCGAGAGCACAACCGCCTGGCTGAGGTGATCGCCGCCGAGAATCCAGACCTGCACGGCCACGAGATCTTCGAACTGGCCAGGAAACTCGTGGGCGCACAGATGCAAGTCATCACCTACTACGAGTTCCTGCCCGTGCTGTTGGGACCGGGCGCCATCGGCCGCTACGAGGGCTACGACCCCGATGTTGATCCCACCATCGCCAACGAGTTCTCGACGGCGGCCTACCGCTTCGGGCACACGATGCTCTCCCCCACTCTCCTCCTCATCGACGACGCGGGGCAGTACGAAGGCCTTCCCTTGCGGTCGGCCTTCTTCGACCCTTCACTGGTCCCCGACCTGGGCATCTCCGGTGTGCTGCGCGGCCTTGCTCGCCAGCAGGCCCAGGCGATCGATGTCCGCCTCGTCGACGACGTCCGCAACCTGCTGTTCGGCGCTCCGGGCGGCCCTGGACGTGATCTCGCCGCTCTGAACATCCAGCGGGGTCGCGACCACGGCATTCCGGACTACAACACCGTTCGAGCCGCCTATGGGTTGTCGCCCGCCACCACCTTCGCTGACATCTCCTCGGACCCGCGGCTGCAAGAGACGCTCGAACTTGCCTACGGCGACCTTCACCACATCGATCTCTGGGCAGGAGGCCTTGCCGAGGACCCGTTGCCTGGAGCCATGCTCGGCGAGACCTTCCACGCCATCCTCGTAGACCAGTTCCGGCGCCTGCGCGACGGGGACCGCTACTGGTTCGAGAACGACCCCTTCTTCCTTGCCAACCCTGGCCTCCTCACCGAGATACGGGGTACGACGCTGGCTGACATCATCCGCCGCAACACAACCATCGGCGACGAGCTCTCCGACAACGTCTTTGGGGGCGCGCCACTACCCACCATCACGATCGAGGCAGCTGCGGAGTCCCTTCAGGAGGGCACCCCGGCGAGAGTCACGCTGATGCGGACCGGAGCAGCCACGTGGGAGTTCACGGTGGATGTGCTCGTGACGGAGAGCGGTGCGACTCTGCGTGAGGGACCGGCCTTCGTCGCTCCGGTGACCTTCCTTCCGGGAAGTGCCCACGCGTCTCTCACCCTGCCGACAGTTGAGGACGCGGTTCTCGAAGCCTCGAGTACCGTTTCCGTGAGTCTCCGGGAAGCTCGCACCCACCGGGGCGAAACCGGGGCGAATGCAGTCGAAATCGTCGTGCACGACAACGACGGCATTCCCGTCGAACTGAACCCCGGGTGGACGGCGATCGAGTGGCCGGGCATTGACGGCGCCGACATCGACAGCGCCCTGCGGCTCGGCGGGGTCGCGGAGCATGTGCTGGCGATCTACGCCTGGGACGAGTCCACGGGGACTTGGTTGGCACACTTCCCTGACCTGGAGTTCTGGGACCTGCAGGCACTCAGCACGCTGCGGTATGGGCAGACGTACTGGGTAGCCGTTACCGAGCCTGTCACGTGGCGTGTCGCTGAGGCCACGCAGCCCGAGCTGGGAGTGACGGCTGTCGCGGCCCCCTGACTCAACAGGTCGCACAGGGGCGCCTCAGCCTGGCGCAGGGCGACTCTCCCGAGTCGGAACCTGGCATCAGGCTGTTCGCCGTGAAGAGGGACGAGCCCCCCTGGGTCAGCGCCGAGTGAGCCCGGTTCGCGCAACGCGCTGGCTCGCCGCCGCGGTGGTGCTAGCCTCCACCCTCCTCAACCCACACCTTCAGTCCGGGGCACTCGCCCAGGACGCGTGCCCCGACGACTTCGACGCCACACCGACCGAGGTCGCGGTCGACGCCGTACCGATCGTCGTCACATCCACGACTGACGACTACTTCGTGCTCTACGCGACGTTCGAACTGTTTGGCGCCACGCGACTGGTTCCGGTGCAGATCAAACGAGGCGAAGCGGGGACTACCACGCTGTCCCAGAACGTGGGCTCGTTATCGCCCGAGCGATACCGGGTCGAGAAATACCAGATCGCTGATCCCGGCGACGTTGACGGAGACTGCATTGACGACCTCACCGAACTAGCAGAGTTCGGGCGCATGAATCCGCTCAATCACGCCCCTGCGGTCGCGCCGGAGTTGGGTACCCTCGGGATTCCCGATCTGGCCAGCTTCGAGGCCCTGGCGAGCGCTAATGACGGCAAGTCATACATCAACTACGTGCTCATCGACGTCAAGAGTCAACCTCCGGCCGTCTTCTTCACGAACACGAGGACCTACCCGTACTATGTCGACTTCCTGGCTCAGATCGGGCGCTATTCAGACGCCGAAACGCGTGCCGGCTCTCTGACGTACGACCCGGACTTGGGCGCACCGAACGGTACTCAGGGCATTTTCTATTTCTCGGTCGGCCCGTACACCCAATTCCTCAGCCTGGCCCGCGTGACCCACTCGCTGCTTGCGGCCCACATGCCACTGCTGACGGACAACCTGGCCTGGCACATCGAGAACAGCCGGCTGCGTTCACTGCAGCCGGAGTTGGAGGCACTCAGGGAATCGCCCATCAACCTTGTCTTTGACCGTGACCTGCAACTCGGACGCGCCCTCGCCGTGCCGAACACCGGGACCAGCTTCGGTCGACTCGTTGTCGCCCATCCGAACTCCCGTCCCGATTCACGCGACATTGTGATCTACCTGTCGCTGCCCGACGTCCTGCCGCAGGTGGCAGGCGCCATCCTGGCGGTGCCCCAACCCCCCCTGTCGCCTCTCGCCCGGCAGGCGAGACAAGACAGCATCCCGCTCGCATACGCTGGCGATCCCTTTGACGATCCCCGAGTCGGCTCGCTGCTTGGTCAGCCTGTCAAGCTCGTCGTGAGCGAGTACGGATGGGAGCTCTTCGCCGCTACAGCCGAAGAAGTCGATGCACACTACGACTCTCTACCGCCTCGGTCGCAGCAGACACCGATGCGAGACCTCGCTCGCACGGCGATTGCTTCGCTGAGTGAGATCGGCTTCGACGACTGGCCCGCATTCGGCGTGACGGCGGCCAATGTGGCCGAGCTCGCGGAGCTGAATCTGCCCGATGGAACCGTGCCATCAGGGTTCGCGATGCCCATCTACTTCTACGACGAGTTCATGAAGGCGCACGGATTCCATGACCGTATCGAGCAGATGCTCGGGGACTCGGGCTTCCAATCGAGTGAGGACACCCAGGCGCAGAGGCTCACCGAGTTGCGAACGAGCATCCTGGCGGCCACGTCGCCACCGTGGATCGTTGAAGCGCTGAGTGCGATGTACGCGCAGCTACCGCAAGACAAAGCGATCAGCTATCGATCGAGCTCCACCGCCCCAGCCTGGCCGGACTTCGCCGATGCCCGCAGCCATGACTCCTACGTACAAGACCCAGGGGCGATCGGGGTCGACGGGATCGACAAACCGATCAAGCAGCTCTTCGCGAGTCACTGGTCCTTCGAGGCCTTCAAGGAGCGCGAACTGCATGGCATCGATCACCTGGCGAGCGCCGTGGCGGTCATGGTCCACGCAAGCGATCGCGATGCCTCGGCCAGCGGCGTGGCAGTGAGTTTCGACCCAATTTCCGACCTGGCCGGGATGTACTACGTCAATGCCCAACCGGGAGCCCAGTGGGACACGCAGACCGCCGTTCACTCGGTGCCGGAGGCTTTGCTGATCAACTCCGAGAACCGAGCCCAGGTCCTGACCACATCGAGCCTGCTGCAACCGGGAACGCTGCTCCTGGGCGAAGCCCATCTGCGGAAGTTGTACCAGCATCTCGAGGTGATTCACGACCACTTTGAGGGCCTGTACGCCCCCGTACCCGGTGAGTCCTTCGCGATGGAGATCGAGTTCACGATCACGAGCGAGAACGTCCTCGCGATCAGGCAGGCCCGCCCCTGGGTGTTCGGCGAGGGGGCGACCGAGCCCACTACGCAGCTGGCTACGCAACGCGCGACCCCGCCTGTGCAGTCTGCCGCCGGCGGTGGAGGGGGAGGTGGTGGTGGCGGCCCCAGCGGTCGGACCCCGAGCCAGGCCGACTTCGAGTGGACCGTGAAGCACGACATCGAGGCGCTGGACGGCGACCACGGCACGCCTACCGGGATGTGGTCCGACGACGCGGTGCTCTGGCTCCTCCACAACGGCGACGGTGCCGACGACGCCGTCTACGCCTACGAACTCGAGAGCGGCGAGCGAGTCGAGACCCGCGAGTTCGAGTTGGACGAGCGCAACCGCGCGCCCCGTGGCATCTGGTCCGATGGCAAGGAGAACGTGTGGGTCAGCGACAGCGGCCGGGACACCCTCTTCTTTTACGACTTCGAGACGGGCGGGCGGCGCCCGGACGCCGAC
This sequence comes from Tepidiformaceae bacterium, assembly GCA_965207815.1. GTDB lineage: Bacteria > Chloroflexota > Dehalococcoidia > Tepidiformales > Tepidiformaceae > UBA2991. The sequence goes on from CBDBNV010000001.1 coordinate 1,171,473, forward strand.
ATCGTGCTGACGGGGCCCAACCGCGATCCCCGCGGCATCTGGTCGGACGGCGAGACCATGTGGGTCCTCGACGAACGCCGCAACGCCGTCTTCGCCTACGACCTTGAGAGTGGTGACCTTCTCGCTGAGTACGCCCTCGATTCCGCCAACGGCTCCCCCACGGGCATCTGGTCCGACGGCGTCACCCTCTGGGTCTCCGACCCTGGCTCAAGCCCCCGCCGCCTCTTCGCCTATCGCCTTCCTACCCGCGAGGCGGTGGCAGTGTCAGGCGAAGGGGCCAGCCTCGAACGGGTCAGGGCCGAGGAGTTCGACAACCTCAGCCAGGCCAGCAACAACAGCCCGCGGGGCATCTGGGCCGACGGCGACGTCATGTACGTGGCCGACGCGAGCGACGGCAAGGTCTACACCTACAACATGCCCGACGCGATCGACGCACGGCTTGCGTCGCTCACGCTCAGCGGCGTCGACATCGGGGCGTTCGACCCGGGCCGGACCGACTACGAAGGCGTCATGGGGGAGGGCGTGATGGAGACGACAGTCGAGGCGGGAGCGGTGCAGCGCCGCACCGACGTCTCCATCGGCCCGCCCGACGCCGACGGCGACAACACGAACGGCTACCAGGTCGCCCTGCAGGGCCTCGAGGAGATCACCGTCACTGTCACCTCGTCCGACGGCAGCCGTACGAAGACCTACCGCGTGGCCTTCGAGCCCACGGTGACGCAACTTGTGCTGGGACCCGCATGGACCGCGTTCAAGTGGCCCGGACCTGACAGCCTAACAATTGTCGAGGCCGGCGTGCCGGAGGAAGTCGTTGTCATCTATGCCTGGGACGAGACCACGCGCCGGTGGTTCGGGTACTTCCCCGGCCTGCAAGACGTGGCCGGCCTGAACACTCTCACCGAGTTCTCGTCCGGCAGGACCTACTGGGTCGCTGCTACGGAGCACATTACCTGGACGCTGGGGGGAACCGGAGCAACCCACGAGTAGATGCTTGACGTGAGTGGCCGCCTGGACCCAGGCGACGGCGGCAAGCTACGAGGTCGAGTGCTCCCCTTCCTCGCCTCCATCCGGAGGCTCGGGCTTCGCCATGCGGTAGCCGACGCGGGCCTCCGTGAAGATGTAGGTGGGACTCGCGGCATCGTCGCCGAGCTTGCGGCGGATGCTGTTGATGGCTGTGCGCATGGGCCGGATGTCGTCGCCGGCCTGCAGACCCCACACGCGTCGCAGCAGCTGTTCATGGGTCACCACACGGCCGGCGTTCGCCGAGAGCTCGACGAGCGTCCCGTGCTCGATCGGGGTCAGGGGGACGAGTTCACCGGCAAGGACCACCCGCCGTTCGTTGTAGTCGATGACGAGGTCGCCCATGACGTATGGCTCCGCGGGCTCGGACACCGCCCGCCTGCGAAGGGCGGCCTTGATGCGCGCGCCCAGCTCCGTGGCTGAGAAGGGTTTCACGATGTAGTCTTCGGCTCCCTCTTCGAAGGCCCTGGCGATGAGTTCGTCCTGTCCGTAGGCCGAGATGAAGATGACGGGTACGTCTGCCATCGCCGTGATCTCAGCCATCAGCTCGATGCCGTCGGTTCCGGGGAGACGCAGGTCGAGCAACGCCAGGTGCGGCCGTTCCTCCTTCATGAGGGGGAGTGCATCCTGGGGTTCGGTGGTCACGATCGGCTCGTAGCCGGACTCGGTGAGGGCGGCGCGGATGTAGCGGAGCGCCTCGGCGTCGTCGTCCACGGCGAGCACGCGCACGCGTTCCTGCCCCTCCGGGCGCGCGAAGCCGGTGGCGGGCTGGGCGGTCCGGGCCGCTGAGGGAGCCTCTACCTGTCCCACGGTGGGGATGGTGAAGGAGAAGCGGGCGCCGGTTCCCGGTCCATCGCTGTCCGCCCAGATGCGGCCGCCGTGTGCCTCGACGATGCCCTTGCAGATGGCAAGGCCTAGGCCCGTCCGCGCGAAGTCGCGGTCTCGGTCCTCGGCGGTGATGCCCGAGAACTTTCGGAACAGGCTCGACATTTGGTCGGCGGGGACGCCGCTCCCCTCGTCGACCACCGTGACCGTGACCTGGATGTCCCCCCGCTCGACCAGCATCCTGATGGGAGAGGTCTCCGGCGAGTGCCTGGCGGCGTTGAACAGCAGGTTGTTCAGCACCTGGACCATGCGCAGCCGGTCGGCCATGACCAGGGGAGGCTCGGGCTGGAGGTCGATGAGCAGCGTGTGCTGACCGCCACCGCTCTGGAAGGCCTCTCTGGCCTCGCCGACAAGGGTCGCCAGATCCGTCGGCTCCGGGGCGACGCTGAGCGTGCCGGTGTCGATGCGCGCCACGTCTAGCAGGTCGGCGATCAGCTCCCGCATCTGGTCGGTTTGGGAATCGATGATGCGGTGGAACTGGAGTATCTCGGCCGGGTTCAGGGGGCTCGAGGGGTTCAGAAGGGTCGTGATCGAGCCCTTGACGGAGGTGAGGGGCGCGCGCAGCTCGTGGCTCACCATGGCGAGGAACTCGGCCCGCAGCCGCTCCAGCTCCCGCAGTGGCGTCATGTCCTGCACGGTGGCGACGTACCGCTCCAATTCTCCGTTCTCGGTGCGGATGGGGGTGGCGTTGAGCAGCACGGTGAGCGAGCGGTCCTCGCCCATCGTGAGGGTGATCTCCTCGCCTCGGACCGTCTCCCCGGCCCGGAGCGCCTCCGCCAGGGGGAAGTCGAGCAGCGACACCTCGCGCCCATCCGCGCGCTCCAAGGTGAGGGCGGTGAGGAGCTCCTCCGCGGGCTGACCGGGGCTGAGGATGTCGACGAGCCTCTTCGCTTCCTGGTTGACGGACACCAGGGCGCCTGTCGTCGCATCGACGACGATGACGCCGACCGGGGCGGTGTTGACGAGGGTCTCGAGGTCGCCGCGGGCGCGCTGCACGTCCCGGTGGCGCCGGGCGTTGGCAATGACCGACGCCGCCTGCGAGGCGAACATGACCAGCGTCTCGGCATCCTCTTCACTGAACCTCGCATCCGGCCGGTCGTGCCCCAGCCAGATGATCCCCACGGGTTCGGCGCGATGTCGCATGGGTGCGGCCATGCCGGCGAAGACGGTCATCGGCAGCTGGACATCGAGTCCAACCGACGCCGCGTAGTCGCCCCAGTTCTCCAGACGGAGAGGCCCGGTGATCGTGCTGAAGTGATCGAAGATCCCCATCCCGCCCGGCAGTTCGATGAGTGTGGCGTGCTGCTCTTCTGTCGTCCCGGAGGTGAGGAGCGCGCCCAGGCCACCGGCTTCATTCATCGTCGCTATGACGCCGTAGCGGGCGCTGGTGAGGTGACGTGCGTTGTCAATGGTCTCCTGGAGGACGACGTTGAGGTCGAGGCTCTCGTTGATGCGGACGCTGGCCTCGCTCAGCTTGGCGAGGCGTTCCCGTAGAGCCTGGGCCTCAAGCCCTGGCGGCGTGTCTTCGTGGGCCATGAATTTCCCCCTGTGATCGATATTTCGTTAGCACCGTCGCCGAATACTAACATAAACCTGATGTACAGAGAGATAAATCTCATAGCCCCCTCACATCTCTACGGTTTCACCCCCCTATCGTTTGGCCGTGCCGACACGCGTGCGGGACCTGCGAGTGTCCGCCGCCCAATGTCTCTTCCGCCTGCTCGCACGCGCCCGGCCACCGGCCGTGCCGGCGTGGGCGGTAGCGGCAACCGTAGCCTTGCTGGTCGCGCCCACGGTCGTCCACGCCCAGGGCTCCACGGCGCCGGAGATCACCAGCACCGGGCCGTTCACGGTCACCGAGGGCGAGACGGCGGTGGCGACGCTCACGGCCGACGACAGCGACACGGATGCCGCGAGCCTGGTCTGGTCAAAGACGGGTGGGGCCGACAGCGACGACTTCACGCTGAGCAGCGCCGGCGTCCTCGCCTTCGCCACGGCCAAGGACTACGAGGACCCCGACGACAGCGACAGCGACGGCTCCTACCAGGTCACCGTGCAGGTCAGCGACGGGACGAACAGCGACACTGCCGACCTCGTCGTCACGCTTGCGAACGCGATCGAGCTCACGGCGATCACGGGCCCGGCGACGGTCACGTTCGCCGAGAACGGCGGCGGGCGCGTGGCCACCTTCAGCGCCTCGAGCGATGCGGACCGCGACGGCGTCCAGTGGACGATTGCAGGAGACGACGCCGACCACTTCACAATCGACAGTCCGCCGGGCGCGCTGCGCTTCCACATCGACCCTGTCTCACCCAATATCTTTCCCCGCCCACCGGACTTCGAGGATCCGGACGACGCGGACACGAGTAACGACTACTCGATCACCCTGCTGGCCCTGGTAGGGTCGGAGATCAGCTCGCCCTTCGTGGTCACGGTGACGGTCACCGACGTCGACGAACCAGGCGAGCTGTCATTCTCCGACACCAGGCCGAGCGTCGGCACAGCGCTCACCCTTACCCTGACCGATCCAGACGGTGTCACCGCCGGCACGCCCGTGTACCAGTGGGAGCGCTCGACGGGACGGAACTCGTGGGCGGTCATCGGCGGGGCAACCCTGGCGAGCTATACGCCGGTCCCCGCCGATACCAACGCCTTCCTGCGGGTGACGGCCACCTACGACGATGGGTTGGGGTCGGCCAGGACCGTACAGGCATTGACGATGGAGGTCGTGACAGGACCGTTGCTGACTGGCTTGACCGCGGAGACGGCGACCTCCCGGGGGGACACTGAACGGCAGCTCACACCCACATTCTCACCCGAGGTGCTGCACTACCGTATCGGCTGCGCCGACGACGAGATGCTGACGCTGTCGGCGACCGGCGGTAGCGGCGCGCGGATCTCCGTCGGCGGGGTGCAAGTCGGCTCCGGGAGTAGTACTGCCGTCGCCGTAACCGGGACCACCAACACAACGGTGACCGTCGCAGATGACGATGGTTCCGAGACTGCGTACGTCGTGCATTGCTTCCCGGCCGACTTCCCGGCCTTCGAAACGACGCGGGAGTCCGGCGCTTCCGGGATCGTCGAAGACCTACTCCTCTTCACACCTGGTGGATTCATAGCGATCATGGATCCCAACGGGGTGCCTCGATATTTTCAGGATCTCGGCTCGAATCCCGGACTGTACTTTCGCTTCCAGACAGTCGCCCCCACCGGAGACTACCGGTACTCGCACGGCACGATCGACCGGCACCAGGTGGTCCGGAACAAAGATCTGGAAGTGCTCCGGACAGTGTCCGTCCTACCGCCGCTAACTGTGACGAATGGACACGACCAGCGCGTGTTGGACGGCGACAAGTCGCTGCTGCTCTCCTGGCAGCCCAGAAACCGCAGCCTGGCACACCTACCGTTCAACGACGAAAACGGGGACCCGTGGGGCACTTCCGTGCGCGTTTCGGACTCCGCATTCCAGGTCGTGACGGCTGGTGGGGTGGTCGAATTCACGTGGAACTCCTGGGGCAAGGTCCCGCTCGAGGACTGCACCCAGCATCGCTTCCCCGAGGGATACGGGCACATCAACGCTGCTCAATTCATCGATGAGGTCTTCGTGCTGTCATTGCGAGGTTGCAGCACGGTGCTGGCGATCGATCCAGATCTCGCCGAGACCCACAAGATCGTCTGGCGCCTGGGGCAAACGAACCTGAGCGCGGAGGAATGGGCGTCCCGCGATTTTGGTCCGGCTCCTCTCTCAATCATCAACGACCCGGAAGGAGAATTCTGCGGGCAGCACGCAGCTCAACTCCTGGAGAACGGCCGTCTGGTGATGTTCGACAACGGCGGCCACTGTGTGGTCAATCCATGGACAAAGGAAGTGCTTGGCCGCGAGAGTGACTTTGCCCGGGCAGTCGAGTACGCGCTGGACCTCGATAGTGGGGAAGCAGTCTTCCTGCGCGACCACACGTTCGGTGGCCTGCGGGAGCGACGCGCGCATTCGAGTGGCCATGTGGAAGTACTGGACAACGGAGACTGGCTCATCAGTTGGGGCGCCTTCAACAGGCACGAACTCCCCTATACGCCATCCGAGATCTTCACCCAGGTGGATCCTGCCACCGGGGAAGAGAAGTTCCGTGTGAACGGTACGACCGAGCATGGGGCAGAGCGAGCCACCGTGATGCCCCCATCCAACCTGGCTCCGCAGCCCGGCGCGCTCGAGGCATCGCTCCCGGCCAGCGAGTCCACCTCCGTGTTCCATACGGGCGCCACGGATTCACCGCAGGTCGTCGTGGCCTTTAGCCGCCCCGTCGTCGACTTCGACGAGACATCGCCATCACTCAGCGTGTCCGGCGCGACGGTCGACAGCGTGTCCGCCCACATCGCCGCTGGCGAGCTGGCCCACGCCTACCTCGTCACGCTCACGCCCGACGGCGACGGCGCCATCACCTTCAGCCTCGTCACCGGCGAGGCCTGCGACGACGGCGGCATCTGCACGGCCGACGGCACGACGCTGTCCAGCGTGCCCGCGGCGCTCGTCATCGGCGCGCCCGTGACCGTCTCCTTCGGGCAGGCCGCCTACTCGGTCGGCGAGGGCAGCACGCGCTCCCTCACCGTGCGGCTCAGCAGCGCGCACCGGGGCGTGCGCGGCGTGACCGTGCCCGTCGAGCTGGAGACGAGCGCCGACGCCTCCGCCGACGACCTCACCGCCGGGGAGAGCGTCACCTTCGCGGCCGGCGAGACCACCAAGACGCTGACGGTGGAGGCGCTTGACGACGACCTCGTGGAAGGCGACGAAAGCGCCGCGCTCGCCTTCGGCACGCTGCCGCACGGCGTAACCGCGGGGTCGACCGCGACCGCTAGCATCACGGTCAGCGACGCCGACCTGGCGCAGTTCAGCTCCACCCTCGCCCAGCAGCAGGTGGCCGAGGGCGGCGAGGTGACGCTGACCTTCGCGATCACCAACGGCGTCACCTTCCAGGACGACCAGACGGTCGAAATCAGCGTCGGTGGCAGCGCCACCCCCGACGACGACTTCATCCTTGTGGACGAGAGCAACCAGACGCTGACAGACCCGTACGAGCTCACCTTTGCGGCCGGTGCCGGCTCGGTCTCCGTCACCGTCCAGGTCGTGGACGACAGCGACATCGAGCACGAAGCGGAGACGATCACGCTGCACGGGACCCTCGCCTCGACCGGCGCCGCCGTCGGCGCCACGCAGACGCTGACGATCCCGCCCAGCGACGTGCCCGACACGCCGGAGGTCTCGATTGCCGCGGGAAGCACGGTGACCGAGGGCGAACCTGCAGTCTTCACGCTCACGCGCACCGCCTCGACCAGCATCCCGTTCTCGAGTCCGTTGACGGTATCCGTCGCGGCCAGCGAACGGGGCTCGACCCTGGTCGCCGGCCCCCCGACAACCGCGCACTTCGAGGCAGGAGACGTCGCGATCGACGTCGAGGCGCCGACGCTCGACGACCGCGTGGTCGAGCCCGCGGGCGCGGTGACGCTGGTGCTTCTGGGCAGCACCAGCAACCCGCCCGTCTACCTCACGCGCGGCGTCAATGCCGCCACGGTCGCCGTCAACGACAACGATGTCGCCGCGTTCACGCTCTCGGCCGACGCCGAGGAGGTCGCGGAGGGCGGGACGGTCACGGTCACGATCGCGACCGACGGCGTCAACTTCGCCGAGGCGCAGACGCTCGCACTCACCCTGGCGGGCATGGCGACGCCCGGCGACGACTTCACCCTCGCCGCCCACGGCGACGAGCTGTCCGATCCCTACGCCGTCGCGCTGCCCGCCGGCGCGGCGTCGGTGGCCGTGACTGTCGAGACGATCCGCGACGGCGAGGACGACGCGGGAGAGACGATCGAGCTCACGGCCAGCCACGACTCGACCGTCATCGGTACCGTCACGATCACGATCGCTGCCCCACTCCCGGCACCTGTGCCCGTCACCATCGGCGGGGGCGGTGGTGGTGGTGGCGGCGGCCCGAACGGCCCGACCCCGAGCCAGGCCGACTTCGAGTGGACCGTGAAGCACGACATCGAAGCCCTCGACAGTGGCCATGACAAGCCCACCGGCTCCTGGTCCGACGGGCCCACCCTCTGGCTAGCCCACAACGGCGACGGCGCCGACGACGCCGTCTACGCCTACGACCTCGCTACGGGCGAGCGCGTCGAGGACCGCGAGTTCGCGCTCGACGAGCGCAATCGCGCGCCTCGTGGGGTGTGGTCGGATGACGAGGGGGTGATATGGGTCTCGGACAGCGGCCGGGACTTCCTCTTCGCCTACGACCTCGCCACCGGCGAGCGCCTGGAAGACCGCGACATCGATCTCGACGAGCGCAACGCCGATGCCCGTGGCATCTGGTCCGACGGCGAGACCATGTGGGTGCTCGACGAACGCCGCAACGCCGTCTTCGCCTACGACCTCGAGAGTGGTGACCTTCTCGCTGAGTACACCCTCGACTCCGCCAACGGCTCCCCCACGGGCATCTGGGCCGACGGCGTCACCCTCTGGGTCTCCGACCCCGGCTCAAGCCCCCGGCGCCTTTTCGCCTACCGCCTTCCTACCCGCGAGGCGGTGCAAGTGTCAGGCGAAGGAGCCAGCCTCGAACGGGTCAGGGACGAGGAGTTCGAAAACCTCAGCCAGGCCAGCAACAACAGCCCGCGGGGCGTCTGGTCCGACGGCGACGTCATGTACGTCGCCGATGCGAGCGACGGCAAGGTCTACACCTACAACATGCCCGATGCGATCGATGCCCGGCTCGCCTCGCTTACGCTCAGCGGCGTGGACATCGGCGAGTTCGAGCCGGAACAGACCGACTACGAGGGCGTCATCGGGGAGGGCGTGACGGAAACGACGATCGAGGCGGGGGCGGTACAGCGCCGTACGGCCGTCGGGGTCAAGCCCGACGATGTGGACGGCAACGCTGCCAACGGCCACCAGGTCGCCCTGGATGGCCTTCCCGCGATCACCATCAAGGTCACTTCAGCGGACGGCAGCCGCACGAAGGTCTACTCCGTGGCCTTCGAGGCCGGGCTTGTGGCACTTGAGCTGGGTCCCGCCTGGACATCGTTCGAGTGGCCCGGCGCTGATGGCGTGGCCATTGCCGGAACGGGCCTCCCCGAGGAGGTGGTCGCCATCTACACCTGGGACGAGTCCACAGGCTTGTGGCTCGGGTACTTCCCCAGCCTGGAGGGCGTGCCCGGCCTCAACACCTTGACGACCCTCTCCTCCGGCGTGACCTATTGGATCGCGGCTGAGGAGGCCGTTACCTGGACGCTGCGGGGAACCGCAGCGCGCGGAGAATAGGCGCTTGACGTGCATGTCAGAACGACAGCACAAACGTGGAACCGGGCGCATCCCTTTTCGCACGAGCGGAGTGCCAATCCGATTCTCGTGCAGTGGTAGAGAGGATCGGTGAAGCGAAGCGCCCCGTTCCTACAATGCCACCGTCAGCTCGAAAGTTCGTCGTTCAGTCTCCCTTGGTGAGCCACCCCTGGTCTCCCCGGCCCCGTTGCCAGAAACCGGTGCGTCCGGATTCGGTCTCGCTCGGCAGTTCTCCGAGTCTCGGACGAGCCAGTTGTGGCCATCGGGCGGGGCATCCCAATCGGTACAGTTCGCGCCGGCGACAGGAGAGCCCTATTCGCTACAGAATGGAAGCTCGTCCGAAAGGACGTTTCGGACATCCCGCAGAGCAGCCGGCATGCACCCTGTCAACTGATTTCCACTGAGGTCTAGCGTAACGAGGTTCGCGAGGTCGCCTAGCTCGGCCGGGATCGTCCCCGCCAACTGGTTGCCAGCGAGGTCCAGATACGTCAGGTTGGCGAGGTCCCCGAGTTCGGCCGGGATCGTCCCCGTCAACTGGTTTCTGCTGAGGTCCAGAGACGTCAGGTTGGCGAGGTCGCCGAGCTCGGCCGGGATGGTCCCCGTCAACTGGTTTCTGCTGAGGTCCAGAGACGTCAGGTTGGCGAGGTCGCCCAGCTCGGCCGGGACGGTCCCCGTCAACTGGTTTCCACTGAGGTCCAGCCAAGTCAGGTTGGCGAGGTCGCCGAGCTCGGCCGGGATCGTCCCCGTCAACTGGTTTCTGCTGAGGTCCAGATTTGTCAGGTTAGGGAGGTCACCCAGGTTGGCCGGGATCGTCCCCGTCAACTGGTTTCCACTGAGGGCCAACACTTCCAGGTTGGCGAGGTCAACGAGGGCGGACGGGATCATCCCCGTCAGCTGGTTTCCACTGAGGCCCAGCGCCTCAAGGTTGGCGAGGTCGCCCAGCTCGGACGGGATCGTCCCCGTCAACTGGTTTCCACTGAGGGCCAACACTTCCAGGTTGGCGAGGTCAACGAGGGCGGACGGGATCATCCCCGTCAGCTGGTTTCCACTGAGGTCCAGCCAAGTCAGGTTAGGGAGGTCACCCAGGTTGGCCGGGATCGTCCCAGTCAACCGGTTTCCACTGAGGGCCAACACTTCCAGGTTGGCGAGGTCAACGAGGGCGGACGGGATCATCCCCGTCAACTGGTTTCCCCAGAGAGACAGCCATGTCAGGTTGGTGAGGTCGCCCAGCTCGGCCGGGATCGCTCCCGTTAGCTCGTTTCCCCAGAGGTCCAGCCACGTCAGGTTGGCGAGGTCCCCGAGTTCGGCCGGGATCGTCCCGGTCAACCGGTTTCCACCGAGGTACAGCACTTCCAGACTAACGAGGTCGCCTAGTTCGGTCGGAATCGGCCCCGTCAACTGGTTTGCATAGAGGTCCAGATGCTTCAGTTTGGTTAGGTGGCCTAGTTCGGCCGGGATCGTTCCCGCTAACCCGTTATGGCCAAGGTTCAGCTCTACCAGGTTGGCGAGGTCACCGAGGTCGGCCGGGATCATCCCCGTCAGCTCATTGCCAGAGAGGTCCAGGTGAGTGACACGGCCGTCGCTGTTCACGGTGACGCCGTCCCACTCGTCAAATGGAGAGTCGCTCAGCCAGCCGGAATTGAAGTACCAGTTCGTACCATCCGTGGAGTCGTAGAGGACGACCAGCGCTCTTCGGTCTCCCTCGTCAATACCCCCCTGTGGGACCCCAGTCGGCGGTTGGGTGGCTGTATCGCTACAGACTGGAAGCTCCTCCTCCGAGAGGACGTGGCGGTTGTCCCGCAGGCCAGCAGGCACGCACAAGTGGTTTCCTTCCAGGTCTAGCACTTCCAGGTTGGCGAGGTTAGTCAGCTCGGCTGGAATCGTTCCGGTCAACCGATTTCCGGCAAGGTTCAGTTCTTCCAGGTTGGCGAGGTTACCCAACTCGGCTGGGATCGTCCCCGTCAACCGGTTTCCCTCCAGTTCCAGGGTCAGCAGGTTGGTAAGGTTGCCCAACTCGGCCGGGAGCGATCCCGTCAACTGGTTGAAGCCGAGGGACAGCTCCAGCAGGTTGGCGAGGTCGCCCAGCTCGGCCGGGATCGCCCCTGACAACTCGTTGCTCCAGAGATACAGCCCCTTCAGGTTGGTGAGGTCGCCCAGTTCGGCCGGGATCGTCCCTGTCAACTGGTTTCCACCGAGGAACAGCCATTCCAGGTGGGCGAGGTCGCCCAGGTGGGCCGGGATCGGCCCTGTCAACTCGTTGCTCCAGAGGGACAGCCACTGCACGTTGGCGAGTTTGCCCAGTTCGGCCGGGATCGCACCCATCAACTGGTTTCCACCGAGGTCCAGACGCTCCAGCTTAGTGAGGTCGCCCAGTTCGGCCGGGATTGTTCCCGTCAACTGGTTTCCCCCGAGGTCCAGGTGAGTGACACGGCCGTCGCTGTTCGTGATGACCCCGTACCACTCGACAAGCGGAGAGTCGCTCAACCAGCCTGAATTGGACTCCCAGTTCGGACCATCCGTGGAGTTGTAGAGAGAGACCAGCGCACTCCGATCTCCCTCGACGGACCCCCCCTGCGCGCAAGCGTTGCCCACGACGGACAAGGCGATGACGCTCGCCAGGGCCGTCAGTGTCCAGAGTTTCAGGGGCCTCGTCGCGCGGAGGAGCCTACGCATTCCCGCAGCTCAGAGCGGGAGGCAGCCAGCAGGCGCGGGCATAGCCACCGCTGAGGGTTGGCTCATGCGCAGGCCTGCCTGCCGCTCCGCGATTGCCTTCGTGCATGCGCCCGACTATAGAGGCGGCGCCGCCGAATTACCCCAGCCCCCCTACAGCCCCAATGTCAGCTCGAAAGGTCGTCGTGCAGCCTCCCTTGGTGAGCCAGCCCCCACGCGTCAGGACGAGAGTTGGACTCGCCCCTCGGCGCGACGCCCGTCACGCCCCCTTGCGGCTCAGTCGGTACCCGGTAGCGGCCGTGCCGAGGGCGGCGATGGCGACGATGAGGGCGACTACCCCCGCGGGTACGCCAGCGCCCCCCTCGATGCCGAGCCCCGCGTTGCCCGTGTCTGCTGCCGCCGGGGCCTCGGCGCTCTTCGGGACGATGGTGAGCGTTGCCGTCGCGACACCGTCCTTGACGCCGCCGCCCAGGCCGACCGTGCCACAGGGCGCGACGCCGTCCTCGGGATAGTCCCCCTCGGGGCCCGCCCAGCAGGAAATCGCCACCAGTTCGTGCTCGCCGGCCGGCAGGTCGTCGGGCAACACGAGCGTCGCGGTGAATGCGCCGTCGGGCGTGAGGCCCGGAGGGTCGATGTGGATGTGCTCGGCGATCCATTGGCCCGTGTCGGAGTACCTGCCGGCGTGGAGGTAGCCCGACTCGGGTTCGACGCTCGCCACGCCGGCAATCGGCACGCCGCCGATGGTGATAGTCGAGCTGTAGATGAAGGATCCGTCCTCCTCCACCCGGAAACCGGAGGCCTCAACCGTGACCGTGTCGCCCGGCTGGGCTTCGCTCACGCTCAGGATCAGCTGGGGCCTCGGTTCTTCGGTGTCGTCCTCCGCCCGGGCAGGGCCCGTCGAGACCGTGAATGCGGATATCAGCATGACGGTCACGGCCAGCAGTGGAGTCAGGACGCGGGCCGCCCGCGCTGGTAGTCGCTTGCCCATGGCATGTCTCTCCTGGGGTAGGACGGCGTTGGCCATCGTATCCGCCCCAGTCTATGGCCTCTCTCCCACTTGAACCCCGCAAGAGGCCCCGGCAGGAACGATTCCCGTCTCCGCCGCATACTCTGTCTATGGCGGGAGTGGAGTGAACCGGTGACGCTTCTCGTTTCGCATGGCCTCGTTGTCGCCGTCTTCGCAATGGTCGCGGCTGTGGCAGCGGCCTGTGGGTCCGGATCGGCAGGCGTGATCACCGGCGAGGTGCGCTTTGCCCGCGAGGTCGACCTCCCGGAAGGCGCCGTCGTTACGGTCAGGCTGCTCGACACTTCGCTGGCCGATGTGGCTTCAGTGGAGCTCGGCCGCGACGTGATCGAGAACGCCGAGGGGCTCCCCGTTCGCTTCCGCATCGAGTACGACCCCGACGAAGTCTCCGAACGCAACGAGTACTCCCTCAGCGCCGACGTCCGGCACGGTGATGACCTCCTCTACATCAACGACACCGTTCACACCGTCCTCACCCGGGGCGCCCCGCGAAACAGCGATGTCGTCGTCGTCTCGACCAACCCCTTCGACGCGTGCGTCGAGCCCCTGCCGGGTGTCCTCCACTCGAGCTTCGACGATCGAGACCTTCCCGCGGAGGCCGTGCTCCACGTTCGCCTGGTCGACGTTACCGACCCGGACGAGCCGGTCGTGGTCACGCAGGTGACTCGGGGCGACCTCGGCGACTTCCCGCTCAAGTTCGAGCTGCCGCACGAGGGCGTCGAGATCAGCCGTCACCACCGCTACGAACTGGAGGCGGAGATCGTGGTCGGCGACGAAGTGCTCTTCCACATCCCCCGGGAAGAGTGGCGCCGCGTCTGGCTGCCGCATTGTCCGAACGACGACCTGCAACTCGTCAACGACGTCTTCCCGGCCGACGAGTTCCCCGAGGAGTAGCCGGGGGCTTGGCTCAGCTCGTTTCCCGCGACTTCGCCACCAGGGGCTCACTCGCTTCCCACAACCTCGCGCCGTTCTCCGGGTCCGATGCCGTGGAGGAGACCGCCTTGCGCTGCATCAGGTGCAAGTATAGGCCCGTCGTCCGCCCCGGCTCCGCCGCGCAACACAGGTAGATGACGGGTCCGATCGCCTCTTCGGGCGCCTGGAAGTAGTGCCCGAGCACGGCGTTCGCGAGTGGCTTCAGCAGGAGCGGCGTGTCCCGCGCGATGTTCGACGCCACGCCGCCCGGGCACATCGCGTGCACCGCCACCTGCACCTCTCCCTCCGGGTTCAGCCTGCGCGACAGCTCGGTCGCGAACGTGCACTGCACCAGCTTCGTGAGCCCGTAGCGCACCATGCTCTCCTTCATGCCGTAATCCACGAAGGCGCCGAAGTGGTCGAAGTCGAGGGTGTGGCCGGACCGGTGCGCCTCCGATGAGACGAAGACGACCCGCGGAACCTCGCCGCCGAGGCCGGCCGGTCGAAGCACACCGTCCTCGAGCCAGCGGTCAATCATCACCCGGCTGGAGAGGAAGTGGACCGCGAACATCGTCTCGTATCCCTGCGGGGTCCTCTGCGCCGTTCGCGGCATCAGCCCGGCATTGAGGACCGCGATGTCGACCGCGACGTTGCGCTCCGCGAGGCGGTCGCACAGGCGGTGCACGGAAGCCAGGTCTGCCAGGTCCACCTCCAGCAGATCGACCGTCCCGGACCCCGATAGCCGCGCGATCTCGTCGCGGACTTCCGCGTGCCCCGGCCTGCAGGCCAGGATCATCTTGCCGCCACGACGGGCCAGCTCTACCGCCGCTGCCTTCCCCAGGCCGCTGTTCGCTCCCGTAATCAGGCAGGTCTTGCCGTCGATGCGAGCGTCCGCCGGGACCGGGTCCACCTCCGCCACCTTCGGAGCCCTGAGGTCCCGGATCGCGGCGACAAGGGCGTTCAGGAAGCTGCCGTCGCCCATCTGCCTGGTGTCGCTTCCCATGCGTTCTGTTCCTGCCTCTACGCGTCCTGCTCGAACGGAATGGCGTGCTGCTCCCGGTAGGCCGCGAACTCCCGGTCGATGGTGTCTTCGTCCAGCCCGAAGTCGCCCAGCCGGTAGTTGTGCCGCCCGAACCGGTTCTGGGGGTTGGCTTCGAGGTACCGCTCGGCCTTCCGCGCGGCCTCGCCGTCGAACGCAATCCCAGCGCGCTCGGTGATTCGCCTTAGCTGTCCGATGGGGTCGTCCATGAGGTCGTAGTACGACACGTCGATGAACTGGTCGGGACTCGCGCTGTCCCGGGTCTGCATCGCCGCCTCCACCATCCGCCGGGTCTTCCTGAGCCAGTGGCTGGCAATCGCCTCCGGGTCGATGGCGTCGCTGAAGATGCCGCGGCCGTGCGCGACCATGCTGCAGAACGACGGCACGGTCTTGCGCGGATCGCGGTGGGTCTGGACCACCAGCGCCCCGGGAAAGACCTTCAGGAACACGTCGAGGTGCTCCATGTGCTGTGGCGTCTTGAGCACCCAGTGCCGGCCGGGATGCCGCCAGCACAGGATCCTCAGCACCTTCGCGAAGTACTCGTAGGCCTGCGTGTGGTCCTGTTCCTCCAGCCAGCGGGCGTACGTCGGCACGTGCATCGTCGCCTCCGGCGTCTGACTCATGAAGCTCAGGTCGAGCAGCAGGATGTCTTCCTCCGGCTCCCCCGGGTCGATCGGGTGGACCACGTTGAAGTTCGGCGACAGGTACCCGATCGCCCGCTGCGCCAGCGTGGCCCGGTTGACCGGGATGGCCGCTCGCCGCCCGTTGACGGCCTCCGCCGGAACAGGCTCCATCGCCTCGAAACCTGTCACGCCGCGAATCTCCGGGTGCGAGAACAGCAGGCGATGCAGCAGCGTCGTACCGGTCCGCTGCAGCCCCGTGATGACGATGATGGAACCGAGGTCGATATCCAGGATTTCCGGATGTTGCCTGAGCAGCTCCTCGATCCGCAGGCGCTGTACGAGCGCCCCGTCGAGCCGTGACCGCTGCACCACCCTGCCCGTGGCCGTAAGCCGGGCCTCCTCGTTCATCGACCCGACCAGCACGTCCAGCGCCTCGATGTGGCCATCGTCCCCGAAGTCCGCAAGCCCAGTCTTCCGCCTCGCCCCATCGACAAGCGCTTCGACGCTGAGCGCATTCGACCAGCCAAGGGCTCCCGCAGCCCGACCGAAGGCATTGAACGCCTTCACCGGGAGAGGACGGTAAGGGTGTCGGTAGTCGGTGGAGGTCTCCTCGGTGCGGCTGGCCATGTCCCTGTATCCGGTTAGCGCAGGCTGCTCAGCTTGACCAGCCGCGTCTGCGGTTGCGGGTGCTCCTCCGCCCGCACCCAGCGGAAGCACATCGTTCCCGACGTGTGCCCGGTCGTCTCGAGCCAGTTGGGGTGCCCCGGATCCGTGTGCGCCACTACCAGCCGGATCGAACCGTCAGCCTCATAGGTCGCGAGATGCTTGTTCGTGTGGATGCGGTGGTGGCGGTAGTCCAGCGACTCCATCCAGTAGTTGTTCAGCTGGAAGTTCCAGTACTCGCACTCCGGCGGCATCACCTCGATCACGAGCGCCTCGTCCTCCGCCACCGCCCAGTGACTGTGGTAGTAGGCGATGTTCGGATCGCCTCCCGCTGCGAGTGATCGGTCGGGGTCGAACTGCGGCAGCTCGTTGCTGTGCTGCTGGAAGTCCCGCGCCCACTTGGCGAAGAGCAGGGGTGCGCCTGCCACCAGCGCGCCCGCCTGTTGCAGACCCTCGTCGAGCTGTCTCGCCGTGAACGGCGAGGGCCTCCGCTCATCCCCTGCGCAGTTGATGCGCTCGATCCGGAGGTCGGCCGGCACTTCTGTCTCCGGGTCGCCGTACGTCTGCCGGACGACCAGGGTTCGGGTCTCCGGCGCCATTGGGAGCCAGTTCCCCTCCTGGGGGCGGCTGCTGAGGATCAGCTCGAAGTTCCCGTCCTCGTCCATCTCGATCTGGTCGGATTCGATGTGGCCCGTGGGAGGCAGCCCGCGTCCTTGCCCGTAGTTGCCGGACTGTGTGCCGAGGCTCAGGTAGGCGATGGTGTTGCGCCGCCCGGTAATCCGGTACTCGTAGTCGCCGTGCAGCGCGGCCGTCTGATAGAAGTTGTCGGGGTTGTCCGCCCCCAGCTTGGTGATGTCGTTGACCACACGGTGAAGCACCGGCGCCTTCGGGTCGGAGTGCTCGATGAACGCCATCAGGCCCGCCCGCGTCAGACGGCTCAGGTACCGGTAGCCTTCCGCCTGGCTGAACGCATCTCGGGGCGCTCCTGGGAACTGCAACGCGACGCCCGCGGCCTTCAGCGTGTCGCAGAAGTCACTCCAAGAGTCACCGCGGGTCACGCGCTCTGCGGTCACATCCCCTTCTGTCTTGCCGCGCAGCTTCCAGAACAGCAGGGAGACCCATCGGAACAGGGCAAGCAGGCGAACGGCGAACTTCGGCAAGGCGTACCTCCTTGCAGCGAAACTGGTCCGGGCCAGTCTACTGGCCTGAACGGCGTGGCCTGAATGGCGCTGCCTGCCCGGCCATGTACCCGGTTAAGCCGCCTGACGGGGGAGCAACTGTGCAACCCGTATCATGGTTGGCGGAAGCGCGGCCCGTGTCGTCAAGACGCCCCGGCCGCGCACCGCAACACGCACGAAACGAGAGGCGCAGCCATGGCCTGGCTCTTCGGCAAGAAGCACGAGCTCCCCACCGCGGAGGAGGCCCTGCCGGGCCGCTCCGAGCGCATGCCCGTCCCCCCGCAGCACTACGTCCACGGCAACCCCCTCGAGGGGCCGTTCCCCGAGGGCCTGGAGCGTGCGGTCTTCGGGCTGGGCTGCTTCTGGGGCGCGGAGCGCATCTTCTGGGAGCTACCCGGCGTCTACAGCACCGCCGTCGGCTACGCCGCCGGGCACACGCCCAATCCCACCTACCACGAGGTCTGCAGCGCCCTCACCGGCCACAACGAGGTCGTCCTCGTCGTCTTCGACCCCTCGCAGGTCAGCTACGCGGACCTGCTGCGAGCCTTCTGGGAGGGCCACGACCCGACCCAGGGCATGCGCCAGGGCAACGACGTCGGCACCCAGTACCGCTCCGGCATCTACGTCTATGACGAGGCCCAGCGCGAGGCCGCCGAGCAGAGCCGCGACCGCTACCAGCAGGCCCTCACCGCCGCGGGCTACGGCCCCATCACCACCGAGATCCTCGATGCCCCCGAGTTCTACTACGCCGAGGACTACCACCAGCAGTACCTCGCCAAGAACCCCTTCGGCTACTGCGGCATCGGTGGCACCGGCGTCGGCTGCCCCGTCGGCGTCGTCGAGGCGAGCTAGCGCCCCTCCGGCCTACTCGCTGGCGCTGCTCTCCCGGATCAGGCTCAGGTACGCCTCCTCCAGCGACGGCTCCCGCGTCACGATGCTCTGGATCGCGTCCGCGCCTGCCAGGTTCCGGAAGCTGGACGCGATGTCCCGGCCCGCATCGGCGTAGACCTTCACCCGCTGCGCCGCGCCCTCCATCTCCGACTCGACCGCGGCGACCCCGCGCAGGGACCGCAGCCTCTCCGCGAGCCCGGGGGCAGCCGCCCGCAGCGTCGCCTCCGTCACCTGCCCCTGGCCGAACCGCCGCTTCAGCCCCTCCGGCGTGTCGAGCGCGACGAGCCTCCCGTGGTCGATCACGGCGATGCGCTCGCAGAGGACGTCCGCCTCGAGCATGTAGTGCGTCGTCAGCAGCACCGTCTTGCCTCGCTCCCGCAGCTCCGGGACGAGCCGCCGGAAGTCCTGCGCCGCCTCCGGGTCCAGCCCGATCGTGGGCTCGTCCATGAAGATCACGTCCGGGTCTGGGAGCAGCCCCCGCGCGACGTGCAGCCGCTGCCGCATCCCCCGCGAGTACTGCTCCACCTTGCGGTCGGCTGCGTGCGACAGCCCCACCTCCTCCAGTGCCGCGTCCGCCCGCTCCGCGCCTCTCCGCGGGCTCATCAGGTAGAGCGAGGCGAAGTACTGGAGGTTCTGCCGTCCCGTGAGGCGCTCGTAGAGCCCCCGTTCACCCCCGAGGATGAGGCCGATGCGCCGCCTCACCTCGCCCGCCGCCTTCACCACGTCGTGCCCCATCACCTGTGCGGAACCCGCCGTCGGGATGAGGAGCGTCGAGAAGATGCGGATGGCGGTGGTCTTCCCCGCCCCGTTCGGCCCCAGCACCCCGTACACCTCCCCCGGCTGCACCTGCAGGCTGAGGGAGTCGAGCGCCACCACTTCCTCCCGCTGGCCCGTCAGCCTGCGCGAGCGGAACACGCGCCGCAGCCCCTCGCACTCGATTGCATAGCCGCCCGTCATCGCCCGCTCCTATCCCGCCCGCGCCAGCACGCCGCGCCGCTTCGCCTGCACCTCGGCCAGCCTGAAGAGCAGCAGCCCCGCCACACCGTACCCCACGCCCAGCACCGCTTCGCGCGCGAGGTCGGGCCAGTAGCCCGAGCTCGGACCGCCCGCGAACGCCTCCCGCAGCCCGTCGAGCCCGTGCGTCACCGGCAGGATCTGCCCGAGCTCGAACAGCACGGGCGGCAGCTCCGCCGTCGGGATGATGATGCCCGTCAGGCTCAGCAGCAGCCCGTCGAGGATGATGATCCAGTTCGCCCAGCCCGTACCCGAGAGCAGGATGAGCGTGGCCACGAACAGCGAGAACAGCATCGTCGAGAACGTCATCACGGCGAACGTCGCGATCAGCCCGCCCCAGTCGACCTGCGCGAACCCCAGGTCCAGGAACACCGCCGCCGACACGAGCACGCTCGCCGCCACGAGCGCCGCGTTGGGCACGTGCAGGATGCAGCGGCTGAAGTAGAGCATCCCTCGGTTGACCGGCGAGGCGTAGACCGCCGCCAGCGTCCCGAAGGCGGCGTCGCGGTAGAGCGACTGCATCACGCCCCCGGCGATGATTCGCCCGAGGGAGTAGCCCGCCAGCCCCACCGCGTAGCCGCGAGCTGTCTCCTCGTCGAGCGCGTACTGCGCGAGGAACCCGAACATCATTACCGCGAGCACCGGCCGCAGGACGACGTTCGACACGTAGCTCACCGGCGTCAGCCACAGGAACAGCCCCCGGTAGGACAGGTACGACTGCAGGGCGAAGCGTCGGACGGTAGTCAGCAGCATCACAGCGCCAGGTCTCCCGAGATCCGCACCTTGCGTTCGACGACCCGCAAGAGCGCCTGCGCGAACCCGAAGAACACCACCATCAGCAGTACGCCCAGCGCCAACTGGCCGGCGATCTCCCCCCACGGCGCTCCCCGGATCGAGCCGTCCACCGCCCGCATCGCCCACGCCGTCGGCCAGAACCAGGTGAACACTTCGAGGCCGAGAGGAAGCACGGGCGCCGCGAACGTGAACCCGCTGATGACGGCGGCGAAGGGCCGCACCGCGTTCGTGAACCCGCTCCGCTCCCGCGAGAGCACCATCAGCGGCGAGAGCAGCAGCCCGAGGCACAGCAGCGTCACGTACCCGAACACGGCCGAGAGGGCGAACAGCGGCACGTTCGCGACTTGAAGCGGCACGTCCGCGATGGCCGCGATCGTGAGGACGCCCCCGACCGCCGCCACCAGCCCCAGTGTCAGGTCGGAGGCGACCCGTCCCGCGAGGATCACGAACAGCGGCGCCCGCGTGAGCAGGCTCGGCCCGAGTGTCCCCAGGAAGAACTCGTTCTGCAGCGAGAACCCGGTGCGGAAGGCTGCTCCGTTCCAGACCCCGAACAGCACGACCCCCACACACAGGTAGGTGAAGATCGCCTCGTCTCCCCGCGAGTTCGCCACCCACGCCACCACCGCCGCCGTCGGCACGCCCGTGGCCAGTCCCATCAGGAACGAGTCGAAGTCTCGCCCCTCGCGCAGCCCCTTCGCGTACGACCCCACGAACGCGTGCACGTAGCCCAGCTCGATCACTTGTGCTCTCCTGAGAGCACGTTCACGCTGAAGTACGACGACACCCTGAACAGACTACAGCCGAAACTGAAAGCGCCGGAGGCGCGGGACCAAGACCGGCCCGAGGAGTCCGAAGTGCCCGACATCCGTATCGAGTCCGACACGATGGGAACCGTCGAGGTTCCCGCCGATCGCTACTGGGGGGCCCAGACCCAGCGCTCACTCCAGAACTTCCGCATCGGCGGCGAACGCATGCCCCGGCCCATCCTCCGCGCCCTCGGGATCGTCAAGCACGCCTCCGCAACCACCAACGAGGGGCTCGGCAAGCTCGATGCCGGGCTCGCCGGCGCCATTCGCGAAGCCGCCCGGCAGGTCATCGACGGCGATCTCGACGACCACTTCCCCCTCGTCGTCTGGCAGACGGGCTCGGGCACGCAGTCCAACATGAACGCCAACGAGGTCATCTCCAACCGCGCCATCGAGCTCCTCGGCGGGGAGATCGGCTCCAAGTCGCCCGTCCACCCCAACGACCACGTCAACATGTCGCAGTCCTCGAACGACGTCTTCCCGGGGGCCATGGCGGTCGCCACCGCCGAGCAGACCGTGCACCACCTCGTCCCCGGCCTCCAGCACCTCCGCGACGCCCTCCAGGCCAAAGCCGACGAGTGGTCCGAGATCGTCAAGATCGGCCGCACCCACTTCATGGACGCGGTTCCCCTCACGCTCGGGCAGGAGTTCAGCGGCTACGTGCAGCAGGTCTCCTACGGCATCGAGCGCGCAGAGCAGGTGCTTCCCCGCCTCTACGAACTCGCCCTGGGCGGGACTGCCGTGGGCACCGGCATCAACTCGCACCCCGAGTACGCGGGCCGGGTGGCGGAGGAGATCGCGCGCTATACCGGCCTTCCCTTCGTAACCGCGCCCAACAAGTTCGAAGCCCTCGCCGCCCACGATGCCCAGGTCGAGCTGGCGGGCGCCCTCAACACCACCGCCGTCTCCCTCATGAAGATCGCGAACGACGTGCGCATGCTCGGCTCCGGTCCGCGCGCCGGCCTCGGTGAGCTGCAGCTCCCCGCCAACGAGCCCGGCTCCTCGATCATGCCCGGCAAGGTCAACCCGACGCAGTCCGAGGCCATGACCATGGTCTGCGCGCAGGTCATCGGGAACGCCGTCTCGGTGTCCGTCGCCGGGGCCACCGGCCACTTCGAGCTCAACGTCTTCAAGCCGGTCATCGCCTTCAACAACCTGCAGAGCATCCGCCTCCTCGGCGACGCCGCCGTCTCCTTCACCGACAACTGCATCGCCGGCGCCGAGCCAAACCTGTCCCGCATCGACGAGCTCATGCGCTCGTCCCTCATGCTCGTCACCGCCCTCAACCCGCATATCGGGTACGACAACGCCGCCGCCATCGCGAAGAAGGCCCACGCCGACAACAGCACCCTGCTTGAGGCTGGCCTTGCGCTCGGCCTGCTGACTGAGGAGCAGTTCGCCGAGTGGGTCCGCCCCGAGGACATGACCCGCCCATGAGCGCGAACCCGTCTGCGGCGTGTTGAACCTCCCCCGGGCAATGCTGCTCGACCTCGACGACACCATCCTCGACGCCCACCGGAACCCCGACGAGGCCTGGATCGGCGTCTGCCGCCAGTTTGCCGATCGCCTCGGCGCCTCCTCCCCGGAAGCCCTCCACGCGGCGATCATCGAGTCGCGCGACTGGCTCTGGGGCGATCCCGAGCGCTCGCGTCGCGGTCGCCTCGACATGACGGGGACACGCCGAACGATCGTGCGGCGAGCCCTCAGCCGCCTCGACCTCCCCTATTCCCCCGAAGCCGAGGCCATGGCCGACCGCTTCACCGCCCTCCGCCATGAGGCGATACGGCCCTTCCCCGGCGCCACCGATACCCTCCGACGACTGAGGGAGGCGGGCACTCGCCTCGCCCTGCTCTCCAACGGCGACGGCCCGACCCAGCGCGGCAAGATCGAGCGGTTCGCCCTCGAGGGCTACTTCGACCACATCCAGATCGAGGGAGAGTTCGGAGTCGGCAAGCCCGAGGAGCGCGCCTTCCGCAACGCCCTCGCCGCGCTCGACGCCGAGCCCGGCGAAGCCTGGATGGTCGGCGACAACCTGGAGGCGGACATCCTCGGCGCCCAGCAGGTCGGCGTCTACGCCATCTGGGTCGACCCGGACGGGGCCGGTGTGCCCGAAGGAAGTCCGGTCCGCCCGGACAGGATCATCCGTTCCCTGGCGGACCTGCTCGCCTGACCCGCCACCTTGGCGCTCGGCGCGCTACAGTCGTTGAAGGGCTGCCGCCCCCGAGAGACGCGCCATGGACAACCCCAACGCCGCGACCTACGGCGATCGCTTCGCCGAGATCTACGACGACGTCCACGCGCATCTGAGCAAGCCCGAGGTCGTCGACCCCATGGTCGACGTGCTTGCGGAACTTGCCGGCGACGGTGCCGCGCTCGAGCTGGGCATCGGCACGGGCCGCGTCGCCCTGTCTCTCGCCCGGCGTGGCGTCCAGGTCCACGGCCTCGACGCCTCCGAGGCGATGGTCGCGAAGATGCGCGAGAAGCCGGGTGGCGAAAGCATCCCCGTCACGTTTGGCGACTTCCAGCAACTTGGCGCCGAGAGGCCCTGGTCCCTGATCTACGTCGTCTTCAACACCCTCTTCGCTCTCCCCTCGCAGGAAGCGCAGGTCAACTGCTTCCGCAGCGTCGCGGAGCATCTCACCGACGACGGAGCCTTCCTGGTCGAGGCATTCGTGCCCGACATGACCCGCTTCGACCGTGGCCAGCGCGTCTCCACCGGCATCGTCGAGCACGACCTCGTGTCCATCGACCTCGACCGCCACGACCCCACAACCCAGACCGTCGCCTCCTCCCACATCTACATAACGTCAAAAGGCGTCCAGATGTACCCCGTCGACATCCGCTACGCCTGGCCCGCGGAGCTGGACCTGATGGCCCGCCTCGCCGGTATGCGCCTCCGTTCCCGCTGGGCCGACTGGCGCCGCAACCCCTTCACCGCCGCCAGCACCGGTCACGTCTCGGTCTACGAGCTGGCGTAGGTGTGCTTGGCCGGTGACGGTTCGGAGGTGACGTGACCGCCTTCGAAGAGTTCGTAACCGTAGAGGGTGCCGCCCTCTGGACCGCGACCCAGGGTTCCGGGCCTCCTGTGGTGCTGTGCCATGGAGGGCCGGGTATCTACGACTACCTCGAGCCCGTTGCAGCCATGGTCGAGGACCTCGCCACCGTGCACCGCTACGACCAGCGCGGCTGCGGTCGCTCGGAGGATCATGGTCCCTACGACGTCGCAACGTCTCTGGCCGACCTCGACGCCCTCCGCGCGCACTGGGGCCACGACGCGTGGACGGTTATCGGCCACTCCTGGGGCGCGACGCTCGCCCTCCTCTACGCCATCCAGTTCCCCGAACGTACTGGGCGACTGGTGTACATCTCGGGAACGGGCATCGACCCCGGGTGGCATGACGACTATCGCAGCGCCCGCGAGGCGAGGCTCCGCCCGGCCGCACGTGACCGCCTGCGTCGTCTGGTGGAGGAGCGCACGGTAGCGACAGGTGCGGAGCTCGACCGCATCAACGCAGAGCGGACGGACCTCCTGGAAGTTACCGAGTACTACGACGTGTCCCGCCTGGAGCAGCTACCCCGCTACGACCGATTCCCCGTCAACTACGACCTCAACACTGCCCTCAATGCCGAGATGAAGAGCCTCGAGGGGAGCGGCGCTCTGCCCGCTCAGCTGGCTCGCATCTCGGCACCAACGCTCGTACTCGACGGCGAGGGGGACCCGCGCCCACGATGGGCTCGGGTCCAGGTTGCCGAGCTCATCCCGGATGCCCGTCACCTGACCATCGAGCGAGCCGGACACGACCTATGGGTCGAACAGCCCGAAGCAACCGCCCGCGTGCTGCGCGAGTTCCTCTCCGACAGCCGCTAATCGTCCTCGCCGGGCGGCGTGATGAAGGCGCACGTCGGCCCCGGGGCCCGGCTCAGCCGCAGGTCAAGGGTCACGAGCGGGCAATCCAGAGCCTCGGCAACCGCCACGTACCAGGCATCGTAGCTGGACAGGTTGTTGCGAAGCTCCCAGACCCGTTCGGCAAACGGAGGGAAGTCGAACAGAGAAACGCTGCTCTGAGCCAGCTGTTGGTGCGCACGGTCGGCTTCTCCAGTCGAGAAGTATCCCTGTCGCTCCAGTCGTCGAAGGCTGTTGCTGGCCTCGGCAAACACGATGTGTGGTGCAGCAAGCCGTTCTCCGGCCACTGCGGAAGTGGCCCACCTTCCGTCTTCGTCACGTTCTCCCAGGATCGCAACCAGTGCGGATGCGTCCACGACAAGTGTCATCTTCGGTCGGCGTCGCGGGCTTCGAGAATCGCTGACCGAGGGATGTGCGTTCCCGATGCCTCCACGCGTTCGCGAACCTCACGTAGCCACTCATCGACAGTGGGCTCGGACGCCATCCGTTCAAGTTCGGCGTGCAGATACTCCTGCATCGACTGCCGGTTTCGCGCGGCCCGAAGGGCCAGCTTGTCGCGAACTTCCTGGGACACATTCCTGATGGTGATCTGGACCATGCTGGCATTCTGCCAGCAATGCCAGCATTGTGCCAGCACTAGCTACCGCCAGGCGCATCCTCCCACGGAGCCGACGTCAGTTTCGGGTGCCGCTCGAAGATCTCCGCAGCCAGTGCGTCCAACTCCCCATCCGTCAGTTCCGCCTGCGCGGCCTCGAACAGCTCGCGCTCCTCCCACCGGATGTGGTCGTGAAGCGTGACCCCGAACTCGCGCAGCGCCTCGCGCCGCTCGCCTTGCGTCGTGGCGTCCCGCATCCGCGAGACAAGCCCGTACATCGTCAGGTGTTCCGCGTGCAGACGCTCGATCTGGGGGTCGTCGAGCGGGCGGTGGCGGATGAGCCGCGCGAGCAGGCACTCGCTCTCCGTGTGGAAGTGCGGCAGCAGCCCACGCGACCAGAACCGCAGCAACTGCGAGTAGAGGCGCTCGACATCGTCATCGCGGGCAGCTGGCAACTCCCGCTCGATCCGCCGGGCGAACACGAGCCCGTGGTGATGCTCCTCGGAGAGCCGGGCCAGCCGTTGATCCCGCTGCACCCATCCAGCATAGCCCCGCGAGCCCCCCGCATCCCCAAGCGGGCGCGCTGCTACCATCGGGCGGGCGCGCCGCAGCGTCGTCGCCCTGGGGAGGCCTTCCGTTCTCGCTCGCCTGCCGGGACTGCAGCAAGTCGCGCACCCCAGCCAGCTCTTCTATGGCTGGTGGATCGTCGGCGCGGGCATGGTGCTCAACGCCCTCATCGGCGCCCTGGTCATGCACGCCTACGGCGCTTACGTCGCCGTCTTCAAGACCGAGTTCGGCTGGAGCAGCACGATGCTCGCCCTCGGCTACTCCACCATCCAGGGCACGAACGGGGTCGTGGGTCCCGGCCAGGGCTATCTGACCGACCGCTTCGGGCCCCGCGCTATCATCCGCGTTGGGCTCGTGATCCTCGCCGGCGGGCTCATCCTCTTCAGCCAGATTTCCCAGCTCGGCCACCTCTTCCCCACCCTCTTTGTGGTTGCGATCGGGATGAGCCTTGGCGGCTTCCTCTCCGTCATGGTCGCGATCGTCAACTGGTTCGAGCGCTACCGCGCCACCGCCATCAGCTTCATCACCGGGGGCTTCGCCATCGGGGGCGTGGTCGTTGCCGCCGTCGTCCTTGCCATCGAAGCCTTTGGCTGGCGCACGACGGCCTTCAGCTCCGCGCTCATCGTGCTCGCCCTCGGCCTCCCCGCCTCCCAGTTCATCCGCACCCGCCCGGAGGACTACGGCGAGCGCATCGATGGCGCCCCTCCCCCCGAGCGCCCCGCCTCCGCCGCCCCCGGCACCGTCGCCGAAGTCCCCCACGAGGCCTCAGGCTTCACCGTCGGTGAGGCCCTCCGCACCCGTCAGTTCTGGTTCATCTCACTCGGCCACGGCTCCGCCCTTCTCGTCGTCTCCGCGGTCATGGTCCACCTCATCACGCACCTCACGGAAAGCCTCGGGTACTCGTTCACCGAGGCCGGCATCATCCAGAGCATCATCCCCATCGCCATGGTCGTGGGCACCCTCGCCGGAGGCATCCTCGGCGACCGTGTGAACAAGCGCGCCCTCGGCGCCGGCGCGATGATCACCGCGGGTCTCGCCATCCTCATCCTCGTCGCCGCCAACGCCCTCTGGATGATCTTCGTCTTTGCCCTCCTGCACGGACTCGCCTGGGGGGTCCGCGGCCCCGTGCTTCTCGCTCTCCGCGCCGACTACTTCGGTCCCCGCGACTTCGGCAAGATCATGGGCCTCTCCCAGCTCGTCATGACCTCCGGCATGATGACCGGGCCCCTCTTCGCCGGCCTCATGCGCGACCTCACCGGCGGCTTCGAGACGGGCTTCTTCATCGTCGCCGTCATCGCCCTCTTCGGCGCCCTCCTGATCGTGTTCTCCCCCCGACCCCAACGCCCCCTCGCCGCCGCCTCCTGACCCGTACAATCGCGCTTCCATCCCCGGAGGCAGCCAGATCCATGACCACCGACCACGGCCCCGACCCCGGCGTCGCCCAGTTCGCCGTCAGCGCCAGCGATATGCCCCGCGCCTCCCAGCTCTACTGCGACGTTATCGGCTGCCTCAAGGCCGGCGGCCTCCTTATCTGGGGCGACTTCCTCGCCACCCTCCAGAAGGTGCCCGACCCCGCCGCTGCCCTCTGGTGGCTCATCGACCGCCAGGACTTCGTCCAGTTGGAGGTCTGGGGCTACACCCGCCCCGTACCCCGCCCGCTCCCCCTCGACTGGCGACCCTCCGACATCGGCTACACGCGCATGTCCTTCCACGTTGACGACTTCGACGCCGTCGTCTCCCGCGTTCCCACCGTCGGCGCCTCCACGGTCACCCCGCCCATGGGCCCCGACGGCGACCGGCGCGTCTGCATCCGGGACCAGGACGGCTTCATCATCGAGATCATGGAGCGCGACCCCCTCGACGACGTCCGTCCCGCGCGCTGGCCCGAGGCCGGCTGCGCCGTCCGCGCCGTTAGCCTCTCCGTGCCCGACCTCGACAAGGCCCGACGCTTCTGGGTCGAGACCCTCTCCCTCGAGGTTGTCGACCCCACCCTCCTCCACACCCCCGACATGGAAGCGCTCTGGGGCCTCCCCGGCGCGAAGTCGGAGACCCTGCTCCTGCGCGCCGGCGACCAGCTCATCGAGGTCCAGCAGTACAGCGACCCCGCCCCCCGCCCCCGTCCCCTCGGCTACCTCCTGAGCGATGTCGGCATCCTCAACATCGCCCTCGGCTACCGCACCCGCGAGGCCTTCACCGCCGCCTTCACGCGCCTGATCGACAACGGCTACACCGCCAACGTCCAGCCCAACGACGAAGGCCCCTTCACCTCCTCCTACGTGAACGACGACCAGGGCTTCTCGCTCGAGATGTTCCACTGCGCCGAGGAGATCGACGGTTACTTGGGTTTCATGCCCGAAGGCACCTGGCGATCCGCCACCGGACGCCCGCCCCGCTAGGTAAACGGCCCCGCGAACCAGTCCGCGATCGCCTTCACCGCCTCGATCGCAGTGAAGCTGTCGAGCCACTTCCCCCCGTGCAGGGCGTACTCCTGGAACACCTTCAGCGCCGTCAGCGGGATGAGCGCGAGGATGATGTTCCGCGTCGAGAACGTGAAGTTCGGGCGCCAGTGCGGCAGGCTCGCCACGAACAGGAACCACACCTCGAAGACGTTCGGCACGGCGAGCAGCACGTACCGCTCGTTTGTGAACTCGAAGATGACGAACCCCACCAGCCGGAACGCGAACAGCCCCACCGCCACGTTCCGCGCCGGCCCCGCCCAGCGCAGCGCCACGATCAGGAACGCCACCATGTAGACCTGGTCGAGCCACTTGTCGAACGCCTGGTAGTTGCTCACCCCGCCCAGGTCGAGCAGGTTCCGCAGGAAGAGGTCGCTCAGGTCGATCAGGATTGCGACCCAGCCGCCGACGAAGGCCCACTTGAAGACGACCAGCGAGCCCAGCACGCGGACAACGGCGATGATCAGCTCTTCGAGGGACATGTCCGCCCCCTGCGCACGCCTTTCCGGCTGCTTCCGGATGCCCGCCTATACTACGGTCGCGGTCTACCGCTCACAGGGAGACTCATGGACAGCGATCCCCACGCCGGCAACCTGCTCGACGACGTAAACGCCCAGTTCGAGCGCGCCGCCGTGTACAGCGACCACCCCCGCGGGCTCCTCGACCAGGTCAAGATGTGCAACGTCGTTCACCGCATGAGCTTTCCCGTGCGCGACGACGACGGCTCCATCCGCGTCGTCGAGGCCTACCGCGCCGAGCACAGCTTCCACCGCCTCCCCACCAAGGGCGGCATCCGCTTCAGCCCCAACGTGACCGAGGATGAGGTCTGCGCCCTCGCCAGCCTCATGACCTACAAGTGCGCCATCGTCGAGGCGCCCTTCGGCGGGGCCAAGGGCGGTGTCTGCATCGACTCCCGCAACGAGAGCGAGGGCTTCCTCGAGCGCGCCACCCGCCGCTACGTCGCCGAGCTCAACCGCAAGAACATGATCGGCCCCGCCGTCGACGTCCCCGCCCCCGACTACGGCACGGGGGAGCGCGAGATGGCCTGGATCGTCGATACCTACACCGCCCTCAATCCCGACCAGCTCAATCCCTTTGCCTGCGTCACCGGAAAACCCATCACCCTCCACGGCATCTCCGGCCGCACCGAGGCGACCGGACGCGGCGTCGCCATCGGCGTCGCCGAGGCCACCGACTCGGCCGAGGACATGGAGGCTATCGGCCTCACTCGCGGCATCGAGGGCAAGCGCGTCATCGTGCAGGGGCTTGGGAAGGTCGGGTACCACGCCGCCCGGCTGCTGCAGGAAGCGGGCGCTCGCATCGTCGCCATCGCCGAGTACGACGGCGGCATTGCCTCCGACGCCGGCATCGACGTCGAAGCCGTCCAGCGCCACCGCGCCGAGACCGGCTCGATCCTCGGCGCCCCCGGGACGCGCACGATCGACAGCCCCTTCCAGGTGCTCGAGCTCGATTGCGACATCCTCGTGCCCGCCGCCCTCGAGAACCAGATAACCGCCGACAACGCCCCCCGCATCAAGGCCCGCATCGTCGCCGAAGCCGCCAATGGACCGGTCGACAGCGAGGGCGACGCTATCCTCCGCGAGCGCGGCATCCTCGTCATCCCCGACCTCTTCCTCAACGCCGGCGGCGTCACCGTCTCCTATTTCGAGTGGCTCAAGAACATCCAGCACGTCTCCCCCGAGCGCCTCACGAGCCGTTACCAGGAGGTCGCCACCACCCGCGTCGTGAAGGCCCTCGAGGGAGCCACCGGCGCCCACCTCAGCGATGTCGACTTCATGAGGGCCGTCAAGGGGCCCGAGGAGATCGACCTCGTCGAGGCCGCGCTCGCCGACACCATCACCCACGCCTACCACTCGGTGCACGAGAAGTGGAAGTCCCGCGCCATGCCCGACCTGCGCGTTGCCGCCTACAACCTCGCCATCGACCGCGTGGCCCAGTCCTACGCCGTCCAGGGCATCTTCCCCTAGGGAGCAGCCGCGATGATCACCTTCGACGACATCTACCACGTCGGCATCATCGTCCCCGACATGGAGGCCGCCATGGACGAGCTCGGCCGCCGCTTCGGCTGCGGCTGGCGCGACCCCTCCACCGCCACGGTCCGCGTCCGCGACGAGGGCGGCGACCGCATCCTCTCCCCCCGCGTCACCTTCTGCGACCGAAGCACGCCCATCGCCCTTGAGCTGATCGAGGCCATCCCCGGCACCGTCTGGCACGTCGGTGAACGCTCGCAGCTCCACCACTTCGGCCTCTACGTCGACAGCGTCCAGGCTGCCATCGATGAGCTCGGCCCCGGCATGACCCTGGAGATGGCCGGCCTCGACCGCGACGGCATGCTCGCCGGCTTCTGCTACGTCACCGATGGCCTCGGCGTCCGCATGGAGCTCGTCGCCCGCGGCGGCCTCCCGCCCCTCGACGACTGATGCGGCGCGCCCTCTGGATGCTCGCCGCCCTGCCGGCCGCCCTCGCGATCGCCTGCGGCGGCGGCTCCACCGTCCCGTCCCCCGCCGCCACCCCCGACCCCGCCACTCCCGCTCCCGCGACCGTCGGCCCCACCGCCACGGCCACCCCTGCCCCCGCCTGGTGGGAGGAGGAGACGCCCGAACCCACGCCTGACATCCCCATGTCCCGCGTCTGGAATGTGCGCGTCGAGGCCACCTCCGGCGACGAGGTCACCCTCACCTTCGATTACCACCTCGACCTCGCCCCCGAGGCCAACGTCTTCGTCCACATGGGCCTGCTGCCCAACGTCAACATCGGCCTCCTCGACGCGGAAGGCGAAACCATCGAGTGGGTCGGCGGCGAGCTCGACCCCACCGAGTTCGGCGACGACACCGTCGGCGGCCAGGGCACCTTCACCTTCGCCACGTCCCGCTTCGACGACGTCGTGGCCGTGCACTTCTGCATCCGCGTCGTAACCGGCAACTACGACGACTTCACCGGCCGCACCGAGATCTTCTGCGAGCCCATCCCCGCCGAGCGGGTCGAGCCGTAGCCCCTACAGCAGCACGTAGTCGGCCGGGTCCATCGTCTTCGTCTGTTGCCAGTACTCCAGCAGCGTGAACGGCCAGTTCTGCGCCACCCGCCCCGAGTCGCTCTTGTACCAGCTTGGCACGCTCGAGACGCCCCACGCCCGCTTCAGGTTCCCCGCGTCGATGCGCTCGTTGTAGGCATCGTGGACGTCCGCGCGGCAGTCGATCGCCTGCTGCCCGCTCTCCAGCAGGAACTTCAGGCACTCCAGCAGGTACTGCACCTCGCACTCCGAGAAGTACACGATGCTGCCGTTCACCACGATGTTCGTGTTCGGCCCGTACAGGAAGAAGAAGTTGGGGAAGTTCGGCATCGTGATGCCCAGGTAGGCGCGCGCGTCGCCGTCCCACTGCTCGTGCATGTCCGCCCCGCCGCGCCCCACGACCTTCATCGGCGTCAGGAATTTCGACGCCTGGAACCCAGTCCCGTAGACCAGCACGTCGAGCTCGTGCTCCTCGCCGTCCTCCGTCAGGATGCCCCGCGGCGTGACCCGCTCGATCGGCTCGGTGATCAGGTGTACGTGCTCCTTCAGCAGTGTCTTCGGCCACGTGCCGTTGTCGACCACGATCCGTTTCGAGGCCGGCGGGAAGTCCGGCAGCGTCTTCTCGACCAGGTCCGGGCGCCCCTCGAAGTAGCTTCGCATCGACCCCGCCAGCAGGTCGCGAAGCTCGCCGTTCAGCTTGCCCGTCACCTCGTCGCCCGGCTGCCAGTCGTCGTCCACCTCCACCATCGGCAAGAAGCCGTCCGAGATCGCCCAGAACAGCCAGAAGCGGTACCACTGCGCGTACGTCGGCACATGCGTGGCCAGCCAGAGGAAGCCATCCGACACCCGCTCGTGGTAGTTCGGCGCCGGCGCATACCAGTTCGGCGTGCGCTGGAAGATGCGCACCTCCCCCGCCATGTCCGACAGGTGCGGGATGAACTGCGACGCGCTCGACCCGGTCCCGATTACCCCCACGGTCTTCCCCGCGAAATCGATGGAGTGGTCCCACTGCGCCGAGTGGAACGCCGGCCCCTCGAAGGCCCCCACCCCGGCGATGTTCGGCATTTTCGGACGGTTCAGCTGCCCCACCGCGCTCACCACCGCCTCTGCCTCCAGCGTCTCGTCCCCCTTCGGACCCCGCACCTTCACCGCCCAGACCGCACGCTCCTCGTCGTACGTGACCGAGTCGACCTCCGTGTTGAAGCGGATGTTGTCGCGGATGCCGAACTCGGTGGCGCAGTCGCTGAAGTACTCCAGCAGCACCTCCTGTGGGGAGTGGTGGTAGGGCCAGTCGAACTTCTGCATGAACGAGTAGCTGTACGCGTGGTTCGACGAGTCCACCCGCGCCCCCGGGTACGTGTTCTCGAACCACGTGCCCCCCACGTCCGCGTTCTTCTCGACCACCACGTACGGGATGCCCGCCTGCTGCAGCCGGTGCGCCGCCAGGATCCCCGACATCCCCGCGCCGATAATGAGCACCCGCATCGACCGGTCCGCGTTGATCGCGTCCTTGGTCCACTCGGGGGCGCGCACGTCCTTGTCGGCGAAGGCCAGCTCCTCCAGCAGGAGGGGCAGGTACTCGTCGCTCACATGCTCGCCGATGAGGTAGTCCATCATCCGCCGCACGTCCGTCATCGACGGCGGCGGCGCCACGACCGACCCCGCATCCCGCCACGTTACCAGCGTCCGCAGCGCCAGCTCGCGCGCCTCCGCCTGCGCCTCCGCCGACAGCCCGCCCTGCGGGTCCGTCAGCAACACCGTCTCCGGCATCAGGTCGTCCCGCAGCAGCGAAAGGTCGCCCGTGATCTGCGCCAGCGCCGGCAGCAGCGACGGCAGGTGCGCGTCCTCCAGCGCCTTGCGAATAGGCGCCTCGTCGAGCGGAAGCGGTTGAATCTCGCGGCTAATCGTCATAGCCCGTCAGCCTAGCGGGACAAGGGGTGTCGGGCCAGCGTCCCCGCCGCCCACCCCCGTACAATCCCACTCCCCTGAAGGAGGCCCCGCCATGATTCACGAGCTCCGCATCTACACCGCCCATCCCGGCAAGCTCCCCGCCCTCCAGGCCCGCTTCCGCGACCACACCCTCGGCATCTTCGAGCGCTGCGGAATCCGTAACGTCGCCTACTGGACGAACTCCATCGGCGGCCGCAGCGACGAGCTCTGGTACGTCCTCGCCTTCGACGACATGGCCCAGCGCGACGAGGCCTGGGCCACCTTCATCAGCGACTCCGAGTGGCGCCAGGTTCGCGCCGAATCCGAGAAGGACGGCCCTCTCGTCCACCACATCGAGAACCGCATCCTCGCCCCGACCGACTACTCCCCGCTCCAGTAGAACCGGCAGGCTCGTGCCGGCGGTTGCCGCACTGGCCGTGTGCTAGGGTTGCGCTGGGTGGGGAGGCTGGAGGCGCATGCCATGAAGAACTGGATCATCGTCGCGCTCGTCGCCGTCATCGCCGTCGGGGGCGCGCTCGGCGCCTTCGCCGCCAGCCGTACTGTCG
This sequence comes from Tepidiformaceae bacterium, assembly GCA_965207815.1. Lineage (GTDB taxonomy): Bacteria > Chloroflexota > Dehalococcoidia > Tepidiformales > Tepidiformaceae > UBA2991. The sequence goes on from CBDBNV010000001.1 coordinate 1,205,365, forward strand.
ACCGCGTCGTCGAGGTCCGCGTCTGGGAACACGCCGACGACCCCTCTCGCAACTACGTTAGCGTCCGCACCCAGGGCGGCGACTGGAGCGAGACCATTGCCGTCGCGGCCGACGACGGCGAAAGCTCCGACGGGCGCTTCCGCTACGGCGACCTGACAGTCGTCCTCCCCTTCAGCGTCTCCACCGCCGACCAGTCCGTCCTCGGAACGCAGCAGTCCTCCGGCCACTGGACGATCAGCCGTCTCTATGACGCCATCTACGACATCGAGACGGTCTCCGCCGTCCTCGGCAGCGAGGCCGTGATCGACAAGGTCTGGACCACCGCCCAGTACGACGACCCCTACATCCAGCTCTACTGCCGAGGCGACGAGCTGCAGGCCCTCGTCTACTGGGACCAGCCCATCTTCGCCCCCGTCCTGCACAACCCCATCCCCACGATCAGGAGCGTCTACACCGTCTGGCGCATCGACGGCAGTGAGCCGATCACCGAGCGCTGGCTGCCCGCCACTCACGGCATGGCGACGTTCGCCCAGCACCCCGACGAGTTCATCTCCCGCATCCTCGGCGGCCAGACGCTCATCTTCCGCGCCGTCCCCTCCAACGGCGAGGAGCACACCCTCACCATCGACGTCACTGGCCTCGCCGACGTCCTCGGCAACCTCACCTGCTACCTCCGCTAGGAGGCCGCACATCCCCGACCGCGCCCCGACTCCGCTACCGTAGCGCCGCATGACCTTCGAACCCCTCCCCCTGACCGTGCTCGTGCGCACCCGTTCGCGCGCCGCGACGCCGCTGACGCGGCTGCTCGACGCGCTTGGCATCGCCACCGAGCCCGCCGGCGACAACCTCACGATCTGCGTCCACGACGAGGACGACGCACCCGCGCCGGAGGCGGACGCCTGCGTCGTCCTAGCCGCTGGCGACGATGCGTTCGCCCGAGCCCGCCGCACCGTCGGTGCCCGCAACCCCACCCTCGACCACCCCGGCCAGGGCCTCATGCCGCCCGAAGGCCATGTCGCCACCGTCGCCGCCGAAGTCGCTACGTCCGCGGCGCTGCTGCAGGCGCTCGCACTCGCCGCGGAGGACCAGCCCGGCCCCGCCCGCATCGACGTCGAGCACCTGGCGCTGCACATCATCATGCCGGTCGTTTCCGCCCTCTCCGTGGGCGTGATGCGCTCCCCCGTGCGACCCCCCAGCCGCATCACCTACCCCCTCGGCATCGTCCCGTGTGCGGACGGCGAGGTCGGCGCCTACCAGGCCGTCCCCACCGAGTGGCCCCGCTTCTGCGCCATGATCGGCCGCGAGGACATCGTCGAGGCCCACCCCACCGTCGAGTCGCGCCGTGAGAACGGCGCTGCCATCTGGGAGGCCGCCGCCCCCTGGTTCCGCGCCCGCCCCGTCCACGAGGTCGTGCGCATCGCCCAGGAGGCGGGCCTCCCCTACGCAGCTGTCCTCCCCATCGACACCCTCCCTTCCTCCCCCTACCTCCACCGCCGAGGCGCCATCGCAACCGGCACCGACGGCGAGCTGGCGCCGGGCGCCCCCTGGCGCGTCGAGCGCGCTACGGTCGAGGCCGCGCCCCACCCCTCCCGCGACGCCCTGCGAGAAGCGCTCGCCGCCGCCCTCCCCCAGCCCGTCGCCGGACCGCTGTCGGGCCTCCTCGTCGTCGAGGTCACGCAACACTGGGCGGGACCGCTCGCGGCCCGCTTCCTCGCCGACTATGGCGCTCGCGTCATCAAGTGCGAGCCCGTCGGCGGCGACTTCTGGCGCGTCACCGGGAACCTGGGCGACGAGGGCATCTCCTGGACCTTCGAGCCCATCAACCTCGGCAAGGGCTCGATGACCATGGACCTCCGCGACCCCGTCGACCGCGCCCTCCTCGAGGCGCTCCTCGGCGCCTGCGACATCCGCATCGAAAACCTCTCGCAGGGCGCCCGCGACCGTGCCGGCCTCGCCTTCCTCGATGTCACCGCCCGCAACCCGGATGTCATCGCCCTCTCCCTGCCCGGATACGAGACGGAGGGTCCATTGGCGGCTCTCCGGGGCATGGGTTGGTCCTTCGAGGTCGCCTCCGGCTATGCCTCCGCCCTCGGCGGCGGCAAGGCCGCCAACTCCGGCTATCCCTACGGCGACCCCATCGGCGCGATCACCGCCTTCCTCGCCGTCCTCCGCGAGCTGGCCCGCCGCCGCCTCGGCGGGGGCGAAGGCGCGGCCCTGCTCGACATCGGGCAGGTGGCCGCGCTCTCCTACACCCTCGTCGAGACCCTCCGAACCGGCGAAACCGGCCCCGCCCTCACCACCCTCGACGACGCCATTGCCGGAGGCCGCCCCGACCCTTCCTGGCCCCTCGACCGCATCGTCACCGCCAGCGGCCGCCCCATGGACCACCCCGGACCCCTCGTGCCCCTCGGCGCCCGGCCGCCCCGCAACCGCGCCCCCGCCCTCGACGAGCACGGCCAAGCCGTCCGCGATGCGGTCGCGAAAGCCCTGGAGGAACCGGGAGCCTAGCGGGACTGCTCCTCGCGGAAGGCCGTGTAGCTCTCGCGGATGTCGTCGTGCGAGAGGGAGAGGATCGAGGCCGCGAGATAGGCCGCGTTGCGCGCCCCCCAGCCTCCGACCGCGACTCCCGCCACCGGAACTCCCGGCGGCATCTGCAGCACCCCATGGATGGCGTCCTGGCCGCCTGCGACCTCGCTCGTTGCCAGGGGTACGCCGATCACCGGCACCGTGGTCAGCGCCGAGACGGCCCCGGGCAGGGCCGCCGCCCCGCCCGCCGCGCAGATGAACACCTCGATCCCCGCGTCGCGGGCGCCCTTGGCGTAGTCGTGCACCTTTTCCGGGTTGCGGTGCGCCGACATCACGTGCGTCTCGTACGGGATGCCGAGCGAGTCCAGGATCTTCTCCGTTGCCTCCATGGCGGACATGTCGTTCTTCGAACCCATCAGGATTGCGACCAGTGGCGTGCTCATTCCGTCTCCTCTAGCTGTGCGATGTCCTCGCGCATGTACGCGCCTTCAAACCTGATCCGGCGGGCGTTGTCGTACGCCTTCGCCCGCGCTTCCGCGAGCGTCGGACCCCGTGCGGTCACGGTCAGGACGCGCCCGCCGCTCGTGACGACGCCTTCCGGCGCCTCCTTCGTGCCCGCGTGGAACACCTGCACGTCCTCGTCGATCTCGTCGAGCCCCCCGATCGGGTGCCCCGTCGTGTACGACTCCGGGTACCCCCCGCTCGCCACGACAACCCCCACGGCCGGCTCGTCCGACCACTCGATGTCGACCGAGGCGAGCTCGCCCGCTGCCGCCGCCGAGCAGATCGTGAAGAAGTCGCTCTCCAGCCGCATCATCAGGATCTGCGCCTCCGGGTCGCCCAGGCGCGCGTTGTACTCGAGCACGTAGTTCCCCGCCTCCGTGATCATCAGCCCCGGATAGAGCGTGCCGTTGAACGGCCTCCCCAGCGCCGCCATCCCCGCGATCGTCGGCTGCACCACGTCCCGGTCGATGGCGGCCGTCATCTCCGCCGTCACGTCGGCGCTCGGGCTGTAGGCGCCCATGCCGCCCGTGTTGGGCCCGAGGCCCCCCGTCAGCGCCCGCTTGTAGTCCGTCGATGAGGGCGTCATGACCGCCGTCTCGCCGTCGCAGATCGCGTGCGCGCTCGTCTCCCACCCCTGTAGCCGCTCCTCGATCACGACCTGGTCGCCGGACGCCCCGAATTCCCGCTTCACCATGATCAGGTCGAGCGCCGCCAGCGCCTCTTCGCGGTTGTCGCACACGATGGCGCCCTTCCCCGCCGCCAGCCCGCTCGCCTTCACCACGAGCGGCCCGTCCGGCAGCGACTCCACGTAGGCCACGGCCTCCCCGTGGTCCGCGAACGTTCGGTGCGATGCCGTCGTGATCCCGTGGTCGACCATGAACTGCTTCGACCACGCTTTGCTCGCCTCGATCTGTGCCGCGTCCGCCGTCGGGCCGTAGCAGGGAAGCCCGCGCGCGCGCAGCCGGTCGACCAGCCCGAGCGGCTGCGGATCGTCCATCGTCGCCAGGTAGAAGTCGATGTCCAGGTCCGCCGCCGCCTGCACGAGCCCGTCGATGTCGCGCGGTCCGACGGGCACGTTCGTCGCGACCTGCGAGGTCCCGCCGTTCCCCGGCGCGACATAAATCGCGTCGACGTCAGGGCTCTGGGTCAGTTTCCAGGCGACCGCGTGCTCGCGCGCCCCCTGTCCCACCAGCAGCACCCGCGCGCCCACTAGCCCCTCACTCCCACTCGATCGTCCCCGGCGGCTTGCTCGTGATGTCGTAGACCACCCGGTTCACCGCGTCGACCTCGTTCACGATCCGGTTCGAGACGCGCGCCAGCAGGTCGTAGGGAAGGCGCGCCCAGTCGGCCGTCATCGCGTCCTCCGCCACCACCGCCCGCAGCCCCACCGCGAAGCCGTACGTGCGGAAGTCGCCCATCACGCCCACCGTGCGCGTGTCCGTCAGCACCGCGAAGCTCTGCCACAGCTCGCGGTAGAGCCCGGCCGCGCGTACCTCCTCCAGGAAGATGGCGTCCGCCGCCTGCAGGATGGACACTTTCTCCTCCGTCACCTCGCCGATGATGCGCACGGCCAGCCCCGGTCCCGGGAACGGCTGCCGCCACAGGATCTCGTCTGGCAGCCCCAGCTCCGCCCCGATCCGCCGCACCTCGTCCTTGAACAGGAAGCGCAGCGGCTCCACCAACTCCAGGTCCATGCGCTCCGGAAGCCCCCCGACGTTGTGGTGGCTCTTGATGCGCGCCGACCCCGCGCCGTGCGAGGCGCTCTCGATGACGTCCGGGTACAGCGTCCCCTGGCAGAGGAAGTGCGCCCCCTCGATCGTCTTCGCCTCCGCCTCGAACACCTCGATGAACGTGTTGCCGATGCGGATGCGCTTCGTCTCCGGGTTTGTGACCTCCGCCAGCGCCGAGAGGAAGCGCTCGCGCGCGTCGATGTGCCGCAGGTTCATGTGCAGGTTGCGCTCAAACGTGTCGACCACCTCCTCCGCCTCCCGCGCCCGCAGCAGCCCGTTGTCGACGAAGATGCAGGTCAGCCGGTCGCCGATGGCGCGATGAACGAGCGTCGCCGCCACCGCGCTGTCGACCCCGCCGGAGAGCCCGCAGACCACCTGCCCTTCCCCCACCTGCGCCCGGATCGCCTCCACCGTCTCCTCGATGAAGTTCCCCGGCGTCCAGTCCGCCTCCGCCCCGCACACGCCGCGCACGTAGTTCGCGATCAGCTCCCCGCCCCGCGGCGTATGGACCACCTCCGGGTGGAACTGCAGGCCGTAGTACCCCCGCTCGATGTCGGCCATGACCGCGATCGGCGAGTTCTCGGAAACCGCCAGCGACTCGAATCCCGCCGGCAGCTTCTCGATGCGGTCGCCGTGGCTCATCCACACGTCCAGATCGGCGGGGAGCCCCGCCAGCAGCGGCGCGCTCCCCGAGGCGGTGATCGTCGCGGGCCCGAACTCGCGCTCGCGGCCCGGCCCCACCTTCCCCCCGAGCTGGTCTGCCATGAGCTGCATGCCGTAGCAGATGCCGAGCACCGGCAGCCCCGACTCGAACACCCATGCCGCCGCGCGCGGCGCCTCCGGTTCGTAGACGCTGTTCGGCCCGCCCGAGAGTACGAAACCGCGCACGTCGAGATGGTCCAGAACGGACGCCTCGGCGTTGTAGGGGATGACCTCGCAGTAGGTGTTCAGCTCGCGGATGCGGCGCGCGATCAGCATGCTGTACTGCGAGCCGAAATCGACGACGACGATGGCGGCATGGGGCGAGCGCGAGCCGGTCGTGTTTTCCGCTTCGGTCAGGGTCTCGGCCAACTCTGCTCAGCGCTCCGTCTTCGGAAGCTAGCAAAACTGTATAGTTTGGTCAACGAATTCATGCCCCTCCCTTCCGCTTCTGAACCTTCCCCGCACTCGATCGCCCGGACCGTCGGTGCCCTGCGTGACGGTGGCCTCGCGATCCTCGCGACCGACACCGTCTACGGCGTCGCCGCCGACATCCGCCGCGATGACGCCGTGCGCGCCCTCTACGAGGCCAAAGGCAAGGACCCCGGCGAGCCCCTCCAGCTCCTCTTCCCCGCCGACCCCTCCTCTCTCCTCCCCTACGCCCGCCTCAGCCCCGATGCCGCCTGCCTCGTTGACGCCGTCGGCCCCGGCCCCTGGACCATCATCACGCCTGCCGCCGCGGGCTGGTCGAGCCCCGCCCTCGCCGGCGGCGAGACCGTCGGCGTCCGCATGCCCCCCGTCGCCACGCTCCAGGCCGTCCTCGCCGAGCTGGGCGCCCCCCTCGCCGCCTCCAGCGCCAACCGCCACGGCGACCCCAGCCCCACCACCTGCGCGCAAGCCCTCGCCTCCCTCGGCGAGCATTGCGCCTTCGCCATCGACGACGGCCCCACCTCCCACGGCCTCGACTCCAGCGTCATCGACTGCAGCGTCACCCCGCCCCGTATCCTGCGCGAGGGCGCGCTCCCCGCATCGGTGATCGCCGGGCATCTCGGCCTCGACGAGATCGAGGTCGTGCGGCGCGCGGGGGTGAAAGGGTGAGCACGGACGGCATCGGCAAGCAGACCGTGCGCGACATCAACATCCGTGGAGAGCGCATCCTCCTGCGCGCCGACCTCAACGTGCCCCTCGAGAATGGCGCCGTTGCCGACGACACCCGCATTCGCGAGTCCCTGCCGACGATCCAGTACCTCGTCGGGGGCGGCGCCTCCGTCCTCGTCTGCTCCCACCTCGGTCGCCCCGGGGGGGAGCGCAACCCCGACCTCAGCCTCGCACCCGTCGGCGAGCGTCTCGCCGAGCTGCTCGGCCAGCCCGTCGCCTTCGCCGAAGACTGCATCGGCGTCCCCGCCGTGGAGGTCGCCCAGTCCCTCGCCGCGGGTGATGTGGCCCTGCTGGAAAACCTGCGCTTCCACCCCGAGGAGGAGGCGAACGACCGCGTCTTCGCTGCTGTCCTCGGCACCCTCGCGACGCTCTACGTGAACGACGCCTTCGGCGCCGCCCACCGCGCCCACGCCTCCACCGTCGGCGTCGCCAACCTGCTCCCGGGCGTCGCCGGACTCCTCTTGGAGAAGGAGGTGCGCTACCTCGGCTCGCTCGTTGCCGATCCGCCCCGACCCTTCGCCGCCATCGTCGGTGGTGCGAAGGTCAGCACGAAGATCGCCGCCATCGACCACCTCCTCCCCAAGCTCAACCGCCTCCTCGTCGGGGGCGGCATGGCCAACACCTTCCTCAAGGCGAAGGGCGTCGACGTAGGCGCCTCGCTCGTCGAGGACGACCTGCTCGACCTCGCCCGCGACATTCTCGGCCGCGCCGAGGCCGCCGGCGTGACCGTCAGCCTCCCCGAGGATGCCGTCGTCGCCGCGAAACTCTCCCCGGACGCCGAAGCCGACACCGTTCCTATCGACGCCTTCCCGCCCGACCGCATGATCCTCGACGTCGGCCCCGCCACCCTCGCCTCCTTCGAGGCCGCCCTCGCCGGCGCCGCCGCCATCGTCTGGAACGGGCCCCTTGGCGTCTTCGAGATCGAGCAGTTCTCCGGCGGATCCTTCGGTCTCGCCCGCGCCCTCGCCGACCTCGACGCCACGACGGTCGTCGGCGGCGGCGAGACCGCGGCCGTCGTCGCCCGCTCCGGCCTCGCCGAGCGTTTCACGCACGTCTCGACGGGCGGTGGCGCCTCCCTCGAGATGCTCGAAGGGCGCGAGCTTCCCGGTGTCGCCGCCTTGCTCGACGCCTGAATTTCGCCCCTCCCCCATTGCGCCCGTAAGATCGCCCCATGGACCTCGACCTCGCCGCGAAACTGCAACAGCCCGCCGAATCCAAGGTCGTGCTCTGCGTGCTCGATGGCCTTGGCGGCATGGCCCGGCCCGAGACTGAGCGGAGCGAGCTGGAGCAGTCCGACACGCCCAACCTCGATCGTCTCACCGAGACCTCCGACGTCGGCCTGACCGTGCCGGTCGGCCTCGGCATCACGCCCGGCAGCGGTCCCGGCCACCTCTCCCTCTTTGGCTACGACCCCTACCGCTTCGACATCGGCCGAGGCGTTCTCGAAGCCGTCGGCATCGACTTCGAGCTTGGCCCCGACGACGTCGCCGCCCGCGGCAACTTCTGCACGCTCGACTCCGACGGCAACATCAGCGACCGCCGCGCCGGGCGAATCGCCAGCGAGAAATCGGCTGCTTTGGTGGAACGCCTCCGCACCATCGAGCTCGCCGGCGCCGAGCTGTTCGTCGAGCCCGTCCGCGAGCACCGTTTCGTCCTCGTCCTGCGCGCCCCGGGCCTCGGCGAGGACGTCACGACCACGGACCCGCAGCGGGAGGGCGTCCCGCCCCGCCCCGCGGAAGGTGGCGACCCCGCGGGCGAGCGCACCGCCGCGCTCGTCAACGAGTTCGTTGCGAAGGCTGGGGACATCCTCGCGGAGGAGGAGACCGCGAACGGCCTGACGCTGCGTGGTTTCGCCACCTACCCCTCCCTGCCCCAACTGGAGGACGTATGGGGGCTCCGCGCCGCCGCCCTCGCCGTCTACCCCATGTACCGCGGTCTCGCGAAGCTTGCGGGGATGCGCGCGCTCGCCTGTCCGGGGGGCATGGAGGAGCAGCTCGCCGTCGCCCGCGAGCGCTGGGACGAGTTCGATTACTTCTTCATCCACTACAAGAAGACCGACGCCGCCGGTGAGGACGGCGACTTCATCGCCAAGGTCCACGCCCTTGAGGAGTTCGACACGCACGTGCCCGGCCTCACGGACCTCGGCGCGGACGTCCTCATGGTCGCCGGCGACCACTCCACCCCTGCGCTCATGGCTGCCCACTCGTGGCACCCCGTGCCCTTCCTCCTCCACTCCTCCTTCGCCCGCGGCGGCAGCGTCCAGCACTTCACCGAACGCGAGTGCCTCGGCGGCAGCCTCGGCATCTTCCCCGCCGTCGAGGCCATGCCCCTCGCTATGGCCCACGCCGGCCGCCTGCAGAAGTACGGAGCCTAGGAGAACGCCATGCGCCGTCCTTTCATTGCCGGCAACTGGAAGATGAACACCACCGAGGCGGAGGCGTCGGACCTTGCCCGCGGCGTCGCCGAGACCACGGCCGGGGCGCCCTGCGACGTTGCCGTTTGTCCCCCCTTCCCCCACCTTGCCGCCGTCCGCGACGCCGTCGCCGGCAGCGAAGTCGCCGTCGGCGCCCAGGACGTGTACTGGGAAGCGTCGGGCGCCTTCACCGGCGAGGTGAGCGTGGCCGCCCTTGAGTCGTACTGCCGCTACGTCCTCATCGGCCACAGCGAGCGCCGCGCCCTCTTCGGTGAATCGGACGAGTCGGTGAACCGCAAGACCGCGGCCGTCCTCGCCTCCCCCCTCGACCCCATCGTCGCCGTTGGGGAGACGCTGGCCCAGCGCGAGGCCGGCGAGATGGCTGACGTCCTCGACCGCCAGGTGCGCCGTGGCCTCGCCGGCCTCGACTTGAGCACTCGCGTGACCGTCGCCTACGAGCCCGTCTGGGCGATCGGCACCGGCCAGACCGCCACCCCGGAGATGGCCCAGGAGGCCTGCGCCCTCATCCGCAGCCTCCTTCGCGAGCTTGGCGGCGATGCCGCAGACGATATCCGTGTCCAGTACGGCGGCAGCGTGAATCCCGGCAACGCCGCCGACCTCCTCGCCCAGCCCGATATCGACGGCGCCCTCGTCGGCGGCGCCTCCCTCAAAGCCGACCAGTTCGCCGCCATCGTCGCGGCCGCGGGCTGACCCCGTGCGGCGGCTTGTCGCCGTCGTCGGCCCGACTGCCGCCGGCAAGTCGGCCCTCGCCCTCGCCCTCGCGAAACGCTTCGGCGGCGAGATCGTCAACGCTGACAGCCGCCAGGTCTACCGCGCCATGGACATCGGCACCGCCAAGCCCTCCCCCGACACTCGCGCCCTCCTCCCCCACCACCTCTACGACATCGCCGACCCCACCGACGCCTACAGCCTCGCTCTCTACCGGCGTGACGCCCTCGCCACGCTGGAAGACATCTGGGCGCGGGGCGAGCTTGCCTGGCTCGTCGGCGGCACGGGCCAGTACGTCTGGGCTCTCATCGAAGCGTGGCAGGTCCCCGACGTCGCCCCCCAGCCCGACCTCCGCGCCGACCTCGCCGCCGTCGCCGAACGCGACGGCCCGGAGACCCTGCACGCCCGCCTCCGCGCCGTCGACCCCGAGGCGGCCGACCGCATCGATGCGCGCAACCTCCGTCGCGTCATCCGCGCCCTCGAGGTCCACGAGGTGACCGGTCGTCCCATCACCGACTGGCAGACCAAGGGCGTCCCCGACTTCGACTTCCGCATCCTCGGCGTCCGGTGCGAGGAGAAGGAGCTGATCTGGCGCATCAACCGCCGTACCGAGGCCATGTTCGCCTCCGGCCTCGTTGACGAAACGCAGTCCCTCCTCGATGCCGGCGTCCCTCCTGACGCCTCCGCCCTCTCCTCCATCGGCTACGCCGAGGCCCTCCGCGAGCTCAGCGGCGAGATCACCCGGGACAAGGCCATCGAGCTCACCAAGCGCTCCACAAAGCGCCTCGCGCGCCGCCAGCGCCAGTGGTTCCGCCCCCAGGACCCCCGCATCGGCTGGGCGACCGACGTCGACGCTGCGGGTGAGGCGCTGGTCGAGTTCCTCCAGCCCAGCTAACGACCGTCCTCCCTGTCGGTTGTACACTCGCCAACATGCGTGTCACCAAGATGCACGGACTCGGCAACGACTACGTCTACGTCCGCCCCGAGGCGGAACGGGACTGGTCCGCCATCGCTCGCCAGGTCAGTGATCGCCACTTCGGGATCGGCAGCGACGGCCTCATCCTCGCCCTCCCCTCCGACGTGGCCGACCTGCGTATGCGCATGTTCAACGCCGACGGCTCCGAGGCGGAGATGTGCGGGAACGGCATCCGCTGCCTCGCGAAGTACGCCGTCGAAGAGGGCATGGTCCCCGCCGACATCGAGTCGGTCACCATTGAGACGCTTGCCGGTGTGCTCACGCTCCAGCTCTTCCGCGAGAACGGCGCCGTCAGCGCTGCCCGCGTCGATATGGGCCCGCCCAGCTTCGACCCCGCCTCTCTCCCCGCCGACCTGCCCGGCCCCGGGCCCGTCGTCGACCACCCCCTGGAGGTCGACGGCATGGAGCTGCGCCTCACGCTCGCGAGCATGGGCAACCCTCACGCCATCCACTGGCTCGATGGCGACGTCGACGAGTTTCCCCTCGAGCGCATCGGCCCCCAGGTCGAGCACCACCCCCTCTTCCCCAACCGCACCAACTTCCAGGTCGTGCAGGTGGTGAGCCGCGACCACGTCCGCCACCGCGTCTGGGAGCGCGGCACGGGCATCACGCTCGCCTCCGGGACCAGCGCCTCCGCCGTCTGCGCCGCCGGGCACCTCACCGGACGCACCGGCGACTCCATCACCGACTCCCTCCCCGGCGGCGACCTCCAGCTTTCCTGGGGCGGCCAGGGATCCGTCTTCATGACCGGCCCCGCCGCCCGCGTCTTCGACGCCGAGTGGCACGAGGACCGGGCCTGATGCCCTTCGTCCGCGCCGGCGACATCGACGTCTACTACGAGCTCCAGGGCGAGGGACCGCGCGTTCTTAACATCAGCGGCACCGGCGGCGATCTTCGCCGCCGCCCCGGCCTCGCGACGCTCCTCGGCGATGGCTTCACCGTCCTCTCCTACGACCAGCGCGGCCTCGGCCAGACAAGCATCCCCGACGGCCCCTACAGCATGGCTGGCTACGCCGCGGATGCCGCCGCCCTCCTTGATGCCCTCGGCTGGGACCGCTGCATGGTTATGGGCACGTCGTTTGGTGGGATGGTCGCGCAGGAGTTCGCCGTTACGTTCCCCGAGCGGGTCGAAGGGCTCGTCCTGAACTGCACGTCGAGCGGCGGCGCGGGCAACCCCTCCTACCCCCTGCACGAGCTCCAGGACCTCGAGCCAGAGACGCGCATGCGCACCCAGATCCGCCTCAGCGATACGCGCGTCACCCCCGAGTGGGAGCAGGAGAACGCCGCCGAGCTGGGGGCCCTGCTCGACCAGCGCCGCGAGATGGCCGTCATCGGCGCCGACGAGCCTCGGCGAGAGCTCGGCGCCCGCCTCCAGCTCGAAGCGCGCATCCACCACGACGTTTTCGACCGCCTCCCCACCCTCACCATGCCCGTCCTCGTCTGCGCCGGCGCCTACGACGGCATCGCCCCGCCCGGCAACAGCCGCGCCATCGTCGGCCAGGTGCCCACCGCCCGCTACGAGGAGTTCGAGGGCGGCCACGGCTTCTTCTGGCAGGACCCACGCGCCCCTGGGGTCATCACCGCCTTCCTGCGCGGCGACAACGCCTGACCCCTCCCCTCGCGCCCCGACCACCGCTGGCGTAGCATTACGAGTATCACTGAGCGTTGCCGCGCCTGCGCGCAACGCACTGCTGGAGAGCCACTGCATGGTCATCGAAACCGGGTACGTCACCCCCACCGAGAAGGCCTCCGAGCCCTCGATGGGCACTGCGCTCATCCCCAAGGAGCGCTACACCTCCAAGGAGTACATGGAGCTCGAGTGGGAGCGCATGTGGACGCGCGTCTGGAACATGGCCGGCCGCGAGTCCGATATCCCCAACGTGGGCGACTACTTCACCACGGAGCTCGGCCCTGAGTCTTTCCTCATCGTGCGCGAGGCGGAGGACAAGGTCCGCGCCTTCTACAACGTCTGCCCCCACCGCGGGAACCAGATTCGCAACCCCGGCATGGGCCATGCCGAGTCGTTCCAGTGCGCCTACCACTTCTTCGAGTTCAACCTCGACGGCTCCAAAAAGTTCGTCCCGGACGAGGATACGTTCACCCAGGGCGTGCCCCAGGAGACGGCGCTGGTCGAGGTGCCCTGCGACACCTGGGGCGGTTTCGTCTGGTTCAACATGAACCCGGATGCCGAACCCCTGCTTGAGTTCCTCGGCGTCGTTGCCGAGCACCTCGCGCCCTACCACTTCGAGGACTACGCCATCGTCGGCGACATGACCATCGAGTGGGACACGAACTGGAAAGCCTCCGTGGACGCCTTCAACGAGGTCTACCACGTGCAGGGCATCCACCCGCAGCTTCTGGAGTCGCTCGACGACATCCATGTGCAGATCGACCTCTACGAGCGCCACAATCGCTACCTGGTTCCCTTCGGGCTCGTGAGCCCGCGCTATCCGAACCAGAAAGAGGTCACCCAGCCGCTGAAGCAGTTCCTGGCCGGTTCCGGTATCGATCCCGAGAACTTCGAAGGCGGTATGAACGATGTTCGCCCCGCCATGCAGAAGGCCGTCCGCGCCGCTGCCGAGGCCCAGGGGATGGACGTCTCCGGCCTGAACGACGACCAGATGTCGGACGACTACCACTATTACCTCTTCCCCAACCTCACCTTCAACATCACGGCGCTCGGCTTCGGGTTCTTCCGGCAGCGCCCTCACCCGACCGACCCGAACAAGATGTTCTTCGACCTGCAGAGCTACGCGCGCATCCCACCGGGAGCCGACTCGCCCCCGCGGCCCGTGCATAGCCAGCACAAGCACGGAGAGATCTCCATCGGCCTCGTGATGGACCAGGACTCCTACAACCTGCCGCGCGTTCAGAAGGGCATGAACTCGCGCTCGTACAAGGGCCTGCTCATCAACTACCGCGAGCGCCGCATCCGCCACATGCACACGGTCCTCGACGGCTACCTCGAGGGCCCCGACCGCTAGCCCGCCTCTCGTTCAGGCACAGCCCGAAGCCGGATCCCCAGGGTCCGGCTTCGGTGATCCCGACACCTCGACGCCCCTCGCGGCGGAGCGGTATCGTCCCCGCACGTCCACTCCCGGAGGCCCCATGGACCACGCCAGCACCCTCCGTGCCATGCTCCACCGCCCCGAGATCGTCGTCCTCCCCGGCGCCTACGACGCCCTCTCCGCACGGCTCGCCGAGCAGGCAGGCTTCGAGGCGCTCTTCACCACCGGCTTCGGCTTCTCCGCCTCCGCCCTCGGCGCCCCCGACATCGGCCTCCTGACCATGTCCGAGACCATGGAGCGCGTGCGCCACATCGTGCGCGCCATCGACGTCCCCCTCGTCGCCGACATGGACACCGGCTACGGCAACCCCCTCAACGTCATCCGCACCGTCCGCGAGTGCGTCGAGTCCGGCGTCGCCGGCATCATCCTCGAGGACCAGGAGTGGCCCAAGAAGTGCGGCCACTTCGAGAACAAGCGCGTCATTCCCGCCGAGGAGCAAGTCGCCAAGCTCCACGCCGCCGTCGAGGCCCGTGGCGAGAGCGACCTCGTCATCATCGGTCGCACCGACGCCCGAGGCCCCCTCGGCCTCGACGAGGGCATCCGCCGCGGCAAGCTCTACCACGAGGCCGGCGCCGACGTTGTCTTCGTCGAGGCGCCGCAGTCGCTCGACGAGCTGCGCGCCATCGCCGGCGCCTTCCCCCGCGGCACCCCCCTCTTCGCCAACATGATCGAGGGCGGCAAGACCCCCCTCCTCACCGCCGCCGAGCTCCAGGAGATCGGCTTCACCATGGTCGTCTACCCGCTCTCTGGGCTCTTCTCCGCGGCGAAGGCCATCGGCGAGACCTTCCGCGCCCTCCACGACACCAAGACCACCGCCTCCCGCCGCGACGACATGGTCGATTTCCACCAGTTCGAGGACATCGTCAACGCTCCCGGCTGGCGTGACATCGAGACCCGCCACGCGGTGCGCTGATGCCGGAGTTCGACGCCGAAACCGAGGCCACGCTCGACCAACTGTCGCGCTTCCTCTCGCCCGGCGACCGCGAAGCAGGCCGCGAGGCTGCCGTCTACGCCATCCTCATGACCGAGAGCGACATCTCCCCCGGCACCGCCACCGTCGCTGCCTGGTGCTACGAGTACGCCAGCGAGGGCATCGCCTACCACCAGTGGCCGGCGCTCGTCGCCGCCCGCAGCCTTACCCCCGACCCTGCCGACTCCCCCTCCGCCCGCGCCCACGCCCGCGCGAAACGAGACTCCATCGCGCAGGGCCTCACCGACAAGGGCGAGATTCCGAACTAGCGCCTCCGCGCCGCCGCCTGCTCCTCCGCCGTCGCCACGTCGATGCCCGCGTCGCTGAACGCCTTCTCCACCGCTGCCCGGCTGATCTTCGCCTCCGGCGTGTCCGCCACCCACTGCTGGCTGCCGCGCTTGGCATCGAGCTGCCCCCGGAAGTGCGGGATGACGTAGCGCGAGAACAGCTCGAAGCTGCGCACCGTCTGCTCCCACGTCCCCCACTCGTGCGCCCGCGCCAGGAAGCCCCCGAACCCGCCCGTCTTCTCCAGCAGTCCCTCGATCGCCGCGATCGCGTCGTCCGGCGTCCCGATGATGGCCCCGCCCCCCGCGATCCCCGCCTCGATCGTCGAGGCGTCCGGCGCCATGCGCGAGGTAATCGTGCCGCTGAAGTAGTCCACCAGCTCGCGCTCGTACCCCTCGCGCGCCTCCGCGATCGCCTGCTCGCGCGAGTCCGCCAGGAAGAACGGCACGCCCAGCCGCCACTGGTCGCGCGAGACCGTGTGCCCCGCCTCCCGCGCCGCCTCCTCGTACCACCCCCACGTGCGCGACAGCGCCTTCCCGCTCTCCTCGCTCAGTCCCCCGAACGACACCATGTCGATGCCGTAGCGCCCCGCCGCCTGCGCCCCTGCCGGGGACCCGCCGGCCGCCACCGCCATCGGCGGGTGCGGATGCGTGTAGGGGGCTATCTGCAGGCGCGCGTCCCGCAGCCGGAACCAGTCCGTCTCGCAGGTCACCACCTCGCCCCGGAACAGCCGCATGATCACGTCCAGCGACTCGTTCATCATGCGACGCTGGTCGAGGGGGTCGATGCCGAGCATGTAAGCGTCCGAGGTGAGCGCTCCCGGTCCCATCCCGAGGATCGCCCGCCCCCGCGTCATGTGGTCGAGCTGCACGAACCGGTCCGCCACGATCAGCGGGTGCTGGTACGGCAGGCTCAGCACCCCCGACGCCAGCCGCAGCTTCTTCGTGCGCTCCGCCGCCGCCACGATGAACAGTTCGGGCGAGGCGATGATCTCCCACCCCGCGCTGTGGTGCTCGCCGATCCACGCCTCGTCGAAGTCGAACCGCTCGAGCTGTTCCAGCAGTTCCAGGTCCCGCTCGAACGCGACCGTCGGGTTCTCCTCGAGCCGGTGGAACGGCCCCATGAAGATGCCGAACTTCATCCGTGGCGGTCGGTACGCACCCATCGCCGGCTCATCCTACAGCCGGCAACCGCTGGCCGCCGTCCGCGTCCCTGCCCTGCCCTGATGCCGGGGTACGATGGCGGCAACGCCTAAGAAGAAGGAGCGGGCGACCGCGTGAACATTGACTATCTCATCCTCGCCGACTGGGCAGAGGTCATCAACGGCAAGATCTACGTGCAGGGCGGCGGCTGGACGACCATCAACGCGCACGATCCCCTGCCCGTCAGCCGCACCATTGCCATCGCCGTCTCGCCCCGGGTCGAGTGGCACGAAACGAACCAGCCCCACGAGCTCGTGATCCGCATCCTCCGCGAGGAAGGTCAGGCCGAGCTTGCCCGGATCGACGCCCGCTTCGAGGTCGGCCGCAGCGCCGGTCTGCCCCAGGGCGCCTCCCAGCCGCACCCCATCGCCGTCAATCTCCCCCTCACGTTCGAGCACGGGGGCGAGTACGAGGTCCGCGCCTCCATCGACGGCGAGGAGGTCACCACCCTCGCCTTCCGTGTCGACCAGAAGGCCTCCTAGCCGCCGCCCTGCCCCGTTAGGCCGTACTTCGGAACCGCCCCGAAGGCCGCGCACTCGAAGTGCGCCGAGCCAACCTGGTCGCCGCTCTTCAGCAGCACGAAGCTCTCCGCCAGCACGGTCGGGTACTCCTCCTCCTCGCCCTCGCTGTTGATGATCTTGACCGGGTGCGTGCAGTCCCAGACCTCCCCCTCCTCGTGGTACTCCCCCCGGTACGCCCCCTGCCCGAGCCGGTCGTTGAAGCCGCCGAAGTAACCACCGCCCTGGCAGTACACCCAGCCCATGTCCTCGATCTCGAACTCGCGCGTGATGCCCTCCGAGTCGTGGATGGCGATGCTGCCCCCGCTGATCCGGCTCGTGCCCTCGTAGAACGTGAGGTCGTGGTCCACGCTCGTGACCAGCACCTTCCTGTCCTCGTGCAGGATCTCGCCCGTCATCGTGTTCCACGAACCGTCCACGTTCGCGATCGCTCCCGACCACTGCTTCCCGTCCGCGTCCTCGACGAACTCGTAGAACCCGGCGTGGTCCGGCATCGTGTAGAGCACCCAGTTCCGCAATCCCGTCGGACGCGTCACCTGCGGCTGCGGCGAGGCGTGCATCGGTGGTCCGCCCCGGCCCCGCAGCACCCCCCACGAGTGGTTCCGGAACACGCCCGACCGCTCCGGCGTCAGCTCGAAGCGCTTCCCCGCGACCTCGATCCACCCCTCCGCGCGACCCGCCACCTCGTACGTCATGCGCTCCATCAGCAGCCAGCCGTCGATGCGATTCGAGCTGAGAGGACCGTGGTACGGCCGCCCCACCGTGTGGCAGACGATGTCGCAGGCGATGCCGTAGTCGTTCGGCTCCAGCACCAGCCGGATCGACTTCATCGGTTCCAGCAGTTCGACCCGCAGCGGCCCCACGCGGTACTCGAAGTCCGGCCGCAACTGCCGCGACACGCGGATGTTGTGCTGCATCCCCTCGTGCCGGATGCACACGAACCCGTCGAGCACGTTCGTGTTCTGGTAGAGCCGCACCGTCGAGACGAGCGACACGTCCCCGTCCATATCGCACAGGCAGATGTAGTGCCCGTCGTTCCAGTGCTTATCCGAGGTGTGCACCGCCGCGAACGACTCCGCGATCTGGTGGAACGGGTACTCGTCGGCCTTGATCAGCATGGCTCTCTCCTCAAGCGGCGTTCGTTGTCCGCTGGCTACCCCGCGTTCGCAAGTCGCGGTGCGTGATGATCCACTCGTGGCCGTTTCCGACCCGCGCCATCTCGTCGACGTAGCTGGCCCAGAGCGTCGTGATGGTGTCCGGGTCATCGACGATGAAGTGGGTTGCCTGCACGTCTGTTTCCACGTGCGCCACGTCGCCGTTGATCTCGACGACCTGGTTGCCCAGCAGGTGCTGGGTGGCTCCGAACGGCAGGAGCAACCGGCGGATGGTCTCCCTGTAGGTGTCGCCCCCGTGCTGGGCGTCCGGCGAGCCGATGTTCAGGAAGACGAGGTCGTCGGCGAAGCAGGACCGCATCGTCGCGAAGTCGTGGCTGTCCACGGACCTCGCGTAGCGGATGAGCAGGTCCATGATCGCCAGCCGGTCCAGTTCCTGGCCGAGGTCCTTCGTCATCGCGCTGCTCCGGTTGGCGAGCCTACACGTCGTCGGGGGTTGCCGTGCGCGCGAGGGGGTGGCGTTTGCCGCTCCCTCGCGCGCGTTGCCCTGCTAGTTGGCGGCGGCGGCTGCTTGCCGGCCGGGGATGGTGGCGGCGCCCTCCCCCGTGTAGAGCGGCATGCCGCTGTCGTTCACGTCGCGCCAGTGCGTGTGCGCGAGCGTGTGCATGATGAACACCGCCTGCTGGGCCGTCCACAGACCCTGCGCGTCCTGCGTCTGGTTCACGGCTTCCTTCGTGATCTTCAGCCCGAAGGATGGCTTCTCCGCGATCTTGCGCGCCAGGTTCTCGACGTACTCGCTCAACTCGTCGCGCGGCACGACCTCGTTCACCATGCCCGCTTCGTAGCAACGCTGCGCGCTCACCCAGTCGCCCGTGTAGAGCATCTGGCGGGCGAGACGGTGGCCGAACTCCCACGGATGGGCGAAGTACTCAACCCCGGGGATGCCCCAGCCCACGACGAGGTCGCGGAACTCGGCGTCATCGGAAGCGATGATGATGTCGCAGACCCACGCCAGCATGAGGCCGCCGGCGATGGTCTTGCCCTGCACTTCGGCGATCATCGGCTTGGGGAGGTTGCGCCAGCGGCGGCACATCTGGAGGTAGATTTCCTCCTCGCCTGCCATCGCCCCTTCCGCGCCGGGCGCGTCGAAGTTGGCCCACGTCCCCACCGGCTTGAAGTCGGCGCGCGTGGCGCCGGTGCCGCCGCGCATGTCGTGGCCGGAGTTGAAGTGCGGCCCCTCGCCGCTGAGGATGATGACCTTCACCTGGTCGTCCTGGTTGGCGGCGTCGAACGCGTCGTTCAGGTCGTAGGTCAGCTGCAGGTCCTGCGCGTTGCGCGCCTCCGGACGGTTCATTCGCACCCGCACGATCTCGGGTGTCAGGTTCTCGTAGAGCACGGTCTTGAATTCGGGCATACGTACCTCCTCGGTCGTGCCGGGAATCTTAGGCGACTCGTGCGCTGGCCGCCCGCTACCCGCCTGCCGCCCACGCCACCCGCTCGTCGATGTGGCGCTCCAGGCTGTACTCGACCGGTTCGAACCCGTTCGCGAACCAGAATGGCTCGCCGCTGTAGTTCGCCGAGAGCACGTGCAGCGTGCAGCGCTCGTACCCCTCCTCCCTGGCCCACGCCATCCCCTGGTCGAGCAACGCCCGGCCCACGCCCCCGTCCTGCGCCTCCGGCTCCACGATCCCCATGAACAGGTACACGTTCTTCTCGGCGTTCACGTAGGGCGGGATGAAACCCTGCTTGAGGAAGCTCGTGAGGCCGACCGCCTGGCCCTCCCGGTAGGCCACGAAGTGCGGGTTGCCTTCGTCCTCGAGCAGCCCCGAGAAGAAGGTGCGTGCCAGCCCGTCGTACTCGGCCTGGACCGGCCAGTACATGAACATCGGCGAGTCGAGGTGGTGCAACCCCAGCGTTCGCGCCAGCTCCAGCAGCTCCCCCACGTCCTCGCTTCCCGCCGCGCGAACGTCGACGTCCGTTGCGTCCGCCCCCGCCACCGGCCCCGTCCCCTCCCGCACCGCGATCGAGACGTGCCGCCCGAACCCGAGGTTGAACCAGGCCTCCTGCAGCCGCTCGTCCCCGGCCGTGATGCTCACCGAGTGGCTGTAGTACCCCGCCGCCACCCACTTGGCAGCCAGGTGGCGGTAGAGCACCCGGCAGACCGCGTTGGCGTCGTACCCGTCAGCGACGGCGTGGTCACGCGACCCCATGCTGACGGATCGCGGCGTCGAGAGCTGCCCCATGTAGCTGTCCGGCGGCGCCCCCGCCGCCCGCTGGCCGATCGCGTAGCCTGCCAGCGCCTCCCCGTCGACCGCGACCGCCCCGTCGGTGCGTTCGTTGTCGAACCACTTCGCCAGCATTGAGCGCGCTTCGCCCTCGTCTGCGAGCGACTCCGCGAGCACCGGGTGCCGTTCCCGGTCGCGCCGGTGCTTCTCCGCCAGCAGCGCCGCCGCCGCGTCCAGGTCGCCGCGCTCGAAGGACCGGACCGTCACCCGTGTCATCCCCTGCCTCCGCGCTGCCGCATCTAGCGGCGCGCTCCACTACCCTACGCGCTCAGGAGGTGCGACATGGACCTGGGACTGGCCGGACGGAAAGCGATCATCCTTGGAGCGAGCCGCGGCATTGGCCGCTACACGGCGGAGACCCTGATCGACGAGGGCGCCAACGTTGCCATCTGTGGCCGCGACGCTGTTCGGCTCGCCCACACCCGCGACGAGCTCGCCGCCCGCGGCAATGTGACGGTGCACGCCGCTCCCGCCGACCTCGCCGACTCGGAGTCGACCCGCGCCTTCGTGGCGGGCGCCGTCGAGGTCCTTGGCGGGCTCGACATCCTCATCCACAACGCCACCGGCCAGTCCGGCCAGGACGCTGAGGGCTGGCAGAGCACCTTCGACGTCGACGTCATGGCGGCCGTCCATGCCGTCGAGGCGGCCCAGCCCGCCCTCGAGGAGAGCGACGCCGCCAGCGTCATCTTCATCGGCTCCACCGCCAGCAAGCAGTGGTTCGGGCGCTGGTCTTCCTACGGCCCCCTCAAGGGCGCCATGCGCGTGCTCGCCAACGAGCTCGGGCAGGCGCTCGGTCGCAAGGGCATCCGCGTGAACGCGCTCTCCCCGGGCGCGACCCTCATGCCCGGCGGCAACTGGGACCGAACCCGCGAGGCCAACCCCGACTTCTACAAGAGCGTCGAGCGCAGCATCCCCTTCGGCCGCCTCGGAAGCGGCGAGGAGGTGGCCCGTGCCATCACCTTCCTCGCCAGCCCCGCCGCCAGCTGGATCAACGCCACCCACATCATCGTCGATGGCGGCCAGGGCAAGTTCGTCGACTAGTTCTCGGTCCGCTGGCCTTCCCCGGCCGGGTTGCTGAGCAGCGCATCGACCACCGCCCTGATCCGGGACAAGCTTGCCGAGGCGTAGTCGGTGGCTTCGTACCGCTGTATCTGCTGCTCCTTGACTCCAACCAACTCGGCCAGTTCCCGCTGGGTCAGGTCCCGAGCGATCCTTGCCTTGACGAGGAGCATTGCCAGGCTCCTCACCACGTCCAGGGCTTCTAGCTGGAAGTCCCCGGTCTTGAGTTCTTCGTACTCCCGCAGATCCCCTTCAAGGTCCGCCAGTTGGCTCTCCACTGCCTCTTCTTGTGCCCGCGCAATACGGGGGTGGATGCCCAAGGCGTGGCCGGGCCGCTGCCTGAGGTCATCCAGCGTCTGCGCGAAACGAGCTGCCTGCGCCTTGGTGATGCGGTACTGACGTTCGTTTTTGATCATGCGAGGCCCCCTAGGTCTATAGCGACTATCCCTTTTGGCTGTCCGCTCTCCTTGTCCGTCTGGAAGAACTCCAGCAACGACAGCCCGTTACCTCCTGCATCCGCCACGGGAAACAGCTCCCCGAGGTACTTGGCCTTCTGTGCTTCCCGTCCGCGATCGAATTCGAGAAGCACGGGGTCGAGCAGATCGGGGTCCACCCCCTGCTCCTCCCAGCAGGCGTCGAAGTCACCTGGCACATCCTTGGTCGTGACGAAACTGCCGTTGATGTAGACAGTCTGGCACCCCGCCTGTCGGAGGTTCTCCAACGCTGCCCTGAGCCCTGCAAGGAGTTCCCGCCTCCGCTCGTTGGCGCCAAAGCGGCTCACGATCTCTTCCCAGGTGGCCCAGTGCACCCCCGGCGGCAGGAGTCCGCCCTCGGTGAAGTTGGGCACCATCAACACAACATTAACGTTGGGTCAATGGCGCTGTCAACCCTACGGAGTGCGCGGATTGACCCGCGCCCGGAGCGTTGCCGCCGCATCCCGATCGCGGATGAGCAAGGCGACGAGGACCCCCGCGGCGATGAAGATCGCCGTCACGACGAACCCGTCGGAGAACGCGCTCACCGAGCCGGCCACGCTGTCGGCGGGCCCGAGGGCCGCTCCGTAGTGCGCCAGGCGGCTCGTGAGCACCGTCGCGATGATCGCCACGCCGAAGCTCTGCGCCACCTGGCGCGTCGCGTTGAGGGCTGCCGTCGCGCGGCCCGTGTCGGCCATGCTGATCTGGGCGAAGGCCGCCGTTTGCAACGGCACCAGCATCATGCTGAAGCCCACGCCCCGCGCGAACATCGTCCCCCGAACCCACCACAGGTCGGTCTCGAGGTCCATCAGGATGAGCGGGACGGTTGTGGCGCTCGCGGCGAGCAAGCCCACTGCCACCAGCCGTCGCGGACCCACGATCGGGTAGATCCGAGCCAGCAGTGGCGCCATCACCATCACGCCGATTGCCTGCGGGAAGGTCGCCAGCCCCGACTCGAACGGGCTCAGCCCACGCTCCAGCTGCAGGATCAGCGGTAACAGGAAGAGCGTCGCCGAGAACCCCATGAAGGCCACGGCCTGGCTCGCATTGGCGACGGCGAACAGGCGATTGGCGAACAGCCGAACGTCGATGAGCGGCTCCTCCGTGCGCAGCTCCACCAGCACGAAGAGAGCCAGCAGCACCAGCCCCGCCCCGCCGAAGCCAAGCACGACCGCATCCCCGAAACCGCGCTCCCCCGCTTCCGCCAGGCCGTACAGGAAGACCGCCAGGCCGCCTGATGCCAGCATCAATCCGGGGATGTCGATCCGGCCCGGCGCGTCTTCCCGCTGCTCCCGCAGGAACGCGATCGCCAGCACGATGGCGATAACGCCAACGGGGATGTTCACGAGGAAAATCCAGGGCCACGCGAGGTAGTCGAGGATGATTCCCCCGACGAGAGGACCGCTCGCCGGCGCGAATGTCGTGGGCACGATGAGGATGCCCGCCGCCTTCGAGCGCTCCTGCTGCGGGAACGCCCGGAACACCATCGTCTGCGAGACCGGCATCAGCAGCCCGCCGCCTAGCCCCTGCAACCCCCGGAACACGATCAAGCTCTCGATGTTCCAGGCGAACGCGCACAGCGCCGACCCTATCGTGAAGAAGGCCAGCGCCAGCACGAACATGAGCTTCGTGCCGAAGCGGTCCCCCGCCCATCCGCTCACCGGGATACCCACCGCCACCGCCAGCAGGTAGGCCGTCACCACCCACTGCACCTCCTGTGCAGAGGCGTCCAGCTCGAACGCCAGCACGGGCACGGCGACGTTCACGATCGTCAGGTCCAGCAGGTTCATGAACATACCGAACACGCTGATGAGCGCGACGATGTACTTGTGCTCCAGCCGCATCCTCGCCGCCGCTACCCGGTCGGCTCGCCGTCGGGCTCACCCGCGAGGTGGCGCGCCAGGCCCTGCAGGAAGTCCCGGATGAGGATGCGGATCGAACCCCCGATGAAGCGCCCGCCCAGCCGCGTCAAGGCGCCGTGGACCGTCAGGTCGCCCCGGTAGCGGAAGAGCACGCCCTCTTCGTCCTCGTGCAGCGTGATCGTCCCCTGCGCCATCGCCGTCCCCTCCGCCGCCGCCCCCGAGAGCCGCAGGTGATACGACTGCCCCTCGACGATGTGGCTCACCCGCGCCAACCCCCGGAACCGCCCCCAGAACCCCCGCACCTCCACGAACGCCACCAGCTCGTACGTGTCCTCGTCGATCCGCTCGAGCGACTCGAAGGCGGGCAGCGCCGCCCGCAGCGCGACCGGGTCGAACAGCGCCTGCCAGAGCGCGTCCTTCGCCGCCTCGAAGCGGTGCTCACCCTCGATCTCCACCACGGCCCGTCCGCGCGAAGTGGCGCGCGCGGCACATGCTACCCCGCCTGCCGCTCGCTATGATGCGCCTCCCATGCTCGATCGTTTCCACGTCCCCGACGACATTGCCGTCCGTGTGCCGCCTCCCCTCATGAAGGCGACCGTCAAGAGCATCTTCGAGGCGCTCGGCTCGCCCCCCGACGACGCCGAGCGCTGCGCCGAGACGCTCCTCTACGCCGACCGCCGCGGCATCGACACCCACGGCGTCAGCAACATGATGCGCGTCTACGTCGCGGGCATCCGCGGCGGCGCCATCAACCCCGCCCCCAAGTGGCGCATCGTCCGCGAGGCCGAGGCCACCGCCACCATCGATAGCGACGAGGGGCTCGGACTCACCGTCGGCCCGCAGGCCATGGACCTCGCCATCGAGAAGGCGCGCAAGTGCGGCATCGGCTCCGTCGCCGTCATGAACAGCCGCCACTTTGGCGCCGCCGCCTTCCACGCCCACCGCGCCGTCCCCCACGACATGATCGGCATCGCCACCACTGTGGGCGGCAAGCAGGTCGCCCCCACCTTCGGCGCCGAGGCCCTTATCGGCCTCAATCCGATTGGCGTGGCCGTCCCCGCACGCGAGGAGGCCCCCTTCGTCTTCGATGCCTCCATGAGCTCCGTCGCCGGCAACAAGATCCGCCTCGCCCGCCGCCTCGGTGCGAGCGTGCTCCCCGGCTGGATCGCCGAGAGCGACGGCACCCCCATCATGGAGGAGCGCCCCGTCCCTGATGAGTTCATGATGCTGCCCGTCGGCGGAACCCGGGAGATCGGTTCGCACAAGGGCTACAGCCTCGCCATCGTCGTCGACGTGCTCAGCGGTGTCCTTTCCGGTACCGGCCCCGGCTTCGCCACGCGCATCGGCAACGGCCACCACTTCCTCGCTTACCGCGTCGACGCCTTCACCGACCTCGACCAGTTCAAGGACGACATGGACCTCTACCTCCGCACCCTCCGCGAGAGCAAGACCGCCCCCGGCCAGGAGCGCGTCTACTACGCCGGCCTGAACGCCTCCGAGAAGGAGGAGGAGCGCACCGAGCTGGGCATCCCCTACCACCCCGAGGTCATCGGCTGGTTCCACGAGGTCCTGGGCGAGCTCGGCGTTCCCGACGAGCTCCCCGCCGTCTGACCGCACCCCTGAACCGGCGCGGTCGCTAGAATCCCCCAACACTCCGCCAGGGAGGCCAACATGGAGATCTCAGGAAAAGTAGCGCTCGTCACCGGCGCTTCATCTGGAATCGGACGCGCTACCGCGAAAGCGCTCGCCGCCGAGGGCGCGAGCGTCGCCGTCGCCGATATCGACCGCGCCGGCGGCGAGGAGACCGTGCGTGTCATCGCCGCCGAGGGCGGCGAGGCCTGTTTCTTCCACGGCGATGTCTCCACCCCCTCCGGCATCCAGTCGCTCTTCGCCGCCGTCGAGGCCGCCTACGGCGGCATCGACATCGTCCACAACAACGCCGGCATCATGACCGGCGACACCCCCGGCTGGCCCGAGGTCGGCCTGGACAAGATTCACCTCGTCGTCAGCGTCAATGCTGCCGGCGTGATGATGGGCACCGGCGCCGCCGTGCGCGCCCTTCGCAAGCGAGGCGGCGGCGCCGTCGTCAACACCGCCTCGGTGGCAGCTCTCGGCCCCATGCCCTTCGACCCCATGTACGCCGCCACCAAAGCCGCCGTCGTCAACTTCACGGAGGCCTGCGCCATGCTCGCCGAGAGCGAGAACATCCGCGTCAACGCGGTCCTCCCCGGCATGGTCGATACCCCCATCATCGGCAAGACCGGCGACGGCGAGACCCCCGCTGCCTGGCTCGCCCCGGCGATCGCGGCGACGACCATGCTTCAGCCCGAGGACATCTCGGACAAGGTGCTGGAGCTCATCAAGGATGACTCGAAGGCCGGCGCCGCCGAGCTCGTCGTCCAGCCCGACACCCCTCGCGCCGCCGAGATCGCCGCCGCCGCCGAGGACTAGCGCGCCGCCCGAGCCCTTGGGACGCGCGGAAACTCCAGCCGCGCGTCCCCGAACGTCGCGAACGCCGTCACGTTGAACGCGGGGCGAAGCTGCCGCCAGACGCCCGCGCCTCGCGGCATCGTGGCCTCCCAGTCGCGCGAGAGCGTGCCCTCCACCTCCGGAAGCGGGATGCGCACGCCGTAGCGCAGCAGCGCCGGCGCGGCGTCCTCCTCCCCCGGCACAAGCAGCGCGTCGAACTTGAGCATCGTCGCGTCGCAGCGCCGCAGATCCTCCATGCGGATGCGGCACAGCTCGCCTTCTTCGGCGGCGATGACCACGTTGATCCCGTCCTCGCCCACGTCAAGGTCAATCGTCCCCGCCCGGCGGGACCCGCCGAAGCAGCGGCGGCTGCTCGCGAGCTGCTCGTCCCCCTGCACGATCGCGTCGAGCAGCACGTTCCGGATCTGGACGCGGTCCCGCGCCCCCAGGTAGAGACCCGCTTCCCGGTACGGCCCCGCCGGCGAGTCCGGTGCGTCCACGATGATGACCTTCGCGTACGGCGGCACCGGTCGGATCAACCCTTCCGGCAGCAGGTCCATCATCTGTGTCTTGGACAGCTCGAACGTGAGGCTGATGACGTGCGTGTCGGACAGCTCCCAGCCGTCCTCCCCCTCGCCTTCCCCCGGCGCGATGGCGAGCAGATCGGGAATCGACGCGAGCGTGCGCGTCCCGAAGTCAGGCACGCCGCCCCCGCTCCGCCGTCACGCCGACGCCTTTGGCGCGATCGCGAACGTGAGCGCCTCTCCGAAGTGGGTCGCCAGGAAGGTCGGAAGCTCGCACGCGCGCCATTCTACGGGCGCGGGCGTCGCCTGCTTCCACGCCTCCAGCCCTTCCGGCGCGTTCGCCACCAGCCCAACGCCGCCCGCCGCCGAGACCGATGCGAGCGCCCCATCCGCGGCCTCCTCGATGCTCTCGAAGCCGCCCATCACCCGCGACGCCAGCCGCACCCGCAGGAGCGTATACGGCTCCTCCGGGATGCCGTCGGGCGCCTCGATGAACGCCTCCGCGGGCGCTGTCTCCAGCCGCTCCGACTCCGCCACCACCCACATCCCCGTCGCGACACCCGCGTCGTCGAGCCAGGCCATCGCATCGTCTGGCCCCAGTTCGCCCTGGCTGAGGCTCGCCGTGAGCGCCCCCAGCCCGAGGAAGCTGCGCCCCACGTTGAGCACGTGCACCCGGTCCGGGTCGATCTCCTCCCGTGCGAGGTCGTTCCGCCCGCCCGCCGCCGCCGTGAACGCCGGGGAGTAGCCGTACGGCCCGACCAGGCACAGCACCGGCTCGGGCCCCTGCCGTAGCGCCTCGCGGAGGGCGGCCGTGTACGTCGCCCGGGGAGCGGGATCGCCGAAACGCTGCTTTCCTGCGTCCGGCGCGATCACATCGACGTTCGCCAGCGAACCCGCCTCGAGCGCGCTCGAGTAGTCGACGACGATGCGGGCCGCTTCGCTCACGGGCGCAGCCCGAAGAGCTGCTCCGCTTCGCGCTGCAACTCCGGGCGAAAGTCCGGGTGCGCCACCGAGATCAGCTCTGCTGCTCGCTCCCGCGTGCTCTTCCCGAAGAGCTGCGCCACCCCGTACTCCGTCACGATCGTATCCGCTAGCGACCGCGGAATCGTCACCACCGTGCCCGGCTCGTGCACCGGCACGACCCGCGACACCGCCCCGCCCAGCGCCGTCGACTTCATGACGGTGATCGCGCGTCCGCCCTTCGAGTACATCGCTGCGTAGTGGCTGTCGGGCTGGCCGCCCGTCCCGTTGATCATGCGCGGCCCGTGCACCGTTTCCGCGTTGATCTGCCCCTGGAAGTCGACGTTGATGGCGCTGTTGATCGCGTGAACGCGATCGTTCGCCGCCATCACCTTCGGGTCCAGCACGAAGTCCGAGGGGTGGAGCTCGCAGCGCGGGTTCTCGGCGATGAAGTCGAGGTCCTGCGGCGTGCAGCCGGCCCATCCCGCCGCCACCGCCACCCCCGGCCGGAACGCCTTGTTCAGGTCGTCCATCTGCCCTTCGCGGATGAGCTTCGTCCACCCCGGGATGATCATCTCCGAGTGCAGCCCCAGCCCCTGTTTCCCGTCGAAGGCCCCGCCCCGCACGAGTGAGCTGCTCGGCTCCCCCACCCCGATCTGCAGGTTCGCCCCGTCCGACACCATCTCCGCCACGTTCGCCGCGATCGCCTTCGACTCCGCATCCGGCTCCGGCCCCTTCCCCAGCAGCGGCGCCACCGCGGCCGGGTCCAGCTTCTCGAAGAACCAGAAGCTGCGTCGCAGCATCCCCCGCAGCCAGCGGTCCGGCACCGAGTCCATCAGGTCCAGCAGCCCCTCCCGCTTCCGCTCGTCCTCCACCGCCTCCACCTTCGCCCGGATCTCCTCCGTGCTCGGCCCGTACTCGCCCTCGACCAGGTAGTCGATCTCGGAGACGTGCACCGTGCAGTCCCCGTGGAACACCGGGTAGGTGTCGTCGATCTCCGCGATCACCGTGCGGCAGTTCTGCACGTAGCCGCGCTTGTTGAACATCATCGGCCCGAAGTTCACGTACCCCTTCTCATTCGGACGGCTCACCCGCGTGATGAACACGTCCGGGAAGAGGCAGTCGTCGGGCCGCTCGATCTGCTTCATCTCCGTCGAGAACAGGTTCGGGATGTACGACGCCACCTTCGAGTCCGTCGCAAACCGTGCGAAGTCTCCGATGAAGATCTGGAAGTCGACCGTGAAGCGCTCGTCCCCCGCTTCGGGCGCGAGCCAGCCCGGATCCTGCCCCGGCGTCGTCAGCCGCACGCGCACGTCTTTCAGGTCGCGTCGCGCCGCGATCGCGTCCAGCACGTAGTCCAGCGACGTCAGCGAGCAGTAGAGGACGTCCCCGTTCCGGACTCCCGAGGCTGCCTCCTCCGCTGAAACCGTGCGGTAGGCCGCCGTCGCCGTCACGTCGAGGCCCCGCTGGCCACGGGCTCGTCGAGGAAAGCGGGCATGACCTCCTTCGCGAACAGCCGCATCGACTCCAGGTTCTGCTCGTGCGTCGACCAGCGCCCCGTGATGCCGATGTTGAGCGCGTCCACCCCCAGCTTCTGCCAGTCCTCCACCGCCTTCGCCACCTCATCCGGGTTTCCCACGAGCTTCCCCACCTGGTCCGCCCCCAGCGGCGGCCGGAACGCCGCCCCCGAGCCCAGCGAGTGCGCGTGGTAGGCCGGGCTCGGGTAGGTCGAGCCCATCGTCATCAGGTACGAGCTCAGCGGCCCCGCGAGCTGCTCCTCCGCCCGCCCCGCCATCTTCTGGGCGAAGTCCGAGTCCGGGTGGCAGAAGAGCCCGCCCTGCGCCCGCACCTTGTTGTTCACCGTCACCCCGATCGGTTCCGCCTCGCGACTCGCCCGACGGTAGTCCGCGATCAGGTCCGCGTACTTGGGGATGCCGCCCAGCGTCACGCCCAGCATCCCGATCCCCTTCTCCCCCGCGAGCACGGCCGTCTCCGGGCTCTGCACCGCCACCCAGATCGGCGGATGCGGTTCCTGCACCGGCTTCGGCAGCACGTTCCGTGGCGGCATCGAGAAGTGCCGTCCCTTGATCGAGAACTCGTCGCTCGTCCACATCTTCACCACCGAGCGCGTCGACTCCTCCCACATCTCCTTCGTGTCGTCCGGCTCCACGAGGAACCCGCCCAGCTCCGTCCAGGTGGCGCTCCGCCCCGTCCCCAGCTCGACGCGTCCGTTGCTGAGAATGTCCAGCGTCGCGATGCGCTCCGCCACCCGCGCGGGGTGGTTGATGTTCGGCAGCATCAGGTAGATGCCGTGGCCGAACCGGATGTTCTTCGTCCGCGCCGCGCAGTACGCGAAGAACATGTCCGGTGCCGACATATGCGCGTACTCTTCGAGGAAGTGGTGCTCCACCGACCAGGCGCTGTCGAACCCGAGCTGGTCCGCCAGCTCCACGATCTCGACCGCCTCGTGGAAGACGCGCGACTCGCTCATCTTGTCCCAGGGCTTCGTCACCACGGAACCCACCGAGATTCCGAACTTCATGCGCGGCCTCCGCCCGCCAGCGCGGGCTGCCCGCATCTTGCCACGTCCGTGCGCTGATGGTCAGGTTCCGGGCGTGTGCCAGACGAAGGGAGACGCCCCTCGTGGAGCGCCTCCGGTTGTGTCACGTTGGGAGAAGGAGCGCGCTAGGCCCAGCGGTGCGCCGTCTCCAGCTGGACCACGGCCGAGTCATCAAGACCCGCTGCCTCGAGCGCCTCGGTCACGTGCTGCGCCTCGTGCTGCGTCAGCAGGCTCAGGAGCGTTCCCAGCGAGAAGTTGTTCCCGCCGAGCGAGTACTCCTGCGCGAGGTCCTCGTCGCTGAAGCGCTGGATGTACATCCAGATGACCCCGTGGGCCGTGTTCAACTCGATCCGCAGCATCTTGTAGTCGAGCGAGGCGAACTTGTCGACGCCGTCCTGGTTCCCGCTGTCATCGCCCGGAAACTCGCCGGTGGCGATCATCGCGCGAACGTGCGCCGACGTGTCGTGGCTGATGGCCGTGATGTGGCGCATGACGTCGCCAACGGACCATCCGTCGTAGGCCGGCTTGTCGAAGTGGTCGCCGAGTGCGCCGATCGCGTCCTCGGTCCTCTGCCACGTCTCGCAAATCGACTGGAACAACGCCTCTCGCGTAACCGCTGCGTCAGCTGCCATGGTCTGCCTCCGTGCCCTCGGGAAGTGCGACCCGCATTGTGGCCCATCCCGCTGGGCCGGTCTAGCGCCCGCCCCTCACGCCCAGCGGTGCGCGGTCTCGACCGGCACGATCACCGACTCCGGCAGCCCAAGCGCCTCCAGCGCCTCGTTCACGTGCCACGTCTCGTGCAACACCCGCTGCTGGATCACTTCGCCCAGCGTGTGCTCCTCGTCGAAGATCGTGAACGTCTCCGCGAGGTCCTCGTCGCTGAAGCGCTGGATGTACATCCAGACCACCCCGTGCGCCGTGTTCAGCTCGATCCGCAGCATCTTGTAGTCCAGCGACCGGAACTTCTCGACGCCCTCCGCGTTCCCCGAATCGCCCGGGAACGGCAGCTCGCCCGTCGCCAGAAGCGCCCGGATGCGCCCCGACATGATGTGGCTCGCCGCCGTCAGGTGCCGGAACGCGTCCCCAATCGTCCAGTCGCCGGCGCACGGTTCTTCGAAGTGCTCCCCCAGCGCCGCGATCGCGTCCTCCGTCCGCTGCCACACCTCGCAGACTTCCCGGAACAGCGCCTCTCGCGTCAGCCTTTCGCCGTCAGCCATCGGTGAACCCCCTGCCAAGAAACCTCGCGCATCTTGCCACTCTTTCCTCAGCCGCGCGTCGCGAGCGCGCAGCAGTCGAGTGCTTGGAGTGGCCCGGCGCTCTCCTCATCCTCAGCCCCGCGGCAGCGGGGCGCTCCACTCGTCAGGCCCAGCGATGCGCCGTCTCGACCGGCACGACCGCCGACGCCGGCACCCCCGCCGCCTCCAGCGCGACCGCCACGTGATCCGCCTCGTGCCTCGCGACGACGCCCAGGACTTGCCCGAGCGTCCAGTCGTTCCCCATCAGCTTGTACGTCTGAGCAAGGTCCTCGTCGCTGAAGCGCTGCACGTACATCCAGACGACGCCGTGCGCCGTGTTCATTTCGATCCGCAGCATCTTGTAGTCCAGCGAGCGGTACTTCTCCACCTCCGCCTCGTTCACTTCGTCGCCGGTGATCACGTACTCGCCTGTTGCCAGCATCGCCCGGACTGCCGCCGATTCCCCGTGGCTGATCGCTGTCAGGTGCCGGAAGATGTCGCCTACCGTCCACCCGTCGTGCGCCGGCTTGTCGAAGTGCTCCCCGACCGCCGCGATCGCGTCCTCGGTCTGTTGCCACTGCTCGCAAAGCGCCTGGAACAGGCTCTCCCGCGTGATCGCTGGACTGTCAGCCATCGTCTGCCCTCCTGAAGTGCCCGGCGCAGTCTGACCGATCGCCCCACCCCCGGTCCACTCGCCCGCTTCCCCGTACAATCCCCCCGCAGCGCGCTGCCCGACCGGCGCCCCCCCGGGAGACACTTATGAAGCTTGGCATCAGCATCGGCTACTCCGGCCCGCAGATGAAACTGCCCGTCGAGAAGGTCCAGATGGCCGAACGCCTCGGCTACGACTCCGTCTGGACCGCCGAGGCCTACGGTTCCGACGCCGTCACGCCCCTCGCCTACCTCGCCGCCGTCACCGACCGCATCCGCCTCGGCACCGGCATCATGCAGCTCGCCGCCCGCACCGCCGCCAACTGCGCCATGTCCGTCGCCACCGTCGATGCCATGGCCGGCGGCAACCGCTTCATCGCCGGCATCGGCGTCTCCGGCCCCCAGATCGTCGAGGGCTGGTACGGCGAGCCCTGGGGCAGGCCCTACTACCGCATCCGCGACTACGTCGCGATCATGCGCAAGATTTTCGAGCGCGAGCGCCCCGTCATGCACGAAGGGACCGAGATCTCCCTCCCCTATTCGGGCGAGGGCTCCTCGGGCCTCGGCAAGCCCCTCCGCTCCATCCTCCACATGAACAAGAACATCCCCATCTGGCTCGGCACCGGCACCCCCGCCAACACCCGCCTCACCGCCGAGATCGCCGACGGCTGGCTCCCCCTCGGTTACGTCCCCGGCAAGAAGCTCGACCACTTCATGCCCTGGCTCGAGGAGGGCTTCCGCCGCGCAGGCGGGGGCAAGAGCCTCAAGGATATCGAGATCCAGGTCGGCGCCACCGTCCGTATCACCGACGATGTCCAGGGCGCCCTCGACGCCATGAAGCCCGGCACCGCTCTCTACGTCGGCGGCATGGGCCACCGCACCAAGAACTTCCACAACGACAACATGGTCCGCCGCGGCTATGGCGACGCCGCGAAGCGCATCCAGGAGCTCTTCCTCGCCGGCCGCAAGGAAGAGGCCACCGCTGCCGTCCCCGACGAGTTCCTCGACGAGACCGCCCTCATCGGCCCCGTCGAGCGCATCCGCGAGCGCTACAAGCTCTGGGCCGACGACCCCATCACCGGTATCACCGTCAACGCCACCCGCCAGGAAGAAATGGAGCTCATGGCCGAGCTCGCCGAGGTCGAGCCGGTCAAGGTGTAGGGAGGCTCAGCCCCCCATCCGCCCCAGGAGCGACCCGTACTCCGCCAGACCCACGGGACGCACGACCCTGCCCATGCCCGACCAGTGCTCCCAGCGCCAGTTGCCGGTCGCGCGCGGCTGGCCGGCGGGTTCGCGTAGCGGCGAGGCCTTGCTCGCCAGCATCAGGTGGTAGTGCTCGCTCAGCGGCAGCGACTCGTTCACCAGCCCGATCCAGTACCGCAGCTCGCCGCCGTCCGGCGCGAACGTCGTCCCCAGGTAGCGGTAGCGACCCTGCACCGGTGTCGACGAGCTGTTCTCGTAGCGGACGCCGTTCCCGAAGCGCTCGCGCAGCGCCGCCCCGCCCAGCGCGTAGAGCCGGTTCGTGTGGAGCGCGTCGTCGAGCCCCACCTCCGCCAGCCCGAGCACGTCGCGACGCACGAACTCGGCGAACTCGCGCGCAAGTCCGTCCGCGTCGTCCGCGACCGCCTCCGCGATGGCGCTCCAGGTGACTGCCCCCGCCTCCGTACCATCGAAGCCGACCCGTAGTCTCGTGCCGTCCGCCTCCGGCCGCTCGACGGCCTCCCCCGGCGCGACCTCGATCTCGACGAGCGCCTCCCGACCGTCCGCGAAGGTGATGCCGAGGTCGGAAACCGCGGCCCCCGCCCCCGGCTGGACCGTGACGTCGGTGACGGCGCCCTCCGCCCCTGCCGCGTCCGCGAACAGCCCAACCAGCGCGGTCCTGTGGGTCGCCAGCAGGTAGGCGAGGCCGTTCGTGCAGTAGTCCTCGAAAGGGGAGGTGCCGGCACCGGGCCGGTAGGCCGAGAGCATGGTGAAGAGGTTCGCGCCGTCCACGTCCCCAGTATGGACCGCGCGGGGCCGCGGTCCAGTCAGGCGGCGCCGGCCAGCGCCCGCAGGACCCGCACAAGCAGCGGCATCCAGTCCGTGCCCGCCTGCTCCCGCCCGATCCGCACCTGCTCCGGTCCGACGCGCGCGCCGGGCACGCTCAGCGCATCGACTGCCCGCTGGTGGTTCCGTGTCGTGCCCCCACGCAGCCGCAGGTGGAAGCTCTCGGGACTTGTCGAGATGCGCTCGACCCCGGCCTGCCGTCCTACCGCCTTCAGCAGCGCCACGCCCAGCAGGTTCTGGACGAGCGGAGGCGGCTCGCCGAAGCGGTCCCGCAGCTCCTCCTCCATGTCCGCTACCCCGCGCGGCGACTCGATCTTCGCGATGCGCTCGTAGATCGCCAGCCGCGTCTCCATGTCATCGACATAATGCTCGGGGATCGACGCGCTCACCGGCAGATCGACCCGCGGCGCCGGCGGCAGCGACGGCGCCGACGAGCTGCCGCCCCCCTCCAGCCCGCCCCGCAGCGACTCAACCGCCTCTCCCACCAGCTTCGAGAACAGGTCGAACCCCACCGCCGCGATGTGTCCGCTCTGCTCCGCCCCCAGCAGGTTCCCCGCCCCGCGGATCTCGAGGTCGCGCAGCGCGATCTGGAATCCCGACCCCAGCTCCGCCGCCTCGAAGATCGCCGCCAGCCGCTTCTGCGCCGCCTCCGAGATCGCCCGGTTGCGGTCGTACAGGAAGTAGGCAAACGCCCGGTTGGCCGAGCGGCCCACCCGTCCCCGCAGCTGGTACAGCTGCGCCAGCCCGAACTGGTTCGCGTTGTTGATGATGATCGTGTTCACGTTCGGCAGGTCCAGCCCGCTCTCGATGATCGTCGTGCAGAGCAGCACGTCGTACTCGCCTGCGCCGAACTCGACCATCACCCGTTCGAGTCGCTCCTCCGGCATCTGCCCGTGCCCGATCGCGATCGCCGCCTCCGGCACGAGCTCCCGCAGCCGCATGGCGATCCGTTCGATGTTGTGCACGCGGTTGTGCACGAAGTAGACCTGTCCGCCCCGCTCCATCTCCCGCTGGATCGCCTCCCGCACGATCTCGTCGTCCCACCCCGTCACGTACGTGCGGATCGGCAGCCGCTCCTCCGGCGGCGTCGCCACCATCGATGTGTCCCGGATCCCCGCCAGCGACATCTGCAGCGTCCGCGGGATCGGCGTCGCCGACATCGTCAGCGTGTCCACCTCCGCCCGTATCTGGCGGAAGCGCTCCTTGTGGGCGACCCCGAACCGCTGCTCCTCGTCGATGACCACAAGGCCCAGGTCCTTGAACGCGACGTCCCGTTGCAGCAGCCGGTGCGTGCCGATGGCGATGTCGATGTCCCCGCCCTTGATGCCGTCGACGATGTCGTGCTGCTCGCCCGTGCCCCGGAAGCGCGAGAGCACCGCCACCTCGACCGGGAAGCCGCTCATCCGCTCGCGGAACGTCTGCCCGTGCTGCTCCGCGAGCACCGTCGTCGGCACGAGCACTGCCACCTGCCGCCCCGCCATCACCGCCTTAAACGCCGCCCGCACCGCCACCTCCGTCTTCCCGTAGCCCACGTCCCCCGCGATCAGCCGGTCCATCGGCTTCGTCGATTCCATGTCCGCCTTCACGTCCGTGATCGCCTGGAGCTGGTCCGGCGTTTCGACGAAGGGGAAGGCGCCCTCCATCTCGATCTGCCAGGGTCCGTCCTCCGCGCACGCGTCCCCGACCGCCACCGCGCGCCGCGCGTACAGGTCGAGCAGCTCCTGCGCGATCTCCGCCACCGCCCGCCGCACCCGGCGCTTCGTGTGCGCCCACTCCTGCGAGCCCAGCCGCGTCAGCGAAGGCGGCCGGTCGCTCGGCCCCACGTAGGCGCTCACCGCGTCGAGCTGGTCCGTCGGAACGTAGAGCCGGTCGCCTTCCGCGTACTCCAGCTCCAGGTACTCCCGCTCGACGCCCTCCGTCGTCCGTCGCGTCAGTCCTGCGAAGCGCGCGATCCCGTGGTCGATGTGGACCACCGAGTCGCCGGGCTGGAGCGTCGTCAGGATGTTCGGCGTGATACCCCGCCGTCGGCGCTGCGGACGCCGCGTCCGCCGCAGCCCGAACACCTCCTCGTCGCTGATCAGCGCGAACGTCTCCCCCAGCAGGAACCCGCCCGACGCCGTCGCCGGCACGATCGCGACCACCCCCGGCTCCGGCGTCATGTCGAGCTCGCGCGTCAACCGCGGGATCAGCCCCGCCTCCTCCATCAGGTCCGCGAGCCGCAGCGCCTGCTGCGAAGCCAGGACCACCGCCCGTCCCTCCTCTGCCCACTCGGTCGCCTGTCGCACGACTTCCCGGATCCGCCCCCCGAACGAGGGCGGCGTCGCGAACGGCAGCCGCTCCGCCCCCAGCTCCTCCGCACCGAACCGCCCCAGCTCGACGCGCGCCTCGTGCCCATCCAGCAGCCGCCCCACTGCCTCCGGCTCGAGTCCCAGCGTTGGCAGCCCCTCCGGTATCTCCCCCCGCCGTTCGAGCGCCCCCCGCGCCTCCTCCTGGTGGCGCACGTGCAGGTCGAGCGCGTCCACCCCCTCCTCCCGCTCGTCGACGATCACCAGCGTGCCGGGACCGAGGTAGTCGAACGCCGTCGCGCGGTTCAGCAGCGGCTCGAAGTACCCTGGGAAGCGGCTCCGTTCGCCGCCCGCCAGCAGTTCCAGCTCCTGCGCGATCGCCTCCGCCCCCTCGCCACCGACGGTGATCGAGTCCCGAACCTCGCGGGCGCGCCCCTGCGCCTCCGGCGTGTGGCTCGCCAGCGCTGGCAGGACCGCTGCCTCGACGCGTTCGATGCTCCGCTGTGTCTCCAGGTCGATCCGCCGGATGCTCTCGACCTCGTCCCCGAAGAACTCGATCCGCAGCGGTTCTTCCGCCCCCGCCGGGAACACGTCGAGGATGCCGCCCCGCCGGGCCGCGACGCCCGGCTCCTCCGCCAGCGCCTCGAACCGGTACCCGGACTCTTCCAGCCTCCGCTGGAGCGCTTCCGGCGCCAGCACCGCCCCGACTCGCACCTCCGTCCCCGCTGCCTCCACCTCCGGCCCCGCCCGGAACTCCGCCACCGCCGCCCAGGACGCCACGACGATCGCGGGCTCCCCCGCCCGCAGCTGGCGTAGCGCGCGGTCACGCTCGGCGATCGCGGCCGGGTCGTCCTCCGCCAGCTCGTACGGGAGTCGTTCCCCCGCCGGCAGGCGCACGACCGGCAGGTCCCCCGCGTACAGCGCCAACTCCTCCGCGAGCAGCGACGCTCGCCCGGGGCTCGCCGTCAAGACGAACGTCGGGCCCGCCCGCCCCGCCGCCAGCGCCGCCATCGTGACCGGCTTCGCCGCCTCCGGCGCACCCACCTCCACCGGCTCGCGCGCACGAGCCAGCGCGCCGAGGTGCCCCTCGACCGCTGTCCGAACGCCTGCAAGCTGGCTCGCCATGTCGCGCTCCAACGCCGCTTGGCCCGAGCGCTGAGCGCTCGGGCGTCGCAACAGGGTAGGGCAGGGAGGAAGGTTGGGCTACGCCGGCGAGGATTCGCCCCCCTGCGCCTCGTCGAGCGCCTCCGCCAGGTGCAGGACGCGCGCCTCGATCCCCGCCTCCCGCACCGCCGCCTCGTACTGCATCTGGCACCCCGGATTCGCCGTCACGATCACGTCGGGCCGGTGCTCCCGGAACTGAGCTGCCTTGCGCGCCCGCAGCTCTCCCGACATCGCCGGCTGGATGAGGCTGTAGATGCCCGCCGCCCCGCAGCACATGTCCGCCCCCTCCGTCTCGACCAGCTCGCACCCCTCGACCGCGCCCAGCAACGCTCGTGGCTCGGCGCTGATGCCCTGCGCGTGTGCGAGGTGGCAGGCGTCCTGGTACGCGACCCGTGCCCCCAGCCGTCCCGCCGGCAGGTCGCGTCCTGCCACGTACTCGCTGAAGTCGACCACCCGCGCCGCCACCGCCTCCGCCCGCCCGACGAATTCGGCGTCGTCCGCGAGCAACTCGCCGTACTCCTTCATCGCCGCCCCGCACCCCGCCGAGTTCACGACGATCGTCTCCGTGCCCGACGCCTCGAACGCGGCGATATTGGCTCGCGCCAGCCGCCGCGCCTGTTCGAGGTCGCCGTCGTGCGCGCTGAGCGCCCCGCAACACCCCTGGCCCCGGGGCGCGAACACGTTCGCCCCGCTCCGCTCCAGCACGCGCACGCTCGCGCGGTGCACCTCCCCGAACAGCTCGCCCATCACGCACCCCGTGAACAGCGCGACATCGCCCGTCCCCGTGCCGTCGCGAGGCCGGAACGGCTTCCCCGGACGCCCGAGCTGCGCTTCCAGCCGGCCCAGCGGTCCCGCGAGCCGCAGCACCCCAGACGCCCGCACCAGCCGCCGCAGCGGCGACCGCGCGAACCAGCGCACCGACGCCAGCATGGCCGCCAGAACCCGCGGTCTCGCGACCACGTTCCGCAGGGCGAAACGCCGCAGCCCCCGCTGCCAGCCCTTCGACGGCGGCGCTGCGTCGAGCTGCGCCCGCGCGCGCTCCATGATCCGCCCGTACGGCACCCCGCTCGGGCAGACCGCCTCGCAGGCGCGGCACTGAAGGCAGAGCTCCCAGTGACCCTGCACCGCCTCCGTCAGCGGGATGCGGTCTTCCGCTACTGCCCGCGCAAGGTGGATGCGCCCCCGCGGCGACTCCACCTCCAGGCCCGTGATGGCGTACGTCGGGCACGCGTTCACGCAGAGCCCGCAGTGGACGCACTTCGCCAGGTCCGCCGTGTCCGGAGCATCCTCGACGAGCGGCCAGCCGGTCATCTCAGATCCCGCCCACGTATCGGCCCGCGTTCAGCCGTCCGTCCGGATCGAACGCCGCCTTCACCGCGGCCATCCGCGAGAACGTCGGTGGCCTTCCCCACGGATCGAGCGTACCTCGCAGCTCCGTCGGGATGCGTTCCGCCACGAGTCCCCCGCCGCTCTCCGCCAGCCCCGCCCGCAGCCTCCCCACCGCCCCCGCGACGGCGTCTGCGTCGGGCAGCGACTCCTCCTCCCAGGTGGCTCGCACCTCCCGGGCAAGCGGCCGCACGAGCACCCGCGAGGCCCCCAGCCCTTCGAGTGCCGCCGCGGTCGACCCGATCGCGCTCGTCGGGCACGAGGCCCGCATCGTCAGCGCCTCCGCCGGCCCGAACCCAAGATCCCGCATAGCCAGGTAGTGGCTCTCGCTGGCCGGCGCCAGGTCCACCTCCGCGAGGCTCTCCGCCTTCGGAACCACCCCCTCGATCAGCCGTACGACGCCCGACCAGCGCCCTTCCTCCGGCGTAAGGTCCAGCACCTCCGGTCGCAGGTCCGCCCGCAGGAACCGTTCCGCCAGCCCTTGCCCCTCCGCCAGCGACCCCACCTCGAAGCGCAGGTCGATCGTCTCGACGCGCGGCAGTACCCGCACGGCCACCGACGTCACGATCCCGATCGTCCCCAGCGACCCGCACCAGAGCCGCATCAGGTCGTACCCCGTCACGTTCTTCACGACGCGCCCGCCCGCCTTCACCAGCTCCCCGTCCGCGCGCAGTACCGTCATTCCCAGCACGAAGTCGCGCGGCAGGCCGTGACGTGTGCGCAGCGGACCGCCCGTCCCCACCGCCAGGACGCCCCCGAGCGTCCCCTGCTCCGCGTGCGGCGGGTCGAGCGGCAGCCGCTGCCCTGAGCCCGCAAGCTGCGTTTC
This sequence comes from Tepidiformaceae bacterium, assembly GCA_965207815.1. GTDB lineage: Bacteria > Chloroflexota > Dehalococcoidia > Tepidiformales > Tepidiformaceae > UBA2991. The sequence continues at coordinate 1,245,040 of CBDBNV010000001.1, forward strand.
GAGCGCCCCCAGCGTGACCCCTGCTGGCGCGACCGCCGTCAGATCCGCCGGCTCGTGCTCGACCTCCCCCGCCAGCGCCCCCCGCACATCGACGAGCGCGAACGGCTCGCGGGGCGCGCCCCCCAGCGCGAGTTGCGTGCCTGCCCCCACCGGCACGAGGGTGCGCCCGTCCCGTTCCGCCACCAGATCCCGAAGCTCGTCGAGGTTCGCGGGCGCGATGACCGCTTCTGGGGTGCGTCCCGCCACGAGCGGTGGCGCTTGCGCCGCCGCCTCAGACATAGGCGTCCGGGCCGGCTGCTGCCAGTGCCCCCTTCTGGTGCGCCATCTCGCCGCAGCCGGTGCCCTCCGGCAGCACCTTGCACGGGTTGAACGCGCCCTCGTTCCCGAAGACCCCCCGCACGCGCCGCATGTTTTCCAGGTCCTCCTCGCTGTACAGCCACGCCATGAACCGGTTCTTCTCGAACCCCACCCCGTGCTCGCCGGTCAGCGCGCCCCCCGCGTCGACGCACACGCGCATGATCTCCGCCCCCGCCTCCAGTACCCGCGCCGTCGCCCCCTCCTCCCGCTCGTCGAAGAGGAGGCAGGGGTGCAGGTTGCCGTCCCCCGCGTGGAACACGTTTGCCACCGGAAAGCCGTACCCCTCCCCGATGCGCGCCACCTCCCCCATCGTCTCGACCAGCTTCGACCGCGGCACCACCCCGTCGAGCAGGTAGTAGTTCGGCGCGATCCGCCCCAGCGCCCCGATCGCGCCCTTCCGTCCTTTCCACAGCAGCTCCCGCTCCGCGGGCTCGGTGGCCGTGCGGATCTCGGTCGCCCCGTGCTCGTTGCAGGCCGCCCGAGCCTGCGTCACCTGTCCCCGAACTACCTCGTCGATGCCGTCGAGCTCGATCAGCAGCACCGCCCCCGCATCCGGCGGATAGCCGCAGCGAAGCCCCGCCTCCGCCGCCTGCAGCGTGACCGTGTCCATCATCTCGAGCGCTGCCGGCACCAGCCCCGCCCCGATCACCGCCGAGACCGTCTCGCTTGCGCTCTCCACGTCGTCGAAGATGGCCAGCAGCGTCACGACCGTCTCCGGCACCGGCACGAGCCGCACGACCACCTTCGTGGCGATGCCCAGCGTGCCCTCTGACCCAATGAACAGCCCCCGCAGGTCGTAGCCGGTGGGCTCTGGCCCGTGGCTCCCCAGCCACTCGACCTCCCCGCTCGCCGTCACGACCTCCATGCCGATGACGTGGTTGGTCGTGACGCCAAGCGCGAGGCAGTGCGGCCCGCCCGCGTTCTCGGCCACGTTCCCCCCGATCGTGCAGGCCTTCTGGCTGCTCGGGTCGGGCGCGTAGAAAAGCCCGTGTTCGGCGGCGATCTCGGAAAGGCGGATGTTGGCGACCCCCGGCTCGACCGTCGCCGTCCGCTCGACCGGGTCCACGTCGAGGATGCGCCGCATGCGCGCCGTTGCCAGCACGACGCCCTGGCGTGTCGGCACGGCCCCGCCGCTCAGCCCCGTGCCCGCCCCCCGGGGCGTCACCGGAACGTCGAGGGCGTTGCAGGCGCGCACGACGCCCTGCACCTCCTCGGTGTTCGCGGGGAACACCACCGCGTCGGGCAGCGATCGATCGATCGTCCCGTCCAGTTCGTACACCAGCAGGTCCTCGGGCTTGTGCAGCACGTGCTCCCGCCCGACTACGTCCCGCAGCGCCTTCAGCAGTTCGGCGCTCACGCCTTCGCCCCCTCCCGGCAGTCCCGGCAGACGCCGAAGATGGCGAAGTGCTGGAGGTCGGCCTCGAAACCGAAGTCGCTCCCGACCTCCTCGGCGAGCCGTTCCAGGTAGCGGTGGTCGAGCACCTGCATGCTGCGGCAGCTCGAGCAGATCAGGTGGTGGTGGGCCTCCCCCGCCGACCACTCGAAGAGGAGGTCGTCGCCGCCCATGTCCGTCACCGTCGCGAGGTGGAGGCGCTTCAGCATCTCCACGGTCCGGTAGACGGTGCTCAGGTCCACCATCGGGTAGACCGTGCGGACCTCGTCGGCGATCTCAGCGGCGCTCAGGTGCCGTCCCGCGTGGCGCAGCGCCGACGCGACGAGCAGCCGCTGCGGGGTTACGCGGAAGCCCGCCTCCCGCAGGGTGTTTGCGGTCTCCTGTTCGCACGCCATCGGACACGCCTAGTCTACAGCCGCGCCCAAACGGCTCCGGGACGGTGATGGAGGGGATACTGCCGCGCGCGGCCTACCAGATACCGAGCGCCATCTTCACGTCTTCGCTCGCCATCGTGCGCGGATCCCAGGGCGGGTTCCAGACGATCTCGACGTCCACGTCCTCGACGCCCGGGAGGTCTTTCACCTTCGCGTAGACGGCGCCCCGGATGATCGGTCCGAGCGGGCACCCGGGGCTCGTGAGGGTCATCTTCACGTTCACCGTGCCGTCGTCCCACTCGATCTCATACACGAGCCCCAGGTCGACGATGCTCATGTCGATCTCGGGGTCCTTCACCTCGCGAATGCGCTCGCGCAGCTCCTCGTCGGTCGGTCGGGTCTTCGTCTCGGCGTCTGCCATGTCACCCTCCTTGCGGGGCCGTCGTCGCTTCGCGTTCGTCTATGTTCAGGGCTTCGCGCAGCACTTTCCAGCAGAGGAGGGCGCACTTCACCCGTACGGGGAACTGTGCCACACCCTGCAAGGCCTCGAGGTCGCCGAGCGCCGGATCGGGCTCGGCCGCCTCGACGAGCTGCGCCTCGAAGAGCTGCATCACCCTCCGCGCCTCGCTGATCGTCCCGCCGCACACGCGCTCCGTCATCATCGAGGCGCTCGACTGGCTGATTGAGCAGCCCTGCCCTCGGAACGCCATCTCGCAGATCACGTCCCCCTCGACCGCCACGTCGAGCTCGATTTCGTCGCCACAGACGGGGTTTGCGCCCTCCGCCTGGTGCGTGGGCGCGTCCAGCGTCCCGGCGTTCCGGGGACGCCGGTAGTGATCGAGGATCACCTCGCGGTACAGCTCGTCAAACTGCGGTTCGGCTCTCGACACGTCCAAATACCCGCTTCGCTTCGTCGAGCGCTTCCACGAGTGCATCGACTTCGTGCTCTTCGTTGTACAGGTAGAAGCTCGCCCGGTTCGTCGCCGGAACGCTGAGGTGGCGCATGAGCAGCTGCGCGCAGTGGTGCCCCGCCCGGATGGCGACGCCGTAGGCATCGACAATCGTGCTGACATCGTGCGGATGCACCCCGTCCACCTCGAAGCTGACCGCCCCGCCCCGCACCTCCACGTCGCGCGGACCGTGCACCGTGATGCCGCCCGACCCCTCCAGCGCCTCGATCGCGTAGGCGGTGATGCGCTTCTCGTGCTCGCGCACGGCCGCCATGCCGAGTTCGTCCAGGTAGTCCAGCGCCGCCCCGAAGGCGATCACATCCGCGATGTTGGGCGTACCCGCCTCGAACTTGTGCGGACCCTCGGCCCACGTCGAGCCCTCCGGCTTCACGATCGCGATCATCTCGCCGCCGCCGAGGAACGGTTCCATCTCCGCCAGCAGGCCCGGCCGCGCCCAGAGCACGCCCACGCCCGTCGGTCCCAGCATCTTGTGTGCGGAGAAGGCGAACACGTCGCACCCCAGCGCCTCGACGTCGACGGGCAGGTGCGGAGCGCTCTGCGCCCCGTCGACGAGCAGCAGCGCCCCCGCCTCCCGCGCCATCTCCGCGATCTCGGCGATCGGGTTGATCGTGCCCAGGACGTTCGACATGTGCGTGACGCTCACCAGCTTCGTGCGCTCGCCGATGAGCGAGCGCAGCTCGTCCAGGTCGAGGCGTCCGTCGGCGTCGATGCCGGCGTAGCGAAGCTGCGCGCCCGTGCGCGCTGCCAGCAGCTGCCACGGCACGATGTTCGAGTGGTGCTCCATCAGCGTGAGCACGACTTCGTCGCCCTCGCGCAGGTTCGCGTCGCCCCAGGCGCGCGCCACAAGATTGATCGATTCCGTCGTGTTCCGCGTAAAGACGACGTCTTCCGCGTTCCCCGCGCCGATGTGTCGCGCGGCCTTCGCCCGCACGCCCTCGTACGCCTCCGTCGCCTCGACCGCGAGCGTGTGGATGCCGCGGTGGATGTTCGCGTTCTGCGTCTCGTAGTAGTGCGTGAGCGCATCGATGACCGCGCGCGGCTTCTGCGTCGTCGCGGCGTTGTCGAGGTAGACGAGCGGCCGCCCGTTCACCTCCCGGCTTAGGATGGGGAAGTCGTCCCGCAGCCGCGCCGTATCGATGGTCATGCGCCCGCACCCAGCTCTTGCAGCTTCGCCTCCACCTGGACGCTCAGCTCCTCGCGCACGCCTTCGCGCAGGGCGCTGCGGTCGAGCGGTTCGCTCAGGAAGCCCCGCACCAGCAGGCCCACCGCCCCCTCGCGCGTCAGCCCCCGCGACTGGATGTAGAACATTTCCTCCTCGTCAACCGGCCCCGCCGTGGCGCCGTGGCTGACGCGGGTCACGTCGTTCGTGAGAATCTCAAGCACCGGGTCGCTGTCCGCCTTCGCCGCGCGGCTCAGGAGCAGGTTGCGGTTCTCCTGGTTCGCGTCCGCCCGGCGCGCCCCCAGCCCCACCTTCGTGAGCCCGTAGTACACCGCCCGCGACTGCTCGCCCAGCGCCGACTTGATCAGCAGGTCGCTGCGCGTGTCCTCCGCCACGTGGTCCTGGACCGTGTAGAAGTCCGCGTGCTCGGCGCCCGACCCGACTGTAATCCCGTAGATCTCGCTGCTCGATCCGCGCCCCTCCAGCGACGACGTGATGTGGCTCTTCACGAGCCGCCCGCCCGTCACGATGCTCAGGCTGCGCACGTCCGAATCCCGCTCTGTGACCGCGCGCTGTTCCGCGAACACGCGCGTCCGGGCGCCCCAGCGGTGCAGCGAGGCGTAGCTCACCACCGCTCCCGGCCCCACCAGCAGCTCGACTGCCGGCAGGACCGCCATCGGCTCGTCGCTTGAGCGGTACTCCTCGACGACCGTCACGCGGCTGTTCGGACCCGCCACGATGAGCGTGTGCGGCGTCGCCAGCGCCCCTGCTTCCGTGAACTCCCGGGTGAGCCGCACCGGCTCGGCGATCTCCGCGTTCGCCTTCGCCTCCACGACCACGCCGCCGTTCAGGAAGGCATAGTGCAGCGCCGTCAGCAGGTTCCCATCTGTGTGTACGGCGCTTCCCAGCCGCTCCAGCAGCCCCTCGGGGGCCCCTGCGAAGTCCGTCAGCGTCAGGCCCTCGACAGCTGGGCCGCGTCCCGCCGGCGTGCCGTCGTGAAGGCTCAAGGCCGCCGCGGGAAGCGTTTCGTCCCAGGTCGCAACGGACGCGCTCGGCAGCGCGAACCCGTCGAGCTCCAGCGCTGCCGGGTCGACGTACTTCCACGGACGCTCCAGCGCCGGCGAGGGCATCCCCAGCCCGCCCAGCGCCACGCTCGCGCTCGCGCGCAGGGCCGCTACGGCGGCGCCGTCGCCCAGCGCCTCGCCGAGGGCGCGGCTCGCCTCGGCCGTGAACGGGGTCACGGAGGCGGTGGTGCTTGGGGCTGATGTCATGCGGTTTCGCACTCCTCTTCGCGCGCGGTGCGCAGGCGATCGCCGTTCCGGCTCCGCCTGGCCCCGCCGGTCGTGTGTTGGTCCTAGCCGATGGCGCCTTCCATCTGCAGCTCGATCAGGCGGTTGAGCTCGACGGCGTACTCCATCGGCAGCTCCTTCACGATCGGCTCCACGAAGCCGTTGACGATCATCTTCGCCGCGGCGTCCTCGCTCAGACCCCGGCTCTGCAGGTAGAAGAGCTGCTCTTCGCTCAGCTTCGAGACGTACGCCTCGTGCTCGATCGACACGTCGGGCGCGTCCACCTCCATCGTCGGGTACGTGTCCGAACGCGACTCCTCGTCGAGCAGCAGCGCGTCGCAACGCACGCTCGAACGCACGTTGTCGCAGCCCTCGTACACCTTCAGCAGACCGCGGTAGCTGGTGCGACCGCCGTCCTTGCTCAGCGACTTCGACACGATCGTCGAGGTCGTGTCGGGGGCCATGTGGACGACCTTGCCGCCGGCGTCCTGGTGCTGTCCCTCGCCCGCGAACGCCAGCGAGAGGATCTCGCCGTGCGCCCCCGGCTCCATCAGGAACACGCTCGGGAACTTCATCGTGAGCTTCGAGCCCAGGTTCCCGTCGACCCACTCCATGACTGCGTCCTCGTAGGCCGCCGCCCGCTTCGTCACGAGGTTGAAGACGTTGTTCGACCAGTTCTGGATCGTCGTGTATCGGACGCGCGCGCCCTTCTTCACGATGATCTCGACCACCGCGCTGTGCAGCGAGTCGCTGCTGTACACCGGCGCCGTGCAGCCCTCGACATAATGCACCTGGCTGCCCTCGTCGGCGATGATGAGCGTCCGCTCGAACTGCCCCATGTTCTCCGTGTTGATGCGGAAGTAGGCCTGCAGCGGAATGTCCACCTTCACGCCCTTGGGCACGTAGATGAACGACCCGCCCGACCACACGGCGCTGTTGAGCGCGGCGTACTTGTTGTCACCCGGCGGGATCACCGTGCCGAAGTGCTCCTTCACGATGTCCTCGTACTCGGCCAGCCCCTGGTCCATCCCCAGGAACACGACGCCCAACTTCTCCAGATCCTCGCGAATGTTGTGGTAGACGACCTCGGAGTCGTACTGCGCGCCCACGCCCGCCAGGTACTTCTTCTCCGCCTCGGGAATCCCGAGCTTGTCGAACGTGTCCCGGATGTAGTCGGGCACGTCGTCCCACGAGCGCTCGTCCCGATCCGTCGCCCGCACGAAGTAGTGGATGTTGTCGAAGTCGATCGTCTCCAACAGGTCCGTGCCCCAGGGCGGGTTCTCCATCTCGTTGAAGCGCTCAAGCGCGTCCAGCCGGAAGTCCCGCATCCACTGCGGCTCGTCCTTCATCTCCGAGATGGTCCGGACGATCTCCGGCGTGAGCCCCTTGTTCGCCTTGAAGAGCGCCTCTTCTTCGTCGTAAAAGCCCCACTTGTAGCCGTCCTCGCGGACCAGTTGTTCCGGTGTGGAGGTCATGGCTCGTCTCCTGTCAGGCCGTCGACGCGGCCGCTTCGATGGTGTCGTACCCGCTCTCCTCGAGCTCTTCGGCGAGCTCGGGACCGCCCGAGCGCACGATGCGCCCGTCGATCAGCACGTGTACGAACTGTGGCTTGATGTAGTTGAGCAGCCGCTGGTAGTGCGTGATCAGCAGCAGGCCCATGTTCTCGTGCATCAGCGCATTCACGCCGTCCGCGACCGTCCGCAGGGCGTCGATGTCGAGCCCCGAGTCCGTCTCGTCCAGCACCGCCATGCGCGGCTGCAGCATCGCTAGCTGCAGCATTTCCGCGCGCTTCTTCTCGCCGCCGCTGAACCCGTCGTTCAGGTAGCGGCGGGCGAAATCGCGGTCCACCTTCAGCAGTTCCATCTTCTGGAACAGCTCCTGGCGGAACTCCCGCACGGGAACCTCCTCCCCGCGGACGGCGTTCACCGCCTGCCGCAGGAAGTTCACGACCGTCACGCCCGGTACCGCCACCGGGTACTGGAAGGCGAGGAAGAGCCCCCGTCGCGCGCGCTCGTCCGGGGCCATCCCGTCGAGCGCCTGCCCGAGGAAGCGAACCTCGCCGCCCGTGACCTCGTAGCGGGGGTTGCCCATGAGCGTGTTCGCGAGCGTGCTCTTGCCGGAGCCGTTCGGCCCCATGATGGCGTGCACCTCGCCCGGGCGGATCGTCAGGTTCAGCCCGGTGAGGATCTCGTTGCCCGCCACGTTGGCGCGCAGCGCGTCGATTTCGAGAAGCGGTGCTTCGGTCATGCGGTTCCTTCGGTGGCGTCGCTCAGGGCAGCGCCTTCGTGTTCAGGTTCGGTGTTCAGTTGCACGCGGTACTCGCAGCAGGACGAGCCGTCCACGATCCGTTCGATCTGCTCGACATCCTTGCCGATCAGCAGGCTGATCGCCTGCCGGTCGGCCTCGCACGGCAGCCGCGAGAGCTCCGCTGCCTGTGGATACGGGCAGCACGAGTTGACGAGGTGGAAGCCGTCGTCCTCCGCCCGCCACGTCTCCAGGATGCCTTCGCTGCGAAGGCTCTCCGTCACGTGCTCGACGAGGTCCTCGCCGTCCTCCGACCCGGCCACTTCGTCCCGGTGCCGTTCCGCGAGCGAGGCCGCGACGCCCGTCGCCACCGCCTCGTCGATGTGCTCCTTGCCGAGCCAGCCCAGCACCCGCGCGAACAGGTCCGCGTACGCGGGCGGCGCTTCACCCGCGCCCTTTGCCGTGGGGTACCAGCTCAGGAATGGCCGGCCCGTCGCCTGCTTCACCGGGCGCGACTCGATCAGGCCGTCGGCGCGCAGGTGGTCGAGGTGGCGCCGGATCGCCGCGGGCTTCACGCCCAGCGCATCCGCCACTTCCTCCACGCGCGCGCCGTGGTGCTCGACGACATAATCGAACACGCGCTCCCGGGTCCCGTGCAGGTGCGGTTCCATGCCCCGATCGTAGGAGGACAGGCCCTCACAGGCAAGGGTTTTTCGATCATTTTGTAGCGAAAGTTCCGACGGCTGGGCCGCCGTCGCTGGCGACACGCTCCTCGTCCCGGTCGGCTTCGGCGACCCCGGCTTCCTCCTCGCCCTCAGACTCCCCCGCTGAGCGCCTCCAGCGCCTCCGCCCAGCACGGCCCCACCCACTCCCACCCGAATCGACCCGCCGACGCCCGCACCGCCGCCCGATCCGCCTCGCCCGGTGGCGACGCGATCGCCGCCCGCGTGAGCGCCAGCAACTCCGCCTCCTTCTCGTAGAGACACCGTTCCTGCAGCTCCTCCGGCACGAGCGCCGGGTAGTTGTAGCGACGCGGCGCGATCGGCAGGCAGCCGCACCACATCGCCTCGACCGTCGAGATGCCGAAGAACTCGTGACGCGTGCTGCTGATGCTGAGATCCGCCTCCCACAGCAGCCGCGCATACCCCGCCCGCCCCTCCACCGGTCCGAACTGTACGAGCCTCTCCCCCAGCCGCCCCGGCAGCTCCTCCATCGCCGCGCTCGGGTTGTCGCCCCGCTCCCCCGCCACCGCCACGCGAAAGTCGTGCCCATCCTCCGCCAGCGTCGACACCGTCCGCACGAACGCCTCCGGCGACTTGTCGAACTCCCAGCGGTGGTTCCACAGGATCAGCGGACTCCCGCCCGCCTCCGCCTCCGCCCCGTCCCCCAGCGACCCCAGGTCCACCCCCACCGGCAGCACTGTGCTCTTCCCCCGGATCGCCTCGATCCCGTCGGCTGTCAGCCAGTTGTTCGGTTGTCGCTCAAGCTGCTCCAGCGCCCCGAGAAAATCCTGGTGGTGATACTCCGAGTTGAACGCCACGCGGTCCGCGGCCAGCGCCGACAGGTAGTTGATCTGCCCGAACCACGAGTTCAGCTTTGTCCCCCGCAGCCGGGGATACGTCAGCTGGTTCTCGTGCATGAACAGCAGCACCGGCGTCCGCTCGAACCGCGGCCGCGTCAGCGCCAGGAACGCCGGCAGGTCCAGCATGTCGCTGACCAGCAGGAAGTCGAACTCCCCCTCCACCTCTGCCGCCTTCCCCGCCAGCACCTGCGCCCCCAGACGCATCCGCCGCCGCCACTCCCGCCCCGGCAACGTCAGCAGCTCGAGCTCGTGCCCCCCCTGCCGCACCAACCCCTCCGCGAACGCGCGGTGGCTCCCCCCGAAGAACGGCTCCACGAACAATCCCCGCGCCATGCCGAAAGGCTACAGGGCTGAGGGACAGAACACTCTCGACTAGGGTTTCTTGGTTGTAGCGTCCAGTTTGCGCATCAAGTGATTGGCGAAGATCAGCAACTCGACTGCGACCTCGGGTCCATCTTCAAGGTCATGCTCGTGAGCTCGCGGGTTCCTGATCCCAGTGATCGCCCCGGCGTATATTTCCATGTACCCCAATTGCTCGTCCTTCTCCGACTTCGTTGAAAGGTCATTCAGGGCAAGGACTGGAGCGTTTGCACTAAAGGCACTCTTCATTAGTCCTGCGCCGTCTTGGTTTCTGAGGCCAGACTTGCGCTTGACCGCATTATTGAGGCACTTGAAGGCTTCTTCTACTGCACGGGCATAGTGTTCAATTTCGAATAGTTTGCGACTGACGGAGCGGATTTCAGGGTGGGTTACGAACTCGTCAAACTTTTCGATAGGTGTCCTGTCACCTTGCAAGGGACTGCTTTCCTCGCGGTTATTGCCTAGGCCTGCATCCTCTATGTCAGCCTGGAGCCTCTTGGCCGCCTCCAGCCAGTCGCCGAATCCCGTGGGCGGCACGGTGGCTTCAGAACTCCCGGCCGTAGAGGTGCTTGGCCATGCTTGCGAAGATGGTCTCTATCTGTTCTGGTGTGGCGCTGGAGTCAATGTGCACCTGGACGTCGAGGTGAAGTGACGGCCCCGGGAGAGACGGAGGGGGCCCAGCCACAGGGCTGGTGGCGCCCTGGTGTGGCTGCACGGGCTCCACTGGCTGTTGATGGGGGTTGGGCTCGGGCACATTCTTCAGTTCAGAGTCCGACACCTCATCAAGGGACGTAACGTAGTCGTTGCCTTTGATGTCCTTGATCAAGCCAAGGTGGCGTAGATTGGCTGTGAAAATGCTCGCCGCTTTCTTGGCATCTGCCGCAGAGACACCGTTCTGGGCGAGTTGGTCTCCCATGACTTCTGCATCGGGAAGACGGTTGCCCCTGAGTCGGTCGTAGAGGTCCTTGAATGGGTCGAACTTCATTATGGATAGGAACAACTGCTTTTCTAATGTCGTTCGCGGGGGAACACTCGGGTCGAGTGCCACTCGTCCGTCCTCCGTAACGCGTAGGCTCGTCGCGCTATAACTGCCTGCGGTTAGGCCATAGCGGGTGGAACCCGTGATGAGATCCCTTGTCCTACTGCTGGTTGGGGACATGTCCAGCTTGTCCAGCAGAGTTAGCCGCTGCATGTCACCGTCGATACCGTATGTGAGGATGCCTTGCGCCAATTTGACCGCGTCTCGAAAGGGCACAACCGGGTACGGCTTCGACGGTCCGCGGCCCCTTCGTGTCGGGCTCGCGCCTGGGTCGCTGGTGGCTTCTTGGGTCATAAGGGTGGTTCCTCCTAAGGTGCCCCGTGCACATGCATGGGCACAAAAGCGCTGATCGTGAAGTTTGACACAAGTGTAGCACAGGCGTTCTGGGTGGGGTATGCCTGTGCTCGAGAGTGGCCGCCCTACAGGTCCCCGCGCTCCGCCAGCTTCTCCACGATCTCCAGCAGCTCCCGGTCGCTTTCGTCCACTTCCTTGTACTGCGAGACGCAGTACCCCCCGTACTTCTCCACCAGGTACCAGTCGTCGTCGATGATCACGTCCGGCGTCGGCTCCACCCGCGGGTGCTTGTCGAAACACCCGTCGACCCACTCCGAGAGCCCGTGGCGCTCCACCGTGCGCTCGCTGTACAACTGTCCCCCCGCCGACCACACGTAGATGCTGTGCCCCGCGTCCTTGATCCGCTCCATCGCCTCGTGCGCCCCCGGACGCAGCGAACTCATGTCCTTCGTCGTGTACACCAGCGTGTGGTCCACGTCGAAATAGACGTTCAGGGGGCGCGTCGCTTCGGCCATCGGGAGAGCGCTACGCCTCGGCGATCGTCAGGCCCCACACCGGCCGGTAGCGCCACGTGCGGATGCCCTTGTAGTTGATGCCGTGCTTCCGGCAGAGGCGCTTCGCCTGCTGCACCTGGCCCGAGGGCACGTACAGCAGCAACTCGCCCATCTTCGAAAACGGCAGCCACTTCTTCTCGGCCTGCCCGTCCGTCATCGTGTCCGCCGTCTCGACCTGCGCCATGAACTCCAGCCACTGCCCCGGTCGCCGCACGACCACGATGTCCGGATAGAGGGGCTCGCCTTCCCACTCGCCCACTGACATGGACGGCTCGGGGTCGTTCAGCAGCGTCTCCAGCTGGGGGTGGTCCTCGCTCGGGTAGGGGAACCGCGACTGCGCGATCTCCGCGACCGTGCCTGTGTGACGCTGATCCCGCAGCTCCTTGACCGGCATCGGGCGGACTCCCTTCCCTACTCCACGATCACGAGGGTCTCGCCCTCGGACACCTGCGCGCCCTCGCTCACCGTCACCTCTTTCACGGTTCCGGCCTTGGGCGCGTTGATTTCGTTCTCCATCTTCATCGCTTCGAGGACGAGCAGCAGTTGACCCGCTTCCACGGCGTCGCCCGCCTGCACCTCGATCCGGAGCACCTTACCCGATAGCTGCGCCGCCACGCCTCCCGGTACGTTCGAGACCGCCGGAGCGCCGCCAGCCGCTGCGCTGGATGCTTTCGGCGTGGGCCGCGCCGGACCACCGCCCAGCCGCCCCTCGTACTCGAGCGTGAACGGCCGGTGGTCGACCTCGATCGCCATGCCCGACTCGCGCGCGTCCTCGGCGGGAAGCGCCACGCGGTAGCTCACCGCGCCCGCCGTCACCGTGTCGTACGCGTCGCCGCGCGCGATCGTGACGGGGAACTCCTCGCCGTCGACGACGACCGTGTCGCCGCGTACTTCGACCTCGTAGGTGCGTCCGCCGATCGTGACCGTCGCCATCGCTACCGCATCTGCCTCATGCGCCCGAACTGGCGCCACGCCGCGCCCGGCGCCGCGCCGTTCTCCGAAGGAGCCGCGACAGACCGCGCCGCGGCCTGCGGCCGGTCCTTGATCGCCATCGCGCCGACCACGGCCGCCACAAGCTCGCGCTCGGGACCGCCGCCGTCGCGCCGCCACTCCAGGAACTTCTTCGCCGGCTGCGGGAACATGACGTACGAGAGCACATCCTCGGGGGTCTCGGCGAGGTCGCCGATCTCCTCCTTCGCGCTCTCCAGCTCCGGATGGAGGTCGTCCGCCGGACGGTGGTCGATCTGGGGTACGTCGCCCAGGACCAGGTCCAGCACGGCTTTCTCGATCGGCTCGGCGGTCGCGCCGTAGAGTCCCTGCGCGAGGTTGCGCGTCTCCTTCGTCACGACGCCGTAGCGCTTGCCTGTCAGCACGTTGAGCACGGCCTGCGATCCCACGATCTGCGAGCTCGGCGTTACCAGCGGCGGGTAGCCGAGGTCCGCGCGCACGCGCGCGTTCTCCTCCAGCACCTCGCCCAGCTTCGCCTCCTGCCCCTGGTCCCGCAGCTGACCCACGAGGTTCGAGATCATGCCGCCCGGAACCTGGTGCCTCAGCACGCCCGCGTCGACCCCGAGCAGGTTGCTCTCGTGCTTCCAGTACTTCTTGCGCACGCCGCCGAAGTAGTCCGCCGTCTCCACGAGGTCGTCGAGCGCGATGCCCGTGCCGTTGTCCTCGTCCTCGCCCAGCGCTGCCACGAGCGTCTCCGTGGCCGGCTGCGAGGTGCCCCCCGCGAGCGGGCTGATGGCCGTGTCGATCGCGTCCGCGCCGGCCCGGATGGCCAGCAGGTACGCCATCTCCGAGTAGCCGGAGGTGTCGTGGCAGTGCAGCTGCAGCGGGACATCGGGGTGGTCGCCCTTGATCCGCGTCACGAGCCGCTCGGCCATCACGGGGCTTAGCAGCCCCGCCATGTCCTTGATGCAGAGCGAATCCGCGCCCATCTCGACCAGCCGGTCGGCCAGCGTTCCGAAGCTCTCGACAGTGTGGACGGGGCTCGTCGTGTAGCAGAGCGTGCCCTGCACGTGCCCGCCCGCGCGCTTGACGCCTTCGAACGCCGTCTCCAGGTTCCGTGTGTCGTTCAACGCATCGAAGATGCGGAAGATGTCCATGCCGTTCTCGACTGCGCGCTCGCAGAACTCGAGCACGACGTCGTCGGCGTAGTGCCGGTAGCCAACCGCGTTCTGGCCGCGAAGGAGCATCTGCGTCGGCGTGTTCTTCAGCCGGCTCTTGACTTCGCGCAGGCGCTCCCACGGGTCTTCCAGCAGGAAGCGCATGGCTGTGTCGAAGGTCGCGCCGCCCCAGCACTCGATGCTGCCGTAGCCGATCGCGTCCATCCGCTCGAGGGCGGGAAGCATGTCCTCGGTGCGCATCCGCGTGGCCAGCAGCGACTGATGCCCGTCGCGAATGGCGGTCTCGGTGATGCGTACCTGGCCCATGCTTGGCGAAGTCCCCTGCCGCCTGGATCGGCGACTTTGCGGCTCTACGTGAACACTATCACAAGCGCCCTTTACGGCCAGCGGCGGCGGGGGAAACAGGTCTGCTTCGGTCCGCGCCTGCTGGTGGCAAAGTCACGACCACTACTGGTCGATCCAGGCCGACTCGACGATCCGGTCGAAGGCCTGCTCAAGATCGCTGTCACCGGCCTCGACGTAGCGGTTCCACTCAGTGCCCAGCCGGGCATCGAAGACAATCCACGATGCGGTGCCCGGAACTGTCAGCTGCAACCCAATACCTCCGCCGAAGACATAGCCCCCGATCTCCAGGACGAGCCCGGGTGGGACGTCGAAGGTCAGGACCGGGTCACCTGCCTCCCATTGGAACTGGTACGTGCCTTCTCGCAGGGTGTGCTCCCCGTCGGAAATGTCGATGGGTGGAGCGCAGGTGGGCAGCTTCAGCGTTTCGAGATCGCTGATTGACGGCGGCTGCAGGGATGACGGGATGCAACCCTCGAGGGAGTTCCCTTCGAGGCACAGGTCGGTCAGCTGCCGGAGCGCTGCCAGCTTCGAGGGGATCTGGCCGGTCAGATGGTTGCCTTCTAGCCGCAGTACGACGAGTGCCGACAGGTCTCCGAGCGCGGCTGGCAGCTCCCCTGTCAGGTCCAGGTTCGCCAGGTGGAGCTCGGTGACGCGTGGTCGCGTTCCTCCGGTCACGACGCCATTCCAGTTGGCGATAGGTTCGTGGCTCCCCCAGTTGAGGGGTGTTCCCGTGCCCGTAAGCTGGTCCCTCAGGCGCAGAAGCGTCTCACGGTCCTCGGCCAGCTTCGCATTGTCGGATGAGCCATCGTTGCCTGTTTCCTGCTCGTGGGTAGTCGCACCGGCTGGCACCCGAGCGCACCTTTTCCCCGCCACAGCAGTTGAGGTGGTGGGTTCCGGATGGGGTGTGGCGCTCGACGCCTCATCGCCCGGCACAACCGTGGTTGGTTGGGCGGCTCCGGAAGTGGGTGAGGGTGTGGCCACGTGATCGCCGGCGCCCTGCCCTCGACAGCCGATTAGGGCTGCGACGCCCAGTACCGCCGCAGCGAAGTGAAGGGTGTGGCGCTCCATGCCTTCACGCTAACACCCGGCCTGAGAAGGCCGCGACGACAGGTTCCCTACAGCGGGATGTTGCCGTGCTTCTTGGGCGGGTTCCGGTCCGCCTTGTTCCGCAACATCTCCAGCGCCGTCACGATCTTCCCCCGCGTCTCCCGCGGGTCGATCACGTCGTCGACGAAGCCCCGGCCCGCCGGGATGTACGGATTCCCGAAGCGCGCGCTGAAGTCTTCCGCGAGCTCGTCGCGCTTCGCCTCCGGGTCGTCGGCCTCCGCGATCTCGCGCCGGTTGATGATGCCCACCGCCTGCTCCGGGCCCATCACCGCCACCTCCGCCGCTGGCCAGGCGAAGTTCATGTCGCCCCGAAGGTGCTTGCTCGACATGACCAGGTACGCTCCGCCGTACGCCTTCCGCAGCACGACCGCGATCTTCGGCACCGTCGCCTCGCTGTAGGCGAACAGCAGCTTCGCGCCGTGCGTGATGATCCCGCCGTACTCCTGTGACGAACCCGGCAGGTACCCGGGGATGTCGACCAGCGTGATGATCGGGATGTTGAAGCAGTCGCACGTGCGCACGAAGCGCGCAGCCTTGCGGCTCGCCTCGATGTCGAGCACGCCCGCCAGGTGCATCGGCTGGTTCCCCACGAACCCGACCGTCTGCCCTCCCATCCGTGCGAACCCGACGACCACGTTCGGCGCGAAGCTCTCGTGCACCTCGAGGAAGTCGGCGTCGTCGACGATCCGGTAGATGATTTCGCGCACGTCGTAGGGCCGGTTCGGCTCGTCCGGCACGATCGTCAGGAGTTCTTCTTCCGGCACGTGTGTCGGGTGCTCGGTGGGCACGTACGGCGGATCCTCGGTGTTGTTCGAAGGCAGGTACGAGAGCAGCCGCCGCACCTCCGCGAGCGTCTCCTCCTCCCCCTCGATGGCGAAGTGGGCCACGCCCGAGCGCGTCGCGTGGATGGTCGCCCCGCCCAGCGTCTCGTGGTCGATCTCCTCGCCCGTCACGTTCCGGATCACGTCCGGACCCGTGATGTACATCTGCCCCGTCCCCGCGGTCATGAAGATGAAGTCCGTGATCGCCGGGCTGTAGACCGCCCCACCCGCGCACGGCCCCATGATCACGCTGATCTGGGGGACGACCCCGCTCGCCAGCGTGTTCATCGCGAACATCTCGCCGAAGCCGCGCAGGCTCTCCGGCCCGTCCTGGATGCGCGCCCCGCCCGAGTCCTGGATGCCGATGATGGGCGCCCCCGTCATCAGCGCGAGGTCCATCACCTTCAGGATCTTCTCGCCCACCGTCTCGCTCAGCGAGCCGCCCGATACCGTGAAGTCGTACGAGAACAGGTACACCGGGCGTCCGTCGATGCGCCCCCAGCCCGTCACCACCGCTTCCGGTCCCCGGTCCGCCCCGCGCGGCCGCACGAGCGCGTCGACCTCCTCGAAGCTGTCCTCGTCCAGCAGCAGCTCGATGCGCTCCCGTGCGGTCAGCTTGCCGCGCCCGTGCTGGGCCTCGACGCGCCGCTCGCCGCCGCCGGCGCGAGCCTCGTCCTTCCGTTCGTTCAGCTCCGCCAGCCGCTCCTGCACGGTCTTCGTCATCGTTCTCTCCTCCGGGCCCTTCGCCCGCGGAATCGTGCCGTTCCCCGCCCGTGGCGCGGAGCGCTCTGGCGCGTCATCGGTGTGTGGGTGGTGGAGACAGGGGGAGTCGAACCCCCGACCTCAGCATTGCGAACGCTGCGCTCTCCCAACTGAGCTATGTCCCCACGGCCTGCCGCGATCGTAGGGACGCCCCTTCGGAGGCGTCAAATGCCTGCACCGGCCACAGGGGGGCAGGGAGGGAAGGGGTGGGGGAACCTAGCGCCGCCGGGAGGAGCCTCGTCCGATGCGGTAGCTCGTCTCGCCGGTGAACTGGCGCTCTTCGCCGCACTTCTTGCAGCGGCCGAAGGTCAACTCGCCTCTTGGTGGGTCCAGGATCCAGTGGTGGACACAACTTCCTACGACTTGAAGCGACTCGGCCTTCGCCATCGCCATTCCCCCTCGACTGGGTATCGGCGCGCAACTTCCGGGAAACACCCCGCCCGTCGGCCGCTTGCCTCAAAGACGCATCGAGTCTAGCGGGCGTAAAGAGCCCTTTCAACGTTCTTATGACGATTCGTCGCCAAGTGATAGCTCGTTTGTGATGAAAAGCACGCCGTTCGCGACATCCACCGCTTGCACGACCGACTCGATCGCCGGCACCAGCGTCTCCCCGGATGGGCCCTGCACGACATAAACGTCGTTCGCCCCCGTGTTCAGCACCTCGCGCACCTCCCCCAGCCGCTTCCCGTCCTCCCGCACCACCTCCAGCCCAACGATGTCGGACACGAGGTACGCGTCCGCCTCCAGCATCAGTTCGTCCTCCGCTACCTCCAGCAGCGCCCCCCGCGCGTCATCGACGTCGCTGCGCCGTTCCAGCCCCTCCAGCCGCAGGAGCACCCGCCCCCGGTCCCAGCGAACGCGCTCGATCCGGCGCCGCTGGCCGAGCAGCCACACCTCCCCCTCCGGCTGCAGGTTGGGAATCTGCGGGTTGAAGGGCGCGACCCGCAGCTCGCCCGTGTTGCCGTGCGGACGCAGCACGCGCCCGACTGCAACGAAGCCCTCGCGGGGCTCGGTGGGACCGCCGGGATGGGAAGGGGGAGGCTGCGCCGCGCTCGCGGTCAGTCCCCGATCTCAAGGCCGACGCGCACATCCTCGCGGATGGCCGCCACCTTGATCAGCGAGCGCATCGCCGTCGCGATCCGCCCGTCGCGGCCGATCACCCGGCCGATGTCGTCCTCCGCCACGTCCAGGTGGATGATGATGCGGCCGTGGTCGTCGTGCTCGCTCACGCGCACTTCGTCTGGCTCGTCCACGAGCGACTTGGCGATGTACTCGATCAGGTTCGACATCATCGAGGCCATGGCTAGCTCTCCGTACCTTCGCCGGCGAGCGCAGGCTCGGCGTCCGCCTCGCTCGCTTCGGCCCCGGCCTCGTCTGTGGCCTCGCTCTCGGCTTCCGCGGAGGCTTCCTCTGCGGCCTCAGCCTCGGCTGGCGCGGCTGCTTCGGCCTCCGCCTCCGTGGCTGTGGGAGCCTCCGCGACCGCTGCGCCGTTCAGGATGCCCGCCCGTCGCAGAATCTTCTCCGCCGCCTCCGAGGGCTGCGCGCCCTGCGAAAGCCAGTGGCGCGCCCGGTCGGCGTCCAGGTTCGACGTGGGAGGGGTGGCATGCGGGTCGTAAGCGCCCAGCGACTCGAGGAATCTGCCGTCCCGCGGAAAGCGCTGATCCGCCACCACCACCCGGTAGTACGCCTGGCCCTTCTTCCCTACACGTCGCAGCCGGATACGCAGCACTCGCCGATCCCTCTCGTTTCGCTGTCCGGGATGCTAACCCACGTCCCCGCTACGCGCCCGCTTATTGCAGCCCCGGGATCGCCGGCATCTTGCCCGTGCTGATCTGACGCGCCAGCTTGCGCGCCTCGAAGAACTGCTTCAGCAGCCGGTTCACGTCCGCCGGCACCGTCCCGCTCCCCGCCGCGATCCGCCGCCGCCGCTTCCCGTCGATGCGGTCCGGGTGGCGGCGCTCCCACGGCGTCATCGAGAGCACGATCGCCTCCGCGTGCCCGAAGTACGACTCGTCCAGCGAGTCCACGTTCAGCTGCGACTTGATCGAGTTGAACCCCGGCAGCATCTGCACCAGCTGCCCGATCGGCCCCATCTCCCGCACCTGCCGCAGCTGGTCGATGAAGTCCTGCAGGTCGAACGACCCCTTGCGCATTTTCTCGTTGAAGCGCTCGGTGTCCTCCTCCCCCATCGTCTCCTTCGCCCGGTCGATCAGGCTGAGCATGTCGCCCATGCCGAGGATGCGTCCCGCCAGCCGGTCCGGGTGGAACGGTTCGAGCGCGTCCGTGCGCTCCCCCACGCCGATGAACTTGACCGGCACCCCCAGCACCGAGCGGATGCTGAGCGCCGCCCCGCCCCTCGCGTCCCCGTCCAGTTTAGTCAGCACCACCCCCGTGATTTCGATCTGGTCGTGGAACTCCTTGGCCGCCGTCACCGCGTCCTGCCCCGCCATCGCGTCTGCCACGAACAGCACCTCGGCCGGGTCGAGCTGCTTCCTGAGGTCCGCGACCTCCTCCATCATCGTCTCGTCCACGTGCAGCCGGCCCGCCGTGTCGACGAGCACGTGCGTGACCGCCGTCCGCCGCGCCTGCTCCATCCCTCGCTCGGCGATCTCCGCCGGTTTCGCGCTCGTCCCCTCCTCGTAATAGGGCACGTCGATGCCGTTCGCGAGCGTCACGAGCTGCTCCACCGCCGCCGGCCGGTAGATGTCGCAGGCGACGAGGAACGGGCGCTTCCCGTCTGCCTTCAGCCTCGCCGCGAGCTTCGCCGCCGTCGTCGTCTTCCCCGACCCCTGCAACCCCACCATCAGGATCACCGACGGCGGCTGCGGCGCATTCGCCAGCCCCGCCGACTCCCCGCCCAGGATCTCGGTCAGCTCCCGGTTGACGATGTCGATGACCTGCTGCGCGGGCGTCAGGCTCTTGAGCACGTCCGCGCCCAGCGCCTGCTCGCGCACGCTCGACGTGAACTGCCGCACGACGCGGAAGTTCACGTCCGCTTCGAGCATCGCCAGCCGCACGTCGCGGAGAACCCGGTCGAGGTCCTCCTCGGTCACGGTGCCGCGGCTTCCGAACCGCTGGAATGCGCCCTGCAGCTTGTCGGTGAGCGCTTCGAACATGGCTCGAGTGTACGCCCCGCGAGCCGAGGACTAGAGGCCGCGCTCCACGAGCATCGCGCTCAGGTCGCTCAGGCGACAGGCGTAGCCCCACTCGTTGTCGTACCAGGCCGCCACCTTCACGAGGTTTCCGCCGACCACGTTCGTCGAGCGCCCGTCGACGACGCTCGATCGCTCGTCGCCCTTCAGGTCCATCGAGACGACCGGGTCGTCGGTGATGCCGAGGATGCCCTTCATCTGCTCGCCCGCCGTCTCCGCGACGACCGCGTTGACCTCTTCCTTCGAGGTTTCCTTCTCCGTCAGGGCCACGATCTCGACGATCGAGACGGTCGGCGTCGGAACCCGGTAGGCGAGCCCGTCGAGCTTGCCCTCGACCTCGGGGATCACGAGGCGCAGCGCCCGCGCCGCCCCGGTCGATGTCGGCACGATGTTGAGCGGGCCCGAGCGCATCTCGCGCGGGTCGCCCCCACCCGCCTGGTCCAGGATCTTCTGCGAGCTCGTGTAGCTGTGGACCGTCGTCATCTGGCCCTTCACCAGCCCGAAGTTGTCGACCAGCACCTTCACCACCGGCGCCAGGCCGTTGGTCGTGCAGCTCGCGTTCGAGATGACGTGGTGCGCCGAGGGGTCGTAGCGCTCGTCGTTCACGCCCAGCACCACCGTCAGGTCCTCGTTCCGCGCCGGGGCGCTGATCACGACCTTCTTCACGCTGTCCCGCCGGTGCGCCGCCGCCTTCGTCGCGTCGGTGAAGAACCCCGTGGACTCGATCACGATCTCAACGCTCGCGGAGCCCCAGGGAATCTGCCCCGGATCGCGCTCGCTGAAGACCTTCACCAGCCGCCCGTCCACCGCGATGCCGTCGTCGGTGGCCCGCACGTCGCGGTCCCAGGGACCGTAGTTGCTGTCGTACTTCAGCAGGTTCGCGTTCGTCTCGACGTCCACCAGGTCGTTGATCGCGACCACCTCAAGCGTGTCGCCGTGACGCTCGCTGATCGCCTTGAAGACCTGCCTGCCGATCCGTCCGAAGCCGTTGATGCCAATCTTGGTCGCCACCGTGTACCCCGTTGTGTTGAGAAGGTGGGTGAAGCCTAGCCCCCGTTTGGCGCAGGCGATAGCCCGACCGCCTCCAGCCCCCACAGGAGCACGCTCGCCGCCTCCGCCGGCGCCCCCAGCTCGCCCCCGCCATCCCCCTCCGCCCGTGGTGACCACCCCGCCCGCAGCCCCACCAGCCCCATCCCCCGCGCCGCTTCCACGTCCCCCGCCTCCGCCCCCACGAAGACGCACCTGTCAGCCTCGCGCCCGAAGTACGAGAGGCACTCTGATGCCCGCGCCTCCACCGCCCACGCCTCCCCCTCCGGCGTGGCCGAGAGCACCGTCAGGAAACGGTCCACGCCCGTCGCCTGCGCCTGCTTCAGCGCCACCGCGTGCGGCAGCCGCGAGATCGCACCGATCTCGATGCGCGCCGCCCGGATGTCGTCGAGCGCCATGCCCGTCCCCTCGAACACGAGCAGGCGCTTCATCGCGCTGCGCCCTTCGATGCGCTCGCACAGTTCCTCCGCCCGCCGCCGCTCCTCCTGGTCGTCGAGCAAGATCGCGAGGCTGTCGCGCCAGGGACGGCGGTGGTACTCCTCGACAAGCGGGCATGCATCGATGCGCCGGTTGGCGACGCTCATCAGCGTCTCCTCGAGCGTGTAGCGCCAGGCGGGGCGGCTGTCGATGAGCGTTTCGTCGAGGTCGAAGATGACCGCCCGGTAGGCGGGCTCGAACGTGCGCCCGGAGGTCACCGCTGCTTACGAGTCGCCGGCGAGCGCGGCGATGGCGGCCTCGTAATCGTCCGGGGTGTTCAGGTCGAGGAGGCAGCGCTCATCGCTCGGCACGTCCACGATCTCATCGACGTGCGCCTCCATCACGCCCCGCAACCCCCGCGCGTCCTCGGTGGCGGCCAACAGTTCGTTCCGCAGCCGCCCCGCCACCACGACCGGATGGCCGTGCCGGTCACCGTGGACCGGACGCGTCGCGCTGTCCGCCGACGTGTGCCCCTCGATCACGGACCGGATCAGGTCCGCCGGGCGCGGCTGGTCGACGTTCAGCAGCACGATCGCCGAGGCCTCCGGGCTGACCGCCTTCGCCCCCGCTCGCAGCGAGCCCGCCCGTCCCAGCTGGTAGACCGGGTTCAAGACGCTCCGGTAGGTAAGACCGTGCAGCTTCCGGTGGATGTCATCCGCGCGGTACCCGAGCACCACCACCACCTCGTCCACCCCCGCCTCCTGCAGCTGCCGGATCTGGTAGCAGATCAACGGCTCCCCGCCCCAGTCCAGGAGCGCCTTCGGCTGCCCCATCCGGGTCGACATGCCCGCCGCGAGGAGGATGCTGGAAATCATGCAGGTTGTGCCCCTTTTGCGTGCCCGCAGTCTAGGCGCGGCGCGCGGTTCGGGCGAATACTCCGAATTACTTGGCTACGAAGCTCCACCGCGGGCGGCAAGCTGGTATACAAAGGGTTGCCATGCCAAAGGTTCGCGAGGCAATTCGTCTGATAGAGGGAGACGGCTGGAGGTTAGTTAGGACCCGTGGAAGTCACCGTCAATTTCACCATCCAACCAAGCGCGGAACGGTTACGATAGCAGGGCGGATGAGCAAGGATCTTTCGCCTGACACCTGGGCCAGCATCCTCAGGCAAGCCGGTCTCAAGAGGGGACACACGCCATGACCTACACGGTCATCATTGAGAAGACGGGCAATGGCTACTCCGCCTACGTGCCCGACCTTCCTGGCTGCGTGGCGGCCGGGGATACGCGTGAGGAAACCGAGAGGCTCATCCGGGAAGCGGTGACCTACCACCTCGAACTGCTCCGCGAGAGTGGCGACCCCGTACCGGAGCCGCAGGCCACCGCCAGCCTCGTCACCGTCTAGGCGGGCCCCCCAACCCCGACGGCTAGATCGGCTGCACGCCCCGCTTCTCCACCACCACGTCCCCCTCGACGTGCGCCTGGCACGCCAGCCGCAACCGCGGATCCTCGATCGAGCGCACCCCCCGCTGCCGGATCAGGTTCTCGCGCTCGTAGCGACCCATCGCGCTCAGCCGCCCCACGCCCGAGATGACCTCCATCGCGCAGTTCGTGCACTCGCCGATCTTGTCGCAGCCGATCGGCCAGAAGTACCCCTGTGCGCAGACGGCGTCCATCACCGTCTCGCCGTACGGCGCTTCGACTTCGATTCCCAGCGGCTCCACCCGAACGCGTGGCATGGCTTCAGCTTACTCCCCCTGGATCCAGACACCCTCGACCGGCACGTCGATGGCGGTGTCGCTCCAGAAGGCCCCGTTCGGCGCCGCTGCTGGCTCCGGGTCGTGCGGCCCCGCCCGCATCGCCTCGAACGCCTCGCTCATCGACGTCGCGAACGCGATCGGCGCCCCGATGCCCTCCGCCACCTCCGCCACCGTCATGCTGTCGAGGAAGCGCTCACCGAAGTAGTCGAGGCTCGTGCGCGGCAGCAGCACGAGGTCCGCCTCGACGCCCGCCAGCGTCCGCACGTAGTCGCCTCCGCTCAGCAGTCCGCTCACGTTCACCCGTTCCCCGAAAAGGGTGTTGGTCACCGGGTGGACGCTCGTCGCGATACCCGTCTCGGCGGCGAACTCGCCGGCCAGCCGCATCAGCGTCGGCCCGATGAGCGTCCCGCACGCGATCGCGAGGCGCTTCCCCGCAAGCTCCGGCGTGGGCGCCGCCCGTAGCCGCCGGCGTAGCCGCGACCAGTCGTCGAGCAGCGTCCGCACCATTCCGATGCCGTTCTCGTACTGTGGGAACCCGTCGTACCGCCGCGCGGCCGGCACCGGACGGCCCGCTGCCAGGTAGTACTCGTCCGCGCATTGCACCACGCTGCGCCCGTGCGCCTCCTCGCAGGACCGCTGGAAGCGCCGGATCGTCGCGATTAGCGAGCGCGCGAAGTCGCGCTCCGGCGCGACCAGCTCGATCCCGTCCCGGTCGCGCGACCACTCCTCCAGCCGCGGACTCGCCCCCACCGGCACCACCGAGACCGTCTGCACGGTCGGGTACAAGCCCGTCAGGTCGTGCAGGGAGCGCTCCAGCGCCTCGCCGTCGTTCACCCCCGGCGTCAGCACGATCTGCGTGTGCGCAACGAGCCCCAGGTCCCGCAGCCGCTCGAGCTGCGCGACCACGTCCGGCGCGCGTTCGTTCCCCAGCAGCCTGCGCCGCAGCTCGACCTCGGTCGCGTGCACCGACACGTTCAGCGGGCTTAGACGCTGCTCCTCGAGCCGCGCCCAGTCGTCCTCCGTCAGGTTCGTGAGCGTCACGAAGTTCCCGTGCAGGAAGCTCAGCCGGTAGTCGTCGTCCTTCAGGTAGAGCGGCTTGCGCAGCCCTTTCGGCAGCCCCTTCAGGAAACAGAAGAAGCAGGTGTTATTGCAGACCTGCACCCCGTCCCACGTCGCCCGCTCGAACCCCATCCCCAGGTCCTCGTCCGGATCCTTTTCGAAGACGACCAGATCCTCGCTCCCGTCCGCCTTGCGGAAGCGCGCCGTGATCTCGGGCTCGGCCGCATAGAACTGGTAGTCGACCGCGTCGCGCAGGGTCCGTCCGTCGATCGCGACGATCGCGTCGCCCGGGACGATGCCCGCCGCTTCAGCCAGGGAACCGTGGACGACGGACGAGACGACGCCGCCCTCCGGCGTTTTCACGCCGCCTCGGCCTCGTGTTCCAGCCTCAAGGCCTCCAGCTCCTCCCGGATTCGTTCGGTGAGCTCCTCCACCTGCTTCCCCAACGGCCCCTCTTCCCGTTCCACCGGAAACGGCTTCCCAATGCGCACCGTCAGCGTGGGGCGTGGGAAGAGGTTGCCCTTCTTCCCGAGGTGGTTGGTGTTGAAAACGCGAACCGGCAGGATGGATGTGTTCGTCCGCAACGCGATCAACGCGGTTCCCCCCTGCAGCGGCCCGAGATCGCCCGTCTTGCTGCGCGTGCCCTCCGGGAACATCCCCAGCAGGCCCCCACTGCGCACCTCCGCTTCGGCCTTTCGCATGGCGTTCCGGTCGGACGCTCCCCGGTACAACCTGATCGGGTTCCAACCGACGACGAACGGCGTGAGGATGTACCGGAACAGCTGCTCCTTCGCCATGAACCGGATATAGCGCCGGCGCGGCGCAAACGCGATCGCAAGCATCATCGGGTCCACGTTCCCAAGGTGGCTCGATGCGAGGATGAGCGGCCCGCCCGGAACGTTCTTCCGGCCCCTCACGTGCCACCGCGCCATCAACAGCAGGATCGCGTACGAGGTCCACACCGACCACCAGTAGAAACACGGAACGTAGATCGACCACAGGAGGCGGCCCACTGCCTTCACGTCGTTCGCTCCTCTATCGCGGCTATCGCTGCCGCAATCATCGCATCGGCGTCCAGCTTCCCGGTATCGATCACGATCGCCCCCTCCGGGACCACCAGCGGACTCGCCGCGCGCGTGCTGTCGATCGTGTCGCGGCCGGCAATGTCGCGCTCCGCCTCGGTGGTGCTCTGCCGCTCGCCCCACTCCGCGGCCTGCTCCCCCCGACGTTGCGCCCGCACCTCCTCCGACGCCTCCAGGTAGAACTTCACCGGCGCGTCCGGCAGCACCACCGACCCGATGTCGCGCCCCACCAGCAGCGAGGGCTGCATCGCCGCGAAGAAGCGCTGCTGCGCGACCAGCTCGCGCCGCACCCCCTCGATCGCCGCGTAGTCGCTCACCGCCCCCTCGACCTCGGGCGCCCGCAGCAGATCCGTCACGTCCTCGTCGAGCAGGCGGACGCGTGCCTCGCTCCCCTCGATAGCCAACCGCAGGTCGCCGCTCCCCGCCAGCTCTGTGCAGGCGTCGGCCTCGCTGGCGGGAACGCCCGCGCGCTGCGCCCCCAGCGCGATCGCCCGGTACATCAGCCCCGTGTCCAGCAGGACGTACCCGAAGCGTTCGACGAGGGCGCGCGCCAGTGTGCTCTTGCCCGAGGCGGCGGGCCCGTCGATCGCGATCGGGTGCGGAGGTGGCGGTTTCATCGGCGGTTCGGCGTCGCCTGTCGACGCCGGCGCCATGCTACCGCGCTCCCGTGACTCCGCTCGCTTGGCCGCCCCGTAGAGCGCTTCCACCTCCTCTGGCGTCAGCTCCCGGTGCTCGCCCGTCGCCAGTGTCCCCAGCGCCAGCGGCCCGATGCGGATGCGCCGCAGCGTCACCACGCGCCTCCCTACGACGGAGAGCATCCGCCGGATCTCCCGTTTGCGCCCGCCGTGCAGCGTGATCAGCAGCCAGCGGGCGTCGGGGCGCTCGGGCGAGCCGCTCGGGCTCACGACCTGCACCGAGTCCGCCTTCAACCGCTCCCCTTCGTGGCGCACCCCCCGCACCAGCCGCTCCCGGCCCCGCTTCCCCAGCGGTTGGTCGATCGCGACCAGGTACTCCTTCGAGACCTCGTGCCGGGGGTGCGTGAGCAGCTCCATCAGCGTCCCGTCGTTCGTCAGCAGGATCAGCCCCTCGCTCTCCAGGTCCAGCCTGCCGACCGGCCGGAGCGTCGCCTCGGGCACATTGACCAGCGACGTGACCGTCGGCCGCCCCCGGTCGTCGCGCACCGCCGAGAGGACGCCGGTGGGTTTGTGCAGCGCCACGTAGCGGTAGCGTTCCCGCGATACGGGCACTCCGTCGACCGTAATCTCGTCCTTGTCCGGGTCCGCCCGCGCCCCCAGCGTGTCGAGCGTCTTGCCGTTCACGGCCACGCGTCCCGCCACGATCATCGCCTCCGCCGACCGCCGCGACGCCACCCCCGCGTTCGACAGGATCTTCTGCAGCCGCTCAACCGCCACGACGCCACCTCCCCCGCGCCGCCTGCCAGGTCCCACGCAGCGCGGCCAGCACCAGCACGATACTCGCCCCCGCCGCCGCTCCCAGCACGATCCACGGCGCCGGGCCGCCCGGCTCCCGCTCGAACCGCGTCGGCAGTGGGACCGGCGTCCGTGCAGGCGCGGGCGTCGCGTCGGGAACGCTGCCCGCTGTCGGAACCGGAGTCACCGTCGGCGCTGCCCCCGCTTGGACCGCCGCCTCCTCCTCCGCTGGCGTCGTGGTCGCCGTGACTGCCGCGAATACGTTTGGGCCGCCCGGCGACGGACGCAGCGTCGCGCGCCAACGTTCCGCGCCCATGACACCCTCGACAGTGTGGGCGCCGAGCGTCGTGCCGGACGCGGCAGCAGCGGGCGGTGAGTCGAACACGTCCCTATTCTCCCCAAACGACAGCGCATCGACGACTTCGCCCGCCGGCGACAGCAGCCGGACCGCGTCTCCCGCGTTGTTCAGACCGTTCCCGATCGTCCCGTCCGGCGCCCGCACCACGAGCACATTCACCGGCAGGACCGCCGCCTCCGCCGCCACCACCACGTACCCGCCCGGCGGCACCTCCACCCCTGGCAGCGCGTCGACCGAGCTCCCGTCGCCGATCGCCCACCCCGCCGTGCTGACCACCACCGAAGCGGTGTTCACCAGCTCGACCCACTCGTAGGCGCGGTCCACCCCCGGTTCGACCGGGTCCGCCAGCACCTCCGAGATCCGCAGCGCCAGCGGCCCCGCCTCAGCCGCGACGCGCCCTCCCGTTGCTGCTTCGGTAGCCCGGGTGGATGGCGTGGAGCGAACCGCAGTCGACGTCGGCGTCGCAGCAGGTGTCGGCGTTGGCGTGGGAGTTGGGGTCGGGGTTGGAGTCGGAGTGGGCGTTGGTGTTGCGGTGGGAGTCGGGGTCGGAGTGGGCGTAGGCGTCGGGGTAGGCGTGGGTGTTGGAGTGGGAGTAGGCGTGGGCGTTGGTGTCGGCGTCGGCGTGGGAGTTGGCGTTGGCGCTTCCCCCACCCCGAACCAGGCGTCGTCGAACACCACCACCGCCCCTCTCCCCGACGCAGGCCGGAACATCAGCCGCAGCACCGCCGACCGCGCCCCCTCCGGTGCCTGCGCCGGCCCCACCGACAGCGCCGTCCACGACCGGCTCCCCGTCCCCTCCCCTGTCGCCGTGCGCAGCTGCCGCCCGCTTCCGTCCCCCGACGCGTACCAGGCGATGCTCAGGAACGCCTCCCCCTGCCCCGTCACCACCCGCCCCCACGCCCACCCCTCGTACCACGCCCCACCCTCGACCGTGACCGCCTGGTAGAGCCACTTCGTCGACGACGTCGCCGACGTGAGCAGGGCGCCCCGCTCCCCCGTCCGCGCCAGCGAGACCGCCCCCGGTTCCGCGCCCTGGCCCCGCCAGCCCACCGGCCTCCCGTCCCGCGCCTCCTCGAATCCCCCGTTGTACAGACCCGGCCCGATCGGAGGAGGCGTCGGCGTTGGAGTGGGTGTGGGCGTCGGGGTGGGAGTCGGCGTCGGCGTCGGGCGTGCCCTGACCGGACGAGGCGCCGCTACCTGCGTCACCGCCAGCCCCTCGACCTCCGTCCCCGCGCACCCTGTCGGCCCCGCCACCTCCACCGTCGCGATGTACAGCGCCGCTCCCTCCGGCGCGACAATGCTCGCCGCCAGCGTCAGCGGACTCCCGAACAGGTTCGCCGGCTCCTCCGCCGAAGCGATCCCGCGAGCGCCGTCGTCGAGGATCTCCAGCGTCAGCGTCGCCGCCCGCGCCCCCTCGGCCGGACGCACCGTGACCGACGCCCGGTACGTCGCGCCCGGTTCCGCCAACCCGCTCACCCGCCCGCACTCCCCGCGTTCCTGCCCGCGGACCGCTCCGCCCCAGCCCACCACGAGTACGGCCGCCATCACGACCGCAAACACTGCCGCCAGCACCTTTGACGACAACAACGGTGGAGACTAGCACAATCGCCACGCGCGTAGCACTGTTGGACGGCGTTGACACCTGCCCCACCGGCCCGAACAATGCGGCCCGTCCCCGGGCCCGGATCACCGCTTCTGGACCCGCTCCCGGGGCAATCTGAGCAGCCCAGGGAGGCCCCCTATGAAGGCCGCAGTCATGTACGGCGTCGACCAGCCACTCGTCATCGAAGATGTCGAGCTCGATGAGCCCCGCGCCAACGAAGTCGTCATTCGCACCAGCGCCACCGGCGTCTGCCACTCCGACCTCCACTTCATGGAGGGCAAGTACCCCATGGCTTGCCCCGCCGTCCTCGGACACGAGTCCGCCGGCATCGTCGAGAAGATCGGCGAGGAGGTCACCAACGTGCAGCCCGGCGACCGCGTCGTCGTCGCCTTCGTCGCCTCCTGCGGCCACTGCGACAGCTGCGTCCAGGGGCGCCCCTTCCTCTGCTTCAACACCAACCGCCTCGGACGCCAGGACCGCCTCAACATGGGCGGCCAGGTCGTCACCCAGTTCGCCGGCATGTCCGCCTTCGCCGAGCAGCAGCTCGTCAGCGACACCGCCCTCGTCCACGTTCCCGACGACGTCCCCATGGAGTGCGCCGCCCTCGTCGGCTGCAGCGTCATGACCGGCGTCGGCGCCGCCACCAACACCGCCCGCGTGCAGGCCGGCCAGACCGTCGCCGTCGTCGGCTGCGGCGGCGTCGGCCTCAACGTCATCCAGGGCGCCGTCGCCGCCGGCGCCTCCCGCGTCATCGCCGTCGACATGCTTGAGAACAAGCTCGCCGCCGCCCGCGAGTTCGGCGCCACCGACATCGTCGACGCCTCCCAGGGCGACCCCGTCGAGGCCGTCAAGGGACTCGTCCGCGGCGGTGTCGACTACGCCTTCGAGGCCATCGGCCTCGTGCAGACCGCCGAACAGTGCTTCGAGATGGCCAAGCGCGGCGGCCGCGCCGTCGTCGTCGGCATGCTCCCCTTCGACTCCCACGTCAGCCTGCCCGGCGCCGCCTTCCTCAACGAGAAGGGCATGATCGGCAGCTTCTACGGCTCAACCCGCCAGACCTACGACATGGCCTGGCTCATGGAGCTCTACCGCCAGGGACGCCTCAAGATCGACGAGCTCATTTCCCGTCGCTACGGCCTCGGCGAGATCAACGAGGCCTACGACGCCCTCAAGGCCGGCGAGGTCAACCGCAGCGTCCTCATCTTCGACAACTAGGCGAGGAGAGCGCGGGGCTGGCGCCCCGCTGAGTGGAGCGCCGCGCGCTGCGCGGCTGAGAAGAGCGCTCGGCGCTCGCATTGTTGGCGCTCGACTGCTGCGCGCTCGCGATGCGCCTCGCTGAGTGGACCGGCGGCTTCGCCGCCTGAGTGCCGCGTGCGCCAGTGATGCCGCTATGGCGTCCGGTAGCCGTCGCGGTGTCTCGTCTTCCCGAACCCCGCACGAGCCGGTGAGCACCCAGGCGCAACGCTCGTGCCGACGCCCCCACTCAGCCGCGCGCGAGCGCGGCGCTTTCCTCAGCGAAGCGCCGGCTTTGCCGGCGCAAGCGCTCTCCTCAGCGGCGCGTCAGCGCCGCGCTCCACTCAGCGAGCGCAGCGAGCGCTCTCCTCCCTACCCCGCGACGCAGGCGAGAACAGGACCATAGTCCGGCAGCTCGACCACCGCCGGCGCCGTCTCGATGTGCGCCACGTTCCCCTCCCCGTCGACCACCACCACCACGCGGTTCGCCATGTTCATCCCCGGCAGCAGGACGCCGTACGCCTCCGCCGTCGCCCCGATCGGGTTGAAGTCGCTCAGGACCGGGTAGCTCACGCCCGCCTGCTGCGCCCACGCCGCCAGCGACCACGTGTTGTCCGTCGAGATCGCGACCGTGACCGCCCCCTCGAGGCTCCCCAGCTGCTCCTCGATGATCGGGAGCTGGTTGCTGCACACCGGCGAGAACGCCGCCGGCACGAAGTTAATCACCACCGTCGACCCACGATGGTCGCTCAGCTTGAACGGACCCGGGTCGCCCATGGGGCTCTGGGGAAGCTCGAAATCCGGGGCCGCATCGCCCACCTTCAAAGTCGCCGTCTCAGACATGTCCACGCCTCACACTACAAATTGGAGCCGCGATCGTACGGGCTAGGCGATGGGCGCGCTAGGCGGGGTTGGGCGGAAGGTGCTATGCGCCGCGCATGCGCTGAATTCGCTTCTTGGCGGCTGTAACGTTGAGTCGGAATCGAACCATCCGCTCGGTGACACCGTATTTTGTAGCTGCGATGCCCAGTGACCACCCGCGACGGACGATGAGAAGCGCCGCCTCTTCAGGCACTAGAAGCGCCGCGCTCAGCCAGTTCGCTTCGTCCTCGACATCCGAGTTCCACAGGCGACATCCGTGACCATCCATGGCAGGCATGGGTTCGTGCCTCAGTAGGGCGTGAGAAAGCTCGTGTCCGATGTCACTCGCTTGGCGGCCAGGTACATGTGCGTCGTTGTAGACAATCGTCCGATGCGAGCCTCTGAAAACAGTTACCGCTGAGAACATGGCCTCGCCGTCACCTGCGAAGAAGTCTGTGGCGTGGGGTGCCGCTTCACAGAAGTCGGATAGGGGGACGAGGGGAATCCCCAGGTACTCAGCGAGCTCCCATACGTCGAGAGGTGCGGATGGAGCGAGTGACAGCTCCTTCCGCACCTCTTTCGCAATGGCGTTAGCTTCGGATTTGAAGCCCCATCTCATGATGCGTCTATTCCCTCTTGGGCATCCTGTCGTACGTTGCTTTCACAAGCTCATCAAGGGCAATGGCGGCCTCCGGGGTGAGGTGCCGGTCCCCTTTCAACAGCGTGGAGATCATGGCAAGAGTGTCTGCTTTCGTGTCGTCCTGACGGCCCCGCACGAAGTCGTCTGCCTTGAGACCTGACCACGCAACCAGCGCGGCGAGGCTGTCTACGTCTGGGCGTCGGCCCTGAGCCATTCGCGTGAATGTGGATGCGCTCACCCTTGCCTCGTTCGCAACCTGCTTCCAGGTCTGCTGCCGATTTCTGCGTTCCCCGTCAAGCGCGGAATAGAAGGCCTCGGCGTCGAATCCTCTCTCTGTGTGTGCCACGGGTTAGCGACCCGTCGCGATTCCACCCGGTTGCCTTCTTGCAATTGCGCGTCTCATGTGCAATTCTCCTCCTCGAACCTTCAGTCAGGTTCGCAACTACTATGGGACCGCATCGTGAGGCGAAGCGCAAGTCCCGGGTTGCACGGAGGAACCCCAATTGACTGGTTCACCTAACTCAGAATCTCGCCGGCGCGAGATCCCGTTCACGATCGACGGGAAACCCTACGAGACCGACGATCCGCGACAGAGGGCGTCGGCGCTCTTGAGCCTTGCGGGGCTGGACCCCGCGAAGTTTGACCTCGGCGAACTGGTGGGCAAGGAGCGCCCTCACACCAAGAAGTTCGACGACAACGACATCGTCGAGATCCACAAGGAAGCGCGCTTTGTCTCGATCCGCCAGAGCGCGCCTGTCACCTAGCAGTGGACTCAGGGGTGCAGCGCTTCGTCGATGCCATCGCCGAGCAGGGACTTGAGGCCGTCGTCGTGGACGGCCTCGTCACCTTTCGTGTCGTACCAGTTGGGGGTGCCCACGATGGCGAGCCCGTTGAGACAGGGGTGAGCCTGGAGGAACTCGGCTCTTGGCCCCAAGTACCTCCCCACTGGGTTCACCTTCCCGAGGACATTGAATTTCCGAAAACGAACAGCAAGCCGTCTTCGAAAGAGGGTTGGCTCATGCATAGCCGAGGTGCAGAGGAGTGGGGTAATGCCCCACCTGGCATCGAGTGGGTTAGTCATGTGCGCGCGGTCCTCGGCGAGGCCACTGCATGACGAGTCAAGCGTCGGTGGCCATGACCGCTGAAGTGGAGGACCAACTGTGGAAGTGCCTCGTTCGTGATGATGGCCAAGAAGACTTGTGCCTTGCCACCTATCGGCGCTCAACCGGCTCCGACCGAGTTACCGCACTGGTCCGCAAGGTCATCCCCCCGGAGCCTGGTGACCGGCGCGTTCACGGAAACGTGACTGTTACGGCTGACTACATCCTTCGGGCAGCTACGGTGGCTCAACAGGACGGCGGTGGGCTTGTCTTGCTCCACAGTCACCCCAACGGTGTCCGCTGGCAGTCCATGAGCGTTGCCGATCGCGAGTGCGAAGCCAGCTACGCCAACCTTGTTCGCGAGTTGACGAATCTCCCCCTTGTTGGGATGACCCTCGCCCCGGCCAGCCGCTCTTGGTCTGCACGCCAGTGGGATCGGGGGGCTGGCCGAGAGGTCGACTGCACCCATGCGACGAACGTCAGGGTCATCGGTAGCAGGCTCGCCCTATCGTGGAACGACGAGATTTGCCCTCCTCCCATTCCCACTCGGCGTCAAGTTCGTACCGTTAGCGCGTGGGGCGAAGAGTGTCAGGCCGACCTTGCTCGTCGTCGGGTTCTCGTGGTCGGTGCCGGTAGCGTCGGGCTCGATGTGGTGGCCCGATTGGCTGCGTCAGGCATGTGCAGCATCACGGTCATGGACTTCGATGTCGTCAAAGAGCACAACTTGGACCGCTTGATAGGCGCCAAGCCGCGTGACGCTATTCTCGCGCGGCCGAAGACTCACGTTGCCCGCCGGGAAGCGCTCGGGGCTGCCACAGCAGCAACCCCTGTCATTCAAGTCTCCAACCTGTCCATCTGTGAGCCTGGTGGGCTCCAGCTCGCACTTGACCACGACCTGATCTTCTGCTGCGTTGATCGGCCGTGGCCAAGGGCCGTCCTAAACTCGCTGGCTTACTCCGACCTCATCCCAGTAATCGATGGGGGCATTGGCATTGACACCCACGACGATGGAACGATGCGGAATGCTACGTGGCGATCCCATGTCATCAGGCCGGGCCGACCGTGTATGAGCTGCAACGGACAGATTAACCCCGGTGAGGTGAAGGCTGACCAATACGAACTGCGACGCAATCCCTCCTACATCGAAAGTGGTGAAGCTCCCCCTGAGCCGACCGGCCAGAACGTGGCTCCGCTCTCGGTTGGTGCTACCGCCAGCCTATTCGCCCAGTACGTGAGTTTCTCCGTGGCACCTGCTGGCATGGGAGACCCCGGTCCTCTCCGGTATCGGCTGAACACTCACGAACTTGATGCGCTTGACCACATAACAAGGCCGCACTGCACCGTGGAGCCTGACGAGGCGGTCGGCGACTCCCGCGTCGTTCTCACCGGTCGCCACAAGCAGGCGGAAGAGTTGCGCCAACTAGCAGCATCATCCGATGTGCGCACGCGCCTCATGCGTTCAATTGATGGTGGAGTTGAGGCAGTCAGTCGTTGGTTGGATCGACGGTAGTCCCCCCACGGTGCCACCCACCCCTTCCCCCTCCCATCCCCCGACCCCACCCTCCCGCCAAAGGCTGCCGCTGGGACTGGACTACGGTGACGAGTCGTAGCACGGACGGGCCGGGTGGGACCGCAGCGCCCAACGTCTGACCGGGGCCGGGGCCCCACACGCCCGCGTATCATCCCCTCCCATGCCCGGCCTCCCCCTCTCCGGCATCCGCGTCATCGACCTCACCTGGATCATCGCCGGACCCACTGCCACCCGGTACCTCGCCGATTTCGGCGCCGATGTCATCAAGGTCGAGCACGAGCAGGCCGTCGACCCCATCCGCCTCGGACGCCCCATCGTCGGCGATAGCCCCACCCTCAACAACTCCGGCTTTTTCAACTACGTCAACCGCAACAAGCGCAGCATCCTCCTCAACGTCCGCCACCCCTTCGGCATGGACCTGCTCAAGCGCCTCATCGCCGTCTCCGATGTCGTTATCGAGAACTTCTCCGCCGGAACCCTCGCCTCCTGGGAGCTCGACTACCCCGAGATGCGCGACCTCAACGAACGCATCATCTACTGCTCCATCTCGGGCTTCGGGCACACCGGCCGCGACCGCGACCACACCACCTGGGGACCCACCGCCCAGGCCCTCGGCGGCCTCACCCTCACCTCCGGCCTCCCCGGCAAGCCCCCCGCCGGCTGGGGCTACAGCTTCATGGACCACACCGCCGGCTACTCCGCCGCCATCGCCATCCTCATGGCCCTCCACCACCGCCACCGCACCGGCGAGGGCCAGCACATCGATATGTCCCAGGTCGAGGCCGCCACCGTCCTCAACGGCCCCGCCGTCCTCGACCGCACCGTCAACGGCCGCAGCTGGCGTCGCGAGGGACTGCCCCCCGGCAACCGTGCCTGGGAGCCCGCCGTCGCCCCCCACAACACCTACCCCTGCGCCGGCGAGGACCGCTGGATAGCCGTCGCCGTCACCAGCGACGCCGAGTGGGAAGCCCTCGTCCGCGCCATGGGCGAACCCGACTGGTCCCGCGATGCACGTTTCGGGTCGAACGCGGACCGTCTTGCCAACCAGGACGCCCTCGACGAGCACATCGCCGCCTGGACCGCCGAACGCGACGACTACGAGCTGATGGCCCTCCTGCAAGCCGCGGGGGTGCGCGCCGCCGTCTGCCAGAAGCCCGGGGACCGCGTCGAGAGCGACCCCCAGTTCGCCGCCCGCGGCTGGTGGCAGACCCTCCCCCACCCCGACATGGGCGACACCCCCCACGATGGCGTCGCCCCCCGCTTGAGTGCTACGCCCGGCCTCCTGCAGCGCGCGGCCCCCCGCATCGGCGAGCACACGCGCGAGATCCTGTCGGAGGCGCTCGACCTGTCGGAGGCCGAGATCGACGAGTTCGCGGAAGCGGGGGTGTTCATGTGAGCGGTCCCCTCGAAGGCCTGCGCGTCGTCGAGATCGCCGATGAGCTGGGGCAGTACGCCGGCAAGCTCCTCGCCGACATGGGCGCCGACGTCGTCAAGATCGAGCCCCCCGAAGGCTCGCAGGCCCGGCGCGTCGGCCCCTTCGTCAACGACGAGCCCGGCCCCAACCGCTCCCTCAACTTCTGGTACCACAACACGAACAAGCGCTCCGCCGTCCTCGACCTCGAAGGCTCCGAAGCGGATCGCGAGACCGTCCGCGCCCTCCTCGCCCGCGCCGACGTCTTCCTCGAGGCCCTGCCCCCCGGCCGCGCCGCCACCCTCGGCCTCGACTACGACACCCTCGCCCCCGCCAATCCCCGCCTCATCCACTGCGCCCTCACCCCCTTCGGCCAGGACGGCCCCTGGGCGCACTACCGCGTCACCGACCTCGTCGCGCTGGCCGCCGGCGGCCCCATGAACATGAACGGCTACGATCCCGAGGACGCCCCCGGCGCCCCGCCCATTCATGGCAAGGGCGACCAGGCCTACAACACCGCCGCCCACTTCGCCGTCATGGGCATCCTCACCGCCCTCGTGGGCCGCGACGCCGGCGGCGAGGGCCAGTACATCGACTGCTCCATGCACGAGGCCCTCTCCTCCGCCACCGAGGTCGGCCTCCCCCACTGGCTCTACACGAAGACGAACATCATCCGCCAGACCGGCCGCCACGCCGCCACCGTCCGCACCGAGCCCTGGATCCACCGCGCTCGCGACGGCAAGGACGTGCTGGTCTTCAACATCGGGCGCAGCAACGAGTCGTGGGGGAAGCTGAAGCGCTGGATGCAGTCCCGCGACTTCGGCATGAACTTCGACGAGGAGCGTTTCGACGACCCCATGAACCGCATGGCTGCGCGCGGCGCCCCCGAGGCCAAGGAGATCTTCGCGGAGGTCTCCCGCTTCATCCAGGTCCTCGACGCCGAGGAGGTGTACCGCGGCGCGCAGGCCTGCGGGCTGCCCTGGGGCACCGTCCGCTCCCCCGACGAAGCCGTCGACGACCCGCACCTGCACGACCGCGGCCACTTCGTCGCGACCACGGGCGAGGGGCTGGACGGGGAAGCGCTGATGCCGGGCGCCCCCTACGTCCTCGGCGCGACCCCCTGGGAGCTGCGGCGGCCCGCCCCGAAGCTGGGCGAACACACGGACGAGGTGCTGGCGGAACTGCGCGCCCCTACTCCGGAATGACCACTTCCTGCCCGACCTGGATCGTGAGGCACGACTCCTCGTCCAGCCCGTTCGCGACCATGAACGTCTGGACCGGGATGCCGTGGTCCTGGGCGATGGCGACGCACGTATCACCGGGCACCACGATGTAGGTCCGGCCCGTGTTCGGGCGGTCCTCGGCTTGCTCGTCCGGCTCTGATGCGGCGCTCGGGTCCGCCGCCGGGATGTTCAGGGTCTCATCGACATGAAGGTTCGTGCAGTCCTCGTTGATGCGCGGGTTCGCCTCGAGCAACTCGGCGACGGAGATGTTGTGCTGCGCGGCGATAAGGCCGCAGTTGTCCCCCTCCTGCACCACGTAGGTTCGCGCCTGTTCCGGCTCCGGCACGACCGTGGCGGGCATGGGCGCACCCGGCGGGTACACGTGCGGCGGGTCGATGATGAAGGGGTCGCGCGTCTCGTCCGGGACGGCCGTGGGCACGCTCGCCGGATCGCTCAGTGTCGGACGCGCCTGCGGCTCAACGGTGTCGTCGTCGCCCCCGCACCCCACGAGGAGCAGGGCGATGAGACAGGCCACGGCGAGCGTTCGGGTGAGCACCGTGGGCCATGCTAGGTTCGCTACGGGCCCCCGGCAATCTCCGCCAGCAGGATGCCCAGTATCAGGGCGGCTCCGTCGCCGATCCGATCGACCGCCACCGGCTCGACCAGGTCGAAGACGTCGGCGGGGGTATGGATCAGGGAGACGTCGCCGTCGGAGAAGAAGAGCACCGGGACTCCCACGTCGACGAAGCTCGAATGGTCGCTTCCGTACCCCTCCGGCAGGGCTGAGGCGTAGGCGGGGAATCCGTCCCGCTCCAGAAGCTCGACCGCCCGGTTTACCAGCTCCGTCGTGCCTATCACCTCGATGGCGTCGCCTCGCGCGGTCACGTCGAAGTTCACCATGACCGCGGGCAGTTCACCGTCCTCGGCCATCCTCCGGGCGAGCGCCCTGCTCCCGAAGAGGCCCGACTCCTCCGCGCCGAACGTGGCAAAGCAGAGGCCCTCGTCGAGCCCGTCGCTGGCAAAGGCACGGGCCAGCTCGAGGATGATGGCCACGCCGCTGGCGTTGTCGGTGGCGCCCGGGGCGGCCGCGACGGTGTCGTGGTGCCCTCCGGCGAGGATGTCGCAGCGAGCGCCCTCGCTGGGCCGCGCGATGACGTTCATGGCCAGCGGACGTGCCGGCCCGATATCGATGCTGACGGTGGCCCCGTCGGCGATCGCTCGCGCGAAACGGTCCGCCTCGGTGTGGGCGACGAGGACAACGGGAATGGCGTCGCGGGCGGGAATGGGGAAGCCGGCCAGCCGCCAGGGCTCGTGGTTCACGATGACGAGCCCGGCGGCCCCGTTCCTGGCCGCAGCCAGGTACATCATCGAGTCCTGGGGCCGGGCCGTGCTCCGGCTGCCAACGGGTATCGCGCCGCTGAAGGAATCGTTGCCGGAAAGCCCGCCGGCGACCGCCCGCCCTTCCGCCGACCGCTCCCCGGTCGCCTCGCCGTTCAACGCGATCCCCTCGATCGTCTCCCCGTCCACCGTCACGGTCGCCACCCGGAAGCGTGTCTCGTAGCGGAACTCCATTACCTCGACCGCGTAGCCGTAGTCCCGGAACGCATCGGCGATGTACGCAACCGTCTCCCGAGCCTCCTTTGAGCCCGATACCCTTGGCCCGATCGCGACGGCGAGCACGCGCAGGTGCTCCATCGCGTTCTCGATGTCGTGGTCCAGGCGGTCGCCGACCTCCGGGCGTTCGGCTGATGGGGGCGTTGTCTCCGCGGGCGTGGCCTCCGTGGCGGCGGCGGTCGCGGGAGCCGTCGATGTCGGGGTTGCCGGCGCGGGTGATCCATCCCCGGAACCGTCGCCGGAACAAGCCGCCGTGAGCACTGCGGCCAGCGTGGCGAGCAGGAGCGTTCGGGCGGTCAATCGAAGCATGGTTGGTCGTGGGTTCCGCGGGCCGCCCCTAGCGACGGCGAAACGCGCGCCTGATCCGCGCCAGCACGCCCGGCGGAGCGGGCTCGTACTCAACGTAACGTCCACGCCAGTGCGCCCCCTTCGCCGCCGGTGGGGAGGCGACGCGGGCACGCCTGGGCCGCACGAACGACCAGATGAACGCGGCCAGGAAGAGAACGACGCCGGTGAACGCCAGCCAGATCAGCGCGGCCCAGATGGCGGCAAGAATCAGCCCCGCGACCATCACGCCGGCGCCGGTGAAGAGCAACGAGGCGGGAGTCGGCCCCTTCAGCCTGAGTCCAAACGCGGCGACGACGCGGGACGACAGCGGCTGCCCCCGTTGCCGCCTGCGACTCTCGAGCGAGATCGGTTCCTCGCCCGGCTTTGGAGGCTCCTCTCCGAGGCGGGCCAGGATCTCCTCGATCTCGCGATCGATGCGGTCGGGCATGACACTGTCCACGATAGGGGATCAGCGAGCGGGGCGTCGATGGTCAGCCGTGCGCGTCCTTACCCCAGCCTCCCCCGCCCGGTGTCCGCACCTCGACGCGGTCGCCGGGGGCCACCCGCAGCTGCTGCTGGCCCGCGAGGGGTTCACGCTCACCGCTCGCGTCGACCAGCGTGTTCTCGCCGTACTCTGCGGCCTCACCGCCCTGTGTCCCCGGCGGGCCTACCGCCCTTCGATCGCCGATGAGGGATACGTCCGCCTCGGTCAGGAACTCGATCTCGCGCACAACCCCGTCGCCGCCCTCGTGCAGCCCATCGCCCCCGCTCCCGTCGCGCAACTCGAAGCGCCGGACCCGCACGGGGAAGGCGTTCTCGATCGACTCGGCCGGTGTGTTGGCGGTGTTCGTCATGTGTGTCTGGACGCCGCTCTCGCCATCACCGTTGGGGCCCGCACCGGCGCCGCCGGGAACCGTCTCGTAGTAGGCGAAGGGCTCCCCGCCGGGACGCACGCCGCCGAAGGTGAAGTTGCTCATCGTTCCGGCGCTCGCCGCCGGGATTCGTTCCGGAAGCGCCTTTGCGAACGCCGCCAGCACGACATCGGTCACGCGTTGCGAGGTCTCGACGTTCCCTGCCGAGACGGCTCGTTGCGGCCGCGCGTTCACGATAGAGCCCTCCGGCAGGACGACCTCGAGGGGCCGGAAGACACCCGCGTTGGAGGGAGCATCGGGCGGCAGGAGGCAGCGTACGCAGTAGGCCACCGCCGAGCGGGTGACCGCGGCCACGGCGTTGATCGAGGCCGCCTGCTCTTCAGCCGAGCCGTTGAAGTCGACCGTGACCTCGTCGCCGCTCACGGTCACCCGCGCCTGCACCGGGAGCAGCGTTCCGTCCGCCCCCTCCATCACATCCTCGGCCGCGTAGTCCCCGTCGGGAACCTCGGCGAGGGCGGCCCGCGTGAGGCGCTCGGCGTAGTCGGTGAGTGCGGCCATCCAGCGCGCGAGCTCGTCGTTGCCGTAGCGGGCGGCGAGGGCTTCGAGGCGGGCGGCGCCGGTGCTTAGCGCGCCGAGTTGGGCGTCGAAGTCGCCGCGACGCTCGGCGGGGGTGCGAACGTTCCGCAGGATGAGGGCGAACAGCGCCTCGTTCAACAGTCCCGCCTCGCGCAGCTTGAGTGGCGGGATGATGACGCCCTCCTGGTAGAGCTCCGTGGAGACCGGCATCGAACCTGCCGACATGCCTCCGATGTCGGCGTGATGCGCGCGGTTCGCGACGAACCCGATGAGGTCGCCGCCGGCGAACACCGGCGCCACCAGCGTCACGTCGGGGAGGTGCGTGCCACCGAGGTACGGGTCGTTGACGATGGCCACGTCACCCTCGCTCCAGGGTGCGAGCGTGGAGACCGCGGCGATCGACTCGGGCATGGCCCCCAGGTGGACGGGGATGTGGGCGGCCTGCGCCACCATCTCGCCGTTCGCATCGAAGACGGCGCAGGAGAAGTCGCGGCGCTCGCGGATGTTGGGCGAGTGGCTGGTGCGCCACAGCGTCACGCCCATCTCCTCGGCCGCCGAGGCGAGCAGCGCGTTCCACACTGCGAGGCGGGCGGGATCGTCGGTCATCGTGGAGTCACCAGGAGGTTGCCGGTGGCGTCGACGGTTGCTTGCCAGCCCTCGGGAATGAACGTGGTGGCGTCCGGCTGCGTGACAACGGCGGGACCGTTGAGGGTCGCGCCGGCTGCCAGGTCTCCCCGAGCAACGTGGACGGCGGGCACGCCTCCCGCCAGCGTGATCGGTTCGGGTTCCCCCTCGCCCTCGGTCGTGTCGAGCGGCGCTTCGGGGAGGGTCCGCGTGGCCCCCTGTGCGCGACAGCGCAAGGCGACCAGCTCGACCGGGCGCTCGGGAGTTGAGAAGCCGTACTCCCGAGCGTGGGCGGCGTGGAAGGCGCCGGCGATCGTGTCGGGGTCGGGGAGGTCGACGGAGACCCGCAGCTCGTGCGCCTGTCCCCGGTAGCGCGCGTCGGCCGCCCAGGTGAGCTCGGTGAGCGTCCCGCCTGCCGCCTGCAAGTCCGCTTTCGCCTGCTCCTCGAGCACCCGGGCGGTCTCGTCGAGGGAGCTCGATACCTCCGCGCCGAGCGTCACCAGCAGCCCCTGGCCTCGCTCGACAACCTCGGGAGCGGTGGCGATGCCAACTGCGGACAACACCCCGGCATGACGCGGCACGAGCACCTGCCCGATGCCGAGCTCGGCCGCAAGCTCGCAGGCGTGGAGGGGACCGGCGCCCCCGAACGCCACAAGCGTGAAGCCCTCGGGGTCGTAGCCCCGTTCCAGGCTGACGCGCCGCAGGGCCCGCGCCATCGTCGCGTTCGCGACCTCCACGACCGCCGCCGCCGAGGTTTCCGGGTCGCCGAGGGTGGCGAGGGCGGTGCGGGCGCGCCCGAGGTCGGGGATCACGGATCCGCCGAGGGGCGCCTCCGGGCGCAGGCGTCCCAGCACGAGATTCGCGTCGGAGACGGTGGGGAGTTCGCCCCGCCCGTAACAGGCCGGACCGGGATCGGCGCCAGCGCTCTGTG
The DNA here is from genome assembly GCA_965207815.1 of Tepidiformaceae bacterium. GTDB lineage: Bacteria > Chloroflexota > Dehalococcoidia > Tepidiformales > Tepidiformaceae > UBA2991. The sequence continues at coordinate 1,286,667 of CBDBNV010000001.1, forward strand.
GCCCCACAGCCAGTGCCCCGCCCGAGTCGAGTCGCGCGATCGAGCCACCGCCCGCGCCCACCGTCACGATATCGACCATGGGTGTGTGCACGGCGAGGCCGTCGACCTCGGTGGCGGAGCGGTAGCGCGGTTCGCCCGGGCAGAGCGACACGTCGGTGCTCGTGCCGCCCATGTCGAACGTGATGACCTGCTCGTGGCCCGCGGCCTTCGCGACTGCAAGTGCGCCTAGAACACCGCCTGCAGGACCGCTCGTGACCAGCGAGACGGGACGCTCACCGGCGGTAACGGCGTCCGTGAGGCCACCAGCCGAGTGCATGACCCGTAGGTCCGGGAAGCGTTCGTCGATGCCGTTCAGGTAGCGGCGGGCTGCGGGCTGGAGAAACGCGTTAATCGCCGTCGTGCTGGCGCGTTCGTACTCCCGGTGCTCGGGGAGCGCCTCGTGCGACGCGCTCACGGCGAACCCCGCTTCGCGCAAGGCGCCCGCCAGACGGGCCTCGTGTTCCGGGCGCAGGTAGGCGAACAGGAGGCAGATGGCGACCGCTTCCGCGCCCAGCGCCCGCGCCTCCTCGACTACCCGCGCCACTTCGCCATCGTCGAGGGGCGTCACGACCTCGCCGCCGGCGCCGATCCGTTCCCGCACGGTGATGACGTCGCCTCGGGCGACGACGTGGGGTGTTCGCCGCGGTTCGAGGTCGTAGAGCGAGGGCCGCTCCTGCCGCCGGATCAAGAGGAGGTCGCGGAACCCCTCGGTCGTGACGAGGACGGTGCGTGGTCCGCGACGCTCAAGGAGGGCGTTCGTGGCGACGGTGCTGCCGTGCGCGAGCCGCTGGTCGGTCAGGCTGCCGGCTCCGGCCAGGACGGCTTTTTCGGGAGCGGAGGGCGTCGAGAGGCGCTTCCAGGTGCGGATGCCCGTCTCTTCGATGGCGACGAAGTCGGTGAACGTGCCGCCCACGTCCACGCCGAGGACGCCTCCCTCCAGCGCCTTAGCCACGCTAGACGTACTCCTTGACCTTTTCCGCGAGCGAGCGGGTGTAGCCCGCCGTGCTCGCGATCTCCTCGACCCCTGCCTCGCGCACGGCCTTCAACGAGCCGAACTTGCGCAGGAGGGCGCGCTTCCGCTTCGGCCCGACGCCGGGGATGGAGTCGAGGACGCTGGCGGTGGCGGCCTTGCGGCGCACCTGGCGGTGGTAGGTGATGGCGAAGCGGTGGGCTTCGTCGCGGACGCGCTGGACGAGGTAGAGCGCTTCGGAGCCGCGCGGCAGGATGATGGGCGCCTCCTCGTCCGGTGCGAACAACTCCTCGTGGCGCTTGGCCAGACCCACCGTGGGGATGTCGTACACGCCGAGTTCCCGCATCACCTCGACGGCGGCGCTGAGTTGTCCCTTGCCCCCGTCGACGATGACGAGGTCGGGGAGGTCCCAGCTGTCGTCGTCGGCCTTCTCCCCGTCGCCGCTTTCGAGGGTCTGCTGCTCGATTTGCCTGGCGGCCCGCTTGAAGCGGCGGCGCAGGACCTCCTGCATGGTGGCGAAGTCGTCCGCGCCCTCGACCGTCTTAATGCGGAACTTGCGGTACTGGCGGGGGGCCGGTTGTCCGTCGAGGAAGACGACCATGCTGGAGACAGGACTCGCGCCCTGGATGTTCGAGTTGTCGTAGCACTCGATGCGGTGGGGGGTCTCGGGGAGGGCGAGCTCCTCGCGCAGCTCGTCGAGGGCGGTGGCGGTCTTGGTCTGGTCGCTGAGCCAGCGCACCTTGAGGTTGTCGAGCGCCTCGGCGGCATTCTCGCGGGCCATCTCGAGGAGCTGGCGCTTCTCGCCGCGCTGGGCCACGCGAATCTCGACGTTGGCGCCGCGCTTCTCCGTGAGCATCGCCTCGAGATCGGCGCGGCCCTCCGGCTCGATCGGCACGACGACCAGCTTCGGGATCGACTGTGCGCTCTCGTAGTACTGCTGCAGCAGGCTGCCGAGGACGGCCTCGTCGGATTCGCCCGTCACTCCCTCCATCACGAAGTGGTCGCGTCCCGTCATCTGGGTGCCGCGGACGAAGAAGACCTGCACGCAGGCGCGGTCGCCCTCGCGAGCGAGGCCGTAGACGTCGAGGTCCTCCTTCTTCGTGGTCGAGAGCATCTGGCGCTCGACGGTTCGCTCGATGGCGCGGATCTGGTCGCGGAGCATGGCGGCGCGCTCGTAGTCGAGCGACCCGGCGGCGCTGTCCATCTGGTCCCCGAGCCGGTCGAGCACATCCGAGGCCTTCCCTTCGAGGAAGAGGATGATCTGGTCGATGACTTCCCCGTACTCCTCGGAAGTGCAGAACGCCGTGCAGGGGGCGATGCAGCGCTTGATGTAGTAGTCGAGGCAGGGACGTGGGTCCTTCCCCGTGATCTCCTTGGTGCAGGAGCGGTAGGGGAAGAGCTTCTTGAGCAGGTCGAGGGTGGCGCGCACGGACCCTGCGCTGGCGTACGGGCCGAAGTAGCGGGCCCCGTCCTTCTCGATGCGCCGCGTGATGTAGACGCGCGGCCACGGGTTCTGCACGTCGATCTTGAGATAGGGATAGCGCTTGTCGTCCTTCAGGCGGATGTTGAAGAACGGCTGGTGTCGCTTGATCAGCGTGGCCTCGAGGATGAGGGCCTCGCCCGCGTTGGCGCAGACGATGTACTCGAAGTCCTCGATATCGGCACGCAGGGCGCGGGTCTTCGGCTCCAGGCTGCGGGGTGAGCCGAAGTAGGAGCGCACGCGGTCCTTCAGGCGCGCGGCCTTGCCGACGTAGATGACCTCGCCCTTCTCGTTGCGCATGAGGTAGACGCCGGGCCTCGCGGGGAGCGCCTCGATCTGCTTCTTGAGCCGGTCGGGAAGGGCGGTTGCGACCACGTAGCTAGTGTAGCGCGGGGCTCAGGGGGACAGTTCCGCCAGAGCGTCGGCGGGGGCGAGGACGGGGATGGGCGAAACCGCGAAGTCGCCCTCGTTCCGCGTGACGATGAACGCGGCCTCGCAGGCGCGGGCGGCAGCTACCTGCATTGCGTCCTCGAAGTCGTCCATCGGCAGTGACAGGGCGAAGCGGAGGTCGTCGGTGCCGGTCCCCGCGACTTGCGCGTACGTCATCAGGTCGGCGACGACCCGTCTGGCGAAGTCGGCGTTCCGCTGGCGTTGCACGTCATAGAAGAGGTTTGAGACGGTGTGCCAGGCGACGAACAGGGCTTCGCCCCGCTCGCGGAGGAGGTCTATCACCACCGAGGAGTGAATGAAGAACGGCTCGCGGCTCAGCGCCACATCAATGAGGACGTCGGTGTCGACGAGCCATCTAGCCACTAATCAAACGGTCCGTACTTCTCAACCATGTGCTGGTGCCGCATGTCGTCGAGGTCCTGGTCGGTAAGCGGCTTCTTGGGCCGGGCCTGGCCCATGAGGCGCGTCCCAAAGCCCAGGGATCGGTCCTTCCAGCGCGCGTCGCGCTCCTCCTCCGTCTCAAACGGGAGGTGGGCCACGATCTCCTCAATGGTCTTCCCTGCCGCCCAGGACGAGCCTTCCGCCGGGGCGTCCGCATCCAGCGCCCGACGCAGCGCCTGTTCAATAAGTGCGGAGAGAGAAACGCCTTGGGCGCGGGCGTACTCCTTGGCCCGGGGCAGGACCACTGAGTCAATGGTGACAGTGAGCTTGGTCTTCGTTTGCATGGCAGGGTCCCCGCAAGATACGTGTACGTATTGTAGCAGTACGTATACGTGTCTTACGACATCTCGCTCAGTTCACGAAGTGCCCTCAGCCTGCGTTGGGCGTAATCGGGTTCGATCTGCCAGCAGACGGCTGTCTCCCATGCCTCCGACGCTCGCCGGGCACGCGCAAAGAGTTCGGGTGTGAGCCCCGCTGCCTCCGCGTTCGGAAGCGCGCCGAGGTCGAGGAGGGGCGAGTCGACGCGGGCTTCGTCCCAATCGAACAGGCCGACCCGGTCGCCGTCGATGACGACGTTCTCCGGCGAGGGATCCCCATGAAGGACCGCGTCGTCTCCTTCGGGAAGGGCCGCCCAGGCTTCGCGGCAGAGGGCAGTATCGACGGGCGGGAGCAGGGACAGGTCGACATCACCGCCAACGTCCACCGTCACGTGCTCCCGGCTCGTGCGGAAGCCCGGGCGCTGTGGCCACCCCTTCGTGAACTCGTGCAGGCGGCGCAACTCGTCCCCCACGAGGCGCCAGTCTCGTGGGCTCGTCGGCCGGTGCCCTGGCAGGAACGTGAAGACGACCAGGCCATCGATGTGACGCTCGCCCGCGGCACTCGGCACGGGCACCGGGACGTTGAAGCCTTCGCGGCTGAGGGCTTCCAGGAGGTCGAGTTCCCAGTTGAGCGTGTGGGGCTCGCGCAGGGGCTGGCGGGCGACGTGGCGCTCGCCACGGAGGCGAATGCTCCAGACACGATTGCGAAAGCCGCTCAGGTCTTCCTCGATCGTCGCGGCGCCCCACGGTTCGAGCGCTTCCTGGAGATCGGCGTGGGCTGTCATGGGCGAGTCTCCGTACCAGCCAGCGTACGGTGTGTACGCTCGCGAGCCAGCTAACGCTTCCCGCCGGTACAATCGCCGCGGTGGAGTACGAACACATCCTCTACGACGTCGCGGACGGCGTTGCGACCATCACGCTCAACCGTCCGGAGCGGCTGAACGCCTTCGACAACCTCATGCTGAGCGAGTGGCGCGACGCCATCGAGCGCTCGGACGCCGACGGCGAGGTGCGGGCCATCATCCTGACCGGTGCGGGACGCGGGTTCTGCAGCGGCATGGACGTCGCGCACGAGACCGCCGGCGAAGGGGTGCTGCGCACGGAGGAGAGCGTCGCCGAGCGGCGGCACAGCCTCCGCAACAGCGTCCACCACATCCCCCGGGCGCTGGTGCAGCTTGAGAAGCCGTACATCGCGGCTGTCAACGGCGCGGCCGTGGGCGCGGGGATGGACATGGCCTCGATGGCCGACATCCGCTTCGCCAGCGAGCGGGCGCGCTTCGGCATGGGCTACGTGCGCATGGGCCTCATCCCCGGCGACGGAGGCGCCTACACGCTTCCGCGCATCGTGGGCACGGCCAAGGCGCTGGAGCTCATCTGGAGCGGCGAGCTGATCGATGCCCAGGAAGCGCTTCGCATCGGCTACGTGAGCGAGGTCTGCCCGCCCGAGGAGCTGCTCGACCGCACGCGCGAGTTTGCGATGAAGATCGCGAGAGGACCGGCGACGGCCATCCAGCTCGCGAAGAAGCTCGTCTACCGCTCCGCCAACCTGACCTTCGACGAACACCTCGACTTCGCCCAGATGGCGATGACCCTCGCGCAGTCCACCGAGGACGCGAAGGAGGGCCCCCTCGCCTTCACCGAGAAACGCGAGCCCAACTTCAAGGGCTACTAGCGATAAGGAGAAACGACATGCCTCCAGCACCTGGCGATCGCGCCCCGGCGTTCAAGCTGATGAACAAGGACCGGGAAGAGGTCACGCTCGACTCGTTTCCGGGCAAGAACATCGTCCTGGCGTTCTACCCGCTCGCCTTCACCGGTGGGTGAACGTCCGAGATGATCGGCTTCCGCACGCATACGGATGCGTTCGCGGAGGCCAACGCCCAGGTTCTGGGCGTGAGCGTCGATTCCTTCGCCGCCGTCGGAGAGTTTCAGGAGAAGCTTGGGTTGGAGTTCCCCCTGGTCTCGGACTTCCCGAAGAACCAGGCGGGGCGCGATTACGACATCTTCAACGAGGACTTCGGTTTCCATAACCGCGCGACCTTCGTGATCGACAGCGAGGGTATCGTGCGCGACGTCTACCTCGAGCCGCGCGACTTCGAATCGCACGCTCCGCACGCGCTCGAAGCGCTGCGCGAGCTGAACGAGGGCTAGGCCCCGATGCTCTTTCGCGACTCGCCCGAGCAGGCCGCCTTCCGTGCGGAGATCCGCGACTTTCTCGACGCGGAGCTTCCCGCGGAGATGTGGAATATGCGCAGCGATCGCGAAGAGATGGACGAGGAAGAGGCGGCCTTCGCGAAGCAGTTCCGGGCGCAGCTGGCCGACCGCGGCTGGCTGACTCTGGGCTGGCCGACGGAGTTCGGCGGGGGCGGCGCGGACTTCGTGACGCAGACCGTCTACATGGAGGAGATGAGTTCGCGCGGCGCTCCGGGGGCCTATGACCAGGGGGTCTGGCTGGCCGGCCCGGCGCTGATGAACGAGGGCACGAAGGAGCAGCAGGATCGCTGGCTGCCCGGCCTGCGCGATGGCACGTCCCGCTTCTGCCAGCTCTTCTCGGAGCCAGGCGCGGGCTCGGACCTCGCTTCCCTCCAGACGAGCGCCATTCGCGACGGCGACGAGTACGTTCTGAACGGCCAGAAGATCTGGACGAGCTGGGCGACCGGCGCGAAGTGGGGCATCCTGCTGGCGCGCACCGACCCGGACGCGCCCAAGCACCGCGGCATCAGCTACTTCATCCTCGACATCGAGTCGCCCGGCGTGAGCGTGCGTCCGCTGGTGAACATGATGGACGCGGCCCACTTCAACGAGGTCTTCTTCGACGATGTGCGCATCCCCATCGATAACCGCATCGGGGAGGAGAACCGGGGCTGGTACGTGGCCGCGGCGACGCTCGACCAGGAACGCAGCTCGATCAACCGCATCGTCATGACGCGCTCGACGCTCGAGGCGCTTATCGACTACGTGCGTGAGCGCGACGGCGGGTCGACGTCGCACCCCATCCGGCACGAGCTGGCCTCGCGGGCGATCGACTTCGAGCTGGGGCGGTGGCTCTGCTACCGGGTGGCGCAGATGCAGAGCGAAGGGGAGAACCCGAACTACGAGGCCTCGATCTCGAAGGTGTTCGGCACGGAACTCCAGCGCCAGATGGGCCAGACGGGGATGCGCGTGCTTGGAATGGAAGGGCAGCTCGAACCGGGCAGCCCGTACGTCCCGCTGCAGGGGCGCGTCGAGCGCTGGGCGCTGGCCGGCCCGAGCTACACGGTCGCCGGCGGCACGAGCGAAGTGAACCGCAACATCATCGCGACGCGGGGCCTGGGGCTGCCGCGCTCGTAGAACTCTGCGCTAGAGACGCTTCGGGTTGGTCCAGTGGGGCTCGTCGTGGATTGCGAGCAGCTGGTCCTCGGGAACGTGCGCGTAGGTGGGGATGGGCCAGGCGGGGTCGGGGCGCCAATCGCGCAAGTCGTCAGTGAAGGGCCAGGCGCCGCGCTCGATGTCCTTGATGGCGGCTTCGCCCTCGGCGCGGGCGCGGTCGGCGACGGGTCTGGAGATGAGACCGCGGTCCAGCACGCGCTCCAGGTGGTCCTCGTCCTTCCAGCGCCAGCGGCGTTCGGCGTCGGCGACGACATCGAGCCAGAGGTCGCGCGCATCGAAGCCGAGGGGCGTGCGCCGGATCGGCTCCTGGAGGTTGACGTACCAGCCGAGGAACTCCCACTCGGGCGTCCACCAGACCCACGTCGCGCGCCACTGCCCAGGCTCCATGAGAAAGAGCGCGTTCCAGCGTTCCCACACGCTGTCGACCAGCTCCCACTCGCCTTCGAGCCAGGGGATTGGCTGGTCCCGGACGATCGGCAGCGAGAGCTTTGTGGGCGTGCCAGCCGGCAACCAGAGCGAGACGAGGTCGGGTGTGTCTTCGACCACGACCATCGGCTTCACGTCGACGATGACGGGGCCGTACTCGCCATTCTCGGCGACCAGCGGTATGCGGTGGATGACCACGTCGCCGGGCTGGTGGGGGGGCGCCTGCTCGGGGCTGGTCATGGAGACAGCGTAGCAGGGGGCGATGAGCGCCCTGCTAGAATCCTGGCCCGATGACCCAGACGATGATGACGGAATCAGGCGAGCGCCACTTCCGCTACCTGATGCCCGTGGCCGTCATCTTCGCGGGGGCGTTGATCGTCTCGAACATCATCGCCATCAAGATCGTCGACATCTCGGGGCTTGTGGGCGGCGCCTTCGACTATTTCCAGCCCGCCGCAATCATCATCTTCCCGATCTCCTACATCGTTGGGGACATCCTCACCGAGGTCTACGGGTACTCGGTGGCTCGGCGCGTCATCTGGTCCGGGTTCTTCGCGAACGCGCTCGCGGTGCTCGCCATCTTCGTCGCCCAGGAGATTCCGTCGGCGCCGTTCTGGGCGGACCAGGAGGCTTACGAGACCATCCTGGGGCAGACGTGGCGGATCGTGGGCGGCAGCTTCCTCGCGTTCCTCGTGGGCGAATTCGCGAACTCGTACGTGCTGGCGCGCCTGAAGCGGGTGACGCACGGGCGGTTCCTCTGGACGCGAACGATCGGCTCCACGATCGTCGGGCAGGGGATCGACTCGGCGGTCTTCCTCACGATCGCCTTTTTCGGGACGGCCACTATTCCGAACGGCGAAGCGCTCTGGGCGTTCGTCTGGCGGGCGTGGCTGATGAAGACTCTCTACGAGGTGGTGGCGACGCCGCTGACGTATCTCGTCGTGAACACGATGAAGCGGCTCGAAGGCGTGGACGTGTACGACACGAACACGGACTTCAGCCCGATCCCGGTTCCTTCGGCGCTCCGTTTTGGGCGGTAGTCGGGCGCTTGCGCGCTCGCGGCCCGAGCCGCACGCTGACCGGGATGGGCGCCAACGAATTCGCCACCGACGGCACGATTGATTCGTTCGAGAACCAGCACCCCGGGCGTGACTATGAAATCCGCTTCGATGCGCCGGAGTTCACGAGCGTCTGCCCGATGACGGGCCAGCCGGACTTCGGGACGATCACACTGGTCTACGTGCCCGAAGCGCGCTGCATCGAGCTACGCAGCTTCAAGTTCTACCTGCAGTCGTTTCGCGAGCGGGGCATCTTCTATGAGGACGTGGTGAACGTGATCCTCGACGACGTCGTCGCCGCGATCGCCCCGCGAAGGGCGACGGTGACTGGCGACTTTCACGCACGCGGGGGCATCACCGCGCGGGTGACCGCCACGCACCCGCAGGCGTAGCATCTGGCGCGCTCATGGCGGTGAAAGGAAATCCCGGCGGCTTTCCCCAGCGAAAGTTGAAGGACACGCCCACCGTCACGCCCGGGCAAATGCGCGAGATCCAGCGCGCCGCCCAGGAAGTGTTCCACTTCGACATCCTGCAGGCGGTCGAGAACGCCGGCCTGGCGACGGCGCAACTCGTGCTGGCGATGCTGGGCGGGAGCGCGAAGGGTCAGCGGGTAGTGGTGCTGGCCGGCGGTGGCCACGTTGGGGCGGCGGGGCTGGCGGCCGTGCGGCACCTCGACAACTGGGGCGTGCAGGCGGAACCACTGCTCGGCGAGGTTGAGACGCAGATGAGCTTCGTAACGCGGCGGCACCTGCACATCCTGGCGGAGTCGGGGATCGCAGAGCCGCACGACAGCGACACGAGCGAGCACACGGCCGAGGATCACCTGCAGCGGGCCGACCTCGTCGTCGATGCGCTGGTCGGCTACGGGCTGGAGGGGGCGCCGACCGGCCTCGCTGCGGCCGTCACGGAGATCGCGGCGGCAGCGAGGCGGCCCATCCTCGCGCTGGACATCCCCACCGGTGTGAATGCGGGGACCGGCGCCGTGAGCAGCCCGGCGGTGACGGCGGTGACGACGCTCGTGTTCGACCTGCCGAAGACGGGGCAAGTGCTGCCGGTCTGCGAGAAGAACGTGGGGGAGCTGTACGCGGCGGACCTCGGCGTGCCGCGTGCCGCCTACGAGCGGCTCGGGATCAGTACGCGGGGGGTTTTCGCCGACGGTCAGGTCGTGCGGCTGCGGCGCTAACGGCTCGGCTAGAAGCGGCGCGAGTCCCAGAGCACGTCGCCGTGGCCGCTGAGCTGGTTCTGGAGGCGGGAGGCGACAAAGAGCAGGTCGCTGAGGCGGTTGAGGTAGGGGGAGACGAACTCGCCCACCTGCTCTTCGCGGCTGAGGGCGAAGGTGAGGCGCTCGGCGCGGCGGCAGATGGTGCGCGCCAGGTGGAGGTGGGCGGCGGTGGGGTCGCCGCCTGGAAGCACGAAGCTCGTGAGGGGCTCGATGTCGTCGTTCCAGTCGTCGATCCACGACTCGAGCTGGTCGACGTGGCGACTCTCGACGTGCGGGCCGGTGGCCTCTTCGCCGGGCTCGCGCGGCGTGGCCAGCTCGGCGCCGAGGTTGAAGAGCACCTGCTGGATGACGCCGAAGGGCTCGGCGAGCGGGGCCTCGAGTCCCGCGGCGACGGCGATGCCGATGGCGCTGTTGAGCTCGTCCACGGTGCCGTAGGCCTCGATGCGGAGGCTCTCCTTGGGGACGCGCTGGCCCCCGGCAAGGGCGGTGGTGCCGTCGTCGCCGGCGCGGGTGTAGACGCGGTTGATGCGAACCATGGGGCAAGCATGCCGGAGGCGGTGGCCGGGGGCCAGCCGCCCCCCTTTCGCCGACGCGCCCGGGCGCGGAGAATGCAGGCGGAGGTTCCCGTGCCCGAGACGATCCGCTGCGACCGTTGCCTCCTGCCCATCGAGGGTGAACCCCACATGATGTCGACACGGCGCTTCTGCTGCGCGAGTTGCTCCGTGGGTTCCGTCTGCGACCACGGGGGGTTCCGGCGGGGCTCCGCCATCCGCCGCTACGACGGCAACTTCGACCGGTTCCGCGAGGTCGCCCGACGCTCGGGGCCGTACGAGCGGGAGCGCACTTCCCGCTCGGGTTGACCTAGCGGGTCAGCCTCTCCACCATCGCCGCATGGCTCTCTACGAATACCAGTGCCCTGAGTGCGGTCAGCGCTTCGAGAAGCGCATGCCGATGGGCGACGCCCTCCAACTCGCGCCGTGCCCCGCGTGCGGCGCACAGGCGAAGAAGGTCATTGGGAACTTCGCGGTCGTCGGGCGAGCGGAGGCGGGTGTGGGCGACGGCCCGGCACCCTGGGAGGACGGCGGTGACGGCGACGGGGACGGCGAAAGCGCCATCGATGCGGGGGGTGCGGACGACCTCACGCACCACGGGCACAGCCACGGCCCCGGCGGCCACTCCCATGGACACCCCCACCCGCACTAGAAGCGGGGCCGGCGGGAGCGTGCTTGTAGAGGGACGGGCAATGGTATATGGTTGCCCATATGAGGAAGACGACGATCAACATCGACGATGAGGTCATGGAGCGGCTGAAGGAAGAAGCCGCCCGGCGCAAGACCACCATGGGCGCGCTCGTGGAGGCAGGCATCCGGCGGATCCTGGCCGAGGAGCAAACACCCGCGCCCGTGGCTGGCGACCTGCCACCCCTGCCGCTCGCCAACATGGGCGAGCCGCTGGTGGACGTCGCCGACCGGGAAGCCCTCGACGAGGCGCTGGATCGCGACCGGGACGAACGCCTCTACGGAGCGGCGCCGGGCGCCGGTGGCGCGAGTGACGAAGCTGCCCGGGGCCACCGAATGCTGGCCGTGGCCGAGGAGCCGGCGCCGTACGACGCCGGAGAGGCGGACGGCAGTGCGGTACGCGGGAATACGGAACAGGACTAGGTGCGGGCCGTCGACACCAACGTGCTGATCTACGCAGCGAACGGCGATTCCCCGTTCCACGAACCCTGCCGGAGTCAGCTGGAGCGGTGGCGGCGCGACCCTTCCCCGACCTTCCTCACGTGGAACGTCTGCTACGAGTTCCTGAAGAACGCCACCCATCCCCGCGTCTTCCCGAGGCCGTGGCAGGTGGAGCCGGCGATGCAGTTCCTCCAGGCGCTGCTCGCCTCCCCCGGGTTCACGCTCCTGACGGCGACCCCCCGGCACGAGGCAGTGCTTGCACAGACGCTGTCGGAGCTTCCCGGGCTACGGGGAGGCGTTCTGCATGACCTGCACACGGCGGTCTTGATGCGGGAGCACGGCATCAGCCAGATCTGCACCCGGGATCGGGACTTCCACCGGTTCCCGTTCCTCACGGTGATCGACCCGCTCGAGTGACGCGAAAAGGCCCCGCCGGGTGGCGGGGCCTCACGCCTGATTGCCGGACGGAGTGGCTAGATCTCCAGCATGGCCGCGACTTGCTCGCGGTGGAAGTCGGCGTCGCCCCAGAAGAGCTCGGCGCGCTTCTGGCGGCGGAAGTAGAGCTGGATGATGTAGTCCTTCGTGAAGCCGATGCCGCCGTGGATCTGCTGGCCATGGGCGACGACGCGCCGGCTGGCCTCGCTGCACCACGCCTTCGCCATGGACGTATCCATGTGCTGGGAGGGCTCGTTCTCGCTGGTGGCCCAGGCCGCCTTGTAGGTGATGAAGCGCATGCCGTCGACATCGGTAACCATGTCGGCGGCCTTGTGCTGGATTGCCTGGAAGGAGCCAATGGGGCGCCCGAACTGGACGCGCTCCTTGGCGTAATTGACCGCGATCTCGAAGTCCTTCTGGGCGAGGCCCACGAGATAGGCGTTCTCGAGATTCACGGCGATGTTGCGGCCGCGGAGGCTCGTCTCGGAATCGACGGGCATGACGTCCTCGGCGCTCACGCTGACGTTGTTGAGGACGACCTCGGCCTGCTTGTCGCTGGCGATGGTCTTGAGCAGGTTGACCTCCACGCCGGCCTGGTCGCGAGCGATGATGAAGTTCGCGAGCCTGCCGTCCGGCGTGTTGCCGATGACGTGCAGGTAGTCGGCCACGTTGGCGTCGGGGACGAACAGCTTCGTGCCGTTGAGCACGTAGTCGTCGCCATCGGCGGCCGCGGTGAGGGCGTAGCCGCCACGGTCCCAGCGGCCCGTCTCCTCGGTGACGGCGTAGGTGTGGATGGCCGTGCCGCTGGCGATGCCGGGCAGGTACTTCGCCTTCTGCGCGTCGCTGCCGGCGACGACCAGCCAGGCGGCACAGGTGGCGTTGGGGATGAAGGGTCCGGGAACGAGGGCGCGGCCGAACTCCTCGACGAGGACGCAGAGGTCCAGGTAGGAGAAGCCGGAGCCGCCGTGCTCCTCGGGGATCATGAGGCCCTGCCAGCCGAGCTCGGCCATCTTCTTCCAGAGGTCGGGGCTGTAGCCTGCCTCGTCCTCTTCCATGGCCCGCACGTGCTCTTCGGGACACTCGTTCTCAAGGAAGTCGCGCGCCGAGTCGCGGATCAGGTTCTGCTCTTCGCTGAGGCTCAGATCCATCGTTGTCCGTCCTTCATCAGGGTGGCGAAAGCAGGCGCACATAAAGGCGCCCCCTTCGCGGGGGTAGCCGCGCGAGTCTAGCACGCGCCTCCGTGAGCGTCAGGCGAGGTCCACCCAGGAGTCGAAATAGCGCTCCTGGAAGTCAACGGCGGCGAGGATCGCGGGGGCGTCCCACGTTCCGGTTTCGTCCAGCACGGCCACCAGCTTGTCCTCCACGTCGTCGCGGCGGCGCACGATGGCGATGACGGTTGCCTCGCAACGGTCGAGGGGTTCGGTGGCGTCGAGCACGTAGACATCGATGGGGTGGCCATCGGGGGCGACCGTGTCGGGGACGAAGCCATAGTTGACCGGGTAGGTCATGTCGTCCTCCCTCGGGTGGCGGCTGCCGAGGGGGCGGTCGATCTCGACGGTGACGCGCCGGCCGAGCCAGTCGGCGAGGTGGAGGTTGGTGTCCATGGGGAGCCGCTAGCGGTTGCGCTGGACGAAGCGGCCGATGCGCTCGAGGGCGCGCTCGATCTGCTCGTAGCCGCTGGCGTAGCAGGCGCGCACGAAGCCCTCGCCGCAGGCGCCGAAGGCAGCGCCGGGTACGACGGCGACGCGCTCCTCGGCAAGGAGGCGCTCGCTGAAGGTGGTGCTGTCCATGCCGGTGGGGCGGATGTCGGGGAAGGCGTAGAAGGCGCCGCGGGGGCGGAAGGCGGGGAGACCGACGGCGTGGAGGCCATCGACCATGAGGCGGCGGCGGCGGTCGTACTCGGCCAGCATTTCCTGGACGAAGCTCTCGCCGTCCCGGAGGGCGGCGAGGGCGGCGTACTGGGCGGCGGTGGGAGCGGACATCATGACGTACTGGTGGACCTTCATGGCGGCTTCGGCAAGGGGAGCGGGGGCGGCGAGCCAGCCAATGCGCCAGCCGGTCATCGCATAGGTCTTGCTGAACCCGCCGATGAGGATGGTGCGGTCGCGCATGCCTTCGATGGAGGAGAAGCAGGTGTGCTCGCCCTCATAGGTGAGGCGGGCGTAGAGCTCGTCGCTGATGACGGCGAGGTCGTTGGCGGCGGCGACTTCGGCGACGGCTTCGAGGCTCGGGCGATCCATGGTCGCGCCCGTGGGGTTGGCGGGGTAGCCGAAGAGGAGCGCCTTCGTGTGCTCGGTGACGCGCTCGGAGACATCGCTGGCGAGGAGGCGGAACTCGTGCTCGGCGCTGGTGGGGACGGGGCGGAAGCGGCCCTTGGCCATGGTGACGGCGGGCTCGTAGGCGACGTAGCTGGGGTCGGGGCAGAGCACCTCGTCGCCGTCATCGATGAGGGAGCGGAGGGCGATGTCGAAGGCTTCGCTTGAGCCGCTGGTGACGACGATCTCGGTCGCGGGGTCGTAGGAGACGCCGTAGAGGGTCTCAAGCTCCTCGCTGAGCGCCTCGCGGAGCTCGAGCAGGCCGTAGTTCGAGGTGTAGTGGGTCTCGCCCTTCTCGATGCTCTCGAGGGCGGCGCGGCGGATGGGTTCTGGCGTTACATAATCGGGTTCGCCGACGCCGAGGGAGATGACGTCGTCGATGGTGCTGAGCAGGTCGAAGAACTTGCGGATGCCGCTGGCGGGCACGGAGGCGAGGCTCCGGGAGATGAAGCGTTCGGCTCCGGGGGAATCGTGGTCCACGGCCCCGTTCCTTCCGCCTCCCGCCGGTGGCGGATACGAAAGAGCCGCCCCGCGGGCGGCTTCTTGTCCTGTGCGTCGTTGAACCGCTCGCATGCTACCTGCGCGCTTGCGCTGCCGCCGCAGCGGCAGTGGGGAGACACGTGGCAATCAGCTGACGGTCCACGATTCGGACTCTGGGCATGGGGGAGATTACGGTCAAGGGTTGGGGGTAAGCTGAGGACTAGAGGGGAGCGAGCCGGTTGGCCTCGTCCAGCGACCGTTCGAAGGCGTGGCCGATCTGCAGGATGGCGCCCTCGGCGCCTACGTCGCCGATGATCTGGAGGCCGACCGGCAGACCTTCGCTGAGGCCGCAGGGGAGGCTGAGGGCGGGGAGGCCGGCGACGGCGCTGGGGAGGGTGTAGATGTCGTTGAGGTACATCGCGTAGGGATCGTCGAGCTTGTCGCCGACGGGGAAGGCGACGCCGGGGGTGGTGGGGGTGACGAGCGCGTCGTAGCGGGTGAAGGCCTCGCGGAACTCGTTGGTGATGAGGGTCCGGACCTTCTGCGCCTTCAGGTAGAACTGGTCGTAGTAGCCGGCGCTGAGGGCGTAGACGCCGAGCATGATGCGGCGCTTGACCTCGTCGCCGAAGCCCTGCTCGCGGGTCTGCTCCATGTTCTCCCACATGCTGCCGCCGCGTTCGCTGAGCCCGTACTTGACGCCGTCGTAGCGGGCGAGGTTGGAGCTGGCCTCGCTGGGGGCGATGAGGTAGTAGACGGCGAGGGCGTGCTCGGTCATGGGCAGGGAGAGGTCCGTGTCAATCTCGCAGCCAAGCGACTCAAGGCGTCGGAGGGCCTCGTCGATGCAGGCGCGCACGCCGTCCTCCATGCCCTCGATGAAGTACTCGCGGGGTACGCCGATCTTCTTGCCGGCGACATCGCGGCCGAGGTAGTGGCGCATGTCGGGCCGGGGAGCCGGGTCGCTGGTGGAGTCACGCGGGTCGTGGCTGCCGATGCCGTCGAGGATGGTGGCGATGTCCTCGACGTCGCGGCCGATGGGGCCGACCTGGTCGAGGGAGCTGCCGAAGGCGATGATGCCGAAGCGGCTGACGCGGCCGTAGGTGGGGTCGAGGCCGACCACGCCGCAGAGGGCGGCGGGCTGGCGGATGCTGCCTCCGGTGTCGCTGCCGAGGGCGGCGAGGCACTCGCCTGCCGCCACGGCGGCGGCGGAGCCTCCGGAGCTGCCTCCGGGCACGCGACCGGTGTCCCATGGGTTGCGGGTGGCGCCGTAGGCGGAGTGCTCGGTGCTGGAGCCCATGGCGAACTCGTCCATGTTGGCCTTGCCGACCATCACGGCGCCGGCGCGCTTCAGCTGCTCGTAGACGTGGCTGTCGTAGGGCGGGACGAAGTCGTCGAGCATGCGGGAGCCGGCGGTCGTGCGGACCCCTTTCGTGACGATGAGGTCCTTCACGGCGAAGGGGATGCCGGTGAGGGGGGTGGCGGTGCCGGAGGCGAAGCGCGCGTCGGCCTCGCGGGCCTGCTCGCGGGCGACCTCCTCGGTGCGGGTGATGTAGGCGTTGACGCGGTCCTCGACGGCGTCGACGCGGGCGAGGACCGACTCCGTCAGCTCGAGGGCGGAGAACTCCTTTGCGCGGAGGCCGTCCTGGGCCTCGTGCGCCGTCAGCTCCCAGAGCTCGCTCATTCGAGGACGGCGCGCACGCGGATGAGGCCGTCCTCGACCTCGGGCGCGTTCCTGAGCGCATCGTCGCGCGCCAGGGAGGGCGCGACGGTGTCGGTGCGCATGACGTTCTGGAGGGGCAGGGGATGGGCGGTGGGCTCGACGCCATTGGTGTCGACGGCGGCCAGCGCCTCGAAGTGTTCGAGGATGTCGGAGAGCTGCACGGTGAGGCGGTCGATCTCGGCGTCGCTCAGGCCAAGGCGGGCGAGGCGGCCGATGTGGAGCACCTGGTCCCGGGAGATGGGCATGGCGCGATCGTACACACGGTCTCCCGCACGTGCCCGCAAGGGGCCGTTTTGCTAGGCTCGATGTGATGCGGCACCCCGCCCATCCCTCGCACTTGATCCCGTTCGCTGCCCGGGCCGACTGCGCTTTCGACGATGTCTAGCCGCGTCGTCATCCGCCGCCGCCTGCGAGCGCGCCGGGCGCGCCAGAAGCGCCGCGGAATCCCGATCTGGGCGATTGTCCTGCTGGTGGTGGGATTCATCGGGTCGGCGACGCTGGCGGCGTCGGCGGGGAGCGTGTTCGCGGTCTACCAGCACTACGCCCGGGACTACGTGCCGATCGAGGACCTGCTGATCGAACGGCAGGTGGGGATCACGCGCATCTTCGACCGGACGGGCGAGGTCGAGCTTGGGGTGCTCACCAATCCGGCGCAGCAGCTCCTCCACCCAGTCGCGCTGGAAGACATCTCGCAGAGCATGATCGACGCCACCGTGTCGACGGAGGACAACGCCTTCTGGACGCATCCGGGGGTGAACTACCGGGGCCTGGCGCGCGCCGCCTGGGAGAACTACGTGGGCGGCGGCATCGGTACGGGGACGGGCGGTTCCTCGATCACGCAGCAGCTGATCAAGAACGTCTACATCTGCGGGAGCTTTACCGATCCCGACGACCCCTGCGTGGCCGAGCGGACGGTCGACCGGAAGCTGCGCGAGATCGCCTACGCGATCGAGCTGGAGCAGGACTACACGAAGGTGCAGATCCTGACGTGGTACCTGAACCAGATCTCGTACGCGGATCGGTACGTGGGCGTGCAGGCGGCGGCGGAGGGGTACTTCCGCAAGGATGCGGCCGACCTGACCCTGGCGGAGTCGGCGATGCTGGCCGGCATTCCGCAGTTCCCGACGCTGTATCACCCCCGGCTGAACTGCCTGCGCGACGACGAGGACAACTGCATTCTCGACTCGCTGGGGCGGATGACCGTGGGCGGCCCGGCGAAGGCCCGCCAGGAGGACGTGATCGACCTGATGGTGACCCACGGCTGGATCACGTTCTCGGAAGCCGCGGACGCGAAAGCGGAGACGCTGTACGTGTACCCCGCGGCGACGACCGCAGCGCAGGATGCTTCCGCGTTCATCGACAACCAGGTGGAGCCGCGGCTGGTGCGGATGTGCGAGGCGGGGCTGCTGCCGAAGCTAGAGAACGTTGACGACTGCCTCACGAGCGTGCACAGCGCCGGTTGGACGGTGCGGACGACGCTCGACTGGACGGCGACGCAGGATGCGCTGGCACTGGCGCGGAAGGGCATTGCGGAGGGCCTGGACGAGAGGGGTTGCGAGTGCCACAACGCCGCGATCGTCACCATCGAGCCGGAGACGGGGGAGCTGCTGGTGTACGCCCCGAACCGTGATCCCTCGGTCACGGCGGACCCGCGCGTGGCCGGGAACGTCGACCAGCTCGTGGAGATCAACCAGCCGGGGTCGGCCTTCAAGCCGGCGGTGTACCTGGCGTGGTTCGAGTACGCGAACAAGGCGCCGATGAGCATCCTCTGGGACACGAACCCGCTGGAGCTCGAGGGTGAGGAGGTCGAGATCATCAACCCGCGTACGGAGCCTCGCACGGAGGGGCTGATCTCGGCGCGGGCGGCGCTGGGCGGCTCGCAGAACGTGGCCGCCTACCGGGCCGCGCAGGAGGCGGGCATCGAGAACGTGATCACGATGGCGAAGCTGCTCGGGATCACGACGATCGACCAGCAGTTCGACCCGACCTTCGTGTCGCACCTCGACATCTACTACGGCGCCTCGATCGCGACCGGGGGGGCCAACATCCGCGCGGTCGACATGGCCTACATGAACGCGACGATCGCGAACATGGGGGTGATGGTGGGCGTGCCCCACCACGCCACTACGGTGGCGCCCGACACCCTCAACAACACGGCCTTCGACGAGGGCGTCGACTACGAGAACGCGCTCCAGCAGAAGCTTGACTTCCAGCGCGGGCACCTGCGGCTGCCGGGGACGCGACCCCTCGACCCGGTGGTGGTGCTGGAAGTGCGCGACATCAACGACCGCGTGATCTTCCAGCACCAGGGTCCGCAGCGGATCCGCACGGTCGACGCGGGGAGCGTGTGGCTGCTGCACAGCATCATGTCGGACTGCACGGCGCGCTTCGTGATCTGGAGCTGCGGGGAGAGCAACGAGGACATCCGCCTCGACACGTTCGTGAACGGCGAGATGCTCCCCGCGGGGATCAAGACGGGGACGCAGCAGGGCCCCCTGGACGCGGACGACACGCTGGAAACGTGGATGAACGGTTACTCCCGCCACGCCGCCACGGCGGTGTGGGTCGGCAACGCCACGAACGAGCTCGTGATCGACGGGCGCGCCGGCGAATACGCCTCGGCCCGCACGACGCTGTGGCTCTTCAAGCACTGGATGGCCGACTACCACACCTACCTGCTCGCTGAGGGACGCATCGAGGCGATCGCCGACTTCGAGGAGTTGCAACCAGACAACGTCGAGCAGCAGGACTTCAACACGCCGGCCACGGACCGGATCCTCGAAGGGGGGTGCGACCAGGTGGTGGAGGCGTGGGTGCGCACGGATGTGGAGTACGAGGAGCCGTGCGAGGCGGCGGTGATCGACACGCGCAACGGGCTGCTCGCCTCCAGCAAGACGCCGCTGCGCTACCGGGAGGTGCAGCGCTTCGTGAAGCTGCCGGGGTGGGAGGCCGAGCTCGCGATCAAGCTCGTGGAGGAGCCGCCCGAGGACCTGGACGTGTTCATTCCCGTGATGCCGGAGGAGCAGAGCACGGGACTGCGGGCCGTGGAGATCGCGTGGCCGCCGGCGAGCGGGGACGTGGGGCTGGGGACCCAGGTGGTGGGAAGCGTGAACGTCGGCCGGCTGACGGAGTGGCTGCTGGAGATCGGACCGGGGGCGAATCCCGGAAAGGACGACTGGGTGGTGCTCGCCTCGGGTGAGGAGAACGTGTTGAGCGAGTTGCTCGGCACCATCCAGTTGGAGGAGTTCGCGCCGCGGGTCTACACGCTGCGGCTCACGGCGAGGCAGGGGCTGCTGGCGCCGCTCAGTTCCACGATCCAGGTGAACGTGAACGGCGGACCGCCGACGCCGCCGTTGCGGACCGCGATCGCGGGCCCCACGTCGCCGGCCATTCCCTTCGACGAAGGACCGCCCGAGCCAATCGAGCCGGACGAGCCCGAGGAACCGTAGGGACGCGGGAGACTAGCGGAAGCGCAGGCCCACCTTCAGCCCGACCTCGGCGGCCCACTCGCCTGCGTTTACCTTGCGCGCGCCCTGGGGCTGCACGCGCTTGACGTGCAGGACGCCGCCGTTGAGGCGCAGGTCGATGCCGTCCTCCTCGATGCGGAGGACGGCCCCGGGCATGCCGGGCTCGTCGCGGAGCGAGAGGCGGCAGTCGAAGACGCCGAGCCGCTCGCCGCGGCGCGTGGTCCAGGCGCCGGGCTGGGGATTGCAACCGCGGATCAGGTCGTACACCTGCTGGGCGGGAAGGTGCCAGGGAATACGGGCGTGCTCCTCGCCACAGGGGGGCTCGTAGGTCGAGAGGGCGTGGTCCTGCTCGATGCGGGGCGCGTCGCCGGAGTCGACGAGGGCAACGGCCTCGGCCATGGCGTCGACCCCCATGGGGAACAACCGCTCGAAGTAGAGGGAGCCGAGGGTGTCGTCGGGGCCGATCTCGCAGGTCTTCTGGAGAAGGACCGGGCCGGTGTCCATGCCCTTGTCGGGCCAGAAGATGCTGAGGCCGGTCTCCGTCCGGCCGAGGATGATGGGCCAGTTCATGGCGGACGAGCCGCGGTGGAGGGGCAGGAGGCTGGGGTGGTACTGGATGGTGCCGTGCTCGGGGGCGGTGAGGGCTTCCTCGGGGAGCATCTCGGTGACGAAGGCCATGACGCCGAGCTCGGCGCCGGCGGCCCGCCAGGCGGCGAGGCCCTCCTCGCCCTTGAGGGCGGCGGTGTCGATAGGGGCGAGGCCGGCTTCTTCGGCGGCGACCCAGAGGGGGTCGGGGCGGCCGCCCTCACGCGGCTCGGGGGCGGAGGCGGCGACGACCTCGACACCGTCCTCGATCAGCCGCTTGAGCACGGCTTCGCCGAAGGCGGCCTGGCCGATGATCGAGACGCGCATACGTTCCTCCCCGGGCCCGGTCCGGCTGAGCGGGAGCCTACACCAGCGCGCCGGGCGAGCGTGTAAGGGCGAAGGGGGCCTACACTCACCCTACGATGCTGCAGCGACCAGTATCCGAAGGAGCCCCACAGGGCGGCGTTCAAGCCGCCCTGCCGCGCGGCGGAGCCGGGGCCAGGCCAGGCGCCTGAGCCTCGTCAGCCGTTCCGTCCCGCGTACCTGGAGGTTATCCAATGGTCTGTGTCGAACCGGCCCGCCTGAGCGATGCCGACGCCATCCACGCCCTGATCGACGACTGGGCGCAGCGTGGCGAGATGCTTGAACGCCCGCTCGGCGAGATTCACGAGGCGATCCGCGACTTCAAGGTCGCCCGCGAGGGGGACGAGGTGGTGGGGTGCGGCTCGCTCCACATCATGGGGAGCGACCTGGCGGAGATCCGTTCGCTGGCCGTGCGCGAGGATCAGCACGGCAAGGGTGTGGGCGCGATGATCGTGCGGGAGTGCGTCGAGGAGGGCAGGGAGATGGGGATCGAGCGCGTGTTCGCGCTCACCTACCAGCCCGGCTTCTTCGAGCGCCAGGGGTTCGTGCTCGCGAACGTGATGGACTTTCCCCAGAAGGTCTGGAACGAGTGCGTGCGCTGTCCGTTCTTCACGGACTGCCGGGAGATCGCGGTTGTTCGCGACCTGCGGGCCGAGGGCTAGCGAGTCCAGCTTCCATCCCCTTTGGGTTGCGCCACGGGCGCGGAGACTCACTCAGGGCTACAGGTGCAGGCGCCCTCGGCGTTGAGCTGGCACCGACCGTAGTCTCCTTGCTCCGACAGATACCGGCACTGGTCGTAGGGGGTGCCCTGTTGCGGCGGGTAGATGATCTCTACTTCGCAGGTATCGAACTGCAGCCTGCCATGTATCCGCATGGCCTTGCGCCGGGGGTGGGAGAAGATCATTGTCAGTTGAACCTCACCGTCCTTGTCGGTATCTCCTATCCCATGAAGGGTGCGGTCGATCTCGATGTCGGATCCCTCGATAAGCGAGTACGCATACTGCTCGAGTACGGGGTGATTCCCCCGGGGGTCCAGACAGGCTTCGATCTTTTGCAGGACGGATAGTGATGCGTCCGGGGTGGACGGCGACGGCGCCGGGACAGATGGTGGGGGACTGCTGCAGGCCACTGTGGCGATGAGGGCGAGTGCCAGCAGGAACCAGATGAAGCGACGTACGCCGTGAGTCCTTGGGGGTCTACCCGAGCCCCCGAGTGAGAAGCTCTTCATGGAGCCCTTCCAGAGGCCCTTCGAGCATCGGAAGGCCTAGAACTTCGAGATTTCGATTTCCTTCTGGGTGATGAACTCCAGCAACGCAGGGTTGCCGGCTTCGGTCTGGGCGATGCCGCGCTTGATGGCGGGCACGATCTCGGAGGCGTCGGTGATACGCTCGCCGTAGCCGCCGAACGCCTTCGCCATGTCGGCGTAGTTGCCGCTGATGTCTGTGCTGCGGAACTTCTCGGTGGCGGCCTGCATGATGGGCAGCTCAATGGCCATGGAGAAGTTGTTGAGGAGGATGGAGAGGATGGGGATGCGCTCGCGCACGGCCGTCTCGAAGTCCATGCCGGTGAAGCCGATGGCGGCGTCGCCCCAGAGGTTGATGCAGAGCTGGTCGGGGCGGGCGAGCTTGGCGCCCATCGCGTAGCCGAGGCCGGTCCCGAGCTGGGTGGTCTTGCCCCAGCCGATGTAGCTGAGGGGCGTGCGGCTCTCCCAGAAGGGGGAGAGTTGGTCGCGGGGGCTGCCGGCGTCATGCGTGATGATGGTGTTATCGACATCGACGGTGTGCAGCAGGTCCCAGATGACGCGGTAGGGCGAGAGGGGGGAGGAGCCGTCGGTCAGCTTCGGCTTCCACTGCTCGAGCCACTCCGCCTTGATGGTGGCGATGCGGTCGGTGACGCCGTCGCGTGACGCGCTCACGCCGTCGAGCTCGCAGAGGAGGGCGTCGAGGGTCAGCTTCGCGTCACCGATGAGGGCGTGGGCGGAGGCGACGTCCTTGTTGACGTCGGCGGGATCGAGGGTGGCATGGATGATCGTCTTGCCCCTCGGCATGGCGACGCCGAACCCGGTGGCCGCGAAGCTGCAGCCGATGCCGAAGATGACGTCGGCTTCCTGCAGGAACTCGTGGACGGCGCGGGGAATGGCGCGGCCGCCGGAGCCGAGGGAAAGGGGGTGGTTCTCGGGGAAGGCGCTCTTGCCCTGCAGGCTCGTGGTGACGGGAATCTGGAGGCGCTCGGCGAGCTCGCGCAGCTCGTCCCAGGCCTTCGCGTAGTGGACTCCTTGCCCGGCGTAGATCACGGGCCGCTCGGCGTTGCGGAGCACCTCGGCGACGCTCTTGACGGCCTCGGGGTCGGGGCCGGAACGGAGGGCGGGAGCAGGCTCGTAGACGAAGTCGTCGGGCACGTCCTCCTGGAAGACATCGCCGGGGATCTCGATGAGGACGGGGCGGGGGCGGCCGTTGCGCACCTGCGTGAAGGCGCGGCGCATGACGTCGGGAACGGTCGAGCCGAGGGTGACCTGCTCGGTCCACTTGGTGACGTGCTGGAAGTTGAGGAAGGAGTTGAAGTTGGGGGCGGTGTTGGTGATGCGGCGGGCATAGCCGCCCGGCATCACGAGGATGGGGACGGAATCGCCGTAGGCCTGGGCGACGCCGCCGAAGGCGTTCTCGGCGCCGGGGCCGTGCTGCATGGCGAAGACGCCGATGCGGTCGCCCGAGTTCACGCGGCTGAAGGCATCGGCCATGTGCAGGCCGACGCGCTCCTGGCGAACGATGATCGTGCGCACGTCGGCGCGGGCGGCGGCTTCGATGATGGGGTTGACGGGATAGGCGACGAGGAACTCGACGCCCTCGCGCTTCAGGATTTCGGCTACGGCATCGGCGACCTTCATGGCATCCCCCTCGTGTGCCGCGGCGGGGGTTCGCGGCGGGCGCCAGTCTACCGGTCGCGGGGTCGCGCTTGCCGCAAGCGCGGGGTGGCGCGCACAATTCGGCGCGATGCCCCTGCTCAGCGTGATCTCCGACACAGCGGGCGCCGGCAAGACCGGCGTCGCCGCCACGATCGCCCGCGACCTCGCGTACACGGGCCAGCGTGTCTGGCTGGTGCGGGGTGAAGGCCCCGACGACGCCAGCAACGCAGCCGCCGATGCGCAGTGGTTCTCGACCCTTGAGTTCGCGCCGGGAAGCGCATCGACGCCCGTGGGCGCGAGCGTCATCCCGCCGCCGAGCGGTGACGAGATCGTGGTGGCGGAGATCGACGAGCCGCTGGAGCGCGCCGACACCACCATCCTCGTGACGCGCGGGCTTCCCGACGAGGCGCGGGTGGCGGAGGTGGCGCCGACGGCGGTGGTCGCGCTCGACGTGGCCGCCTCGTCGCTGGCGGATGCGCCCGAAGAATGCGGCGGCGCGGCGCTGATCGCGGTCGCCGAGGACCGCACGCTGGCGGGATTCAGCGTGTCGGAGGCGCAGTCGGCCTTGCGCGCGGAGACGCTGGTGGAGGGGGACGGGCTCGACCCGACCTGCGACCACCTCGTGATCGCGCCCATCGGGTCGGATTCGGGGCAGCCGTACCTTGAGCGGTTCGAGTCGAAGGCGGTGGTCGTGCGGTTCGACAAGACGGACCAGCACCTGGCGGCGCTGGCGACGGAGCCGGCCTGCCTCATCCTGACGGGCGGGCGGCGACCCAGCGAGTACCTGTTCGACGCGGCAGCCGCACGAGGCGTGCCCGTCATGCTCTCGCGCACGGACACGGAGAACACGGTCATCGCGCTGGAGGGCATCTTCGACCGCACGCGCTTCCACGGGGAGCGCAAGCTGGAGCGGATGGCGGAGCTGCTGGGGGCGACGGGGTTGTCGGAGCGGGTGGCGGCGGCGCTGGGCTAGGGGTTCTTCGAGTTGGTGTAGCTGCTCAGGAACAGGAGCTGGCTGGCGTAGCCAGCGTTCCGTCCGAAGCGTTCTTGACCCCAGCGAACCAAGTCATCGCCAAACGGGAGCTTCCCGCTAGGGAAGTAGCAGCGGTTTAGGGCATCCCGTACCCATCTGTCTACAGGGAAAGCTTCGTCCTTGCCCAGTGCGAAGAGCGAAATGCAATCTGCAATCTTGGGGCCGACGCCCGGACAAAACTGGAGTTGCCATCGGGCTTCGGGATAGCTCACTTCCGTCTGCGAGAGACGGTTGAGGTCGAGGTGCCGCGAACCAACGCGCCTGGCGGCGGCAATGATCTTCTGGTCACGCTTCAGTCCCAGCTTCAAGTTCTTAAGCTTCTCGCCACCGGCCACCACCTCGTTCGGTGAAGGAAACGCAGGCCGTTCATCGCCGCCAAGCGCCATGGGCCTGCCCAGCCTGTCGGCAATGCTCTCGACACGTGTGCGCGTGCCTCTGATGCTGTTCGTGGCCGAACAGATGAAGGACACCGTGCACTCCCAGGCATCCGGCTGGCGCAACACGCGCATGTCGGCGAATTTGCTCACCAGTCTCTGCATGGTCTCGTCGGTAGACGACAGGGCTGAGCGGACCGCCTCGATGTCCTCGTCAAGACGGAAATAAGAAAACAGCAGCTTGTCGACCTCTGCCCCGCCGCTGGCGCAGTACTGTAGGTACTCGTCGGATGGCTGCCGGACGTGAATTACGTGCCCTTCCAGCACTCCCGAGTGCCATTCGGTCCCCTCGTCGTCCCGCCAACAGTCCCAACGGAAGTCCTGAGTATTGAGAGCAAGGGTCTTGTCCAGCCTGAAGTGCTGGTCAAGGGGTAGTTCCAGCTTGCGGGTCGTGGCCAAGTCGTTCTAGCTACTCGCCGCGGCGGCGGACGAGCGAGGTTGAGCGGCGGACGATTCCGCCGAGGGCGCCGCGACCGGGCTCGCCTTCGATGTGGTTGGCGGCGGGGCCGGGGGCGATGGCGGGGGCCTTCTCGTGGCCGCAGTACGGACAGGCGAGCCAGCCGAAATCAAGGGGTTTGTCGCAGGCTTCGCAGCGTTCCTTCAGTTCGACCAGGCAGAACGGGCAGACGAGGTAGTCGTCGCGCACCCGGCGGCGACAGGCGGGGCACGCCTTCTGGTCGTCGAGGTCCTGGAGGATGGCCTCCTCCTCGAGGGAGCGCTCGTACAGTTCGGTGAGGGTCTGTCGGGGGCGGAGGATGAGGTAGACCCAGTGTCCGGGCAGGAAGAAGGCGAGGACGAGCAGCACCGAGATGATCTGCATGATGGGGTCGCGGGTGCGCTGCCGGATGTCGCGGAACACCCAGAAGATGAGGGCCACCCAGATGACGGCGCCGTAGATCGAGAGCACCGTGAGGACGAGCCGTACGGTGTCCTGCCAGGAGCCGCCGGGCCAATCGAACATCGGGTTTTCCTTACCTCCGGGGCACGCACTCGACGCGAGGCGCGCTCACCGTGCCGCCACAATCTGAGGGTACAGCATCACCCCGTAAGAGCGCGACGAAACTGTTCAGTCGCGTGATCACACTAGGGGCGCGGGAGCCCGGGAGTCGATACGATAGGCGTGTGCCCGCTACCCAGCAGCCGTCCCCTGCCGTCGAGGGTCTGAACCCGGCGCAGCGCGCGGCCGTGGAACACAGCGAGGGCGCGCAGCTCATCCTGGCGGGGCCCGGCAGCGGGAAGACGCGGGTCATCACGAACCGGATCGCGTGGCTGGTGGGGGAGCAGCGGATCGCGCCGTGGCGCATCCTCGCGGTGACGTTCACGAACAAGGCGGCGCGCGAGATGCGGGCGCGGGCGCAGGGCCTCCTGGGCGAGGACGCGGCAAAGCTGCACCTGGGGACGTTCCACTCGATGTGCGCGCGCTGGCTGCGCATCCACGGCCAGGACATCGGGCTCTCGCCCGACTACGTGATCTACGACGACGCGGACCAGACCGCGCTGATGAAGCGCGTGCTGGCAACGCTACACGTCGACACGCGGCAGTTCACGCCACGGTCGGTGCTCTCGGCGATCTCCAGCGCGAAGAGCGAGATGCGGGGCGCGGACCACTTCAAGCGGCAGAGTGAGAGCTACTTCCAGGAGGTTGTGGGGAGGGCGTACGAGGGCTACCAGAAGGGCCTGCGCGAGGCCTCGGCGCTGGACTTCGACGACCTGCTGACGGAGACGGTGCGGCTGTTCCGGGAGTCGGAGGAGGCGCTTGAACGACGGTCGGGGCAGTACCTGCACGTGCTCGTGGACGAGTTCCAGGACACGAACCCCGCGCAGTACGCGCTGGCACGGCAGCTGGCGTCGGTGCACGGGAACATCTGCGTGGTCGGCGACCCTGACCAAAGCATCTATTCGTGGCGGGCGGCGGACGCGCGTAACACGCAGTACTTCCTGCGCGACTTCCCCGAGGCGACGACCTACCTGCTGGAACAGAACTACCGGTCGACCCAGCCGATCCTCGACGCTGCAAACGCGGTCATCGAGAACAACCGCAGCCACATCGAGCGCGCCCTCTGGACGGAGCGCAAGGATGGCCGGGCGCTCACGCAGTACGAGGCCTACAACGACGAGGAAGAGGGCGAGTTCGTCGCGCGGGAGGTGGAGCGGTTGGCGACGACGGACACGCCGCTGGGGTCGATCGCGGTGCTGTACCGGACGAACGCGCAGTCGCGGCCGATCGAGGACGCGCTGGTGCGGCACCGCATCCCGTACCGCTTGATCGGAGGCGTTCGCTTCTACCAGCGGCGCGAGATCAAGGACCTGATCGCCTACCTGCGGCTGGTCCACAACCGGCTCGACGAGGCGAGCCTGCTGCGCATCATCAACGTGCCCGCGAGGGGCATCGGCGACACAACGCTGGCGCGCCTGTCGGAATACGCTGGGTCAACCGGGCTGGCCGTGTGGGACGCCTGCGAGGCGGTTTCGCGGGGCGAGCCGGTGCCCGGCATCGCGGCGCGGGCGGCGACCGCCATCCGGCGCTTCGTCCACTCCCTCGAAGCGATGCGTGACCAGCGCGAGCGTCCCCTGGCGGAGCTGCTGGACTACGTGCTCGAGGAGAGCGGGTACGTGGAGTACCTGCGGGACCGGGAGGAGGGCGGCGAGGAGCGGCTGGAGAACGTGCTGCAGCTGCGCACGGTGATGGCGCAGTACGAGGACACGACCGGCGGGGAGGCGGCGGACCTCGCGAGCTTCCTGCAGGATGTGGCGTTGGTGGCGGACGTCGACGAGCTGGAGGGGGCGGTCGAGGCGATCACGCTGATCACGCTACACGCGGCCAAGGGACTGGAGTTCCCGATCGTGTTCCTGGTGGGGATGGAGGAGGGGGTGCTACCCCACATCCGTTCGTTCGACGATCCCCGGCAGCTGGAGGAGGAGCGGCGGCTGGCCTACGTGGGGATCACGCGGGCGGAGACGGCGGTGTACCTGACGCGCGCCTACCGGCGCTACCTCGGCGGGCGACCGCTCACGAACCCGCCCTCACGCTTCCTCGGGGAGATTCCCGAGCACCTGCTCCAGCCTTACCGAAGCGGCGACAGGCGCCAGGTGCGGGAGCGGGCGGCCCCGGTGGCGGCGCCCCCGCGTCCAGCCTCGGTGCCCTCGGGGGCGGCGGAGGCGGCTGCTGCGGAGCCGCAGTGGCAGGCGGGCGAGCGGGTGCGTCACTCCCACTTCGGGGAGGGAATCGTGGTGAGCTGTCAGGAGCGTCGCGGGGACGTGGAGGTGGTGGTGGCGTTCGACGACGAGAACGCGGGGGTCAAGCGGCTGCTGCAGAGCCTGGCGCCGCTTGAGCGAGCGTAGCGGCTACTCCCCCGCGTCTCGCCTGGGGACCATGACCTTGCGGGTGAAGGTGAGGACGGTCTCGCCGCGCTGGTTGTAGCCGCGCGTATCGACGGTGACGATGCCGCGGTCGTCGCGGGAGCGGGACTCGACCTTGTCGGTGACGGTGGTCTCGGCGTAGACGGTGTCGCCGTGGAAGGTGGGGGCGGTGTGCTTGAGTGACTCGACCTCGAGGTTGGCGATGGCTTTCCCCGAAATCTCGGTGACGGTCATGCCGAAGATGATCGAGTAGACGAGGGTGCCCACGACCACGTTTTTGCCGAACTGGGTCTCCTCCTCGGCGTAGCGCGCGTCGATGTGGAGGGGGTGGTGGTTCATGGTCTGCATGCAGTGGAGGACGTCGTCGTACTCGGTGATGGTGCGTCCGGGCCAGTGTTTGAAGACGTCGCCGACCTCGAACTCCTCGTAGTAGCGGCCGAAGGCCTCGCGCCCGTCGTGAACAGTCATGTCTGGCTCCTGGCTGTTGGCATTTGGCTGTTGGTTCCGGCTGCCCCGCCTCGTCGCGACTAGTCGATGGCGTAGTCGCGGAGGAGGTTGCGGGCGATGACGATCTTCTGGATGTCGCTGGTGCCCTCGGCGATCACCATGACGGGAGCATCGCGGTAGTAGCGCTCGAGGGGAAGCTCCTTGCTGTAACCAACGCCGCCGTGGAGGCGGAGGGCCTCGAGCACGACTTCCTGGCAGACCTCGGTGGCGAACAGCTTGGCCATGCCGGCGTCGAGGTCGGAGCGGGCGCCGCTGTCCTTGCGGCGGGCGGCGTCGAAGGTGAGGAGGCGGGCGGCGCGGATCTTGGTCGCCATCTCGGCGAGGCGGATCTGCTGGGCCTGGTGCTGGGCGATGGGCTTGCCGAAGGCGTGGCGCTGCTGGGCGTAGGCGATGGCGTCGTCGAAGGCGGCCTGGGCTACGCCCACGCCGCGCGCGGCGACGTTGATGCGGCCGACCTCGAGGGCGCTCATGACGTGCTGGAAGCCGCGGCCTTCGTCGCCGCTGAGGAGGTTGCCGGCGGGGACGCGGGCGTTGTCGAAGGCGAGCTCGGTGGTCTCGACGCCCTTGTAGCCGAGCTTCTCAAGCTTGCGGCCGACGAAGAAGCCCTCCATGCCGGGCTCGACGAGGAAGGCGCTGATGCCGCGGTGGGCGGGCTGGGCCTCGGTGTCGGTCTTGGTGAGGACGAGGTAGACGCCCGCGCGCTGGCCGTTGGTGACCCACATCTTCTGGCCGTTGATGACGTAGTCGTCGCCGTCGCGGGTGGCCTGCGTCTTGATCGCCTGGGCATCGGAGCCGGCGTCGGGCTCGGTGATGCTGAGGGCGCCGCGAATCTCGGGGTCGATCATGCGGGGGAGGAAGCTCTGCTTCTGCTCCTCGGTACCGTAGGTGGAGATGGCGTAGCCGACGAGGACGTGGGTGTTGAGCACGCCCGCGAGGCTCATCCAGCCGCGCGCGACCTCGACGCAGACGCCGGCGTAGCACTCGAAGCTGAGGTCGAGGCCGCCATATTCCTCGGGCACCTTGATGGCGAAGAGGCCCATCTCGGCCATGCCCGCGACGAGGGGCTCGGGGTACTCGTCGGCGTGTTCGTACTCGCTGGCGACGGGCTTGACCTCGCGGTCCACCCAGACGCCGACGTTGGAGACGATCTCCTGGGCGATGGGATCGAGGATGTCGGCGGCGAAGTCACGCGCCATCGGGCAGGCCCCTTCCTGGTGGTGGGTGATGCGGCCGCGTGGTCGCGGCCCTAGCTGCGCCCCTGACCCTCTTCGGTGGCGCCGACGAGGATGGCCATGTTGCCGTCGGGGTGGCGGTTTTCGAACATAAGCTGGTGGCAGGCGCCTGTCTCGTCGAAGCGGAAGACGCGTGAGAGGCAGGGGTCGATCTTGCCCTGGATGACGAGGTCGTTGAAGGCCCCCGCCTGCTCGTCGTTGGCGAAGTGGGAGCCCTGGAAGCGCTTCTGGCGCATCCAGAGGTAGCGCAGGTCGACATCGGCGTTGTAGCCGGTGGTGCCGGCACAGATGACGACCATGCCGCCGGTGTCGCAGACGAACATGGAGGTGGGAAGGGTGTCCTCACCGGGGTGCTCGAAGACGATGCGGGGGCTGCGGCGCTCCCCGAGCACGTCCCAGATGGCCTTGCCGAAGGCGCGGGCGCCCTTCTGGAACTCGCCCATGCCGGCTGCGTCTTCCCAGTTGGGGAGGCGGCCCCAGTGGTCGAAGTTCTTGCGGTTGATGTAGCCGATGGCTCCGAGCTGCTTGCAGAACTCGCCCTTCTCCTCGCTGGAGACGACGGCGATGGGCTTGGCCCCTTGGAGGGCGGCGAGCTGGATGGCCATCGTGCCGAGGCCGCCGGCGCCGCCCCAGATGAGGACGACATCGTCTTCGCGCACATCGTGGGGGGGCCAGGAGAAGAGCATGCGGTAGGCGGTGGCGCCCACGAGGGTGGGGGCGGCTGCCTCCTCCCAGGTGAGGTGGGGCGCCTTGGGCAGGCACTGGTGGGCCTGCACGCGCGTGAACTGCGAGAACGAGCCCCAGTTCGTCTCGTACCCCCAGATGCGGTACGAGGGGTCGTACATGGGGTCGTTGCCGGCGGTCACCCAGGGGGCGTGAACGTTCCAGATGCCGCAATGGACGATGACCTCGTCGCCGACCTTGACGTTGGTGACGTTCTCGCCGACCGCGTATACGATGCCCGAAGCGTCGGACCCGCCGATATGGAAGTCCTCGACCTCGCCGGCCTTCTGGCGGGCGGCGATGACGTCGATGGGAACGCCGCGGCCCGCCCAGACGTTGTTGTAGTTGACGCCGGCGGCCATCACGTAGACGAGGGCATCGTCGGGGCCAACGGGGGGAATGTCGACGACCTCGGGGGCGAAGGCCTGGAGGGGCTCCCCGAAGCGAGACTCGCGGATGAGCTGCGCATGCATGCGCTTGGGGACTTCGCCCAATGGAGGCGCTTCGCCGAGGGGATACAGATCGCTGCCTGTGCCGGAGGTCATGCGGCCCCTGATCGCGAGGGTGGCCGAAATGTTACCCGCACGAGTCGCACGGGCAAATCGAGGGGCGGCGGCGCAGCGGGCGCGCGGTTCCGGCCCGAGGGATCGTGATTCCTTGACGCCCCACGGAACCGCCCTCTACGGTGCGGTACGCCCAACACGGGTCGATGACTCGTGGTTGCGGCAGGGGGGACTCGGCCCGGCCTGCGAAGGCGCGGCGAGACGGTTCAATGGCAACAGACCGCTCGGGGTGGAGGTCGCCGGGTCCGGCGAAGCTCGTGGCGCTGGCCGTTGTGGCCGCGCTGGTCGTGGGGGGTGTCCTCGTGGCCTCGTGGGGCGGCGGGGGCGGTGAGGACCAGGATGCGTCGCGGGGCGCGCCTCAGGTGGAGGCCGGCGGGGAACCGGAACCCACGTCCACACCGGGAGCGACGGAGGAGGCCACCCCCACGAGCGGGCAGGTGAGCGCGGCCGAGGAGTCGGGGCCGGCCGAGCCGGCGACGGCCACGCCGGCCGCTGCGGCGGCGGAACCGGCGGAGGTGTCGATTGTCGCGGCAGGAAGGCTGGTCACCGAGGATGCCCCCGCAGTGTTCACGCTTACCCGCGCGGGGGAGGCTGGGACCGCCCTGACGGTTTCGGTGGGGGTGACGGAGAGTGGCCTGATGCTGGCGGGGGACGGTCGCGAGACGGTGACCTTTGCGGTGGGGGAGCGCACCGCGACCCTGTCGGTGGCGCTGGCGGACGACAGCGTTGTCGAAGGGACGAGCAGGGTCTCGGCGACGATCACCGCCGGGTCGGGCTACGTGGTGTCCGCGCAGGGGGGTTCGGCCCACGTGTACGTCGCCGACAACGACCGCGTCTTCCTGCTTCCCGACCTGGTGAGCGACCCGCCGGTGCCGCAAGGCGAGCCGGAGGTGGTGAACTGGGATGGGAAGGACATGCTGGTCCTGCGATTCGAGGGATACGTGACCAACCTGGGTGACGGTCCCCTCGATCTGACGGGCAACCCCCAGCTGTCCGATCCGGCTGACCCGACCAGCCACGACGTCTGGCAGCGGGTGAGGACCTCAACCGGCGACTGGGTCAAGCTCACGAGACCGCCTGTGCTGTACGAGACCGCCGACGGGCACAACCACTTCCACCTGAAGGAGATCGTGGCGTACTCGTTGTGGGACGAGACGGGGACGGTCGAGGTGGGGCGGGGCCAGAAGGTCGGGTTCTGCATGCTGGACGTGGAGAGCCTGCCGGAGCGACACCCCTCGCCGGGGGAGCGGGCCTACGAGGAGAAGGTGGTCGCGAACTGCCGCGCCAATGAGCCGGAGGCGGACTTCCTGCAGATGGGGGTCACGGAGGGGTGGCGGGACGTGTACGAAGGGACGGTCACGTACCAGTGGGTGGACGTGTCGGAGCTGAGCCCGGGCCACTACCGGCTGGCGGCCGAGGCCGACCCTCACGACCTCGTGGTGGAGAGCGACGAGACGAACAACGGAATCGCGATCGCGGAGGAGATCAGCGTGGTGCCGGGTTACGTCGCGCAGCCTGTGGCCATCGCGACGGCCACCGACGTGGCCGTGCAGATCGTGCTGGAGGCGGCGGCCTTCGGCAGTCCGGGGGCGCGCGTGTTCCGGGTGGTGACGCCACCGACCAACGGAGTCCTCGACGCGGCTGTCGGGGTGACACTGTGGGGGACAGTCCTGTGGTACACGCCAAACGAGGGGTTCTCCGGCGTCGATACCTTCGAGTACGTGGCCTTCGACTGGCACAGCGCCTACCCGCGTACGGACCCGCGGGCGACCGTCACGATTCAGGTGGGCGAGTAGGGGCGTCAGCTGCCGCGGGCAGGGGCCTGGCGCTCGTGATAGCGACGCCCTGAGCCCCTTTCACTGGGTGGTGAGCCGGGCCTGCGCGGGGGGCCGCTGTTTGGTCCCCGACGGGGCGTCCGTGCTATAGTGCCGCGGGTCTTCGCGAGAGATTTCACAAACGGCTGGGACGTGCTCCACGAATACGGCCACATCGCCATTCTTGTCATCATCGCGCTTATCTTTCCGGCGGGCGCGATCGTGCAGTCGTGGGCGTTCAAGTTCGTCAATATCCGCCCCGAAGTGCCCTCCGACCCTGTCAAGGAAGACACGTACGAGTGCGGCATGGTCACTCGCGGCTCGGCGCTGACGCAGTTCAATTTCCGCTTCTACTACGTGGCCCTGCTGTTCCTGCTGTTCGACGTCGAGATCGTGTTCCTGTTCCCCTGGGCGGTCGTGTTCGAGGACGCGGGGCTCGTGGGGCTGGGGAAGATCGCGATCTTCGTGGGGACGTTCGTCGTGGGCGGCCTCTACGCGTGGCGCAAGCGCGCGCTGGAGTACGCCTGATGACGCGCTGGTGGACGGGCGAGGAGCTGGGGGAGGCGGCGGAGCGGCTGGTTCCGGGGTCGGTTTCGCACACGACGGAGACGGCCTGTGTCCTGAAGGCCGAGCACGCGGTGGAGGCGCTGCGCGCGCTGCGGGACGACCCGGAGACGAACTTCGCGCACCTCTCGAACCTGTGCGGCGTGGACCAGTGGGATCGCTTCGAGGTGGTCTATCACCTGCAGTCGCTGGAGCGGAACCAGATGGCCTGCGCGAAGGTGGAGGCGCACGACCGCGAGAACGCCTCCGTGGCGAGCGTGGTCGATGTCTGGCAGGGGGCGTGGATCCAGGAGTCGGAGACGTACGACCTGTTCGGTATCAACTTCGAGGGGCACCCCAACCTGCAGCGCATCCTGCTCTGGGACGGCTACCCGGGGCACCCGCTGCGCAAGGACTTCCTCGCGATGCCGGGCGGGCTGCAGCCGGGCCTCA
This sequence comes from Tepidiformaceae bacterium, assembly GCA_965207815.1. GTDB lineage: Bacteria > Chloroflexota > Dehalococcoidia > Tepidiformales > Tepidiformaceae > UBA2991. Next base: position 1,321,044 of record CBDBNV010000001.1, read on the forward strand.
ACGAATTCGCGGGCACCTCGGCGAAGCCGGAGCCCCCGGTACGGCCGGTCACATGAGCGAGATCGTCCAGTCCGAGCCGTTCGTCATGAACATCGGGCCGCAGCACCCGTCGACGCACGGGGTGTTCCGGGTGAAGGCGACGGTGGACGGGGAGCGCGTCATCGATGCGGAGATGGTGATCGGCTACCTGCACCGCTCGATGGAGAAGCTGGCGGAAGAGCGTACCTACACGCAGAACATTCCCTTCACCGACCGGACGGACTACCTGAGCAGCATGTCGAACAACCTGGGCTACTGCCTGGCGGTGGAGAAGCTGGCGGGCATCGAGGTGCCGCCGCGGGGGCAGGCGATCCGCGTGATCATGGCGGAGCTGCAGCGCCTCGCGAGCCACTGCATGGGCGCGGGCGCCTTCGCCAACGACACGGGCGCGTGGCAGACGCCGATCATGTGGTTCATGCGCGAACGCGAGAAGATCCTCGACATCTTCGAGATGACGAGCGGCGCGCGGCTGACGTGCAACTACATGCGCATCGGCGGAGTCGCGTTCGAGCTGCCGGAAGGCTTCGAGGGGATGGTGCGGGACCTGATCGGGCCGCTGCGCCAGACCATCGCCGACGGCGAGGGGCTCCTTTCGGGGAACGAGATCTTCCTGGCGCGGGCGCGGAACGTGGCCGTGATTCCGCCGGACCTGGCGGTCAACGCCTCGCTGAGCGGGCCGATGCTGCGCGGCAGCGGGATTGCCTGGGACATCCGCAAGGCCGACCCGTACTGCGGCTACGAGCAGTACGACTTCGACATCCCCATCGGCTACCAGGGCGATGCGTACGACCGCTTCATCATTCGGCTCGAGGAGATGCGCCAGAGCCTGCGCATCATCGAGCAGGCCCTGGACGGGCTGCCGGGCGGCCCGCACAGCACCGAGGTGCCACTGGCGCTGCGCCCTCCCGCGGGCGAGGCCTACGCGCGCATCGAGAGCCCGCGCGGCGAGCTGGGCTATTACCTCGTCAGCGACGAGGGACCCTCGCCCTACCGCTTCCACATCCGTCCCCCCTCGCTCATCAACCTCAGCGTGCTGAAGGAGATGACGGTGGGCGGCTCCATCGCCGACGCCATCGTGGCGCTCGGCTCGATCGACATCGTCGTTGGCGAGATTGACCGCTGATGGAACTGCTCGCGACGGACCACTGGTACGACTTCCGGGATCTCTCGAACCTGTCGCGCGTGATCCTCGAGGGAATCGACAAGGTGGCGCCCTACGAGCTGGCGTACATCGTGGCGCCGATCATCGGGTTCGTGGCGGCTTTCGTGATCTTCGTGCTGCCCTCGCAGCTGTTCGTGGGGGTGTACGGAGAGCGGCGGCTGATCGGGCGCATCCAGTCGCGCAAGGGACCGAACCGGGTGGGGCCGTTCGGGCTGCTGCAGCCGGTGGCGGACGCGATCAAGCTGCTGCAGAAGGAAGCGCTGACGCCGACGGTGGCGGACCGCTGGCTGATGTGGACGGCGCCGGTGTTCTTCGTGGCGCCGGCGGTGCTGCTGTTCGCGGTGATCCCGTTCGGGCCGCGGATGGTGTTCGCGGACGTGCCGGCGGGGCTCATCTTCTTCATCGCCGTGTCGGGACTGCCGGTGCTGGCGGCGTTTATCGCGGGCTGGAGCTCGAACAACAAGTACAGCCTCTACGGGGCGATGCGGATCGTGGCGATGTCGGTCAGCTACGAGGTGCCGCTGGTGCTGATGCTGCTCTGCGTGGTGGTGTTCACGAACACGATGAGCCTGCCGGGAATCGTCTGGTTCCAGAAGGACGTGGACCTGTGGCTCATCTTCATGCAGCCGCTCGCGTTCGTCGTCTACTTCATCGCGGTGAGCGCCGAGCTGAACCGCACGCCCACCGACATTGCCGAGGCGGAGTCGGAGATCGTGGCGGGCTACCTGACCGAGTACAGCGGCATGAAGTGGGGCCTCTTCTACGGGATGGACATCGGCTACGCGTTGGCGGCCTCGGCCTTCGCGGCAACGATCTTCCTGGGCGGCTGGTCGATGTGGGGGCTGGAGCAGTGGGTGCCGCCGTGGATCATCTTCATCGCCAAGACGCACCTCTTCTACATGGTCTTCATCTGGACGCGAGGTACGCTCCCGCGTCTGCGCATCGACCAGTTGATGGCGTTCGCGTGGAAGTTCCTCCTGCCGCTGGCGGTCGTGAACCTGTTCCTGGTTTCGCTCGAGCGGCTGTGGTGGTCGGAGAGCGACCTCGGCGGTGGCATCGTGTTCGTCATCGCGGCAATCAACATTCCCGTGTCGGCGGTGGCGGTGTACCTGTGGGCGCGGTTCCTCGGCTACAAGCCGGAGCGCGTGCCCACGCGCCCGCGCCTGGTACAGGAGGCCGGCGGCTACGTGCCGGTCGAGGATCCGGCGACGGGAGGGGGCAAGTAGATGGAAGGCGTGGGCGTGAACATCGCGTTCTATGTGCTCTCCATCCTGACGCTGGTGGCGGCGGGGGGCGTGATGGTGTCGCGCAACCTGCTGCACGCGGTGCTGTTCCTGATCGTGGCCTTCATCGGGGTGGCCGGCTTCTTCGTGCTGCTCTCGGCGGAGTTCATTGCGATGGCGCAGATCGTGATCTACGTGGGCGCCATCGCCGTGCTCATCCTGTTCGCGATCGTGCTGACGCCGCGCTCCGTGCGGGACAACTCCGAGACGGCCATGGTGGGCCCGGCAATCCTGCTCGGGGTGGCGCTGGCGACGGTGTTCCTGTTCGTCATCCACGACACCGGCTGGATGACCGGCGCCGCGGATCCGGGGCTCTCGGCCAGCGACCTGGGTCGGGCGCTGCTCTCGACGTGGGTGCTGCCCTTCGAGATCGCGTCGGTGCTCCTCACGGCCGCCCTGGTGGGCGCAATCATGCTCGTTCGCTCCGAAGCCGAGGAAAGCGAGGACGTGCCCGATGCTGACGCTTGAGCACTTCCTCACGGTCGGCGCCCTGCTGTTCTGCCTCGGGCTGGTGATCGCCCTGAGCAAGCGGAACGCGATCGGGGTGCTGATGGGCATCGAGCTGATGCTGAATTCGGTCAACCTGACGCTAATCGCGTTCTCGCGGTTCAGCGATGGGCCCGCGGAGATCGCGGGACACGCCTTCGTGGCGTTCATCATCACCGTCGCCGCTGCGGAAGCGGCCGTCGCGCTCGCACTCGCGGTGGCCGTCTACCGGAGCCGCCAGACCGTCGAGGTCGACCAGCTCGACCTCCTGAAGTTGTAGCGCCATGTGGGTTGAATTCATGAGCGTGGCAAACGGGTACGTCGCCGAGACGTGGCGTGAGCTTTTCGCGGCCGAGGGGCTGCGGATCGTGATCATGCCGCCCGTGGGCCGCGGCGAGGACGCCTCCATGCGCGACGAACGCACCATCTACGTCCCCACAGGGAAGGCGCACGTGGCGCGCGAAATCCTGAGGAAGATCTGAGCCGATGATCCCACTCTTCGCAGCAGCGACGGGCGAGGTTCCCGGCATCAGCGAGATCGTGCTGTGGGCGATCATCCTCTGCCCGCTGGTCGCGTTCGCCGCGATCACGCTGTACGTGCGCCACCTGCCGAAGATCGCGGGCTACCTGAGCATCCTCGCGATCGGCGTCTCCTTCGTGCTGTCGCTGATCGCGCTGATCGACGTGCTCGGCGCAGGCGGCGGCATCGCCATCTACTCGCACGACTGGTTCCGGGCGGGGCCGCTCGAGCTGGCGCTGGGGGTGCGCATCGACGGGCTGACGGCGGTGATGCTGGTCGTGGTCTCGAGCGTGTCGCTGCTCGTGCAGGTGTACTCGCAGGGGTACATGGAGGGCGACCCCGGCTACGGCCGCTACTACGCCTACATGAGCCTCTTCATCACGGCGATGCTGGGGCTGGTCCTGGCCGACAACCTCTTCATGCTCTTCATCTTCTGGGAGCTGGTGGGCCTCTCCAGCTACCTGCTCATCGGCTTCTGGTTCCACAAGCCGAGCGCGGCCTCCGCCGCCAAGAAGGCGTTCATCGTGACGCGCATCGGCGACCTTGGATTGCTGGCCGCGATCCTGCTCATCTGGACGCGTCACGACACGCTCGCCATCCACGAGATCCATGATCTGGCACTCACCGGAGCGCTCGCCGGGACGACGCTGACGCTGTTCGGGCTGGGGCTGTTTGCGGGGGCGGTGGGGAAGAGCGCGCAGTTCCCCCTGCACGTGTGGCTCCCGGACGCGATGGAGGGCCCGACGCCGGTCTCCGCGCTCATCCACGCCGCCACGATGGTCGCGGCGGGCGTCTACCTGATGGCCCGCTTCTTCCCGGTGATCGAGGCGTCACCGGACGCGCTCAACGTCGTGGGCTGGATCGGGGCGGCGACGGTGGCGGTGGGCGCCTCGCTGGCGCTCGTGCAGACCGACCTGAAGCGCGTGCTCGCCTACTCCACGATCAGCCAGCTCGGTTACATGATGCTGGCGCTGGGCGTGTTCGGGTACGCGGTGGCGGTCTTCCACCTGTTCACGCACGCCTTCTTCAAGGCGCTGCTGTTCCTCGGCAGCGGGTCGGTGAACCACGCGACGAATACGTTCGACATGCGGCTGATGGGCGGCCTGCGCACGGTGATGCCGATCACGTTCTGGACGTTCCTGATCGGCACGCTCAGCCTCTCGGGCATTTTCCCGCTGGCCGGGTTCTGGTCGAAGGACGAGATCCTGCTGGAGGCCTGGGTGAACAACAAGGGCCTCTATGCGGTGGCGGCGATCGCTTCGTTCGTGACGGCGCTCTACATGTTCCGCGCGATCTTCCTGACGTTCTTCGGGACCTACAAGGGCGGCGAGCCGGTCGACCACGAGGACGAGGACTCGCACTTCCACGGCGATCCGGCGCACCCGCACGAGTCGAGCTGGGTGATGACCGTGCCGCTGCTCATCCTCACGGCGGGTGCGATCGCGGCGGGCTGGTGGGCCTGGGGCAAGGAGTTCCACCACTTCGTCGAGGCGGCGGTGCCGGGTGGGCTGCACAAGGCGCCCGGCTTCAGCTACGGGATCGCCATCACGTCCTCGCTCATCGCGGTGGCGGGCATCGGGACGGCGTGGGCCATCTACCACCGGGGGCTCGTCTCCTCGGCGGAGATTCGCAAGGTGGCGTTCCCGCTCGTCGCGCTCCTCGAGAACAAGTTCTTCCTGGACGACCTCTACGAACGCGCCTTCGCCGTGCAGGCGTTCCAGCGGGGCTGGAACCGGCTGGTGGAGGTGTTCGATACGACCGCCGTGGACGGCACCGTGAACGGCGTGGGCTGGGTGGGAACGCAGTCGAGCCGGGTGCTGCGCCACGCCCAGACCGGCCAGGTGCAGCTCTACGGCCTGGGAATCGCCGCCGGCGTCTTCATCGTCGCCATCATCGTGTTCATCGCGAATCCGCTGTAGGAGGGTGGAATGCTGCTGACCGTGCTCGTGTTCCTGCCCGCCTTCGCGGGGCTGTTGATCCTGCTGCTCCCGGCCGACCGCGCAGGCTATGCGCGCTGGGTCGCGCTGCTCGGGTCGCTGGTGGCGCTGGCCATCTCGATCGGGATGTTCTTCGACTTCCAGACGGGCGGGGGCTTCCAGTTCGTCGACCGCGCGAGCTGGATCGACGTGGGGTCGTTCGAGATCCAGTACTTCCTGGCGGTCGATGGGCTGAGCATGCCGCTGGTCGTCCTGACCACGTTCCTGACGACGGCGGCGGTGCTGGTGTCGTTCAGCATCGAGCAGCGGCCGCGGGCCTACTTCGCCTGCCTGATGGTGCTCTCGACGTCCGCCCTGGGCGTGTTCACGGCGATGGACTTCCTGCTCTTCTTCCTGTTCTGGGAGCTGGAGCTGTTCCCGATGTACCTGCTCATCTCGGTCTGGGGATCGGGGCGGCGCGAGTACTCGGCGATGAAGTTCGTGCTGTACACGGTGGCGGGCTCGGCGTTCATGCTCGTGGCGATTCTCGCGCTGGCGTTCAGCGCGGGCACCTTCGACATGGAGGTGCTGGGTAACTCGACCCTTACGACGGCGGTGCTGCCGCTGGGCTGGGTGTTCCTGTTCCTCTTCATCGGATTCGCGGTGAAGCTGCCGATCGTGCCGCTGCACACGTGGCTGCCGGACGCGCACAGCGACGCGCCCACGGCCGTCTCGGTGATGCTGGCGGGCGTGCTGCTGAAGATGGGCGGCTACGCCATCATCCGCACCTGCGTCACGATCCTTCCCGACCAGGCGAACGACTACGGCATCTGGCTGGCCGCCATTGGCTCGATCAGCGTGCTCTACGGCGCGTTCGTGACGTTCCGGCAGACGGACGTGAAGCGGCTGATCGCGTACTCGTCGGTGAGCCACATGGGTCTCGTGCTGCTCGGCATCGGGGCGCTGGGCACGACGGCGATGGTGGGCGCGGCCTACCAGATGCTGGCCCACGGACTGATCACGGGCATGCTCTTCGTGGTCGTCGGGCTGATGTACGAGCGCACGCACACGCGCGAGATCGGGCGGCTCGGCGGGCTCGCGCGGCAGATGCCGCTGATCGCGACGGGGCTCGTGTTCGCGGGCTTCGCGAGCGTGGGGCTACCGTCCCTGGCCGGGTTCATCGCGGAGATCACGGTCTTCCTGGGCGCCTTCCAGAAGCACGAGTGGGCGGTGATCATGGCCATTTTCGGCGTGGTCCTGTCCGCGGGCTACATCCTCTGGACGCTGCAGCGAGTGGTGTTCGGGCCGGTGCGGCACGAGTGGGATGAGGCGGACGACCAGAAGCACTGGTGGGAGCACGCGAGCGTCATCGGGCTGGCGGCGCTGGTGATCCTGCTGGGCGTGTATCCGAGCCTGATCATGGACATGCTTGATCCCGCCATCGGGGTCGTGAGCGCGAGGGTGGCAGGGTGAGCGAACTCGACATCGTCGGACCCCAGCTCGCGATCCTGCTCGCCGCCGGCGCGGTGCTCGTGTGGGACGCGCTCCTGCCGAACCAGCGCAGGGCGCTGCCCTACATCGCCCTCGCGGGCATCCTCGGGGCGGCCATCTGGACCTCGACGTGGGTCATCCGGGGGGACTTCCAGACCGCCTTCGACGGCACCTTCGCGATCGACCAGTACGCAGTGTTCTTCCAGTACGTCTTCGCGGGCATCACGGCGATCGTCGTCATCGCCTCGATCGACTGGGTGGACCGGGTGGGGCGGCGGCAGTCGGAGTACTTCGCGCTGGTCCTGACGGCCTCGGCGGGGCTGATGTTCCTGGCGGGCGCGCGCGACCTGATCACGATCTTCCTGGCGCTCGAGCTGTCCTCCATCCCGCAGTACATCCTCGCCGGGTGGGGGAAGGACCAGCGGTCGAGTGAGGCGGGCATGAAGTACCTGCTGCTGGGCGCGATCGCCTCGGCACTGCTGCTGTACGGCATGGCGCTGCTCTACGGCTTCGCCGGTTCGACGCTGCTGACCGATATCTCCGCCGCCATCAGCGAGCACGGCGCCGACAACCGCTCGCTGCTCGTCGTCGCAAGCGTGCTGCTGATCGCCGGGTTCGGCTTCAAGATGGCGGTCGTCCCCTTCCAGATGTGGGTCCCAGACGTGTACCAGGGAGCGCCCACCCCCGTGGCTGCGTTCCTGTCAGTTGGGTCGAAGGCGGCGGCGTTCGCGGTCGTCATGCGGCTCTTCTTCGAGGGTCTGGGCGAGCAGTTCCTGAGCGACGACTGGGCGATGATCTTCGCGGTCATCGCGGCGGTCTCGATGACGCTGGGGAACGTGTTCGCGATCGTCCAGCGCGACATCAAGCGGATGCTGGGGTACTCGTCGATCGCGCAGGCGGGCAACTTCATGATCGGGCTCGCGGCCATCTCGATCGCGGGCGAGCACTTCGTGCAGGGCGCGAGCGGGGTGCTGCTGTTCGTGGCGGCGTACGCATTCACGAACCTCGGCGCGTTCATTGCGGTCATCGGCATCTCGCAGCGCATCGGAAGCGATGACATCGCGGACTACGCAGGGATGTGGCGTCAGGCGCCGCTGCTCGCGCTGGCGCTTGCGTTCTGCCTCATCTCGCTGGCAGGCATCCCGCCGACGGCCGGGTTCTGGGCGAAGCTGTACGTGTTCAACGCGGGCATCCAGGCCGACCTCGTGTGGCTCGTCATCATCGGTGTGCTGAACTCGGTCGTGTCGGCCTATTACTACCTGGCGGTCGTGCGGCAGATGTTCATGGGCGAGGCGGAGGAGGAGCAGCGGCTGGCCATCTCGCCCACGGTGGGGGTGGCCCTGGGGGTGGCGACGGTGGGCGTGATCGTGTTCGGGATCATCCCGACACCGTTGGTCGACGCCGCCCGCGAAGCGGCAGCGATCTTCGCCGCCAGCTAGCCCGGCATGGCCCACACCATCGACTTCGTGGTCGAGACGGTACCCGGGGGCGTCGACCTTGGCGCGCTCGAGGCGCTTGCGGGGCAGGTGCTGGCGGGGGAGGGCGTGGCCGACGGCGTCGCGCTGACGGTGCTGACCACCGACGACGACACGCTCCAGGACCTGAACAGCCGCTTCCTTGGCATCGATGCGCCCACGGATGTGCTCGCGTTCCCGGAGGCGGCGGAGGCGCCGCTGGGGGAGGGGGAGCCGCCGAGTCTGGGCGACATCGCCATCAGCGTCCCGACGGCGGTGCGGCAGGCGTCGGAGCTGGGCCACTCGCTCGCGGACGAGCTGGCGCACCTGCTGACGCACGGCATCCTGCATCTCTGCGGGTATGAGCACGAAGCTGGGGGCGAGGCGGCGGCGCGGATGCGGTCACGGGAAGAGCACTATCTGGGCGACATAAGAGGGCACGGCAGTGCGAGGCACTAGCGACGCTCCCGCGTAGGATGAGCCGCCGCACACCCCAGGAGGCAACCGATGGCGACACTGAACCGGGACGGCGTGAACCTGTACTACGAGGTCGAGGGCGATGGGCCGGCGATCCTGCTGACGCACGGTTTCGGAGCGAGCTCGAGCATGTGGCGCGGGCAGATGGACGCCTTCCGTGATCGCTACCGCATCATCGCCTGGGACATGCGGGGACACGGGAATACGGACAGCCCCGAGGATCCGGCCGAGTACTCAGAGCCGGCAACCCTGGCCGATATCGCCGCGATTCTCGATGCCTGTGGGGTGGAGAGCGCGATCGTGGGCGGGCTCTCGCTAGGCGGGTACATGTCGCTGGCGTTCAACCTGGCGCACCCGGAGCGGACGCGGGCCCTGATGCTGTTCGACACGGGTCCGGGGTACAACAACCCGAAGGGGCGCGAGGGCTGGAACCAGTTCGCGATCAGGCGTGCGGAGGCGTTCGAGACGCAGGGGCTTGCCTCGCTGGGCGAATCGGCAGAGGTGAAGGCGGCGCGGCACCGGTCGGCCGAGGGGCTGGCGAAGGCGGCGCGCGGGATGCTGACGCAGCGCGACGCGAGCGTGATCCAGTCGCTCACTTCGATCGACAAGCCGACGCTGGTGGTGACCGGAGCCGACGACCAAAACTTCCTCGCGGCGCACAGCTACATGAGCGAGAACATCCCGGGGGCGATGAGCTTCATGATCGATGACGCGGGGCACGCGGCGAACATCGACCAGCCGGAGGCCTTCAACGCAGCAGTCGAGGCGTTCCTCGCCTCAATCGACGGCTAGAAGCGCGACTTCTTCGACTCGTAGTTCGAGTGGACGTCGATGAGGACGGTGTGGCCCTCGGCGTTGAGCGTGCGCGCGGTGCGGATGGCGTCGCCGAGATCGTCGGGCTGGGTGACGGTGATGCCGGTTGCGCCGAGGCCCTCGGCGATGGCGGCGTAGTCGCCGCTCATGTGTGAGACGCCGAATTGGGTGCGGGCGGTGGGGAAGCCGCCGGGGTAGGTGGCCATACCGCCGTTGTTCAGCAGGACGGTGGTGATGGGGAGGCCGGCGCGGACGGAGGTCTCGAGGTCGAGGCCGGACATCCCGAAGGCGCCGTCGCCCATGAAGTTGAGGCAGAAGCGATCGGGGCGGGCGAGCTTGGCGCCGATCATGACGGGGATGCCGAAGCCGAGGTGGGTGGTCTTGCCCCAGCCGATGTAGCTGTGGGGGGAGGTGGCGGTGAAGAAGGGCACCATCGAGTCGCGGGGAGCGCCCGCGTCGTGGGTGACGGTGGAGTTCTCGTGGTCGACGTTCTGGTTGATCTCGTGGATGACGCGGTAGGTGTTGAGGGGCGCCTCACTGGAGGTGAGGAGGGGCATCCACTCGGCCATCCACTCGCGCTGCTTCTCGGCGAGGCGAGCGGCAGCGTCGGAGGTGCGGCCCTGCCCGTCCGTCCGGGCCTTCGCCTCGTCGATGAGCGCCTTGATGGTGATGCGGGCGTCGCCGACGAGGGCGATGGCGCAGGCGGTGTCCTTGTTCACGTCCTCGGGGGCGTTGGTGTTGTGGATGACGGTCTTGCCGGGGGGAACGATCTGGGTGTAGCCGTTGTGCGTGAGGCTGGCGCCGAGAGCGAGAATCGTGTCGGACTCGACGATCCAGGCGTGGGCGGCGCCGGTGGTGGCGCGGCTGCCGGCGCCGAGCGACAGGGGATGGCGCTCGTCGAAGGCGGACTTGCCCTCCATGGTGGTGAATACGGGGATGTCGAGGAGCTCCGCGAGCTCGCGGAGGGCGTCCGTGGCGTCCGCGGTAAGGACGCCCGAACCGGCCCAGATCATGGGGCGCTCGGCGGCGAGGAGGGCGGTCACGGCCTCGCGGATGTCGCCGTTCGAGGGGCTCTGCCGGACCTTCCCGGGGGAGTCGTAGTGCTGGTCGGCCTCGGGGATGTCCCCGGCGCAGACGTCGGAGGTAAGCTCGACGACCACGGGTCCGCCGCGGCCGCTGCGCAGGGCGTGGAAGGCGCGGCGCATGGCGGGCGCGATCTGGGCGGGCGTGTCGATGGACTCGACGGACTTGACGATGCCGCGGTAGTTCTCGACCGCGGAGAAGTTGGGGCGCACCTGGCGCTCGATGAGGGGGTAGCCACCGGGCAGGACGAGGATAGGGACGTTGTCGCCGAAGGCCTGGGCGATGCCGCCCATGGCGTTCTCGGCGCCGGCGGCGTTCTGCGTGGCCACGACTCCGAAGCGTTCGCCGTCGCTGACGCGGCTGTAGCCGTCGGCAGCCATGACGGCGCCACGCTCGTGGCGGAACATGATCGGGCGGATACCGAGCTTCGCCACCTCCTCAATGAGGGGGTTGTTGGGGAAGCAGGTCATCTCGGCGACTCCCTCTTCCTTGAGGATGCGGGCGACGAGCTCGTTACCGTTCATGGGGTACTCCGTGCGCTGCGGTCCGTCGGGGGTCCGTGCGGCGGGACGATCTCAGCGCACGGGAGCGGGAGGGGCAAGGCGGCGGGTGGGGCGTCTGGTACGATTTTCGGCAGAAACCGCGCTCCATCCGGGAGGAACGCCCGTGCTCACGATCATTTCGCCTGCCAAGGCACTCGACTTCTCGCCCGTCGGGAACGGGCTCGCGGCGACGCAGCCGCGGTTCGTCGACGACACCGCCTCGCTGCTGCAGACCTGCAAGACGCTCGAGGCGAGCGACCTGCGCACGCTCATGTCGCTCAGCGACTCGCTGGCGCAGTTGAACCATGCACGCTTCCAGGACATGAGCCTGCCCCTGACCGAAGAGAACGCGAAGCCGTGCGTGCTGGCGTTCCAGGGGGATGTCTACAAGGGGCTGGATGCGTCCAGCCTGCAGTCGGGAGACCTGGAGTGGGCGCAGGGTCGGCTGCGCATTCTCTCGGGGCTGTACGGGCTGTTGCGGCCGCTCGACCTGATTCAGCCGTACCGGCTGGAGATGGGCACGAAGCTCTCGAACGAGCGGGGGAAGAACCTGTACGAGTTCTGGGGTGACCGGCTGGCGAATGTGCTCAACGACGAGGACGCCGATCCCGAGGCGCCGGTGCTGAACCTGGCGTCGCAGGAGTACGCCAAGGCGGTGCCGCCGAAGAGCCTGACGCGACCACTGATCGCCGCCGACTTCAAGGAAGAGCGGAACGGCGAGCTGAAGACCATCGGTCTTGTGGCGAAGCGCGCCCGCGGCCTGATGGCCCGCTACGTCATCCGCAACCGCATCGAGGGCGTCGAGGATCTCAAGGACTTCGACGACGAGGGGTACGGCTTCCGGCCGGAGCTCTCGAGCGAGGACAAGCTCGTCTTCAGCCGCGCGAAGGGGTAGAGGCTCCGGCCACTTGCCAACCGCGTGACACCGCCGGTTCCCTGCGCCACACTTAGTTGGAAGTTCCAACTACCGTGAGGGCTGGTCCCGTGGGGACGTTCAAGCGCCAGCTCGAAGGTTCTCGATTTTGTCCAGGTCTGGTGGCGCTGGGCGCTTGCGGTCTGAACCCCCATCATGCCATCTCTCCTCGCTCGGGGGCTCTTGCTGTTGCGGAGGCGGCACCGACTGGTTAGCTTGGCCGCGGCGCTTGGGGACCCGCCTGCGCGCCCTTGGAGCGCCTCGCAGGCTCGCCACCGGGCAGGGAGAGGATCGCGGAGGGCGCTCAGGGCAGCGCAACGGTCGGTTGCCCGACCCTGTCGCAGGTTTGCTAGAGGAAGCAGGGATGGCATCGGACGAGCGCATCAGGGTGATGGTGGTCGACGACCACTCGATCGTCAGGGAGGGGCTGAAACACGTCCTGGAGCAGTCCGGCGAGTTCGAGGTGGTGGGACAGGCGGGGGACGGCGAGGAGGCAGTCCGGGTAGCTGCCGAGGTGTCTCCGGACATCGTGGTGATGGACGTCATAATGCCGAGGAAGGACGGAGTGGAAGCCTGCCGTGAAATCATGGAGTCGGCCCCCGAGACTCGTGTGGTCATGCTGACGGTCGCGGACGAGGAGACGGCTGTTGTGGAGGCGGTGGCCGCTGGCGCAACCGGGTACCTTCAGAAGGAAACGGGCAGGGAGCGGCTGCTGTCGACGGTGCGAGGCGTGTTCCGGGGAGAGGTTCGCCTGCCCGCCGAGGTTGTGCGGGGCGTATTCGCGTCGGTACGCGCCGAGGCGGAGGTGGGCGATGCAGCTGACGCCGCCGGGCTGACGGCGAGGGAGCGGGAGATACTCGTCTCCTTTGCAGGTGGCATGTCGTACGTCCAGATAGCGAACCAGAGGGGTATCAAAGCGGTGACCGTTCGGAACGCCATCTACGGCATCCAGCAGAAGTTGGGGGTCACCTCGATGCAGGGGCTGGTGCTCTGGGCGGCGCGGAACGGGCTGCTGGATGACTATCAACCGCAGGGCTAAGGAGATAAGCGGGTGATTCGCGTGGGCACTCCCCCACAGGGACGCCCAGAGGCCCGCCGGTTCGGGCGACGAGATGGCTGAAGGGGTCCGCAGCAACCGCGGTATTCACCTGATGACGACGGCGGCCAACGTCCTCGGCATGGACGGAGTGGGAGCGCCGAGCGACCCGGAGGGTTTGCGACGTATTGCGTGGACGTTCGTCTGGGCCCGGTGGTTCTTTACCGTCTGCGGTCTGGCCATGTGGGTGTACCGGCCGGTGGAATGGCCGGACGGCCAGGCGGTGTTCCTGCCGGGGCTCCTGGTGGTAGCAGGGCTCACCGGCTATACGCACTACCGGCTGGCGAGGCGGAAGTCCGTCACTCGGGGTTGGCTTCTCGCCAACGCCACGCTGGACGTCTGCCTACTGTCGGGCGCTCTGGCGGCAGCCGGAGGATTCGACCACAGGTTCTTCCACTTGCTCTACTACCCCCAGCTTGCCGCCTACGCGGTGATTCTCACGTCCTTTCGGCTGGCGATGGCCTGCACCACCATCGTGGCCGCGCTGTATCTGGCCATCAGCCTGATTGCCGGGGACGGCATCGACACTGCCGCCAAGGAGGAGAGGACCCTCATCGCCCGGATTGGGGTCATGTATGGACTGGTTGTCATCGTCAACGTCATCGCCAGGTTCGAGCGAGAGAGGTGGAGGCGGGCGGTGGAGCGCGAACGCGACCTGCAGCGTGAGCGGGTGGAGTTCTCCCAGGCGGTTCACGACACCACGGCGCAGTCGGCGTACATGGTCGGGCTCGGCATCGACACCGCGAAAGCCCAGGCGGGGGACGCCAACCCGGAGCTGGCCGCCACCCTCGAGGCGACCTCTCGGCTGTCCCGCTCCGCCATCTGGGAGTTGCGACACCCCATTCACATGGGCGGCATCTACGAGGGTCGTGCATTGAGCTCCGCACTCAGGTCCCACGCTTCCAGTTTCACCAACATCACCTCCGTTCCCTGTGAGCTGACGCAAGTGGGGGTCGAGCCGCCCCTCTCGACGCAGACCAGGAGCATGCTCTTCTCGATCGCGCACAACGCCCTCACGAACGCCTACCGCCATGCCGAAGCAAGCAGGGTGGCGATCCACCTGACATGTGGGGAGGAGGAGGTGCGGCTCTCCGTATCGGACGACGGAGTAGGGCTTCCCACCGACTACGCGCAGCGCGGTCACGGCTTCGAGAACATGCGCGGGGATGCCCAGAGACTGGGAGGCCGTCTTGTCGTCGAACCGAGAGGTGCCATGGGCGGTGCCACCGTGACGTGCGTGATTCCGCAAGAGCGGGACTGAAGAGAGAGTCGGAACGGTCCCAGACGAACGCAGGGGGGTGATGGTCTCAGACCATCCGGTCACGAGCGTCCGCTGGCGCGAATTCGGGAGCCAGGAGCAATTTGTCCTGATCACACAGGGCAACTGTCTCCTCCAAGCAGGGCGTTTGGTACTTGTTTCGCCGCGGCTCGGGTCGTGACGATCTTGAGACTGGCGAAGGCTGCGCCGTAGCGGATTCCGGTGTGTTCCCCTTCGGGCAGCAGCCCTGGAAGTGAGGCTCAAGATGACAAAGTGGATCGTGGTAATGCTGGCTGCGGTGCTGACGCTCTCAGCCATCTCCGGTGTCGTTGCCCAGGGGGAGCCCGCGATGCCCGAGACCGCCAACGTCGACGTCACCGTCTGGCGCCGCGTCTCCGACCCCTCGCTCCTGTACGTCAGCACCCGCCCCGAGGGGGGCAGATGGCGGACGTTGAACACGCCCCTGGACATGTCGGCGCGGAGTGAATCGGGCAACTTCCATCAGAGCAACGCCGTGCGCGTACGGGTATCGCTCGAGGGCGGGGGCGCTGCGAACGTGGATGTCACCGTCTGGCGTCGCGTCTCCGACCCATCGCTCTTGTATGTCAGTACACGTCCCGAGGGGGGGCGCTGGCGGACCTTGAACACGCCCCTGGACATGTCGGCGCGGAGTGAATCGGGCAACTTCCATCAGAGCAACGCCGTGCGCGTAGAGGTAACCCTGCCGGGACCTCCTCCGTACACCTGCATTGACGCTTCAACCCACACGCCGCTGCACGGCGCAGTGCGCGCGGCCGATACCCGGCTAGTGAGAACGATCGTGGCCTCGTGTCCGCAGTACCTGGACCTGGTGAGTGGAGAGTACTTCTACGACCAGACGCCACTCAGCCTGGCGATTGAGGATGGGAACTCGGACATCGTCCAGATCCTGGTCAATGCCGGCGCCGACCCCGACAAGCGAATCAATCCCGATTTCCGAGTGGGGACACACCTGACCTATGCGATCGGGCTGGGCGAGTACGACATCGCGAAGATCCTCCTCGACGCCGAGGCGGACCCCAACGTCGTCGACAAGGAGCAGTTCTACGACCAGACGCCGCTCAGCCTGGCGATTGCCGCCGAGGACGAAGATCTGTTGCGCAACCTGATCGCCGCGGGGGCGGATCCCAACAAGAAGGTCAGTCCCGACTTCCGCGTGGGAACGCACCTGACCTACGCGGTCGGACTGGGCAACGCGGAGGTCGTACAGATTCTCCTCGACGCGGAGGCGGACCCCAACGTTATCGACCGGGAGCAGTTCTACGACCAGACGCCGCTGAGCCTGGCGATTGGCGCCGGAGACCAGGACATGTTGCGGAGGCTGATCGCGGCAGGGGCGGACCCCAACAAGAAGGTCAGTCCCGACTTCCGCGTGGGAACACACCTGACCTACGCCGTTGGAGAGGGCGACGTCGCGATCGTGCAGATTCTCCTCGACGCGGGGGCGGACCCGAACGTCGTCGACAAGGAGCAGTTCTACGAGGAATCACCGCTGAGCCTCGCGGTCAAGGTGCAGGACACAGCGATGGTGCGCGCGCTCCTCAATGCCGGCGCCGACCCCAACAAGGTGCTCGATCAGTTCAATGACGTGAGCCCGCTCGACATCGCGACCGAGGAGGGCTACACGGAGATCGTACAGTTGCTTCTCGCCGGAGGGAGCAGCACTCCGCCGTCAGGGACGGAGTCGGGGGCGCCAGACGAACCATCCTCAACAGAGAGTCCGTCAACCTCCACGACCCCGGGCGGAGATTGCACGGTGAACCTGGTGGTCGGGGCCGGAGAGAGCTGCATCTACCCAGGCACGTCGGCCGAGTTCTCGGTGGACGGCAGCGGAAACGGCACCTTCCTGATTCTGACGTCCGGGACCTCCATCAGCCTCCTGGAGTCGACCGTCAACGGCGTGCTCTACAACTTCAAGGCCAACAACCAGGGTGACGGCACCTGGATCATCACGACTGTTGGAACCCCGCAGGTGATCCAGCAGTGAGGTACGCGATTCCGCTGTTCGTGCTCGTTTTTCTGGCCGCGTGTGGCGGTGGCGAGGAGCGTGTCCTGACAACGCAGGAGTACGCGGAAGCGATGGAGGACGCGCAGGCCACCTTGCAGGAAGAGGGTGAAAAGCTCGGCGACGAAGACCTGGAAGAGGCATTTGAGGAATGGTTTGAAGAAATGGGAGACCGGCTGGCCTCACCCGGTTCCGAAGACTCTTGGTCGGACGAAGACGCGGAGCTAGCGAGCGAACTCGCGGAAACGCTGGTGCGCGCGTTCGCCGATTCCCTCGAAGGCGCCCTTGAACTTCTCAAGGACTACAGCGACGAAGTCTCAAGCCTCCGCCCCCCACCACATCTGGCCGAACTCCACGGCACGATGACCGCAGGCATTGAGGACTTCGTCAGAGAGGCCCGGGAGGTCGTCGAAGACCTGAAAGACATCGAGACGGACATCGACACTCAGGCAAACCTCGTCGACTTCTGGACTTCGTTCGGCTCTACCGTTGACACCGACCTTGACTCAGGGGAACAGGTCGACGAGGCGTGCCAGGAGTTGCGGGCCAGGCTTGAAGCCGAGCTGAACATCAGCGTCGCCATCTGCGACTAACGAGTGGCACGTTGCTTGTAGCCACAAGGCTCACAAGGCGGAAGGAAAGCCCACGTCCGAGCTGCTTTAGGACGCTTCCCCTAGCCCTCTTCGATTGTCACGGTGCCGGTGGAGCCGTCGATGCTGAGCATCGTGCCGGTTGCGATGAAGTCGGTCGCGCCGCGGATGCCGGTGACGGCGGGGATACCGTACTCGCGGGCGACGGTGGCGGCGTGGCTGAGCAGGCCGCCGGTCTCGACGACGACGCCGGCGGCGGGGAGGAAGAGCGGGGTCCAGGGGGCGTCGGTCACCGGGGCGACGAGGATCTCGCCGGGGAGGATGGTGGCCTCGGATGCGCCGTCGGCGCTGAGAACGACGCGGGCACGGCCCCGGGTCTGACCGGGACTGACGCCGATACCCTGGAACGAGGTCTCACCGCCGGCGTCGGCGGTCTGGCGGGGGGTGGCCTCGACCGGGCGCTGGAAGATGATGGGCAACTCGTAGTCGTGGAGCATCTGGTAGCGGGTACGGCGCTCATCGATGGCGTCCTGGATCTCGGCGGCGGAGAGGCCGCCGTCGAGCGCTTCCGGAAGCTCGGCGAGGCGCAGGAACCAGACATCCTCGGCCTCGTCGAGCTCGCCTCGCTCGGCCAGGCGCCTGCCGATCTCAAGGACGGGCTGCCGGTAGGTCCGGCAGAGGCGGGTCCAGCTCGCCTTGGTGGTTTCGCGCTTCCCGTTCATGACCTGGACGAGGCCAAGGAGGCGGCGGAACTCGGCGCGCTGGTCCTCGGGAAGGGCCGCCTCGACCTCGGTCTCAAGGGCGACTCGCTCGGCGGCGGAGCGCTCTTCGCGCAGGTAGGGGCTGTGCTCCTCATCCAGGGCGAGGTCGGCCTGGAGGCTGCTGACGACGAACTGGGGATTCTCGTTCCAGGTGAGGCAGGAGGGGTCGGTCTCGCGTTGGCCGCGGAAGCCGAGCTCGGCGATGAACGTGGCGTACTCGCCGGCGAAGGCGGTCCAGTCGTCGCTGGGGGGTGAAGCGAGGCGGGCCTGGAAGGCGTCCGCGGAGATGCCGGCCATCTCCTCGGCGAGGGCGGGGCGTTCGAGGACGAAGCGGCTCAGATCCCAGATGGCCTTGGAGGGGCGGGCGCTCTCGACATCGGTGAGGCCGCTCGTGAGCCCGGTCATCCATCCGGCGGGATGGTCGGGGACGTGCTCGGCGAGGAGACCGTCGAGGAGGGTAGTCTGGAGGCCGCCGCCGCTGCTGCACCAGTAGTGCGTGTAGAAGATGTCGCCGATGTGATCGGTCGTTTCGTCGAGCGCGGCGAGGAGGCCGGCGTCGTCGACGGCGGTCCAGTCGCGGGCGAGGGTGGCGGCGTAGTGCGCCTTCGCGCGGTCGGCGTCGGCGTCGACAAGCTCGCGAGCGCGCACGAAGTTGGCCATGAGGCGCTCCTGGACGGCCTCGGCGCGGGAGGTGTCCTGGGCGACCTCGGCGGTGATCTCCTCCTCGCCCTCGAAGAACTGCTTGAGGTAGTCGGCGCTGCCGCCGGTCTCGAAGGAGGATGTGAGGGCGTTGACGACGCTGATGTTCACGCAGAAGCGGCCGCCGACGATGGGGAGCATGGTCGTGCCGGGCTTGTCGGGGATGGGGACCAGATCCTCGATCTGGAGCTCGCGGGTGCCGACGACGAGCCACTGGTAGTTCCACTCGCGGATGAGGTCGGCGGGAAGCGGCCTGGTGATGCCGGGGAGTACCTCGTCGGTGTTCCCGGTGGTGTAGTCGTTGTAGCGCTCGTCGATCGTGCTGTCCCAGCTGCAGAGGGGCTCCTGCAGGTTCGCCATCGGTCTCTCCCGCGCGCCGGCTGCGCGCACGATCGCGGACTTTACCGGGAGTGCCGGTTAGGGGCTGAAGCGTCGAGGCTGCTAGGATTTCGGCGGCCCCGCAGAGGCCCGGGCGAGGTAGGCGTTGACCACATCCGTGTCGTCCGAGCCCATCCTGGGCGTCCTCCTGAGCGAGCGCGAGAAGATGCTGCTGCTCCTCGCGCTGGGCATGTGCATGTTCCTCAGCTCGCTCGATGGCTCCATCCTGGCGACGGCGCTGCCGACGATCTCGTCGGACCTGGACGGGTTCAAGCTGCTCCCGTGGGTGCTGACCCTGTACATGCTCACCTCGACGGTGGTGGTGCCGATCGTGGGGAAGCTCTCGGACATGTTCGGGCGGCGGCCGTTCGTCATCTCCGGGGTGGTCATCTTCCTGATTGGGTCGCTGGGGGCGGGGCTGGCGCCCTCAATGCTGACGCTCATCGCAGCCAGGGGCGTTCAGGGGATCGGGGGCGGCTTCATCCTCGCCTGCGTGCTGGTGGTGATGGCGGACATGTACACCCCCATCGAGCGAGCGAAGTACGTGGCCTACATCCTCGCGATCATCACGGCCGGGACGCTGCTCGGGCCTCCAGTGGGAGGCTTCTTCGCAGACGGCCCCGGCTGGCGCTGGTGCTTCTTCATCAACATCCCCATCGGCGCGATCGCGCTGGCGACGATCTGGACCACCCTTCCGAACACGCGCCAGGGGGGACGCATCTCCGACATCGACTTCCTGGGGGCGGCCGTGCTGACGACCGCAACGGTGGCGGGGCTGCTGGCGGCGGGGTGGGCGTACGAAGCGTATGGGTGGGGCTCGGCGATTACGGTGGGGCTGCTGGTTGCGGCAGGCGTGTTGCTCGTGGGGTTCATCGCCATCGAGATCCGGCACCCGAACGCCATCATCCCGATGGAGCTCTTCCGCAACCGGATGTACGTGCTCACCGGGGTGATCGCGGTCCTGTCGAGCGCGGTGCTGTTCTCGGTGCCCATCTATTTGCCCACGTTCATCCAGACGTCGCTGGGGGCTTCGGCGCAGATGTCCGGGTTGTTGATCATGCCGCAGGCAATAGCGCTGGTGGTGATGAGCTTCATCGCGGGGCGGGTCGTCGAGCGGACGGGGCGCTTCAAGCAGCTGGTGGTGGTGGGGTGCGCCCTTTCGGGGCTGGCGGCGTTCCTGCTGCAGACCATGGGGGTGGGCGACCCGCTCTGGCAGGTGGCCCTCTACATGGTCATCTTCGGCATGGGGTCGGGCCTGGTGACGCCGCTCATCAACGTGATCGTGCAAGCCTGCGTGCGGCAGGAGGACACGGGCGTCGCGACGAGCAGCCAGATGTACTTCCGCCAGATCGCGGGCGTGATCGGCGTGGCGCTGTTCGGCGTGCTGCTCACGACCACGTACAGCTCCTCGTTCACCGAAAACCTCGACGACGAGGTGCAGGCGGCCATGCCGGTCGCGGTCTTCGAGGAGCTCAGGGACGACGCCACGCTCAGCATCGATGCCGAGCGGATCGGGGAGGTGCGGACCACGTTCTTGCAGGCCGGAGGTACGGAGGCGCTCTTCGAGGAGGCGCTGGGGGCGCAGCAGGAAGCGGCGGCGACGGCGAATCAGCGGTTGTTCTTCATCTCGGCGATTGGCGGGTTGATCCTGGTGGTGCTGGCGCTCGCGTTCACGGAGATTCCGCTGCGGGGGAGGACGCCGGCGCGCGAGGAAGGGGAGGAACAGCCAGCGGCTGCCTCCGCTTCCCGGTAGCAGCAGCGGGCCGGTAGGCTTCCCGGAATGCGGTTTTCGCCGGACGGCGCTTCCCGCTTCGGTTAGGTTTCGGGAGAACGGCATGGAGTTCTGTCCCAATTTCATCAGCGTCGATGACGACCCCGCGCAGTGGGCGCGAGATCGCGAGGCGGAGGGGTACCCGATCATCTCGGTCGCGGACCACATCTCCTCGCCCCAGCCGCATCCGCACGTGTGGGTGACGGCGACGACGTTCGCGCTGGCAACGGAGCGGATGCGCGTGATGATCGCCTTCTCGAACAACCTGTTCCGCTCGCCGGTCGAATTCGCGGCGGCGGCCCTGGCGCTGCACCGGGTGAGCGGGGGACGGTGCGAGGCGGGGCTGGGGGCGGGCTGGGCGGAGAACGAGATCACGGGCATGGGCTGGGAGTTTCCTTCGGCGCGGGACCGGGTAGGGCGGTACGTCGAGGCGCTGCAGATCTCGCGGGAGCTGCTGCACACGGGCTCGTGCAGCTTCCACGGGCAGTACTACGACATCGAGATTCCGCTCATCGGGCCGCTGCCGAAGCCAGCGCCCCTGCTGATGGCCTCATCGGCGGGACCGCGAACGCTGCGCGAGTGCGCGCCGCACGTGGACCGCATGGAGCTGATGGGGTTCCCGGTGAGCGACGTGGGCGATCCGACGGAGTTCGCGGGTCGGGTGGCCTCCTTCGACGAGGACGCCCTGCGCAAGCGGGTGGAGATGGCGCGTGAGCTGCGGCCGGACATGCCGCTCGGGTTCCTGGCGCTGGTCGGGGCGGGGGACGACCCCGAGCTGCGGGAGCGCGGTAAGGCGATGGGCGACCGCATCTTCGGCGGGATGCTCGGCGAGCCGGAACGGGTCGCGACGAACCTGCGACGGCTGGGCGAACTCGGCATCGACCGCGTGCAGATGGCGCCCTCGACGCCGGACACGCTGACGCTGCTGGCGCCCTACCTGAACGAGGGCTAGCGGGGACCCGGCGCTACCACTCCCGCTCGAGGTAGGTCTCGAGCACCGCGTAGAAGTGGCGCAGCTTCATCTCGTTGTAGTCGGCGAGCTGGAGCGTGCCGCCTTCGAGCGAGTGCACGCCCTTCTGGACCCAGGGCATGTTGCCGGTGTCCTGGTCCATGACCATGGCGAGGCCGCCAATTTCGGGCGCCAGGGTCCAGCTGTCGTCGACGTCGAGCTCGTGGACGGGCGGGGCCGGGGGAGGCTCGGTGCCCTCGGGCGTGGGGGCGACGCAGATCGCCTCCATGATGCACTCCTCCGGGTTGTTGCCGTTGGGGCGGAAGCGGAACCAGATGGCGAGGGGTCCCCAGGAGCTGCTGGGCATGAGGTTGGGGAACAGGTTGTAGTAGATGTTCCCCGTCAGCTCCGTGTCGGAGACCTTGTCCATGAGGTCGCCGAGGAGGGGACGCATGGCCTCCCGCATGTCGTTGGCAGCCTTGGCCCGGACGGCGGCCGTCGCGCGGGCACGCTCGTCGCGTGTCTGGGGCTCGGCGGGCGCGGGCGGCCCGTCGTCTTCGATCTGGGCATAGAGCTCGGAACCGTCGGGCGTCGAGCCGTTCTCGCCGGGGCCCGCTCCGTTCTCTTCGATGCGGCCGCCGGTGTTGTTGGGGTCGAGGTCCTCGGGGACCGCCATCCTCAAGCTTTCCTCGACCTGGGGACCGGCGACCCACTGGCAGAGGTGGAGGTCGGCGTGGCCGAGCTCACCCTCGACCCAGACGGCCTGCTGGGTGAAGACGCCGCTGCGACCGTCGGGCATGGTGACGTCGACGTTGCCGTCGGGCCGGCGCTCGTAGATGGCGCCGGTGAAGGCATGACGCTCGCGGGGAACGCCGTCGGTGGAGGGCGGGAGGGGGGTCCACTCGATGCCCTCGAGGTGGGGGCTGGGGGCGCCGGCGGGGTTGTGCTGGCGCGAGTAGTTCTTGAAGGCGTCGAACTGGGCGTTGCAGTCGCCGAAGCCCCAGACGACCTGGGGGTGCGTCGAGAAGACGTGCCAGGACTCGGCGAAGGCGTCCTGGGCGACCTTCCAGTTGGCGCGGATGACCTTGCGGACCTCGGCGACCTTGTGGCGCTTCTCGTAGGGGAGGAGGACGAAGTTGTCGGGGAAGTCGTCGAGGAACTCCTCGAAGGGCTCGCAGTCGGGATCGGGGTTGATGAAGATGAAGCGTCCCCAGCGCCCGACGGGCACCTCGGGGAGGTTCTGCTCTTCCTTGACGACGTAGGGGAAGTCCCACTGGCAGGGGATCTCCTTGATGGTGCCGTCGAGGTGCCAGGCCCAGGCGTGGAAGGGGCAGCGCAGCTCGTGGGTCTTCTTGCCGGCGCGCTCCTTGAGGCGGCGGCCGCGGTGGAGGCAGGCGTTGCGGTAGGCCTTGAACTCGTTGGGAGCGCTGTGAACGATGAGGAAGCTGAGCTCGCCGATCTCGTAGGGCATGTAGTCGCCGACGTTGGGAATGTCGTCCTCGTGGCAGGCCATCTGCCAGACGTGCTTCCAGAGCTGCTCCATCTCCCTTTCGTGGTGCTCGCGCGAGAAGTAGAACTCGGCGGGGACGCGGGTGGGTCCCGGAGGCATGGCCGACTCGCGGCTGAGGTAGTCAGGCACCTCGTGCGTGTCGTACTTGATCAGCTCCTGGACGGAGAGTCCGGCGGAGCGGTTGGTGCCAGTCAGGGTTTCAACCATGGATGTGCCTCACTTGGCGTGGATTCTACCGAAGGGTCGTTCGGGCGGTCACCATGCGCGGGGGTGGGGCTCGTGGGGGCGGTCGGGGCTACGATAGGTGCGGGCCCGTAGCTCAGCTGGAAGAGCAGTGGACTTTTAATCCATTGGTCGGGAGTTCGAGTCTCCCCGGGCCTACGAGTTCTACGCCGGCCGTTTCCACTCGCTGTAGCCGATGTTGCTCAATGCCGTGGCGAGGCTCAACGCGCCGGCGACGGCCACAACCACCTGTCCGGGACCAGCAGAGAGAGGGGATATCCCGCTGTCGGGCGGTGGTTTCGACAGATCGACCAGGAAGAAGGCAAGGAGGATGAAGAACCCGTTTGCGGCGAAGAGGCCCCGCAGGAGGCCGTCATCGGAGCGAAGATTGAGGAGGAAGAGGAAGCCCGACAGCAACGCCGGGACCACAACATACCGGCCGCCGGCGACAGGCCAGTTGCCGGACGGATGCACACCAACCACGTCGGACCAGTAGCTGTACGTGATCTCAAGGGACGGACCACCGGTGTGGTACAGGGTAAAGCCCGTCGCCGGTATCACGACTCCCGCAACGGCCATCCCGGCGGCCGTAAAGGCCATGGCGAGAAACACCCAGCGTCTGCCCGACATTCCCAGCAGATAGCCCGTGATCCGCGCCAAGTGTCTTTCCCTACCGGTAGAAGGGTACCACTCCCTTGCCGGGGCCCAGACGCCGGCATGCCTGGTTAGGCATCCGGCTCCACCATCTCACCGGCCAAGCGCCTCCCTATAATGACAGGTGCCAGTGGGCGCGAGGAGCAGCGAGATGACTACAGACACTGTCGCGGCGAGCTATGACCTTGACCCGGCCGATCCGGTCGCGGGGATTACCGATGAGGTGATCGCGCGCTGGCAACAGGATGGCGTCGTCATGCTGCGCGGGGCGCTCGGTCCCGAGTGGATGATGCTGCTGGCGATGGGGCTGGGGAGGGTGCTCGCGGACACGGGCATGCAGCGGGCCAAGTTCTTCGAGGGCACGAGCGGGGAGTTCGAGGAGACGGTTCGGAACTTCGACCGCTCGTTCGAGATCAGGCGCCTGCTGTACGACTCGCCGATCAAGAAGATCCTGGGGCGGTTCATCCGGTCGGAGAACGTCTGGTACTACTCGGACGAATTCTTCCTGAAGCACGAGGGCGGGGCGGAGCGCACGCCGTGGCACCAGGACACGCCCTACTACCCGATCGGTGGAACGCAGTTCGCGTCGATGTGGATCTCGCTGGACGAGCTGAAGCGGGAGGAGTGCCTGGAGTTCGTCGCGGGGAGCCATCTGGGGACGATGTACGACGGGTTCAACCCGTCGAAGCCGGACGACCCGTCGAGTGGGTTCTACGGGGAGGAGCTGCCGATCCTGCCGGACATCCAGGCGGACCGGGACAGCTTCCCGATCGTGGGCTGGGAGGTGAACCCCGGCGACGTGATCGTGTCCAACCCGCACATCATCCACGGGGGCGGCCCCACGAATCTCGACAGCCAGCGCCGGGCCCTCGCGGTGCGGATGTTCGGCGACGACGTCGTGTTCGCGGAGCGGCCGGCGTCGCGGCCGACGGTGCCGATGACGCCGGGGCTGGGCATCCACCTGAAGCCGGGGGAGCCGCTGCGCAGTCCCTGGTACCCGCAGCTGGACCCGCCACCCGCCTCGGAACGGTACGGTTAGGGCGAAGGGTCGCCGCCGCCCGGGGCGCCGGGCCGATGTACTACGCTGAAGGCGATCCCTGCGAAGGCAGGTCCGCATGACGCTTTCCGACACGCTTCGTTCCGCCATCGCGCCGCTGTACATCCGTGGCCGGCTGCTGCAGGAGCGGCTCCAGACGGGCGTAGCCTGGTTCCCGCTCGACCCGCACTACATCGCCGACCCGTACCCGACCTACCGGAAGCTGCGGGAGCGCGATCCGTATCACCAGAGCCGGCTCACGCGGATGCTCATCGTTTCCCGGTACGAGGATGTAGACGCCATCCTTCGCGACCACAGGCGGTTCCGGAACAGCGACCGCGACTGGGCCGGAGACAACCTCGTGAACACGAGCATCCGGCGGGGTCTGACACCCTCGTTGCTCTCGCTCGACCCGCCCGACCACACGCGCCTGCGGGGGCTCGTGAATCGCGCGTTCACGCCCCGGGTGATGGCGCGCATGGAGGACCACGTGCGCGATACGGCGCACGCGCTGCTGGACGAGGTGGGGGACGGCAAGGAGTTCGACCTGATGTCGAACCTGGCGACGCTGCTGCCGATGGTGGTGATCGCGGAGATGATCGGGGTGCCCACGAACGACCGCGAGCGATTCAAGACGTGGTCGGACCGCTTCTCGCGGGTGCTCGAACCGAACCTCACGGATGCGGAGGGCCGGCTGGTCCTGCAGACGGCCGACGAATTCCACGACTACTTCGCGCCGATCATCGAGGAGCGCCGCCGGGAACCGACGGACGACCTGGTGTCGAGGCTCGCGCTGGCGGAGGAAGAAGGCCAGAAGCTGACGACGGAAGAGACGCAGGTGACGCTGCGGCTGCTGCTCGTCGCGGGGAACGAGACGACCACGAACCTGATTGGCAACGGGCTTCGGGCGCTGCTCCAGCATCCCGAGCAGTTGCAGCTGCTGCGGGAGCAGCCGGAGCTGATTCCGCAGGCGATCGAGGAGCTGCTGCGCTACGACGCACCCGTACAGCTCGATGGCCGGTACCTGGCGGAGGACGTCGAGCTCGGGGGGAAGCTCGTGAAGAAGCACTCGCGGATAGGGCTGACCATCGGCGGGGCGAACCGCGACCCGGAGCAGTTCAGCGACCCCGACAGGCTCGACGTGACGCGGGAGGAGACGGTCAACATCTCCTTCGGGCGGGGGATCCACCACTGTCTCGGAGCGCCGCTGGCGCGGCTCGAGGGGCGGATCGCCTTCGAGGTGCTGCTGGAGCGGTTCGACGAGATCGGGTTCGGGTCGCGGGAACCGGCGTACAAGCCGAACATCGTGCTGCGGGGCCTGCGGGACTTCGACATCCGGGTGCGCCACCGGAGCGGCCGGAGCTTCGCCGGGGCGGAGCCGGAGCCCACTGTGGCGGCCAGTTAGGCTCCCAGGCGCCGGGGACCGGCCGGCAGCGCACACACCCTCCCCAACGTCTTCGTCGACAGAACACTGTGTTTCTTTTCACGAACTGTCGGGTGATTCTTTTCACATATTGTGGGGCTAGTTGTGTGAATTGCATCCTCGAATTCGTGCGCTCTAGTGCCTTGACGAGGCGAGTACGATTGCGAAACACTCGATCCGAAGCAACCCGTGCGAAAGGGGGCCGAGATGGTGACAGAGAGCAGAGAACACCCGGCCGACGCGGCAGACGAGCCACGACTGCGGGGCCATGACGCGCTTCACCATGCGCGGGAGCGGATGGATGCCGCCATCGTGGCCTCCGCGGAGGACGCGATGGGCTGGGCCGGCGGGCTGCACGCCGCGCTCGAAGAGCTTGCGGACATCCTGCGCCGGCACCGGGATGCGTCGGAGCGGCCCGGTGGGAGCCTCGAGGAGATGGAGGAGATGGAGCCCCGGCTGAGCGGGCGCATCGAGCAATCGCGGGCAGAGCACCAGCCCCTGATCGATCGCGCCGAAGAGCTGCGGGACGCGGTGGCGCAGCAGATCGAGGCGGGGAAGGTGGAGGTGAACCACCTGCGCGGGATTGCGGGACGTCTGGAGAGCGACTTCCGCCACCACATCGCGGCGGGGATCGAGCTCACGTACGAGGCCTTTGAACGAGACATGGGCGGGGAGGGATAACCCCGCCGGGAGCAACGAACACGGGAACGCGAGAACGCGGGAAGGGGCTATTCCATGGACGAGCCACACACCTACAAGATCGTCGAACTCGTCGGCTCCTCGCCGGATGGCGTGGATGCGGCCATCGCCAACGCGCTCGAACGCGCCAGCCGGACGCTGCGCAACCTCGACTGGTTCGAGGTTCGGCAGATCCGGGGCGCGATCAGCGACGGGCAGGCGGCGGCGACGCAGGTCACGCTCGGCGTCGGCTTCCGCATCCTCAGTCCGGAGGATCTTCACCGGGAGTGACGCCCGGAACACGGGCGGCATGCCGGTACTTGCTGTAAAGTGCACATAGCTGGAGATCAGCGCGAGGAGCACCTTGCCGGCATGCCGCCCGAGGGCGCCGCGGCGCCGTTCACGGACCAGTACCAGGACGATCACTCCGTACAGCCGATCCTCACTCCGATCGGCAACGAGGTGGGCTGGTACCGCGAGTGGGTGCGCCTCCACGCCTCGCCGGTGTACTACGGGCGCGGCGTTCCCCACGGCAACGGCGAGCCGGTGGTGGTGGTGCCCGGGTTCATGGGCACCGACCTGTCGCTGATGGAGCTGTTCTGGTGGCTGGGGCGGATCGGCTACCGGCCGTACTACTCGGGCCTGGGACTGAACGTCGACTGCCCGAACGCCTCAAGCGACCTTGTGCTGGGGACGGTGCGGCGCGCTGCCGAGGAAACGGGCGAGCGCGTCCACCTCATCGGGCACAGCCTGGGGGCGCTCATCGCCCGCAGCGTCGCGTTCGAGCACCCCGAGTCGGTGGACCTGCTGATCTCGCTGGCAGCGCCGTTCAACGAGGTGGCGTACGTCCATCCGGCGCTAATCGAAGCGATGGCGGCGGTGCGCCGGGGGGCGGGGTCGCACCTGACCTGGAACGTGTCCCCGGCCTGCTACAGCGGGCACTGCACGTGCCGCTTCACGGCCAACATCATGCGGCCGCGCCGGCCGACGTTCCGCCGGCGGGCGCTCTATGCGGAGCGGGACGGGCTGGTGAGCCCGGAGAGCTGCATCGAGGACGAGCCCGAGTACAACATCGGGATCGCGACGAGCCACTACGGGATCATCTACAGCAGCGAGGCCTACCGAACGGTGGCCGAGCTGCTGGCGGAAGCGAACGGCTAGACCTTCGCCCCCGTCTTCGTGTTCTTCTTTGCGACGGTTCCGCCGGTGGCGGCGGTGAAACTCTCGATGCCCTTCTGGAAGAGGTCGGCCCAGGGGTTCGACGCCTGCCACTCGCGGGAGAGGTCGAGGGCGGCCTCGGCGGCGGCGCGGCTGGCGTTGAGGAGGCTGTCGAGGGCCTCGCGAGCCTCACCGCTGGCGGCTACGGCTTCCTTGTAGGCGGTCTGGGTAAAGTCGAGGGCCTGGCTCTGGGCGGCCACGGCCGACTCCATGATGGCCGAGTAGGCGGCCGCCATGTCGGACGGGTTGGAGGCAACCTGCTTCGCGAGGTCGAGGGTCTGGCGCTGGGCAGCAGTCACCTCGGCGAGAAGCTGGCGGGAGAGGCCCAGGCCGCGCTCGTTGGCCTGCTCGATGGCGCGGGTGAGTGTGTCGTAGCTCTCGAGGAGGGCGTTGAAGTACTGCTCGGTCTGGGAGTTGGCGCTCATGTGTTGGCTCCGCTGTTGATTCGTGATGAGGGAAGGGTAGGGCCGGCGGCAGCTACATGCAAACTGCATATTGCGTGTATCGGCACCTAGCAACAGAATGTCCCCATGGCCGAGAGCACGGGACGCAAGCGCACGACCTCGGAGCCGCGGCTCCACGGGGAGATGCTGGCCACGAGCCTGCTCGCCTTCCTGAAAGGCTGCAACGCCTACGGCTACCAGCTCAGCCAGCAGCTGAGCGAGTCGGGCCTGCCCCAGTCCGATAGCGGCACGGTCTACCGGGCCCTGCGGCAGCTGGAGAACAGCGGCTTCGTCTCGTCCTTCTGGGACACCTCGGACCAGGGGCCGGCGCGCCGCATGTACTCGCTGACAGCGGCGGGCGAGCTGTTCCTGCGGACCTGGATCGACGCCCTGAACCGGTACCAGGAGGTGCTCACGGGCGCGCTGGCGGGCTTCGACATTCCCGCCGCGACCGAGGGCGACAGCACCGAAGAGGAAGCGACATGAGCACGAACGAAACGGCGACGCCCGACTTCTCCGAGGCGTGGCGGCAGTGGGCCACACAGTCCGAACGACAGTGGAACGAATTCTTCAACCAGATGATGGGGACCGAGGAGTTCAGCCAGAGCCTCGGGCGGAACCTCGACGTGTTCCTGCACTTCCAGAAGACGATGAACGAGGCCATGGGCTCGTTCTTCACGGCGATGAACGTGCCCACGCGGACGGACGTGCTGGCGCTGGGCGACCGCATGCTGGCGATCGAGAACCGGCTGGCGGCGTTGGAAGCGCAGCTCTCGGCGGCGCTGGCCGCTGGTCCAGCCTCCGATACGAACGCCAAACCAGCGCGGCCGAAGCGCACCAAGCGTCCCCCGGCAACCGGCGGGGAAGCGCCTGCGAATTAACGCCGCGGTAACCCGCCTGCTCCACCCCTCATCGAGAATGAATTGCGTGTTGCGGGTCGCGCCCGCACCGTGGACGAGACCGTGACGACTGCCTCCGCCTCACCCGATGTTGCCAGCCAGGTCCAGACGACCGTGGACACGATCCTGCGTCGCGGGCTGGTGGGGCTCGAGTACATCTCGCTGGAAGACCCGCAGGTCGGCTCAACGCCGAAGGACACGATCCATACCGACGGCTCGATGAAGCTGTACCACTACCGGGCGCAGACCGAGGAGGTCTACCGCGTGCCCCTGCTGGTGGTGACGTCGCTCGTGAGCAAGCCGTACATCCTCGACCTGACGCCGGGGCAGAGCATGATGGAGTTCCTCGTGCAGCAGGGGTACGACGTGTACCTGATCGACTGGGGCGTGCCCCGCAACGAGGACAGCGTCCTGCGGCTGGAGGACTACGCCCTCACGCGCATCCCGCAGTGCGTCGAGCGCGTCCTCGAGGACTCGGAAGAGGACGCGCTGAACCTGCTGGGGTACTGCGTGGGCGGGTCGCTGGCGCTGATGTACATGGGCACGCACCCGGACGCGCCCGTCCAGAACATGGTCTGTTTGACTACCCCGGTGAACTTCAAGGGGATGGGGCTGTTCAGCCAGTGGACGGATGAGCGCTACTTCGACGTCGACCGCATCGTGGACACGCTGGGGAACGTTCCCGGGGAGATCCTGCTGTCGGCGTTCGACATGCTGCGCCCGACGGGTCGCCTGACGAGCCCGATCCAGGTGCTCGACCGGATCCGGGACGACAAGTACGTGAAGTCGTTCATGATGGTGGACCGCTGGGCGGCCGATCAGATCCCGTTTCCGGGGGAGGCCTTCCGCCAGATGGTGAAGGAGCTCTACTGGAAGAACGCGATGCTGGAGGGGACGCTGGCGCTGGACGGGCGGCCCGTGGACCTGCCGGGGATCAACGTGCCCATGATTCACGCGATGGCGGAGCACGACCACATCGTGCCGTACGAGGCGGCCAAGCCCGCGCTCGAGCGGGTGGGGTCGGCAGACACGGAGGAGGTCGTCCTGCGGGGCGGCCACGCAAGTCTCGTAGCCGGAGGGAACGCCATGTATCGTCTCTGGCCAAAGTTGGACCAATGGCTTTCGGTACGTTCGACCTGACCTCGACCTCCCGCGATTCGCGCTACCCGGCGGCCGGCACGGTCGGTGGGCAGCGGGTGACCCTGCGGCTGATGGAAGCGGGCGACGGCGAGGCGATGCTCGCCTTCGCGCGCGGGTTGCCCGAGCACGACCTGCTCTTCCTGCGGCGCGACATCACACAGGTGGACCAGGTCGAGACGTGGATACAGCGCATCGAGGCGGGCGTGACCACCTCGCTGCTAGTGCTCGACGGGGAGGGCACGATCTCCGGGTACGCGACCGTGGACCGGAGCGACCTGCGGTGGTCGCAGCACGTGGCCGAGTTGCGCGTGCTGGTCGGTCCGACGTTGCGGGGACGCGGCGTCGGGCGGCTCCTGACGGAAGAAGCGTTCCGCATCGCCCTGGGCATGGGTGTCGACAAGATCATCGGGCAGATGACGGTGGACCAGCACGAGGCGATCGCGGTCTTCCGCTCGCTGGGCTTCCAGCCGGAGGCGCTGCTGCGGGACCACGTGAAGGACCGCCAGGGCGAGAAGCACGACCTCGTCATCCTCAGCCACGACGTGGCGGCCGCGCAGCGCACGATGGCGGCCGTGGGCGTGCTCGACGCCGTGAGCGAGAACCAGGCGTAGTCCTTGGACGACACCACCGCCCGCATCATCGAGTTCTACGCGACTCCACCGCCGCCGGACCTGCCGCGGGTGACCGGGCTCGAGATCCGCGAGCGTTGGGCGATGACGGCGAGCTTCCTGAACCAGGGCGCGCCCGACTGCCCCGTCGAGCGGGGGCGGAAGGTGGCAACGCGTCGGGGCGAGGCACTGACGGTCGACCTGTACGCGCCGGATGGAGCCGGGCCGCATCCGGGAATCCTGTTCATCCACGGGGGCTCGTGGGTCGCGGGCTCGCCCCTGACCCACGACAAGCTCGCGCACCGGCTCGCCGAGCGCGGCCACTCCGTCGTCAGCGTCGACTACGCACTGGCGCCAGAGCACAAGCACCCGGAGGGGCTCGACGACTGCGTCGTGGCCGCGGACTGGCTGGCGGCTGAGGCCGAAGGGCTCGGGATCGACCCGGGGCGGCTCGCGATCATGGGCGACTCGGCGGGCGGGAACCTCGCGGCGGCGACGCTGCACCGCCTGCTCGAACGGGACGGCGCCACGCCGTTCCGGGCGGCCGTGCTGCCGTACGGGGTCTACGACTTCCCGGCGATGCTGGAGCTGCCGGAGGACGCACCCTTCGTGAACGGGCGCATCTTCGTGTGGCAGGTGGAGGACTACCTCGGAGTGGCGCCGGATGACCCGAAGCTGGCCTCGCCGGCGGTGTCCCCGCGCCTGAGCCCGCACCTGGCGAGCTACCCGCCCGTCTTCATGACGGCGGGAACGCGCGATCCGCTCCTGCAGCAGTCGCTGGACTTCGCGGAATCGCTGAGGGCGGCAGGCGTGGAGGCGGAGATGCTGGTCTGCGAGGGGGCGACGCACGCGTTCCTGCAGATTGAGGCGGTACCGGAGGCGGCCCAGGGGCTGGAGGCGATGGTGGCGTTCCTGGGGCGGAACCTGGGGGGCTAGCTCCTACTGCTGGCCCAGCAGGGCGGCGCAGCGGCGGAGCGGGCGCTTCTCCGATGCGGGGAGGAGGGCGAGGAAGGGGCGGGCCGCTTCCTTGTCTCCATCGATGAAGTGGAGGATGGCGGCGACGCGGGCGAGCATTCCGTGATCGAAGCCGGCGAGGTCCTCACCGAGCAGTGCGTCAACGGGGAAGACTTCCGTGGCCTCAAGGGCGCGGAGGATGCTCGCGAGGCGGGCTGCCTCGAGGATGTCGCTGAAGGGGTCTTCGATGACCGCTGGCGTCAGACCGTCGGCAAGGGCGGCGCGGGCCTCCATGCCGTCCTCGTCCCAGGCGCCGTGGCGCCGGAGGAGCGCCTCGACGGCGCCGGCGCGCACGAGCCGGGGTTGGGGCACGGCTTCGCCGAAGACGCGCATGGCGACGCCCTCGCGGAGGCCGCCGGAGGCGACGGTGACGCGGCCGGCGCCCAGGTGGCGCATCAGCTCGTCGAGGATGATGGCGCCGCCGACGATGGAGTCGGCGCGACCGGCGCGGACGCCGTCGATGGCGGAACGCTCGGCCGAGCTGTGGGCGGCGAGGAAGGTGGTCACATCGCCAAGGGCGTCGCGATCGAGGGAGTAGCCGTGGGTGCGGGGGATGGGATAAGGGGTCTGCCGCTGGACGAGGCGCGCGAGCGTACGCGCGCTGCCGCCAGTGGCGACCAACTCCTCGCGTTCGGTCAGGCCCGAGGGGGCGCCGGTGGCGAGTGTCCGGGTGACCACGCGTCGCATCGCCTTGATCTGCTTGCGCGCCGGCGGATCCTCCGTGAGCCACTCGGCGCTCGTGTTGAGGGCGCCCAGTGAGAAGCTCCAGGCGCCGACGATCGTGCCCGAAAGCACGCGGGCGACCTCGGTGCTGCCGCCGCCGATATCGACGATGACGCCGGAACGGATGGGGAGGCTGTGGAGGGCGCCGGCGGCGGCGTAGCGGGCTTCCTCGGCGCCGTCGAGCACCTCGATGGCGAGGCCCAGCTCGGCATGCACGCGGGCGAGCAGCTCGGCACGGTTTCGGGCCGAGCGAATGGCGGCGGTGGCGACGACCCTGATCGAGCCGGCGCCCGCCTCGCGCGCGAAGGCGGCGAATTCGGCGACAGCGTCGATGGTGGTGGCGATGCCACGCTCGCTGAGGCAGGAGCCCTCGTCGAGCTCGGTCGCGAGGCGCAGGTCGAGGCGTTCCTCGGCGGCGATCTCGATAATGCCGGGCACGGGGTGTTCAACGACGACGACGCGGGCCGAGTTCGAGCCGAGGTCGACGATGGCCACCGGGGCGCTGGAGGGGGGAGCAAAGGAAACGCCGTCGGCGACGGCGGAGGGAGTAGAACCGGCTGGGAGGATTCCCATCGCGGACACCATAATGGAGCGCGGTCAGTGAACTGTTAACAAGCGTTCACGAATTGGCCAGGGCGCGCCTGAGGGCGTGCCAGCGCCGTCCGCGGAGGCGGGCGTAGCGCTTGGGGAACTTCCAGCGGTAGCCCTCGGCTTCGGCGAGGGCGTTGGCGGCCAGCTCCCCAGCGGCGCGGGCGGCGCCCTTGCCGAGGGCGTCGTCCCTGGCCAGCCCGGCGTAGAGCTCCGCCGCGATCGCGGCGTCCTGGTGGTCTCCGAGCAGGGTCTGGAGCCTTGTCACCTGGCGGATGTAGGCCTCGGCGGACTCGCCGCCGAGCGGGG
The DNA here is from genome assembly GCA_965207815.1 of Tepidiformaceae bacterium. Classification (GTDB taxonomy): domain Bacteria; phylum Chloroflexota; class Dehalococcoidia; order Tepidiformales; family Tepidiformaceae; genus UBA2991. The sequence continues at coordinate 1,355,234 of CBDBNV010000001.1, forward strand.
AGAAGAACTCCAGCACGTAGCGCAGGTCGCGCACCTTCAGGCGGAGGGCGTGGTAGTCGGTGTCGGGGGAGGTGGCCTTGATCGTGGAGCCAAGGCGCCGGGCGTCCCGTCGCGAGGCTTCGATCAGCGGGAGTGCCGTCTCGAGGGCCGGGGCCTCGCCGAGGCCGGGGAGCGGTCCCGCACGCAGGAGTTCCGACATCTCTCCGGTCATGGCGACATAACGTGTAGAGTCGAGAGCCTTCAGCACCTTCTTCCGGGCGCTGGCCTGGCGCTCGTCGAGGATCGTGTTGATGGCGTCGGCGGCCTTGCGCCCGATGAGCGGCGCAGCCAGGGCGAAGCGCTCCCGCTGCACGTCGAGGTCGCGCTCCTCGCCGAGGCAGCGCCCGAGCCAGCGCAGATCGCCGCGCTGCTCCACGAGCGCGGGCGGCAGGATGTCGCCGAACGTGTCGAGGGCGGACCGCAGGCGGCGCGTGGCGACGCGCATCTGGTGGACGCCCTCGATGTCCTCGCCGAGGCGGGCGACGGGCTCGTGCTCGACGAGACGGAGGAGGTTGCGTCGGAGGGATGCGTACGCGATCTCGCCGAGCGAGCTCAGCCGGTCGACGGTCATGGGTCCGAGGGGGCGGGGCTCCCAGCCCGGCGAGGCCCCCATCGTGGCGAGGGCGGCGGCGAGCTTGCCGGTGGGCGCCGGGTGCAGGCCGGCGCCCTCGTGGAGGGCGGTCACGAACGGCCGAGTTCGGTCGACGGTGTCATCTTCGACCTCTACCTCGACGCGCCGCAACTCGTGGGAGCGCCGTCCCTCGCCGACGGTCGTGCGGTCAAGCGCGATCTCGCCGAGGGGTCCGTCGCCGTCGGCGAGGGTGAACCTGGTGCGGTGCGTCGTGAAGGCGGCGACGCAGTCGAGGGGGTGGGGACCGGCGAGGGTGCGCAGGAGACGGCCAGCTTCGCCCGCGGGCGCGGCGACGGCGCCCGCGAGTCCGGCGAGGGCGTCGATGGTTTCGTTCAGCTCCACGCGGCGGCGCATGTGCTCGTCGCCGCCGGTGAGTCCCTTGAGGGTGAGCTCGGCGGCCTCTCCGCGGCGGCGCACGCGGCAAGCGAAGCCGGCCCGCCAGACGAGCCAGTGGGCCGTGTCCCAGTACTCGTCGTGGTGCTCCTGTTCTGGCAGGGGGCAGACCTCGAACGCGTCGGGTGTCTGCTCATCAAGCCAGGCGCGCACAGCGGCGAGGTCGTCGGCAACGAACTGCCATTCCGTTTCCATAACCGTGGCCGACTCTGTCATGGATTTGTATCGTACCCAGTCCCGGGAGCGGTGCGTTCACACGGGCCGTCAACCCCAGGGCCTTCCATGGAAGGGGGCATCGTCGTTGGTCTCCACCGTCCTCTCCCGCGAACGCTCCTGGCTGCGGTTCAACCACCGCGTGCTGCTGCAGGCGACGCGCGACGACGTTCCCCTGCTGGAGAAGCTGCGCTTCCTCGCGATCTTCGCGGCGAACCTTGACGAGTTCTTCGCGGCGCGCATCTACGGCGTGTACGAACGCGAACGGAGCGGCGGACGTCAGGAGCAGGACGAATACCGGGCGGTTCTTGCGGAGGCGTACGAGAGCGCGCTGCAGGCGACCGAGATCCACGAGCATCTGCGGAACGCCCTGACGGAAGTGGGATTCCTGCTGCTGGAGCCGGGGGAGCTGACGCCGCTGGAGCGGAGCTACTTCGGCGCCTACCTGGCGGAGGAGGCCTCGCCGCGGGCGGACCTGCTCGATCCGGGGGCGCTTTCGGGACTGTCGAGCCAGGCGCTCTACCTGGCGGCAGGGCGCGAGTCGCTCGACTACCTCGTGCGGCTTCCCGACTCGCTGCCGCGGCTGCTGCCCGTGCCGGGGCGGCCGGGGGCGTTCGTGCGGCTGGGACCGCTCGTGCGGCTGCGCAGCGACCTCTTCCTGCCGGAAGACCTGCCGATGTACGAGATGCGGCTCACCCGCCTGGCCGACCTCGACGTGCAGCGCGTCGACTGGGACGACCTCGCGCAGGCGATCGAGGACCGTCCCGAGGGTCCGGCGACGCGCCTGGAGGTCGAGCGCGCGTTCCCGTGGGTGGCGGACGTGCGGGAGGCGCTCGACCTGCCCGAGGCGGCGGCGTTCCGGCTTTCGCCACCCCTCGACCACCGCTACCTGAACACGCTCATCGACGAGGAACCGCCGCGGCCGAACTCGACGCCGCTGCGGTACAGGCCGATCGCCCCACGGCCGGCGCCGGACTTCGTGGCGGACCCGTTCGGGTTGCTGGATGAGCGAGACGTCGCGTTCTACCACCCGCTCGATGACTACGGGGCGGTCGAGGCGTTCGTCGACCGCGCTGCGGAGGACCCGGAGGTCGACCAGATTCGGGTCAGCCTGTACCGGTTGGGGGCGCGCAACCCGATCGCGGAGGCGCTGATGCGGGCAGCGGAAGCAGGCAAGGACGTGGCGGTGCTGCTGGAGGGGCGGGCCCGCTTCGACGAGCTCCAGAACCTGCACTGGAGCCTGCTGTTCCGGGCCTCGGGCATCCGCATCCTGCCGCTGCCGGTGGGCTACAAGGTTCACGCCAAGGCGCTCTACGTGCGGCGAGCGGGGCGGGGGTACGTGCACCTGTGCACGGGGAACTACAACCCGATGAACGGGCGGCTCTACACGGACATCTCCCTGTTCAGCTCGAACACCGAGCTCGCGGGCGACGCACTGGAGTTCTTCGAGTCGCTGGAGGACGGGGAACCGCCCCAGCTGCAGCGGATGCGCTACGGGGTCGGGGCGCGGGACGCGATGCTGGAGAAGATCCGGGCGGAGGCAAGCCCGGAGGGCCACATCATCCTGAAGATGAACCACCTGACCGACCCGGCGGTCTTCGAGGCGCTGGGGGCGGCGGCGGACGCGGGGGCACGGGTAGACGTGATCGCGCGCAGCACGCTCACGCTGCACGACGAGCGGTTCACGATGCGGAGCATCGTCGGGCGCTTCCTCGAGCATGCGCGGGTGGCGGCGTTCCGGTCGGGCGGGGCATGGGAGGTGTGGGCCGGAAGCGCGGACTGGATGCCGCGCAACTTCGAGGAGCGGATCGAGCTCATCTTCCCGGTGCTGGACACCGACATCGCGGGACACATCGTCGAGCTGCTGCACCGGCAGATGGAGGACGACGTCAACGCCTTCGACATGCTGCCCGACGGGACACACGAGCCCCGTTGGGGCGGCGAGGTGAACGCACAGCTCGTTCCCCTCTAGCGCATAGGAGGGGTCGCGACACCGGCCTGACGGGTTGCGCTACCGGATTTGCGCGCGCACGCTGAGCGCACATGCGAGTGTCCGCGCGCCGCACGGTGCGACGGCGGCTGATGGGCTCACGAACCATCAGCATCGAGCCACCGAGCCGTTCACGACCCTTCGGCTCGGGCGGCATCCGCATCCTCATCGGATTCGGGCTGGTCCTCGCAATCGCCACACCCCTGCTGCACCTGCCCATCTCGCACAGCGGGCAGGAACCGACCGTGCTCGAGTCGCTGTTCACGGCGATCTCGGCGATCTGCGTGACGGGCCTCGTGGTGGTCGAGACGCAGACGCACTGGAGCCACTTCGGCGAGGCCGTGATCCTCGTGCTCATCCAGGTGGGCGGGCTCGGCTACATGGCCGGGATGGGGATCGTGCTGTGGGTGCTGGGGCGCAACCTGGGCCTGCGCGACCGAAACCTGATGCGGCTCTACTACGGTGCGCCGAGCATGCGCGAGTCGGTCTCGTTCGTGCGTACGATCGTGCTCTACACGCTCACCTTCGAGGTGCTGGGGACACTTGCCCTGTTCGGGGGTTTCGTGAGCGCGGGCGTGCCCGTCGCCCGGAGCGTGTGGTGGGCGGTGTTCCATGCCGTCTCGGCGTTCAACGTGGCCGGCTTCAACGTGACGGGCGAGGACATGCGTCCTTTCGCCGACGACCCGGCGGTGCTCATCCCCATGATCGTGCTCTGCCTCGCGGGTTCGCTGGGCGCGGTGCCCGTCATCCTCGGGGTGCTGCGGCTCGACCCTCGCCGGATGCCGCTCGACGCGAAGATGGTGCTGGCGGCGGCGGTCTGCGTGGTAGGCGGCAGCGCGCTGTTCATCGGCATCGCGGAGTGGGCGAACACGGGCACGCTGGCGACGGTGGCGGAGAGCGACCGGCCGGTGCTGGCCCTCTTCCAGGCGTCGATGTGGGTCTCGGGCTTCAGCGCCGTCGAGACGGGCCTGCTGCACGAGCACACGAAGCTGTTCGAGTCGGTCCTGATGCTGGTGGGCGGGGCGGCAGGGTCGCCGGCGGGCGGGCTCAAGCTGGGGACGCTGGCGGTGCTGGTGGCCGGCACGGTGGCCGCCCTGCGGGGCCGCGACGGCGTGGTCGCGTTCGGGCGGCTGCTTCCGCAGGCGGTCATCCGCCAGGCGGTGGGCATCGTGTTCGCGTTCGCCACCGTCCACTTCGTCGTCTCGATGATCCTGCTGCGGCTCTCGAACGAGCCGTTCATCGACGTGCTCTACGAGACATCGTCGGCGGTGGGGACGGTGGGGTGGTCGACGGGGATCACGGCGGACCTGAGTACGGTCGCGACAGTGGTGGTGATGGTGACGATCCTGGTCGGGCGGTTCCTGCCGCTGCTGCTGGTGCTCCAGATTGCGCGCAGCCGCAAGGCGCCAGTCGGCGCCCAGGTCGTCGACAACGTGCGGCTGGGGTAGGCGGGTCTCGGAACCGGTCCTAGGGGTTGAAGCCCGGGGGCAGGCGGAGGTGCGAGGGGTTGAGGTCCTCGACGGAGGGGCAGCCGAGGAGGGTGAGCGTTCCCGCAATGCCCTGGCGGTAGACCTCGAGGATCTGGCGCACGCCCTGCTCGCCGCCGGCGGCGAGAGCCCAGATGTATGGACGCCCGACCATGACGGCCTTTGCGCCCAGCGCCACCGCCTTGACGACGTCGCTGCCGCGACGCACGCCGCCATCGAGGAGCACCTCGAGGTTGTCGCCGACGGCATCGACGATCTCGGGGAGGACGCGGATGGTGGCAGGGGAGCCGTCGAGGGAGTTGCCGCCGTGGTTGGAGACGGAGATGGCGTCGACACCCTCATCGACGGCGCGGCGGGCATCGTCGATGGAGGTGATGCCCTTGACGACGAAGGGGCCATCCCACTGCTTGCGCGCCCAGACGATGTCGTCCCAGGTGGGGGGGTGGGCCATGATGCCGGCGCCCACCTGACTCGCGGTCAGGTTCGCGTTGCCGGGAGCGTTCGGGAACACGAGGTCGACGCCGCCCTTGAGGAAGTTGAGCGCCCAGAGGGGCCTCGTGATCATCTCGGGGGCATACTTGAGGGCGGTCGGCAGGTCGACGGTGTCGGGGACGCCGGGGTGGCCGCGCTGGTAGTCCTGGCCGCCCGAGAGCGCGGCGAAGTCCACGGTGATGATGAGCACGCGGCAGCCGGCCGCCTTGGCGCGCTCGATAGCGACGGCGGAGCCTTCGCGGCCGCCGAGCATGTAGAGCTGGAACCAGACGTCGCTGGCGTTGGCGGTGATGGTCTCGATCGAGTAGCTGGAGAGGATGCCGAGTCCGACGGCCGTGCCGGCAGCCTCGGCGGCGCGGGCGACGCCGAGCTCGCCGTCGGGGTGGGCGATGCGGATGAAGCCGGCGGGCGTGGTGATGAGCGGCATCGAGATCTCGCGCCCAAGGACGGTGGTCGAGAGCTTGCGGGGCTCGTGCGAGTCGAGGATGCGGGCCTGCAGGCCGATCTCCTTGAAACCGTCGCGATTGGCGCGGACGGTGCGGCGGAGCTCGGTACCGGCTTCGGTGTACCAGTAGATCGAACGGGGCAGCTTGCGCTTGGCCTCGCGGCGGGCGTGCGCCACGGACGTCAAGGGGACGGTTCCCAGACCCAAAACCATGAGGCTCCTCCTGGAGCGACGAGCCCCCGGGGGGTGGCTCGGATGTGCCGTGGTAGCAGGGGAGAGACTCGAACTCTCGACCTCACGATTATGAGTCGTGCGCTCTTACCAGCTGAGCTACCCTGCCACGAAGGCTCAAGGGTACGGAGCGCCCGCGCGTCGGGCAATGCGGGGAAGGTAGTCGCGATGGCCGCGGGGACGGGCTCCTGGAATGCGATTCGGCGCCTCGTTCGCCTGCCGCGGAGGCTGTCGCCGGAGGCCATCGGCATCCTGCTGGAGACCGCGAGGACGGGAGAGCGGGACTTCCCGGAGACGGTCGAGGGCCAGGAGGCCGTGGACGAGCTGGTGGAGGCTGGGTACGTCGAGATCTACCAGCCAACGCCGGGCGACAGCGTCTTCACACGTCGGGGGAGCTTCCAGGAAGCGGTCGAGGTGCAGACGTTCGCGAGCCGAGCGCGCCTAGTCACGACTTCGAAGGGCGACACGCTGGCGCGACGCCTGTCGCCCAGGAACGGAGAGTGAAGGTGTCGCACTCGAACCTTGCAATCCCTCCCGGTGAACTGCTGGCTGAGGAGCTGGAGGTTCGCGGCCTGACTCAGAGTGAGCTTGCGGAGCAGATGGGACGGCCCCGACAGGTGATCAGCGCGATCGTCCACGGCAAGAAGGCGATCACCGCGGAGACCGCACTTCAGCTTGAGGGTGCACTGGGGATACCGGCGCATCTCTGGATCGGGCTTGAGGGCCGCTATCAACTCGCCCTCGCTCGCCAGGCCGCGGCTGCGAAGAGCGCGTAGCCGGCCTTAGCGAACGACGGCCAGTGAGCCCCGCTCGGGGTCCTTGGTGACCTCGATGCGGCGGCCGAAGCTCTCCCGCAGTTCCTCGATGTGCGTGACGAGCAGGATGAGGCGGAACTCGGAGCTGATGGCGTTGATGGCGGCCACGAGGCGGTCGCGGCCTTCCTCGTCCTGGGTGCCGAAGCCCTCGTCGATGATGAGGGTGGGGAGGGCGGCGCCGGAGCGCATCGCGAGGAGGCGGGAGAGGGCGATGCGGAGGGCGAAGTCGACGCGGAACTTCTCGCCGCCGCTGTACATCTCGTAGTCGCGCGTGCCGAGGTCGTCGCTGATGTGGATGTCTAGCGTCTCGACCGGCTTGCCGGAGGCGCTCTCGCGCTGGGTGCGGAGCGAGACCTGGGTGCGGCCGCGGCCCTCGGTGAGCTGGTCGAGGAGGCCGTTGGCGATGCGTTCGAGCTCGGGCAAGGACTGCTCGATGAGCATGGCCTGGACGCCGTCGCGACCGAACGCCTTGGCGAGGTCCTCGTGGAGCTGGGCGGCATCGCGGGCGGCGGCGAGGCGGTCCTTCGCCTCCTCGACGCGCGCGGCGAGGTCCTGGAGAGCGTCGCGGCGCTCCTCCAGGCGGCCGTGCTCCTTGTCGAGGGTGGCGAGACTATCGCGGCACTCGGCGACGGCGTCCTCGACGGCGGCGAGGCGGGCGGACACGTCCTGGGAGGCGTCCAGCTCAGCGCGAGCCTCGGCAAGCGCCTCCCGGGCCTCGGCCTGCTCGTCGTTCTCGCGGCGCAGCTCCTCGAGGGCCCCGGCGATGCGGTCGCCGAGGCCCTCCGCGCGCGCTTTCGCCTCGGTGAGGGCGTTGTAGTCCCCCTCAGCCGGCTGCAGCTCGGCGACCCGACCGCGGGCGCCGGCGTGACGCTCGCGGTCGTAGCCGAGAGCGGCGAGCTGTTCGCAGGCGGTTGAGCGGCGTTCGCGTGCCTCGGGGGCGAAGGCTTCGCTCTCGACGGTCTCGCGGAGGGCGGCGAGCCGGGCGGCGAGGTCGGGGAGCGAGGCCTCGGCAGTTGTCGCTTCGGTCAGGCGCGCGGCGAGGCCCTGCTCGCAGGAGCGGATACGTCCGTCGAGATCGGTGCGTTCCTGCTGGAGGCCGGCCGCTCGTGTCTGGTGCTGGCTGGCAGCCGCCTTCGCCTCATCCACGGCGGCCTGGGCGGCCTTGTACTGCTTGCCGAGCTGGCGTCGTTCCAACTGATACTCCTCGACCGTGGCGTGCAGTTCGTCCGGAGTCAGAGGTTTGCGACAGACGGGGCAAAGGGGCTCCCCTTCAGCTGCGGAGAGGGTCGCCTCACGATCCTTGAACTCCTGGGCGCGGGCCTTGTACCCGCCGGCCTCGCCGGAGCGGTCGGCCTGAAGGCGCTGGGCCTCCGTAGCGGCGTCCCGCTCACCCTGGATGTCGGCATCGAGCTGGGTGAGGCGGGCGCGCTCCCGGTCCAGTCCCGTTTCCTCCTCGCGGAGGGATGGAAGGGTGGCGACGAGCGTGGTCGCTCGCTCGTGCTGTTCCGAAAGGCCCGCGATGGTCGTCTCCAGGCCCCTGCGCTCCTGGGCGATCTCGCTCTCGGCGGTGGCGATGGCGTCCTCGAGGCCCCGGGCCTGGGCGGCAAGGTCGGCGAAGGCACGCTCCTCCTCGCGGGCCTGCTGGAGCTGCCCGTACGCCTCCTCGATGCGCGGGGCGTGGGCGAGCGTCTCGCGGACCGTCCCGAGGTCGCCTTCGAGCGTGGCGATGGCCTCCGTGCGGCGCTCGACGGCCCTGTCGCGGGCTGCGAGGCGGTCGCCCGCCTCTGCGAGGGCGCGCTCACGGCGCTGGTGCTCAGCGGCGGCGAGGCGCAGCGTCTCAGCCTCGGCTTCCTCGGTTTCGAGGCGGAGGCGCACGTCCTTGCGTTCGCGTGCGACCGTTTCGAGCTTCTCGGCAACGTCCGGCGCCTCCGCCAATCGCTCTTCGTCGTCGCCGATGAGTCGCTCCTCGATGGCGGCGTCGGCCTCGGCGGTCTTGCGGCGATCGTTGGCGTGGCGGTACAGCTCCTCGTAGCGCTCAAGGCCGAGCACCTTGCGGAGGACCTCCTTGCGCTTCAAAGGGGTCTGCACGGTGAACTCGTTCGAACGGCCCTGGACGAGGAAGACGCTGTTGATGAAGGTCTGGTGGTCCATGTGGACGCGGCGGTTGAGCTCGGCCTGGGTCTCGCGCGAGGTGCCGCCGGTGATGGGCCGGAGGCCGCCCTGGCTGTCCACCTGGAAGAAGTCGAGGGCGCCGGAGCGGCTGCGCGTGCGCTTGCGGATGACGCGGTAGGGGTCGCCGTCGACCTCGAAGTCGAGTTCGACGCGCATGTCGTCGGCGCCGTGGCGGATGCGATCGTCTTCGACGCGGCCGCGCGCTTCGCCCCAGAGGGCCCAGGTGATGGCATCAAGGAGGGCGGACTTGCCGTCGCCGTTCTTGCCGGCGAGCGTGGCGAGGTGGAGAGGGGAGAAGTCGAGCTCGCAGTCACGGTAGGAGAGGAAGTTGCGGAGTCGCAGGCGGCGGGGGATCACGGCGAGGTCTCCGCGGGATCGAGGCTGTGGGCGTGCCAGCGGACGCCGGAGGCGTCGAGATCGACGACGACGGCGACTCCGTAGCCGACATCGCCGAGGGAGGCGGGCGAGCCGGAGTAGACCGCGGTGGCCCCGGCATGGCTGACGTCGCTGTGGACATCCCAGTGACCGAGGGCGATGTACTCCCACTGCGCGCTCTCGGCGAGGTGCGTTGGCGTGATGCGCAGGGAGCGCTCCAGCTGGGCGTCCTCGGCGACGGAGTGGCCGTGAGCGATGGCGACGTTCCAGGCGCGGTCCGGGCGCCGGGGCGGTGGTCCGGCGAGGGGCCGCTCGAGCACATCGACGGTGATGGCGCGCCCCCAGATCGCCAGGTCGAGGTCGGGGAAGTCGAGGAATTCGCCTTCAGGGTCGCGGATGAGGCGGAGGCGGGGGGCGAGGCCTTCGAAGTCGTGGCGCTCGTAGGGGCCGTGGGCGCCGATGGGGTCGTGGTTGCCGGGGAGGAGGACGGTCTCGCGGGGGAAGCGGTTGATCTGGTCGGTGGCGAAGGCGACGACCTCGGGGCCGATGCGGGCGTGGTCGAAAAAGTCGCCGGCGATGAGGAGGAGGTCGGCGTCGGAGCCGCGGGCGAGGTCGATGACGGCCTCGAAGCCCGCTTCGAGGCGGCGGCCGCGGGGTTCCTCGCGTCCGCGCGGACTGGCCGAGTAGGCGCCAAGGTGAACGTCGGAGGTATGCACGAGCCGGAGGGGACGGGGTTCAGACGCCAACGGCTTCGCTCTCCTCGATGATCTCGGCGGCGGCGGCGAGCAGCCGCTCGCGGCGCTCGTCGGGAACCTCGCGCAGCTTGAGGTACGTGTCCAGCGTCTCGATGGGGGAGGCGGCATCGGGCTGGACGTTAGGCGGCAGGGGCGACCGGCTCTCCTCGGGCAGGACGGTGCGGATGCCGGCGATGACGTGGGCCTCCGCGAGGGAGCTTCGCGCTTCGGCAAGCCTCAGCAGCGTCTCCTGGTCGCGATCCAGGTGTACCTCGACCTTCACGATGGCGTCGGTCACGTCGTGCTTGCCGATTGCGGCCAGAACCTCTTCGTTCGGGTCGGCGTCGTGGGGCTTCACGGCGATACTGACGAACGGACGGCTGGGGGCCTCAATGAGCCGGGGGGCGCCACTGCCCGCGAGGCGTTCGCCACGGGGCCTGGCGGTGTCGAACTCGAGGGTCATGAAGCCCTTGGCCGTGCGCGCGTCCCCAAAGTCGACCTCCTGGAGGGCGCCGGAGTACCAACAGGGCGGGTGCGTGTTGAGCTGCATGGCGTTGTGGTAGTGGCCAAGCGCGACATAATCGAACTTGTCCATGTGGAGAGCGCTGAGGGGGACGCGGGGGACGGCGCCGCTCTGCATCCAGTGCTCGCTGCCCTCGTTCGCGGCGACGAGCCGGTCGCTGAGGGAGAGGTGACAGGTGAGGATCGCGGGCACGTCCGGGTCTATCCGCTCGCCCTGGGCGACGACGAGGTCGGAGATGGCGCGTTCGATGAGCTTGTGGAGCTGCTCGATGGAGGCGCTCTCCGCTTCCTCGCTGTTGGCGAGGAGCTGCGAGACCTGCGGCCAGGGCACGAACGCGACCTGCAGAGGACCGGCGCGCGTGTGGAGCACCTGGGGAACGTGGCCCTCGCGCTGAAACCAGCCGGCATCGCCAACGGTGACGTTGGGGACGTCGAGCGTGCGGAAGATCTCGAGGGCGTGGGCGCGGGACTCGGCGTTGGGGAGGTCGTGGTTCCCGACGAGGAGGAACGTGGCGATACCGGCCTCGCTGAGGCGGCGGATACGGCTGGCGAACTCGCGCTGGTGGGTCTGGCTGGGCTCGCGGGCCTTGTAGGCATCGCCGGCGAAGATAACGGCGTCGACCTGCTCCTCCACAGCGTAGTTGACGAGGAAGTCAAAGGCGTCGAGGAAGTCCTGCATGCGGGTCGACCAGGGCTTGCCGGGGAGAGGCCGCCCGTAGAGCTCGACGCCGATGTGGAGATCAGCGAAATGGAGTACGCGCATCAGCTACCCCAATCGTACGCTGCCTGACCGCCGCTGGAGGGCGATCATGGGGCGTGAGGGGCGTATCTTTCACCGCTCGGGAGGGGTTACGTTGCTGGAAGCACTACGACTGGATGGGCCGCCGCGGCGGGTCGCGATCGTCACCGGGGGGAGCCGGGGGCTGGGGCGGGAGATGGCGCGCTCATTGATGCTGGCGGGGGCGGACGTGTGCATCGCCTCGCGGACGCCGGCGCAGCTCGAGGCTACGGCGGCGTTCCTGGCCGAGCAGAGCGGACGTGAGCCGCTGACGGTGGCGACGGACATCACGTCGAGCGCGGAGTGCGACCGGCTCATCGAGGCGACGGTGGAGCGCTTCGGGCGGCTCGACATCATGGTGAACAACGCCGGCATCGGCGACTCGCCGGGGCGGGGGAAGGCGGTGTGGGAGATCGAGGACGAGGACTGGCTGGGCGGGATCGCGGTCAACCTGAACGGGACCTTCTACTGCACGCGGGCGGCGCTGCGGCACATGCGTCCGCAGGGGAGCGGGGCCATCCTCAACATCGCGAGCGGCATGGGGATGCGGGCAACGCCCCAGAGCCCGACGTATGCGGCGGCGAAGGCGGGGGTCATCAACTTCACGCAGACGGTGGCGAGCGCGGTGGCGCGCGATGGCATCCGTGTGAACTGCATCACGCCGGGTCTGGTCGAGCAGCGTCGGGCCGAGAGCGAGGAGGAGGCGGAAGCGATCCGCAAGCGGGGGAGCTACATCACGGCGCGGCGGCTGGGGCAGGCGTGGGAGCTGGGGCCGCTGGCGCTGTTCCTCTGCAGCGACGCCTCAAGTTACGTGACAGGCGCGAACTACCCAATCGACGGGGGCGGGTTGGCCGGAGGCATTGCGCCGACGGGTCACGCACCGGACGAGGTGGAGGCACAGACCAATGGCTGATTGGGAACGGCAGGAGGGGTACGACCTGAGCGGGAAGCGGGCGCTCGTCGTGGGGTTCGCGAATCCGGCGGGGCGGGCGATCACGGAGGCGCTGGCGGAGGCGGGGGCGGACGTGGCGGTGGCCTCGGCGACGATGGACGGGGACGAGGTGATGGCAGCGAAGCGGGCGAGCCGGGCGGTGGCCAACCTCGGACGGGAAACGTTCAGCCAGGGCTGGGACGTGACGCTCCCGACGAACGTCCGGGTCGGGCTGCGGCAGCTCGTGAAGGAGTTCGGCACGCCGTCGGTGTTGGTCTACAACGCCGACCTACCGCTCGCGAAGCCGATCGACAAGACGGGCGACGCGGAGTTCGCGAACGTGCAGGCGGTGAACCTGAGCGGGGCGTTCTACGCGGCGCGGGCATGGGTGCGGGAGCTGGGAGAGGGGGAGCGCGGGCGCCTGATCTTCGTGTCGAGCATCTTCGGCGAGCGGGGGGTGAACAACCTGAGCGCCTACGCAGCCGCGAAGGCGGGCGTCTTCGGGCTTGCCGCGTCGCTGAGCCAGGAGCTGGCGCCGGTGGTGACGGTGAACAGCATCGCGACGGGCTGGATGGACTGGACGACCGGACGCGGCGGCGACGACCCTTCCGAGAACTTGCTGCTGCGCTTCATCCCGATGCGCAGCTTCGGCGGGGCCGAGAACCTGGGGCCGCTGGCCGTGTTGCTGGCAAGTGACGCGGCGGGGTTCCTGAGCGGGCAGGTGTTCCGCGTCGACGGGGGCGTCTCCGCCCACCTGTAGGCGCAAGCGTCGGGCGGGGGCCGGTGGGATGTGGCAGGGGCTACTCGGGAGTCAGCCCAAGCACGAGGTCGCGCAGCGTGACCAGACCCCGGGGCGCCCCGTCGTCGTCCACGACGAGCGCGCGCGAGACGCCGAAGCGCACGAGCAGCCTGACCGCATAGCGCGCCAGCATGTCCGAGCGCACGGTCAGAGCCGGCTTGGTCATGATCTCGTAGACGTTGACGCGCTCCGGGGCGCGATCGTGGGTGATCATCTCCCGCGCCAGGTCGGTGACGGTGAGGATGCCGAGCTCGTCGTCGTCGTGGCGGCGGGTAACCACCAGCGAGCTGATGTGTAGCTGCTTCATCGCCGCCATGGCCTCGGCGGCTGTCGCCAGCCCATCGATCGTGTGCACCTGCGACCCCATAAGGTCGGACACCCGTATCACCCTGTTATCGGCCTGATCGTTCATAGAGCGCCTTCCAACTCCTCCATGAGTTTTGGCAACTGGGTGGAGAGACCAACGGCGTCCTCGATGTTGATCTGAAAGGCGACGCCGGCGCCGCTTTCGCTGTCCATGTCGCCGGCCACGGCGATGCGTTCGAGGATGTCCCGGGCCCGGGTTTCCGCCACGAGGAAGAGAACCACGTCCCGCTTCGCCGTCAGGTCGAGCCCGAGGAAGGTCTTTCGCGGCTTCAGTCCCTCGCCGCGCACGCTGCTGATGATGGTGTCGCCTGTGGCGCCGCCCTCGCGGGCGGCTTCGATGATGTGGTCCGTCTTCTCGTCGCTCACCATCGCGACGACCAGCGCCATCTTCATGGCTTTGCCTCCTGGCGTTCGCTCCGTCTGCGCCAGCGTTCCAGCCGATCGGCGACGATGGCGTAGCCTAGCACCGAGATGATGGGAAAGACACTGGCGAAGGCGATGAGCCCGAAGCCGTCGATGAGGGGGCTGCGCCCGGGCACGTTGGCGGCGAGGCCCAGCCCCAGCGCCGCCACGACGGGCACGGTAACGGTGGAGGTCGTGACGCCCCCGCTGTCGTAGGCGAGGGGGACGATCGTGCGGCTGCTGAAGTACGTCTGCACGATGACGATGACGTAGGCCGCCACGATGTACCAGGGCAAGGGCGTGCCCGTCACGATGCGGAAGCACCCGAGCGACACGCCGATGGCCACGCCTACGGCCACCGCGATGCGCAACCCCCAGGCGCTCACCGCGCCACCGGAAACCTCGCGGGCCTTGAGGGCGACGGCGATGAGGGCGGGCTCGGCCACGGTCGTCGCGAAGCCGATGGCGGCGGCGAAGATGTACACCACCCAGTAGTCCTGCCAGCGCACGGCGTCCGCCAGCGCTCCCGCCCCGGCCCCGGCCCTTTCAGCGAGTTGCTGCGCCATCGTCTCGCCGACCGGGAAGAGCGCCTGCTCCAGGCCGATGAGGAACAGCGCCAGCCCCAGCAGCACCATGACCGACCCGGTGGCGATGCCGCGGATGTTGGGCAGCCTCTGCCGCAGCACCACGACCTGGAACACGACCAGGATGACGACGATGGGGATCACATCCCGGAGAGTTGAGAGCAGGGTGTCGCCAACGTCCGCGAGAAACTCCAGCATCACACCACCATCCCGTAGCCGAGGACGCCGATCATGGGCGTGAGGCTGGCGAAGGCGATCAGGCCGAAGCCATCGAGCATGGGGCTGCGGCCCCGGATGGTGGAGGCGAGGCCCACCCCCAGGGCGGTGATCAAGGGCACCGTGATGGTGCTGGTCGTCACTCCGCCGGAGTCGTAGGCGACCCCCACGATCTCCTCGGGCGCGAACAGGGTCATGACCATGACCAGCACGTAGCCGCCGATGATGAAGCGGTGAATGGGCCACCCCTTGAGGATGCGCAGGACGCCCAGGACGATCGCGACGCCGACAGCGACGGCTACCACCAGGCGGACTTCGAGGGCGTAGCGGTCCTGCGCGGCCTGGCTGTCACCGATGAATTGCGCCTGCGAGGCGACCTCAGCTCCCTCAGCCGCGACGGCAATCAGCGCCGGCTCGGCCACGGTGGCGCCGAAGCCAAGGCAAAAGGCCAGCGCCAGCAACGCGATAGCGCTTCCCTTGCGCGCCATCCCCTGGGCCAGCGCCTCGCCCAGCGGGAACAGGCCGCTCTCCAGGCCCTGGACGAACAGGGCCAGCCCCAGGATGACGCAGACCAGCCCGACGATGACGTTCGCAAGGTCTGGAAAGGGCTGTCGCAGCACGACGATCTGGAAGAAGAGGACGACGGCCAGGATAGGGGCGAGGTCTCGCATCGCGCCGAGCGTCTGCTTCGCCATGGCCAACGCGAATCGCGGCAAACCATGCTCCTCGCGCGTGTGCTGCATGGGGGTTCGACAGGCCCGCGCGGCGCGGCTACACCGTACGAAGCGGGGAAGCGCGGGTCAACGAATCCCCGCCACGACGGGATCGAGGAGTGCCGCCCTCGCGCACTGGGGGATCGCTCCGTACGATTTCGCGCGATGGCGAGCACGAGCACACCGCTGGCAGGGCTCCGCGTCGTCGAGCAGGCAGGATGGGCCGGGGCGTTCGCCGGACGGTTGCTCGCAGACGGCGGCGCGGACGTGGCGCGGGTCACGCCGCCGGGCGGCGACGGGCTCGAGTCGGAACCGCCGTTCTTCGGCGAGAGCGGCGTCTCGATCCAGGCGACGTGGTACAACGCGGGCAAGCGCGTGGTCTCGCTCGACCTCGCGAGTGACGCGGGCCAGGAGTTGCTTGCCGAGGCCGACCTGCTGATCGAGGACTGGGTCGGGGACGAGGCCCCGTTCGACGCGGAGACGCTGCACGAGGCGTTCCCGCAACTGGTGCGGCTCTCGGTAACGCCGATGGGGCGGGAGGGGCCGTGGGCGGGGTTGGCCGTGAATGACCTCGTGGCGACCGCGCTCAGCGGGGCGGCTTCGATCACGGGGACGCTGGAGACGCCACCACTCACCGGCTACGGCAACCAGACGGCGCACACCGTCGGGTTTTACGCAGCGTGCTGCGCGCTCGCGGGGGTGCGGCTTCGCGACGCGAGCGGGAAGGGCTGTCACGTCGACCTGTCGAGCCACGAAACGCTGATCGCGAACACCGAGCAGATGCTGATGCAGTGGTTCTTCCCGGAGGGGGGGCGCTGGACGACGCCGATCGCGGAGCGGCAGGGGAGCCTGCACTGGAGCGGCGGCTACGAGGTCTATCCGGATCGCAACGGGAACGGGCTGATGGTGACCCCCTCGCTGGGGCTCATGGACAGGCTGATCCCGTGGTTGGAGGAGACGGACTCGGCCGCGGACCTGCCCGATCGGGAGCGCTACCCGGACCTGATCGCGCTGGTGAAGGATATGGCGCACGTGATGGCGACGCTGCGCGACTGGACCGGCGAGAACGTCGCGGATGAGCTTTTCATGGAGGCCCAGCGGCGCCGGCTGCCGTTCGGGGCGGTGTGGCCTATCGGCAAGGCCGCGGCGACGCCCCAGATCGAGGCGCGGGGCTACTTCACGGAGCGGGAGGTCGAGGGCTACGGGAGCGTTCCCTTCCCCTCGCGGCTCCTCAGCACGGATGCCGACGGCCCCGGCCCGACGCCCCCCACCTCCGTCGAGGAAGCGGCCTGGAGCGCGCGGCCCGATCTGGAGGCGGTTCGCGGCGAGCCCTCGGCGACGGCGCCGCTGGCCGGCCTGCGGGTGCTCGACTTCACGCACGTGCTCGCGGGGCCGTTCGGGACGCGCGTGCTCGCCGACCTGGGCGCGGACGTGATCAAGGTGGGGACGGCGGCGCGGAACGCGGGCGCGAACACGCTCAACCACCCGTACTACCTGAGCTGGAACCGGAACAAGCGGAACATCTGCCTCGATATGCGGCGCGAAGAGGCGCGGGAGCTCGCCCGTCGCCTGGCCGGGGAGTGCGACGCCATCATCGACAACTTCAGCGCCGGCGTGCTCGCGCGGTGGGGGCTCGACCGGGCGTCGTTGTCGGAGAAGAGCCCGGGCGTGACGGTGGTGGCGATGGGGGGCATGGGGAACTCGGGGCCGTGGCGGGACTTCGTCACGTTCGCGCCGACGATCCACGCGATCACGGGGCTTAGCTACCTGACGAACGTGCCGGGCCGGCAGGACATCGGCTTCGGCTATTCGCTGACGGATCACCTGAGCGGCGTGGCGGCGGCGCTCGGCATCCTCGAGGGGGTCGAGCACCGGCGGCGGACGGGGCAGGGTCTCGACGTGGACGTCGCGCAGTACGAGCTGGGGCTGGGGCTGATGGGGCCCGCTTTCCTCGACCACTTCGCGAACGGCACGGACCCCCAGCCGGTCGCGAACCGGCACCCGTTCGGGGCGTGGGCGCCACACGGTATCTATCCGGCGCAGGGCGAGGACCGCTGGGTCGCGCTCGCGGTGCGGGGGGAGGAGCAGTGGCGCGCGCTCTGCGACGTGATGGGCGCTCCTGAGCTCGCCGGCGACGCGCGCTTCGCGACGCACGAGGCGCGCATCGAGAACGAGGACGCGCTCGACGACTGCGTGTCGGGATGGACGGCGGGTCGCGACCGGTACGAGGTGATGGAGGCGTGCCAGGCGCGCGGGATCGCGGCCGGGGCGGTGCAGGACGGGGGCGACATCGCAACGGCCGATCCGCACGTGGCCGCGCGGGACTTCCTGTCGACGATCCCGACCGAGGAAGGGGGCGAGCAGGGCGCAGAGCGCTTCCCGGCCATCATCGACGGGGAGCGTCCGACGACCGGCTACGCGGCGCGTTCGCTGGGGGCGGACACGTTCGACGTGCTCACGGAGCTGCTGGAGATGTCGCCCGAGGCCATCGGCGAGCTCGTGGCGGATGGCGTTCTCAGCTAGCGGCTCGCAGGTGGTCGCTCTGGTACGCTTCCCCCTCCAGAGGACGCCCGGGAGGGGCCCGTGACCCTTCACCTGTACTCCTCGCTGGGACGCGCCAAGCGCGAGTTCGTCCCGCTAACCCCCGGCGAGGCGCGAATCTACGTCTGCGGCGTGACGCCGTACGACGTGACGCACCTCGGGCACGCGTTCTCCTACGTGAACTTCGACGTGCTGCGGCGCTACCTGACCTGGAAGGGCCTGAACGTTCGCTACGTGCAGAACGTGACGGACATCGACGACGACATGATCATGGTCTCGAAGCGCGAGGGCGGGCGGCCGATCGCGGAGATCCGGGACGAGAACGACGCCATCTTCCGGGCCGACCTGGACCGCCTGAACGTGCTGCGGCCGACGGCCTACCCGTTCGCGACGGACCACATCGATGCGATCCTCGAGACGACGAAAGCGCTGATCGCGTCGGGTGCGGCGTACGAAGCCGACGGAGACGTGTTCTTCGAGGCGCAGCGGTTCCCCGGGTACGGACAGCTGAACGGCATCTCCATCGAGGAGCTGGCGAAGCGGGAGAACCCCGAATCGAAGCGCGAAGAGAAGAAGCGGGGGCCGCTCGACTTCCTCCTCTGGCAGCGTTGCGAGCCGGACGAGCCGAGCTGGCCGAGCCCGTGGTGCGACGGGCGTCCGGGCTGGAGCATCGAGTGCACGGCGATGTCGCGGGGGCACCTGGGGGACCAGATCGACATCCACGGGGGCGGCAGCGACCTGATCTTTCCCCACCACGAGAACGAGATCGCCCAGGCGGAGAGCGCGACGGGGAAGGCGCCGTTCTGCGGGTACTGGATGCACAACGGCATGCTCAAGCTGGACGGCGTGAAGATGAGCAAGTCGCTCGGGAACCTCGTGCTGGCGCGCCACCTGATGGAGCGCTACGACCCGGACCACCTGCGGCTCTACCTGCTGAGCGAGCACTACCGTACCGACGCCGACTACCGTGAAGGCGCGATCGAGGCGCTGGCGGGGCGCTACGGGCGCCTGCGGGAGGCGTGCGGGCACCAGGGGGGCGAGGACGCCTCGCTACGGGCCGCCTTCGAGGCGGCGATGGACGACGACCTCGACTCACCGCGGGCCCTCAACGTGCTCGATGAGGCCGCAGGAAGGGTACTCGGCGGGGGCGAGGGGGCGGAGACGCTGCGAGAGTCGCTGGGCGTGCTCGGCTTCGCCTTCGCGGGAGCGCGGGGACCGGCTACGGGCGATCTCAACCCCTGAACGGAAGCGACGCTTCGCCCGACCGTCGGGAGCGTGCTACGGTCCCAGTCTGTGGCAGATCGTTTCGATTCCGTGAGTCCGCCCCGGGCGCTGTGCCTGGACCTGGACGAAACGCTGCTCAACAACCACGGCGTCCACGACAGCGCCATCGCGCTCACCTCCCAGGCGATTGCGGGGAGTCAGCCGGGGATGTCCGGCACCCGGCTCATCGGGACCTACCACACCATCGTCACGAACTACGGGGCCGAGGTGGAGGGGCTGTGGGATGGGGGCGATCTCGACGCAGCCTCCTTCACGCTCGAAGCCTGGCGCCGGGCGCTGTCGGCTTGCGGCTGCACCGACGAGGCGGTCGCACAGCGCGCGGCAACGATGCACTACCGGCTGGCGGAACGGGGCTATCGCCTCTACGACGACGCTCCCGATCTCCTGGAGGCGGCGAGGGGCGCGGGAGTGCCGTTGGCACTCATCACCAACGGTCCCACGGACCTGCAGCGCTCCAAAGTGGAGGCACTGGGCATCGGCCACTGGTTCGGGGTGGTGGCGATCTCCGGGGAAGTGGGCGTCGCAAAGCCCGACCCGGGGATCTTCGAGCACGTCCTGCAGGGTCTGGGGGTGGCGAGCGGTGGCGTCTGGCACGTGGGCGACAACCTGGCCACCGACGTGGCGGGAGCGAACGCCGCCGGGCTCACGTCCGTCTGGCTCAACCGCCCGGGAACGTCTCGAACAGAACGCGACCCGGCGCCGGACATCGAGATTGCCTCGCTGTCGGAGTTAACGTCGCTCGTGGCAGGCGGCATCGGCGGCCAAACCTAACCGAAGCTGAAACGGTCTCCTAGGAAGCGTCCCGCTCGCGGCGGTGGATGCTGAGCCCCAACTCCAGCTCTTCGATGGCTATCTGGGCGAGCTCGAGGGTCTCCTCCGACGGGAGGGCGCCAAGCCAGGCGCGGTGGGCGACCTCCTGGACGCGCGCGGCGCCGAGCTCGCGCTCGGCTTCGGCGAGCTCCTCGGTGAGGGCGGACTGCCGCTGGATGAGGCGCTCACGAACGATGTGCCCGATGAGGTCGGAGGCGCGCTGGCGGGCCTCGGCGGACGACAGCAGGGGCTCGCGGCGGGAGCGGAGGTGGCTGAGGCGGGCGGCGACGGGGTCATCCTCGTCCTCGGTCATGCCGTCCAGCTCGTCGTGCAGCCAGCGCTCGAGTATCTCGCGGTCGAGGGCGGCGGGGAAGAGGTCGGCGGGGAGGTGACGCAGGTCGGCGCGCAGGTCGGGGTTGTGGAGCAGCGTCGAGAGCAGCGCCTCCTCGGCGGGGGCGCGGATGGGGGTCAGGTCGGCCTCCGGCAGCGCCTGCGGGCGGCGACCGTCGGTACGCAGCCGGTCGGCGATGGCTCGCTCGGCGATGCCGAGGCGCCGGGCGATGCTCTGGATGTGCCCGGATCGCTCAACCGGGTTGCGGACCGCCAGCAGGACGGGACGCAGACGGTCGACAATGCGACTCGCCTCGAGGGGTGAATCGCCGCGGCTGCCGGCGATGAGCCGTTCGAGCAGGAAGCGGGCGAAGGGCGTGGCGTTGTCGATGGCGGCGCGCCAGGCCTCGGGGTCCTCGCGCGTGAGGTCATCGGGGTCCTTGCCCGTGGGGAGGGGGGCGACGCGCAGGTCGAGGTCGACGTTGGCGGTGATGGCTTCGGCGCTGCGCTGGGCGGCCCCCATCGCCTCGGGGGAGTCGAAGTTGAGGAGGAGGGAGCCGGCGCGCTCGGCGGCGGCCATGCCCGCGCTGTCGGGATCCATGGCCAGCACGACGCGCGAGGCGAAGCGGGTGAGGCGGGCGGCGTGACGCTCGGTGAGCGAGGTGCCCATGGTGGCGACGAGGTTGCGGAAACCGGCCTGCCAGGGGCCGATGACGTCGAGGTACCCCTCGACGACGACGACCGTGCCGCTCTCCCGCGCCTGGGATCCGGCGACGTCGAGGGCGTAGAGCGTGCGTCCCTTGTCGAAGATGTCGCTCTGGGGGGAGTTCAGGTACTTGGGCTCGCCGTCGCCGAGGATGCGTCCGCCGAGGCCGACGTACACGCCGCGGTCGTCGGCGATGGGAATGATGACGCGGCCACGGAAGCGGTCGTACGGAGCGCCGCCAGAGTCGCTCTCGTGGAGGACGCCAGCTGCGAGGGCGTCCTCATCGCTGTAGCCCCGGCCCAGCAGGTAGTCGCGCAGCAGGCGCCACTCGTCGGGGGCCCAGCCGAGGTGGAAGCGCTCGATGGTCTCGGCGTCCAGCCCGCGGGTCTCGGCCAGGTAGGCGCGCGCCTCCGCGCCACCCTCGCCCGCGAGCTGCTGCTCGTAAAAGTCGACGGCGGCGGAGACAATGCCGCTGAGGCGCTCGGCGCGGGTGCGCTGCTCGGCGGCGCGGGCCGAGAGCTCGACGCCCGCCTCCTCGGCGAGGATGCGCAGCGCCTCGCGGAAGTCGACGTTCTCGCGCTTCTGGACGAAGGAGAAGATGTCGCCGCCCTCACCGCAGGAGCCGAAGCAGCGCCAGGATCCACGGTCGGTGAAGACGTAGAAGGAGGGGGTCTTCTCGGTGTGGAAGGGGCAGAGGGCGCGGAGGTTCCGTCCCGCCTTCTGCAGCTTGACGGAGCGGCCTATGTACTCGGCGGGGTCGATTCGCCGCTTGATTTCGGTGACCGCGTCCACGCCGGAATCCTACTACTCCTCCGGCTCGACCGGTTCCTCGGGCTCATCCGGCTCGATCGTGGCGCCTTCGGTGGGCTGGCTTCCGGGATCCTGTCCGTCAGGCGGCACATCGACGACGTTGGGGTTGGGAACGCTCGCGGTGGCCACGTTGATGCCGTCGATGAAGAGGGTGACGCGGATGGACTCACCCGTGCGGGGGGCGGCGATGCCGTCGATCGTGGCGGAGTCGTTGGCGGGGATGGCGAGCGGCGAGATGGTGCGGGTCGTCGTCTCCCCGGGGACGCTCACGACGAGGCGGGCGTCGTTGGTGGAGAGCTCTTCACCGTCGTTCTGGATGACGACCGAGAGCATCCCGCCGGTAACGCTGGCCCTGAGCGACAGGATGGGGCCCTCGGGCGGCGGCACGAGGATGAACTCGGTGACGTTGTTGTCCTCGTTCGTCTCGGCGATGGCGTCGTCGGGATCGATGGTGACGGTGACGGTGGTCTGCTCGGTGACCGGCGGGTCGAGGTTGAAGTTGAGAGCAGCGGTGCCGTTCGGCTCCATGGAGACGGTGAGCACCTGCTCGGCGGGACTGGCGGCCACGCCCTCCACGAGGATGGCGATGGGCCCGGAGAAGGGGTTGGTGGAGGCGTTGGTGAGGGTGACGCGCAGGATCGTGCCGCCCTCGATGGGCTCGGCGTTGGTCGGGAGGAAGTCGGGCGCGTTGGCCGGGACGCCGGGGGTGGGTGAGGGCGTGGGGGTGGGGGTGTCGGTTTCCGCATCCTCGTCCTCGGGGTCCGGGGGCGGGGTGGGGGTGTCGGGGGGCAGAGGCGGGGGCTCGACCGCGGGAACGCTGGCGAGGTCGCCAGGCGAGATGTCGACGGCGCTGAAGCGCACCCAGAGGCCGCCACCGGTTTCGACCTGGAGCCATTGCTGGTTCAACGTCTTGCCGATAACGGTCACGACCTGACCGGGCTCCAGGGTTCCGGCCTGGTTGTAGGCATCGCCGGGTCCGGTGCGAAGGCTGCTGAGGGCCACAACCTCGGCGGTGATGGCGACCGCGGCCGTTGGCTCGACCGGCGGGGTGGCGCGTACGCGGACGGCTTCGGACACGATCTGCTCGCCGGAGGCCGTGTAGGCGCGAGCGACGAGGTCGTAGGCGCCGGCCGCCTCGAACCTGGCGGTGAGCACGGCCGCATAGGTGTTCTCGCCCGTGACCCGGCCGGAGAACTCCTGATCGGCCACGATTCCGCTGACGAGCAGCTCGAACCGCACGATCTGTTCCCCCGATACGACGCGAACGATGACCGGGATGTCCTCACCGACGGGGCGAGTGTCGCCGGGCGCCGGGGACTCAATGCTGGCCTCGGCCTCGACCTGGGGCGGGACCGGGGTTGGCTCCACTCCCGTGTCGCCGTTGTCGTTGAGCACCTGGAAGAGCAGGAAGATGAGCACCCCACCGATGGCGAGCGCGGAGAGCGTAAGGAGGTAGACGACGATCGTGCGCCCCGGAGAGCGGTTGGTGGCGCCGTAGTAGCCGGCGCGGGGGCCATCACGGCCGTAGTTGCGCAGATCGGCGCGATCGCGGCGGAGGCGCTGGGCCTCCCAGGGGTCGACGGTGCGGCGCACGGGCTCACGCGGGGTGACGCCGATCACGCCCTCGTCGTCCGCTGGAGGCGGGGGGCTGCCGGGGGAGGGAGGAGGGTCGGACGACTGACCCCCGATCAGGGGTTCGTCGTCGGGAGGGCCCGGACGGTCCTGCTCACTCACACGCGATGCGCCTTCGCCACCACCGCCTCAGTATCCCACCCCGTTCGCATAGGGCAATCCGGCATCGCTAGAGCGGCCAGTCGCGGGCGTCCTCGCAGCCGAGAGCGGCGGCGAGGCGGATGGCGTAGCGATCGGTCATGCCGCTGACGAAGTCGGCGGCGCGACGGGGCAGGGGGTCGTCGGGGAGGGAGTAGCCGGAGGAGATGGAGTCGGGGTGCGAGACGGCGTGGTCGAAGAGGAACCGCACGATGTTCCTGGCGCGCTCCACTTCGGCGCGGCGTTCGGCGAGCAGGTAGACGTGCTCGAACATGTACTCGCGCAGCTCGTTGACGGCTTCGTGCACCCGTCCGCTCATGGTGATGGCGGGGATCCCCTCGCTCTCGTCGTGCCCCTCGCCGGTGGCGGCCCAGCTCGACCCGACGACGTCGGTGACGAGCGTCTCGAGACGTTCGCCGTGCGAGCGTCCGAGGACCGTCTGGGAGACGTCGGGCAGGTCGTCCTCGCCGATAATGCCGGCGCGGATGGCGTCCTGGACGTCGTGGTTCAGGTAGGCAAGCGCATCGGCGAGCTTGATGACCTGGCCTTCCAGGGTCTCGGGGACGCCCCAGCCCTCGGCGAGCACGTCCTCGCGGGCCTTGCTGGACTTGCGTACGCCGTCGAGGACTGCATGCGTGAGGTTGAGGCCGCGCCCGTCGTGCTCGAGCTTGTCGAGCACGCGCTCGGACTGGTAGTTGTGGCGGAAGCCCTCGGGGAGGCACTCGGCGAGGGCCTCCTCGCCGGCGTGGCCGAAGGGACCGTGGCCAATGTCGTGGCCGAGGGCGATGGCCTCCGCGAGGTCCTCGTTGAGGCGCAGGGCGCGAGCGATAGTGCGGCCCACCTGAGCCACCTCGAACGTGTGCGTGAGGCGCGTGACGAAGTGGTCCTGCTGGGGGGCGATGAAGACCTGGGTCTTGTGCTTGAGGCGGCGGAAGGCCTTGGTGTGGATGATGCGGTCACGATCGCGCTGGAAGGCGGCGCGAACGGAGGAGGGCTCCTCGGGGTGGGGGCGCGTGGCGGTCGCGGAGCGAGCGGCGAAGGGACTCAGGCGCTCCTCGTCCTCTTCGATGCGGCGGCGCACACGGTGCAGGTCCAACCGTCGCTCCCTCCGGCGCCGGGTCAGCTTCCCCCGGCGAGTGCGGCCTGGGCGGCGGCAAGGCGGGCGGTGAGCACGCGATAGGGCGAACACGAGACATAATCAAGACCCACGTCGTGCCCGAAGGCGATCGAGGCGGGGTCGCCGCCATGCTCGCCGCAGATGCCGAGCTTGAGGTCGGGCTTAACGCCGCGGCCGCGCTCGATGCCGATCCGCATCAGCTCGCCCACGCCGTCGCGGTCGAGCTCGACGAAGGGGTCCTTCTCGAGCACGTTCTGGCTGATGTAGTCGGGCAGGAAGCGACCCGCATCGTCGCGGGAGAGGCCGAAGGTGGTCTGGGTCAGGTCGTTCGTGCCGAAAGAGAAGAAGTCGGCGTGCCCGGCGATCTGGTCCGCCACGACGCAGGCGCGCGGCAGCTCGATCATCGTGCCGATGGTGTAGTCGAGACTGACGCCGCGCTCGGCGGTGACCTGGGCGGCGACGGCCTCGACGCGCTCGCGCAGGCGCGCCAGCTCCTCGGCGGCGCCCACGAGGGGGATCATGATCTCGGGCTGGGCGTCGACGCCCTCGGCGCGGAGGTCGCAGGCGGCCTCGATGATGGCGCGGGTCTGGACCTCGTAGATCTCGGGATAGGTGATGGCGAGGCGCACGCCGCGGTGGCCAAGCATGGGGTTGAACTCCTGCAGGGCCAGGACGCGCTGGGAGACGCGCTGCGGCTCGACGCTGATGGCATCGGCGAAGCGCTCCATCTCCTCGGCGCCGTGGGGCAGGAACTCGTGCAGGGGCGGGTCGAGGAGGCGGATGGTGACGGGGAAGCCGGCCATCGCGCGGAGGATGCCCTCGAAGTCCTGGCGCTGCATGGGGAGGATGCGGGCGAGGGCGTCGCGGCGGCCGGCCTCGTCCTCCGCGAGGATCATCTGGCGGACGGCGAGGATGCGGTCCTCGCCGAAGAACATGTGCTCGGTGCGGCAGAGGCCGATGCCCTCGGCGCCGAACTCGCGGGCTTTGGCGGCATCCTCGGGGGTGTCGGCGTTGGCGCGCACGCCGAGGCGGCGGGCGTCGTCGCCCCAGGCCATCAGGCGCGTCAGGTCGTCGGGCAGCTCGGGATCAGCGAGCGGCACGGCGCCGAGCATGACCTCACCGGTCGTGCCGTTCAGGGAGATGACGTCGCCGCGGCGGATGGTGAGGTTGCGGCCGCCGGCATCGACGCGGAAGGAGCCGGCGGCGTAGTCGATCTCGAGCTCGCCGCAGCCGGCCACGCAGCACTTCCCCCAGCCGCGGGCGACGACGGCGGCGTGGGAGGTCATGCCGCCGCGGGCGGTGAGGATGCCCCGGGCGGCCAGCATGCCCTGGATGTCTTCGGGGCTGGTCTCGACGCGCACGAGGATGACGTCCTCGCCGGCTTCGGCCTGCTCGGCGGCCTCCTCGGCGGAGAACACGACCTTGCCGACGGCGGCGCCGGGGGAGGCAGGGAGGCCCGAAGCAATCACGTCGGTCTCGGCGCCGTCGGCAAAGACGCTGTGCAGCAGCTCGGAGATCTGCTCGGGGTCCTGGCGGCGGAGGGCCTCGTCGCGATCGATCAGGCCCTGGTCGACGAGGTCGACGGCCACTTTCACCATCGCGGGGCCGGTGCGCTTGCCGTTACGTGTCTGCAAGACCCAGAGCTTGCCGCGCTGGACGGTGAACTCGATGTCCTGCATGTCGCGGAAATGGTCCTCGAGACGCTGGGCGGCGGCGAGGAGCTCGCTGTACACGGCCGGCTGGGCCTCCTCCATGGACGGGGGACCTTCGTCGATGCGCTCGGCGAGGCGGATGGGCTGGGGCGTGCGCACGCCGGCGACGACGTCCTCGCCTTGGGCGTTGATGAGGTATTCGCCGAAGAGCCCGGTGTCGCCGTTCTTGGGGTTGCGGGTGAAGGCGACGCCGGTAGCGCAGTCGTCACCGAGGTTGCCGAAGACCATGGCCTGGACGTTGACGGCGGTGCCCCATTCGCCCGGGTAGCCGTTCAGCTGACGGTAGACGATGGCGCGGTCGCTCTCCCAGGACTCGAAGACGGCGCCGATGGCGGCCCAGAGCTGCTCCCAGGGGTCGTCGGGGAACTCGATGCCGAGCTTGGCGCGAATCTCGGCCTTGTACTCGGTCACGATCTCGCGGAGGGCGGCGGCGGGGAGATCGGTGTCCTCGGAGACGCCGCAGGCTTCCTTCTTGCGCTCGAGGATGGCCTCGAAGGGGTCCTCATCGAGGTCGGACTCACGCTTCAGGCCGAGGACGACGTCGCCGTACATGGCGACGAAGCGGCGGTAGGAGTCATAGGCGAAGCGCTCGTCGCCGGAGCTTCGGGCGAGGCCCTGGACGGTCTCGTCGTTGAGGCCGAGGTTGAGGACGGTGTCCATCATGCCGGGCATGGAGACACGCGCGCCGGAGCGGACGGAGACGAGGAGGGGGTTGGCGGCATCGCCGAAGCGGGCGCCGACGATGGACTCGACGTGAGCTATGCCGGCGCGCACCTGCTCGTCGAGGCCGTCCGGGTAGCGGTGGCCGTTCGCGTAGTAGGCGCTGCAGACCTCGGTGGTGATGGTGAGACCGGGAGGAACGGGGATGCCGAGACTGCTCATCTCGGAGAGGCCAGCGCCCTTGCCGCCAAGGAGGTTGCGCATGTCGGCGCCACCCTCAGCACGTCCGTCGCCAAAGAGGTAGACGAGCTTTGCTGAGAGCTCCGTGCCCGACTGCGGGCTGGCGGTGGTGCTGGTCATGGGGGGTCCTCCGGGTGTCTGCGGAACCGCGGCTCTTGCGATGCCCCGAGCGTATCCCGGCGGGGGGACCCAGACCAGCGGAAACGCCCGGATTTCGTTGAACGTTAATGCCCCGTCGCCGGCCCGCTACTCGACGGTGACGGTCTTGGCGAGATTGCGGGGCTGGTCGATGTCGCAGCCGCGGGCGTCGGCGGTGGCGTAGGCAAGCACCTGCAGGGGCACGATGGCGGCAAGCGGCTCGAGGAGCGCGGGCACGGAAGGGACGGTCAGCGCCTCGTTGGCGAGGGCGATGAGCTCGTCGTCGCCCTCGGTGACGATGGCCAGCACCTCGCCGTCACGGGCGCGGATCTGCTCGATGTTCGAGACGATCTTGCTGCGCAGAGCGTGCTGTCCGGCGAGCGCGACGGTCGGGAACTCGGGATCGATAAGGGCGATGGGGCCGTGCTTCATCTCGCCGGCGGCGTAGCCCTCGGCGTGGACGTAGGAGAGCTCCTTCATCTTGAGGGCGCCTTCGAGGGCGATGGGGAGGGCGGGGCCGCGGCCGAGGAAGAGGATGTGGTCGGTGGTGCGGAAGCGGCCGGCGGCTTTCGCGATGGCGTCGAATGACTCGAGCTGGCGGCCGACGACCTCGGGCATGGCGGCGAGGTCGCGCACATGGCGGGCGAGGAGGTCGTCGCTGATGCGTCCCCTGACACGGGCGGTTTCGAGGGCGAGGGCGAAGAGGGCCGCGATCGAGGTCGTGAACGTCTTCGAGCTGGCGACACCCCGTTCGAGGCCGGCGTAGGTGTGGACCGTGCCGTCGGCGACGCGGGTGGTCTGGCTGCCGGGGGTGTTGCAGATGGTGATCTGGGGAGCGCCCGAGGCGCGCGCGACGTTCATCGCTTCCAGCACGTCCACGGTCTCGCCCGACTGGCTAACCGAAACGACAAGTGTCTCCGGGCCGAGGACGGGCTCGCGGTAGCGAAACTCGCTGGCGTTATCGATGTCGGCGGGGAGACGGGCGATCTGCTCGAAGTACCAGCGCCCGACCATGGCGGCGTGCAGGCTCGTGCCCATGCCCACGAGGAGGACGCGTTCGACGCGCTCCAGCCAGGGGCGGGCCTCCCCGAGGTCATCGAGGGAGAGGCGGGCGGGCTCGACCGTCATGAGGCCGCCGATGGTGTCGGCGAGGGCGGCGGGCTGCTCCATGATCTCCTTGAGCATGTAGGTCTCGTAGGGGCCCCGGGCGGCGCTGGCGGGGTCGAGGGAGACGGTGCGCGGCTCCACCTCGGCGGTACCGCCGTCGAGGCTGGCGTAGGTTGCGCCCTCCCCGGTGAGGCGGACGAGCTGGCGGTCGCCGAGGAAGGCGACGTCGCGGGTGTGGGGGAGGAGGGCGGCAAGGTCGCTGGACAGGAGCATCTCCCCATCGCCGTAGCCGACGACCACCCCGCCGGCGTTGCCGATACGCGCGCCGACGGCGACGCCGGGCTCGCGGGGGGAGAGGGCGACGATGGCCTGGGAGCCGGTGAGACGGCCACAGGCCTCCCGCATGGCGTCGAGCAGGTCGCGACGGGCGACCAGGCTCTCCTCGAGCAGGTGGGCGATGGTCTCGGTGTCGGTTTCGCTCTCGAACACGTGGCCGCGTTCGCTCAGCTCGGCGCGGAGGGCGGCGTAGTTCTCGACGATGCCGTTGTGGACGACGACGACCTCGTCCCCGCAGCCGGTGTGGGGATGGGCGTTCGTGTCGCTGGGAGAGCCGTGGGTGGCCCAGCGGGTGTGGCCGATGCCCGTGTGCGCGGGGGGCAGGGGGCTGGCGTCGATGGCGTCGTCGAGCTCGGCGATCTTGCCGCGGCGCTTGGCGACGGCGGGCGCGTTGCCCCCCTGGGGCAGGAGGGCGACGCCGGCCGAGTCGTAGCCGCGATACTCGAGGTCGCGCAGGCCGGCCAGCAGGACAGGCGCGGCCTCACGCGAGCCGGTGTAGGCGATGATCCCGCACATACAGCTTCCCCGTGGCACTCGGGAGACGCGCAGGGGCGGCTCCGGTCGATGCTCGGTGTGCCTGGTGGGGGAGGGGGCCGCGAGCCCCCTGCACGTGGCCGGCGTTTTGTCAGACGGTTACCCGTTCTGGTTTGTTTCCAGCCTTACGACCGTGCCGCCGGGAGGCCACCCGCCGAATGGTTCGATTCTGCCTCCGCCTCGTCATCCGCGTGGTGCGCGGACCTGGCGCTTGACCGATCCCACCTGTGGTCGATTGGGTCAGGTGTGCGATTCACCTCCCGATGCGGTGTTGTCCTGAGTGTCGGGCGGCGAGCGTGCCGCGTCAACGGTGCAGGGGCCGAAGTCAGCTGGATTCGCGGGGGATGCCGGCAATGCCGAGGAACTCATCCTCCCAGGCCAGCACGGACTCGATGGCGCGCTCGTCGGTGGGGGAGAGGAGGTGGCTCTGCTCGCGGAAGGCGGCGGCGACGCCGGCGGCAATCTCGGAAAGAGGCCGGGCGTGGAGGTTGAGTTCGCGCTCGGTCGTCAGGATGAGCTCGATGAGCTCGCCGGGGACGAAGAGGCCCTCTTCCTGGATCTGCTCCCAGATCCACTCGGCGCACTCCTCGAGGAGTGCACCTTCGAGCCTGCGCGCGCGCCCTTCGCCGCTGCTCACGAGCCGTCCGGTCCGGGCGCGCCGACTTCCTCGCGGATGCGCTTGAGGCGGTTGACGTTCTCCTCGTCGGGGCCGCCGCCCTCGATGCCGGGGACCTCGAGGAGGAGGGGAGCGTCGCGGAAGGCGGCGTGGGCAAGGATGTTGCGGAACCCGTCGAGGCCCATGTGGCCGTCGC
This sequence comes from Tepidiformaceae bacterium, assembly GCA_965207815.1. Taxonomy (GTDB): domain Bacteria; phylum Chloroflexota; class Dehalococcoidia; order Tepidiformales; family Tepidiformaceae; genus UBA2991. Next base: position 1,385,469 of record CBDBNV010000001.1, read on the forward strand.
CGATGTTCTCGTGACGGTCACGCACACCGCCGAGGGGCATCTTGCTGTCGTTGGCATGAACCGCGCGGAGGCGTTCGAACCCGATCTCGCGATCGAACTCCTCCATGGCGAGCTCGCAGCCCTCGCGCGTCGTGATCTCGTAGCCCATGGCGAAGGCGTGGCAGGTGTCGAGGCAGACACCGATGCGGGGGTGGTTGTCGCAGCCGCGGATGAGCTCGCCGACCTCGGCGAAGGTGGATCCGATACCGTTCCCCTGGCCGGCGTTGTTCTCGATGAGGAGCATTGAGTCGTTGTCGGCGGCTTCGAGGACTTCGAGCATGACGCGGCAGATCTGGTCGCGGACAGCGTCGAAGCCGGCGCCCTTGTGGCTGCCGACGTGGAAGATGGTGCCCTCGACGCCGAGCGTTCCGGCCCACTTCACGTACTGCTTGAGGGAACCGACGGAGCGGTTGAGGAGCTTCTCGTCCTGCGTGCCGAGGTTGACGAGGTAGATCCCGTGGAAGAAGACGGGCACGGAGACCCGCTCGTGCTCCTCGTGGAAGGCGGCGACGGCCTCATCGGCGACGTTGGGGGGGCGCCACTGCTGGGGCGCGGAGATGAAGAGCTGGATGGCCTCGGCGCCGATCTCCTCGGCGCGGGCGAAGACGTTCTGGGGGCCTCCGGAGGAGGAGATGTGGGCGCCGACTCGCATGGGGCGAGTGTACGCATTGACGGGCGAGGACGCAGGTTTATAGGATAGGGGGGTACCCTATTATGAGGGGAGGCCGACATGCTCCCTGAGACGCAACAGCAAGCGAGCCGCCGGCTCAAGATCATCGCCGGGCAGGTGGAGGCGCTGCAGAAGCAGGTCGAGGAAGACCGCTACTGCGTCGACCTCCTGGACCTGTCGCTCTCGGTGCAGCGCGCGCTGCGCAGCCTCGACGCGCTGGTACTCGAGGGGCACCTGCGCACGCACGTCATCGAGCAGGTGACGAGCGGGGAGTCGGAACGCGCGGTCAATGAGCTCTTGCGCGTCTACAAGATCCAGGGGCCCGTGGAGGGTTCCCAGTCAGCAAACAACGGAGGACACCATGGCTGAGACGATCGAACTGAAGGTTGACGGAATGACCTGCGACCACTGCGTGCGCGCGGTGACGGAGGCGATCACGGGGGTGGCCGGGGTGGCCGAAGCGAACGTCGATCTGGATGCCGGCGCGGCCACGCTCACAGGCGAGGGCGTCGACCTGGAGGCCGTGGTGGCGGCCATCGTGGAAGAGGGGTACGAGGCCGCGCCGCAAGCCGCTTCATGACCAGTCCCGATCGAGCCGTCACCCTGCGAATCGGGGGGATGACGTGCGCTTCCTGCGTTCGACGCGTCGAGCGCGCCCTGAACCGCGTGGAGGGCGTTGACGAGGCGAGCGTGAACTTCGCCTCCGCCACGGCGCGGGTCTCGCTGGGCGACGCGATCGCGGCGGACGAGCTCGTGCACGCCGTGGAGCGGGCCGGGTACGACGCCGCCGAGCTTGACGCGAGCGCCGAGACGCCGGACGAGGACGCCCGGGCGCGCCTCGCGATGCTGGCGGCCGGTGGAGTGCTCGCGGTGCCGGTGATCATCGCGAGCATGGCAATGGACATCGCCGGGCTGGCGCTGTTCGGGAGCGAGCGTGTCACGGGGTGGCTGCTGCTGGGCGGAGCGGGGGTGGTGCAGGCGCTGCTTGGGTGGCGGTTCTACCGCGCTTCGTGGCCGGCGCTGCGCGTGCTGACGCCGAACATGGACGTGCTGGTAGCGCTGGGCACGACGGTGGCGTTCGTGTTCAGCGCCTGGGTGGTACTGGCCGACCGCAGCGAGTCGATGTTCTTCGACGTGAGCGCGGCCGTGCTGCTCTTCGTCAGCCTGGGGCGGTTCTTCGAGGACCGGGCGCGGGCGAGCGCGGGCGGGGCCATCCGCGCGTTGCTGGGGCTGACGGCGAAGTCGGTGAACGTGTTGCGCGAGGGGGTGGAGGAGGCCGTGCCGGTCGAAGCGGTGGCGGTCGGGGAGGTGTTCCGGGTGCGGCCGGGGGAGCGGGTCGCGCTCGACGGCGTGATCCGGGCGGGGCGTAGCGCCCTCGACGAGTCGCTGCTGACGGGTGAGTCGATGCCGATCGAGCGGGGACCGGGGGAGGCGGTCGTGGGGGGCGCGCTCAACCAGCACGGGGTGATCGAGGTGGAGGCGACGGCGGTGGGGGAGGACACCGTGTTGCAGCGCATGGCGGCGCTGGTGGCGGAGGCCCAGGGGTCGCGGGCGCCGGTCGAGCGGGTGGTGGACGCTGTGGCGGCGGTGTTCGTGCCGATCGTGCTCGTGCTGGCGCTGGGCACATTCCTGGGGTGGGGGGTGCTCGACGACTCGTTCGTGAGGGCGATGGTGTTCTCGGTGGCGGTGCTGGTCATCGCCTGCCCGTGCGCCCTCGGGCTGGCGACGCCAACGGCGATCATCGCGGGGACGGGGATGGGGGCGGAGCGCGGCATCCTCATCCGCAACGCGGAAGCGCTGGAGACGGCAGCTCGGATCGACGCGGTCGTGCTCGATAAGACGGGCACGCTCACGGAGGGGCGGCCGGAGCTTGTCGTGCTGGCGGCAGGGGCGGGGTTCGGTGAGGACGAGGTGCTGGCGCTGGCGGCGGCGGTCGAGGGGCTGAGCGAGCACCCCCTGAGCGCGGCCGTGGTGGAGGCGGCGGAGGGGCGGGGGCTGGCAGTGGCCGCCGCAGACGGCTTCGAGGCGCTGCCGGGGGCGGGGCTGACCGGCAGGGTCGACGGGCGCACGGTGCTCATCGGGACGCGGCGGCTGTTCGAGGAGCGAGGTATCGCCCTCGACGGGGAGGCGGAGGCCACGCTGGCGAGACTGGAGGGGGAGGGCCGCACGACCGCGCTGGTGGCGGTCGACGGGGAATACGCGGGGACGCTCGCCTTCGCGGACCCGCCCAAGGCAAACACCGCGCAGGCGGTCGCGACGCTGCGGTCGCTGGGGGTGCGCACCATCATGGCGACCGGCGACAACGAGCGGAGTGCGTTTGCCGCCGCCCAAGCGCTCGGCATCGAGGAGGTGCGCGCGGGGCTGCGTCCGGAGGACAAGCTGGCGCTTGTGCGAGAGATGCAAGCGCAAGGACTGCGCGTGGCGGTGGCGGGGGACGGCATCAACGACGCGGCTGCGCTCGCACAGGCGGACGTGAGCATTGCGATGAGCACGGGCGCCGACGCCGCTATCGAGGCGAGTGACGTAACGCTTCTTCACGGGGACGTCGCGAAGATCGCGGAGGCAATCCTGCTGAGCCGGGCGACGCTGCGGACGATCCGGCAGAACCTCGGCTGGGCCTTCGGCTACAACGTCATCGCCATTCCCATCGCGATGGCGGGACTCCTGAACCCAATCGTGGCGGGCGGGGCGATGGCGCTCAGCTCGGTGAGCGTGATGGCGAACAGCCTGCGGCTGCGGACGCAGCGCCGCCGCATCGTCGAGGCGAGCGGCGGCGCCTACGAGGGTCCGGCCGAGCGGTTCACATCGATGAACCGCGGCCCGCTGCTGGCGCTGGCGTCGATCGTGGTCGTGCTGCTGGCGCCATTCGTCGCGTTCACGGGCATCGAGCGGTCGTGGTGGACATAACACTACGAAACGCTAAGAATTTAATGTTGATGCGCTTGAGCACCCATCCCAGAAGGTCGCGAGATGAATTAAACTAGGGCTCGCTGACGTTTGGCTCATCGGGCAAGTGTCGGGAACCGAACGCAACTGGGAGAGGTGCCGTAGATCGAGTACTCGAACCAAGTAACGTGAAGAGGCGGCGCTAGTGACGCCGCCTCTTCAAACGCAGACATGACCCCCAGCCAGAAATAGCAAGTGGTCGGCCGCGCGTCGGGGAGCATACAAGCTCCACCGGGCGCGGGGAACCGGCCCAAAGGACAAGGAGGTCCTTTGTGGGCAGGCATTCGAAGCGCAGGCCAAGCGCAGTCGTCCCCCCAATGGGAGAGGAACCCTTTCCCGCGCCAGCAGAACCGAGTGGAGAAGACGCCTACAGCGTCGATGAGTTTCTAGTACGTCTACGTGGTTCGGAACTCCTGGCTGAAGTCGTCGGAGACCGGGTCCTAATTCGGCAACGTCCGAACGGGGACTTCGTGGCTGAGCATCCAGGGTTGGGCACCATCGGGCGCCTCGTCGAGCTCGACGCGCATCAGCAGCGCTGCTTGGGCCTGGACCTATACGTTGGGGTGGTTGTGGAGGAGGCGGGAGATGGTCCAGCCGTCCAGCTCGCACGGGTCGCCGGTAGCTGACAGCCACCAGCTGATTCTCTTCAGCGACCGGTGTGAGTCGTGCCCCTTGCGCGTTGGCTGCGACCTTCGCGGGACGAGCCGGCAGTGCGCCTGGATCCGGACGCCCGAGGGCGACATCCAGCCATGCACGCTAGAAGCGACAGCATGCGTGCGGCAACTCGGCGATCTCATCCCTTGGGCCGAAGGGCAGTTCGCCACGCAACACCTTCCGAGAGCCATCGCACGGGTTGCCGCTCAGCCAGCTGCTGGGGTCGCGACGGAGGGGCTAACGTGGGTAGCGGCGACGCTGACAGAGGTTGTGGGTCGGAGCAAGCGGCACCCCCTCTCCAAGGCAAAGTTCATTGAACGCGCTGGTCTGGCCCGTGGAACGAAGGTTGTGCTCGTGATGACTGGGAAGGACGAGGTACTCGCGAGGCTGGGGAGCAGCTGGCGAGAGACCGTAGCAACCGTCGCGACGGCCGGGTATGACCTACTCCTCAGCCCGGCCTTCTCCGTTTGGAACGATCACTCGGCCTTCCACAACCGAGTGCAACTGGTCCGCTGCGATCGCTTCGCCACGGCGTTCGCCGCAGCTGGTGTGCCGACCGTCCCTCCTGCCGGATGGTTCCGGCGAGCAGACATGTACGACCTCGCAAGGGCGGTACGACAGAACCCGTCCATCAATCTCATGTGGATGGACTGGCAGACCGTCCCGCGTGGCAGGGCTTGGGAGGATTTGCTCCGGGAGTTCGACGAGTTCGCAAGCCTGGTTCCCGACGTGCGCTTCATCGTCAACGGTGTTGGCACGAGTCGCCGTGCGGCATTGTGGGAGCGCGACAGCGTGGCATGCGTGATTAGCTCCGGAGAGTTCACATCAGCCGTTCGCCAGAACCGGGGCCCAGACGCAGCATTTGCCGCTCGGGAGCGGATCCTCGCATTCGTGGCAGAGCCACAGCGCTATCGACGACTGCGGGGGCTCTAGGCATAGGCGGTCCTGGTGGGGGTAAGCGGCCTCCTATCGCCGTTCGCGGGAGTCGGGCTACACTCCCCAGCATGAAGCGAGCAGAAACGCGTGCCGTGAAGGCAGGTTCGGTCACCATCGGCGGTGGGGCGCCCGTCGTCGTGCAGTCGATGGCGGCGACGAAGACGCAGAACGTCGAGGCGACGATCGACCAGGTACGGATGATCCACGGGGCCGGCGCCGGGCTCGTGCGGGTCGCGGTCGACAGCCGCAAGGACGTGGAGTGCCTGGGACAGGTGCGCGAGGCGGTTCCCGAGGCGAACTTCGTGGTCGACCTGCAGGAGAGCTACCGGCTCGTGACGCAGGTCGCGCCGCACGTCGACAAGGTTCGCTACAACCCCGGCCACCTGTACCACCACGAGAAGTCGAAGCCGGTCGCGGAGAAGGTCGCGTTCATCGCGGAGACGGCGGAGAAGCACGACTGCGCCATTCGCGTGGGCGTGAACTGCGGGTCGGTCGACCCGGCCATGGACGAGAAGTACGAGGGTGCCGACGAGCCCGGGCTCGAGGGCGTGACGGCGATGGTCGAGAGCGCGCTCGAGCACGCGCAGATGCTCGACGACATCGGGTTCACACGGTTCGTGGTCTCGATGAAGGACAGCGACCCGCGCAAGGTGATCGCGGGGAACAAGCGGTTCGCGGAGGCGCGTCCGGAGATCCCGCTTCACCTGGGGGTCACGGAAGCGGGGATGCCGCCGGAAGGCGTGATCAAGACGCGCATCGCCTTCGAGCAGCTCCTGAGCCAGGGGGTGGGCGACACGATTCGCGTCTCGCTAACGCTGCCGTTCGCGGAGAAGTGGCGCGAGGTGGAGGCGGGGAAGTCGATCCTGGACGACATCGAGGCGGGGCGCTTCCGCTCGGTTCCGGAGTTCCTGGACGGGGGGCTGAACATCATCAGCTGCCCGAGCTGCAGCCGCGTGGAGAACGAGGCGTTCATCGAGCTGGCGCAGGACGTCAAGGAGATGACGACCTACGCGAAGGAGCACGACATAACGATCGCCGTCATGGGCTGCCGCGTGAACGGTCCCGGGGAGACGGACGACGCGGACCTGGGGCTGTGGTGCGCACCCACCTTCGTGAACCTGAAGCGAGGCGAGGAAGAGCTCGGCGCCTACCCGTACGACGAGGTGCTGGGACGGCTCAAGGTCGAGCTGGATGCGCTGATCGCGGCCAAGGTCGGCTAGCGAGGGCGCGGCGCCCTAGAAGGGCAACCCCTTCTCCCCCTGCACGCCCATGAGCGCGGCGATCTCGCCCCAGTGGCTGGCGACGTGAACCACGCCCACGTTGGCGAGCATGTCGATGGCGCGCTGCTCGCCCATCGGTGTTTCCATCGAGCGCTCGAGCACCTCATCGGCGGCTTCCGCGAGGAAGGCGTCCGTGGCGGCCTGCACGGCCTCCATGTAGTCGCGGACGATGGCCAGGTCGAAGCGCTTGTCCGCCCACGAGGAGGCGTCGCGGGGTCCCGCAGCGTCCAGACCGAGCCTGCCGTCCCACCCTTCCGACTCAAGCAGCGTCGGGTGGCCCTGGACGAGGCCGTGGACGATGCCGTCCTGGGTCATCGCGATGTGAGCGTAGATGGCGGAGATGGGACTGATGGCCCAGCCCTCGTCGCGACGGTCGGCCGTCTCTTGCGAGCAGTCGCTCATCGTGCCGTCGAGGAGCTGATGAACCCACGCGAACTGGGCGCGCAGGAGGTCACGGGCTGTCATTCGGGGTGCTCCTTTCAATGCGTGGTGCTCCGCCAGAGCGGCCCGGGGCGAGCCTACTTCCCTGCGAGGATGCCTTCGACGTAGGTTCTGAAGGCCCACTTGAAGGGCGTGAAGTCCATGTCCTGGAACATCACGTCCGCGTTCTCGCGGGTAATCTCGCGTTCTTCGCCGCAGCGCCTGCACTCCAGGCTGTCGACGGGCTCTTTCATGATGGGCCACACGTGCTTGCACGACTTCGGCATGGGGTCCCCTCCCACGTGGCGGCTAGCATACGACGGGGCCCCGCGCATGCGGGGCCCCGTTCAGTGGCGTTGGTGGAGACGCGGGAGAATCGAACTCCCGGTCCAGCCAGGGTCTGCTCCGGATTGTCCTACAGGCTTTCCCACCAGTTGGAGTCTCGTTCCATCGCTTCGCAGGTGGGGAGCGAATACGGTGGAACCAGCCGATGAATCTTAGGTGAGCCGTATCGGCGTCAACTCACAGCGCCCCAACTTTTATGGCGCCTCACCGTGCTCCGTCGGGGAAGGGGCTATCGGTGAGACGTCTCACGGGCTATGCCGCGAGAGCGAGTTCGCGATCTTCGGCGCTTACTCAAATGGCCGCCTGATTAACGAGGGTGACGACCAACCTCGGCCTGCTACCCGGTTACGTTCCCTCCTGTCGACACCTTTCGTCCCCAGATGGATCCAGCGTAGCACAGGCGTTTCGAGCGACAAGGTGGGGGACGGCGCCGGTTCAGACTGAGTGGCGGAGGGCGCGGGCGACCTGGCGGCCTTCCTCGCGCTCGCGGATCTTGCGTCTCTTGTCATAACGCTTGATGCCGCGGCCGACGCCCAGCTCGACCTTCGCCATGCCCCGCTTCAGGTGCATGTTGAGGGGCACGAGCGTGAGGCCGCGCTCGTCCAGGGCTTCACGGATGCGGCGCAGCTCCTTCTTGTGCAGCAGGAGCTTGCGGTCGCGGCGTGCCTCGTGGTTGAGGTAGCCGGCGTTCTGGTAGGGAGCGATGTAGGCGTCGAGCAGCCAGGCCTCGCCGTTGCGGATGCGTCCGTAGGCACCCTGGATGTCGACCTTGCCCAGACGGATGGACTTGATCTCGGAACCGGTCAGCGCGAGGCCGGCCTCGTATCGCTCGAGGATCTCGTAGTCGCGACGCGCGCGGCGGTTCTGGGCGACGATCGCCTCTCCGGGTGCCATGGCTCCAGTCTCGCACGCACCGCGGTGGGGCCCAACCGGGCGGCGGGGCTACTCCTCGTCCTCGGCTCCCTCCTGGGCGTGTGGGTCCTCGCGTTCGATGACCTGCGGGATATCGGGCCGCTCGTCGTCGTCCTCGTCCGAGACGCGCTCGGGCGGGGGCGGCGGCTCGATGCCGCGCAGGATGTCGATGGCGGCGAAGACCTGGAGGTCGCCGTAGTCGATGTAGTCGTCGCCGGTGAGCGGAATCTCGTAGTCGGGGGCGATGCCGAGACCCTCGATGACCTGCCCGTTGGGGCGCAGCCAGCGGCCGATCGTGATGTACAGAGCGCCACAGCCGGCGGGGTCGCCGCACTGGGTAAGGGGATGCAGCTGGTTCACCGTTCCCTTGCCGAAGGAGCGAACGCCGACGACGACGGCGCGGCCGTTATCGACGAGGGCGGCGGAGAGAACCTCGGAACCGCTGGCGCTGGCCTCGTCCTGGACGACGACTATGGGCACGGAGGTGGCGATCCCGCCGGGCTGGGCGCCGAACGTCACCACATCGCCGTCGGCGTCGATCTCGCTGAGGATGACGGCGCCCTCGGGGAGGAACTCGTTCGTCGCCTGGACGGTCTGGCGGAGGAGGCCGCCGGGATTGCCGCGGACATCGAGGATGACGCCGATGTAGCGGCCGCTCTCCGCATCCCTGAGCGCGGAACGCAGCTCGGAGGGCGTCTCGCCGTGGAACTGGGCGATGTTGATGTAGAGGATGTCCTCGACGAGGTTGCCGTCGCGATCGACGAGGTCGGACCCGGTCTCGCCGGGGACGAGCTCGAGCCGCGGCTCGGTGAAGACGCTCTGGATGAGGATCTGGCCGCGGACGATGGTGATGTCCTCGATCTCCGGGGGCGAGCCGCCGGTCGCGAGGTCGGTGTGCTGGACCGTGAGCGTGACCTCGGTGCCGCGCGGCCCGCGGATTCGCTGGACGGCCTGGTTGCTGGTCCAGCCGTCGGTGGACTCGCCGTCGACGGCGAGGATGATGTCGCCGGGGCGGATGCCGGCCTCCTCGGCGGGGGAGCCGCGGAAGGGCGAGACGATCTGGACGACGCCGTTGCGGTCGGTGACGGTGGCGCCGATGCCCTCGTAGGTGGTCTCGATGGTGCCGACGCCGAGAGCCAGGTCACCGGGGCTGAGGTACTCGGTGTAGGGATCGTTGAGTGAGTCGATGGCGCCGCGGATGGCGGCATCGCGGAAGGCGCGCTCGTCGAGGATCTCCTTGTCGACGAACTCTTCCTGGAGCACCTCGAAGGTCTCTTCGAGGATGGAGGCGCCGATGGCGAGCTCGGAGGGTTCGCCCGCCTCTTCCCGGGCCTGTTCCCCGGCGGCTGGCTCATCGGCGGCGGGCTCGGCGTCGCTCGCGGTACGGGTCACGACGCGGACTCCGTCCTCGCTGGTGAGGTCGCTGACGCCGTAGCCAAGACCGAACATAAGAAGCAGTCCCGCGATGGCGAGCAGCGCGATCGCGACGTTGCGAACGGCGCTCGAGCCCCGCGACGGGGATGCGGGAGGTTCTGGAGTGATCTCCATCAGGTGCTCCGGGGGGCCGTTGGGCCTGCGGTCGAGTGTAGGTGGGGGTGTCGCGGGCGGCAACGCAGCCACCCTTACGCTTTGTCGAAACCTTATTCGAGCGCCGGCGGCGGGAAGAAGCCGATCCCGGCATCGGCGATTCGCTCCACGGGAGCGCCACGCTCCGGACGCCAGGAGAGGAGCGCATCGTGGGAGCCGTCGCTGAAGGCAACGGCGGGAGAGTCGGTCAGGAGGCGGCCCCCGGCGAGAAAGACGGAGCCGTCGGGCGCCCAGAGGCGGTGGGAACGGCCGTACTGGTCGAAGAAGCCCGCCATGGTCTGGTAATCGGGGGAGGGGGTGAAGGGCGCGCTGGCGCCGAGGAAGTCGCCGGTGGCCGCACGGGCCTGGAGGGAGACCGTGCCGTCGCCGGTAGCGGAGGGGACGATGAAGGCGAGCTTCTCGCCGGCCGGATCCCAGAAGACGCTGGCGAAGGCGCGGCGGACCAGCAGCTCGGGCTTGCGGTCGCCGGCCAGGTCAATAGACCAGAGCTCGTCGAAGGCGCCCGAGGAGGGGCGCGTCGTGACCGCAATGGTCAGGGTCCGGGTTCCCGGGCGGAACGAGAGGGCGACGCCGCCGGGGAGCTCGTGGACGGCATCGCCGGCATCGCCGGAGCCGCTCGCCACGCGGACGACGACGCCATCGCCGGTTCCGTCGGGCGTGGCGAAGGCGAGGAGGTCGCCGTCGTCGCTGAAGGCGGGCGTGCGGAAACCACGGGCGTCGGCGGAGATGGGCCGGGAGGCGCGGGCCTCGGCGAGCTCGAGAACGGAGAGGTTGACGCCGGCGTGGACGGCGAGCCGGTTCCCGTCGGGCGACCAGGCGAGGAAGAGGGGCGCGCCGGTCTGGATCGGGTCGGCGATGAGGGGGCCGTCTGCCTCGCTCAAGAAGAGGGTGAGGCCGGCGCGTCCCTGGGCGACGAGCGCAAGCCGGTCGCCTCCGGGCGACCAGAGCGCGTAGTGGGGCACGTTGGGCGCGATGACCGCATCCCCACCGAGGGGGCTCTCGTAGAGCGTGCGGAGATGGTTCCCCTCCAGGTCGAGCATCTCGATGGCGCTGCGCTGCCGCTTGCCCTCGTCCACGACGACGGAGACCGAGACGGCGTCGTACCCCGGGCGCCAGGCCGGCCAGAAGCCAGCGCGCGCGACGGGCGAGCCGCGCCAGCCGTCCTCCTCCTGACGGAGGAGCGTGACGGCCTTCCCCGGCTCAACGGCGATGATGGGCGCGGACACGGTTCGGGATTCCTCGGGCGGGATTGTAGGGGATGGGGTGTCAGGGGCAGGTACGGGGGTCGTTGGAGGCCCGGAAAGTGGCCTCCCCTCATCCACCGATTTACTTCGCACTATTCCAGTTATGTGCGTGAAACGGCCGGATCTGGGCCTCACGGCTGGTCTGGATGGGGTACGCACACGTGGGGTGTCGAGAACCTGTGGGGGAAGCGCCGCTCGTTGGCAGAGCCTGTCTAGATGCGAGATGTGTACCGTGTACGATCGGAGGGGACGGAGGAAAGCGAAGCGTTGTCTGCCACTGAATCGGAAGTCTCGACTGGGGAAGCCTATTGGGATGGCAAGGATGAGGGTCTGTGCTTCTGCGGGGCAAGTCCTGAAGAACACGAACGAGCATTTATGAACTACTACCTCTTCGGAGATAAACCTGAATCTATCTTTTCCGAAGGGGCCACTTCTCTCGACGACATAGATTTCAGCCACTACTTCCTTCTGCTTGATTTCCTGTCGGAATCGGACTTCGTTTACGAAGGACACCGTAGATATTTTAAGAGAGAACTCGACCGTGCCCTCAATCGGCAAGAGAAGTTCAAGTCTTTACCAAGAAAGAGTATTACTGAGTCTCTGGAAGAGAGGTTCGGCGAGGTCTATGCTTCGTGCACACCACGACCTGCAAGAGCGAGGTATGCGTCAATAATCGACAAAGTGCTAAATGGGTCTCATCGTCACCAGTTTGAAAGAATGATGAGCGGCGACTTGCGATGCACGTGCGGTGCATCTTTGTCGCCTTCTCACGACCTTGGCGAACGAGTTATAGCAGGTTTCTACTCCATTAGAGGAGAAATGGGGAATGTCAAACTTCCAGCAAGCCGAATTCCCCGCCGTGCGTATGAGCAAGGGTTCTGTATCCGCTGTGGTGCTGTCCCCATGCCCTGCTGGGTTAGCCGGGGAAGAATCAGGCTAGGCCGCTGGCATCGGGCAGCCAAGCGGGCGTTGCTAGCGTGCTGGACTCAACTGCGGCAGCCCGTCCCGTGGAGCCTCCTTATGCTCGCGCTCGGCGGCGTCCTGTCCAATTGGATTGCTGGATGGTGGCCCCTTTAGTTGCCCGCTCCGGCCCCTGTGCCGCCTAACCTTCCCTACCTGTTAGCAGGGGTCGTGTCTGGCACCGGAGACATCCTGGTCACAGGGACTGGTCGACGACGCTATCGATGTCACGTCGGAAGGCGATGGGATCCACATCCGGCAGGTGTCGCCAACGCTCCAGCCACGTTGGCCCATCAGCCCCCCCATACGCCATGTCCCGAATCTCCTCGGGAGAGTGCCCCTCGAGGGGGTCGTCCCTGGTCGCGTCGCCCACGCTCAGGTCTGGCAGACGGTTACCCGCCTCTGGCTCGCCTGCGGCCAGCACGCTCCAGAGGCCCTCTTCCACCAACGCGCTCAGTGACTGGCCCCTCTCGCGGGCATGTTCCCGCGCCTCAGCCACCAACTGGTCATCCAGCTCAAGCGTGACTCGCATGCTCCTGATTGTACGGGGCAGGCTCTGTCCGGGACTCCTCTGCTCACTCTCTCCGAACCTTTACCTTGCGGTCCCCGGCCTTGACCTAGGCTAGGATCAAGACGATCGCAAGGGAGAGGCCATGCGAGTTCTGGTGGTTGAAGACGAACAATCCCTCGCTTCCGCGCTTGACCGGGGTCTCACGAAGCTCGGGTACGCCGTGGACGTCGCCTACGACGGCGAGGAGGCGCTCGATAAGGCGGGCGGAACGCCCTACGACGTCGTGTGCCTCGATCTGAACCTGCCCAGGGTCGACGGCATCGAGGTGTGCCGCCGGCTGCGGGCCGACCGCTTCAGCGGCGGCATCATTATGTTGACTGCCCGCAGCGGCATCAAGGAGCGCGTGGAAGGGCTCGACGAGGGCGCCGACGACTACCTCGTGAAGCCGTTCGCCTTCAGCGAGCTGGCCGCCCGCATCCGCGCTGTCACGCGGCGCGAGGGCGCGCCACTCGACCCCGTGCTGTCAACGCGCGGGCTCGAGCTCGACCCAAACACGAACCTGGTCCGGCGCGAGGGGGTCTCGATCCACCTGACGCCGAAGGAGTTCGAGCTGCTGTACTACCTGGCGAAGCACGAAGGCCGGGCGATTCCCCAGGAAGAGCTGATCGAGCGCATCTGGGACGAGCGCATGAACCCGTTCACGCAGACCGTGAAGGTCCACATGAACAACCTCCGCCGCAAGCTGAACGACGGCTTCGAGGAGTCGATGATCACCACCATCCGGGGGAAGGGCTACGTCCTTTAGGCCGACACTGCCACCGGTCGTGCGGACCGTCCGCTTCCGGCTGACGGTTTGGTACTCCACGCTCCTGCTGATCCTGGGTCTGGCGTTCATCCTGTTCCTGAACGTGGCGGCGCGGCTCGACGAGCCGGACGACCAGGCCGTGATGGAGGAGATGGGGCTCGATCAGACGGAGTGGCAGGCGGCGGGGGTGGAGGCCACGAGCGAGGAAACCGGGGGCATGGGCGACATGACTCCTGCCCAGCTGGTCGACGAGGCGGGGGAGGAGTTCCAGGCGGAGAACCTGGACCGGCTGCGGACGTGGTCGATCGTGGCGGGGTTCGGGCTGGCGTTCATCTCCGGATTCGGGGGGTTTGCGCTCTCGGGCATCATCCTGCGGCCGATGCGGGACATCACGGAGGTGGCCTCGGAGATCAGCGCGACGAACCTCTCGCAGCGCATCAACCACCAGGGGCCCGACGACGAGCTGAAGCAGCTGGCGGACACGTTCGACTCGATGATCGAGCGCATCGAGCGGGGGTTCGAGGCGCAAAGACGCTTCGTGCAGGACGCCTCGCACGAGCTGCGCACACCGCTGGCCGCCATCCGCACCAACATCGAGGTGGCGGAGATGGCCGGCGACACTGGCAACGACGAGCAGCGGGCGCTGCTGGAGACGGTGAAGGGTCAGACGGAGCGCCTCACGCGGCTGAGCGAAGACCTGCTGCTCCTGACGGCTCCCCAGGCCTCGCTGCCTGTGGAGACGGTGAACCCGGACGAGCTGGCGGCGATGGCGCTCGAGGAGATCGGTCCGCTGGCCGAGCGCGCCCACGTGAACCTCGCGGCCCATGCCCGGGGCGGCTGCGAGGCGGTGGCGAGCACGGACCTCCTCTACCGCTGCGTGCTCAACCTGGTCGACAACGCCGTGAAGCACACGGGCGAGGGCTCCACCGTCACGGTCGAGAGCGGGTGCGAGGGCGATCGGGTCTGGATCCGGGTGCAGGACACCGGCCCTGGCATTTCAACTGAGGACCAGGAGCACGTGTTCGAGCGCTTCTACCGGATCGACCGAAGCCGCGTGCGGGGCCGTGGGGGCTCGGGGCTGGGACTGGCCATCGTGCGGGAGCTGATGGAGTCGATGGGAGGCTCCGTCGAGGTGGCATCGACACCGGGCGAGGGGGCGACCTTCACGCTCCATCTGCCCCACGCAAACACGATCAACGGCGCTTCGCCCCATCGACAGGGGATTTCTGCACCTTAACCTTTCCTTGACCTTTTGCCCCCGGCTCGCGTATACGACCGGAAAACGATTCGACGGACGCGGGTAAGCGTCCTAACTGCGGCAGGGAGCCGCAGGGGGTTCACTCCCTGTAAGGGGAACCCCCGAGGAGGCTTCTCATGAGCCTTTTGCTTGACAAGATCGACTCTCCCGCCGACCTCCGCGGTCTTTCGCCCGAGGAGCTGGAGCAACTGGCGCAGGAGATCCGCGAGGAACTGGTCAACACCATCCAGGGGATCGGCGGCGGCGGACACCTCGCCTCGAACCTGGGCGTGGTGGAGCTGACGCTGGCGCTGCACCGCCAGTTCGAGTCGCCCAAAGACCGCATGCTCTGGGACGTGAGCCACCAGGTGTACGTCCACAAGATGGTGACGGGGCGGCGCGGCCAGATGGAGACGATCCGGCAGTACGAGGGCCTCTCGGGGTTCGCGGACCGGAACGAGAGCCCCCACGACCTGTTCGGCGCGGGGCACGCCGGGACCTCAATCTCGGCGGCGACGGGCATGGCCGCGGCGCGCGACCTGCGCGGCGAGGACCACCACGTGATCGCCATCATCGGGGACGGCGCGATGACCGCCGGCATGGCCTTCGAGGGTCTGAACCACGCTGGCCATCTCGGCACCAACCTGATCGTGATCCTGAACGACAACTCCATGTCGATCTCGCCGAACGTGGGGGCGCTCAGCCGCAACGTGAACAAGCTGCGGATCGAGCCGCACTACCGGCGCTTCAAGCAGGAGATCGAGGGCCGCATCGACGGCATGGTGGAGCAGTTCCCCATCGGACGGAACCTGGCGAGGGATGTCTGGCAGGGCGCGCAGCGCGTGCAGTCGAGCATGCGGGACCTGATCGTGCCGGCGAGCTTCTGGGAGCAGTTCGGCTTCGACTACTACGGCCCCATCGACGGCCACAACCTGGGCGAGCTGGAGGCGACGCTCTCCGCGGTGAAGAAGGTGCGGGGCAAGCCCGTGCTGCTGCACATCCTGACGAACAAGGGCCACGGCATCCCCGAGGCCGCCGCCGACCCGGTGAAGAGCCACAGCGGCACGTTCTGGCTGAAGGAGGCGCCGGCGCCGGACGCGCCGAAGGCGCCGCCCACCTACAGCCAGGTGTTCGCGAAGGCCGTGGGCGAGCTCATCGAGCAGGACCCGCGGGTGGTCGCCATTACCGCCGCGATGCTGGAGGGCACGGGGCTGGCGGCGACGCAGAAGGAGCACCCGGAGCGCGTCTTCGACGTGGGCATTGCCGAGCAGCACGGGGTCACCTTCGCGGCCGGGCTGGCGACGCAGGGCATGCGCCCCATCGCGGCCATCTACTCGACGTTCCTGCAGCGGGGCTTCGACTCGATCGTTCACGACATCGTGGTGCAGAAGCTGCCGGTGATCTTCGCACTGGACCGCGCCGGGTTCGTCGGCGACGACGGAAAGACGCACCAGGGGTTCATCGACACGTCCTACCTGCGCTGTCTGCCGAACATGGTCGTGAGCGCGCCCAAGGACGAGGCGGAGCTGCGCGACCTGCTCGCTACGGCGGTGGCGCACGACACGCCCTTCTCGGTGCGCTACCCGCGCGGAGCCGGCCCGGGAGCACCCACGGACCAGCCGATGAAGAAGATTCCGGTCGGTCAGTCGGAGCTGCTCCGCGATGGCCGCGACGTCACCCTGATCGGGTTCGGCGCCTCGGTGATCGAGTGCGTGAAGGCGGCCGACCTGCTGGCGCTCGAGGGCATCGAGGCGCGGGTCATCAACGCGCGTTTCGCCAAGCCACTCGACGAGGACGCGATCCTGGCGGCCGCGCGCGAGACGGGCGGCATCATCACCGCCGAGGAGAACGTGCGCGCGGGCGGCTTCGGCGAGGCGGTGCTGGCCGTGCTGGCCGATAACGGCCTGCCTGAGACGCTCCTGCTGAACCTGACGATGCCGGACGACATCGTGGACCACGGCCCGCAGAAGGTGTACCGGGGCGTGTACGACCTCGACGGCGACGGAATCGCCCGGCGGGCGATGGAGGTTCTGAAGGACCGCGGAGCCGAGCGCAAGGAGAGCC
Source organism: Tepidiformaceae bacterium (assembly GCA_965207815.1). Lineage (GTDB taxonomy): Bacteria > Chloroflexota > Dehalococcoidia > Tepidiformales > Tepidiformaceae > UBA2991. The sequence goes on from CBDBNV010000001.1 coordinate 1,402,079, forward strand.
TCGCGACCGCCTGAGCAACGCGAAAGGGGGAGCAGGGCCGCATGACAACCGCCGCAGCATCGCCTCCATCGGCGTTGACCGCCCACCTGGACGCGCTCGAGGACGCGCTCCGCGCCGCCGTCGGCACGGACGAGGGCGGGCTGGCGGCCGGTGCTCGTTATGTCATGGGGTGGGAGGACGAGGAGGGGCGGCCCGCCACGACCGGCGGGAAGCGCATCCGCCCGGCGCTCTGCCTCCTGGCAGCCGAGGCGCTCGGAGGCTCGGCGGCCGACGCCATGCCCGGCGCGGTGGCGGTGGAGCTGGTGCACAACTTCTCGCTCGTGCACGACGAGATCCAGGACCGCGACGCGGAGCGCCACCACCGGCCGACGATCTGGCGGATCGTCGGCGAGGCGCAGGCGATCAACGTCGGGGACTTCCTCCTGACACGCGCGCTGCGGGCGCTGTCCGAGTCGGACGCGCCCAGCGAGCGTCGTGTGGCCGCGCTGGACGCGCTGCTGACCGCGACCGACGACATGATCGGGGGCCAGTGGAACGACCTCAGCTTCGAGCCTCGCGGGGACGTCTCCGTCGAGGACTACCTGGCGATGGTGGAGGGCAAGACGGGGGCGTTGATCGGGGCGCCGCTGCAGATGGGCGCCATCCTGAGCGGCGCGCCCGCCGAGCAGAGCGACCGCATTCGCGACTGGGGGCGCAAGGTGGGGCTGGCATTCCAGGTGCGGGACGACATTCTCGGCATCTGGGGCGACCCCTCCGTGACGGGGAAGTCGAACCAGAACGACCTTGCCCGGCACAAGAAGACGCTGCCTGTCATCGCGGCGCTGTCGGAGCCGGGCACGCGCACGGCGATCGAGCGGCTGTACGCGCACGAGGAGCCGCCGGCAGCGGAGATCGAGGCCGTCTCGGCACAGCTGGAGGCGGACGGGATCAAGGCGGTGGCGGAGGAGCACGCGAGGCGTTATGTCGATGAGGCGAGCAGCCTCCTCGACAGCCTCGGCCTGAGCGAGGACGAGCGCATCCTGCTCGCGGCAGTCGCGCGGTATCTCATCGAGCGGGCGGGGTAGGAAGCGTCTCGGGGCCCTACGGCAGGGACGTTTCCCCCATCAGGTAGCGGTCGATGCCGCGGGCTGCGTCGCGGCCTTCGGCGATGGCCCAGACGATCAGTGACTGGCCGCGCGTCATGTCGCCGGCGGTGAAGATGCCGGGGACGCTGGTCATCTTGTTCTCGTCGGCGGCGACGTTGCCGCGGTCGGTCAGCTCGACGCCGAGCTGTTCGAGCATGCCCGGGCGCTCGGGCCCGAGGAAGCCGAGGGCGAGCAGCACGAGGTCGACGGGCTCGACGAACTCGCTGCCGGGAACCTCGGTCATCTGCATGCGGCCGTCCTCGTCAGGGGCCCATTCGAGGCGCACGCCGTGGAGCGCGGTCAGGCGGCCGTCCTCGCCGGTGAACTCCTTCGTGAGGATGCTGTAGTCGCGATCGCCGCCCTCCTGGTGGGCGCCCGAGGTGCGGAAGATGTTCGGCCAGGTGGGCCAGGGGGTCTCGGGGGGGCGGGTGTCGGGCGGGCGGGGGAGGAGCTCCCACTGCTTCACGCTGAGGGCGCCGTGGCGGTGCACGGTGCCGAGGCAGTCGGCGCCGGTGTCGCCGCCGCCGAGGATGATGACGCGCTTGCCGGCGGCGGAGATGACCTCGCTCTCGGGGACGTCGTCGCCGGCGACGAGCTTGTTCTGCGGGGGGAGGAAGTCCATCGCGAGGTGGATGCCGTCGAGGTCGCGGCCGGGGATGGGGAGGTCGCGGGAGTGGGTTGCGCCACCCGACAGGCAGATGGCGTCGAACTCGTTCACGAGGTCGCGCGCGTCGACGTCGACGCCGATGTTGACGCTAGAGCGGAAGACAACGCCCTCGGCCTCCATCTGCTCGAGACGGCGGTCGATGAAGCGCTTCTCCATCTTGAACTCGGGGATGCCGTAGCGGAGGAGGCCACCGATGCGGTCGTCGCGCTCGAAGACGGTGACGTCGTGTCCGGCGCGGCGCAGCTGCTGGGCGGCGGCGAGGCCGGCAGGCCCGGAGCCGATGACGGCGACGCGGCGCTCGGTGCGCTGCTGGGGCGGTTCGGGGCGGATCCAACCCTCGCGCCAGGCGCGCTCGATGATGCTGACCTCGACCTGCTTGATGGTGACGGGGTCGTCGTTGATGCCGAGGACGCAGGCGGCCTCGCAGGGGGCGGGGCAGAGCCTGCCGGTGAACTCGGGGAAGTTGTTGGTGGCGTGGAGGCGCTCGATGGCGTCGCGCCAGTGGCCGCGATACACGAGGTCGTTCCAGTCGGGAATGATGTTGCCGAGGGGGCAGCCCTGGTGGCAGAAGGGCACGCCGCAGTCCATGCAGCGGGCGGCCTGCTCGTTGAGCTGCTTCGGCGGCATCTCCTCGTAGTACTCGAGCCAGTCGGTGACGCGCTCGTCCACGGGGCGGCTGGGCGGCCCCTGCCGCGTGAATTCCATGAAGCCCGTGGTCTTAGCCACCGGTGGCCCCCACCTGCTCGCGCTCAGCCTCTTCCTGGGCCTTCTGCTCGTTGAGGACGCGGCGGTAATCGAGGGGCATAACCTTTACGAAGCGCGAAATGGTGCCCCGCCAGTCCGCGAGGAGGCCGTCAGCGACGGTGCTGCCGGTGTGCTCGCGGTGGCGCTCCAGGAGGCTGCGTACGAGGTCGATGTCCTCGTCTTCGGCGAGCGGCTCCAGGTCGACCATCTCCTTGTTGCAGCGAATGTCGAAATCGCCCTCATCGTCGAGAACGTAGGCGATGCCGCCGCTCATACCGGCGCCGAAGTTGCGGCCCGTGGGCCCGATGATGACGACGCGGCCGCCGGTCATGTACTCGCAGGCGTGGTCTCCGGTGCCCTCGACGACGGCGTGGGCGCCGCTATTGCGTACACCGAAGCGCTCACCGGCCACGCCACGGATGAAGGCGGAGCCGGCCGTCGCGCCGTAGAGGGCGACGTTGCCGATGATGATGTTCTCCTCGGGCACGAAGGTGGAGTCGGGTGGCGGGGCGGCCACGAGGCGGCCACCGGAGAGGCCCTTGCCGAAGTAGTCGTTGGCATCGCCCGAGAGGAGCAGGGTCATGCCCTTGGGGACGAAGGCGCCGAAGCTCTGGCCGGCGGAGCCCTTGAATCGGAAGGTGATCGAGTCGGGCGGGAGGCCGGCGGCGCCGTGGCGTCGGGTGACCTCACTGCCGAGGATGGTTCCGACGACGCGATTTACGTTTCGGATAGGTACATCGACGTCTACGGTCGCCCCATCCTCAAGGGCAGGACGGGCGAGGTCGATGAGATCCTGGTCGAGGGCGTGGCGGAGGCCGTGGTCCTGCTCGGCGATGCGGCGGGTGGCGATGTGCTCGGGCACCTGGGGCCGGTAGAGGATGGCGGAGAGGTCGACGCCCTGCGCCTTGTAGTGGTCGACGGCACGTCGCGCGTCGATGAGGTCGCTGCGGCCGATGAGCTCATCGAGTGAGCGGTAGCCGAGCTCGGCGAGGGTCTCGCGGATCTCCTCGGCCACGAACTCGAAGAAGTTGACGACGTGCTCGGCCTTGCCCGTGAACTTCTCGCGGAGCTGCGGGTTCTGGGTGGCGACGCCGACGGGACAGGTATCGAGGTGGCAGACGCGCATCATGATGCAGCCCATGACGACGAGCGGGGCGGTCGCGAAGCCGTACTCCTCGGCGCCGAGGAGGGCGGCGATGACGACGTCGCGGCCGGTCTTCATCTGGCCGTCGGTCTGGACGATGATGCGGTCGCGCAGCTTGTTCAGGACGAGGGTCTGCTGGGTCTCGGCGAGGCCGAGCTCCCAGGGCACACCCGCGTGCTTGAGCGAGGTGAGCGGGCTCGCGCCCGTGCCGCCGTCGTGCCCGCTGATGAGGACGACGTCGGACTTGGCCTTGGCGACACCGGCGGCGACGGTCCCGACGCCGACCTCGGCGACGAGCTTCACGCTGATGCGGGCGCGCGGGTTCGCGTTCTTGAGGTCGTGGATAAGCTGGGCGAGGTCCTCGATCGAGTAGATGTCGTGGTGCGGGGGCGGGCTGATGAGGCCCACGCCGGGGGTGGAGTAGCGGACCTGCGCGATCCAGGGCCAGACCTTATGGCCGGGGAGCTGGCCTCCCTCGCCGGGCTTGGCGCCCTGGGCCATCTTGATCTGGAGCTCGTCGGCGTTGACGAGGTACTCGCTGGTGACGCCGAAGCGCCCGGAGGCGACCTGCTTGATGGAGCTGCGGCGCAGGTCGCCGTTCTCGTCGGGGGTGAAGCGGCGGGGATCCTCGCCGCCCTCGCCGGTGTTGCTGCGGCCGCCGATGCGGTTCATGGCGATGGCGAGGGTCTCGTGGGCCTCGGCGCTGATGGAGCCGAACGACATCGCGCCCGTGGCGAAGCGGGGGAAGATGCTGGAGGCGGGCTCGACCTCCTCGATGGGGATGGGCTCGCGGTCGGAGTTGAACTCCATGAGGCCGCGCAGGGTCGCCATCTGGCGGGCCTGGTCGTTCACGAGGGTCGTGTACTCGCGGAAGATCTCCCGGCGCTTCGTGCGGGTGGCGTGCTGGAGCTTGAAGATTGTGTCCGGGTTGAAGAGGTGGAACTCGCCGCCGTGGCGCCACTGGTACTGGCCGCCCCAGCCGATGTTGTAGAGGCCGCCGTCGCGCTCGGGATAGGCGCGGGCGTGGTGGGCGAGCATTTCGGCGGCGATCTGCTCGAGCCCGGCGCCGCTGATGCGCGAGACGGTGCCGGTGAAGTAGCGGTCGATGAGGTCCTCGTTGAGGCCGACGGCCTCGAATATCTGGGCGCCGCGGTAGCTCTGGACCGTGGAGATGCCCATCTTCGACATGACCTTCACGACGCCCTTCTTGAGGGCCTTGATGAAGTTGCTCTCGGCCTCCTCCCAGGAGATGTCGCTCTCGAGGGAGCCTTCCGCCTTCATCTCGGCCAGGGTGTCGAGCGAGAGGTAGGGGTTGATAGCACCGGCGCCGTAGCCGATGAGCAGGGCGAAGTGGTGGACCTCGCGGGCCTCGCCCGTCTCGACCACGAGCCCGACCTTGGTGCGGCGCTTGTTGCGCACGAGGTGGTGGTGGAGACCGCCGGTGGCGAGGAGGGCGGGAATGGGCGCTCGCTCCGCGTCGATTTCGCGGTCGGAGAGGATGAGGATGTTGGCGCCGTTCTCGATGGCCTCGTCGGCGCGCTCGAAGAGCTCGTCGAGGGCGGGTTGCATGCCGGCGGGGCCTTCGGCGGCGGGCATCGTCATCGGGAGCACGGCGGAGCGGAAGCCGCCCTCGCCGTCGAGGCTGCGGAGCTGCGCCATCTCGGCGTTCGTGGGGAAGGGCGTGGGCAGCGCGATCATGCGGTAACCGTCATCGAGGCCCTCGCTGAAGAGGTTGCCCTCGGCGCCGATGAGGGAGTCGACGGAGGTCACGATCTCTTCGCGGATGGCATCGAGGGGCGGGTTCGTGACCTGGGCGAAGAGCTGCTTGAAGTAGTTGTAGAGGGGCTGGGGGCGCTCGGAGAGGACCGCCAGAGGCGTATCCGTGCCCATCGAGCCGATCGACTCCTGGCCCTGGCGCGCCATGGGCCCGAGGTGGTACTTCGCGTCCTCGACGGTGTAGCCGAAGGCGATCTGGCGCTCGAGCAGGTCGGCGCCGGCGATGGGGGCGGGGGCTTCGGCGGGGGGAAGGTCGGCGAGACGCGTCAGGTTCTCACCGAGCCAGCCGTCGTAGTCGTGGACGCGGGCGAGCCGCTGCTTCAGCTCGGTATCGCCGATGATGCGGCCTTCCTCGAGGCTGACGAGGAACATGCGGCCGGGCTGGAGGCGGCCCTTCATGAGCACGTTGTCGTCCTCGACGGGGAGGACGCCGGACTCGGAGGCCATGACGACGAGGTCGTCCTTCGTCACGAGGTAGCGGGAGGGGCGGAGGCCGTTGCGGTCGAGGACGGCGCCGATGGTGCGGCCGTCGGTGAAGGCGACGGAGGCGGGGCCGTCCCAGGGCTCCATGAGGAGGCTGTGGTACTCGTAGAAGGCCTTCTTCTCGGCGCTCATCGTCTCGTGGCCGGACCAGGCCTCGGGGATGAGCATCATCATGGCGTGCTCGATGGGGCGGCCGCCGAGGGTGAGCAGCTCGAGGGCGTTATCGAGGCAGGCGGTATCGCTCCCGGCCTCGTCGATGATGGGGAGGATCTTCTGGATGTCGTCGAAGTGGGGGGTTTCCAGGAGCGCCTCGCGGGCGGCCATCCAGTTCTTGTTGCCGCGGAGGGTGTTGATCTCGCCGTTGTGGGAGATGGTGCGGTAGGGGTGGGCGAGCTTCCAGCTGGGGAAGGTGTTGGTGCTGAAGCGGGAATGGAACATCGCCAGCGCGGTGACCATGCGGCGGTCGCGCAGATCGGGGTAGTACTCGGGCAGCTGGAGGGCCGTGAGCATGCCCTTGTAGACGACCGTGCGGCAGGAGAGGCTGGGGAAGTAGAAGTCCTCGGAATCGCCGATACCGCGCTTCTCGACCTCGCGCTCGAAGAGCTTGCGGATGACGAAGAGGCGGCGCTCGAAGTCGTCCTCGGTCTCGACCCAGGTGCCGCGCCCGATGAAGACCTGGTGGACGGAGGGCTCCGCGAGTAGGGAAGTCTCGCCGAGCATGGAGTTGTCGGTGGGGACCTCGCGCCAGCCGAGGAGGTGCTGTCCTTCGCCCCGAACGAGCTCGGCGAGCAGATTCATGGCGAGGCGGCGGGCGTCCTCGTCGCCGTGGCAGAAGAGCATGCCGACGCCGTACTGGCCCCGCTGAGGGAGCTGGATGCCGAGCTGGGCGCACTCGTGGTGGAAGAACTCGTCGGGGGTCTGGATGAGGAGGCCGGCGCCGTCGCCGGTGTTGACCTCGGCGCCGCTGGCGCCGCGGTGGTTGAGGTTGGCGAGCGCCTCAATCGCCTTCTCGACGATGGTGTGGGAGCGGTGTCCCTTGAGGTGCACGAGGAAGCCGACGCCGCACGAGTCGTGCTCGAGGCGGGGATCGTAGAGTCCCTGCTTCGGGGGCCGGGTATGCGCGGCCACTGGCGCCCTCCTGTTGTCCTGTTCGCCCGGTGCGGAGCCGCTCACGAGGGCAGCCCATGCGCGAGATAACACGTTCCCGCGCCTCGCCTCGCGAGGCTTACGCCTCCCAACGCAGGCACGGGTGAACGATAAGTATAGCCAGATCAGGGCGCGGAGATCGCCCCCGGCCCGTTACACCCGTGTTAACGAGGCGCCCCCGAGGGTGCACTCCCCGCTCGCCTGTGAGGGGTCTCGCCGCCATACTGAGGCCATGCCCGAGACCCCTTTCTGGACCCAGGACGACCTTGAAGACCTCGTCAGCGCGCGCTCGAAGATCATGGGCGCTGGCGTCTGGGCCGCGGCCCGCCCCGACGACCGTCCCGTGATCTCGTTCGCGGGCGGCCTGCCGGACGTGCCCTCGCTGCCCGACGAGGAGCTGCTGCGCGCCACCCGCGCCGTGCTCGACACGGAGCGACGCGAGGCCCTCCAGTACGGCGGCACCTTCGGCCCGCAGCCGCTTCGCGAGGCGATTGCGGAGCGGTCCTCCCGCATCGAAGGCATCCCCCTGACGGCGGAGCACGTGACCGTGACGTCGGGGGCGGCGCACGGCATCGGCATCGCCTGCGAGGCGCTGATCGACCCGGGCGACACGGTGCTCGTGGAGAGTCCGACGTTCCCCGGCAGCCTGCGCACGTTCGTCTCGTTCGGGGCGCAGGTCGAGGCCGTGGCGATGGACGAGGAAGGCCTGCGGGTCGACCTGGCCGAGGAGGCGCTGAAGCGGCTGGCGGACGAGGGGCGGCGGGTAAAGCTGCTCTACCTCATCCCCACGCACCAGAATCCGGTGGGCTCGACGCTGCCGCTGGCGCGTCGCGAGCGGCTGCTTGAACTGGCAGCCGAGCACCGCGTGCTGATCATGGAAGACGACGCCTACGGCGAGCTCTGGTTCGGCGATGAGCCGCCGCCGTCGCTGTTCTCGCTCTCTGGCGGGGAGCTGGCGATCAAGGTTGCGAGCTTCTCGAAGATCATCGCGACGGGGCTGCGGCTGGGGTGGAACCTGGCGCCGCCGACGTTCATCACGCGCATGGCCGCGCTCCGCTACGACATGGGGTCGAGCCCCTACCTGGGGCGCACCGTCGCGGAGATGATCCGGAACGGCGACCTCGACCGGCACGTGGAGCGGCTGCGCGGGATCTACCTGCGCAAGCTCGACCGCCTCTGCGACGCGATCGCCGAGCACTGCGGCGACTACGTGACCTACCGGCGGCCGGGCGGCGGCTTCTTCGTCTGGCTGGGGCTGCGTCCGGGGCTCTCGGCGATCGAGGTGCAGCGCGTCGCGAACGAGAAGGGCGTCCTGATCGGCGCGGGACCGCACTTCTTCGCGGACGGCAACGCGACGGAACACCTGCGGCTCGCCTTCAGCTACACGCCCGTCGAGGAGATCGAGGAGGGCGCACACCGGCTGGGCGAGGCGCTGCGCGAGGTAGCGGCCGGCTCGTCGGTCAAGTAGTCCCCTTCCCCGCGCGGTTCTGGCTCGGGACACAGGCAGCGCGTAGGCTCGATTTTCCAGATTTCGACCACCCGGAGTGCCCCCATGCCGCTTGATCCACGCCACCGCAGCCGCACGCTCGTCGACGGACCGGACCGGGCGCCGGCGCGGGCAATGCTGAAGTCCGTCGGCTACGACTCGGAGTCGCTGACGCGCCCGCTCGTGATGGTCGCACACAGCTGGATCGGGACGATGCCGTGCAACTTCAACCAGCGGGAGCTGGCGGCCGAGGTCATGCGCGGCATCCGGGATGCGGGCGGGACGCCCATGGAGATCAACACGGTTTCCATCAGCGACGGCATCGCCATGGGCACCGAGGGGATGAAGGCGTCGCTGATCAGCCGCGAGGTGGTGGCGGACAGCATCGAGCTGTGCGGGCGGGGCTACCTGTTCGACGCGGCAGTCGTCATCGTCGGCTGCGACAAGACGATCCCGGGCGGCGTGATGGGGCTATCGCGGCTGGGAGTGCCGGGGCTCGTGCTCTACAGCGGCTCGATCGCGCCGGGGAGCTACGAGGGTCGCGACGTGACCATCCAGGACGTATTCGAGGCGGTGGGGAGCCACGCCGCGGGCGGCATGACGGACGCGGAGCTGACGGCGCTCGAGGACGTGGCCTGCCCCGGCGCGGGGGCCTGCGGGGCGCAGTACACGGCGAACACGATGGCGACCGCGATCGAGTTCCTCGGCATCTCCCCGATGGGGAGCGGCTCAGCGGGAGCGACCGACCCGCGCAAGAACAGCGCCGGCTACGAGGCGGGGACGCTCGTGATGGACGTGCTCGCGCGGGGCCAGCTGCCTGAGGACGTGATGACGCGGGAGGCGTTCGAGAACGCCATCGCTTGCGTTGCTTCGACGGGGGGCTCGACGAACGCGGTCCTGCACCTGCTGGCGATGGCGCGGGAGGTCGGGATATCGCTCGATATCGACGACTTCGACGACATCAGCGAGCGCACGCCGATCATCGGAGACCTGCGGCCGGGTGGCCGTTATGTCGCGCTCGACATGGACCGGGCGGGCGGTACGCGGCTGCTCGCGCAGCGCCTGCTGGAGGGCGAGAAGATTCACGGAGACCAGCCGACCGTGACGGGCCGGACGATCGAGGAAGAGGCGGGGGACGCACAGGAGGCGCCGGGGCAGGACGTGATCGTGTCGCTGGACGAGCCCATCAAGGAGACGGGCGGGCTCGTCATCCTGAAGGGGAACCTCGCGCCGGAGGGGTGCGTCATCAAGGTGGCGGGGCACGAGATCATGCAGCACCGGGGCCCGGCGCGGGTGTTCGACCGGGAAGAGGACGCGTTCGCGGCGGTCTCGGAGCGGCGCATCTCGCCAGGCGACGTGGTCGTGATCCGCTACGAGGGGCCCCGGGGCGGCCCGGGCATGCGCGAGATGCTCGGCGTGACCGCGGCGCTCGTGGGCGAGGGCCTGGGCGACTCCGTAGCGCTGCTCACGGACGGGCGCTTCAGCGGGGCGACGCACGGCCTCATGGCCGGGCACGTCGCACCCGAGGCGGCGGCGGGAGGCCCCATCGCGGCGATCGAGGAGGGCGACATCGTCTCCTTCAACATCGACGCGCGGCGGCTCGACGTGGAGCTTGACGAAGCCGAGATTGAGCGCCGGCTCGCGGCCTGGTCGCCACCGGCTCCACGCTACGAGCGGGGCGTGTTCGCGAAGTACGCGAACGGCGTCTCGAGCGCGTCGGAGGGCGCGGTCACGAGCTAGCGGCGGCGGCGCGGCCGGCCCTGGGGAGGGCGGTAGCGGGGGGTGCCGGTGGTGAAGAACAAGCGGGCCATCACGTCCTGCCGGCGCCGCCAGGGGCGGGCGACGCTCTCGAAGACACCGTCGACAAACTGCAGGAGGGCGACCGTGGCTTCCAGCAGGGCCTTCACGAGCAACTTCCCAGCCTTTGTCCGGCCGAACTGAGCCCCGAGCTAGCGGCGGCGGGGGCGGCGGTTGGGGTCGGGACTGGACCCCTCTGTGACTTCCATGCGGTTGATGACGCGCCGGCGCATCTGCTCTGGGCGGGCCACGCTCTCAATGACGCTGTCGATGAACGCGAGGACCGTAACGAAGGGTCTCAGGAGCGCCTTCAGGCTGGCAACCAGCCCGAAGCCGGTGTCTTGCGTCCAGGGATCCTGATTGGGGGGTTCGGGTTTGCGGTTCACAGGTTCACCACCGATGCCGGCTACGGCTGCCGTCATCCAGAATCCAGCGTAGCAGCAATGACAAGGCCCCTGCCGGATGGCAGGGGCCTCTCTGGAAGCATTTCTGGCGACCCCGATCGGATTTGAACCGACGATCTCCACCTTGACAGGGTGGCGTGTTAGGCCGCTACACCACGGGGCCGCGGCGCGTCTGATCGTAGCGGGTCGCTGCGGACCAGCCAACCTGCCCGGCACTCGCTGCCTCACTCGTTGGGCAGTCTCGCCGAGCAACCGGCATGACGTATGTTAGTGGCGCACAACCCCACCAACGCGCGCCGGGGGAAACACGATGAGGGAAAACCCACTGGGGAACGCGATCATGGCCTTACTTCACGCCGTCGAGAGCATATTCACCAGCAGCGAGGCTCCCAACGACGTCAGGGACTACGTAGACACCCCGAAGGGCGTCCCGAACGACCCGGGGCGCCGGCCGCCGAAGCGATGATGCCCGCCGACCGATCCAGGACCTAGGCCAGGAGCGGCTTGCCGTCCTTCATGATCGACCAGCCGCCGCTGTCGCGATCGATGTCGTACAGGACCACATGGCAGTTGCCGCAGATGGGCCCGGTCGCCTCGCGCTCGCCGTTCGAGACGGTGTGCTCATCGCACACGCCCCCGTAACGCTCGACGCCATCGAGGTTGCAGAAGAGGCACGTCAGGTGGGGCGTGTTCTCCTTCGGGCACTTGGAGCAGGTCGAGCCGGCGGAGAAGTCGCAGCCGCCGGGGCCACAGTGATACTTCTCCAGGTTCTCAAGCACATAGTTGCTGGCCATGGTTTCGTTCCCTTCCCCTAGGAGACCGCAGCGGCGTTGCGCGCGCGCGCCCACTCGTGAGCCTCGTCGGAGGCGACCCACTTGATGGCGTTGGCGAGCAGCCGGCGGTAGTTCGGGTTGTTGTAGGAGGTGGGCACGTCGCCCGCCTGCACGTAGACGATGGGGCTGTTGCGGTAGTTCTTCGCCCAGACGACCAGGTTCGGGGTCGGCGGGTGGGTCCAGTCGCCGCGCTCGTACATGCGGCCGTGGTTCACGACGAGCGAGGGCGAGAAGAAGTTCTTGTAGGTGAAGTCGAAGTCGCTGCGGACGAGGGGGACGAGGCTGTCCTCGTGGTAGGGAGCCAGGTAGATCTCATCCTGCAGTTCGAACGCCGGATCGACGCCCTGCAGGACGGGATGGTCAGCCTCTTCCTCGACGACGGTGCAGGTGTGGTTCGCGGCGAGCAGGTAGCCGGAATCGGGGTAGTCGACGCCGCGCAGGCTGCCAGGGTTGTAGAAGAAGCGGCCGCCGATGATCTCGGCGTACTCCTCCCAGCCGGGCCAGGAGCAGATGTTGTGATGGATCATCACGAGGCCCTTGCCCTCTTCGGTGAGGCGCATGTAGCCGTCCTTCAGCGCCTCGGGGGGATCGGGCGGGCCGCCGACGCCGAAGACGCCCGGCATCGAGTAGTCGACGATGCAGTCGTAGTCGCGGGAGTTCTCGGGCTGGAAGAAGAGCTGGGCGGCTGGCTGCTCGACGTGCGTCCAGGCCGAGATCTCGCCCTCCTGCTGGAAGGCATCGAACATCTGGAAGAAGGGTTCGCGCTGGAAAGGGTGGCCCTTTGAGGCAAGCAGGACATTGGGGGCGCTCATAGCTATCTCCTCCGACTGACCTAGGGTGGGCGGCATTCTACGAGGTTCGAAGGGCGAACCTCTACAACCCCGACTCCCCGGCATCGCCCCGTTACGGGGGACCACCGCGGACCCGGGAAGGGCAACCGTTCGCAGTTGCTACCTTTGCCGAAGAACGGCAGACTGCGCCAATGCTTGCACGCGTGCAGTCGAGCGCGGTCGTGGGCCTTGATGGCGTGATGGTAGACGTCGAGGTTGACATCTCGCGCGCCCAGAACCCGACGACGGCGATCGTGGGGCTGCCCGACGCGGCCGTCCAGGAATCGAAGGAGCGGGTGCGGGCGGCGATCCGCAACAGCGCGCTGACGTGGCCGTTCAACAGCCGCATCGTCGTGAACCTGGCCCCCGCCGACCTGCGCAAGGAGGGGCCGGCCTACGACCTTCCGATCGCCGCGGGCGTGCTGGTGGCGAGCGGGCAGGTGGAGGCGGACCTCGCGGACGCGGTGTTCGTGGGGGAACTGGCGCTCGACGGGGAGGTGCGCAGCGTGCGCGGGGCGCTGCCGATGGTGGCCGTCGCGCGCGACCACGGGGCGCGGCGGGCGTTCGTGCCGGCGCCGAACGCCCCCGAGGCGGCGCTTGTTGAGGGCCTCGAGGTGTTCCCCGTGGAGTCGCTGACGCAGCTCGCGGCGCACCTGCTGGGGAAGGCGCCGATCGCGCCGTATTCGCCAGCGGAGGGCGCGGAGGCAGGTGAGTCGGCCGGCCCGGACCTGGCCGATGTGATCGGGCAGGAGCACGCGAAGCGGGCACTGGCGATGGCCGCGGCGGGCGGTCACAACCTGCTGATGCGCGGCCCGCCGGGCAGCGGCAAGACGCTGCTGGCACGGGCCATCCCCTCGATCCTGCCGCCGATGACGAACGACGAGGCGCTGGAGGTCACGCGCATCTACAGCGTGGCGGGGCTCCTGCCCTCGGGCACGGGGCTTCTGCGGGAGCGGCCGTTCCGGGCGCCACACCACACGATCTCGCACGCGGGGCTGGTGGGAGGCGGCTCGGTGCCGCGTCCGGGCGAGATTACGCTGAGCCACCACGGGGTGCTCTTCCTCGACGAGCTGCCGGAGTTCGGCACGCAGGTGCTGGAGGTGCTGCGCCAGCCGCTGGAGGACCGCATCGTGACGATCAGCCGGGCGCGGCAGTCGGCGACGTTCCCGGCGAGCTTCGCGCTGGTGGCGGCGCAGAACCCGTGTCCCTGCGGGTACCTGGGCGACCCGGTCCGGGAGTGTCGCTGCCCGGCGAACGCGGCCGCGCGCTACCAGCGGCGCGTCTCGGGGCCGGTGCTGGACCGCATCGACATCTTCATCGACGTGCCCCGCGTGGACTACGAGAAGCTGGCGGCGGGGACGCGGGGGGAGCCGTCGGCGGCGGTGGCGGAGCGGGTGCGGGCGGTGCGCGCGATCCAGCGGGAGCGGTTCGCGGGGGCGGGCACGCGCCTGAACGCGGAAATGGGACCGACGGAAGTGCGCGAGCACGCCCAGTGGAAGCTGGACGAGCAGGCGCAGCGCATCCTGAGCCAGGCGACGGCGCAGATGGCGCTCTCGGCCCGGGCCTTCCACCGCGTGCTCAAGGTCGCGCGCACGGTCGCGGACTTCGAGGCGAGCGACGCGATCGGCACCACGCACGTGGCGGAGGCGCTGCAGTACCGGGAGCGGGCGGAGTAGCTCTAGAGGTTCGCGTGGCCTGCGGAGGACTCTGGCATGAAGTAGAGCTCCAGGGCCTCGCGGAGGTTGGCGAGCGCCTCGTCCTCCGACTCTCCCTGGCTGGCAATATCGATCTCGGTGGCCTGCGCGACAAACCAGGAGCCTTCCCGATGAACCCGGGCGGTGAAGGACGCCACGCCGCTGCTCTTGCCCCGTTTGGCCTCGCTGGTCATCACGACTCCTGCCGGACCAATGATACTCCTTGCCGCCGCCAACGGCCGGGTTCGAACATTTGTGTTGACAGGCGAACGGGTGTTCGCTATGGTTTGCGGACCCTGCGAACGGATGTGCTAGCCATGGTGAACACAATCCCCACCATCATCTTCGACGTACTGCTCGCCGGCGCCGCGGTGACGCTGCTGGGGGCGACCCTTCGCTCCATGCTTCCGCGGCGGGGAGCACTGCGTTGGGGACGGCGGGACCACGTGAGTGCAGCGCGTGTGACCCTGTGGCAGCCACGGCGGCGGTCCGCTCGAGGAGAGTTGCGTCCGGCCCTGGGCCGCGTGGAACCCCTCGCCACGCGGCGCCAGGAGCTGGCGCGGCGCGCGTCCTGACGCCCTAGCTGGACTTGCGCGCGCAGCTGCGCACGCCGCGAATCGTCTCGATGCGGGTGAGCAGGCGCGAAATCTGCGAGAGCCCGCTCGTCTCCAGGGTCGCCAGCACGGAGACCGTACCGTTGCCGTTCTTGGTCGTGTTGACGTTGACCATGTTCACGTCTTCGGCGGCCACGACGGTGCTGATGTCGCGGAGAAGACCCACCCGGTCCCAGGCGTCGATCTGGACGGTGGCGGGGTAGCGCTGCTCGTCCGTGCGGCCCCAATCGACATCGATGAGGCGGTCACGCTCGCGTTCGTTGAGGACGTTGTGGCAGTCGGCGCGGTGGACGGTGACGCCGCGGCTGCGGGTCACGTAGCCACGGACGCTGTCGCCGGGGACGGGGTTGCAGCAACGCGCGAGCGTCGTCTCGAGGCCGCCGGCTCCGAGGGCGCGCAGGCCGGCGCCCGTGCCGCGCCGGGAGGGGCGCCCGACGGGAATCTCGTCGATCTCGTCGGGCTCCTGGTGCTTCTGGAGCAGGGTGCTGGCCTTGCGCACGACCGACTCCACGCTGATGTCGCCATAGCCGATGTTGGCCATGAGCTCGTTCCAGGTCTTGCCGGGGAAGAGGGCGAGCACCTCGTCCTGGTGGTCGGCGAGGTCGAAGGCGAGGCGGCGCAACTCGCGCTCGAGCATCTCGCGGCCGCGTTCGACGCTCTCCGCGCGGCGTTGCTTGCGGAACCACTGGCGCACCTTCTGGCGGCCGGTGGTGGTCTGGAGGTAGCCGAGGTGCTCGCTGAGCCAGTCCCGCGAGGGTCCGCTGCGGGAGCGGCTGCGCATGATTTCGACGACGTCGCCGTTCTGGAGGGGGGAGTTAAGGGCCGTCATCTTGCCGTTGACCTTGGCCCCGATGGTCTGGTGGCCGAGGTCGGTGTGGATGCGGTAGGCGAAGTCGAGGGGGGTGGCGCCGGTGGGGAGGTCGAGCACGTCGCCCTTGGGCGAGAGCACGAACACCTGGTCGTCGAACACGTCGGTCTTGACACTCTCGACGAACTCCTCGGCGCCGGAGAGCTCGCGCTGCCACTCGAGGAGCTGGCGCAGCCAGGCGATGCGCTCCTCGTCCTGGGCGGAGCGGTCGCTGGCGCCCTTGTAGCGCCAGTGGGCGGCGACGCCGTACTCGGCCACGCGGTGCATGTCGTAGGTGCGGATCTGCACTTCCAGGGGGCGCGCTCCGGGACCGATGACGGTGGTGTGGAGCGACTGGTACATGCTCGCCTTGGGGCTGGCGATGTAGTCGTCGAACTGACCCGGGAGTGGGCGCCAGGTGGCGTGCACGACGCCGAGGGCGGCGTAGCAGCCGGCCACGTCCTTCACGAGGATGCGGAGGGCGAGGAGATCGTAGATCTGGTCGAACGACTTGGCCTCGCGGCCGTAGCGACGCGCCTTCTGGTGGATCGAGTAGATGTGCTTCGCGCGCCCCGTGACCTCCGCCTCGATGCGTGCGTCGTCGAGCTGGACGCGGAGGCCGGCGGCGACGTCCTCGATATAGCGCTCGCGGGCGAGGCGGGTGGCGTCGAGGCGGGCCGCGATCTCCTGGTAGCGCTCGGGCTCGAGGTAGCGGAAGGCGAGGTCTTCGAGCTCCCACTTGATTTGCCAGATGCCGAGGCGGGTGGCGAGGGGGGCGAAGATCTCCATGGTCTCGCGGGCGATGCGGCGCTGCTTTTCCTCGGAGAGGGCGTAGAGCGTGCGCATGTTGTGCAGGCGGTCGCAGAGCTTGATGAGCACGACGCGCACGTCGGCGGCCATGGCCAGCAGCATCTTGCGGAGGTTCTGGGCCTGGACGCCGCCTCCCTCCTCTTCGGTGACGCGCAGGGGAAGGCTGTCGAGCTTCGTCAGGCCCTCTACCAGCTGGGCGGCGTCCTCGCCGAAGCGCTCGGCGATCTCCTCGTTGGGGACGTCGCAGTCCTCCTGCACGTCGTGGAGGAGAGCGGCGATGAGGGAGGGCTGGTCGAGCTCGAGGCCGGCGACGAGCTTGGTGACTTCGAGGGGGTGGGAGATGTACGGATCACCGGTACGGCGCATCTGGCCGTCGTGGCTGGACTCGGCGAACTCGTACGCGTCGGCGATTAGCTCGATGCGGTCCTCGGGGAGGTAGGTGCGGACACGCTCAAGCAGGTCGGCGACGGCCGGGGATTCGGGAGAACGCTCCAGGACGCTCACACGCTTTCTCGTTGCCCCGTTTCTGCCAGTATCTTAGCAGGCAACCCCACCAGAACTGACGGGACGGGCATGAGCGGACGCTTCCAGACGCCGCGAGGGACGGAGGACATCCTCCCCGAGGAGCAGCCGTACTGGCGCGCGATTCACGACGCCGCCGAAGAGGTGACGCGGCTGTTCGGCTACGAACGCCTGGACACGCCCACCTTCGAGGACGCCGCCCTCTTCGAGAAGGGCACGGGCGACACGACGGACATCGTCGAGAAGGAGATGTACAGCTTCCAGGACCAGGGGGGCGAGGCGCTCTCGCTGATCCCGGAGGCGACGCCGGCGATCTGCCGGGCCTACCTGGAGCACGGACTCGCGAGCCGGCCACAGCCCGTCCGCCTGTTCACGATCGCGCGCATGTTCCGCTACAACCGCCCCCAGCTGGGCAGGCTGCGCCAGTTCAACCAGTTCGACTGCGAGGTGCTCGGCTCGGGCACGGCGCTGGTCGACGCAGAGCTGATCGAGCTGCACTGGCGGTTCTATGAGCGGCTCGGGCTGGAGAACCTGGAGATACGGCTGGGGAGCATCGACGACCCCGAGGCGCGCCGCGCCTACCTCGAACGGCTGCGGGAGTACTACCTGCCCCTGCGCGACCAGCTCTCGGAGGACAGCCAGCGACGGCTGGACCGGAACCCGTTGCGCCTGCTCGACAGCAACGACCCGCGCGACCAGGAGCTGCGCGAGGGCGCGCCGACGATGATCGACGACCTGAGCCCGGCGGCGGCGGCGCACTTCGAGGACGTGAAGGACGGCCTGACGGCGGCGGGCGTGCCCTTCGTGGTCGACCCGCTGCTCGTGCGCGGGCTCGACTACTACAACCGCACGGTCTGGGAGATCGTCCCAAAGGGCGACGGACGCCAGCAGAGCTCGATCGGGGCGGGCGGGCGGTACGACGGCCTGATCGAGACCATCGGGGGGAAACCGACCCCGGCGAGCGGGTTCGCGACGGGGCTGGAGCGCGTCATCATCGAGATGAAGCGGCAGGAGCTACCCCCGGGGGATGCGGGGGCGCCCGACGCCTTCGTCGTCCATGCGGGGGCGGACGGAGGCCGGGCCGCGGTACGGGCGGGGGCGGAGTTGCGCGGGGCCGGGTTCGTCACGCTGCTGGGGGAGTCGGGGCGGTCGTTCAAGGCGCAGATGCGCCGGGCGAACGGGAGCGGCGCGCGATTCGCCGTGATAATCGGGGAGGATGAGGCGGCGCGGGGCGTGGCGGCACTGAAGGATCTGCGGGAGGGCGGCGACCAGGTGGACGTGCCGCTGGGGGAGATCGCCGTCCGGCTCGGGCAGCAGCTGCGCTAGCCGAGCGCAAAGCTCGTTCCGCCCGCAGAATAGAACGATGGACGAGGCCGTTCGCCAGAGGCTCAACGACATCCGGGTTCGCTTCGACGCGATCACAGAGGAGATGGGGCAACCGGAGGTTGCGGCCGATTATGACAAGGTCGCCCAACTCAACCGTGAGCGCGCCGAAATTGCGCCGGTCGTGCAACTGCTCGCGGACTACACGGAGGCGGAGACGGCGCGGGCGGACGCGCAGGAGTTGCTGGACGAGGGCGACGACGAGCTGCGTGAGCTGGCCGAGACGGAGTTGCGTGAGGCGGACGGGCGCCTGGTGGCGCTGGACGAGGCGATCCTGCGGGCGCTCCTGCCCAAGGACGAGCGCGACAGCCGCAACGTCATCATGGAGATTCGCGCGGGCGCCGGGGGCGAGGAAGCGGCGCTCTTCGCGCAGGAGCTGTACCGCGCCTACTACCGGTACGGAGAGCGGCGGGGCTGGCGCACGCAGATGCTGAGCGTTTCGGAGACCGGCATCGGGGGCTACAAGGAGGCCATCTTCAGCGTGACGGGCGAGGGCGCCTTCTCGCGGCTGAAGTACGAGAGCGGCGTGCACCGCGTGCAGCGCGTTCCCGAAACGGAGGCGCAGGGCCGCATCCACACGTCGACCGCCACGGTCGCCGTCCTGCCCGAAGCGGAGGACGTGGACGTGGAGGTGAACGAGAAGGACCTGCGGGTCGACATCTTCCATGCGTCCGGGGCGGGCGGCCAGAATGTGAACAAGGTCGCGACGGCGGTGCGGCTGACGCACCTGCCCACGGGGCAGGTGGTGGTTTGCCAGGACGAGCGTTCGCAGCTCAAGAACCGGGCGAAGGCGATGACGGTGCTGCGCTCGCGGCTGCTGGCGATGGAGCAGGAGAAGCAGGAGGCGGAGCTGGCGGCCGACCGCCGCACGCAGGTGGGGAGCGGCGACCGCAGCGAGAAGATCCGGACCTACAACTTCCCGCAGGACCGCATCACCGACCATCGCATCGGGCTGACGGTGCACAACATCCCCGATCGGCTCGACGGGAACATCGACGACATCATCGACGCGGTGGCAGCGGCGGAAGAGGCGGCCAAGCTGCAGGCGACGGCGTGAAGGCGCGGGCGGTCGCAGCCCGCGTCCGCGCCGAGCTGGAAGCCGGAGGCATCCCCGACGCGGCGCTGGAGGCGGAGGTGCTCACCCGCCACGCGAGCGGCCTCAGCCGCAGCGCGTACTTCGCCGACGAGCCGGTCGCCGAGGGCGCGTGCGCGGAGCTCGACGCGCTGGTGGCGCGCCGCCTGCGGCGCGAGCCCGCCCCGTATCTCACCGGCATCCGCGAGTTCCACGGGCTCGAGTTCCTCGTGGGGCCGGGCACGCTCATCCCCCGGCCCGAAACGGAACTGCTGGTCGAAATTGGCGTGGCGGAGCTTGCGTTGGCGCCAAATGCGACGGTGCTGGACGTGGGCACCGGGTGCGGGGCAATCGCGATCGCCGTGGCGAGCGCTTCCCCGAAGGCGAACGTTGTCGCGGCGGACGTGAGTGCCGACGCGCTGCGGATCGCGGCGCTCAACGTCGCGCGGCACGACGTGGCCGTCTCGCTTGTTCAGGGCGACCTGGCCGGCGGCGTCACTACCGCCGACATCGTGCTCGCGAACCTGCCATACGTGCCGGAACGCGAAATCGAGGGGCTGCAGCCGGAGGTGCGGCAATGGGAGCCGCGGGTCGCGTTGGACGGGGGAGCGGACGGGCTCGACCTTGTGCGGGCGCTGCTGGCCGATTGCGGGACCCGGTTGCGGCCGCGGCTGGCGGCGTTCGAGGTGGGGATGGGGCAGGCGGCGCGCGTCGCGGAGGAGGCGGAGCGACGGGGCGCACGGGCCGGCATCGTGCAGGATCTGGCGGGCTGGGAACGGGTGGTTACCGCACGGTGGGCGTGAGACTGGTCGCGCTCGACATCGACGGAACGCTCTTGCCGTACGAAGGCACGTACAAGGGCGAGCTTTCGCCGCGCGTGCGGGCGGCGGTGACGGCGCTGGTGGAGGACGGGCGGACGGTGGTGCTGGCCAGCGGACGGATGCGGGAAGGGGTGATGAGCATCGCGCGGGAGCTGGGGCTCGACACGCCGTTCATCGCGCAGGAGGGCTGCCTGATCGCGAACGCGGACGGAACCTTGCTGCGGGAGATCAAGCTGGACCGGGACCTGGCGCTGGCGGTCACGGCCTATGCGCGCGAGGCCGGCTACCAGTATGAGTGGTTTAGCGCGGAACGGTACGCCGCCACGGAGCAGTCGCCTGCGACGGACTACTACGCCAGCCTGGGCAACATCGAGGCCGAGTACCACCCGGAGCCGGAGAATCTCGGCATCGACCCGAGCGGTGTCGGCATCCTGAGCGACCGCGAAGCGTCGTCGGAAGTGCACGATGAACTGGTCGAGCACTTCGGAGACACGCTCCACGTGCTCGACTTCCCCTTCGTGACGGTGGCTCTGGCGCCGGAGGCGACGAAGGCGAACGGGGTGGCGTTCGTCGCCCGGGGCCTCGGGATCTCGGCCGCGGAGACGCTGGCGATCGGGGACAGCGTGAACGACGCGTCGATGCTGGCGTGGGCCGGCCGCGGCATCGCGACGGCGAAGGCCGACCGCTACGCACGGGAAGCCGCCGACGAGTCGCTGCCCGACGAGGAAGACTCGGTGGCGCAGGTGCTGGAGGAGCTGCTCTAGCCTTCCGGATCGATCCGGTGCCAGATGCGCAGGAGAACGAGCGCGATCGCGAGGATGACGATCGCCGCGAGGGTGACGGGCAGGACGACACGGAGCCAGTCGATCGACGCGCCTTCGGACTCGTCGGTGGCGAGCACGGCGTACTGACCGGAGACCTCGCGGATGCGGGTCACGAGGTCGTCCTCGGAAAGCGAACCGGGGTTTTCTCCGCCGTTCGTGGCGACCCCATCGTCAATCACGAAGAGGGCAGCCGGGACAGGCCACTGGAAGCCGCCCCCCTCGCGGCGGAGCGCCACGAGGACGCGGGCGCCCTCGGCTGGGAGCACGGCGCGGTCGCACTCGGTGGGACGGCCGGAAAGGGGGAGCATCTCTGCGATGGCCGGCCCCTTCAGGTAGGCCTCGGGATCGATTACGGGCGACCCGGCTTCGGTTCCGAGCTGACCGATGACAATCACGTCGACGTCCTCGACGGAGGCGAACAGGTCGTCGAGGTCGAAGTGCGGGCAATCGTCGTGGGCGCGGGCGGTCTGGGCGACGCCAAGGCTGAGCAGCAACCCAAGCGTTCCCAGCGCGAGGAGCGCCGCGAACGCGACTCGAGTGCGAACGAAGAGCGGCGTCGCGTGGCCTACGATTCGGCCTGCGCGAACTGGTAGATCTTGCCCTCGGTCTTGATGGAGGGCGCGATCACCATCTCGGCGTCCTGGAATTCGCGAATGGTGTGCGCGCCGCACATGCCCATCGCGGTCTTGAGGGCGCCGGCGAGGTTCTCGGTTCCGTCGGTGCGGCTGGTGGGGCCGAAGAGCGTCTTCTGGAGGGTCGTGTTGACCCCGACGAAGACGCGCGTGCCGCGGGGGAGGTCGGCGTGGGAAGTGGCCATGCCCCAGTGGTAGCCGCGGCCGGGGGCTTCGGTTGTGGCGGCGAAGGGGGAGCCCATCATGACACCGTCGGCGCCGGCGGCGAAGCACTTGCAGACGTCGCCACCCGTGCGGATGCCGCCATCGGTGATGATGGGGACGTAGTTGCCGGTCTCGGCGAGGTAGGCCTCGCGGGCGGCAGCGCAGTCGATGGTGGCGGTGACCTGGGGAACGCCGATGCCGAGGACCTCACGGCTGGTGCAGCCAGCCCCCGGCCCCACGCCCACGAGGACGCCGGCGACGCCGGAGCGCATCACCTCGAGGGTCGCGCTGAAGCCGACGGTGTTCCCGACGACGACCGGGATGTGGATCTGCTCGAAGAGCTTCTCGAAGCGCAAACCCTCGATGCTGGTGGACTCGTGGCGGGCGGTGGTGACGGTGCTCTGCACGACGAGGATGTCGGCGCCCGCTTCCTGCACGAGGGGCGCGTACTGCTTGGTGCTCTTGGGGGTGACGGAGACGGAGGCGACGGCGCCGCCGGCCTTCATCTCCTTGATGCGCTGGGCGATGAGGTCGTCGCGGATGGGCTGCTGGAAGGCGGACTGGAGGATGGCCGTGGCCTCGTCACGGTTCACGGATGCGACCTCGTCGAGGATGGGGCGGGGGTCGTCGTAGCGGGTCCAGATACCCTCGAGGTTGAGGACGCCGAGACCACCGGCCTCGTGCATCAGCAACGCAAACTCGGGATCGACGACGGCATCCATGGCGGAGGCGATGAAGGGGAGCCCGAAGTGAAACTGCCCGATGTCGAGGCCGATCTCGACCAGCTCAGGGTTGATCGTGACCTCGCCGGGAACGATGGCGACATCGTCGAACCCGTAGGCATGCTTGAGCTGCTTGAAACGTGGTGCGGGCACGGACGAACCCTCCTCCTGGGTATGCAAAACGCCGCGCTCTGACGGCTCAGGCGCGGCGACGGTTGCAGGTGCTGTTTCGAGGCTCACCGAAGCAAATTCCGTTCGGTGGTGGATGACTCGAATGGGAGAATCACGACTACGAAGAGAGTATCGCCGCCCGGCGCTCAGGGTCAATGCGGCGGGGGAAGAATTCGCGCTCGCCGCGCGCTTCTGTGAAGCTGACCGAAGCATGAATGACCTTGCGCCGGGCCTCTACGTGGTCGCCACGCCGATCGGGAACCTGGGCGACCTGAGCGAGCGGGCGGCGGCAGTCTTGCAGGCAGCCTCGCTCATCGCCGCGGAGGACACGCGCGCGTTGCGAACGCTCGCCACGCGCGTCGAGACGGGCGCGACCTCGCTGAGCCTGACGGAGCACAACGTCGAGGCGCGCATCCCGCGCCTGCTGGAGGCGGCGCAGGAGGGGGTCGTGGCGCTGACCTCGGACGCGGGGACGCCGCTGATCGCCGACCCGGGGGCGCGGGCCGTGGAGGCGGCGCACGACGCGGGGATCCCCGTGTTCGCGGTGCCGGGCCCGTCGGCGCTGGCGGCGGCGGTGTCGGTGGCGGGGTTCGGGGGCAGCGACGTGCACTTCCTCGGCTTCCTGCCGCGGGGGCAGGGGGAGCGTCGGCGACGGCTGGCGGAGGCAGCGGGGGCGGCGGAGACGCTCGTCTTCTTCGAGAGCCCGCGGCGACTGGGGGCGGCGCTGGGGGACGTGGCAGACGCGCTCGACAACCCGACGGTGGTCGTGTGCCGGGAGCTGACCAAGGTCCACGAGGAGGCGGTGCGGGGGGCGGCCTCGGCGCTGGCGGAGCGGTTCCGGGAGACGCGAGGGGAATGCACGGTGGTGGTCGACACGCGGGGCTGGGCGGCGGGGAGCGACGCGCGCGAGCTCCGCGCCTACCTGGGGGAGATGCGGGAGGCGGGGGCGCAGCGCAGCGCCGCGGCGAGCGCGGCGGCGCGACGTTTCGGGGTGTCGCGGGCGGAGGCGTACGAGGCCTGGCCCGAGGACGAGGAGAAGGAATAGGAAGGCCATCCTTTACCCGCCCTAAGCCCTAAAGCGACACGGTGCTAGACTCGCGTGAGCGCTCCAGAGGGGAACCCATGGCCGAACGCATCTTCGTGGCGGTGGCATGGCCGTACGCGAACTACCTGTTGCACGCCGGCCAGGCGGCAGGGGCGTACCTTCCCGCCGATATCTTCGCCCGCTACCACCGCATGCGCGGTAACGACGTGCTCATGGTGTCGGGCTCGGACTGCCACGGGACGCCCATCACCGTCGCCGCCGACAACGAGGGCATCACCCCGCAAGAGGTGATCGACCGCTACCACCCGAAGATCCTCGAGGCGTGGGAGCGCTTCGGCATCTCGTTCGACCTGTTCACGACGACCCTGACCGACAACCACTACGAGACGACGCAGGACCTCTTCACACGGCTGCTGGAGAAGGACCTGCTCTACACCGGCACGCAGGACCAGCTCTACGACCCCGAAGCGAGGCGCTTCCTGCCCGACCGGTACGTGGAGGGCACCTGCCCGCTCTGTGGCTACAAAGATGCGCGCGGCGACCAGTGCGACAACTGCGGCTCGCAGCTCGACGCGATCGACCTGATCGAGCCGCGCAGCAAGGTGAGCGGGGCGACGCCGGAGGTGCGCGAGTCGGAGCACTTCATGCTGCGGCTCTCGGCCTTCAACGAGGAACTGCGGGAGTGGGTGAGCGCCCAGCCCCACTGGCGACGGAACGTGGCCAACTTCACGCTGGGCATCCTCGAGGAGGGGTTGAAGGACCGCGCGATCACGCGAGACATCAACTGGGGCGTGCCCCTGCCGGTCGAGGGGTACGAGGACAAGCGGATTTATGTCTGGTTCGATGCCGTCATCGGGTATCTCTCGGCGGCGAAGGAGTGGGCCAAACAGAGCGGCGATCCGGAGGCGTGGCGCCTCTACTGGGAAGACGAGAACACGAAGGCGTACTACTTCATCGGCAAGGACAACATCGTCTTCCACACGCTCATCTGGCCGGCAATGCTGCTCGGGTACGGCGGCCTGAACATGCCGCACGACGTTCCCGCGAACCAGTACGTGAACTTCTCGGCGGGGCAGAAGCAGAGCAAGTCGAAGGGTACGGCGACGTGGCTGCTCGACCTGCTCGACACGTACGACGCCGACGTCGTGCGCTTCTACCTGACGCAAATCATGCCGGAGACGAGCGACTCCGAGTTCCGCGAGGAGGAGCTGATCCGCGCGAACAACGAGGTCCTGATCGCGACGTGGGGGAACCTGGCGAACCGCGTGCTCGCCATGATCCGGCGCAACTTCGATGGCGCCGTGCCTGATCCGGGGACACCCGGACCCGAGAGCGAGACGCTGCTGGCGACCGTTCGCGAGGGGTTCGAACGGGCGGGCGCCGAGTACGCAGCCTGCCAGTTCCGGGGGGCGCTGCGGGAGGCACTGGCAGTCGCGCAAGCCGCCAACAAGTACCTGGACGAGCGCGCTCCGTGGCGGGCCGTGAAAGAAGACCGCGAGCACGCCGCCGAGACGCTCTACACGGCGCTGCAGGCCATCTCGGGCCTGACGGCGCTGCTGCACCCGATCCTCCCCTTCTCCACGAGCACGCTGCACGCCACGCTCGGGCACGAGAGCACGCCCGAGTCGGCGGGCTGGATGCTCACGGACGTGCCGGCCGGGCGCGCGCTCGGCGAGGGGGGCGCCCTCTACCGAAAGCTGGACCTGCCCGAACCGGTCGCGACCTGATGCGCCTCTTCGACTCCCACAGCCACGTGCAGGATGCGCGCTTCGACGAGGACCGCGAGGCCGTGCTCGCGCGGGCGGCGGCGGCCGGCGTGGCCACGCTGGTCGTGTGCGGCGAGGACGTGGCATCGAGCGAGGCCGCGATCGCGCTGACGGCGGACACCAGCTCACCACGGCTGCTCGCGACAGCGGGCTTCCACCCACACGAAGCGTCGCAGGCGAGCGAGGCTGCGCTCGACCGCATCGAAGCGCTGGCCGCCGGCGGGAACGTGGCGGCGATCGGTGAAATCGGGCTCGACTTCTACCGTGACCTGTCCCCCCGCGACGTGCAGCGCCGCGTCTTCGACGCGCAACTCGCGATTGCAGCCCGGCTGGGGTTGCCGGTGTCGGTCCATTCCCGCGATGCGGAGGATGAGTTGGAGCCGCACCTCGCACGCTTCGCGGCGGAGTCGCCGCTGGCGGCGCAGGGACGGCCGCTGGGCGTCCTGCATGCGTTCGGCGGCACGCTGGAGCAG
This sequence comes from Tepidiformaceae bacterium, assembly GCA_965207815.1. Classification (GTDB taxonomy): domain Bacteria; phylum Chloroflexota; class Dehalococcoidia; order Tepidiformales; family Tepidiformaceae; genus UBA2991. Next base: position 1,428,113 of record CBDBNV010000001.1, read on the forward strand.
GCGCGTCGTTACGTCGACCTGGGGTTTCTGGTCTCGCTGACCTGTTCGGCCGGCTACCCCCGAAACGGGGAGGCGCGCAACGTAGCCGCAGGGCTGCCGCTGGCCTCGCTCCTGATCGAGACGGATAGCCCGGCGCTGCCGCCGCAGTCACGGCGGGGGACGCGCAACGAGCCCGCGAACGTTCGAGTCACCGCGGAAGTGGTGGCGGAGGCGCGTGGCCTGAGCGTCGAGGCCGTCGCCGGGGCGACGACGGCCAACGCGGAGGCGCTCTTCGGCGTTCCCTCGGCGGTGGAGGCGAGCGCATGACGCAGACGCAGCCGCAGGCGCTCTACGGGCCGGTCGCGGAGGACCTGATCCTCGTCGAGGACCTGCTGGAGTCGGTGAAGCGGGTCGACCTGGCGCCCCTGCGGCTGATGCTGGACCACGCCCTCGCCCCGAGGGGCAAGCGGCTGCGGCCGGCGCTGGTGCTGCTGGCGGGCACCTTCGGCGACTACAACCTGAACCGGCTGGTGCCGCTGGGGACGGCGATCGAGCTGCTGCACACGGCCAGCCTCGTGCATGACGACGTGGTCGACGGGGCGACGAGCCGGCGCGGCCGGCCCACGGCGAATGCGGTCTTCGACAACGCCCTGACGGTGCTGCTGGGCGACTTCATGTTCGCGAACGCGGCGGAGATGGTGACGCGGACGGGCAGCCTGCCCGTCACGCGGCTGTTCGCGCTGGCGCTGATGAAGATGACGAACGGAGAGCTCGACCAGGACTCGGCCGCGTTCGACGTGGGCCGCGACGTGCAGCACTACCTGTGGCGCATCGGCGGCAAGACGGCGGCGCTGTTCGGGCACTCGACACAGGGCGGGGCGCTGCTGGCGGGGTGCAGCGAGGCGCAGGTGGAGGCGCTGCGGAGCTACGGTTACAACCTCGGCATGGCCTTCCAGATCGTGGACGACATCCTCGACTTCACCGGGGACGAGGCGGAGATGGGGAAGCCGGCGGGGGGCGACCTGCTCGAAGGGACGATCACGCTGCCGGCGTTGTTCTACCTGGAGACGGCGCCCGGCGAGAATCCGGTGCGGCGCTTCCTCTCGGCAGACGGCGACCGATCGGCGTTCCTGCCGGACGCGCTGGCGGGGGTGGTCGAGTCGGACGCAATCGGACGAGCGCAGGGGATGGCGCAGGAGTTCGTGGACCGCGCGCTCGAGGGCCTCTCGACCCTCGAATCAACCGACGCTCGCCGCACGCTCGAAGAGCTGAGCGGCTACGTCCTCACCCGCCGCAGCTAGCGGAACTTCTTCTTCATGTCCTTGTGGATGCGCGCGGGCACACCCTTCTTGATGACGTCGCGGCGGTCGTAGGCCTGCTTCACCTCCCTGGGGGAGATGGGGTTGTTGAACATGTCGACGAGATCGCCCTTGGCGGCGACTTCGCGCATGTCGTTGAGGGCCGAGCGCTCGCCGCGTGTGAGGCGCTTCTTCGGTGTGGGCTTGTTGATCTCGGGGTGCTCGTTCGGGCGGCCGCCGGTGACGCGCTTCGAGACCTTCTGGCCGAGGTGCCAGTAGGTGCCGTCATCGGGAATCTTGCGGGGGTAGCCATCACGGAAGGTGAAGGCGGCGAAGGACGTGGGCATGATGCGATCCGCGTCCTCGTAGCACTCGGGGCAGGGAACGGCCTCGCCGGCCTCGCGCATCGGGCGCAGTTCCTCGAACACGCCGTGGCAGGGCTCGCAGTAGTACTCGTAGAGGGGCATGGAGAACCTCCGCTCGCTGGGAGCGACTCTTCGTAGGAACGATTCTACCGCGTTCGTCAAAGCGGGGAACCGTTTCCCGCTACTCCTTCTTTTCGAGCGCGCCCACGCCCTCGACGAAGCGGCGGGCGTTGGGGTCGCGGTCGAGGTGGTAGCGGACCAGCTCGGCGACGGCGGCGCGCAGCTCCTGCTCGACCTCGGGCGGGGTGCGGAGGGCGACGAACTCGGCCCCGGTGGCGCGCCTCGCGAAGCGCATCAGCTTGACGACCGGCACCGAGACGATGCGTCCCCCGCCGGCCTCGGCGCGGCACCCGCGACAGGCGAGCCCGCCAGCGCCGGGGGAGAGCAGCGTCTCCTCCTCGGGAAGGCGATCTCCGCAGAGAACGCAGCCGCCGATGTGTGGCTCGTAGCCGAGGAGGGCGAGCAGGCGCAGCTCGAAGTGGCGGGTCACGGCAGCGCCGTTGCCAGCGTCCAGAAGGCTCAGGGCGGTCAGGAGCAGGGCATACAGATCGGGGAGGGGCTCGCGCTCAACGGTGAAGCGATCGACCAGCTCGAGGCAGTAGAGGGCCTCGGCACTCGCGTCGAGGTTCTCGCGCAGGCGGCGGTAGGCATCGACGGTCTCGGCCTGAGTGAAGACATCGAGGTTGCGTCCGCGGGCGACGAGCACGCGGCTGCGGGTCAACGGTTCAAGGTGGCCGCGCATGCGGCTGCGAGCCTTGCGCACCCCCCGCGCGATCGCGTCGAATTTGCCTTCGCTACCGCTGAAGACGGTGAGGATGCTGTCGGCCTCGCCGAGGTTGCGGCGGCGCAGGATGACCCCTTCGGCGCGGTAGACGCGGGGCCGCGCCGGCACGCTACAGCTCCTGCCGACCCTCGAGCGCGCGGGAGAGGGTCAGGTCGTCCATGTACTCGATATCGGCGCCGCTGGGGAGGCCGCGGGCGAGGCGGGTGACGCGAATCCCGAGGGGCTGGAGGAGGCGCTGGACGTACATCGAGGTAGCCTCGCCTTCGAGGCTGGGGTTCGTCGCCATGATGACCTCGACGACCCCGCCCGCCTCGACACGGCGCAGCAACTCCTGGATGCGGAGCTGCTCGGGACCGACGCCGTCGATCGGGTTCAGGGAGCCGTGGAGGACGTGGTAGAGGCCGCGGAAGCCTCCCGTGCGCTCGACGACGAGCACGTCGAGGGGTTGCTCGACGACGCAGACAAGCGAGCGGTCTCGCTGTTCGTCGTCGCAGAGCGTGCAGGGGTTGCGGACGGTGATGTTGAAGCAGGTATCGCAGAGGACGACGTGCTCCTTCACATCGGTGAGCGCCCCGGCGAGAGCGCGGGCGTCGTCCTCGGGGGCGCGGAGCACGTGGTAGGCGAGTCGCTGGGCGGACTTGGGTCCGATCCCGGGGAGCTTCGAGAACTCCTGGATCAGGCGGGCGATTGGCTCGGGCGCGCCTGCCTCGGGCACGCCCGCTCAGCCGCCGAGCCCCGGCAGGTCGAGGCCGCCGGTGAGCGTTCCGAGGGAGTCGGCCTGGAGGGCGTTGGCGCGCTCGGAGGCGTCGTGGATGGCGGCGAGGACGAGGTCTTCCAGCATCTCCACGTCCTCGGGGTCGACGACGTCGGGCTCGATGGCGATGGCCTGGACCTTCTGCTCGCCGTTCATGGTGACGCGAACGGCGCCGCCGCCGGCGCTGCCCTCGACGGTCTTGGCGGCAAGCTCCTCCTGGGCGCGCTGGAGCATGGCCTGGGCCTCGGCGAGCTGCCCCGTCTGGGCGCCGCCGCGGCCGCGCTGGCCACCGCCTCCACCGCGCCGCATGTAGCGATTGCGACCGCTGCTCTTGGCCATCAGAAATCCTCCTCGACGGGCCGTGGACGCGGGGGCGGCTCCGACTCGACGGGCTTTGCGCCCATCTCGCGCGCGGCCGCCGCCAGGTGACCGCCCCTGGCCGGGCGGCTCTCGGGCGCGCTCCTCTCGATCCGCTCGACGGCGAGGGTCACGGGGCGCTTCAGCAGCTCCTCGGCCTTCTGCTCCACGAGCGTGCGGCCGTCGTTCGCGATCTTATCCATGTGGATGGGATGGTAGAAGCCGAGCTTGAGCTCGTCGCCGTCCATGGCGAGCACCTCGCAGGAGCCGTTCAGATAGGCAGCGAGCACCGGCTGGGACAGCCTGCAGCGCTCGTAGAGCTCGCGCAGAAAGCGCTCCTCACGGGTCTGGTTCTTCGGGTCGCGACGGCGACCCTGGGGGCGGCGCTGGGGTCGCTGGCCGCCACGGGCGGGCTGTCCATTCGCGGCGGCGGCCGCTCCCGCGGTGGCGGCTGCGGGCTGGGCGGGGCCGAGCACGGCGGCCGCGCAGGCGACCTCGAGCGGGACGGGGCTGCCGGGGTCGCGGCGGAAGTCGGCACCGGCGAGCTCGGCGACGGCGGTCGTGAGAACGCCGACCTCGGGGGTGCGGTCGCGGGCGGCGACGAGCAGGCGCTCGCGCAGCGTGTCGATGGTCTCGCGGGTGAAGCGGGCGATGTCGAGCCCGTCGCCGGCGACCTCCCGGGCGATCTCGAGGGCGGCGCCAAGGTCGCGCTCGGCGAGGGCGCCCGCAAGCTTGTCCGTGCGCTCGTCGCGCACGAGGCCCAGCGACTCGAGGACGTCGTCGGTGCCGGGCGAGGAGCCGTACATCGAGGCAATCTGCTCCAGCAGGGTAATGGCGTCGCGCAGGGCGCCACGAGCCTCACGGGCGATAGCCAGCAGCCCCTCGTCGGGGACGCTGTAGCCCTCCTGTTCGGCGATGAAACGCAGGCGCTCGACCATCGCCTCGATGGGAACGCGGCGGAAGTCGAAGCGTTGGCAGCGCGAGGTGATGGTGGCGGGGATCTCGTGCAGCTCGGTCGTGGCGAGGATGAAGATGGCGTGGGGCGGGGGCTCCTCGAGCGTCTTGAGGAGGGCGTTGAAGGCGCCCGTCGTGAGCATGTGGACCTCGTCGAGAAGGTAGACCTTCCGCTCGAGGTCGCTGGGGGCGAAGGCGATCTTGTCGCGCAATTCGCGCACGTCGTCGATGCCGCGGTTGCTGGCGGCGTCCATCTCGATCAGGTCGAGGGCGGCGCCGCGGTTGATGGCCTCGCAGGAGCGGCAGGCGTTGCAGGGTTCGCCGTTGGTGAGGTCGCCGCAGTTAACGGCCTTGGCAAGGATGCGGGCGGTAGTGGTCTTGCCGGTGCCGCGGGGGCCAGCGAAGAGGTAGGCGTGGGCGACCTTGTCGGTGGCGAGGGCGTTGCGAAGCGTCTCGACGACGTGGTCCTGGCCGACCACTTCCTCGAAGCCACGTGGGCGCCACTTTCCGTAGAGCACCGTCCCTCCCGGACCACGGATCGGGTGTCCGCAAGTATAGAACGGATTTTCGCCCGCGGGATCACGAAGGCGGGAGCCGAGTGGCTCCCGCCTTGCGTTTTCTACCCAGACCGGAGCCCCGCACCCAGGCGAGGCTCCGCAGAGAGGCGGTTACGCCGCCCGATCGAGCTCCTTCCCCTTGAGGAAGAGTTCGACGGGATGCTCGTCCGCTTCGATGTCGCGGTCGCGCGCCTCGTCGGCGCGCAGGGCCTGCCACTCCTTGCGGAAGCGAACCTCAGGCGAGTTTGCCTTGATGACGCGCTCCAGAAGGACCGACCGAACCAGTTCATGCTCAATCACAGAAACACCTCCGATGAGCAATGGCGGCGGCGTTCCCGCCACGGGAACATCGCCAGGCGTCGTCGTCGGGGTCACACGACTGCTTACGGTCGTTTCGGGTCTGGGCGCTTCGCTGCGAACCGAGTCGAAGCCATCGAGAGACCCCCACGTGAGGTCCCTCCTACGCCGGCGGGGTTAGCTGTCGGGCTACGACTGGAGGTGCCGTCCGCTTTCGCGGTACGCCCCATCTGTGGCGGTTCCCCCGCTCCCCCGAAGGGGATTTGGCGACAGCAGAAGCTGTACATCCAGCGTTGCAGGTGATCCGGTAACGCGCCAGTGGGAGATGGCAGGCGAGTCAGAAGTGGACCGCGAGCCAGACCGTGGGCTCGTCGGGATCGGTCCAGGCGACGCGGTGGCGGCGGTGGGCGGGGATGTCGGCCCAGCCTCCGGGTTCCAGCTCCAGCGACTCGCCATCGTCGAAGTCGAGGCGGGCGCGGCCCTTCAGGACGAGAACGAACTCGCGCCGGGGCTGGTCGTACCAGAAGCCTTCGGCCGAGGCGTGACGGGTCGAGACGATGCGCTCGATGCGTACGGAGTCGGTCTCCGCGAGCGTCTCGACCAGCTCCTCGGGAAGGTCGTCGGGCAGGTCGCGGAGGAGATTGCCGCCGGTCATCGGGAGGCCACGAGCACGGAGCGCGCGGCCTCGGAGGCGAGGCGCGCGCCCTCGTCGATGGGGTGGCTGCGCAGCCAGTCGCTGAAGACCTCGACAGCGGTGGGACCCTGCCTGCCGGTCTCGTCGAGGATGCGGAGGAGGCCAACGAGGTCGATGTCACCGTGGCCGGGGAGGAGGCGGTGGCCGATCGTCTCCTCGACGACGTTGGGGGCGGGCTCGGCGGGGGCGTCGCTGATCTGGAGGTGGATGACCTTCTCGCCCGGGATCGCGCGCAGCAGGTCCGGGTCGGGGCCGGAGCGGAACCAGTGCCAGGCATCGAGGACGAGGCCGGCGTTGGCGCGATCGGCGTCGCGGACAATGGGCCAGGCCGTCGCGAGGTTGGGGATGCCCGTCCAGGGCAGGAACTCGACCCCGAGGCGCTGTCCGTAGCGGGCGGCCACGTCGCAGGCGATTGCGAGTCCGGCGGCGGCCGCGGGAGAGTCAGTGGCGGGCTCCATGGTGACCGCGAGCACGGTGTCGGAGCCCAGCTCTTCGGCAATCCCGCAGATGCGCGCCGTCTCCTCTTCGATCACGGCACGGTTGTCCGGGCCTTCGGCCCAGGCCGTGATGTACTCCAGCATCGCAAGGACGACGCCTTCCCGGTCGAGGATGGAGCGCATCCCGGCGTTCGAGAGGCCCTCGGCGCGGGCCTCGTCGTAGTGCGACATCCACATGGAGAGGCCTGCGAAACCGTTGGCGCGGGCGGCGCGGACGCGCTCGTCGAAGGTCGCGGTACCCACCGCGCCGAGGCAGAGCACGAGGTCAGCGGGCGTCAGCACCACCGGTCTCCCAGGTGATGAGCAGCCCCTGCAGGGGAGGCCGCCAGTTCGGACGCCACTCGCCACCGTCGCGCGAGAACAGCTCGCCGAGGTTGGCGGCGACACGGTCCGCCGCCCCGGCCACCCCAGTCGCCTCGACGTCTTCCAGGGCGAAGGCGACGGCCTCCTCCTCATTCGTGGGGAACTCCGCGCGCTCGGGCCAGATGAAGGGCTCCGGCAAGAGGCGCACCTCGGGGAGGAGGCCGGCTTCCCACATCACGGGGAGGAGCTCGCGGTGGTCGGGAGCTCGCTCCAGGGGCACGCCGTGGGCGATCTCGAAGAGGCGGGCGTTGCGGGCGGGCGGCGTTGGGCTCCAGATCCAGATGGCGGCTCGGCGCGAGGCAGCCCGGTCGAGCTTCAGGACAAACTCGTCGATCTCGCGCACGAAGTAGACGACATCGACGCTGATGACAAAGTCGCCCCGGGCCTCGGCGTCGAGCCAGGCGGCGCGCTCGAGGGTGGCGTTGGTGATACCGGCCTCGCGGGCGGAGGCAAGGAACTCATCGCCCATGCCAGGGGAGGGCTCGGCGTTCGTGAGGGTCCGGCAGCGGAGCGCGAGCGGCAGCCCCACGCGCCCGGCGCCGCCACCAACATCGACGACCTGATCGTCGGGCCGGATGAGGGCGGCGATCACCGCTTCGTTCGCATCCAGCTCGCGGCGCGGGTCGAAGCGGAAGGCGGACGCCCACTTGCTCCAGCGGTCAGAGTCGTTCGCGACGAGTTCGAGGTCGTGGCGCTGGGCGTTCACGGCATCGATGCGGGCCTGGTAGGCGTCGAGGGCGGTCATGGCGCGAAGGATAGACGTTCGCGCCGAGCCGGGTGCGCTACGGGGAGTTCGTGTCGGGGGACCGGCGCGCCCGCAGGAGGGAGTAGATGAGCACGGCGAGCATCGAGCCGGCGATGGGCCCGACCCAGTAGATCCAGTGGGCGCTCCACTCGGTTCCGAAGATGGCTGGGCCGAGGGAGCGGGCGGGGTTCATGGAGGCGTTCCCCACGGGACCCCAGGCGAGAATGGCGAGTCCCACATACGAGCCGACGGCGATGGCGGCGAAGCTGCCCTGGGCGCGCTCGTCGGTGGCCACACCCATGAGCACGACCACGAGGAAGAACGCCAGGACGATCTCGGCGAGGAACGCGGCCTCGACGCCGCCGATGCGGGGAGCGGTGGCGCCGGCGTCGCCGGCATCCCCGACGATGGCGACGATGGCGAGCCCCGCGAGCACGCTGCCGGCAAGCTGCGCGATCACATAGACGAGCGCCCGCAGCGAGCCGATGCGGCCCGAGAGGCGGAAGGCGAGCGTCACGACGGGGTTGATATGGGCGCCCGAGACGTGGCCGAGTCCGAATATGACGGCGACGACGACGAGGCCAGCCGCGAGCCCCATCCCCACGGGCGTGACGGCGCCGTCGCTGGCGGCGTCAACCGCCACCGCCCCCGCGCTGAAGAAGACGAGCGCGAACGTTCCGAGCACCTCGGCGATGCAGGTCGCGGCGATGCCGCGGCGGTCGGCGAGCCAGGCCGCGTCGATGTCGGATCCCGTCACGGTTTGCCAGAGCGAGGTCTGGGGCTGGGTCACGGTCAGGCACCTCCGGCGCGGCGGCGGAGTATACGGGCGGGATGTGATCGCGCGGGTAGCCGGTCAGCGAACCGACTGGTCGTACTCGGTGGCAATGTGGCCCTCGGCGACGAGCCGGTCGTACTCCTCATCGGAAACCCCCAGCAGATCGCGGTAGACGTAGTCGTTGTCCTGGCCCAGGGCGACGGGAGGGCGGCGAATGCCACCCTCGGAGGCGGGCAGGGCGTAGAGGGGTCCGGGGTAGGCGTACTCCCCGATGTCGTCTTCGAGCTCGCAGGGCTGATAGAGGCCACGGGACTGCACGTGGGGGTCGGCGAGCACGCGCCACGAGTGGAGAACCGGCGCCGCGGGTACGCCCGCTTCCTGCAGGCGGTGGAAGAGGGCCTCGTCCTGGAGATTGCGCGTCCACTCGGCGAGCTTCTCGTCGAGGAGATCCTGGTTGGCGGCGCGGCCCGCGCCGGTCGCAAGCTCGGGCGCGGCGGCCCAGGCCGGGTCGCCCATGACGGTTCGGAGGGCTTCCCACTCGGCATCGCTGGAGACGGTGATGGCGATCCAGGAGTCGCCACCCTCCTCGTGGCGCTCGTCGGGAAGGCAAGGGTAGACGCCGCAGGGAGCGACACCGTCGGCGGCGTAGACGGAACGGTTGCCGATGGCCCGCTGGACGTTGCCGGTGAGCGAGTAGTCCAGGTACGCGTGGGAGAACATGGCGACGGCGTTTTCGGCCTGGGCAAGCTCGATGAGCTGCCCCTCGCCCGTATTGTTCCGGTGCCAGAGGGCGAAGAGGACGGAGAGCGCGATCTGGGTGCCGCTCACGTAGTCGGCGGCGAAGAGGCCGATGATCGGGTCTTCGCCTTCGTAGCCACGTAGCATCTGGTGCCCCATGACGCTCTCGAGGTGGATGCCGAGGGTGCGCGCGTCGGCATAGTCGCCGCTCAGGCCGTAGCCGGAGGCGCGCACGAAGATGATGTCGTCGCGCTGTTCACGCAGCCACTCGTAGGTGATGCCGAGCTTCTCCATCGTGCCGGCGAGGCTGTTCTCGATGACCACGTCCGACTGTGCGATGACGCGCCCGAGAATCTCGCGGCCCTCGGGGCGTCGGATGTCGACGGTGAAGCTGCGCTTGTTGCGGAACATGCCGACGAAGAGGGAGCAGTAGTTCCAGGAGCGTTCGCCGGGGTCGTTGTTGGGAAAGCAGATCGTGCTGGGGTAGGCCTTCACCTCTGCCCGGCTGGGACGGGCGCGCGACCCGCGGGTGAGCGGCTGCCAGACGTACTGGTTCTCGGCCTTGAGCACTTCGGCGCCGAGGTCGCCGAGGATGGCGGTCGAGAAGGATCCCGCCCAGACGCCGGTGAGGTCGACGACGCACACACCTTCAAGGGGCAAGGGAACGCTCACGGCGCGCACCGTACGCCCTGGGAGGGTGAACCGCGAGCCCGGCTGGGGTCAGAGGAGGGCGTCGGCGAGCTCGGTGAATTCGGGGACGGTGAGGTCGGGCTGGAGGGGGGAGTCCTCGTAGGGCGCGTCCTGGCGGTTGACGAAGGCGGCGCGAAAGCCGCAGGCGCGGGCGCCGAGCACGTCGAAGGAGTTGGCGGAGACCATGAGACATTCCGCCGGCTCCAGTCCCAGCCTCATGGCGGCGTGGCGGTAGACGCCGGGGTGGGGCTTGAAGGCACCCACCTCGGCGACGGAGATGATGGCGTCGAAGTCCCAGCCGATGCGGTTCGTGGCGAGGTACTCGAGAAAGTGCGGTTCGCCGTTCGAGAGCGCCACGAGGTCGTAGCGGCCCGTGAGCCGATGGAGCGCGGGAAGCACTTCCGGATACGGGTCCAGGTTCTGCCAGAAGACCATGATCTCGTCGTCCGCGCCGTCGTCGAAATTGATGCGGTTCAACCGGAGGACGTAGCGGAGGGCTCGGCGGCAGGTCTCGAGGTAGCCGCTGTGGCCGAGCAGCAGGATGTTGTCCTGGTACTGCTCGATGCGCTGGCGGGCCCGCCACTGCGCCCAGAACTCCGCGGGATCGGCGTCGAGGCTGCGTTCGGCAAACCAGCGGCCGAGGGGCGGCTCGAGGCTGCCGCCGAGGTCGAGCACGGTGCCGAACAGGTCGAAGGTGAGGGCGCGGACACCGTCGATGGCGGACATGGGGCGGGAGGATAGCCGGTTCGCGGCCTGCTGATCCGCGAGGGTTCGACAACAACGGCGAAAACGCCCACGATTGCCGGTGACCCGCGACCACCCGGTCGGCGGGGGGAGCTACGTATGAAGTTCGGCGTCTTCTTCGAGATATCGGTGCCGCGTCCGTGGGGCCCGGAGACCGAGTACACGGTCTACCACAACTGCCTGGAGCAGGCGCGGCTCGCGGATGAGCTGGGGTTCGACCAGGCGTGGGCGGTGGAGCACCACTTCCTCGAGGAGTACTCGCACTGCTCGGCGCCGGAGATCTTCCTGACGGCAGTCGCGATGCAGACGAAGCAGATCCGGGTGGGGCACGGCATCGTGACGTGCGTCCCGGAGCTGAACAACCCGATCCGCTCGGCCGAGCGGGCGGCCGTGCTCGATCTCGTGTCGGGTGGACGGCTGGAGTTCGGCACGGGGCGCTCGGCCACGTGGACCGAGCTCGGCGGTTTCGGGGCAAACCCGGACGAGACGAAGAAGACCTGGGACGAGTACGTGCGTGTCATCCCGAAGATGTGGACGCAGGAACGGTTCGGCTGGCAGGGCCGGGCGTTCTCGATGCCGGAGCGCACCATCCTGCCGAAGCCGTACCAGAAGCCCCATCCGCCGATGTGGGTGGCGGTGACGAGCGTGGGCACGGAGATCGACGCGGCCGAGCGCGGCCTCGGCAGCCTCGGCCTGTCGTTCGGGGGCGTGGGCGAGCAGGCGCAGAAGATCGCCGGCTACCGCAAGCGCATCCAGTCGTGCGACCCGGTGGGCGAGTTCGTGAACGAGCAGGTGAACACGGTCAGCTTCCTCTACTGCCACGAAGACGACGAGAAGGGGATCACGACGGGCCAGCGCATGGCAGGCACGTTCAACTACCTCTCGGAGCAGACGCTGGCGACTCGCCAGGCGTTCCCCACGCCGTCGTACCTCTCGCCGGGACTGCTCTACCAGCTGCGCCAGGAATCGACGAGCGGGCCCGAGGGCCGCGTGCCCGAGGGGCTCACGATCGGCGACCCGCACCGGGTGGCACAGGCCGTGGCGCGCTGGGAAGAGGCGGGCGTGGATCGCATCAACTTCCTGCTGAACGTGCACGAGATGGTCCCGCAGGAGGACGTGCTCGCATCGATGCGGCTGTTCGCGAAGGAAGTGATGCCGCAGTTCCAGCGCGACGAGGCGCCCGAGCCGGCCGGCGCGACGGCGGCGGGCGGCGCCTGATGCCACTGACGGGGACGCGCGACCTCTCGACGATCGCCGACACCGCTCCGCTCCTGACCAGCCTCGACACGGAGCCCTGGGAGCTGAAGGGCGCCCAGCACCTGCAGCTCCACTACGAGCTCGGCGGCGACCGCCAGGCCCTGCTGCCACCCGCGCTGCACCCCAGCATCCCCCCGACGCTGCTCATCAACGTGACTCACGCGCCGGACAGCGAGGTGGGGGCGTTTACGTTGGCGACGGTGCGGGTCGGATGCCGTGCGGGGGCGCGCCCGCGCGGCCTGCTCGTTCGCGGCTACTGCGACTCCGCGGCGGCGGCGAGCGTCCTGCGCGAGCGCTGGGGCTTCCCCGTCGACCTGGCCGACGTGCACCTCGATCCGAGCTACGCGCGGGCGACGACGAGCGTGACGCTCGACGGCGCCACCATCCTCGCGGGCGAACTGGTCGACCCGCAGCCGATCACGGGCGCGGACGTGCAGTACATGGCGACGCTCGCCCTTGCCCGTGTGGCGCGGGACGGCGAGGAGACGCTTCTGATCCAGGTCGACCCGGACTACACGTTCGACCGGGCCCAGCGCGGCGTCCCGCGGCTGACGGCGTTCGATGCAGAGGCGTGGAACCTGCCCGGCGCGAGCGGCGCGCACCCCATCTCCGCGTCGCTGACGACGGTCGACATGACGCTGCCGCGCCTTCGCTACCTGGTCCACCCGGACAAGGACCCGCTAGGCGCGGTCGAGCGGCTGCCTCAGCCGCAGCCGGCCTGAGACGCCGGGAATACTTAGGCGGCTCCAGCCTAGACGCCAGAGCCTGCGAGCCTCACGCCGACGGCGGGTACTTCCTCTGCGGGAACGAGCCGCTTGTTCGTCGTGTCGGCGATGAGCGCAAGTTCTTCCAGGGTCACAGCGCCCAGCAGGAACACCCCATCGGGGCCAAAGGCAACAGGTGAATACGTTTCGAAACCATCGATGCGGAAGAAGGCCTGCCCCACCCCCCAGGTCTGGGCGCTGCCATCAGCAACCCTGAAGCGCATCTCGCGGCTGGGAGTCAGCCCGAGGCTCTCCAGCAAGGAAGCAGGCAGCATCGTGTAGTAGGCGCCCGTATCCACCAGCGCTTCGACGGGCGTGGATTGCCCGTCCGCCGGGTTTGCCACCTCGATCGAGATTCGGAACTGCTCCATCGCCACGTTCGCTCGTTGTTTCAGACTACCACGTAGCGCAGGTCAGCCGGGGTAGATCCCGGGGGATTGCCTGGTTGGGGACGGGTGACCGCCCTAGCTGCGGCCGAAGAGCTTGGAGCCAAGCCAGCGGATGGGGTCGAAGTAGCGGTCGGCGACGCGCTCCTTCAGGGGGATGATGGCGTTGTCCGTGATGTGGATCTCTTCCGGACAGACCTCGGTGCAGCACTTGGTGATGTTGCAGTAGCCCACACCCGCGTCCTTGCGAGCCATCTCGAGCCGGTCCTCGGTGTCGAGGGGGTGCATCTCGAGCTCGGCCAGGCGCACAAAGAAGCGCGGTCCGGCGAACTCGGGCTTGTTCTCGGGGTGGTCGCGGATGACGTGGCAGACGTTCTGGCAGAGGAAGCACTCGATGCACTTGCGGAATTCCTGCCCGCGCTCGATGTCCTCCTGCATCATCCGGTAGGTGCCGTCGGCCTCGGGGGCGCGCGGCTTGAAGGCCGGGATCGTCTTGGCAACTTCGTAGTTGAAGGAGACGTCGGTGACGAGGTCGCGGATGAGGGGCCAGGTCTTCATGGGAGCGACGGTAATCTGCTCGCCGGGCTCGAAGAGGTTCATGCGCGTCATGCACATGAGGCGGGGTTCGCCGTTGATCTCGGCGCTGCAGGAGCCGCACTTGCCGGCCTTGCAGTTCCAGCGGACGGCGAGGTCGGGGGCCTGCGTGGCCTGGATGCGATGAATGACGTCGAGGACGACCTGGCCCTCCTCCATCTCGACCGAGTAGTCCTGCCAGTCGCCACTCTCGGCATCGCCACGGAACACGCGCATGTTCGCTGTTTCGCTCATGGTTACTCCTGGAACAGCTCCTGCAGGTCGGCGGGCATCTCTGGAAGGGGCGAGGTGGTGACCTCCATTTCCCCGTCCGCGCCCTGGCGGATGACGACGTTCTTCGTGCCCCACTCGGCATCGTTCGGACCGGGGTAGTCGTCGCGGGTGTGGCCGCCACGGCTCTCCTGGCGGACGTTGGCGGCGCGGGCGGTGGCCTCGGAGACGGTCAGGAGCGCCTGCAGGTCCATGGCCAGGTGCCAGCCGGGGTTGTACTGCTGGTGGCCGTAGACGCCCACGTTGGCGGCGCGGCCCTTGTAGCCGTCGATGCGCTCACGGGCCTCGAGCAGCTCCGACTCGGTGCGGATGATGCCGACGAGGTTGTGCATCGTCTCCTGCAGGTCGCGCTGGATGTCGTAGGGTCCCTCGGCGCCGTCACGCTCGAAGGGTGCGCGCATGTCCGCGACGATCTCTTCGACCTGGGCGTCGTCGGCCTCGGGGGCGGCAGCCTGCGCGGCGGCGTCCTCGGCGGCGCCGAGGCCGGCGCGGCGACCGAAGACAACAAGGTCGGAGAGGGAGTTGCCGCCGAGGCGGTTCGCGCCGTGCATGCCGCCGGCGCACTCCCCCGCGGCGTAGAGCCCCGCGACGGTTGTGGCGGCGGTATCGGCGTCGACGCGGATGCCGCCCATGATGTAGTGCATGGTGGGGCCGACTTCCATCGGCTGGGCGGTGATGTCGACATCGGCAAGCTGCTTGAACTGGTGGTACATGCTCGGCAGGCGGCGGCGGATGTACTCGGTGGAGCGGCGGGAGGCGATGTCGAGGAAGACGCCGCCATGGGGGCTGCCGCGACCGGCCTTCACCTCGGAGTTGATGGCGCGGGCCACCTCGTCGCGGGGGAGGAGGTCGGGGGTGCGGCGGTTGTTCTCCTTGTCCTCGTACCAGCCGTCGGCTTCCTCAATAGTGTCGGCCGTCTCGGCGGCGAAGAAGTCGGGGATGTAGTTGAACATGAAGCGCTCGCCGTCGCTGTTGCGCAGCGTGCCGCCGTCGCCGCGGACGCCCTCGGTCACGAGGATGCCGCGGACGCTCGGGGGCCAGACCATCCCGGTGGGGTGGAACTGGACGCACTCCATATCGATCAGCTCGGCGCCGGCCCAGTAGGCGAGGGCGTGGCCGTCGCCGGTGTATTCCCAGGAGTTGGAGGTGACGGCGAAGGCCTTGCCCGTGCCGCCGGTGGCAAGGACGGTGGACTTGGCGTTGAAGACGAGGAGGTTGCCGCTCTCACGCCAGTAGGCAACGGCGCCGGAGACGCGGTCGCCGTCCTTCAGGAGGCGGGAGACGGTGCACTCCATGAACACGTCGATGCCGTTGTGGACAGCGTGCTGCTGGAGCGTGCGGATGAGCTCGAGGCCGGTGCGGTCGCCGACGTGGGCGAGGCGGGCGTAGCGGTGGCCGCCGAAGTCGCGCTGGAGGATGCGGCCGTCGTCGGTGCGGTCGAAGAGGGCGCCCCACTGCTCGAGCTCGTTCACGCGGTCGGGGGCTTCCTGGGCGTGGAGCTGGGCCATGCGCCAGTTGTTGAGCATCTTGCCGCCGCGCATGGTGTCGCGGAAGTGGACACGCCAGTTGTCCTGGGGCCAGACGTTGCCGAGCGCGGCGGCGATGCCGCCCTCGGCCATGACGGTGTGGGCCTTGCCCAGCAGCGACTTGCAGATGAGAGCGGTGCGGGCGCCCTGCGCGGACGCCTCGATGGCGGCGCGCAGGCCTGCTCCACCGGCCCCGATGACGATGACGTCGTAGTCGTGGCGCTCGTACTCAACCATCGCCTAGAAGTGGCTCCAAGTGTTCGGGTCGGTCATATGTCCGTTCGCGACGAGCCGGATGTAGACATCCACAAGAACGATGACGATGAGGCTCGACCAGGCCCAGAAGCGGTGGTTTTCGTTCCAGATCGTGACGTAGTCCCAGACGCGCTTGCGGGCGCGGGTGAAGGCCGAGCAGCTGAAGCAGTTGAGGCCGCCGCCCACGAAGTGGCGCAGCGAGTGGCAGGAGAACGTGTACATCATCAGGAGGAAGGCGTTGAGGATGAGGAGAGCCGAGCCGACCCCGATGCCCCAGCCCTCGCCGGAGACGTAGAGGCTGCGGATGGCGCCGATCCAGAGGAGCGGCACGAACACGAGGGCCACGTACATCACATAGCGGTGCACGTTCTGCATGATGAGCGGAAAGGTGGACTCGCCCTTGTAGCTCGGGCCGACATCGCCGACGGCGCAGGCGGGCGGGCTGAGGAAATAGGAGCGGTAGTAGGCGCGCCGGTAGTAGTAGCAGGTGGCGCGGAAGGGGACCGGGCCGATGAGCACGATGAAGGCCGGGGAGAGGTACCAGGCGCCCTCCCAGTCGGCGTTGATCATGGTGAGCCAGGTGGGCTCGAAGACGGGCGTGAGGAGGTGAGTGCCCTCGACCTCGTAGTGCCCGATGGGGCCGAAGTCCATGATGATGGAGACGGTGAGCCAGCCGAAGAAGAGCGAGAGGCTGGCGAATACGAGTGCCGGTTCGACCCACCACCGGTCTTCCCGGAGCGTGGTCAGAAATCCGCGTCGGAGGGGCGCGGCGACAGCCTGAGCCATGGTTACCCTCGGAAGTATCAGGCCACTGAAACGGGCCTCCGGCATCCTACCGCTGGCCCCAATAGCGAGCAATTGCGGAGCGGTCGATGTGGATCGGTGATCGACGGTCGGTGGTGGCGACGCGTTGACGGCGCTCGGAGCGCCGTGCTACCAAGCCCCCGCAGGAGCTAGCCGTGCTGGGATCGCGTGACCTGACCGTGCTCGTGGGAACCGCCCGCTTCGACGAGGCGCGTGCCTTCTATCAGGAGACCCTGGGGCTCACGCTCGCCTCCCAGGACCCCTTTGCCGCCGTCTTCGACGCGAACGGCACAACGCTGCGCCTCTCGAAGGTCGAAGAGCTGACGCCGCAGCCGTTCGCCGTGCTGGGCTGGTCGGTTCCCGACATCGAGGCGTCCGTGGATACGCTCAGCGCGCGCGGCGTCGAGTTCGAGCGGTATCCGGGCATGGAGCAGGACGAACGCGGTCTCTGGCAGGCGCCGGGCGGACCCCGCATCGCCTGGTTCCGGGACCCCGACGGGAACACACTTTCGCTCACGGAGGCCTTCGCGTGACCGCAACCGCCGACCTGAATCCGTACAACGCCGACGTCATCGAGTGCCCGTATCCCATGTACGAGCGCATGCGCGAGCAGGGGGTGTACTACCTCGAGTCGGCGGATACGTGGATCGTGACGAGCTGGGAGGACGTGCAGTTCGTGCTGAAGCGGTCCGACCTGTTCTCGAACCTGCCGCAGGTGGACCCCCACAGCCTCCCCGCGGGGCAGGCGCAGCTCGCACGCGAGACGGGGGCGCTGCCGGGTAGCGATCCGCCCGAGCACACGCATTACCGGCGCCTCGCCGGTCCGTGGCTGTCGAAGCGCGGCATCGAGTCGTTCGAGCCGAACGTCTACCGCGTGATCGACGGGCTCATCGACCGCTTCATCGACGACGGGGAGGTGGAGCTGGCGAGGCAGTTCTCGACGCCGCTGACGGTGCTCGTGTTCGTCGAGCTGATGGGCATCCTCGACGAGGACATTCCCCGGGTGACGGGCTGGGTGAACGACACGATCGAGGCGATGGGCGCGGGCTTCGGCCTGGTCGAGCGCGAGCGGCTGGCGGAGCTGATGGCGAGCGGCGCCGAGTTCCGCCGTTACCTCCTGGACCTGGCCGAGGAGCGCCGCCAGAACCCCCGCGACGACATGCTCACGGACCTGGTGACAGGCCCCATGAGGGGCTTCGGCGGCAGGACGCTGCATGAGCAGGAGCTGCAAGGGATGCTCGTGACGCTGCTGATGGGCGGCACGGAGACAACCCTGAACATGGTCGACAGCGGGATGTGGCTGCTGCTGGAGCACCCCGAGACGCTGGCGGAGCTACGCGCCGACCACTCCCTCATCCCGAACTTCGTGGAGGAAGCGCTGCGGATCGAGTCGCCGGTGCAGCAGCTCGGGCGGCACGCGATCGTCGATACGGAGATAGGGGGCGTGGCGGTGCCGGCGGGCGCGCGCATCTCCATCTTCTACGCAGCGGCCAACCGCGACCCCTCCCACTGGGACGACCCGGACGCATTCGATGTCCACCGCGAGGAAGCGAAGCGGCACCTCGGCTTCGGGGCGGGGGTGCACTACTGCATCGGGGCGCCGCTGGCGCGGATGGAAGGGCGCATCGCCTTCGAGCGGCTGCTGACGCGCCTCGACAACATCCGCTACAGCCCGGGCAAGAACGACTTCCGGCACGGCCCGAACCACGTTCTGCGGGGCTTCCGGGAGCTGTGGCTGGAGTTCGACAGGGCGTAGGGGGCGCACCGGCAGGCGCTCCAGGAGCGGCAATTGGCCCTGGCAGGCCCCTCACGTCGGTCCCTCACGGGGTTCCGTAGGATGGCGGTCTGGATACGGATAGGCCTTAGCACCGGGTCCGGGCCCGGTCGCGGAGTCGACAGATGGCGGAGAACATCCGGTACGAGCCGGAGGAAAAGTCCCCTCCTCTGACCACGCTCGTGGTGGCCTTCCAGGGCACGGCCCTGGTCGTGTCGAACACGGTCATGATCGCCAGCATCTTCGCGGCCGCGTTCGACGACGACGGGAGCTACCTGGAGTGGGCGCTCTTCGCGGGCCTCATCGTCGCCGGCGCGGTCGTCGCGCTCCAGGCGACCAGGTACGGGCGGCTGGGCTCCGGGTATGTGCTGCTGATGGGCCCCGGCGTGCCCTTCCTGGCGGTTTGCGTGCTGGCCGTGCACGAGGGGGGATTGGCCCTCATGTCGAGCCTCGTCGTCGCCTCTTCGCTGGTGCAGTTCGCGGTGGGGGCCTGGCTCGCGCAGTTGCGCCGGCTGATCACCCCCGTCGTCGCCGGGGTGGCCTTCATGATGATCGCCGTCTCGGCCATGCCCATCGCCATGGAGCGGCTGAACGACGTGCCTGAAGGCGTCTCACCGGGAGCGGGTGTGGCGGTCGCGGCGGTCACGCTCGGGGTGGGGGCCCTCCTGATGCTGCGCGGGAGGGGGCTCTGGCGCCTGTGGGCCCTGCCGATCGCCATCGTGGCGGGCTGCGCCGTCGCCGTGCCGCTCGGCGTCTACGACGTCCAGCGAGCGGTCGACACGCCCTGGTTCGACCTCCCGGATGGCTCTGCCTGGCCCGGCTTCGGCTCGATCCTCGACGAAGACTTCTGGGCGCTTCTGCTGGTCTTCCTCGTCGTGAGCGCGGTGGTCGCCGTGAGGGCCAGCAACGAGGGCGCGGTGATCCAGCAGGTCTCCCGGCGGACGCCCCGCACCATCGACTTCCGGAGCGTGCAGGGCACCCTCAATGCCAGCGGGATCGCCATCCTCCTCTCGGGAATCGCGGGGACGCCGCCCACCATCATCTACCTTCCCACCACGATCTCCCTTATCGACTTCACCGGGGTGGCAGCGCGGCGAGCCGCCGTGGTCATGGGAGCGATGGTGGTCGTGCTGGCCCTGCTGCCGAAGATCGTCGCGGTCCTCCACACGGTCCCCGTACCTGTGACGGGCGCCCTGCTCCTGATCATCATGGGGCTGTTCTTTGTGGAAGGAACGCGGAGCGTCTTCCGGGAGGGGCTGAGCCGGCAGCGGGCCTTCATCGTGGGCGTGTCGCTCTCGATCGCGGTCGGGCTGCAGAGCCAGAACATCGTGGCGGACGTGATCGGTGGCCCCTGGGGAGTGGCCCTCGGCAACGGTGTGGTGCTGGGGGTGTTCGTTGCCGTGCTGCTGACCGTCGTGCTCGACGTGACGGGCACCCGTCGCAGGCGCCTCGAGACGGAGCTGGACGACTCGGCCTTCCCAAAGGTCGAATCGTTCCTCCGCGACCTCGGCGGCGGAACGGGCTGGTCCGAGCCCGCCACGGACCGGCTGTGCGCAGCGGGCGAAGAGACCGTCTCGGCGATGCTGCAGCTACGCGACGACTACGAGTCCGAGAAGCCCCCGCGGCTGGTAGTGCTCGCGCGACCCTCGACGGATGCGGTCGAGCTGGAGTTCCTGGCGGTATTCTCCGAGGAGAACATCGAGGACCGCCTCTCTTACCTCAGCGAGCAGGCCGAGGAGCCGGACGTGAGCGACATCTCGTTCCGCCTGCTGCGCCACTACGCCTCCTCCGTCCGGCACCGCAAGTACCATGGCATCGACATCGTCACGGTCGAGGTTGAGGGTTCTCGCCAGTGACCCCGCCTGCGGGGGCCGGCATGGCAAAATGCGCGCGATGGAATAAGGGTTCTGAACAGGGGAGTTACTCACATGAACGGCTACATGATCATCAACACCGAGGTCTATGACCCGGACGTATTCGCCGAGTTCCGCCCGAAGATCGCGGAGGCCATGAAGGCGCACGGGGGAAGGTTCCTGGTGCGCGGCGGCACGGTGGACGTCACCGAGGGGGACTGGGAGTTTCAGCGCGTGGTGATCATGGAGTTCGACAGCTTCGAGCGGGCTCGCGGCTTTGTCCGGTCACCCGAGTACACGGCGCTGCAGGACCTTCGCGATCGATGCATGCACTCGAAGACGATGGTGGTCGAGGGGTACAACCCGGACGCCGATTCCTGATAGGAGCTGGCGCGCTCGGCTCCATCAAGGCACCACGTCCAGTCGGTGGCACAGGTGTTGCCAAAATTTGCCACCCTGTCTAGGGTTGCGTTATGAGCACGATGAACATCTCGCTGCCCGAGGCGCTGAAGGCCTTCGTGGACGAGCAGGTCAGCGCCCGCGGGTACGGCTCGACAAGCGAGTACGTACGCGAGCTGATCCGGAAAGAACAAGACATCCAGCAGCTGCGCAACCTGCTCCTTGAGGGGGCCGCATCGCCGGTGGCGGGTGTCGCCGACAAGGCCTTTTTCGAGAGTCTCCGTGAGGAGATACGGGAAGCCAAGCAAGAGTGAGCCTGAAGCCCGTCGTCTACCGTCAACGGGCAAGACGCGACATCGATGAGGCCAGGGGGCGCTACCTGTCCGAAGGCTCGGCAGCAGTAGCCCTGAGATTCATCGACGCCCTTGAACTCGCGTTCGAGCGCATGGGGGAGCACCCTGCCAGCGGGTCGCCACGGTACGCGAGCATTCTGGACATCCCGGGCCTGCGGTCCTGGAACGTGACGGGATTCCCCTACCTGGTCTTCGCCGTCGAGGAGGAGGCCGTGGTCAATGTCTGGAGGGTCCTGCACGCGGCAAGCGACATGGCCGCGTGGCTGCAGGAGGAGTAGGGCCTGCACGGCTGCGGTTGGCGAGGCCAGGATGAGGGGTGCGTGACGCTGGCCTACACCACCGCCAGGGCGTCGACGGCGGCGCCACGGAGCGCAAAGGGGCCGGCGTGGTCGATGTGGACGTCGACGAGGGCGCCGGGGCGGGCGGGGGCGTCGAGGTGGACGAGCTTGCCGGTACGGTTTCGCCCGTAGTGCTGCCCCTTCTTGCTAACGCCCTCGACAAGGATCTCCTGGGTCGTGCCGAGGAGGGTTTCGTTGATCTCGCGGGAGATGCGCTCCTCGACGGCGTTGAGGCGCTGGAGGCGTTCTGACTTCACCTCGTCGGGGACGTCGTCGGGCAGCTTGCGCCAGGCGATCGTGCCGGGCCGGGGCGAGTAGGCGGCCGTGTGAACCTTATCGAAGCGCAAATCCTCGACCAACTCCAGCGTCTCCTCGAAGTCGGCCTCGGTCTCGCCAGGGTAGCCGACGATCACGTCGGTGGTGATGCCCGCGCCGGGCATGAGGGCTCGCACCTCGGCCACCTTCGCCAGGTACTCGGCTTTCGTGTAGCCGCGGCGCATCGAGTCGAGGACGGCGTCGCTACCGGACTGCACCGGCAGCGAGAAGCACTCCATGACCTTCGGCAGCTCCGCGACGGTTTCGAGGATGCGGTGCGTCATGTCCTTCGGGTAGGAGGTGAGGAAGCGGATGCGCGCGAGCCGCTCGATGGCGGCGAGCTCGCGCATCAGGTCGCCGAGGTCGGGGGTGTCGTCGAGGTCGTGGCCGTAGGCCTCGACCGTCTGGCCGAGCAGGGTCACCTCGCGGACGTCGTTGGCGACGAGGTAGGCAACCTCGCGCACGATCTCGTCGACGGGGCGGCTGCGCTCGCGCCCCCGGCGGTAGGGGACGATGCAGTAGGTGCAGAACTTGTCGCAGCCGTGGACGATGGGGACGTAGGCGGTGGGGCCCTCGGGGACGGCGAAGGTGGAGGGCCAGAACTCGCCTCCCAGATCCTCCGAGGGGCCTTCGACCAGCTCCATGATGGGCTCGAACTGCTGCGGCCGAGCGAACACGTCGACAAAGGGGAAGCGCTTCTCGAGGTCGCGGGTGCGCTGGCCGACCATGCAGCCCATGACGGCGACCTTGAGGTCGGGTCGCTCCTCCTTGACGAGGCGCACGCGGCCGAGCTGGGAGTAGGCGCGGTCCTCGGCGTGCTGGCGCACGCTGCAGGTGTTGATGACGACGATGTCGGCACCGGCGGCCTCGGGGACGGGCTCCATGCCGAGGCGCGTAAAGCCGGCGGCCAGCTTCTCGCTGTCCGCGACGTTCATCTGGCAGCCAACGGTCCAGAGGAAGTAGCGCTCCGTCATGGGTGCTCCGGGGGTGCTGAGTGGCGGAGGGGGAGGGATTCGAACCCTCGACCGACGTTTCCACCGGTAAGCGCTTAGCAGGCGCCCGCACTAGGCCACTATGCGACCCCTCCGCAGGCATTGTAGGCACGGGATCGCTTGCGCCACATCCCGCGCGATTCGTTCGCCCCGGGACCGGCGGCAGGTCCTACACTTGCGGCATGGCGCCCGCGGTGGTCGTAGTGATCTTCACCGTGTTGGAGGGACGGCTCTCCGTGCTCCTGATCGAGCGCGCAGCGGAGCCCTGCCAGGGCGAGTGGGCGCTTCCCGGGGGCCTGCTCCAGCCGAACGAAACGCTCGACGGGGCGGCGAGCCGCAAGCTCCAGGACGAGACCGGCCTGACGGACGTATTCCTCGAGCAGCTCTACAGCTTCGACGCAACGGACGAGGGGGACGCGGGCATCGTGGTGGCCTACTTCGCACTGCTTCCGGCGGCGCAAGCGCGGCTGCGGAGGGAGCTGGAGTGGCGTCCGGCCTGGCACGCCCTGCGCGACCTCGACTCGCTGGCGTTCGAGAACGAACAGATCCTCGAATACGCACGGGAGCGGCTGCGGAACAAGCTCGCCTACACGAACGTGGCCTACAGCTTCCTGCCCCGTCGCTTCACCCTCCGGGAGCTGCAGGGTGTCTACGAGGCGATCCTCGAGGAGCCGGTCGACAAGCGGAACTTCCGCCGGCGGATGGTCGGGCTGGGCATCGTGCAGGCGACCAACGAAACCCGCAAGGAAGGCGCCCACCGCCCCGCCCGCCTCTACGAATTTTCCTGAGGCCGGCGGCGTTTGAGCCACGGCACAGTCGGGCGTAGAGAACAGGTACAGCCGTGGATGCTGGGACTAGGCGGGCGGTGACCACTCCTCGCGCAGGGCCTCATAGAACACGTCGTCGACCCGGGAGCCGCGGTGGAGGCGGTTCTGGCGGGCGACTCCGGTGCGGGTCATCCCGATCTTCTCCATGACTCGCCAGGAGGCGGCGTTGCGGACGTCGGTCGAGGCCTGGATACGAGCGAGGTCAGCCTTTCCGAAGCCAAAAGCGAGGATCGCGGTCGCGCCTTCCGTCATGAGGCCCTTGCCCCAGAGAGATCGAGTCAGGCTGTAGCCCATCTCGGCGGATCCAGGTCCGCAGACGGTCAGGCTGATGCCGCCGACCACACGGTCCTCGTGGACGACGGCCCAGATCGGGGCTGTGCCGGGATCGGCGAGGATCGCCCGAGCCACGTCAGCTTCGGCGCTGCGACGGGTGTAGGGCTGGGGGACGTCGAGATAGCGGCCCCACTCGGGGTCCTTCCCGTATTCGAAGACCGGGTCGACATCGGCCATACGGTAGGGGCGGAGGAGGAGGCGCTCGGTCTGGAGCTCGGGCGGGCCTTCGGCAGCGGGTGCTTCGGCCGGCTGCTTGTCCGGCGGTGACCAGCCGTCCCGGACGACCGAGTAGAGAACGTCGTCGACGTACTCGCCGCGGATGATGCGGCGACGGCGGAGGAAGCCCTCTCGCCGCATCCCCAGCTTTTCCATGACGCGCCAGGAAGCCTCGTTGTCGACGACTGCGTAGGCGTAGATCCGAGCCAGGCCGAGCGAGTCGAACCCATACCGCAGGACGGCAGCGGCAGCCTCGGTCACCAGACCCTGCCCCCAGAGAGGCCGGGCGATTCCGTAGCCGAGTTCAGCTGCGCCCGCCGTCGCAGGCATGAGGTTGACGAACCCCGAGACGTGACCCTCGTGGACGATCGCCCACCTCAGTTTCGCTCCCGCATGGGAGAGGACTGAGCCGGCCACAAACTCTTCGGCGTCGCGCCTTGAATAGGGGCTGGGAACCTCGAGGTAGCGTCCCCACTCGGGGTCTCTCGAGAAGGCGAACACGCCGTCGACGTCGTCCGCGTGGAAGGGACGCAGCAGGAGGCGGTCGGTGCGGAGCTCGGGTGGGCGTTCGGTCACGACTTCGTCACTCGGCGGTCTCCGGCGGCGACCACTCCTCGCGGAGGATGGAGTAGAAGACGTCGTCCACGTATTCGCCGCGAATCAGGCGGTGGCGGCGCAGGAGTCCCTCACGCTTCATGCCGAGCTTCTCCAGGACGCGCAGCGAGGCCGCGTTGGTAGAGACGGCATAGGCGAAGATACGGACGAGGCCCAGCGACTCGAAGCCGTAGGCGAGGGCGGCCCTCGCAGCCTCCGTCGCCAGTCCCTGTCCCCAGACCGATCGAGCGAGGGCGTAGCCCAACTCGGCTACGCCCTCGGGCCCGGGCGTGAGGTCAACGTTCCCCGCTACACGTCCCTCGTGGACAAGTGCCCAGCGCAGGTCGTCCTCCGGATCGGTGAGGACGAGGTGGGCGACAAACTCCTCGGCGTCGCGCGGGGTGTAGGGGGCCGGGACCTGGATGTAGCGGCCCCACTCCGGGTCCGAGGCGTTGGCGAACACGTCGTCGACGTCGGCCATCCGGAAGGGGCGGAGCAACAGGCGGGACGTTCGGAGCTCGGGTGGGCCGGCTTCCGCGGGCTGCTGGGCAGCCTCCTCCTCGACCGGCGACGAGTTGCCCCGCAGGAGTTCGTAGGACACGGAGTCGACGCGCTCTCCACCGACGAGACGGTCCCGATGGGCCACGCCGGTTCGCTCCATACCCAGCTTCTCCATGACCCGCCAAGAAGCGGCGTTACGGATGTCGGCAAAGGCCTGGATGCGGACGAGGTCGAGCTCCTTGAAGGCGTACGCGATGACGGCGCGCGCCGCTTCCGTCGTCAAACCGTGCCCCCAGAGCGGGCGGGCGATGCTGTAACCCAACTCGGCGACACCGGGACGGTGGATGGTCAGGCTGAGGCCACCCGACACTCGCCCTTCGTGAACGACGGCCCACTCGAAACGCTTCTCGCCATCGACGAGGATGCACCTCGCCACGAACTCCTCGGCGTGGCGCCGGGTGTAGGGGTCGGGGACGGGCAGGTAGCGGGACCACTCCGAGTTCGAGGCGTAGGCGAACACGTCGTCGACGTCGCCGCTGCGGAAGGGGCGGAGAAGGAGGCGTTCGGTGCGGAGTTCGGGGATGGCTTCCATCGATTGAGTATTCGGCATCGATGGGCTTTACGCGAGGATAGGCCGGTGCTGCGGTATCCTTGAGGGACGAGGCCCCAGGCCGTGCATCCCTACGTTGCCCAGTTCACGATGACGTTTCTCACGATCCTGACGTGGGCGATCGTGGCGCGCGCGCTCATCAGCTTCCTGCCGATCGACCAGGGCAGCACGATCTACCAGGTGCTGTTCCGGATCACGGAGCCGGTGATCGACCCGATCCGGCGGGTGCTGCCGAGCACTGGGATGCTGGACCTGAGCCCGCTCGCGGCGATCCTGCTGCTGATCGTGCTGCAGCAGATGGTGATCAGGCTCTCGGAAGTGGGCTAACCGCGAGTCAGGCGGCGATCGCTTCCTTTGCGCGCTCGGCAACCCTGGCGAACGCATCGGGACGCGTGACGGCGAGATGCGCGAGCATCTTGCGGTCGAGCTCGATGCCGGCCCGCTTGAGGCCGTTCATGAGGCGCGAGTAGCTGAGGCCCTCGCGACGGGCGGCGGCGTTGATGCGGATGATCCAGAGGCGGCGGAAGTCCCCCTTGCGGGCGCGGCGGTCTTCGTAGCTGTAGCGGAGGGCGTGCATGACGCTCTCGTTGGCGCGACGGAATACGCGGTGGCGCTGGCCGTGGTGGCCCTTCGCCAGCGCCAGGATCTTCTTGTGGCGGCGGTGCGAGGTGACACCGCGCTTCACTCGACTCATTGGATGGGCTCCTTCGTGAAACCCGGCCCGGGGCCGGGGAGCGGGTTCGCTACTTGACGAGCATCTCGCGGATCGTCCGCGATTGGGAGGCGGAAACGGGAACGGTGCGGCCGTATTTCACGCGGACGGGCTTGCGCTTCTTCCGGCGAAACTTCTGGCGGTTGCCGTACATCCGCATGATCTTCCCACCGCCGGTTACGCGAAAGCGCGAGGCGGCGCCCTTGTGGGTCTTGATCTTTGGCACTGGCTAGTCCCCGGACGCGCCCGCGGTTACCGGTTCTCCGCTCTCGCCCTCCGGCTCTTCCTCGGCCGGAGCAGCCCCGTTCTGGGCTTCTGCTTCGGCTTCGGCGGCACGATCCCGAGCCGCGATCCCGCGCTTGTCCGGGATCAGGATCATCGACATGTGCCGGCCTTCGAGCGCTGCGTCCTTCTCCTTCGTCGCTACATCTTCGAGGTTGTCGAAGATACGATCGAGGAGGTTCTTGCCGATCTGGGGATGGGTGATCTCGCGGCCCCGGAACATGACCGTCACTTTCACCTTGTCGCCCTGGCGCAGGAGCTTCTCGACGGTGCGCGTCTTGAAGTCGATATCGTGCACGTCGATCTTCGGCTTCATGCGCACTTCGCGCAGCCGGGTCTTGGCCTGGTGCTTGCGCGCCTCGCTCTCCTTCTTCGACTGCTCGTACTTGAAGCGGCCGAAGTCCATAAGGCGGGCGACGGGAGGGGTGGCCTGGCCGGAGACCTCGACGAGGTCGACGTCGCGCTCACGGGCCATGGCGATTGCGTCTGCGGTTGGGAGCACGCCTACCTGCTGACCCGCTTCGTCGATAACCCGCACTTCGGGAACGCGGATGCGCTCGTTTATGCGCGGCTGCGGCGGCGGTGGCTTAGGCGGAACCTTCGAGCGTCGTTTTCTCAAGCTGCTCCCCGTCAGGCGTGCGGTGGATGATAGCACCCCCTTTATCGCGCTGTATATCGGAACGGCGCGGCGCTCTACCATGCCGTTATGGCGTCCGTGCGACGAGCGGTCATCCTCGCGGCCGGGCTCGGCACGCGCATGCTGCCGGCCACCAAGTCCGTGCCCAAGGAGATGCTGCCGGTCGTGGACCGGCCCATCATCCAGTACGCGGTTGAGGAGGCGGTGGCGGCCGGCATTGAGGAGATCGTGATCGTGCTGGCGCCCGACCGCGTCGCCGTGCGCGAGCATTTCGGGGGTGGGGCGCGCATCGAGGCGATCGCCCGCGAGCGCGGTGACGCCGCCCTGGCCGAGCGGGTGCTGGCGCCGGAGCGATTGGCGACGTTCACCTTCGTCGAGCAGCAAGAGCCACTGGGGACGGGTCACGCCGTCCAGCAGGCGCAGCCGTTCCTCGCCGGCGAGCCGTTCGCGCTCCTGTTCCCCGACGACATCATCCTGGGGGCGACACCGTGCACGGCGCAGCTGGTGGCGGCCTACGAGGGCTGCGGAGCGGCTGCCGTGATCGCGGTGCAGCAGGTGGGGCCGGAGCAGATTCCCCAGTACGGCATCGTCGACCCCGACGGCCCCGGGAATCCCGCCCGCCTGCGAGGCATCGTGGAGAAGCCATCCGCGAGCGAGGCGCCCTCCGACCTGGGCGTGGTGGGACGGTACGTGCTCGGACCCTCAATCTTCGACCAGCTCGAGAGGCTGGAACCGGGCGCGGGCGGCGAGCTGCAGCTCACCGACGCGATCGCCGGACAGATCGCCGCGGGGGAGCCCGTGTGCGCCTGCCGCTTCGAAGGGCGTCGCTACGACGCCGGACGTCCCGCGGGGGCGATCGCCGCCGCGGTGGCCGCCGCCATCGACCGCGAGGAGATCCGTCCGGACCTGCTCGCCCACCTCACCGCCCTCATGCGAACGGAGCAGTAGCCATGCGCATCCTGACCATCGGGTACTCCCTGCCGAACCAGATCGTGGATAACCACACGATCCTGAACGCCCCCTCGTTCACGGACTACGACGCGGTCTTCATCGACCCCGAGGCGATCACGGCGGCTGTCCAGCAACTCCTCGACGGGGAGCGCCCCTTCAACGCGCAGGACGGGCGGCCGGTGGTGAACGGGGCGACGACGGCAACGCAGCTCTCCGCGGCCGACCAGCTCACGCGCCGCGCCGAGGAGGCCAGGCGCTTCCTGGAGCAAGGGGGCACGTTCTTCGTGACCGGGCGGCCGAACGCGGTGCTGCCCGGCGTTGTCGGCTTCGAGGGATTCGACCGCTACAGCTGGCTGCCGGCGCCCAGGGGCGGCAGCTGGAACCCGCCCCACATCCGGGCGGGCGAGGGGAAGACCATCCGCATCGGCAACGACCGCCACGCGCTCAGCCCGGTGCTGCGCGAACACCGGCGCCACCTCTCCTACCGGGCCGTGCTTGACCCGGCCTTCGCGACGGGGGAGGGGAACGTGATCGCCACGGGCGGCTCGGACGTGCCCATCGCCGCCGAGTTCCCGGTGCTGGGGGGGCGCGTCGTGGTGACGCCCGTGTTCGCCACCGTGACCGGCACCGCGCGCACGAAGCTCGCCCAGTCGCTCGTCGACGCGATGACGGAGGTGGCATCGGGCGCCGTGTCGGAGGATGCGCCGGGGTGGGCGCGCACGCACGCCCTTCCCGGGTCGGAGCAGATCGAGGCGGAGCTCGAGGAAGCGGCGGAGGCCGAATCGGAGGCCGCCTCGAGGGCAGCAGCCGTGCGAGAGCGGCTCAACGCCCTGACGGCCCACCGGCGGTTGCTGTGGGCGACCGGGCCGGCTTTCACGGCCGCAGTAGAGCAGGCGCTTGCGCTGCTGGGGCTGAACGCGACGGAAGCCGACGAAGGCCTCGCCGTCACGGAAGGGGAGCACACCGCCCTCGTCGAAGTCGAGAGTTCGCGGGAGGACGTCGCCGAGTGGCCGTACGTGCGGCTGCAGCGCCGCCTGGAGCGCCACCTGCTGGAGGAGAGCGAACAGCTCCGGGGCATCATCGTGGCCAACGGCAAGCGCAACATCACGCCCTCGGCGCGCCGCGGCCAGATCACGGACGCCTTGCGCATCGCGTGCGAGAACTACGGGTACGCGCTCATCACGGGCGAGTCGCTGTTCGCGCTCGTGCAGCGTGCGCTGGGGACCGACGCCGAGGGCGCCACGCCCTTCGAGGCGGCGGGGCGGCGGCTCCTCTTCGGTCGCGGCCTGGTCACAACGGAGCAGGCGGTCGGCGAAGCGGAAGAGGAGAGCGACGCCAGCATCTTCTAGGCGTCGGGCCTGCTGCCTACCCGGACAGGACCGAACTCTCCCATGCGTCTACGTCCAGGGGGTCGAGCCGGGTGATGCCGGGCAGCCGGTCGAAGTCCCGGTCGGCGGAGATGATGCGCTCGAGTCCCAGGCGTCGCATGACGGCGGCATGGAGGTAGTCCCGAGCCGAGATCCCCGGATACTGATCGGCCAGCGTAGCCGCCATTTCGACATCCCCCACGTAGAGCGGCTCGATACGGCCATACATCAATTCGAGGAAGCCCCGCAGGACGCTTCTTCCATGGTCCCAACGCCGCAAGGCGAGGGATCGGTGGATCACTTCCTGTAGAACCTCGACGTCCGTGACGAAGGAACGGGGATGCGCCGCCGCCATCGAAAGGATGCGGGCGCAAGGGCCCCTGTAAGGGTGCTCCCGCCCCCCAGCATAGATGGGGACGTTGGCGTCAATCAGGGAAGCCACAGGTCCTGTGGGCCTCCGCGAGCTGGCGCGAGAGGGTGTCGGGAGCGGGCACATCCTCACCATTCAGGGCGATCAGCCGCTCAACCGCAGCCTTTCGGCGCTCCAGCATCATGGCCTCCCAGGCCTCGTCGATCAGGCGGCGGACCACGTCGGACATGGGAACACCCTCAGCCTCGCCCAGCTGCTCCAGACGTTGCTTCCGTTCGTCGTCCAGCCGTACTTCGAGGCGCGACGCCATGCCCGCTCCCGTACGGAAGCTTCCGTACGGCTTTAAGTGTACGGCAAGCGACGTACGGCGGCGAGGGGTGCTAGGAGTCGGGGAAGGTGACGCAGGTGGTCGTGCTCTCGATGCCCTCAACGACGCGGATGTGCTGGCTGATGAGGGCCGGCACCTGCGTGATGCTGGGCGCCTCGATGACCGCCACGATGTCGTAAGGGCCCATCACCTGGTAGACCTCGGAGATGCCGTCCACGCCCTGGAGGGAGTCGAACACGCTCTGGGTCTCCGCGGGGTCCACCACGATGAGCACGAATGCCTTGATCATCTTTCGCTCCTAGTCTTCACGTAGCTGCAGGACGGCCATGAAGGCCTCCTGCGGAATTTCCACGTTGCCGACGCGCTTCATGCGCTTCTTGCCCTCGGCCTGCTTTTCGAGCAGCTTCCGCTTTCGCGTTATGTCGCCACCGTAGCACTTGGCGAGGACGTTCTTGCGCAGCGCGCGGACCGTTTCGCGGGCAATGATACGGCCACCGATCGCGGCCTGCAGGGGCACATCAAACATCTGGCGGGGGATGAGGCTGCGCAGCTTCAGCACGAGCGAGCGGCCCTCGCGGGACGCGTTCTCGCGGTGCGTGATGATGGAGAGCGCGTCGACGACCTGGCCGTTGACGAGCACGTCGACCTTGACTAGCGAGGCGGCGCGGTAGCCGGCGGGCTGGTAGTCGAGGCTGGCGTAGCCGCTCGTGGAGCCTTTCAGGGTGTCGTAGAAGTCGACGAGTATCTCGGCCATGGGGATCTCGTAGGCGAGGAGGACCCGGGCCTCGCCGGGAGCGAGGTCGCTCTCGGGTTCGAGGTACTCCATGCGCAGGAACTGCCCACGCCGGCTGGTCACGAGGTCCATGACCTGGCCGATGTGGCGGCTGGGGGTGACGACGTCGATGGTGGCCCAGGGTTCGCGAATCTCCTCGATGTGCGAGGGGTTGGGAAGGCGGGAGGGGTTCTCGATGGCGACGACCTCGCCGGAGCGCAGCTCGACCTCGTACTCGACGCTGGGGGCGGTCGTGAGGAGACCGAGGTCGTACTCACGCTCGAGGCGCTCGACGACGATCTCGAGGTGCAGCAAGCCGAGGAAGCCGCAGCGGAAGCCGAAGCCGAGCGCTGCCGACGACTCGGGCTCGTAGACGAGCGAGGCGTCGTTGAGGGCGAGGCGCTCCAGGGCCTCGCGCAGCTCCTGGTACTGGTCGGAGTCGGTGGGGTAGATGCCTGCGAAGACCATGGGCTTGGCCTGACGGTAGCCGGGGAGGGGTTCGGTGGCGGCCGCCTCGGCGAGCGTGACGGTGTCGCCCACGCGGCAGTCGGCGACCTCCTTGAGGCCGGTCGCAATGTAGCCGACCTCGCCGGCGGCGAGCCCTTCGAGGGGCTGCATGCCGGGGGAGAAGATGCCGAACTCGAGCGGCTCGAAGGTCTTGCCCGTCTGCATCAGGCGCAGGTCGTCGCGGCCGTGCATGCCACCGTCGACCACGCGCACGTGCGCGAGCACTCCCTTATAGGCGTCGTACTTGGAGTCGAAGATAAGCGCCTTCACCTCCCCCGAGCGGTCGCCCTCGGGGGGCGGCACGCGCTCGCGGACGGCCTCGAGGATGTCGGCGATGCCGCTGCCTTCCTTGGCGCTGGCGAGGATGATTTCGTCTTCAGAGAAGCCGACGACGCGTTCGAGCTCGTGGGCGACACGTTCGGTCTCGGCGTGGGGGAGGTCAATCTTGTTGATGACGGGGATAAGCGTCAGCCCCTGGTCGAGCGCGAGGTAGACGTTGGCGAGGGTCTGCGCCTCGATGCCCTGGGATGCGTCGACGACGAGGATGGCGCCTTCGCAAGCGGCCAGGGAGCGGGAGACCTCGTAGGTGAAGTCGACGTGGCCGGGGGTGTCGATGAGGTTGAACTGGTACTCCTCGCCGTCGTTCCCCCGGTAGGTCATGCGCGCGGCGGCGGCCTTGATAGTGATGCCGCGCTCGCGCTCGAGGTCCATGGTGTCGAGCACCTGGTCTGCCATGGCGCGCACAGCGACCGTGCCCGTCACCTCCAGGAAGCGATCGGCGAGCGTCGACTTGCCGTGGTCGATGTGGGCGATGATGCAGAAGTTGCGGATTCGGGACTGATCCACGTGGCCAGTGTATGGGCTGCCCGCGCTGCGAGCTTCCCGCATGGGCGGCGGTCCCTACGGAGGGCCCGTGCTAGTCTCCCGGCACCACATTGCACCCCCAGAGGAACACGATGGCACGGAAGAAGGTCACGATCGTTGGCGCCGGCATGACAGGCGGCGCCATGGCGCAGCGGCTCATCGAACGCGACATCTGCGACGTCGTCCTGCAGGACGACCCGCAGTTCGCCGGCACCATGCACTTCGGCAAGGCGCTGGACGAGTCGCAGGCGGCCGCCTGGAGCGGTTTCAGCGCCTCCATCAGTGCCACCGACGGCTGGGACGAGACGGCCGGTTCGGACGTGGTGATCGTGACGGCGGGCGCTCCGCGCAGGCCCGGGATGACTCGCGAGGAGCTGCTGAACAGCAACGCCGCGATCGTGCGCGCCAAGGTCGCGGACGCGGCGAAGGCCTCGCCGGACGCGGTGCTCGTCATCTTCTCCAACCCGATGGACGCGATGTGCCACGTCGCCCTGGAGGCGAGCGGCTTCCCGCGCGAGCGGGTCATCGGCCAGGGCGGCGCGCTCGACAGCGCCCGCTACCGGCACTTCGTGGCCGACGCCTGCGGCGTCTCGCCGCAGGACGTGCACGGCTACGTCATCGGTGGGCACACGGATACGACGATGGTTCCCGTCGTCTCGCAGACGCGGATCGGCGGCGTCCCGCTGACGCAGCTGCTCCCCGCCGACAAGGTGGACGAGGTGGTCGCGCGCACGATGCGGGGCGGTGCCGAGATCACCGAGCTGATGGGCGTCGGAAGCGCCTACTACGCCCCCTCGGCGGGCACGATCGCGATGGTCACGGCGATCCTGCTCGACCAGCGCCGCCTGATGCCGTGCTCCACCCTGCACCAGGGCGAGTACGGCATCGAGGCCGTGTTCTCGGGAACAGTCGTGCAGCTGGGCGAGGGCGGCATCCAGCGCACCTTCGAGCTGGAGTTGTCAGACGAGGAGCGCGAGCGCGTCGTGGCGGCGGCGGAAGCGACGAAGGGGCTGGTCGCGCAGCTGGCCTAGGAGTCGGCCTCGCTTCGCAGCGCCTCGGCGGCCTCGCGGATGCGGGCGGGGGCGGTGCCGCCGATCGCATCGCGGGCGGCGAGGGCGGAGTCGACGTCGATCTCGAGGACGTCGGGCTCGAAGTGGTCGCTGGCGGAGGCGTAGCGCTCGAAGGGGAGCTCGTGGAGCTCGCAGCCGCGTTCCTCCGCTTCGCGCACGAGAACGCCAGTGACGGCGTGGGCCTCGCGGAAGGGCATGCCCTTGCGCACGAGGTAGTCGGCCACGTCGGTGGCGAGAGAGAAGCCGCCGGAGGCGGCAGCCCGCATCCGGTCGAGGTCGAACTCCAGGTCGGGGACCATCGCCGCGAAGATGTGCAGGCTGGGGACGACGACGGCGGCCGCGTTGAGGATGGCGGCCTTGTCCTCCTGCAGGTCGCGGTTGTAGGCGAGGGGCTGGCCCTTCAGGTTCGTCAGCAGGTTCACGAGCTCGCCGAGCACGCGCCCGGAGCGGCCCCGGGCCAGCTCGGCGACGTCGGCGTTCTTCTTCTGAGGCATCATGCTCGACCCGGTGGCGAAGGCGTCGGGCAGCCGCACAAAGGCGAACTCCGCGGACGACCAGAGCACGATCTCCTCGGCCAGGCGCGAGAGATGCACCTGGGTGACCGCGCAGGCGGCGAGGAACTCGACTGCGTAGTCGCGGTCGGCGACGGCATCGAGGCTGTTGCGCGAGATACCGTCGAAGCCGAGCTCGCGGGCGACCATCTCGCGGTCGAGGGGGTAGGGGGAGCCGGCAAGGGCGCCCGAGCCGAGCGGGAGCACGTTCGCGCGAGCGCGGCAGTCACGGAAGCGATCGCGGTCGCGCAGCAGCATCTCGCCGTAGGCGAGCAGGTGGTGACCGAGGGTGACCGGCTGGGCGCGCTGCAGGTGTGTGTAGCCGGGCATCGGGTCGGCGGCGTGGGTGAGCGCGAGGCCGCACAGCACCTCGATGAGCGCCTCCGCCCCGGCGGCGGCGAGGTCGCACTGCTCGCGCACGAGCAGGCGATTGAGCAGCGACACCTGGTCGTTGCGGGAGCGGGCGGTGTGCAGACGTCCGGCGGCGGCGCCGATCTCGTCGCGCAGGAGGACCTCGACGTGGGTGTGGATGTCCTCAAGCT
Organism: Tepidiformaceae bacterium; assembly: GCA_965207815.1. Taxonomy (GTDB): domain Bacteria; phylum Chloroflexota; class Dehalococcoidia; order Tepidiformales; family Tepidiformaceae; genus UBA2991. The sequence continues at coordinate 1,462,678 of CBDBNV010000001.1, forward strand.
CGGGGCGCCACTCGACTTCGCCGGCGCGGAAGCGTTCGAGGACCCGGCCGAGCCCGTCGACGATCGCCGCGGCGTCGTCCGGGGGGATGATGCCCGTGGCCCCGAGCATGCGCGCATGCGCGACCGAACCGGCGATGTCGTGCTCGTACAGGTCCCGGTCGACGCCGGCGGTGTAGTCGCGCGTGAGGTCGTCCATCGATCCCTCGAAGCGACCGCCCCAGGTGCGCTGTTCCCCAGTCATGCCTCCAATTGTCCAACGCCAACGCGCTGTGTCCTACCGCGAACGCCGCAGACCGGAGAACCGCGCCGCGTAGACTGCGCCCATGGCGACCGAGGCGGAGCCGACTCCCATCCCCGACGACCTGCGCCAGTTCGAGGCGCTGGAGGCGATCATCCGCCGCCTGCACGGTCCCGAGGGGTGCCCCTGGGACCGGGAACAGACGCACGAATCGCTGCGCCCCCACCTGCTGGAGGAGGCCTACGAGCTGCTGGAGGCGATCGACTCCGGGGAGGCCGAGGCCATCGCCGAGGAGCTCGGCGATGTGCTCCTGCAAGTGCTGATGCACGCGGCGGTGGCGGAGCGGGCGGGTGAGTTCGCGTTCGGCGACGTCTACTCGCGAATCGCGGCGAAGCTGGTGGCGCGCCACCCGCACGTGTTCGCCGACGCCACAGCGGAGACGGCGGAGGACGTGCGCGAGAGCTGGGACGTGCTGAAGCAGAAGGAACGGCCCGACAAGCCCCGACTCGAAGGCGTGCCGGCCACGCTGCCCGCGCTGGCGGAGTCGCAGACGATCCAGGGGCGGGCTCGGCGGGCCGGATTCGACTGGCCCGACATCCACGGGCCGCTGGAGAAGCTGTCGGAGGAGATCGCCGAGTTGGCCCTCGCCGAGACGGAGAAGGATCGGGAGGAAGAGTTCGGGGACGTGCTCTTCGTGATCGCCAACATCGCGGCGACGATGGGGATCGACGGGGAGCAGGCGCTGCGGCGGGCGAACGGGAAGTTCCGCCGCCGCTTCGGGATCGTGGAGCGCCTGGCGGGGGAGGAGTCGCTCGACCTGACCGACATGGACATCGATGCGCTCGACGAGCTGTGGGAACGCGCCAAGGCGTCGGAGCGGGGCGAGTTGTAGCGACAGGGCGACGCCGATAGGCTGACCGCAAGCGAACACGAGCGGGAGGCCACAGTGGCTCAGGCAACGGAATCGGTGATTACGCGCGAACGCTTCGCGCAGGGCAAGACCTACGAGGAATACATCGAGTCGGGCATCCGCAACCGGGAGCAGTTCGACGACAACTACGCGAATCTCGCGATCAGCGAGGGGCAGCAGTCGGCCCTGAGCGAGTTGGCCTCGCAGCCCAACGGGCCCGACCACATGGTCATCATCGGCGAGGACTGGTGCCCGGATGTCTATCGGGGGATGCCGGTGGGGGTTCGTATCGCCGAAGCGCTCGGCATCGAGGTGCGCATCTTCGAGCGTGACTTGAACAAGGACATGATCGCGGAGTACCTGAAGGACGGGGAGTTCGAGTCCATCCCCGTGTACATTTTCTACAACGCCGAACATGTCGAGCTGGGACACTTCATCGAGCGGCCGGTCCTCGCGAACGAGCAGATGGATCAGCTGTACGAGGTGCTGGGGGATATGCGTCCGGAGGCGATCGCGCAACGCCTGGGACACGAACCGAGCGAGGAAGAGATCCAGCAGGCGCGCGCGGAAGGGCGCGAGCGCTACCTGGAGTGGCAGCGAACGAGCGAGACGTGGGCGAACTGGCGCGTGGCGGCCGTGGACGAGGTGATCGAGCTTCTGCGCGGCGCCGTCTAAAGGGTTTCCCGAAACGTTTCGGAGTTGTTGTCGCGCGTGAAGGCGCTTGGGTATACTCCGCGCGACCTTGGGGCCGCTAGCTCAATTGGCAGAGCAAGTGACTCTTAATCACTAGGTTGAAGGTTCGAGTCCTTCGCGGCTCACCACTTCGGAAAGGTCTCACCGGATGGTTCGCCAACCGGTTCGGGCCGGGGAAGTGTCGGAATTGGCAGACGAGCATGATTTAGGATCATGTGCCGCAAGGCGTAGGAGTTCGAATCTCCTCTTCCCCATGGCCGCATGGGGAGCCCATTTCTCGTCGATGGGTGGCGCAGGCAAATCCGAGTCAGGCGAAAGGGGGCGTCATGGCGCTTCTTGAGGTAAATGACCTTCGGACGTACTTCTACACGCAGGAGGGCGTCGTCAAGGCAGTTGACGGCACGTCCTATTCGGTGGAGGAGGGAGAGACGCTGGGGCTTGTGGGTGAGTCGGGCTGCGGGAAGAGCGTCTCGGCGCTTTCGATCCTCCGCCTGATTCCTTCGCCTCCCGGCAAGATCGTCTCGGGCGAGATCATGTTCCAGGGACGTGATCTGCTGAAGCTCGACGAGAACGAGATGCGACGCATCCGCGGGAACGACATCGCGATGGTGTTCCAGGAGCCGATGACGTCGCTCAATCCCGTGCTCACGATCGGGCGGCAGATCACGGAGTCGCTGGAGTTGCACCAGGACCTCCGCGGCCGGGCCGCCCGTGAGCGGGCCGTCGAGCTGCTGGAGCTGGTAGGTATTCCCGCGGCACGCAGCCGCATCGACGACTACCCGCACCAGTTCTCGGGGGGCATGCGCCAGCGCGTGATGATCGCGATGGCGATGAGCTGCAACCCGAAGATCCTGCTGGCGGACGAGCCCACGACCGCGCTCGACGTGACGATCCAGGCCCAGATCCTCGAGGTCATGGCCCGGCTCAGCCGCGAGTTCGGGACGGCGGTGATCATCATCACGCACAACCTCGGCGTGGTGGCTCGCTACGCCGACCGGGTGAACGTGATGTATGCGGGCAAGGTCATCGAGCGGGCGGATGCGGGCGAGCTGTACGCGAATCCGAAGCACCCCTACACGGTGGGCCTGCTGAACTCGGTGCCGCGGCTCGACGAGCTCCGGCAGGAGAAACTCATCCCCATTGAGGGGCTGCCGCCCGACCTGGCGCACCTGCCGGAAGGCTGCAGCTTCTACCCACGCTGCGACTGGCGCACCGACCAATGCCTCTCGCAGTACCCGGACACCGTCCAGGTTGAGGGCGAGCATCAAGCCGCCTGCTGGGAGTGGGAGAGGGTCGGAAGGGAGAGGCCAATTGTCGCAACAAGCTAGCACCGCTGAAGCCACCATGACGAACGGCACGGGGGACGCCCTCCTTGAGGTCGAGGACCTCGAGGTCTACTTCCCTGTTACCGCGGGACTGATCTTCCAGCGCCGCGTGGCGGACGTGAAGGCGGTCGACGGCGTCACCTTCAACGTGAAGCGTGGCGAGACGCTGGGGCTCGTGGGCGAGTCCGGCTGTGGCAAGAGCACAACCGGCAAGGCCATCCTCCAGCTGAACCGCCCGACGGCCGGCACGGTGAACTTCGGGGGTACGGACCTGACGCGCGTGCGCGGGCGTTCCCTGCGTAACTACCGGCGCCGCATGCAGATGATCTTCCAGGACCCGTACGCGAGCCTGAACCCGCGCATGTCGGTTGGGTCGATCGTCTCGGAGCCGATCACCATCCACAACCTGGCGCGTGGGCAGGAGAAGCGCGACCGCGTTCACAGCCTGCTGCAGACGGTGGGCCTGAACCCGTACTTCGCCAGTCGCTATCCGCACGAGTTCTCGGGCGGCCAGCGGCAGCGCATCGGCATCGCCCGGGCGCTCGCGGTGGAGCCGGAGTTCATCGTCTGCGACGAGCCCGTGTCGGCACTCGACGTATCGATCCAGGCGCAGATCATCAACCTCCTGCAGGACCTGCAGGAGGAGTTCAACCTCACGTACCTGTTCATCGCGCACGACCTCTCGGTGGTGCGCCACATCAGCGATCGCGTGGCCGTGATGTACCTCGGGCACATCATGGAGCTGACCGACCGCGACACGATTTTCGACGACCCGCTGCACCCGTACACGAAGGCGCTGCTCTCGGCGGTTCCGATTCCGGACCCCGACGTGGAGCGCGAGCGGGAGCGCATCATCCTCCTCGGCGACGTGCCCAGCCCGCTGTCGCCGCCGCCGGGCTGCGTGTTCAACACGCGCTGCCCGATCGCCGTCGACCAGTGCCGCGAGGAAATCCCCGAGTGGCGCAACGTCGGCACCGGAGGCAAGGAGCACTGGGTCTGGTGCCACCGCGTCTAGCGCGCGGCTCACGGAACCAACGCCAGAAGGGGTGGCCTGAGGCCACCCCTTCTTCGTGCGTAAAGGCCGGGCGCTAGCGAACCGGCAGGAGCCGGCGGGGGCTAGTTGCCCTCGTTGAGCCAGGACATCATGCCGCGCATCTCCGCGCCGACCTGCTCCACCTGGTGGTTGGCGTCGCGGCGGCGCATGGCGAGGAAGCTGCCGCGGCCGGACATGTTCTCCAGGATGAACTCCTTGGCGAACTTGCCGGTCTGGATCTCCTCGAGGATGCGGCGCATTTCGGCGCGGGTCTCGTCGGTGATGATGCGGGGACCACGGCTGTAGTCGCCGTACTCGGCGGTGTCGCTGATGGAGTAGCGCATGTTCGCGAGGCCGCCTTCGTAGATGAGGTCCACGATGAGCTTGAGCTCGTGCATGGTCTCGAAGAAGGCGCTCTCGGGCTGGTAGCCGGACTCGACGAGCGTCTCGAAGGAAGCCTTGATGAGCGCGGAGAGGCCGCCGCAGAGAATCACCTGCTCGCCGAAGAGGTCGGTCTCGGTCTCCTCGAGGAAGGTGGTCTCGAGGACGCCGCCGCGGGTGCCGCCGATGCCCTTGGCGTAGGCGAGCGCGAGTTGCGAGGCGACCTCGCTGGCGTCCTGGTGGACGGCGAGCAGGCAGGGCACGCCGCCGCCCTCGGTGTAGACGCGCCGCACGAGGTGGCCCGGACCCTTGGGGGCAACCATCGTCACGTCGACGAAGTCGGGCGGGTCGATTTGCTGGAAGTGGATGTTGAAGCCGTGGGCGAACATCAGCATCTTGCCCTCGGCGAGGCCGGGCTCGATGGCCTTCTCGTAGACGTCGCGCTGGAGGTGGTCGGGGATGAGCACCATGATTACGTCGGCCTCGCGGGAGACGTCCTCGACGGTGCCGACGCGCAGGCCCGACTCCTCGACCGAGCTCCACGAGCGAGACCCCGGATAGAGGCCGACGCGCACGTCGAGTCCGGAGTCGTGCAGGTTGAGGGCGTGGGCGTGACCCTGGGAACCGAAGCCGATGACCGCGATCTTGCGGTCCTTCAGCAGCCCCAGATCGGCGTCGTCGTCGTAGTACATCGTGGCCATACGGGCACTCCTTGTGGTGGTGGGCCGCGGAAGCGAGCGCGGCGATCGGGCTATCTACTTCGGCAGGATCACCTGGCGGCGGTGCCGGTCGCGAGCGTATTCGACGAAGGGGTTGATGCCGATCTCGCGCAGCATCCAGTGCCGCTCGATGACCAGCACCTTACCCTCGACGACCCGCACCCAGTCCGCGATGCGAGGGCGGGCGGGGTCGATCGCAATCTCGACGGCGGCATCCTTCTCGCCGGCGACGACAGCCGTCAGGCGGGGGTAACCGAAAGCGGGTCGGGGGGTCGCCTCGAGCAGGTCGAGGACCGCATCAACCCCGGAAACGATGCCGTAGACGGAGTCGATGAGGGTGACCTTCTCGTCGAGAGACTCGGCGGCTTCGTCGCGCTCGGAGGCGATGAGCTTCTCGTAGAGGCCGCGCACGAGCCTGCGCGTGGAGCGGGCAGAGCCGCCACGGAAGGCGTTGGCGGCGTCCATGGCGGCGAGCGCGGGCTTGTCGAGCTCGATGTCGCGCATCATGCCGTAGAGGCGGCGGTCGACGATGAGGTCGTCCTCCACGCGGCTGATGTCGAGCACGCGCTGCCGGAAGGCGCGCCAGTCGTAGCCCTTGGCCTCGATGGTGGCGCGAACGGCAACGGCTCCGCCGTCCTCGACGGCCTCGACTTCCGTGTAGGTGCAGTCGGCGTAGCGCTCGAGCAGCTCGTGGTGAAAGTCGCGAACGGCCACGCTGTCGCGCAGCATGGGGCTGCGGAACGAGTGGAATACGACACCGGGGGCGTGCAGCGCCTGGATGTCTTCGAAGCGGTCGTAATTGATGGCGGTGACGAGCGCCTCGACAACGTCACTGTTGGGCATGGAAGCGGGACACCTCGGGCTGAGCTTGGCCGATTGTACCCCGCGTCACGAACGCGGGACAGGAGCGCCCGGCCTGACGCTGAGGGCGGGGGGCGGTAGCCTTTGCGGGCCACCTACCGCCGACAGGAATCGAGGAACCCCGTGACCGAGCCCATCCTCACCCAGGAACGCGACATCCTCACCGAGAGCGACGCCTCGGCAAGGGCGGAGCGCGTCTCCAACTGCCGCTACGAGCTCGCGCTCGACCTGACCAAGGGCGCCCCCACCTACGGAGGCGCCGTCACGATCACGTTCGACCAGAGCGGCGGCGACGACCTGATGCTGAACTTCCGGGGGAAGCGCATCGACCTGCTGGAACTGAACGGCCAAGCGGTCGACTTCCAGTGGCGGGGCCGCGAGGTGACGTTGCCCGGCGCGGCCCTCGCGGGCTCGAACACGCTGCGCATCGAGTACGAGAACGACTACGACCACGGCGGCGACGGCATCCACCAGTTCATCGACCCCGAGGACGGCGAGGAGTACCTCTACACGAACTTCGAGCCGTTCGACGCGCACCGGCTCTTCCCCTGCTTCGACCAGCCCGACATAAAGGCGCGCTACCAGCTGACGGTGTCGGCGCCCGCGGAGTGGACGCTGACGGCGAACTCGCAGGAGGTCTCGGCGGAGACGCTGGCGGACGGGCGCATCCAGCGGGTGTACGCGGAGACGCCGCCGTTCAGCACCTACCTGTTCGCGCTGATCGCGGGGCCGTACCACGTAGCCACGGCGGAGCACAACGGGATCCCGCTGGGGCTGCTCTGCCGGAAGTCGATGGCGCAGTACCTGGACACGGACGAGCTGTTCACGATCACGCGGCAGGGGCTCGACTTCTTCGGGGAGTTTTTCGACTACCCCTACGCCTTCGGCAAGTACGACCAGATCTTCGTGCCGGAGTTCAACCACGGGGCGATGGAGAACGTGGGGGCCGTCACCTTCAACGAGTCGATGGTGTACCGCGACCCGCCGACGGAGAACCAGCGGCGGCGGCGGGCGGAGGTGATCCTCCACGAGATGGCGCACATGTGGTTCGGGAACCTCGTGACGATGCGGTGGTGGAACGACCTCTGGCTGAACGAGAGCTTCGCGACGTACATGTCGTACCTCGCGATGGAGGGGGCGACGCGCTTCCAGTCGGGCTGGCAGGACTTCAACAATGGCATCAAGAACTGGGCCTACCGGCAGGACCAGCTCATCACGACGCACCCGATCGCGGGAACGGTGCGCGACACGGACGAGACGTTCCTGAACTTCGACGGGATCACCTACGGCAAGGGCGCCTCGGTGCTGAAGCAGCTCGTGGCGACGATCGGCATCGACGGGTTCCGGGAGGGGATGCGCCACTACTTCCGCACGTACGACTACGGCAACGCCTCGCTGCACGATTTCCTGGGGGCGCTGGAGGAGGGAAGCGGGCGCCAGCTGGGCGAGTGGTCGCGCCTGTGGCTGGAGACCTCCTCGCTGAACACGATCCGGGCGGACTGGGAGAGCGACGGCGAGCGCGTGACGCGGCTGGAGCTGAGCCAGACGGCGCCGGCGGACTACCCAACCATCCGGCCGCACACGCTCGAAACCGGGCTGCTCACGGACGACGGGACGGGGACGGCAATCTCGTCGGTGCCGGCCGTCCTTGAGGGCGAGCGCACGGAGATTGAGGCCGCGCGGGGGCAACCGCGACCGGCGCTGGTGTACCCGAACTTCAACGACCACGCCTACGCCAAGATCGCGCTCGACGACGAGTCGGTGGCCTGGGCGCGGGAGAACATCGAGCGGGTCGAGGACGACCTGCTGCGGCAGCAGCTCTGGTCGACGCTCTGGAGCATGGTGCGCGACCAGCAGCTCAAGTCGACGGACTTCCTCGCGATCGTGCGGGAGAAGATCGGGGTCGAGCGCAACATCGAGCTGGTCGACTCGGTGCTGGGGCACGCCGCCAGCTCACAGAACCGGTACGTCCCGGCCGAACAGCGCGATGCGGAAGCGCACCTGCTGTTCGAGACGGCGCGCGAGGGGTTGCTGGCCGCTACAGACGACGACACGCGCATCATCTGGGGGCGGACACTCGTGGGGCTCGCGGTGAACGCCGACGACCTCGCATACGTGGGCGCACTTGCGGACGGCGGCGAAGTCGTCGAGGGCTTCGAGCTGGACCAGGACATGCGCTGGGGCGTGGCCGCGCGGCACGTCGCCTTCGGGCTGCCCGGGGCGGGGGAGCGCGTGGCGGCCGAGGCGGAGCGCGATTCCTCGGACCGGGGGCAGCGGGCGCAGCTCCGCTGCGAGACCGCCGTCCCCGACGCGTCCGTGAAAGCGGAGGCGTGGGAGCGCTTCGCCGACGAAGGGTACGGCTCGCGCTACCTGAACCAGGCGGCGATGAGCGGGTTCAACTGGACGCACCAGGCGGACCTTCTCGCGCCGTTCGTTGACGCGTTCTTCGAGGAGGTCGGGAACATTTTCGTGGAGCGCGACCGCGAGTTCGCGACGGTGTTCTACGGGGGGCTGTTCCCGAGCTATCGCGTCGAGCAGGACACGCTCGACCGGGCGCAGGCGCTCCTGGACGAGACGCCAGAAGAGCAGGCCGTGCTGCAGCGCATGCTGCGCGAAGCGATCGACGACCTCGGCCGCGCGATCGCCTGCCGGGAGTTCGCGGCGAGCTAGCTAGCGGCCCGGCTTCGTCTTGCGGCGGGCGGCTTCGTAGAAGGCGAGGAAGTCGTCGACGCTGGTGCGGGCGACCGCCTGGCCGATGACGTCGAGGGGCAGGTTGTCGAGCTTCCTGAAGCGCACGCACGACTTGCCCATGTCCAACCGCTTGCCGCTCGACGCGTAGGCGGAAGTGAACCACTCGCGCGTTTCCGCGTCGCTGTAGACGTTGTTCAGGTAGAGGGCCATGTGGCGCTTCTGCGAGGCGAGGGCGGCCAGCTGGAGGGGCAGCTTGTTGTACGTGTCGGGGTAGTGGCTGAGGGGCACGACCCAGGCGATCATCCCGTGGGACATGCACTCCTCGTACCCGTCCGGCAGGTTCGCCAGCACGACGCGGCGCACCGCTTCTACGGCGTGCCGCCGGTCCTCCGGCAGCCCGGCCAGGTACTCCTCCACGGTCGTCGCATCGCTCTTCACGATCGGACCTGCCTCCCGGCGGTTGGGTCTAACGAACTCCGGGGAGGCGCTCGGCGAGGGCGTCGACGAGGCCGGCGATGGGGACGCGCACCTGTTCCTGCGTATCGCGCTCGCGGATCGTGACCGCTTCGTCCTCGAGGGTGTCGAAGTCGACGGTGACGCAGAGGGGCGTGCCGATCTCGTCCTGACGGCGGTAGCGGCGGCCGATCGACTGCGTTTCGTCGTACTGGGTCATCCAGTGCGAGCGGATGAGCGCGTGGACGCGCTTCGCCGTGGGCGTGAGGGTCGCCTTCTTCGAGAGGGGCAGCACGGCCACCTTGATGGGGGCGATGGTGGCGGGCAGCTTGAGGACGACGCGCTCGTCGCCCTTCTCGTCGGGCTCGACCGTGTAGGCCTCGAGCAGCGCCACCGCAAGGGTGCGCGTGAGGCCGGCGGCGGGCTCGATGACGTAGGGGATGAAGCGCTCGCGCGTCTCCTCGTCGAAGTACGAAAGGTCCTGGCCGCTGTGCTCGCTGTGCGCCTTCAGGTCGAAGTCGGTGCGGTTGGCGATGCCTTCAAGCTCGCCCCAGCCCCAGGGGAAGTCGTACTCGATGTCGCTCGTACCGGCGCTGTAGTGCGAGAGCTCCTCCGGATCGTGGTCGCGGATGCGCATGCGGACGGGATCGATGCCGATGGTCTCCGCGTACCAGCGCTGGCGCTCGTCGATCCAGTAGCGGTGCCACTCGGCCGCGTCGGAGGGGCGGCAGAAGAACTCCATCTCCATCTGCTCGAACTCGAGCGTGCGGAAGATGAAGCGGCCGGGCGTGATCTCGTTGCGGAAGCTGACGCGCGTCTGGGCGATACCGAAAGGGAGCTTGCGGCGCATCGAGCTACGCACGTTCTCGAAGTTCACGAACATGCCCTGGGCGGTCTCGGGGGGCAGGTAGGCGACGGAGCCCTCGTCGACGACCGTGCCCACCTGGGTGCTGAACATGAGGTTGAAGAGGCGCGGCTCGGTCAGCTCGCCGCCGCAGCTGGGGCAGCGGAAGTTGCCGTCGGTGTCACGCTCGACCTCACCGTACTGCCCTTCCTCGATGTGGTCGGGGCGGAACCGCTGGCGGCAGGTTTTGCAGTCGACGAGGGGGTCGTTGAAGGTCTCGGTGTGGCCGCTGGCGACCCACACCCTGGGGTTCGTCATCATGGCCGCGTCGATGCCGACGACGTCGTCGCGCTCGCGCACCATGGCGCGCCACCAGGCGTCGCGAATGTTGCGCTTCAGCTCAACGCCGAGGGGGCCGTAGTCGTAGGTGTTGGCGAAACCGCCATAGATCTCGGATGAGGGGAAGACGAAGCCCCGGCGCTTGGCCAGGGAGACGATGGTGTCGAGGTCGGGTGCGGGCACGGGTGGCTCCAATCTCGCGCTGGCTGCGCGGCGTGGGAGGCTTCACCTTCGCCCAACGGGGAGTTAGGCGCCAGAATCGAGCGCGGCGACCAGCATTTCCAGGGCGTGCTCGGCGATTTGCTCCATGATGGCGACGCGCGCGCCCTCGAAATGCACCTCCTCGCTGACGGTGCCGTCGGGCCCGGCGACGGCGAAGGAGACGCCGCCGATGGGCTTCGACGACCGTCCCTTGATGGGCCCGGCCATGCCGCTCTCGGCGACGACGTAGTCGGCGGCGCTGCGCTCAAGCACGGACTCGGCAATGGCGGCGACGGCAACGGGACTGACGGTGCCGTGCTCACGGAGGAAGTCGATGTCGACGCCGAGGGTGTCCGGCTTGGAGGGCATGGTGTAGGCGACAAGGCCGCGGTCGAACCACTTCGAGGCGCCGGAGACACTGATGAGCCGCGCGGAGATGAGGCCGCCGGCAGTGCTTTCGGCGACGGCGACGCGCGCTTCGCGGGCCAGCAGGAGCTCGCCGACCCGGGCGGCGAGGGCATCGTTCTCTTGAATGGACATGGCCCGATGCTACGCTGCCGCGATGCCCGAGTACGAGATCAGGATCGTCGACTCCTTCACGACCGAGCGGTACGCGGGCAACCCCTGCGGCGTGATCACCCGCGCGGCAGGGCTTTCCCCCGAGCAGATGCAGGTGGTCGCGCGCGAGCTGAACCTGAGCGAGACGGCGTTCGCCATGCCCTCGGAGGTGGCGGATTTCCGCGTGCGATTCTTCACGCCGAGGAAGGAGATCCCGCTGGCGGGCCACCCCACGATCGCAACGATGCACGCGCTCGTGGAGGACGGGCTCATCGAGTTCCATGACGCACCGCGCCGGGTGACGCAGGAGCTGAACGTGGGCGTTCTGCCCGTGGACCTCTCGCGGCGCGACGACGGCCACGTGCGCATCGCGATGACGCAGGCAACACCGGAGTTCCACCAGGAGCTCGACCCGGACGCTTTCGCGCGGGTGCTCGGCATCACCAGCGCGGACCTGCTCGACGGGGCACCGCCCCGGGTCGTGAGCACGGGAACGCGCCAGGCGATGATTCCGGTCGCCTCGCTGGCCGTGCTGGAGCGTGTGCGTCCCGACCTCGAGCGGCTGGCCGAGCTGGAGACCGGGGAGGGCTACTTCAGCACGCACGTGTTCGCGCTGGAGACGTACGACCCGGCGAACCGGGTGCATGCGCGCCACTTCGGCCCGTCGTCGGGGGTCTGGGAGGATCCCGTGACGGGCAGCGCCACGGGCGGGATGGCGGCCTATTTGTGGCGCTACGGACTTGTGCGCGAGGCGGCATTCACCGTGGAGCAGGGACACATCATGGGGCGGCCGGGGCTGGTGGAGGTGGAGGTCGAGGGCGAGGGCGACACGCCCACGACCGTGCGCGTCGCGGGAACGGCCGTCACCGTGCTGCGGGGCATGATTACGGTCTAGACATCCGCCCCGGGCGGAGGGCTCTGCTACGCTGCCCGCCATGACCCGCACCATCGACATGGCCGGGGCCGAACAGCTGCTGCTGGAGGCGGAGTTCGAGGACCTGAAGCTGCTCTGGTCGTCGAGCAACTACGTCTACCTGGCGCGGCTTTGCGCGGGCGACGGGCAGGAGATCGCGGCGGTCTACAAGCCGGAGTCGGGCGAGACGCCGCTGTGGGATTTCCCCACCGGGACGCTGTACGCGCGGGAGGTGGCGGCCTACCAGCTCGCGCAGCTGCTGGGCTGGTCGTTCGTCCCGCCCACGGTAGTGCGGGACGGACCACAGGGGGTGGGGTCGCTGCAGCTGTACGTTCCGCACGACCAGTCCTCGCACTTCTTCGAGCAGCGGGACGACCCGGAGCTCGTGCCGCAGCTGCAGCGGATGGCGGTGTTCGACTTCGTGGCCAACAACGCCGACCGCAAGGGCGGGCACTGCCTGCTGGACGAACAGGGCCGTATCTGGGGCATCGACCACGGGCTCTGCTTCCACCGCGAGTACAAGCTGCGCACGGTGATCTGGGACTGGGCGGAGCAGCCCATCTCGGACGAGTGGCTGGGGGACGTGGAGCGGACGGCGACGGCGGTGGCGGGGGACGATCAGGAAACCGAAGCGTTTAATGCGCTTCTCTCACCGGACGAGGTCGGGGCGTTCCTGGGTCGGGCCGACCGGCTCCTGCGGACGCGAGCAATGCCCACGCCCGGTCCCCACCGGAGCTATCCCTGGCCCCTGGTCTGAGCCGCTAGTCGGGGAGTTGCAGAAGCTGGAGCGTGTTGCCGTCGGGGTCGGCGAACGTGGCCACCCAACCACCCCAGCGCTCCTGCTCGGGCGGGCGCGAGAACTCGACCCCCTGATCGACGAGCCGGCGGTGCGTCGCGACGATGTCGGGGACGGCGAAGTGAACCATGATGCGCAGGGGATCGCGGGCGGGACCGTGGACCTCGTCGTGGGCGGCGACGCTGAGGCGGAAGCCCTCCCACTCGAAGTTCGCGAAGGTCGGCCGTTCGCTGCGCGGGGTCAGGCCGAGCACGTCGCGGTAGAAGGCGAGCATTTCGGGGTACCGGTCGGTCCAGATAATGACCCCGGCAACGCCGTCGATGTCCCCACCCGCACCGGCCATAGGGGTCAGTCGAGGGGGCGGTAGGTGCGGCCGCCCTCGCCCGCAACGGCGTGGCCGAGCCCGGGGAAGGGGAAGTGGCCGCTGGCGATGAGCGCGCCCTCCTCCTCGATACGCGCCATCAGCGCCTTGCGACTTGCCGCCGAGGCGACCTTGTCCACGTCGGCGCCGGCGCACCAGCCGTCCTCGCGCACCTGCACGGGCTGGTGGGCGGCATCGCCGATGAGGTAGGCGCGTTCGCCGGCGCTCGAGACGACGAAGGACACGTGTCCGGGGGTGTGGCCGGGGGTGGGGACGGTCACGAGCTCGCTGGTCACCGCGTGTTCGCCCTCGACCAGGTCGAGGAGGCCAGCGGACTCGAGCGGGCCAAGGACGTTGTCGTACTGGGCGGCGGCGCGAAGCTCGTCGCTCCCGGTCCAGTAGTTCCATTCCGTCTGCTGGACGACGTGGCGGGCGTTGGGGAAGAGGGGAACAGCGGCGCCGTTATCGTCGATGGTGGTCCATCCGGTGTGGTCGAAGTGGAGGTGGGTGTAGACGACCGTGTCAACTTCGCCGGGGGCCACGCCAGCCGCCTCCATCACGGAGGGGAGGGCAGTGTCCTCCTTCAGGGGCATGGGTGCGGGCCGTCCGCCGAGGCCGGTGTCGACGAGGATCGTGTTGCCCTCGCTCACGACGAGCCAGGCGCCGAGGTTCAAAGTCAGGTTGCCGTCACCGTCAAGGAACTCGCCGTAGTCGGCCCAGGCGTCGGCAGAGACATCGGGATAGAACGCGGAGGGAGGCATCGCCGTCCAACTGTCCTGGAGCGCGATGATCTCGGCGTTACCAACCTGCTGGCGCTGGTACTTCCCCATCTCGAACCTCCTGTCTCCCCGTTGGGGCGCGCGCAGTATGTGACGGGCCAGCGGGTCGCGTCTATGGGCGCGACGGTGACCGCTAGAATGACCCCGTGGACGACGTGGCGAGGGAAGCGATCGCGGCCAGGCGGGACTTCACGCTGGGCGAGGTGGCGGTGGCGTTTCGGGGCGGGCGGGCGGAGCTCTCGGGGCCGCGCTCGGGGACGGGCACACACGAACTTGAAGGCACGGTCGAGGCGGTGCGCGAGCATGTGCGCTTCGATGACCAGGGGCGTTACCGGCCACTGAGTGGCGCCCGGACGATGCCGGGCAACTGGCGTGTCTCCGTGCACGAAAACCTAACCGAAGCGGCAATCGAGGCGATCTACCCGCGGGTGCTCCTGCATCAGCGGCAGGCGGCGGAGGGAACGCTGCGAGTCGTTCCGCTCGAGGAGGTGGTGGCGCGGCAGCGAGGGCGCTACCGCACCGCGGGCGAGCTCGATGCTGAGGGTCGGGAGCGGGCGCGCGAGGCGCTCTGCGGGCAGTGCGTGCGGACCCCCGTGTGGGCAAGGGATGCAGCGTCGGAGGGGGCGACTCCCTGCCCGGAGCCTTGCAGCGTCATGATCGCGCTCTGTCGCGAGGCGGCGCTGTGGCAGCGGGAAGCGCCGCAGCCGTCGACCCCGGACGCGGGCGTCGCGTTCGCCGACTTCTCGACGCCAGGGAACGAGATCCGCGAGGCGTACCTCGCACGGACGCCCGCCGGGGCCACCCGTGGATAACGCCGACCTGCGCGAGCGGGCCGGAGCGCTCTTCCCGGGAGGCGTCTCCAGCCCCGTGCGCTCATTCCGCTCGATCGGGGGCGAGCCCGTCCCCGTCGCACGGGCCTCCGGGGCGCGCCTGTTCGACGCGGAGGGTACGGAGTACATCGATTATGTCGCGGCGTACGGGCCGCTCATCCTCGGACACGCGCACCCGGCGGTGGTGGCGGCGCTGGGGGTGGCGGCGGCGGGCGGGACGGCCTTCGGCGCGCTCTCGCCGGGGGAGGTGGAGCTGGGGAGGCGCATCAGCGAGGCGACGGGGCTCGAACGGCTCCGGTTCGTGAACTCGGGGACGGAAGCGACGATGACGGCCATCCGCCTGGCCCGTGCGGCGACCGGGCGCGACCTCGTCGTGAAATTCGAGGGGTGCTACCACGGCCACAGCGACGGGCTGCTGGTGAAGGCGGGCAGCGGGGTGGCGACGCTGGGGCTGAGCGACTCGGCGGGCGTGCCGGACTCGATCGCCGCCGGGACCGCCGTGCTTCCCTACAACGACGCGGACGCGCTCGCGCAGTGGTTCGAGGCGCACGGAGACGAGACCGCGGCAGTCATCGTCGAGCCGGTGGCCGGGAACATGGGCGTCGTGCCGCCCGAGACTGCGTTCCTCGACGCGCTCCAGACACTACCCCGCCGGCACAGGGCGCTGCTGATCGACGACGAGATCATCACGGGCTTCCGGCTGCGGTACGGCCTCAGCGGCCTGTTGCCGGACGCGGACATCGTCTGTCTCGGCAAGGTCATCGGTGGCGGGCTGCCGGTGGGAGCGCTGGGGGGGCGGGCGGAGCTGATGTCGCTGCTGGCGCCGGAAGGGCCCGTCTACCAAGCAGGGACGCTCAGCGGGAACCCGCTCGTGATGGCCGCGGGCGTCGCGACGCTGGACGTGCTCTGCGACGGGCGTCCGTACGCGCGCGCGGAGGAGCTGGCGCGGTACCTCGAGAACGGCCTCGGGACGGCGGTGCGCCGCTCCGAGGCGGAGGCGTGCGTCGTGCGACGGGGCTCGCTGCTGTCACTGTTCTTCCGCTCGACGCCGCCGCGCGACTACGCGGAGGCCGCGGAGAGCGACACCGACACGTTCGCCCATTTCCATCGGGGAATGCTGAAGCGGGGCGTGATGCTGGCCCCGTCGCAGTTCGAGGCGTGGTTCGTGTCGGCGGCCCACACGGAGGCGGACATCGACCACACGGTGCGGGCCGCGGCGGAGGCGCTGCGCGAGGCGAGCGCGGGGCCGGTGGCGAGCCGCGGAGCGTCGTGACGACGCTCCGGCTTGGGACGCGCGCGAGCCGGCTCGCGCTCCAGCAGACCGAACTCGTGGCCGTCCGCCTGAGGGCCGCGTGGCCTGACGTCGCACTCGAGGTCGTCGAGATTACGACGGCGGGCGACCGCGATCGCACGAGTCCGCTCACGTCGGGGGAGGGGGCGGGGTGGTTCACGTCCGCGATCCAGGACGCGTTGCTGGCGGGCGAGGTCGACATGGCCGTACACAGCTACAAGGACCTGCCGACGGCGCGACCCGACGGTCTCGTCATCGCCGCCGTGCCGGAGCGCGCCGACCCGCGCGACGCGCTGGTCTCGCGCGATGGCTCGACGCTCGCGGAGCTGCCGGCGGGGGCGGTGGTCGGCACGAGCAGTCCGCGCCGGTCGGCGCAGACGCTCGCCGTTCGGCCCGACCTCGCACTGCGACCGATTCGCGGGAACGTGGAGACGCGGCTGGAGAAGGTGGACGCGGGGGAGTACGACGCCGCCCTCTTCGCGATCGCGGGGCTTGAGCGGCTCGGTCTGGCGGAGCGCGCGAGCCACGTGTTCGGGTTCGAGGAGATGTTGCCCGCGCCGGCCCAGGGAGCGCTCGCGGTCGAGTGCCGGCGGGAGGACGCGGAAACGCAGCGCTGGCTCGCCGCCATCGACGACCGGGAGCTTCGGCAGCTCGTGGGGGCGGAACGGTCGTTCCTCGCGGCGCTGGAGGCCGGCTGCAGCTACCCCGCCGCCGCCTACGCGGAGAGCTTCGGCACGACGCTCAAGCTGCACGGCCTGGTTGCGCCCGAGGGGGTCATCGTGCGGTCGAAGGTTGGGGGGCCGGTGGGAGCGGGGCCGGGGCTGGGGCGAGCGCTCGCTCTCGAATTGCTGGAGATCGCCGAGCAGCGCGGGGCGTGAGGGTCTAGCCGACGCGCACGATGACCGCGTCGCCCTGACCACCGCCGCCACAGAGCGAGGCCGCTCCGAGCCCCCCGCCGCGACGCCGCAGCTCGTTCAGGAGCGTGACCATGAGGCGGGCGCCGGTCGCCCCGAGGGGATGGCCGAGGGCGACAGCCCCGCCGTTCGGGTTCACGCTGGCCGGGTCGAGGTCGAGCATGCGGGCGGACCAGAGGGCGACGGAGGCGAAGGCCTCGTTGATCTCGACCACGTCGAGGTCGGAGGCAGACAGGCCGGCGCGGTCGAGGGCGGCCTGGATGGCCTCGGCGGGACGCTCGTGCAGGGTCGCGTCGGGGCCAGCGACCTGGCCATAGGAGACGACCTCGGCGATCGGTTCGGCGCCAAGGTCGGCGGCGGCGCGCTCACTGGCGACGACGACAGCCGCGCCGCCATCGCTAATCTGGGAGGCGTTGCCGACAGTCGTCGTGCCCTCGGGCGTGAAGACGGGGCGGAGTCCGGCGAGGGACTGCACCGTCGCGTCGTCGCGGATGCCCTCGTCGTGCTCGACCTGAACGATCTGGCCGCGGCGGGCGGGCACGTCGACCGGGACGATCTCGCTGGCGAAGTGGCCGCTGTCGCGGGCGGCGGCGGCGCGCTGGTGGCTGGCAGCCGACCACTCGTCCTGCTCCTCGCGGAAGATGCCGAGGGCCTCATTCTTCAGGTCGGCCGACTCGCCCATGGAGCACTCGTCGAAGGCGCAGAAGAGGCCGTCGTGCTGCATCGCATCGACGAGCGGGCCGTGGCCGAGGCGGCCCCCCCAGCGGACATCGGGCAGGAGGTAGGGGGCGTTGCTCATCGACTCCATGCCGCCGGCCACGACGACGTCCGACTCGTCGAGGCGGATGGAGCGATCGGCCATGGCGATGGCAGTGAGGCCAGAGAGGCAGACCTTATTGATGGTGGTGGCGGGGACGGTCATGGGGATGCCGGCGCCGCTGGCGGCCTGGCGGGCGGTGATCTGCCCGGCGCCAGCCTGCACGACGTGCCCGAAGATCACCTCGTCGACGGCATCCGGGGGCACGGCGGCGCTCTCGAGGGCGCCGCCGATGGCGGCCGAGCCGAGCCCGGTCGCGGGCAGGGGCTTCAGGCCGCCGCCGAAGCGTCCGATGGGGGTTCGCGCCAGACCAACGATCACCGACTTCATGGCTTGTCTCCTCTTCGCTCCCAAGACTGTACGCCAGAGCGGGCTGCGAGCGATGGCGGAGCGGGTGGCCGGGCGGTAGGGTTCGCGCGATGAGTCCGGTTGCGATCGTCACGGGAGCGGGTTCCGGGATCGGCAGGGCCGTGTCGCTTGCGTTCCTGCGCGAGGGGTACTCGGTCGCGCTGGCGGGACGGCGGGCGCAGACGCTGCGGGCGACCATCGCCGAAGCGGGGGCCGACGGCGACCGCGCCATCGCCATCACCACCGACGTGCGGGAGCCCGCTTCGATACGCGAGCTGTTCGACTGGACGGTCGAGCGGTTCGGGCGGCTCGACGTGCTCTTCAACAACGCCGGCATCGGGGCGCCGCCGCGTCCCCTGGAGGAGCTGACCTTCGAGCAGTGGCAGGCGGTGGTCGAGACGAACCTGACGGGGGCGTTCCTCTGTACGCAGGAGGCGTTCCGCGTGATGAAGGCGCAGGACCCGCAGGGCGGGCGCATCATCAACAACGGCTCCATCTCGGCGACGACGCCACGCCCGAACTCGGCGCCGTACACCTCGACGAAGCACGCCATCACGGGCCTCACGAAGTCGACGGCGCTCGACGGGCGCCAGTACGACATCGCCTGCGGGCAGATCGACATTGGGAACGCGACCTCGCCGATGACGGCGAAGATGGAGCGGGGCATGCCGCAGCCCGACGGGAGCGTTCGCCCGGAGCCGACGATGGACGTCGAGAACGTGGCGAAGGCGGTGCTCTACATGGCGAGCCTGCCCCTCGACGCGAACGTGCTCACGCTGACGGTGATGGCGACGAAGATGCCGTTCGTGGGCCGCGGCTAGAAACGTGCGGGCCCGCATCGTGGTGCTTGCGCTACTTGGTGTCGCCGTGGCGACGCTCGCTGGCTGTGACGAGTGGGACGGGGCCGCGAAGGCGTGTCCCGAGGGCACGGACCGATGGACGGAGTACCAGCTCTTCTTCGGCCTGAGCCAGGGCGACGGCGGGACGATCTCCGAGGAGCAGTGGCGCGAGTTCCTGGCCGACACGGTCACCCCGCGCTTCCCCGACGGGCTGACGGTGATTTCGGGGAACGGGCAGTGGCGCGATTCGAGCGGCGAGGTCCTGCGGGAGGGGAGCAAGCTGCTCATCATCTACGCCCCGCCCGGGGAGGACGGCAGGCACGCCATCGACGATATCTCGGAGGAGTACGAGCGTCGCTTCGACCAGGAGAGCGTGCTGCGCGTGATCGGCAGCGCGTGCGTCTCGTTCTCCTAGGAGCGCGCTGAGCCGCTACGCTACCGGGGCCGTGACGAGCGAGCCGCATTCCGCCACATCCGAGCCGTTCCCGCTGGTCGAACGCGCCTTTGTCGAGGTGGCGGTGAACAGCGGGCAGCCGGCGCGCCATCCCTTCACGTACGCGCGGCCGGAGGGGATGGAGGTGCGGCTGGGACAGGCAGTGTTCGTGCCGTTCGGGAGCCGCCTGCTGCAGGGCATCGTGCTGGGGGAAACGGACACGCCTCCGGAGCAGGAGGCGCGAGCGGTCGAGGCGGTGGCGGACCCGGAGCCGGTGCTCGACGGGCCTCACCGCGAGCTCGCGCGCTGGCTCAGCGACCGCTACCTGGCGCCGCTGTGGGAGTGCGTCACGACGTGCCTCCCGTCGGGGTACGGGCAGCGGTCGGTGACGATCGTCTCGCCGGTCGATGTGCCCCTCCTCCTCCCCAGCGACCCCGCCGACCAGCGCGTGCTGCAATACCTCGCCGAGAACGGCCAGACCGCGCTCGACACCCTCCGTGAAGCGCTGGGACAGGTGCCGATGGACCTGCTCCGGCGGCTCCAGGACAGCGGCCACCTGACGGTCGCGCAGGGACTCGCGCGGCCAGCGGGGCGACCGCGCATGGAACGCCGCGTGGCGCTGGCAGCCGAGCCGGAGTTCGCGCGGAGACAGGCGCGCGAGCTCGCCGAGCGAGCGCCGCGTTCGGTGGCAGCGCGCATCCTCGAACGGCTCGCGGAGGCGCTGGACACGACGCTCACCGAGATCCGCGAGCTCGGGGCGCAGCGGCGCCACCTCGACGAGCTGGCGGAGGAGGGGTGGCTGCGGGAGTACGAGGCGCGCGTCGAGCGGGATCCGATCGCGGACCGCCTGCCGGAGGCACTGCCGCCCGCGACGCTGACGGACGAGCAGGCAGCGGTGGTCGAGGCCATCACGGGGGCGCCCGGCGAGTACCTGCTGCACGGGGTGACGGGGTCGGGGAAGACGGAGGTGTACCTCGAACTGGCGCGTCAGGCGCTGGAGGCGGGGAAGGGGGCGATCGTGCTCGTCCCCGAGATCTCGCTGACGCCGCAGGCGATTCAGCGCTACGGCGAGCAGTTCCCGGCGGAGATCGCGGTGCTGCACTCCAGCCTCAGCACGGGCGAGCTGTACGACCAGTGGTACCGCATCCAGGGGGGGCAGGCGCGGCTGGTGGTGGGGTCCCGGAGCGCCGTGTTCGCGCCGGTGCGAGACCTGGGACTGGTCGTGCTGGACGAGGAGCACGAGTGGACCTACAAGCAGGTCGACCCCCAGCCCCGCTACCACGCCCGCGACGCCGCCGCCGAGCTGTGCCGCCTGACGGGCGCGACGCTCGTGCTCGGCAGCGCGACGCCGGACGTGACGACGTACCACCGAACCGAGGTCGGCACGCTGACGCGGCTCGATCTGCCGTCGCGGGTGATGGCGCTGGACGGGGGCGACACGCAGGTGGTCCCGCTGCCCGACATCAGGGTCGTCGACATGCGGGAGGAGCTGAAGGCGGGGAACCGGGGCGTCTTCAGCGTGCCGCTGCGGAACGCGCTGCGGCGGGCGCTGGAAGAGGAAGAACAGGCGATCCTGTTCGTGAACCGGCGGGGCGCGGCGCGGTTCCTGTTATGTCGCGCCTGCGGCTACCTGCCGACATGCCCCACGTGCGCGCTCGCAATGGGTCTCGACACGCGCGACCTGCTCCATCCGCGCGTCTTCTGCCACCACTGCGGGCGCAGCCGCACGCAGGAGACGACCTGCCCCCAGTGCGGGAGCGCGCGCTACCGGCCCTTCGGCGTCGGTACGCAGCGGATCGAGGAGGAGGCGAAGCGCGCCTTTCCCGGGGCGCGCGTCGCACGCTGGGACAGCGACGCCGCCAGCCGCAAGGGGAGCCACGAGCAGATCCTGCAGGCGCTCGAAGCGCGCGAGGTCGACATCCTGGTGGGGACCCAGATGCTGGCGAAGGGGCTCGACCTTCCCGCCATGACGGTCGTGGGGGTGGTGGACGCGGACGTGGGGCTGAGCCTTCCCGATTACGTCGCGCACGAGCGCACGTTCCAGCTCCTGAGCCAGGTGGCGGGGCGCGCGGGGCGGCGGGAGCGGCGGGGGGAGGTCTACATCCAGACCTACGAGCCGGACGTCCCGCCCATCCACGCCGCCGCGGAGCACGACTACCGCGGCTTCTTCGCGCACGAGACGCAGCACCGGCGTCGCGCCAACTACCCGCCCTTCGCGAGGCTGGCGCGGCTCACGTACCGGCACGCGAACCAGGAGCGGGGCCTGGAGCACGCCTCGCAGGTGGCGGGGGAGCTGCGGACGCGTCGCGACGCCGCCGGCTGGCCCGACCCGGACGTGCTCGGCCCGACTCCGGCCTACGTGCGGCGTCTTCGAGGGGAGTACCGCTGGCACATCCTGCTGCGGGGCCGCGACCCGCGGGCGCTGCTGGAGCAGGTCACGCTGGGGCGGCGCTGGAGCGTCGATATCGATCCGGTAAGCCTTCTCTAAACCTTTCCGTTCCCTATTGTGTTGACGTGGGCTCTGCTATCCTCGGGCCTGCCCATGCGCAGTATTCGCGCGCGGGCGAGGCTTCATGCAGCGATCAGTCGGTCCCTGGCGCCGAATCGCCCTCATCTTCCCTGGTCAAGGCTCCCATAGCGTCGGCATGGGTGAGCGGCTGTACCACGCGTCGCGGGCGGCCCGCGAGGTCTTCCGGCGCGCGGACGAGGTGCTTGAGACGAAGCTCTCCAGCCTCTGCTTCGAGGGGCCCGAGGAAGAGCTTGAACGGACGATCAACCAGCAGCCGGCGACCTTCGTCATCTCGATGGCCTGGCTCGAGGCGCTCAAGGAGCGCTGGGCGGCCATCGACCGGAGACTGCAGCCGCACGTGCTGGCGGGACACTCGATGGGCGAGTTCACGGCGGCGGTGGCGGCGGGTTCGCTGGAGTTCGAGGAAGGCCTGCTGCTCGTGCGCGAGCGCGGCCGCGCGATGGACGAGGCGGGCCAGGAGAACCCGGGCGGGATGGCCTCCATCCTCGGCCTCTCCGAAGAGTCGGTGCTCGCCATCTGCGACGAGGCCACGGGCAGCGACGGCTACGTCGGCATCGCGACGCTCAACTGCGAGGGTCAAAACGTTATCTCGGGCGCCGTGGGGCCGCTGAAGCGGGCCATGGACGCCGCCCAGGCAGCGGGCGCGCGCAAGGTCGTGCGGCTGCCCATCACGATCGCTTCCCACTCGCCGCTGATGCAGCGGGCGAGCGACACCATGAGCGGCTGGCTCGAACGCTTCCCGCCGCGGGAGCCGGACGCGCCGGTGGTGGGCAACATCAACGCCGATGTGCTCCGCTCCCAGGGCGAGGTTCACGCGGAGTTGCGTGACCAGCTGACCTCGGTGGTGCACTGGCAGCGCGGCGTCGAGCGCATGCAGGAGCTCGGGGCCGACCTGTTCGTCGAGGTGGGACCGGGCAACGTGCTCACCAAGCTGGTGCGGCGCATCGACCCGAAGACGAACGTGGTCAGTCTGAGCGACGACCGCACGGGCCTGCTCAGCGAGCGTTTCGCCGCCGTCGAGAGCGCTACGCAGTGAGCCGCCCCCGCGTCGTCGTCACCGGCGTCGGCGCAGTCACCCCAGCCGGGAACACGGCTGAGGAGACGTGGGCGTCGGTGCTGGACGGCCGCAGCGGGGTCGGTCCGATCACCCTCTTCGACGCCGAGCCGTTCCCGGTGCGCATCCAGGCCGAGGTGAAGGACTTCGAGCTGGACGAACGCATCGGCGCGAAGCAGCAGCGTCACATGAACCGGGGCGTGCGCTTCGCCATGAACTCGGTGCTGGAGGCGCTCGACGACAGCGGTCTCGAGATTACCGAAGAGAACTGCGAGGACGTCGGGATCATCTTCGGGAACGGGGGCGGCGGGTACGAGGAGATCTGGGAAGGCGACCAGGCACTTCAAACGCGGGGGCCGAGGCGCGTTTCGCCCTTCCTCATCGCAAACTTCGTCGTCGATGCGGCCAGCGGGCACATCTCCATTCACACGGGCGCGCGGGGGCCGAACGTAGCCGTCGTGAGCGCCTGCGCGACGGGCGCGGCGGCCATCGGGTCGGGGGCGCACGCAATCCAGCGGGGCGACGCCACGGCTGTCATCGCGGGGAGCTGCGAGTCCGTGCTGGTGCCCGTGTTCCACGCGACCTGGTGCTCGATGCGCGCCCTCGCGAGCGACAACGAGAACCCGGAACAGGCGGTCAAGCCGTTCGACCTGAACCGCGACGGTTTCGCGGCGGGAGAGGGCGCGGGGGCGGTTATCCTCGAGGAGTACGAGCACGCACGGGCGCGCGGGGCGCGCATCTACTGCGAGCTGCTCGGTTCGGGAACGTCGAACGACGCCTACGACATGATCGCGCTCGACGAGGCGGGGCGGGGGCTGCGCCGCTCGATCGTGGGCGCGCTGCGCGAGGCCGAGATCGACGCCGCCGAGATCGACTACATCAATCCCCACGGCAGCGGCACGAAGCTGAACGATCGCATCGAGACCGTTGTCGTGAAGGAGCTCATGGGGGAGGCGGCCTACGGCGTCTCGATGAGCTCGATCAAGCCGGTGACCGGTCACGGGATGGCGGCGGCTGGTTCGATCGAGGCGATCGCCTGCATCCTCGCCATCCGGGACCAGAAGGTTCCGCCGACCATCAACTACACGACGCCGGACCCCGAGTGTGACCTCGACTACGTGCCGAACGAGGCGAAATCCCGCCCCGTGCGCACGGCGCTGAGCACCTCGGTAGGACTCGGCGGCCACAACGCCGCGGTGATCTTCCGCGCCATGAACGGAGCGGTTTGATGACCAGAGCACTCGTAACGGGAATCGGGGCGGTCACGCCCGTGGGCCTCACGGCGCCGGAGTCGTGGCGCAACCTGCTCGCCGGGAAGTCGGGCATCGCGCCCATCGAGGCGTTCGACGCGAGCGACCTGCCGGTACGCATCGCCGGCGAAGTGAAGGGCTTCACGCCCACGGGTGTGGACTCAAAGGCGGCGCGACGGATGTCGCGCTTCGCCCAGTTCTGCGTGGCGGCGGCGCACGAAGCGGCCGAGGACGCAGGTCTGGAGCTGACCGACGAGGAGCGGCCGCGCGCGGCGGTAGCGCTGGCCACGGGCGCCGGGGGCGTGCTCAACACGTTCCTCGAGACGGAGAACTACATCGCCAAGGGACCGGCGCGCGTGTCCCCGTTCTTCGTACCCCTGATGGCGCCGAACATGGGCGCCTGCCAGGTGGGCATGCAGCTCGGGCTTCGGGGACCGACGCTCGCCTCAACCGCTGCCTGCGCGAGCGGGCTGTACAGCTACATCGAGGCGAAGGCGCTCATCGAGAGCGGCCTCGCCGACGTCGTGCTGGCCGGCGGCGCGGAGGCCGCGATACACCCGGTGTCCGTGGCGGGGCTGGCGAACATGAAGGCGCTCAGCCGGAACAACGAGGACCCCGAGGGCGCCTCGCGCCCCTTCGACCGCGACCGCGACGGCTTCGTCTTCGGCGAGGGCGCGTCAGTGTTCGTGGTGGAGTCGGAGGAACGGGCGCGGAAGCGCGGGGCTCGGGTCTACGCCGAGATCGCCGGCGGCGCACTGAGCAGCGACGCGTACCACATCACCGCCCCCCGCGACGACGGCAGCGGGGCGGCGCAGGCGATGTCGTCGGCACTGGACGCCTCCGGCATGGGGCCCGGGGACGTCGACTGCATCTCCGCGCACGGCACGGGCACGCCCCTGAACGACGTCTCCGAGACGCTCGCGATCAAGATCGCGTTCGGGGAGCACGCCAGCTCCGTCGCCATCAGCGCGACGAAGTCGATGGTCGGGCACCTGCTGGGCGGGGCCGGGGCGGTGGGGGCGATGGCGTCGGTGCTGTCGATCGCGGAAGGCTGCGTGCCTCCCACGATCAACCTGGACAACCCGGATCCGGAGTGCGACCTCGACTACGTGCCCAACGAGGCACGTGAAATGACGGTCGACGCGGCGATGGTGAACGGGTTCGGGTTCGGCGGCCAGAACGGCAGCGTGATCTTCAAGCGCTACGAGAGCTAGCTCGGGGCGAGCGCGCGCAGGCGCTCGACGATCTCCGGGAGCTGCTCCAGGACGTAATCGATCTGCTCATCGGTATTCCCCTTGCCCACGGTCAGGCGAAGCGAGGCGTGGGCGAGGTCGTCATCGATCCCCATGGCCGTGAGGACGTGCGAGGGCTCAAGGGAGCCGGTCGTGCAGGCGCTGCCCGAGCTGGCGGCGATCTCGGCCATGTCGAGCCCGAGCAGGACGCTCTCGCCCTCGACGTTGCGGAAGCAGCAGCTGAAGCTGTTCGGGAGGCGGCGATCGGGGTCGGTGGGACCGGTGACAACCGTGTCGGGGACGCGTTCGGGGAGCTCGAAGAGGAGACGGTCACGGAGGCGGCGGTAGTGGGCAACGCGCTCCTCGCGCTCCTGCCAGGCAAGCTCCATGGCGACCGCGAGGCCGAAGGCCCCGGCGACGTTCTCGGTGCCGGCGCGACGCTCTCGCTCCTGCGTGCCGCCCAGGATCTGGGGCTGCCAGGGCGTGCCGCGACGCACGTACAGCAGCCCCGTGCCCTTGGTGCCGTAGAGCTTGTGCGAGGCCATGCTGAGCAGATCGACGCCAAGCGTGCCTGGCGTTATGTCGATTGCGCCGGCAGCCTGCACGGCATCCGTGTGGACGACGACATTCGGGTTGCGCGTCTTCGCCAGGGCAGCCGCTTCCGCGACAGGCTGGAGCGTGCCGACCTCGTTATTCGCGGCCATGAGGGTGAGCACGGTCGTCTCCGGGCCGACAGCCTCTTCGAGGGCGGCGAGGTCGACGCGGCCGTCGGAGTCGACAGGGAGATAGGTGGCGCGAAAGCCCTCGCGTTCGAGCTGCTCGACGGTGTGGAGGACGGCGTGGTGCTCGACCTGACTCGTGACGATGTGGTCGCCGCGGCCGCGCTCGCGCTGGGCGAGGGCGGCCCCGCGGATGGCGGCGTTGTCGGACTCGGTGCCGCCGCTCGTGAAGATGATCTCGCTCGGCTCGGCGCCGAGGAGGCGGGCGCAGCGGGCGCGGGCCTCATCGAGCCAGCGGTTGGCGGTCTGTCCCTCAAGGTAGATGGAGGAGGGGTTGCCCCAGTCACGGGAGAAGACGGGCCACATGGCCTCGAGCACGCGCTGATCGGGGGGCGTGGTGGCGGCGTGGTCGAGGTAGACGCGCTCCATGCTTCCCTCCCGATGACGCGCAGGCAGGCGCTTGCGCCATCTCTCTTGCTATACTTTAGCCGCGCCCGGCGTTCGCGCGCCGGATTCTCATGCGAACAACCCCCCAAGGAGTGCACATGACGACCGAAGCTACCACCGAGACTCAGCTCGTCACCATCACCGACGCCGCCGTGGAGAAGGCGAAGGCGCTCCTGGAGGCGCGCGACCTTCCCGAGGGCGCGCTGCGCGTGTTCGTGGCCGGCGGCGGCTGCTCGGGCTACCAGTACGGCATGGCCCTGGCCCGCTCGACCGAAGAGGACGACCTGGTCCTGGAGCAGGGCGGCGTCCGCATCGTCGTCGACCCGGAGAGCGCCCAGTACCTCGACGGCGCCGAGATCGACTACGTGGACGAGGTGATGAAGAGCGGCTTCAGCATCTACAACCCGAACGCGACGAAGAGCTGCGCCTGCGGCTCGAGCTTCCAGACCGAGGGTGGAGGCGGCGAGGCGCGCCCCTGCGGCCACTAGGCCTCACCCGATCCGAAACCACGAAAGGGGCGCATCTGCGCCCCTTTTTCGTGTCCGGCGTCCCGAGCGGCGTTAGAGGACGTTCCGCATCAGCTCGACGTGGGTGGTGAGGAAGGCCATCGCCTCGCGGGTGGCGCGGCGGAAGCGGGCGAACTCGGCATCCTGGAGGGCGAGGTCGTCGAAGCGCTCCAGCTCGCTCATCGAATCGAACTCGCCGGCGATGGCGATGGCGTTCGTACCACCGGAGAGGGCGCTCCACACGCTCGTGGTGGCGTCGACTCCGCGCTCACTCTGGTACCGCAGCGCCTCCGAGAGGGAGAGCACGAACTCGCGGCCTTTGCCCGGCAGGACCTCGCCCGTCATGAGGCGCAGGAAGCGGCGGGGGGCGGTCGCCTCCTCGGCGGAGATGAGGCCTTCGGAGTGGTAGGAGAGGCGGTGGATGGAGGCGTCGGTACGGCCGGGGAGGAGGTGGCGCTCGACATCGGCCCAGATCCCGGCAAAGGTCGAGTCCTGGGTGGCGAGGTCGTTGAGGCGTTCGAGCTCCTCGAGCGTGTTGAAGTCCATCACGATCGAGACGGCGTTGGTGGGGCCGGTCATGGCCGCCCAGAGGGCCGTGCGGGCCCGGATGCCGCGGTTGTCCTGGTGCTCGAAGGCGACGCGCGCGGCGGCGAGCAGTTCGGCCGTCTGGCCACGCTCGACGATGCCGCGAATCAGGCGCCGGTACATACACGCTCCTGGCCGTTCGAGGCCCGCGCCAGTGTAGCAGGCACGTTCAGCGCCCCTTGCCTCAGCGCCCCTTGAACTCGGGGTCGCGGCGTTCGAGGAAGGCGGTCATGCCCTCGCGGAAGTCCTCACTGGTGAACATGGGGCGGAGCTGCAGATAGGTGTGGTCGACGGCGGTCTCGAAGGTCTCGTCCATACCGAGGCGCATCATGCGCTTGGTGGCCTGCACGGAGTAGGGAGCGTTGCTGGCGATGCGGCCGGCGACGGCGCGGACCTCGTCCATGAGGTCGTCGTGGGGGACGACGCGGTTCACGAGGCCAAGCTCGTGGGAACGCTCGGCATCGAGCACATCGCCCATGAAGGCAATCTCGGCGGCCTTCGCCCAGCCGACGAGCCGGGGCAGGTACCACGTGCCGCCGGACTCGGGCAGGACCCCGCGCCGTACGAAGACGGCGCCGAGCTTGGCGCGGTCACTGGCGATACGGATGTCGCAGCCGAGGGCAAGGTCCATGCCGTAGCCGGCTGCGGGGCCGTTGAGGGCGCAGATCACGGGCTTGTCCATGCGATGGAGCACGAGCGGAGGCGTGTGGTGCAGATCGAAGAGGCGCAGGTCGGTGGCGCCGCTCATGTCGTCGCCGTCGGCGCGGGCCTTCAGGTCGAGCCCGGCGCAGAAGCCGCGGCCGGCGCCGGTGAGCACGACGACTCGGATCTCGGGGTCGACGTTCGCGCGGTCGAGCTCGGCGGAGAGGGCCGCGAGCATGGGGCCGCTGATGGCGTTGAGCCGCTCGGGGCGGTTGAAGGTGAGGGTGAGCACGCCGTCGCACTGGTCGACGATCAGTTCATCGGTGGCATCGGTGGACATGGGGTGGCCTCCTGTCGGGGGCGAGTCTTACATCCGCCAGCGTGGCGGGCAATCAGCGCAGGAGAAACTGTCCGAGGGTGAGGCCGCTGGCCCGCACCTCGGCGGCGAGCTCGCGGCCGACCCAGCGGAAGTGCCAGGGCTCGTAGGCGTACCCGGTCACGACTTCCTTGCCCTCCGGGTAGCTGAGGATGAAGCCGTACTCGTGGGCGTGCTCGGCGAGCCAGCGCCCCTCGGGCGTACTCCCGAAGGCCTCGACGAGCTCGTAGCCCACGGCCGTGCTGGAGAAGTCGACGGTGGTGCCGAGCTGGTGCTCGCTGTGACCGGGGCGGGCGCTCACACGCAGGGCTTGCTCGAGGCCGTACTCGTTGACGTGATACTCGAACGTGTTGCGCTGGGTCTCGTAGCTGCGGTAGCTGCTGACAACCGCGACAAGGTGTCCCGCTTCCGATGCCGCCTCCAGCAGGGCGAGGAGGTCGGGGAGGATGCTCTCGACCACTTCCTGGGGGCCATAGGCGTAGGGGTCGGGAATGGCCACGAGCGAGGCAGGCTCGCAGTCCTCCTCGAGCCGGTGGACCTTGTCGAGGGGCACGTGGAAGTCGTGGCAGGGGAGGATGTAGACACCGTCGGCGTTGGGGGTAGGGCGCGGAGTCGCGGGGGTGGCGGTCGGGGGGGCGGTAGTGGCGGCGGGGCGGGCGGCGGGCGCCTGTGGGGTGGACGCGGGCGTCCCGGCGGGGGTCTCTCCCGGGGCCGGTGAGCGGCGCACCAATTCGTCGTCGACGCCGTCCCCGTCGTCGCCGCAGGCGAGGAGCGCGAAGGGAAGCAGCAGGACGGCCATGAGGAGGAGCGGTCTCGTTCCCGGCATCGCCTTCGACCTCGCGCGGGACACGATCGCGGCTAGCTGGTAGTGAAGGCGCTGATGCGCGGGTCGCGGCGGACGTCGTCGACGAAGGCGCGCAGAAGGGCGTTCGTCATGGCGGGGTTTTCGAGCTGGAGGAAGTGGCCGGCGCCCGTCACCGGCTCCTGGCGAAGGAAGAAGGTGATCTGGCGCAGTCGCTCGGGGTCGCCGAGCGGGGCGTTGCCCCAGAGGGCCATGAACGGCTTCTGGTCGGCCGCCTGCAGAAGGGCGCCAAGGTGTTGGGAGAAGTAGCCGTTGTCGGTGAGCTGGCCGGCGGCGACCTGCGGGTCGCAGGCCATCATGCGCTCCTCCACGCTCTCGCGGACGTCCGACTCGGAACCTTCGCCGAAGAAGCGGTCGAAGAAGACGCGGGCGGGTTCCATGGAGCCCTCGTCGCGGAGTTGGGCGGCGAGGCCGCCCATCGCGCCGCGGGCGGCGGAATCGAGGGGCGGGTCGACCATGACGGTGCCGATCACGCGGTCTCCGTGGCGGCTGTTCGCGAGAAGTGCGACGAGCCCGCCGATATCGTGTCCGGCGATGATGGCGGCCTCCATGCCGCGCTCCTCGATGACGGCGGCGACGTCGTCGGCAGCCTGGGTGAGGTCGTAGGGCGGGTCCAGCGAGGACTCGCCGCAGCCGCGCAGGTCGAGGGTGAGGCAGTGGAAGTCGCGCGCCAGGTCGTCGACCTGGGGACGCCAGAAAGACCGGTCGCCGGCCCAGCCGTGGACGAAGACGAATGCAGGGGCGCCCTGCCCCGCCTCGTCGTAGCCGAGCGAGGCTCCCTCAACGCTGAGCTGTGGCATCAGGCCCCGTCGTCCCTTCGTCCCCTGCGGAGTCGGGAGAAGAGGAAGGCGCCCGCGGCAGCGACGGCGGTGACGGCCACCGCCGCGCCCGCGACCAGGGCCACGCCGGGGATGCGGCGCTCGCGGGAGCGCCAGCCGCGGCGCAGCTCATCGATGTCGTCGGGGATGGGGATTGGGGTGGCGTCGGACTCGTCCCCGGACTCGGGGAAGCGGCCGGCGCCGACATCGTCGAGGAAGGCGGCTACGGCTTCGGTGAAGCCATCGGGGTTGTCCCCGGGCACGCTGTGGCCGGCCTCGGGAACGACGACGAGGCGCGCGGAACGGATCTCGCCGGCGGTGCGCTCGGCGACCTCCTGGCTGAGGATGTCGCTCTGCTGGCCGCGAACGAGCAGCACCGGCGGGGCGAGCTCGCGGAAGCGGGTCCAGAGCTCGTCGCTACTGAGCTCACTGCCGGAGCGGACGGCGCCCTCGCCCTCGCGGAAGCGCTTGTCAAACTTCCAGGTCCACTTGCCGTTTTCGAGCGGGCGCAGGCGGTGGCGCATGCGCTCGCGGATGTTCTCTTCGGTGCGGCGGGTGTTGAAGCGCATGGCGTTCTGGACGAACTCGTCGAAGTCGAGCTCATCGGGGCCGCGGGTGAAGCGCATGATGTTGTCGACCCCTTCGCGCGCCGCCTCGGGGCCGACGTCGACGAGGATGAGGGCGCTGACGCGGTCGGGGTGCTGGTACGTGTACTCGACGGCGTTGAGGCCACCCATGCTGTGCCCCATGAGGACGACCGAGTCGAAGCCGAGCCCCTCGCGGACGGCCTCGACATCGGCGACGAAGGCCTCGCGGGTGTAGTCGCCGTCGGGCGCCCACGCGCTGTCGCCGTGGCCACGCTGGTCGAGGTTGATGAGGCGGTAGCGATCCGAGGTTCGCTGGCCGAATTCGTCGAACATGTGGCCGGAGACGCCGAAGCCGTGGAGGGCGAGGATGACGGGGCCGTCATCCGGCCCCCACTCCTGGTAGGCCAGCTCCAGGTCACCACTGGTGGTGGTTCGCTCGCGGTAGGTCGCAGTCAGGGTTTCGGGCCTCCGCGGAAGTCTCGCGGCGCGCGCGGTGCCGCCGCGGGTTCTCGATGATAGCACCGGCCGGTTGCGGGCCGGAGGGCCTAGGGTCAGGCGCTCATCTCGATGTAGCGCTCGACGACCCACTTGAGGGCGTCGGAAGCGGTGACGACGCGGTACCCTTCGCCGGTGCCCATGGGCACATGGCGGAAGCCGCCGTCGGCCATCTTGTGGAGGGCAACGGCGACGGTCTCGTTCTCGCGGACGACGACGGGATCGGTGGTCATGTACTCGGCCACGGGGGCATCAAGCGCGCCGGGGCGGCCGGCGACCTTCTTGAGCACGTCCCGCTCCGTGAAGATGCCGGAGAGGGCATCCCCATCGACGACAAGGACGGCGCCGCCCTTGTTCTCGACGAGCAGGTTGACGGCCTCGCGCACGCTCGCGGTGGGGGCGAGGGCGGGAGGGCGGAGGAGCCGGAGGGAGGCCAGGGGGGCGCTGAAGGCGCTCTCGCTGATGGCCTGCTCGGGCTCGGGAATATCGACGCTGCGCAGGGGCTGGAGGCAGTTCTCGCAGCGATCAACGCCGGCGATGTTCTCCTCCCCGCAGAAGGGACAGGTAACCAGTTCGCTTCCGGAATGCCCGGTCATGGCGCCTCCCAGTACGCCCGCGGCCGGTGGCCGCTAGAGCACGTTCCAGGTCTCGGGGCCGGCGATGAGCGCTTCGAGGTCGGGCTCGGCCCGATCCTTCGCCACTTCCACCTGCTCGGCCACGAGGCCATCGTACGTCTCGCGTTCGACCTGCCGGAAGACGCCGAGGGGCACGGGGAAGTCGGGGTAGTCCATGCCACTGAGGATCATCGGCAGGGCGATGTCTTCGCGGCTGGTGTCGTGCACCAGCAGCTCGTCGTCGCTCATGGGGTTCTCGACCACCTCGGGCTGGAAGCCGTTGAGGCGGATGCCGTGCTCAAGGTGCTTACCGTAGCGGAGCGGCTTGCCGTTCTCCAGGTAGACCATGCGGTCCTGGCGGACGTCCTTGTCGGCGAACGAGGCGAAAGCGCCGTCGTTGTAGATGTTGCAGTTCTGGAAGACTTCCACGAAAGACGCACCCTTGTGCTGGGCGGCGGTCGCGAGGGTGGCCTCGAGGTGCTTCGTGTCGCGGTCGACGGAGCGGGCGACGAAGGTAGCGCCGGAGGCGAGGGCGAGCTTGATCGGGTCGAGCGGGTTCTCGGTGGTGCCCATGGGCGCCGACTTCGTGACCTTGCCGATGGGGGACGTAGGCGAGTACTGGCCCTTGGTGAGGCCGTAGATGCGGTTGTTGAAGAGCACGACCGTCACATCGACGTTGCGGCGGAGGAGGTGCATGAGGTGGTTGCCGCCGATGCTGAGGCCGTCGCCGTCGCCGGTGATGACGAAGACGGTGAGCTCGGGGCGGGCGGTCTTGAGGCCCGTCGCGATGGCGGGGGCGCGGCCGTGGATGGTGTGGAAGCCGTAGGTGTTGACGTAGTAGGGAAAGCGGCTGGAGCAGCCGATCCCGCTGACGAAGACGATCTCCTCGCGGGGGATGCGGAGGCCGGGCAGGGTCTTCTGCATCTGAGCGAGGATGGAGTAGTCCCCGCAGCCCGGGCACCAGCGGACCTCCTGGTCCGAAACGAAGTCTTTCCGCGTGAGGAGAGGGATCTCCTCCTCGATCGCTCCGTTGGAACTCGCTGCCGTCACTGGATAGCCTCCCGCGGCGAAGATCGCCGCTAGAACTCGAACTCGAAGGGGCCGCCCACGCCCAGGACCTCGTCGATCTTTCCGGAGATCTCGGAGATCTTGAACGGCTGGCCGGCGATCTTGTTGAAGGGGATCGCGTCTACCAGGAACTGCGACCGGATGAGGACCGAGAGCTGCCCGTTGTTCAGCTCCGGCACCAGGACCTTCTCGTAGCGCGAGAGCACCTCGCCGAGGTTGGAGGGGAAGGGGTTGAGGTGGCGGATGTGGGCGGATGCCACCGACTTGCCCTCCGAGCGGGCCCGCTCGCCCGCGCTGGTGATGGCGCCATAGGTGCCGCCCCAGCCGAGGAGGAGCAACTCGCCCTCCTGGGGACCGGTCACCTCGATCTCGGGAATGTCGTCCGCGACCTTCGCCACGCGCTCGGCGCGGGTGAGGGTCATCTTGTGGTGATTCCCGGGCTCGTAGTTGATGTCGCCGGTCTCGTAGGACTTCTCGAGGCCGCCGACGCGGTGCTCGAAGCCGGCCTGGCCGGGAACAGCCCAGGCCCGCGCCAGCGTATCCGGGTCACGCTCGTAGGCGTGGGAGGCGCTGGCAGGGTCGGCGTGGCTCCACTCGACCGGCGGGATGTCCGCCAACTGGGGAATCGCCCAGGGCTGGGAGCCGTTCGCGAGGTAGCCGTCGCTGAGGATGATGACGGGGACCATGTACTTAAGGGCGATGCGGAAGGCCTCGATGGCCATCCAGAAGCAGTCGCCCGGCGTGGAGGGCGCAATGATGGCGACGGGGGAGTCGCCGTTGCGACCGTACATCGCCTGGAGCAGGTCGGCCTGCTCGGTCTTGGTGGGCATGCCCGTGCTGGGACCGGCTCGCTGCACGTCGAGGATGACGAGGGGGAGCTCGGCCATGACGGCGAGGTTGAGGCCCTCGCTCTTGAGGGCGAGGCCGGGGCCGCTGGTGCCGGTGAGGGCCATCTGGCCCGCGTAGGAAGCGCCGATGGCGGCGCAGACGGCGCTGATCTCGTCCTCCGCCTGCATCGTCTTGACGCCGAACCGCTTGAAGCCGGCCAGCTCGTGCAGGACGTCGGAGGCGGGGGTGATCGGGTAGCTCGCGTAGAAGAGGGGCAACCCCGCGAGGTGCGAGGCCGTGACGAAGCCGAGGGCCGTCGCCTCGTTGCCGCTGATGTGGCGGTAGACGCCCGGCTCGACGTCGGCGGGGGGCACCTCGTAGCGCTCGTGCACGAGCTCGCTGGTCTCGCCAAAGGCGTTGCCGGCGCGGAGGGCGCGCAGGTTCGCCTCCAGCACGACCGGGTTCCGCTGGAACTTGTCGGTCGCCCAGCGAACGACGGTGTCCATGGGGCGGCTGAAGAGCCAGAGGACGAGGCCGAGCGCGTAGAAGTTCCGCGAGCGGAAGCGCTCCTTGGCGCCAAGCTCGAGCCCGTCGAGGGCGTCGGCGTTGTTCTTCGTGATGTCGATGCGCATGAGGCGGTAGGACGAGAGGGAGCCGTCCTCGAGGGGGTTGGCCTCGTAACCGGCCTTGCGCAGGTTGGTGGCGTTGAACTCGCCTTCGTCGACGATGAGCAGCCCGCCGGGGACGAGGTCGCCGAGATTCGTCTTGAGGGCGGCAGGGTTCATGGCCACGAGCGCGTCCGGGTTGTCGCCCGGAGTATGGATGTCGTTGCTGGAGAAGGAGAGCTGGAAGCCGGACACGCCGGGGAGCGAGCCGGTTGGGGCGCGGATTTCGGCGGGGTAATCGGGGAGGGTGGCGAGATCGTTCCCGTAGACGGCGGTCGTGCGGGTGAACTGCGTCCCCGTGAGCTGCATGCCGTCGCCGGAGTCACCAGCAAAGCGGATCGTGACGCGATCGCGCGTCGTCGTGGCTTCGGAAAGCGGTGACTCGATTTCGGTGGTCATCCTGTGACTATCCCCCCTCCCGCTTCGCCACGACCTGGTGGGGCCGTGGCGGCAGGTTCAGCACTTCCTCGGGAAAAGATTCGGCGAAGTGCTGCAGAAGCTCGCCCAGACGTACGAGCCCGATAACGGCGCCATCTTCCATGACCGGCAGGGTGCGATAGTTGTAGCGCTGCATGAGCGCGATCGCATCACCCACGGTGGTCGAGGAGGCGATGGTGACCGGATTACGGGTAAGCAAGTCAGGCGCGAGCGGCTGATCCCAGTCGAAGTCTCCAGCCATGCAGCGCGTGAGCACATCCCGTTCGGTGAAGATGCCCACGAGCTCCTCCTTCTCGACGGCGAGGACGCACGAGCGCGCGCCCATGTGCATCCGCTGGACAGCGGTGCGAACAGTGGCCGTGGGAGGGAGAAACACTGGTTCCGCGAGTGGGAGTTCGCCCACGCGCTGGTCTATGAACTTCGCGAGCCGGGACCGATCCATCAGTTCCTGACTGCTTCCGCGAACCGCGGGGGTTTACCCCCGTGGTGGCGCTTAGCTCTGCTTCGCAGTGTAGCGCCATTTCTGCTTATACACGCGAGCGCGACCACCGGCTACGGTCGCGCTTACACGGGCGGCGAGCGCGGGCATCGATCACACTTGCAGGAGCGCGAGAGGCGTTACAATCCCGCCGCACGAAAACGTGCCCGAGGGGGCCAGTGATGAACATCCGGATCGTGGCCATTGCCCGCCCCGTAGGAACGGCGGGCGAAGAGATCGCCCAGCTGACGGCAGAGAAGCTCGGCTTCCGCTTCTACGACTACCAGGTGGTGCAGACGGCCGCCCAGGAAGCGGGCGTATCGCCGGAGACGGTGAGCGAGGCGGAACACACGCCTTCGCTGCTGACCCGCATCCTGGAGGCGCTGGCGCGCAACCCCAGCATGCCGGTTGCGGCCTGGGCCGACCCGGTGCCGCTCGCCACCAACCCGCTGCTCACCTCCACCGAGTACCGGCGCTTCATCGAGGACGTAATCCGCGACCTCGCCGACCAGGGCGAGGCAGTGCTGATGGGACACGGCGCGCCGATGGTGCTGCAGGGCCGGTCCGACACGCTCAAGGTGCTGACGACGGGCTCGACCGATCAGCGCGCCAAGCGCATCGCCGGGGGCATGAACATCGATGTCGATTCGGCCCGCAAGACGGTCGAGAAAACGGACGCCGAGCGGCAGGACTACTTCCGGCGGTTCTACAACCGCGCGTGGCTGGCGACGGAGAACTACGACCTCTGCCTGAACACGGACCGGCTCACGCCGGACCAGGCGGCCTCAATCATCGCGCAGACGGCGCAGATGCACTGAGGCGGGCGATCAGGCCCGCTCGAAGGCGACAATCGCGGCGCCGAGCAGCACCGCCTGGATGAGCGCGGCCGATGCCAGCAGCCAGAGACCGGCGGCGCGCTCGCGGGCGTGCAGGATGAAGCCAAGGGCCAGGTTCACGGCGACGATGACGCCGCCCACGGCGCCGATCCGCAGCAGCTCGGCGCGCTCGCCCACGCGCACGATGCCGGTGCTCCTGGGAAAGTCGATCTGCACGAGGGCGGGCAAGTCCGGGTACTGGCTGAACAGGTAGCCGCCCAGGACGCCGAGAGCCACGAGGACAAGGCTGAAGACGAACCAGACGTCGCGGTCGCGCCAGAGCGGCAGCACGGAGAAGCCACGCGGTTCGGCGCGCTGGGGCTCGCCGGGCTCGAAGCCCACGATGAGCCGGCGGGAGCAGGCCTCGGCGAAGGCAACCTGGTCGGGCACGGTAAGGCCGTAGGTGCGCCCGGGGGTGACGACGAAGACGTTGTCCTCGGGGCGGTTGTGGGTCGCGAAGAAGAGGGCCGGACCGAGGCTGGAGGCCACGCCCCGGCCGATGTGACACCCCCACCAGTTGAGGCCGGTGACGGACTCCTCGCCGACCGTGCGGCCGGGGACCACGCGCTGGATATCGACGACGGGAACAATGACCTCACCGCCGGCCCAGCGAATGCGAAGGGCGTCGTCGTCGATCTGATAGGCGAGCCTTGCAAGGCCGACCGTCCACCAGCCGAAGAGGAGGGCGACGCCGGAGAAGAAGGCGACGACCACCCAGGCGAGGAAGGTAGTGGGCTCGATGGCGGCGCCGCTGGCCAGCACCCCGGCGACCATGGCGATGAACGCCGCCCAGAGGGTGAACGCGCCGCCGACGATCACGCCGAGGGCGCGAGGCGGCCGGAAGGTATCGGCGTCTACGACGCCACCCGCACGCGTGCCGGGGTGCACCACTGGCGATACTTCTCGCTCTTGCCGCGAATGGCGTCGAAGAAGAGGCGGGACAGCTCCTTCGTGATCGGGCCCGGCTCTCCTCCCTTGACCACCCGGCGGTCGATCTCGGTCACAGGCGTCAGATGGGCGGCCGTGCCCGTCATGAACACCTCATCGGCGATGTAGAGCTCGGAGCGGTCGATCGAGCGCTCAACGGTCTCGATACCGAGCTCGTTTGCGGCGAGCTCGACGACGGTGGCGGCCGTGATGCCCTCGAGGACGTTGTCGGAGGGCGGGGGCGTGATGATGGTGCCGTTGCGCACGATGAAGATGTTCTCGCCGCTGCCCTCGGAGACGTGGCCGTCGGAGTTGAGGACGATGGCCTCGTCGAAGCCGTTGAGCTCGGCCTCGGACTTGGCGAGGGCGCTGTTCACGTAGATGCCAGTGACCTTGGCGCGGGGCGGGATGCCGGTGTCGTCGACGCGCCGCCAGCTGCTGGTGTGGCAGCGGGCGCCCTTGTCGATGTCGAGGTAGGGGCCGAAGGGGGCGATGAAGATGAGGATGTCGCTCTCGAGGCCGTGCAGGCGCACGCCCAGCACCTCGGAGCTGAGGTAGACCATGGGGCGGATGTAGACGTCCTCTTCGTAGCCGCTGCTCTCAACGATCTCGACGGTGAGGTCGCAGAGGCGGTCGATCTCCTCGTTCATCTCCAGCCCGAGGATGCGGCTGCTCTGGGCGAGGCGCTCGTAGTGCTCGCGCATGCGGAAGAGGTAGAGACAGCCGTCGTCGGCGTTCCAGTTGCCGCGGATGCCCTCGAAGACCGCCGTGCCGTAGTTGAAGGCGTGGGTCATCACACCCACCTTGGCCTCCTCCAGAGGGACGATCTGGCCTTGGAAGTAGGCATAGGGCGTGGGCATCGGCGGGTACTCCTCGGGGCTGCTTGGCGGTTTCAGTATACGCGCGAGCCGCTACTGGTCCGCCTCTGGACCACCGAAGAACGTGGGCTCGCGGCACTCCTCCACAGAGCGCTCCTTGTCCGCGAGGCGCTCGCGCACATCCTCGTCGGGAAGGGGGGGCGCCAGCACGAGCGGGCTGGTGGGGTCGTCGACGGCCTCCTCCAGGTACTCGATGAAGGCGGCGTGGAAGTCGCGCAGATCGGCGGGAGGCTCGACCGCCTCCAGCGCCTCGATGAAGTCCTCGATGACGGCTGCGATGGCCGCTTCCTCGGTCGCCTCCAGAACCGCATCGGAGAAGCGGTCGAGGTTGGCGCACATGAGGGCGAGGTACTCCTCGTCGGCAACGGGGTCGGGGGGCGGCTCGTCATCGCAGGCGAGGGCCAGCAGGCCAAGCAGGGCCGCGAGCAGGAGGACCGGGAGGGAGCGGGCCATCGGGGAAATCGTACGCGCCGCCGTCGCTACAGGACGATGCGTCGCACGGCACCCGCGGGGGCGCGCCGCCAGTTCTCGACGACGTGGCGGTCGACGCCGCCGACCTCGCGACGGTCGATGCGGCAGCGGCGGGGCTCGTCCAGTTCGCGGCGCGCGGCGCGGGCCCAGCGGGTGAGCGCCTCCGGGTCGGAGATGGGGAGGACGTCGCTGGCTTCAAGGAGCAGCTCGACCTTCGCGACTCCGAGCGCCAGCAGCCAGCCGCTCGTCAGCTCAGCGAGGGCCATGTGGAAGTCGCGATCGGCGAAAGTGACGGCGAGCCTCCCGGGGCCGCTCTCGCCGCCCGCGAGGAGCAGGGTCGCGCCCGGCGAAGGCTGCGCGAGGGCCAGCGTCACGTCGCGCACATCCGCGAGAAGCTGAGGGAGCTCGACGGCTTGCGGCGGCTCGCCGAGGGCGAGCTGGGTCGCGTGCGCTTCCGGCATGTCAGTCACGCCATCCGCATCGAGCAGGTCCTGCCAGGCAGCGGCGCCATCCTCAAGAAGCGCGACGCAGGCGGCCTCGTGGTCGGCGGCCGAGGCGACGAGCGGACCGGCCACCGCGTAGGCGCCCGACTCGATGGCGTGCAGGGCCTCCAGGCGCGCGCTCCACGACCGCGAACCGGTCGCGAGAAGGGCCGCGACGGTGACGTTGCGGTAGCGCGAGCCCGCAGCCTCGCTCGCGACGGCCGACTCGAGGCGCAGGCCTTCGAGCACGAGGTCGACGGTCTCGCCGAGGACGAACGTCATCTGGCGGTGGGCGTCGACGGAGCCGGCGGAGCCGGCGGGCGGGCGCGACGAGCGCTCCGCCTCGGGGTGGATGCGGGGCGGGGAGACGCGGAAGTCGGCCATCGGCCTAGTGCCGGTCGCGGGGCCTGCGGCGGCGGCGGGAGCGGCTGGGCGGGGCGGGAGGGGTCTCGGCGGGGGGACGCGGCCCGAGCTGGCGGATCGCCTCCCAGCCGGCGTAGCTCGCCGTCGCGCCCAGCTCCGTCTCGATCTCCAGCAGGCGGTTGTACTTGGCGGTGCGCTCGCTGCGAGCCGGTGCGCCGGTCTTGATCTGGCCCGCGCCGGTGGCCACGGCAAGGTCGGCGATGAACGTGTCCTCGGTTTCGCCGGAGCGATGGCTGATGACGGCCGTCCAGCCCGCGCGGTGAGCGAGGCCGATGGCGTCGAGGGTCTCGCTGAGCGTGCCGATCTGGTTCAGCTTCACGAGGACGCTATTGGCAGCGCCCTCGTCGATGCCGCGCTGGATGCGCTCGGGGTTCGTCACGAGCAGGTCGTCGCCGACGAGCTGAACGGTCGCCCCGAGACGCTCGACGAGGGCGCTCCAGCCGGACCAATCGTCCTCGGCAAGGCCATCCTCGATGGAGGCGATGGGGTAGTGGCTCGCCCAGTCCTCCCAGTGGTCGATAAGGCCCT
The DNA here is from genome assembly GCA_965207815.1 of Tepidiformaceae bacterium. Lineage (GTDB taxonomy): Bacteria > Chloroflexota > Dehalococcoidia > Tepidiformales > Tepidiformaceae > UBA2991. The sequence continues at coordinate 1,503,023 of CBDBNV010000001.1, forward strand.
CGCTGGTCAGCGTGCGGCCCTCTTTCTCGAGGACGTATTCGCCGCCCTGGAAGAGCTCGGTCGTGGCCGGATCGAGGGCGAGGACGAGATCCGCGCCGGGGCGGTAGCCCGCGCCTTCGATCGCCTCCAGCACCACCTGCACGGCCTCCTCGTTGCCGGGAAGGGAGGGGGCGAAGCCACCCTCGTCGCCGATGGTCGTATTCAGGCTGCGGTCGGAGAGGATGCGCTTCAGGGACTGGTACACCTCGGCGGCCATGCGCAGACCCTCGGAGTAGGTCTCCGCGCCGACTGGCATGACCATGAACTCCTGGAAGTCGGTCGAGTCCTCAGCGTGGCGGCCGCCGTTGAGGATGTTGAACATTGGGACGGGGAGGCGGTTGGCGGCGGCGCCGCCGAGGTAGCGGTAGAGCGGTTCCTCGGCCGAGTCGGCGGCGGCGCGAGCGACGGCAAGGGAGACGCCGAGCATCGCGTTTGCGCCGAGGCGGGCCTTGTTGGCGGTGCCGTCGAGCTCGATGAGCTGGCGGTCGATCGCGCGCTGGTCGGCGGCGGGCTGGCCGATGAGGGCGGCATTAATCTCGCCGTTGGCGTTCTCGACGGCCTTGAGGACGCCCTTGCCGCCGTAGCGGCGGGCGTCGCCATCTCGCAGCTCGACGGCCTCGTAGGCGCCGGTCGAGGCGCCGGAGGGGACGGCGGCCTGGCCGACGGCGCCGTCGTCGAGGAGGACGGAGACCTGGACGGTGGGGTTGCCGCGGGAATCGAGGACTTCGCGCGCGACCAGCTCTTCGATCAGCATCACGACGCTCCTGCCGCCAGCCGCTCGCAGGCGTCGATGGCCGCGCCCGCGTCGTCACACGGGACAAGCGGGGCGGTGGCGCCGTCGGGGAGGGTGAGGTCCCAGCTTCCCATGGTGACGACGGGCTTGCCTGCGATAAGGGCGAAGGCGATCTCGCTGAGGGTTCCGTAGCGGCCGCCGACGGCCACCAGAGCGTCGGCGGTGCGAGGGATCATGGTGTTCCGGGCAAAGCCGATGCCGGTCACGATGGGGACGGTCACGAACTCGTTCATGTCGGCGCGATCGTCGCCGGGAAGGATGCCGACGGTCACGCCGTCTTCGGAGCGGGCGCCGCGACAGGCTTCGCGCATCACGCCGCCGCGTCCGCCGCAGACGAGGGTGTGCCCGCGAGCGGCCAGCTCACGTCCGACGGCGAAGGCGGTCTCGCCCTCCGTGGGGCTGCACGTCTCGCCGCCGATGACGCCGATCATCACGCCTCTTCCTCCACTTCCTCGGGTGCGGCGTCTACCCGAACGAGCGCATCGGGGCTGTCGAGGTAGTCGATGTAAAGGATGCCGTTGAGGTGGTCGATCTCGTGCTCGAGGGCCTCGGCGAGGAGGTCGTCTTCGGCGCGAATACGGACCTCCCTCCCGGTGGTGGGGTCAATGCCCTTCACGAGCACCTTCACCGAGCGGGTGATCTCGCCGCGAAAGCCGGGCACGGAGAGGCAGCCCTCGTGGAGCTGGCGTTCGCCGGAGCGCTTGATGATCTCGGGGTTGAGCAGGGCGAATGGCTCGGCCGGGGGCGTGTCGAGCACGATCACCTGCAGGGGGATGCCGATCTGGGGGGCGGCGAGGCCCACCCCGGGGGCGTCGTACATCGTCTCGAACATGTCCTCGATTAGCTGCGGGAGGCTGGAATCGCGCACGCGGACGCGCCTTGCTTTCTGCCGGAGGACGGGGTCGCCGGCGCGCCGGATGGGATGGATCGCCACCCTTGGCATTGTACGGCGGCGCACGATTGGGGCGACTCGCGGAGCCCCGCGGACGCGTCGCGGGGACTTCGTGTACGACGTACACTAAGTCCCGTGAGCGATCCCCCACGGGCGGATGGCCGGTACCGGGCGATCGTGGTCGGGAGCGGCATGGCGGGCCTCTTCGCCGCGCTTGAAGCGAGCGCGCTGGGCCCCGCGCTCCTCGTCACGAAGGGGGAGCTGCACGAGGGCAGCACACGCCACGCCCAGGGCGGCATCGCCGCCGCGCTTGGCCCGGACGACTCCACTGAGCAGCACCTCACGGACACGATCGCAGCGGGCGCGGGGCTCGTCGACGAGGAGATGGCGCGCATCCTCGTGGAGAGCGCACCACGACGCATCCAGGACCTCGAACGGTACGGGGTCAGCTTCGACAGCGAGGGGGCGAATCGCGCCTTCGGGCGCGAGGGGGCGCACCGGAACGCGCGCGTCCTGCACGCGCGCGGCGACCGCACCGGGGCGGCCATCACGACCGCGCTCGCAGGCCAGATCGAGAGCGGCCGGGTGGTGGTCGGCGAGCACACGCTCGCGACGGAAATCGTGCTGGAGGGCGGCAGGACGGCAGGGGTTCGCGCGCTCGACCAGGCGACCGGGAGGGAGCGCATCTTCGAGTCGGGTGCGGTCGTGCTGGCGACGGGCGGGGCGGGCGCCGCCTTCTCCCACACGACGAATCCTTCCGTGGCCACGGGCGACGGCATCGCGCTCGCCTTCGCCGCCGGGGCGGAGGTGACCGACCTCGAGTTCTACCAGTTCCACCCGACGGCCTTCCGCCAGCAGGGGGCGCCGCCGTTCCTCATCTCGGAGGCGCTACGGGGGGAGGGGGCGGTGCTGCGCAACGACGGAGGCGAGGCGTTCATGCCGCGCTACCACGATCTTGCCGACCTCGCACCGCGCGACATCGTCGCCCGGGCGATGCTCTCGGAGATGCGCGCCGACGGCGCCGATCACGTCTGGCTCGACTGCACGGCGCTCGGCCGGGTGGACCCGATCGAGCGATTTCCGGGGATCGCCGCCTTCTGCCGCGAGCACGGCATCGACCTGCGCCGCGATCCTGTACCGGTCGCCCCCGCCGCGCACTACCTGATGGGCGGCGTTCGCACGGACTCGTGGGCGCGCACCACGGTGGAGGGGCTCTACGCCTGCGGGGAGACCGCGGCGACGGGCGTCCACGGGGCGAACCGGCTGGCGAGCAACTCGCTGCTCGAAACGGTGGTGTTCGCGAAACGCGCGGTCGAGCACCTCGCGGAGGGAACGGGCGGGGCGATGGCGCCCTGCCCGGACTCGACGCCGCTCGCGGCGGGCAGAACGGCGCCGCCCGACCGTGCGGCCGTCCAGCGCCTGCTCTGGGAGCACGCCGGCATCGAGCGCTCTGGCGAGGCGCTCCAGGCGGGGCTGGACGCGGTGGGCGGCTGGCCCGTGGGCGAGCCGGAGCTCTCGCGGGAGGGGCACGAGCGGCGCTGGCTGGGGGTGTTCGCGGAGCTGTTGCTGACCGCCGCGCTCAGGCGCGAAGAGAGCCGGGGCGCGCACTTCCGCACCGACTTCCCGGAGCGCGACGATGCGCGCTGGCGACGGCAGCAGGTGTTTCACCATGCTGGTTGAACCGCCCCCGGCGGCAGCGGTCGTGGCCGCAGTGCGAGCCGCTCTCACCGAGGACCGGGCCGGCGACGACGTGACGACCCGGGCAGTGGTGGAGCCGGGGCTCGTCGCGCGGGGCAGGCTGGTGGCGCGGGAGGCGGGGGTGGTCTGCGGGCTTGTCCTGGCCCGGGAGGTATTCGCGACGCTGGACGAACAGGTCGCGTTCGAAGCTCACGTGGACGACGGGGCCGAGGTCGCGGGTGGGACAGCGCTCGCAACCGTCGTGGGACCCGCGCAGGCGATCCTGTCGGGGGAGCGGACGGCGCTGAACCTGGTGCAGCGCCTCTCCGGCGTGGCGACGCTCACGAAACGTTATGTAGCGAAGGTGGCGGGGACGGACTGCGTCATCCTCGACACGCGGAAGACGACGCCCGGCATGCGAGACCTGGAGAAGTACGCGGTTCGCTGCGGGGGCGGCACCAACCACCGCCGCGACCTGGCCGTGATGGCGATGATCAAGGACAACCACCGCGAGGCGCTCGCCCGCCAGGGCAAGACGCTCGTGCAGGCGGTGGCGACAATCCGCCAGCACGCGCCAGAGACGCCGGTCGAAGTCGAGGTCGACACGCTGGATGAGCTCCGGGACGCGCTCGATGCGAAACCGGAGTGGATCCTGCTCGACAACATGACTACTGAGGAGATGCACGAGGCCGTCGCCCTCGTCGCGGGGCGGGCGAGGCTGGAGGCGAGCGGCGGGATCACGCTGGAGCGAGTGGGGGAGATTGCGGCGACGGGCGTTGACGCGATCTCCTCAGGAGCGCTCACGCACAGTGCGCCCGCGCTGGACGTCGCCCTCGATATCGACTTCGAGGACTCCTAGCCGAGGCCAACGGAACGGAGGAAGGCGGGCGCGGCGCGCACGTCGTCGTCACTCTCGCGCTGGTCGATCTCGAGCGTGATGGCATCGAGCGAGCTGAGGCCGGTGGCCACCATCTCCCAGTCGAGCTGGGCCGTGCCGGGCGCGCGATGGTCGACGACGCCGCGCACGTCGTGGACGTGGGCACCCACCAGGCGGTCGCCGAGCTCGTCGAACCAGGACCCATGCGGCAGGAAGCCGAGGCGGTCGAGCACCTCCGCATGGCCGGTGTCGTGCCAGTGGCCGACCTCTTCGGGGGCGAACCCCTCCATGAGGGCGATCGACTCGGCGGGGAGGGGGATGTGGTGGTACTCGAGACGGTTCTCGATGCCGATAAGGATGCCGTGGGGGCGAGCAGCCTCGACCAACTGCTCCAACGACTCGCGGGCCGCCTCCAGGTTCGCGGGGGCGGCTTCCGCGCGGCGCTGCTCCAACTCGGCGCGGGCCTCGGCGGCGCGGTTGTCCCTGATGCCGTGCTGCCGAAAGAGGCGGTAGAGCTCGGCGGTCGTGCCGGAGAAGGAACCCTCGACCTCGCCCAGGTGCACGACGAGCGCGGACGCGCCCGCCTCCGCCGCCCACTCGACACTGCGGAGGGCGTGCCTGACCGCACGAGCGTGCTCGCTCGGCCTCGTCGAGGCGAGGTTCAGGTCGTGGTTGCTCTTGCCGCCCTCGACCTCGACGAGCGGGGCAGGCTGGTGGACCGACGTGACGGGCAGGATTCCGCTGTCGAGGATCTGGCGGAGCTTCTCCGGCGATGTCGAGTGGGAGACCTCGATGGCGTCGTAGCCAGCGTCGGCGGCGAAGCGCGCGAAGTCCGCGCCGTTCTCGAAGCGCTTCTGCTGGGCGTACATGGTCGAGAGGGCGATGGTCATGGCGTCATCCCCGGGTTCCAGGCTGCCAGCGGCGCGCGACGCGCCGGGCGGTCAGCAGCAGGGTAGGGAACGCCAATGCTACGACGAAGCTGAGGATGAGGCCGAAGCCGTCGTCGCGGATGAAGGAGACCACGACCCCGCCGACCGCCCCCGCGGCCATGCTGGGCAGCAGATAGCGGATCCCGGCGTTCCCGCGCGTCGCCACACTCAGCACAAGCCAGGGCACGAATCCGAGCGCGAGCCACCCGAGGACGAAGAGCGTGATGAAGAGGGCGTCGAAGAGCACGGCGGGGCGTCAGGTGATGAGGCGGGAGATGTCGAAGAACGTGATGACGAGGATGCCGGCCAGCAGCACGACGAACCCCACGAAGTGGACGAAGCCTTCCTTCTCGGGGGAGATACGGCGGCCGCCACGCAGCATCTCGACGCCGACGAAGAACATGCGGCCACCGTCGAGGGCGGGGATGGGCAGGGCGTTGAAGACCGCCAGGGAGAGGCTGAGGAGGGCGGCAAGCTCGATCAGCGGCCGCCAGCCGGCCTGCTCGACGATGTCGCCGGTTGTGTTGGCGATGCCGACGGGGCCGGAGAGGAGAGGCTGGTCGGGGGCGGCGCCGGTGCTGCCGTTCACCCGCACCTGGATCTCGTTCTTCGTGACGATGACGGCGTCGATCATCGCCTGCCAGCCGCGCGGAACCGCTTCCCAGGGCGGGTAGGAGACGTTCTCCGTATAGGGGAAGCGCTGGCTGCAGCCGATGGGGTTGCCGTCGTCGTCGACATCGGTGCAGACGGTCGGGGCGCCGACACGGATGCCTGTCGGGCCCTGCCCCTCGGGCGGGCGCCAGCGGGCGTAGAGCTCCGCTTCAAGGGTCGAGTTCGCGCGGGAGATGACCCAGGTCTGGGTCTCCCCGATGAAGCGGCGGGTGTGGAAGATGAGCTCGCTGACGTTGCGGACCTCGCGGCCGTTCACCTCCATGACGACGTCGCCGGGCTGGAGGCCCTGGGCGGGCGCGGTGCCGTCGCGCAGGGTTCCCGAGATGGTCGCCATCGCGGCCGGGGAGTCGGGCATGACCTCGGCGACCTGGGCGAGGTTGAGGGCGCGTTCGCGCGGGACCATGAACGCGATCGTGAAGAGCAGGAGGGCGAGGGCCACGTTCATGACCACGCCCGCGCCCATGACGGTGAGCCGCTTCCAGGGCCGGGCGGCGGCGAGGGAGCGGGGGTCGGAGGGGTCCTCTTCGCCCAGCATGCGGACGAAGCCGCCGATGGGGAGCCAGTTGATCGTGTACTCGGTTTCGCCGCGCTTGAAGGAAAGGCCCTTGATGCGCGGCGGGAAGCCGATGCCGAACTCGAGCACCTTGATGCGGAAGAGCTTGGCCGCGAAGAAGTGACCGAACTCGTGGATGACGACGAGGGGAACGAGGAGGGCCGCGAAGATCAGCGCCGAGCGAAGGACATCGACGATCTCGAAGGCGGCGAGGAAGGTCACGCGCCAGCCCCCGCCGGAGCCACCTCCGCCGCGGTGCGCGCCCACCGGTCGGCGGCGAAGACCGCCTCAAGGTCGGGATCGGGCGTCGACTCGTGCCGCTCCATCACCCCCTCGATGATGCCGGGGATGTCGAGGAAGCCAACCTCGCCCGCCATGAAGCGCTCGACGGCGACCTCGTCGGCGGCGGCCATGGCGGCGGGGTAGGTCCCGCCCAGGCGCCCGGACTGCATCGCGAGGCCGAGGCAGGGGAAGCGGGAGATGTCGGGCTCGCCGAACGTGAGCTGGCCGGCCACGGCGAGGTCGAGGGCGGGGGCAGGCGGCTCGGGCATGCGCTCGGGGTAGGCGAGGGCGCACTGGATAGGGAGGCGCATATCCGGGACACCGAGCTGCGCCTTCACGCTGCCGTCGCTGAACTCGACGAGGGAATGGACGATCGACTCGCGGTGGAGCACGACCTGGACGGCCTCCATGGGCACGTCGAAGAGCCACATCGCCTCGATAGTCTCCATGCCCTTGTTCATGAGAGTGGCGCAGTCGACGGTGATCTTGTCGCCCATGTTCCAGGTGGGGTGCTTGAGGGCCTGCGCGGGGGTGACGGCGGCGAGCTGGCCGGGGTCGAGGTCGCGGAAAGCGCCGCCGCTGGCGGTGAGCATGATGCGGCGGATGCCGTGCTCCTCCTCGCCCCAGAGGCACTGCCAGATGGCGGAGTGCTCGCTATCGACGGGGCGGAGGTCGCCACCGCCGGCGACCATCGCACGGCGGATGAGGTGCCCGGCCATCACGAGCGCCTCCTTGTTGGCAATGGCGACAGGCTTGCCTGCCTCCAGCGCGGCGATGGTGGGGAGGAGGCCGGCGGCGCCGCCCGTGCCCGCGAGCACGATGTCGACGTCGTCTGCGACGGCCATCTCGTCCATGGGCAACCAGGTCGCGCCGGCCGCCTCGATGGCGTCGTCGAGGGCGGCGTCGCGCTGGGCCGCGTAGACGTAGCGGGGGCGCAGATCGGCGACCTGCTCGGCGAGGCGGGCGGTGTTCCGCCCGGCGGCCAGGGCCGTGATCTCGAAGAACTCCGGCAGCTGCCGGGTCACGTCGATGGTCTGGCGGCCGATGGAGCCGGTGGAGCCGAGGACGGCGATACGCTTTGGCGCCATGCCCCCATCGTAGCCCGCCCCCGCGCCGGTGTCTGCGATCCGGCCCCACGACCCTTCATGTAGCATGATCGCCATGCGCTGCGTGGTGACCGGAGGGTGCGGATTCATCGGGTCGCACATCGTCGATGCGCTGGTGGGGGAGGGGTACGAGGTGGCGGTGCTCGACGACCTCTCGACGGGCAACCTCGAGTACCTGAACCCGGGGGCCGAGCTGGTGGAGGGGTCGGTGGCGGACGCGGAGGCTGTGCTGGCGGCCGTGGAGGGGGCGACGTGGGTATTCCACCTGGCCGCCCTGCCACGCGTGCAGCAGTCGGTCGACGACCCCATCGGGACGCACGCGGTCAACGTGAACGGCACGCTGAACGTGCTGCAAGCGGCGCGCGAGCACGGCGTGGAGCGGGTGGTCGTGTCGTCGTCGTCGAGCGTGTACGGAGACCAGGAGACGCACCTGATGACGGAGGATCTGGCGCCCAACCCGCTCTCGCCGTACGGGCTGCACAAGCTTATCGGGGAGCAGTACGCGGACCTGTTCGCGGCGCTCTTCGGGATGCAGATCGTGTCGCTTCGCTACTTCAACGTGTACGGGCCGCGGCAGTCGGCGGAGGGGGCGTACGCGCTCGTGATCCCGCACTTCCTGCGGCTGCGGGACGAGGGCAAGCCGCTGACCGTCTACGGCGACGGCTGCCAGACGCGTGACTACGTCCATGTCGAGGACGTGGTGCGGGCGAACCTGAACGCGGCCAACTCGGAGCTGCCGCAAGGGCGGGCGGTGGCGCTGAACGTGGGGTCGGGCGAGGAGACGTCGGTGAGCGAGATCGCGGCGATGGTGGGGGGCGAGGTGGAGCACATCATCCCGAACCCGCGGGGGGCGTTCGAGGAACTGCGCAAGTGCGCGGACACGTCGCGGGCGAAGTCGGTGATCAGCTGGGAGCCGGGCATCCTGCTGGCGAAGGGGATCAAGTCGGTCCTGTAGGAGCCGGCGGGTAGACTGGCGGGGCGGGCGATTAGCTCAGCTGGTTAGAGCGCTTCGCTTACACCGAAGAGGCCGGGGGTTCGAGTCCCTCATCGCCCACGAGCCAAACAGACGGCCAGAAGGACACTCTGCCCCCATATCTTTGCGCCACCTACAACAGCCGGCTCTCCCACCCTAAAGACATAGTGCAGCCATGACAGCCCTTGTCTCACCCATGTGGACGTTTAGTCTCGTCTGCCCTGGCGCGTGCCGCCCACGAAGATAGCCCGCGGGACTCCGTTCCCTAGGAAGCAACGGCTTTCCGTCGGCTACTTCTCTGTGAAACCGCTGAAGTGCATGCTTGCTTCCGTGCGCTAGCGCGTTCCGAATCACAGCTAGCTCTTCCAGCGCACGCCTTTCCCTCCGCTCTAGCTCGGTGAAAGGCTTCCCACCTGAAAGGAATCCCTTGGCCCTACTTTGGGTGTGTTCGTACGGCATCCAGTCTACATACCGTCGTCCACCCCGTAGTACTTCTTGCGCAACCTTATCCGACTTTATAGATACAAGAGGGCGAACTCCCGCACGCTCCGATTCGTACCTTCCCACTACCAACCCAACAAACAGTCGCTCAAGGGCTTGTTCAACAAGTACATAGAAGTCCAAAAATCCAGCCGAGTAAGCCCTCAGTAAGTCTGCCCTCCCTCATTCTTCCCTGTGCTCGCAGGATATTCATCCGCCCGATGTAGCTCTCGATCCTGCGCGTTTCCAACGCAAATTGCTCCGAAACCTTACGCGCTGGTTTGCTCACTTCATCAAGCTACGCATGTAGTCCAGACGAGTCTTTCGGCGCCCCGGGTCTGCCGAAGCCCGCCTCGCGGCGTCAAGTACCTCGGGCGGAACACGCTCGTGCTCGAAGTCCTCACTTGCCTGCAAGAGCATTGCCCTTGTCTTCCTTGCGACCCGTTGCGGCTTTCTATCGTCCAGAGGGCTCCCAATCGCAAATAATGCATCATAAACAAACACAAACAGCGTGTAGAAGTAAACTTCACTAGTGTACACTGTGTCCTTTATACAGTCCCCAATACTGCTGTCTATTGCTTCCATGGTCGCCCGGAATCTCCGGGAGACTTCCTCCCTCTCCGGAAAACTCTCATCGAACCGCTCGTACATGTCATCAAGCGCTTTCTTTCTCCTGCCTGTGATCCCATCCATCAGGCTCATTATCAAGTCGCTGGTAAGCTCAACTTCCTTCATGCGACTGATCTGCTCATCTGACAGGATCTTCCAGTCGCGCCAGCGATCGAGCTGCTCCAGAGCCAGTTCGTACATTGCTGTCTTGAATTCTCCGAACCACTCGGCGTTCCGCAATTCTTGGGGCGTCAGCTTGGTGCCTGTTGCGTTGAGTCTTGCAAAAATCTTGAGAACCTCCCGATCCTCGACGGTGGGAGGCAAAACATGCGTGCTGAACTGGTAGCCCAAGAGTTGTAGCTTGATTTCGTTAGGTAGGTCATCATAGGAAAGACCAGCCACTTCTTCATTGTGGACGCGTTTTACTGTGAAGACATCGTGGTTCGGCGAGAAGTCATCGAGGCTAGACCCGTCGATGAAAGAGAAGAGTGTCCTTAGGCGCTGTTGCCCATCAACGATTTCCCGCCTGAAGTCCTGCTCATCGAGATTTACCCGCGCCCTGACATATATCACGGGCGCAGGTAGACCCCTGAGGACGGTGTCCACAAAGAAAGATTTGGCGTCGGGTTTCCACACGGGTCGGCGCTGGAATCTGGGGCTGAGTTCCAAAGTTCCGTCCCGCTGCCAACTGAGGAAGTCGGAGACGGTGTACTGCGTCTTCTCGATGTCCAATACGCGCATCTTTGACCAAGCTCCACCGTCAGGGACAGGCAGCCCAACTGCCTGGGACTATACCTACTGGGATCGAGGGATGGTTTGGCAGGCCCCCGTGAAGAGGCCGGGGCCACCTGCCTCCGGTACCCACACGGCACTCCCTCAGGTGTCAGAAAGCCGCCCTCCAGCTAGGTGCTCGGGGTAGAAGCAGCGGCGAGCCACCAAAGGGCGGGCCACGACGGATTGGGCACATCCTCTCCTGCGGGATGCCTAACCCCGGTTCGCACGGAGCCTGCCCCCTACCCACCGCCCGCGGGCTTGATGACGGCGCAGGCGACACGCTCGTCGGTGTCCGACTCTTCTTCCCCCGTAGGGGTCCAGCCGCTCTTAGACGATGATGATAGAGCCGTCGGCGGCGGGCGTAGATGTTGAGTCGGTCGCCACCGCGCCCGCCGGAGTCGTCGTTTCTCCAGGCTGGGTGTACGGAGCCGTGGGCCACCAGCTCCGTACTTCCTTACGGTCCTACCCGTGGCCCCGAACGCAGTGGCGGCGCCTGATCACCACCGGGACGACTCTTCTGCGTAGACGTGGTCCGGCAGCTTGTAGGTGATCCCCGTTTCGTCGACCATCGAGACATCGAGCATGGCGCTCAGCTGGTTGTTCTTCCGGGCGCGACTGGTGAAGAGCCTGTTCATGAGGTCGTCGTACCGGTTCTGCATGCGGAACCACCAGAGCACCCCGGATGTCGGGTAGCGAGGGAACATGAGCTGGTCGGCAACCTGGGGTCCGATGAGCGCGCGGGAGACCCGGTACACGTAGTGCGCCAGCTTTCGGCGCTCGGCCGGTTCGGTCACCCCCGCAATCAGCGGAGAAGAGTTGACCAGGGCGTTTGCCAGGGAGATGGACTCCAGCTCGGCGTCAGGCTCGCAGGCAAGGCCGACCCTGAATGTCTCGAGGGCATCCGCTTCATCGCGAAACAGGATCGTCTCGGGAATGCCCATGAGGTGACCGGAGTAGCGCCAGACCTGCATGAAGCTCGCGCGCTCTTCGTCGGTGAACTGGGCTCCGAGGCGCTTCAGGTGTCTCAGGGACCTCGCCGAGAACGCGGTGATCGCAAAGCCCGTGTGAGCAGCGCTGACCGGGGTTCCCCAGGCTTCCTCGTCCCAGTCCTCGGATCCGTCCAGCAGGCGCCTGACCATCGCGTGGACCAGGCGAATGCGAACGGACAGCTTCCATCCATCGCCGTCTCGTTCAAGGCCGCCGGGGAGGAAGATCTCGAACATGTGACGGTTGTTCTGTTTCAGCCGTCGAATGCCCTGATCACGGATCTTTCCCGTGATGAAGAAGGACTTGGCGATGTTCGTGGCGAATCCCTCCACGAGCGTGCCGGCCACCATGGCCCCCAGCATCAGAGCTGAGTTGCGGTGGAACATGCGGATGCCGGGAGTGTGCCCGGGCAGGTCGAGCCAGTCAGGCGGGGCCGCGCAGGATTCGAAGAACGCTCGCAGAACGGCCGGCGCCTCCCGCAGCGCCTGCTCGTCGCCGTTCATCCCGACCTCGATCAGTCTGCCCAATTCCTCCTGCCCGAGAGGGGCAAGCTCCTCCATCAGCTCATCGGCTGCGGGGTCGCCGATGAGCGTGTGGGCGACGTAGTTCTGCGCCCTCTCCGGATCGAGCGCCTGGGCTGATTCGTAGCCCTTCGTGTAGGCCGACGGCATCCTCATCGATTCTCGCTCCACGTCAGCTTCCTCCGCGCGTCATCCTAGCACCCACCCATCGCTCCCAAGGCATTGGGAGCCACTCCTACGAGAAGCGGGGTCCCGCCCGGCTGGGAGGAAGCGGGGGCGTGCGATACCACCCAGCAGTAGAGAGACTGGTGCGCGAGTTGGCGGCGAGCGGCCGCCTTCGGTGGTTCCAGGCTCCCGAGTGATGCTGAGGCGCCCATGGGCAGGTGCCTATTCGCTAGCCACCTGTGTCCGTGGGCACGATGACGCCGCAGGCCAGGCGGCTGCCGGTGTCCGACTCCTCTTCTGCGTAGGCGTCGGGGTGCTCGTGCACGATGATGGCGGAACCGTCTTCGTCGAAGACGGAGTGGGGCTCGCCCGAGTCCAGCGTGACGCCGCCGGTCAGGAAGTCGGCGCGGGCGGTACCGTCGGCGGCGGCGTAGATGTTGAGCAGGTCGCCACCATGACCGCCGGAGTCGCCGCGCCTCCAGGTCGAGTGGACGAAGCCGTGATCCTCGCCGGTCGGGTTGAAGTGGTCGCCGGCGGCGTCAAAGCCGGGCGAACAGGCGCCGACCTCGTGGATGATGAAGGCGTGGCCGCCCGGGGTCAGTCCCTCGACGTCGGCCCTGATCAGGACCCCGTTGGCGGTCTGCAGGAACGTGACGGTACCGATGTCCGCACCGTCCGGCGACGTCAGCGCCGCCTCAGCCGTCAGGCCGGCCGTGGGTTCGAACTCGTCGCCGCACCGGGTAACCGACAGGATCACGATGATGATCACGAGGGGCGACGCGGCAACGGCGGCGGGCAGCAGCATCCTAAGCATGGGGACCACCCCGTCGATACAAGCACCCACACGGCAGCGGAGTTCCCTGCTCCCTCCAGGAGTGCGGGCCGGGGTCTGGGCGGGCTGCTACGCGCATATTCGAGCTGTGGAGCCCGCGTTGGCGGGCACGCCAGATGATACACCCATGTCAGGGGCGCCCAGCGCACCCAGAAGGCGACCAGGCCAGGGGTGACTTCCCAGTACGGTAACGCAGGCCCGCAATCGGGACAGTGTCGGGAGCGACATCGTTCACGGACGTTCCAGCAACATCCACGAGTCAGAGTCAGCAGGGCCTCGTGATACGATCCGCCCGCCAGGCGAACCCGCCCCGCCGTCCCTCATCCAGGGACGCCCCGGGGACGGAAGGGCGGCGCGCCCGAGCCATCTCGGGCGGGCACTGATCTGCGGAGGCAAGGCACATGGAGAACGCCCTTTCCACCCCAGAGGGCTACACGGATCGAATACGGCAAGAGCTCGGAAACTGCCTCGTCGAGACAAACCTGTCGCGAGGTGAGAAGTTCATCGGCAAGGCGCGGGATCGCTACGATCTCGGGGATCGAATGGTGCTCATCACCACCGACCGGCAGAGCGCCTTCGACCGGGTCCTGGCGGCGATCCCATTCAAGGGCCAGGCGCTCAACATGACGAGCGCCTGGTGGTTCGATCAGACCCGCCACATCGTGCCGAATCAGGTGCTCTCCGTCCCCGATCCGAACGTCACCGTGGCCAGGAAATGCACCGTCTTCCCGATTGAGTTCGTGATGCGTGGGTACATCACCGGAAGCACGAACACCTCCCTCTGGACGGTCTACCAGCGTGGTGAGCGTGTCTACAGTGGCAACGTTCTGCCCGACGGCCTGGTGAAGAACCAGAAGCTCCCGACCAACCTCCTCACTCCGACCACCAAGGAGGAGGACCACGACCGCCCGATCAGCCCTGACAAGATCGTGTCGGAGGGTTGGATGACGGCCGACGACTGGGAGCAGTGTAGCGGCATCGCCCAGGAACTCTTCGCGTTCGGTCAGGCCCGGGCGGCGGAGCGTGGCCTTATTCTCGTCGACACCAAGTACGAGATGGGCCGTGACGAGGCCGGCGAGATCGTGCTGGTCGACGAGATCCACACCTCCGACTCCAGTCGCTACTGGCTCGCCGACTCGTATCAGCAGTGCATGCGGGAGGGGCGGGAACCCGACAACGTCGACAGGGAATTCCTTCGGCTCTGGTTCAGGGAGAACTGCGACCCCTACGAGGATGAGGTTCTGCCAGCCGCCCCGGACGACCTCGTCATCGAGCTCTCAAGACGCCACATCTACCTCTACGAGAAGATCACCGGTCGCTCGTTTGAGTTTCCGGAAGCGGACCAACCCATCGAGGCACGCCTGGAACGCAACCTCGAAGGAATCGCGTGAAGTCGCGCCGGGGGCGATAGGGCCGTCAGGTCAACCAAGCCAGTGAAGAAGTACATCCTCTTTGACCACGACGGCGTTCTGGTCGAGACAGAGCAGTGGTACTACCGGGCGAACAAGCGGGCGCTGGCATCCCTTGGCGTTGACCTGCCCCAGGACGCGTATCTGGCCAACATGGCCAACGGCGTTTCCGCTTGGGAGGTGGCACGAGGCTCCGGGGTATCCGAAGCCGACATCACGCGCGGGCGAGAGCTCCGAAACCGGTACTACCAGGAGTACCTGACGACAGAGGACATCGAGATCGAGGGTGTCGTGGAAACGCTGGCCGACCTCGCGGAGACGTACCGGATGGGGATCGTCACGACAGCCAAGCCAGTGGACTTCGCTCTGATTCACGAAGGGCGCTCTATTCTGGGCTACATGGAGTTCTGCCTTACCCGAGGGGACTACGAGCGAGCCAAGCCACACCCCGAACCCTACCTGGCGGGGCTCCGGCGCTTTGGCGCGACGGCGGCCGAGACGGTGGTTATTGAAGACTCGGCGAGAGGGTTGAAGTCGGCAGTAGCGGCGGGTATCGACTGCATCGTGGTGGCAAACGAGTTCACCGCAACGCACGACTTTTCGGGAGCAACGGCCAGAGTCGCCACGTTCAGGGAATTGCCAGCTGCCATACAGGGCCTCCAGGTCGGGCCCTGAACCGGTCCCGGTCAGAAACCCGCCCGGTCTACGTAGCGCGAGACTCCAACAGGTCCGCCGCCTGAACTGCGGCCCTCTCGCCGCTGGAGAGGGCGCCGTTGACCGACGGGATACCCATGTAGTCGCCGGCCAGGAACAGGTTGTCGATGCGTCCTGCAAGCTGCCCGGGGATGTCGGCCAGCGCGGCAAGCATCCCGGGCGTCCCCATGCACAACGCCTCCTCCCATCGGTAGACACGGTAGAACAGACCCTCGTCGTCCCCGGGAAGTGCGGACCCGGGAGGAGCTTTCCGGCGCGCGGCTCCCAGCAGTTCGCGCTTGATCTCCTCGTCGGCCAGGGGGATGAGCTCACGGGCGCGGTCGCGCCCGATGAGCAGGTCGAGAAGGCTCTTGCCGGGCGGCGCGCAGGCGGGCAGGAAGACGGAACGGTCCAGGAGGAGGGGGGTGTCGTCGTGCTCGGGGAAGAGCGCGCCATGCCAGCCGGGAGGGAGCGGCGGCTGGTCGAGGCCGATCACCACCCGGCAACCGGTCGAGTAGCTGATCGTGCCGAGCGCGCGGCGAGTCGCGTCCGGTAACTCGTGGACGAGGTCCGGGACCTTCGTGCCCGGAACGGCGCAGATGACCGCATCCGCCTCGATCGTCTCGCCGTCCACGACGACGCCGGTCGCCTTCCCCTCCGCGACGACGACTCTCTCGACAGGGGTCGAGACGCGAATCGCATCGGCGCAGTGGGCGGCAAGCGCTGCGCTCAGGGAGCCGATGCCCCGTTCGGGCATCGACACCCTGCCGTCGTTCAGCATCGTTTCGCCGATATAGGCCCGCATGAGCGCCTGGCCTGCGAGCTCCGGGTCGCCCAGGATCATGTCGAGGGGCCCTCTCAGCGTCACCTGCAGATTCCCGGGGACGCGGAGCCGTCTCATGTAGTCGCCGAAGCTCTCATCGTCATCAATCTCGGCGAGTCGGCTGTCGCTGGCGAAGCTCATGTACGGCTCCTCGCGATACATCTGGCGCATCACCCGGTAGCCGGCCCGCATGCCTGCGGGTGAGAGGAAACCCATTGTGATGGCGGTACGCAGGTGCCGTACGACATTCCAGAGCGACTGCTCCGGCGTGGTGGTGACCCACCGCCCGCTGCGGTAGTGGCCGAATTTCATCTGCGAAGGCACGAGCGGCAGTCCCAGCTCCTCACAGATGCGGAAGGCGGTGTCGTAGGTTGATGTGAAGACGAATGCGCCCATGTCGAGGGAGAACCCGTCCACCGTCTCGCCCTTGCCGCGTCCGCCCGCGCGCTCCCCGGCCTCGAGCAGAAGCGGGGCGACGCCCCGCTTCATCAGGGTGTAGGCAGCGCTGAGCCCGGCGAAGCCCCCGCCTACGATGACGACCCGCCCGTCCCTCATGTGCGCGGCTCCCCTCCCACCACTGTCCATCCATCGCGCGGCCATCTCACGCGAGGGCGGAAGCCCGCTGGTGGGCCTAACTTGACGGTAGACAGTACCACCTTCGAGGTGCTGTTCAGCCTGTAGCCCCAGGGCTCGATGACGACGCCTGCGCGATCCCCCGCCCCCTGGGTGCGAAGGGGCGCGCGGTGCGGACAACCGGGGAAGCCGCTGATGACAGCGTCAGTGCCCCCCGCTCGCTCCCCCGCCTCGAGCAGGAGGGGCGTGATGCCCCGCTTCATCAGCGTGTACGCCGCGCTCAGCCCCGCGAACCCCCACCGACGATGACAACCCGCCCGTCACTCATAGACGCGGCTCCCTTTCCGCCACCCTCTATCAATACGCAGGCGTCGTGCCCGCGGGGGCAGGCGCCTCGTGGGTCTGGACGTACTGTACTGCGAACTCTCCGGTGGGCAGTCCCGCTATGGACGCCCGATGCGGCGAGTTAGCGAAGGTTCGAGCAACCGCGAGGGCAACGCTATTAACCTCCGCCAGGAGGTCGCGGAGCGTGCCGTCCCTCCTTCGCCGCCTCGACCTCCTAGCTGGTCTTGCCGAGCGCCGAGGAGTAGACGGCAATTTACGTCCAGCTCGACGCCGCCGCGTGCGCTCTTCAGTGTCTCGCAGTCGCTCTCGTTCAGCTCCTCGCGGTCGGCCGCGACGAGATCGCGGCTCCAGGACATGGACATGCGAGCAGGCTAGCGAGGGCCGCTCAAGGTCTCCGTAGGCCCTCTGTTGACCTTTCGGGGATGTTGCGCCGGAGTTGCCCAGCGCCTCGCGCTACTCGTTGCGGAGCGCAGCTATCGGGTCGACGGTCGTGGCGCGGTAGGCGGGGTAACTGCCGCTCGCGAAGCCCACGCCTGCCGCCACCATGAACGCCATCGCGATGCTCCACGGCTGGATCAGCGTCGTCATCTCCTGGCCGCCCAGTTCGCGCCCGTCGACGGCGAGCGAAGCGCCGATGCCGATCGCGATCCCCACGACGCCGCCGAAGAGGCTGAGCGTCAGCGCCTCGGTCACGAACTGCTTGACGATGTCGCTGGCCGTCGCGCCCACGGCGCGGCGGATGCCGATCTCGCGGGTCCGCTCGGTGACGGAGACGAGCATGATGTTCATCACCCCGATCCCGCCGACCAGCAGCGAGATGCCGGCGATGCTGCCGAGCAGGATCGAGAGGGTGTTGCTGACCTCGGTAGCAGCGCTGATCAGGTCGTCCTGGCTCTGGATCACGAAGTCCGGCTCGGGCGTCTCGTGGAGGAAGAGCAGCAACTCGCTGACCTCGTCCTTGACGCGCTGCTCGTCGGCGCCGCTGGCGGTCTGGATGTCGATCTGCGTGACGCTCAGGTCGCCGGTGGGCGTGTAGAGGAAGCGCAGGCGGCCGGCGACGCCGCTCAGCGGAACGAAGACCTGGTCGTTCGCCTCGCTCGCGCCGCCCTGCTCCTCGAGCACGCCGACCACGATGAAGGGGAACGTGATCCGCCCGCCCGCGAAGGAGAGCCGCACCTCCTGCCCGACGGGATCGAGGTCCCGGTAGAGGGTGTCGGCGACGCGCGCGCCCAGCGCGGCGACCAGCGAGCCGTCCTCGTCGTGCAACGGGGTGATGAAGGTCCCGGAGCGAATCCCCAGGTCGCGAACCGCAGCGTACGTGCTCGAGGTGCCGACGATCTCCGCGCCGACGTTGTTCGCACCCGCGACCGCCTGCGCGTCGACCGCGATCTGCGCCGCGACCGAGACGACGCCGGGGATCGCGTTGTCGGCGATCGCGGTCGCATCGCCCTGCACCAGCGTAGACTGCGCGAGCCCGCCGAGGCCTCCCGTTTGCGAGGTCGTCGCCGCCACGCTCGGCTCGATGAAGATCAGGTCGGTGCCGAGTCCCCGGATCTGATCCGTGACGCCGCGCTGCGTGCCCTGACCGACCGCGATCAACACGATCACAGAGCTGACGCCGATCACGAGGCCGAGCGAGGTGAGCGCGCTGCGCAGCCGGTTCGCGAAGATCGCACGCAGCGCGATGCGGAACGCGTCGAACGGGCTCACGGCACAGGCCCGTCCGCTGTCGCAGCCGCCACGGGGGCGCCGCTGTCCTCGATGATCCGTCCGTCGCGCATGCGCACGGTCCGGTTGGCATAGGCGGCGACCTCCACCTCGTGCGTCACGAGCACGACCGTCAGCCCCTGCTGATCGACCAGCTCGCTGAGCAGCGTCATCAGCTCGTGTTCGGTCGCCGTATCGAGGGCGCCCGTCGGCTCGTCGGCGAGTAGCACCAGCGGGTTCACGACCAGCGAGCGCGCGATCGCGACGCGCTGCTGCTCGCCGCCGGACAGCTCGGTCGGCAGGTGCGTGATGCGGTCCTGCAGGCCGACGCGCACGAGCGCCTCGGCGGCGCGCCGCTTGCGGTTGGGCGCACCCTGGTAGATCAGCGGCAGCTCGACCTGCTCGAGGGCGGTCATGCGTGGCAGCAGGTTGTAAGACTGGAAGACGAAGCCGAAGGCGCTGCCGCGCAGCCGTGCGCGGGCGTCCTCGGAGAGCTGCGCGACATCGCGTCCCCCGAAGCCGTACTCGCCGCTGCTGGGGCGGTCGAGCAGGCCGATGATGTTCATCAGCGTGCTCTTGCCGGAGCCGGACTGCCCCATGATCGCGACGAACTCGCCTCGCCCGATCTCGAGGCTCACGCCGGCGAGGGCATGCACCGCCGTCTTGCCGCTGGCGTAGATACGGGTCACGTCCTGGAGGTGGATCACTGGCCGCCTCCGCCACCGCCGCCGAAGAAGCGGCCGGGGTCGAAGGCTGGGAGCTGCCGCTGTGTGGCGCTGAAGGCGATGCCCGCGCTATCCGCGCCGATCAGCAGCACAGCGCCGGCCTTGAGGCCGCTCGTGATCTCGACGTTTGCGCCGTCCGACTCACCGATCTCGACAGTCACGCGCTCGAAGGCGAGGGCGGCGGGGTCGTCGCCCGCGGCGGGCGCCGGGATGGTGACGAACCACGCGCCGTCGAGCTGGCGCACGGCGGCGACCGGGACGAGCACGGAGGGCTCGCGCAGCTCGGTTAGGATCGTGACGCTGGCGCTCATGCCGGGTGCGGGGAGCGGCCGGGCGGCGAGTGCGCCCTGCCCGGTTGCGCCTGGCCGGCCGTCAGCGCCTTCTCCGCCGGCCGCCCCGAGCACACCCGCGGCGATCGGCTCGAGGAGCTGCGGCGGGATCTCGAAGCCCTCGGGCAGGTTCACGCCCTCCGGCAGCGGCTCGCCGGCCGCCAGCGCCTGCAGTACGTCGCGGATGGTCGTGCCCTCGGGAAGTTCGATCTCGGCGAGCAGTCCGCCGCCGGCCCCGGCGCGGCCGCCTGCACCGCCACCTGCATCGGCCCCCGCACCACCGAAGGCGCCACCGGCTCCCGCAGCGCCGAGGATCGCCGCCAGACCCCCGGTCTGGTCGCTGAGGAGGGCAATCTCGCTCGCGACCTGGGCGATCTCCGCTCCGGCGAGAATCCGCGCCTCCACGTCGTACGTCACTACCCCCTTAGCGGCGTTCGGCAGGCGGCTGATCGACGCGATGCGCACCGGGTACTCGACGTTCTCGATGGCGTCGAACGATGCAATCCCGGCCTGGCCGACCTCCAGGCTCAGCAGGTCCGCCTCGGTCACGGTGAGCGCGATCAGGATCCGGTCGGAGGTGCTCAGGGTAAACGCGGCGAGGCTCGCCGCCACGCGGTCGCCCGGCTGCACGTTCACGGCCTGGACGATCCCGTGGAACGGCGCCGTCACCGTGAAGTCGGAGAGGGCGGCCCGCGCCTCCTCGAGGGAGATCTCGGAGAGCCGTACGTTCTCCTCCTGCTGCGCGATCGCGTTCGCGGTCGGGCCCGCGTTCAGCTCGTCGTAGCGCGCCTGCGCGCTGGCGAGGGTCGCGCGCGCACTCTCGAGGGAGGCGCGCGCCTGCTCGAACTCGCCCTCGTCGGCGGGGGCGCGCAGGTCCTCGAACCGCGCGGCGGCGGCAGCGTGGTTCGCCCTCGCGGCCTCCACCGCAAGCTCCGCTTGGCGCACGTCCTCCGCGCTCGGTTCTGCCTGCAGCTCCTCGAGTCGCGCCACGGCCGCCGTGTGGCTCGCACGCGCCGCCTCCACCGCAAGCTCCGCCTGGCGTACGTCCTCCGCGCTCGGCTCTGCCTGCAGCTCCTCGAGTCGCGCCACGGCCGAGGCGTGGTTCGCACGCGCCGCCTCCACGCTCTGCTCGGCCTGGTAGCGATCCTCCTCTGAGGCCGGGGCGAGCAGGTCGGCCAGCCGCTGCTCCGCCGAGGAGAGCGCCGTGACGGCCGACTGCCTCGTCGCGTCGTCTGCGACGAACGCGACGTTGGCGTTGATCACGGCACTGGCGTAACGCTGGAAGTTGCTGCTCCGATCCTTGGCCAAGTCGCGCAGCTCCCGGACCTGTGCGTCGGAAAGCGCCAGTGGGGCGGTGCATGGGCCCTCGGCGACATCATTGAGGTGGTCGTACTGCTCGCAGAACTCGTCGAAGGCGTCTTCGAGGGCGTGCCAGGAGTCGTCGGCCCTGTCGATCGCCCCGCTTAGCTGTGCCCGTGCCTGCGTGACGTCCGTGCGTACGGCGGCGATCTCCGTCTCGCCGGGACCCGCGATCAGAGCCGCCAGCGCTTCTTCTGCGCTCGATAGCTGCCCGAGGGCGTTCGCCACCGCCTGCTCGGCGCTCGCCAGCTCGCTCACGCTCGGCGGTTCCGAGAGCCGCGCCAGTGCCTCTTCTGCGCTCGATAGCTGCCCGAGGGCGTTCGCCACCGCCTGCTCGGCGCTCGCCAGCTCGCTCACGCTCGGCGGTTCCGAGAGCCGCACCAGCGCCTCTTCTGCGCTCGATAGCTGCCCGAGGGCGCTCGCCACCGCCTGCTCGGCGCTCGCCAGCTCGCTCGCGGTGGGCGGCTCGGTAAGCCGCTTGAGCGCCTGCTCGGCGTTCAGCACCTGGGTCTCAGCCGACTCGATCGACTGTCGTGCGGACGCGATCTCCGCGGCGGCCGGAACGGCAAGCAGGGCGTCAAGCCGCAACTCCGCGAGCCGCAACTGCGTCTCGGCCGTTGCGACCCGGCGCTGCGCATCGGCGTCATCCAGGGTCGCCAGCACATCGCCCGTTTGCACGGCATCGCCGCTCTCGACCTCGACCGTAGCGACGGTGCCAGCGACGCCGAAACTGAGCGTGGTGCTGCGTTCGGCCTCAGCCGAGCCGGAGAGATCCACGGTCGTGCTGAGCTGGCCCATCACCGCCTCGCTGCGCTGCGGTTCGGCAACGATGTCCGTCTCTCCAGGCCGGAGCAGGAACCAGGTGGCGACCGCGACAGCAACGAGGACGGCGCTGGCCACGAGGAGCAGCCACCGGCGGCGCGAGCTACGGCCGCGGATCAGGAGGTCGATGTCGACTTCGCTCATTGGTGGTCTCTCATCCGATCGGGAGGCGCCGCCACCGGCCAGCGCGGCCATTTGCGGTCTTCGTTCGTAGCCTCATCTGGCGGTTCCTCCCGCGCGGCGGAGCTCGCGGCTCCAGGACATGGACATGCCAGGAGGCTAGCGAGGGCCACTTAAGGTCTCCGTAAGGCAGCGGGGTGCGGGCTGCGACGCGACGGCCTGACCGGCCATGTCGCCTTCGACGGCGCCTCAGCCTCGAGAAGACCGCAGTGCACCCCTACGACGTGGACAGCCCGATCGGGGGCGGAGACGCCGCGGACGTGGCTCTGTCGGGCCGAGTTCTGAGCACGGTCAGTGTTTGGTGGACCACGTCAAGGACCCCGCCGGCGAGAAGCGCGACCTCGTCATCCCCAGCCACGACGTGGCGGCGGCCCAGCGGACGATGGCGGCCGTGGGTGTGCTCGATGTCGTAAGCGAGAATCAGGCGTAGTCGTTGGACGACATCACCGCCCGCATCATCGAGTTCTACGCGGCTCCATCCCCGCCGGACCTGCAGATCGAAGAGGTGGGATGCGGCGGCGGGGCTGGAGGCGATCGTGGCCTTCCTGGGGCGGACCCTGGGCTAGCTCCCGCGGGTCGCGTTCCCGGGGAGCCGAACTTCAATCTCCAGACCACCATCGCGACGCGCCCTGGCGGAAAGGGCTCCGCCGTGCGCCCGGATGATGGCCTGCACGATGGAGAGCCCGAGGCCGAGGCCGCTTCGGCCCGCTCCCAACTCCTGCCGCTGGACGAAGGGCTGGAAGAAGCTCTCGACCTCCTCGGCGGTGAGCCGCGGGCCGGAGTTCCTGACCCGCAGGACGGCTTCCCCGCCCTCCTGCGCCACCTCGACCCGCACCCAGCCATCCGCCACGTTGTGGCGGATGGCGTTTTCGACGAGGTTGGTAACCAGCCGTTCGAGCAGGGCGCGATCGGCCCAGGCCGTCGCGTCCCCCAGTTCCATGGTCAGCTCGAGCTGGTTGGCGGAGGAGGCGAGGCCTCCGACCACGTCGCCGACAAGCTCGGCGACGTCGATCTGGACGCGCGACAGGAGTCCGCTCTCGCTGCGGGCGAGTGCAAGCAGTCCATCGACCGTGCGCTCGCCCTGCTCGGTCGAGTCCAGGATGCGCTGGGCGAACTCGCGCTCTGCTTCGGTGGACCCGGGGTCGGCGAGTTTGACCTCGGCTTCGGCGCGGAGGATGGCGAGGGGCGTGCGCAACTCGTGGGACACGTTCGCAGAGAAGGAGCGCTGACTGTTGAAGGCCTTCTCCAGCGCTTCGAGGAGGGAGTCGAGGGTGTCGGCAAGCTCCTTCAGCTCGTCGTCGGGGCCCTGGAGGGCGACGCGGTGGTGGAGGTCGGTCTCGGACGATGCGCGGGCCGTTTCGGTGATGCGCTGCACGGGCCGCAGGACGCGCCCGGCCACGATCCAGCCCAGCCCCAGGGCCACAACGGTAGTGGCGCCGAAGGCGATCCCGGACTGGACGAGTTGCTCACGGAGAGCGTCGTCGACGGCGTCGTCGATGGCGGCATCGTGCACGTCGGCGACGAACTTGAAGATGGTGCGGCCGTCCCTGGCAGTGAACTCGCGTAGGCGCTTGCCGTCGGGCAGGCGTTCGCCGAACGCCTCCTTCACCTCCACCTCGGCGAAGAAGGCCCGCTTTTCGGCGATGTCGTCCCCGTCGAGGGCGTCCCGGTAGAGGAAGTGGGTGATGGCGATGAGCACGAGCCCGGCCAGGAGAAAGAGCGACCCGTAGAGGAGGGTCAGGCGGACGCGGACGGTGGGCTGGGGGAACCTCAAGGCGCACTCCCGATCCGGTAGCCCGCGCCCTTCACGGTCTCGATAACGGGCGGGGCGCCGAGCTTGCGCCGCAGGGTCATGATGGTGACGGACACGACGTTGGTCATCGGGTCGGCATGCTCGTCCCAGACACGCTCCAGCAGCTCCTCGGCGCTGACGACGTTGCCGCGGGCGCCCAGCAACACCTCGAGCACCGCGAACTCCTTGCGGGTGAGGCGCAGGTCTCGGCCGTCGCGGGTGGCGCGGTGGGGTCCGGGCTCAAGGCGCACGTCGCTGGCCTCGAGCACCGGCGGCGTGCTCACGGCGCTGCGACGGGCGAGGGCGCGGATGCGGGCGACCAGCTCGCGCAGGGCGAACGGCTTGGGCAGGTAGTCATCGGCGCCGAGGGAGAGCCCTTCCACACGGTCATCGAGCGCCCCCGAGGCGGTCAGCATCAGGATGCGGGGGGCGTCGGGGCGGTTCGCCAGGCGTCGGCAGACCTCGTCGCCGTGGAGGCCGGGCAAGTCGCGATCGAGGAGCACGACGTCGTAGCGATTGACGAGGGCCTTTTCCAGGCCCGACTCGCCGTTGAGGGCGATGTCGATGGCGAAGCCCGCCTTGCGCAGGCCACGGGCGACGACATCGGCCAGGCGCTCGTCATCCTCGACGATGAGCACTCGCATGCGGCCATTGTGCGGGTGTGGGGCATAAGGCCCAGATAAAGGCGCCACATCCGACTTATGCAGGTCTTATCGACCATCTGCGAGCATCGCGACGGCAGGGCAAACCCCGCCACCCTGCATGAAAGTGCTGCGGGAAGGAAGCAGGCAATGAGTCTTCGCATGAGGTCGCTCGTGGTAGCCGGGATCGTCGGGATGCCGTTTGCCGGGCTGGGCGTCGGCGTCGTCCTCGCCGAGGGCGGTAGCGAAGTTGACGACAAGAAGCGCTCGGGGCACGGAACGGGGGCGGGATACGGAGTGAACGGAGAGAAGGCATCGTCCTGGGACGAGGGACGCGAGGCCTTCGCTGGGGCGCTTGGGGTGACAGTCGAAGATCTTGACGCGGCCGCTCGGCAAGTTGCCCTCGACCGCGTCGACGAAGCCGTCGAGGCGGGGAAGATTACGGAGGAAGAAGCGGCGGAGATCAGGACGAGAGTCGAGTCGTCGGAGGCGGGGGACTGGCATCCTCGCGGGTTCGGTCTCTCGGCTGGCGGCGAGGCGCTAGCCGAGGCGCTGGGCGTGACGGTCGAGGATCTGAAGGCGGCGATGCGGCAGGTCCTGCTGGAGCGGATCGACGCGGCAGTCAAGGCCGGCAAGGTCAGCGAGGAGAAAGCCGAGGAGTGGCGGACAGCGATCGAGTCCGGCGACAAGCCGGAACGGGATGGAGACTCCCGCGGCCGCTGGCGTGGATCCAGGGGGCACTGGGGCCCTGGCGATAAGGACGCGGCGACGACGGAGTAGCCCATTCCCTCCGTCCACGCCAATCCCCACACGTACTGTACTGCGAACTTTCCGCTGGGCGGTGGCGATCTGCACCGTGCGCGCCGCCTGCGTGACGCCGCGGCTCCACGCGAAGCGCTTCGAGGAGACGATCCTCGGGCAACTCCGCGACCACATCCTCACCGAGTCCAACATCCGCGACCTTGTAGGCATGCTCGACGAGGAGATGGACGGTGTCGCGCGAGAGCAGCGCCAGAAACTGGAGACGATCGAGTCTGAGCTTGCTGACGTGCGCCGCCGGCTCGACCGCCTCTACCACCTCATGGAGACGACGGAGCTCGATATCAGCGATGTGTTGCCACGCGTGCGCGAGCACAAGGAGCGACGCGAGCGGCTGGAGCAGGCGGCCTCGGAGGCGCGGGCTGCCCTTTCGGAGCGGCGCGACGTGCTCGCCAACGTAGAGACCATCACGGCCTACGCGAAAGACATGAGCCAGCTCCTCGCTACGAACGAGTTGACCGAGGCGAAGGCCTTCATCCGCTCGTTCGTGAAGGAAATTGCCGTCGCCCCCGGCGCAGCCACGATCCGCTACACGATCCCAGTGCCGGAGGACAGTCCCCTGCGTGGCGGCAGGACCGAGCAGCCAGCCCTCGGCGGCCCGGTACTGTCTACCGTCAAGTTAGGTTGATTTTGGTGGGCCGGACTGTACAAAATCGAGAACCGGGGCCCCCTCCCTCGTCACGCCGTCCGACGGCATCGGAATCGTGTACGTCAGCGTGGCCTCTTCCCCCATCACCTCGACGCCCTGCACGAAGTTGCGGATGAGCGCCTTCTGCTCCGGGATCGTCCCTTCCGCCAGGAAGCTGCGGAAGTCGGCCACGTACTCCTTGATCTCCTCCGTGGTGGGGAGCACCACCTTCCGGTGCGTAAGCCGGGCCACAGCCTCCTCGCGTGCTGCGGCGAGCTGGTCCTCGCGGTGCCGCAGGGACAGAATCCGCGGCGACAGGGCCTCGTACGTGAGGGAGCTCTTCTCCAGCGCGTCATAGAGTCGCAGGAGCCGGGACTGGACATCCTCTAGCTCGGCCTCGATCACCTTCAACTGTTCATCAAGCTCCCCGGCTATGGCATCCACTTCTTCGGCTACGAGGGTGACCAGCTCCGTGATCGTCTCATTCGTGAGGATGCGGTCCCTGATCTTGTCGAGGATGAAGCCCTCGATCTTATCGGCGTTGAGGTAGCTCGCCTCGCACGAGCCCGCGCCCTCCTTGAGCAGCGTGCCGCAGACGTAGTAGGCGTAGCGGCCCCCCTTGGCTCCCTGCCCCGTGTAGGGCTTGCCGCAGATGCCGCAGCGCAGGAGCCCGCTCAGCAGGAACTTGCTTCCCACCCGCGCCGGCCGCTGTCGTTTAGGCGCCCGCTCCTGCAAGACCTGCTGAACGCGGTCGAACAGCTCCTTGGGAACGATCGCCTCCCAGGCTCCCTCGGCGCGCACGGGGTCGGGGGCCTTGCCGTCCTTGCGCGTGCGGCCCCAGACGGCGGTGCCCGTGTAGGCCTCGTTCGTGAGCAGGTAGTGGAGGCCGTTCCGGTACCAGCGCCGGCCCCGGTTGGTGATGCCCCGCTCGTTCAGGTCGCGGCAGATCTCCTTGAGGCCGTTCCCCCGCAGCGAACTCTCGAACACCTCCCGCACGACAAGAGCGGTGGCCGGGTCGACCTCAAGTGTGGGGCGCTCCCGCATGCCGTCGCTGACCTTCACGCGCTGGTAGCCGAAGGGCGCCCGGGACGCGAGGAAGGAGCCACGCGAGGCGGACTCGCGCATCCCGCGCGTGACCTCCTGAGCCAGGTTCTCCGAGTAGAACTCGTCGACGCTCTCGATGATGGCCTCCATGAGCTTGCCCGTGGGGGAGTCGTCGGCGTGCTCGGTGATGGAGGTCACCCGGATGCCACGACGGCGGAGCATCGACTTGAAGGCGACGGCGTGCTCCCGCTTGCGGGTGAAGCGTGAGAACTTCCAGACGAGGATCTCCTCGAAAGGGGCATCGGTGCCGCTGGCGGCGTCTAGCATCTTGCGGAACTGGGGCCGGTCGGCAACGCGCCCGCTCTCGGCCTCGTCGACGTACTCGCGGGCGACGACGTACCCGTTCTTCTCGGCGTAGTCGCGAAGCGCCCGCAGCTGGGCGGCGACGGAGAGGTCAACGTCCTGGCGGTCGCTGGAGACCCTGGCGTAAAGGGCGGCGGGCTTGGGGGCTGCTGGGTGCTTCATGGTGCTATTCCTCCAGCAAGTGGGGGGATGGGTGAGACCGTCTGGGAGACTGGACTCTTGTGTGCCGACCACGGCGGCTACCAGAACTAATATTCTAGCAGCCTCAAGGCAGAGCGACCTCGCTGACCATGAAGCCGCGTTTGACTCGGAAGGCTCGCACGCTACGTCGGCGGGCTACGCGGAGGCCAATCAGGCGGCCTGCCGAGCCCAACCAAGTCTGAGTTGCCCGGCCTAGGCAGGAATGTTCCTCTCTCGAATCTGGTATACAGCGGCCCAGCACAGAGATATGGCACTCGTCGAACGGAGTGGCGCACACGAACGGTAGCGCGTTGCTCTGGGCGATGCTGAGTGAGGTTACGATTGCCACCGCGATTTGACGCCAGAGACTTCATCACCCGCCTGGGGGAAAGCCTGCTAAGGGAGTTCGACGACGCCAAGCAGGGCACGACCGGCCCCTTGATCGGGACCGCTATCGAGACACCGGCACGAAGGCGATTACAACAGGTACTGCCGCGAGGGATTGCGGTAGGTTCGGGCTGCGTAATCGACAGCTACGGAGGTTGTAGCAAACAGCAAGACATCATTCTCTATGAAAAGAACATTTGTCCGGTCTTCAGCGTAAATGAGACCCCGGAAACCGCCTACTATCCCTGCGAAGGTGTACTTGGGGTGGTGGAGGTCAAGAGTTCTCTAGATACGGCTTCGCTTAGGGATTCGTTCGAGAAAGTAAGTTCTGTTCGGCGTTTACGTAGGTACGGCATTCCAGACACGGATCCAGAAGAGAGCGGCAGCCAACCGGGCTACCGACGATATCAGAGCACAACGATGGCAAATCTTATCAGATTTGCAGATTCGCAGAGTGTTCAACGTTTTGGGCTAGACCAGATGTTTGGCGCTGTCTTGGCAGGCAGCCTAAGGATGCAACCCAGATCGCTCCACACTAGTTTCATGGATCTATCAGCAGAATATGGCGACGATGCAACCCCAAGTGTGGTTGCAGTGTTGGGTTCTGGAGTGCTGCTGCCTTGCTTGATGGAAGCAGGTGCTCCACGGGTGCTCCCGTCGCCTAAGTCTGCAACTCACTTTCTATACTCAGAGTCGGACGCGCTGAGAGCCCTCATTGACTCGATCTATGTCATATACAGGGAGGGCGTCACCAGTGAGGCCGAGTCATTTGACCGCTATATCGTTGGGGGTGTGGCGAAATACGAGGGGGACGTGCTTCCAAAGGGACCTACATCGCGAAGCAAAGGCGGCGGGTCAAGGGGCGCGACCCCGGACGTATGATCCAGCCCGATTAGTTCCACCACAGTCCCAGCGTCAGGATGCGCCACACCCGGCGCAGCTTGAGCGCCTCCTTGCGCTTCCACACCGCGTGCTTGCGGTCGGCCTCGTCCGCCACATCCTCACCCCGTCTGGCCGTGCTTCGGCGCGGGGGTTGTGTACGCACCATAGCCCCTCGGGAATGCACTGCTGAACGCAGTTGGTGAAGTCGCGAAGGAACTACGACGTATCAGCGCGATACCGAAACGTGTCCTCGAGCATCTCGCGAATCAGACGACACTGATTATCACGTGCCCTTCGCGGCAAGGATGAAGTGGCTGAAGCCTCATCTAGTTTCTCGCCGATCTCCTGAACAGCCTTCGAACCAATCTCGGGGCCCAAGTCGTTGAAGAGTGCCCCTGACACGAGCGTGATGAAGTCAAGGATCACCTCGGCGTCGAAGTATTCAATCGCGCCTCGCTCTCCATTGACTGCCATAGCCGCGCGAGCCTAGCAGATCGGTGGTCGACTTCGACGCTGCCCTTGTCGTTCCCAGCCGGAGGTCTTGCGAGAACACTTACGCGTCTCTCCTGAGCTCTGCCTCGGAGTCACAACGCTTCCCGAACGGATGCCCACATCGTCGCGCACGCGTAGCCTGTGCCGGTACTCGCGGCGCCGCTTTCACAGCGGCGCGCCCGTGGTAGTCCGCCCACACGACGGTACGAGCACGCCCCGTAGTCCCCATCTCCTGGACCGCCATGTCCGAATCTTCCGGCCCCATCACCGCGACCCGCGCCACCCTCGTCCGCCTGCTCGGCGGCAGCCCGGCCAGCATCGCGCTCGACGGCGGCGTCCTCCATATCGGCGAGACCGGACGCATCCCCGCCAGCGCCCTTGACACCGTCGAGACCGGCCGCTCGTGGTTCTTGGCGCGGCTGACCGTTCATGTAGCCGGCGGCGCCGTGCGCGCGATCGGTGGGCTCCGTAGTCTGTCGAGGGTCGGTGCTACCGCCCCGCTCCCCAGTTGTCCACGTCCGCCAGCTTCTTCATTTCTGCCCGACCTGTCGGCAGCGTCACCAACTGTAGGCAGTAGACCCAGTAGAGCTTTCCCGGTTCGCCAACGCTCCACTCGCGCCACTCGTGAGAGTCGGACTATGGTCTGCAATCGTGCGTTTGACGCAGTTCTCGAGCCCCGCTACTGGTCTTCCCCCGGCCACGCCATCGACAGGCCAGCATCTCCCTCGAACACCCAGCCGGGCGGGTCTTCGCCGCGTTTCGTAGTGCTCGGACGGCGGGGAGAGAACATGCCCAGCGCGTCCCGGATCGTGGGGCCGTGCACTGCGACGGTGCGCTTCGCCTCGCGGATCGCGGGGCCGTGTGTCGCTACGAGTTGCTGGTAGTGCCTGATCGCGGGGCGGTTCTGCGCGAGGATGCGTCGCGCTTCCCTGATCATTTGCTGGGTGTGCGGGTCGAAAAGTGGGTTGGACACTGCCGCGCTCCTATTTGTTTAGTTCCCGAGCGAGCCAACTCCAGCATACCAGCGCCGCCCGCCGCCTGAGCATGCTACTGCGAAAGCGATCCCCTAAATGCCGGGTTGCTCGGGTAGCGGGTAACGAGGGCGGCGTTCTCGCCCATGCCCTTGACCATCCCGTGGGCCCCTCTTGGGATCACGAGGGGAACTTCACGGCGGAGTCCCCTTCGCTGGGCGGTAGCCCGGCTGGCTACAAGCGCCAATCCGTGCAACGGTACCTCCGGGCACCGATTGGGGCGGAGGCCGGATCACGGTCGAGAAGGACGGGGGCCGAAGTTGCGTGCCCGCGTCCCTGGCGACCAGGAGGCGACAGCATGAGCGACGAGGAAATAATCGAGCTCACGCTCACCGGTGAGCGTTCTCTACAGTACGGGCGCGATGTCGAGGCGATGGCCCTCGACCTGATCCGCTCCTTCTACCAGCCACCCGAGCTCGCCCTAGAAACGCGCGGCAAGCTCGCCGAGCGTGTATGGGCGATCTCCTGCGACTTCTGGGACCACTGGTACGGCCCCTGCGACCATGGCGACGAGTGCGATCACCCGGAAGGCAACTGCCCGCTTGGCGAGATCATGCCCCTGGACGTCGCGACGGGCCGGCGGACGTGTGACCACATGCATCGTGTCTCTGGCATCGGGGCGGGTGTTACGGCCGAGACGGAAGTAATCGCCGACACGATTGTCGAACTCACGGACGGCGACGTCTCCGAGATCGAGGCGGTCATCGCACAGGGGAAGGATCTCGAGTGGACCTCGGAGGCCCCGGAGCATCTCAAGGCCAGGTACTCCGAGCGCGTCCGGGATGCGGTCCGGTTCATCCTCGAGCAGCGCGACCGCTTCCCCGGCGAGTACGAGGTGGATGAGCGAGGTCGGAGGTCGTGAATACTCCGACTCGCCGGGACCTTCCCAGCGTGCTTGGAAACTGCCGAACCACCAAGGGTCTGCATTCCGATGGGGAGCATCAGCCCCTGGCTTGTGACCCTCGCGAGTATGGGTGTGGCAGACCCGCTACTTCCAGGCGACGCAGGTGTTGCCCGCGGCCTTCGGAGGGTTAGAGCGAAGACCACCCACCTGAAAGTTCGCAGTACAGTACGTGCAGGCACGTGTAGGCCCACCACTTCCGGCACGCGCAGCGTACCGCAAGCCGGATCGCTACCCTCCCCTGGCTGCCACGGCTGGAAGACATCGCCCGTCGCTGAGGGCCTAGTGATGGCTTGGTACGACGGATTGGAGGTTGACAATGCCAGAAGATGACGGCGGCGCGGATAAGGAAATTGCGACGCACGAGTTGTTGGCCGTTACGAGTTGGCAGGGAGGCAAAGTCAGTTTCCGTTGCACTGGCCTTCGTTGCGACGACGAGACAGCCTTGGCGGTCACTGACGCACTTTGATCAGCTTGCCCGCGGATGGCACTTGGCGTGCATCTGGTTCGTCGCTGTCCTAGAGGGCCGGGACGGCTTGCAGAAGGCGCTGGCCAGCAACATTGGGCCGGAGGAACCAGTCGGCTTTGGTTGTGAGTATCCAGACGGTACCCGCCAGTACCTCCGGACGAGCGTCAAAGGTAACGAAGCCGTTGCCTCCTTTTCTGATGAGATGTTCGGGACGGCCCATGCCAAGTCCTTCGTGTTGTCGATATTCAGCCACTGGGAGGACACCATACGACCGAGGATCGTTGATGTTCTCGGTGTTCCGTTCCAGGAAGCGGAGTCGGACCTTATGGGCGAATGGCGACTCTTGCGCAACTGGCTAGTTCATCCGGCCTCCGGCGGAGAGGCCGAACAGCAGTACTTCAACCGGGCCAAGGCGCTGCAGCGGCTTCTCGGATCAGAGCGCGGAAAGCCGGAGGTCAATGTGGGTGGCGCGCTCTTGCTGATGCAACAGTTGAATACGATGAGCATAACTGTCAATCCGCATAGGCAAGAGCAAATCGTCCGGTTCGTGGAGCTGGATCCCGAACCGGAGTCTCAGATTCGCGAGCAGCTTGGACCAGATCGGCGTCTCATTTCCTGGTGACTAGACCAGTCGCGCACGGTGAATTTCTTCGCTGCTCGGCCATCCCCCGATTAGCGGGCAGCCTGCGCCGATAGACACCCTCGGTGGAGAGACTGGGACGAGACAGCTTCGGCATGTGCACTCGCTACGGGACCACCAGACTGGACAAATTGGAGAACCTTCGTGCTGGTGTTCGGGTTGGCTCTGTAGAAGGCAAGGCATCCACCCTCAGCGGTCGTGTCTGTTTGCGGCACGAGGAGCGTACGGCTAGGTGGCGAGGCACCCACGCATCTTAACGTTTCCGCGCTCTTGCCATTTTCGGTGGCCACGACGCGGACGTTCCGAAGTGAGATCACGCTTCCACGTCGAGGTCCAGGTAGCGGCGCCAGCAGTCGCATGAACCCATGAAGCGGAGGACAGTGAGCCTGCCATCCTCGAAGGCGACTACCCATACTTCGTCGAGGCCCGAAAATGCCAGCCCGCTGAAGTCCAGGAGGGTGTCGTCAAACTCGGTCGCCCCCTTCAACTGAGTCGCCGCCTCGCCTTCATCGAGAACCACTACGAGCCACTTCGCGTTCGGCGAGTCTCCCCACTGGTCCTTCTCCAGCTTGCGGTCGATGCACCGCTGCACGGCCGACACCAGGGCGGACACGGCGGTCACCCGGGAGAAGTGGAAGACCGACGTCGCTACCGTGAGATCGACCTCTCCTCGGCTTCTCTTCGGTGGTTCCCGGCGCAAAATGGTCACCGCCAGTGGGGGTTCCGACTCCAAGACATCGTTCGTGGCCCACCTCCAACTCTTGCGGATTGCCTCTTCGCAGAGCTTTCCGATGCGCGCGTCGTCGACGAGGCCGAAGTCGCCGTTCTCAACGCGAGCCAGGACGGCGGCCACCGTCTGTAGGACCTCCTTGACCGGGAAGGCGTTGTCGCCGGCGTAGTCGCCCAGAAACCGATTGTCCATGGCGAGAACCATCCAGTTGTCCTTGAGGTCGGTACCCCTCCCCGTACCCCGAGCCCTGGTCAGCCGCCGCCGCTCCCCGTCGGTGTGCATCGTTGCCTCGACATCGGCGCTTGTCCCATCAGGCAGGAAGACCCTGAAGTCCACCTTGCACCCTTCGCTGTCCTCCCGCCGTTTGGCGACGTGCGCCTTCCGTATCACCGCCTGTATGGCAGCTGCGGCCATCTCCTCATCGGATCTGATGTCGGTCCCTTCCAAGATGCGAAGAGGTTTGTCGTGTGCCCACCGGCTCCACGAAGGGACGCCGCCGTCATCTGGGGCGCCGCACTCCCACTCGGGGCAAACGACCAGGTCAAACGAGACCCCGTACTCAACGAGTACCCCATCCTCCGATGAGCGACGCTTGGACGAGTGTGAGAGGTGCCAGTGGTCGGGATGCCACTTCAATTCCCGCAGCCGCTCAGCAAGGGAAGTCAGCACAGCCAGCGCGGCGGCATCCATCTGCTCGGGAACATCCGGGGCGAGCCCGCCCCCGTTGGGTGCGAACCCTGACTCTTTCGTCACGCGCCCTCCTGCTGAACCGCCCCTCCATCTTGACATGGAAGGGAGACGGGTCACCCAAGACTGCAACGAACTCCGCACCTTCCACGGCCTCATGACTGGTCTCCGGTGCCGAGGTCGTGGGGAGACGGATGGGGTGCTGGGCTTCCGAATGTGCTTGTTCACACCCGCGGAGCGCCCTCGACCCATCGCTACAGCGTCACCGTCAGCTCGGGGGTGGCGCCAGACTGGTCGACAACCTCCCCCCTGCGGTCCCCCGATCCACGCCGCGAACTCGCAGATTGCTCCACGCCTCTGTGCGTCACGGAGGGCGAACGCTGCGGGTCGGATTGGGAGCTTCTCCGTCTTCCTCGCCTTGAGTCGGACTTCGGTCACTTTCTGCAAGGTGGGCGGTCTTGCTCCGGTTCCCGCACAGGCGCGGGAGTGGAGTGGGCAAAGCCACCGGAGTGGTTTGCATTGATGGTGGTCTGTGCCCTGCTACAATCAGCGCCCCGCGGAGCACCTGGCAGGTGCCCCGGCCTGCAAGGAGTTGAGAGTCATGAGCTTTAGGCGGCGAGCCTTCGGCTCAGGCGGTTTCTCCACCGACAACCGGAACACCTTTGGCAGGGTTCGGATGCCCAAGCGTCGCATGGTGCCCCAACGGGTGGCCACGCTCCCGGTGCCACGCTCTCGGGCGGTGGAGAGTGTGGAGCCGTCTGGTCGGCCACGGGGGCGGGCGCTGAGCCGTGCTGGTAACACAAGAAGGGCGTCACCAGGCCGACCACCTTCCGTCCGCAGACGATCCCGCCAACGGCCGCGAACGGTGCTTGCCGTCTGCGTTGGCCGCGAAAGGGCCCGGGTGCTTGACCGCCGCTCCGACATCGACGAATTGCGGTGCATCGAATCGCCAGCGGAATTCCGTGTCTCAATGGTCGCCGACTGGAAGGGTGAGGTGAGAGTGTATGCAGGCTCTGGCCGCGAGTGGACCGAGATGCGAGACAACGTACTCAAGCCGTTGAGTCGGCAGCGGCGTGGTGGACGGGTCAGCATGACGCCATTGCCGAGAGGCTCCTGACCCCCGTTCACCCTCATCCGCCTGCGTTGGGGTCTCTCATCTTGGTGCAGCTTGATGACGTGCCAGAAGTGAAAGGCGAGCAAGATGCTCGAAGGTCGTAAGCGGGCGAGCGATCACGCCGGCGGATGGAGCTAGCTGCGGCGTTGGTTGGGCTCGGTGGTGGCGCTACTCCCTTTCTGGGCTACCAGTAGCAAGATTCTCAAGAGTGCACTCTGGCTGCAACGGAGGCGCCGCGCCGCCTCATGCAAAGTTCCTGAAGGTCTCGGACACGCTCTGCGGACGCTGATGGATGATGTGGGATGCGAAGCCCCTGGCGTACAGTTCATGCGCGACCTCCGAGGCGGGCGGCACGTGCTGTGCTCGACGAAGAACAGCGCCCCAAGGGATTTCTCCGGCCTGTTCGTGATGGAGCCATGCCCAGACGCCGAAGATGTTGTGCCCGAACGCACTCCTCTCGATGCCAGGGCTCGTGAAGGACATGGTGACCTTCGAGCCGGAGAAGTCGGACTTCTCGACGGGGTCCAGAGCCAGCAGCGCATAGAGCATCCAGGGATGGGAGTCGAGCCTGTTGCCGTCAGCGCCACCAAAGTAGGCGTCCACCACCGTGAAGGTAGCCTCGCCGGACTTCTCAGCTAGTCGTCCGTACTGCCGCTCCAGGACGATGTACAACCCCGTTCCCTCTCGAACGGCGAATGCGAAGTCGTTCAACAGAACCCCCATCAGGTTGTCGTACATGTCGCTGAGGTCGAGCCTGTAGGCGGTCCCGGCCCTGTGCAGGGTCTCGACCTCGCGAAGTGACCAGATGTGGCCTCGATGCTTGTAAGCCATGAGGCTGGGGAGACCTGTGGTGGCCTGGAATGCCTTCATTCGCGCGAAGTCACGTTCGGAGACTCTGATCTTCTCCTTCCGGGACGTTTTCACTTCCACCCAAAACGCGACGTCATTCCCCGCTGCGGTGGGTACAACGACCAGCAGGTCGGGCGTCTTGTACTTGCTAGTTGCTTCGGGCGTCCACTGCCCCGAGTCAACCCGTTGAACGAGCCTTGCTCCACCCCAAACAGACAGGGCGGCGAACTCCCACTCCGAACCGATCCCCCGCCACACCCCCCTCGCCGCCTCCAATAGCTTGTCTTCCGGGGCGTCGACGCCAAGCTTGTGCATCGCCTCTGCGATGATCGTTGCTGGCTCGACGACATCGAGTTCTTCGCTCCCCACAACGCTCATCGGTAACCCCCCTGGACTCCCGGCCCCACTACTGTCTCAGGGGAGCGGGCTAACGCTGGAACGAAGACCAGACTCTGCCACTAATGCACGCCAGACGCCTGAGGGTCAAACCACAAGTTTTGGACGAGCAGTCAACACGTTGGAAGTCATGATGCCAGCCGGCTTGCCCACCCTGCGAATTCAAGTCCGCCCAGCGGCCCTTCCCGCTCCAGCACGCCCCTGTGCGACACGTTCAAGGGCACCTTCACCTTCACGCGCCCCATCTCCTCGCTCGCCACCCGCAGGAAGTGGCTTGCCGCCAGCTCATCGTCAAACACCACTAGGACCGCCGGCTGCGCCCCGTGGTCGTCGGTGGGCCGGCGGGAGGCGTAGTAGCGCAGGTAGGGGGCGAGGCGAGCAGCCATCGTGACGGGGCGCACGGCGCGGCGTTCCCACTCGAGGAAAAACGGCCACACCTCATCGCCCCGTCGCAGGGTCCCGAAGGCGTCGGGCTGAACGGAGTGGAGGCGCCCGTCGTGCTGGAAGTACCGCGACGCCCGACGCGGCGGGTCGAGTTGCACCACCTCCAGCAACTTCGAGCGAGCGTCCTCCACCAGCGCCGCGAGGAAGCCGTGGACAGCGTCCGTGTGCTCGATGGTGCGCAGGAGCTGGCGGCTGCTCCTGCCCGAGACGTTGCGCCAGCCGAGAGGCGCGTCGGGGTCGAGCGGCGTCGTGCTCCAGCGGCCCTTCGCCACGCCGAGCGAGGTGCGGTCGCGGTGGCTGAGGAGGGCCAGTCCGCGGTCAGTCACGGCGACGCGTCGCTGTCCTTCCACGACGGCATCAAGGACCAGCCCCATCTCCCCGAGGCGCCGCAGCACCTCTGACAGCCGCGAGCGCCTCACCCCGAGGAGAGCGCCCAGGTGGGGCGGCGTGATCCAGGGCCAGTCGGAGACCAGGTCGAGGGCGCGCTTCTCGATGGGCTTGAGCATTGCCGGCAGCATGCGCTCGTCTCGGCAGGCTTGCTCCAGCCCCGGAATCGGCCCGGGCAGCGAGCGCCACGCCAGGGGACGCTCCACCGGCCATGCCCCACCCGTCCGCACGTGCGAGAGCGCCTCACCCAGCCCCAGGGGCGTTGCGCCCGACGTTGTGCGCCAGATGCGGGCGCGCGAGCCCACCCGGGCCACGTCGCGCTCGAGCGCGAGGAAGGAGATGAAGGGCGCCCCCGCCAGCAGCCCGCGGGCGTGGCGCAGGCGCACCTCGTCGGGCATGAGCAGGAGGGCGGCGGCCGGTTGCGGCCCTTCCCGCAGCCGCCAGATGCGCTTGCCGAAGCCCGCGCGGTCCGAGGTGAGGCCCTGCCGGACGATCGCGATCGTGCGCCCGTCGGGGAGGGCGATGGCGGCGTCCACGGGCATGGCCCGGTACCAGCGGAAGCGGAGCGGGAAGGCGACGCCGGCGAGCACCGAGGCGAGGCGGTAGATGACGGCGACGGCGTCGAGGCGCTCGAGGAGGATGCGGCGCCAGCGCCGGGAGACGGGCCGCGAGCGGAGCAGCTCCTCCACGCCTACCCCTTCCTCCCCCGCCAGCCGCCGCACCCCCTCGGCGCTGAGGCAGTACCGGCGCGTGGGCACGACCAGGTCCGAGGCGTGGGGCACCGACTCCACAAGGCCCTGGGCCTCCAGCGCCGCGACCGCCTTGTAGACCGCCCCCCGCGACCAGCCGGAGAGGGAAACCATCTCCAGCCGGTCGGCGAGGGGCGTGGCGGCGAGCAGCCGCAGCAGGTCCTTCTGAAGGTTCACTCGTCACCCTCCACGGGCGCGTCCTCCCGCGGGCGCCTGCGCCTCTTCCGCTTCCGGTCCCTGGGCGCTTCCCGCGGATGGTCGCGCCCCTGATCGCGTCTCTTCTCGGGTCCCGGCTCCTCCCCCTTGCGGATGGCTTCGAGGCCCGCCTGGTACTCCTCCACGCGCCGGCGACCCTCCGCCTCCTGCGCGGCGAGCACGTCCGGGGAGACCGCGTAGGAGGCTGCGTTGGCGCGGATGCGTGCGGCCGTGTCCACGTCACCCTCGTCCGGTTCCCGCACCTTCATGGAGAAGACCGGCACGCGCTCGGCCCCCACGGTGGCGCGCACGTAGCAGTGGTGGACGGGGAGGGAGACGATGTCCTCCAGGGAGACGCGGTCACGCCCCAGCTCGAGGACGAGGTCCTGGGCGTCGGCCGCGGCCGCCTGGAAGACGGCGAGGCAACCCACGTTGGCGAGGAGGGTGCTGCGCATCGTGCGCGAGAGGTCCTCCAGCTTGTCGAGGGACTGGGTGGCGAGCACGAAGGAGGCCCCGTACTTGCCCAGCTCCGAGAGCATGGACTCGTAGTCGACGCCCGGCATGGACTGCATCTCGTCCACGACGACGAGCGCCCCGCGCCGCTCCTCCCGGGGCAGTTGCTCCTGCTCGCGGATGACGGCGTCGACGAGGTTGAGGATGGAGGCGCCCACGAGGGCGGCCACGTCGCGTCCCGCCCTCCCCTGGGCGGTGGAGACGAAGAGGATGCCCCCGTCGCGGATCACCTTGCGCAGGTCGATGGTGGAGCGGGGCTGTCCGAGGACGGCGCGCGCCACCTTCGAGGAGGCGTAGTAGGTGAGGCGCGTCTGCACGGGCGCGAACGCCTCGGAGCGGTACTCCCGCCGCCAGCCCGAGAAGGTGCGCGCCCACCACTCCAGCAGGTAGGGGTCGGAGACCTTGTCCAGGACCTCCTGGCGAAACTCGGTGTCCTCCAGCAGCCGCAGGCCGTCGAGGATGGTGTGCTGCTCGTCCGCCGCGGTGGACGGGTGGGCGTTGGCCTCGTGCAGGGTCTTGACGGTCTGCTCGAGGATGGACTGCATGCGCGGCCCCCACTGGTCCCAGAGCCCCCTGGCCACGCGCACGACGGAGTCGGCGGTGCGGTCGCGGTCGCTGAAGATGCGCGTATCGAGGAGGTTGATGCCGGGGAGGCCCCCCTCCGCACCGAGGTCCACGAGCCGCACCCGGTCGATGAGGGACTCGGGTACGTGCGCGAGAAGATCGGCCACGAGGTCGGCGTGGGGGTCGACGACGATGATGGCGTCGCCGTCGCGCCCTGCCGCCTTCTCCAGCAGCTTGTGGACGATGACCTGCTGCATGAGCGTGGACTTGCCCATGCGCGTGCGGGCGACGTAGAGGTGGTGTCGGCGGAGGAGGTCGCCGGCGAAGCGGACGGGGCTCCGCCTGCCCGCCGTCGTCTCCCCCACGAGGGCGCCCTCGCGCACGTCGCGCGCGGAGGGGAGGAGCACCTTCGACCCCGAGCGCCCCACGAGAGGCGTGTCGTCCTTCGCGCCCGGCGGATGCCAGAGGGCAGCCGCCTCGCGCACGCCGAGGACGCTGCGGCTGCCGAGGAGTCCCGAAGCGGACGGGTGCAGCCGCTGCGGGTCGGGCATGACGGCCCGCACGCGGCTCACGTCGAAGCGCGCTCCCAGCGGATGGTCAAAGTGGCGGTAGGCGGCGGCCACTCCCTTGAGCAGCTCCCGCGCCCGCTTGCGGGCCGCCCCGGGGTCCTTCGCGGGGAGGATGGCGGTCACCTGGATCTCGGCCTCGAAGGCCAGCCGGGAGATCTTCTCCTTGACGAGGGCCGGGTCGTGGACGTGGTTGCGGTTGCGCTGCCAGCGCTGCTTCGCCCACCCGGCCAGGCCGAGGACGCCGATGATGCCCAGTCCCAGCAGGGCGGTCTTCCAGAGCTCGCCCGCCTGCACCCACTGGTAGCCACGCGCGGCGCCGAGCGCGGCCACGGCGAGGACGGCCATGGCCAGGCCCTCGGTCCCGTAGCTGCGGCTCTGGCCGCCGGCGGCAGCTGGCTGCGGCCGGGCAGGGAGTGGCTGCTCGAAGGCCTTCTCCGCGTATCCCTGTGCCCAGCCCGGTCCCAGGGAACGCATGCGCAGCTGCGCCACGGCGCGCTCGCCCTCCTCAGGGGCGGAGAGCGCGCCGAGGAGGGCGATGAGGGGATCGGAGCCGGGGTCGAGGAGGTCGTCGTCGCGGAAGGTGCGCAGGGGGACGTAGTCGGGACCGCTGGAGCGCAGCGTCAGCGACCAGGCCTGCTCCCCCTCCTGGAGGCGCAAGGGGTCCTCCGTGGGCGGCACGTCGTCGATGACGGCCTGGGGGTAGTGTGCGGCGAGCTGGTTGCGCACGGCCTGCTGGTCGAGGCAGCGGGCCATGAGGGTGACGCCGTCGGCGTCGCCTGCCAGCTCGAGGGTGAAGGGTTCGGGGACGGCGATCGAGCCGAGCAGATTCTCGACGCCGAGGAGGGTGCGCTCGCCGCTGCGCGGGGGCGTCACCTCGAGGAGGACGGGTGGCTTCGGTTCGGACCTGCGGGAGAGCAGGTGCAGAAGGTTGAGTCGCATGGCGTGGGTCCTTCCTATCGGTCTTCCTGCGCCATGCCGGCGGCGGCGTGGCGACTCCTTCGAGGGAGCGAGAGCTCGCTCACCGGGCCAGGCGCGGACGATCGAGTGTGGGGAACGGGGGACCCAGGGGGAACGCCTTGCAAGGGGGTTCATGAACGAGCCCCCTTGCAAGGTCTGCCGTTGCCGGGGCGGATGTGATGTCATGGGCGTGTACAGAGAAACGAGGTAGGTGGCAAAACGCCGATTGGTCGAAAGGGCCAGTCGGGACAAGGGGAAGCGGCCCCTACCGGACGTAGGCAGTAAGCACTTCGGTTCCGGAGCGGCTTCCACGGGAAATCGGCAGAATGCCTATGCGCAAGTTGACAAACGGCAACCCGAGAAGCGGGGTGGGGGCGGAGAAGACCCCTGCGGAGATCCCCCCTGGACCTGCGCATGCGAACGGTCCTGACCAGAGCTCCAGTGACGGAAGCAAGAGTCAGGAGCAGCAGCGCCACGAACGGTTGGTGGCAGCGTTGGGGGACATGGTGGAGTCCGAGGGCCGACCGAAGGTGGCGGAGGTGCTGGGAGTCAGCTACCGCACACTGGGACGAGCCGTGGACTCCGGGCGGCTGACCGCGCGCATGGCCGACGCGCTGGAGCGGCACCTGCTGGCGGTCGAGGGCTCAGCGAAGGTGCCCGTGGAGCAGAAGCAGGCTGGCCTGGAAGCGCGTGTCGGCCAACTGGAAGGTGAGGTGGCGGAGCTGCGGACCCGCGTGGGAACCATCCAGGCAGTGGTCGGCGCAGTGCGGGAGGACCAGGCTCGGACGCTGGAACGGTGGGAGCGTCGCCTCGCCCGGGTGGAAGCGCGGCGCGAGTCCGCGAGCAGGTCAGCGGCCCCGTCGCTGCCCAGCGTGAAGGGCGCCACAGATGGCGTGCGGGAACGACCGCAGGTGAAGCCGCCCAGGCGTCCCTACGCCCAGCTGCTGACAGTTGAGCCCGAGGAAGGTGAAGAGCTCATCTACGGTGAGGCGATGCCCGCCATCACCGAGTGGCGAGAAGTGCGCAGAGCACTCGCCGCGATGCGGAGCCGGCTGGACAAGCTGGACGTGCGGAAGCGCATGGTGGAGTTGGAGGTCAGGCTCATCGGCGACCACGAGCTGACCCTGCCCCCGGCGGTCTACCCCTGGGACCGTGCCGACCGTCGCGACGAGGTCTGGCGGCGGAAGCAGTCGCTGGAGGACCTGCGGGTCGAGCGCAACCGGGCGCTGCTCTGGCGCTGGGTTCGGCGGCTGCTCACCCTGGGGTTGTGGTGGAGGTAGGACGGGCCTGGGGCCAGGACACGTCAGAACCCCACAGAATCAAGCCGCTGCAATGCTCGTTAGGGTTAGCTCCGCGCTCCCGGGTGCCCGCTGCGGGCAGGCCTCCGCTACCCTACGCTTCGATTCAGGGAGGACCGTGATGGCCGATCTGGGCATGTGGAGGGTCGACGGCGACGCGCCACAGCGCGTGGGCCGCTCCGGCGTGGGACTGGAGCGCCATCTGGAAGATTGGATCGCGAGCGACTCATCGCTGCTCGCTGATGGGCTCACGGTGGTTGGCCGTCAGGTTCACCTGGAAGGCGGCCCCCTCGACCTCCTCGCGATCGACTGGCAAGACCGGTGGGTAGTCATCGAACTCAAGCGAGAGCGTCTGTACCGCGGCGCCCTCGCTCAGGCGCTCGACTACGCGTCGTCGATTGCGGCGATGGACGGCGCCGACTTGGAGGAGTTGCTTCGCCCGGGTTTCTCAACCCTCGGTGACGCCGAGGAGCTGGCGGGTGCGGTGCGGCAACAACTGGATGGGGAGGACAGCGGCCGCGACGTGGCCGTCTTGCTGGCCGGTCTCGGCGTCGACGCCGGGCTGGAGCGCATTGTCGCCCACCTGGGCGGGTATGGAGTGCCGATCACGATCGTGAGCTTCGAGGCATTCGAGCCCGAGGGCGGACCAAGGCTGCTGATTCGTGAGGTCACTGAGGAGCAGACAGGCTCGCCACGCCGGGCCCGGCGTCCCCGCCTCAACATCGACGAGATGCGGGCGCTCGCCGCTGAAAAGGGTGTTGCGGAGCCCTTTGACCGCCTCCTCCGCATGGCGCACGACGCGGGCCTGGCGGTTCAGCCGTACCGCGTGGGGGTGATGGTCGCGCCCCCAACGAACCGCACTCGTTACCTGATGTATGCGCGACCCGAGCAGGGAGGCGTCTACCTGCACGCTGGCCCTGCGCAGTTCGCCGAGTTCTTCCCACCGCTGGCGGAGGACGAGGCGAGCGCTGCCATCGGCTCCTTCGAGAGTGGCGCTGTGTACCAGGCTGGCACCGAACTCGATGCCTGCCTTGACCGGATCGAGGCGTTCCTCAGGGCGCTCCCGCGCTCCGTCGATGACGGCGAACCGGGGCTGGAGTAATGGGGGGAGGCTGGGAGGTCTGGTGGCGCAGCTGATGGGCCACGGATCAGGCGGCGTGACGAAATTGTCGGGCTTCATCCCGCAGTGCTCGAACACTCTGAGCTAGCTCGTCGATTGAGGCGCGGATGTCGGCAACCGAGCCGGACACATTGACGGCCGCGACTTG
The DNA here is from genome assembly GCA_965207815.1 of Tepidiformaceae bacterium. Taxonomy (GTDB): domain Bacteria; phylum Chloroflexota; class Dehalococcoidia; order Tepidiformales; family Tepidiformaceae; genus UBA2991. Next base: position 1,546,138 of record CBDBNV010000001.1, read on the forward strand.
CAGGCGCTTGGCGGCGTTGCGAACCTCGTACGCGACCGGCTGTTCCTCGCCCTCCGCGTAGGCCAGCAGACCGCCGGGCAGGTCGAGGGCGGTGGCGTACGCGAGCATCTGGTAGAGGTCCGCATTGGGAACCCGCTCGTCTTGAACGCGCTTGTACTTGGCGTCGCCGACGAATGTGCATGTGGAGCCGTCCCACCAGGAGAGGTCTGGCCTGAGACGCACTCGCCTTCCCTTGTCCAGCCAGAGCGTTCCGGGGAGATTCGTGTCGGAGCGGAGGGTCCTGTCGGAGACACCGAGGAGTTCGCGCAGCGCCCTCGTGACGAACCCCTGGAACACCTCGTTCATGTCCATGAGGAATCCGTTCGCGCGCACGCCTCCGCGGTCCATCTCGATGGCCCGGTATCACAGGATGAGGCGTGAAAGCTCGACCACCTCGCGGTAGTGCTCGTTCAGCCGGTTGAAGCCCACAGCCGGCACGTCGAGTGGCGAGAAGCGCATGAGGGACACGTTCCCGAGCGTCGCGTCCATCCAGCGGAGTCCCTCGCGGGCGTCCGTGGCCTCAACGTGCATGGCGCCAAATACGGAGGGTCCGACGCGAGTTCGAGGCCGCAGACCGACCCGCGCTCGATACTGCCGAAGAGATCGCTCGGACGGTCCTCGACGAGTTTGGCCTCCAGCCCCGTGGAGCCATAGGTTCAGCAGGACCGCCCGCGTGCCCCGCCGCTGGCGCAGTCGGTGAAAGAGGGCCGCGGGTTGGGGGACGCAAACGCAAGACAGCTGATGATCACTGCCCACGCAGTTCGGACAGGGTGATCTTCCCTCGCTTCACATTGGGCTCCGCCACAACTTCGATTGCCCTCAGGATGATTCGCCGGGCCGACTTCGTAAGAAACTCGGCTTCAGCCTCTGTGAGTTCCCTGCCGACCCCCACGACTTTGCGAGCCTGACTGAGTCCCCCGGCAGTGGAAGTAAGGTTTGCAATTTTGTCGAGTGCACTTCTGGATATCGCGTATTTCTCGGAAGCCCGCTTTCGCTTGTCGCCCTCGGACTGAAGGTCTCCGCGTTCCAGCATAGTTAGCAGAAAGTAGGCAATGTCAGTCAGACGGGCCTTCTCTAGCTTGTAGTCATTGTACTGACCGCACATTGCCAATATTTCGCTGGCTGCCAGAGAGCCATCCGCTTGACTTGAGCCGCCACCGCTCCTCAACTGCATGAGACGGCGAAACGTATCCGAGACCAGTGGGAACACATCGCGGCTGAGAACCTCGTCCGGCGGGCTCCCTACCAAGCTGAGCTTCGCTCTGAGGTCCTTCAGGGTCGTGAAGCTGTCGTTGTAGCAGAGTGCCCTGCCAATACGGCGGTCAAAGTTGTTGTCGGTGCTCCCGACCCCCGTGACGGGGGCATCGCATATGAGGCCCAAGGCCGTGAGCGCCAGCCCAGCGACTTCGTTCAGGTCCGGTGGCAGCTCTGTGAACTTCAACTCCTCGTCGTCGGGCGCAGCGATGGCGGGGCCCCACCTGTGGCTCCACCGGACGACACCGATCGAAGAGGGGCTCACCAGGACTAGCCGCTGCCTCAGAAGCATGCCCTCAATGGTTACGAGGTCAACTTGATCCTCAACATCCTCAAGCGAAGAAACTGTCATCCCGTTAGGGAGTTCGTGGCTGCCTTCTACCCTCAGGCCGTGGAAGAGCGTGACCTGACTGCCAACGAGGCTTCGCTCTTCGCCTAGCCTGATCCTCTCCTCCAACGACGACGCTGCTTCCAGGGCTCCACAGTCGAGTGAGTATCTCAAGATTCCTTCAGCAATCTGCCTTACGGTCATGGGAAACAAGGAGGTTGGCGAATAGACCTTGATCCCGGTGAAATCACCCACGCTGCGCAGACAGCGCTTGATAGTCGGATGCTCTAGGACCACCTCCTCCACGTGAGCGAGTAAGTCAAGAAGCGACCCTTCGTATTCCGTAAGTTGTCGACCGCTGCGAGCAGGGCGCAAGTGCCAGTACTCTTCGATTCGTTCCTTCGTCGCACCTTCGTGGATCCCGCCTGCTAGTCCCATAGCGCTACGCTCTGCCATGCGGCGCCTTCGCAGGACGTCCTCCCAGGCACTCTCGTAGGTCAGTACCCCGTCGATGGCATCGGCCAGGCGTTGTATCCAGCGGGAAGCATCGAATTCATGCTGTGTCATCTGTCGCTCCTGTAGCCTCCGCGATCTGGTCAGCGCCGACCCCGTAGGGTACGCCGCGGTGGGGCGACAGGCCGCGGGAGAGTAGCGCCTTGCCCCCACTTGTTCCACATGTGGACGACCCGACCGAGTCCGCCTCCTGGTCTCCAGCGCAATCCCGATGGTCCATCGACTTGGCAGCACCCGCCACCAGACTGGACAGAGTCGAGAACCTTCGTTCTCAGGTTGGAGTTGGCCCTGTAGTGTCGGCTGGCCACTAGCCCTTGACGACCGAGGTGAACACTGTGGAGACGAGCGACACCCCCACCCTTGAGCAAGGGCCACCTCACATCCCACTTGAGGACTATCTTGAGAGTTGTCGTCACGACTACCAGAAGTTGCTGGCCCAGACGCCTTCGGAGCCTCAGCTTCAGGAGTTCCTTGAGAAGCACCCGTGCATGGTCCCGGGGCATGCCACGCCGAGCGGGTCAACGGGGCACTATCCGCTTCATTGCAGTCTTATCACCCAACCTCGACTTCCTGCCAGTCCCTCCTTCCAGCCTGACTTCATGTGGATTGCCACTCACAGCGGCTCGTGGTTCCCAACGCTCATCGAGATAGAGGATCCAAAGAAGGTGATCTTCAACAGCAACCAGGTACCGTCGCAGAAGTTCACGCAGGCTCACAATCAGCTGAATCAGTGGCGCGCATGGTTCTCGAGGACAGGAAGGCAAGACGTCTTCACGGACTACTTTGGCGTTGACGACCACATGCGGTCCCGAGCCATGCAACTCCACATGATTCTCATCTATGGCAGAAAGGACGAGGTTGAGGACCAACCAGAGCTGATCCGCCAGCGAGGCACCCTCGCCCCCGCCATTGATGAGGACCTGATGTCCTTCGACCGACTTGCACCAGCCCACGCCATGAGGGACGCGATCACGGTCAAGGCAAAGGGCTCCGGGCGGTACGAAGCTGTCTGGGTTCCTCCTGTCTTTGAGCTGGGTCCCGACCTGGCGAACAGGCTCCTCTATGTCGATGGGCTACCCGAAGCGATCGACCAAAACCCGGATATTTCTGATGAACGGAAGGTCTTCCTGAAGGATCGCATCCCCTATTGGCAAGAGTGGGCGCGTAACCCAGGAATCTACAGCTCCAGCGACAGGGAGTGACAGCTCTCGTTCCAGCAGGCAGGCAAGGTGGGGAGGGTTGGAAGGCCAGTCGCTTCTGCTGAACACACAATCTTGCTGTCAGATTGGTCTCCCGGCTCGTGTGTCTACCTGATGGCTCCCCTGAGGCCGTTGAGCGCTTCGAGCGTCGCCTCTATCCCTCGCTGGTTCTCAAACAGTGCTTCCCGATATTCACGGGCGCACTCGTCCTCGACAGTGTTCACAAGTGCAAGCCCATCCTCGACCATGGAGAGGAGCCTCTCGAATATCTCCTGCGCTTCATCCAGCCTGCGAAGCTGAGCGGTCCTCCCTCCCCCTTCGGTAATCCTGTCCACCAGTTCGATGCCTTCTTCGGCGTCGGCCTCGTAGTCCTCCATCACCACAGCCAGTTGCTCATCCAGTTCCACGCATGGGTCGAGACTAGCAACTGTAGCTGTGGCTGTAGCGGGAGCCTCCGTAGGAGGGGCCTCCGTCGCGGGAGCCGTTGTGGGGGTCGGTGGCACCGGCTGCACGCCGGAAGGGGAGCAGGCCAGAAGCAGGACGGAGAAGGCGAACGCTGAAAGCAGTTTCCCCATGGGGCGCAAGCCTACACGTACGAGTTCGATCGAATCGGGCCGCTCGGGCTGGGTCCACGGCACGGCGATGGAGCCCAGGGATTCGCAGGGAATCGGCGCCCGGAACGACAAAGTTGCACGCCGAGGATGGCCGGGGGGGAAGTACGCCGGCGCAGCGGGAGGACTCGACAAGGTGTGGCGACGGAAGCAGTCGCTCGATGACCTGCGGGTCGAGCGCAACCGGGCGCTGCTCTGGCGCTGGGTGCGGCGCGTGCTCACCCTGGGGCTGTGGTGGAGATAGCCTGTAACAGATACACCAGGAAAGCCCTCGTGCCGAAACCCTACGCCGTGGCTCGGGCGACCCCGCCGACCTTGGGGAAGGCGGATCGCCGGGACTCCCAGTTGGTTCTCACCCAGCCGATTCACTGCCGTGGTGCCTACAACTCCAGCATCCGACTGTGAAATCAGTATACGTGTCGTATAGTTCCTTCCGAGGAGGTTCGGGTGAACGGAAGTGAACTCCGGTTGCTTCGCAACCGCATGGGGCTGACGCAGGCAGCTATGGCCCGAGAGTTGGATGTCGCCCCAAATACCCTCGCTCGGTGGGAGCGAGGCGAATTTCCTGTGCCGGAGCGGATGGTGCCGCAACTCATCGAGTTCGCTGTCAGCGCTCCGTCCGGGACTGTCATCACCCGTCCTGATGGTGTGGCGAGAGATCCGCATCACAGGGCGATCATCGATGCACTTGAGGGGCACCTGGACCCCGATGTCTTCGAGGCATGCGCCGCGGACCTGCTTCACAAGGCAGGTTGGCCAGTCGTTCCCGTGGCAGGCGGCGGTGACGATGGCTTCGACGGCGCTGTCGCCGACGGCATTAGCGAACCCTCTCCTCTTGTCTCCACAACCGGCAAGAACCTCACAGCAAATCTCCGACGCAACCTGAACCGCGCCCGGGAAGAGGGGTGGACGGCTGACCGGGCCCTGTTCGCCACATCGCGGCAGATCACCGGACCGATGCGCAAGAAGCTTCGCGACGTCGCGAGGCAAGCCGGTTTCACTCTTGTTCACACCTTTGACCGGGACTGGTTTGCCAACCGCCTCTACGAGAACCCGAGTTGGTGCAAGCGCCTGCTGAATGTCTCGGGGGGCACGCGTGCGTTGAGCGTGTTTCCCAGGACAGGACGGCCGGTGATCGGGGACGCTGTTCTTGGCCGAGAGGACGACGTGCAGTGGCTTCGAAGCCGCGAGGGCGACTGTTTGCTGACGGGCGCTCCCGGGTCGGGGAAGACGTTTCTCCTTCGGTCGCTGGCCATCCAGGGGGATGCGCTGTTTCTGGTTGGCGAAGACCCCGAACAAGTCGCCAACGACCTTCGGGAGCTGAAACCAGACAGGGTGATCATCGACGACGCCCACATCCGTCCCGATGTTGTCGAACGGTTCGTCCAACTCCGCCAGGAGGTGGGCTACGACGGAGCCCAGATCGTCGCCACTTGCTGGCCTGGTGAGGCTGCCAGTGTGCGCAACGCCCTCGGGCTTTCCAGCGGCCAAGTGCGCGAACTCGCCCTTCTGGACGCCGACACCATTATCGAAGTCATCAGGTCGGTCGGAGTCCAAGGACCCAACGACCTGCTTGCCCTCATCAGGAAGCAGGCAGGCGGCCGGCCCGGGCTGGCCGCCACGCTCGCTCACCTGTGCCAAATGGGCGACATCAGGCAGGTAGTCGATGGCGAGGCACTGGTCGATTACCTTGTGACCGGTCTGGATCGAATGCTTGGCAAGCGGTCCAAGGAACTCCTCGCACCCTTTGCCCTCGCCGGCGACGCTGGTGCCACCATCGAGAGCATCGCCGAGTACTTGGGGGTCTCTAAGCACGAAGTTGCCAGCGATCTCGCGCTGCTCGGGGCGGCAGGGGTCGTCCGGCAGACGTCAGCACGAGCGGTCTCGATTCACCCAGAGCCCTTGCGATGGGCGCTGGTCCGGGATGTGTTCTTCGGCTCGCCGGTCTCGCTGAACTACCGACCGCTGCTTGACGTCGTCAGCAGCCGAGGCCACGCCCTAAGGACACTGATCGGTGCGAGATCGCGTGGTGCACCGATCCCCGAGTTGGTCATGCACCTGGAGGATGCTTCCTCCGCGGACCTGTGGGCCGACTACGCGTCGCTCGGAGAGACAGAAACACAGTACGTAATGGAGAAGCACCCGAAACTGATCGGCAGCATCGCCGACCCGGCGATGCTGCATCGGCCGGAGGCTGCCCTTCCGACGCTCCTCGAGATCGCGCAGGGAGAGGGCTACGAGTTCTCTCTGCGGTCTACGTCGACGTTGGGGGAGGTTGAAGAGTGGGCGGTGCACATCAATCCTGCGATGGACGAGGATGAGGTCATTCGGCGGCGGACAGTCCTCCTGCATTCGGCGGAGCGCTGGTGGGAGCGCAGCAAGGACGATCGGACCACCGTTCACGCCATGTGCCTTGCCCTGAGCCCCGGCTGGGAGGGCCGCTCATTCGACCCTGGAACGGGGATGAAGATGACGCTGACGGAGGGGGTCCATTCTGTCCGGGTCCTTGAGCGTCTGGCGGAGCTCTGGCCCGCTGTCGCTAGCGTTGCGCGGCAGGGCGAGAGCGTGCCATGGAGCGACGTTCTGGAGTTGGTGGCGTCGTGGTGGTACGGGCACCCCCCATGGCTCACCCTCCCTGAGGAGACACACACCTTCATGCGGAACGTTGGCGAACGCATGCTGCGAGACCTAGCTGCCGCCACGGACGGGCGTCCCGGAGTTCAACACCTAATCCGCAACCAGGCGGGGCGCTTCGGGCTCGACCTGGACCTGCCCGCCGACCCTGACTTTGAATCCGCCTACCCCGGGCCCGACGTGTACCGCCCCGAGGATCTGGACAAGCTCGCGGGTGACCTCGCAAGGCGCCTCCAGGGTGGCTCCGCGGAGGAGCTGGGGGATTGGCTGGCCCGCTTAGACAGCGAAGCACGTATCGCTGGCATGCGAAGCCACAGTTCCGTTGCGGCTAAAGCCTGCGGCTACCTCGCCGATGGCGTGTCCAATCCCCTCACCTTCGCTTCGACACTTGTGGAGCGGGAGCTCCCCGGAGATTTCATCCAGCCGTTCCTCTGGAAGGCAGCGTCAGACGGAGTGTCGGGGTGGATACCTGTCGTCGAGCGGTGCCTCGCGGGAGGACCCTATGTTGCACTGGCCGTGTCCACCGTCATTCGACACCCTGAGCCACCGGCAGGCCCGTTGGTGGGAGCCATTGGGAAGGCTGCCGAGACACTGCCGACCCTTGAGCAGTTGTGCCTGTTGGGGCTGGTGCCGGATGAAACGCTACAGAAGCTATTCCTTGCCGACGACGATAGGGTCGCAGCGACAACTGCGTTGGGTCACTGGCGGTCAACTCGCGGGGACGACACGGGCCGACCGAGCGGCGAGGCCTGGAGAAGTGCGATTGTCCGTTCGTCCCTCGACCAGATAGGCCACTCCCAAGTCATGGCGTACCTACTCGGGGAAGTCCTCTCAGGTGACGGCTCCCTTGCTGCCGACTGGCTTGTCCGGGAGCTTGGTCGCCGGAAAAGCTGGCTCCGAACGGAGGACGTGACGGAGAAGGCAGTGCGGGCGACGAGTCGCGAACAGCGCCTGACTGTGCTGCGTGCTCTTCCTTCCGACCTCACCCTGCCACCGCGCGACATCGTTCGGCTTCTGGTCGACGATGACCTGGACCTCTACCGTGAGTTGCTTGACTCAAAGGAGCTTGATCTCTACCACCTCGCACCGCTCGCGGGAAACCCGGATGTCCCTTGGGCGACGAAGGCCCTCCTCGCTTTGGATGCAGGTTACTCAGAAGAGGCTGTGGTCAACGCCACTTGGTCTGAGAGGGGCCTTGTCGTGACTTGGTCTCCAGGGTCTGAGAGCGATTCTTGGGCAGGGAAGCGGCAGGCGTTCGAAGCTTTGCGGGACGCAGGTGTCGACGACTTGCGTGTGTCGCGTCTGGCAAGGCGGGGCGAAGCAGTCATGCGTCAAAGAGAAGAGGAGGCCAAGGCGCAGGAACAAGACCTGGCGGTACATGTGCCGTGGTGACTTGGCGGAGTCGCCCCAGTGCTCCGTGCTGGACAGCGGGTCGGCTCAGGCTCCTCGGTGGTCGCCCGGTACGGCTCCGGGGAGCGAGCGGCGCACGCCGCCCCCGGTCAGGCGAGGTGGGTGGCTCTGCCGCGAGCAGGTTCGTGAGCCCCAGCAAGAGCGTCAACCGTTCCCGGTTCTTGGCCAGACTGCGGTAACCCACGTTCGCGTAGCCGAAGCGCCGCTTCACGGCGAGGAAGGGATGCTCCACCCTCGCCGCATCGCCACCGCACCGCCTCGCCAGACTGCTCCGCGCGCTGGGTCGTCGGTACCTCACAGCTCACTTCAAGCTACCCTTCCGAGGGGTGGCACTCGAGGCCGTTTCCGTTCAGGGAAGCCGAGGTCCAATTGGTTCCTTGTATCGGCGGTCACGCCGCCCGTTCTTTGTGAGCCCCCAGCCCTGGTCGTCTATCTGGACTCTCTGGCCGTTGGGCCTTGTCACGTAGCGCAGCGCGGTGACGGTGCTTTCCGTGCCCTCCCCCTGGACTGCCGCCTTGTAGCCGCGGATGTACTTGTCGAGGTCGACCAGGAACTCGCGAGCCGCGCCGACGGAAGGGGGAAGTACTCTGGAGTCCGGGTCTGCATCTGCGGGAGGCAGTTCGAGGTGTGAGATCGGGAGTGTGCCCCGCACGCAACTCCAGGGCTCCCTGTCTACTGGTGTGCCGTCGGCGCGCGTGGTAATCCAGCTGGCGCTACCCGGCTCGATGTCGCGGCAGTGCTCAATCCTCGCCCAGCGGATGGACTTCCCCTCGACAACCCAGTTGGAGGCCGAAGCGACCTTGTGCATCGTCTCGTCCAGCCAGATGCGATCCGCCGCGTACATGGCCATCTGGATCTCGCGGTCCATCTCATCGTCGAAGGGTCGGCCGAAGACGCCTTCCGCCTCGGCCGTTTCGTAGAACAGCAACTGCTCCACCGTGTGACCCTCGACGATGATGCTGATCCAGCGCATCCCGACGCTGGCGATCTCGACGGTTTCCTCTTCGACCGCTGCCGGTACCCCTTCTTCATCGGGGGCTATGTGCTCCTGCGCGTGGTCGTGCAGTTGGTCCGCCAGCGACGTGATCTCCGCGAGCATTGTGAGCTTCTCCCGCCACGCGGCCAGGATTCCCTCGACGCCGTAGTAGGCGCCTGCGATCTGGCCGTAGATCGCGCCGGTCGTGTCGGCGTCGTCACCGAGGTTCACGGCAAGCAGGGCGCCCCCGCGGAAGTCTTCCGAGTGGTGGAAGGCCCAGAGGGCAGCTTCGAGCGCGTCTACGACGTAGCCTGTGCCTTTGATGTTCGGCGGGTTGCGGTCCTTGAACGACCCCTCGGCGATGCGGGCCAGCTTCGCCGTCAGCGGCTCGGGTTCCTGGTCCCACCAGACCGGCCAGTAGTTCTGGGAGAGCAGCGTTTCCTTGTCGTCGCCGTTCAGGGCGCCGACCAGCAGCGTGGCGAAGTAACGACAGGCGTCGACCGCTTCCCTTGCTGCATGGGTCGTTTCGGAACTCGAGGCGGCCATCTCGACGGCCTCCTCGTGGTCTGCCGCGAAGTACATCGCCACGGGCGCCAGCCGCATCAGGGAACCGTTGCCGGCGGAGTTCGGATCGGTCGAGCCGGCGTACGGGTCGCCATCGCGTTCGAAGCGTGAAAGCGCGCTGCGGACGGTGGTGCCGATGTCGAAACAGCGACCGGTCGACGACAGGTAGCCCTCTCGCCACCAGCGCACGTAGCGCTGCATCTGGTCGGAGGCATCGAAGCCGCCCTGCTCGATCAGGCTCGTGGCGAGGCACAGGGCCATCGAGGTGTCGTCGGTCCACTGACCTGGCTCAAGGCCGAAGGGCCCCTCGCCAACCATGTCGTCGATGGGCTCGAACGTTCCCGGGGACTTGAACTCGAGCGTCGTCCCGAGCGCATCGCCCACCGCCAGACCGAGGAGGCAGCCCCGAAAACGATCCTGCGTGCTGAGTGCCTTCGTCAGGGGCTCTGTCCACTCCCGGACGTACCGGAACTGCTCCCGCGTCTCCGGCGACTGTGGCTTGCGGTCCACCTTCCCGACGCCCTGCCACCACTCCGCCAGCCGCTCCAGTGCCTCGTCGCCGGTTCGTCCGTGCCGCACCAGCCAGCAGCCCACCACGGTGCCGGTTCGCCCAACCCCGCCCCAGCAGTGGAGGTAGACGGTTCGCCCCGCCTCGAGCGCACCGTCGATGGAGTCGAGGATGCCGGCCATCTCGCCAGGGCTGCCGGGGACGCTCAGGTCGGCGACTGGCCGTCGCTCGTGCTCGACCTGCCTGGAGAGGCTGCGGGCTTCATTGGCCGCGATCGCTGCGTAGGGCGCCAGCTCGTGCGTTTTTGTCAGGTCGATGAAGTGGTCGATCCCGGCCGCCAGGAGCGTCCGCAGCTTGCGTGCAGCCTCGCGGGGATCTTTCGCGCCGGGGTACTCGCCGGCCGCGAACCGGCCCGGGATCACCCAGTAGCTGTTGGGGCTGGGGCGATCACTGGCATCCCGTCGGGAAGTGCCTTCACTGCCCATCCTAGAAGTCGCCTTCCCTCACTGGCCGGGCCGAGAGTGGGACGACCCGTGGCGCAACCGGCTCGTTGCCTGGCAGCACTCCGTCCCCCGCCTCAAGGCTCTTCGCCGCCACGCTGTCCAGGCTTGCAAGCTTCGAGGCGCCGGCCAGCGCTTCAAGGTCGCCTCCGTAGTAGTCGAACCACGGCAGCCCGGCCGCCGAGTAGTCCTGTGCGCTCACGGGTTCCTGGAGGGGCTTGCTCCCGGTTACCCCAACGAACTGGACGCTGTTGAGGATATGCACGAAGCAGCGAGAGCGCACCGACTGGTCCCACGCGTCGAAGCCGTGGGGGTCGTCGTAGATCTCCTGGCGCATGAGGCCGCCGGGGGCGAGTCCCATGTCGGGGATCGGGGAAGCTGCCATCGCGTAGAGCACCTCGCCGAGAGGCTCCCGCTCCATGGCCTCGTACCTCGCCGCCCGCATCGGGTAGACGGCGATCTGCAGGCCCCCGTGCTGTGCCTCACCCGTAATCTGCTCCTCGGCGGAGTACCCCTCGCCCAGGGGCATCGCTACGAACTGCCGGACCAGTCCCCGCTCGACACAGAAGCCGTCCAGCCAGGGCTGTTCGGGGACCACGAGGTAGTCCTGAGGTTCTTGGGAGAGATCGTTGGTCCACGCCTCCCCGGTCAGCGCATTGACTCTCCCCGCCGACACCTTGACGGCCATCGGGTAGCTCCCGCTGAAGTTCAGCCACATCGCCTCTGCCTGGTACATGGGCAGGAAGACCCCACCTCGCTGCTGCCACTCCGCGGGCAGCCGCTCCATGTGGTCATCGACGTGGTTGAGCGGGAACGTGCCCAGGCCGGGAGGCAGGGGGTAGTCGCGGTTGTCGTCGGGGATACGCAGCGTGCGCTGGAAGTCAACCTCCAGCCTGGCGTTTTCGTGCACCTCGGGGAACCGGAATGTCAGGCGGTCGTCGTACAACTCGATCACAACTCTTCTCCTGCTTGTAGTGGTCTAAAGGGCGGTCTGCCGCCTACCAGTCGCCGTCCCGGACCTCCCGGACGACCCGGACGATGGCGTGGTCCGGGGCGTTCCGCAGTTGCCTGAGCACGTCGCCGAATAGCTGCGGGCGGCTGAGGACGATGGCCTGGAGGTCGCTCGATACCTTGCCCGCCATGGCCAGCAGCACGTCCGGGTCCTCGTCCAGCTCTTCCGCGAGACGCCGGATGGTGGCCTCCGACGGGGGAGCCACCTGGTCGCGCTCGATCTTGCTCAGGTAGGCCGGCTCCACACCGACGCGTTGGGCCACCTGCCGGACGGAGAAGGCTCGGTTCTCACGCCGGAGACCCTCGCGAACGGTGCGGACGTGGCCTCCAAATGTCATGTGTACTACATAGTACACGTCTTGCCCTGCGCGTCAAGGTGCGACTGCGACTAGCGGTTACTCCGGCTCGTCGAGAAGACCGGTGTGGGTTGGTTCGAGCAACATCCCGGCGTCGACGCGCTCGCGGGCCTCCGCGAGCGCCGCCTCAACCTCGGCAGGTTCCAGTCGCGCCAGCTCCCCGCTGCGCAGGAAGAGCAGGCCCGCGGTCGCGGCTTCGCCCACGGCCGCCTCGATGGCGCGCTGGTAGAGCCCGATCTGCACCGCGTAGCGGCGCGCTGCCTCCTGCGCTGAGGTCCCGTTCAAACGGTCGCTCTTGAAGTCGATGACGTGCCAGCCGCTCGCGTCTCGGTACACGAGGTCGATGCTGCCGTGGACCGGCACCCCTTCCCAGTCCCAGGAGAAGGGCAGCTCGAACCAGCGCTCGACGCCCGGGGTGGCCAGCGCTGTGGCCACCGGCGACCCCGTGAAGCGGTCGAGCATCTCCCGGACCTCGGCGGCCAGCGCTCGCGCTGTCGCCTCGTCGAGGGCGCGCTCGCTCTGTTCATGCGCGAGGTCGGCCAGCGCACTGTCATCGAGGGAATCAGGAGTGCCCCCCGAGACTTCGAGGGCGCGATGCACGAGCAGCCCACGCAGCGACGCGAGCCCGTCGCCACGCTCGTAGTAGTGGGGCTCGCTCTCCGGCGGACGCAAGGCCGTGACGGGCGTGCTCGCTCGCAGTGGGATCACGGGCGGCCGCGCCAGCAGCGGCGGGACGTAGTCCTCCTCGTCGGAGGCGGCGGGAGGCCGCAGGACGGGCGGCCGTTGCCGCTGGGCGAGCGCGCCTGTATTCGGCGCGACGGGGTCGCGCACGTCGACCTCACGCAGGCCGCCACTCGCGCGCGCATCAAGCGCCGCCCGAAGCCAGCCATCCTTCGCCGAGTCATCGCCGGAAAGGAAGAGGTAGTCCCCCGCGCGTGTTGCCGCGACGTAGAAAAGCCGCCGGTGCTCCTCGGCCTCCTCCGCCCGGTCCTGCCGTGCCAGGTGCTCGTAGAACCCCGGCCGCGGCCGCGTGGCGCCGTCGTCCTCCCGCTCCAGCGTGAGTGAGACGCCGTCCTCACGAGACCAGCGGACCACGTCCCAGCCAACCACGGGACCAGCGTGCGCTTCCGGTACGAAGACGATCGGGAACTCGAGCCCCTTCGCCCCGTGCACCGTCATCAGCTGCACCGCATCCGGGCGGTCGAGGGTGGCCGGCCCCTCGCGCGGATCGAGGTCGTCGCGTCGCTGCTCCAGGTAGGAGACAACCTCGGAGAGCGGCTGCCCGGCCAGCGTGCGCACGATGCGCAGCAGCTTGCGGATGTTCGCGAGGACCTGCTCGCCTCCCGCGACCGGGGCCCATGACGCCTCGAACGCCGTGCGGTCGAGCGCCCGCTCCAGCAGCGCATCCGCCGGCAGGGAGTCGGCGGCGCGCCGCAGGTCCGCCAGCGTGTCCGACGCGTGCAGGCAGCGGTCGCGCTCCTCTCCAGCGACGGCTTCGGGCGGCGAGGAGAGGACTCGTGTCAAAAGGCCGCGCTCGCGCAGAGCCAGCAGCGTGTCGTCGCCCAGGGCGAAGAAGGGCGCGCGCAAGACGCCGGCAAGGGCGATGTCGTCCTGCGGCTCCGCCAGCCAGCGCAGCAGGTTGATGCAGTCGAGCACCTCCTGCCGGGTGAAGAAACCGGTGCCGCTCGGGGTCGCGGCCGGAATGCCGTGCGTGTCGAGGGCTTGCTGGAAGACGTGCACGTTTGTGAACCGCCGGAGTAGGATCGCGATGTCGCCTGGCCGTGCCGGACGCATGCGATCCTCGCGTCGGTCCCAGACGAGACGCCTCTCGTCGAGCAGCCTGCGAATCTCCACCGCGACCAGGTCGGCCTCGACGCGTCGCCGATCGTTCTCGTTCGTCGCCTCGCCGCCCGGCGTCCTGCGGCCGACCTGCGTCAGCGTGAGGTAGGGACCCCCACCCGGCGCCTCCGCCGGGCGCCCCGTCATTGGGGGCGATCCCGACAGCGACAGCGTCGTCCCCGCGAATACCTCGTCGAAAAGATCGTCGATGCTCCCCACCAGCTTGTCGTGGCTGCGGAACGAGCGGCTGAGCGGCAGCGGCGGTCGTCCCCGCGAGGTCACCAACTGCTGCAGGTCCGCGAAGCGGTGAACGTCCGCGCCGCGGAAGCGGTAGATAGACTGGCGCGCATCGCCGACGAGGAAGAGGGCGGGGCGCGGTCCGTCGCCGTTCCCGCCGGCGATCAGCTCGATCAGTTCCGCCTGCACCGGGTTGATGTCCTGGGACTCGTCGACCATCAGGTGGCGGAAGCGCTCGCGCACCTCGGCGGCCACCGGCGGGTGGTCGCGGAGCAAGGCGACGGCGCCGAGTTCGAGGTCGAGGTAGTCGAGTGAGCCCTGCGCCTGCTTCGCTGCCTCGTAGCGCCCCACCGCGTCTTCGAAGAGTGCTCGCAGCCCGACCAGCACCTCGATGGCCGGCCCGTCGTACTCGTTCCAGGCCGGTAGGCCACGCACGTCATCATTGAGATCCCGCAGGTCTCGCATCGCGTCCTTGGCGCGAACGGCTGCCTCAGCGTTGCCCCCTCCCCGCAGGTCCGTACGAGCCCGCGCCTCCCCGAGTCGTTCGGCGAAGTCCTCCCAGGAGTCCGCCTCGCAAGCCTCGCCGAGCGGGGGTAGGACGTCGTGCACGGTCTCCGCGAGCTTCCCGCTCACCGTGCCGGCCTCGCGCCTGAGCCGCGCCGCGATCGTCCGCGCGGGCTCACGCAAAGCCGCTCGTTCGTCCGCGTAGTCCGCGTCAAGGGTAGCGCGCACGTACCCGGACCAGCCCCTGCTGTCCGCGCCCATCGCCGCGAAAGCGGCGCTGACGGCGTCCCGCCCGGCGACCATCCGCGGCAGCTGCAGGCCCGCGTGGAAGACGCCGAGCCCGAGCAGCGCGGCTGTGCGCTCGTCGCCCGCTTCCGCAGCCGCATCGATCGCCTCGATGCAGGCGGCCCGGCGCAGCAACTCAGCCTCGTCGTCGGCGAGGACGGTGGATGAAGGGTCGAGGGCCGCCTCGACGGGGTACTCGCGCAGCAGGCGCAGGCCCAGCGCGTGCACGGTCCCGATTGCCGCCTCGTCCAGCAGCGTGCGGTGACGCTCGAAGGTGGGGTCCGACATCACCGTCCGCCTTACCCGCTCTCGCATCTCAGTCGCGGCCGCCTCGGTGAAAGTGATCGCCGCGATCTCCGGAATCGAGCAGTCGCGCAGCAGCCGAAGGTAGCGCTCGACGAGGACGTGGGTCTTGCCGCTGCCCGCCGCCGCCGAGACGGCGAGGTCGGAGGCCTCGGCCTCGATGATCGCCCGCTGCTCGGCGGTCAGATCCACTGCTTCCACCGGCTGAACTGGTTGACGCGGCAGACGTGCCGAAGGTCGCAGTACGTCGGGCAGCTCGCCACCTGGGGATTGACGCGGAAGTCGCCGGCCCCCACCGAGGACCGCACTGCCTGCGCGTGCCTCGCGGCTTCCTCGATCAGCGCCTCGTCGGCGGGCTCGGCGCTGTCCAGCGCCCACTCGCGAGCGCGGGGGTCGAGGTAGGCGTAGCGGGCGACCAGCCGCTCTGCCCCGAGATGCTCGCGGGCGGCGAGTGCGTAGAGCTGCAACTGGAGGCGATCACCCTTCTCGACGGCGCTGCGTTTGATCTCGCGTCCGCTCTTGTAGTCGACGATCTGGGCGAAAGCCGGACCCGTGTCGACGCGGTCGATGCCCCCGCGCAGGCGCAGTTCCGGATCGATGCCGGGCAGGGCGATGTTGACTTCCTCCTCTGTGCCGGCAATAGCCGTCGTCCCGAGCGCCTCGTTGCGTGCCGCCTCCCGGCGGATCAGGCGTTCGAGGTTGTCGGCGGTGTCCTCCCAACCGAGGCGCCAGAGTGCTGCGCGTCCGAAGTGGTGCCGATCTGGTGCGCTCAGCCAGAGATCCCGGCCTTGCTCGTACATGCGCCGGACCGCCTCGTCCTGCGTGGCGGGGACGAGGGGAAGGCCGGCCTTGGCCAGCGGGGCGAGGGCCGCCTCCATGACCTCGTGGATCACGGTCCCCCGAATGGCCGCGTCGGCCTCCGCGAGCTCGTCCTCGACCTCGTGGAGCCGCAGCCCGTAACGCCCGAAGAACCGGAAAGCGCAAGTCCGGTAGGTCTCGACCCGTGTCGCGCTCCAGGCCGTCTCCGGCGCGACGAGACGCTCAGGCCCACCGTCCGCCAGTGCCCCCTCGTGACGTCCCGCCCCGTCGAAGGAGCGCCGCTGCTGCTCGACCGGCGCGGCCACGCGCACAACCAGCGGCCAGGCTTCCAGGCCCGCGGGGCGGCGGCGCTCCCCGCCGCTCCAGCGGGAACTGAGCGTGACCGCCAGCTCCCGCCGCGAGGCGGTGTCGCGCAGGTCGACGCTCGCCGGCTCGTCGTCGGCGTCCTGCTCCTCGAAATACCAGGAAGCAGGCAGGGGCCGGCCGGAGTCGTCGAAACGCGGCCGCCACAGGGAGGTCCCCGCGTCGGCGCGGGTCGAGGCCGAGCGCCACAACTCGTCCTCCGTCGAACGCGGCTCCGGCGGCAGTTCCAGGCCCGTCGCGGCTAGGCGCTCACGGCCCTCGCGCCCGAGGAGGCGCGTGGCGCGGCGCGGCGCTGGGAACTCGCCCTCCACCAGGCCGCCGACGAAGACGTGCGCGAACCGCAGCCCGTGCAGCGTGTGCATCGGCGCGAACAGCACCCCGCCTGCCTCCCGCAGCAGCAGCCCGGGCCGCTGCATGCGCCGCTCCAGTTCCACTGCGAACGCCTCCAGCGAGATCGGTTCTCCGCCGAGCCGCTCGTCGATCGCGCGCATCGCGTCGAGGTCGGCGCGAAGCGCGGCCGTCTCGACCTCGAGGCTGTCGTAACCCTCGGTAGAGGCACGCACGAGGCCGCCTGGTCCCAGCAAGGCGTCGTCGAGCGCTTCCGCCCACTCCCCCGCCGTGCGGGTTCCGACTCCGAGCAGCTCAGACAGCGCCTCGATAGCCCCTGCGAGTCCGGCGGCGGCGACGCGTAAGCGGTCGGCATACCCTTCGCGGCCGTCATCGTCGGCCCGCGCGGCTTCGTCGTTGAGCGCTTGCGTGAGTTCCCGCAACCGGTCGGGACCGGACAGCAGGCGCTGCTTCCGCCCGATGCGCAGGAGATGGTCGGCTGTGTCGCGCTCTATCCCCCAGCGTCGACGGTCAAGAAACCCTGAGCGCAGCAGCTCGGCGAGCCGGGTGAGCCGCCAGTCGTGCGTCGGCAGCCGCAACAATGCCAGGACCCAGGTCCCGAACGGGCGCGAGACGAGCCGCTCGCCGGCAGCCGGGTCGAAGGGAAGGTCGTACTCCGCGAACACCCGGCGGGCCAGCGCCAGATGTTGCGACGCCTGGCGGAAAACCACGGCCACATCCGAGGGCCGCAGTGCTTGGTCCTCGCCCAGGCGCTGCTTGATCGCCCGCGCGATCCCGCGCAGCTGGGCCTCGGCGTCGAACACGCGATGGGCGCTGACCTCCGCGGAAAGGTCGCGCGGCGCCTGCGTCTCGACGGTCACGCCGCCGGCCAGGGCTTCGAGGCTCGCTGCCGTCCAGCGCGCCCTCTCGCTCCCCTCGGAGTCGATGGCGACGACCACGCGGGTGCGCCCCCCAAGGGCGGCGACAAGGGCCTGCTCCCGCGGGTTGAGGTACTCGAACGAGTCGATGAGCACGAGGCCTGGCGGCGCGGGACCGGTCTCGATTGCCTCTGCCGCCAGCGATGGGGCCTCGCCGGGGTCACGCCACCCGCGCTCTCCCAGTGCCCGCCGGTAAGCGGCGTAGATGTCGGCGAGCGCCACGAGATCGGGGCTCTCGGCATCCCCTGCGGCCACCGCGAAGTCGGCGAGCTCGATGCTGCCGGCCACCAGCTCCGCCACGGCCTCGGCGATGAGTCTGTGGAGGCCTGGGGTGTCGGCAATCGGTTCGAAGCGGCTGGCCTCGCCCGACTCGATGCGCTCCAGCGAGACGCGCCGCAGCAGGTCCGCTGCTACCTCCCGGGACACGGTCTGGCTGGCGGCGTGCAGGCGCGCGTACTGGGCCATCGTGGACACATCAAGGTTAAGCGCGACACCGCACTGTGCGACGAGCCGACGGCGGAACTGGTCGCCGTGGCGAGCCGTAGGCACGAGCACGAGTGTCGGGGCGAAGGGGTCGTCCTGGTAGAGAGTCGCGGCGTACTCGATGAGCCGGCCGGTCTTGCCCGACCCGGCGGGACCGCACACCACTACCAACTCGCCCATGGCCGCCGATCGTAGCGGGCGGTGCCCCGCTCGGCGACACGGGGTGGCGGTAGAGTAGCGGGGGAGGACGCGAATGAGCGACATCTGGCGGAAGGACGGAGAGAAGTGGAGTCTGCTTGGGCCGAGCGACTTCCACAACGAGCAGGAGTTGCACGACCGGATCGTGGAAGCGCCTGAGATGTTGCCGCTCGGGGGGCAGCCGCAGATCGTCGCCGCCTATCGCGAGGTGCCGCTTGGAGGCGGCTCCGCCGACGTCCTCGCCTTCGCTGACAACGGCCGCCCCGTCGTCATCGAAGTCAAGCTCTCGCGGAACGCGGAAGCCCGGCGGGCTGTCGTGGCGCAGGCGCTGGCGTACGCGGCCGCCCTTCACAGGACAACGGTCGAACAGTTGGAGGGGAACATCCTCGGCTCACACCTGCAGCAGGACGGGCACGCGAGCCTCGCCGACGCTCTCGGTGAAGAGGAAATCGACACCGGCGAGTTCTACGACAACCTGGCGCGGCACCTTGCCGAAGGAAGCTTTCGGATCGTCTTCGTCCTCGATGAGGCACCGGCTCCACTCGTCAGGCTGACGGGCTACCTGGAGGCGATCGCCGGGTCGATCCTCGTGGATCTCGTGACCGTTAGCGCCTACGAGGTGAATGGCGCCCAGATCCTGTTGCCCCAGCGTGTGGATCCCGAGCACGTGCCCGAACCTGCGCTGCCTCAACGCTCCTCGACCCGCTGGAGCAGGCCCGCGCCGACGAGCAGGGGCGCCTCTCAGTTCCGCGAGGTCGTCGAGGCACTGGAGGACGTGGTGCAGCGAGAACGTCTCCGCCAGCTTGTCAAGTGGGCTGAGAAGCACGCAGCGGACGGCCTCTGGCGTCTCTTCACCAGCGAAGGCAAGACTGTCCACGGCCTGCTCCTACGCTTGCCAGACGAGAACGTGACCATAGCGGCTGTCTACATCCCCAATGACGCCCCTCAAAACGACTACCTCTGGCTTCAACTCGGGGTAGCACGGCGGCGCGCCGGCGGCTCTGCGGAGACCCTGGCCAGAGCCGCCGGGCTCGAAGCCGAGCTGGCAAAGGGCAACCGCGCGGGTGGAGCAGAAGCGATCACGGACGAACTGCTTGATGCCGTCGTAGGGGCGTACCGCGAGGCGGGCGAGGGGCGCTAGTAGTCGCCCACAGGAGAGGTTGTGGTCATGTCTGATGCCTTTGTTCTTCTGCTCTGTCGAAGTATGGGTGTGCCGCCAGAATAACCCGGGTACCTTCTACCCGCCCAAGACGGGTGCCTCTCGCAACTCCGGCAGGCCTCGCACGATGTCCACCGTCTCGACGCTGACGGTCACGATGCGCTTGACGAGGTCGAGGATGTAGCGAGGCTCGCCGTGTTCGAGGCCCCAGTCGTTGACATCGTTGACGATGCCCGAGGCGGTGTCCTTCTTGACCTGGTAACGGTCGAGCAGCCACTCGAGGGCCGAGCGCGGCCCTACGTCGTAGTCGTGGGCCTCGTCGGGGATGCCGGCGAGGGTGATCCAGTCGTTGTAGACGATGCGCGAACGGTCGGGATCTCGGGCGGGGCCAGCCCAACGCATCTTCTCGACGCGATACCGTTCCGGCTCCGGCGGCGCACCGGCAATGACCTGTTCGTCAACCCCGTAGGGCTGAACGTGCTCGTAACCGATATGGAGGTCAAGCAGCCTTTGGCCAGCCTCTGCGAAGGCATCAAAGGTCTCGCGGTCCGCCGGATCTGGGATGCGAGGGAGCAGCCGTGCGAGGTCTGCTGCGTAGCGTTCTCGGTACTCGGGCGAGTGCAGAACCCCGTAGACGTACGCGAAGACTTGGTCGGGCGTTACGTCGTTGCCGAGGCGTGCACGGTACTCCTGCAGTGCATCAGCACCGATGTTGTCGGTTTGGCTCGTGGGGACTAGCGCCAGTGTCCCTTGTTCCGTAGGACCGGGGTACACATACCGCGCAAGCACTTGGCAACGCTGTCCCGACGCACCTGCAAGAGCTCCTTCGGGAGGAGCATCGATCGCAAGGACTGTAGGTGCTCTCCCAGGGGTACGGAGGCCCCTCTCCACGACAATGGCTGGGGTGCGAACATTGTGTGAGGGGAATATGCGCGGCATCTGGTAAATCGAATTGTTGAGAACTCGCCCCATGTGGAAGTGTTGCCGGAAGAAGGGGCGGTAAACGGCCGTACGGAAGTCCGTCGAAGACACCTGAGCCCGTACCCCGGACTTCGCACGGTGCTCTGCGGTTCCGTCCCACTTGAATCGTGTTGGGTCGCGATCGAGCGATCGTCCCCCTGCGTTCAGTGCTGCCACCTGCCCGTTGTAGAAGGTGGCCTGTACTTCCATCAGCGACCGAAGCTTCTGTCCCGACGAATTGAATGCCCAAGTATCCCGGTTGGTCACGACTCCCAAGGAGGACAAGCTGAAGAGGGGAGGTGTCCCGTTCGAGGCCTGCGGTTCGCTCTGGATGAGTGCAGTCGGACGAAGCCCAAGGTACTCAGGGTTGCGCTGATTGATCCAATCTCCAGCCTCGTTGGGTTGGATGTCGTCCCACTTCAGGTCAACGAGCTTGGAGCTCCCAATGACCGCGAGCTTGTCCTCCCGCGACAGGTAGTCACCGACATCTCCGTAGTGGATGGCAGCCCCGGACTCGGCCACTGGCTCGGGCCGCTTAACCAAGAGCAGGATCGCAACGCCAGCACGACTACCCACGGCAAATACGCCATCGCCCTCCTGGCGGCGGGTCTCTCCGGATGTCCGCGCGTTGCCCCGGAGGTTGTAGACGTAGACGGAGTGGAACTCCGATGTGAGGGCCTTGCGGAGCCCATCGAACGCCTTTGTGTCGATGAACCCACCGTTGGTCACATAGGCGACGATCCCGCCACTCTCCGAGTCGACCACTCGGTCGGACGCCCAGCGGATGGCTCTTACGTACGAGTCATAGAGCGGGTTCTTCAGTCCCTTGGAATCGGATTGCTCTATGTAGGTCTTCGCGATCCGCCCATCGAGTGCCGGATATTCCGTGTTGGCATTCTCGTCTTCGTGGCTGCCCTGCCCCCGTGAGTACGGGGGATTCCCGACGATGACTCGTAGGTCAAGGCCAAGTTGTCGCTCGATACGGCCGCTATTCCTTGGAAACATCGAACTGGTAGGGCGTTCGCCAGGTTCAGCAGCCTGGAACGTGTCGGTGAGGACGATGCCGGCGAACGGCTCGTATTGGGAGCTAGACGCAGTGTCGTGATAGGCGGCTTCGATGTTCACGCCGGCGATGTAGTAGGCGAGCAGCAGAATCTCGTTGGCGTGAATCTCGTCTAGGTATTTCCGC
This sequence comes from Tepidiformaceae bacterium, assembly GCA_965207815.1. Classification (GTDB taxonomy): domain Bacteria; phylum Chloroflexota; class Dehalococcoidia; order Tepidiformales; family Tepidiformaceae; genus UBA2991. The sequence continues at coordinate 1,567,645 of CBDBNV010000001.1, forward strand.
TTCAAGTCTTCCGGCTCGATCAACCCCAGCTGCAGCAGCCGCACGATGAACGTCCCTGTACCGGTGAATGGGTCGAGAATGTGTACGCCCTCATCGCCGAGCGACGCACTGAAGTGCTCCTCCAGAAGCTCTGCGACCGCGCGGATGATGAAGTCAACGATCTCCACCGGCGTGTAGACGATGCCGAGCCTTTCGGCATCACGCGGGAATGCCTTGCGAAAGAAGTTCTCGTAGAGCTCAATGGCGACCCGCTGCCGGCCTGCTGCGTTGTCGATGCCCTCAGCGCGGCGACGGACACTGGCGTAAAAGTCCTCAAGTTCGGCGGTTTCAGACTCTAGCCCCTTGTCCTCGAGCTCGGTCAGCACGCTTTGCATGACCTGACTCACGGGGTTTCTGGCTGTGAACTCGGAGTTTCCAAACAGCGCGTCGAATACGGGTTTCGTGATCAGGTGCTGGCTAAGCATCCCCACGGCGTCGTCGTCGGTAATAGAGTCATTAAGGTTGCTTCGGAGCGCCTTGACGAATTCCTCGAACCGCTCGCCGACACCAGCATCGGAAGCCTCAATCAGCGCATCGATACGAGAGTGGTGGCGCCGAGCAATCTCGCCGACCGACTCGGCCCACTGTTCCCAGTAGCGGCGCTCACCACAACGCTCAACAATCTTGGCGAAGATTGCCTCTCGCCACTGCTCGACGCGTTCTTCAAGCCCACTGAGCACGTACTGGGTCGCCCCCTCAGCGACACCCGAACCAGAGCTGCTTAACTCCTCGTCGTCTCCACCACTACGGGCACCGACTCCGATGACCGAAACCGGGCCGCTCTTGGCGTTGCGGTTCAGATCAAGCTTGTTCACCCAAGCGTCGAAGCGCTCATCGTGGGAACGCAGCGCCTGGAGCACCTGCCAGACATGCGCGTACGCGTTGTTGCGGTCGAGGGCCGAAGCGGCATCGTCCCCGGCGGGTACGACGACCGGGAGGATCACGTACCCGTACTTCTTTCCTGCAGCGCGCCGCATGACCCTCCCGACGGCTTGCACGACGTCGATCTGCGACTTTCGCGGCTGCAAGAACAGCACCGCGTCCAGCGCCGGCACGTCGATGCCCTCCGTCAGGCAGCGCGCGTTCGAGAGGACGTGGCACTGCCCCTGCATGACCATCGTCTCGGCACCGAGCCACGCCAGGCGCTCGGCACGTACGAGCACACCGCTCTTCCCATCGACGTGTTGGGCATCGACCTGAATGCCGCGGTGCGCACGGCCCTCCTCGTCCTGCAGGAGTCCCACGAGCTCAACGAAGCGCTCCGAGGCCTTGATCGTGTTCGAGAAGGCAACGGCTCGTTGCATCGGGGCTGGGTCGTCCCCGAACTGTTCTTGCTCGGGGTCCAGCTTCGCAAGTCCGTTCAAGCAACCGATCACACGACCCACATCGCCAACCTTGAGCCCTTCGCTATCGGCAAGTTCGTGCTGGTATTCCTTCGCGATTTGCTCCTCGTCCACCACGAGGATGGCAACCTTGTAATCGCTGAGCAGGCCCTGTTCGACCGAGTCTGCAAAGTTCAGACGGTGCAACTCGGGCCCGTAGGTCTTCTCGTCGTCCATCGAGGCCACGTAGGCGTCCGCTGCCTCAGCCTTCTGCTTCGCGGTTGGGTTGTAGAGGCGGGGAGTCGCGGTCATGTAGAGCCGCTTCTTGGCGCGGATGGTCTCGCCGTCGTGGATTTGGAGGAAGCTCGACCGCTCCTCGTCTGCGAGCGCGTACCCCGTGGTGCGGTGAGCCTCGTCGCAAATGGCAATGTCGAATGCGGGCATGCCCGCGTCTTGGGCACGACGGATCACATCCATCGATTGGTAGGTGCTGAACACGACCGTGAGCTGATCCGGTGCGTCGGTGGAAGCCGCCTGCGCTAGCCGTTCCGGATCCGTGGTCGCGGGAATCGGCAGGTCATAGACGTGAGCGCCATCACTGTCGCCACCCCGTCCGACCTTTGGATCGGAACAGACAGCGAAGGCACGGATCGGCGCGGCCGCGTCGGCAGCCCAAGCCCGCAGCGCTTGGTTGACAAGCGAAATGGAGGGGGCAGCGAAGAGGACGCGCCCACCCTGACCAGCCACCTCTTCCGCCGCCCGGAGCGCCGCGAAGGTCTTACCAGTCCCACAGGCCATGATCAGCTTCCCGCGGTCGTGGTCGTTGAGGCCAGCGAGGATGTCGTCCAGCGCGCGCTGCTGGTGGGGGCGCACTTCCTTTGGGGGAAGCTCCTCGAGTGGGGCGGTCTCGTTCTGGAGATACGCCTCCCAATCGATGGTTGTGCCCTCGAGACCGAACAAGTCGAGTCGCTGGACAGGGGGTTGCTGATTCGTGATCAGAGCAAGAAGGTTCTTGCTCCAGTTCGGTGTGGTGCTGATTACAAGACGCTCGTCGAAGTCGGCGTTCGTGTACGCGAGGAATGTCGCGAGGTCCTGTTCGTACAGCGTGCTGCTGGGGTCGTAGCACTTGCACTGGATGGCGGTCAGACCGCCGTCGTGGCGCCGAGCCACGATGTCAACGCCGATGTCGCCGCTGAGCCGGCCGGGCCACTCGCTCCAGCGCCAGACGTCGCCGTAGCGGTCCCGGAACATCTTGTCGGTCTTGAGCACCTCCGCCACGAGTGGCTCGAACTGCCGTCCGCGCTCGCGCGGGTCGGGATAGCGATCACTCAGACGCTCGTATACGTCTCCAAAGGTTACTGACAACGGTCCCCCCAATAGGGCCTATCGATAAGCGGTCGCTAGGGTAGCAGCCCATCGCTGTGCAGGGTGTGGTGGGTACACTGAAACCCGCTGCCGCTGCCCTCTTCCCCCAACGGCTTGGACTTCATGCGGGCCTCTGGGTTGGAGGCCGAGCCTCGGAGTGGATGCTGCAAACGTCGCCCCAGCGTCTCTCGTTGGTTTCGCGTGGGTCTGCCTGTTGTCCAAACCTCCTGTCTCCAGTACCAATGGACTCGGGCGAAGACCTGGTCGACGAGGTGGTTCTTACTGATGAATTTGCGTTTCTACATCGACGTTGAGACAGGCCGCCCCCACATCCATGGCCACGGAGTAGAAGAGCACGAGGTCGAGGACGTGATACGCTCTCCAGGGGAAGACAGACCGGGACGAGATGATTCACGTATCGCAATCGGCCAAACTCAGGAAGGGCGCTACCTCCGCGTGATCTACAAGCGCGACGCAGACCCCGACAGCGTGTTCGTAATCACCGCATACGAGTTGGCTGGCAGGCCTCTAGGTGCCTACCGGCGACGGATGCGAAGGAGAAGCGGATGAGCAGCGAAGTGAACAGGTTTCCGCCCGGCTGGGACGAGGCACGTGTCCAACGTGTCATCGCACATTACGAGGCGCAGACAGAGGACGAGGCAGTAGCGGAGGACGAGGCGGCCTTCGACGACAAGTCGCAAACGGTGATGGTGATCCCCAACAGTCTCGTGCCTGCAGTGAGGGAGCTTCTCCTGGAATCGCCCGACCCAGAGCCCGCAACGGCGGACGGCTAGTAGGAGAGCTTCGACTGCGGGGTCTCCCGACTAGAGCGTCAACTGAAGCGTCAGCTCGAAGGTTCTCGATTTTGTCCAGTCTGGTGGGCGATACTGGATTCGAACCAGTGACCTCTGCGATGTCAACGCAGCGCTCTAACCATCTGAGCTAACCGCCCAAGGACTGCTCAGCCTAGCGCGTTTTCCCCGCGACCGCTTCCGCCGCATCACAAGCCATCCTGGGTTGGCATAATGCGCCGCTGTATGCGTAGACGACGCAGGTACTACGAGCCGGAAGACCTCGGTTACGAGCAGGAGCTTCGGGACGCCGCCGACCCCAACCGGCGGTTCTACGTGTACGTGCTCGACACCGACTACGGCCACTACGTCGGCCACACATCTCATGTCGGGCGGCGGCTCAGGCAACACCGGGATGGCGAGACGCCGTCTACCGCGGGGAGGGACCCTGAGCTGGCATGGACCTCTGGCCCCCTACGCACACGTGCCGACGCCGCGCGCTTCGAGGCAGCCTTGAAGTCACTGCGCGATCAGCAGGCGCACCGGTTCGAGGAGATCACCGGGCTGGAGCCCGTTCCCTTTGAGTCTCCCTACTATGCTCCGGCGGAGGAAGGTTGGGGCTGGCTGGGGCCTGCCCTTGTTCTCCCGGCGGCAGCTCTCATCATCTGGCTCATCGCCAACGCTGCTTGACCACCCCCTCGACCCCTCCGCGCGACTGGCTATACTCGATCGCAGACAGCCACAGAGAGAAAGGCGACGACCGGGACGAGTAGCCGCTACCTGCAGAGAGCCGCGCCACTGGCTGGAAGCGCGGCGCCCGGCGGCGAACACCACCCGCGAGCCTGCGCCCGAAGCCCCGGCGGATAGGCGCGCACGGTTGGCCCCGTTACCGGCCGCAATGAGCTCGCGCAGCCACCTGGCAACCGCGCGGGGAATCAGGGTGGGACCACGGGCCGCGCGCCGTCCCTGAACAGGCGCCAGAACGTCCGGGGGAGCCCCAGCCATGCCAGAACCCATCGAAGACCACGTCGAACTTGCCGACCTCCCACAGGAGGACCGGCTCGCCCGCATGCGCCACTCGGCGGCGCATGTGCTCGCCGAGGCCATGGTCGAGCTCATGCCGGAGGCCGAGCTCGGCATCGGGCCGCCTACCGCCACGGGCTTCTACTACGACTTCCGACTGCCTCGCGCCCTGACCCAGGAGGACCTGACCTGGCTGCGCCGCCGCATGCGCAAGTCGGTCGGGCGGCGGCTTCCGTTCGAGATGGCCTCGATCACCCGCGACGAGGCCGCGGAGCGTTGGGCCGACCAACCCTTCAAGCTGGACCTGCTGGCCGACCTCCAGGACGGCGCCATTACGCAGTGCACGCACGGCCAGTTCACCGACCTGTGTCGCGGCGGTCACGTGAACCACACCGGCGAGATCCCTGCCTTCAAGCTCATGAGCATCGCCGGGGCCTACTGGCGCGGCGACGAGAACAACCCCCAGCTCCAGCGCGTCTACGGCGCCCTCTTCGAGACGCGGGAGGAGCTCGACGAGTACGAGCGCCAGCTCGAGGAGGCGCGCAAGCGCGACCACCGGCGCGTGGGCCGCGAGCTCGGGCTGTTCACCTTCTCGGATGTCGTCGGACAGGGCATCCCCCTCTTCCTGCCCAAGGGCGAGACCGTCCGGCACCTGATGGAGGGGTACGTGCGCGAGTTGCAGGAGCGCGCGGGCCACCAGCACGTCTGGACGGCCAACGTGGTGAAGGGCCAGCTGTACGAGCGCTCAGGCCACCGCGAGCACTACGCCGACGCGATGTTCCCGCCGATGGTCGATGGCGAGACGGAGTTCCTCCTGAAGCCGATGAACTGCCCGTCGCACATGACGCTCTTCAACGCGGAACCCCACAGCTACCGCGACCTGCCCCTGCGCTACGCCGAGTTCGCCACCCTCTACCGCTACGAGAAGTCGGGCGAGCTGAACGGCCTCACGCGCGTGCGCTCCCTCACCCAGGACGACATCCACGTGTTCTGCACGCCCGACCAGATCCAGGAGGAGTTCGCCCTCGGCCTCTCGCTCATCCGGGAAGCGTTCGAGACGTATGGTCTCACCGACTACCGCGTCGCCCTCTCCCTGCCTGACACCGGGGACGACGGCAAGTTCGTGGATGCTCCCGAGCAGTGGGAGCAGGCTGTCGCCGCCCTGCGGAACGCGATGGAGGCGTCAGGACTGGAGTTCGCCGAGGAGGAGGGCGAGGCCGCGTTCTACGGTCCCAAGGCCGACTTCATCGCGAAGGACGTGCTCGGACGGGAGTGGCAGCTCTCGACCATCCAGGTCGACTTCATCCAGCCGGGTCGCCTGGGCTGCGTCTACACCGGCGAGGACGGGAAGGAGCACACCCCCGTGATGCTCCACCAGGCCGTCACGGGCGCGACCGAGCGCTTCCTGGGCGTGCTCATCGAGCACTTCGGCGGCGCCTTCCCCCTCTGGCTGGCGCCCGTGCAGGCGACCGTCATCCCCATCGCCGACCGCCACCAGCCCTACGCCGACGAGGTCGCGGCCACACTGCGCAAGGCCGGGTTCCGGGTGGAAGTCGACGCCCGCAGTGAGCGCATGAACGCGAAGATCCGCCACGCCACGCTGCAGAAGATCCCCTACATGCTCGTCGCCGGCGACCGCGAGGCGGAGGCGGGAACGGTCGCGGTGCGCGTGCGCACCGGTGAGGACCTGGGCGCAGTCCCCCTGGCGGACTTCCTCGCGCGCGTCGAGGAGGAGCGCGAGACGAAGGCGCTCACGCCCTAGTAGGGAAAGCTAGGCCAGCGCCGCCTTCAGCTTCTCCGCCGATTCGTCGGCCGCGTTCGTGGCGTCGTCGAGGACGCCGTGCATGCCGTAGAAGGCGTGGATCTGGCCAGCGTAGCGCGTCTGCGTGACGGCCACACCCGCCTCCTGCAGGCGCTTCGCGTAGGCCTCGCCCTCGTCGCGCAACGGGTCGTACTCGGCCGTGATGACGTGGGCCGGGGGCAGCCCCGACAGGTTCTCGGCGCGCAGGGGCGAGGCGTGCGGATGCGAGCCGTCGCCGTCCGGTCCGAGGTAGTGGTTCCAGAACCACTCCATGCCGTCGCGCGTCAGCAGGTAGCCGTCGGCGTTATCCCGGTACGAGTCGGTCCCGTAGTCGTGGTCGGTCACGGGGTAAACGAGCAGCTGGAAGCGGATGGCGGGCCCGTCCTCGTCGCGCGCACGCAGGGACACGACCGCCGCCAGATTGCCTCCGGCCGAGTCTCCGCCGACGGCGAGCCTGCTCGCGTCGGCGCCCAGATCGGCCGCGTTCTCCGCCGCCCAGACGGTGGCGGCGTAGCAGTCCTCGTGCGCGGCCGGGTAGCGGTGCTCGGGCGCGAGCCGGTAGTCGACCGAGACGACAACCGAGCCGCTCTTCGCGGCCAGCTCGCGACAGGTCACGTCGGCCCCGTCGAGGTCGCCGATGACCCAGCCCCCGCCGTGGTACCAGACGAGCAGGGAGTGGTCGGCGGCATCGGTCGGGCGGTAGATGCGCACGGGGATGTCGCCCGCGGGGCCGGGGATGTTGCGGTCCTCGACGTTGGCCATCGTGGCGCCGGGCACGGCCGGTGGCAGGCGGTTCGCCTCGCGCACGGCCTCCGGTTCCTGCTCGTGGATGGGCGGCATGCCCATCGCCGCCATCTGATCAAGAAGGAATTTCGCCTGCGGGTTCAGTGTCATCGGTCCGCCTCCTCGGGTGCGCGAACCGTAGGAGCGCCTGCGGGAGGCGTCAACCGGCACGCGCGGCGAGCACCCGCAGAAACTCGCCGGCCGTCACGAACTCGACGGCGCCGTAGCCACGCGCCAGGAGCACCTCGCGGTCGGCGGTCACGAGGTAGTTCGCGCCCCCGGCGTGGGCCGCCTCCACCAGGCGCCGGTCGCCCGCGTCCTTAAGCGTGAGCTCGTCGAGCACGGGCGCGTCGACGAGTACCGAGTGTTCGCGCAGCTCCGCCAGAAGGGTGTCGCGCGCCCGGCTGTCGGCGATTCGCGCCACCCAGCGCGCCCCCGCCACCAGATCCGCCTCCCGCAGGGTCGCCGCGGAGGCGACGTGCTCGAAGTCGCCCGCTCGCCAGTGGTCGAGGATGCGCGCGGCCGAGCCGTCGGGACGGGCGAGCGCCCCGACGAGGAGGTTGGTGTCGACGATCGCCCGCAGCGGGTCGCGTTCGCCCGTCAATGCGCGACCGCGTTGCCCCCGCACACGTTGATCGACTGGCCGGTGATCCACGATCCCTGGTCGCTGCACAGGTAGACCGTGGCCCAGCCGATGTCCTCGCCGAGGCCGGCGCGCCCGATGGGGATCATTGAGGCGCGTGCGGCGAAGTCGGGGTCGTCGAACACGTCAGCCATGCGCGAGGTGTCGACAAGCCCGGGGCAGATGGCGTTCACGCGCACGCCGTGCTTCCCGATCTCGCGCGCCATGCCGCCGGTCATGCCCTGGAGGCCAGCCTTGCTGGCAACGTACGCGGCCATGTTGGGGCCGAGCACCTTCCCCGCGATCGAGGAGATGTTGATGATGACGCCGCCGTTCCCCGCATCGATGAGCTGCTGGCCGAAGATCTTCGACATCAGGAACGGACCGCGCAGGTTGACGCGGATGACCGTGTCCCAGGCGTCGATGGGCATGTCGACGACGGGCACGCGGTCGGGGCCGCGGGCCGCGCCCGCGTTGTTGACGACGAAGTCCACGCGCCCGAACTCCGCGAGGGTGGCGTCGAGCAGCTCCCGGACGGAACCCTCGTCCCCCGAATCGCTCACGAGGGGCAGAGCGCGGCGCCCCTCTGCCTCGATCTCCTCCGCCACGGAGGCGATGTCGCGCCAGCCCGCCGCCTTCTCGTCGTCGGGGTAGCGCTCAGGGGGACGTCCCGTGCCGGTGATGACCACGTCGGCGCCGGCCTTGGCCAGCTCGACGGCGATGCTGCGGCCAATGCTCTTCATCCGACCCGCGCCCGTGACCACCGCCACCTTGCCCTCGATACCCGTGAGATTCAGTCCAGCCATCGCTCTCCCCTTCGCGGGCCAACCGCCCGGCGGCGCGACTATGCCGCCTCCGGGGGGTTCTCACAAGACGGCTCCATCTTGGCCCTGCCGTTGATGCGGCTACAGTGGAGGGATGCGCCCGAGCCGGTGGGTCTTGACGGTGGTCCTGGCGTTGCTCGCCGGACTTGCCGTGCTGCTGTACCTCGTGCTGGAGGACGGTTCCGCGCCGCCGGCCACCGAGCCCTCGGAGCCGCCCGAGCCGCCCGCCGCGACCCCGGCGCCCCCCGACCCGGACACGCCCACCGCCACCCCTTCCCCTGTCCCCACGGCGCCACCGACTCCCACGTCCGCCACGACGCCAGTGTCTACCCCCACCACTTCATCCGTGACGCCCAGTCCCTCGCCGACACCTTCGGCCATGGCGACGGCCACCGAAGCGGCCGCCCCTACGGCCACACCGGGCTCCTCGGCCACCGCGAGCGCCGCCGCCGGGGCCGAAGCCGGCAACGGCCGGCCCGCCCGCTGCGCGACCGTGGCCGGACGGGGCGCGGAGCTCATCGCAGCCGTCGAGGAGGCCATGACCGACTACGAGGGAGTCTGGGGGCTGGCGCTCATCGATCTCGACTGCGGCTCGTCTATCGTCGTGCGGCCCCAGCACGCCCAGTACCCCGCCTCCGCGGGCAAGATCGTCATCCTCACCGCGGGGCTGCGGGCGGTGCAGGACGGCCTCCTCGAGTTCGAACTGATCGAGGAGCAGGTCGAGCTTGTCCTCCACCACTCGCTCGACAAGCAGACGGACGAGATCGCGGAGCTCCTCACCCCCGAGCAAATCGGTGACGTGATGGCGCGGGCGAGCGTCTCCGCACGGTGGTACCCGGAGTGGCGGTGGCGCTGGGCGCTGTTCACGCCGCACGAGCTCGCGGGATTCTGGGCCTCGATCGTGCGGGGCGAGCAGCTCGACGAGCGCTGGACCGCTCACCTCCTGCAGCTCGCCTCCGAGGTCGTCCTGCCAGAGGGCAAGGAGGCGTTCCCCGCCGACTTCGGCGTCGAGGGGTACCAGTACGGTCAGAAGGCCGGCTACTGGACGCCTGAAGAAGATGAAGAGGAGTTCGACATCTTCGTCTCAGCCGGTTATGTCGTGCCCGAGGACGGCGGAAGCGCAGGCTTCACCTTCGCCTTCCTCCTCGAGACGTGGGAAGAGGACATCCTCGAGCCGAAGCGGCGGGCGGTGTTCCCGCTGGTGCGCGATTTCGTCGTCGGGGAGATGGAGCGCTAGCCGCCTTTCAGCCGCGCTTCGAGGTCGGCGAGGGTGTACGCCCCCGGACCCCGCTTCGACGCCGCCACCTCGGTCGCGACCTCCTGCAGGAGCTGGTTCACCGGCGTGGGGACGCCGTGCAGCCGCCCGAGCAGGGCGATCTCGCCGTTCAGGTAGGCCGCCTCGATCGTCGTCGACCCGCGCGTGAGGCTCTGCCACGAGGAGTTTCCGGCGCGCGCCGCCGGGCTTCCCGCGAAGATACGGTTGAGCACCTCGAAGCGCTCGCGGAACTCGTCGTCGCCCACAATCTCGATGCCTGCGGCGGCGAAGCACCCCAGCGCCTCCTCGTGCGCCCGCGCCATCAGCCCTTCCGCTCGTTCGTCGAGGCCGAGGATGGCCTGCGTCGAGTTGGCCAGGTTTCGCAGCAGCTTGGCGTACTTCCACGGCATGATGTCGTCGCTGGCGACGGCGCTGAAGCCGGCATCCGTGAGGTCGCTCGCGATCCCGGCCGCACATTCGTCGGTTCCCCGCGGGTAGCGCCCGAGGTCGAGCACGCCGTAGACGGGGCTCGCGCTGGAGACCACGACGCCGGGATCAAGGTGCGTCCCCGGCAGGATGACGAGCTGGCCGTAGACGTTGGGGAAGCGCCGCAGCGCCATGCGCTCGTTGACGACGCCGTTCTGCGCCGACACCACCGTGATAGACGGAGGCGCGCTCGCGAAGAGCGCGTCCACCGCCGCCACCGTGTCCTGCGACTTCATCGCGAGGATGACGACGTCCTCGGCGGTCAGATCGAGCTCGGCGGGCGAGCCTGCGGCGGGAATCGGGAGCGTCTGCGTCCCCTCGGCGCTGACGAACGTCAGACCGTTCTCGCGCAGCGCCTCCAGGTGGGCGCCCCGCGCGATGAGGGCGACGTCGTGGCCGGTGAGGTGCAGCCGCGCCCCGATGACCCCGCCGATCGCCCCGGCGCCGTAGATGACGTAGCGCAAACTCAAGCCTCCCCGCTGGCGGCGGCGGTGTTCAGTGGTGCTCGCCGTAGTGCCGCGCGAGGAGATCTTCCCCGAAGTCGCCCTCAGGGTCGCGCCAGACCGCATGGATGTGGTTGGCGTCGTTCTGCGTGCAGTCGTATTCGACGAGGAAGCGCGGGCCCTGCAGCCGGTAGTAATGCGGCTCGCCCTTCTCGGCGCCACCCGCCCAGGCGAAGTGCAGGTCCTGTGAAGCCTCCCCATGGACCGCCATGAGCGCCTCCCGCTGCGTCGCCGCCAGCTCGTCGGGCAGGCGCTCCACATAGAGCGACGCGAGCGCCTCCAGCAGCTCGCGCTGGCGGTCGCGCAGCATCGAGGCGGCGACCCCACGGGGCGTCGCCGAGTAGCGCACGGCCTCTTCCTGCTCGGGACCGAATCCGAGCCCTGCCCGCTCCGCCCGCCAGCGCTCGTCCCAGGCCGGGTCGTCGGCAAGGCCCATCAGGCGCCGGGTCGGCACGGGCAGCGCCCCGTCCTCCACGCGCGGCCGGTTCGACTGCACGATGTCGGGCGGCGCGGCCGTCGAGATAAGCGCGGCCTCGCGCTGCTCGCCGTCGAGCGCGTACAGCAACTCGCGCGCCAGGTCCTCCTCAGCGGCGAGCGGCCGCAGCGTGCCGTCGCCGCCGAACGGCGCCTCCGCCGGGTTCGCCCCGAGGAAGGTCGGGTTGGGGGCAATGACGGCGCCTTCCTCGATCGTGTAGTGAATGGAGACGTGGTGGCCCTCGAAGCGCCAGCCCCACGTCTCCTCGTCGGGATTCCCGAAGATGGTCACGAAGTAAAGCTGCGGGTCACGCCAGCGCTCGGACCCCACGTCCACCCCGATCCGGCCCCCGCTCCAGTCCTCCACCGCATCGAGGATGTTCTCCAGCCCCATGACGACCGCTGCCGTCACGTACCCGGAGCGGCTTAGCCCCGTGGCCGCCAGACGGTTGGCCGCCTGCTGTTGCCCGGGCGTCATCGCGAGCAGAGCCAGGCCTTCGCGCTTCATCGGCGCGTAGTTCCAGTGGCGCCGCTCCTCGTCGTCCAGGAGGGGGCGCACGGCGCGTTCCCGCTGCCCGGGATCGAGCGAGGCGAGGAAGTCGCGTGCTGCGGCGGCCATGCGTCCCGCGGTCTCCGGAGCCCTGGTTGCCGGCATTGCGGGAAGGATACGCCTCCCGCTCACAACCCGATCGCGGCCCCGGACACGGGCTAGAATGCCGTCGCGCTGCTGCGCGCGGAGGCCAGCGATGACGGCAACCGAACCCCGAACCCAGACCGACCGCGAGACCGCAATCGACGTGCTCCTCGCGAAGCAGGAGATTCGCGATGCCCTCATGCGCTACTCGCGCGGCATCGACCTGCTCGATCCCGACCTCGTGAAATCCGCCTACCACCCCGATGCCTACGACGACCACGGCACCTTCAAGGGCAACGCCTTCGAGTTCGCCGAGCACGTCATGGCCGGGCTCTCGAACCTCGAGTGCACGGAGCACTTCCTCGGAAACTCCCACATCGAGGTCGACGGCGACCGCGCGTACTCCGAGACCTATCACGTGGCCTACCACCGCATCCCCGCGGGGGACGACGGCGTCGCCAAGGACTTCACCTGGGGCGGGCGCTACGTCGACGTGTTCGAGCGCCGCGACGGCGGACCCTGGCTCATCCTGCACCGCACGGTCGTCCACTCGTGGAGCCGCATCGACCCCGTGCTCGACGACAACGCGACGATGTCGGCCAATTTCACCCAGGTGGGGCGCGGCGACCGCAGCGACCTCATCTACCGCCTGCGCGAGGTGGTGGGCTAACCAGCGGGGCTGCGAGGCGCTATCATTCTCGAGAATGGCCCGCTGTGGGCATTCAGCGAGTCCAGGAGGCGAACATGACGGCAGAGGCGACAACGGAGCGACCCTTCTACAAGGACCCCTCGCCCGACCAGATCCGGCGTGACCCGCCCCATCGTTACCTGCCCGTGAGCGAGCGCTCGAACTGGCGCGAGCAGGGCATCGACATGCCCTCCATCCTCCTGCGCGACCCCGAAAAGCTGCCGGTGAAGGTGCTGCTGCACTCGATGTACGGCGGCGAGATCGGCGGCTCCGAGGCCTTCGGCCGCCGCTACGTACTCGCCACGAAGGAGGGGGTCGACCAGCTCCCCTGGGAGCTCGCGCTGGTCAATGCGCGCCTCACCTGGGACGAGTGCCGCCACACCGAGATCGTCCTCGAGCAGATGGCCAAGAACGGCTGCACCCTGGGCGACTTCGTCGACGGCTACATGGCCGGCGAGAGCCTCAGCAGCTCGAGCGGCAACTCCAACCCCGGCGCCGCCCTCGACATGATCAACAGCATGGCTTCGGTGCACCGCGGCGGCGAGGGCCTTGCGATGAACCTCTTCACCGCGCTCATCGACATGGGCCGCAACATCGGCGACCCCGACTGGGAGACGGCGTTCGACTTCAACCACGCGGATGAGGTGATGCACGTCGAGGTCGGCAACTACTGGGTGCCGAGGCTCACGGAGGGCAACGACTCCAAGCGCCGCGAGGCCATGCAAGCCCAGCAGGCGTTCGAGGAGCTGATCATGGCCCTCAACACCGGCGACGAGGTGCTGCCACCGGAGGACTTCGCCCTCTAGGCGAGCGTCATGGCCAAGCGCTGGCGCCCGCCCTTCAACTTCAAGCGCTACTGCGGCGACTCCGCCACCATGCTTGTCCACGACCTCGTGTGCGAAAAGCCCGACTGCCACGTCTCGACTTTCGAGGATGAGCAGATCACGATGTGGGACTCCGAGGAAGAGGTCTCCGTTGCCCTTGCCGGCGGCGAGTGGAGCCAGTGCCAGCTCTGCGAGTCGGGCGCCCTCTACTTCACCCCCCGCGAAGAGCTGAAGTAGCAAACGCCAGGCCCCAGGGCCGGGAAGCGAGTCATCGATGGTCGAACTGTGGTTTCCCCAGCGAAAGCTGGGCGGGGCGTTCTCCGTGGACGAATGCGCGCGCCGCCTGATGCACTACCGCTACGCGGAAGTCGAGATGATGCGCGCACTCCTGCAGTGGATCGCCACGCAGCCGCAGGTGCACCACAAGGTCGAGTTCGGACCGATTGCCTACCAGGACGCGCAGCACGCCGACATGCTCGGCAAGCGCCTGCCGGAGCTGCGCATGACGGAAGGGGCCGAGGGCCCCTACCCGCTCATGACCTCGCCGAAGATGGACCCGCCCAACGACGAGTTCCGCGCCTTCATGGAGGAGATCCAGGACCAGGACGACCCGGTCCTGCGCGTGATGGGGATCTTCGGCGTCCTCAAGCCCCACCTCGCGACGCACTACCTCTATCACATGCGCGCCACCGACCAGGTGGTCGATTCCCCCACCGTGCGCATCCTCAAGTTCATCCTCATCGACGAGGAAGAGCACATCCAGTGGGGGCGCGCCCAGATAGAGGAGCTCGCCGACACCCCGAAGAAGCGCCGCCACGCAAACGAGTGGCGTATGCATCTCGAGGAGATGCTGACCGAGGCCGGCGGCGTCATCGGCATCCGCGGGAGCGACGACGACGAGTGACCTACGTCATCGACAAGGCGCTCTGCATCAACTGCGGCTACTGCCGCCGCGTGTGCCCCACCGAGACGATCCACTACTTCGATACCGACGACTTCATGCACACCATCTATGCGGAGGAGTGCATCGACTGCAACGCCTGCGTGCCCGTCTGCCCCGTCGACTGTATCGCCTACGACGACACCAACGTCCTCAGCGGCGATGCCCTGGAGCAGGCTCTTGCGAAGGCGCGCGAGTGGGCCCGCAAGCGGAACCAGGATGAGCTGCTGAAGGAGCTCGCGCCGCGCGCCAAGTTCCGGCCCTCGGTGATGCCCGAGAAGGCGCGCCGCGGCTCGCGCAAGGACTAGGGGGCCATGGCTCTCAAGATCATCGACGGCTGCATCAACTGCGGGAACTGCCGCCACGTCTGCCCCACCGACACCATCCACTACTACGACACGCCCGACCTCCAGCACACGATCGAGCCCTCCGGCTGCATCGACTGCAACCTCTGCATCGATGCCTGCCCGGTGGAGGTCATCGAGGTCGACAACGCCTACGTCCACGACCCTGAGGAGCTCGCCGCCGCCAAGGCCCTCGCGGCCGACGTCTGGAAGGAACGCGGGCCCCTCATCCAGACGGTGCTGAAGGTGATGCGTCAGCGGAACGCGCGCTGGGCGCGCGAGCGGGAGAACCGTCGCGACGACCCCGACCGTTACCGCAGCGGCAACCGCCAACCCTAGCCCGGCTCCAACCGACGAACGCGCACCCGGCGCTATACTGCTAGTCCGGTAGGCGCGTTCGTCTAGAGGCCTAGGACACCGCCCTTTCAAGGCGGAGATCGCGGGTTCGAATCCCGCACGCGCTACCAAGCTATACGAAATCGAGAACTTTCATCTTGACCTTCACCTTGGCGCTGTAGGTCTTCTGAACGGTTGTGTGCCTTATGGGACAACCCTGGGCCAAATCTCTTTCGATAGGGAAGAGGTCTCAGGCGTCATCCCAACTGGATTGGAGAGGCAAGTCCACGGCGAGTGGCCATCCTCCAGGTTCCAGACCCCGGATTGATCCGTTGGCGGAATGTCTTGGCGCTCATCCCGCCCAATACCTGATTCGCGAAGTTTGGTGTTGCCCAGTTGGAAGGAAGCGTCGAGTACAAACACGTAGCGGCAGTTGTTGCGCCAGTACGTGATCTGCGCACCGGCGCCGGAGGAGGGCATGTGCGCGGAGTCAGCCGGTCGAGTCGCTAGCGCTTTGGCGGGTTGTTGCCTCGTCCGCCGCCGGAGGGCTTGCCGGTCGTGCTCGGCCCGTTGGGCGGCCGGCCGCCGCCGCTCTTCCCGCCCTTGCTGCTCATTCTCGGTGTGTCGGTCATTGCATTGCCTCGCTCATGCGAGCTGATGTTCCGGGCGGGCGGTCCCGACCTTGATGCTCGCTCGTACGTTGATCCTATGTCGATTGCAGCACAACGCAAAGCGAAGACCTCGGAAGCGGGATAGCGCCGCGTCCGACGCCACGGCGATCCCACACACAAGGCGTCGTGGTCACGCTCGCAAGACTGCAGGCAGCATCAGGATGGCGTGTGACGCTGGAGAACGTCGTGAAGTGGAAGCGCAGCGACGGCCTCTCGGGCCTTGGCGGCGAGGGGCGGCGAGGGGCGCCGCGAGTTGCTCGACTTGCTTCTCGAGGTCGTGACGATCGACGGTAGGAACCGCGTGACGCTCACGCTAGCCATCGTGGCCGACGCAGAGTTAGTGCCGATTGCGGAACCGGAGCCGAGTTATCAGTCCTCCAATCCGCACCAAACGCTGCGGTATTCGTGGGGAGTGAGTTTGCCCCCTGGCCGCGTCGCAGCACGCCGAACGCGGGGCCGGGCGTCCCTCGTACGGGAGGGCGCCGCGGGCAGTGCCCTCCTCGACTCTTAGCTCCTGAGCAGCTCGGTTGAGTGCCTGGCGTCAGGCCAACCAGTGCACGTCATCGAGGGCGTCAAAGAGCACCCGCAGCGACCCGAGGCCGTCGCCGCGCTCCCCCAGCCGAAAGTCGGGACCCTTCTACCACTGAAGTGTCGGCATGACGAACGCGCTCGTGAGAATAGACATGTGCTAGTTTCTAGGCCGATCTCACGTTCTGAGAGGGCCAGCGTTGGCGCAAGGCCAGCCCCTCAGGGAACCGCACCTACTTCTGCTCGCCTTTCGGCCGGCGCATTAGCCGAAGTGCCGAACCTATCGCCGGCGTAGGTGACGACCCTCAGAACTTTCCACAAGGCAATTGACATGCGAAAGAGCAAGCCCTACCCTACTTCCACATCAGCAACGCAATGCGCAAGGAGCAACAAGTGACAGCGAACGAGGCCACGGTCGAAGACCTTCGGCTCAAGACCGTCATCATCGAAGTCAACGACCACAAGGTGGAGATGCCCGCCGGGCCGGCGACCGGGCTCGAAGTCAAGGAGGCGGCCATCAAGCAGGGTGTCGACATTCAGGTCAACTTCTTCCTGGAGGTCGATCTGCCGAACGGGTCGAGCAAGGCGATTGGCGACGACGACAAGATTCCGCTGACGGATCATCTCGCCTTTACAGCTATCCCCCCGGACGACAATAGCTAGAGGCGGATCGTGAAGCCGGAGGTCGCGAGCGCGATCCAAGAGCTACGGCAGGCGTTTCCGTCCTCGGAAGTTCACACCCAGGAGGACGGAGACGGGGGCGCGTATGTCGTCGTTGAAGAAGTGGCGATCGGACCGCGATATCGGCCGTCGTCCACATGGCTTGGCGGTCATATTCCGGCGCTCTATCCCTACGCTGACATCTATCCGCTGTTCATCGCGGCCAACGTTCGTCGCGTGGACGATGTCGCCTTCGAGCCTCCTGTTACGCCAGGAGCCCAATTCCTAGGTCGCCCAGCTCTGCAAGTCTCCCGGCGCAACAATCACACGCAGCTCTACCCCCAGAAGGCCGTCGCAAAGTTCGTCAAGGTGCTGCATTTTCTGGAAGAGCTCCCATGAGTGAGGACTGCGACATCCTGGTCACTCTCAGGGACCACCAGCGAATCATGGAGCACCTATTCCCCGGGGACGATGACGAACACGGCGCCATCTTGCACGCTGGCATCGTGCGCACTGGGGCATCGTTGCGGCTGCTGATTCGAGATGTACGCCCGGCGGACTTCGGCACCGACTACGTCCCGGGGCAATACGGCTACCGAGCGCTGGCACCCAGCTTTATACGTCGCGAAATTCTGGAGTGTCGCGACAGGGGCCTGGCGTACCTTGCTGTCCATAATCACCACAGCAGCCGGCGCGTGGGCTTTAGCCAGATTGATCTCGACTCACACGAGCGAGGCTACCCCGCGCTCCTCGACATTGGCCGGGGTGTCCCCGTTGGCGCCCTAGTGTACGGTCGGCACTCTGTCGCCGCCGACATTTGGCTGCCTGATGGCACTCGCCGACCACTCGGGACCTACCGCGTAATCGGTCAGGGCATCACGAGGCTCTACTCGGAACCACGCCGGGGCCATGAGGTGGACGCTGAACACGATCGCCAGGTGCGGATGTTTGGCGCAGCTGGGCAGCAAGTCCTCCGAGCAAGCAAGGTCGCTGTCGTCGGACTCGGCGGTGTCGGATCCCTAGTGGCAGAGCATCTCGCCCGACTCGGTGTCGGAACCCTCGTTCTTATTGACCCTGACCGCATCGAAAGCACCAATCTCTCCCGTGTTGTTGGGGCAAACCAAACGGACGTTGAAA
The DNA here is from genome assembly GCA_965207815.1 of Tepidiformaceae bacterium. Taxonomy (GTDB): domain Bacteria; phylum Chloroflexota; class Dehalococcoidia; order Tepidiformales; family Tepidiformaceae; genus UBA2991. Next base: position 1,585,695 of record CBDBNV010000001.1, read on the forward strand.
CGGGCCAGCTCAAGACCCAAATCGCCGTTCGCCATGCCCGCGAGATGGCGACTCACGCTACCCTGCACCCCGTCGCCGAAGATGTCGCGCGCCAATCGGTCGCGCAAGAGCTGCGCGATTGCGACTACATCTTCCTGGCCGCCGACTCGATGCGAGCGCGACTGGTCGTCAATGCGTTGGCCCACCAGTACCTCATTCCCGCAGTACAAATGGGCGCGAAGATCCGCCGAGGCGATGGCGACAAGCTGGAAGACGCCATGTGCGCAGTGCGACATATCAGACCGGGCGCTGGTTGCCTTTGGTGCAACGGCCTGGTTGACCCCGCGCAGCTGGCGATTGAGGCCAAGTCCGACAGCGAGCGCAAGGAACAGGCATACGGTGTGCAGGAACCGAACCCCAGCGTGATTACCTTGAATGCTGTCGCGGCCGGTCATGCTGTCAATGACTTCCTGTTCGACTTTCTGGGTCTGCGAACTGACGAGGGAGAGCCGGCCTACCATCACTTCCACTTCCATCGCCCAAAGGTGCAGCGTGTCATCCCCCGCCGAAGTCCCGAGTGCAGTGAATGCGTCAGCAGGCTGGCAATGGGCGATGTGCTGCAGCTTCCCGTGGTGGATGGGTGAAGCGATGACACTGAGACTTGGTCAATCTTGCGTGGGTGCGCTAGTGACAGTCTCCCCGCGCCCGCCGCGCTAGTACAAAGGAGCCCTGGCAATGCCTCAACGCTCGTTCGACTTCCCTGCGTTCTACAAAGCCCTAAGCGCTACTGTGGTCGCTCGCGCCGTCAGTTGGAAGGCGGTGAGTGAGCAAACAGGGGTCTCTCAGTCCACGCTCTCCAGGATGTCGAAGGGCCGACAGCCAGACGCAGCTAGCTTGACGGCTCTCGCTGCCTGGTCGGGGATCAACCCGGTGGACTTCACGACTACACCGCAAAACGACCCTGAAGTAGTTGCCAAGGTGTCCAGGTTGCTCCGTGCGGATCCGAACCTTGACGAGAATGGCGCAGATGCGCTCGAGGCCATCATTACGACAGCCTACGAGAGGCTCAAGCGGCCGTCGTCGAATTCCTAGTCCTGCCCCTCGCTGTTGGACCTACGCCGGGTGGCTGCGGCAACTCGTAACTGGGCAGCCAGCCTCTCCCTCTTCCTGACTTTCTCTGCGATTTCAGGAACTGCCTCCTTCATAACGCTACGCAAGTCTGCAAGTAGTGACTGGTCCACTGGGGCCGGATTGCACTTCTCCAAGTATTTTTTGAGTCTAGCGTTCATTTCCCACCTCCGGATTCTGACGTTGCTGCGTTTGTGTCGATGGGTGCCGACGACTCGAAGACGGGGCGAAGATTGAGTTCGATACGCGGTAAGGGCCCGAGGCCACTACGTTCGAGATCAATGCCCACAGCGTCCATTGCTGCTGAGGACCGGTCGAATACGTACGCGATGTCCCCATCATGCAGAAGCCATATTGGGGATTCCTCCCAGTGACTCGCAGTGGCGTCTACGATCACCCGCGCCGCAACGTGTCCGGTTTGCCATTGACTGGCGCTGGCATACTCGACAACCCATACGAATTGAGCGGTGTCCAGATGCATCATCAGGCCCACGAGCGTATCGCCTAGTTGCGAGTGATGCTCCCGGGCGTCTTCTCGAAGTCTGGAAATCGTCGTGATGAAGTAGCGCCGCAACTGGAGTGGCTCCGGTTGCGGGTCGCACATGCGGGAAACCAGCCCCTCCACCTGTCTGCTAAAGAACTCGATCGCGTCCGCGGGGTAGTGAATCTTGTCCGGCAGAGCGACGACGAAGGCATCGAAAGACTCGGCTGTGTAGCTTGGCGAAGGCGGAGGATCTCCGGGTGGATTCCGTTTAACGGTGCTGTAAGGAAGCAGGTTATCGTCCACAGCCAATAAGGATTCCACTTGAGACCAGACGTGCGAAGACGAGGTGCCTGGAAAGACTTGTTGCTTCTTCCAGCGATACCCGACGGCAACGATGGCGTGCTCCTCGCCGTACATCGCGACGAAGAGCGGAAACCCTGATTCGAGATAGGCCAACAACTGAGAATAGAACTCTTCGTCGGAGTCAGCGTCGCACCTAGCAACAACCAGCGGGAAACAACCTGCCGCCTGAAACACGCGCTCAGCTCCATCTACGTTGAATCCTAGTGAGGGCACCAACCCTCCAGGGTCAAACGGGGCGACGAGCTGGGTAATGTCGTGTACGAGATATTCACGATGTTGCGGAAACGTCTCGCTGTAGTATCGAAGAATGGCCCAGCAGGAGACATGGGCGCACACGGCAATATCAACGTGTTGGGCCATGGAAGGGAAGCCCCATACCGGTAGTTGATGACCAAGAAGGTTGACAATGTGAGCCGACTGGATCGCCCTTCCATGTGCACCTAGCCTAATATTTGGCGAAAGAACTGAACGCCCCAAGGTCGCTACTAGGGTTGGTCGCAGTACAATGTAGCCAAAATAGTGGTCTCGTGGCCTCCCATCACTACTGACGACATCAACCGCAGACTCGTTATACCGAACCTCACCATCAAAGAAGTGCAGACGGACGCAGTCGGATCGGTACTGACGTCCCTTCTTGGCGTAGAAGTTGTAGAAAGTGCTCCGATAGTCCTTGTCGACGTAGCCGTGCTCCACGAGCACGCCCTTGGCGGCGGCCGTGACTTGCGTCCTGAGACTTGCTGCAATGACTTCAGGATCGAACTCTGCGTCTAGCACTTCGACAAGACGGTCATAGTCTTGAGGGGTCTGGAGGTCGATCCAGTCGTAATCTGCCAAACGTGACTCTCTTGTCGCTCTTCTAGTCGCGCTCTGGGCGTAGAGGCATGCGTAACCTGATTCGCCATCGTAAGGGAGCGGCGGTACGTGAGCGAGTGGGGCATGCTGGGAGTGGGTCGGCAACCCCGCCCAGCGGCCCCATGACTCCTTCCTGCGGTGCGGCCTTCGAGCAGGACTGCGGCGCATCGGCCTAGCGCTGACCGTGGTGCGGATGCCGCACCCGCGCTAAGTCAGGAGCAGGGCGCGAGGTCTGCCGGCGCTCGGCACCGACTTCGCGCTTGGTGGTCACCCAGGGTGTGGTGAGCCTCTTATGTGAGTCACTCCGGTCGTAGTGCCGGTGCGAGTCCGCAAGCACAGAGCGGAGAGTTTGCATGGGCTTGAAGCAACCTTCACGTTCAAGCCCATGCAGGGGCTAGGCACCCGGTTGTTCGCGTTCGCAGCCTCTGTCCCGCCGGTCGTAGCGGCGAGGCAAACGGCACACACCGGGCGGATGGGTCGTCGGTGGCGACGGCCGGCATCCTACTAGGGTGCCCACACCGCCATGAACCAAGGTTGAAGACCGTCCCACTCGGACCGTAGATCAGCAGGACCCGGAAACATGTCCTTGTTGTGTATCCACTGATGCATCTGGGTAACCGACGGCGCGAGGAAGGTGCCCCGCTGAGCGGCACGCCTCGCTGCCTTTGCCTCGTCCCTGGTGAGTTTCTGGCGCTTCACCAGATCATCCGTTACGGCGTTGAGCTTACTCCCGAGCTGGGTTGCCTTCGTCGCGAGTTGCCGATCTTCGATGTACCAGTCAGCGGTCAATTCGAGGAAAACACGAAGCAGCACGCTCGCGGCATTCGTGTATGTCTCGATGTTGAGATGGCGAAGCTCGGTCTCGATGGCGTGGAGTCGCCCATCCGATACGTCGAGAACGCAATCTCCGGGGATGATGCGTTCCCGCGGTTTGGGCACCCTTTGTCGCCTGCCCTGCTTTCTGGACGGCTCCGGGGGATCGGTGCCAAGCGCGACGCCCTTTCCGGGTTCGTGCGTCTGTCGCGGCACGACCGCAGCCGGTAGCGCGTCAACGTACGCCTGCCGTTGATCAACGTAGTAGACATCGTTGACCTTGATTCGCCCATCAGTAATGTCGTCGACGATGTGCAGAAGCACCGCCTCGACTTCATCCTCGGAGGCGAGAGCGTGGAGCTTTCCGTCCACGAGTTCGACGCCGAGACGATCGCGGACATACGGCGTAGAGAGCAGCCGGCCCAGCGTTGATCCTGGCACCTGAGCCCGACGATCAGCCGGGAGGGCTCCCCTGCCCTGCAGGAAGTCCAGCGCTTGCATGTAGGGCTCTACTTGGGTTGCGCGTGCCAGAAACCGGGATCGTGCCTGCCCGCTCCACAGGACGGCGCCGGCTCCGCCCCTCTCACCTGTATGCCGTAGCTCAAGCCAGTGATCCGCAGACTCTCGGTCCTCGAACAACACGCAGGAGATCACGTCGATCGGACTCTTCCGGTACACCTCGCTCGACTTGAGCAACGCATTCAAGACCATTTGGGGGACCGCTCCGTCCAGGGCCTCCGGTGCTTCCAGAGCTCTAATCGCACCCAGCCTGCGGTTCCCGTCGAGCACGATGAATCGTTCGGGTTCCCCAGAAGGCATGACGATCGTGAGCTCGCTTGGGTCGAGGCCATGTTCGACGATGTCTTCTGCCAGCACTCGGAGCTTGGGACCCTGCTCCTCCGCCAGCGCGCGAAGGGTCTCGCGCTGACCGCTGCTGGATGCGCTCAGCCGCGGATTCTCGGAATCCAAGAGCAAACTCGCGGTCGGTACCGAAATAGGCTCAGCCACGGCAAGACCCTTCCGGGGTGCGGAAGCCTTCCCTGCACAGCCCATAACGAGGCACAAGGCCCGAGACTGCCCGCGTTCGGCTCAGGGGATTGCACGAGATGCTCAGGCTCACTGAATGACCATGACCCGCATCACGGCGCCGTTTGGAGGTGCCTTGCAAGCGGTGAGTCCTTGCAACTCACGCAGAATGCACTCAGTTGTACGCGAGGCGGCTTCCTGATCATTCCTAGGGATTGGCGGTAGTAGTCCTCCCCGGGATTGATGGGAGCCCCACACGAGGAACATGCCCATGACTTCCTTGCGCGCGTTCTCTTCAGTTCAAGCGCACGTTTATAGGACGAGTAGCTCACGGCGAATGTCGTCCTCCTCACCACTGCGGTCTCGTTTCCGTGCATTCCCCATCCTAGCGCCCGGTGCAGCTACGGGCCCCTCCCCATCGCTGTCCCGATGGGAGCCGGCACCGGGCTATCCACCGGCGCTCCCGCCTACGGGGGTCGCCCCCTCGAGCGCTCCCTGCTGCTCCTGCTCCAGCTCCAGCGCCCGCCTGACGAAGGGAGAAGGGCTATCTCGTGCAGCTCTAGGGCCTGTTTACATTCCCGAACGCCAAGTATGAGTGCCTGACACTAAGGGTTGAGTGCTACTTACTGCTCGTGACTTCCGCACGCGCGGCGAAGAAGGCTTCCATGTCGACGCCTTGCTTCCTGAGGTGCTTCAGGACGGCTTCGCGCTCCGGGCGACCATCGTCTTGAAGGAGAACCATGCAAGGGGGGTCTCCATCCTTGAAGAAGCTCTGGACGCTTCCCGGCTCACCTTCCTCCATCTTGAACCCTATCCTCTTCAGGGCAGCGGCATCTGCCGCAGTCTCAGGGTCAAGCTGCACGGGCAAGTTCGCGGTCTTGAAGTGGATCGTCGTCCACGGCTGGATCCTCTGGCTCCTCCAGAGGTTCACCACCGATATGGACGTTCTTGAATCCCGAACTCTTCAAGAAGCGAATGAGGACCTCTCGCCCCTCTAGTTTCATTCGTCTCACCATTTGGATGTGGGCTTCGACGTTCAGGCGCTCAGCTTCCTCCGGGGTATCGGCGTAGGTATGGAAAGCTGTCTCCAAGACCTCAACAGCCCAGTGATCTCCCCGGTCGTGAGGACGCACGGTGACAGTGAAGTAGACCGTCTCTGTAACTGGTGCAGGCATGGTGTTTCCCCTTCCTGTCGGTCGCAGACCGTAGCCGACAGTGAACAACCAGTCAATGGAATATCGGCAATACCCCCGCATGGCCTCTCGCGGGCTGCATCGCCGATCGTAACGCCCCATGTCAAGAGAAGACCCACCTCCGACTTCCCCCCGCCCCCCTCACATGACCATGCACGGGCGTAGTTTCGCCACTGCGACAGCTATCGATGCCGAGGAGCGGGACGTGCTCGGCGACGACGGGGCTACATGCCCCCTTCGTCGTTCCATCCTCGTCTCTGGGTAGCTGTCGCAAGATCCCCCGATTCGTCGGGCGCGAAGGGGGCTCCCCATGTCCGGAAGGACGTTCATCAAGTGGTTCATGATCACCACGATCCTGGGCGTTGTCCTAGTCGTCGGGTGTGTCGTCGCCGTGATCGTGGCGATAGATAGCGCTGATGACTCTGGCAGTACACCCACCAACCCCGGCACCAGCAGCCGGTACACCCACCACAACTGCGTCAAGGTCGTGAACCGCAACCTCTACAACGGGGTCAACACGCGGGTCCGCAGGTTGCGACAGCCCTTCAACCCAGACCGATGCACCGACATCCTCTCGGAAGACGGCAGGCGTCACTTCAACATTGCACCGTCGCAGATCGAGAGGCTGATCCAGTACCGGTAGGTGCGGGTGTACCATGCAGGAGAGGCAGGTGGAGAGTGACAGACGAGACCAGGACTTACGTGGTCAGGTTCAAGGACGGGACGCAGTTCAAGTTCACAGCGGAAAAGATCGTGGCGTCGAATGCTGGAGCGAGCCTCGGTCTGAGTCTCCTGAACGGAGACCACCGCGTCGCATCGTTCTCCTTGGCAGATGTCTCCGGTTGGTGGGAGGCGTCGACGAAAGTGGGCGGTTAGCGAGCGGGCCACGCGTCGACATTCTGCTCCTCTGGCTCTTCAGTATGGTTCCGCAAGCGTAGGATGCCCGGCCATGCGAACAAGAGCCGAGCGCCCCGACCGTGACCGCCCCCAGCGTCCAGACCGGACTTCCCCAAGCCGCGAACCGGAGCCGTTCCGTGAACCCCGTCCCCCGGAACGTGAGCGGCAAGCAGACGATCCGCCACGCAACCCTGTTCCAGAGCCAAGAGACGTTCCAGAGGTCAGGTGAGGGCTGCCGCAGCGAAGCAGAGGAAAGCCAAGACCTGCACTACTACCGTTGCCATCTGGATGGACACCACTCGATGGTTGGTTCGTAGTTGTTGGTCATTAGCGATGTGGGCTTCCTCCATGTGGCCGCACCAAGTCCAGAGGGCGTACTCCTGCTGAGCCCAGGCCGTGTTCATTATGTCGGTGGGGCTGGGGCCGACCCGGAGCTTCCGAGGCCAGTGGACTATTCCGAAAGGAACGAGTGCCAGCAAGAAGAGCGAGCCTAGGACGATGGCTCCTACCCAATGCACGGTGCTAAGGCCAGCCTCCACACGGGTTCCCAGAATGGCTGTGTAGAAGCCGACAGCGGCCAGCGAGAGAGCGGCGTAGCGTTCAGCGTGGGAGCGCATCCTGACCCGTGCGCGCTCCTGAACGTCCAGTGCATGGCTAACCATCGTGAGGGTAGCTTGCGCAACGTCTAGGGATTCGAGTTTGGCGAGCGGCTGACTCTCTGGTGTGGCAGTCATTAGCGCCCTCGGGGCCTTCATCTTACAACGACCCTACAAGTGCCGCGTCGCGATGAACCAGCCCGCGAGGGCCACGAACGAGGCGAAGGGTGAAGCCAGCTGCTACAAGCACCAAGGGTGGACGATTCCCCAGCTTCTTCTCTCTGAGAACTTCAAGCAGCCGGCGTGAGCACGCCAGGTTACACACCCGCGGCAGTGGCCAAACTCAGGGGCAGTGGCATGCGCAGCGCCTTGGGCGTGATCAGAAACTCCTCGCCCTGGCGCCTTTCCGATGCGGTGTAACGCAGGGAGAAGCTCTGGACGTTGGCCCATCCCTCGTAGAGTTCGCGAACCTCCGGGCAGTCGTCGTAGGTCAGCGCCCAGACTGCGCCGTCGCCCATGCCACGTAGCTTCGCAGCGAGACGCTCGTGGTAGTCGGGGAGGGGGACGTTCAGGTACAGCCTCGATCCCTTGCCGTAGTAGGGTGGGTCAATAAAGAACATCGTCGATGCTTGGTCCAGCGTCCCGATGAACTCGATGCCATCGAGGCCTGTCACAGAAATCTGGTCGCGGCTTGCCGCGATACGCTCCAACCGCTTGCGCAGCGTGGCCTTGTAGAAGCGGGCACCTATCTTCCACTTTCCCTGCTGTTCGAGTCCGCCGACAACGCTGCCGTCCTTGATGATGCCGGAGCGGTTGCAGCGGTTCAGGTAAAACGCTGCGAAACCCCGCTCCAGGCGTGACGAGCCGTTGGCGCGATAGATGGCCCGCTGGCGCGCCCACTCCTCCACCGACACGGGGCACTCGTCGAGCAGTTGGAGTAGCGACTCGCTGTTGTGAACCGCCGAGTGCCAAAAGTCGCAGATCGCGCGGTCAAGATCGTTGATGTGGACCTTCGGCGTCTTGCCTCGGTACAGCAGAGAGAGCGATGCACCCGCCCCGCCCGCGAACGGCTCAGCGACGGCATAGCCGCAGAGCCCATTCAAGCTCCGGATCTCACCCAAGGCGCCCGCCAAGGACGCCTTGCCGCCCGGGTAGCGGAGCGGACTCGCAAACCTCATGCGCGCCACCGGCCCATTATGCCGATTGCGACGGTCTCATGGTGGTCAGCCAGGGACCGCCGCGGTCCACGTTGCGCAGCGCTCAGAGAGTTCCCCCATCGAGACCGCGAGCAAAAGGCGCAATCCGCAGGCGATCATCGGCACCTGTTGATCGCGCCGTGCGTCGCTCGGTGCGCAGAAAGCCGCGAGCGGTCACGGCACCGACAGGTCTTTTCTTCCGCGAGCGACAGAAGTGATCCAGCTGGAGCTCAGTGGCCCTGTCTCTCCAATTCCGGCCCGCCGAGGACGCTCAGCTTCGGTCAGAGAGAGCCTATACGCTTGGGGTGTGGCTACACTCGTTGCAGGGCGTCGGGGGGTGGGCGCACTCCTGAGGGCGCATGGCAGTAGGAGCATCGGGCATGCCATTCGAGGACCTCAAGCAGCTCATGGTCAGGGGCCTCATTGAGTGGGCGCTCTGGAAGACGACCGAGGAGTCGGGTTGGCTGCCCTACCACGCGCTGCCGATGGACAGGGTGTTCGGCGATGGCAAAGAGGACTTCGCGACCTTTGGTGATCGCCTAGACGCCTACTACAGGGCTCACGGCATGGACATCGTTCAGGGTGTCGCGGCCGCAGTGGCGTCATTCGACATTGACGGCGAAGCCAAGGCCACGTTGCGGGAGGCTTTGTCTGCCCACGAGCAGGGACTGTACCGGGCCTCGTGTCGAGTGCTCTTGCCTGAAATCGAACGGGTGATCCGGGAGGACTGGCTGGGAGTCAAGGGCGTGGGGACATTGAACCAAAAGGCCCTCATGGCGGTGTTGGAGCACATCGAGCTTGACGATCTCGCCGCAGAATCCGGCGACCTCGTGCACCTAGTCGGGATATCCAGCGCATTCGCATGGTTCAACACCCTCGAGAGCCCCGGCCCGACCCCGAATCGCCATGCCGCAACACATGCCTGGGCGGTTTACAGCTCCGAGCAGGACAGCCTCAATACCATCATTTGCGCGGAGTACGTCTACCGCGTGGCCACAGCGTTGAAGAAGCGGAAGCGGCAACCCGAGGGCTGCTCAGCAACCCCGGGTCTGACTGCGGGCAGCACATCGCCCCCACTTACGCCGAGTTTGGACTCCTTGGGCATCCCCAGAATGCCGAAGTTCGACTTCATCGAGACACCCGGGCCGTGACGCCACCCGACGTGCTCAACGCTCGCGACTTTCCCCGGTCTCGCTGATCACAGGCCATCTGCTCCAACTGGCCTTAACGCAAGAGAGGCCGCACACAGCGGGATCGGAGGGAGGGCGCCGCCTGCGCAGCAGCCCTCCCTCTTGATCCCTATCCGGCTGCGCCTGCCAGCACCCCTTCGCGCTCCCGTTCCCGTGCCCACTCGAAGAGAGAGAGCGTCGGGGCTTCGTCGCGGCGACGGCCACGAGGTGGCGGCGACTCCTCCGGCTCGTCCGCCAAGAACTCCGCCCACGAGAACAGCGACCGCTGCAGCTCCGGGGTTTCGTCGTCCACGACGGCCGCGACTGTCACCGCGGGTTCCGGCACCGGCTCCGGCTCGGGCGTGTGCCAGCCCTCGTCGACCAGCAGCGCCTCGGCCTGCGCTGCGACCTGCCGCGCCTCCTCGAACACCGACTCGACCGAGCCGGCGTCCTCCTCGCCCGCGACGATCTTCCTCGCCAGGGCGAGCATCAGGTCGTCGCCATCGTCCCCATAGGCGGCGAGGCCGTCCTCCGGCAACTCCCCCTCGACGGCGAGCGACGACTGGAGCTTCTGCGCCACCAGCTTGAGGGCGTCCGCCTGGAGGGTGTTCCGGTAGGCCATGAAGACGACCTGGACGGGCTCGCTCTGGCCGATACGCCAGGAGCGCCGTGACGCCTGCCTCATCGTGTAGACCGAGTAGTCCGTCTCCGCCCATACGATCGTGGGAAGTCCACGAGATCCAGTGCCGCCTGCACGAACCTCTATCTCTCGCCTGCGATCCCCGATGAACCCACAGGGGTTCAGGGGTGAACCCCCTTCCAAGCCCTGCCGCGCGACGGCCGGGTGTGGTCCCCTGAGATGCATGTTTGCTGCCGAAAGGGGCCTCTTTGGACGCGCCCGACGTGTACAGGGAAACGACGGTTGGTCGCAAAGTTGCACCCCCGTCCTGACCCCATGAAACAAGGCGTTTCCGGGAACCCCGGCAGGAAGCAAACCGTTTCTTCACGGACGTGCGGGTTCCACGCGCAGAGCGCAACTTTGCACCCCCGAAGAGCAAGCGTGCAGACCCCCGCGCACCCTGGCGAGGGTGGTCACAGGAGGGCGGCTCGGATGGAAGAGGCGACCAACGGGAACCCGGCTGACCTGCACGACCGGCGGCTGATGGTGCTGCTGCGCGATCTCGTGCGGGAGAAGGGGCGCGCCCGCACGGCGGAGGCGCTGGCGGTCGATCCGCGTACGCTCGCGGCCTGTTTGAAGCGTGGAAAGCCGTCCAGGCTGATGCGCGCGGCACTCGAGCGGAGGCTCGACGCGGGACCTCAGCCGCAGGAGGACACAGGCTCAGTGGAGCGAGAGTCGCGCCTCCTCCGCGAAGCGGTCACCGGCGAGTTGAAGGCGCTGCGGGAGGAACAGGCCGAAGCGTTGGGACAGCTCGAACGACGGCTGGAGCAGCTGGAGTCCAGCCAGGGGAGCAGGGAAGTCCCACCGGCCTCGGAAGAGGAAGCGGTGGTGGGCGGTCCACCGCCGAGGGCGGCACGGCAGAGCGACGAGGGCATGCAGGAGGCGCCTCCACCCGCCGTCGAGCCGGTAGTGGGAGGGGCGCCCCGGCGGACAGCACACACGCGCGCGGAGCCACCTCAGCAGCCGGAGCCGGCGAAGAAGTCCCTGCCTGCAAGGCTGTACCCCGAGCTCGTGACCGAGGACCCCGCCCCCGACGACGAGGAGGTCTACGGCGAGGCGTGGCCGCTGGTGGAGGAGTGGCGTCGGCTGTGGGAGGCGCACGTGCGGCCGGGCAGGGGACTGGAGTGGCTGAGGCGGGACGAGCGCATCCTCGAGCTGGAGGTGGCGATGCTGGAGGAGCACCGGCTGACGCTGCCGCCGGCGACGTTTCCCCAGCGCGGCGTCTGGCGGCACGGTCAGCTCAGCTGGCGCTGGAAGGCCCTGCGGGACGCGCGGCGGGCGCGGGCGTGGGGAGAGGCGCGGCAGTGGTCGGGGAGGGTGCTGAGCGCCGGGCTGCTGCTGGGCCTGACCGCTCTCCTGGCGCTGATCGAGCGTTCTTCGACGCCGGGCTGACCGGGATCACGGACGCCGCCTCGCCACCATCCGGGCCGCCGGCGCAGTCCGCCGCCAGCAGGATCAGGGCGGCGACGAGCGCGGCCAGCGCCGCGGTGATGGACAGGGCCGCTAGCGCCACCCGCAGGAGGTGGGCCGGTCCCAAGGGACGGCCATCGCGACGGGGTGGCCGGGGAAGCAGCCGCATCGACATAGGGGAGCCTCCAGTCTGGCGGAGTGGGAGGCTCGTAGCCACCTCGCACGAGGGCTGCGTGGCAGACGTGCGAGGGCGGAGCAGCAGTGCCGGAGCGGCATCTGCTTAGGGTTCCGTGAAACTGGAACGACGAGTTTGCCTGTAAGCGCCCCGAAGCCGTTGCGCGCGCTCGAACCCTGTGGCGATACTCATCCTCGTTGTCTGGCTTTCCAGCGTTTCCCGCCTGAGAAACCTGGGGGTTCTTCCCTTGACCCGGAGGCCCCTGACGGATTTGAGCTTCCGCTCTCCTGACGGGCCATCCACAAGGGACGAGCTGCGAAGCGGAGTGACAAGCCCTTCGCCCGCAGCCACGGCCAGCGTGCAGACCTGCACCTGGGGGACCTAGGGGGTCGTGCGTCCTCCGCACCATCCGTTCACCGACCAGCACCTGGCACCGAACACCCACAGCGTGAACCATCGGGGGCTCGCCGGCGACTCTTCTGAGACGCGCGGGCGAGCCCTCACCACGTCTCCCCGACCCGATCCCCTGCGTTCGATCCGCGAGCGGCTCCGGGTTCCAAGCCACGCTCCCCCGTTCCCCGGTTCGCATCCGACCGTGGGCGGAGTGTGTCCAGCGACCTACGACCTCCGCGCCGGGGATGCCGGTACGGACCAGCGACGTGCACGAAGGAGAAACGCATGCGCATCACCGAACTCGTCACCGACGCCATCACGCTCGCCGCCCGCCTGGGGTGGCGCACCCGGCTGGTGCTTGCGGTCCTGCTCATCGGACCGCTGCCCCTGACCGGCGACCTGGAGCTCTTCGCGCTGAACGCGGCGGGCCTCGTCCTGGGAGCGCTCGTGCTCCGCCAGCTCATCCGCCCGACCCAGCCGAACGCCACCAGCACCAAGAGGAGTACACGATGACGGCGGCGACCAGCAGCATCCCCTTCACGACGACCTCACCCCGGCCCACCCTCGAAGCGCTGGTGGACCGGCTCATCGACAGCATCTTCGGCGGCGCCCCGCAGACTCCCGAGCAGAGCCTCGCGCGGACCGTTCACGACGCCCGCCGGCTGCGGCAGGCGGGCGACCTCGACGGGGCGCTCGCGCTCCTCGCCGGCGTCGACACGGGTACGACCGAACCGCACCAGGTTCGGTGGGTGTACGCCGAGTGGCTCGACCTCGCACGGCGGCGATTCGGCGACAGCGGGGCGCTCGTCTACAGCCCCGGCACGGGCGCCGCGGCCGTGCTCGCGGCACGCGGCGACGGCTCGACGCTGGAAGTGCTGGCGGTCCTGGGGATGCGCTGGCGACCCGGCAAGAACGTCTCGCGGCGCAGCCTGCGGGGGCTCCGGCCCCTGGACGGAGACGCGTCGTGACAGCCACCGCATCCGCCCCTGTGGACCTGGCGGCCCTCAAGCGACGTCACCTCCTCGGTGACGTGGTGGAGGCAGCGGGCGTGGCGCTGCGAGGCAGGGGCCGCGTCCGCCAGGCGGTCTGCCCCTTCCACGACGAGCGAGAGGGCAGCTTCACGGTGTACGCCGATACGGAGCGGTGGTACTGCTTCGGCTGCGGCGAGGGCGGCGACGTCCTCGACTTCCTCCAGCGACTCGAGGGGCTCAGCCTGCCCGAGGCGATCCGGCGGCTCGAAGCTGCCCCGGTTCTCTCCGTCCGCTCCGTACCCTCCCATCGCAAGGCTCCGCCGCCGGTGGTTCCCCCGCGGGACCCGGCGCTGCTGACGGCGGCGGCGCGCCACTACGGCGGTGAGTTGCGGCGCAGCCGCGAGGCGAGGGCCTACCTCGCCTCGCGCGGCATCGGCTTCGAGGCGGCCGTGCGGCTCGGCCTCGGGTACGCGTCCGGGCGCGGTTTGAAGCGCTTCCTTGAAGCCAGCGGCTTCGGCCGCGAGCGGCTGGCTCACTCGGGGCTCTTCACCGGGGCCGGTGAGCGCTTCACCGGCATGGTGGTCGTCCCCGAGATCTCAGGTCGGCGCGTGCGTTGGCTTGCGGGACGCGCCATCAACCGGGCGGCGTCTCCACGGTTCCAGTCGCTGCCGGGGTCGAAGCCCCTGCTCGGATTGGGGCGGCTTGGCCCCACTCCGCCCTGGGCGATCGTCACCGAGGGTCTGTTCGACTGGCTTGCCCTGGCGCAGTGGGGACTGCCCGCCTGCGCCGCCCTCGGGACGCAGGGCCTTGAGCGCGTGGCCCATGCGCTCCGGGGCTGCCCCAGGGTCTTCGTCACCTTCGACAGCGACGAGGCGGGACGCGAGGCCACGGAGCGCCTCGCGGGCTTGCTTGGCCGCCGCGCCGCCGCCCTGAGCCTGCCCGCCGGCGTCGCCGACGTGGCCGAGCTTGCGGCCTCGTCCCGCGGACGGACGGTCTTCGAGCACCTGCTGAAGCGGGCCGCCCGGGCCGGCGCCTAGCCCACCCACACCGACCCGGCTTGCGAGTGAGCCCGGCCCCCTCCCGGGGCCGGGCGGTTTCGCGCGCCTGCCGCCCTTCCACATCGACCCAGGGGGTTCACCCGTGAACCCCCTCACAGGCAGTTCCCGAACCGCACCAAAGGAGGTCCCATGACCGCTACCCGCCGGGGCCCTGCCCCGCCTACGGGTCCCCCTGCCGGAGACCCGCACCGAACCGACCACACCACAAAGGAGAGCACCATGACCAACGGAACGACCGCCCTCGTCAGCCGCAACGGCTCCCACCCGGAGCCCGCCGCGGCCGCCGAGATCGACCTGCTCTGGGACGGGCTCCCGCCCGCCGTTACGCAGAAGCTGGGCGAGCCCCTCGACGAGGGGCTCGTCTCCTACCGCAAGGGGCGCAAGGGACGCACCTTCGCCTACCTCGAGGGGCACGCCGCCATCGACCAGGCGAACCGCATCTTCGGGTTCGGCGGCTGGGGCTGGGAGGTCACTGGCCCCGTCGAGCTGCGGGAGAGCGAGAGCGTCGACCAGAAGACGGGCGAGACGCGCCGCTTCCGCGCCTACGCCGCCACCGTGCGGGTGACGGTCCCCGGCTCCTCCCCGCGCTCGGACGTGGGCTTCCAGGCCGTCACGGAGGAGACGGTCGAGGGCCACGAGACCGCCTTCAAGGGGGCCGTCACGGACGCCCTCAAGCGCGCCCTGCGGGGCTACGGCGGGCAGTTCGGGAACGGGCTGTACGGCGACGGCGCCCCCGGCGACGTGGCTCCCGCCCTGCGCCGCACGATCGTCTCGCTGGGGCGCAAGCAGGGCTTCGACGAGGGCCAGGTGCGCGACGCCGTGCGCAGCCGCACCGGCCAGGACCTCGACGAGGTGCCCGTCTCCGAGCTGACCAGCCTCCTCGAGGCGATGGCCCGCAAGCTCCAGTCCTCCGAGGCGGAGGAGGAGCCGAAGGCCGCCTGACCGTCACGCCCCGACGCTCCCGCGAGGGAGCGCCACCACGGGTCTGCCCCTACAGGCGGCCCGCCATCCATCCGCCCGGGAGCGGGTCTCCCGCTACCCCCACCAATGACGCCAACCACCACCACCAGAAGGAGATTTCAGAACAATGTCACGGACGATCAATCGAGTCGAGTTGCTGGGCCGCGTCGGGGCCGACCCCGACCTGAAGTACAGCCAGAACGGAACCGCCATCTGCCAGCTGCGGCTGGCGACGGACCGCCGCCGCCAGAACGGCGAGACGGAGGCCGACTGGCACAACGTCGTCTGCTGGGGCAAGCAGGCGGAGGCCGTCGCCGAGTACGTGCGGAAGGGCAACCGCGTCTACGTCGCGGGCTCGCTCGCCCAGAACACCTTCGAGACGGAGGAAGGGCAGCGCATCCACCGCACCGAGATCCACGCCCAGGAGGTCGTCTTCCTCGACTCCAGCGGGAACGGCAACGGCCGCTCCTCGGAGCAGGAGGGGGACGCGGAGCCTGTCGCCGAGGCGGCGGGCCCCACGCCCTTCTAGGCAGACGCCACAGGCGAACGCATGACGGGGCCGTCCCTCCGGGGGCGGCCCCGCTCTCGTTTGAGAGGAGGAACCCATGAAGGAAGCCGTCAACGGTCCCGCCCCCAACGCGGGCGCCCATGACCGCCCCAACGCCCGCTTCGACTGGGAGGGGCATCTGGAGGTGCGGGCCTCGGCAGCGCTGAGCTGCCGGCGCGCCCTCTGGTACGCGGCCACGGGCCACGAGCCCGTACCGCCCGATGACGCGGCCCTGACCGTCCTGGAGACGGGCCGCGCCCTGGAGCCGGTCGTGCTCCACGCCATGCAGCGGGCGGGCTGGGAGGTCACTCCCGCCGACGCAAACAGCCCGACGGGCGTCGTCCTGCAGCTCACGCCGATAGTGAAGGTGACGGGCCATCCAGACGCCACCGGCACGCCGCCCCTCTTCGGGGAGGAGTCCGTCATCGAGGTGAAGACCCGCGGGCCCGCTGCGTTCAAGCGCTGGCAGACGCTGGGGGCCGAGCGCAGTCACCCCGACTCCGTCGCCCAGGCAGCGCTCTACACCTACGGGCTCTTCGGGGAGGCGCGTGACGCCGTCATCGCCGTGATGGACACGGGCGACCGCGCCTGGGACCACGAGGTGATCCCCGCGGAGCGGGTCGAGCGCGCCCTTGAGCGGACGCGCGACTGGCTCACGCCGCTGGGTGTCCACCACGCCACCCACGGGGCCGACCCCGAGGCCCTGCCGGACCGCGACTTCGAGGCGGGCAGCTGGCGCTGCAACTCCTGCCCCTTCCTCGCCACCTGCCTGCCGGGTGACGCGGAGGAGGACGCGCAAGCGCCCCAGACCGAAGAGCCCGAAGTGAGCGACGAGGAGGCCCGCGCGGCGGTCACCGCCTACGTCGCCGCCAGGGAGGCCCTGCGCGAGCCCGAGGGGGCGAAGCGCGAGGCCCTCGACACCCTCAAGGCGTGGATGCGCCAGCGGGGCTCCGCGAAGGCGGAGATCGCCGGTCACACGGTCAGCCTCGTGCGCAGCACACGCTACGCGGTCGACCACAAGCGGCTGAACGCCCTCCTCGACGCGGAGACGCGAAAGGAGATCGTCACCGAGCAGATTTCCGAATCGGTCCGCATCAACTGAGCCTGACGCTCCCTCCCGGAGCGCCATCACGGGGCCGTTCCTCCGGGGGCGGCCCCGCTCTCGTTCTCGACCGGGCGCGGCCCGCTCCGCGCCTCAGCAAGCCGGAGGGAGAACCCGACGTGTACTACCCGGACGACGGAATGCACAGGCTGATCGTGACCCCGCTGGACGGCGCGGAGCGGTTCAGCCCCGACTGCTTCGACGGCCACTGCGCCTGCGACCGCTGGTCCTGGCGGACGGGCGAGTGGGCCGAGCTCGGCGCCCGCTGGGCCTGGCACGTCGTCGCCGAGTCCGAGCGGCCCGACGACCACCCGCTCATCCGGCAGGCCGTGAAGGCTGAACTGCAGGCCTTCGACGACTACGGCGGCGGCTGCGAAGGCTGCGGCTTCCCGCTCGTCAAGGGACGGAGCCGCTGCAACTCCTGCGGGGAGACGGCAGGTGCGGAGCCCCGCGCCGCCGAGACGCCGGAGGGGGCCTGAGCGCCCAACCAGGGTGCCCACCAGCCAGGCAACAAGACGCTCCCTGAACGGGAGCGCACACGGGGCCGCCCTCTCGCGGGGCGGCCCCGCTTCCTGTCCGACCACCCAGCACCAGAAGGAGACCTCAATGACGACCGAACGCGACAAGCTGCCCTGCGTGAGCAGGCACACCCTCGTGATGACCCTGCTCGAGGGGCCAGACCACTACAACGGCCACTGCACCTGCGACCGCTGGTCCTACCGGACCGACGACTGGAGCGACCTCGGCACGAAGTGGGCCTGGCACTACATCGCCGCAACGGAGCGGCCCACGGACGACGACCTCGTCCGCAAGACGGTGAGGGCCGAGCTGGAGGCCATCGACAACTACGGCGGCGATTGCCGCGGCTGCGGCGCTCCCATCGTCAAGGGGCGGATCTACTGCCGCGCCTGCGAGGAAGCCGCGGACGACGAGTGCGAGGAGGACTGCGAGCGCAACTGCTGCTGGGAAGCGACCGTCGCCCGGCGCCATGCGCGCGACGCCGCCCACCAGACCGACACCTGCCCCGACTGCGGCAACTGCCGCACTTGCGAGGAGTCCGAGTCCCCCGACCACGAGGACTGCATCTGCGAGGACCGGGAGGAAGGGTCGTGACGGCCGCCGCGCACACCGAAGCCCTGCTGGAGGCGCTGCGCCGCAACCTGCACGTCCTCGGCGAGCTCGCCGTGCGCTACGAGGTCGAGACGGGTCCCGGGCGCGCCGACGGCGGTCCCTCCATCACCGGCCCGGAGGATGTTCGGAAGCTCCTCGGGGAGGAGATGGGCGCGCTCTGCCAGGAGCAGGTGCGCGTGCTCCTGCTCGACCGCCGCAACCGCGTCGTCGGGCAGCGCGTCATCTACCAGGGGAACTGCTACTCCAGCGTCATCAGGCCGGCCGAGGTGCTGCGCCCGGCGGTCGTCGAAGGCGTCCCCCATCTCATCATCGCCCACAACCATCCCTCCGCTGACCCCACCCCCAGCCCCCAGGACATCAAGGTCACGAGGGAGCTGAGGGAGGCGGCGGAGCTGCTCGGCCTGTCGCTCCTCGACCACGTCGTCATCGGCGGGGACGAGGCCGTCAGCTTCAAGGACCGCGGCCTCCTCGACTGACCGCACCCACCACGACCGGCGTCCCGTGACCGCCCGGCATCACGCGGGGTTCCTCCCCGTGCGTCCACATCGCCCACTCACCCAAAGGAGAAGGAGCCATGACCACCATCCGTGCCGTCCTCGAGGACCGGCGGCACACGTTCACCACCCAGCCCGCGGTCGAAGGAATGCTCTGCGACGACTGTCCGCAGCCGCATCCCGCGACCACCGAGATCCTCGACGACCCCGGGGACGACACCTGGGGTCACTACTGCGACCGCCACCTGGCCACGGAGATGGAGGCGTTCGAGAAGCTGCCCTCGTGGACGCTCCCGCACGACCTGACGGTGAGGCTCGACGCGGGGCCGCTCTTCTACGACGGGCGCTGCGGCTGCGGGGAATGGTCCCTGCAAGCGGACGACTGGTGCGACCTGGGCGCCGCCTTCGGCGCCCACTACCTGGAGGCCGCGGCGTGACGCCCGACGACCTCCACACCGTCACCGCCAGCGGCTTCTCCGCCACGGCCGACGCCTTCGCCAGGGACCCCGACGACGGCGGTCTCTGGTTCCTGTCCATGGTGGGCTCCCAGACCGCCCTCAAGGCGATCTGGGGCTCCCTCCTCAAGCAGCCGCCCGATCCCGCCCACCTCATCCGCGGGGCGGACGGGATGGCCCTCAGCGGCGGCTACCAGCGCTGCCACGTCCCCCGCGAGACCCTTGGGACGTGGACGACGAAGATCGCCCGCCTGCCCGTCTCGGGCGGCTATCACGCCCTCGTCTACACGAGGCTCGCCGAGTACGCCTTCGAGCGCGACGCCTTCCTCCTCCTGGCGAAGTCGGAGGAGGAAGCGCCGTCGCTGCACCACCGCTTCCTCGACCGCCGCAGTCCCCTGCCGTTGCACCGCTCCTGGGCGGACTGGCTCTGGCGGCGGGCGCTGGCGCGGGAGGAGGCCGTCCCCCTGCAGTCGGAGGGCGTCGTCGCCTACCGCTGCGACCCGGACGCGGAGGCGCTCCGGGACGACCTCTCCGTGGCGGTCGCGTCGGGACTCCTGACGCTGCCGCGCGACCGGGAGACATCCACACCGACCACCTACCGGGAAGGAGAGAACCAATGAGGCTTGCGGCGCAAGCAAAAGGCGGCTTCTACCCGACGCCGCCACGAGTGACCGACCTGATCGCGGAGCTGATCCAGCCGCCCGCGGGCTACGCCCGCAAGGAAGAAACGCTCCGGGTCCTCGACCCCTGCTGCGGCGAGGGCGATGCCCTCGTCCGGCTGGCGAACGCCCTCAGGAAGCCTCACGCCGCCGACGTCGAGACGTACGGCGTGGAGCTTCACACCGAGCGCGCTGAAGCGGCGAGGAGCCGCCTCGACCACGTGCTCGGCACCGACCTCTTCGCCACCTCGATCGCCAACGGCGCCTTCGGGCTGCTGTACGTCAATCCGCCCTATGACTGTGCGCCGCGTCACGCGGCATAGGATTCCCGGCTCAGCTGGGAGGAACTCGGAGAACAGTTCCTGGGCCAACCGACCTACCTGGAGGTGAAAGCCGAAGGGGACAACAGCATGTCGGTAAAGCGGCTACAGCCCGAAAGCGTTGTAGGGCTGGTTCCGCAAGGCCCGTGCGATACGGCGAAAGCTTGATTGCCTGAACCCCAGTCCCCAGATGGTGTCGGGTGCACCCACCGGTAGAACGCTTGCAACCCGGTGCCGCTCATTGCGCTGGTCTCCAGTCGTGACCAGTGCAACTCCGATGAGCGGGCGGTGGCCAATGCGGTCACACAAGGGGATGAACGGGGCGCCTACGTCGCACTCGAACGTCCTATGCCAACGGAACGCGGGATGGCCTACGGGGCGAGAGCCCTACGGTCACGGAGCCCTCGTAGTAGTCGGAGCCGGGGAAAGCCCGGCACATGGCGAAGGAGGGCAGGTGGTTTAGACGAACACAGACCAGAAAGGTACTCGAGATGAGAACAGCCGAAACTGTGCTGAACGTCATCCGCAATCGCGGAGAACGAGGATTGCCGCTGGAGGACATCTACCGGCAACTGTACAACCGGAACCTGTACCTGCGGGCCTACGGCCATCTCTACCCAAACCAGGGCGCGATGACCAAGGGCACCACCGCAGAGACCGTGGACGGCATGTCCCTGGCGAAGATCGACCGCATCATCGACGCGCTGCGTCACGAGCGGTATCGATGGACGCCAGTGCGACGGGTCCACATCCCGAAATCCAACGGGAAGACCCGCCCGCTGGGCATACCGACGTGGTCGGACAAGCTGCTCCAAGAAGTCGTCCGGATGATTCTGGAGGCCTACTACGAGCCGCAGTTCTCCGACCGCTCCCACGGCTTCCGGCCCAACCGGGGTTGCCACACCGCCTTGAGCGAGGTGGCGACAACCTGGACCGGAGTCCGCTGGTTCGTCGAGGGAGACATCAAGGGGTGCTTCGACAACATCGACCACGAGGTCCTGCTGTCGGTACTCGGCGAGAAGCTTCACGACAACCGCTTCCTGCGCCTGCTCAGGTACCTCCTGAGGGCAGGCTACCTCGAGGATTGGACTTATGGCCGCACGCTCAGCGGTACGCCGCAGGGTGGCGTGGTCAGTCCGCTCCTCGCCAACATCTACCTGGACCGGTTGGACCAGTACGTCGAAGAGGTGCTCATCCCCGCTCACACGCGGGGTACAGCCCGGCGAGTCAACCGGCAGTGGGCAGCGCTAAGGAGCCGTATCAACCATCACCGGAAAATGGGGCACCATGCTCTGGCGGACGAGCTTCGCCAGGAAATGCGGCAGTTGCCGTCGGGTGACCCTCACGACCCGGGATACCGACGGCTCCGGTATGTCCGCTACGCCGACGACTTCGTGCTGGGCTTCAGCGGGCCAAAGGCCGAAGCCGAAGAGATCAGAAACTCCCTGGAAGCGTTCCTGCGCGACTCGCTCAAGCTGGAACTCTCCCGAGAGAAGACGCTCATCACCCACGCCACCAGCCAGGCGGCGGGGTTCCTCGGCTACGAACTCGTAAACCAGCAGGCCAACGACAAGCTCGACCGCAACGGTCGGCGCAAGGTCAACGGCCGCATCGGGCTGCGAGTACCGGCCAAGGTCATCGAACAGCACTGCCGTGCCTACAGGACGAAAGGCAAACCGGCACACCGCACCGAACTCCTGCACGATGACGACTTCAGCATCGTCAGCAGGTACCAGGCGGAGTTCCGGGGCGTCGTCCAGTACTACCTGCTAGCCCACAACGTCTCCCACCTCGGGAAGCTGCAGTGGGTCATGCAGCAGTCGCTGGCCAAGACCCTGGCGGCCAAGCACAAGACCTCACGCCGGAAGCTGCTGCGGCGCTACAAGAGCACCGTGCAGACCAAGCATGGGGAACGGGCTTGCCTCCAGGTCGTGGTCCAGCGGGGCAACGGCAAGCGTCCACTGGTGGCGCAATTCGGTGGCATACCGCTGAAGCGAAAGCGACAGGCCATCCTCGTCGACCGACAGCCCCGGCGCTACAGGGTGGAACGCAACGAGCTGCTCCAGCGGCTCCTCGCGGACCAGTGCGAACTGTGCGGGTCCACGGTGGACATCCAAGTCCACCACGTCCGTGCGCTTCGCGACCTGAACGTCAAGGGCCAAGGTGAACGACCCGTGTGGATACAGGTCATGGCAGCCCGGCGGCGAAAGACCCTCGTGGTCTGTCGCAGTTGCCACACGGCCATCCACGCGGGCCGAAGCAATCCGCAAACGCAGAAACAACCACTGGAGAGCCGGATGCGCTGAAAGGCGCACGTCCGGTTCGGAGGGGGGTCGACGGAAAAGGACCGCCTGAACAGGCGGCACCTCGCCGGCGGCCTACCCTACGGGACTCGGGAGAGGAGAAGCGCGTCGAGCACAGCTTCCTCACCCACTGCACGCGCTACCTGGCGGAGGACGGCCTGCTCGTCTTCGTCGTGCCCCGGCAGCGGCTGGCGGTGTCGGCGAGGTACCTCGCTTCCCACTTCGCGCGCCTCGACTGCTGGGCCTTCCCTGAGCCGGAGCGCGAGGCCTACGACCAGGTCGTCCTGATGGGCTACCGCAAGGCTGAGGTCTTCCTCGACGCCCATGCCGAGGAGCGCATCCACGGGTGGGCGGCAGGAGAAGCTCCTGAGCTGGCTCCCCGGCGCTACCCCCTCTACCTGGCCACGGCCACGCCCGCGGGGGAAGTGCTCTTCGCCACTCGCACCATCGACCCGGTGGCGGCGGCCTCGGAGGCGCGCACCTCGGGGCTCTGGGCCAGCACGGCCGTCACCGACCTGCTCTGGCCCGCCCAGGACCAGCGCACGCGACCGCTCATGCCGCTCCGGCGCGGCCACCTGGCCATGCTCGTGGCGGCGGGCTTCCTCGACAACCTCCAGCTTGAGGCCGGGGACAGCCGCATCCTCGTCAAGGGCCGTACCTCGAAGGAGATGATGCTGACCGAGCGCACGCCCACGAAAGAGACCTTCCGCGAGCGTCTCCTCACCACCGTCGTCGCCCTCGATCTGGACACCGGACAGGTCACCGACATCGCCGCCTGATTTCTCCAGCCGCCTCCAGACGGGTCGACGCCGACCCGCAAGCACGAGGCCCCGCCTAGCCACCCATCGGTAGGCGGGGCCCCGCTCACAGTGACGGACCGCGCTCGGCGGTCCGCCGCGAACCCTACACCAGAAAGGAACGGAACCATGGACCTCAGCGAGTTCATCGACACCTACCGCCAACGCCATCGCCCAGCGGGTGGTGGAGTCCTACCCGCCCCGCTACCGGCCCTCCGAGAATGGACGGCCCCTGCCGCACCTACTGCGCACGCCCCTGGGAGCGCAGGCGGACGCCATCCGTGGCGCCGCCCTCTCCCTCGAGGAACACCGCGGCACGACCGTCGTCGGGGAGATGGGCACGGGAAAGACGTTCATCGCAGCCTCCGCCGCCCACCTGGCCGGCTTCCGCCGCATCCTCGTCCTCTGCCCGCCGCACCTCACCCGCAAGTGGAAGCGCGAGGTCGAGGAGACGGTGCCCGACGCCCGCGCCGCCGTCGTCGCCTCCATGACCGACCTCGAGAAGATGCGCCTGTCCCACGGGACGGGACCGCTCTTCGCGGTCATGTCGCGTGAGCGCGCGAAGCTCTCCTACCGCTGGCTGCCGGCCGTCGTCGAGCGCTGGGCTACGGCGGACGGCAGGCTCGTCCGCCATGAGGAGACGCTGGAGCCGTTCCGGGTACCGTGCTGCCCGGACTGCTTCGAGCCGATCGTGGACAAGGACGGGCTGCCCCTCACGCAGAAGGACCTCGCCCGCAGGAAGCGCGCCTGCGACGAGTGCGGCTCCGCACTGTGGAAGGCGGACAAGTCCGGTCCGAAGCGCTACCCCCTCGCCGACTACGTGAAGCACCACCTGCGGGGCTTCTTCGACCTGCTGGTGAGTGACGAGGTCCACGAGTACAAGGGAAGAGGCTCTGCCCAGGGCATCGCCGCCGGCATCCTCGCCGACGCCTGCGGCAAGTCGCTCTCCCTGAGCGGCACCTTGATGGGAGGGTATTCCTCCACGCTCTTCCACCTGCTCTACCGGTTCTCGCCGGAGATCCGGGGGGAGTTCGGGCGGGGGGAGGAAAGCCGCTGGATCGAGCGCTACGGCTTCGTCGAGCACACCATCGGGCGCGACGACGGCGAGTCCCTCGAGGACGGCCGCACGAGTCGCCGGCGGAAGTACCGCAAGGTCATCAGGGAGCGACCAGGGCTCGCGCCCGCGGCGCTCTTCCACCTCATCGGGAACTCCGTCTTCCTCAGGCTGTCCGACGTCGCCGCCGGGCTGCCTCCCTACGAGGAGCGGGTGCTCCTCTCCGACATGGAGACCGAGGAGGACGGCACCGGGCTCTCCCAGCGGAGCGCCTACGACGAGCTCTTCCGGACGCTGCGGAAGGCGCTGACGGAACTCCTCGCGAAGGGCTCCAAGCGCCTCCTCGCCACCTACCTACAGACGCTCCTCGCCTACCCGGACGGCTGCACGCGCGGCGAGACGGTCTTCGACCCGGAAACGGAGGACGTGCTCGTGCAGGTGCCGCCCCTCTCCGAGGAGCGGCTCTACCCGAAGGAGCGGGCGCTCGTCGACCTCGTCGCCGCCGAGCGGCTGGCGGGGAGACGGGTGCTCGTCTACGCCACCCACACGGGCACGCGCGACATCACCGGGCGGATGGAGGAGTTCCTCTCCCGCCACGGCTTCAGGGTCGCGGTGATGAAGGCCGACGCCGTGCCGCCCGAGCGCCGCGAGGCGTGGGTGGCGAAGCGGGTCGAGGAGGGCGTCGACGTGCTCGTCTGCCACCCGCGGCTCGTGCAGACGGGGCTGGACCTGGTGGAGTTCCCGACCATCGTGTGGGCAGAGACGGACTACTCCGTCTACACGATGAGGCAGGCGTCGCGTCGCTCCTGGCGCATCGGCCAGACCGAGCCCGTCCAGGTCGTCTTCATGGCCTACCGGAACACCCTTCAGGCCGACGCCCTCAAGCTCGTCGCGCAGAAGCTCCAGTCCTCGCTCGCCGTCGAGGGCGAGCTGCCGGAGGACGGCCTTGCCGCCTACGGGGACGACGGCGACGACCTCATGCTCGCCCTTGCGAGGAAGATCGTCGCGGGCGAGGAGGACGCGGGCTCGGTCGAGTCGGTCTTCGAACAGGCCCGGCAAGTCGCGGCGGAGGCCGAGGCGCTGCTGGTCGACGCGGAGTGGGCTGCACCGGAGCCTGTGGCCGTCGAGGCCCGGGTCACGGTGGCCACTGAGAGCATCGTGGACGCCATGGACTCTGAGCCGCAGCGGTCGCTGTTCTCGTGGGCGGAGTTCCTGGCGGACACATCGGAGGAGCCATTGCCTCCTCGTGGCCGTCGGCGGAACGAAGCCCCGACGCTCTCGCTCTTCGAGTGGGCGCGGGACCGCGAGCGCGAGGGGGCGCTGGCGGGAGCAGTCGGGTAGGCGATGGGGAGGGGAGGGCGCCGGCTGCGGTGCCCTCCCCTCTGCGCCCCTGTGTGTAGCTCTGTTGCGTTAAGGGGGTAGCGGACACGCCGGAGGAGCCGCCTTCGCCTCGCGGCCGTCGGCGGCACGAAGCCCTGACGCTCTCGTCATTCTCTGGGACTACCGTTTGAACGGATTAGGAGGTTAAGGCCCCAGGGGCGCCGTCTCCTGTGCCAGCAAGACGGGACGTGCAGGCTCATCGCGGAGCTGTGCGCCCGTGTCACATCGGCAGCACTCGGACCCTGCTGCGGCCTTCGTCAACAACCACGAGAGCTCCGGACGACAGGTCTGCCTCATGCTGACCCAGAGCGGCTAGGACCGCAGCGCCCAGGTGGTCTGGCAGGATATTCTCGGCTCGAACCTGAAGCACGCTCGGGCCTGCTTCATGCGAGAGCGCGAGCATGGTGCCGAAGTCGAGATCGTGCGTGAACACGACGTGTTGATTGGCGGCCGCCCAGGCCATGATCTCCCTGTCGGTGGCTCGCGGGTCACCGACGGCGGACCAGTGCACAGCCTCCCACCCCTGGGCCAGCAGCACTGGCACCCACTCGGGCGACAGGTTCATGTCGAGGAGGAGCTTCGGCCTCACGGTGTCGAGAGGGGGACCTCGTGTTCCTCAAGCCTCCAGGCCGCGTAGGCCAGGGCCTGATCGATGTCCTCCTGCTCGAGGTAGGGATAGGCGCCAAGGATTTCCGCTGGCGACCGGCCGGCCGCCAGCAGGCCGACCACGGTCCCCACGGTTACTCGCAGCCCGCGTATGCAGGCCTTACCACCCATGACCTCGGGATCGATGGTGATCCTATCCAACGTCTTCATGGTCATCACCTCTCAATGCTGAGGCTTGGGGCTTGCTCGTGGCAAGTGGGAAGGCATTGCCCAGCCGCTTGACTCTCATCTCTGTATGCGATGTCAATAGACGACGTTTGCGATGGAAGAAATGGGGGATTGACTTGGGGGACTGCTGTTGACTCGACCTGGTGTTGTGGGGGGAGACGGGTGGAGTCGCCGGAGCGAACGCCCGTACCCTCCTCGAGTGGGCGCTCGAGCAGAGCAGGAGCAGGAGGAGGGCGCTGGCCCCCGTCCATGTGTGTGGCCTTTCGTCATGTCCGCAGATCCGAGGCCCGGACGGGGATTGAAACGGCGCTGGCGGCGTTGCGTTCACCTCGCCGACTTCGTAGCAGCCGGGCCCGCCTCCCGCGGCGGTGCATTCAGCCCGGCATTGACGAGGTCCCGCGCTCGCAATTCGGCCAGCAACGCCTTCTGCGTTCCCTTCCCCTTGAGCTGGTTGCAGGCCTCGCAGAGAAGCTGCAGGTTGGCGATGTCGTCGCTTCCGCCGTCGACTCGCGGCACCACGTGGTCGATGGTCAGATTCCTCGGCTGAAAGTAGTGGCGGCAGCCGGCGCAGTATCCGCCCTGTCTCCGGTAGAGGATCGTGTGGTTGATCCGCTTGCGTGTGCGCTTCTTCCGGCCCCTCGCGGACTCTCTCGCCGCGTGGTCTGCAATCAGGCGCAGTCCCGGAGGCGCTGCCTGGGGAGCCAGCTCCATCTTCATCTTGACCGCACCGGGAAACCGACGGGATTGATTGAGGGCAAGGTCCCCGGAAGCGTCCACGTCGAAGCTGGCTTCGACCTCGATCCGCTCAGGCAGGCGGCCCGTCTTGTCGGCTAGCTTGTACGCCTCTGCCGTGGTCGCACGCACGAGTGAAGCCAGATCGTTCACTTCGTCCATCTCCTGCAGGCTGTTCCTCAGGTAACCCTGGGGATACACGTTAGCAGGCGCCCGCCCGTGCCGCCGCCGACCGCCGCTGACGAGGCCGAGACCCGAGTCTCCCGCCGGTTCCCGGCTACGGCGGCGGCCGCGCATTCCGTTCCGGGCAGTCGGCTGGGCACTCGACGATGCGGCTACTCTCCGCCGCGCCCGAAGACCAGCACCGGCCCGCCCTCGCTGTAGAGCGTGACGACGATTCTCACCACGTTGGCGACAGGGGCCGCGGTCATCGGGCTCGTGTTGGCATTCCTCGAATAGCCTCTTCGGGGGCCTGCAAAGCTGAGCTTATGGTCCCTGCCCGATTGACCGGTGGGAGGCCGCCTCCTAGGCTGCCGGTCGCATGGCTCGTCCGTCGCCCCGCCTCCTGGCGGCCCCCGGCCTCCTGGTTCTCCTCTCCATCCTCGCCGCGGGTTGCAGCGAACAGGGAAGCGCCCCCGCGACCAGCACGGCGCTCAGCGTCGAGGAGTACGCGGCGTGGTGCGGCGCGGGGAACGCCGGTATCGGCGCCGGGAGCGCGACCACGAGCCCCGGCGGCGTTGCGGAGGCGCTCGCGGAGATCTGGGGTGTCAGTCCTCCACCTGAGCTGCGGGGCTTCCACCGCGCGCTGACCCGGAACGGGCTCGGGATCGCGCTCTTCCTCGAGGAACTCGGAGCGGGCGACGCTCTGGCGGACGAAGGCGCCACGGAGCTGTGGGCGCAAGTGCTCGCGCGGGGGGAACGCGCCCTCGAACGCGAGGTGGCAGCCCTCCCGCAGGTCGTGCGGGCGACGCTGGAAGAGGCGGGGTGCCTGTGGCGCGAGTTCGGCGCGGGCGTCCCCCGGCCTGCGCCGCGTCTCGCTGCCGAGGCAGGCGAGACCCCGGTGGCGGTCGCACCCGCCGGACCGACCTCGTGGCGCACGCTCGAGCTGGTGATCGCCCGCGACGAGTTGCGCTGCGGTGTGAAGCAAACGCAGCCCCTCTTCGGCTTCCGGGAGGCGGACGGCACGGTGACCGGCTTCGACATCGAGTTCTGCAAGGCCCTCGCGGCTGCCGTCCTGAGGGACCACGCGAAGGTGGAGTATGTCGACGCTTCTGACGCGTCCACGCGCTTCGAGCTGCTGGCGAGCGGCGATATCGATGTGCTGATCCGCACCACCACGCTCACGGCCTCGCGCGACCGCGGGCTGGGCATCGACTACGCCGACCCCACCTTCTACACGGGGCAGGGCTTCGCCGTTCGCACTGACTCCGGGATCAACTCGACCTCGGACATGGGCGACGCGACCATCTGCGTGCAGGCCGGCACGACCAACGAGCAGAACGTCGCCGACCACTTCACCGACATCGGGTTGGACTACGACCCGCAGGGCGGCCTCAGCCGGGACGTGGCGGACGCGTTCTTCTCCGGGCGCTGCGACGTGCTCACGAGCGACACCGCTGCTCTCGCTTCGCGCATCGCCGTGCGTGACGACGCGGCCGACTACGTCATCCTCTCGCAGGTCATTTCGAAGGAGCCGCTCGCTCCCGGCGTGCGGGACTACGACAGCGAATGGAAGGACGTGGTGAACTGGGTGGTCCATGGCCTGATCAGGGCCGAGGAGATCGGCATCACGCAGGCGAACGTTGGGCAGATGGCGGCGAACCCGCCGAACGCCGAGGTCGCGCGGCTGCTCGGCGTCCCGTTCGAAGGGGGCGCGGTGGCGACGCTCGGCTTCGACAGGGTGGACCCGCAGTTCATCCAGCGGGCGATCGCAGCCGTCGGCAACTACGGCGAGATCTACGACCGCACCATCGGGGACAACATTCCTCGCGCGTGCACGCTGAACGATCTTGTCATCAACAACGCCGGCTGCCCCGACGGGCAAGGCGGCATCATGTACGCGCTGCCGTACCGCTAGGGGCGAGCCCTCCGTGCCACACTCCTGCCGACCGCATGCTGCTCCCCCCTGAGACGCTACGAGGACATGCGCCGTGATCCACGAGCAACTGCTGAGGCCGGGTCTGGGGGAGAAGGACGGCGGCGATGTGCGCCGCATGCGGACCGTCGCAGGTTCGAACCCCCCCTTCATGTTCGCGTTCACACGCTCTCCTCTCTAGTAGCAGACCGCCGACATGGATTCCGACACATCCTCGCGGGACTCGATGGCAGCTGCCAGGGCCCAGACTGCGATCTCCATGCCCTCGTCGACGTGCTCGGGTTCCATTGCTCGAAAGTAGGCCAGCACCATCAGCTCAATGATCCCGGCCAGACTGACAGCCTCGTCATGGACGGGTTGAGTTTTCTCCGTTGGCGCGGAGACTTGTGCCACCCTGGACCCGAGTTCGTAGATGGCCTCCAGCGTGGGAATCATCTTGGATTTCCACGCTGGGTCCTGGAGCAGGGTCAGATCATCGCTTGCCTGGTCGGCCAGAGGGAGCAGGTCCGACTCCCACAACTCATCGAGCTCATGCAGGTGCCCGTTCACAGAACCGACGAAGGCCGCTTCCTCATAGGAGGGGCAACCCTCATCTGTCAGCGCCATCACGACGGCGATTGCAATAAGGCAGACGACGCCGCTGCCAACTATCCACAGGATCGGAGCCGGTGTGCGCTTCAGCACGGTGGGGGAGGGTAACGGACCGAGCCCCCGGCCCCGAACTTGGCGAATCGGGCTTGTGAGCGGCGGGGGCCTTCTGCCCCGCCGATGTCCCACAGGGTTCCGTCGTCCGGGTTCGACGTGACCACCTCGTCCGTGCTCAGGTTCAGCGGGTCGCCTTTCAGCCCCAGGACTCGGGGTTCCGTCGATGCCGGCTGCCACCCGGTGATCTCCGACACCCAGGCGCGGCCGTGCTTGGTGTTGTGGCGCTTCCTGCCGAGGTGGGATTGCCAGAATCCGTACAAACAGGACAACAGCGGTCCGGCGATCTCGGCGTTGGTACCGCCCTTGCGGAGTTCCTCGAGCACGCGCTGCTCGGCGGGGATGATGACGCCGGGGTAGCGAGGCCTGCCTCCGCGGTCGCGCTCCATGAGCCAATGCTGCCAAACAGATCGGGGAGGTTTCCTCCCCTGACGGAGAGCTCACTCAGCTTGGCTCGATTGGCGAACTTCCATCCTGGAGTGTCGGCATGACGGCGCGCTCGTGCGAAATGGGGGTACGCTCGTTTCAACGTCGCGCTGTCCTCCCGAGCGTAGACCGTCCCCTGCCAAGGGAGACTCAGGGCTGGCTTCGAACGTACTGCTGGCCTCGGTCCCCGCAGTTCGAATCCGGATTGGCCTGCTCAGAGCACTTGGGCAGGTAGTTCCGCATTCGTTCGGCCTTGATGGCAGGCCTGGATTGGAAGAGGCTGGGGCTCGCGGCGCTCGCCGCATGTGCTGCATGCGTGAGTCCCGGCGGGGAAGCGGTGGCGCGAAACGACCGTCGGGCCGCCGTTCCGCGCGGCCGCCTGCAAATGTCCGATGGGCTGAGCACTCGCTGCTACACTCGGACTCAAAGGATGCTCGGCAGTGAGCGGCGACCGGCACATCAGGCCCTTCCCCGGGGCGTTCGAGCGCGCCATCACAGACTTGTACGCTCAGCACGACGGCCTCCGCGTGACGTGCTGTACACCTACACAGTGTCGGCCCTGGAGTCGGACCACCCATCTTCGACATCGACGAGGCAGTGCCTGCCGGCAGCGACCCCGCCCACGAACCCCGACCACCACGACTGGAGCTCGTCTGAGTGGACTCATCACACTCAGGACGATGTGACCGGCCTCCCGTCCACGTGGGCGTACCACAAGCACGACTACGGCGTGAACCGTGAGCCGTTGGACTAGGACGCTCGTCGCCATCGTTGCCCTGGCCTTGCTGACGGCCGCCTGCGGGGAAGACCTGCCCCCCGACCGCTGGCCCAAACACACAGACTGCGGCCCTACGCTCTTCTTCGACCTGCCTGAAGTAGAGGGTTGGGGGATGAGAACATTACCAGCCGAGGCGGTCGACGAGATCGATGAGGCGCACGTGTACGTAGTCTGGGCTCAGAAGGGTGGAGGAGGTTACGGGAGTACGTTCATCGCGCTTTCGACGGGCGTCGAAGCGGAGGACCTTCGAAGGTCCAGCGGCCCGATGGCCGACGAGCTACTGGATGCGCTCGTGGAGTCCATGGTCGCGCGGGATGTCCCGTGCGAGGAATACGTCGTTGGAGAGTCCTCGCGCAAGTTTGTGGTCTCGGGAGAGATGTGGTTGCCCGGGGAGCGTGGCTACTTCGAATGGCTGGACCGCATCATGCGCTTCCAGATCCCCGATGCGTTTCCCATGAGGGTTCTGGAGGTGCTGTCCCATTCAGCAGACCCCAACTCCCCCGGCTCCTTCGTGATCTTCAGGGTCCTCCATGACGGCGAGGATGGACACATCCATTCCTCAGTGGTAGTCAACCCTGAGACGGGAATGGAATGGAGCCGCTGGGTCGTGGGTTTCGGCGGCCGGGACTACAGGGGCAGGACACGCACAAACCCGGATCAGATACTGAAAGACTTGGAGAACTACCCGAACCCCGTAGGTGACATCCTGGACGAGCTGGTGGCCTCCATCAGCATGGAGGCAATCGAACCTGACATCCACATCAGGGGCTTGGGGCCCGAGAAGAGACCACTCGAGCTCGGCAGGGGTACGTGGCACTGCACCCTCACGGTCTCAGGAAACGTAACGAGGCATGGCGCAGAAGAGATCACGGCCCAGTTGCACCTTCAACGCGCGCAGGCCAAGCGACGTGTCGTCTTCGCCGGCGAGGTTACCGAAGGTGACGAATGGAGTAAGACGATAGTCCACGACGGCGGGGAAGCACTCTTCGAAGTGGAAAATGCTGCTGACGGTGCTTCGTGGTCGTTCTACTGCTATTTCGTGCGAGACCACTTCTACCGCTAGGCCACCAGAGGGCGCTCGGGCGGGTGTGGGGTCCGGCTCCCGATAGGGCGACGTTCGCCGCAGAGGCGGCGGCCGGGGTACGGGTCGACGGTCGCGTGGGAGGAGAAGGAACGGATGGCGATATCGCTTGCCCGAGTCTGAGATGCATCGACAGTGCCTACTACCCTACAGCGAGACCGCCCACCTGAAGGTTCGCAGTACGGTACGCGTTGGCCTACTCCCGCAACCACGCGGATTCGGAGATGCGGTCGAACACCTCGTTGAGGGGATGCAGCGGCGCCGACCTCGTCGCACGCTGCCCGTGAGCACGCCCGTCAGCGTGGATGCCCCCCTCGCCGCTGATGAAACGGTAGTACTCCTTGCCTGTGTCTCGATCGAACGCCACCCAGGACCTGTATCCGCGCTCGTTGGTGACAGCAACAGCGATGATCCCTGAAGGCGAGTCTGGCCTGCTCCCTTCGCCCAGGGCCACCTGAATCGCGAAGGTGTAGCCTTCTGGAAGGTCCACGACAAGGAAGGGCCCCGCCCCAAGGTACTGGTAGCTGACAGTCTGGCCTCCTGCGAGACTTAGTTTTCGTCCATGCCCGCTTGCTACGCGTGGAGCTCCGCAATCTGGAAGACCGAGGGAGGCGAGGTCGTTGTTGCTGACAGTCCGGAGGGAAGCCGGGAGGCAGCCGGTGAGGCCATCGTTGGCCAGGTAGAGGTGGGTGAGGGCCGTCAGCAGCTGCAGCTTGGAGGGGATCCGGCCTGTGAGTGAGTTGTCGTCGAGGCGGAGGTGAGTCAGGCCCGTCAAGTCCCCGAGCAAGGCTGAGAGCTCCCCCGTGAGCCCGCTACTCGCCAGCTCCAGCTTCGTCACGCGCCGGGGCGTGCCCGCCACGGTGACGCCTTCCCAGGCCGTCATGGGCCTGCCGGCGCTCCAGTTGAGGATGGCGGTGCCCGCGAGTCGGTCCTTGGCCTTCAGCAGGCTCTCGCAGTCCTCCACCAGCCCGGTGTTGGTGGTGGGGCTGGGCACGGCCACGCCCGACTGGCAGTTCACGACCTGGAAGGTGGACTGCACCACGGTGGCGCCGATCTCGGGCTTGCCGTCGGGCCTGGGGCGGACGAAGGGGCGCGCCCGCTTGAGGTCGAAGGTGATGAGGGTGGCAGCGGCCTCGTCCTCCGTGACCGTGAAGGTGTAGGTGGTCCCCACCGGCGGAACGAGCTGCGAGGCCGAAAGCGTCCAGGGCTCCCCCACCGAGGGCGACCCCAGCGGGCTCCACTCCAGGTAGAAGCGCGACCAGCCCTCGGGCAGGGGCGCCGCCGTCACGACCGTGTACTGCCGGCCCCGCTCGACGTAGTAGCGCCCGTCGCTGTTGGGGGTCAGGAGCACGCCGGCGGGGATGTCCTGGACCTGGGCGTAGTCCCCCGGCGCGCCCCGGTAGACGGCGCGGATGCAGTCGGTCGCCGTCGTCGTCGCGCAGCGGTCCGCCGGAAGCGCCGCGAAGGTCGCCGTCACCGTCCTGGCCGCGTCCATCGTCAGGACGCAGGTCGAGGCCGTGCCGCTGCAGTCGCCGCCCCAGCGCGAGAAGCTGTGGGTGGCGTCGTTCCAGCTCGCCCTGAGCGTGACCGCGGCGCCGTCGTGGTGCGTCGTCGTCCCGGCGGGGGTGATGCTCCCACCCTCGCCCGCCGTCGTGGTCAGGGCGTAGGCGGTCCCCTGCTCGAAGGTGACGGCGGCGGTCCTGTCGCCGTCCATGGTCAGCAGGCAGGTCAGGTTCGTGCCGCTGGCCGTGCAGTCTCCGCCCCAGGAGGCGACCCGGTAGCCGGCGTCCGGCGCCGCCGTCAGCGTCACCTGCGCGTCTTCGTGGTGGGTGGACGTGCCCGGCGCCGGGCTGACGTCGCCGTTGGCTCCCGCCGTGACCGTGAGCGCGTAGGCCGTTCCTTCCTCGAAGGCGACGCTCACCGTGCGGTCGCCGTCCATCGTCACCTCGCAGGTCAGGTTCGCGCCGCTGGCGCTGCAGTCCCCGCCCCAGGAGGCCACCCGGTAGCCGGGGTCGGGCGTGGCCGTGACCGTCACCGCCACGTCCCTCCGCGCGAAGTGCGTGGTCGTCCCCTCGGGAGTGACGCTGCCCCCTGCCGTGGCCTCCACCGTGAGCGTGTGCACGGCCCGCTCGAAGGCGACGCTCACGGTCTTGTCGGCGTCCATCGTCACGATGCAGTCGGTTTCCGTGAGGGGCGTGCGGGCGCAGGCCCCACCCCACGACTGCAGCTCGATGTCCCATCCCGCCGCGGTCGCCCGCACCCGCACGCGCGCGTTCCGGCCGTAGGTATGGCGTCCCGGCGCGGGCGTGATCGTGCCCCCGCTCGTCACCGAGGTGGTCAGCGTGAACGCGGGCCTGGGCGCGCAGGCGGGAAGGCCGAGGGCCGTGACGTCGGTGAAGGCGACCCCGCGCAACCCCTGCGGCAGGCAGCCCGTCAACCCGCGGTTGCCCGCCAGGTAGAGCGAGCGCAGGCTGCGGTCCTCCAGCACCTCGGGGATCTGCCCGCTCAGCTGGTTGTGCTCCAGGTAGAGGTCGCGCAGGCTCCAGAGCTCCCCCAGCTCGGCGGGAATGGAGCCCGTGAGGCGGTTGCTGTTGAGGTCGAGGGCGACCAGGTTGGCGAGCGCGGCGAGGGCCCTCGGGATCTCCCCCGTGAGCTGGTTCCCCTGCAGGTAGAGGAGCTGCAGCGCGGCCAGCGACCCCAGCTCGGCGGGGATCGCGCCCGTCAGCGCATTCCCCTGCAGGCGCAGCCGCTCCAGCCGCTCGAGGTCGCCCAGCCGCGCCGGGATCGTGCCCGTCAGGGCGTTGTCCTGGAGGGCCAGGGTGCGCAGCGCCGCCAGCTCGCCCAGGCGGGCCGGGATCGTCCCGTTCAGGCCGGCGCCCTCCAGGTCCAGGCTCACCACGCGCGGGGGCTCGCCGTCCACGGTCACGCCGCTCCAGTCGGCGATGGCCGTCTCCGCGCTCCAGTTGAGCGTCTCCGTGCCGCGGAGGGTGTCCTTCACCGCCAGCAGGACGGCGCAGTCGCTCACGAGGCCGGGGTTGGCGGCCGGGTTGGGCACGGCCGTTCCCCGCGCGCAGGGCTCCTGCGCGGTGGCCGTCTGCTCGCCCGAGGTCAGAGCGAGGACTCCGTAGACGGCCAGCACGGCGACCGCCCCGGCGAGCGCTCCCCGGAGCAGCCCGCCGCGGAAGGTGGAGCCGGTGATCCGCGCCAGTGTCACAGGGTCCCTCCCGGCAAGCGGCGCCCTGCCGGGCGCCTTGCAGGGAGGCTAGGGCACCCGCACGTCCGCTGGCCAGAGAGAATCCATGACGTATCGATGACGTTTGGAGAAGAGCGATGACGCTTCGGGGAAGACTTTCCAGGAGGGCCTTCTCCGCACCCTCAGGAGAGGCTCCAGATGAGCTTCAGGGCCACGTAGCCCAGCCCGAAGGCGAGCCTATCCCCCGGCAACCCTGAGGCGCGGGTTGCCGCCGTCTGGGGCGGCCCAGGGCGACTGGTCGAGCGGTCCATGCTGCTCAAGGGCGGCCCTGTGGGAGACCCGGAGCGGCACCTCGACCCCCGTCCGCTCCATCTCCTCCCGCGCCACCCGCCGGAAGTGGACCCCGGCGAGCTCGTCGTCGAACACCACGAGGACCGAGGGCCAGGCGCCGTGGTCCTCGAGGGGGCGTTTGGAGGAGAAGTAGCGCAGGTAGGGGGCGAGGCGAGCGGCCATCGTGACCGGCCGCACCGCGCGGCCCTCCCCTCGTACGGGGACCGGGCAGACCTCGGTCCACCCCGGGTGGTAGACGGGTCCGACATCACCCCCTTAGAATCCAAACGAACAGAAGTTCTGATACTGGCCCCTGGGGCAGGATGGCACCTTGCATGGCGAGTGAGACCGGAGACAACGCTCGGCGCCAACTGCTGGCGCTCTGCACCATCGAGGGTATGGACTGGCACTTCCTCGCACGGGAGGCGCTGGCACAGGGAACGGTCTCGCACCTCCTTGCGGGTCAGCCCTCGGAGCGCTCGGCTGTCGCTACACGGGGACGCAGGCTGATCGCAGCGGCGAGGGAGACCTTCCAGGAGCGCCTGGCCTGGGTCGACGAGGAGGTCGAGCGCGCGGCGCGCGCCGGCGTGCGGCTCATCGCCGTGCTCGACGAGCAGTACCCGGTGAATCTCGAGCTCATCTTCAACCTCCCGCCGTTCCTCTTCGTGCGGGGTTCACTGGTCGCCGAGGATGCACGCTCCGTAGCGGTCGTCGGCACCCGGCAGGCCTCACCCGAGGGACTGTCGCGAGCAGCGAGAATGGCCACCCTCCTCACGGAGGAGGGCGTAACGGTCGTCTCCGGCCTGGCTCGCGGCATCGACACCGCCGCTCACAAGGCAGCCCTCGAAGCAGGCGGCCGCACCATCGCGGTGGTGGGCAGTGGAATCCTGCGGACCTATCCACGGGAGAACGAGGCCCTCGCCGAGCAGATCGCCGCAACCGGGGCGGTGGTCTCACAGTTCTGGCCCGACAGCCCGCCGGCGCGTTACAACTTCCCGAAGCGCAACGTGACCATGTCCGGCATCAGCCAGGGCACGGTCGTGATCGAGGCGAGCAGCACCTCGGGTGCGAAGATGCAGGCCCGGCTCGCCCTCGAACACGGCAAGTACGCGTTCCTCCTCCGGTCGCTCGTCACGCGCCAGCCCTGGGCCCAGCAGTACCTCCGGCAACACCCGCGGTGGGCGGTCGAGGTCTCGGAGCTCGACGACGTAGTGCAGCGCCTCCGCCCCCCCGAGCGCATCCAGGCGGTCACGGACCAGCGCCGGCAGCTGGCCCTCAGCCTCGCGGACTGAGCACGAGCGTCCAGGCATGCCCCGGAGGTTCGATCGTCTCGACCCGAAGCCGCCGGGGTTCGGCAACTGCGGGACCTGCGCCTACCGGCGATCGGGCTCGGCCGAGATCTGCTTCACCTGTGCGTCGAGGCACACCATGCCGAATCCGCCCCTACGGTGTGACCTCTGCAGCCAGGACGTCGGCCAGCCTGGAGGCTCCTGCCAGAACAGGATCTGCGGATGGGACCTCGACGACCGCTGGTATGGACGGGTTCGGGCGGTCGCGCCGGACGCCGGGCCGATGAACCGGGTCATCCGCAGGTACAAGTACGACGCGAGAAAGGCCTGGGCGCTGATCCTCGGCCGCGTGCTGCTGGGCTATCTGGACGAGCACGCCGAGGCATGCAGCGAGTACGACATGATCATCCCGATGCCCGCCTATACCGGCCCCGGGGCGCACCGAACCTGGGCGCACATTGACCTCATCGTGGAGCACGCCGCAACCGAGGACTCGTTGGGCTGGCCCTTTTGCCGGGACCCCGCCGTGGTCGTGAAGACCGCTGACACCGACACGATGACCAGGAAGGGCTGGGCGACCCGCTCCAGGATCGCGGTTGACGAGCTGCGGCCTGCTCTTCGCGTGCCTGACCCCTCACTGGTGTCGGATCAGCGGATCGTCGTCATCGACGACGTCTTCACGACGGGGCACGACATGCTCGAGATCGCCAGGGCGCTCAGGCTGGCAGGTGCTGCTTCCGTCGACGGGCTTGTCCTTGCCAGGGCACAGTGGCGCCAGGGGGTCTGAACCCAGTTCGGACGAGCCGGGAACAGTGGCTGGCCAGCGGGACGGCGACGAGAGGTGCCGCCTACGCGGGGCGCGTGAAGGGCGACAGAATGTGTCGACAGGTCTCCTGTGGGTCTCCACCGCAGCAAGTCCGACTTCCTGGTACGCGTGAGCAGGTGTGATGGCGTCCGCCCTGGGTCCCGCTCGCAAGACATACCCTGACAATTCAGTCTCTCACCTTCGGGCCCGGGGTCAGGGGTTGGCAGGGCCGGCGGAGACCGTGCGGGGTGAGAGGACCTCGGTGACGCTCCAGGTGGCGGGCTCGGCGCCGACGATCCAGTAGGTGCGTCCCTGCTCGAGCGTGGTGAGCAGGTCGACGACGGGCGCCTCGGGAGAGGCGGGGAGGAAGGTGAGCCAGGTCCGCGTGGCCTCGTCGTAGGAGTAGATGGCGACCACGCTCTCGATGATGCCGCCTTCGGTAAGCGCATCGCGGACGGCGATCCCGTCCTCGCCCGGCCACTCGAACGAGCTCCAGACGGGACCGAACTCGATGGTGATCATTGCGGGCGGGGGCGGGCCGCCGAAGACGCGGTCGGGAAGCTCGTCGCCGATGTCGGTGTTGCGGCGGATGATGTCGGCGAGGGTGGTGGCCCGGATCTCGGCGAGCAGGGCGGGGTTGTCGAGGAAGTAGGCGTCGTTCTCGAACCAGAAGCGGTCGCCGTCGCGGAGGCGCTGGAACTGGTCGACGAGGATGGCGTGGAAAGTCTCGCCCAGCATCGCGCCGGGGAGGTGGTCCTCGGCGAGGCCGCCGGCCAGGAGGTCGACGTAGCGCACCTCGCCATAGGCTTCCTCGAGCGCCTCCTGCACCTGCGGGTCGGAGGAGATACCGGCGAAGTCCTCAACGGGGGAGAGGCCGCAGGCGATGCGCACGGTGTTGTAGTCGGGCAGGCCGTGGTCGCGGCCGCGCTGGATGTTCAGGGCGAAGAGGTCCCGTCCGGCGGCGCCCGGGGCGCCGAAGAGCATGTTGCGGATCTGCTCGACGAACTGGGTGTCGACCGCCTGCGCCTTCTGGGCGGCGAGTCCGCGCAGGATGCCGGAGATTCCCCGGTCGACGAGCAGGGAAGGGTCGAAGAAGGCCTCGCGGAGCGAGAGATGCTCCTGTAGCCCGCCTGCGTCGATGAGGAGGAGGCTGGGGGAGAGCATGGTGTGGCCGAAGCGGTAGGCCGCGGTCGAGAACTCCGTAGCGATGGTGGGGTCTACGTCGGGGTCGTAGCCCTCGTAAGGGGCGAGGGCGTCGGGGCCGAGGAGGAGGGGGAGGAACTCGTGATAGGTGATGACCTGCATCTGGGCGCCGACGATCTTGCGGGCGATCTCGAAGATCTCCTGGCCGGTGAGGTCGGGGTTCGCATCGGCGATGGACTCGGCGAGGCGGTTGTGCTCTCGGAAGAAGAGGGTGTGCATGGCGGTGAGGCCGACCTGCTCGTTGGCGCGGATGTCTCCCGCCACGAACAGCGCCTGGCGGGCATCGCCGCGGGTGTTCCCCGGATCGTTGGGGAGGTTGCCGGTGTTGAAGGGGAGGAAGCGCCCGTCGCGCGAGGTCCTGAACCTGCCGGTGCCGTCGTTGGTGCGGAGCGCCCTCGTGCGGCTCCACTCGGAGCCGTACACGTTGGAGGCGTCGATGAAGGCGGTGATCGTGCTGATCTGCTCCCGGGGGTTGTCGAGGCCGGTGCCGGTCTCGGGATCGTACGTGGAGCGGTTGAACGGGATGAAGCGTTGCCCGGTGCGGAAGGGATCGAAGGTCGCGTCGCCCGTGGCGATGAGGATGCGGAACTCGTCGGCAGGATCGGCTTCGGGCGAGAGGCTGATGTCGTGGTCGAGGAACTGGCCCCACTGCCAGACCATGTCCGTGGCGCCCACGGCGTTGGGGATCGACCCTGCCTGGATGGCCAGGGCGTTGCTGACCAGGCGGGCGTTGGGCAGGTCGTCGTCGAGTTCGCCGGTCATGCCGTAGGGGATGGGGGCGTTGGCCATGCGCAGAAGCTCGCGGTTGGCCACGCCCAGCTCCGGCTGCCGGCGGTTGTTGCCCCAGCCGTCGATGGAGCGGGTCTCGAAGCGGGGGGCGAACTCCCGGAGGCTGACGGCGATCTCGTCGCGGCCTTGCCAGTCCAGGTCGAGGTCGTACCAGAAGAAGCGGCCGCCGACCACGCGTGCGTCGGCCAGATTGAGCCAGTGGTCGCCGAGGCGGAGGGTGAGGCAGGCGATGTCCTCGGTGAGGGGTGGTGAGACATCAAGGAGGAAGTCCCAGGTCGCGCCGCGGGTCTGGTTGGAGATGAGGTTGGTGACGGTGTGGCGGGTGCCCCGCCAGGTGAAGGTCGTACCGGAGAGGGAGCCGGAGGTGCGGTCGAGGAAGGTGCTGTAGCCGAGGAGGCTGCGGTTGTTGCCGACGGTCAGATCGGCGGACCAGAGGTCGCTGCCGCCGGCGGGGATGAAGGCGGCCGGCTCTCCCTGGGCGCGAACCGCTCCCGGCAGGATCAGGCAGGCCAGGACGGCAAGGCCGGCGAGCAGGAACGCGGTGCGGAGGCTTCGAGCGGAGGTGATCATGCTCCTCGCTCGAAGGCGCCGCCGGGAGCTGGGGAGGATGCGGGCGTTGCGGACGAGGCGCCAAGGAGAGGGCCTGGTGCGAGAGCCCGGCCACCCGCGAGCGAGGGCGACTCGTGCATACGTCTACGGTGGATGGTGCGTGAACTCGGCATGGGTGGTGTTGGCTGTGTAATGCCCGGGCGCAATGGAGAATCACCCTGGGCGACTTCGGTTGACGCTACGAGCGGGCCCTGTCCCAAACAAGAGGCATCTGTCACATGCTTGATGGGGAATTTGGACCCAACGTTTCAAGCAGACGGGTGGGGTTTTCAACCCTGTCTGTTCGACGGCAAGTCATACCCCGCACGCCAGCGCAGTCATTCCTGGTACGGGGCGCGGTCCCCGGCTCCTGATCGTCCAGCAGCCCGTCTTGCATCGCGCGGATGCGAACTCCTGCTTCGGCTTGACCACCAGCCTCTCCCGGATGCGAATAACGGCGTTCCTGATGCTCGTCGCCTTGATGCCCCTGGCCTCCGCGATCTTGGCGTACGACCTGGCGCTGGTGAACATCGTGAGGACATCCCTCTCCTGCATGGCGCCGTGGCCGGGCCGCTCCCCGCCTCCGACATGGAGACCGGAGGGGACGACACCGGACTCTCCCAGCGGAGCGCCTGCGACGAGCCCTTCGGACGCTCAGGGAAGCGCTGACGGCACTCCTCGCCTACCCGGACGGTTGCACGCGAGACGAGACGGCCTTCGACCCGGAGACGGGAAGGCGTGCTCGTGCTTGTCGTCTTCATGGCCTACCGGACCACCCTTCAGGCGGACGCCCTCAGGGTCGTGGCGCAGAAGCTGCAGTCCTCGCTGGTCTTAGTCTGGTTGCCGTTTCGGGGCGCGAGGTCTTCGATCTCCCCGGGAGCAGGCGCGTGTTCGCTACCCGTCGCCTTCACTCTCTTCGGTTGCGTCGAAGCTCGTGCGGGCGACCAACTGGATCGGGTAGCGGAGCGGATCGCCGCGTCCATCGCGGAGCGACCACTCGTAAACGACGGTTTCCGCGCCGTCGAAGTCTGTGCGGCTCGTCATCGCCTGGATGGTGGCTTGCTGGCCGAAGTGAAGAGGCTCCGTCGAGAGCGCATTCAACAGTTCGTCCTCGCTCTGCCACCGGTGGTGAATCTCGTTAGGGCCGGGCACGGTGTCCTCCTCCGGGGGTGTGACCTGCTCAGAAGTGAAATGATCGCGTGCGGCCTGCAACCCGGCAATTCGCCGCAGTGGCAACCCCTTACCTCCCAGTACCGCCCCGTGAATTGACGGAGAATGGCGACTAGCTTGTGAGTCGTCGCAACAACCGCTTGAGTGCAGGATCGGCATTCGGTTCAGGGGCCGCTGCAACGGCGCCCTCTTCAGCCTCCGGGAGTGCTCCAGCAGCCACGGTCCTCGCTTGAGCCACAGCTGTTGCGGCCTGGTCAAGCAGCTCTTCCCACGACAGCGCTCCGAACACCAGTGCCGGCCCGTTGCGTGCCAAGAGGCGTACTGCCGCCTGGAGTTCTTGAGCTGGGACGGGTGCGGAGTCACGACTTGCAGTCCGGTACTGGCAGATCAGTGCAGCGCGGAGGCCAGCGTGATTGACGACCGTGATCCGGCGGACGGAGTCACCCACCAGGCGGGCCCAGGCATCGTTGCTCGAATGCAGGACCCTGTGGGCAATAGGAGCGTCGAATGCTCCTTCGCACTGCCCGGCCGCGTCGAGAGCGAGCCGTCCGCGCCACCATGCCCGCGACAGCGGGCAGTCATTGAGGACGGAGACCTTGCCGCGAACATGCGGCAGGCCACCAAGACGACGGAGCAGGTTGCGCGTCGCAGCTTCTGTCGTCTTCTCCTCGCTTCCGTTGGCCAGGGTCCCGAGAAAGGCCTCGTCGAGACGTTCCCCAAACTGCCCTTCGCTTATCCACTGCAGGTGCCAGCGTGTCCACAGAAGCGGCTGCGCCGCCGCGCGCGCGTGCAGTTCGCCCGACCACATCCCGAAGAGGTCGGACTCAAGCTGCAGGGGCGGGTCGCGGAGCTCCGAGGGGTCAATCTTCCTGGGCAACGGCGGAGCGCCAAGACCGCCTGGCTCCAGCTCCAGCGCCTGTCCCAGGTAGCCGGCGAACGACGCCGACCCGGCCTTGACGGCGTCAATCAGGTCCGACTGCCGAGCGGCGACCGCCGCCGCCGACTGGCTCTTCTTGTCGGTCAGGGTCAGACCACGCTGCCAGTCACTGAAACGCTGCTCCAGTTCCGGCGTCGGTTGAGTCATCAGTGGTCCTCCGCGGGGGTGGGAATCTGGAACGCCTCGATCGCCGTCGCCGCGCGAGCCGGGTCAAATTCGGAGTTGAGTCCAGAACCCCACACCGGTACGCCGGCCTCGTTCAGGGCGGCCTTGATGTGCGAGAGGATCGCGTAGCCCTCGGCGTCATCCGCATCGAGCAGGGCAATGCGTCCGAACGCCCCCACCAGTGCCGCGATCTGTACGTCGCGGTTGTTCTGAATGACCCTGTCGAAGTAGTTGGGCGCGAGCCACACCTTGAAGCGCAGGTCACCGCTCGTGAAGTCGGGAGTGACCTCCATCTCTCCATCCCTGAGCGCATCCTTCCGCTGGAACTCGAGCAGGGAAGATGCCAGGGATTGCGTGCGAAGCACCAGGCCTCGCGCCAGCCAGCGGCCGGGCGCAACCGCAATCGGTTCCTCTCCCCAGAGCGGATTGAGGCCCGCTGCGCCGATCATGCAATCGCTCACGGCGATCAGACCCGGCGTGAGGAAGAGCTCCCCGTCAACGTCAGCGGGACTCCACTCGCAGCGCACCTGCGGACTGGGAGAGCGGGTGATCTTCGCGAGGAGCGTCTTTGGGCAGCGTAGCTCCAGTGCCCACTCCAGGTGGCCCGCTTCGATCAGCGCTTCGAGCTCTGGCGCGTCTGTCAAGGTGTTCGTCGCCGTGGCGGCGGAACCCGCGATCGTAATGTCCGCCTGGTAGCGAGCGTTGAGCCAATCGATCGAAGCCTCGTCTTCGCGCAACAGGGGAAGCGCCGCCGTTGTGCTCACTTGCTGGATCCGCTCGACTTTCTCC
This sequence comes from Tepidiformaceae bacterium, assembly GCA_965207815.1. GTDB lineage: Bacteria > Chloroflexota > Dehalococcoidia > Tepidiformales > Tepidiformaceae > UBA2991. Next base: position 1,629,185 of record CBDBNV010000001.1, read on the forward strand.
GCACGGCGTCCAGCTCAAACCGCGCGGATGCGGGGGCAGGCTCGACCAGTTCGATTTCGAGCGCTTCGGCAGTCCAGGGGATGGCGACTTCGGTCTCATCTCCCCCATCGATGGTCTTGCCGTTCACGGTTAGCGCCCGAATCGGCTGCCACAGCGGACTCAGCGGCTGTTCGCAGGTCTCGTCGGACCCCGACTCAATGAACAGCCGCAAGCCAACGCTCGTGCCTGAGGTCGGCGCATCGACAACCTTGAGCTGCGCCTTCACCCTGTGGACCTGCCCATCCACGTCCAGCTGCGGTACGAGCGTGCGCTGGATCCTCACGGCCGTCCCGGAAGCCGGCGCTCGGCGCCGATGCGTCTTCTTCGTCCTCTTGCCTTCCCGATCCGGGGTAGGCGAGCCGTCCGAATCGCCTCCGCCCGAGTCGGTCGCGCCTTCATTCGACTCGGGTTCGCTGGCAGCGGGCCGATAGCGCAAGCGCTTCACCGGAGTAGCCCGGCGACTTGCGCCAGTGTTGAACACGGCGAACCCGGCGGGCGTGAACCCTTCGTCCGCGTCAATGGCGCCGGCTTCCTCCCTCAATCGCTCTGCCACGCGTGACAACATGTCACCCAGTTTCTTCCTCTGGCTCTTCGGAAGCTCCCGCCGCTTCGTCAAGCCCCGGTGCTCGGGCCCTTCGGAGTTGCGCACCAGGTCGTAGAACTCGGTGTGGTCGTCAGGATCCGCATCGCCCAGAAGGACGACTGCGTCGAAGGGCTGAACCCCTCCAAAGGCGTTACTGGCTAGCTCGGGCTCGCGGTTGGTGATCCACATGCCGTCCCGGAAAATCTGGACCCGAGACCGCTCGCTCGTGTTTCCCTTCAAGGGGCGGAAGACGACGCGAACCGAGCGGTCGATTGCCGTGTCCAGGGCTTCGCCGTCGGCGAGTGTCTGCCAGGCTCGATAGCCCTGCTCGCCGGAGAGCCAGCCAGCTACCGGTGCCCGCTGCTGCTTGCGGATGGGCTCCAGCAACGACTGCAGGGAGTCGGCATCCACGGTCTGACTCTGTCTCGTGGCCTCGTCGTGCACATGCACGATCATCTTCCGCTCCCAGATGGCGCCCAGGAAGTTGAGAGCGGCTACGCGGCAGATGTCTTCCAAGGCCTGGGCGGGCTTGTCCTCGTGAAAGTAGTTGAACCCCGCGATGGCAACGATTGAACCGGACGACTCGATCTCGTCGAGTTCCTGGCGCATGAGGGGCGGAGCGACCCTTGGGAAGTTGCCGTCCTCAAGGCTGAACAGGTCCGTGGGCGTTCGCCAGTAGCCGTGAGCGGAGTAGCGCTCACCCTTTCGCCGGTGCGAAGCCAGGATGGCGTGGCCACTGGCGATCTCCCTGCCGGCGCGCTTCCCCGCATAGAGGACATAGCGAAGGTCCGAGGCGGCATAAGCCGTGAGGTGTCCAAGCCCGAAGGATCCAGCGCCCTGCGCGGCCTTGTCACTCTGGCCCTCCGAGAGGAGCGCCTTCACTCGGTCGGCATCAAGCCCCGTCCCGTTGTCACGACAGAACAGCACGCTCATCTCTTCTCCCTTGAGCGCCTGTTCAACCCGGTCAACGGCGGAGCGCACGTCGTGGGTGGTCGGGGTCTTGAGCTCTGCCTTCGCCGCTCGAAACGCCTTTACGTAGGCTGGGTGGCCAGGAAGCTCGCTCAGCGGGCGAGCGGCGATCGTGAAGTGAACTTCGGCGTACTCCCTGTCCGCCTCTCGAATGGCGGCGTCCAAGCTGTTTTGCAGTAGTTCCCGCACGACAGGATCCGGTTCGCCAGCCTGCCGGCTGGTCACGTTCGTCGTGAAGCCGTCGAGTTGCCACGTTGGGGGGAAAATCAGGTCAGGTTTCATCAGTCCGTGCAGTCACATGCCGGGGAACCCGTCGCATATCTCCCCTTGAGTTCGTTCACTGGGTCAGCAATCTCCGCGAACGTCGGGCCCTTCACGCCGAAGAACCCGAACTTGCTCACGCCGCAGCCGTCCCGGGCAGGTGCCTCCCGGTGGTAGCGGGCTTCCATCTCGCCCCACCAACGAATGTCAGAAGGGGCTCCGGCAACCCTGGCGGGGTCGGGCCGCTGCGCCTGCCACTGGAGTTGCTTCGTCCCCTTCATGAAGCAGAACACACAGTTACCGGCTCCCTCGGGAATATCCAGGGCCAAGTCCCGCGATCGCCAGAACGCATCGATGTCCGACTCGCTCCAGCCCGCGTCGTAGAGCGGAAAGTACGGGCGCTCGCCCGGAGGCTGCGTGCGAATGGAACAATCTCTTCCGCCAGCCCCTTCCGCCAGGAAGCTGCGGCTCAAGACACGGTTGACGCGTCGCTCTTCGTCACCGCGCAGTCCCAGCAGCGTCACGAACTGGACGGCCTCCCTGCCCCACATCGGCGCTTGCCCGACGGGCCTGGTGAAGGGCCTCGGAACGATTGGAGCGGCGGTGTAGTCCTCCCACCGCTGCGCGGACCTCGACGGAGGACGCTCCGTCAGATACTCGATACGGCGGACGTAGGCCTCAGGCGACGCGACGCCGCCATGGGCCCGGTAGCGCCGCTCTGCGGCCTCGGGGGTGAGAAAGGCGCGGTCCCCGTGGTGCCCCTCATGACCCGGGCCCGGGGCACCACCAAGCCACTCCGCCAGGAGACGATGCGCGGGGTAGAGCTTCAGCCTTGCCGTGCAACTGCGGGAATGCGGGTTCGGGAGCATGCCCTGGTAGCTGAGCAACTCTTCGAAGACCTCACCCCGAGAGCGGTAGCCGTGAGGATGCTCCTCGACCGGCTGGCGCCGCACGAGGCGATAGGACTCCCTCCGTCGATAGACCCCGCGCGACGCATCCTCGACGGTGCAGAACTCGTACCACAGGCAGGGCAAGCCATAGTCGCGTTCCAGCAGCGAGCAGCACGCGGCGGCAAACTCCCAGGTGCCTGGATGTTCCGCGGACGTGTTGGCGAACAGCACGAGGTCGCCGCGAGCCGCGCTGAGAGCACCGGACTCGGCGAGGGACAACGCCATCGCCGCGGATGACCGCCCCCCGGAGAACTTCACGACGTGCGGCAGGTCAGCGTGGCGCGAGTCCCGGTAGTCGATCTCACGAAGGGTCTTCTGGTTGGCAGACATGTGCATGGGCGGCGGACACTAGCCGTTTGGGCGAGGCTCGCATGCTGCCTCGTAGCGACGCTCCCGACCGCAACGGCGGGGCAGCGCAGGCAGCTATGCCTCCATGGCTCAAGAGTTGGGCAAGTGGCAATCGAATCCCTCCGGCCCGGAACGGCCCCGGGAGAATCCGACCGTGCTCCCACCTGCCGGCTGCTGACTCTACGAGCAGGCCCTCTCCGAACAAGAGGTGCTTGTCACATGCCCGATGGGGAATCTGGACGCAACGTAGCAGGACAAAAGTAGGGACGCTTAGGCCCTGTTTGATGGGGCTTTAAGTCATATCGTTTCGCGAGCTATTTGGATGGGTGCAAGGCATGGGCATTCAAGGGTGGGAATTGCCCCGGCATTCGCAGGTTCAAAAGACCCATCGAAGATGTGATGTATGGCTCTTGTTCCGGTCCGTGGCGGCTGCCACGGTAGCCACGGTTTTCGCTACACGTCCCGGCGTGGCCACTTCGCGAGATCACTGTCACTCACTTGGATGGAGGGTCTGGTCGGCAATGTTCGGTACGGACTCACCAGGGGCTGCTGTACGGCATTGAGCGGCAGGTTGCAGGCGGCTGTGCTGGTCGCGAGCCTCGTCCCCCTCGGCCTGATGCTGACCCTCCGCACGGCCGCCGCCCAGGACGGGACGCCGGGTTCGCTTCCTCCCGCGCCCGCCGCGCCGACCGTCTACGACGCCGGGCTCCATGCGCTCACCGTGACCTGGACCGAGCCCGCCGGCGCCGACCCGGCGATCACCGGCTACGACCTCGAGTACCGCCGCCGCGACGCCGCGGACTGGCTCTCCGGGCCGCAGCAGCAGAGCGGGACCAGCGCCACGATCACCGGCCTCGAACCGGACAAGAACTACTACGTCCGGGTGCGGGCGCGGAACGGCAACGGCGCGGGGGAGTGGTCGGAGGCGGGCGAGGGCACGACGGCGCTCTACGTGGGCACGATGACCACGGGTGACGGCTCCGACTACCGGGGCTACCGGCGCTTCCGGGGCGAGCCCTACGGGGGGCCCAACAGCCTCGGAGAGCTCGTGCCCCGGGCCCTCACCTACGACGGCGACGAGCACCAGATCATCACGATGGCCTGGTGCATCTGCGTCAGGTACGGCGTGGACGGCCGGCACACGACCGCCGTCGACCTCTACTCGCTCTTCCACGAGATTCCCGACGAGTGGGTGCTCCGCGTGGGCGATCTGCGCCTGCCGCTCTCCGACGCCCGGCGCGCGGACTTCGCGCGCCTGGGGTTGAAGGCCTGGTGGCCGCACATCTCGCCGGGCTGGGAGACCGGCCGCCAGTACGAGGTGTCGTTCTCGCGGAACCCGCTGCTCTCCAGCAGCGGGCGCGGGGTCATCCGCGGTCCGCTCACCGCCGAGCTGCGCGGGGTCCCCGGAGTCCACGACGGCAGGTCGGCGTTCCAGTTCACGCTGCGCTTCAGCGAGGACGTCACGAGCCGCCGGGAGGACGTCAGGGGCGCGGTGCTGACGGTCGCCGGCGGCTCCATCAGCGACGCCTCGCAGGTGAATGAACCGAGCCACCGGGAGTGGCGGGTGACCGTCCGGCCCTCGGGCGCCGGGGCCGTCTCGGTCACCCTGCAGGCCGACCGCGAGTGCGGAACCCCCGGGGCGGTCTGCACCGGGGACGGGCGCAGGCTGAGCCGGACGGTCACGGCGACCGTCGCCGGCCCGCGACCTCCCGTGATCACCGGAGCGGCGCAGGTCGGCGTGGCCGAGAACGACGCCGCGGCCGTCGCCCGTTTCAGCGCCTCCGACCCGGATACGCGCCGGCTCACCTGGCAGCCGCCCGCCGGCGTTGACGGCGCGGTCTTCACGATGGACGGCTCCGGCGCCCTGCGCTTCCTGCGCGCGCCGGACTTCGAGGCTCCCGCCGATGCGGATGCCGACAACGTCTACGAGGTCACGGTGCGCGTCAGCGACGGGCTGCAGGTGGCGACGCACGACGTGACCGTCGCCGTGACCGACCGCAACGAGCGCCCCGTGGCGGTCGACGACGAGGCCCGGACGCTCGAGGACGAGCCCGTGATCATCGACGTCCTCGCCAACGACCTCGACCCGGATGCCGGCGACGTCCTCACGCTGCGCGTGATCGCCGCGGCCAACGGCGCCGCGAGCGTCGAGAGCGACGGGACGGTCGTGTTCACGCCCGCGAGGGACCACCACGGCGCCGGCCGGCTCAGCTACGAGATCGCCGATTCGCAGGGACTGACCGCCACCGCCACGGTCCGGATCGACATCGAGCCGGTGAACGATCCTCCGCGTTTCCCGGGGGCGACCGCGAGCCGCGCCGTCCCCGAGCTCGCCGGGGAGGGTGACGGCGCCGGCCCGCCGCTGACGGCGACAGACATCGAGGGTGACTCGCTGACGTACCGCATCTCCGGCGCAGCCGAGTTCACGATCGATGCGGGCAGCGGCCAGATCAGGGTCGCCCCGGGCGCCGTCTTCGATGCGGCGGCGCGGGAGAGCTACGTGGTCAGGGTCGAGGTGGACGACGGGAACGGCGGCTCCGCCGGAGTCGACGTGACCATCACCGTAACGCCGGCCCCCGGCGCCTTCCGTAGCGGCGGACCGGACGGCCCCGCGCGCGGCGCGACGGGCGAGGCGCCGGCGACGACGCCCGGAGGCGGTGGAGGTGGAGGTGGAGGTGGCGGGCCGTCCGGCCCGACGCCGAGCGCCGAGGACTTCGAGTGGACGGTGAAGGAGGACATCGAGGCGCTCGACCCGGAGCACGGCGCGCCCACGGGGATGTGGTCCGACGGCCGGACGCTCTGGCTCCTCGAGAACGGCTCCGGCGCCGACGACGCCGTCTACGCCTACGACCTGGAGAGCGGTGAGCGGCTGGAGGAGCGCGAGTTCGCACTCGACGAGCGCAACCGCGCCCCGCGCGGCGTCTGGTCCGACGGGGAGACCATCTGGGTCTCCGACAGCGGCCGTGACCGCCTCTTCGCCCACGACCTCGGCAGCGGCGAGCGCCTGCCCGAGCGCGACATCGAACTGGTCCGGGAGAACCGGGACGTGCGCGGCGTCTGGTCCGGCGGCGGGACGATGTGGGTGCTCGACGGCGGCCGCGACAGCCTCTTCGCCTACGACCTCGCGACGGGCGATCTCCTCGCCGGGTACGCCCTCGACGCCGCCAACGGCGACCCCCACGGCCTCTGGTCGGACGGCACCACCGTGTGGGTCTCCAACCACGAGCCCAAGCGCCTTTTCGCCTACCGCCTCCCGGCCGTGCCGGACGAGCCGCCGGAGGAGCCCCCGCCCCTCGAGCGCGAGGGCGACCTCGACTTCACCACGATCAGCGCCGCCTCCAACAACAGCCCGCGCGGCGTCTGGTCGGACGGCGGCGTCATGTACGTCGCCGACGCGCTCGACGCCCGCGTCTATAGCTACAACATGCCCGACGCCATCGACGCGCGCCTCGCCTCCCTCACCCTCGCGGGCGTCGACATCGGCGCGTTCGACCCGGGCACGGGCGACTACGAGGGCGTCATCGCCGAGGGCGTGACGGAGACGACCGTCGAGGCGGCCGCCGTGCAGCGGCGCACGCAGGTCGCCATCGAACCGGCGGACGCCGACGGGGAGGCCGCGGGCCACCAGGTAGCTCTGGCCGGGGTGGCCGAAATCGCCGTCACTGTCACCTCGGCCGACGGCAGCCGCACGCGCACCTACCGGATACGCCTCCCCGCGGCCGCGGAGGGGCGCGGCTGCCTGCGCGGCGCCGTGAGCGCCGGCTTCAGCCTCGTCGTCTACGGGGGCGGGAGTCTCGGCGACCTCGTGGAATGCGCGCGGACGCGCGGCGTCACGGCGCTCTACACGCTGAGCGGCGGCGAGTACGTGTCCTACCTCGTGGACGCCCCGGAGGTCGCGAACCAGCCGTTCCGCGACCTCTTCCCCGGCGGCGTCCGAGGGCTGCTGCCGCTGGTCGTGCGCAGCGAGGCCCCGCCCGGCGATGAGGCGCCCCCGCCGTCCGCGCCCGCGGCGACGGAGCCCTTCCCGGCCTGCCTCCTGGGCGAGATCGGGGAGGGCTTCAGCCTCGCGGTCTACGAGGGCGGCAGCGTGGCGCAGCTCGAGGCCTGCGCCGAGCGCCTCGGCGTCGCGGCCGTCTACGCGCTCGCCGGGGGCGAGTACGTGGCGCTGATCCCCGGCGCCCCGGAGTTCGTGAACGGGCCGTTCCGCGACCTCTTCGCCGAGGGCGTGCCCGCCGTCACCCCGCTCGCCGTGTGGGCGGCGGGGCAGGGGCGCTGACGGCGGATGGCTGCGGGGGGCGGGAGGCTCCCCGCCTCAGTCGCTCACGCGCTCCTCGTCGAGCAGCCCGTTCGGCATCGCCCGGATGAAGTTCCCCACGATCGTATGGGCGGAGACGGAGTTACCGGTTTTCTAATCGGCACCAAACGCTGAGCTACACGTGGGCGGTGAATCTGCCAGCTGCCCACTGATCGCCGGTAGGACTGCTCGCTGAGTGCAGCCTCAGGGGCAGCGCCCACGGGCGGCGCCCTCCTCGTGACAACTGAAGCGCATCGTCGCGACCTTAGCCGGGTGTCTTCACTCCGTGCGAGCCAGGAGGCTCTTACAGTGGCGGTTCTGCGGATCCTCGCTCAGGCCCCGTTGGGCGCAGTTGCGCGCCTTCTCGACCAATCTGGCGTCGGGGTTCGAGCTGGGCGAGTACTCGATCAAGTACAGCCAGCCGAGGCGGCTCAACGCGGTCGCGTCGAGGCGGCCCTCCCGATCGTGGGCCTCGAGTGTGGCTCGAACGCTGCCGACGAGGAAAGACCGCCGAGTAACGGGGATGTCTTGCTTATGCTTCGAGATGTACTCGCTCAAGCCGAAAGCTACTTGCGAGCAGTAGCCCACGGACCCCGCGTCCGTCTCGACTGCGCGGATCGACTTGACCAGCGCCTGGAAGTCATCCCCGTTCCTGCGCTCGAAGTCACCCCATCTCCGCCATGGCAGCGGGTCATCGACAAAATGTATACACGCAGGTTGCTTGTCACGCGGTGTGCTCCGACCTATCACCTTGTAGGAGGTCCTGAGATGCACATTGAGCAAGACCTGGAGATTCACACGGCCCGCGCTCCGGGCGTGAAGCTCGAACCTCGCGACAAGAACGCTCTGCCCATGTACTACGTGGTGCCAGCCCGCAACGGTCAGCGCGTTCAGTTGACGTTCGTGAACAATGGAGAGATCGAATCGGCGGTGGAATTCGAGGGGGTGGATGGGCCGCTGGTGGTGAACCCGCGGGGGGCGACGAGTTCGAACTTGACGAGGAGAGTGACCCGCTGGGGCAGGCCATTGAGGTGCACGGGAGGGTGGCGTTCACGGTGAGCCACCGGCTGACAGTGTGGGTGCAAGCCGTCGCTGGTACACCGGAACTGCACTTCGAGGCGGAGCGCTAGTCGCCCTAAGTCGCCCTAAGTCGCCCCCAACTCGCCCTGACTTGTCCCCTTGCGACGCTTCCATCGTCCCCACCGCCCACGACCCGGAGGCGCAATTAATCCCTCGTCCCTCAACTCCTCCAGTGCTCGACGCACCTGCCGTTCGCTCAGGGAGGAACCCAACCGGGAGCGAATCTCCCTTAGCGACAAGCCATCCTCAACCTGGTCCAGCAGGGTGAGGATCCGGTCTCGTCGTTCGGCTAGGGACACCGCAGCGCTGGGTTGGGAAGGGACCGGTTGGCCGTGGCGGAAGCGCACGGTCACCACATCACCAGTGTCTTCGATCTCGGGGAGGGGGAGCCCACCTGCGGTGGCCAGTTCCGCCATCTTGAGCGTTCCGCTTCCCCACTCCTCAATGATCCCGCGTCGATAAAACGTGCGGGCAATCAGCGGATTCCACGGCCGGGACTCATGGGGAGCGAAGAGCTGCTCTGGTGTCAGGCCAAAGTGCAGCGAGCCCGGGGATGTGATCTCCAGCCGATCATCGTAGATCGCTACTCCGACCGAGCCGCCAGCGCCGGAGTAGTCGCGGTGGCACAACGCGTTCGCGAGAGCCTCGCGCGTAGCCAGCGGCGGGTAGAGCGGCTCATCGATACGCTCGAAGCGATCCTGTTCGAACCGCCCAGCGATAGGAAGCACATCACGCAGGAAACCCTCTGCGCTCGCGAGGAGGGCGAAAGCGTTGCCGTTGAACTGACGGTTGTCAAGGAACTCCATTCGGTCCACACCTCTGAACCGCGCGACCCGTAGCAGGCATTGCGGCATTTAGACTTCGAGACGCTCTGCCTTGCCGAACAGCACGGGTGCCGCCCGTAGGAGCACCCCATCGCGAAGGAGACCGAGTCCCCTCAGCAAGTCTTGCGGCTCACCGCTCGGAGGAGCCGCGATACGGCCTCGCCGGACTGCCTCTGCGACCGTGCGCCGCACTTCCTCTAGATCAATATCCTCGATCGACCACCTGCCGGCGTGCTGGTTCTCCCACCGCTGCTCACTGTGCATCCGCTCGAAGAGCATCCGATTGTATTCGTCGGCGGACATCCGCAGCGTCGTGTTCCCCACTCGACGGTAGGCGCTGCCGCGGTACGTGTATGGCCTCGATGCTCCTTGGCGCGTGCTGACCACGATTACATCTCGGCCGTCCCCGAGGGGAACCCGTTCGACTGCCGGAAACGCTGGGGGATCGATGCGCTGGAGTTCTGCGCTCAAGTCCTCGATTGTGTGCTCGGCGACCTGCTGACCAGTCACGGCTCCCGTTGGTGTGATGCCGAACACGACCTGCCCACCGCGCTGATTCAGGAAGGCGCAAATGGTCTGGGCGGCTTCGCGACGGGCCCCGGTGGTCCCCTTGAACTCGAGGACCTCTGATTCGCCGGACTGAACCAGGGCTGCGATCCGTTCAGGGGTCACTGGGGAATCTGCCCGAAAACCCATGCTCTTTGAACACAAGGGGCCTGTCCGGCGCCACGGCGCGATTATAGCCCGGGTCTGCGCGGGTAGCGGGCCAGGATCAATGTCTCGCTGCTGCGGGTCGGTTACCGCGCGATAGCCAGCATTGGCGGCGGCTCCCTGCGGAGCAGCGGGTGATCGAAGGCTCTGTCAACACAGCCCTCGAGTCCATCGTCGCTCTCGACCTCCGCGGCCCGGCGGGCCAGGTTCGGCACGTGGATGCTGTCGTGGACACGGGCTTAGCCGCTTTCTGACGCTGCCCCATCGATGGTGGCCGAGTGAGGATTGGCCTTCGCCGATGCGCGCCTCGTGATTCTCGCCGACGGTGGCGAGGTGGCGCTCGATGCCTACGCGGTGACGGTGTTCTGGGATGGCCGGCCGAGGGAGATCGTCGCCTACGCGGCGGAAACGACGCCACTCGTCGGGATGTCCATGCTTGAGAGCCACAGCCTGTACGTGGAAGTCGAAAGTGGTGGGCGCGTCGCTATCACAACCCGCCAGGCGGCCTCGGTGATGGACTCGGGCGGAGCCAGCTACTCAGCCGAGGCGTCCGCAGGGCTCCTCTCGGATGGAGACCGCCCAGTGGCATGTCCGCAGGACAGTGCGTGCAGGACAGCTCCCGTGGGGGGCGAGAGGCTCCCCCGCCTCAGTCGCCCGCCCGCTGCTCGTCCAGCAGTCCGTTGCGCATCGCCCAGATGACGAGCTCCTGCTTCGACTTGACCGCCAGCTTCTCCTGGATGCGGTAGACGGCGTTCCTGATGCTCGTCGTCTTGTTGCCCCTGGCCTCCGCGATCTGGGCGTACGAGCGGCCGCTGGCGAACATCCTGAGGATCTCCCGCTCCCGGTTCGTGAGCGCGTCCAGCGCCCATCTGCCGGAGAGCGCGCGCCGGTCGCGGACCAGCGACACGATGCGCCGCAGGGACCGGTCCGGTATGCGCATGCGGCCCGCGGCCACGTCCCTGACCGCGTCCGCGAGCAGCTCCGGCCCCGCGTCCTTCTGCAGGTAGCCCGAGGCCCCGGCGGCGACCGCCTCGACGACGGCGTCCTCCTCCGTGGAGGCCGTGAGCATGAGCACCTTCGTCTCCGGCAGCGCCTCCATGATCTCGCGGCAGGCGTCCACGCCGTCCTTGTTGGGCATGAGCACGTCCATGACGATCACGTCCGGCTCGATCCGCTGCGCCGTTTGCACGGCCTCCACGCCGTCGGCGGCCAGCTCGACGACCTCGAAGTCTGCCTCGTCCTCGAGGGCGTCGCGGAGGCCGGTCCGCATCATCGGGTGGTCGTCGACCACCATCAGCCTGATCCGCGCCGCGTCATTCATACCGGTCTCCTCGGAGGGATTGCGCAGCGGGCGCCTCGCAGGTCACGGTCGTTCCCCCGCCGGGTCCGCCGGACTCCACGATGAGGCGTCCCCCCAGCCGCTCGGCCTCCTCCCGCATGCCCCGGAAGCCGCGGCCCCGCTCCGCGTAGTCGGCGGGCAGGCCCGCGCCGTCGTCGGAGACGGAGAGCCGGATGGCGTCCGCCCCGAAGTCCAGGCTGACCTCGACCTTGCCGGCACGGGCATGGAGGAAGGTGTTGGTGAGGGCATTATGGGCGATCGAGAAGAGGCGCGTGCGGGTCTCCAGGGAGAGCGCCGGTTCGGCGCCCGTGACGACCAGCTCCGCGGGAATCTCCCCGAGCCTGCCGAACGTCTCCGTGTGCGAGTGCAGCACCCGGGAGAGCTCGCGCCCCTCGAAGAGGTGGCCCTCGTCGATGGGACGCCGCAGCTCCCACGTGGCCGCTCTCGCCAGGGAGGCGGTGGCGGCGAGGGTGGAGGCCAGCCGCTCGTCCGAGTTCCCGGCCATCCGCATGGCCCGCTGGATGCCCAGTGAGACCGCGGAGGCGTTCTGCGCGAGGTTGTCGTGGATCGCCTGCGAGAGATCGATGCGCTCCTGTTGCAGCTCCCGCTCGCGCCTGGCGGACTCCCGCCGCCTGGCCCGCTCGAACCCGCCTATGAGGCTGACGCCGACGACGACCGCGTACATGGCCGCGACCCTTCCCACCAGGGCCTTCTCCTGCCCGAGGTCCAGGTCGAGGCCGAGAACCCCCAGGGCGACGCCCGCGTAGACGGCGGCGATTACCGTCGTCCAGAGCAGGCAGAGCGCGAAGGACGTAAATACGGCGGCGAAGAGCGCAAGGGCGGGGTAGTAGGCCGCGTAGACGTAGAAGTGGAAGGAGCCGGCGATCGCGACGGTGCCGGTGATGAGCGCGACGTCCATGGCGCTGAGGGCGACCAGCCAGCGCCGCGTCACCGCCCGGCCCGTGTGGAGGCGGTAGTGGACGAGGCCGTTCAACGCGACCAGGGGCGGGTGCATGAGGAGGAACTCCCAGTCGCCGGGGAACCAGAGCCCCGGACGGTGGGCCAGCGCGGCGATCGCCACCACCCAGATGCACCAGCGCCCCCACACCGAGACCCTGGCGGCGAACGCGGTCACGTCGGGGTCCGCCTGGAAGGCGCGGGACGCGCGCGCGCGCAGGACGCCCGCCAGCGCGCCCAGGTCCCGGAACGCGGGTCTCATCGCCGTGCGCTGCGTCGCATCCATTGGCCTATCCGCGGCGGAGCTCCGCCGCGTTGTCGGTTCGTTCATACGCACCCCGGGCCGTGCCCACAGGTGACTCCACCAAGACGCCCGGACGGTAGCGCCTCCCCATCCCACTGTCGAGGCTCAAACAACCTCAACCGGAGGGGGTGTTTACACCCCTCCTAATAGGGTGAAAAACCACTCACTCCAACAGGCTGATCATGCCCTCATTCGAGCAGGATTATCCATGTCTTTCCCACGATCTAAAGACTCAATGGAGTTATGGCGTATGACTCTTGTTTCTATCCGCGGAAGTCGTGACTCTGGCTGTTGGTGAATTGCGCTGGCTTGTGCAGATGCGGAAGCTCGGATTTGCGCCCCCCCGTAAGCGTAGTTGGTACACCGGGCTAGGTACACAGTGAAAAATCTCCTCATTGTCATCGCTGTTGGTCTCGCAGTCGCACTGCCCTCGATGGCGACAGCCCAGGAGCCGCAGGCGAGCGATCCGGTCGAGCGGACCGTCACGCTGAGCGACTCGTACACCCCGAAGCAGGAGGCCATCGTCAGCCTGCCGTCGATCGCGAGTCTCCCGGCCGTGACCCTGTCGTTTTCAGGGCACGGGGGGACGACCCGGATCGAGTTCGGGGTGTGCGGCTTCAGCAACTCCACGTGGTACGGCCCCACCTTCAACGCCGACGGCAAGATCACCGGCACCGGCGAGCTGCCCCGCTTCGACAGCGACGGCACGGCGAATCCCAGCGGCAGCTACTGGCGGCTTGTCGCGGGCGGAGCCCACGGGACGAACACCGCAGTCCTGATCCTCGAGGGGACGCGGACGATCACCACCCACCTGGCTGAGGCAAGGACGGAGCTGAATCCCGACACGGGAGAGTTCGAGACCGTGACTCAGCGCACGTTCACGGGCACTGCGTGCTACGCGCGGGTGAACGTGAACTACCAGACCAACAACCCGCCCCCGACGTTCCCGCGGCTGACGAGCGTCCCCGAGACGCGGCCGGGTGCGACGGCGGGCACCAGCTGCTACGTCGTCGAGACCCAGCACACGCATGGCTCAGGCGGAACAGCCACCACGTCGCGCGCCACGTCGGCGTGCATGACCGCCGCCGAGTTCCAGAGCTATCGCGGCATCGACGTCCTCGACCTTCCGACCTGCGGGGCGTCAGTCACCGGGGCCTGCAGGCAGTAACACCGCGCCCCGACCCTCGAGCGAACAGGCAGGTCCGCCGCGCCCCTTGGCGGTCGAGCCACATCGTGCCGGAAGAGCTGACCCGAAGGGACAACCCGTGCCGAACACCGGAGGACGCAGAGCGCTGAGCAGAGTGATGGGAGTCCCGCTTCCGCTGGTTCGGGCGGCCCTGGCGGCGTTGCTGCTGCTGGCGGCCGCGCTCGTCATCCCCGGCGCCGCCCAGGCCCAGCAGTCCACCGCGCCGACGGTTACCGCCACGGCCATCACGTCCGACCCGGGGACGGACGGCGCCTACGCGGTGCTGGACGTGATCACGGTGAGCGTCACCTTCAGCGAGGCGGTCACGGTCACGGGCACGCCCCGCGTCACGCTCGACATCGGGGGCGCGGAGCGCACCGCGGACTACTCCGGCGAGGGGGATGAGACGGGGCAGTTGCTGTTCAGCTACGTGGTCGTGGCGGCGGACGCGGACGACGACGGCGTCGCGCTCGTGGCGAACAGCCTCGCCCTGAACGAGGGGGCCATCCGGGCGACGAACGATTCGAGGGACGCCGCCCTTTCCCACGCGGCCATGAGCTTCACCGGCCACAAGGTGAACCCGGTGCTGGTGTCCAATGCCGGGCAGACCGCGGGAGACGACCTGACGACCGCCGCCGGCCGGGCGGTCTACGCCCAGTCCTTCACCACGGGCGACAACCCGGATGGCTACTTCCTCTCCTCGGTGGAGCTCGGGCTCGCCGCCGCCAGCGGCGTCACCGTCGAGGTGGGGCTCTTCATATCCGAGCTCATCTTTTCCCAAGGGTCAGACGGGCACTCGCTCGTGCCACGACACGATGAGGGGCTCCCCAGTGTTCACCGTCCTCTCACGACGCTTCGCGCGGTGGACGTCATCGACGACGACGCCTCGACGCTGGAGCGGTTCAGCGCCCACGACGTTGGGCTCCTGCCCAACACGACCTACTGGGTCGTGGTGCGTAGGACGGCGGGCGCCGGGAACGGGTTGAGCGCGGCCACGACGATGGCCGAGGACGCCGTCGACTCCGGCGGCCTGACCGGCTTCTCCCTGGGGAGCAGCGTCTGGACTCGCGATCCCTCCGCCGTCGATACGCTCAACACGGAGGGATGGACCGACTACAGCGGTGCCGATACGGGCATGAAGATCAGACTCAGAGGCAGTCAGGCCACGAGACCGGCCGGTCCGTACGTCACCAACCGCAACGAACAGTTGGAGGGTGCGTCCGCCAATACCGGCACGTCCACGACCAGGTACGCCACGTCGTTCTACACTGGAAATACAGGTTCTCCGTTTGGCGGCGGCACTTCGACCTACGGTCTGACTGCGGTATCGCTGGGGGTGGCGGCAGAGGCGGGCGTTTCCCCACGCGTCAGGATCCACGCGGACCGCGACGGGCGGCCGGCGGCGAGTCCCGTGACCAACGGCACGCTGTCCGCGCCGACGCAGATCTCACGGGATCTGGACTCACCCGAGCGGGCCGAGTTCACCGCGAGTACTCCCATCACCCTGGCCAGAAACACCACGTACTGGGTGGTGCTCGATAAGGCCTCGGGGGACGGCAGCCTAAGCGTAAGCACGACTATTCGGGACGGTGAAGACATTAGGTATTCGGAAACAAGAACGATACCCGCTGCGTGGCTCATCGGTGATTCGATGAAAGCCTACCGCAGTTCGTCGTGGTCCGATGACGCTCAGGGGCGGTCGTTCCGCATGGCGCTCCACGGCACTACCGACCTGTGGACGGGCACCCTGGAGTTTGGCGTGCCGCAGGTTGGCGTGGGGTTCACGCCCTTGCTGCTAGATTTCAGCGGGCGAATCAGCAATGAGTCGTGGCAGTGGCGGCGGGGCGGGACCCGGGACGGGACATTCACCGACATCCCCGCCGGAGAGGGCGGCACCGTACGGGCGTACGTCCCCTCCGAAGCCGACCTGGGCAAGTGGCTCAGGGCAGTGGTGACCTATGACGACGGGTTCGGTCCGGGTAAGTCGGCGTCGGGCACCAGTCCTGAAGTGGTGTTGTCGCAGCCGGTCCTCTCCAACGCAGGCCGGCCTGGACATCAAGGGTTTGCACTCGAGTCGATCGTCGGGCCGATTCAGGTCGCGCAAGCGTTCACTACGGGAGCGGTCGGGCGACTGCTGAGCGGGTTGCGGTTCCCACTAGCAGTCCCAGATTTCATAGCTAACACGCTCAGCTGGGCGCTCCACGCCGACGCCGACGATGAACCTGCCGCGACGCCTCTGTTTGAGGAGATCAAGGTTCCCCCCGACATCCTGGACGATGACTTCTATACCTTCGAGGAGTTGCTTCATCCGGGCTTCGATCTGGCACCGGACACGACGTACTGGGTCGTGCTGACATCCACGCCGCTCCCGGAGGTGACCGTGCGCTTCGAGGAGGAGTCGTACACGGTGGACGAGGATGACTCCCTCGACTTGGTCGTGACCCTGAGCGCGGACCCCGAGCGAGCCATCGAGATCCCCATCACGACCGTCAACCTGGGCAGTACCGGCGTCTCCGACTACTCCCACACACCGGAGAGCGTCACCTTCGAGGCTGGGCAGACGGAGCAGACCGTCACCTTCACACCGTTCGAAGACGATGAGAACGACGACGGCGAGAGCGTGATGCTGGTGTTCGGATGGATGCCGGACGAACGGGTCAACCCCCGGCCGGCGGAGGCCGCCATCATCAACATCATCGACAACGATCAACCGGAGGTCACGGCGTCCTTCGGCTCGGATACCTACACGGTCGCCGAGGGCGGCACGGCGCTGGTCACCGTCACCCTCAGCGAGGACCCGGAGCGCGCCGTCACCATTCCCATCACGACCGCGAGCCAGGACGACACCAGCGACTCGGACTACTCCGGGGTGCCGTCCAGCGTCACCTTCAACGCCGGCGAGATGTCCCGGTCGTTCACCTTCACGGCGGGGAGCGACAGCGCGGACGGGAGCGTGCTCATCGGGTTTGGCATGCTGCCGGACGGGGTGAGAGAGGGGATTCCGGACGAGGAGATGGAGGAGACGCCGGCCACGACGACGGTGACGATCGCCGCTGCGCCCGTGTCGGCCTCATTCGGCTCGGCGACCTACTCGGCCACTGAGGGCGGCGGCGTGGTGGTCACCATGCAGTTGAGCGAGGCGGCGTCGGGCACGGTCACGGTGCCGGTCTCCGCTGTCAACCTGGGCGGGGCCAGCGCCTCGGACTACTCCGGCGTGCCGGAGAGCGTCACCTTCAGCAGCGGCGCCACCGCCAGGACCTTCACCGTCACGGCGACGGCGGACCAGCTGGAGGAGTCGGGCGAGGGAGTGAGGCTGATCATCGGGCCGCTGCCCCCCGGCATCGCCCAGGGAAGCGCCACGCAGACGACGGTATCCCTCACCGATGCTGCAGGGTCTCCGGACCCGCCGACGGTCCACTTCGTCGCGTCGACGTACAGCGTCGACGAGGGCAGGAGCGTGGACGTGACGGTCACGCTGAGCAAGGCTCCCGGCAGCGACGCGGTGATCCCGATCACGGCGACCGGCCAGGGCGGCGCCGGGCGTTTCGACTACTCCGGCGTGCCGGCCACCCTCACCTTCAGCGCGGATGAGACATCGAAGACCTTCAGCCTCTCCGCGACCCAGGACGCGGTGCAAGAGGACGGAGAGAGCGTGCTGCTGGGCTTCGGGACCCTCACAGGGGGCATCACCGCGACGCGGGACCAGGCCGCCGATAGCACGGTGTCCATCGGAGACGACCTTGTCTTGATCACTCGTGGTGGGTCCATCGGGCTCCTGCCATTCTCCGAATACTCCGACCTACTCATCTTGGATGGTCCGACGGCGGAACTCGACCCAGGCAGCGAGCCCGGCTGGAAGTTGAACTACTCGCCCCTGTCCGTGCAGGACAGGGAACTCGGCGAGTGGGACTTCTGGACCACGGACCTGGAACTCTCGGGCAAGGCGGTTCTGCGGATGTCGATCGTGACGCGGGATCCGGTGGCGACGGAGGCGAGCTTCGCCGAGGCGGCGTACGAGGTGGACGAGGGCGGCACGGTGGAGGTGACCGTGAACCTCACCGTGGACCCGCAGGCCACCATCGAGATCCCCATCACCATTACCAACCAGGGCGACACCGACCGCTCGGACTACTCCGGCGTGCCGGACAGCCTCATCTTCCGCGGCGGCCAGACATCTCAGACCTTCACCTTCAGGGCCAACCAGGACATGGCGGACGATGACGACGACTCCGTAGTGCTGGGGTTCGGTGCCCCGCTCCCGCTGGGTGTGAGCGAGGGCACGACCTCAGAGACCACGGTCACCATCCGGGACGACGACGATCCTCCCGTGGTGGTGGAGTTCGCGCAGGACTCCTACGACGTCGACGAGAGCGGCAGCGTCGACGTGACGGTCACGCTCAGCGCAGACCCCGAGCGCACCGTCGTCATTCCCGTCACGGTCACTCCTGTGAGCCCCGCGTCCACCGCCGACTACGAGGCCCCGGAGACCAGCGTCACCTTCGAGGCGGGCGAGCTGTCCAAGACCATCACCTTCACGCCCGTCGACGACAGCCTGAACGACGACGACGAGAGCGTGCGGCTCAGCTTCGGGGCGCTCCTCCCGAACGGCGTGACCAGGGGGGGACCTGACGAGACCACCGTCAACATCATCGACGACGACTTCCCGGAGGTGGTCGTGCAGTTCGAAAAGGCCGCCTACTCGGTGGAGGAGGGGGAATCCGTCGCCGTGGTTCTGATCCTCAGCGAGCCGCCGGAGCGCACCATTGAGGTGAGCTACGGAAGCGCCGCTCCCGCGTCCGGGTCTGGTCTTGCGGCGGCCACCGACCAGCTCGACTACACCGTCACGCCGAGCCCCGCCGTCACGTTCGGCGCCACAGAGACCCGGAAGGTGATCACCCTCACGGCGGTCGACGACACGGTGGACGACGACGACGAGGGCGTTGTCCTGTCGCTGCCTTCATCTGGCCAGCCGGACGGTGTTAGGCCGGGGACAGCTTTCAGCACGACGGTCACGATCGTCGACGACGACGATCCGCAGGTGACGGTGCGCTTCGGGGAGGCCGCCTACTCGGTGGAGGAGGGGGAATCCGTCGCCGTGACGGTGACGCTCAGCGCGGACCCGGAGCGCACGGTGACCATCCCGCTGGTCAGGGCCCACCTGGGCGACGCGTCCCCCGGCGACTACGCCGGCGTGCCGCAAAGCGTGACCTTCACCGCGGGCGGCGCGCTGACGCGGACCATCACCTTCACGGCGCAGCAGGACACCGAGGACGATGACGACGAGAGCGTGCGGCTGTCCTTTGACGAGTTGCCGACGGGAGTCAGCGCCGTGACGCCCGCCGAGACCACCGTCACCATCGTCGACGACGACTTCCCGGAGGTAGTCGTGCAGTTCGAGGAGACCGCCTACTCGGTCGAGGAGGGGGGCTCCGTCGAGGTCTTCCTGACCCTCAGCGAGCCGCCGGAGCGCACCGTCGAGGTCAGCTATCGCTTCGCCACCCCCGGCGGGGGACTCACGCAGGCCAGCTCTCCCGCGGACTTCTCCGCCGCCCCGGCCACCGTCACGTTCGGCGCCACGGAGACCCGGAAGGCCGTCACCGTCACGGCGGTCGACGACCCGGACGACGACGACGACGAGGGCGTGCTCCTCGAGCTCATCACCTCGACCCTGCCGGACGGCGTGAGCCCCGGGACGAATCAGGGCGCCACCGTGACGATCCTCGACAACGATCACCCGGCGGTGACGGTGTCGTTCGGGCAGGCCGCGTACAGCGTCGCGGAGGGTGGGAGCGTCGCGGTGACGGTGACGCTGAGCGCGGATCCCGAGCGGACGGTGGAGATTCCGCTCACCGTCACCGACCAGGGCGAGACGACGGACGACGACTACTCCGGCGTGCCGGAGAGCATGACGTTCACCGCCGGCGGCGAGCTCACGCAAACGTTCACCTTCAGGGCGGAGCAGGACACCTTCGATGACGACGAGGACAGTGTGCTCCTGGGCTTCGGCGACCTGCCCCCATTGGTCAGCGAGGGGACGACCGCCCAGACGACCGTCGCCATCACGGACGATGACGACCCCCAGGTGACGGTGGAGTTCTCGTCCACCTCCCTCCGCATAGCGGAGCCGAACGCCAAGGTGGCCGCGGGGATAGGAAACGCCGCGACCGTCGAGGTTGTGCTGAGCGCGCCGCCGGAGCGGGAGGTGACCATACCCCTGGCCATCGCTCCCGGGGGCGAAGCCACGACGGATGACTACTCGGGGGTGCCGGCCAGCGTCACCTTCCTGGCGAACGAGACCAGGAAGAGTTTCACCGTCACCGCCCTCACGGACTCGGTTGCGGACGTTGGGGAAAGCGTGACGGTCGGGTTCCAGGGCCTGCCCCCCGGGGTGAGCGCAGGCGACGACAGCAGCGTCACGTTCTCCATACTCGACAGCGACCACGCCCGGACGGTCAGCTTCGAACAGCCCACGTACTCCGTCTCCGAGGGGGCCGGGCGCGTGACACTGGCCATCACGGTAGAAATCCCCGCGGGCGTTACCGTGGACGCGGGATACGACCCCTCGGTCTCCCTCACCTACTCGACACGGCAGCTGGATCCCGGGGACGGTCATGCGGTCCCCGGCCGGGACTACACCCATACCACCGGTCCACTGGAAGCCGGGGCCGAGGACTTCGGTTACGCGACGGACTGCGATTGCAATCGGGCGAGAGTAGAGGCGACCGTGCCGATTCTCCCCGACACGCTGGACGAGCCGGATGAGCAGTTCCTGGTTGAAGCGTTCAAGTCGACCGGTGAGCTTTCCCAGATCGAACTGCGCACGAGCAGCGCGCAGGTGATCATCACGGACGACGACCACCCTGAAGTGACCGTGCGATTCGCCGAGGGCTCCTACACCGTCGATGAGGGCGGCGAGGTCTCCGTCACGGTGCTGCTGAGCGCCGACCCGGAGCGGACGGTCATCGTCCCGCTGACAGCGACTCCGCAGGGCGAGACCACCATCGCCGACTACACAGCGCCCGCGACCGTCATCTTCAACGCGGGTCAGACCTCCAGGGAAGTCACCTTCATGGCTACCCCGGACTTGCTGGATGACGACGATGAGTCGGTGGTGCTGACGTTTGGAACCCTGCCGGAACGGGTGTCGGAGGGGAGCCCATCCCGGACGACCGTCGCCATCACGGACGACGACGACCCGCCGGTGACCGTGTCGTTCGAGCAGGCCGCCTACACCGTCGCGGAGGGTGAGAGCATCCAGGTGACGGTGACGCTGAGCGCCGACCCGGAGCGGACGGTGGAGATACCGCTCACGGCCGAGCCCCGGGGTGAAGCAACGACAGACGACTACTCCGATGTGCCGGAGAGCGTGACGTTCACCGCGGGCGGCGAGCTCACGCAAACGTTCACCTTCACGGCGGAGCAGGACACCGTCGACGACGACGAGGACAGCGTGGTGCTGGGCTTCGGAGCGGACCTGCCGGAACGGGTATCGGAAGGAAGCCAGGCCGAGGCCACAGTTCACATCACCGACGATGACGTGCCGGAGGTGACGGTCTCCTTCGGCTCCGCGACCTACGCAGCCGCCGAGGGCAGCGCGGCCACCGTCACGGTCACCCTGAGCGAGGCCCCTGAGCGCACGGTGGTTGTGGCCCTGGTCGCAGCCGAAGAGGGCGGGGCCCATCCCTCGGACTACGAGATGCCGGAAAGCGTGACCTTCGGGCCGGAGGACACGTCCAGGACCTTCGACCTAGCCGCGCATGAGGACAACCTGCGGGAGAGTGGGGAGAGGGTCCGCGTGAGCTTCCGCGATC
This sequence comes from Tepidiformaceae bacterium, assembly GCA_965207815.1. GTDB lineage: Bacteria > Chloroflexota > Dehalococcoidia > Tepidiformales > Tepidiformaceae > UBA2991. Next base: position 1,650,841 of record CBDBNV010000001.1, read on the forward strand.
TCCCGGACCTGGTAACCGAGGGAACTCCGTCCGAGACGGTTGTCACGCTGCACGACCGGACCCAGGGCCAGGATCAGACAACCCCGCCGACCGTGCACTTCGAGTCCGCCACGTACACCGTGGCCGAGGGCGCCGAGGTGACAGTCAAGGTCATCTTGAGCAAGGCCCCGGGAAGCGAGGTTGTGATACCGATCACCACCACCGACCAGGACGGGGCGGAACCCGCCGACTACTCGATCACGCCGCTAAGTGTGACGTTCGGGGCCACGGATGTGGAGAAAGAAATCACGTTCACAGCCCATGACGACCCCGTGGACGATGACGGTGAAAGCGTGAAGCTGGCCTTCGACACCCTGCCCGGCGGCATCGTGGTGACGGAAGGGGAAGCGGATGAGGCGGTGGTGTCGATAGAGGACAACGATAGACCCACGTCCCTGACCGTCAACTTCGCCCAGTCCAGCTACACCGTGGCCGAGGGCGGCACGGTGAGCGTGACCGTGACGCTGGACGATGACCCGGAACAGACAATCGAGATTCCTCTCACGGCCACTCCCCAGGGCGATACGACGACAGACGACTACACGGTCCCCGCCAGCGTGACCTTCAATGCGGGTGAGACGTCGAAGGAGATCACCTTCACGGCGGAGCAGGACACCTCCGACGACGACGAGGACAGCGTGGTGCTGGGCTTCGGCTCCACACTCCCGACGGGGGTGAGCGAGGGCACCACCGGCCAGACCACCGTCACCATCACCGACGACGACCACCCCGCGGTGACGGTTGATTTCGGGTCCGCAACGTACACCGTCGCCGAGGGAGGCACGGTAGCCGTGACGGTGACCCTCAGCGCCGACCCCGAGCGGACGGTGCAGATTCCCCTCACGGCCACTCCCCAGGGCGAGACGACGACAGACGACTACACGGTCCCCGCCAGCGTGACCTTCAATGCGGGTGAGACGTCGAAGGAGATCACCTTCACGGCGGAGCAGGACACCTCCGACGACGACGAGGACAGCGTGGTGCTGGGCTTCGGCTCCACGCTCCCGACGGGGGTGAGCCAGGGGACGACCTCCCAGACCACCGTCACCATCACCGACGACGACCACCCCACGGTGACGGTTGATTTCGGTTCTGCCACGTACAACGTCGCCGAAGGCGGCACGGTGGCCGTGACGGTGACCCTGAGCGCCGACCCCGAGCGGACGGTGGTCATCCCGGTCACGGCCACTCCCACACACCCCGCGACCTCGGCGGACTACATAGTCCCCACCAGCGTGACCTTCAATGCGGGCGAGACATCGAAGCAGATCACCTTCACCGCCAACCAGGACACCATCGACGACGACGAGGACAGCGTGGTGCTGAGCTTCGGGACCATGCCGGACACAAGGGTCAGCGAGGGAACGACCGCCCAGACGACCGTCACCATCACCGACGACGATGTGCCGGAGGTGACGGTCTCCTTCGGGTCTGCAACGTACACCGTGGCCGAGGGCGGCACCGTGAGCGTGACGGTGACCCTCAGCGCAGACCCGGAAAGGACGGTGACCATCCCGGTCACGGCCACCCCCACACATCCGGCGACCTCGGCGGACTACATAGTCCCCACCAGCGTGACGTTCACTGCGGGTGAGACGTCGAAGGAAATCAACTTCACGGCTCGGCAGGACACCGTCGACGACGACGAGGACAGCGTGGTCCTGGGCTTCGGCTCCACGCTCCCGACGGGGGTGAGCCAGGGTACGACCACCCAGACCACCGTCACCATCACCGACGACGACCACCCCACGGTGACGGTCTCCTTCGGGTCCCCAACGTACACCGTCGCCGAGGGAGGCACGGTGAACGTCACGGTGACTCTCAGCGCCGACCCCGAGCGGACGGTGCAGATTCCCCTCACGACCACCCCCCAGGGCGATACAACGACGGCGGACTACACGGTCCCGTCAAGCGTGACCTTCACCGCGGGGGGTGCGCTGTCGCAGACCATCACCTTCATGGCGCAGCAGGACACCTTCGACGACGACGAGGACAGCGTGGTCCTGGGCTTCGGCTCCAGCCTGCCCGCTCAGGTCAGCGAGGGAACGACCTCCCAGACCACCGTCACCATCACCGACGACGACCACCCCACGGTGACGGTTGATTTCGGGTCTGCCACGTACACCGTCGCCGAGGGCGGCACGGTGGCCGTGACGGTGACCCTCAGCGCCGACCCCGAACGGACGGTGGTCATCCCGGTCACGGCCACCCCCACGCACCCGGCGACGACAGACGACTACTCCGGCGTGCCTTCAAGCGTGACCTTCACCGCGGGGGGTGCGCTGTCGCAGACCATCACCTTCATGGCCCAGCAGGACACCTTCGATGACGACGAGGACAGCGTGGTGCTGGGCTTCGGCTCCAGCCTGCCCGCTCAGGTCAGCGAGGGAACGACCTCCCAGACCACCGTCACCATCACCGACGACGATGTGCCGGAGGTGACGGTCTCCTTCGGGTCTCCAACGTACACCGTTGCCGAGGGCGGCAGCATCCAGGTGACGGTGACGTTGAGCGCCGACCCGGAGCGGACCGTGACCATCCCGGTCACGGCCACCCCCACGCACCCGGCGACGACAGACGACTACACGGTCCCCACCAGCGTGACGTTCAATGCGGGTGAGACATCGAAGCAGATCACCTTCACCGCCAACCAGGACACCTTCGACGACGACGAGGACAGCGTGGTGCTGGGCTTTGGCTCCACGCTCCCGACGGGGGTGAGCCAGGGCACGACCGCCCAAACCACCGTCACCATCACCGACGATGACGTGCCGGAGGTGACGGTCTCCTTCGGGTCTGCCACGTACACCGTTGCCGAGGGCGGCAGCATCCAGGTGACGGTGACGTTGAGCGCCGACCCGGAGCGGACCGTGACCATCCCGGTCACGGCCACCCCCACGCACCCGGCGACGACAGACGACTACACGGTCCCCACCAGCGTGACGTTCAATGCGGGTGAGACATCGAAGGAGATCACCTTCACCGCCAACCAGGACACCTTCGACGACGACGAGGACAGCGTGGTGCTGGGCTTTGGCTCCACGCTCCCGACGGGGGTGAGCCAGGGCACGACCGCCCAAACCACCGTCACCATCACCGACGATGACGTGCCGGAGGTGACGGTCTCCTTCGGGTCTGCCACGTACACCGTTGCCGAGGGCGGCAGCATCCAGGTGACGGTGACGTTGAGCGCCGACCCGGAGCGGACCGTGACCATCCCGGTCACGGCCACCCCCACGCACCCGGCGACGACAGACGACTACACGGTCCCCACCAGCGTGACGTTCAATGCGGGTGAGACATCGAAGCAGATCACCTTCACCGCCAACCAGGACACCTTCGACGACGATGAGGACAGCGTGGTGCTGGGCTTCGGCTCCAGCCTGCCCACTCAGGTCAGCGAGGGGACGACCGCCCAAACCACCGTCACCATCACCGACGACGATCCCCCGGTCACGGAGGTTGATGTCCCTCTGGACGGGACCCTCCCCTTGGACGGGACCCTCCGCCTGGTGAACGGGGTGACATTCACGGAAGACGGCCGGCCGTGTGATGGGCGGCTGGAAATCTATTACAACGGCGCGTGGGGCACCATTTGCGATGACTATTGGAGGAAGGATGACGCGGACGTCGCGTGCCGTGCCCTCGGCTTTGCCGGCGGCTCTGTGGACGACGCTGGCCGTTTCCTCAGCGCGTACTTCGGCGAGGGCGACGGAGACATCGTGCTGGATGACCTTAACTGCGCGGGCGACGAATTCGGGCTGCTGGAGTGCCCCCGCAGGAGTGGCACTGCCGTTGGCGAAAGCAACTGCCGCCACAGTGAAGACGTGGGCGTGCGCTGCCTGAAGGAGCCGCAGCCGCGCGTCGTGAGCATCGAGCTCACCGGCCCACCGGGGGACAACATGCGCTATGACGTGGGTGAAATGGTCGAGGTCACGCTGATTTGGAACACCCCGGTCGTCATCACCACCCCCGCCGGGGCATTGGCCCCCAAGGTGTGGGTGTCGTATGACCGCCGGATGAACGCCATTGCAGAATACGTGCGCGGTTCCGGCACCTACCGCACGGTATTCCGCCACACGTTCACGGCGGATGACCTGCCCAACGGCTCTGCGGCAACCTCGTACGAGACCGTGACGGTGAACGCTGACTCTCTGCGGGAGCGTGGCGGCAGCATACGCTCCCTGGTGCACGGCCTGCCGGCGGCGCTGGAGCACCTGGGATACCCCCAGATCAAGAACTCGGCTGCGCCCGCTGTCATCCTCACGCCGCCGCACTTCAACGACGCCGGGGCTGATGGCGTGTGGAGTGACGGGGACACGGTCGAGGTGACCTTCACATTCGACCTTCCGGTGGAAGTGGACACCGCCGACGGTGTCCCGTCGGTGCCGGTCCGCCTGGGCGGCACGGAGGCACGACAGGCGACCTATGTACGAGGCAGCGGCACGAACAGCCTGGTCTTTGCGTACGCGCTGACGGAAGCCGACGGTGCGAACCACTTACTCGTCGTCCAGCCGAATGGCCTCGTGTTGAACGGCGGGACCATTCGCGACATGGCCTTCGGCCTCGATGCGAACCTCGCCCACTGGAACGCTGCGCATATCCTTGACGGGCATACCTCGTCGGTCTCCCCCCAGGAGCAGCAGTCCACCCCGGAGCCCAACAGCCCGGCCACCGGCTCCCCCCGCATCAGCGGCACGGCCCTGCCCGGCGAGACGCTGACCGCGACCACGACCGCCATCGCCGACGAGGACGGCCTGGAGCACGCGGCCTTCACCTACCAGTGGATCCGCCGCGACCTCGAGACGTCCGTCGACGAGGAGATCGAGGGCGCCACGGGCCCGACCTACCTCGTGACCACGACGGACCAGGGGAAGGCCCTCACGGTGCGGGTCTCCTTCACCGACGACGCGGGCAACCCCGAGTCGCTCACCAGCCACGCGGTGATCGCCGCCCCGCCCATCGCGCTCCGGGACGATGACGGCGGCAAGAGGGAGCAGGCGAACCGTCCCGCCACGGGCGCGCCGCAGATCACAGGCACGCCCCGGGTCGGCGAGACCCTCACCGCCGACGCCTCGGCCATCTCCGACGGGGACGGGATGGAGCACGCGCAGCTCTCCTACCGGTGGATCCGCCGCGACCCGGAGGCGGGGACCGACGCGTACATCGCGGGAGCCACATCCTCCACGTACCCCGTCACGGACGCGGACGCCGGCTGGGCCATCCGGCTGCGGGTCTCCTTCAGCGACGACGCGGGCAACGAGGAGTCGCTGACCAGCGCGGCGACACAGGCGGTCGAGCGGCCGCCGCTCACGGCCGAGGTGGACGTCCCGGAGTCCCACGACGGCCAGGGCGTCTTCACCTTCACGCTGCGCTTCAGCGAGCCCCCCCACGACGACTTCAGCTACAGGACCCTCAGGGACGACGCCTTCACGGTGGCGGGAGGCGAGGTGACGAGGGCGAAGCGCGCGGACCCGCCCGGCAACGTCGAGTGGCAGATCAGCGTCCGGCCGCACGGCGACGGGACGGTGACCGTCGTCCTGCCGCAGACCACGGAATGCGAGGGTGAGGGATCCGTCTGCACGGAGGACGGCAGGAAACTGTCCGGCGGAGTGGAGCTGACCGTCTCCGGACCGGGCGGATAGCTCGGCTCGAGTCGCATCCAGGGCGACGGGGGCCGCGCGCAGAGACGATCCGCTCACGCACACACCACGGTTCACGCGGAACACCCCCTCGTCCCGGAGGACGCGGGGCATCTGCGGGGGAAGCGAAGACGCCGGGCGCGTCAGCCCCGGCGGGTGGGACAGCGCGGCCACCGCCACCGCCCGGATGAACCGGCGCCCCACACCGAGACCCTGGCTGCGAAAGGGGGGCAAGAGCACGTCTTTCGGGTGGTCATTGGCCCCGTCTCCGTGCACGCATTGAGTGACTGTTTGTGGAGATCACACCTTCAGAAGACCCCATGACGCATGTGACGTATCGCTCTTGCCGTCGGTCTGCAGGGTCTGCGACCGTTGCGGTCGTGAATTGCCGGGAGCGTCATCGCACTACCAACGAGCTGCAAGGATGGGGATCATTGCGGTTACTGGCAGTATTCGCAGGGACAGCATGCGTGCTCCTGATGGGCGGCGTCGCCCACGCTGAGCCTCCCGAGGTGCTCGGACACACCCATGATGGATCGGACGGCCAGCAGGAGTGTCTGCACGAGGAACTCGCCGCCAACCTCAACGGCGACAACGCCTACGTGGTCGTAAACAACGATCAGGGTGTCCCCATCTACATCCGGAACACGGAGCTCGACGACACCCTCGATGCCGACGACATCGAGCGCATGATCGAGCTCTGCGAAGCGCACAGCCGCGTGCGAGACGACGGTAGCGGCCCATCGTCGAGCGACCACCCCGACCACGAGACTGACGGCGGGGTGTCGACGCATCCCCGCGCCGGCCAGGGAATCTCCGACCTCGCTGACGACATCGACGACCTCAACGCCAATCAGCGCGTGATACTTGAGAACGCGAGGATCGTCTATCAGGGCCGGGGACAGGGCTACTACGTCGTCCATCGCAGCCGAGCAATCCACGGCCATGGACAGACTACTGACCCGGATTCGCCCGATGGCATCATCGCCCGCACCGTGGCCTGCCGGATCAATCCCTTCTACTGCCGCTAGCGGTGCGCCGGGCCCAGTCGCACGGGGTTCCCCGACCCTGCCAGCGGGCCTGCGGCGACGGGACGGTGACCACCGTCCTCCCGCAGACCACGGACTGCGAGGGTGAGGGAACCATCTGCACGAGGGACGGCAGGAAGCTTTCCATGCGGCTGGAGTTCACCGTGCCGGGGTCCGGGCGGAAAGGGCGGGACGCCAACCGACCGCGGGCTCCGCATGTCCGGGGCAGGTCCCACCCGGGGAGGGAACGCCCGCGGGGAACGACCGCATTCCCCGGCTCATCGGAGCGCCTGGGGGATCCCCGGTCAGGCCCGGCCCGTCTCATTCTGAGTTGCCCTCCGCGCCGTCGCCGTCGGAGCCGGTCGGGGGAGGCCCGTCGCTCCTGACGACGAGCGGGGTGACGGGCGGGACGCCGCCGGCGAAGAGTTCCCGGAACGGCTCGTTGACGAAGCCGGGCGCGCCGGGGATGTACGAGACCCACTGCCCGTCCTCGAGGGCGTAGAGGGCGGTCACGGCGAGGCGCTCCGCGCAGGCCGCGAGGTCCTCGATGCTCCCCCCCTCGTAGACGAGGAGGCTGAAGCCCTCGGCCAGCTCGCCGCGCAGGCAACGCGGCCAGGAGCGGGGCGCGCCGAGGTCGCCCACGGGGTCTGAGCCGGGCGGCCCGGCGCTGGCCGCCACCAGCGCCGTGAGCGCGGGTACGCCTTCGGGGTACAGCTCCCGGAAGGCTTCATTGACGAAGCCGGGCGCGCCGGGGATGAGCGGGAGGTAGACGCCCTCGTGCAGGGCGTAGAGCGCGACTACATTGCGGCTCTCCGCGCAGGCGGCCAGGTCCTCGACGGCGCCGCCCTCGTAGACGACGAGGCTGAAGCCCGCGGCGACGTCGCCGAGCAGGCAGTGGGGCCAGGGCTCGTCCGGCTCGTCGCTCCCGAGGTCGACGCGGTAGACCCTCGTCCGGCTGCCGTCGGCGGAGGTGACGGTGACGGTGATTTCGGCCACCCCGGCCAGAGCTACCTGGTGGCCGTTCGTGCTGTCGCCGTCGGCGTCGGGCGGGTCGATCACCACCTGCGTGCGCCGCTGCACGGCGGCCGCCTCGACGGTCGTCTCGGTCACGCCCCCGGCGATGACGCCCTCGTAGTCCGTCCGGCGCGGGTCGAACGCGCCGATGTCGACGTCCTCGAGGGCGAGGGAGGCGAGGCGCGCGTCGATGGCGTCGGGCATGTTGTAGCTGTAGACGCGGGCATCGAGCTCGTCGGCGACGTACATGACCGAGCCGTCCGACCAGACGCCGCGGGGGCTGTTGTTGGAGGCGGAGCTGAGCGTGGTGAAGTCGAGGTCGTCCTCGCGCTCGAGGGGCAGGGGTTCCTCCGGCGGCTCGTCCGGCACGGCCGGGAGGCGGTAGGCGAAGAGGCGCTTGGGCTCGTGGTTGGAGACCCAGAGCGTCACCCCGTCGGACCAGAGGCCGTGGGGGTCGCCGTTGGCGGCGTCGAGGGCGTACCCGGCGAGGAACGCGCCGCTCTCCAGGCCGTAGGCGAAGAGGCCGTCCCTGCCGCCGTCGAGCACCCACATCGTCCCGCCGCCGGACCAGACGCCGCGCGCGTCGCGGTTCTCCCGCGCCAGCTCGAGGTCGCGCTCCTCGAGGCGCTCGCCGCTCGCGAGGTCGTGGGCGAAGAGCCGGTCCCGGCCGCTGTCGGAGACCCAGGCGGTCTCCCTATCGGACCAGATGCCGCGGGGGGCGCGGTTGCGCTCGCCCAGCTCGAACTCCCGCCCCTCCACCCGCTCACCGCTCTCCAGGTTGTAGGCGTAGACGGCGTCGTCGGCGCCGGAGCCGTTCTCGAGGAGCCAGAGCGTCGCCCCGTCGGACCACATTCCCGTGGGCGTGCCGTGCCCCGGGTCGAGTTCCTCGATGTCCTCCTTCACCGTCCACTCGAAGTCGACCGTGCTGGGGGTGGGACCGGACGGACCGCCGCCGCCGCCACCGCCGCCCCCGCCGCCGGTCGGACCGACGATGACGACCGGCGGCGGCAGCGGTGCGGTGATGGTGAGCGCGACGGAGCCTGCGGCACGCCCCTCGTGGTTCGCCGTGAGCTCGACGGTCTCCCCCTCATCGGCCTCGCCGTCGCGAGCCGCCCGGATGTCGATGCGCACCGTTGTCGCGCCCGCCGGCAGCGCGACCGCGTACGGGTCCGCCAGCTGCTCGCCGCCGTGCCAGATGGTGAAGTCCTCCCCGGGCGCCGCGGTGCCGCCCACGACGAAGGTGATCTCCTGCGGCTCGGCGAAGGTGACGCCCTCCGCGGCGACCGTGACCGTGACGCTCGATCCCTCCGCGACCTCCATCTCGCTCGCCGAGATCGTGAAGGCCGCGACGTCGTTGTTGGTGACGGCAACGGTGCGGGTGTTCGCAGCCGACGTCAGGTAGGCCGGCGGGTTGCTGGCGCTGCCCAGGACCAGGACCCTCACGCTGCCGGGCGGCTCCACGACCTCGTCGTCGAGCGTGGCGACCGACAGGGTCGCGATGGGGGAGTCGGCCGGGAACGTCACGCTGGCGGGGGCGGCGCCGCTGAGGGTCGATCCCACGGCGGTGATCCGCACGGGCACCGTGAGCGACCGGGAGAGGGGCAGGTTCGTCGAGGATGTGCGGAAAAACCTGAACTCGACGTCCGTCCCCTCCGGGACGGCGCTCGCGGCCGGCGGAAGCAGCGAGACGACGGGCGCGTCGGGCACGTCACTCGGGGGGATCGTGATCGTGAGCGTCCCGAGCGCGGCGCTGGTGAGGTCGAGCCTGGCGCTCACCGTGACCGTCTCCGCGATCGCCTCGATGTCGGCGTCGTCGACGGCGCGGACGGTGACGGTCGCAGAGGCGGTCGCTGCCGGGAAGGTGACCGTGTAGGGAGCCGTCAGCGCCTGGTTGTTCGCGTCCAGGAGGATGAAGTCGTCGACCGGCGTGGCCGTGCCGCCAAGCGTGAGGCTGATCGCCTGGTCCCGCGCGAAGGTGATGCCGTTGGTGATGCTGAACGTCAGCGCGACCTCGCCTCCCTCGGCAACCTCGGTCACGGCGGCGCTGAAGCTGAGATGCGCCCGGTCGGTGTCGGTGACCGTCACCGTCGAGGTAGCGGTGGTCCCCGGAGTGACGCCGTCCGTGAGCGCGCCGAACCGGAGCGTGGCGGTCTCCGGACCCTCCACGAGGTCGTCCGCCGTCGCTTCGATCCGCAGCGACGTGCGGGTCTCTCCCGCCCCGAAGGTGGCGCTCTCCTCGACTGTGAGATCGCCGCTCGACGCGCTCCCGGCCGTGTCGAGGAGGACGGGCACGGTGAGGCCGCGCACGCCCCGGTGGGCGGCGCTCAGGCGCACGGCGACGTGCAACGTCAAGCCTTCCGGGACGGTGTACGCGGACTGCTCGAACACCACGGTCGGAGGCGCTCCGATCACCAGAGCCGCGGGTACGGCGCCGAGGGTCGTGCCGTCTGCGGCGCAGATGCCGCCCGAGGCGCAGGCCTGGCCGGCAACGAGGCTGAAGGTGATGTCGCCGGCCCCGTCGGGCGTCAGGGCGATCAGGTACGCGTTCGCCGCTTCTCCGGCGACGGCGTGAGCGGCGACGCTCGCGACGGTCGCGCCGCTCACGCTGAGCGACGGCGAGGTCGCGTCGAAGTCGGCGATCGGGCGGCTGAAGGCGACCACGATCCGGGGCGCGTCGCCGGCGCCGCCGTGGAAGATCGAGGTGTGCCCGCTGGGCGGGAGGCTGGCCGTCAGCTCGGGGACGGTCTGGGCGAGCGCGACGGGGTGGATGGGGGTCACCCAGACGCTCGCGGCGCTGGTGCGGGTGCCGCTGTCGGTCTTCTGCAGCACCTTGAGGTTGAACTTCTCGGCGTGGGTGTCGGGGTCCACCTGGGTCGCCGACTGGGTGGTCGGGTTGCTGGAGGCGCGGCCCCCCCAGCTGATGAGCCAGTCGCCGCCGGGGAGCGGGGAGACGTTCCCGCCGGCATAGCCGACCCTGTTCGCGGCGTTCCCCTGGGAGTGCTCGCGTACGTACACGGCCTCGTGGTTGTCGGTATCGATCGCGTACTCGACCACGCGGCTGTAGACGCCGCTGGTGCGGGCGGATTCGCCGCTGATCGGGTCGGTCACGCAGACCACGCCGTTGTCGTAGAGCAGCAGGTGTCCGTTGTCGAGAATCTGGGCCGCATGCTGGCCGCAGAACCCGCCCTGGGGGTCATTGACGAACTCGAGCGGGGCGGGCCCGCTGCCGCTGCTTGAGCCGGCCTCCCACTCGCCGCGGTCCCAGATGCTGTGGCCCAGGCGCCAGACGACGTCGCCCGTGGCGGTGTCGATGCGCAGCACCTTGGAGCAACCCCGGAACGAGGCCACGAGATCGTCGTCGCCGTCACCGGGATCGCCGTCCGCCACCCACTGGAACGAGTTGATGTGCGCGTAGCCGGAGGGAAACCGGTGCTGCATGCAGTCCTCGATCGCCATCGCGCCCCACGAGTTCCACAGGAACCGCTGGGCGCCCGCGGCGCTGCGGATCTGGATGACCGAGTCCTTGATCGTCGAGCTGGCCCAGCTCCCGCAGTCGGGAGTGCCCGGCGTACAGGGAAGGTGCGGCAGTGGCGGGCTCCCCGTCGCCATCGCGTTCAGGCCGATGTTGTAGTCGTCGGTGAGGAAGCTGAGGTCGCGCGTCGCCGGTTCGTAGGACATCAGCACGTAGTCCCCGCTCGGCCGGATGATGAAATCATGGTGGTCGGTGTGCGTCAGACCGGCGACAGTGGTGATCGCATCGGCGCCGGTGGCGAGGGGTTGGAAGTCGCCGTCGAACACGAAGAGCCGGTTGTTGACGTCCCCATGGTGGAAGAACACGCCATAGCGGGCGTAGGGGTCGGTGGCGTCGGGGTAGCTCTTGAAGTAGCCGCGCATCCGGCCCTCGAGCGCCATGCGGAAGCGGGGCACGCCGTTGTTGTCGACCATCATGGCGTGGGAGATCCTGCGATCACCGATCACGGCGTCCTCGTGGAACATCATCAGGTCCTCGATGATCCCGCTGGCGCCGGGGGTCTTGGTGGCGATGATCGCGGGGAAGAAGGTCCGGTCGAGGCAGTGGATCCAGTAGCGGGTGCGGCTCCCGTCGGCCCCCGACAGCGTGATCTCGATGTCGCTCTCACGGTGCAGGTCGTCCACGGTGATGCTGCCGCTGGCGGCGGCCACGGCCCTGCCGTTCACGGCCACCCGCGTGTTTGCCGGGTCGGCGGCGGAGAGGGTGATGGTCAGGCTGCCGTCGGTGGCTGAGCCGCCGACGCAGCCGGTGGCGTAGTGCAGCGTCGTGGCGCTGAAGGCGGGGTAGAGATCCGGGGTGCCGCCGCCCGTCACGGTGAGGCCGGCCAGGCGGTGGGCGGAGAGCACGACGTTGGGGAGGATGGTCCGGGCCGTCCTGCCCGAGCCGAGGCGGTCGGCGTACGTGGCGGTGACGCGCAGGTAGCGGCCGGCGTCGGCGGCGACGGGCGTGTAGGCGGCGGCTGTGGCGCCGCCGATCGTGTCCCAGCCGGTGCGGCCGGTGTTGCGTTCCCAGGTCCAGGCGACGGTCCCGGTAGGCGTGTCCGGGTCGGCGAGCGTGACCGTCAGGGCGCTGCCGGTCTCCGGCCTGGCGGATGAGAGCGAGAGGCTGCCGGGCTCGTCGGCATCGGTGACGGTGACGGTCACGTCGAGGGTGACGGGCGTGCCGCTGCCCACGCTGGCCCCAACGGTGATGCTGTAGCCGTTGTTCGTGCCCGCGTCGGCCGGCGACTCGTAGTCGGGTGGCGTGTTGAAGCGCAGCGCCCCGCCCGGATTGTCGATGCTGAAGTGCCGCGAGTCGGCGCCGCCGATCGTCCACGCGATGCCGTCACGGTCCGCATCGGAGGATGCCGAGAACGTGGCCACCCGGGTCGCGCCGTTCTCGGCATAGGAGACGGTCGCCGGCCCCGTGACGGCCGCGTGCAGCTCGGCCACGTTCTCGAGCGTCACGACGAGGTTCGCCGTGTCCATGCTCGTGCCGTCGCCGACCTGCACGGTGACCTCGTACGAGCCGTCGCCATCGGCGTCGTCGGGCGCCTCGTAGTCCTTCGCCGAGGCGAACGCGAGGGCGCCGCCCGTGCTCAGCGTGAAGGCGGCGCTATCCGCTCCGCCGGTCTTCGACCAGGTGAGATCGCCAGGACTCGTGTCGACGTCGGTCGCGGTGAGCGTAGTGATTGTGGTGGCGCCCTCCGCCACCGTGAAGGGCCCGGTGCTCGTGATCTCGGGAGCGGCCGTGGTCTGGGCCCGGGCAGGCTCCGCCAGCCCCGCTGTCGCTCCGAGCAGCGCCAGTAGGCCAAGCGCGGCGATCAGCCCGCGTACGGGCATCACCCGCTGGGCCGCTTTTCTCACTTGAGTGCGCAGCAGGCGCTCGGGTCTCGCCCCGTGAGGCCGAGCACGGGGTTTCCCGCTCCCGAACCTGGTCGTGACACCGCTCTTGCGAGCCCTGAGCCTTCCCGCGGGCTGCCGGGTCCGATGGCCGCGGTCGTCATTCTCCAGGGGCATCCCTCATCCGGCGTGTGCGCCTCTGCCGCCGACCACCAGGTAGCGGGCAGTTGACGGATCGAGGTCGCGGGCCGCCCCGACCGAACGCCGTGGCGGGAATGGGCGGGCGGGCCCGCATGAACTGGCGATTGATAAACGGCTTCCCTACCTGTGGACGAAAGCCCGGGGGGGGGGGGTAGAACGGTTGGACGGTCGGCAGAACCCGCATGTGCAGTCGCATGCTCCTGAATCGATTCCGTCGCGCGAGGCCGTCCTGTGGGGTCACGCGACAACAAGAACGAGCATCCAGATGCCCGCCTACAGGGACGCTAAGCGAGGCAAGTACGACCGCTCAAGAGTCATATGCCACAACATGCGAGGTTCTTGTGGAGCAGTTGTTTGGGCAGGAAATGAGGCGTATTGGCGCGAGGTACACCGCACCTAAGCGTGCTCAACTACCAGCGTGAAATACACCTCATTGCGGGAGTGCATACGACCGTGTTCTAGAGGGTTTTTCGTGGGGCGGTGGCCCGACCCTTCCGGCTAGTTGCCCTCCGCGCCGTCACCATCGGAGCCGGCGGCGGGAGGCCCGTCGCTCCTGACGACGAGCGGGGTGACGGGAGGGACGCCGCCGGCGAACAGCTCCCGGAACTCGCGGTTGACGGAGTCGGGCGCGCCGGGGGTGTAGGAGACCCACTGCCCGTCCTCAAGGGCGTAGAGGGCCGTCACGTTCCGGCGCTCCGCGCAGGACGCCAGGTCGTCGACGCTCCCCCCCTCGTAGACGAGGAGACTGAAGCCCACGACCACCTCGCCGTGCAGGCACCGCGGCCAGGAGCGGGGCGCGCCGAGGTCGCCCACGGGGTCTGGGCCGGGCGGCCCGCCGCTGGCCGCGACCAGAGGGGTGAGCGCGGGGACCCCTTCGGGGTACAGCTCCCGGAAGGCCTCGTTGACGAAGCCGGGCGCGCCCGGGATGAGCGAGACGTAAACGCCCTCGTGCAGGACGTAGAGGGCGGCCACGTCCCGGCTCTCCGCGCAGGACACGAGTTCCTCGAGGGCGCCCCCCTCGTAGACGACGAGGCTGAAGCCCTCGGCGACGTCGCCGCGCAGGCAGTGGGGCCAGGGTTCGGGCGCGGCGCCTTCCAGCGCCACCCGGTAGACCTTCTCACGGCTCCCGTCCGCCGAGGTCACGGTGACCACGATCTCGCCGGCGCCGTTCAACGCCACCTGGTGGCCGGGGGTCTCTCCGTCGGCGTCGGGCGGGTCGATCACCACCTGCGTGCGCCGCTGCATCGCCTCCGCCGTCACGACCGTCTCCGTGACGCCCTCTCCGATGACGGCCTCGTACTCGGTCCTGCCCGGCTCGAACTCGCCGATGTCGATGCCCGCAAGCGAGAGCGAGGCCAGTCGCGCGTCGATGGCGTCGGGCATGTTGTAGCTGTAGACCCGGGCGTCGAGCTCGTCGGCGACGTACATCACTGCCCCGTCCGACCAGATGCCGCGGGGGCTGTTGTTGGAGGCCGCGCTGAGCGTGGTGAAGTCGAGGTCGTCCTCGCGCTCGAGGGGTACGGGCTCCTCCGGCGGCTCCTCGGGCACGGCCGGGAGGCGGTAGGCGAAGAGGCGCTTGGGCTCGTGGTTGGAGACCCAGAGCGTCACCCCGTCGGACCAGAGGCCGTGGGGGTCGCCGTTGGCGTCGTCGAGGGTGTACCCGGCGAGGAGATCGCCCGTCGCGAGGTCGTAGGCGAAGAGGCTGTCGCGGCCGCCGTCGAGCACCCACATCGTCCCGCCGCCGGACCAGACGCCGCGCGCGTCCCGGTTCTCCCGGACCAGTTCGATGTCGCGCTCGGGCAGGCGCTCGCCGCTCCCGAGGTCGTGGGCGAAGAGGCGGTCACGGCCGCTGTCGGAGACCCAGATGGTCTCCCCGTCGGACCAGACGCCGCGCGGGGCGCGGTTGCGCTCGTCGAGTGCGAACTCGCGCTCCTCCAGCCGCTCACCGCTCTCCAGGTCGTAGGCGTAGACGGCGTCGTCGGCGCTGGAGCCGTTCTCGAGGAGCCAGAGGGTCGCCCCGTCGGACCACGTCCCCGTGGGCGTGCCGTGCCCCGGGTCGAGCTCCTCGATGTCGCGCGTCACCGTCCACTCGAAGTCGGCCGTGCTGGGGGTGGGACCGGACGGCCCGCCACCGCCGCCACCACCTCCGCCACCACCTCCGCCACCGCTGCCGCCTCCACCACCGCTCCCGCCGCCGGTGCCGCTCCCTGTCTCCGAGGCCCGGGCGTCGGTCTGCTGGGACGGCGGCACGCCACCCCGGTCCCCCACGGTCCCGAAGATCCAGGGCCGTGCCTGCTTGATGGCGAGCGTGTCGGCGCTGGTGATCTTGAACTCGATCTCCATGGCGAAGGGCTCTCCCGCGGGAGGAGGGGGGTAGAGTCCCTCGAAGTGGGCGTGAATGACCCCGAGGTGCAGCCACAGCTGCCGCAGCTGTTCGTCCGTGAGCAGCAGTGTTCCGGGGTCCACCTGATTGGAGGTGCTGAGCACCCAGTAGATCCCGGACTCGCCGTCGATCAGGATTTCCTCGGCCAGGGAGTTCGCGTCCGGGTTCGTGACCAGGTCCTCTCCCACCTGGCTGTTGACGTAGTAGAGGTCCGGGTTCCCGCGGATGGTGTCGCCGCTGACGGCCACCCCGTTGACCCGCTCATCGGTGTAGTTGGGGTGGACCAGCACCCCCATTGCCGCGGCCCCGTGGTCGATGCGGTGGAAGTCCCGCTCCGTGAAGGCGCGGAAGTTCCACAGGCTGGCGTAGACCTGCTTCAGGGACTTGTCGATGCCGTCCTCCTCGGTCTCATCGGGGTTCTGGGTCTTGGAGTCGTACAGGCCGGCGCCGTTGAAGCCCGGCAGGTCCTCGTTGTTGGTGCTGGAGCGGTAGCGGAGCGACTGCCCCTCGGGGTACGTCGCGTGCATGGCGGTCAGGGCGTCGATGATGAACTGCGGGCTCGTCGCATCCTTGATGGCGTCCCGCAGGTCGTCCAGCATCTCCTCCTGGATGTCGAAGTCCGTCTGGAAGTAGGGGTGGGCCAGCATCGCCGTCACCGCCTCGGCCAGGGTCGTCCCCGCCGGGAGCGTCAATTTCTCTTCGCCCGGCGCACTCCTCTTGCCGAGGACCGTCTCTTCGCCGAGCGCGGTTTCCCGCATGAACCGGTCGTAGAAGGAGAAGGGGATGGCGAAGCCGTCGGGGACGGTGCCGTCGGGGAAGCCGAGGGTTCCCAGGACGGCGACGTTGGCGGCCTTCACGCCGAACGCGTCCCAGTCGTCGAAGCCGACCTCGCTGAGCGGCGTGATCGTGGTGACGGAGAGGTCGCGCCGCGGGGTCTGGGTGCTCGCCGGCCTGGACGCGGCGAGGTGGGCATCCACCTCTTCCCTGGTCGCGGCCCGGATGAGGTAGCCCGCTCCGAACACCGTGAGCTTGACGTAGCTGTTCAGGAGGGGGGCGATGTCGCTCCGGCTGGCGGCGTCCCGGATGTAGGCGTTCGGGACGCCGTCCTGGGTCGCCCGCAGGTTCACATGGGCGAGGGGAGTCTGGGGCGTCGTGGTGATGACCCCGGCCACCCGGGGGAGCTCATTGGGGATCGTCTCGTAGATGGGGATGTCGCGGGGCGTGGGCCGGTCCGTCGGGTCCAGCTGCCGCAGGAACCCGTAGCTCTCGGCCTGGTTCAGGGCCACGTAGCTCTCGCCCGTATCCACGTCGTCGTCGAACACGAAGGGGACGTGGGAACTCCGGTAGGACTGCAGGTGGCGTTGATGCCTGGGCAACAGGAGGTTTGTCACGTGGTATGCCAGGTCGCTCCCCACCAGGCCCCAGCTGGCGGCGAGGAGCGCGTACCGGAGCTCGGTCTCCTCGATGGGCACGACCCCCTCGCACGTGAAATAGGCGAGGCCCTGATCGCCCGAGGGGCCCACCAGGTCGGATCGTGACCTGAGCCAGCAGTAGGCCATGGAGGCCGGGTCATAGGTCCATCCCAGCTGAGCGAGGAAGGTCGTGTGGACCGGGTAGGTGTTGGAGTTCTGGAAGTAGATGCCGGGATGGTCTCCGTCCAGCCCGATGAGCACGAACTTCAACTCGCCATCCTCGGTGTCGCCAGCCGCCAGCGCGTTGAAGGCGGCCTCATCCGGGACCGCGATGCCCCCAAGCTGGGCGTCGATGGGCGCCATCGGATTCGCGGGATTCGGGTCCGTCAGGTCGCCGGCGCAGTCGCCGTCGACATCCCCCGGGGAGTCAACGGCGTACTTGTCGACGCGGAGGCGATCCAGGGCCACATCGGGCGCGTCCAGGGTCGTGCTCGTGGCCCCCGTGCGGCCCCTGGTCACCGACCAGGGGATGGCCCTGGTCGTGCCGTCGATGGAGTGCAGGGTGGAAACGACGAAGTAGTCGGCGGCGGTCGAGGGCACGACGATGGGGGCGGCGCTCACGGTCACCACGGTCGGCGTTCCCGGCGTGAACCCCCCGGGGCACTGCCCCTCCTCGTTCCGTGCGGGCACCCTCCCCGGCGTGGTGACGCTGCCGGTGTTGGAGAGCCCGCTCAGGCCCGCGGCGCTGCGCGCCTGCACGGCGTAGTGCAGCGTCTGCCCGGCCGGGGCCGCCGGGTCGGTGTAGGTGGTATCCGCGCTCCCCGTGTCCGGCACGATCTCGGCCAGGGCGTCCTCGCTGGCGCCCCGCAGGATGCGATAGCCGGTGATCGTCTCGTCGGCCGGGTCCTGCCGCCAGAGCAGGGTCACCCCGCCGTCCGACGACACCGCCGTTGCCAGGAGCCGCGGCGCCTCCGGGGGGCTCGCGGAGCGGTCCCGGGCGTCGCTCTCCTGCTCCTCCCCGGGCCGCGCCGGCGTTTTGGCGTTGAAGTAGGAGCTCTGCGCGCCCAGGCCGCCGGCGTTGCGCGCCCTGACGCGGTACACGTAGAAGGTCCCGGCCGCCACGCTGCGGTCGGTGTACGACGTCGCCGCCGAGCCGGTGTCGTCCACGTGGACGTGAAACACGCCGGGGTCGTCCACCGCCTTGTCGCGGCGCAGGATCTGGTAGCCCGTGATGCTGCCGTCGCCGGGGTCGTCCCACGTGAGCGCGACCTGGTCGTGCGCGACCGTGCCGGTCAGGCCGGTGGGCTGTTCCGGCGGGTCGTGCGGGCTGCCCGCGACGGCAGGCGGGATCGAGGCCAGTACCAGGAGCGTCGCGATCAGCGCCGCCCATCCAACGAACGCTGCCCTCACCTTCGCGCGCCGCCCCGGGAGGGAACGCCCGCGGGGAACGACCGCATTCCCCGGCTCATCGGAGCGCCTGGGGGATCCCCGGTCAGGCCCGGCCCGTCTCATTCTGAGTTGCCCTCCGCGCCGTCGCCGTCGGAGCCGGTCGGGGGAGGCCCGTCGCTCCTGACGACGAGCGGGGTGACGGGCGGGACGCCGCCGGCGAAGAGTTCCCGGAACGGCTCGTTGACGAAGCCGGGCGCGCCGGGGATGTACGAGACCCACTGCCCGTCCTCGAGGGCGTAGAGGGCGGTCACGGCGAGGCGCTCCGCGCAGGCCGCGAGGTCCTCGATGCTCCCCCCCTCGTAGACGAGGAGGCTGAAGCCCTCGGCCAGCTCGCCGCGCAGGCAACGCGGCCAGGAGCGGGGCGCGCCGAGGTCGCCCACGGGGTCTGAGCCGGGCGGCCCGGCGCTGGCCGCCACCAGCGCCGTGAGCGCGGGTACGCCTTCGGGGTACAGCTCCCGGAAGGCTTCATTGACGAAGCCGGGCGCGCCGGGGATGAGCGGGAGGTAGACGCCCTCGTGCAGGGCGTAGAGCGCGACTACATTGCGGCTCTCCGCGCAGGCGGCCAGGTCCTCGACGGCGCCGCCCTCGTAGACGACGAGGCTGAAGCCCGCGGCGACGTCGCCGAGCAGGCAGTGGGGCCAGGGCTCGTCCGGCTCGTCGCTCCCGAGGTCGACGCGGTAGGTCCTCGTGCGGCTGCCGTCCGCCGAGGTCACGCGGACGGTGATCGCGTCGAGGCCGGCGAGCGTCACCTGGTGGCCCTCGGTCCCGGGGTCGGCGTCGGGCGGGTCGATCACCACCTGGGTGCCCCGCTGCACGGCCTCCGCCTCGACGGTCGTCTCGGTCACGCCCCCGGCGATGACGCCCTCGTAGTCCGTCCGGCGCGGGTCGAACGCGCCGATGTCGACGCCCTCGAGGGCGAGGGAGGCGAGGCGCGCGTCGATGGCGTCGGGCATGTTGTAGCTGTAGACGCGGCCGTCGAGCTCGTCGGCGACGTACATGACCGAGCCGTCCGACCAGACGCCGCGGGGGCTGTTGTTGGAGGCGGAGCTGAGCGTGGTGAAGTCGAGGTCGTCCTCGCGCGCGAGGGGCAGGGGTTCCTCCGGCGGCTCGTCCGGTAGGGCCGGGAGGCGGTAGGCGAAGAGGCGCTTGGGGTCGTGGTTGGAGACCCAGAGGGTCACCCCGTCGGACCAGAGGCCGTGGGGGTCGCCGTTGGCGGCGTCGAGGGCGTACCCGGCGAGGAACGCGCCGCTCTCCAGGTCGTAGGCGAAGAGGGCGTCGCGGCCGCCGTCGAGCACCCACACCGTCCCGCCCCCGGACCAGATGCCGCGCGCGTCCCGGTTCTCCCGCGCCAGCTCGAGGTCGCGCTCCTCGAGGCGCTCGCCGCTCGCGAGGTCGTGGGCGAAGAGGCGGTCGCGGCCGCTGTCGGAGATCCAGATCGTTTCCCCATCGGACCAGGCGCCGCGCGGCGCGCGGTTGCGCTCGTCGAGCTCGAACTCCCGCCCCCCGGCGCGCTCGCCCGTGCCGAGGTCGTAGGCGTAGACGGCGTCGTCGGCGCCGGAGCCGTTCTCGAGGAGCCAGAGCGTCGCCCCGTCCGACCAGGACCCGGTGGGCGTGCCGTGGCCCGGGTCGAGCGCCTCGATGTCCTCCTTCACCGTCCACTCGAAGTCGACCGTGCTGGGGGTGGGACCGGACGGACCGCCCCCGCCGCCCCCGCCGCCTCCGCCGGCGAAGCCGCCGCCACCGCCGCGCGTGCCCGCCGGCGCCGGGCCCGCCGTCACCGTGATCGTCACCACGACGCTCGCCTCCGCAGTCCGGGGGTCCTGCGCCCGTACCGTCACCTCGTACGCGCCGGGGACCAGCACCGCCCCCGGCGCCACCCGGATCTGCCCCGTGTCCCCGTCCACGTCGAACTCGCCCGGCCCCGTCAGGGAGTAGCGCAGGCGGTCCCCGTCCACGTCCGTCGCCCGTACCGGAGCCCCGACCGCGTCGCCCTCCTCCGCCTCCTCCGACACCGACCGCTCCGCCGTGGCCGTCGCGAACGCCGGCGCGTCGTTCACGCTCGTGATGGTGAGGGCGACGGTGGCGACGCTGGACGTGCGGTTGCCGCTATCCCTGAGCCGGTAGGTGAAGCTGTCGGAGCCGTTGTAGTCGGCGCGGGGGGTGTAGGTGATGGTGGGGCGCTCGCCGGGACTTTGGGGGGCGGTCAGGGTGACCGAGCCGTTGGCCGGCCGCCGCAGGATGGTGACCACGAGATCGCTCCGGGCGTCCTCGGGGTCGCGGTCGTTGGCGAGCACGTCGATCGTGGCCGGCGTGTCCTCGTCGACGGCCCGTGGGGCGTCGTCGGCGGCCTCGGGAGGCTCGTTGACGTCGGTGATGCGCACGGTCACGCCGGTGCTGTCGGTCCCGCCGAAGCCGTCGTCGACGCTCACGGTGAGCGAGTAGCTGCGTGCCCCCTCGTCGTAGTCGAAAGCGGCGCCGGGCGCGACCCTGATCTGGGCCGTGCGCTCGTCGATGACGAACTCCGCCGCGCCGCTGAGCGAGTAGACGAGGGTGTCGTTCTCGGCGTCGGTGGCGCGTACGGGGCCGCCGACGTTGCGGCCGGGGCGGCTGTTCTCGGGGATCTCGACGTCGTCGACCGACGCGGGCAGCGCGGGAGCGGTGTTCGCGGCGCGGTCGTTCGTGACCGGGAACTCCGTGACCAGCTGCCGGGACTTGCCCGGGCCGTGGCCGTCCTCGTACACGACCGTCGCGCGCAGGTAGTGGGTGCGGTCGCCCCCGGCGGGGGTGTAGGCGCTCGATTGGGCGCCGCCGATCTCGGTCCAGCCGCCCGTGCGGCTCGTCGAGCGATGCCACCGCCAGACGGTGCCCGCCACGGTGTCGGGATCGGCGAGCGTCGCCGTGATGGAGCGGCCGATCACGGGGGTGCGGCGGTCGAAGGCGAGGGAGCCGGTCTCGTCCAGGTTGGTGACGGTGACGGTCACGTCGAGCGTGCCGGTGAGGGAGCCGTCGTTGGCGTTCAGGGTGACCGCGTAGCTCGCCCCGCCGCCCTCGTAGTCGGGCGGGCTGGCGAAGGTCAGGCGCCCGCTCGCCTGGTCGAACGCGAAGGCGGCGCCGTTCCGGCCGCTGAGCACCGCGCTGCCGCCGCGCGGGCCCCAGTTCGAGGTCGAGCCCTCGGGGTCTCGCTTCGTGTAGGTGGCGACCGTTCCCGTGTGACCTTCGTCGACGGTGACCCCGGCCGGTCCGTTGATGAGGGGGGCCTCGTCGACGTTGGTGAGGGTGATCGTCACGGGGAAGCTCGCGATGCGGTTGCCTTCGTCGGAGGCGCGCACGGTGACGCGGTACCCGGGGGCGTGGTTGCCGTTGGTGGCGCGGTCGTAGTCGGGCGTTGCGACGAAGCTCAGCGATCCGAACTCGTCGAGCGTGAAGAACCGGGCGTCGGCGCCCGTGAGGCTCAGCCAGGTGGTGGCGGTCCCTTCCGGGTCGCTGGCCGTGTAGCCGCCGACGAAGGTCGAGCCGCCTTCGGCGATAACGAAGCTGTCGCTCCCGGCGATCTCCGGGGGCTCGTCGACGTCCTGGACGGTGACCGAGACCTCGAGCTCGCCGGTCATGGCGGCCGGCTCGGTCGCGCTCTCGTCGGTCGCCCGGATGGTGACCTCGTAGACGTTGTCGCCGTCGCGGTCGGCGCGCGCCTCGAAGTCCGGGGCGGGATCGAAGGCGAGGACGCCCGTGTCGCTGATGGCGAAGGCGCCGGCGTCGTCCCCGGCGAGCGCCCACGTGAAGATCGTCGCCGCGCGCTCGGGGTCGCCGGCGCGGTAGGCCGCGACGGCGGCGGCGTTCTCGCGGACGGAGGGCGTCCCGGCGCCGCTGACGACCGGGGGTTCGTCCACGTCCGTAACGGCGATGGTGACGCGGATGGTGTCGTCGATGGCCGTGCTCTCGGCGCCGTCGGCGGACCTGCCGTCGTGGACGGCGACGGTGACGGCGTGGCTCGCGCTGCGCTCATGGTCGAGCGCGGCCCTGGTGCGGAGCTGGCCGGTCGCCGGGTCGATGTCGAAGCTGGCGGCGCCAGCGGTCAGGGAGTAGGTGCGGGGGTCGCCCTCGTCGTCGCGCGCCGCGACGGGGTCGCCGATGGCCACGCCGGGGGGCGTGTTCTCGGGGATGCCGCGCCGCCCCGTCTCGGTTGCGGGGAACTCGGCGGGCCCGTTCACCTCGGCCGGCGTGCCCCGCGCGGGGGGCGACCACGCCCCGGCGGCGCGGGGGTTCCTCGCCCGCACCTGGACCTGGTAGGCGACGCCGTCCTCGAGGCCGCGGATGACGTAGCGGAGCTCGCCGCTTCCGGTGCTCCAGGCGCCGGGCGCGTCGGTCCAGAAGGCATCGCCCTTGTCGGGGGCGTCGTCGCGGATGTAGCGCAGGTCGTAGGCCGTGACGCCGGCGCCGGAGAACGACGGCTCGCGCCAGGAGACGGCCAGCGCCCCGTCGCGGGCGGCGAGGGCGACGGAGCGGGGCGGACCCGGCTCCAGGGCCAGCGTCTCGACGGCGCCGCCCTCCACCCAGGGGCCGTCGCCGTCGCTGTTGACGGCGCGGACGGCGACGCGGTACTTCTGCCCGGCCTCCAGCCCGGTCACGGTGTGGCTGCGCTCCAGGACGCTGCCGGCGCCGGGGACGACGGTCCAGAAGGGCGCGGCCTTGTCGGGGGCGTCGTCGAGGATGTAGCGAAGGTCGTAGGAGGTGACGTCCGAGCTTCCTGCCTCGGCGGGAGCGTCCCAGGCGACGGTGAGGGCGCCCCCGCCGGCGACCGGGGGGTGGACCGTGACGTAGCCGGGGTTGCGGCCGTGGCCGTAGACCCTGAGCCGCCAGGACTTGAGCACGCCGGTCTCCCCGGGCACGAAGTCGGTCACCTTCAGGGTCCAGGTGCCCTCGGCGCTCTCCCCCAGGTGCCTGGCCGAGCCGAAGCGGTGGGAGCCGCTGAAGCGGCCCGAGCTTCTCGCCACGGCCAGCGCTGGCACCGACAGGACGGACGTCTCCCCGCCCGGGGACTCGATCTCGATACGCAGATCGCGGAACCACTCGTGCTCCAGCTCGATCTCGATCTCGACGAACTCGACGAAGGAGACGTAGGCGTCGAGCGCAAGGAAGGCCTGGAGCTGGACGACGGTGTCGCCCTCGCGATCGGGGAGGGGGGCGGGAGAGGAGCCGGGGTTGAGCGGATCCTCCAGCGGACCCGATCTCGCCTCGATCGTGCGCATGGCGGGGACGGGGGCCCAGCCGCCGGCGAGGGCGACGGCCGCGGCGGCGTCGACCACGCCGAAGCCGTACTCGTGGTTGAACTCGTAGCGCTCGCTGGTGGAGCCGTACTGGAGGGCGCCCTCGTCCCAGCCGGCGTTGGCGGCGTCGTTCTTGCGGGCGGAGGCGGCGAGGATGAGCTTGACGTCGCGCCAGCTGAGGTCGGCGTTGGCGGCGCGCACGAGGGCGGCCACGCCGGAGACGATGGGCGTCGCCGCGGAGGTGCCGCCGAAGGTGTCGCGGTAGCGGTCCGGAATGTGGGTGGTGGTGATCTTCGGCAGGTCCTCCCTGCCGCTGCTGGAGGGGGCGCAGACCCAGAGGTTGGCGCCGATCTCCGAGTAGGCGCTGCGCCGGTCGTCGTAGCCGACCGCGCAGGCGGCGGTGACGGCGTAATGGTTGGTGTAGCCGTCGAGGTTGGCGTGGTCGCCCCCCTCGTGGCCGTTGCCGGCCGCCCACACGTAGACGATGCCCTTGCCCCCGTAGCCCTCCGTCACGCCGCGGCGGACGGCTCGCTCCCAGAGCGCTCCGGCGGATAGCGGCAAGCCGGTGTCCGGGTTCCCCCAGCTGTTGTTGGAGACGGCGGTGACCTGCGCGTCCTCGCTTCGGAACATGGCGCTCGCCGCGGAGGCCGTCACGGAACTGCCGCGGGCGATGAGGTTGTAGGCGAAGATGCCGGCGCGCGGGGCCACGCCGCGGACGCCGATGTCGTTGTCGCGGGCGGCGATGAGGCCCGCGACCGCCGTGCCGTGGCTCTCCAGGGGGTCGTACACGCCCGCCTGCCCCGTGTAGTCGTGGTTGCGGGCGGAGACGACGTTGTCGACGAGGTCGACGTGGTCGTCCTCGAGCCCGTCGTCGACGATGGCGATGTTGACGCCCTCGCCCATGTTGCCGCCGCTCCAGACGCTCTCGACGTTGATGTCCTCGAGGGCGCCGCCGGGGAACTGCCCGGTGTTGTTGAGGTGCCACTGGCAGCCGTACCAGGGGTCGCTCTGGGGCGTGGCGATGGCGGTGCACTCCTCGAGCTGGCGGTTGTAGGGGGAGGGAAGCGGGTCGAGCAGGTAGCTCCCGGTGCTGCCGGCGATGCGGATGTGGTACGTGCCGGCGTCGAGCTTTCCCCAGAGGGAGAAGCTGAACGCTCCGAGGCCATGCTCGTTCCAGCTGGCATGGGGGATGAGGTGCAGGGAGACCTCCGTCCCCTGGTCGTCGAAGACGGTGGGGGTGAGCGCCTGGCGGCTTCCGAAGGTGACGGCGTAGAGGAAGACGTAGAGGTCCTCGTCGAGGGCGAGGCTGAAGTAGTCGTGGTCGCTGCTGGAGGTGATGCGCCCGGTCTCGGGGACGAGCAGGGTGAGGGGGGTGGCGGTGGCGGCCGTGCCGCCCGGCTCGGCGGCCGTGCGGACGTGCAGGGTGTAGGGGCCGGTATCCACCGTGGAGAAGCCGTTGACCCTGATGTAGTAGGTCCCGGCGGCGAGCGAGCGCCGGAGCATGAATCCCTCCTCGTTGCCGACGAGCTCGCTGTCGTCGGCGTAGAGGAGCTGGTTCTGGCTGGCGCCGTACAGGAACCCCTCGGTGTCGAGGACCTCGTCCTCGTCGCCGTCCTGCCTGCCGAAGGCCATCACCCAGACGTCGGCGGTGGCGGTCAGGACGAGCCTGAAGTAGTCGGCGTCTCCGGCGGGGCGGTCGTTCGGGCGACCCCCCGTGGGGCCGATGCGGCCGGGCGTGGCGGAGTCGAGGGTGACGTCGGTCGCCGTCTCGAAGGTGCTGCCGGGGTCGGTGACGGTCAGGGCGTGGATGCGGTAGGAGCCCGCCTCGCGGCCCTCGTAGCTGGAGACCCGCACGTAGTAGGTCCCCGCCGTCAACTCCTCGCGGAACTCGAACCCGCGGGACCCGTCCAGGAGGGTCCCGTCGTCGGACTCCGCGAGGACGGCGCCGGCCGAGTCCAGCAGCTCCGCCACCGTGTCGAGCGGGCCGGTGGCGTAGATCCAGAGCTCGCCGTCGGCGGCGAGGGTGATCGCGAACACGTCCTCGTCGCCGGCCGTGCCGAGGCGGCCCGCCCGCGACGAGCCCGGGGCGAGGTCGGTGGCGGTCGCGGCCGTGCCGCCGTGGTCGGTGGTGGTGGCGGTGGCGGTGGCGGACCAGGGGCCGTCGCCGCTGGCGTTGACGGCGCGCACCTGCACGTCGAACCCGACGCCGTCCTCCAGGTCCGGCAGCTGGTGGGAGAGGGCGCCGCCGCCCGTCACCCAGACGCCCTCGATGACGGTCCAGTTGGCGTCGACGGTCTCGTCGGCGGCGGCGGGGATGTGGCGCAGGTCGTAGGCGGTGACGGCCGAGCCGCCGGTGTCGGCGGGCGGGGTCCAGAGGACGGTGAGCGTGCCCGCGCCGGTCCCGGCCGAGACGGTCGCGGGAGCGCCGGGGACGCTCTGCGCCTCGACACGGCCCGCACCGGCGAGCATCGTGAGCGCGGCCACGCCCGCGAGCAGGGCCGCCCGCCTCACCGCAGCGAGACGTCCGTCTGCCAGTTGGGGCTGGAGATCTCGACGCCCTCGAGCACGGCGAGCTGGTTGGCGAGGTTGAGCGAGGGAAGCCCGGGCGCGGTCTGGATGTAGAAGGCGTTGACGGCCCAGTCCCGCCGCTCCACGGCGCCCGTGGAGATGCCGTTGTCGGCGAAGAAGCGGTCCACCCTTGCCTGCTCCCAGGCGTCGTCGAGGACGAGGAGGACGCCGCCGGGGAGCGTCATCAGCTGCCCGCCCGAAGAGCGGAAGACGGGTTGGGTGTCGCCCGTCGCGTGCCGCGGCTGGCGCTCGACGATGCTGGTCTGGCCGTAGTCGCGGGTGACGACGTCGCTGGCGGTATTCCGGGAGCTGGGCTGGGCGACGAGGCCCGACTCGAGGGTCACGCGCTCGACGCGGTCGCCGTCGTACCAGGTGTACTCCTGGCCAGCGGAGGCGCCGGAGGCGCCCGACTCGGGCGAGTCCCTGGCGGTCCTGGCGGCGGCCGTGGGGGTCGTCCCGGGCTTGCCCGTGCGGGACGCCGGCCGGCCGCTCTCCGGTCCCCGGCCGGCGTCAACCGATCGCTCCGCCCCGGGCGAGCGCTCGGAGGGGGCGGACTCCGCCGGCGCCGCGACTCCCGTGGCGGCGGCCTCCGTTGACGGGGCGGGTGTGGCCGTGGGTTCCGGAGCGGTGGCTGGTGGCCGGGGGTCCGGTGGGGGTGAGGTGGGAGTCCGGATCGGGGCGGGCGCGGTCCCGGCCCCGGTGACGGTGGAGGCCGCCGGCGCTCCGCCCGCTGGGGATACGGGATCGTCGA
The DNA here is from genome assembly GCA_965207815.1 of Tepidiformaceae bacterium. GTDB lineage: Bacteria > Chloroflexota > Dehalococcoidia > Tepidiformales > Tepidiformaceae > UBA2991. Next base: position 1,677,944 of record CBDBNV010000001.1, read on the forward strand.
TACCGGCGTCAGAGCCGCTGCAGGCCAGGGAGACGACTGCGCTCGCCGCCAGCACGGCGAAGGCCGCGCCACATGCCGCCGTTGAGAGAGGACTCCTCATATAGTATTTGCTTCCTTCCCTCGCCCCATGCCCGTGGGCGAGGACGGGGTATCCCGGGCGCGCGGCAGCTGGTCGCAGGTGACCCAACACGGGCCTGCAAAGTCATATGACAACAAGAACGAGCATCCGGATGCCCGCCTGCAGGGACGCTAAGCGCGGCAAGTAAGACCGCTCAAGAGTCATATGCCACAACATTCGAGGGTCTTTTGGAGCAGTTGTTTGGGCAGGAAAATGAGGGGTATTGGCGCGAGTTACATCGCACCTAAGCGGGCTCAACTACCAGCGTGCAATACACCTCCTTGTGAGAGTTCAGGCGACCGTGTTCTGGCAGGTTGTTCGTGGGGCGGTGGACGGACCCTTCCGGCTCAGTTGCCCTCCGCGCCGTCACCATCCGAGCCGGCGGCGGGAGGTCCGTCGCTGCTGGCGACAAGCGGGGTGACGGGAGGCAGCCCGCCGGCGAAGAGCTCCCGGAACGGCTCGTTCACGGAGTCGGGCGCGCCGGGGATGTACGAGACCCACTCGCCGTCCTCGAGGGCATAGAGGGCCGTCACGGCGAGGCTCTCCGCGCAGGAGGCGAGGTCCTCGACGGCGCCGCCCTCGTAGACGACGAGGCTGAAGCCCTCGGCCACCTCGCCACGCAGGCACCGCGGCCAGGAGCGGGGCGCGCCGAGCTCGCCCACCGGGTCGGCGCCGGGCGGCCCGCCGCTGGCCGCGACCAGCGCCGTGAGCGCGGGGACGCCTTCGGGGTACAGCTCCCGGAAGGCTTCATTCACGAAGCCGGGCGCGCCGGGGATGAGCGGGACGTAGACGCCCTCGTGCAGGGCGTAGAGGGCGGCCACGTTCCGGCTCTCGGCGCAGGCGGCGAGGTCCTCGACGGCGCCGCCCTCGTAGACGACGAGGCTGAAGCCCTCGGCGACGTCGCCGCGCAGGCAGTGGGGCCAGGGCTCGTCCGGCTCGTCGCTCCCCAGGTCGACGCGGTAGACCCTCGTGCGGCTGCGGTCGGCGGAAGTGACGGTGACGGTGATTTCGGCCACCCCGGCCAGAGCTACCTGGTGGCCGTTCGTGCTGTCGCCGTCGGCGTCGGGCGGGTCGATCACCACCTGCGTGCGCCGCTGGACGGCGGCCGCCTCGACGGTCGTCTCGGTCACGCCCCCGGCGATGACGCCCTCGTAGACCCTGCGGCCGGGGTCGAACTCGCCGATGTCGACGCCCGCAAGCGAGAGCGAGGCCAGTCGCGCGTCGATGGCGTCGGGCATGTTGTAGCTGTAGACGCGGCCGTCGAGCTCGTCGGCGACGTACATGACCGAGCCGTCGGACCAGACACCGCGGGGGCTGTTGTTGGAGGCCGCGCTGAGCGTGGTGAAGTCGAGGTCGTCCTCGCGCTCGAGGGGCAGGGGCTCCTCCGGCGGCTCGTCGGGCACGGCCGGGAGGCGGTAGGCGAAGAGGCGCTTGGGCTCGTGGTTGGAGACCCAGAGCGTCACCCCGTCCGACCAGAGGCCGTGGGGGTCGCTGTTGGCGGCGTGGAGGGCGTACTCGGCGAGCAACGCGCCTGTCTCCAGGTCGTAGGCGAAGAGGCCGTCCCTGCCGCCGTCGAGCACCCACATGGTCCCGCCGCCGGACCAGATGCCGCGCGCGTCCCGGTTCTCCCGGACCAGTTCGATGTCGCGCTCGGGCAGGCGCTCGCCGCTGCCGAGGTCGTGGGCGAAGAGCCTGTCCCGGCCGCTGTCGGAGATCCAGATGGTCTCCCGGTCGGACCAGACGCCGCGGGGGGCGCGGTTGCGCTCGTCGAGCGCGAACTCGCGCTCTTCGGCGCGCTCGCCCGTGTCGAGGTCGTAGGCGTAGACGGCGTCGTCGGCGCCGGAGCCGTTCTCGAGCAGCCAGAGCGTCTCCCCGTCCGACCACATCCCCGTGGGCGCGCCGTGCTCCGGGTCGAGCGACTCGATGTCCTCCTTCACCGTCCACTCGAAGTCGACCGTGCTCGGCGTCGGGCCGGACGACCCACCGCCTCCGCCACCGCCGCCTGCGAATCCGCCGCCGCCGGTCGGACTGCCGCTACCGGGCGGGCTGCCGTGGCGGACGGGGAGCGCGCCGAAGGCGGCGACGGGATTGGCCGAGCCGTCCTGGAGGGGCGCGGCGCCGGGCGTGTAGTCGACCGTCACCGTCTCGCCGCTCTCGACCGCCGCGCCGAGCGTCAGGATGACGTCGGAGGCGGAGATGGCGACGCCGGTGACGGTCGCGGGAGCGCCGTCGACGATCACGTCGAAGTCGCCCGGTTGCGGGACCGAGGCCGGGTCGATCGGCTCGTTGAAGGTGAGCGTGAGTTGGTCGCCGCTGATCGTGGGGGTGGGCTCGGCCGGCGGCGTCGTGTCCGGCTCCGCCAGGGGCGTCGCCCGCGTCTCCGCGGGCGGACCCTGGGCGGCCGGCGACGCGCTCAACGCGCGCACCTGGAAGGTGTACTGGCGCCCGGCGGTCAGGTCGGTGATCGTGACGGTCCTCACGCCCACGCTCTGCCACGGCGTCGTCGCGGGAATCGATGAACCCTGCGCGTGGCGGTACTGGTAGCGGATGCCGAGCGCCCCGCCGGTGCTCTGCGGCGGACCCCAGGACAGCGTCACCTCGCCGACGCCCGCGCTGGCGAACAGGTTCGTCGGCTCGCTCAGCGCGGCGACATCGCCGCTGCCCGGCGAGCGCCCGCTGTCGCTCGAGACGTCGTTCCCGCCGTCGTTGTCGCGGATATCGACGCGGACCCAGCCGAGCGGGAATTCGTCCGGCTGGCCGGGCGCGCGCCTGAGCAGGTAGCTGCGGTCGTCGCTCGTGGAGAGGATGACGGCGAAGGACTCGTCCGGGAGCTCTTCGTCCAGGATGTCGTCGATGATCGGGATCACGATCGTCGCGCTGGTGGCGTCTGCCGCGATGGTGAGCGTTCCGTCGTCCTCGCCCGTGAAGTCCGCGCCGTCGGTGGCCGAGAGGGCCTGCGTGCGCCAGGGAATCGAGATCGCCTGCTTCGGGCTGGGATCGATGGTGAGGCTGATCTGCGCCTGGCCGGCATCCTCGTCGACCGTCAGGTCGGCGGCCGAGACGGCCGGCAGCGGCTCGAGGAAGGTGCCCGCGAGGGCGATCTCCAGCGGGTTGCTTTCTGTCCAGCCGGGAGGAGCCTCCCTCGAGAGTGTTCGGTAGTCGAGTGACCAGCCGCTCTCCGCACCGGGATGCGAAGCAAGGTCCGCGCGATGCAACGTGCAGAAGGCGTTCGGTGCTGATTCGGGAATGGTGTACGCCACCAGGACGAAGTACGAGGTGTCGGCCTCGAGCAGAACGGGCTGCGGTGGCGTCAGGGGCGTCTGTCCGCCGTTGGTGAAGGTGCCGGACAGGTCGGCGATCTTCTCCCCGGGACGGCCGTTGGCCTCCGCTCGCAGCGAGGACCCGCTCTCGGCAGAGCAACTCGCGGTCAGCCTGATGACGACCTCGGACAACAGGTAACCGGGCTCATGCGAGCCGGTCTTGAATCGGACTGCGATGTTTGTGCTCTCAGAACTCAGAAGCATGATATCGCCGCTGCCCAGTCCAAGATTGCTGATGAACGTCACTTCCTCCGACGACGAGCGCACGTTGATCGTCATCGTCCCCGTGTTGTCGCTCTCCGCGTCGCCGTCGCTGACCCGGTAGCGGAAGCTGGCGAGGTTGTCGCCGTGCCGGTCGCGCGGCGGCGCGTAGACGAACTCGCCCGCCTCCATCTGCGCCCGCGTCACCCGGCCGCCCGTGCGCAGCACGGCGCCGTTCAGCTCGAGCTGTCCGGTGGACGGGACGCTCGCCAGCGTGATCCCCATGAGCGGGTTGCCGTCCGGATCCGAGTAGCCGAAATCGCCGGGCGCGAAGGCGTAGTCGGTGCTCTCCTGGGCCTGGACGGAGCCGTCCGCGGCCACCGGCGCGATGTTGCCCGAGAACGTGCCGTTGATGCGCAGCAGCAGCACGTCGTTCGACCGCAGGAGGTCGTCCGCCTCCGTGCGCAACAGCGCCATGCTGCTCGCGGACCAGTACTCGCTCCCGTCGTCAACCTGCCAGCCCTCCGCCGAGCTGCCGTCCTCGGCATCCTCCGTCGTCACGAGCGCCTGCACGCCGTACTCGTCCGTCGTCGGGACCAGCCAGTAGTCCGTGTCCGGCGACAGCAGCACGAAGCGGTCGGGCGTGAACTCGTAGTTGTCCGTCGCGTCCGGGGCCAGCCGGTCCGTCCGGCTGAAGGTGGCCAGCAGCCTCGCATCCTCGTCGAAGAGACGCACCCTCGGCGGCGAGGGCAGGTCCTCGCCCTGCGGATCGTAGTCGCCCTGGTGCAGCCGCAGCTCTACGGAGCTGACGTTGTAGCCGCCGTTGTTGGGGCCGGTGGTGAAGCGCTGCGCGATGCCCAGTTGCACCGACCGCGCCACGCGCGTGCCGCTGGACGTCTGCCCGATCGTGCTGACCAGCACGCGCGGCTCGAGGGGCGTGTCCTCCGAGGCGATGGTGCGGTCCGCCGGCCAGGCCTCGCTCGTCACCTCCTCCGCGTTGCCGTCGCCGTCGGTGAAGCCCACCACCAGCCGCAGCCGCCGGCCGACGTCGTCCTCGCCTACCGTGTAGCTGCCGCCCGTGCCGATGCGGTCGGCGATGACGCCCTCGCCCGAGGGCGTCATCCGCTGCCAGTTGAAGCGGAACGTCGACGGCGCCGGCACGCCGTCCGGGTCGACGATCGTGCCCGCCGTCCCGGTCAGCGTCTCGCCGATGCGCGGCGTGCCGCTGATCTCCGGCTGCCCGACCGCCGGGTCGTTCACGGGCGTCACGTCGATCGTCATCGTGTAGGCCGGGCTGTCGGCTGCGCCGTCGCTCACCTTGAAGGTGAAGCTCGTGTAGGGCGTGCCGTGCTCGTTGGCGGCCGGCTCGAACTTGAGCGCTCCGTTGGCCAGCCGCGACCCGGTAATCCGGTCGCCCGCGTTCACCGCCGCGTCGTCCAACAGCAGACGGCCCTTGTCCGGCAGCGTCTCGATCGTGAACCAGGCCAGCGGATCGCCGTCCGGGTCGTTGTAGCTGAAGTCGCCCGCGACGAAGCTGCGGGTCGTGTCCTCGTCTATCGTGACGCGCTGGTTGGCGTCGGTCGGCGCGTCGTTGTTGGCTCGGCTCATGACCGGGAAGTCGCTGAAGTTGTCGGCCTGCTTGCCGCCCGCGTCGCGCAGCGGATTCGTGGCCGGCCTGGCGTAGCTCACGCTCACCGCATCGGCGGGGCCGGGCGGCTGCTGCAGCGTCAGGATCGCCGTGTCGCCCTCGACCCGCACCATCGCCGGACTGACCCCGGCGGCGGAGCCGATCGCGACCGTGAAGGCCGAGGCCGGCGGATCGCTCTCCGTCAGGTTCTCGCTGAACATCAGCCGCAGCGTGACGCCGAGGTTGATGCCCGAGCGCGGAATCGGCTTCGTGTCGACCCGCACCGGCGGATCGGGCGCGCCCGCCGGGTGCGTGAGGTCGAGGTCGCGCCGCAGGGCGGCGTCTCCGCCGCTGAGCTTGATCGCGCCGCCGTTGAGCCGCAGGCTGTTCGCCGCCCACGAGATGCCGTCGGCGTCGTTCTCGCCCGCCTCGATATCCCGCCTGAACAGGATTTGGCTGCCGGTGATCGAGGCGTAGTCCAGGGTGACCGTCTCGCCGCCCAGCTCGACATCGAACTGCGGCGTCCCCGTGACCACCGCATTCGCGTTCAAGAGTACCGTGAGGCGGATGGAGTTGCCGTCGGCGAGGTCGCCGTCGGCGACGTTGACCTCCTCGATCTCGAACGGGTCGTCGTCGATGATCGTGATCCAGGCCCGATCCGAGCTGACCGCGACCTGGAATGGCTCGCCCGGCGCGATGTCCAGTTGGATGCTGAAACGTTCCGGGTTCTCCACAACCGGCGGCTCGCCCCCGGCTTCTCCGGTTTCCACGGTGCGGACCCTCAGGGGGACCTCCAGCACCTGGCGGCCGTCCCGCGTCGTCCAGTCCGGCGAGTTGTGCGCGAACCGGACTTCCCGGGAGATGTGCTGGTAGTCCAGGATCAGGATGGCGGTGTTGATCCTGGTCATCACGGAGACGTCGAACGACTCGCGCGGCTGGACCAGGCCCGGCTCGCTGACCGCCTGCAGGATCGTGTTGATCTGGTCGCCCTCCTCGACCTCGTAGGTCGGATCCTTGAAGCTGACCTCCAGGTAGCGGGTCGCATTGTTGGTCGGCATGCGCATCTCGACCGACGCCTCGCCGCCCGAGGTCAGGTCCGGGATGAATGAGTCGCTGCTTGCGAGCTTCACCGTCAGCGTGCCCGAGGCGGCGCCGAAACTGGTGTCAAACTCCGTGGTCGCCGTGGTCTGGTTGGCCCCGATGGTTGCGCCAAAAGACAGGTCCGGATCAGTGACAAAGTCCGTGCCCTGTGCGACACGAAGCGAAACGAACAGGTCCTGGTCCGATACGTTCGAACGGGTCACCCGGAATCTCGGGTTGGCCAGCACCGGCGAGGCCTCGTCGTACACCGCCTCGAGCGTAATCCTCGGGATCGTGCTGTTGTTCGTCACCGCGACGGCAGCGAACGACTCCAGGTCGCTGCCCGCCAGGTCCTCCACCACGTTGCCGCTGCTCGGCTTGGTGTAGCTCACGGTGACGACGTCGTCGTGCGCAATCGGGCGGTCCGGGTACAGCAGGATGGTGGTGTCGCTCACCGCAATCGGGATGGTGTCCCGCAGTGCGACCGTGCCGGCCGTTCCGCCGTTCGGCGTCACCCGCACCGTGAACGCCGAAGCCTGGGGTAAGGGTGTTTCCTTCAGCGCCTCGCTGAATCTCAGGTTGAGCTGGGTGCCTCTCTCGGGAATCGACGGCGGGTTCGCCGTGTCCAGCTCGGGCGGGACCGGCGGGCCGGTGGTGACGGCCTGGTCCGTGAACGTGGCGACCTCGTTGCCGAAGGGGTCGGCCAGCGTGTTGCCCGTGTCCGGCTTGGTGTAGGTGACCTTGACGTCGGTGTCCGACTCGACGATCGCCGAGGCCAGGGTGAGCGTCACCGTCGAGCCGGAGGCGGCCACGCTGTTGACCGTGACCGTCGCCTCGGTCCCGCCCGCGGGCGTGCGCTCGACCGTGAACGTGCTGGCCGCGGGCAGCGCGTCGGCGTCGATCTCCTCGGAGAACTCGATCGACAGCTCGGTCGTCTCGACCGAGGCGCTGACCACCGTCGGCGCGCTCGAGTCCTTGCTGATGTAGAGCGTGCGCTCGGCCAGGTCCTCCCAGTCCAGGCCGGCGTCGTCCCAGTGGCGAGCGCGTGTTGCGGTAGTCGACTCCGCTGCCGAGTCGTGGAACGGGAAGGCCTGGTCGCAGACCCAGAGCGCCAGCGGCGCCCGCTCGGCGTCGGTCATCGCGGTCGAGGTCTGGAAGTGCAAGCGGCCCAGGGAGGCCATGCTCAACAAGCCGCCGATCTGGTGATTGACGCCGATAAAACTGATCGTGTAGCCGCTCCCGACCGCACTTATCGAAGGCGTGTCCAGTGCTCCGAAAAAGTCCTGACCCAGGATAGTGATGACGCCGAATCCGCCGCCTATCGGGTGACCTCCTGAAAGTGTTCCATCAATGAATCCGCTTATCGGGTTCCCCAGGCCGACAACGTTGATATGGGCGAGCGTCAGGTTTCCGGTCCAGATCTGGGTCTCGCCCGTGCGGTAGCTGGGCGCGGCGCAGGTCGCCGCGCCCAGGACCACGTCCGTGGGACTGCTGGTCAGCTCCTCCTCGTAGCCGACGTCGTCGATGAAGTTGAAGATCAGCCGGATGCGGTGGCCCACGTCGTCGGCGGTCAGCGTGTAGGTCGGCTCCGTGCCGACCATGTCCTGGACGACGGTGGCGCCGTCGGCCGCGAGCCGCTGCCAGTTGTACAGGGCGTGCAGTTCGTAGTCGGCGTGCCCGTCCGTGTCATCGAACTTCGTGTCGTGTTCCGTGTCCCAGAGGCTGAGCACGGCCGGGACGCGAGCGCCCGCGGGGACGAGGATCAGGTTGCTGCCGGAGGCGGGGCTGTTGAGGCTGGCGTCGAAGTCCTTGGCCCGGCCCAGCACCTGCATCTGCAGGCTCTCGCCGCTCGCGTCGTCGGCGAACTCCGATGTCGCGTTCTCCTTGATCTGGAACACGTCGCCCATCGTGAACCCGCGGAAGGACTCCTCGTCCTCCTCGTCGGAGGCGGTGCCGAACCAGCCGATGTTGGTATTGGTCGCCGTTGCGACGATCCAGTACGTCTTGTTGCGCTCGAGATCGAGAGTAGGGGATGTGCTCGCAGTGATGAGTTCGGAACTGGCAGTCGTGGCTCCCGCGCTAAATTCGGTGCCCACCAACGTTCCGGTGGGCGTGTCCTCGCGCAACTGGAGGGTCACGAAGGTTCCGAACGTCACTGATGAGTGGCCTGAGAAGCGCAGCGTAACGCCGCCGAACTTGTAGCCGGTGGGGTTGGGCCCGGTGGTGAAGGACTGCGCCAGGCCGCCGGCAAACGCGTGCTGCGTTCCCGTCGTTTGATCGATGTTCTGGACGACTGGCCCTATAACATTGCGTGTGACCGAGAAATCGGTAAACCCCGCCACGTCGACGAAGTTGGCGCCGGTGAGCCGCAGTCCGTTGGGCGAGGTCGGCGTGTAAGAGATCCTGATGTTGGTGTCGGTGTTTCGCAACCGATCCGCCTCGTTCAGTACAGCAACTTCGTAGCGTGTATTGCTGTGCCAACCGTGTTCAAGATCAACGATTGTCTGTTCGAGGCCCCCTTCACGGGTTACGGTCAGTGTGAAGTCCGTGGCAGAATCGTTCGAAAGGGTTTGGAACAGATCGTCGCCAAACCTCAAGAATACTGCTCCATAAGGCGTGAACGCATCGATGGCTGCTTCGGCGCTCACAGGTGAGGGAGCGGTCGTTCCCGTCGGCGTGACGCCGAGCACGCGCAGCAGGAAGGGGCCGCCGGAGGGGGCATCCGGGTACGCCCCCGGACTGCCTATCACCCTGGCGCTGGCCGTGTTCTTGATGCTCCAGCCGGTCTGTGAGCCGCTCATCTCGCCCGTGCCCGTCGTCTCGGCCTGGACCCATTCGATGTCGTCGGCGGTGTTCTGGCGCAGCCGGTAGGACGTGCTCGCATCGAGGATCACGCCGGGTTCGGCGATGAACAGGTAGTCGCGCGTGGTGTTGGCCTCGAGTTGCGCCGGACCGCCCAGCCTCGCGACTTCGACCTCCGTGTCCGCCCTCTCAATGACGAGGAAGAAGCCATCCGTATCGGTCCCGGTCTTGAGCCGCAGCTCGACCCCGAACAGCTTGTAGCCATGCGTGTTGGCGCCGGTCGTGAACTCCTGGGCCAGGTTGTAGCTATTGGACGAGAGACCGCCCGCGTCCTTGAGCGCCAGGTCGGTGTTGCCGACCAGCAGGTTGACGAGGTTGGCGAGCTGGATGGTGAAGTCGCCGACCCGGTTCTCGGCCGCGTCGCGCAGGCCGCTCTCGGCCGCGGCCGGCTCTGTATACGTCAACGAATGGTCGCCACTGAACGCTGCATATCCTGGGGCGTAGTTTTCCCCGGTGATGGTCAGCGTGGCGCCGCTGATGCTCAGTGTGCCCCTCGGCGCCCTAGGGTCGGCGTCGGTGCGACTGAATTCAGTTGCATGGATCGAAAATGCCGACAGCGCCGGCAACGAGGTCGAGTCGAGCGCTTCATCGAAGGTGACCGTGATCGCGGTCGCGGAGATCGTGCCATGCAGCGGCGTCGGCGCGGTGGTGTCGACGACCGTCCCCTTGACGCGGAAGACCACGATATTCCCCCCGGACTGTGAGGCCCAGGGACCCGTTGCGGAAAAAAAACGAGCATAATTGCTACTGGAGATCGACCAGCCGTCTTGGGCTGTTTCAGTTCCAGATGCATGAGTTCGTGTGTTGAGTGCAATGCTCCCGCCGGTAAACACAAGCCAATAGGTAGTGCCTGCGGTCAGGTTGACCATGGTCGTGGTCGGCGTGTAGCTGACCACGACATCGGTGTGAACGCTTACGGTATCAAGCGTTGGCGTGGTGAAGTCGGCCACCTTCGTGCCTGGCGTTGCGTTGTTGGAGGCATCGACGGTCGCCCCTTCGTGCAGGGTCATGGTCGGGGCGGTCTGCGATCCGGTTGCCTGGTCGATGCTGATCTCGATCGATGAGAGTTGCAGATCGCTCCCGGCCGTGAAGCCGTACATCCGGCCCTGCAAGATACTCCCAGTACCCTCGCCAGTATTGTCGTTTTCACGCAGATTGCTGAGCACTGTGATCTCAGTGCCCTGGCCGGCGGCGGGCTGGTTGGTCAGCAGGCCTCCTGAGACGAGGGTCAGCAGGAGCACCGCCAGGAGCGCCGCGAACCGCAGGCGTGGCCGGGATGCACTCATCCCGTGAATGGCCTCTGCACGGAGCGTGTCGGGACTTGTCCGCCGCGGCGCCAGGGTTCCACTTTCATCGCCGTAAAGTCTGTGGCTGCAACTTCTACAACAGCAAGAGGTATTTCACATCAATTTGGATGCCAATTCCGCAGGTTGTGTACGACACCAGTCCGCAGGTTCTTTTGGCCTCTAACCGCGATGTTTTACGACCTGTCGTCCCGGGTTATTACGACTACGACTCGCAGCACAAGGAGAGGCGCAATCAGCCCCAGCAGGCGCACGCCTATCAACAACCATGAAACAACTCCAAGAGCGGGTCTGAACGTTGTGTGACAAATTACCCATCCGAAAGGCGCGTCTACTCCGCACCTGCTCCATCGCAGCTCCATCGGCGCAAGCGATCGCCGGCACGGCCTCAAAACGGGCCTTGAATCCGTTGCGGGGCGCCGCCCCGGTGGCTGGTCCCCCCCGTGGGACTACCGTTCTGGCCGGCGAGCGCTCTCACCCCGGTTGGCGCAACCGCGGCGCCGGACGGGATGGCGCACGTGAGACGGAACCGTGAAGACGAGGCAGCTGACCGAGGAACAGGAGCGCACCCGCCTCGAGGGCCTGCGCGTCCTGGCGCGCATCATCGCCCGCCACGCCCTCGCCCATCCCGGCCGCGAGGACCGCGCGGCGTGAGGCGGGCGCCGCGGGTGCGGCTGCGGGCGGAGGTCGTGTGGGAGTACCTGACGCGCCACAACCTGAGCCAGAACGCGTTCGCGCGGCGGCAGGGCATCGACCCCGGCTACTTCTCGCAGCTGATGAACGGCCGGCGCTCCCCCTCGCCGGAGATGCGGGCGCGCCTGATGCGGGCGCTCGCGATCAGCGACTTCGACGACCTTTTCGCGCTGCTCACGCTGGCGGCGGCGCTGGGCCTCCGCGACGGCGTGCTCATGCAGGCCGGGCGCGACCTGCCCCGCCGGGGAGCTGGGACAACCCGACAGGAGACGCTCGAGCCGCGCCCGGACGATGACTGGCTGGGACGGACCCTCCGGGGGCTGTCCCGGGGTGCCTCGTACGACGTGCGGGTCGTCGCGTCCAGCCCTCCGGCGGTGGCACGATGGCGGGAGCGAGGTGAGCGATGGCCGGCGACGGGAGCGGCGGCGCGGTGAAGCGGTACGGCGGCTACGCCGTTCTCGCGATCGTCGTCGCGGCGGTCGCGGCGTTCGTCGTCTGGTACTTCGCCTACAGCGGCGGTGACGGCGAGCCCGCCGTGCCCCTCAGCGACGACGTGAACCTGATGGGCGTCGCCGGACGTGAGACCGGCGTCATCGATACCCACCCGCCCGAGGTCGGCGAACTCGCGCCCGACTTCGCCCTCATCAATGCCCGCAACCCCGAGCTCGTCGTGCGCCTCTCCGACTTCCGCGGCAAGCCCGTCGTCCTCAACTGGTACGCGAGCTGGTGCAGCCCCTGTGCCCGCGAGATCCCGGACTTCCAGAAGGCCTACGAGGCCCTCGACGGCGAGGTCGTCTTCCTCGGCGTGAACCTCCAGGAGGACGCCGCCCAGGCCGTCGGCCTGCTCGACGTCCTTCTGGCGAAGTACCCGGCCGTCCTCGACGTCGACGGCGCGGTCGCCGTCCACTACCGCATCCCCGGCATGCCCACGACCTTCTTCATCGACGCCGACGGCATCGTGCGCGCCTCTCGCGCGGGCCTCATCGTGGAGGAAGTGCTCGTCCAGGAGCTCGCCAGGCTCGGCGTCGACTACACGCCCGAGTAGGCCTGCAGGCCGACCACCGGCGGCACGATCGTGGAGGCGAAGAACTCCGCCTCGCTTGAGTGGAAGTCCACGTGCTACGGGACCATCTCCCGCAGGCCCAACCCGGCCAGCGGCCCCGCTTGTCGAGGCCCCCGGCCGCCGTCCCTTGATGAGGCTGGTTGGACATGCGCCTCCAGCGCATCAGACGGACGCTCGGGTGGCGAGCCGGGCGAAGACCGAAGCCGGGGACCAGGGGAGGGTCTTCCGGTCCCCCCTCGACAGGTGAGGAGCAGCGAGGCTGCCCTACTCGTCCCGGCCGAGGAAGTTGGAGAGGAAGGCGGTGCCGCTGCACTCCTCGACGCTCTCCGCCGCGGCCAGCAGGCGAACGCGGGCGGCCGGGGGAGCAACCGGGTCCCCCTTGCCGCCGTATACCCTGTCGGTGAGCCGCTCAGAGTACTCGCCGAGGCTGTAGTCACCGGCCACGTCCAGGCGACGCTCGACCAGGGGTTCCCCCGAGGCGATCAGGATGATCTCGTCAACGAGGCTGAGGTACTCCCGGTGGACGTTTCCGACGTCGTCCGGGGGCGACGCCGACTGCAGGTGAGTTCGCAACTCCGTGAGACCGTCGATAAAGAAGTAAGGGCCGCCGATCCGGTCACCCAGCTCCTCCTCAGACACCGTCGAGTCCACCCAGCTGAACACGGAGTCCACCCAGAACGAGTGGTAGGCCCTTGCCGCCAGGCAGACCTGGCGCAGGTACTGTTCGTCCGAAGGGTCAACGGCCTCGACGGTTGGCTCGCCACCGCCAAGGAAGCGACGGAGAAACCAGTTGCCGTCGCATTCGGGGACGCGGCCAGCTGCTTGGAAGAGAAGTCGCCGCGTTTCTACCGAGGCCGGTGGCGCCGAGCGCTCGTTCGCGGCGATGACGACAACCAGCTGGGTGTACGCAAGTGTCACCTCCCCGCTTGAACCTGAACCGGGTTCAGCCGGGAACCGCTGCCTGAGCTCGTCCAGTACCGCATTGCCGTTGACTCTGTGCCTCACCGCAGCCGTGTGGAAGTCCCGGGCATAGGAGGGTGGTGATGCCCGTTCCAGGGCAGCCGTCAGGCTGCGCCGGGGCTCAATCACCACGTCAAGCCCGATCTGGAGAAGCTCTTCCCCGGAACGATCTGTGAAGAGCCTCTCGCTCGTCTCCAGGTCAAAGTCCCACCTGGTGGCTCCCTCATGCTGTGTCGCCTGGTAGCTGTCGCCAGCCACGCACAGATCGCGGACGTAGCGCAGGTCGGTTTCGTCACTGGTGGTTGCCTCACCTGTAGCCGGCAGGGGAACAAGAGCGTCCGGCGACTCGCCACCGCCCCGGAGCAGGACAACGAGGGCAACCGCGGCCACGACCGCCACGGCTGCCGTCGCCAGCCCTGCGCCGGCCCACAGGAGTGGACGGCCCCCGCCAGCGAGCGTTCCCGGGAGTGCGAAAGGCCCGAGGAGGCGGCGCCGTTCTTCGTCCGGCCGCCAGCGGGCGAGGTCCTGGCGGCTCTCGACCTCGAGCTTCTCGAGCATGCTGGAGATGTGCGTCTTGACCGTCTCGGGTCCGATCCCCAGGCGCACGGCGATCTCGGCGTTGGTCCCGCCCTTGCGCAGTTCCTCGAGCACGCGCTGCTCCGCCGGGGTGATGATGCCGGGGTGGCGAGGCCTGCCTCCGCGGTCGCGCTCCATGGGCCAATGCTGACACATCGACCGGGGAGGTTTCCTCCCCCGAGAAGGAACGAGCTCCCTTCCCCTGTCCCCAACCGGCCACCAGCCTGGACAAAATCGAGAACCTTCGCGCCACTCCCAGTGTCGGGGCAGCCTGCGCTGTGGCATGGGACAAGCCGCCCATCCCCCCGTGAGAACCGCCCCTCCTCATGAGGGGCGGTTTCGAGGTCGGTGGGTGCGATGTTGATCCTCACCGTTGCTTGATTGGCACACCCGCCCAACAGTTGTCTCTGATCCACTGCCGCGCTTCAGTGTCGGCTTCGGTGTCACTCTCGAGGTTAGTCCCGAAGCCGACCGAGTAGCCCGTGTGGCAGGTGGCAGCTCAGGAGTACGGCCCCTCCCCGAAGAGCGAGTAGACGTGAGGTGTGGTGGGCTCGTCACCGCGTGCCGACGAACCGGTTGACCGGAACGTTGCTCCAGCAGAGCTGAGATCGTTGCCGATATTCGCCTGACATTGCCGGCCCTGATTCTTGCAGACACCGTTCCCCCAGGAGAGGAAGCGGCAACTCGATGTGTTCGCCGGTGCGGTGATGGCAAGCACTGTTCCCCGCGCGACGCCAACCGTGTTCGTGCCGGGTGCCTGGCTTGGAGCGGTAGTCGAGCCAAAGGCCTGCCGGACCAGGCGCCACGTGATTTCGCCACACTGTGCAGGCGTAACGCTCAGGGTGAGCCTGACGATTAGCACAGTATCACCAGGGCGCGTGTACTAGAGGGGCACCTCGGAGGCTTGTGCACGGACTCGAATAGCGCCGAACTCGCCCCGCTCGCAAGCAGGCCGAAGCCTACGCGGTTGTGTCCAGCCCGCACTCAAACACGCCCTCTACCACCGCGCTTGTTGATCGTATCCCTCGCGGGAATGCTCACACTCCTAGTCGCGCTCCCCGCCAGCGGGCAGGGCTCGACCGCGTCCGTCGAGTTGCGCGTCTGGCAACGCATCGAAGACCCGCTCCGCATCTACGTGAGCGCTCGCCACGAAACCGGGAGTTGGGCCACGCTCGGCACCACCCCCCTCCCACTCGACCATAGGGCACCTCGCAGGCCACCGTCGTTCCTCCGCCCTGTCCGCCCGTCTCGACGGTGAGGCTGCCTCCCAGCCTCCTGGCATCCGCGGGCATACCCTTGAAGCCGCGATCTCTTTCCGCGTAGTCGTCGGGCAGCCCGACCCCGTCGTCCGAGACGGAGAGCCGCATCGCGTCGGTCCCGAAGTCCAGCCGGACTTCCACCCTGCTCGCCGCATGCAGGAACCCGTTGGTGAGAGCGTTAATACGCGCGCCCGGGTCTCGACGGCCAGCGGCGGCTCGGTCCCCGCCTGGACCATCTCGGTCGGGACCGACGCCAGGCTCTCGAATGTCTCGGTGTGGGACATGAGCACCCGGGATAGATCCCTTCCCTCGAAGAGGTGGCCCTCATCGGATGGGACGCCTCAGCTCCCAAACCGCCGCCTCGGACAGTGAGGCGGTGGCGGCGAGCGTGGAGGTCAGCTTCTCGTTGGAGTCCCCAGCCAGCTTGAGGGCCCTGTGCTGCACGTGCGGGGGGGATTCCGGGGGCTGGCTGGCCCAGGAGTTCGGGTAGCTCCAACCGCAGGGCTTCGAGCGCCCGATTCGGGCCAGGGCGGTCAGCCCCGTCGCTTGGGCCGTGGGTCCGTGACCTCCGGTGTGTCGGCGTTGAAGAACGTGCTCCGGGGGCTCTTGTCGTCGCCGTTGAGGGCGTGGATGCGGGAGACGTGGCGGTTCTTCGCCTTCACATCGCTGTCCGTGTAGGAGGTCTCGGCGGACCCGGTGTCCTCCACGTGGGTGTGGAAGCTGCCCAGCCTGTCCACCCCCCGGGTGAGCCGCAGGATCTCTTGTATCCGGTGATGCGGTCATCGCCGGGGTAGTCCCACCGCAGCTCGACCTGGTCGTAGTAGATGTCGCCCGGCAGGCCAGTGGGCCTGTCCGGCGCGTACTCCGGGCCGCCCATGACGGCGTGAGGACGTCGCCGGCGTCCCCGACGTCGTTGGCGAGGACGTCGATGGTCACGGGCCGATCGGCACCGGCAAGACGCACCTCGCGCTCGCGCTCGGCGTCGAGGCCGCCCGCCGCCGCCACCGCGTCGCCTTCGTGCGCGCGGCCGACCTCGTGCGCGAGCTGGTCGAGGCGCGCGACGAGCTCGCGCTCTCGCGGTTGCACCAACGCTATCTGCGGGTCGCGCTGCTGATCGTCGACGAGCTCGGCTTCGTCCCCTTCGAGCGGGCAGGCGGAGATCTGCTCTTCGCCCTCTGCTCGCCGTAATGACCTTCAGACGCACCCTACATACGCCCCCCCCCGGCGCCCCCGATTCTCGCCAAGACGTTACATCCAAATTCCCCACCCAAGAGGTGGCGTATGACTCTTACTCAGTCTTGCCAGCGGCTCTAACGTTGTTAGCCGTGGCAACACCCCGTCACCGACGAGCCCCTCACCTACACCGTAAGGCGGCAGTTGGCCGACGACCATCCCCAGGGACGACACCACGACCGCGGAGCTGCCCGTCGGCGGCGCCTTCGAGGGCAACCTGTTCAGAGAGTGGAGCTGCATGAGTCTTCTGGAGCCCTTGAAGAGTGCCCCGGTGCGCCGGCGGCGCCCGTTACAGAAGCGACCGCGTTCGCCGGGCGGGTGCTCCGCCGACCCGTGTCCCCAACACAAATGCCGGGGCAAGGATTCCCTGGGCGTGGCCGGGCGCGCTGGCTGTGGCGGCCGAATCGGCCGCCCCGCCGGTTTCGTCGAAGCGCACGGGCCCTCGCCGCCGGCCGTGACGGCGCGAACCGACCCTGTCGCTTCTCCCGGCGACCTGGTGGTCTCCTCGAGGTTCAGCGTGCGGGAGCGGCCAGGTGCCGCCGCACCTTGCACCCGGGGGCATGGGTGAAGGTGGCGCAACCGCCTCCGGTGCGACGATTTCCGCGCTTGCGGGGTCAGCGCGGCGGCGCTGGCGCTGGCCCTGCTCTTCCGGGCGGCAGCGAGACCCGGCTCAGATGGCCCCGGTCACGCTGGTTCCAACTCCGGGGGAATGCGCCATGCCCACACCTGGCGCCGGCAGTGTGTGCTGGGCGGCGTTGCAGAGCCGTTCACGACCGGCCCGACGCCGCCACGATGACCAGCAATGAGCTAGGAATCAGAGCGGTGACAGGGATGCGGGCAGCGCCGGCAATGGAAGTCTGTGAAGCGACCGTTCCGGCCACTACGCTGCCTGTGAGCGCCGACTTCAGGCGACAGAGGGAATTCGCTCGGCGGGTGCGCTCCTCAGGCGGTATCCGCGTCCCGGCACGACCTTGGGTGCCAGGGTCCTGATGGCGCTTGGCGGCCGCAGTGCAAAGGGGTTGGCGGGGCGAGTGCCCGGGAATGCCGTGCTCAACAGGCAGAGCCTCACCTCCGTCCGGCGGGTTGGCACCCCGAAAGAAACGGGCCAGCGACGACTGCCGGTCAAGGTCCTCGGCGGGATCGCCGTAGCCCTTGCCTGCGCCTTGTTGCTGGCCGGGCAAGGTTTCGACTCAACCGTCCAGGCCCAGAACCCCCCAATTGACTACGATGCGGACGGGGACGGCCTCATTGAGATCGCCACGGTGGCGCAACTGAACGCGATCCGCTGGGATCTGGACGGCGACGGCGCCGCGGACGCGGGCGCCGATGCAGCCCGCTACGCCGCGGCCTTCCCGGACGCGGCGACATCGCCGCGGATGGGCTGCGACTCCGGCTGCACCGGCTACGAACTGCGCGCGAGCCTGAGCCTCTCCGGCGCGGGGGACGCCCTCTCGGGCTGGGCGCCGATCGGCAGCAGTAGCAACCCCTTCAACGCCACGTTCGATGCCGGCAGGTCCTTTCCGATCAGCGGCCTTCACATCTACCGCCCGGCCGAGTCCGACATCGGTCTGTTCGGCGAAACCGGGACCGGGAGCGTGATCCGCAACGTCAGGCTGGTGGGTGTCAACGTCACGGGGAAGGAAAGGGTCGGCGCGCTCGTCGGGAAGAACGCAGGCTCGATCAGCGCAGCCAGCGCCGCGGGCAGTGTGCAGGGCAGCGGCCGGGTAGGCGGCTTGGTGGGGTTGAATTCCGACGTTGGGGGCGGGAACGCGATTAGTGGGAGCGCCGCCAGCGTCGCCGTGACGGCCAGCGGCAGCCGGGTAGGGGGGCTGGTCGGGCAGAACCTCGCCGCCCCCGTCAGCGACAGCCATGCGTCGGGCAACGTCAGCGGCGTGAACTGGGTCGGCGGACTTATCGGGTCCAACTATGATCAGAACGCCTGGGACACCTCTGCGGCTGGCTTGAACGCGATCAGCCGGAGCACGGCCAGCGGTACGGTGAACGCCACCGGCAACACGGTCGGCGGGCTGGCCGGTTTCAACAACGGGCCCATCAGCGACAGCGATGCCCTCGGCGCGACCGTGACGGGGGGTCTCAACTGGGTGGGTGGCCTGGTCGGGTCCAACAATGATCCCGGCGCCGACGGCACGAACACGATCGTCCGGAGCACCGCCAGCGCGAACGTGACCGCGACCGCGTCGAACGGAACCAATACCGGCGGGCTGGTCGGGTGGAACAACGGGCCCATCAGCGACAGCTACGCACGCGGCGACGTGCGGGGGGGCTCCCAGCTCGGCGGGCTGGTCGGGGCCAACTACGGCGACATCACCGACTGCGGCGCGACGGGCGCCGTTGGGGATGCGACGAGCACCGGCAGCACCATTGGCGGGCTGGCCGGCCTGAACAAGGAGGCATCGATCAGCGGGAGCGTGGCGAGCGGCGCCGTGATCGCGCCGGCGGGCAACACGATCGGCGGACTGGTCGGACGGAACGAGGGCTCGATCACCGAGAGCGCCGCAACGGGAGCGGTGACGGGCGGTACGAGCACCGCCGGCGGCCTGGTGGGGTTTCAACGCAGTACCGGCAGCATCGATTCGAGCCATGCCAGCGGCAGCGTGACGAGCAGCGGCGACCGGGTCGGCGGGCTGCTCGGGTGGAACGATGGACTGATTCGGAGCAGCTACGCGACCGGCGCGGTCGTGGGCGCCGACAACGTCGGCGGCCTGGTCGGAGAACTCGTCGGCTCGGTCGTCGCGTCGCACTCCAGCGGCAGCGTGAGCGGTTCGGGAGTCGGGGTCGGCGGGCTGATCGGTTGCGCTCGCTCCGCCTCGCCGTTGGAGTCTGTGCCCAGCAGTGTGCGCGCCAGCTACGCCACCGGCGCCGTCGCCGGGAGCGCGGCCACGACCGGGGGACTCGTCGGCATCGCCGAGCCGGCCTACCTCGATGGCGGTGATGAGCGAGCGGCGCCGCGCTTCGCCAGCAGCTACTGGGACACGCAGCGGTCCACGCAGTCGGTGGGCATCGGCTCCCAGGACCTGCGCTGCAGCGGCTCGGTGCGCGACAGCGCACTCGACACGGCCACCTACAGGGTGGTTGGACTCACCACGTCCGAACTCCAGACTCCGACCGGCTATACCGGCATCTACGCGACCTGGAACGTCGACATGGACGACGGCAACGCGACCGTAACCGCCGGCTGGCAGCCCTGGGACTTCGGCGGAGGCAGCGACGACCCGAGGCTTCGCGGCCCCAGCAATCCGCCAACCTTCTCAGCATCCACCCTCACGCGCAGCGTCGCCGAAGACGCAGCGGTGGGCACGGGAATCGGCGACCCCGTCACCGCCTCGGACGACGACGCCGACACGCTCACCTACAGCCTCGTCGGCGCGGGCGGCAGGGCCTTCGACATCGACAGTACAACAGGGCAGCTGAAGGTCGGTGCCGTTCTCGATGTCGAGGCCCGGAGCACCTACCGCGTCACCGTCCAGGCTTCGGACGGGAAGCTCGTTGCCTTCAGGGATGTCGAAGTCACCGTCACCGGCGCGAACGAACCACCATCGTTCCCGACAGCCGCGGCGACGCGCAGCGTCGTCGAGAACACCGCGGCGGCAAGCGCCTTCGGCGATCCCATCACCGCCACGGACCCCGACAGCGCCTCGCTGACGTACACCCTCGAGGGTCCAGACGCGGCGGCCTTCGACATCGATGCCTCGACCGGCCGGTTACGGACGCGCGCTGCCCTCGACTACGAGCGCAGGACCAGCTACGCGGTTGTCGTGAAGGCCAGCGATGGCTCCCACTCGGTGCCGATCGCCGTCGCCATCACCGTCACGAACGGGAATGACCCAGGTGAACTGCGCGTGTCCTCGCTCCAGCCACAGGTCGGCACGGCGCTCACCGCCACCCTGACCGATCCCGATGGGAGTGTGTCGATCACGGGGTGGCAGTGGGCTGCCGGCGGGAATCCGATCAACACCGCCACGTCGGCCAGCTACACGCCCGCTGCCGGCGACGTCGGCGATAGCCTGTCAGTCACGGTGACCTACAACGACGCATTGATGTCGGGGAATACCGCTACGCTCTCGCTGAGCAATATCGTGCGGGCGGCGCCCACGGGCACGAATACGGCGCCCGCGTTCGCGGCCGGGGCGGTCACCCGCAGCGTGGAAGAACACACGGCTGCGGGCACGGACATCGGCGAGGCCGTGACGGCCATGGATACCGACAGCAGCGACGTGCTCACCTACTCTCTGGCGGGCGCCCATGCCGCCTCCTTCGACATTGACCCAGCGACGGGCCAGTTGAAGACGGAAGCCGCTCTCGACGCCGAGACCAGGACGTCCTACTCCGTGACCGTGGTGGCGAGGGATCCGTCTCTCGCCTCGGCATCCAGGGCGGTCACGATCACCGTGACGGGCGTGGACGAGGCGCCGGCGGTATCTGGCAATCTCGAGATTGACTACGCCGAAGGCGGCTCCAACGCCGTTGCCACATACACCGCGCAAGACCCGGAGAGCTCGACGACGCCGATTATCTGGTCGCTGGCGGGAGCAGACAGCGCGGCCTTCACCATCACCGGCGGCACGCTCAGCTTCGGTTCGTCACCGGACTACGAGAACCCCACGGACGCCGGCCGGGACAACGTCTACCACGTGACCGTGCAAGCCTCCGACGACAGCACGAACCCCAACACCGGTTCGCTCAACGTGACTGTCACCATCACCCCGGTGGAGGAGACGCCGGTGGTGACGGGCCCCACGATGGCGACCTTCCCGGAAAACACCTCCGGCGTGGTGGCCGTCTACACAGCCGATGATCCCGAGAGGGCCTCCATCACCTGGTCGCTGGCGGGCAGCAACCACAGCGCCTTCGAGATCAGCAGCAACGGCAGACTCAGGCGTGCCTCCCGCACGCCCCGCGACTACGAGTCCCCCATGGGCAGCGGAGGCAACACCTACAGCGTCACCGTGCAGGCCTCGGACGGAACCAGAACGGCATCGCGTGCATTGACAGTCACCGTCACCGACGTGGATGAGCAGCCGGTCCTCTCAGGACCCGCGACAGTGGAATATGACGAGGGCGGTTCGGGACCCATCGGCACGTATCGTCATACCGATCCCGAGCGCGCCGTCACCGTCTGGGGAGCGCTCGCCGGGCCCGACGCCGGGGCGTTCGAGTTCGTGAACGGCGTGCTCTCTCTCCGCACGACCGCGAGCTTCCCCTCGCCTGATTTCGAGGACCCGCAGGACGCCGGCGGCGACAACGTCTACCAGGTGAGCGTGCAGGCCTTGGACAGCGCAACGCCCACGCCCAACACGGGTGCGCGAAACGTCGTCGTCATCATCGGCAACGTCGACGAGGACGGGAAGGTCGGGCTGAATACCGCTCAGCCCACGATAGGCATCGAGATCACGGCCACGGTGAGCGACGACGACGGCGTCGTCTCCGTCAACTCCTGGCAGTGGCAGCGCGACGGGGTCAATATCTTTGGAGCGACATCGGGCACGTATACGCCGTCGCGGGGCGACACCTCGATAAACCCGCATGTCCCCACGGACGTCGGCGCCTCCCTCAAGGTGATCGCGTCGTACACGGACGCCCACGGGACCGGGAAGACCGTCGAGACCACTGCCGCCAACCCGGTGACGGAGTCCCCGGGTACCCGCTCGCCCATGTTCCCGCCTGCAGAGGACGGGCGGCGTGAGGTGGCTGAACACACGCCCGCCGGCCGGAACATCGGCGCACCCGTCGCCGCCACCGACGAGGACGTCGGCGACCCCAACTTCGACGACGCGCTCATCTACCTGCTCTCCGGTTCCGACGCCGCTTCCTTCGACATCGATGAAGCGTCCGGGCAACTGCTGACCAAGGCCATCCTCGACCGCGAGGCCCAGTCGAGTTACAGCGTGATCGTCACCGCGCGCGACTCGGCCGCGCTGGAGGCCACACAGGCGGTCACCATCCACGTGACCGACGTGAACGAAGGGCCCGTCCTGGAGGCTGGCAGGGCCGCTATCACTTACCCCGAAAACAGCACGGAGATAGTGGAGACCTACACGGCATCCGACCCGGAAGGCGCCGCGATCGACTGGGCTCTGTCGGGCGCAGACAGCGGCGCGTTCACGATCATCGGAGGCATGCTCCGCTTCAACGACCCGCCCAACTTTGAGAGCAAGTCCACGTACCGGGTGACCGTGCACGCCTCCGATGGTCCCCGCGGGACGCCGGGGATCCTCACCGACTCGCTCGCCGTGACCGTTAACGTGGTCGACGTCAACGAGGCGCCGGAGCTGACCGGGGGCGAGGCGAGCATCGACTACCCCGAGAACGGCACGGGGACGGTGGAAACGTACAGGGCGTCCGACCCCGAACGCGCGTCGATAGTCTGGTCTCTCGCCGGACGCGACAGGGACGCCTTCACCATCAGCGGAGGCACGCTCCGCTTCAACGATCCGCCCGACTTCGAGGACCAGGGCGCCTACCTCGTCGTCGTGGAGGCCTCCGACGGCCCCCTCGGTGCATCGGCCACCCTCACCGGCGAACTGTTGGTGACGGTTGCGATCGTGAACGTCGAGGAGCCTGGCGCGCTCTCGCTGTCGTCGCTCCAACCGCAGGTCGACACGCCGCTCACCGCCACCCTGACCGACGAGGACGGTGTCAGCCCCGGAAACATCACCTGGCGGTGGGAGAGCGGCGGGGTCGAGATCAGCGGCGCCGTCCTCGACAACTACTCGCCGGTCGCAAGCGACGTCGGGAAGCGCCTCCGGGTCACGGCCTCGTACACCGATGGCGAGGCCTCCGGAAAGACGGCTGAGGCGACGTCAGCGCGGGCCGTCCGGGCGAGGCCGTCGTCCAACGCTGCGCCGACGTTCCCGAGCACGGAGACCGGCGCCCGTGATGTGGGCCAGAACACGCTCCCGGGCGTGGGGTTCGGGGCGCGTGTCGTGGCCACGGACTCCGACAGCGACATCCTGACGTACTCGCTTGAGCCGGGCGGCGACCGGGCGTTCTTCGATATTGACCAGGCGACCGCCCAGCTGCGGACCAAGACCCGCATCGACCGGGTGATCGGAGACTCCTACACCGTGACGGTCGCAGCCACCGACCCGTCCGGCGACGTCGCCAGACAGACGATGACGATCAGCGTCACGGCCGGCCCGACGCCACCGATTGGTGGCGGCGGGTTCTTCATCGGCGCTGGCGGCGGCGGGGGTGGCGGCGGGCCAAGCCCGAGCACCGTCGACTTCGAGTGGACCGTGAAGCACGACCTCGAAGCCCTCGACGGCGGCCAGACCCTGCCCACCGGCATGTGGTCCGACGGCGCCACCCTCTGGCTCCTCGACAACCCCGAGGGCGCCGGCGACGCCGTCTTCGCCTACGACCGCGCCACCGGTGAGCGCCTCAAGGACCGCGAGTTCCCCCTCGACGAGCGCAACCGCGCCCCACGTGGGATGTGGTCCGACGGCAAGGGTGTCGTCTGGGTCTCCGACAGCGGCCGCGATTACCTCTTCGCCTACGACCTCACCACCGGCGAGCGCCTCGAGGAGCGCGACATCGACCTGCACGAGCGCAACGCCGATGCCCGCGGCATCTTGTCCGACGGCGCGGTGATGTGGGTGCTCGACGACCGGGGCAACGCCCTCTTCGCCTACGACCTCAAGAGCGGCGCGCTCCTCGCCGAGTACGCCCTCGACTCCGCCAACGGCTCGCCCGTGGACCTCTCGTCCGACGGCGTCACCCTCTGGGTCTCCGACCCCGGATCGAGCCCCCGCCGCCTCTTCGCCTACCGCCTCCCCACGCGCGAGGAGCTGCAGGCAACTGGGGAGGGGACCCCCCTTGAGCGGCTCAGGGACGAGGACTTCACCGAGCTCTCCAGCGCCAGCAACAACAGCCCCCGCGGCATCTGGGCCGAAGGCGACCTCATGTACGTCGCCGATGCGAGCGACGCCAGGGTCTACACCTACAACATGCCCGACGCTATCGATGCCCGCCTCGCCTCGCTCACGCTGGAGGGCGTCGACATCGGCGAGTTCGACCCCGATCACGCCGACTACGAGGGCGTGATCGCCGAGGGTGTCACCGAAACGACCGTCGTGGCGGAGGCGATGCAGCGGCGCACCAACGTCGCCATCGACCCGCCCGACGCCGACGGCGATGACATAAATGGCCACCAGGTGTCCCTGGAGGGAGTCGAGCAGATCGGCGTGACCGTGACCTCGGCAGATGGAACCCGCATCAAGGTCTACCGCGTACAACTTGAGGTTCCCGAGGTGCACGTCGCGCTGGAAGCCGGCTGGAACTCGCTTGAGTGGCCCGGGGCGATGGGGGCTTCGATCGTTGAGGCGCTGGACGAGGCCGGGCTAGCGGACATTGTGGTCGCGGTCTACCGGTGGGATGAGGCTGCCGGGCGGTGGCTGGGCTACTTCCCCGGACGGGATGGCATCCCCGTTCTCAACACCCTCATGGCGTTCACCAGCGGCCAGACGTACTGGATCGCTGTCGAGGAACCCGCTACCTGGGCTGTCCCACTATCCGCTGGTGACCAGAACTGACTCGCGGGCCAACCCACCCTCTGGCGATACCCCAGTTCTGGCAAAGGCGACGAGGGCGGAGCTCCTCAGGCCACGACCGACTGGGATGGCACAAGGGTACTGGTCGCCTAGCCGATTTACCCCGTCCTCTTTCGGTGACCATTACTCGTGCCCAGGCGAGAGGGCGCCCACACGGTCATCCAAGGCCGAACTTGGGAGTCAGCATCCCCGCGACCGCCCGCAGTTGGTCATTCCGCCTAGGCTCCCCTCTAGCGGCAGCCGAACGCGTGAGCCATTGAGGCGGTGATGCTCAGGAGGACACCGGATACTCGGGGATCTTGCGTTCGAGTACGACGCGGCCCCCGTTCTCGACATCGACGCACACGCTGTAGCCGTCGAGTAGCCGCATGCCCACAAGCGGCGCAGTCTCCGACACACAAACATCGACATCTTTGGACTGACCGTCCAGTAGCACCGTGACGCTATGGACGCCGAAGGTCGCTTCACGGCCATCGGCCAAGGTCGCCTGGCCGATGGTCCCGAAGGGCAGTCCCAATTCGCCCACGAGTGTCGGAGGCAGGGTCAGGAAGCCGCTGTACCCGGTGTCAATGACGCCTTCGAGCTCACGAACGCGTCCTGCTGGACCTCGCACCCTAAGAGGCACGGCTGTTTCGTAGGCGGCATTGACGACACCCTCGCCGGCAGAGCCCTTCACCGGCTGGGTCCCCCATGCCGAAGTCGGCAGCGGCGAGCGGTCCCCTGACTCTAGGCTCACAGCCCCACGCCCCACTTGAAAGTTCGGAGTACGGTCAACTCAGGCCCCACCAGACTGGACAAAATCGCGAACTTTCGAGCTGAGGCTCCAGTTGGCCCTATAGGTGGCCATGGCGCGTTCCGTCGTCACGCGACCGCTAGCCGGGGCTGGCACCCGCCCGCCGACGCCGCGTGGGGCGAATCAGTCGAGCTCGATGAAGCCAACGATGCGGGGCCAGCGCCCCTCTCCGATGGTCTTGCCGTCGAGGAGGATCTGGCACGAGTGCCCGGGGTTCTCAGGACAGTCGGTGGTGGCGCGGGGAGGTGGATGGAAACGGGCGAGGTAGTCGTCGATGTCCAATAGCTCGACCTCCCCCGTGCGAATGTCGAGGACTGAGACATCCGCGCGGCTGGCGGTGGGCGCAAACTCATCAGGGTAGACGCGGTGCAAGAGATCCTCCGACCAGGCGAAGTAGTTGGGGGACGCCCACTGCCAATCCCATCGACCGAGGAACGCCGACGACTCGACGGACCAGAGGACTTCCTCGGTCTCGGAGTCGATGATGTCGAGGTATCGCCAGTTGTACCAGTCCGACATCTCGTACTCACCCGATGCCTCGCTGCGCCCCCGCACGACATGCCTGCCGTCGGGTGCGTAGCAGTTGGATCCGGAGGAATAGTCGGACACCTCGCAGGGAACGAGGTGAAGGGCGCCATCCAACCCCGCGATGACAGCTACGGTTGGGCCTCCGTACCCCGTGTCGTCATCCACGACCTTCAGCACGACGGCGCTGGAGTCCGAGGTCCACGCCAGCCCCCAGGCGGTCCACGTGGTCATGGCAGGGGGTAGTCCGGCGGCAGTGGGAATCTCGTCCTGAACGACGCGCAGGATCTCTTCCCCGGAGGGAATGTCGAAGACAACAGTCCGGGCCGGACCCCCAGTGCCCGCATAGCGTGCTGCCGCCGCCATGCGTCCATCCGGCGAGACCTGCAGACTACGGGGCCACCAGTCCTGCACTACCTCGACCTGACCACTCGGCGCGACCCAGACCACGTTCTGGTCAATACTCGCGATCAGGCCGCCTCGCACTGCCCGGGCGGCGCCGTAGGCAGAGCCGTGCGCGAACCAGTTTCGGTACGTGAATGCGAGCCAGCTACGCCCCGTACCCTCGTCATAGAGGATCACGAGCCGCGTCGCCCGCGGTTCGAGGCCGCTAACGTCGTACTCGTAGTACTCGTACTCGCCGTGTATCTCGTAGGCGAGCAGCGGTCCAGTCATCTCATCGCGGGTGGGCGGAAGGGGCAGGGCAGCCTCGCGCGCCACGCTGCGCATATCGTCGCCCCTTATGGCCAGTTCGTCGGGCGGCTCGATCATCCCGACGTAGTGTGTCCAGCCCGCGGCGCCTTCCCAGACAACCCGCGCTTCATACTGTACGTAGCATGCGCGGGACCCGGGTTCGGGATCGGCGTTAGTCCAGCAGGTGCTGCGAACGCGACCCCCGAGCGACGGACTGAGATAGTGCCTCAGGGCTTGGAGTTCGCCGGTCGCTCTGTCCAGAAGCCACGTGCCTCCGTGGGGCACGCTGAAGGCCGAGAATCCCGCGCGGTCGAGTAGACCCGCTCGTACCGGCCCTTCCAACCCAACCCAGTTCCCTGGGTCTGCCGGCGGCGGGGTGATGCCGCCTGCGTCTGAGATAGTCTGGATAACGCGCCCCGTTGCCACCTCGATGATCTCGAGGCTTGCCCAGACGGGCGCATGTTGAGTGCGGTGGCTCCACTCGATGACCTCACCAAGCTGGATGGCATAGCGGAGGTCAAGGGAGACGAGCGCGCCTTCCGGAAGCACGCGAACATCACCGTCGAGGCGCAGTATGGCGGTATGAGCGGCGGGACCGGAGTAGTCCCCGGCCGTGACGCTGATCGCGTTCCCTTCGGCGTGCCAGGTCCCCAGAGCGAGCCGTCCGTATCGGCCGCCATCCCGCAAGGATCCGAGGGAGGGATCGTCGCTCGCCACTCGCAGCAACTCCTCGCCGCTCACGGCGTCGAGGACGAGCAGCGTGCCGGGCTCACCCGCCATGACCGCAACCTTGGTTCCGTCCGGCGAGACCCTGATCTCGCTGATCGAGTCGTCTTCGAGGAGCAGCGCTTCCGACTCGCCGGTCAGGCTCATGCGGCGGACTTGGCCCTCGCTCCAGACGAGGAGGCTTGTGCCCGCCGGCTGGACCGCCGAGAGGCCGATGCTGTCCACGCGGACGTTCCGGTACTCGAAGGGCGTCCAGTACCGCTCCGCACCGACGTCGTAGACGACGATCTGGCGCATCTCGATCTCTCGTTCGTCGATGTCTTGCTCGGCGCCCACCCGCTCGGAGAAGACGAGGAGCGGGCCGGTGGGGGTAACAGGGACTGGGGTGGGCTCGGGAGTGGGTGTTGCGGTCGCTGTGGGGGAGGGAACCGGAGTCGAGGTGCCGGGTGAGGTTGTGACAGCTGTGGCGGTCGCAACCTCAGTTGGGGCGGCGGGCGTGGTCGCAACTACAGTACCAGTCGCGACCTGAGTCGTGGCGACGGTCGTTGGGGTGGCACGCGGAGTGGCAATGGGGGTGGCAGGGGCGGTGCTTTCGTTGCCCCCGCACGACAGCGCCAACAGAACGGGTATCGCCGCCAGCGATGCGAGAAGTCCGCGCGCCATGAAGCGAGCATAGCGACGGCAGTCGCGAATTACACCGTCCGTTCACAGCGGGGCAGCGGGCGGAAGACAGAGCCCTACGAATGAGCAGCGCGAGAAGGCTGCCGCATGGCTTCTGCTGCCGCAGGCCCACCAGACTGGAGAAAATCGAGAACCTTCACGCTGGCGCTTCAACTTCAGCTGTAGGTGAGCCACGGCCGGGTGGCCTGGGCGGGGCGGGACGCACTAGGGGACGTTCGAGCATCGCAGGGGGCGAGACCGCAGGGGAAGAACGTCTCTGGCGTCATCGCCAGCACGATCGCCAACTGTCGCTCTCGGCGCATAGGGGACCCCTCTCAGTCCGCCTCGATGCCCCGCTCAGGGCCTCAAGCATCCTGCTAGTCGTGCTCGAGGTTGTCGAAGACGACCCAGCCTTCGAGGCCGTCGTCGGTGCGGACATGGACCCAGAGGCGCGACCGGTCATCGTTTCCACGCCACTGAGCAAACGCCGGGTTCTCGCCCCAGTTCCTTTCAGTCGACTCTGGCGACGCATTCAGAACCACGCGGGTTCCTTGGGGCAGGCAGTCACGAACGGATCCGCCCGGCACCGCGCGGAGAGGGAGGCAGCTTCCCATGCGGGCGAGGCGGAAGGCGAATTCGGCGCTGAAGGGCGGGTACTCGATCTTCGGCTGGGCAAACTCATAGAGACCACCACCAGTAGCCTTGACTTCTTCAATGGTGAGCCGTAGTTCACGCTCGGAGGTTCCCCATGAAGGCCAGGAGGGCCGAAGGTAAGGGGAAGCCCCGTCTTTGTAGCGTGAGAGCAGGCGAGCGGTGTGCCAGCGGTCCTCGCGGGCGTCATAGACGGCAACGATCTCTTCGCGGGCATCCCCCCAGATCGTGTCGTTCCCGACGAAGAAGCGGTCGCCGCCCGTCGGGGAAGCAAGGGTCGGGGTGCCAGCGAGGGTCCAGCCTGTCCCGCCCCCACGCAAGGAAGGCAGACGCTCGATGTCCGGATGCGGCCGAATGCGGAGTAGCGTCGCCCCGCCCCGCGTTTGCAGGATGAGGCCATCACCATTCGCAAGCCAGTCAGCGCCCGTCCGGTCGGTGGCGATCTCGTACTGGAGGCTCGCTGAGCGTACCCGGAAGAGCGGTTCGCCTGTCTCAGCATCCGCGACGACGACGGAGGGCCAGACTTCCTGGACATCGTAGAACCCAACCCAGGCGCCGCGCTCCATCCAGGCCACATGCCGGCCATCTGGCGAGTGAACCACGCTCCGGGGCACCCCGGTGGGATCTTCGGGACTCGCTACCCGGGAGAGTTCCCGTCCATCCCAGCTAAAGCGATACCACTCGTTCAAACGCCGCATGTGGCCGTCGGCGTCCATCATGTTGTACGCCACGCTGACAAGAATCTCCCGTCCCGCTCTGACCGGAGAGAAGTCCACCGAGAGAGGAGCGCCCCACTCCTCATGCGGACTGCTCGTGAGCAGAGGTTCTCTCGTCATGGCCTCCAGGGTCATAACCGCAACCGCCCCGTCCGCGCCGAAGAGGAGACGGTCACCGGAGGAGGAGAAGAAGACCCGGGAGCCCAGGTGCCCGAATCGCTCGATTTCCCGGAACTCATTGTCGGTCAGGATGTCCGGCCCGGACGCTCTTGTGTCTCTTATCAGGAGGGCGTTCTGCGACGCGGCCACCAACCTCAGGTGGGCCGGCAGGCGCCAGGCTTGGTCGTTCGTGCGGTCCAGCAGGAGACTCGTCACACCGTCGTGAGCCGTGACCCAGCGATTGTGATTCCCCTCGATCGTGTACAGGGGCGCCGAACCCTCGACCTCGTCCTCTTCCCGCCAGACCCGATACCCCTCAATGCGCCCGGTCTCCGTGTCCATCACGAAGATGCCGTCAGTCCAACCGATCTGCTCTCCAGACTCGAAGGTGCGGTGCTCGAATGCGCCCATCGCAGGCTCGATGCACTCGACGCCGCAATGGTCGGGGGTAGGAGACGGGGTAGCGGTCGGAGTCGGGCGTGAGGCTGCCTTGGCTGTGGGCGTCGGGGTGGATCGTGGTGTTGGGGATGTGGCGGAAGTGGGGGTAGCGCGTGGCGTGGGCGTTGGGGTGGGAGTGGCAGCGGCAGAGGCCGAGGGTGTTGGGGATGCGTTGGCCGTCGTGGCCGAAGCGGGATTGGTCTGCGTGGTGGGGGACGGCAGCGGCGAGGTAGTGTCGTCCCGGCCGCCACACGCGGCGGTTGCCACGAGCAGCGCCAGTGCGGCCGCCGCGAGAGGGGCATAACCCGCGCGGATGCGTCGCCTCATGGCGGTCAGCTTAGAGGCCGGAGGGGTGAATTACCCCGGCCGCCTGGGGGAAGCTCACAGGCCCAGGGCCTGTTCACTGGAGCCACCGAGGTTGCCCGCCCCATGGCCTGCCGTCCGCCTCATCAGGTGGTCTAGCTCCCCACTCTGCAGCCGATGGAAACCTGGAGGATCTCGATAGCGGCGTTCCCGTCCAGGCTGTCCGCGTGCCGCTCCGACGCAGCCACCGCCCCTTCGTACGAGCCGTAGCCCTCGTGCGGTGCCGAGGTCAGCTCGGTGGTCGAGGGGCCGTCGCTGTGGTCGTGGAACGTGAACTCGTAGTACCAGGTTGTGCACGTTTGGGCGGGCGCCCTGCCAGCCTGCGCACCTTCCCGGTCCTGAGCGGCCTGGTCGGCGCCAGCCTCGCCGCGTGCGGTGCTGCTGGCGCTCAGGCAATTGGTGTTGAACCACGTGGTCAGCGCCGACTGCGCGAGCGCCTGTGTGGCGTAGCCCCCCTGGCCGCCGGTGCTGCCATTGAAGCAGCGCGCCCACCAGCGCCATGTGCCGGGGGTGCTCCAGATGCGGAGGCCGCTGCTGCTGAACGCCTCACAGCCCACCGAGTCGTACCACGCCTTGCGGGCCGCGACAGCAGCGCTGCGCGTGGGCAGGCCGCCCCCGCTCCCGTGCAGGTCTGGAGGCTCGAAGCACGTGGCCGTCCAGTTCCACGTAGCCGACTGCTGGGAGACGCCCGAGGTGCCGCCTGTCGTGATGTCCTGGAAGTTGGCCCGATAGGCGACCACGTAGGGCGAGGCTTGAGCCGTCAACGTGATGCTAAAGGTGTAGGAGCCGCTGTAGCACTGGGATCTGGACTGCGCCCGCGCTGCTGGCAGGCCGGTGGTCGGCGGGACCACCGACCAGTTCACCAGGCAATAGCCAGAGTTCGCCCGCGCCCAGTAGCTGTGTGTCTTGCAGCCCCAGCCACTGCCGGTAACGCCCGCGCTCCCGCCGCTGCCGGCGGTGACGATCAGGCGGCAGCGCATGTCCGTAGGCGGAGGAGGGTCGTTGTCGTTGACGGTGATCTTGACCGTGATCGTGTCGGCGTCGGTGGCGGCGCTGTTGTCGTCTTCGTCCTGGACCGTGAGCGTGGCGGTGGTCGTCCCGGGCGCCATCGTTCCTGTCGTCATAGGCTTCCGGGCCAGGACGGCCGTCTCGGAGTCGAACTCAAGGCCCGCCGGGATGGAGCTCAGGCTGTAGGAGAGGCCGCCGTTGCCCGCTGTGGCCTCCGGCAGTTGGACGCTCTTCTGCACCCCTACCGTGAACCGCGCCGTGAACGGCTCCGCGTCGGCGGCGAACTCAGGTGCCTCATCCGTCCACGTGAACACCGCCGTCACGGTTCGGTTCTGGTCCATGACGACGGTTCGGCTCAAGGGCAGGGAATCACTCCTTTCCTGCCTAGCACGAGAATTCCCGCTGGCGTCTCCCTGCTGAGCAGCTTCGATCCCGTCCCAGCGGCTGAGGGTACAGGTGGCATCTATGTCCTCAAGCGTGAGGCGCACCG
Organism: Tepidiformaceae bacterium; assembly: GCA_965207815.1. Taxonomy (GTDB): domain Bacteria; phylum Chloroflexota; class Dehalococcoidia; order Tepidiformales; family Tepidiformaceae; genus UBA2991. Next base: position 1,710,032 of record CBDBNV010000001.1, read on the forward strand.
CCTCGCCCAGGCCGACCCTGTATTCGAACGAGCCAGGCCCGGGGATGAAGAGCACGTCATTCGATACGCCACTCACAAGCACCGCATCGGCGTCCCCGCACCACTCGGGCTCTGCGGAGAACTCCAGCGTTCGCGTCTCCTTCCGGAAGTGGGCTGTCACTGCCGTGTCGTGGTTCATCGTGACAACGCAATCAGACTCCTGACTCGCAGCACACCCACCGGTCCAATGCGAGAACTCGTAGCCATCGTCTGGCGTTGCCGTGACGTCAACGAGTTCCCCCCGGAAATAGGCACCCCGCTCATCGGGAGTGGCTTCTAGGCCAATGCCTCGGCCCTTGGCCTTGACGCTGCCGCCCACCGATTCGTCGTCTGCCCCGGCGGTCTCCACTGCAAGCGTCAGGAACTCCACCGGCTTCACGAAGTTGTCTACCAACGCGATGTTCGCTGTGACCTCGCGATCTCCACTCATGCTGATCGTCGTCTCGGCAGCGTTCGCGCCGCCGGCAGGCAGACCATTCCATCCCATGAACGCACGGCCCGCCTTGACAGTGGCCGTAAGCGTCACCTCCCACCCGTCCGCGTAGTGACCGGTCCTCTTGTCGTCGACCGTACGCACCCGATGCTCAGCGGGCGCGGGTGGTGTGATAGTGACCTCCCCGGTATCGGGTCCTCCCGCAAGGTCGACCGTCAGGCTGCGCAGCGTTGGGCAGACCCATCCAAAGTCGGGCGCGTACACGACCGGCGCCAGGGTGACCTGCTTCTCAAGCTCCGAGGCTGGCCGCGAGGAGACTACCCACATCCAGAGGTCCGATGGGACACAGTACCAACGGCCACTCTTTCCTCTCCGGATGCCTAGGTCGTCATTGTTGTCGTCCCGGTTCGAGTGCGTGCTGGTCCGCTGGTCGAGGTGTGGTCCAGTGGTCGGACAGTCTTTGCCGTCACTGTCGTCCCTGAGGACGGCCTGCTCATGCCAGTCAGGATCTCCGGTGGTCCCGAAGTTGACGACCCTCACCGGCACGCCATCGACGTTGATCTCCTGCTCCTCGAACGGTGCGAGCCCCGACGGGAACCGCGCATCGGCGGCCGCCTCGACGGCCTGGCGCGCATCAACCCAGCTGGGACGGGCGACTATGGCCACCTGCTCGCTGGCGACACCACCGTCTTCCATCGGGAAGGGCAGCACGTCGTCCTCCGCCACGATGCCCTTCCCGATCGCGTGGACGTACTGGACCTGCGCGATCGGCGTGGTCGACCCTCGCTTGACGATGTCGACGATCACCCTACGGCATTCCGTATAGCTCGCATCGTCCGTCACGAGGGATACAACGGGGCTGTAGTTCGCATTCGCGTCGGTGGCGCGGAAGACGGCGTAGACACGGTCGCCGGTGTTCGCAGCAAAGTCGACCGCGTCGCCGTCCGGAACTGTTCCGGCGCAGACTTGGTGCCAGCCACAGGTCATTCGTACGGAGGCCACCGACCGGACACCCGGAAGCACCTCGTACTCGTAGCCGGCGGCGGCACTCTGTGCTGGCTGGCCACTCACGCTGGGGGGCTCGGGCGCTCCAAACATCACCACCACCACCAGCGCCGCGAAAGTGAGTGTGAAGGCCGCCACCTTCCTCATGGCTGGTTCGGGCTCTCGAACAGGCTCTGCGCGATGGCGATGGCTGCCTCGACGTTGCTACCGCGAGCTGCGCCGTAAACCGCGTAGACAAGCCCGGACCGCTCGCTGTAGACCCACACATTTATCGCTGCAAGCTCGTTGTGGCCGGGCCCCTGCGGACTGTAGGTCACCGTCGCCGTGCGCCCGCTGATGACGCGGGTCTCTCTCACGGACAGGCCGACGCGGCCCCCGCCCAGCGAGGGCGTCCACGACGCGTCGGCGGTGTTGCCCACGCCCGTGGCCCAGCCTCCGCAGATCCTGACCCCGATATAGCCCTCCGGAGTGACGTACACGGAGCAGAACCCGTAGCTCGCATCCGTCGGCCCTCCGGCGCTCGCGCTCGCCAGCGTCCAGCCCTCGGGCAGCGTGGGCTCGCGCCAGAAGTCAAGCGTGCGTGCCACAGCGAGGTCGCTGGTCTGGACGTACGCAGAGCTGCGCGGCGCCTCGCGGCGCTCTTCTTCCTCGACCTCACCCGTCCATCCCGCCGGTACGATCTGGACCGCCCCGTGCCGGATGGGCACGGTCAGCGATGTGCCACCGAGATCCGGAAGCGGGCCCCAGATCGTGCTCACAGCGGCGTCCGGCATGACTGCGCCCTTGCAGCCCGTGAAGGCGTAGGTCATCCACTCGACGCCGAGCAGCTTGCGCGGCACGGTCCCGGTGGGGTCGGGCTTGACCTCGGTGACCGTGTAGCGCACGAAGCAATCGTCGGCCTGGCGCCACTCGAAGAGGTCCCCGGCCTCGACAGTGTCGTAGAGCGCAGCCTGCGAGGCACCGTGGGCGTCGGACGTGTGGATGAGGAGGGCGGTGGTTGTGCCGTCGCGCAGGGCCTCGTAGGTGGTGACGGCGGTAGAGGGGGCGTCGGGGTCGGAGAGGAAGGCGTAGCTGCCCGGGGTGGTGACGGCGCCTGTGGTGTCGTAGATGTTGTAGCTGAGGGTGTCAGTCTCGACCGAGAACACCGTGGTGACCACGGTGGCGCCGATCTCGGGCTTGCCGTCGGGCCTGGGGCGGACGAAGGGGCGCGCTCGCTTGAGGTCGTAGGTGATGAGCGTGGCCGCCCCGGGGTCGGTGGTGACGGTGAAGGTGTAGGCGGTGCCCACCGGCGGGATCAACTGCGAGGCCGAGACCGGCGCGGGCGTCCCCAGCGGGGTACGCAGGTAGAAGCGCGACCAGCCCTCGGGCAGCGGCGCTGCCGTCACGACCGTGTACTGCCGGCCCCGCTCGACGTAGTAGCGCCCGTCGCTGTTGGGGGTCAGGAGCACGCCGGCGGGGATGTCCTGCACCTGGGCGTAGTCGTCGGGCGCTCCCCGGTAGACGGCGCGGATGCAGTCGGTCGCCGCCGTCGTCGCGCAGCGGTCGGCCGGAAGCGCCGCAAACGTGGCCGTCACGGTCTTGTCCGCGTCCATCGTCAGGACGCAGGTCGAGGCCGTGCCGCTGGCGCTGCAGTCGCCGCCCCAGCGCGAGAAGCTGTGGGTGGCGTCGTCCCAGGTCGCCGTGAGCGTGACCCCAGCGCCTTCGTGGTGTGTCGTCGTCCCGGCGGGCGTGATGCTCCCACCCTCGCCTGCCATCGTGGTCAGGGCGTGGGCGGTCCCTTCCTCGAAGGTGACGGCGGCGGTCCTGTCGCCGTCCATGGTCAACACGCAGGTCAGGTTCGTGCCGCTGGCGGCGCAGTCGGCGCCCCAGGAGGCCACCCGGTAGCCGGCGTCCGGTACCGCCGTCAGCGTCACCTGCGCATCTTCGTGGTGGGTGGACGTGCCCGGCGCCGGGCTGACGTCGCCGTTGGCTCCCGCCGTGACCGTGAGCGCGTAGGCCGTTCCTTCCTCGAAGGCGACGCTCACCGTGCGGTCGCCGTCCATCGTCACCTCGCAGGTCAGGTTCGCGCCGCTGGCGCTGCAGTCTCCGCCCCAGGAGGCCACCCGGTAGCCGGGATCGGGCGTGGCCGTCACCGTCACCGCCACGTCCCTCCGCGCGAAGTGCGTGGTCGTCCCCTCGGGACTGACGCTGCCCCCTGCCGTGGCCTCCACCGTGAGCGTGTGCATGGCCCGCTCGAAGGCGACGCTCACGGTCTTGTCGGCGTCCATCGTCACGATGCAGTCGGTTTCCGTGAGGGGCGTGCGGGCGCAGGCCCCACCCCACGACTGCAGCTCGATGTCCCATCCCGCCGCGGTCGCCCGCACCCGCACGCGCGCGTTCCGGCCGTAGGTATGGCGCCCCGGCGCGGGCGTGATCGTGCCCCCGCTCGTCACCGAGGTGGTCAGCGTGAACGCGGGCCTGGGCGCGCAGGCGGGAAGGCCCAGGGCCGTGACGTCGGTGAAGGCGACCCCGCGCAACCCCTGCGGCAGGCAGCCCGTCAACCCGCGGTTGCCCGCCAGGTAGAGCGAGCGCAGGCTGCGGTCCTCCAGCACCTCGGGGATCTGCCCGCTCAGCTGGTTGTGCTCCAGGTAGAGGTCGCGCAGGCTCCAGAGCTCCCCCAGCTCGGCGGGAATCGAGCCCGTGAGGCGGTTGCTGTTGAGGTCGAGGGCGACCAGGTTGGCGAGCGCGGCGAGGGCCCTCGGGATCTCCCCCGTGAGCTGGTTCCCCTGCAGGTAGAGGAGCTGCAGCGCGGCCAGCGACCCCAGCTCGGCGGGGATCGCGCCCGTCAGCGCATTCCCCTGCAGGCGCAGCCGCTCCAGCCGCTCGAGGTCGCCCAGCCGCGCCGGGATCGTGCCCGTCAGGGCGTTGTCCTGGAGGGCCAGGGTGCGCAGCGCCGCCAGCTCGCCCAGGCGGGCCGGGATCGTCCCGTTCAGGCCGGCGCCCTCCAGGTCCAGGCTCACCACGCGCGGGGGCTCGCCGTCCACGGTCACGCCGCTCCAGTCGGCGATGGCCGTCTCCGCGCTCCAGTTGAGCGTCTCCGTGCCGCGGAGGGTGTCCTTCACCGCCAGCAGGACGGCGCAGTCGCTCACGAGGCCGGGGTTGGCGGCCGGGTTGGGCACGGCCGTTCCCCGCGCACAGGGCTCCTGCGCGGTGGCCGTCTGCTCGCCCGGGGTCAGAGCGAGGACTCCGTAGACGACCAGCACGGCGACCGCCCCGGCGACCACTCCCCGGAGCAGCCCGCCGCGGAAGGTGGAGCCGGTGATCCGCGCCAGTGTCACGGGGGCCCCTCCCGGCAGGCGGCGCCCTGCCGGGCGCCTGGGAAGGAGGCTAGGGCACCCGCACAGCCGCTGGCCAGAGCAAGTCCGTGACGTATCGATGACGTTTGGAGAAGAGTGGTGACACTTCGGGGAAGACTTTCCAGGAGGGCCTTCTCCGCACCCTCAGAAGAGGCTCCGCGGTTCCGTGGCTCCCGGGAGGCCGCTGGCGTCGTTGGTCACTGTGAGGACCGCAATGGCGACGCCGGCGAAGGTCGCGAGACGATCCCGATGATCTGCTCGAGGATCCAGATGACCCGGAGCAATCGAGCCAGTGATAGGGAAAAGAAGAGGACGAACGGCACGACTAGCCAAGGCAGCGACCCTCCGTCCTTGTCGAACACCAGGCACACGAGAGATGTGACTGTCAGTGCCCCGAGCACTCTCGTTGTCTGGAAGAAGGTCTCCCACATCGCTGGGTGGTGCTTACTGGTTCGCAACAGCGTGAGACGCTCTGTGGACACGAAGCTCATAACGAGCGACGCAACGGCGATCAGGAATCCGAGCAGCGTGCCTGAGATAGTGGCGGTCGTTCTGTAGACGTCAGCACGGACGTCGGACATCAGCCCGTCCACCCACTCCCGACCGGCGCCGAAGACAAACCAGGCCACCAACACCAGTGCGGGCGCGATTGCTAGTACCGCCTCGACTCCCAAGAAGTGTCTACGCCAGTAGGCGCGTGCGGACATCAGAGCGAGGCTCCGGCGGCCGAGCGGATACTGTCCTCCAGATCCGCATACGCCTCCCGAATCGCCCGAAATGCCGAGTCGGGACTGAGCGCACGACTACGTGGATTCAATCGCATGATCCGCCTTGTCGAGATCAGGTGATCCTTGAGAAGGTCTAGCGTTTCGACACGGCCAGTGTCCTCGCATCTGCCTCTGGCCTGGAGCCTCACCAAGCCTTGACGAGAGTCGTCCTGGTCGAGCAAGCCCTGAAGGGACCCCCGGAGCCTCTCCAACGTTGATCGTCTTGCTCGCGGCTGTGGCTTCATGACTATCTGGAGGGTTTCGGGCTCATCGACCAAGCCAGCCGTCACCTCGAACGCGTCGTTCAGCGAGCTGTCGCGCTGCTCGAGAACGTCTCGAAAGGCGGGACGAACGCTGATGTCCAAGAGACGAATCTCGCCAAGGCGGTCCAACTGCCCCGCAGCGTCACCGCTGAGCAGCGGGGAGAAGGTAGCGTACGGGACCGCGCCATCTGACCTATCGTGTAGGTAGTGTCCCAGCCGGGAAATACGGGGCCCGAAGTGATTGTACTCGGCACCGACGATGGTTGTTCCACTGGTCGGCTCGGGGAAGAAGACCAGGTGGACGGTCTCGAGGAGACCTGTATCGGCAGTTAGATCGAGGTCAGTGATCGAACCTGCTTGTTCGAGCTGGGGGAGTCCGGATCGCCGAACACGACAGAACCGCACATTGTGCGTGTCGCCGACTGGCGAGTGGTCCACGATGCAAACGGCGTTGCCCTCGTCGTCGAACTGGTACCGGCCGGCTTCGTCGTTAGTGAAGGGCAGGCGTTGGATCACGTCCAACGCCGGGCACGGGTCGAACGGAAGGGGAATCCCACCATCGTTCACACCAGCATCGGCACGGAAGAAGTGAATCTTGCGCTCAACGGTGTCGGCGCTCTTGGCTGGTGTCATGACGGGTCGGTACCTCCTCGGCGGGCGTGATGGGATGCGGTCCTGGGTGGCAGGCGCGGCGCTCCATATTACTCACATCGCGCCGAAACGCAGGGCGTTGCTGTGTCTTCGTGGTTGGGCCGACATGGGAACACCTCGACCGTTAGGACAGCAGAGCGACCCTGCACCGCCGAGGTGCTCCCACCGTAGAATGATTAGACGTAGGAGCGTGCCCGCGAAGGAGGACGGATGACGAACACAGAGACTCCCACCCGCGAGCGCAGGCCCAGGGAGGAAACCACCCGTCTCGGCCGGGAGATTTACGAACGGGAGATCAAGGCACAGGTCGAGTCGGCCCACCAAGGCGAGTACGTCGCCATCGACGTGGGGAGCGGCAACTGGGCCCTATCTGACGATGCTCTATCCGCTGCGAACAGTCTGCGGGAGCAGTGCCCGGAGGCGCTGGACGTCTTCCTCCTTCGGGTCGGGCATCGGGCGCTGCATAACTTTGGGGGCCGGCCCTGGCGGATGGCCGAGTGATCGAAGGCGTGGTCAACGCCGTGTACGAGGCCGTCATTCCCCTCTCCCTGCAAGGCACGGCGGGGGAGGCGCGTGAAGTCGAGGCCGTGGTAGACACCGGCTTCACCGGGTTCCTGACCCTCCCGCCCTCGGTCGTGGCAGAGTTGGGGCTGGTTCTCAAGGGCACCAGCGAGGGGACGTTGGCCGATGGCAGCGAAGTCTCCTTCGATGCCTACGAAGCCACGGTGCTCTGGGACGGCGAGCCGAAGGTTGTACTCATCGACGAGGCCGACACCACTCCCCTCGTGGGCATGCTGCTGCTCAACAGACACGACCTGAGCATCGAAGTCGAGAGCGGCGGCCGCGTTCTCATTAGCGCTCGACCGTAGAGGTGAGCCCTCCCGGAGTGGAAGCGAAGAGCCGGCGACTGGACGTCGCCTACTGTTATCCAGCGCCCTACTGGCGCATGGGCGAAGGCGGCTGGGTGAAGTCGCTGCTGCTGTTCTTCGACAAGGTGTCCATCCTGCTGCCGGATTACATGTATGGGCGTCACCATCTTGCCGATCCAGTCCTGGCCGAGCCGCTTGAGGCCCAAGGGTTGTTGGAGGTGCTGGAACCGACGCATTGGATAGATCGCGACATGGCGACGAAGCTGGCCGAAGCGGTCAGCGGTCTGCTTGCCAACGGCGTGTTCGACGACCTGCCAAGGGACGTTGCGTTCAACGAGTTGTCGCAGTCCCGCATGGGCTACCGGGCGGATGTCGAACTGGCCGAGTCACTGGTAAAGGAGTTGCAGGCTCGGGGACTTGCGAGACCCAGCGAGGACGGCGTTTCCGTTCCCCTTCAGCCAGTCGTGCGGACGACTATCCTGGTCATCCTCGCACAACTCGCGCGGGCGGGTGGCCACAGGCAGAACCTATCCGTGCATCCCGCGACCAACGATCGGCGCGCGCTCAAGTCCCTCCTCGACACCCTTTCCTTGGAGCGACTGCCATCACGCGACCGGGTAATAGCTCTCGACCTCGAAGCTGTCAGCTTCGACCTGGAGTCGGTGCCGCTCGAAGACCTCCTGCAGTTCCGGGCCGAACATCGACCTGCGCATCGCGCCTACATGCGAGACCTGCGGGGGTTCATGGTGGAACTTGCCGATGTGGGGCTCCCAGAGGAACGGGAAGCCCTGCTACTGGAGCGACGGCAGGAATTGGCTGATGCGGCTCATGAACTCCAACAATCTACTCGGAAGGCACTCGGGAAGAACCTTCCCTCGTGGTCCTTGGGAATTGCGGGAACCGCTTGGTCGGCTACGGCTGGCGACCCAATCGGGACGGCCCTAGGGGCCGCGGGGCTGATCCTAGATGTCCTGGGGGTGGGGGCTGGCAACTCGGACAAGGTCACTGCCTACTCCTACCTCTTCCAGGTTGAAAGCGCCTTTGGACGGTGACCCCGCTCGCCGGCGACACACAGATCTTGCGCGGGGTAGGCCACGGACAGAATCAGGTTTGAGTCCGCACCTTCCGGCGCTTCACCGGACGTCAGGGTTGACAACGGCATATGCTGCCGGACGCGATCAGGCGGGCTGTCGAGCCAGCGACGACAGGCTGAACAGCACCTCGAAGGTGGTACTGCTTACTGTCAAGTTAGGCCACTCTTGCTGGCAGGAACTGGGTGCCGCTCGGGCGGCTCCCGGCCCCAGCCCGCGGGGTGCCGGCGGCCTCAGCGTGCCTCCATTGCGGCGTGCACGCTCCTACGGCGTGCGCGACCGCGATACGAGCGGGAACGCCGACTGCTGCAAGGGGCCGTAGGCCGCGCCGGACATCATCAGCGGGCGCCCCGGCGGAAATGCCCTGCCTGCGACGACGAGGCGCTGGAGGATGGGGCTCGGTCGCCTGTTTCGCCGATGCATTGCCGTCCTGGGCAACGGCCACGGAACGGCCGCAGCCGGCGCGACGACAAACGAGATGCGTTAAACCCCATGAGTGCCCCGATTCTCGGGCCAAACGTTGTGTCCAAATGTCGCCACCGGGAGGTGGCGTATGACTCTTGGTTTCTCGTTGCGGCGGTTCTAGCGTTTACCCGGACGAATCCCGGTACCCATTGGGCGAAGTCTGTGAAGCCGGATTGTCAGCGCGGAAGAGGCCGGTCCGCACCGGGCCCGTGGAACTGCGCCCCAGCGCATCGGGAAGCGGTCGAAAGAAGAGTGGTAGCTGAAATGCAGGGGGAAGGCGGCGCTCGCGGGGTGCGGTTGCGCCGGGACCGCCTGGCCAGGCTGAGCGAGGCGACCCTGCGGATTAGCGAGAGCCTCGACCTTGGCGAGGTGCTCCGGGAGGTCCTGGACAGCGCCCGCTCGCTGACGGACGCGCGCTACGCCCTCATCACGACGCTCGACGACTCCGGCCGCCTGGAGGACTCCGTCGTCTCGGGGCTGTCCGATGAAGAGGCACAGAAGCTCTGGGAGATGCCCGGCGGGCCGCGGTTCTTCGAATATCTGAGTTCCATTCCCGACCCCTTCCGGGTGGGTGACTTCGCCAGCCACGCCCGGGCGAGCGGCCTCCCCGAGTTTCGCCCCCCTTCACCCGTGAGCGCGTTTCTGACCGTCCCCCTCCGCAACCGGGGCGCCAGCATCGGCAACCTCCACGTGGCCCGGGAGGAGCCCGGCGAGGACTTCAGCCGGGAAGACGAGGAGACCCTCGTGATGTTCGCCCCCCAGGTCGCCCTGGCCCTGACGAATGCCCGCCGGTACCGCGACGAGCGCCGCGCCAGGACCGACCTGGAGGCGCTTATCGACACGTCGCCGGTGGGCGTGGCCGTCTTCGACGTCAGCACGGGCGCTCCCGTGACGTTCAATCAGGAGGCGAGAAGGATCGTCGAGGGCCTCTCGAATCCGGACCTCTCCCCGGAGGACCTCCTGGGCCTGATGACCGTCCGCCGCGCGGACGGCCGCGAGGTGTCGCTGCAAGAGTTCCCGCTGGCCCAGGTGCTCAGCACGAGCGAGACGTTGCGGGCCGAGGAGATCGTGCTGGAGGCGCCCGATGGCCGCGGCGTCACCGTCCTGCTCAGCGCCACGGCCGTCCGCTCCGCCGGGGGCGCGGTGGACGCGGTGGTGGTGACGATGCAGGACATGACCCCGCTGGAGGAGTCCGAGCGGCTCCGCGCCGAGTTCCTGGGCATGGTGAGCCACGAGCTGCGGACGCCGCTGACCTCGATCCGGGGGTCGGCGACCAGCCTGCTGGAGGCCCGCTCGGAGCTTCAGGAGGCCGAGGTGCGGCAGTTCCTGCGCATCATCGTCGATCAGGCCGACACCATGAACGGCCTCATCGGCGACCTCCTGGACGTCGCCCGGATCGAGACGGGGACGCTGCCCGTCAACCCCGAACCCGTTGATCTGCGGATGCTCGTGGATCGTGCCAGGAGCACCTTCCAGAGCGCCGGAGGGCGCAGTGCGCTGGAACTCGACATCGCCCCGCATCTGCCGCTCGTGGCGGCGGACCGGCCCCGCGTCGCGCAGGTGATCACCAACCTCCTCACGAACGCCGCCAGGCACTCGCCCGAGTCATCGCCGATCACGGTCTCCGCGGTCCGCACGGGCGCCCAGGTCGAGGTCTCGGTGATCGACGAAGGGCGGGGCATACCCGATGAGCGCCTGGCGAGCCTCTTCGGCAAGTACGGCGCCCTGCAGGATGAGGACTCCGCCGGGGACGCCGGCCTGGGCCTGGCCATCTGCAGGGGCATCGTCGAGGCGCACGGCGGGCGCATCTGGGCGGAGAGCGCCGGCCGGGGCATGGGGGCGCGGTTCACCTTCACCCTGCCCGTGGCCGACGAAACCGCGGCCGAGCGTTCCGAGCGCCCCCGGCCCTCCCCGGGCGGCGATCACTCCGGAGAGTCCATCCTGGTCGTGGACGACGACCCCCGCACGCTCAAGACCGTGCGGACCGCCCTCCTGGCGGCGGGCTTTGATCCCACCGTGACCCCCGATCCCGGAGAAGCCCTCTCCCTGTTGGCCGAGACCCGTCCCCGGCTGGCGCTGCTCGACCTGCTGCTGCCGGGCTCGGACGGCATCGAGTTGATGGGCGACATCCTCGCCATCACCCCGGTGCCGGTCGTCTTCATCTCCGCCTATGGCCACGACGACGTGATCGCCGAGGCGCTCGAGGCGGGCGCCTCCGATTACATCGTCAAGCCCTTCTCATCGACCGAGCTGGTGGCCAGGGTGCGGGCGGCGCTGCGCGCCAGCCGGGGCGAGCAGCGGGCCGAGCGTTCCGAGCCCTACGTCTGCGGCGACCTCACCATCAACTACGCCGACCGCCTCGTCACCATCGCCGGCGCGCCCGTTCCCCTGACTCCCACCGAGTACCGCCTGCTCGCCGAACTCTCGATGGGCGACGGGCGGGTCGTCACCCACGACCAGTTGCTGTGGAGGGTCTGGGGCTCCAGGCGGTCCGAGAACCGCGCCTCCCTGCGCACCCACATGCGCAGGCTCCGTGTCAAGCTCGGCGACGAAGCCGCCAACCCGACCTACCTCTTCGCCCAGCAACGGGTCGGCTATCGCCTCGCCAGGCCCGACAGCCCGCCCTCGCCCGCCACCGGGAGCTGAACTCCAACCCTCGACTGCGCGCAGTCACTTTCCGCCGGCAGCGAGCCGCCCTTCTTCTTCCAGCCCCGCGCCCCGGCTCCCGGTGACGATGGGCAGCCTTTTCGTGATGCACCCCCGTTGAGACTGCCGTGACGCCCGCTGGCATCCCGATCCGCGGTGATGTTTCCCTCACCTGTATGCCGCTCTTGCAACGAAGCGGAGCCAGCAACCGATGGCCGGGTACCAGGCCGTGCGCGATTGGTGGTGGCGCCTCCATGCCCGGCGCGGGGGCTACCGCTTTCGGCTGGCATCTCGCGGTCGCGCAGGGTGGTGAGAGCGGGAACTCCCTCGATGCCATGGAATCGTAATGACTAATCCTATGTAGTCACATTTTTGTCATCAAAGGCTGTTGTAACGTCTTCGAGACGTATCAGTGACCCCGTCCTCATGGCGGGGGGCGCCGTTCCGTGAGGCTACCTTTGAGCAGCGCACAACGTCGCAGCGGGTACCGCAATCCACCGACGGGCGGGGACGCCGCAGGTTCCGAAGCAACGCTCGACGTACAGCCAGCGCACGCCGGCAACGGGGACCGGGGAGCCGCTGGGCCTGCCCCGTTCCCCGGCCCGGGGCGCCTCCTCTCGCGCGGGCTCCGACGCCCGCTGCCGGATGCCCTGGGCGCACGCGGCCGGGGAGGGGCAGAGTGAGGAGGGCCTGCCCGCTGATGCGCTGGCTTCTGGCCGTGCCGCCGGCGGTTGTCCTGCTCGTGGCGAATGGGGTTGGGGCTGGCGCCCAGGGTGCGCTCGGTGCCCCGACCGGCGTCGCCACGACCGCAACCGCGACCACCCTTGCGGTCACGTGGACGGCCCCGGCGGACAGCGGGGGGTCCGCCATCACGGCGTATGACCTGCGGTACGTTCCGAGCAGCGCTTCCGACAAGGCCGACGCCAACTGGACGCTCCTCGAGGATGTGTGGGAGACCGGCGGAGGCGCGCTGGCGCACACGCTGACCGGCCTCCGCGACCAGACCTCGTACGACATCCAGGTCCGCGCCGTCACGGGCGCCGGCGACGGGCCATGGTCGTCCCCCGCCCATGTGGCCGAGACGTCCGATCGCGGCAACACCAATGCGACCGCGACGCCGCTCAGCGCCGAAGCGCCCGCGTCCGGACGCATCGAGCCCGCCGGCGATGCCGACTGGTTTGAGATTCAGGTCGCGACGACCACCAGGGTCTGGGTGTACTCCACGGGCGCCACGAATACGCGCGCCTCCCTTCTGAGTGGTAGCACGACCGTAGCCTCCAATGACAACGTCCCCTCGCCGTTCGGCACACACAACTTCGGGTTCGAGGCCACCCTCACCGCCGGCACGACCTACGTGCTGCGCGTGGCCGGGTCCGGTGCCGGTCCCTACGAAGTACGGATCGTGTCCCTGGTGGAACCCGCGGAGACCAGGGAGGCCGCCCCCGAGATCACGCTGGGCCGGCCCGCTCGCGGCCACAACGGCTCGACGGGCTACCCGCGAGAACGCAACTTCTTCAAGTTCACGCTGGCCGAGGCTTCCCACCTCTTCGTGTTTGCCATTGGAGACAGCGCCGGCTCCTCGCGCATCGACACCGAAGTGCAGGTCAGCTACCTGGCGCAGCCGGGCCACCCGTACCATCCGCCGGGTACCGCCCTGATTTCGGAATACGACGACAACGACAGGTACCGGCAGATTCCCGGCGCGACCATCATCCGCACGGATACGCCCCTGCAGCCCGGAACGTACTACGTCGACGTGCAGTCTCCCGAGCGCGGGTCCTTCACGCTCTACCCGCTCATCCCCGACGAGCCGGGCGCGACGAGGGATCTCGCCGCGCCCCTGGAGCTTCACCGGCTGGCGACCGGAGCGCTCACCGGTCCGGGGAGCGTGAACTACTTCGTCTTCGATGTGGAACGGGACTCGCTGTTCGTCGCGAATATCGAGTC